>NZ_CP150173.1:1937500-3530000 GCF_037964015.1 Brevibacillus sp. FSL K6-6036
GTCGTTTTGTAAGAGCAAGCAGAAGTAGTACGAAGAATTAGGATTCGTGTCGAAAACACATTAGTATAAAGAGAAACGAGGAGTATCAAAATTCCTATTGACTCGAAAACTACAACCGTGTATACTTCGTAATTGTGAGTGAATCTGCAGGAATCATTCGGGACCATAAGTCACCTTCAAGTATGATGAAAAGGCTTATATGAGGTATTCGGAGATCAGCAAAGCGCTCTTGCTTTTAAAGCCAGTAGGTCGGGAATGCGCATCTTCCTAGGGCTTTCTATTATCAACCTGCGGTCGTGGTGGAATTGGCAGACACACCATCTTGAGGGGGTGGCGGGGCGACCCGTGCGAGTTCGAGTCTCGCCGACCGCATTATGTTCTGAAGCGGGAGAAATCCTGCAATCTGGCCCGTTGGTGAAGCGGTTTAACACAGCAGCCTTTCACGCTGTCATTCAGGGGTTCGAATCCCCTACGGGTCACCACTTTTTTGGCATACGGGTTTTAGACTAAGCCTTTTCCGAAGGCTTTTTTTTCTGCTTACTGGCATGGATTCGAATAGAACCGAATAAAGGTGGGAATGGTGATAGAAGTGCCTCTTTTTTTTCCCACTTTTGGGTCATTGCGATATACTGAATTTTGAGGTACACTCCCAATTGAGAGAGAGAGAAGAGTAAAAATTTGGAAAAACACTGCCTGAATCAAGAAAAAAATAAGATTTAGGTCGAGGAGAAGAATCCATGAGTGAATTGAAAGAGATCATTGAGGGACTGTTCATCGGATTTACTAGTACGGTAGGTGTAGTAAGTACGTACCAGACACTTGTTTCATGTGCGGGCTTGTTCCGTAAAAAGGAGCAGGTTACACATGAGCCACAAAAGACATTTGCCGTCCTGGTTGCAGCACACAATGAGAGCGCCGTAATTGCGCCGCTTATCGAGAATTTGAAGAAGCTGGATTATCCGCGCGAGATGTACGATATTTTTGTTATCTGTGACAACTGTACGGATAATACAGCCGAGATCGCACGTCAGCATGGAGCCTATGCTTGTGAGCGTTTTGACACGTCGAAGCGAGGCAAAGGATTCGGGATTGAATGGATGCTGGAAAACCTGTGGGCAAGGCCTAAGCAATATGATGCCGTCGTGATGTTTGACGCTGACAACCTGGTAGAAAAGAACTTTTTACGTGTCATGAATGACCGCTTGTGTAAAGGAGCACGGGTCATCCAAGGATACCTTGACTCCAAAAATCCATTTGATTCGTGGATTACGCTTTCATACGCTGTGACTTACTGGTTCACAAACCGCATGTGGCAATTGGCACGTCACAATCTGGGACTTCCAAACACTTTGGGAGGAACAGGGCTTTGCATTGAAAGCAACTTGTTAAAAGAGATGGGCTGGGGAGCTACCAGCTTGACGGAAGACCTGGAGTTTGCCACCCGCTGTATTGAGCGGGGGATCTACCCGACATGGGCCCATGATACAAAGGTGTGGGATGAGAAGCCGATCGACCTGAAAGCTTCTATGCGCCAGCGCTTGCGCTGGATGCAGGGTCATTACGATGTGGCCGGCCGCTATATCGGTTCGGTGCTGAAGAATGGCCTGCTCAAACGTAAACTAGGCATGCTTGATGCGGCATTTTACCTGTTTCAGCCGATGTATGTGCTGATGGTAACGATGATGTCGATCCTGTTCCTGGGCCGCTTTTTGGAGATCGAGATGCTCATGCCGGCGGCAACCATATTGCCAACCTGGCTTGTTTATGGCTCGACAGCAGTCTTCTACATGCTGCCGCTTCTTGCGCTCTATCTTGATAAAGTGCCGTGGAAAGGGTACTTTGGGCTATTGCTGCTGCCTTTCTTCTTCCTGACATGGCTGCCGATCATGTTTTATGCATTTTTTACAAAGAAGAACCAAGTGTGGAGCCACACATCGCATACTCGTGCGATACGCATCGAAGAGATTCAACAATAGCACAGCGTAAATGTAAAACCACAGGGAAAACGTGCCCTGTGGTTTCCTGTATTGCGCTTCCCCTCTCGACCTATCTGTCTGGTATAATGGAGAAGTCGCATCTGAAACACTTTATGCAAAAGAACCGCGGTTATGGTATCGCGAAACGTATATAATGAGTTGTTGGACAGTTTCTCAGGAGGCTACGGGCAGGATTGTGGACGTGGTTTCAACGAAAGTGGATTCGAAGAGCATGGCCGCCAAGAAGGGAGATAAGATGATGAATATGCAAATAAAACCGTTGGACACCCCGCAACTGTGGGGCGACAAACGTTATCATACATGGAACTACCATCTCCGCCAAACATTTCAGGAGAAGGTGTTTAAAGTGCCGTTGGACGGGGGGTTCAGTTGTCCGAACCGGGATGGCAGCGTCGCAACGGGAGGCTGCACGTTTTGCAGTGCCAGGGGATCGGGAGACTTTGCCGGGGATCGACGGATGGATCTGGAAAGGCAGTTCCATGACGTGAAAAACAGAATGCATCAAAAATGGCCGGAAGCGAAGTACCTTGGTTTCTTTCAGGCATATACCAATACCTATGCTCCCGTGGAAGAGCTGCGCGAGATGTATGAGGTTGTACTGAAACAGGAGGGAGTCGTCGGACTTTCAATCGCCACACGCCCTGACTGTTTGCCGGATGACGTTGTCGAATATTTGGCCGAGCTGAATGAACGAACGTATTTATGGGTAGAGCTCGGCTTGCAGACCATCCATGAACGGACCGCACAATTGATTAACCGTGCGCACGATTATCAGTGCTACCTGGACGGCGTGGAAAAGCTGCGGAAGCATAACATCCGCGTCTGCTCGCATATTATCTACGGTTTGCCAGGCGAAACGCACGAAGACATGATGGAGACGGCCAAAGCTGTGGCCAATCTGGATGTCCAGGGCATTAAAATCCACCTGCTGCATTTGCTGCGCAAGACTCCGATGGTCAAACAGTATGAGGCTGGCCTGCTGGAATTTTTGACACAGGAGGAATACACCAAGCTGGTGGCCGACACACTGGAGATTTTGCCGCCGGAGATGATCGTGCACCGTGTCACCGGAGATGGACCGCCTGATCTTCTCATCGGTCCGATGTGGAGCCGTAAAAAATGGGAAGTGTTGAACGGAATTGATGCCGAGCTCGTTCGCAGAAACAGTTGGCAAGGGAAGTTTCATACACCGTGTTCTCGATAAGAAAGAGGGCGTCCTCAACCGTCTCTGGCGGTTGGCGGGGCGCCCTCTTTTCGTCTCATGGTTTGTGCAGGGCTTTTCTCGCTCTGCCCGGGTAATTGGTGATGATGCCGTCAACGTTCATTTTGGCGGCATCACGTATGCCGGCAGTTGAATTAATGGTCCAGCCGACGACGCGGAATCCGTTCTCTTTTGCCTTGCTGACCAACGCGGTAGTCAATTGATCTTTGGGTACGTGCAATTCGTCGACGCGATACCGGCTCCCGACCTCCCAAGGGTTATGGAGCGGCCCGATGTACAGCAAGGCGGTCGTCTGATTGGGATCAAGCTCTTTGACAGCAAGCAGACTGTCAAAATTAAAAGAGGAGATAACTGTGCGGCTCGTCAAATCGTATTGTCGGATCAGCCCGATCACGTATTCCTCCAGTTGGGGTTGGGCAAAGAAGAAGTTTTTGAGCTCGATGCAAAAACGCAGTTTCGTCGGGGCAAATGTGTGGAGCACCTCGCGCAAAGTAGGGATTCGGATGTGCTTTTGGCGTGATGGAACGGCCTTGTCAGCGCGAAATTTTTTCAGCTCTTCCCATGTATGCTGCCGCACGGTTCCACGTCCGTTGGTGGTCCTCTCGAGGTGGTGGTCATGAATCACGACCACCTTGTCATCCTTGCTCAACTGAACATCCAGCTCAATCCCGTCTGCGCGACGTCGCACAGCGGCGCGAAAAGCCTCCATCGTATTTTCCGGATAGCGGCCGGAAGCACCGCGGTGAGCGTAGATCAGTGGTGTCAAGAGAGCTTCCTCCTTCCGTTCGGTCCTGCACAAGTGGTCCTATTACATACATATGTATTTCGCCCCTCGCTACTACCAGAAGAGAGGGGCGCAATGGTATTTACGTACATGAGCAAAGCACGATAACGAGCAAAATGAACAGGACCAGTATAAGGGTACTGTTGTTGTTCCGGCTGCAGCTCATCTGATTCTCTCCTCTCGGCAGTCTAGCGTACTTTATCCTATGTCTGCCTGTCGTGATTGGCACTCGCCAAATACCTACGCAGTTTTGTACAGTCTGGAGGATGAATGATCTGAGCGACATGATACAATAGCAGCAAGAGAAACAACGGGAGGGGCGGTTAGTCATGCTTGATGTGTCTGCGATGATTTCAACAGGAGATCTGGTTATTGATCACCGGAACAAACGGGTGAAAGTACATGTTTATGACCCGGAAGCCATTACTGACTTGCACGGGAAAATGATCGAATGCGCCCAACAGTCTGAAGCGACAAAGTTGATTGTGTACGCAAAACGAAAGGATGTGCCGGCCTGGCTTTCACTCGGCTACCGCCAGGAAGGAGTGATCGACGGTTTTTTTCAGGGAGAAAACGCGTACATGCTCGCCAGCTTTTTGACAGAGGAACGGGCCACCTCCATGCACCATCTTGCCGAGGAGGAGATCCTGCAGCTCAGCTTGTCCAAGCGCCCGGAGACAAAAACGCTGCCGGTAGGGTACAGCTTGCGCGAGGCAACCGAAGAAGATGCCGAGGAGCTTGCCAGTCTGTATAAGACGGTGTTTGCTACTTATCCGACCCCCATGGATGATCCAGAATACGTTCGAAAGACGATGAGGGAATCAACCTACTATATCGTCGCTGAGCATGATGGACGGATCGCCTGTGCGGCCTCGGCGGAAGTGACAGAGCGTTTCGGTTCGGCGGAATTGACGGACTGTGCCACGCATCCGGACCACGCGGGGAAAGGGCTGCTTCAGCCGATCTTTACGGCGCTGGAAGAAAAGATGAACGGGCAGGGCATTTATTACTTGTACACCCTGACCCGCGCCCAATCGGCTGGAATGAATATTACAGCGGCAAAACACGGCTATGCTTATCGAGGCCGTTTGATAAACAACTGTACGATCTTTTCCGGCTATGAAGACATGAATATATGGGTGAAATCGCTCCGCCCGACCCGGGAGTAGCCCTTCCCGCGTTCCTTACTCCGGCGGAAAGAGCTGTTCCTGCAGCCGGCGCGCCATCAGCGCCAGTTGCAGCTGCCATCGCTGGTGGGCGTCGTCCAAATCACAGCCTGTTTTCTCTCTGATTTGCGCCAGCCGGTATGTGAGTGTATGCCGGTGAATATATAGAGCCTGAGACGTTTGTAAACCATTTCCGTTATGCATAAGGTACATGTCCAGCGTCTCGAGGAGCTGCTGCTTATGCTTCTGATCGTAGCGCAGCAGAGGCTCCAGAAACGGCTTCCAGATCGCCTCAAGCATTTCGGCTTTGTGATGGTACGGAAAGAGAAACTGATAGCCTTGCATCTGCTGGTACGACAGCAGAGCGGGAGAACGCACCAGCAGCGGGTAGGCCTGCAGGGCAAAGAGCGCTTCTTGCACGGCTTCGTCCAGTTCGGTCAGGCGTCCGCGTGGGGAGCTCAGTCCAATTCGCAGGTCGTGCTCGCGATGAAGCCTGTCCCAACGGGCAGCGAACTGTTCCAGCAAAGCAAGACTGGTCTGGTCATGCGGCATGATGAAAAACAAAGAGTGTGGTCTCTCCCGCAGCAGATAGGGGCGATTGTGCGAGTCAAACAATCGCTTCATGAGTGTTATGCAGGCCTGATGAAGCTCAAAGGAAGAGCGGTCGACAGAGGCCTCTACCTGCACGGCCGCGACAAAGTGAGCACCGGACAACGGATAGCCGAGCATGCGGCAGCGGCTCTCCAGTTCGGCAGGAGCCAGTTCTGTGCCGCTGAGCAGTTCTTCCACGAAATCTCCTTTTAGTCTCCATTCCGTCGCTGCTACAGCGTTTTCTTTGATATATTCCATCGCGCAAAGCGTAGCGGCATGCTGCAGTGCTACATCATCCAGATCTTTCCACTCTTCCCTCGGCTTGGCCAATCGCAGTGTCCCGAACTTCTCGCGATGGGCCCGAATTTCAACCGTATGGATTTGCTCTTTTTCCTGGTCTTTGCCGCTTCGATCGGCCTGCTGTCCAGCGTCCCCTTCGTGATTGCCGTAAACCTTGAATCCGAGCGCGTCTGTCAAAGAAACGCGGCCGCCTGTCAGTGACGCCAGCTTCTCCACGATTGCCCGGAGTCCGCCTTTGGAGAGGGCGGCTTCAATCATCTGACGGTGTATGGCTTGCGAATAGGCGAGCGTTTCGAATTGCCGATTGACGATAGGTTGTAGGATTGCTTTGGTAATCGTTGAAAAGTTCATTTCAACGGGAATTTCGATAAGCGGCAGGTGGTGGCGGTCGGCCATCTCGATCAAATCAACAGGGATTTCCCGCAAATAAAAGCCGGTATGAAAGGCGATGCCGCTAAGTTTTTGCTTGGCCAGCGCCGGGATGAGGGAGGCCCTGCGCTTCGCGTCTTCGGCCAGACCAAAGCCGGTCGTGATCAAAAACTCGCCTTCCTGCAGACGTCCTACGTCCTCCAATACCTCTACAATTGTCACCCAGCGGATGGGATTGTCCAAGCCCTCTGCGCCACCGACCAAACGAGTTTGAACCATGTCAGGGAGCTGCAGCGCTTCGCGTATGGTGATCGTCATTTTTTTCGAACCCCCTACGAATCTCTTATACAAAATGTATAAAACATTCCGTCTCTTTGTCACGCTTTTTCTTCCAGGCAGTCGAATGGCACCGTCATGCTCATTCGCTACGATAAGGGAAGAGAGAAGGAGAGGTGGCTAGCATGCAGAGAAGTTATGTCATAAAGCCTGAGCTTGGCAAAGAGTATCCCCGGGTTTCCCATGGCAAAGGGATTTACCTGTACGATACGTCGGGCAAACGATACATCGATGGTTGTTCCGGTGCGGTAACGGCCAGCATCGGCCACGGCGTCGAGGAAATTGCCGAAGCGATGGCGGAGCAAGCACGCAAGGTCTCTTTTGCGTACCGTTCGCACTTTAGCAGCGAGGCAGTCGAAGAGCTGGGCGCCAAGCTTGCCGAATGGGCTCCGGGCGAGCTCAATTGGAGCTTTTTCGTCAACAGCGGCTCCGAGGCGACGGAGACGGCGCAGAAGATCGCGATTCAATACTGGCAGGAGCAGGGAAGACCGTCGAAGACGAGAATGATCTCCCGCTGGATGAGCTATCACGGCATTACGATGGGGGCGCTGTCGATGTCCGGGCATGTGCTGCGCCGCAAGCGGTTCGTTCCGCTGTTGGCTGATTATCCGGCCATCTCGCCGCCGTATCCGTACCGCAGACCGGATGGCATGTCCCTGGAGCAGTACGCGAGGCTTTGTGCTGATGAGCTGGAGACGGCCATTTTGCGGGTCGGTCCGGAGCAGGTAGCGGCTTTTATCGCCGAACCGGTCATCGGCGCTTCTGGCGGCGCTGTCGTGCCTCCTGACGGCTACTTCCAGCGCATTCGGGAGATTTGCGACAAATACGACGTCCTGTTTATTGCCGACGAGGTCATGACGGGGGTGGGAAGGACGGGCGAGAAGTTCGGGATTGACCACTGGAGCGTCAAGCCTGACCTGATAACGCTCGGCAAGGGGATGAGCGCGGGCTACACGCCGATGGCAGCAGCGATGGCCACGGAAAAGATCATCGATACGATTACACGCGGCTCCGGTCTGATCATGGCCGGACACACGTACAGCGCGAACCCGCAGTCCGCAGCCGTTTCGCTCGCCGTGCTTCGCTACGTGGAAGCGCACAACCTGGTCGAGAAGGCAGCTGTACAGGGAGCCTACCTGCTCAGAAAACTGCGGGAGCTGGCGGACGAGTCTCCGCTTATCGGAGAAGCGCGCGGTCTCGGGCTGTTGTGCGGTCTGGAGTTCGTCAAAGACAAACGGACCAAGGAGCCGTTCCCGCTTTCCAGGGGAGTTGCAGCGCGGGTCATTTCCCGGGCGTTCGAAAACGGCCTGCTCGTCTATCCGGCGACAGGAGGATTGGAAGGCGTAGCGGGCGACTCGGTCATCCTTTCGCCGCCGCTGACGATTACGACAGAGGAAATTGACGAGCTTGTAGACTTGCTGAAAAAGTCCGTTCAGCGTGTACAGGAAGAAATGAGACAGGAAATGCAACTGACCTGATCCAGGGGAGGAGGACACATGGCGAACCAGTTTGACAAGGTAATCACAGTCGAAGAAGCACTCGCCCATTTTCATGACGGAATGACGCTGATAGCGGGAGGCTTTGGCGGGGTAGGCAATCCACCTACCCTGATCCAGGGCATTCTCGACAAAGGAATCAAAGACATCACGCTGATCAGCAACGATACGGCATTCCCACATATCGGCGTAGGAAAGCTGGTGACAGAGCGGCGGGTCAAGAAAGTGATCGCTTCGCATATCGGCTCCAATCCGAATGCCGGGGCGCAAATGACTGCTGGAGAGCTGGAGGTGGAATTTTGTCCGCAGGGCATCCTCGCAGAGCGTGTACGCGCTGGCGGAGTGGGTCTGGGCGGAATTTTATCCGATATCGGCATCGGCACCATTGCGGAAAAAGGCAAGGAAAAGGTGTTGGTGGGGGGCAAGGAATATTTGCTTGAAACGCCCTTGACTGCGCAGGTAGCCATCGTACATGCGAAAAAGGCGGACCGCTTCGGCAATCTCGTCTACGACACGAGTGCCCGCAATTTCAATCCATTGGTAGCAATGGCGGGCGATATCACGATCGTCGAAGCTGACGAAATCGTGGAGATCGGAGCGCTTGATCCGGAAGAGATCGTCACACCTGGCGTCTTCGTCAACTACATCGTGAAAAGCGAGGGGGTGAACTGGCAATGGGCGTGGGAGAAGTAAAAGAAACGGAAAGCTTTCGTGAGAAGATCGCGCGGAGAGCGGCGCAGGAGATCGAGGACGGCATGATCATCAATCTGGGAATCGGCATTCCCACGTTGGTTGCAGACTTCATTCCAAAGGACAAAAAGGTTCTGTTTCACGCGGAAAACGGCATCCTCGGCACGGGTCCGAGCCCCGCTCCGGGAGAAGAAAATCCGATGCTGTGCAATGCCGGCGGCTTTCCCGTCACACTGGCGACCGGCGCTTCCTTTTTTGACAGCGCCACCGCTTTTGCCATCATTCGCAGGGGTCTGCTGGACATGACCATTCTCGGCGTTCTGGAGGTCAGCGAGCGCGGAGACATCGCCAACTGGATCGTGCCCGGGAAGCGCGTGCCCGGCATGGGCGGCGCGATGGAGCTGGCGCAGAAGGCAAAGAAGGTCATGGTGTTGACGACGCATCTGGACAAAAACGGGAGGTCGAAGATTGTGCGTGAATGCTCCCTCCCTTTGACTGCCGTAGGCGCAGCCCATCTGATCATCACCGATATGGCAGTGATGGAGGTTCGGGAGGATGGCTTGTATTTGAAAGAAGTCATGCACCCCTATACGGTGGCGGACGTGATCGGAGCCACAGAAGCGGAACTGAAAATGGACGAAGAGGTCAGAGTTTTCCGATAAAGGAGGATACCGATGACAAACTGGCAAGCGCTGATACGGGAGCAGATCGAGAAGGAACGGGCTGCCGCAACGCAACTTCTGCAGGAGTGGGTTCGCGAGCCGAGTGTTCAGGGAGAAGAGCGTTCCATCCAGGAAAAAATCGCGCAAAGACTGCACGCCATGGGAATGGAAGTGGATCTTTGGGTGATGGGAGGAGAGGAGCTGCTGAAGCATCCCTATTTTGTATCGCCGAGAAGCGAATTTTCAGGCAGTCCGAATGTCGTCGGCGTCTGGAAGGGAACCGGCGGCGGCCGCTCGATCATCTTGAACGGACACGTGGACGTGGTGCCTGCCGGAGACCCTGCGCAATGGTCACACGATCCGTTTAGCGGCGAGATCGAGGAGGGGAAACTGTACGGGCGCGGCTCCACCGACATGAAGGGCGGCAACCTCTCCTCGCTGCTGGCGATTCAGGTCCTGCAAGCGCTGGGCATCCGGCTGAAGGGAGACGTCATCTTTCAAAGCGTCGTGGAGGAGGAGAGCGGCGGAGCGGGGACACTCGCTGCAATCCTACGCGGATACAAAGCGGATGCGGCATTGATTCCGGAGCCGACCAACATGAAGATCTTCCCCAAGCAGCAAGGCTCGATGTGGTTCAGATTGACGGTGAAAGGCCGCTCTGCACACGGAGGCACACGCTACGAAGGAGTCAGCGCCATCGAGAAAAGCATGCAGGTCGTCACCGCGATCAGCAAGCTGGAAAAAGAGCGCAATGATCGAATCGTCGACCCGCTTTACGCAAAGCTGCCGATCCCGATCCCGATCAACCTCGGCGTGATTGAGGGTGGAAAATGGCCGTCTTCCGTAGCCGATCTCGTCAAGCTGGAGGGACGGATGGGGGTAGCCCCGGGCGAGAAGATGGAAGCTGCGAAACGAGAAATGGAAGAAGCTCTCGCAGCGCTTGCCCATGACGACCCGTGGTTCGCGGAGCATCCGGTTGAATTGGAGTGGTTCGGGGCCCGCTGGGTGCCTGGTGACGTGGGTGAAGATCATCCACTGATGGAGATTTTGCAGGATCAATTCCTCAAGGTAACCGGTGAGCGGGCGGTCGTGGAGGCATCGCCATGGGGAACGGATGGCGGGCTGCTGACAACCTTGGCCGATACTCCTGCGATTATCGTAGGCCCGGGTACAACGGCAGTCGCCCATTATCCGAATGAATCCGTCGAGCTGGATGAAGTATTCCGCTGCGCGGAGATATTTGCCCTGACGCTTATGGAGTGGTGCGGCTACGAAACAAAATGATGTGGTCTTGATAGACAGACAAGGGAGGAGCAGATCAAAAATGGATTCGACGACTACAAAGTACATTCAGATCAAAACACAAATTCCGGGACCAAAGGCTCAGGAGCTTCTGGCACGAAAGGAAAGCCATGTGCCGCGCGGTCCGTTCAACACCTTGCCGACCTTTGTCCAGAAGGCGGAAGGAGCGCTTCTGACTGATGTCGACGGAAATACGTTTATCGATTTTGCCGGAGCCATCGGGACAATCAATGCCGGCCACTGCCCGCCTGCGGTGGTGGAAGCCCTGAAGGAACAGCTTGATCAGTATATCCATACCTGCTTTCACGTCATGATGTACGAGCCGTACGTCAAACTGGCCGAGACTTTGAACAGAATCACGCCAGGGACGCATGCAAAGAAAACATTCTTCCTTAACAGCGGTGCGGAAGCTGTAGAAAATGCGGTCAAAATCGCCAGAAAGTACACGGGGCGAAAAGCGATTATTTCGTTTGAACGCGGCTTCCATGGCCGTACCTTGCTGGCGATGTCACTTACGAGCAAAGTGCGTCCGTACAAATACCAGTTCGGCCCGTTTGCTCCCGATGTGTATAAGATGAGCTATCCGTACTACTACCGTGCAACGCCGGGAACGACTCCGGAAGAATGCGACGAACAAGTGCTGAGACGCTTCGAAGACTTCTTCCTGGGTGAAGTGCCTGCGGATGAAGTCGCGGCCGTCATTATGGAGCCAGTTCAGGGCGAGGGCGGATTCGTGGTACCGTCCAAGCGTTTTGTCCAAGGGGTAAAAGCAATCTGCGAGAAGCACGGCATCCTGTTCATCGCCGATGAAGTCCAGACGGGTTTTGGCCGCACAGGCAAAATGTTTGCGATGGAGCATTTCGGCGTAGAGCCTGATTTGATTGTCATGTCCAAATCGCTTGGGGCCGGGCTGCCGATCAGTGCAGTTACTGGCCGGGCTGAGATCATGGATGCTCCCAATCCAGGGGAGATCGGCGGAACATATGGAGGCAGTCCGCTCGGGTGTATCGCCGCTCTGAAGGTGATCGAAATGATGGAGCAGGAAGGCTTCATGGACAGAGCCAACCAGATCGGAACCGGGATTTTGCAGTGCTTCGAAGGCTTCAAGCAACGCTTTGAACAGGTAGGAGATGCGCGTGGCATTGGAGCGATGTGTGCTATCGAAATCGTCAAAGACAAATCAGGCAAAGAGCCAGACAAGGAATTGACGGCAAAAATTGCGCAAGCCTGCTGCCAGCGCGGGTTGGTCGTACTCACGGCCGGTCTTTACAGCAATGTCATCCGGATTCTCTCTCCGCTCGTGATTGACGACGAACAATTGGAGGAAGGTTTGGGTGTGATGGAGAAAGTGTTAGAGGAACTGTGTACGCCTTCACAAGCATAAAGGAATGGCTAGAATAGCGCGGACTGAAAGACGTATATCGGGAAAACTCATAGGAGAGTCGATGAGAGGGAGGCTGGATGGATGAAAAAAGCGTGCTACATTGGCGGGCAGTGGGTGGAGGCCAAAAACTACGCGCCGCTCTACGCTCCCTACAGCGGGGAACAGATAGCGGAAATCGCGCAGGCGGACGCCGAACTGGTAGAAAAGGCTATTTCCGCAGCTCAGGAGGCTTCGGTGGTAATGCGGCGCATGCCTGCTTATCAGCGTGCGGCTATTCTGGAGAAAATTTCATTCATCATGGACGAACGGCTGGAGGAGGCTGCCAAAATCATTGCGCTGGAGGCAGGCAAGCCGATCAAAACCGCTCGCGGCGAAGTGATCCGTACAATACAGACTTACAAATTCGCTGCGGAGGAAGCAAAAAGGATTCACGGCGAAACACTGCCGCTGGATGCCGCCATCGGAGGAGAAGGGCGCCTTGCATACACCGTGCGTGAGCCTTTGGGCGTGATTGGCGCGATCACTCCTTTCAATTTCCCGATGAATCTGGTCGCCCATAAAGTTGGTCCGGCATTGGCTGCAGGGAACACCGTCGTGCTCAAGCCGGCATCCCAGACGCCTCTCTCCGCATATTTTCTGGCGGAGGTTGCCGAGCAGGCCGGAGTGCCAGCGGGAGCACTAAATGTTGTGACCGGCAGCGGAGCAACAGTAGGCGATCTCCTCGTGACAGACCCGAGGGTGAAAGCACTGACCTTTACCGGCAGCCCGGCTGTCGGCATCGACATCCGCAATCGGGCCGGACTCAAGCGGGTTACGTTGGAGCTGGGCTCCAATTCTGCCGTCATCATCGATAAAGGGGTAAATCTCGACGAGGTCATCCCGCGCTGTATTTTTGGCGCATTTGCGTACTCCGGACAGGTATGCATCTCCGTACAGCGGATTTATGTGGTCAGGGATGAATACGAGACATTCGTGGAGCGCTTTGTGGCGGAGACCAAAAAGCTGGTCGGCGGCGACTCTCTGTCCGAGGAAGCAGACTACTCCGCGATGATTTCTCCGAAGGAAACGGATCGGGCCTTGGCCTGGATCGAGGAAGCCAGGGAGAGAGGCGCCAGGGTAGAATGCGGAGGAAAAGCAGATGGACGGGTGCTGCAGCCTACCGTATTGACAGGAGTTCCGGCAGACGCCAAACTGTCTTGCCAGGAGGTATTCGGACCGGTCGTCCTGATCAATCCGGTGGACTCTGTAGAGGAGGCGATTGAGTTCGTAAACGATTCTCGTTTCGGCCTTCAAGCCGGACTCTACACGCAAAACCTGTCACTCGCATTGAAAGCGGCAGATGAGCTGCATGTTGGCGGCGTCATGATTAACGATATCCCGACCTTCCGCGTCGACCATATGCCTTACGGCGGTGTCAAGGAAAGCGGCATGGGCCGGGAAGGAATCAAATACGCGATCGAAGAGCTAACGGAGTTAAAGCTGGTTGTCGTGAAGCGATAGGTTTCAGGAAGAGAAAGCTGCTGTCAAAGGCAATTGACAGCTGTTTTGAGGCCGGTACAGGAAACGAGCTTCCCCGTTTGGAGGAAGCTCGTTTTTGTAAAAAACGGTTGCTTTCAGTGGAATGAGTATGTTATAGTATAACTTGTTCAACCATGCGGAGGGATACCGAAGTGGTCATAACGGGGCGGTCTTGAAAACCGTTAGGCGGCAACGTCACGGGGGTTCGAATCCCTCTCCCTCCGCCATAAGAAAGCACTGCGAACAGGTCTTGCACCTGTTTTTTCTTTTTTTCAGATACCCCATCTATTCAAAAACGCTTGACGGGAGAAGGTCGTCAAGCGTTTCCTTTATGATCGCTTCATGGAAGCTTCTTCTTTTTTCAATTGTGCATCGAGAACAAAATTTCCAAACGGGATCAAAGACGCGACAAACGCGCCGAGCGCCCGCAGGATCGACCACCGGTTTGCGAAAAAGACATGGGCGAGTGCCAGCATGAACAATACGAAAAACACGCCATGCAAGGAACCGGCAATCGTCACAGCTTTTGGCATCTCCAGAAAATATTTCAGTGGCATGGCAATTCCAAGCAGGACGAGGTACGAAATTCCTTCGATGAGGCCGATAAAACGAAGACGGCCAAGGGGCGTTTTTAGCAAGGGGAACACCTCCAGTGAGTAAAGAACCAGTCTCCACTTATTCTATCGAGTTAAAGGGCATGTATCAATGGAACATAGGCAATTTTGAAATTTTTGCGATACATTTATGGCAAAAACCAAAACTTTCTTCCGTAGCCATCGACTTCATATCGCATGGTATGTACCCTTTGATATATTCTGTAGGTAAGCACTCAGACTAAACTTCTTGGGGGCTGCGGCGACTTACTAATGCAGATCGGGTCGCCGCATTTTTTTTGATTGGAGTAGGCAGGTTAACGGACCGGATTGAAACCATGCAAATATGGAAAGCGGGAGTTGTCGCGCTCGGGCAAAAAGAATTTGTCCAAGGTGCGGCTTGTTTCCGTTTACTAATATATCCCGGTTGAGTATATACTCGAATATATACTATACTATAGATACAACCTCATAACCTTGAGTTCTTCTCCCTGACTGATTTCGAGTCAGGGGTTTTTTACATTGCATGGATATATCGGGAAAGAATAATGATTCTATTTTTCTGAATATTCGTTGTATAATAGAGGCAGGAAAAATGACGGAGGGATGTCCATGAAAGAAATTCAGCGGGCGAGAAGGAATACGCTGGGAGATATTTTGCGCAGAAGCCGAGGCAGATTTCCGCAGAAGATTGCATTGCGCTTTGGGAACGAGGCGCTTACATACGAACAACTGGACATCCTGGCCAATCAGGCAGCGCATATGATTTTGGCGTCTGGACTGCAAAAGGGAGACAGGGCAGCTGTGCTCTCCCGCAATTCAATGGATTTTGTCATTCTCAACTTTGCCCTCGCCAGGGCGGGAGTGATTATGGTCCCGATCAATTACATGCTGAACGCTGACGACGTGGCCTTTATTCTGGGACATGCCGATGTGAAAGCGATCTTTGCCTCCCAGGAATTCCATCCAGTCGCCGACGAGGCGATTCGCCGATCAGGCTGTTCTCCGGTCCTGAGATGCTCGATCTCCGAAAAAACAGAGCAGGCAAATGACTGGGGCCATTTCCGTACGCAGCTCGCCCAATCGAGTACAGAGGAGCCGGAGCTGGAACTGGAGGATGACGATGTTGTGCATATTCTCTACACCAGCGGGACGGAATCCAGGCCAAAAGGAGTCATGCTGACGCATAAGAGTGTGCTGACAGAATACGTCAGTACGATTATCGACGGTGGAATGACCGAAGACGATGTCGCTATCCACGCTCTCCCGCTTTTCCATAGCGCCCAGCTGCATTGCTTCCTGGGGCCGTACGTCTACCTCGGTGCGAGCGGAATTATTTTGGAGCAGGCACAGCCTGCGCTCCTGCTGAAAACTGTCGAGGAGTACAAGGCGACACAGCTCTTTTGCCCCCCGACCGTCTGGATCGCCCTGCTCCGTTCTCCTGAATTTGCGGAGCGGGACTTGTCTTCATTAAAAAAATGCTACTACGGAGCAGCAATCATGCCTGTCGAAATCTTGAAAGAGCTGGGGCGGAGGCTCCCGAACGCGCAGTTCTGGAATTTTTACGGCCAAACAGAGGTAGCCCCGCTCGCTACTGTCCTAAAGCCCGCGGATCAAATCCGCAAAGCTGGCTCCGCCGGCAGACCGTCTCTGAATGTGGAAACGAGGATTGTCGACGATTCCGGCCAGGATGTGCCCCGCGGTACGGTGGGGGAGATCGTACACCGAACCAGCCATGCTATGCTGGGGTACTTCCGCGATGAAGAAAAAACGTCCGCAGCCTTTCAGGGAGGCTGGTTCCACAGCGGTGACCTCGGCGTCATGGACGAGGAAGGATATATTACTGTCGTTGACCGAAAAAAGGATATGATCAAATCGGGTGGAGAAAACGTCGCAAGCAGGGAGGTAGAAGAGGTGATCTACCAGCACCCGCTTGTTTCTGAAGTAGCCGTGATCGGAATCCCTGATCCATACTGGATCGAGGCGGTCGCCGCAGTCGTCGTTCCCAAAGCGGGAGAAGCCTTGACTGCCGAAGAGCTGCTTGACTTTTGCAAAGCCAGACTGTCTGCGTTTAAAGCTCCGAAGCATATCGTCCTGGCAGAAAACCTCCCGCGCAATCCAAGCGGAAAAATACTAAAACGGGAACTGCGGGCAAAGTACGAGAGTCTGGCCTCGCAGCAGAGCTAAAAAAGGCAGCCTTGTCAAAACGGATAAAGAATGCGAAAAAACCGCTTGATCGATCAGGCGGTTTTTCCCATGATTTTACGGTTCTACTTTCAGGCCTTCGAGCCAATCAGCGTAGCAGGAACTGCAAAGCAGCTCGTTCTTTTCCTCTGTCCCTTGAAAGAACGTGATGAGATGTGCCGTTTCGGATTCGTGCTCACAATAGTAGCAGGTGTAGCTCACCAGATGTTCCTCCCCATGTAGATGATCGTCAATGATATTGTTGCCGGAATAAAAACAACCAACTCACGAATGAGTTGGTTGTCGAGTCGCCATTATTTCACAGTGGCTACTGTGGATTTCTCTGCATGGATTGTTTCAAAGCGGTAACCATGTTCTTTGAGGAACTGGATTACGGCTGGAAGGGACTTGGCCGTTGCGCTCTTGGTCGCGGCGTCGTGCATCAGTACGACAATTTCTTTCTGATTTCTTACCTGCGCCTTTATATTTGCCAAGGCCGTTTCTGGCGTATACTTGCTGCTGCGGGCATCCCCGTTTGTGATATTCCAGTCAATAAACGTATAGCCGCGTTTGGCAGCCTCCGTTTTGATGGCACTCATCACCGTATGCTGGTTATTGTAGAGCGCTGCGTTCTGGTAGGTCTTGCTGACGGTATTGGTGCTGCCGCCTGGGTACCGAAAGACAGTCGGCTTGATTCCTGTTGCCTTTTCGATCAGTTGATTGCCTTTTTCCAGATCGGCGAAAAAGGAGGAGAGATCTTTATAAATCGTGCGATAGTTGTGGGAGTATGTGTGTCCTCCTACGACATGCCCTTCGGCAATCGCCCGTTTCAAGATCGCTTCGTGTCCCGGCACGCTTTTCCCTACGACGAAAAAGGTCGCCTTGACGTCATGGGCCTTGAGGATGTCCAGCACCTCAGTTGTAATTGGAGAAGGACCGTCATCAAATGTCAGATACGCCACTTTTTCCTGCGTCTGACTGCCGCCCGGCTTAGCTGGCGTCTGGTCGGCTGACGGAACTGAAGGTACGGCGGGTTTTGCCACCGGCTTCGGTTGTCCCGCCACAGACGGTTGTTTAGACTCGGGCAGTCCTGCCGATCCGCCAGACCCTGGAGTTGGCGTTGCTGTCGCAGTGCTGTTGTTTGATTGGTTCGGCAAAGGCGTTTGCGCGGCTGGCTTCGTCTGGGCTGTCGGCTTCGTCTGCGATTGTGAGCTGGCTGGACCTGGCTTGCCGGGAGCAGCAGGTTTTGCCTGTGAAATGCCCTTCTTTGATTGAATGGGCTGAACAGGAACGTAAGGCTGGTCATTGTAGATCAAATAGTTGCTGCGAAGCTTGCGAAATGCTTCCAGATCTTTTGCATACTTCTCCTCAATCTGTTTGGGGGACAGCCCCTGCTCCAGGTACTGGCCGATTTTGTTTGTTCCCATTACCAGATCAAACATCACTTTTGTCTTTCCGCTCTTCGGAACCTTGAAATGATTCAATTGATGAGCGTAGGTCAAAGCGTAAATCCCCGTTTTGGCCGGATTGAACAGATGAGGATTGGTGATCTGGAGCCGGACGCCGCCTTTTGAATCTTTCTTCTCGGGGAGAAAAACGACACCAGGCAGAAGCGCTCCGTTTAACAGATCAGCGTATTTGCCCGAATCGATCCCTTCGCCGCCGATCCAGCGGAAATTGTCAGCCTGGACGATTCCGGTTCCTTCTCCCAGGCCGGTTGCCATATAACCGAATACAGCAGCCAGATCCGGTATTCGCGGAGAGCTCGGAATCCAGTGAAGTCCGGTATCCTGGAACAACATTTGACGCGTATAACCTTTCATGGGGATAACGGTCAGGTTTGCGTCGATGTTGCGGTTGAAAAATTGCGCCAGCTCGCCGATTGTCATCCCGTGTGCCATCGGGAGGGTGTCCACACCGACAAATGAGCGGTAGGCAGATTCCAGAACGGGCCCTTCGACAATGGTTCCGCCAACAGGATTGGGCCGGTCCAGTACGATGATCGGTTTGCCCTGCTCCTTTGCCGCCGTCATGCAGTATTGGAGAGTGGATATGTACGTATAGGTACGGGCTCCAATATCCTGCAAGTCGACCAGCAAAAGATCAATGCCAGCGAGCATTTGCTTTGTGGGCTTTCTTGTCGAACCATAGAGGCTGTAGACAGGAATGCCGTAGACGGGATGCTGGTAGGAGGCAACGTATTTGCCGGCCGGTGTTTTCCCGTCCAGACCGTGCTCCGGTGTGTACAAAGCCGCCAGTGTCACCGATTTGTCCCGGCGAAGCAGGTCGATCGTGCTGATTCCTTGACTGCTTACACCTGTTTGATTTGTGACAAGGCCGACTTTTTTTCCTTTGATGACATGGTGAAATTGGTCGAATAGCACGTCGCTTCCGAGCAGAACCGCAGAAGTGTTCGCAAAGCTTCCACCAGGAGGAATGAGGGTTAAAATCAGGACAAGAATGAGGAAGGGGATAAATCGTTTCATAGCTTCGGCCTCTTTCGGGAAAAATGTCGTCGATGTATGTTCATTGTAGCGTGTTTTTGTAGCAAATTGGTTTCATTTTTGTAACAATTTGAAAATAGGAAAGAAGTCGGGGGTGAGAAGTCACCTATCACGTGTGGGAAGCATCTCCATGTGGCCCGAATACCGCCATGGAGCTTAGAATATAATCACAAGCCGATCGCGTTCCCCGATCAAAAACCGCTGATCAAAGACAGCCGGGCACTGGTACCGCTTCGTCCGATCGCGGAAGGCTTAGGCTTTGACGTAGACTGGAACAGTCAGACAAGAACGGGTTTGATTCAAAAGGGTGACGCCCAAATTAAACTGATTGTTTCCCGGAAGATTGCAAAGCGTAACGGCGAGATCATCAGCTTGGATGTGCCCGCCCAAATCGTCAACCAGCGGACGATGGTTCCGGTTCGCTTCATTGCCGAAGCTCTATCCTACGACGTGAATTGGGATGGAAGTAACCAGACCGTTCTGATCAAAGACAAAGCAGAAGAGGGTAAAGCGCCAGCCAGCCTGGTCACATCGCCGGAAAGGAAGCAGGAGTAAAATCCGGTTGCACAAAAGCCTGCTGGCAGCAAAGAAGGAAAGCTGATTGATGCGAGCTACGAAGTCCAGATCCAATCAGACGGGACATTTTTGTTTGAATGGACGGAGAAGATAACGGCTGAGGAATATACGCTACTAGCTGAAAAAGGCGATGAAAAGCAGACCGGAAGGAACATTCGTCATCCTGAATTAGAAAAAAGAAGCAGTTTTCTCATCGAGTAAGAATACCTCCGGCTCCTCACACTAGGGAGTGAGGAGGTGTTTTTCTTTGAAACGATGGGGTTCAGCGCTTTGTGCACTGTTGCTTGCCGGAGTCGTCGGGTCAGGCTGTACACCGAATAAGGAACAAGGCGGAGAAGACTATCACGGAGAGCCTGCCAAGTATGATGCTTACGGGATCAATATAAAAAATGACAACGTCGGTACAGACAAGGGACCGGCTGCGATGCTTGTCCAAAAGAACAGGCATAACCGCGAGCCGGATCTCGTCCGGACTCTGGAGGCACAAGCGGAAAGAATTCCGGGTGTCGTCGACATCAAGGTACTTGCGTATAAGGATAATTTGTTGATCGGGGTGCTTCCTGATGGTGCAACGAAACCCGACAGTATTGATCCTACGCCATCGGTGCTCTATACGCCGGGCAAGCCTGCACGTATCGATAACGGGCATACGGACCGCCTCCAGCAGCGTGTAGCGGGAGTGATGCGCAGCAGACTCCAGGCGCAGACACGCTACAACATCATGTACGTTTCAACCAATCCGGCTGTTTATCAGCGCATTGCTGACATCCACCAGCGCGTCGTACGGGGAGAACGTGTTCCAGAAGACGAATTCCAAACGCTGTTAAACGACATCGGCTATACGACAAAAGGGTTCAATCTGGTTGATTGACACACGATGAATGATTTGGACGTAAAAGACCACCTGACCGCCGGGTGGCTTTTGTCATGGACGGGAGGGAGGATTTTGGCCAGGCTCATGGAACTATATCTTGGATGATGTGATCGGTGAGGAGTGTACGAACGATGAATGCATCCAGGGTGAGCCTGACCAGGATAACCCCTCCGAGACTGGGGCCTTACGTGTTTCACAGATTGTCATTGGCGAGGAAGCTCAGGCTGATGAAGCACAAAGCTCTGTCTGTGATCCATGGAGGTGCGGGGTACGGAAAAACGACAGCAGTGGCTGCATTTTTTGATCATGGCAACAAAGAGGCGTGCTGGTATCGGATTGGCGAGAAGGATGGCGAGCTGCCCGTTTTTCTGTTACATCTGGTGGAGAGCATACGAATGGTTCATCCGGCTTTCGGCGATTCTTTTTTGCAGGCAATGAGGGCTTCGGGCACACAGCCCGGAGACGATTCAACGGAATCGATTGCTGACCTGTTTATTCGCGCATGCATGGAAGTCAAGGGCGAGCTCCTATTGATTCTGGATGATTTTCACAATGTTCACTCCAAAGTGACAGTGGACAACTGGATGCAATATTTTTTGCAGAACATGCCGCAGAACGTTCGGGTAGTCATACTGACCAGAACCCGGCCGGACTGGCCATTTTTGAATGTCATGTCCGCACGCGGCGATGGGATGGAGCTGACGGTATCCGACCTCGCTTTTTCCCGTGAAGAGATGGAGACATTTTTTCTGGACGAATACGACATCGCCTTGTCAAAGGACGATAGCGAGCGGATTGCAAACATAACCAAAGGGTGGGCGGCTGCTGTCCGAACGATTGGAGAAACATTGGCAATGGGCGTCCACACAGTGGGCAGCGCTTCCGAATCCTCGCGATTTCTGCCATTCTTGGAAACAGAGGTATGGGACAAGCAGGAGCAGGAGCTTCAGACGTTTTTAATGAGGTCCTCCGTTTTTGAGAGCTTTGAGGCGGAAGACATCCGCCAGGTATTCGGTGAACAGGCTGCTCATCTGCTTGCAGAAACACTTCGGCGCAACCTTTTTTTGCTGAGGGAAGACAATGTCTATGCGTATCATCCGCTGCTGCGGCGTCTACTGATCAGCAAATTGGCGGGACATCCGGAGGAATACATACACATGCACAGAGCTGCTGCTGCCTTGTACAAGCGAAAAGGAGACGTGCAGCAAGGCTTTGAACATTTGCGCTTGATCGAGGCGTGGGACGAGCTCGGAGAATGGCTTTGTCAAGCGGCAAACCCGCTGCTTCAGACAGGCAAGCTGGACCAGCTGTCACAGTGGCTGCAGCTTCTGCCGGACGAGGTAAAAGAGCGTTATTATGTTCTCTGGCTGTATCAGGCTGAGGTCGAGCGGTACCGCTGCCTGTACCCGAAGGCCTTTCTGTCTTATCAGCGATTCCTCTCGCTGTGCGAGGAAAAGGGGGATATTATCGGCCAGTGCCGAGGGCTGGAAGGACTCGCCCGGGTCCATCTGGACAGTGTCCAAAGCGTGAAGGCAGAGGAACTGCTGAAGCTTGCGATTCGTCTGCTCGAGCCTGCAGACCATGAGCTGGCTCCACGGCTTTATCGCTTGCTCGCGGAGATATACACCAACAGGGGAGACTCGCAGCAGGCTGCCGATTGGTACCGGCGGAGCCAGGAATGGGAGCAGCGGACGGAGGTCGAGCTGGAATCCCGCCTGCTGTTCCGGACGGGCAGGCTTCAGTCGGCGATCCAGCTCCTGGAGAGCGAGTGGAAGTCGGAGCAGGTAAACCAGCCTGCATTGATGAGATCCTACCGGGAAACCTCCCTGCTGCTGGCCTTTGTATACGGCTTGAACGGCGAATGGGAAAAGGGGCTCAGAGCAGCAGAGTACGCGATCCAACAAGGAAAAGAAGCGCACTCCCCGTTCGTGGAGGCAAATGGATACGTGCGCAAGGCGACGGCGGCTTTGGTCAGTCAACAAATGCCCTATGACCAAATTCGTCAGTTGTACCAACTGGGTCTGCAAATGATGGAGGACCTGCAGTCGACGCGAGGAAAATCGGAGACGCTCCTTGGGCTGACTCTTCTCTACGGGCGGGAATCGAATCTGGATATGGCGCTTTCTTACGGGCAGCGGGGACTCCAGGAAACAGAGGCGATGCGTGATGACTGGCTGAACAGCTTGGTGCGACTCGCAATCGGCATCGCGTATGCCTCCTGCGGGCAGGACAAGCAGGCGGAAGAGTGGATTCGCGATTGCGAGGAGCGCTTAAGCCGTTGTGGAGATAGCTTTGGGGTCGCGATCTGTCATTTATGGCTCAGTTTTTTTGCCTATCGCCAGAAAAATTGGCCTGCTTTTATCCCGGCCGTGACTCAGGCGCTGACCGCGATCCAGGCGGGGGAATACCATTTCCTGCTGCAGCGGCCGACGATGTTTACTCCGCATGATGTCCAGCAGCTGATGCCGGTACTGATCGAGGCTCAGAGGCGACAGGTTTCTCCCGATTACGTCTCGCAGCTGCTGACTGACCTGGGCCTGCAGAACGTCACTTTTCATCCCGGCTATACCTTGCGAATCCAGACGCTCGGTCAGTTTCGTGTCTGGCTTGGCGAACGGGAGCTGGGGGAAAAGTCTTGGCAGCGCGGAAAGGCAAAGCAGCTATTTCAGCTTCTCCTGACGAAAAGGCAGCATCTGCTGGCCAGAGAAGAGATCGTCGCGACCCTCTGGGGAGAAAGTGACGAAGAGACCGCCGCCCGTGACTTCAAGGTTGCTTTGAACGCACTGAACAAAGCCCTCGAGCCGAATCGGGAAGCCAGAGCGAGCGCTTTTTTCATCCAGCGTCACGGCAGCTCTTACGGCTTTAACCTGGCCTCGGGCTTTCAGATCGATGCGGAGGAGTTCGACCGTTACGTAACACTCGGGCTGGAGGCGAGTGTCGCTTCGCAAGCGATTGTCTTATTGGAAAAAGGGCTGTCTTTTTACAAGGGGGAGTACATGCCGGATTGTCGGTACGATGATTGGTGTGTAGCGGAAAGAGAAAGGCTGCAGCTGCTTTTCCTGCGAGGGGCAGAGCGCCTGGCCAAACTGCTGTTGGACTCGAAGCGGATAGACGAAGCGATCCGCTGGTGCGAATCGATCCTGATGGCTGACGACTGCTGGGAGGAGGCATACCGGCTCCTCATGCTGGCCTACTATCGGCAAAACAACCGGGCACAGGCCATCCGCATCTACGACAAATGCGTGGCAAACCTGCAAAAGCAGCTCGGCGTGCAGCCGATGCCGCAGACTGTGGATACGTACCGTTTTATTATGGAAGGCTAAGACCGCAAACTGATGCGGTCTTTTTTTATGCCTGCATTTTACGAGGGCTTCGATGGAAGCTTTTTTCATCGGACCTATTGACGAAATCAGGAAAACGACGTAAACTACTTTTTGTACTGACCAGTCAGTTCAAAAAAACAAACGGGAGGCTGAGGAGGGATGGCACGTTCGAAGAAAGATCAGATTGTGGAAGCAGCGTTGACTGCCTTTGCTCAATACGGATACAGCGATACGACGATGGATGCGATTGCCGATGTGGCTGCGGTGGCGAAAGGGACGCTGTACTACCATTTTTCAACGAAGGAAGAGCTGTTTCTGTACGTGATTGAAAAAGGCGTGAAGATGCTGATCGATTCCGTGGACAGCGTGATGCAGCGAGAGGATTTGTCAATGGATCAACGCGTGCTGTGCGTTCTGGATGAGCATCTTCGCTTCTTTTCCGAGCATCGGGAGCTTTGTCTTCTCTTGTTGAGCTTCTTTACCGGAGACCAGCAGCGGGATGAAATGATCGGGAAGCTGCTGTCCGGCTATTTCATGGCCATGGAGGCCTATGTTGCCGAGCTGCAGCAGGAAGGCTTTGTCAGACCGGATATTGAGGTCCGTACAATGGTCTCCTCGCTGTTCGGCATGGCTGGTTTTACGATGCTGCGGAAGCAGTTCCGCAAAGAGACGGGAATTACGGATTCAGACCGAAGGACGCTTCATATGTTGCTGTCCGGAGTCTTGATGAAAGGGTAAAGCAATCAAAAGGCTGATGAATCATGCAGCCGAGCACGACACATGCAAAGAGAGAATGGAAA
The DNA here is from genome assembly GCF_037964015.1 of Brevibacillus sp. FSL K6-6036. Classification (NCBI taxonomy): domain Bacteria; kingdom Bacillati; phylum Bacillota; class Bacilli; order Caryophanales; family Paenibacillaceae; genus Brevibacillus; species Brevibacillus sp. FSL K6-6036. Next base: position 1,962,172 of record NZ_CP150173.1, read on the forward strand.
AGAGGAGAATGAACGATGAATAAACGAGCGTGGATAGGAGTAACCGGTTTTGTCGTCTGCATTGCTGTACTGGGGGCATACCTGATGGGACCGGGTGCAGGTAGCGTGGCTGGTCAGCGCTCCAAGCAAGTCGCCGGGGTTGTCGAAGGAACATCCGTGGATCTTTCCTTTAAAATGGGGGGCTCCATCGCAGATATCATGGTCAAGGAAGGCGACGAGGTAAAGGCTGGACAACTGGTCGCGACCTTGAACAACGAAGAGCTGCTGGCAAAGCGCGAGCAGGCGCAAGCTGCCTACCATCTGGCACAGGTAAAGCTGGAACAGGCAAAGAAAGGCGTCGGAATAACGGATACTTCCAGCAACGCGCAGGTAAACCAGGCTTTGGCCGTGGTCAATGCTGCCAAGGCGCAGTATGAAGCGAACAAGAACGGCGCCCGCTCAGAAGAAGTGTCCCAGCTGAAAGCCAAGCAGCAAGCGGCGCAAACGGCCAAGCAAATTGCGGAGACGCAGCTCCAACGGATGAAAAAGCTTCTCGAAGAAGGGGCTGTCCCGCAGGTGAAGGTCGACGAAGCGCAGATGGATTACGAAAAGGCGGTTGCGGAGCAGAAGGCAGTTGAGGAGCAGCTGAAAATGGCCCAGTCCGGCTCGCGCAAGGAGCAGCTCGATGCAGCCAAGGCGCAGTGGGAGCAGGCGCAGGCCGCCTACGATCAAGCTGTCGCTGCACGCGGACAGGTCGGCCTTAAAGAACTGGACGTAAAGTCGGCTGAAGCGGGAGTACAGCAAGCGAAGGGAGCTTTGGAAGAGGTAGAAGCGTATCTGAACAACACCAAGCTGACTGCCCCTGTCGACGGCGTCGTCAAATCGGTAGCTGTGCAGAAGGGTGAGCTGGTTTCGCAAGGCTTCACTGTTTTGACGATCCAGACGAAGCAAGACAACTACGTGAAATTTTACGTGGATGAATACGAGATTGCCGGAATCAAAGCCGGGGATACGGTCAACCTGTTCGTGCCTTCATTGAATCGTGAAACCGAAGCGCGTGTAGTCAATGTAGCGCCTGCGGCCGATTTCGCGGTGAAAAAAGCGACACAGGAGCTGGGCGATCGCGATATCCGCGCATTCCAGGTCAAAATGGAAATTCACGATCCAGAAATTCTGCCGGGCCTCAGCGTAGAATGGAAGCTCGAAGGGGCTGGTGAGCGTGAGTAACCTGTCCCGGCTGTTTTGGGAAGAATGGCGTCGCATTTTTACAAACAAGACGATTGTGACGGTAATGTTTGCCGTACCGGTGATTTACCTGACTTTGTTCGGATTTTTGTACAGCGAGAAAAAAGTGACGGAAATTCCGACGGTCGTGGTCGACGCCGATCAGACAGAGCTGAGCAGGGAGCTGTCGCGCGCTTTCGATGCCGACCAGACATTCCGCGTCACCCATATCGTCAACACAGAAACACAAGCGATGGACCTGATTGACCAAGGCAAAGCGGCAGTAGCTGTGATCATTCCGGATCACTTGGAGATGGACGTCAAAGCCGGACGGGACGCCAGTGTACTTACGGTTATCGACGGCAGCAACATGATGATCTCCAATACCGCTGTCCGCGCTGCCAATACAGTCACGAAGACGGTCTCTGCGGGTGTGACCTTGAAAAAGCTGGAAGCGCATGGCGGCTGGGGCGAGGAAGGGATGAAGCTGTACACCGGGATCGACTACCGCTATCGCGTCCTGTACAATCCGACCTTCAGCTATATGTCGTTCATGGTTTTTGGTTTGGCTGGAACCGTCATGCAGCAGGTTCTGTTCCTCGGGATTGCCCTCTCAGTCACCCAGCAAAAAGAAGCGGGGACATGGAGGGAGACGCTGGCTGAGAATTCCTTCTGGGCGATCGCAATCAGCAAGCTGCTGCCGTACTTTCTGGTTGCGACCTTCAACCTCGTGCTGACCTTTGCGATCCTGCTGAAAGGCTTTGGCATCCCGTATTACGGCAGTACGGCACATTTGCTGCTGATCGGCACCGCTTTTAACCTCGCCGTGCTGGCCATCGGTTTTGCGATCTCGTTTTACTCGAAGGACCAGCTGCAAGCTACGCAGGCAGCCATGATGATTGCAGTACCGTCCTTCATGCTCTCAGGATACACCTGGCCGCTGATGTCCATGCCGCCGGTGATTGCGGCGATCGGAAAGTCACTGCCGCTGACGTATTTTCTCGATGGAGTTCGGGAAGTTTTGACGAAAGGCCACGGGCTTTCCCACATTACGTATCAAGTGTCCGTTCTTCTGTTCATGACGCTGCTGGGCTTGTTTGCAGCCTACCTGACCTATCTAGTCCAAAGCAAAAAAGCGGCAGCTGCCGCCCCTGAAACGACAAACGCATAGGCAGGATTTGCAGAAAAGAAATCCTTGTGTTGCAAAGAACCTATCCAGTATACTTATCAAAAAAAAGCAGATTCTTTCAACGCGAGGGGGACATTATGTCAGTGACTCATCTGAAGCAATTGTGCGAAGAGACGTACACGAAGTTGAAAAGAGTAAGCATGGATCTGGAGCGCTTTTTAAATCAAGTCACCTTGATGGGGCTGGTCAATCAGTCCGGTGATCCGGAGGAGTACGAGGCTTACTACCGCAACTACCTTTCCGACTTGCGCCATTTGCTGGTGTACTGTGAGAACGCGTACGAGCGGCTGGGAGTTGCTCTCCGCCGGGCGAGGTTCAATGAAGAGTATGCCGAAGAAGTCCTGTACCAGGTGTATCATTCCTGTATCAACAACTTCTACTACCCCAAAGGAGAAGTATACGACGAGGATGGCCGTTATTCGTACACAGACCATGATGCCATTATCTTCCGCAAAGAAGTAACCCCTGAGCTCAAGCAACTGACGATTTCGCTTTGCAAGGTTTTTGAGCAAATGCGTGATGACCTGCATTATTACGAGACGGATTACATTACGAAAAAACGGATGCAAAAAGTATAAAAAAGAAAGTAGACCCTTCCGACAGGTTCACATTCGACCTGCTGAAGGGTCTTTTTGCTTACACTTCCACGGGCTGGAGGGTATTTTTGAGAAGATGCTCCACCTCGTCCAGCATGGCACGGCGAGCAGCCTCGCTTACGTAAGGAACAGCCGCAAAGTTGTGGTACAGTGTCTTGTATCCCATCATGCTGAGCGTTCCGTCCGCCATCTGTTTTTTCATGACCTCGTCCATTCCGCTTGCCCGCATGTCATGCTCAGACTCGCGAGTCGTCGTCATGACAAGGGCTTGCTTGCCGTTGAGCAGACCGACAGGCCCTTTTTCCTCATAGCGAAAGGCGAAGCCGTTTGTAAACACCCTGTCAAAATACCCCTTCATAATGGCTGGCGGAGACCACCACCATACAGGGAAGATCATGACCAGCAGATCCGCGTCTGTAATTTGCTGCTGTTCTTCTGCAATATCCGCACTGACATGTCCTTCCTCCACACGGTGCATGTCTTCGCCGCGAAAAACAGGCTGGAAATCTTGTTGATACAGATCGCGGACAGTATAGGAGATTCCTTCCCGGTCCAGAGTTTGCTTGGTCCTCTCCAGTATTTCGTGGCAAAAGCTTGTATGACCCTCATGAGCAAAAACGATGTACGCCTTCAATGCCATTCCTCCTGTTGTCGTCAGGTGCAGTGCGCCAGTTTTCTCTTGGCCAGGCTGTTATTCTTACTCAAACCCTTGCCGCAGACGCAGGAAAAACTTGTTGAGCAGGCCGCCGATGGTTTCGGGCTTCTCTTCTCTCATTTCCTGAGCGGCGGGCTTCAAGCTTCTGATCGCGGTATTGACGTTGATCAGACCGTATCCGTACAGTTTGTCTTTGCCCGGAGGCCCGAGGTCGTCCGCCGAAGAGCGAATGACTTCCATCACTTCGGTGTTTTTCATACCCGGACGGACAGAGCGGAGGAGCGAGGCCAACGCGGTGACGTGCGGACACGCCATTGAGGTGCCGGAAAGCACAGCGTAGTCGCTATAGATATAGGTACTGGGAATGTCTACACCGGGCGCAGCGACATCGACTTGAGCGCCAAAATTGGAAAAGTCGGCCCGTTCCCGATTGTGGTCAACAGCCGCTACAGACAGGACTTCCTTGTAAGAAGCGGGGTAACTGGGCTGTTCGCTGGCGTCATTGCCGGATGCGGCGACGAGGACGACATTTCGTTCAAAAGCGTATCGACAAGCCTCCTGCAGCGCGGCAGACGGGGTGTAGTTGCCGACACTCAGATTAATCACGTCGGCTCCATGGTCAGTAGCCCAGTATATGCCTTGGGCGATGTCAAATGCGGAGCCGGAGCCGTCCGCCCCGATTGCCTTGATCGGCATGAGCTTGCTGTTCCAGGACATCCCGGCAATCCCGTCAGCATTGTTTGTCCGGGCGGCGATTACTCCTGCCACATGGGTGCCGTGGCCGTTGTCGTCTTCAGGCGTATTGTTGTCTTCCAGCACATTGTAGCCTTCTACCAGCTTGTCCTGAAACTCGGGGTGCGTCATATCAATTCCCGTGTCAACGATGGCGACAACCACCTTGTTGCTGCCCCTGGTGATATTCCAGCTGTCCTCCATCCCGATCATCGGCAGATTCCACTGGTATTCCCGGTAGTAGGTATCGTTTGGAACGCGGTTTGGCAGCAGCAGATAGTTGGGCTCCGCATAGACGGAGTCGGGATGTTCGGCCAGCTTCTTCATCAAGTCTTTGGTCGAAAGCGAGCGAGATTTGATAATCATGGCTTGGCCGTAATCGCGTTTCACTTTTCCATCCAAGGAGGCGAGCAGCTTGTCGATCGTTTTCTGATCGGGGCGAGGGTGGAACCGCACGACAACTTCGTGTTCGACATAGTGACTCTTATCCTGTTCATTGTGGTGCAAGGTTTTGATATGGGCGCTCTTCTCCAAGTCTCGACGGACGTCTCGCACTTGTTCGATATAGTTGATCCTCGGGATGCTGGTGTTGACCGAGGTAAGGCGGGGGTGAGGCTCGCGCATTTCCTGATTCTGGTGCCAGGTCAGTGGGATGACCGCCAGGCCGACCAACGCGAGGGCTACGAAAATCGGGGGCAAGGCTCGCAAAAAAACTCACTCCCTCCATGCTTTTATAGATATAGCGTGTGCACGGAAGGAGTGATTATGAAGAAAAAAAGCTGACAGTTTATAGAAAGTCCTCTTTTTGTTTGCAAAAACGATCCAGCGGGCAAGCTCGTCCAACTGACCGGGATCAGATCAGCTTTAGCTGGCGAAGACCGTGGAAAATGCCGTCTGCATCCACATGCCGTGTGACCAGATTTGCCAACGGCTTTACATCTTCATGGGCATTCCCCATCGCGACGCCCATCCCTACAAAGGAAAGCATTTCCTTGTCATTCAATCCATCGCCAAAGGCAACCGCATCCTCAGGTGCCAGACCGTAATGGCGCAGCACTGCTTCAATGCCTCTAGCCTTGGAGCCGTTGGGCGGCAAGACATCGAGAACATTCGGATGCCAACGGATGAATGTGACCGGATGAGCTCGCTCCAGATATTCTTTTGCTTCCGTTTCCTTGCAGTACAAAAATGCTTGATAGATCGGCGTCTGCTCCCAGTATCGCTCATGGTAGCCAGGGGGAGACAGCTTTAAATAATGAAAAGAATCGATGACGTCCGGGTGGTCAGCCTTGTTTGCATAGCAAGTGTCAGCTCCCAAAAAAACCATCGGGTGCTGATTCGATTCTGCATGTGCTTCCAGAGCTTCCAGGGTAGCCGTGCTCATCGGCGTATGGTGAATACGTTTTCCCTCGACAACGACATAGGAGCCGTTGAAACTGACAAAGGTGTCGATATCCAATTCATCTGCGATCGGGGCCAGGTGGTAAGGGGCTCGTCCGGTTGCGATCGCGACGCGCACACCGTTCGCTTTCAACCTGCGGATAGCGGCTTTTGTATCCGGGGGAATGGTGTGCGCTGTGTTCAGCAAAGTGCCGTCAATGTCAAAAAAGACGATTTTGTATGGCATTCTCTCTCTTCCTCTCCAATACGCAGCATGCGCAATCTCGTTGTCTGCTTCCATTTGCGGACATAATAAAGAAAAGGAATGCCGGCGGGGACATTCCTTTTGCCACTCAAACCTAGAATACCGCCAATTCTGTCTCGCTGTCAAATACGTGGCACTTGGACAAATCCATGCCCAGCTTGACAGACATGCGCGGTTTAAAGCCTTCGCGGGCATCGACGCGGGCAACCATCTGGGTTTCGCCCACGTTGGTAAAGTAAACATACAGCTCCGATCCCATATTTTCCACTACATCAATGACAGCCTCGATGGAACTGTCAAACGGATTGGTTTCAATAAATTGATTGTCGCTGTATATATCCTCCGGACGGATGCCAAAGGTGACCTCTTTGTTGACATAGCCGCGCTCTTTCAAAAGCTTGGCTTTGTCCTCAGGGAAGCTGACGTGGATGTGGGGGGCGTCGAAAACGAGGCGGCCCTCCTTTTCAGTAATGCGTCCTTTGATAAAATTCATCGCAGGCGACCCGATAAAGCTGGCGACAAATTGATTGACAGGGTAGTTGTATATGTCTGTGGGGGTAGCCACTTGCTGGATCAGGCCATCCTTCATCACGACGATCCGGTCGCCCATGGTCATCGCTTCAGTCTGGTCATGGGTAACGTAAATAATGGTCGTATTGAGCCGTTGGTGCAGCTTCAGGATTTCCGTGCGCATCTGCACCCGCAGCTTAGCGTCAAGGTTGGACAACGGCTCGTCCATCAAAAACACCTGCGGCTCGCGGACGATCGCGCGTCCCAGTGCGACACGCTGGCGCTGCCCGCCGGAAAGCGCTTTCGGCTTGCGGTCCAAAAGGTGGGAAATGTCGAGGATCCGAGCGGCTTCCTGTATCCGTTTGTCAATTTCCGCTTTGGAAAATTTGCGCAGCTTCAAACCAAAGGCCATGTTTTCGTACACGTTCATATGAGGGTAGAGGGCGTAGCTTTGAAAGACCATGGCGATGTCCCGGTCTTTTGGTGCGACATCATTGACACGCCGGTCCCCGATGTACAGGTCGCCCTCCGATATCTCCTCCAGGCCCGCAATCATCCGCAGAGTTGTAGATTTCCCGCAGCCGGATGGTCCGACGAGAACAAGGAATTCCCTGTCTTCGATTTCAAGATGAAAATCATTAACAGCAATGACATTGTTTCCGAATTTTTTGTAAATGTGCTGCAAGCTAACTTTAGCCACGAACGGCACCTCCCCGGAATATACATGCTGTCTGATACGTATGGTATCCATATCGTACCAGCAACAGAAAGAGGTGCTCTATGGTCAAATTGCACGAATTGTTTGGTTATTTTTGACGAAAGAGCAGAAGAAGCTGCAGCAGAACGGCTTCGGTGAACTGCCGCGGGTCCAGTCCGGTCTGTTCGGTAAGCTTGTCCAACCGGTACAGCAGCGTATTTCGGTGGAGAAAAAGCTGCCGGGCTGTCTCGCTGACATTCAGGTGCCTGGCAAAAAACGTTTCCAGCGTCTCAACCTGCTCCGCATTCAACTGAGGCAGAGGGATCATCTCTTCGATGGCCTTTTGCAGAGACTCCGTTGTCTCCGGGCCAAGCATCATCACCCAGCGCTCCAGCGGAAATTGGCGTACGCTGGCAACCATTGTTTTTGGCCGGAATTTACGCAAGGCACTGGACAGGGTTAAAGCCCGCGTCAGAGCGTCCCCCAGCTGTGGCGGCTGCCCGACTGGCTCGCCGACGATAACCCGCACATTTTCCATGCATTCCGTCGAGAACAGGTCATGCAAGCCGGATGCCCACTCCAAGCCCGTTTCCTCGTCGAGCTTTGAGCCAAGAGCAGACAAAGGGACTGCCAGCAACAGGTAGGGGAAAGGCAGGGGAAACTGGGAGAGGGAAGCCCCCTTGAAAAAATCCGGCAGGATCGGAGCAAGGGAATGCCATGAAAAGCCTTCCCGGCACTGCTCCAGCAAAAAAGGAACCCGCGGCTCTTGCCAATGCAGTTGTTTTGCCAACCCGGCAGGAGGGGGAGTAGGCGCTCCCAAAGCGATCTCGTGTAACCAGTTCGCAAGCTGTGACTGGTCCGAGGCGGCCTGCAGCTTCTCCGAAAACATGAGGGAGAGGAGCGCTCGCGGAACGCCTTCCCACGCTGTGCTCGGAATCATCACGATGCTGCATTGGCCGCTCGAGCTTGCTTGGGCGACGATCTCCCAGCCTTCCTCTTCCAGTCGCAGCGACTCCGCCCTGATCTGTTCTACGGTACCGCACAAATAGGAAATAGGCAGGTTTGTCGCCTGCCGGATTTTATCGACTTCGTATTTCCAATCGTTCATCTCCGCACCCCGTCTTTTTATCCGTTGGCCTCATTATACCTTAATCGAGAGCCAGGGTGGGAGCAGCTTCTGCTGCAGGTACCTTCTTTACAGCTTGGATGTCCTCTGCCGCATGCACCGTCTCAGAATTCACTTCGTGAGACTGAGCCAGGGCGAAATACGATGCAGGCGCGAGGGTGTGCAAAGCGATCTCGGGACGCGAGCGCAGGCGAATGTTCAACCCGGTCTGTCCCACGCCCTCGCTGATGTAGAAGGGACGGCCGTCGAACTGATGCAAGCCTTTCACCATGTTGAGCTTTGGCAGTTTCCCCATCTTTGCCAAATGGTATGGCTTGGGCCAGTGAATCTGCCCGCCATGAAAATGGCCTGCGAGCAAATAGTCGTACGGATAGTCCTTCATTTCCAGGACGAGGTTGGGGTCATGCGTCAATACAAGTCGCAGTCCCTCTTCGGGAACGCCGTTGAACGCCTTTTTCAGATCACTGTGGCGGGTAGCGTAGTCGTCAACTCCGATAATGTGCAGCGGTTGGCCATACGCATTTACCGTTACGTGCTCGTTGATCAGGACCTTGCAGCCGATCCGTCTCAGCTCCGCTATTAGCTGGGCCAGTTTTGGAGAGGAGAGGACATAGTCGTGGTTGCCCAGAACAACGTAAGTGCCGAGACGGGGCTGAAGCGACATGACGGTTTCCACGTAGCGGACGGCTTTGGGGATATTTTTCTCGCGATCGAGCAGGTCCCCTGTGATCGCGATCAAGTCGACGTTGCGAGCAGCATAGTCACGGGCGATCTGCTCCGCTTTGATCGAAAGGTTTTCCATATGCAAATCCGAAAGGTGCAAAATGGAAAGCGGCAAATGCCGTTCTGCGTTTGGCACTCGTTCCGACTGTTTCAGTGCAATATCGACAAATGTGGTGTTTACTTTAAACGTATTGCGGTAGGCACGGGCAAAGAGGACAGCAATCAGCAAAAAAAAGAAAATCCAGGTCATCCCGGATCTCACCTCCGCATTATGATTTGTACGTCTATTATACCGGATAAAAGATTCGATAGGGGAAGTAGGTTTTTGGTAGGAGGAATTTGTCAAGAAGTGAAGAAATATTATGAAAGTTGAAAGAAAAAGATCCTTCAGCCACACAAGGAGAGTGAGAGGTATGAAAGTGGAAATGATTCCAACTACGGAAGGACAAAGCAACCTGACGAATTATGAGGAAGCATATGCCAACTTTGATTGGTCCGAAGTGGAAAAGCAGTTTACCTGGTACGAAACGGGAAAGGTAAACATGGCTTACGAAGCACTTGATCGACATCTTTTGACAGAACGTAGGGATAAAACAGCTCTGTTGTTCAGCGACGCAACGAGAAATGAAAGCTATACGTTTGCCCAGTTGAGCGAGTTGTCCAACAAATTCGGGAATGTGCTGCGCAATCTGGGGATTAAAAAGGGAGACCGCGTATTCGTCTTTATGCCGCGTTCCCCGGAATTGTATGTAAGCTTTTTTGGCATTTTGAAGCTCGGCGCTATCGTCGGGCCGCTCTTTGAAGCTTTTATGGAGGCTGCCGTCCGTGACCGCTTGGAGGACAGTGAAGCAGTCGCCATCGTCACGACTCCAGCCTTGCTGCCTCGCATTCCTGTAAAAGACCTGCCACATCTGAAGCACGTGATCGTAGTAGGGGCGGATGACTCGCTGGGTGAAGGGCTGATCAGCTTTGAAAAAGCGATGAGCGAAGCTTCCTCCGACCTGGAGATCGAATGGGTCGACCGGGAAGACGGCATGATTCTGCACTACACCTCCGGTTCTACAGGGAAGCCGAAAGGGGTCCTGCATGTACACAACGCGATGATTCAGCATCTGCAGACAGGAAAATGGATTCTCGATTTTCAGGAGGGAGACATCTACTGGTGTGCAGCGGACCCAGGCTGGGTAACGGGAACCGCTTACGGCATTTTCTCCCCATGGCTGAACGGCGTCACCAACGTCGTGCGGGGTGGACGATTTACGCCGGAGGCTTGGTACAAGACAATCGAGCAGTACAAGGTGTCGATTTGGTACAGTGCGCCTACAGCTTTCCGCATGATGATGGGTGCGGGCGATGAGCTCGTCAAGCAGTTTGACCTGTCGTCCCTGCGGCACGTCCTGAGCGTCGGCGAGCCGCTCAATCCGGAAGTCGTTCATTGGGGAATGCGGGTCTTCCAGAGACGGATTCACGACAACTGGTGGATGACCGAGACAGGCGGACAAATCATCTCCAACTACCGCTGCATGCCGATCAAGCCTGGTTCGATGGGCAAGCCGTTCCCGGGCATCTACGCGGCGATTCTCGATGATCACGGAAATGAACTGCCGCCCAATCGCATGGGGAATCTGGCCGTCCGCGCCGGCTGGCCGTCAATGATGCGGCAAATCTGGAAAAACCCGGCCAAGTATGAGGAGTATTTCCGCTTTCCGGGCTGGTATGTATCCGGCGACTCTGCTTACAAAGACGAGGATGGCTATTTCTGGTTCCAGGGCCGGGTAGACGATGTAATCAACACCTCCGGCGAACGGGTCGGTCCGTTTGAAGTAGAGAGCAAGCTGGTGGAGCATCCGGCGGTTGCTGAAGCAGGCGTGATCGGCAAGCCCGATCCGGTGCGTGGGGAAATTATTAAAGCGTTCATTTCGCTGCGGGCCGGCTACGAGCCAAGCGAGGAATTGATGGAAGAAATCCGCAAGTTTGTAAAAGAAGGGCTGGCTGCGCATGCGGCCCCGAGAGAAATCGAGTTCCGCGACAAACTGCCGAAAACCCGCTCCGGCAAAATCATGCGCCGAGTGCTGAAGGCTTGGGAGCTTGGACTTCCAACCGGCGATCTGTCCACGCTGGAAGATTAAGAAGCGCAAGCTTGCCTGCATCGCCCGACAATACGAAAAAACTCCTGACAATCGCGTCAGGAGTCAGGCTGTCGAGAAAGTCGACAGCCATTTTTATTCCCCTGTATTTTATGACGACACCGCGTTAATGTGTTATAATATTCTTGTAATTACATTTACTGGCGGGTGATTATTGTGCTTTCCTCTAATGAAAAAAAGCAACAAATGCAATATGAATTTGTATGCCTTGATGAGTTGGTCCCGGAGGACCATTTGCTACGAGTTATTCAAAAGCATGTAGACTTCTCTTTCATCCGAGAAAAAGTACGCCAATACTATTGTGAAGATAACGGTAGACCAGCCATTGATCCGGTGGTTTTATTTAAAATGATTTTCATTGGATACCTTTACGGTATCCGGTCAGAAAGACAACTCGAAAAGGAAATTCAGACGAATATCGCTTACCGCTGGTTTCTTGGCCTTTCACTAACAGATCGAGTTCCAGACCACACTACCATCAGTTGGAATCGTCGAACTCGTTTTAAAAACACAAATGTTTTCCAAGAGATTTTTGATGAAATCGTTCGCCTTGCTATCCAACATCGCATGGTTGGCGGACGTGTTTTGATAAGTGATTCCACTCATCTGAAAGCAAATGCGAACAAACGTAAATTTAAGAAGCATGTTATTGAAAAATCTAGTCGAGCCTACCTTAGTGATTTAGAAGCAGCCATTAATGAAGACCGTGAAGCACACGGAAAAAAGGATTGAAGCCTAGAGAGGATGTGAAGGAAGAAAAGGAAATCAAGGTGAGTACTACTGATCCGGACAGTGGTTACATGGTTCGTGACGGAAAGCCTGAAGGCTTTTTCTATCTCGATCATCGGACAGTCGATCATAAGTACAATATCATAACTGATGTACACGTGACTGCGGGTAACGTTCATGATTCTGTTCCTTATGTAGATCGGCTACAACACCAAATTGAGAAGTTTGGGTTTACAGATACCATTGAAGCCGTTGCATTGGATGCTGGCTATTTAACTACTCCAATCTGCAAGGCTCTGCACGATCTAAATATCTTTGCCGTCATTGGCCATCGAGCTTTTTCACCTGTTAAAGGCCTTATCGCCAAATGGCGGTTTAAATATGATCCCGAAAAGAATGTCTATATTTGCCCCCAAAAACATGAGCTTGCTTATTCGACAACTGACCGTAACGGATACAGAATGTATAAGTCAAATAAAGAAATATGTAAGGCATGTCCGATGCTCACTATGTGTACACGGTCAAAAAATCACCAAAAGGTGATAACCAGGCATGTATGGGAAGAGAGTAAAGAATGGGTTCGACAGAACCGCTTAAGTAAGTCAGGAAAATACCTATACAGGTTGAGATACCAAACGATAGAGCGAAGTTTTGCAGATGCCAAAGAACTGCATGGACTTCGCTATTGTAGGTTGCGCGGACGTGAAAATGTCCAAGAGCAAGCGTTGCTGACAGCAACCGTTCAAAATATAAAAAAGATAGCACTCCACCTTGCAAAGGCATGTTAGGTGTGGTGCTATCTAAGACTTCCAGCACTTCGTGCTCAATTTTATTGTTATGAAAGAAGAAACTCCAACATATTGTGGGGTTTCTCGACAGCCTGACTCCTGACAATCGCGTCAGGAGTTTTTTGCTTTCCAGTTTTTTGCGATCCGTGGAAAGAAGGACTCAGGAAGTAGCTTTTGGATTATCGTGATGATGACTACGGCTGTGACCAGGAGCAGAGCCGTGGTCATCATGATCGGAGGGTGCGTGGCTGTGAACATGTCCGTGATTGTAGCCGTGTTCGTGGTTGTGTTCGCGATCATGTCTGTGATCGTGCTTGTGCCCGTGATTGCCCCCATGATCATGCCCGTGAACATTTGCCCATGGCTGCTTTTTCTGGTGGTTGTCGCCGTGATTTTCGCAAGCCAGCTCTGCGTGTCTGATCGAGGAGTTTTCCACCTGGATCGTCGTATGCGGAATGCCAAATTCATCGTGCAAAATGCGGATGGCTTCATTCAAGATCGGGTAGCTTGGCAAGCTGTCGTGAACGGTCAAGTGGCAGGTGAGCGAATCAAAGCCTGACGTGACTGTCCAGACGTGAAGATCATGGACCTCTTGAACGCCGCTTATTTGCTCCAAGCGTTCTTTTATTTTTCTCGTGTCAATCCGTGATGGGACTGCCTCCATTAAAATGTTGACCGATTCTTTTGTGACGCGCCAGGCGCTGAACATGATCAGGACAGCTACGATGATGCTGATCAGCGGGTCGGCCAAATACCAGTCAAACCACATCATCAAAAGGCCGCCGATAATGGCCCCGACAGAACCGAGCAGGTCGCCGAGCACATGCAAGAAGGCACTGCGAACGTTGACGTTATTTTTATAGTCGCCCCGCATCAGTACGAACGCAGCGGCGATATTGGCGAAAAGGCCGATGGCGGCGATCGCAACCATGGTGCCGCTGGCCACCTCAGGCGGATCCCACAGCCGCTGGTAGGCCTCCCACAGGATGACAAGCGAGATGACGACCAGTGTCACCCCGTTGACTAGAGCAGCGAGGATTTCAAATCGGTGCAGACCGTACGTTCTTTCGGCAGAAGGCGGGCGGGAAGCCATGATGAATGCAAGCAGGCTTAACAACAGAGCCATTGCGTCACTTAGCATGTGACCGGCATCTGACAGGAGGGCAAGGCTGTTGGTCATGAATCCGCCGATTACCTCGACGACAAGAAAGACGGTGATGATGGACAGGGCAATTCCGAGAGCGCGTTTGCTTGCGCCCTTTCCATGGTGATGGTGCGAGTGGTCGTGGGAATCGCCGTGGTGGTGATGGAAACCCATAAGATACGCCTCCTCTGTCAATGAGAGCATGAAATTAGTAATTGCAAATCCGCTCGATCAAGTACGCCGCGTCCAAGCCAACTCCCCCGAGCAAGGCAGAAGAGCGGCGATACTGCCAGGGCAGCCCCAGAAAATAAATGCCTTTTGCGGGAGAAACTCCACGAGTATGCAGGGGTTGACCCTTGGGATCGAGAACTCCCGGAACTTTTATCCAATCGTAGCGGGAATAAAAGCCTGTACTCCATATCACATTGGCTATGTCAGTGCGGCTGCCGTCTGCAAAAACTGCGGTTCGTCCCGACAAAGCGACGGTGCGTTCCTTTAGCTGGAGAGTTCCGGCCTTTTCCCATTTGCGCAGTTCACGCCTGTAGCCAAAGATCGGGTCTGGTTTTGATTGTAGCCATTTTCCCAAGCTTGAGGTTATCGGTGCCGTCAACAGGCCTGTAGCCTGAAAGTACCAGAACATGGGCTTCCCGAACAGGGAACGGGGAAGAAACATCCTCTTTTGCCCCATGGAGAGGTAAACGGTTCGATGGGAAGCAAGCTCTGCGGCGATTTGCGCACCGGAATTGCCGGAGCCGACGACGAGCACCGGCCCGTCTTGAAGCTGCGTTTCGTTTTTATAGTGAGCTGTATGGAGCTGCACAATATCATCGGCTGCCTGCGTATGCATCAGCGGAATGTTCGGAACCTGAAAGGGCCCGGTTGCAATGACGATCTGTCGGGCGCTATAAGTGCCGTCCGAGGTTTCCACGCGATAACCCGAGCCGGTTGGGATTAGGGTCTGTACTTCCGTATCGAGCTGAATCGGGAGAGAATGATGCGCAGCATACCGCTCCAGATAGTCGGCAACCTCATCCTTTGCAGGAAGGCCGCTCCGTTCGCCGGGAAAAGGAAGTCCGGGAAGATCGCTTTGTTTGCGCGGGGTGAACAGCACCAACGAATCATAACGCTCTCTCCATACATCCCCAATCCGCTTATGTTTGTCTATCAGGAGGCAGGATATTCCTTTTTTGACCAAGTAGTATCCCATCGCCAAACCGGCTTGGCCGGCTCCTACGACGATAACCTCGTATGTTTTCATGCAAAAACCTCGTTTCTTAGGGGAAAGCTCCCATTTTAAAGGTTCCAGATGAAGTACCGCATGCTGTTAGGAAAAGTATACCAAAAACAAAACAATAATCAAGCATATATTTGAATGATGAGAATAAAAAAATGGCCGCCAGGTTTCAGCGGCCCAGCAAAAGCTTATCCAGCGACTGATTGAGCAGCGGGGAACCGATAGGCGCGATGACGCGTAAGGTCGCCTCGATGCTTGACGTAGAGTGGTCCCCATGCAGGGTTGGCATCGTGCATCTCCTTGAGCAAGGCGAGCATGCCGGCAGAAATCGCTTCGATGTTTGCGTTTTTCTCCAGAGAAGCAGTGACGGAAGCCGCCACGACATGCGCGGCATACATCCCTGAAACGTAGCATTCATGCAGCTTTGACTCTGAGTGGATATGTGCCCGGATTTGGCTTGCGATGCGCTCATCTTCGTTATGCCAGTTCTGGATTTGTCCGAGTGAATGCTGTTCGAGGCTATTGAGACGTGATTCTGTTATCGCTTGAGCGACGACAGCAGCAGATTTCCGGGCAGTTTTGGCATCGACTGTCTGCCTTCCGAGCTGGATGGTAGTCAAATCCTTGTCGGTCTCGGCGGAAATCGCCTCTGCCCACGCTTCCGCCTGGTCAAATTGAAGCAGGCGAACGGTTTCGGCAGCAAGATAGCCGCGCAAAATATCGGCAGGATGGGAATCGTACTCAGGCCCCGTGTTTCGCAAGGTCGGCGTCCCGTTCCATGCACCGTTCAGCCCCCGGAAATAGCCGATCAGGCCGATACCGGCTGCGGGTCCCATGTTGAGGATTCCCAGTACATCGGAAGCGGTCTCATCCACTCGTTGCGACCAATAATTGGCCAATCCCAAGGTGAAATTTTGCTTCAACAATTGCTCGCGAATTTTTTGCGCCAGTTCTTTCAATAGGCCTGTGTCTGCGTGAAGAATGTCATGCCCCGCGGTTTCGTGGCTCAGCGCAGACCATCCGAGCAGGCCCCGTTTGGCATGAGAGGGCGGGAGATTGACAATGCCTGTTTCAAGGCCAAAGTGAGAGGCGGCCGCAATGGTCCACGTATAAGGACCGTATTCAGGCCGTCCCCACTTGACCAGCGGAGCTGTCACACTGAGGTCGGGAGGCTTGATTCCATTTCGGTCGGATGCACTTAGAAAGCCGTCATACAAGTCGCTGACCACTTCCTGGAAGGCATCGGTAGCGCGGTCTTCATAGCCTTCTCCGTTTTGGAGAATGGCCTGTGCGATGTCGAGCAGCAAACCGGCAGCCTGCTCCCGGTTGGGATCGCGGCGAAGCAGCTCGGCAAAGCCTTTTTCGGAAAGCTCGTCCAGTGCCTTGATGAAGGGCTGGTAGACGCGATCCTGATAGAGTGGCGGGAGCTTTTCCCGTGCGGCGACTAATCGAGTATACAGTTGTTGAAAGTCCGTAGGGTCTTCAGGTCCTCGGTTGTTGTCCAAGGCTGCCTCCATCACGTCTTTAATGCACAGATCCATATTCCCGATATCCGGTTGATTCATAGATGACGCCTCCTTTTGTCAAGAGTTTGCTCTAGACCAGTCAGCAACGTCAAACGGTGAATCTATATCGTGGGAAAAGCCGACCACCTCCTTTCCATGCAGTACACGGTAATCTGAAAACATAAAAGTGGAAGAAGACTGGCGTGAATGACAAGAAAGTTGTTGGCGGGATGATGGAAGTGCCCGGAGCAGGGGGAGAAAGGGGAAGGGCTCCGGGATATCAGGTCAGTTTTGTCTTCGTTCGGCTGCATGCTCAACGCCAGAGAGAATCAGATGGCGGACATGATCATCATCGAGGGAGTAGTAGACCAGCTTGCCCTCTTTCCGGTAACGAGCCAGCCCCATATTGCGCAAGAGGCGCAGATGGTGAGAGGTATTGGCGATCGTACCCTCTATCACGTTTGCTACATCACAGACGCATAGCTCCCCTTCGAGGGCGAGGGCGTATATTATTTTCGCTCTCGTATCGTCAGCAAGCGCTTTAAAGATGGTCGCTACGCCGTCGGTTTCCTGCATGCGCGGCTTCAAACGGTTTACCTTGGCTTCATCGACACTTTGCATTTCGCATATGTGGGCGTCTTTTCCGAGCGTATCATCAGATGGCACGTCATCACCTCCCTGTTTAGGTATTATAAAACGGATTGAGCTGGAAAAAAAGTACAGGTATGCAATTCGTGCAAGCAATCTCTTTTTTACATTTCCCAATAGGTGGAATTGTTGTAAAGAATGCATATAATGAGTAAGGACAAGCAATTTTGAAGCTGGATTGGAGGAACGAGCTGTGCTGGCAAAGATACGGGGGCTGTCTCTGGAAATCATGGGGGCTCTTTTGTTGGGAACGTTTGTCGTCTTGTTGCTGGGCAGAGGTGGAAGTGGCGAGTCCGGCTTGCTTGGCTTTCTTCAATCCCCGAGCTTGCTTGATGTAAAAACACTTTTTCTCAGCATTCTTCTGGAAGCCATCCCGTTTGTATTGTTGGGAGTTTTCTTTTCCGCCTTTATTCAGACGTTTGTATCGGAAGAGCAGGTAAGGCGCTGGACGCCTCGGCATCCGCTTGCGGCGATTCCTTTTGCGGGCCTTTTGGGAATCCTTTTTCCCGTCTGCGAGTGTGCGATCATTCCGGTCGTCCGGCGATTGATTCAAAAAGGGATGCCGGTTCATGTGGGCATTGTCTTCCTGCTGGCAGGGCCTGTCGTCAACCCGGTCGTATTTACATCGACGGTGGTTGCTTTTCAACGCTTTCCTGATCTGGCCTACTACCGGGTCTTGGCCGCTTTTCTCGTCGCCGTGATCACCGGTGTGCTGATATTTTTGACCGTCAAAAAGAATCCGCTCCGGATCGGTGTGGAGCAAGAGATTCGCCATGAGACGGCACATGCGGAAGCGGTCGGCGGCAAGCTCGGTGCTACGCTGAACCACGCGGTCGACGAATTTTTTGATATGGGCAAATACTTGCTGTTTGGCGCCCTGATCAGCTCAGTACTGCAAGTCTGGATCAGTCGGGAGACGTTGCTGTCTATCGGACAAACACCGTTTACTTCCCATTTGGTCATGATGGGCATGGCGTATGTGTTCTCGCTCTGTTCGGAAGCGGATGCCTTTATCGCGGCTTCCTTCGCAAATACGTTTCATGCCAGCTCGCTGTTGGCTTTTCTAGTCTACGGGCCGATGCTTGACTTGAAAAGCACAATGATGCTGTTTGGCTCGTTTCGATTCGGCTTTGTCGTCAAGCTGCTATTGACTGTGACGCTGCTGGTGCTTGCCGTCACATTGCTCATACCAGTGTAGGGGGGAGACAGATGGATGCGAATGCTGTAAAACGTCATTATTGGGTGCGCAGCTTTCTGTTGGCCGGATTTACGGTGCTGCTCGCGGAGCTGATCTGGTCGGGAAGCCTCAGTCAGTATCTGGCTCCGCGCCTGCATATGCTGAGCTATGTCACGCTCGGGGTTTTTTGCCTGCTTACGATTGCCAGTATCCGCCAGGCTGTCATTGGACCTACAGCCTATGAGTGTGACTGCGAGGACGCCCACAAGCTCCCTCGCAACCGCTGGATTTCGATTGTTGTGTACTCCTTGTTTGCTTTGCCGCTCTTGATGGGGTTTGTGATGCCGGACAAGATTCTCGGCAGCTCTTTGGCGGAAAAGCGGGGTGTTACGCTCTTGACAGGGGAAAGCCATTGGGTAAAGAAAGTCACCGTTGCTGCGCCTTTATCAGAGGAAGGTGCAGGAGGGGAGAGCGGAAGCGGTCGGTTGCCGGAGTCGTCCGGAACAGGCCAGAAAGCGAATGCCGCTGCAATTACAGGAGAAGCTGGGGATGCATCCAGCTCTAGGCAGGAGGTGGAAGTCGTCCCGATTGACTCGAATTCATCCGGAACAAACAGCATCGAGTCGAAAAATACGGACACAGGTCACGCTTCTGGCAATACAACCGCAACAGACGAGGAACTACGCGCCTTGTTCAACCCTGAACAATTTGGCGGTTTTTATACCGATTTGGCAGTCAAGATGTACAAACAACCGGTAATTCTGCTGGATGACAAGCTGTTTCTCGACGGCTTGACGACGATGGATTTGTTCTCCAAGGAATTTGCCGGCAAAGAAGTGCAAACAATGGGCTTTGTGTACCGGGAGGCAGGATTTTCACCGGAGCAATTCGTCGTCGCCCGGTTCTCTGTTTCTTGCTGCACGGCAGATGCGACAGTCTTTGGCATTCTGGTCGAAGTGCCGGAGGCCAGCAAGTGGAAAACGGACAGCTGGGTGCAGGTTCGGGGAAAGCTGGAGTTGAGAAAAGTAAACGAGTACGACATGCTCGTGTTGAAGGCATCGAAGGTAGAAAAGGTAGAGGCGCCGAAGGACCCGTATGTCTATTACAATTTTGAAACGGCTCCCTCGCCTTGATCAGACTAGTTAACGCACCGAAGCGGGGAGCTTTTGCCGAAAAGAAAAAAGAAGCTGACGGTATCTGCCGTCAGCTATTTTTATGGCCCTAGACTTTGGGTAACTCAAGAAGTGGTTACACCAAAAAACATAGGCTCTTCCGAAAACAGGTCAGCGTTTCGGGGAACTGAATGAGAAAAGTCATGGGAACGACAACGACTCAATTCCCGGATCAATTGGTGCCCAAGCGCATCCTGCGGCGGGCCAGCATCCGGATAACCATCCCGTGGCGCGGCGAGAAGAGGAACGCCAGCAAAAACAAAAGACCGGAGACGGCTGTCATCGATCCGGCGATCGAGCTGTCCATCCAGGAGGCGAGCAGATAGCCAAATACCGAGCAGAGAACGCCAACCCCCATACTGATAAAAAGCATGACGTGCAGCTTTTCCGTCAATAGGTATGCCGTCGCGCTGGGCACGACCAGCATCGCCACTACCAGGATGGCCCCTACGCTCTCAAACGCTGCCACGGTTGTAAAGGAGACCAGTGTCATCAGCAGGTAGTGGAAAAATACGACGGGAATGCCGATCGCGGCAGCAAGGGCGGGATCAAAGCTGCACAGCTTGAACTGCTTGAAGAAAAGGCCGACAAGCAGCAGGCTGAGCAGAAACACACCGCCAATTCCCCAAGCGGCACGCGGGCCCATGTCGATTCCGCCCCACTGCCATGTATCCCACGGGACATAAGCGATTTCTCCGTACAGGACGCAGTCCAGATCGAGATCGACCTGCGCGGTGTACAAGGAGACTAGCACGACGCCTACAGAAAACAGAGCGGTAAACGTTACGCCAATGGCAGCGTCCGCTTTCACGCCGTTTTGACTGAGAAGCTGCACGATAAAGACGGTCAACAGGCCGACGACAGCAGCACCGATCAGCATCGGCAAAATATCGCGGCTCCCGCTCAGCAAAAAGGCAATCACAATGCCGGGAAGGATCGAGTGGCTGATCGCATCCCCGAGCATCGCCATTCTGCGAAGGATCAGAAAGCAGCCCAGAAAACCGCATGAAGCAGCGACCAATGCCCCGGTCAAAATGATCCAGAACGTATTCATAGTGACAATCCTCCCTGCTCGCGGGCGTACAAGCGGCTTATGGCCTGTGTGCCTTCCGTCAGCTTCGGCGTCAAATCATACGCTTCGAGCTGGGCCAGCATCTTCTCCAGCATTTCTTCAGTCAACTGCGGTGCCAGCTCTTCCTGAGATTGATCAATGTGAACGTGATGATACTCATTTTGGTTCATGTGGTACAGGTCCCACAGCCTTTGGTTCAGCACAAGCAGATAGGAGTTTTTCAACCCATCCGGTGTAAACGTCCAGGTTGAACTTCCATCCGCCTTGGCACGTTCGGCCACGATTTTTTGCCGAACCATCTCTGCCAAAGCGCTTTTCACCTGGGACAAGCTTTTTCCGCTTTTCAAAGCGAGCTCGGCCGAACCGATTCCGAGGTAGACACCTCCCGGACGAGAGCTGCCTGCTTGCTCCTCCAAACACTCGTACAAGGCCTGCTGAACATCCTCGATCAGAACCTTGCGCCGCAGCTTGAAAAAACGGAAAAGACGCGCCAGCACCCCTCTGCGGGGAGAGAACAGGATCGAAAGGACAAAAAAGCAGGTTGCGGAAAGGACGATAGTCGGGCCGGTAGGCAGGTTTTCCTGCTGGGTGCTGATCAATGTACCAAGCACGCCGCTAAGCGCACCGAATACTCCCGACAACACGACCATTCTGCTCAGCTTATCCGTCCAGTATCGAGCGGTCACGGCAGGGGCGATCAACATGGCGGCGACGAGGACGACTCCGACTGCCTGCAAGCCGATCACGACTGACATCAGCAGCATCAGCATGAGCAATCCGTCCAAGAGGCCCATCGGATAGCCAAGGCCGCGGCCAAATCCCGGGTCAAAGGAAAGCAGGGTGAACTCCTTGAAGAGGATCGCCGTCAGCCCGATCAGTACACTGGCCACGATCATGATCGTCACCACATCGCTTTTCACCAACGAAGCAGCTTGCCCGAACAAAAATTTGTCAAGACCGCTCTGATTTCCGCTGGCGCTGTGCTGGATGAACGTCAAAAGCACGATGCCGATGCCGAAAAAAACGGACAGGACGATGGCCAGTGAAGTATCCTCCTTGATCCGGCTGTAGCGGGAGATGGCCGTAATGCTGTAGCTGGCCAACAAACCGGCTACTCCGGCTCCGATGAGAAACAGTCCGATCGATTTGGAGCCAGTCAAAAGAAAGATCATGCATACACCGGGTAACGCAGCATGTGCAAGGGCGTCACCGACGAGCGAACGCCCCCGCAGAAAGGCAAAGCAGCCGAGAATCCCGCTGCTTGTGCCGAGCAGGATGCATCCCATCAAAACCCATTGCGTATTGGGGTCTTGAAGGGCGAGAAGGAGATTCATGTTGCATCCGCCTCCCCGGACGTTTTGTCGTTGGTGAGGAGAACCTGGGTCCCCAGCACTTGCAAGCGGCCGCCATACGTTTTTTGCAGGTTTTCAGCCGTGAAGATCTCTTTGACGGGACCTGCGGCGATCACGCGTCTGTTCAACAGGATGACCCAGTCAAAGTACTCATCGACCGTCTGGAGGTCGTGATGGACGACCAGAACGGTTTTTTGCTGTTTTTTCAGATCGTTCAGAAGCTGAATGATAGCCCTCTCGGTGGCAGCATCAACGCCTGCGAACGGTTCGTCCATGAAGTAGAGCTGGGCTTCCTGGGCAAGAGCGCGGGCGAGGAAAACCCGCTGCTGCTGGCCGCCGGACAATTGGCTGATCTGGCGGTCGGCATAATCCGCCATTCCCACTTTTTTCAGGCAATCCAGGGCAAACTGCCGGTCAGCTTTGCCGGGACGCCGGAACCACCCCAATCGTCCGTATCTTCCCATCAAGACTACGTCGAGAGCGTCTGTAGGAAAATCCCAGTCTACCGACTCGCGTTGGGGGACGTAGCCCACCGATCTGCGCTGCTGGGAAAACGGCTTTCCATACACCTCCGCAGTGCCCGAAGCGGTCGGAATCAAGCCTTGAACCGCTTTGATAAACGTAGACTTTCCCGCTCCATTTGGTCCGATGATGCCGATCAGTTTTCCTTCCGGGACCGAAAGATTTACATTACGCAGTACCGGCTTTTTCTGATAGGCGACGGTCATATCGCGTACCAGCAGAGGTACAGCTCCAGTCTGGCTGCTCATCTGTCTTCCTCCTTTAGAAAAGTTAGTTTATTTTAAAGCGTTCACAATCGTATCGACGTTGTGGCGAACCATCCCGATGTAGTTGCCCTCCGGTGTGCCGGGCTCTCCCATGGCGTCCGAAAACAGCTCGCCGCCAATGGCTACAGTGTGATTTTTCGCAGCTGCACCTTGCACTACTGCTTCGATAGAGCGCTTGGGAACGGACGATTCCACAAAGACGGCTTTGATTTTGCGTTCAACCAGCGTATCTACAAGCGTCTGCACATCCTTCAGGCCATACTCGGAAGCGGTGCTGATTCCTTGCAGCCCCATCACCTCTACGTCATAGCCGCGACCGAAGTATTGGAAAGCGTCGTGCGCCGTGACCAAAACGCGCTGTTCTTTCGGGATCGAGCCGAGCTGCTCCCGTGCGTAATCATCAAGTTCTTTCAACTCTTGCAAATATCGCTCCGCGTTGGCCTGATAGCTCGATGCGTGAGCAGCGTCAAACGCGGCGAGATCGTCCCGTACCTGCTCGACAGCCTTCATCCATAGCGAGACGTCAAACCAGACGTGCGGGTCGGGGCTTTCAGGAGCAGCAGGGTCAGCCAGCAGATGCTCCCTTGTCAAACTGGCGGTAACCGCTTTTACCGGCTTCTTCGCACTCATTTTCTCGAAGATTTCGACCATTTTCCCCTCGAGATGCAGCCCGGAGTAGAAGATGATATCGGCCTGGTCAATCCGCTTGATATCTCCTTCGGACGCTTTGTACAGGTGAGGATCGACCCCGGCGCCCATCAATTGTGTCACCTCGACATGTTCGCCGCCCACTTCTTTTACAATATCGGCGACCATGCCTGTCGTTGCCGTGACTTTCCAGACAGTCTCACCAGCAGCCGGCTTTGTTGCCGGCTCCTCCTTTGTCCCGCAGCCGGTCAATAGAAAAGCAGCTGTCAAGACAGAGTAAAACGTTCCTTTCAGCACTCTTTGATATGTAGTCTTAGCACTCAAAGGTTGTCCCTCCTCAAATATTTTATCCTTAGACATAAATGTTTCCCTCGTGCAACTTTAACACAAAAAAATGGCACAGCGCAACACTATTTTCTCAGGACAAAAATGTTTCGCTTGTACAAGTTTTTTGATCCTGGAATACACGTGCTGTTGCTGTAACCATAATACACACGCAAGGGACAGCAGAGCGTGCCCGCTGGCCCTATCGCTTTCACCTGGCTGGGCAGCTAACGCTCGTCGCTTTGCCTGAGCATCAGATGATGCCTTACGGCGTAGGCTGCGAGCTGGACGCGATTGACCAGTTGCAGCTTTTCAAGAATGTTCTTGATGTGATTTTTTACGGTATTTTCTGCGATGATCAGGGCGTCGCTGATTTCCCGGTTTGTTTTGCCTGCGCCGACGTACATCACGATTTCGCGTTCGCGCGGAGTCAACACGTCGGGGACAGGCTCATTCATGCTTTCTTCCTGCCGGAAGCGGGTAAACAAGCGCGCGGCCATTTCTCTTGAGAGCTCGCTGTCTTCACCGAGAAGGGCGTGCAAATAGGTAATCCAGTCGTCCGGCTCCAGGTTTTTCAAAAGATAGCCTTGGGCCCCAAATTGTATGGCTGTGATCAGATCTCCCACATCATCAGAGATGCTGAGAATGACAACTTTTATATGCGGGTATGCCTTTTTTACCTCTCGCGTTGCCTCCAGACCAGTCCAACGCGGCATGTTGATATCCATCAGCACCAGGTCCGGCTGCAGTGCTCCGCACATTTGATAGGCTTCTTCGCCATTGGTCGCTTCACCGATGACGTAAAAGGAAGGGTCTTGCTCCAGGAGACTGCGGATAGCCAGCCTCGCCATATGGTGATCATCTGCAATCAGAACGCGGTACGCATTCACGCTTTGTTACCTCCTCGATCGAACACCAGGCGGATGGAAGTGCCGCCCTCCGTTCTCTGTGTAATTTCGATAGTGGAGCCCAGCTGCTTGGCTCGTTCCCGAACCATTTTAAGGCCGTATTTTTTCGCTTCATGCTCGTCCAGGCTGATTCCGATGCCGTCGTCTTCGACAGACAGACACCAATTGTCTGCACGTAACGCTTTTAATGTCAGCCAAGCGTGTCTGGCCCCTGCATGCTTTTGAATATTGGCAAAGGTCTCTTGGACAATGCCAAATAGCTGAACTTCTTCGGCAGGGGAAAAGAAGCCGTCAGGCACTTCGATCTGGTGAGTGACATCAACGCCGGAGAGGGCGCTCCACTGTGCCAGCCAGTTTTCCAGCCGCTGGGTCAGGCTGCTGCCTTCTTCGGGGAGAGAGCGCAGGTTGAAAATGGCGTGGCGTACGTCATTGTCAATCGCGGAGACTGCAGCGCGGGCGTCCTCCAATTGGCCCTGCTTCAGCTTGACGTTGAGGAAGAACAGTGATTGGGCAATACCGTCATGCAGCTCTCTGGCCAGCCGTTCCCGCTCTTCGTAGACGGCGCGGCGAGCTTGTTCCTCCACGATCCGGGCATTCATCCGGTCAATCTTGCGGAACATCCAGGTAGCGAAGAGAAAGGAGAGCAGCAGAGTCAATATTGTGATGTAGACATTGCCTGTTTCCATGGATAAATAAGGCAGCAAAAAGTCGTGGCGTACAAATTCAAAACCGCCGATGACGATTGGCGGGAGCAGTACAGTCAACCAGTATAAGACACGGTACGTCATAGTTACATCCCTTTCCTTTGACCAGATGGTACATTCCCAGTATACCGGAGGAGACGGGCTGATGATATACTCATAACAGAAGACAGAGAGGATAGGAGGAGCAGACGTGAACCGACTTGCAAAAGCGATGACAATCGCAGGATCGGACAGCGGAGGAGGAGCGGGGATTCAGGCTGATCTGAAAACCTTCCACCAATTCGGCGTTTACGGGACAAGCGCTATCACAGCGGTTACCGTGCAAAATACATTGGGTGTAACAGGCGTGTATCCGCTGCCGACGGAAGCGGTAGCCCAGCAGATGCATGAAGTGCTCCGGGATATCGGGACGGACGCAGCGAAGACAGGGATGCTGTTTAACGCGGAGATCATTGAAGCAGTCTCCCGGGAAATCAGCCATTTTGACGTAAAAAAGCTGGTCGTAGACCCGGTCATGATCGCCAAGGGGGGAGCGAAGCTGCTGCAGGATGAGGCGATTGCGGCCCTCAAGCGCTTTTTGCTTCCACTGGCAGAGGTCATCACTCCCAACCTGCCGGAAGCCGAGTTCTTGAGCGGGCTGCGCATCGAAACCCCGGAGCAAATGCGCGAAGCGGCTAGAGCGATCCACCAGATGGGCCCGCGCCATGTGATGATGAAAGGGGGTCATCTTCAAGGGGATGCCATCGTGGATATCCTCTATGACGGCCGGGATTTTTTTGAAATGGAGCATGAACGGGTACCGACCCGTCATACGCATGGGACAGGCTGTACGTTTTCGGCGGCGCTTACTGCCGAGCTGGCGAAAGGCACGCCGCTCGTCGAAGCGGTGGACCGGGCCAACCGGTTTATCGTGGAAGCGATCAGAACGGCACCGCAGATCGGCGGCGGTCATGGGCCGACCAATCACTGGGCGGCTGTGAAATAAAAACAACGGATTTTGCAACAATTGGCAGGGGAAACAAAGCAAGAAAGCCCGCAGCAAAACCTAGATGCAAGAGGGTGCATCGGGGTCCTGCTGCGGGCATTTTGTGCTGGTGCAAAAGGTTCCCAACTGTTGCTTTACTTTATCTCGATCGGAATGGACAGATCCCCCTTCAATCTGGTCGGGTAGTAGTTGAGCGTAAATTTGTACGTGCTGGGGGTGCCCTTGCGAGCCGGTTCCGTACGCTTGAACAAGACGCCATATCTTTGAATGGTTTCGGTTTCTGATGGGGTGGAAGTCCCTTGGACAAATTCGTATCGATTTCCCAGATCGTCTGTCAGCTCTGAAATGTGCGAGCCGTACTCGTGGAAGTCCTGCTCATCGACGCGAAGGTGATAGTCCATGCCGACTACGTCATCATTCTGCCTAAGCGCTTCCAGCGATAGCCTGTCATCCGGCGCTTTCAATAGCACCTTGTTCTTTGCGTCGATTACCACGACCAGCTTGTCTTTGTCCAATGCCTGGATGCCGCTTGCTTTCAGATAGAGTTGCTGAGGAGTGTCGAAATAGTTGCTCTCCAGATGGTAGATCACCTCGAACTCGCCATTTTTATGGGAAGGAATGCCATTCCCCCAAAAAGCAAAGGTTTGTCCCTTTTCATCCACCAGCCGCAAATTGTCGAAACCGAAGATGTGCTTTGTATTTTCGGGAGCGAACCGAACCGTGACTTCCGCCTGGGTAGGGTAAACGGCGACCTGCGAAACCGTCAGTTTTTGTCCGTCGACAGTAATCGTCTGGTTGACCGGGTATATTTTTTCTTTCAGGTCGGCATACCTGGACTTGTCGATGGGGACAGTTACGCTGATCGGAGTATCCATTGGCAGGGCATCCACGTAGATCGTTGCCTTTACAACCAGATGATCCGGGAGCGGCAGACTTTCATCCGTCGGGTATATCTCAATCGCTTCCTGCGCATGGCTGACAGGTTTAAAGCTCCCGCTGGACAGCGAGTAGCTGAGCGGTATTTGGTTGCCCTTGTCATCCGTAATATCGATGCCCTCCAATCGAACGACATGCCCTGGTTCCCTGTGCCTGATCGTATACAGCAGCAGCATCCGCCTTTGATCCCCGATTACCCGATCAATCGTGAAGCTGACGTTATCCGCTTCCGCAAATGCGCCAATTTCTTGTGCCAGCCCGTGCTTCGCAGCCCTTTCCAAGCCTTTCTTCGCCTGGACCAAATTTACGATCGGCTCCATTCCGGGAATATCGCTCACATAAGCCGCGAAGGCGGGGGAGAGGCGGATCGTGAACAACAAGCCCGCAACAAGGGAGCACGCGGCAATGAGCGACCAGCGGATGCGCCATATACGCTGATGCTTCCGCAACTGCCCCTTTGCTTGGGTCATACCGGCCAGAATAAAGGCGTCTGCCTCCGGAGGAGCCTGAGTCTTTTCGTACTGTACCTTCTTCTCTGTTAATTGTTGCTCGATCCGATCCTCGCCGGGGCGCGATTCCGACTCTTCTCCTGAGAAAAAAGCGTCCGTTTCTTCGCGTCGATTCATCATCTCACCAACCTTTTCCCAAATCTTTGCGCAACGCGCCCAACGCCTTGTGAAGCCATGTCTTGATCGTTCCCTCGGGATGGTCGAGCAGGGCGGCGATTTCGCGTATGGTCAAGTCTTCGAAGTACTTTAAAATAATGACCTGTCGATGCATGCCTGTCAGCCGGGAAATCGCGTCTTCCAGCTCAAGCCGCAGGTCGGTTGTATCCGTGTCATCCCGAATTGGCGCATCGCTGCCCATATCACTTGCCAGCGACCGTTTTTTTCGTTTTTGCTCATCCACACAGACATGGATCATGATCCTCGTCAGCCACGTGGAGACATAGGCCGGCTGCTTGAGCTTGGGCAGCTTGAGATAAGCACGGCATGTGACTTCCTGCAGAGCCTCCAGGGCGTCGGTTTCATTGCGAAAGAAAGCGTATGCGACTCTGTACAGCTTTTCTTTATGTGTCTGCATCAGTTTGTAAAAGGCGTCATCATCCCCCTGCTGGGCAGACGAGACGAGTTGTTCCAGATTCACGCTCACCCCTCCTTCTTATTAGACGGCGACGGGGAAGAAACGGTTTTCAAAATCGCATTTTTCTCCTTGTCTGGGGGGAACCGGACGCCTTCTTTTCGCTTATCGTATCGTATAGCACCTAGAGAGGACGGTCAAAACGGGGATGTGGATCAAATGGGTGACGATTCATGAGTCGTACGGTTTGCCAAGAATGGCGAATGAGTGCAGGCACTACTTGGAAATGAAGGGCATTCGTGTCCGCCTCTTGTCACGGAAAACGCAGCGAACGGGGCACGTCTATGTGCTGCAGGTACCCGAGAAGCAGAGGGATCAGGCGTTGGAGTGGCTTCACCAGTTTAAAAACCGCCTGTAGCTGATCATCAGGACAGCGACAGCCATTTTCCTCCATCGAACCCCTCGCTCGGGTTCGGAGATACTATCTCTGGGGGGATCGACATGGCGACGACGCTTACAGAAAAACCGGAAACAGTTGCGAATAAAGAGTCAAAGCTGTTTCTGCCTGATTTTGTTTTCTTCGAGCCCGACGCACTCCATTATCCGTTAGGGAAAGAGCTTTATCAGCGGTATCAGGAGCAGGGCATCCCGATCCGAATGACGACCAGCCACAACCAGGTCCGCGGGATTCCCGGAGAAACGGACGTGGAGCAGTATCGCAATGCGAAGCGGACGCTGGTCGTGGGCGTGCGCAAGACGCTCAAATTCGAGCAGTCCAAGCCGTCTGCCGAATACGCCATCCCGCTGGCTACAGGATGTGCCGCGCACTGCCATTACTGTTATTTGAACACAAATATCGGCACAAAGCCGTATATCCGCGTATATGTCAATACAGACGACATACTCCGGCAGGCGGAAGCCTACATTCGCGAACGGGAGCCGGAAATTACCCGGTTTGAGGCGGCTTGCACCTCGGACCCGGTCAGTATCGAGCATATCACCGGAAATTTGCGGAGAGCGATTGAGTTCATGGGGAAGCAGCCGCTGGGACGGCTTCGTTTCGTAACCAAGTTCCATCACGTGGACTCCCTGCTGGACGCCGCCCACAACAAACACACCCGCTTTCGCTTCAGCATGAACGCTGATTACGTCATCAAGCACTTTGAACCGGGGACTTCCACATTCGCCCAGCGCCTTGAAGCGGCGGGAAAAGTGGCCGAAGCGGGGTATCCGCTCGGCTTCATTCTCGCGCCGCTGTACTGGTTTGAGGGATGGGAAGAAGGATATACCGACTTGCTGGAACGTCTGCGGGAACAGCTGGTGCCGGAGGCGATGGAAGACCTTACGTTCGAACTGATCCAGCACCGCTTCACCAAGGTGGCCAAGAAGCTGATCCTGCAGCGCTATCCGAAGACAAAGCTGGAAATGAACGAGGAAGAGCGCAAGTACAAATGGGGCAAATACGGGAAAGGCAAATACGTTTATCCGGACGTGCAGGCAAAAGCGCTCCGTGAGCATTTGGAAAAGGAAATCACCCGCCTTTTCCCGCAAGCGAAAATCGAGTATTTTACGTGAGAACGAGATGAACAAAAAAATTTTTGATCGATAGACCGTAAAACAATGAACCGCCAGCCCCCATGCTGAGCGGTTTTCTTGGTCGAACGGATTCCTGCGGACAACAGCCAAGCTGCGAGCACATTTCGGAGAGGAAGACTTGTCGTAATCAGGTGCAAATGTTCTGCGCAAAGCCTCAAGCGGCACAGTTTTCTGCGCCTGACATTATCCGAATCTTTTCGACAAAATTGACATGTCCATGCTACAATATGGAGGCTCTCATATCTGGGAAAGGATTTGTTGTGACAATTATGAAGCCCGTATTTGTAACTATCGAGGGACCGATTGGCATTGGCAAAACGTCGCTGTCCCGTGAACTCAGCAAAGCCTTTGATCTGAAACTGCTGGAAGAGATCGTGTATGAAAATCCGTTTCTGGGAAAGTTTTATGAAAACATTGCCGAATGGAGCTTTCAGCTGGAGATGTTTTTTCTTTGCAACCGGTACAAGCAATTGCAGGATTTGCACCGGGACTATCTGAAACAGGGGATATCGGCAGTGGCAGATTACAATATTTTTAAAAACACCATTTTTGCCAAGCGGACATTGGATGAGGAGAACCTGCCCAAGTATCTGAAGATTTATGATATCCTTACGGAAGGCTTGCCACAGGCGAATCTGGTCATCTACATGACAGCATCGATCGATACGGTGATGAAGCGTATCGAGATGCGCGATCGCGATGTGGAACGCAAAATGGATGTAGGCTATATGAAAAATCTGATCGCTGATTACAATGAATTTATGGAAGCGTTTGAAAGACGCCATCCAGATACGCCCGTAATCAAGTTTCAGTGCGACGAGCTTGATTTTGTACATAAGCCGGAAGATCTGCAGCATGTTCTGAAGCAAATCGAACCATATATCCGTTCGCTCCAGGGGGCTTAATCTTTCCATGCGCACGGCCTGATCATTTTAGAAGGAGTTACGTTCATGTCTGGGTTTAAAAACAGTGATTTGAGAGAAAAGTACGGGATACCTAGCAACGCTGTCATTACGATCGGGGGAACGGTAGGTGTCGGAAAGTCCACCTTTACATATGCTTTGGCCGATCTGCTCGGCTTTCGGGTATCCGTGGAAAAAGTGGACAACAACCCGTATCTGGGGAAATTTTATGAAGATCTGTCCCGCTGGGGCTTCCATCTGCAGGTATTTTTCCTCGCAGAGCGGTTTAAAGAGCAAAAGCGGATGTTTGAATACGGGGGCGGTTTTGTGCAGGATCGCTCTATTTACGAGGACACCGGCATTTTCGCCAGGATGCTGTACGAGCAAGGGCACATGACGGAAGAGGATTACCAAACGTATACGCAACTGTTCGAAGCGATGGTCATGACTCCGTATTTTCCGCACCCGGACATCCTGATCTATTTGGAAGGAAGCTTTGACGACATTCTGGACCGCGTCCAGGAACGCGGCCGTCCGATGGAGCAGCAGACGCCGACCGATTACTGGCTGGATTTGTACAACCGCTATGAAAAGTGGATCTCCTCGTTTTCGACCTGTCCGGTTCTTCGGATCAACATCAATGAATACGACGTCGTAGAAGATTCGTCTTCCGTCGAAGTTGTACTGTCCCGGGTAGCAGAAAAAATCAGACTCGGGCGGTCCTTCCACCGCTAATGCCATGCCCCTTTGATGATAGGAACTCTCGTCAGCAAAGGGGCTTTTATCTGATCGGACACAAAGGTTTATGATATCATGGAGAAAAGCGTGTTTATTCAGGGGGCGTTCAAGTGAAGCGGTGGATGCTGATTGTTACCCTCGGATCGGTTTGCCTGGCTTCCATCTGGATTATTACTGCCTTCTACCGGTCGCAAATGATGGAGAAAACGTTGAATTCCGTCACGGCCGGAGAAACGTATGCCTTTGAGCAAGCTTTTCAGCGATTATTGATTGGACAGCAAGACGATCAGGCCAGCTTTCGGATAGCCGAGTTTGAACGAGGCAAGATGCCAAAACAGCCGATTCAACTTGGACTGCATAAAAAAGAAGCCTTTATACATATTGATGTGACAACGAACCAATCCTTGGAGGCAGCGGAAAGCTTCCTTTCCCAAGTGGAGCTTATCGGCGATGTGAAGTACAGCACGTCCGTCCGCGAGGTGTCACGAGGCAATTATCAATTGACGATGACCTTTTCGGAAATCAAAGACGAGTTCGGGTTTCGTTTTGGGAATATTCCGACGATCACTCTCCGAAGAATGGCCCCCCTTGCTCTTACCATTCAGCCCGGCAAGGCAGAGGGAGCGGTGCTCATGCTTCCGGAGAGCAGAGAATCCCGATCCTTGTACATAACGGAAGGATTGGGAACGATTCTGCTGCGATTTTCAGAGCCTATGATCAGGAAGGAAGAAGCGGGACGGTCAGTCAACGGCTACCCGGCAGTCTGGCTGGATGATCGGACGATGTCTCTTGATGTGCGAAGGGTCAATCGGGCGGCGCTGGACTTGACGCAATTCCATTCGCAAAGCGGGAACTATCTGCCCGAAGAGTATCGCTATGTGGCATTATACAAAAAACAGCCGTTGTCCTGGCTCTCCTACCCTGACAGCGAGGTGGTCGGTTTTAGTCCCTATGACTCCTTTTACGACCGATTGATACTCTCTCCTGACCGCGAAAGCTATCTCGGCGTGATTGACAGAGGGCGAAGCAAGAGCAGACGGGGAGATAGACAGGTTGCCCTCGTTTTGGAGCAGAGAGGACGTGATCCGCTATTGATCGAGCCGATGCTGGAAGGCAGCGGACTCTCCCATGCGACAATCGATTGGCTGGATGCAGGGAGATTTCTCTATGTCGAAGAGAAGCTTGGAACAGTGTATCATTTGGCTACGGGAGAAAAAACGCCGCTTTTCGATGAGACGTCGACCGGGTCGATTGCGCTGGAAATGGCTGTAGACGATGTGGATGGCTATCTCTATATCGTGCTCGTGCGTCCAGCGGGCGACAAAAATTTGTATCGGGTGGAAAAACGAACGTATCGCCTCCATGATCTCGTACTGGAGAAAACGGAGTCGTTGGGAGAGGCATTGCTTCACCCTCGGGAGAAGCTGCCAGCCTTTCCGATCAGGGTACGAAAAGACGGCATTTATTACACAATACCGGGTCCTACGGAAAACAAAACCGTCTTTGTATCGCGCAAGGGCAAATCCTGGACGGCCGAAGGCGAGGTTGTCTGGGCCAATGACCACAGCCAGGCTGTCTTAAAGCGAAAGAGTGACGAGGAAGCCGGGACGTATACATGGTGGCAAATCGGAGGGAGACAGCGGGAGCTGCATGTGACCCGTGCGGAAGTGATGCCGTTTGGACCGTATCTTGTAACGAATGACGGTTTGCGGTATCAAATCTGGGATGATCGAAGGAAGCGTTGGGAACCGCTCGATTTGGCCGAGGGTGACATCCGATTGTCCGCGGCAGAGGGCAATGCTGTGTATTCGCGACAGCGGTGAAGACGGCTGCCCTTCCTGCACATTTCTGTCGCGGAAAACGGCTTCTGATCAAAATAGGCTGTGGTATAATAGGTGCATCTTGGAAGGAAAAAGGAGCACAGACATGGCAGAAGAATGGTTTGAACGAAGCTTTCGCGAGGACTACGTGTTGGTGTACAAACACAGGGATGACGCGTCAGCTGATAAAGAGATAGCCAACCTCCTGGAGCGTTTGCCCATCAAGCGATCCGGAAGAGTTCTTGATCTTTGTTGCGGGAGCGGACGTCATTCGCGTGCACTGGCCCGACGCGGGTATGAAGTTGTCGGGGTAGATTTATCAAACGTCCTGCTTCAGCTCGCCAATGAGCAAAAGATTCTCCCTAATCTGCATTTTTACCAATATGACATGCGACATATACCGTTTCGGGAAGAGTTCGATATCGTGGTCAATCTGTTTACCAGCTTCGGGTATTTCTCTTCGGACGAGGAAAATGCGCAGGTCGTTCAAAACATGGCCCTTGCCCTGAAATCGGGGGGAGAGGTGGTCATCGACTACTTGAATCCCGCGTTTGTAGAGGCCAATCTCGTACCGCACTCCGAAAAGGAAGTCGGCGGACTGCTGATCGAGGAGGAGCGGTGGCTGGAAGCAGGATTTGTGAAGAAGCGGATCGTCGTTAAGGATAAAGGCGCAGCGGAAACGAGAGTCTACCAGGAGCAGGTCCGCCTCTTTACGGTTGAGGAGATGACCGCAATGCTGCAGAAAGCTGGCTTTGTCAACATTCAGACGTTTGGCAATTACCAGTTTGAACCGTATCAAGCGGCTGACTCGCCTCGGATGATCTTTTTCGCAGTCAAAAAATAGGACGTCGCGGATAAGCGTGACTAACCCGCTATCAAGGTGAATATGATGGTGAAAACGATGTCATTCATCGATGATGGGGGTGCGCTGAGTGAGCAAGCTTTCGCTTGAACAAGTGAAGTTGTATTTGAACAAAGTGCCCGGCTGGAGACTGATGGAGGATCGGATGGCGCTGTCCCGTACGTATCAGTGCCGCGATTTCTCCACTGCCGTCAGCTTTGTCAATCGTGTAGCGGAATTGCTTGACCAGGATAGTCACCATGTCGAAATCCTGATTCGTCAATCGACAGTGACCTTTACGGTGACGACGAGAGAAGCGCACGGTTTGACCGGGAAAGACTTTGCCCTGGCACAGACGATCAGCAAGGTAAGCTGAAGAGGGGATTCCCGCCTTGTTCGGACGAGGCGGCTTTTTTTGTGCAAGCGCATCTGTCTGTTATCATAGAGGAAAAAGAACAAAGTGGAGGGATTTTTCCATGGACATCCATAAACACGATCAACTTCTCGGCTTGATCGAAGAGCATTATGCCAAAGGACAGATTCAGGCGCAATTTACACAGTGGGACTCGGACAGCGAAGATGAAGAGGTGACTCAGCTGCAAGGCACACTTGCCTCGTGGAAGCTGACGGACAACGAATTTGGAGAGAAGGATTTGCTGATCGTCCTGGAGTCCGATACAGAAGGAACCGTAGAAATTTTGATGGAGATCCCTGCGGATGAAGACAATCTGGCGGTATTTGCCGAGGGGCGTCTCTCTATCTTCGGAACGGAAGCGGAGCTCATCTTGTCCAAATGAATGGCAGAGGTCTCTATCGCTACCTGGGTACACCGGAAAAGATGAATGAACGAGAGGTGTACGCCTGCAAAAAGTACATCAGGAAGCATCGCGCTGCGATGAAACAAATGGGAAAGGTTCTGCTCGATCTGCCGGCGCTCTTGACGCCATTTCACTTGGATTGCGAAAATTGCCGTCTCGTTCACCGGGAGACTTGCTGTGAAGGCGGACAACCCTATGCCGTAGAAAACCAGCAGGCCGATCTGCTGGAGCGGGAATCGGATGCGATCGCAAGCCAATTCTGGAGCGAGCGGGAGCAGCGAGGATGGGCTGCCGAAGGGATCTGGGACAAACACTATGGTCTGGGCACGATCCGGATGGACCACGGGAACTGCCTGTTCTATAAAGAGATGAACGGAAGGTACGGGTGCTCCATTCACGCATACGCCGAGAAGTCGGGAGTGGATGTTGTTTCACTCAAGCCGTTTAGCTGCCAGCTTTACCCATTAGAGGTCATTGATACGGGCGAAATAATACTTCTGACCGCTTTGACCGAGGAAACGGCTTCTTTCTCCAGATGGGGCACCGATTATTTGGAGCATTTCTACTGTGCAAGCATAGAACGGCGGAAAGCAGCAGTACATTTGGATGAGAATCTGTTTTCGCTAACGGGCTATAAGCCGGCCTATTTATGGAATCTGCCGTTGCTGCATGCGCTGCTGGGCCCGGATACAGCCCAGTCGCTGGAGCTCTTGGGATACATCAGCGAGCAGGAAAATCTCGTCACATAGGGGCAAGAGCAATTCCCCGCGTATGTTTCCGAGAGTTTTTGAACATCCTCTAGTAACGATGTGGTATGATGGCTAGGTCAGATAAGTAGATTGGCAAAGGAGCAACAGTGATGAACGCGAAGACGACAAAAGAATCCCGTACGATTCAGGCTTCCCTCGTACAACCTTCAGACACCAACTTTCACGGCACGATGTTTGGAGGGAAAATGATGGCCTATATTGACGAAGTGGCTGCCATTGCGGCGATGAGGCATTCCCGCCGTCCCGTTGTCACGGCGTCGATTGATTCGATCGATTTTCTTACTCCCGTAAAAATGGGCCATTCCATCTGTCTGGAAGCGATCATCTCCTCCACGGGAAAAACATCGATGGAGGTATTTGTTAAAATCATCTCGGAAAATTTGCGAACAGGGGAGCGAACCTTGACCGCTACCTCTTTTCTCACGTTCGTAGCGCTCGGTGAAGACGGCAAGCCGACTCCAGTACCGCCCATCATCCCGGAAACCGACGAGGAACGCTATCTGTTTGAAACGGCAGAGGAGCGCAAAAACATGCGCAAAGAGCGGAAACGGAGCACGGAAGCATTTGTCAGCCAATTAAATATTACAAAGAATATATAAGGTTAAAACAAGAAGAGGCGATGCCATAAGGCATGCCTCTTTTTCAGTCCAAAAAGCGTGCTCGTATTTCGGCTGTGGGGAGCAGACATACGGTCGACCGGCCGAACCAGCGATAGCGGTTGCGAGCGATGAACCGATACAGTCTATCCCTGACAAGCCTTGGGAAGAAAAAGCCGATCGCTGAGAAAATCGGCCAGGCTCCGCGCAAAAGCCGGCCAACGCGCAGGATTGCATCAGAATAGACGTACACGGTTCCCTGGTCGATCAGTACGACAGATGACAGGTCGTGAGTCGCCAGTCCATACTGCTCCAGCAAGCTTTGGCCTGTCTCTGACTGCAGTGAGGCGAAGTGAATCCGCCCCGCCGGATCACGCGGGATGATAAAGCGGACAGCGCCGTTGCAGAAATTGCAGACGCCGTCGAATAACAGGATTGTGTCTGGATGGGAAGCAGTAGACATGGCGGACGCCTCCTGTTGAGCATGAAATCTGGCAATGTTACCTCCATCATACCAGGAAGGTCCGCCGGGTCAAGGGAGGAAAACGTTGAAGCAATCAAATTTCAGGGACGAGACAGCCGCTTGCCAAGAGCTCTGCCGCTTTTGCCATGTCCACATGCATTTCCCGGTCTTCGGAGAGTGGCGGTATGACCTCACGAAGCTTGGCATAAGCTTTCTCCGTGCCGATTCCCAATTTTCCTTTGCCAAATTCGATTGCTTGCGCAGCCGCCAAATATTCGATGGCGAGTACCTTCATGGAGTTGGCGATGACGGTTCTCAGCTTGCGGGCCGCCGTCGTTCCCATGCTTACGTGATCCTCCTGATTGGCAGAGGAAGGGATAGAATCGACGGAAGCCGGATGGCACAGCACCTTGTTCTCCGAAACGATAGAAGCAGCGGCATATTGCGTGATCATAAATCCGGAATGCAGGCCGCCTTTTTCCGTTAAAAAACCGGGGAGTCCGCTTAATTGCGGGTTGACCAGACGCTCGGTCCGCCGCTCGGAAATATTGGCAAGCTCAGCTATTGCTATGGCCAAAAAGTCGGCTGCCAATGCCATCGGCTGACCGTGGAAATTCCCTCCGGAAATAACATCGCCGGTCTCGGCGAAGAGAATGGGATTGTCGGTTACACTGTTGCACTCTCTGGTTACAGCAGCACGTACATACTCCCAGGCATCGCGTGTAGCGCCATGCACCTGCGGGACGCATCGGAGGCTGTAGGCATCTTGCACGCGGAGCTCCCCTTGCGCTGTCGTCCGTTCGCTTCCTGCGAGATGGGCAAGCAGCTTGCGAGCTGATTCCTGTTGGCCGGGATGGGCGCGGACGAGGTGAAGCTGTGGATCAAACGCTTTTGGAATCCCGTGCAACGCTTCCACGGTCATGGCGGCGATGACATCGGCATTTTCGATCAGCGCATGAGCATCAGCCACAGCCAGGCAAAGGAGAGCGGTCATCGCCTGCGTACCGTTGATCAATGCCAGACCTTCTTTTGCCTCCAGCCGAATAGGGGATAAGCCAGCGCTCTCCAAGGCGGCTTTGCCGGGCATTCTTGTGCCGTTTACCTCCGCTTCTCCTTTCCCGAGCATGACGAGCACCATATGGGAGAGGGGAGCCAGATCGCCGCTTGCTCCCAGAGAGCCCTGCTGCGGGATGATCGGATGGACGCCGCGGTTGCACATTTCGATCAGCAGGTTGATCGTCTCTTCCCGGATGCCGGAGTATCCCTTGGCCAGTGCATTGATCCGCAGGGCCATCATCGCACGGACCACCTCGGTCGGATAGGGATCGCCTATTCCACACGCATGGCTCATGATCAGATTTTCCTGCAACTGGCTGACGTCTTCTTGAGGAATCACTACGTCGGAGAACTTGCCAAAACCAGTCGTAATCCCATAAACGACCTGTTGGTTTTGAACCATTTGTTCAACCATCGAGCGGGATTTGCGGATTTTTTCAACGGCTTCCGGCGTCAGTTCGATCTGCTCGAATTTCCTGGCAATGGCAGCTACTTGTTCAATGGTCAGCTTTTGTCCGTCCAGACGGATAGAAATTGTGCGTTGATTCATGAGTATTTTCCTCCTTTAGCATAGCAGAGGACAAAAAGGAAGAGGGGCTAGGATTGTTATCCTAGCCCCTCTTCCCATGCGGGTATGAAATTAACAAAACGAGTAAGCGCCAAGTTCTGCATTTTTTTCCCCGCTTCCGTCTGCTTATTATTCAGATGATTTTTTCTATTCCCTATTGTAATACTAGTTTATGAGCTGTCAAGTGAAAACGTTATCATCCGTATCATATTCTTTCACCCGGCAGAATGCGTTTTCCTGCCCAAACCAAAAAAGGGCGCTTATTTTTTTGAAATATGGGCAAGTGCGGTTTC
Source organism: Brevibacillus sp. FSL K6-6036 (assembly GCF_037964015.1). Classification (NCBI taxonomy): domain Bacteria; kingdom Bacillati; phylum Bacillota; class Bacilli; order Caryophanales; family Paenibacillaceae; genus Brevibacillus; species Brevibacillus sp. FSL K6-6036. The sequence continues at coordinate 2,001,050 of NZ_CP150173.1, forward strand.
TCTAGACGGGTGAATGTCATACCATGTACTGTGCTATTTCACTAGAAAGGACGTGTGAGTTTGGAAAGACGCCGAAATATGCCACCTATGCCTCCAGCGTTGCCGATGCCTTCACGCAGGCCCAAAGAGATGCCCAAACCTTCACCGAATTTGCCGTCGCCAAATGTATCACCAAACATTCCATCACCGAACCTGTCTCCGATCATGCCGTCGCCAAATATGCCATCGCGAAACGTGCCATCACCGAATCTATCGCCGAATATGCCATCGCCAAATATGCCGTATCGGGCGGTGCCAAGACCAAACAGGCCTTATCGGATGATGCCATCGCCAAACATGCCGTCACCGAACATGCCAAGACCAAACAGGCCTTATCGGATGATGCCATCGCCGAACATGCCGTCTCCGAATATGCCATCACCAAACAGACCCTTCCCGAAAAGACCGTCAAACCGCAGACCGCCAGCTCCGCCGAGGAGAAGGGAACGCAGACCAAAGTCCGGGGCTCATGCAGACCTCGAAATGCTCCTGTTCAAGTACAGAATGCATATGGAGCGTATGCATCACTACAAGCAAAAATGTGAACAGTACCGTCATCACCGCAAAAAATACAATACGTACTACCGCTTTTACGATCATCATAAAAAGAGAATGCGCTACTACTACGACAGCTGCTATCCGCAGCATGACTCAGGGAGCAGTTCCTCCGGCTGCGGTTGTTCTGGCAGCGGTTCCTCCGATTATGGATCCTCCGGCTACAGTTCCTCCAAATACGGTTCCTCCAGATATGGAAGGTCAGGACATGGTTCCTCTTCCTCCGCATGCAATTGTGGCGGACCATGTTGTCAATAACAGCATACGCAATGACGCTGCTTGCTGTGAGCAGCGTCATTTTTTTATGCATAAGCCTGCGGGCAGAGGTTGTTGCTTTCTCAAACAGGCAGACCTTCGGGTGAAATGCCCGCCTTTTGCATGTCCCGCCGCAATGTGCGAAGAGCGTCATCTTTATTTTTGCATTCGAGCATCACATCGATGTCGTAGTCGCTGAGCCTTGTGACCCATTCGATGAACTTCACCGGATCGATCTTATCTGCATGGGAACGAAAATCGCTTTCCGATTTTGGAGAGGAAAAGTGCATCTTCGGAGTTCGCGTGCCCCACGTTTTGAGTATTCGGGGAATGTATTCAAACAGATCTTCGCCATTGTTGAGACAGTCGTGGTGATGGACATCCAGTACCATCGGGATGCCAATCCGCTCACAGAGTGTCAGCACGTCGATCATGGAAAAGGAGGTGTCATCATTCTCTACGACCAGCCTGCGCTTTACGTTCTCTGGGAGCAGCTCGAACTGATCGGCGAAGCGTCGAAGCGAGGCTTCTTTGTCGTTGTAGACACCGCCTACATGGGTAACCAGGACGGAGTTGTCGTCGAGGCCCATCAGATCGAAAACGCGGGCATGGTAGGAGAAATCCGCAATCGTTGCTTTCAGCACTTTCGGATTGTCTGTATTCAAAATACTGTAGTGGCCAGGATGCGAGGTCATGCGGATGCCGTGCTTTTTTATATAGGCACCGGCCTTGTCGAAATCCCAGCTAAACTCCTTGGCCCAATCCCAATCCTCCGTAACCTTGTGGGTGGCCAGCGGCACGAACTCGGAAGGGAGCCGGTAGAGAAAAATACGATTCTCTACATTGTAAGCAAGCAGGTCCATCAGGTTAAAAAAGTTGGTTTGCAAAACTTGCCTCAGCTTTTTTAGTCTCGCATCCGGCGAGAGCTTTTGAACCTGAGCTACCGTCGTTTTCTTATTGGGATTGTTCGGGCTGTCCAGACGGATGCATGCATACCCAAGTCGTATCATCCGGAACCCTCCATTTCGGTTTAGGCTTACTCCTAGTATTTCCCCGAAACGAGCTTGCGGGCGTGCATGAGCGTTTCCTTTTGGTGGGAAGCTAACAGCGATATTCCATCAGGAGGAGACGACCATGGAGCATTATTTAGCGGAACAGTATCGAGAAGGTCTGCAGGCATTTGGCCAAATGATGCCGGACGCACTGCAGGCGTATAACGATTTCACCAGCAAGTGTTTTTCTTCCGGTACGCTGTCTTCCAAGCAGAAACACCTGGCAGCCTTGGCGATTGCCTTGTACGCCGGAAATGAACACTGCATCGTGTTTCACCTGGAAGCGTTGTTGGAAGAAGGCGTATCCAAGCAGGAAATCGCGGAAACGGTCGCAGTTGCAGGGGCGTTTGGCGGAGGAACGACACTCTCTCACGGTGTCATTTTGATCCAGGAAGTAATGGAGGAAAAGAATCAGGGGATTCAGTAAACATCCCTTTGCAGCCCTTCCTGGTATTTGGGGAAGGGCTGCTTTTTCTTATATTGCGATAGGGAGGAAAAAGCTATAAGATGAGGAAGTCATTTCATCCGTGCTCGAGGGGTATTTATGAATACGTTATCACAATCGTACAGCATTGGTTTAGTCATCCTGTCCTATTTTATCGCTGTTTTGGCTTCCTACACGGCATTGGATCTCGGTGGACGCGTCAGTCATTCTCGGGGAAACATTCAGAGAATTTGGCTAATGGCCGGAGCAGGCGCGATGGGATTGGGAATCTGGGCAATGCATTTTATCGCAATGCTTGCTCTGCATCTGTCGATTCATGTTGATTACGATTTCTGGATCGTTTTGATTTCCATCCTATTTGCGATGTGCGCATCAGGTATCGCCTTGTATGTGGTCAGCAGCAAACACATGTCCAAAAAACGGCTGGCAATCGGCTCGCTGTTCATGGGAACAGGGATAGCCTTGATGCACTACGTCGGGATGAGCGCGATGAGGTTGGATGCGCAAATCGTTTACGATCCGGTTTTGTTCGCGATCTCCATCCTCGTTGCTGTCCTCGTATCTGCTGTTGCGCTGATGATTACGTATCGTTTGCGAAAAGCAGGAGACGTCCGCGGAATAGGACTGAAAATACTGGCTGGCATGGTGATGGGGGCGGCAGTTGCTGGAATGCACTACACAGGTATGCTAGCCACCTCGTTTGTAACGCATGGCAATCATCATCCGTCGCCATCCTCGGCTGTCAGCACGATCTGGCTGGCTTATGCGATCGGGATAGCAACTCTGATCATACTCGGGATTACGCTGTTATCGGTATATGTAGAAAAGCTCTTGATGACCAAGACATTGCGGATGATGGAGAGCGACCAGCGGTACAAATCGTTGTTCGAGTACAACCGGGATGGTGTCATATCGTATGGTGTGAACGGCCAATTGATTGGCATGAATCCTGCTGCCAAGGAGCTGACGGGCAGGGAGTTGCTTTCGCTTTCAGACTTCGTGGACATGTGTGACCAAGCGGATACGGAGATGATTCGGAAACATTTTTTGCAGGCCGTTCTCGGAGGAGCCAATACATACGAGGTAAAGCTGTATCCCGAGCCGGAAAAGCAAGTCATCCTGCATATGACCAATGTTCCCATTATCATAGACGGAGAGGCGGCAGGCGTGTTTTTTATTGCCCGCGATGTAACCGAGCAAAGGCAGGCTGAATCCAAAATCAATTACCTGGCTTACCACGATGCATTGACGGGTTTGCCCAACCGGCGATTTATCGAAGAACAGCTTGAAAAAGCGATCCGGAATGCAAAGAATCGTGAACAGACTGTCACTGTGATGTTTCTCGACTTGGACCGCTTTAAGCTGATCAATGACTCTTTGGGACATGACTTTGGCGATCTGCTTTTGCGAGAAGCGACGCATCGGATCGTCAACTGCGTCGGAGAATCGGGTATCGTAGGGCGACTCGGCGGCGATGAATTTATTGTCTTGATGCCGGAGGTGCCAGAGAGCGAGCTGATACAGATGGCGGATCAATTGATCCGGATCATCGAGCAGCCCTTTTTGATCGAGGGGCATGAGCTGTATATTACGACCAGTATCGGAATCTCGCGTTTTCCAGAGGACGGGAATGACTATCAGACATTGATGAAGACGGCAGATACTGCCATGTACTCGGCCAAGGAACGAGGCAAAAACGCCTGTCACAAATACTCGGCCCATATGCAGAAGGCGGCATCGGAGAGGATGTACCTGCAAAACGAACTGAATCGCGCTTTGGTTCGCAACGAATTGCTGGTCTATTACCAGCCGCAAGTCAATGTCACAAACAAGAAATTGTCAGGTATGGAGGCGCTCGTCAGATGGAATCATCCGAAGCGTGGCGTTATTCCTCCGGATCAGTTTATTACGATTGCAGAAGAAACGGGGCTGATTGTTCCAATAGGGGAATGGGTCCTGCGGACAGCGTGCAAACAAAACAGAGAATGGCAGGAAATGGGGTATGCGCCGGTTCGCGTTGCCGTCAATTTGTCCGCCCGTCAATTTTTAAAAAAGGATTTTGTTCAGACAGTTGAGGGAATTTTGCGGGAGACCGGCATGCAACCCGAATATTTAGAGCTGGAAGTAACAGAAAGTACGATGATCGACGTGCAGCGGGCGACGCAAACCCTCTATGATTTGAAAAAACTGGGAGTGCACATTGCAATCGATGATTTCGGGACAGGCTACAGCTCTCTCTCCTACCTGAAAGATTTTCCGTTGGACAGGCTGAAAATCGATCGCTCCTTTATTCGTGACCTGAAAAAAAGTCCAGGCAATAGAGCAATCGTCGCGACGATCATCTCGATGGCCAAAAATCTGGATTTGCACGTAATCGCTGAAGGGGTAGAGACTTCAGACGAGCTCGATTTTTTGCAGGAGCAGATGTGTGAGGAGGTACAAGGATTTTTCTTCAGCCATCCGCTGACAAAGGAAGATATGGAAAGCTATTTGAAAGAAAAGTTCTCGAAGCCTGGTATCAGCTAGATGCCAGGCTATTTTTATGCCAGTTCGCTTTTCTGAGAATTTGACAATATCGTGTAGGTTATTGTCGAAATTTGGTATTTTTGTGAAGATAGGTTATGTTCGGGAGGAAAGAGGGAATAGGAAAAAAGAAACAGTCAAGCTGTCGGCCCATCTGATGATCGAGACCATATACACAGATTATGTTCGAGAGAGAAAGGAGGGGGAGCATGAAAGGTGACCAGAAATGGCCGGGTGGGTTCGAGACGGGCCGGAAATCGATCAGCACGATCCGGCAGGATGAGGAGCTATTATATCTCGTAGCGATTGCTTTTGAAACAGCGCCAAATCCACTTCTTTTAACCAATGCGAATGGAACGGTCTTGCTCGTCAATCAAGCTTTTTGTGAGGTGACAGGCTTCTCCAAAGAAGAGATCGTAGGAAAAAATCCGCGTCTTTTAAGCTCCGGGCGTCATCATCCGCATTTTTATCAAAGAATGTGGGACAAATTGACCAAAGAAGGAGAATTTCAAGGCGAGATCTGGAATCGGCGCAAGACTGGCGAGCTGTTTCTTGAATACATCAGCATACGTGCCGTTCGTGGGGAGAATGGCGACATTCAGTACTATACGGCGGCTTTCAGTGATATTACGGAACAGAAGAAGCACCAGGAAAAAATCAAGTACTATGCGTATCATGACTACCTGACCGGACTGCCGAATCGATTGCTGTTTCAGCAGAAAGTAGAGGAACAGATCAGAGTGGCTCAGAAGGAGCATACTTTTTTCGCGCTGCTCTTTCTCGATTTAAACGGCTTTAAACACGTTAACGACACATTCGGGCATGATGTAGGGGACCAATTAATCCAAGCAGTCGCCAAACGTCTTCAGGGTCATTTTCAGGAGGGAGTAACGGTCTCCCGGATGGCAGGGGATGAGTTTAACATTTTGCTTCCGAACCTTTCTTCAAAGCGGGAAGCAGAAAAAGTGGCAGATGATCTCATTCGCTTACTCGAGTCGCCCTTTATCATTGATCAGACCGAGATTGCGGTTTCGGGCAGTACCGGAATCAGTATATACCCGGATGACGGGGGTGACCTGAAAGCACTGCTTAAACGGGCAGACTTTTCGATGTATCAGGAAAAGGGGAAAAGAAAGTAGTCTTTTTTCACGGATGTGAAACGTGAACAGGAATCGCAAGTATAGCGCAGGTTTGGTATTGGGGTGAAGGTATGCAACAACAGGTAAAGAAATCGGCCGATGTATGGCCAGTTGATATTGAGAGGAAGACGATGGTGTATGCCGTTCTGGCTATCGCCTTGTTTATACTGGTTTCCCTGGTGGAGATACCTTTTTCTATGACGATGACGTCTGAAGAAGTTCAATCGTTGTACCGCATGCTCGAGTTTTTCAGCATTATGGTGGCCATTTCGATTGCGTTTCAGGGATGGATGCTGTTTCCAGTGACGATGTCCCGTCATCGCCTTTTGATCGGCGCCCTGTTCCTGGTTGTCGGCGTGTTGGATTTGCAGCACACGATCAATTACCAAGGGCTGTCTTTTTTTGGAGGCGAAAGCTCCGTTCAGAAAGCGACGTGGTGTTGGGTTTTGTCCCGTTTCATTTGTTCAATCTTTATCCTCGTCATTTTATCGACCAAGGACAAGGAGATCAGCGTATATCAAAGAAAGCCCGTATTCAGCTTCGTGATTCTGCTTCTCATTCTCATTTTTACATGGCTCGGCACGCAATCGGAGCGCCTGCCGCTTCTTATCACAGAGCAGCAGGAAGTGACTTTGCTGAAGGCAGGAATGGAATATGCAGCTTCGTTCTTCAACCTCGCCGGGGCCGTTCTTTTTGCGCTGCTTTATCGCCGAGACAAAAACCCGACTATGCTGAGATTTGCCACTGCCTCTGTTTATCTCATGCTCGGCGGTCTCGTCTTCACCCAGAATCAGACTGGAGATGACTGGTATACCATCATGGGGCATGTATTCAAATTTTGCGGGTACTACACCATTATGAAGGCGATCTATGTCTCCACGATCGAAGAGCCCTTTCGCCGCCGTCGCGAGGCAGAGCTCGCATTGAGCAAAAGTGAAAAGCAGTTGAAAACGATCACGAACACGCTTGGAGAAGGAGTCATCGTCGTCGACCGCGCGGGCAGCATCACATTTGTCAATCCGGAGGCGGAACGCTTGCTGTCCTGGATGAAGGAAGAGTTGCTCGGCCGGGATATCCGCTGGATTGCCCAGTACAAGCCACCCTGCGACGGAGCGGTTGCATACGAGACAAGTCCCATTTTGCAGGTACTCGCAAACGGAAAGAAACGGCGTGTAGAAGACGCGATGTTTTTCCGAAAAGACCGCTCTTCCTTTCCTGTGGCCTATATCACCTCTCCCATTATCGAGGACAATCAGGTGATCGGAGCTGTAACGGCCTTTCGGGACATCACGGACAGCAAAAAAGCGGAGGAGACCATTGAGAAGCTCGCTTTCTTCGACAACATTACCGACCTGCCAAACCGTTTTTTGCTGGAGAAGCAGTTGGCTGAAGCGATTAGAGAGGCTCGGGAGAAAAAAATGCTGGGCGCGGTTTTGTTTGTGGATCTTGACCGGTTTAAAACAATTAACGATTCCTTGGGTCACGGGATCGGAGATGAGCTGCTGAAAAGCGCTGCCGAGCGGATTCAGAAGTGCATAGAAGGAAAGTATAGCGTTGCCCGTTTTGGCGGAGATGAATTTGTCATCATGCTTTCAGAAATAGACCATGTCAATACAGTCATGCGCATATCCTCATCGCTTATCGCAGAGATGTCCCAGCCTTTTTTCATCAATGGGCATGAACTGTTTACGACGGTCAGCATCGGGGTTAGTCTTTTTCCAAAGGACGGGACAGATCCCCAAACGCTGATCAAGCTTGCCGATGTTGCGATGTACAAAGCAAAGCGTCTTGGCGGCAATCACTACCAATTGTACAAAGAAGAGATGAATACCCTTACCCCGGAGCGCCTCGCCTTGGAAAATGCCCTTCACCATGCATTGGAACGCAACGAGCTCGAGCTCTACTACCAGCCGCAGATTGAGACAAAAACGGGCAGGATTGTAGGGATGGAGGCGTTGATCCGCTGGAATCATCCGGAGCAGGGAGTGATTTCTCCGGGAGTGTTTATCCCGCTGGCCGAGGAAACGGGATTGATTATTCCGATTGGGGAGTGGGTTCTGGAGACGGCTTGCCGGCAAAATAAAAGCTGGCAGGAAGCGGGGGCGCCCAAGGTCCGCGTGGCTGTCAATCTATCGGCGGCACAGTTTTATCAGGAAGAGATCGTAGACAAGGTAAAGAGCGTTTTGGAAACGAGCGGCCTTGCTGCGGAATGCCTTGAGCTGGAAATTACGGAGAGCATTGCAATGCACAGCGTCGACCGCGTCATTGAGACCTTCCGGGAGTTGCATAAGGTAGGCATTCAAGTATCCATGGATGATTTTGGAACAGGCTATTCATCGCTCAGTTACCTCAAACATTTCCCGATCAAGCGTTTGAAGATCGACCAGTCGTTTATCCGGGGAATCCCGAGCCGAGCAGATGATGCGGCGATCGCTTCCTCGATTATCGTGATGGCGCACAGCCTGGGGCTGCAGGTGCTGGGAGAAGGGGTGGAAACGGAGGAACAGCGGCAGTTCCTTGCAGAGCGAGGGTGTGACGAAATGCAGGGATATCTGTTCAGCAAGCCGGTGCCGGCCAAGCAGGCGGAGGAACTTTTGAAGAAGCAGACTGTCGTGAACAATTGAACTCGTGCCATTTTTCTGAACTCCATGTATACTCGTAGTAATCGTTTCAATTGGAGTATAGGGAGGAGTGAGGGGGCATGCTAGATCAATTTGTCATTGATATCAGCGATGTTTCCTGGCAGAGAGAAGAGAAACATATTTTGCGCCATATTCATTGGCAGGTAAAAAAAGGGGAGCACTGGTGTCTGGTCGGCCAAAATGGTTCAGGTAAAACGAGCCTGCTCAATCTTATTTGCGGCTATACTTGGCCGACAAAGGGGCAAGTGTCTGTATTGGGTCACCGATACGGCGAAGTGGACCTGCGCGACATGCGCAAATCAATCGGCTGGGTCAGTTCCTCGCTGATGTCTCAGCTGCATGAGAATGAGACTGCCGAGAGGGTGGTGTTGAGCGGACGCGAGGCTACGATCGGGCTGTACACAAAACCGTCGGCAGAGGATATTGACCGGGCCGATGCCTTGCTGAAGGAGTTTGGCTGCGGGCATTTGCGTCATTCGCCATTTCGGACACTATCCCAAGGGGAGCGGCAAAAAGTCCTGATTGCCCGTGCTTTGATGGCTTCTCCGCGACTGCTGATTCTGGACGAGCCTTGTACAGGCCTGGATCTGCTGGCACGGGAACAGCTTTTGTCCATGATCGCACGGGTCGCCGAGCAGCCGGACGGTCCCACTTTACTGTATGTGACCCACCATATCGAGGAAATTCTGCCATGCTTTACTCATACCCTGCTGTTAAAGGCAGGGCAGGTCGTGCGAGCTGGACAATCATTGGATGTATTGACAAAAGAAGTACTGAGCGGTTTCTTTGGCGTTCCTTTGGAGCTTCGCGAGGTTAGCGGACGGGTGTGGGTGAGTCTGGGTGAAGCTTCGCCTGCCAGGTAAGCGCGACTTTTCAGCCACACCCTCGGGCATTCGTGTATAATAAGATTAGGAATATACTCTTGGAAGGAGAGGAGAGATGGTAGCTTGACGAACGTAACGGAACAAATCGCCGAGTCCACGTGGGCGATCCTGACCTATGAAGAAGCGTGGAAAAGCTATATCAACAGCTATGTGATTGCGAAAGACGATGCGTTTGTGCTGGTGGACTCCCATCTTCGCAAGCACCGCCCCTACTTCCAGCAGGCACTTGTGGAGATCGGAGTCAAACCGGAGCAGATTGCCTATGTATACTTCACGCATCGTCATGCTGACCATATCGGAAACGCCGATCTTTTCCCCTCACGGCATAATTGGATTCATCTCGAAGACTACTATGAGCTAGACGATTTTTCCCAGACTTTTTTCGGTCATACGTTCACGGGGACTGGAGGAGACCTGCCGTGTCTTCGATTTCGGCAGCTTCCCTTCCATACGGAGGGATCTGTCGCCTTCTTTGATCCGGATACGAAAATTTGCTTTATCGGGGATCACATCCACTTCGGCAGTACGCCATGGGAACAACTTGTCGACTACGGCACGCTGCAGCGTGACGCTTGCAGGCAATTCATCCAGCGATGCAAGGACGAGGAACCGGAAAAGGCCGCAGGCTTTGCGGAAGGATTGGAAATTCTGCTGGACTGGCCGATTGAGTATTTGGCTACAGGGCATGGCCCGATCCTGCGCGGCGACATTGCCCCTTTTTTTCAGGAATTGATCGGGATTGTTCGGGGATAACAAAATGGCATGGAAATAAAGAAGAACCGCGCAACGGCAAACGTTGGTACGGTTCTTCTTTTTCGATGACGCCTATCACTAGTTATCCAGCTTGGGTGGAAGCTTTCGTCCATTCTTCCAGACGCTTCTCCAGTTCTGCGCGATTCAGGCAAAGTGAAAGGCCGGATTTTGTCATGAGCTGATGCAAATGAGTAATTGCTCTCTCGTAGTTGCCTTTGGCTGCTTCGATTTCGGCCAGGCAGAGGAGCTTCCATTCTCGGGTTGAACGCTTTCCTGGTATCAGGCTGTAGGCTTCGATCGCGCTCTCGATCTCACCCAGCCGGGCGTGTGAGCAGGCAATCAATCCAAGCGAGTCGGTCATGCCTTGATCCCGCTGATAGACGCGAAAAGCGATTTCCAGCGCTTCCGAGTACTTGCCGCTCGTAAAGTAGACAAAGGCAAGGTTGTAAAAGAGGTAATGCACCATTGCCTGATTAAACAGGGACGGGCGTTCCTTGCATACATTCAGGCCCTGTACAATATATTTCTCTGCCAATTCATAGTTTCCCGACAGGATTTCCAATGTTGACTTATCCAGCATGGCGACCGTCCGCGTGCGATTGCGCCGATAGGAAGCGTCTAGCCAGCGCTTGCGTCTTTCCGGATTTTGCCTGAAAAAATGTCCGATGTATTGGTAGCGAAACGGCCAGTGCAGTCGCAAAAAGGCTACTACCAGCACGACGGCCACGCCTGAAAGCGTCGATGTCAGATTTAGGTCCAAATATTCCAAGCGGGTGACACCCTCTCTCTGCTGTGTCTCTTTTTTATCTTAGCACAGAATGGACAGCCTTGACAGATGGTTGCTTCTATTTGGACAACATCAGTGTGTTCGTTTCGGTCAGGGTTTGCAGGCTGTTTGCCTTCACCTGATCTCGTGAGATCGTGTACAGCGTATCGCCGATGTAGACGATCCGCTCTACGTTTTTTGCGCTGTCGTACCAATCCTGGCCGGCTTTTTTCATATCGTCGGAATTCAGATGGGTAATGGTCCCGCGCAAGACAAATCCATCCTGCTCATTCAGCCTGTAAACATAGGCTCCTTGAAAAGAGAAGCTTCCGTAAGCGCGAATATCTTTTTCCGCCTTTTGCTCCGCTGTCAGCTCGTGAACCGACACAGGGAAGGCCAAAAGCTGTTTCTCCTTGGAGAACAGCAGCGCTTTGTGATCATACAGCAGCTCGGAATCCGTTCCGCGATCCCCGATGACTGTCTGGAATTTCTCCACCGGCTTGCTCACATCCGTGACATCGAATAAAGCCAGCTTCATTCCTTGGTAAAAAGCGGTCTCTTTGTCGGCCACGGCGTCTTTGCCAAATCCGATGATATGGTTTTCATCATACGGGTGCAGGTAGTCGCTGTAGCCGGGAATTTTCAGAGCGCCCAAAATTTTGGGTGAATCCGGCTGTTTGACATCGATTACAAACAGCGGGTCCACTTGTTTAAAGGTAACCATATAGGCTCTGTCCCCCATAAACCGCACAGAATAGATTCTTTCGCCAGGGGCGATTCCTTCCAGCTTTCCTATTGCTTGCAATTGTGAGTCGAGCACATACAGGTTGTTTTTGGAGGTATTCTCGTCTGTTCGCCACATGTCTCCCGTGGTTGTCGCGATACGCAGATAGCCGTTGTGCTCATCTAGGGAAAACTGATTCAGCATGCGGCCCGGAACAGTCCCTTTTCCCGTATAGGCAAGATTTCCGTTTTTCATGGAAAAGCGGTAGAGAGACGTTTCGCTCTTCATGATTGGAACGGGGCCGCCGGCGATCAGCGATTTCTTTGCTTTGCCCGCTGACTCCACCTCTTGCTGAGTGACTGCCACGTACAGGTTATTCGGTGAAGCGTAGACATTTTCGCCTGAGCCCAGATACGTATGGATGGAAGCGGCTTGCTTGGGGTTATCGAGATTGGCTCCCGCGACGATCAGGTAGCCAGGCTGAATCGCTTCAGGAAAGTAGCGAATCGCCGAGTAGCCGATCGTCTTGTAATCATCCCCTTGTGCTGTATCCCGGTAACGCGGTCCGGGCACTTCCTGAGACTGGCTGGAGAGCGCATACCAATCAATCCCCTTGTTGGTCACCAGATAGAAGCTGGAGCCGATCTTCCGGGAGGACACGTAGTAGCCGTCTGCTTCCAGTGCTCTGGTCAAACGGGGAGAGTGCTTATCCGAGATGTCGTAGATGAGCGCCTGCACCATTGTATTCGAGTGGCCGGGCATGAACCGTTTTTCATTGGTTATGATATGGTCGCGCACGGCTTTCGGACGCGATTGTCCGATCACAATCAGCCGCTTTTCATCGATGTACATGTCCTGCGGGGAGAATTCATCGCCGGAAAAGCTCAATCTGCTGACGAGCTCCATGCTTGTTGCGGGTTTTGCCCGATTGATCCGCACTTCTTCGGGGGTCGCCTGATACAAATACGTCCCGTCCGTTTTGACAATATCCGCTTCGTCGACTCCCTGTACCTGAACGTTGGTAGAGGAGTAGGAAGAGGAATCCGGGGTTGGAGCCGCTGCCGTTTTTGCCTTGAGCACCGGTGCTCCCTCCATCGCCGGTACGGCTTCCATCGCTTCTGTCTCAGTTACCCCATACTGGATGCCATGGCCTTTTTCATAGTCTTTCAACAGCTTCTTTAGCTTCTCGTAGGAACCGACGACCGGAAGAGGCTGGTCGGCCCCCTTTGGCAGTGCTGATTGATCGGTAGGTGTGGATTCTTTTGCAGAAGCGACAGCCACTTTCGCTGAAGCCGCCGCTTCCTTTTCCCCCAGGCTCTCGAAACTCATCCAAACAGGTACAGCAGCTATGGCGATTACGCCTGCCAACATTCCACTCATCCATTTTTTCATTTGAATACGCCCCTTATCATTCGTTCCGGCAAACCGGCAGAACCAGTTTTTTCTATCCTTTAGACGGAAGGTGGGGGGAAATGTTTCACACCCCGGGAAGCACATTCTACGGACGAAAGCGAAGCAGTGTGATATAATGAGAGGCGGTTTAGGATATCGATACTACAGATGGTTAAAAAGGAGCGACAAAGATGGATACATTGAAGCAAAGCATCCTGGAGCTGATTACCGAAACCTCGACGAACCTGCCTCCGGACGTGCGCCGCGCCATCAACGACGCGAAAGCAAAAGAAGACATGGGCACACGCGCTGCTCTGTCATTGTCAACCATTGCAAAAAATATCAAGATGGCGGAAGACAACGTTTCCCCCATTTGCCAGGATACTGGAATGCCGACCTTTGAAATCAAGACCCCGGTCGGCGTAAATCAGCTCGTTATCAAAAAAGCGATTTATGAAGCCGTCGTGGAAGCGACGAAAACCGGAAAACTGCGCCCCAATTCCGTAGATTCGCTCACTGGTGCGAACAGCGGGGACAACCTGGGACCGGGAACGCCCGTCATTCACTTTGAACAGTGGGAAGAAGACGAAATCGAAATCAAGCTGATCCTCAAGGGCGGCGGGTGTGAAAACAAGAATATCCAGTACTCCCTCCCCTGTGAGCTCGAAGGCCTCGGAAAAGCAGGCCGCGATCTTGACGGCATTCGCAAGTGCATCCTGCACTCGGTTTACCAGGCGCAAGGACAAGGCTGCAGTGCCGGCTTCATCGGAGTGGGCATCGGTGGCGACCGGACGTCCGGCTATGCGCTGGCCAAGCACCAGCTGTTCCGTCGCGTCGACGATGTGAACGAAATTCCCGAGCTGGCCGAGCTGGAGAAATACATCATGGAAAAAGCCAACGAGCTCGGTATCGGTACGATGGGCTTCGGAGGCGTTTCCACGCTGCTCGGCTGCAAAATCGGCGTTGAGAACAGATTGCCAGCCAGCTTTTTCGTATCTGTAGCCTACAACTGCTGGGCGTTCCGCCGTCAAGGTGTCCGCCTCAATGCAGAAACGGGCGAAATCATTCGTTACCTGTACAAGGATGAGCCGGTTGCCATGAACCTCGATGCGGAAACCGACCAGCCAAAGGCAGAGCGTCGTGAGGTTGTGCTTCAGGCACCAATCACCGAGGAGCAAATTCGCAGCCTGAAGGTAGGGGATGTCGTCATCATCAACGGTATCATGCATACCGGACGCGATGCCCTGCACAAATACCTGATGGATCACGATTGCCCGGTTGACCTGAATGGCGGCGTCATTTACCACTGCGGTCCTGTTATGCTGAAAGACGAGCAGGGCGAGTGGCACGTAAAAGCAGCCGGACCGACAACATCTATCCGCGAGGAGCCTTACCAGGGCGATATCCTCAAGAAATTTGGCATTCGGGCTGTCATCGGAAAAGGCGGCATGGGCGCAAAAACGCTGAAGGCGCTGGGAGAGCACGGTGCTGTATACCTCAACGCGATCGGGGGAGCAGCTCAGTATTATGCAGACTGTATTGAAAAGGTTGAAGGTGTCGACTTTATGGAATTCGGTATTCCAGAAGCGATGTGGCACCTTCGCGTGAAAGGCTTTGCTGCCATCGTTACGATGGACTCCCATGGAAACAGCCTGCATGCAGATGTAGAAAAGAGCTCGATGGAAAAACTGGCACAGTTCGCGGAGCCTGTTTTTAAATAAAAAGAATACGAGTATGGGACAAAAAGTCACCAGCAGTGGAAACGCTGCCGGTGACTTTTTTGCTGGATTAGGAACCGTGTAGAAAGGAAGTGACAGCGTACACAGACGGAACTGGTGCTTTTTGAAATGTATGCCCGGTTCAAATCTGTGTAAATTCCATATTCTGTATCAGTACCTATGATCAGCAGAAAGGAACATTTACCGAATGAGGTGGAAATATGCAGGGCGCATGAAGAGAGAAACGAGAAAAAAAGTCTGGAAAGTTCGCGATAAACGAGGAAACATCGGTTTTTTTAAGTATCCATACAAAAGGACTAAAAAAAGCAGGAAGTATCGCCAAATGATCGTGAACGAATACCTTGCGATTTCCCTTGCAAAAAGCCTGGGATTTCCGGTAGCAAACTTTAAACCGGCCATGGTGTCAGGCCCCGACAGAAGGAAGGTGAGGGGCTATATTTCAAGGCGTGTGAACGCAAAAGAAGTCATCACGTGGGAGCGGGCAAAAAAAGAGGTGAAATACTGTCCGGAGTGGTTTGTGAACGATATCAAGCGTTTGGCTCAAGTGATCGTGTTTGACGCATGGATATTGAACAAGGACCGCACGAGTGTCAATCTCGTACTCTATCGGGACAGTACGAAGGAAAAGTACAACTGGTATTTAATCGACCATGGGAGCGCACTGCTTGGCTCGCCTACCAATTCTCCATTTGCTCGTGTGAAGGGATTCAAGCACCCTCAGTTAAAAAAAAGCATGAGAATTCCCACTGGCATGAAGAAGGTTGTTTTAAGCAACAGGTCGGCTGTAGACGAAATGGTAAATAGAATTCAAGGGCTGCCTGAATCGGAGATTACTCGTGCCATCGACACTGTTCCCAAACAGCTCGCGTTGACGAAACGAAAAAAGGAATTTCTGCGAAGATTATTGCAATATCGTCAAAAATGCATAGATTTGATCATGCTGGATATTCTCGATCAAATCAAGCAGAACAAACCTGGTTTGCTGTAACCCTGTGGCTCTCTGAATGTTTTTTATGCGTAAGAGCCTGTCACGGCGAATGGCGTAGGTGTTTGACCAATCTTGGGAAAATGGGTGATCGCTTATTTCACAGGCAGGCGGGCGGGCATAGGTTAATAACGAATCAAATACAAAAAGGAGTGGTTTACGTGAACTACGTAGTCCAACCCGGGGATACATTAAATGCGATTGCCGCCCGCTTCGGGGTTCCCGTACAGGAACTGATTCGAGTGAACAACATCCCCGCCCCGTACTACATCTATATCGGTCAAACGATCTGGGTGCCCGTTCGACAGCCAGGTCCGCCTCAACCGCCGCGCGACGATGTAGATCGCCGTATCCGCCGTCTCAATGAGCGCATGGACCGTGCCGAGCGCAATATTCGTGAACTGGATCGGCGCGTCGATCGTCTCGAAACACGGGTAACTCGTCTGGAGGCACGGCCGCGTCCACGCACGTAATCTTTTTCAAGCCCGCCCGGGGTTAGCCTCGGGCCCTCTCTTTTCTTTCCGGTTGCCCGATGGCACCCCTGGCAAAATCGACAATTATGCTTGAACTCCTGTGGAGTGAAGGCTACGATTAAGAGAATAAAGTCAGGGGGGAAACAGATGAAGTGGAATGTTGCCTTGCTGCAGATGGATATTGCTTTTGGACAGCCGGAAAAAAATGTAGAGGCGATTCGGAATTTTGTCAATCAACTCCAATCGTCAGACGAAAGACCGGATGTGGTCCTCTTGCCGGAGTTGTGGGATACAGGCTATGATTTGAAGCGGCTGGATGAAATCGCTGATAAAAACGGCGAGCGAGCCAAGCAATTGCTGAGCGATGCGGCAGAAAAGCTGCAGGCCCATGTAATCGGCGGTTCCGTCGCGGAAAACAGGGGTGGTCGGATGTACAATACAACGTTTGTGTTTGATCGCAGCGGGAAACTTGCAGGCAGCTATTCAAAGGCGCATTTGTTTCGACTGATGGAAGAGGAAAAGTTTCTTGCCGCCGGAGATCGCCCAGGCGTTTACATATTGGATGGTCAGCCAGTCAGTTCCGTCATTTGCTATGACATTCGCTTTCCGGAGTGGGTGCGGGTGCATGCTTTGCAAGGAGCACGGGCTCTGTTTGTTTGTGCCCAATGGCCCCATCCCCGGCTTCATCACTGGCGCCAGCTTTTGATTTCACGCGCGATTGAGAATCAGATGTACGTCATCGCCTGCAACCGCGTCGGGGAGGGCAACGGAAATACATTTTGCGGGCATTCCATGGTGATTAACCCCTGGGGGGAAATTATCGCCGAAGGCATGCAGCAGGAAGAGATCATCAGGGCGGAGATTGACCTCTCCCTCGTAGATGAAGTGAGAAGCCGAATTCCTGTAATTGCTGATCGCCGTCCGGACCTGTATCGCCTCTAGAATTTCTCAAAAAATGGGCGGATGGACCGGCGTTTCCCTCTCTCCGTTGACGCCCGTATCGCATACGGTGGTAGGAGAGGAACAGAGGAGGTGCGGTCATGTTTCGGCTGAATGGAAAAAACGTTCGTCACCATTTTGACGGTGTATACGGAAAAGTGGTGCAGGTACGGGAGCTGATCGAGGTCCTGGACCAAATGTTTGATTCGTTTCACAAAGTAAACAACATCAGCCGCTCCATGCTTGGGCCGAGAAAATCAAGCGTCAAGCAGTTAGATCGGCTTCGCTGAAACGAATAACCAGATGATGAAAAACAGCAGAACCGCATCTGCATACGATGCGGTTCTTTCTTTTTGGTCAGGTTATTTGCGGGGAAGCTGCTCCATCGCCATTCGAACCAATTCCTTTACCATGCCCCCGCCCAACTGACCGCCGATACGCCCTGCATCATGAGCGGACAACTGGCCGTTGTATCCGTTTTGCAAAGGGACATTCAGCTCCTGGGCAACCTCAAATTTCGCCTGCTCGGGTTGATTGACACCGGCCACCCTGGCCTTCAACTGGTCCAGTCCTGCCTGTGCTTGCGGTACGAGAGGACGTCTTCTACGCCTGCTCATGCAAATCACCTCACAGGTAGTTTGCCCATTAAATCAGCGCTTTTCTCTCTTTAAAGTTTTCATTTGCATAGTAGGTGTTGGCAACCAGCAGGTTGGGGCCGGCACAAGAGGCAGCCGGACAGTAGCAGTTGATGTTTTGGTTCAGCGGGTGCTCCTGCCAGCGGCTGAACATGGTATCCAAACGGTCGGTCTGGATGTTGCCCAAAGGAGCGACATCTCCGAAATCAGTGACGATGACGTCTCCGGTAAAGACGTTTACGTTTAGTCTGTTTCGGCCGTCCGGATCGTTGCGTACCGTTACGTTTTTGGCCTCCCGCAGCTTCAGGATCAGTTCTCTGTCCGCCTCCAATGGACTGCAGGCAAAGAACGGCAAGGTGCCAAAGAGCATCCACAAATTCTCATTGCGGATTTCCAGCATGTGTGCAACAGCTTGACGAAGCTCATCCAAAGTCAAAACATCCAGTTCACGTGCGAAATCGCTGGCGTACATGGGATGCACTTCGTGACGGAGGCAGCCCATTTCCTGAATCTGCTTGTGAAGGATATCCAATTTCTGGTATGTTCGGGGGTTTAGCATTGTTTCGGCAGAGACAAAAACGCCGGCGTCGGCAAGCTTCTGCGCATTGGACCACATCGTGGCAAACTGCTGTTCAGCCTGTTTGGAAGAAACCATCTGCCTGCTTTTTGCGTAAACAATGGTACGGAACTCTTCGGACGTCGCCCAGTTCCAGGACATGTGCATCACATCTATGTAAGGCAATATCATTTCATACCTGGAAAATGGCATCGACAGATTGGAGTTGATCTGGGTGCGAAGGCCTCTGTCCGTCGCGTAGCGAAGCAGCGGGAGAATGATTTCCTTGACGGTGCGCTCGCTGTACATTGGTTCTCCGCCTGTTATACTGATAGTAGCGAGGTCCTGCGCTTCATCCAGACGATTCAGGATGGTCTGGATCGGCAGGGCAGGATCGTCTTTGAAACGAAGGGTGTCACCAACTGCACAATGCTCGCAGCGGAGGTTGCACAGGTTGGTAACCGTAAACTCGACACTTGTCAGCTTGTAGGCAGGCGGCGTCGCATGAAAAAGCGGCTCCCACGGGTCGTGCTGAGGTGTAAGCGGTGTAGTTGGTACCATACGGATCATGGATTGACCCCTCCTTCATTCTGCGTACATTCCTCTAATTATACTGATGATGGAACGGAAGGAGAATAGATAAACCATGATTATGGGGATTTCTTTTGCTCGCGGTGTCCTGTTTCATGATCGGAACGTCCTGGCTTGTGCGGAAGTCAAAAACGGTGTGATTGAAGTATGGGCCGAGAAAATCAGCCTGCGTACGATCGGCAAGCTGTGGGTGCGGATCTTTTTCTCTTTCCCTTGGTACTACCAACTGTTGCATCTGGGTCTTGTCTTGTATGTGCTCGCGGCGCTGGTCTACCCGGAAGCAGCTGTAGTCGATCCGTGGTGGGCAGCCATTTATGTGGCCGGTTTTCACTTCGTGTTTCCACGTGAATTGAAAAAATTTCACGGTGCCGAGCATAAAGTCTTCAGCTACAGAGGAGAGAAGCGGCTGGAGTCGTGGGAGGAAATCGCCCGGGCGGACATCGTGAACGCCGGGTGCTCAACGAACCTCGTCGTCTGTTTTTTTGCCGGATTTCTTCTGGCCATTCCGTTCGTTCCGCTCGCTTTTGGCGTAGCTGCCGGATGTGCGGGAATTTTTATCGGGATGGTAGGGGATAAGCTGCTGCGAAAATATTGCGGCTTCCTGTACCGCATTTCGGCTTTCTTCCAGCGGTACTTGACCACCAAAGAACCAAACCGCCTCCATCTGGAGACAGCCATCCGCTCCTATCGCCAATTTGAGTACATTCGCAGCAAGGAATTGCAAGCAACCGAGGCAGCATAAGAAAAAACCGCTCTCCATCATCATCTGGAGAGCGGTTGTTCTTCCAATTTGCGGTAAATCTTGCCCTTGTCCACGTAAGACTGGCGGATGCGCCGAAGCTCCTTGAAGTCGTCTTCCGTGAGCTCGCGCTTGATTTTGGCGGGCGAGCCGATGACGAGAGTGCGAGGAGGGACCTTCATACCCGGTGGGACGAGCGCTCCCGCTCCAACCATTGCTTCCTCGCCGATCTCCGCTCCATCCATCACGATAGAGCCCATGCCGATCAAGGCGCCGCGGCGAATCACGCAACTGTGCAGAACGACATTGTGTCCGATCGTCACTTCGTCTTCCACGATCAACGGGTTTCCCGGACTTTGATGCAGCGTGCTGTTGTCCTGCACGCTTACCCTGCGCCCGATGACGGTGGGAGCAATATCTCCGCGGATGACGGTATTGTACCAGATCGACGTATCCTCTCCAATCGTAACATCGCCGGAGATGACGACGCCTTTTGCAAGAAAGACAGACTCATGAATGCGGGGGACGTGATTCTCAAAAGGTAACAGCAGCATCGAAATCTCTCCTGTCTTGGGGTATGGCTTGCAAATGACATCCCATATTGTACTACAACGCTGCTGCATTAACAATTTCCAGTGCTTCCAGCGGCTTTCGGTTGACCGGGAAACACAGATATGGTACATTATTTATTGCTGATTCATACGAGTGGGCAAGGAATGCGGGTAGTCGCTGCCGCGGCCTTTATGGTCGGCGGTAGAGGAAAGTCCAGGCTCGCCCAGACTGAGATGTCTGGAGTGTTCGTACCTGGTGCAAACCAGGGCAGCGAGGCATTTGCTTCGCTGACGGCGTGGAAAGGGTTCTCTTCCAGAGACCCGAGTACGCTGAAAGTGCCACAGAAACGTAGCTTCCCTGGCGACAGGGGAGATGGAACGCGGTAAACCCTGCGAGCGAGAAACCCAAATTTGGTAGGGGAACCGTCCCGAAGGAACTGAACGGAGGGACGGATGGCATCTCGGATGCCATAGATAGATGACTACCGCTCTTGGTGCGAGGAGCAGATCCGTTTGCAGCACGGGAGAGACAGAACCTGGCTTACAGCATTCCTTGCTTATCACGAAACAACGAAAACCGTCTGAGTTCATTCAGACGGTCAGGCTGTCGAGAAAGTCGACAGCCATTTTTATTCCCCTGTATTTTATGACGACACCGCGTTAATGTGTTATAATATTCTTGTAATTACATTTACTGGCGGGTGATTATTGTGCTTTCCTCTAATGAAAAAAAGCAACAAATGCAATATGAATTTGTATGCCTTGATGAGTTGGTCCCGGAGGACCATTTGCTACGAGTTATTCAAAAGCATGTAGACTTCTCTTTCATCCGAGAAAAAGTACGCCAATACTATTGTGAAGATAACGGTAGACCAGCCATTGATCCGGTGGTTTTATTTAAAATGATTTTCATTGGATACCTTTACGGTATCCGGTCAGAAAGACAACTCGAAAAGGAAATTCAGACGAATATCGCTTACCGCTGGTTTCTTGGCCTTTCACTAACAGATCGAGTTCCAGACCACACTACCATCAGTTGGAATCGTCGAACTCGTTTTAAAAACACAAATGTTTTCCAAGAGATTTTTGATGAAATCGTTCGCCTTGCTATCCAACATCGCATGGTTGGCGGACGTGTTTTGATAAGTGATTCCACTCATCTGAAAGCAAATGCGAACAAACGTAAATTTAAGAAGCATGTTATTGAAAAATCTAGTCGAGCCTACCTTAGTGATTTAGAAGCAGCCATTAATGAAGACCGTGAAGCACACGGAAAAAAGGATTGAAGCCTAGAGAGGATGTGAAGGAAGAAAAGGAAATCAAGGTGAGTACTACTGATCCGGACAGTGGTTACATGGTTCGTGACGGAAAGCCTGAAGGCTTTTTCTATCTCGATCATCGGACAGTCGATCATAAGTACAATATCATAACTGATGTACACGTGACTGCGGGTAACGTTCATGATTCTGTTCCTTATGTAGATCGGCTACAACACCAAATTGAGAAGTTTGGGTTTACAGATACCATTGAAGCCGTTGCATTGGATGCTGGCTATTTAACTACTCCAATCTGCAAGGCTCTGCACGATCTAAATATCTTTGCCGTCATTGGCCATCGAGCTTTTTCACCTGTTAAAGGCCTTATCGCCAAATGGCGGTTTAAATATGATCCCGAAAAGAATGTCTATATTTGCCCCCAAAAACATGAGCTTGCTTATTCGACAACTGACCGTAACGGATACAGAATGTATAAGTCAAATAAAGAAATATGTAAGGCATGTCCGATGCTCACTATGTGTACACGGTCAAAAAATCACCAAAAGGTGATAACCAGGCATGTATGGGAAGAGAGTAAAGAATGGGTTCGACAGAACCGCTTAAGTAAGTCAGGAAAATACCTATACAGGTTGAGATACCAAACGATAGAGCGAAGTTTTGCAGATGCCAAAGAACTGCATGGACTTCGCTATTGTAGGTTGCGCGGACGTGAAAATGTCCAAGAGCAAGCGTTGCTGACAGCAACCGTTCAAAATATAAAAAAGATAGCACTCCACCTTGCAAAGGCATGTTAGGTGTGGTGCTATCTAAGACTTCCAGCACTTCGTGCTCAATTTTATTGTTATGAAAGAAGAAACTCCAACATATTGTGGGGTTTCTCGACAGCCTGACCGTCTGAGTTCATTCAGACGGTTTTTTTGGCATTTGCGCTAATTTACGAAGAAATGGTGATGTTGTACTCTCTCATCCACAGGTCAATCGATGCCAGGTAGGCAAACATCTGCGGGCTGCCCATCAGTTGGCCGAAATAGGGTTTTCCCGAGGCCTGAGCTTCTGACATCGCGAAGGCTTTGACCCGGGTTTGGTCAATGACTTGATGCAATGGCGAAGAGCTGTCCTCCAGCACGTTCAAGAGCCAGGAGCGCGTTGCTTTCGTATAGGCCGGGTTATGTGTTTTCGGGTATGGACTTTTTTTGCGGTACAGCACTTCTTCCGGAACGATTCCTTCCAGTGCCTTTCTGAGAATCCCTTTTTCGCGATTACCCCAGTTTTTTAGCTCCCAAGGAATATTCCAGACGTATTGCATCAGTCGATGGTCGCAAAACGGAACCCTCGCCTCCAGGCTTGCCTTCATGCTCATTCGGTCTTTCCGATCCAGCAGGGTATTCATAAACCAGGTGAGATTCAGATAAAACAGCTCCCGTCTTCTAGCCGCAAGCGGGTTTTCGCCAGGCAAGCGGGGCACCTCGTCGAGCGTCTCCTCGTAGCGTTGGGCTACATATTCCTCGGGCCTGATCCAGTCTCTCATCTCGGCGGAAAGCCAGCCGGCACGCTCCCGGGTAGCTTGCGCCCAGGGAAAGGTATTCGCGCCAAGCAGCTCTTCCCGATGGAACCACGGATAGCCCCCGAACATTTCGTCGGCGCATTCTCCCGACAAGACGACAGTTGTCTCTTTCTTGATTTCCCGGCAGAACAGATAGAGAGAGGAGTCGACATCGGCCATCCCCGGAAGATCACGGGCGAAAAGTGCGGTATGCAGGGCGCTGACCAATTCAGGGGTATCGAATTCGAGGGTGTGGTGAACGGTGCCGAACCGTTCGGAGATCAAGCGGACGAAAGGAGCGTCATCGGTCGGCTGGAAGTCGCTTTGCTGGAAATGAGAAGCGTTGTTCACATAATCGATGGAGTAGGTATGGAGAGCGCCTCGGCCTTCCTCCTGAAACACAGCTGCAGCGACCGCCGTGATTGCGCTGGAATCAAGACCGCCGGACAGCAGTGTGGCGATCGGGACATCCGAGACAAGCTGCCGTTTGATCGAGTCGGCCAAAAGCTGGCGCACGGTAGCAGCCGTCTGTTCGACATCATCCTCGTGAGGCTGGCTCTCCAGGCTCCAGTAGCGCCTGATCGAAACGCCTTCGCGAGAAATGGTCAAATGGCAGCCAGGCCGCAGCTCATGGACGTCATGAAAGACGCCATGCCCAGGGGTGCGCGAGGGTCCGAGCACAAAAATTTCTGCCAGCCCTTCCCGCGACAAGACGGGTTTTACCAAAGGATTAGCCAATAAAGCTTTCAACTCCGATGCGAATAAAAAAGCGGTTCCCCTTTTCGCGTAAAAGAGCGGTTTTACCCCTAGACGGTCACGCGCCAAAAACATCTGTTGCCTCTGCTCATCCCAAACAGCGAAGGCGAATATGCCATTGAGCTTGTGCACGCAGTCTTCTTCCCATTCGATATAAGCGGCGAGCAGAACCTCTGTATCCGAGTGGGAGCGAAACGAATGGCCGCGGGCAATCAGCTCCCGTCGAATATCTTCCGTGTTGTACAGCTCCCCATTGTAAACGAGCGTATACGCCCGCCCATTTTGCTGTCGTGACATAGGCTGACGCCCACCGGCAGGGTCGACGACGACCAGACGGCGATGACCGAAGGCCGCATGCTTGGAGTCTGCCCACCAATATCCTTCTTCATCCGGTCCCCGATCCGTTAAAGTCCGCGTCATTGCTTGCAAAACAGCGTGTTCTTGGGTAAGATCCTTCTCCCAATCGATCCAGCCGGTAATTCCGCACATTCGTCTTCACCCTTCCTGCTGTAGAAAATTTAGGCAAAAGCTATCATATGCAAATCACCTGTTTCGTTTGTCTGTCCCAGAAGGGAAAGCAGAGGAAAAAGCGGAATTGTTAGAATATGCCTATTTATGACTTTTTTCGGAGGTAGGGGCCTTGGAGCATTTGACGCTGCTGTTGATCGAGAGGATGGGCATCCTGCTTACCATCGCCTTTATCCTGACGAGAATTCCGCTGTTTCGCCAATTACTCGACCGCGAGCTGCAATTGTGGACGTCGGTGGCGTACTCTTTGTTATTCGGGCTGTTTGGCATTGCAGGCACGTATGCGGGAGTGGTCGTCCACGAGGAGACGTACAACCCGGCTTTCTGGATCTTTCCGCTTCAGTCAAGTGAAGTGATCGCAAACTCAACGCTTGTCGGTGTCGTGATTGGCGGCCTTCTCGGAGGGCCGTTCGTGGGACTGGGGGCCGGACTGATCGCGGGCTGCCATTTGTTCAGCTTGGGTGGCCTTGGCGCCTGGGCGTTTGGCTTGTCCAGCCCGATTACGGGCCTTCTGGCCGGATATGTTGCCCGCTTTTTCTCGCAAGAGCGCGTAATTTCTCCGTCCAAAGCGCTGTTCATCGGAATGTTTGCCCCGATCATACAGATGTCGCTTTTGCTCATATTGGCTCAGCCTCCCGAGCTAGTCCGCACGGTTGTGAATATTATCGGCATCCCCATGGTGCTTACCAATAGCATTTCCATCGCCATTTTCACGACGATGATCCGCGTCGCTCTCCGCGAAGAAGAACGCTCTGCCGCGATGGAGGCGGAGAGGGCATTCACGATTGCCGAGCGCATCCTGCCCCATCTGAAGATGGGCTTGACTCCCCAGACGGCCCAATCCGTAGCCTATATCCTGCTCAGAGAGGCGAAGGCCAGCGCAGTCGCCGTGACAGACAGAGAGCAGCTGCTAGCCCACGTAGGCGCCGGTTCGGACCACCATGTAGCCGGGGAGCCGATACGCAGTGAGCTGGCCCGCCGCGTCATCTACACCGGAGGGATACAGACGAGTCTTTCCCGCGAGCATCTTCCGTGCGAGCGAAACAATTGTCCGCTGCAGGCAGCCATTGTCGTCCCGATCCGAGAAGGAGAGAGCGTCGTCGGGCTGATCAAGCTGTATTTCAAGCGGCCGCAGCAGATCGGCAAAATTCAGGGGGCGCTGGCTAAAGGTCTGGGAAACCTGTTGTCCAACCAATTGACGCTGACCCTCGCAGAGAAGATGAAGGGGTTAATGAAGGACGCAGAGCTGCGAATGCTTCAGGCTCAAATTCATCCCCATTTCCTGTTTAATACATTAAACTCGATCGTTACGCTGATTCGGATCAACCCCGATCTCGCCCGCCACATGACGATTCAGCTGGGGGTTTTCATGCGGCTCAACCTGAAAATGACCTCGACGCCGCTCGTATCCGTCGGGCAGGAGCTGCAGCACCTGAATGCGTATCTGGAAATTATCAGCATACGCTTTGCAGAGCAATTTACGGTTTCGCGCGAGGTAGAGCCGGGTGTGGAGCAGGCGTTGATTCCGTTCGGCACCTTGCAGCCGTTGGTGGAGAACAGCATCCAGCACGGCCTTAGCGGAAAGCCGAGCGGCGGACGTATCGCCATTGCGGTCAGAGAGGAGAGTGACTGCATCTCCGTCGTGGTCGAGGACAATGGTGCAGGCGTTCCGGAGCCGCTTCTGGACAAGCTGGGCAATACGCCGCTTGAGAGCAAAGACGGCAACGGCATCGGCGTATACAATGTCAACCAGCGTTTAATCAGCCTTCTCGGTCCGGAATCGAAGCTCCATTTTTCCAACCTGCCGGAAGGAGGCTGCCGCATCCAGTTTGCAATTCCACATAGACGAGGAGAAGATGCCTGATGCAGATCCGAATCATGATCGCAGAGGATGAAAGGCTGGCGAGGGAGGAGCTGGTCTATTTGCTGGAGCAGGAGGCCGATGTGGAGGTACTGCCCTGTGCGACAAATGGCCGCGAGCTTCTGCAGTTGGTAGAGGAATACGAACCGGACGTGGTGTTTCTCGACATCAAAATGCCGGAGCTGGAGGGGGACCAGGCCGCGCGCATGTTGGCCGCCCGCAAGAAACGGCCTCTGCTCGTATTTTCCACTGCACATGAAGACTACGCTGTCGAAGCGTTCAAGCTGAATGCGGTCGATTACCTGTTAAAGCCGACAGAACCGCAGCGGCTGAAAGAAACACTGCAACGGTTGAGGAAACGGCTTTCGGAAACGGCTCCGCCATCTGCTTTGCCGAATCCCTCGAAGGTAGCGAAGATGATCATCGAGGACAACAACCGTTTGGTGGTGATCGATCCCAGCACCGTGATGTACGCTGTCCGGGATGAGCGAGTCGTTCAAATCTGGACGGAGTCGGAAGTGTATACGACGCGCATGACATTGCAGCAGTTGGAGGAAAAGCTCCAGGCTTACCCGTTCTTTCGGACGCATAAAAGCTACCTGGTAAACCTGCAGTATGTAAGCGAGCTTCAGCCGTGGTTCAACGGCGCGTACAATCTGATCCTGAAAGGGCCCAATCCGGTTCGGCTTCCCGTCTCCCGGACCGCAGCAAAAGATCTGCTGAAACGCCTGGAAGGGTAGAGCTTGACTTTGATCCCGTATTTTTTGCTTTTGACGCGCTACTTTTTGCATGTCGCGCGCAAATGTAAACAATATTGGGAATTTTTTTGTAAAATAAGGAAGCGCTTTCAATGGCGCGGTTACACATTCTTGACAAGGGGAGATTCCACAATGGGAAATACAAGCTCGACAGCGAAGGCCATGTCTGAGAAGCAGACGTCTGTCCAGTACACGTCTATCATCCGGTCGGCGACGTTTCAGGAGCTGCTTAGACGAAAAAAAGCATTCATCGTACCCTACTCCATTTTCTTTTTCTTGTTCTACTTTACTCTTCCCATCATGACCTCCTACTTTCAAGTGTTGAACAAACCCGCCTTCGGGGCGATTACCTGGGCCTGGGTATTTGCCTTCTGCCAATTTATCATGACCTGGGGACTGTGCATCATCTATTCCAGGAAATCGCGGCAGTTTGATGAGCTGGTAGAGAAGATCAAGCAAGAGACGGGAGGCAAAAGCGCATGAATGTAATGGCATTTTTACTCTTTTTGGCAATTGTTGTGTTAACGCTTGTTATTACGTATTACGCCTCCAAACGGACCAATAGCACTAGCGAGTTTTACACGGCGGGAGGAGGACTGACCGGTTGGCAGAACGGCCTTGCCATCGCCGGCGATTACATGTCCGCGGCCTCTTTCCTCGGGATCGCCGGAATGATTGCTCTCTCCGGCTTTGACGGCTTCTTTTACAGTATCGGCTTTCTCGTCGCTTATCTCGTCGTGCTGTACATCGTAGCCGAGCCGCTGCGCAATCTCGGAAAGTACACGATGGCGGACATGATTGCGGCCCGGTTTGAAAACAAGCAGGTCCGCGGAGTAGCGGCTCTGAACTCCATCGCGATCTCCATTTTTTACATGATCGCCCAGTTGGTAGGGGCCGGCGCCCTGATCAAATTGCTGCTCGGTCTCGACTACACGACCTCTGTTCTGATCGTAGGCGTTCTGATGACGGTTTACGTCGTGTTTGGCGGCATGACGGCAACCTCCTGGGTGCAGATCGTCAAGGCGGTTCTGCTGATGGCCGGTACCTTCATTATTTCCGTAATGGTGTTTGCCAAGTTTGACTTCAGCGTGACGCAGATGTTCGAGCAAATGAAAACGGCAACGCCGCTGGGCGAAAAGTTCCTGAATCCGGGGAACAAGTTCAAGGACGGCCTCGATACGATTTCGCTCAATCTGGCGCTCGTTCTCGGTACTGCCGGACTGCCGCACATTTTGATGAGGTTCTTTACGGTAAAGGACGCCCCGACGGCGCGGAAATCTGTTGTGTACGCCACCTGGATTATCGGCTTGTTCTACGTCATGACGATTTTCCTCGGATTCGGCGCAGCCGCATTTGTCGGGGCGGACAAGATGGACCCTGCCGGAAACATGGGAGCGCCGTTGCTGGCCCAATTCCTAGGGGGCAATTTCCTCTTTGCGTTTGTGTCTGCCGTCGCCTTCGCTACCATTCTGGCGGTAGTGGCTGGTCTCGTACTCACGGCTGCATCAGCGTTTGCCCATGATTTTTACGGCCATGTCATTCGCCAGGGGAAGGCTACGGAAAGAGAGCAGATGGTCATGGCCAAATGGGCCTCTGTCGGCGTTTCGGTCATCTCGATCCTGCTTGCCCTGTTCGCGCAGAAGCTGAATGTCGCTTTCCTCGTTGCTCTTGCCTTTGCGGTAGCCGCCAGCGCAAATTTGCCGGTTATTATCTACACGATCTTCTGGCGTCGATTCAATACGACCGGGGCTGTTGTCGGTATGCTGGTAGGCTTGTTCAGCTCGCTGATCCTCGTTTTCCTCAGCCCGAACATCTGGAATCCGGAGGCGGGCAAGGCCATTCTGGTCGGAGAAGCTCTGTTTCCTCTCTCGAATCCGGGGATCGTCTCGATTCCGCTCGGTTTCCTTGCAGCCTGGCTGGGTACCTACTTCTCGAAGACCAAAGACGATGCGAAATACGATGAAATTGTTGTCAAAGCGAATACCGGGATGAAGGAATCCGCGTAGTCTCTGTACAATTGTAAAAGCAACGGAAAGGTGTCGGGGGAGGCTCCGGCATCTTTCCTATGAAACGGGGGAGCGGCGATATGTCATCGGTCATCTTTTTTTGCAGCGTCATTATCGGCACGCTGTTCATCACGTATTCAGCGGCGAGCCGAACATTCAATACGAGAGAGTTCTACGCTGCGGGAAACCGGATGACCGGGCTTCAGAACGGGGTGGCCATCGCCGGAGATTACATGAGTGCCGCTTCGTTTTTAGGAATCGCCGGGACGATAGCAATGTACGGTTTTGACGGCTTTCTTTATGCGATCGGCTTCTTTGTGTCGTATTTGGTCATGCTGTTTTTGATCGCGGAACCGCTGCACAATCTGGGCAAATATACGCTGGCGGATGCGATTTCCGTCCGGTTTGAGAGCAAATGGCTGAGGGGTGCGATTGCCGCCGTCACGCTTTTGATCACAGTCTTTTACATGATTGCGCAACTGGTAGGTGCGGGGGCGCTGATCCACTACCTGCTCGGCATTGATTACGCTGCTGCGGTGATGGTCGTGGGAACACTGATGACCATCTACGTCGTATTTGGCGGGATGGAGGCTACCTCGTGGGTGCAAATCATCAAAGCGATTCTGCTGTTGACGGGGACGCTGATCATCTGCCTGATCGTCCTGTCGCGCTTTCACTGGAGTCTGGCGGAGCTGTTTGTATATGTCGGCGAAGCGACACCGATGAAAGAGCGCTTTTTGCACCCGGGAAACAAATTCAACCAGCCGCTGGACATCCTTTCGCTCAATCTGGCTCTCATATTGGGGACAGCCGGACTGCCGCATATCATCGTCAGGCTGTTTACCGTAAAAGATGCCCCCACGACCAGACAATCCATCATTACGGCGACATGGGTGATGGGTGCGTTTTACCTGATGACGATTTTGCTCGGTTTCGGGGCATCTGCTTTTATCGGATGGGAATATATCCAGGACGCCGGATTCGGAGGAAATCTGACGGTGACGATGCTTGCGGAAGCGCTTGGCGGAGAATTTTTGATGGCTTACATCTCGGCCGTGGCTTTTGCGACGATTCTCGCGGTGGTCACAGGTCTTGTGCTGTCGGCCTCATCGGCGTTTGCCCACGATTTGTACAGCCATATCATTCGCAATGGGATGGCTTCGGAACGGGAACAGGTATGGGTCGCCAAATTATCCTCGGTGGGAGTAGGAGTGATTTCCATCTGGCTTGCGATTGGCGCGCAAAAAATGAATGTTGCGATTCTCGTGGCGCTGACTTTTGCTGTGGCGGCATCGGCCAACTTTCCCCTGATCTTCTTTACCATCTACTGGCGCCGTTTCACCCTACAGGGAGCGTTGACCGGGATTGTCACAGGGGCACTGTCCGCCCTCATCCTCGTTTGTCTCGGGCCGTCGGTCATGGACCCCGAAAGCGGCATGATTCTCGCCGAACCGCTGTTTCCTCTCGCCAATCCCGGCGTGGTTTCGATCCCTCTCGGATTTTTCGGAGCCATCGTCGGTTCGCTTGCAAGCAGACCGGCTCCCGGCGCGTCCGATCACTACGATGCGGTATTGTTTCAGGCACACACCGGCACGCGGCAGGGACTGCGTCACAGCGTGGCAGCGAAAAGCGAATAATCTGCTGCAATCCGGCCCACCCTATAGGTCAGGGGGGAAGCGATATGAGTACGGACAAAGAGACTCGGACATCTGCCGAGGTGGATGTCTACGAGCAGGCCCGGATTTCCTTGGTAGGATTGATCCAGGAGCTGTGCGAGGCGCTGGATGAGACCGATGCGGAGGCATACAAGCGAAAAGGCTATGAGATGATCGGCCAGTATTACAAGACGCCCGTACATACTGGTGAATTGACTCTCACCTGTGCCGCTGTTCTCGAAGATATTTTGCACAAGCTGGAAATGACCCAGCAGGGCGACCAGGTAACGATGGTCAGAGGCCCTTACAGTATTATGAAGATGGATGATCATGAAAAGAGTTAAAAGACCCGTCTGGCGGGTCTTTTTTGCTTGCTGCATGAAAGTTTTCTAGTCTACCGGATGGTTATTTCATGGTAAGATAGGTGGGAATAGCAGCAGGGGAGCAGGCAGGAGGAAGACCCCATGAAATATGTCAACATCGATCAAGTAGAGCCAGGCGATGTCCTGGGCAGAAGCATTTATACGAGCGACGGTCTGACCTTGTTGCAGGCCAACGTACAGCTAACCGTTGGAATGATCAATAAATTGCGCCGTTTTGGCGTTACGATGGTAAGTCTCAAGGACCCAAACCTGCAGGACGTGGACACAGAAGAAGTTTTAAGCGAATCGACGAGAAAAGACGCCATCCGCAATTTGTCCGCGGCGATCCAGTGCATTCAGGCAGGAAAAGGAATCGATGTGCGCGGAGTCCAAAAATCCGTCAACAATATCGTGGATGAGACCTTGCGAAACCGGCGAGTTTTGTTAAACCTGGGTGAAATTCGCACGAATGACAATGCCCTGTACATACACTCCCTGAATGTTTGCATGATGGCTGTCGTCATGGGGGTTGGACTTGGATATTCCGTCAACCAACTAAAGGAGCTGGCGATCGGCTCTTTGCTCCATGACATCGGGAAAGTCGTCAAAGATGAGGGAGACGCTTCGCCCTACAAGCAAAACAGTATCGAGAATCACCATACGTGGACGGGATTTAACCTGCTGCGCAAAAAGCACGAGATGAGCATCGTTTCTGCTCATATCGCCCTTCAGCACCATGAGTGGGTAGATGGCAGCGGCGTTCCCAGAGGTCTGATGAGCCACGAAATCCATGAGTTCGGGAAAATCGTCGCGATCTGCAACGCATACGACAATTTTATCTCTCCCTTTTCTGAAGAAGAGGAGACACTCCCGCCTTATGAAGCTTGCGAGCGCATCATGGGACTAGCAGAAAAAAGGTTTGACCACCAGATGGTCATTCAGTTTTTGCGGACAATTGCCATGTATCCGACAGGAACATCCCTGAAGCTGAGCACGGGAGAGGTGGGGATCGTGATTGATCAAAACAGGGGATTGCCCTCGCGACCAGTGGTTCGAATCATTCGCAAGGACAGAGTTGTCAATGAGCGAGTGGGGGACGACCACGAGATTCGGGATGTCGACTTGAGCGAAGAGACGACGATATTTATTACCGGCATATTGGAATAAGGCGAACAGACAGAAATCAGGGAAAAGTTTGCCTGATATAGGGGAGTTTCCCTACATACACCATCCTTTGTTTTTCCTAGAATGAAGTCAGAAAAGGGCGGACACGATTGCCCGATGACGAGGAAAAGGATGGTGCACAATGTCGATTCTAGTGCCGGTAGATGCTACTCCACAGTCTTTGCAAGCTGTAAAGTTTGCATTGGCTTTTACGAACGGAAATAACGAAATCTCTCTCTTGCATGTCATTCCACCGTTTTCATCCAGATTTGCTGTCAATCAATTGGGAAACAAGACTGTGCAAGAATTTCAGCTGGATGAAGCGAAAGAGGACCTGAAAGAAATCGTGGAGCTGGTCGAGCAGGCAAAGGTTCCGTACAAACTGAATATTCAGTTTGGAGAACCGCACGAGGCAATTGTGGAAGCAGCTCGCGAAGGCCATACGGCTGTCGTCATGGGGACACACGGATATGGCCGGATGACCGGTTATTTGATGCAAAGCGTCAGCTATCCAACAATCCACGATGTGGAGATTCCCGTATTTTTAGTGCCCGAGGCGGCGAAGATCAACGACAAGTGGAAAACGGTACTGATCGCAGTCGACGGCTCCGACCACGCCATGAAGGCAGCGCAGCAAGCCATCCGGATGGGCAAAGAGGATGGCACCCGGTTTGTTCTTCTGACCGCGGTGATTCCTCCGGTCGCTTACGCAGGCGTTTACGGGATTGGCTGGGAGGATACAGCAACACTGGAATCGTGGGGGAAACAGACGATCCGTCCATACGAGGAGCTGTTTGAGCAAGCACAGGTCCCTTACGAGAGCAAAGTGTTGATCGGAGACCCGGCTACCCTGATCAAGGAAGTTGCCCAAGAGACAGAAGCAGATGTAATCGTCCTCGGCCACCACGGCATGAGCGGCATTGCCGGAACGCTGATGGGCAGTGTCACCTTCAAGGTGATTTACCGGACGAAAACGCCTCTATTGGTCGTGAAATAAAGGAAATACAGGGTAATCCTACCAAAGGGAAGGCTGTACGGATTGAAGACTACCCATCGAGCAGCGGCTAATGAAACCTGTTTGCTCGATGGGAGCATTTCATATCCCGGACAGTCTGTTTTTATTGTTGGCGTTACAACTGCTCGGTTTCAAGAGACTGCTGGTGTTTCGGTTTCGAGAGCGGATGTTGTTGTTCTTGGTTTGATTGTGATTGTGGCGGTTCTGCCTCCATAATTTTGTTGACCCCGAGGGAGCCAAGCAGCAGGAAGAAGCCTGACAGGCAGAAGACCGTGATCAGAGAGGTCAACTCCATGAGCGGGCCGGCCACAAACGAACTGATCATTACCAGTGCCACAAAGAGCGGTGTCATGGTGCCATTCACACGCCCCACGTACTCTTCCGCTACCAAATGAATCATCTTCATGCTGAGTACAATTTGCAAAAATGCCAGCAGCACTCCGGAAAGCAGGCGCATCGTCCCAGTCAGCGGAGCAGAGGTGGAAAGTGCCTCAACGACAACCGAGACGGCAAAAAAGACAATGGCGCCGTGAATGACCAGCTTTCCGTTTAACTGCCTGTGCAGGGCGGAGGCGAGGATGCCTCCGAGCAGCATGCCGACACCCTCCAGAGCCGTAAACCACTGGATGGATTCTTTCGGAAGCTGCAGGCGGTCTGTCACGAGAAAGACCTCCAGCGGATTGATCAGACCCGAGCCGAGTCCAAGCATGGCAAACAGCCACACAATCCCCCTAAGATGCGAGTGGTGCCTGACGTAGCGAATGCCGTCCTTGATCTCAGCCAGAAGCGAGGTTTTTTCATGAGAGTCACTAACGGAAGAAGCGCGCTTTGACGAGGGCAAACCCAAGAGCATGAACGCGGACAAGAGAAACAAGAGGGCCATCGCAAACAAGGAGACATAGACGCCGGAAGCCTCATAGACAAACGTCCCCACGATCGGGCCAAAAAGGATAAACAGCGACCCCATGCTTTGGGAAACAGAGATGGCGGAACCTACCTGTTCTTCCGGAACGTGTATCTTAAAGACTTTGGCGGAAGCGGGCTGTGAGAATTGGGAAACGACAGCGGAGACAAAGGTAGCGAAAAAAACAGCGGACCAATAGCCTTTCCAAAGCAGTACGGCAATCACGCAGACGGAGAGCGAGCTGAGGAGATTGGCGGAAATCATGGTCCGCTTCGGGTCCCAGCGGTCTGCCAGTGCCCCGCCGATCACGGAGAACAACAAAATGGGAACATACTCGATAGCAGTCAGCAGCGAGACGGCGGTCGGGTTGTTGCCGCTGATTTCCATGACGAAGAAGAGCAGCGCCATGTTTCGGATCCAGACGCCGATGTTTTCCAGCAAATCGGTAGAAAAGACGATGAGAAAGACGCGATTGCGCCAAAGCTCCTTCATTCAGGTTCCTCCTAACTTTTGCAAACCGAACGGTCGGTCTAATGATAGCGTAAAAAAAGGGGCTATTTTTTCCCCGTCCCCTTTATGAACACATCAATAGACTTTCGCATGTACGTATGAAGCTGGTCCGGGTGGTCGTAGTATGCTGCGCTGCATACCCCGCTGAGAAAGCCGTCCAGAAGATAGGCCAGGGCCGCCGGATCGTCTGCTTCAAACTCGCCTGCCTCAATGCCCTTTTCAAAAATGGGGATGTAGACTTGATGGGCTGTTTTTGTCAGATTGATGACCTGCTCCAGAATTTCGGGTTCAGCCAGCTTGCTGCCGCTGAACTCCTCGGCAGCCTTTTTCAACGGGTGATTTAAAAAATCATCTACGAAAAAGTCAGCCAATGCATACAGCTTCTCCGTCGCTGTGGGGTAGGGAGCGGAGTACCTTGCCCATTTCTCTTCCCATTCCTGCTGATTCTTTTCCAGCAGATAGAGAAACAATTGCTCCTTGTTTTTGAAATGGTAGTAGAGACTTCCTTTGCTTGCGTCTGCTGCAAGGCAAATGTCCTCGATGGAAGTTGCGGCATACCCCTTTTGGGCGAATAGTTCTGTTGCTTTTTCGGCGATATGTTGCTTTGTCTTTTCGCCTTCGAGACGGCGGCGTGTCATGGCGGATACTCCTTTTTCTAGACTGAACGTTCGGTATAGATTAAAGGTAAAACAACTTCGCGGATTTGGCAAGGGAAATACATCTTTTTCGTTTCCATGCGAAGTCAAAGTCAACATTTCCCGCTGCACTCACTATTTGATGTCGTAAGCCATGCAGATGACCAGTCCCAGCTTTTCGGTCATCCGTTCTTCATAGACGCGGAATCCGCATTTTTCATAAAACGGGACTACCCCTCGGTTTTTATCCAACACGCCCAGATGAAGGGACGTGTAGCCGTTTTCTTTATACCATGCAATCAAGGTGTCCAGAAAATGCTGAGCGTATCCTTTTCCCTGGTGGTCCTTGTGCAGCATGATGAGCCCGAGCCATGGATTGCCATCGCGAGGATTTCGCAGGATGAATTGGGCAATGCCGACGAGATCGCGGGTGGAGCGGGAACGGAGCAAGATGCTGTAGGAGTCTTCCATCGCCAGATTCTCGGCGTGGTCCGATTCCACTGTTTGGACAGTGACTTCCCGCTTGCCGTACGCATACTCCATGTAATCGGGGTTGGAATTGTAGACGGAGAGCAGCTCATCGAAATCGCTCTCCTCTACGGGAAAGTAAAGCAGGTGCTGGCTCGAAGCAGGAAATGGAGACGGCATCGGGTACCTCCTGAAACATTTTGATAGGATTTGAAGATGGATATTAATCGAAATAAAATGAAATGTCAATCTTGCAAATACTGCTCAAAATAAGGACCTCAGCCCAAGTCATTTCTTGCAGGGGAAAAGCAACGAAAATGATAGATGATCCAACAGGCAGGCGCATGACAAACCGGGTCCCGTAGAGGACAGCAGACTGAAAAAAACAAAGGTGGGGGAAACTGCAACTAATCAGCAGAGGGAAGGAGATGCAATATGTTTGTCGGTTGTCACGTCAGTATCAGAAACGGATACGCAGGAGCGGCAAAGGCAGCAATGGCGATCGGAGCGAACTGCTTTCAGTACT
The DNA here is from genome assembly GCF_037964015.1 of Brevibacillus sp. FSL K6-6036. Classification (NCBI taxonomy): domain Bacteria; kingdom Bacillati; phylum Bacillota; class Bacilli; order Caryophanales; family Paenibacillaceae; genus Brevibacillus; species Brevibacillus sp. FSL K6-6036. Next base: position 2,037,395 of record NZ_CP150173.1, read on the forward strand.
TCCCGAAGAATCCGAGGAGCATGGGCGTAAAAACCTTTGATGCCAAAGATGCAGCTTCGTGCAGGCGCTTTGCAAAGGAACACGGCATGCTATCCATCGGTCATACGTCGTATCCGACAAATCTTGCAGTGGAAGAGGAGGAGCTATACGAGCGGACTGTCGAACACCTCCGCAATGATCTGGAGATAGCGGAAGCATGCGGTTCACTCGGTGTAGTCGTTCACTTCGGGCACAGCAAGGGTGGCGACCCGCTCGAGGGATACAAGCGGATGATCCGGCTTTTGGATGAACTGCTCTGCGATTGGCGGGGAGAGGCGAAAATACTGCTTGAAAACAATGCAGGGCAGGGAACCCGGATGGGGACGACCATCGAAGAGCTGGTGCAGGTGCGTTCCTTGCTCGCGGCACCTGACCGGGTGGGTTTTTGTCTGGACACCTGTCACGCTTTTGCCAGCGGGCTTTGGCGGGGACACGATTGGGACGAGGTTTGCGCTCACATGCGAAACGCGGGGTATTTTTCATCACTTGTCGCTGTTCATTTGAACGATTCCGTTTATCCGAGCGGCTCCTTCCGCGACAGACATGCTCCTATCGGCAAGGGTGAGATCGGGTTGGAGGCGTTCGCAGCATTCCTGCAAACTCCTGAGCTAGCGGACATCCCGTTCATTTTGGAAACCCCGGCACCGGCGGATGGAGGTCACCAGGAGGAAATTTCGCTGGTTCGCCGGCTGGCAGAGCAGAGAGATGGAGTCTTCGGTGTGGAAAAAGGAGCGACCCGTGTGGTAGAGTGAGGAATGAAGAGTTGTGTGTCGAACCAAGGAGGAACATACGTGAAAAGACGAGTGAAAGTAACGATCGAAGATTTTTCTTCCCTGCAGGAAAACCTGAACAATCCCGAAGAGCTCGCCCTCTACCAGGGAGCCAACGGACATACATACGATGCGGAAATTGAGCACGATGGCTATGCCATCATTGATGTAACCGAGGATGACTATATCGAGCTTGCCCCCGGCGAATATCAGATCATGATCGAAGAGTGGACCAAGGCAGGGAATATCGGAGACTGCACACTGGAAACCAAATCCGACCCGGCCGATGACAAGGCGATGCTGTACCGCCTCGTGGATGCGTCCGGAAATGAAAAGGAACAGCCGGTGTCGCTCTCCAAACAAGTCGTCGAGCTTCTGGGCAAGACTTGGTTTGGGAAAAATGCAAAGAAAGAAGAATAAAAAAGCAGCGCTGGCCGATCAAAGACATGCACTGTTAAAAGGGGCGGGTACGTTTACAAGTTCCGGACCAGACCCGCGACAAGACTCCTGACAAGCCGGATGGAAGGCTAGCACCGGATGGAAGGCCGGCAATCGAAAAAAAACCGCCGACGCATTGCATGGGACTGATCCCATAATGCATCGGCGGTTTTGCTTGTTTTCTTACATTTCTTCCGGTGCTGCGAGTCCGAGAATGCGGAGCCCTTCCTTCAAGACCGTAACAACAGCCGCTACGAGCTGGAGACGAGCATTTTTCACAGCGTCCTCCTCGGCCAGGATGCGGACGTTTGCGTAGAACTTGTTGAAGGCCTGCGCGAGGTCGATCACGTACTTCCCGATTTGCGAAGGATCAAAGCCGTTGGCAGCGCGGTCTATCACTTCCGGGAATGCATTCAGAAGCGTAACGACTGCCCAGGCTTCCTTGCTGTCCAGCGCATCCTGAGGCAAGCTTACCGCTGCGGATGGTACATAGCCGCCTTTTCTCAGCAGGGAGCAAGCACGTGCGTGCGTGTATTGGACGTAAGGACCGGTTTCGCCTTCAAAGGTGAGCATCTCTTCCCAGGAGAAATTGATGTCATTGAGACGATAGTTTTTCAAGTCGTGGAAGATGACGGCCCCGACGCCAACCTGGCGGGCGACTTCTTCCTTGTTGGCGAGACCAGGATTCTTTTCCTCGATCACTTTCTTGACGTCTTCGATCGCCTGGGACAGCACTTCTTCCAGCAGGACGACCTTGCCCTTGCGCGTGGACATTTTCTTGCCGTCCTTCAGCATCATGCCAAACGGAATGTGATGCATTTCCTTTGCCCACTCAAAGCCCATTTTCTCCAGTACCTTGTAGAGCTGTTGGAAGTGAAGGCGTTGCTCGTTTCCGACGACATAGAGCGCTTTGGCGAAGTCGTAGGTTTCATGGCGGTAGAGGGCAGCAGCAAGGTCACGCGTCGCGTACAGCGTGGCGCCGTCCGATTTTTTGATCAGGCTTGGCGGCATGTCGTATTCATCCAGCGTCACGACCATGGCGCCGTCCGATTCCGTCAGCAGGCCTTTTTCCTCCAGCATGGCGACGACGCGATCCATCTTGTCGTTGTAAAATGCTTCGCCGTGTGTCGAGTCAAAGGAAACGTTCATCAGATCGTAAATCTTCATGAACTCCTTCAGAGATTCATCGCGGAACCACTGCCACAGGTGGAGCGCTTCTGCGTCTCCGTCCTCCAGCTTTTTAAACCACTCGCGCCCTTGATCCTCCAAAGACGGATCGTTCTCCGCTTCTTCGTGGAAGCGCACATAGAGGCTGAGCAGTTCTTTGATCGGCTCCGCTTTTACTTTTGCTTCGTCGCCCCACAGGCGATACGCCACGATCAGCTTGCCGAACTGCGTGCCCCAGTCGCCCAGATGGTTGATGCGGACCGGCTGGTAACCGTGTTTTTCCATGATGTTGGCAATCGCGTTTCCGATCACGGTAGAGCGAAGATGCCCCATGGAAAACGGCTTGGCGATGTTGGGAGAAGAAAGATCGATCGGAACCTTCCGCCCTTTGCCGATGTCGCGGCTGCCGTAAGCGGCTCCTGCGGAGAGGATGGTGCCTACTACCTCTGCTGCGACACTTTGCTGATCGAGAAAAATATTGACGTACGGGCCAGCTGCCTGGACTTCGCGAACCGGCGTACCCGAGATAAGCGGGGCAAGCTCGGCTGCAATCACAGGAGGCGCTTTGCGAAGTGCCTTTGCCAGTTGAAAGCAAGGGAAGGCGATATCGCCCATGGCCGGATTCGGAGGTGTCTCCAGCATGTTGCGCACTTGCTCGGCCCCCAGCGTATCTACGCCTTGCTTGGAAAGGGCTGCAGAAATCATCTCAGCCACTTGATGCTTGTAACTCATAGTGATGCAAACTCCCTTCATCATGAAAAATAAAAAAACCTCTGCGTCTCTGATTGATCAAGAGACGAGAGGTATTCTCCCGCGGTGCCACTCTTTTTGCCATGCAGCCTTTACATTTCGGGCAGCACAGCCGCTTTGTTCTGCGATAACGGGCAGACCCGGCTGCCTTACTTGCTCCAGAGATAAACCGGGCAATCAGACAGCATCTCCGAGGTGCGATTCCTGCCGCCATCCTGCACCGGGCTTACACCATCCCCGGCTCGCTTGGGCATTTTGACGGAGTACTTTCCTCATCATCGATCCTTTATGATTCATCCATTATAGCGAAAAGGATGCGGCTTTCGCAACTCAATCATCCGCTTTTTTTATGATCGCATCGAGATCGCGAAACAGGTCGCGGGTCAGCGATTCTTTGTCTTCGGCAGCATTCCATTGCTGCTTGAACTGCTGCAGCTTCTCGAGCAAAGCCAACTCCGCCTCGGCGTCCTTTTCCAGATCGTGATTTTCACTCGGGTCGAATGGCATCAGCCGCTCATCCGTGCCGCTGCGAAGATAGGCGGTTTTCCAGTTGTCCGGAAACTGATAAGCCTGCTCTCCGAACAGAATCGCGAGAACATCGTCCGATTCAAGCGGCAGGAAGTGGTCGAATTCGTCGCGCCTGCCCCCTTCGGACAGATTGATATGTGTAAAGGAATACCGGAGATAGTGTTGGCCATTTTCGCTGTCTTTCACGACAGAATATGTCTCGAAGTCGGTTTGTTCCAGTTCTTTTACCGTTTCGATACGCGATAGGAATTCGTGCTTGTCACAAGGGTGTAGTGGATCCAAAGCGTTTCGCTCCTTTGCTTGGCTTCGACCTCATCATAGCAAAAGGGGCATGGATTGACAATGAGCGGGGACAGCGGGCGGACTGGAGCTGGAACACTAGTCGATCGGTATGTAAATTTTTATTTTCATTTGATCCGGGTACACGGACTGGCGGACATCGGTTATTTCAAAATCAGGTCCTTCTCTTCGCTCGTAGTTGGAATTCGGAAGCCAGGTGCCGTAAATATAGGTTCTTGTATTTTGGACAGAGCCGATCACCCTGAATTCGGCGTATTTCCCTGCCGGAAGCAGACAGTGGACAAAGCCATCCTCCAGCTCGCCATCCAAGTTTTTTACCTCTTCGCCGACGATGAACGTAAAGTCGCCGTTATCCTGGAAATCGCACGAAATGCCGTATGCCATGTCAGGGGCGGCTTTGTTGGGAATCCGCATATAGTGTCCATTCCTTCCGAAATCGGCATAGAAGCGGGGAATGTCCTCAAAGTAGCGTTTGTTGTTCAGATTTGTCTTGTAGGCGTACCCGACGATGGCAATGCTGTTTAATTGCACAATGTTTGGTTTGTTCATGCTTATTTCTCCCTTTGCTCGTTTTTGATCATCCAAAAAATCCAGCTTCTTTTGCAGGAAAATAGGTATGTTCGCCTTTCGGAACTTGGCCGGGGTGATGCCGAAAGTAGCTTCAAAAGCACGGGTAAACGCCTCCTGGGAGCCGTACTGGCAGGCGATAGCCAGATCAAGGATGCTTGTTTGCGTCTGTTTCAACAAAACGGCGGCCTCGCTCAGCCTTCTTTTTCGTATGTACTCGTGAACCGAAAAACCGGAGATCGCTTGAAACAGCCGTTGAAAATGAAAGGCGGAAAAACAGGCTTCCGCGGCAATATCCGCGATATTCACCTCCTCTTGAAGATGCTTTTCGATAAATTCGATTGCGCATTGAATCCGCTCGTAGTGATCCATACCTGCCTCCATTTCCCAGATGTGCTACTCCTATTGTACAGCCGGGAAGACGATGTTTTTTGATAATCTGTGCCGATTTGGCAAGTGATTGCTTGATTTCTTCAAAGTGCACCTGTTGGACAAGAAAAAAGAAGCCTGGATTCCAGGCCCCTTTTTCAAGCAGCTGCTTAGCAGTCGTTATTGCACCCTACGATGACCAGCAGGATAAACAGAACGAGCACTAGGGCGAAGCTGTCACCGAAGATATTGTTTCCGCAGTAGGATGTACTCATGTCGTTTTCCTCCTTTCCGATATGCTTTAGTCTATACACGGGAGTCATGAAGAGTGTGGGCGATTGACTATATGGGGCAAATATGGGCGCCGGACTTGCGTGGATACGGACAATTTCTTCATTGACGCGGGGGAGGGGGGGTGTTAAGATACTTTCAAACCTTGCAATTACTGGAACGAATCGAATAAAAAAGCGACATCTCTTATCCAGAGAGGCAGAGGGACTGGCCCGATGAAGCCTCGGCAACCGGAATTTTCAGGTGCCAATTCCAGCAAAGCCGTGTGCTTTGAAAGATGAGAGGATGCGTCAGGCGTATCGTATTCGCGGACAAATCCTCTTCTGCACACAGAAGAGGTTTTTTGTTTATCTGAGATGATCTGCTTTGAGAAAAGGAGTCTGCCATGAAACCGAATTTTCGCGAACAGCTTTACCGAAAAATTCTGATACTGGACGGCGCGATGGGAACAATGCTGCAGCAAGCCAACCTGACTGCCGAGGACTTCGGCGGAGAGGAATACGACGGCTGTAACGAGCTGTTGAACCTGACCCGGCCGGACGTCATCCGCTCGATCCATGAAAAGTACCTGGAGGCGGGTGCCGATATTATCGAGACGAATACATTTGGCGCTACGTCCATCGTCCTGGCCGAGTATGACGTGGCGGAAAAGGACCTGGAGATCAACATCGCCGCTGCCAAAATCGCTCGCGAGGCCGCAGATGCCTATTCCACGCCTGAGTGGCCTCGCTTTGTGGCAGGGGCGATGGGCCCGACGACCAAGACGCTTTCTTTGACGGGCGGGGTCACCTTTGACGAGCTGGTCGAGTCGTATTACCGCCAGGCAAAAGGGCTTTTGATCGGGGGAGCGGATGTGCTGCTTCTGGAAACCTCGCAGGATACGCTGAACGTAAAAGCGGGCGGCATCGGCATACGCAAGGCTTTTGATGAGCTGGGGACGGAAGTGCCGGTCATGCTTTCGGGGACGATTGAGCCGATGGGCACGACGCTGGCGGGACAAAACATCGAAGCGTTCTACGTCTCGCTTGAGCACCTCAAGCCTGTCAGCATCGGGCTGAACTGTGCGACCGGTCCCGAGTTCATGCGCGACCATATCCGCACGCTATCCGGTCTTGCAGACTGTGCCGTGAGCTGTTATCCCAATGCCGGTCTCCCGGACGAGAACGGCCACTATCACGAAACTCCGCAAGGGCTGGCGGCAAAAGTCAAGGCATTTGCCGAGCAAGGATGGCTCAATGTGGCGGGCGGATGCTGCGGAACCACGCCCGACCACATCCGGGCGATGGCCGAAGCCTTGAAAGACTGCAAGCCGCGTGCCCGGCAAGAGCATGCAGTCAGCGCCGTGTCCGGGATCGATGTCGTCTACGTGGAACAGGACAACCGCCCGCTGCTGGTCGGGGAGCGCACGAACGTCATCGGGTCCAAGAAATTTCGCGATCTGATCGCAGCCGGACAATACGAGGAGGCTTCCGATATCGCAAGGGCACAGGTGAAGCGGGGGGCTCATGTCATCGATATTTGTCTGGCCGACCCGGACCGCGACGAGTACGGCGATATGGAAAAATTCCTTCAATATATTGTGAAAAAAGTAAAGGCGCCTCTCATGATCGATTCCACGGATGCGCGCGTCATGGAGCTGGGGTTGAAATATTCCCAAGGGAAAGCGATTCTCAACTCGATCAACCTCGAAGACGGGCTCGAACGGTTCGAGCAAGTCGTGCCCTTGATCCACAGATACGGGGCCGCAGTTGTCGTCGGAACTATCGACGAGACCGGCATGGCTGTCACCGCCGAGCGAAAGCTGGAAGTGGCAAAACGCTCCTATGACCTTTTGGTAAACCGGTTTGGCGTCAATCCGCGGGACATCATCTTCGACCCGCTCGTGTTTCCTGTCGGTACAGGAGACGAACAGTACATCGGCTCTGCCAAGGCGACAGTAGAAGGCATTCGCCTGATCAAAGAAGCGATGCCCGAGTGCAAGACCATTCTCGGCGTCAGCAACGTGTCGTTTGGTCTTCCGGCCGCAGGTCGGGAAGTGCTGAATGCCGTTTTCCTCTACCATACGACAGTCGCTGGTCTCGATTATGCCATCGTCAATACGGAGAAGCTGGAGCGCTATGCTTCCATCCCTGAAGAAGAGAGAAAGCTGGCTGAAGCTCTTTTGTTCGAGACAAAGGACGAAACGCTTGCCTCCTTTACCGATTTTTACCGGCAAAAGAAAAAGGAAGCCAAAGTCGAGGTGTCCTCGCTTCCACTGGAAGAGAGACTCGCGCGGTATGTCGTCGAAGGCTCCAAAGACGGACTGGTAGAAGATTTGAAGCTTGCTTTGGAAAAATACGTGCCGCTGGAAATTATCAACGGGCCGCTGATGACCGGGATGGAAGAAGTGGGCCGCCTGTTCAACAGCAATCAACTGATCGTGGCCGAAGTACTACAGAGCGCCGAAGTAATGAAAGCATCCGTTTCATTCCTGGAGCCGTTTATGGAAAAAACGGAGTCGGCGGCAAAAGGGAAGATTTTGCTGGCCACCGTAAAAGGCGACGTCCACGATATCGGAAAAAACCTGGTAGAGATCATCCTTTCCAACAACGGCTATGAAGTCGTCAATCTGGGGATCAAGGTTCCGCCGGAGCAGCTGATCGCCGCTTGCCGCGAAGAGAAGCCGGATGCGATCGGTCTGTCCGGTCTGTTGGTCAAATCGGCCCAGCAAATGGTCATTACCGCGCAGGATTTGCGCGAGGCTGGCATCGACGTGCCGCTGATGGTAGGCGGAGCGGCACTGACACGTAAATTTACGTCCAACCGGATTGCACCCGAATACAAAGGAATCGTTCTGTACGCCAAGGATGCAATGGACGGGCTGGAGCTGTTTAATCGACTGCAGGACCCGGAAGCAAGAGAAAAGCTCCGGGCCGAGCAGCAGGAGGCAATCGAGGCTGCGGCTTCTGCCCAGGCCCCGCCCGAAGTTGAAAAACCGTCCAAACCGAAGCGTTCCGCCGTCAGCCGCACACAGCCGATCTACCTCCCGCCCGATTGTGAACGGCACGTGCTCCGCAACTATCCGCTGAGCCATCTCCGGCCGTATCTCAATTTGCGGATGCTGCTCGGAAAGCATCTCGGCGTTCGCGGAAATGTAGACAAATTGCTGGAGAGCGGAGACGAGAAGGTGACGGAGCTTCACGATCTGGTGCAGGAGCTGCTTGCGGAAGCAGTACAGGCAGGCTCGATAACAGCAAACGGGATCTATCAGTTCTTCCCCGCACAGGCGAATGGAGACGAGATCTTGATCTACGACGCCAAGGATCATTCGCGGGTCTTGGAACGCTTCCGGTTCCCGCGCCAGCCAGAGGAGCCGTACCTTTGTCTGTCGGACTTCCTGCGGCCCGTGGAAAGCGGCGAAATGGACTATGTCGGATTCCTGGCGGTCACGGCGGGCAGCGGCATTCGAGAACAATCGGAACGTTTGAAACAAAAGGGCGACTATCTCCGATCCCACGTCTTGCAGGCGCTGGCGCTGGAGCTGGCCGAGGCATTTGCCGAGCGGGTTCATCACGTGATGCGGGATAGCTGGGGCTTCCCGGACCCTGCGGAAATGACGATGCTGGAGAGATTCGGCGCGCGTTATCAGGGCATCCGCGTTTCTTTCGGATACCCGGCATGCCCCAACCTCGAAGATCAGGCCCAGTTATTCCGCCTGCTGCGGCCGGAGGACATCGGCATTCAGTTGACGGAAGGCTTCATGATGGAACCAGAGGCCTCTGTAACAGCGATGGTGTTTTCTCATCCGGAGGCGCGGTATTTCAATGCGGGCCCATCCGTTTTTGAATTGTAAGGTCGAGATGTTATGGAGAGAAGGGATGGATTTTGTCAGCGAATAAAAAAGATTTGCGCGTATATTTGCAAGACAATCTGCTGATCGGGGATGGGGCGATGGCGACGCAGCTGTACCGGACAGGTGTGCCGGTCGGCGTCAGCTTCGAAGAGCTGTGCCTCTCCAACCCCCAGCTCGTGCATGATGTGCACAAGGCGTATTACGACGCCGGTGCGCGGCTTTTGGAAACAAACACATTCGGTGCCAATCGGGATGCGTTGTCCCGTTATGGCCTGGAGCATAAAGTGACGCGGATCAACCGGGCTGCTGTGGCGATTGCCCGCGAAGCAGCGAAGGCAGATGCCTTTGTGGTCGGCAGCATTGGCTCGATTCTGGCGGGGCGGGTCCGACAGAAGGCGATGGATGAGTTTCGCGACCAGTTCGAAGAGCAAGCAATTGCCCTGATCCATGCAGGTGTCGACGGTCTGATTCTGGAGACGTTCCTCGATGTCGAGGAGCTGCTGCTGGCAATCGACGTCATCCGTCCGCTGACAGATCGGCCGCTGATCTGCCAACTGGCAACGCTGGAGGTGGGCCGTACACGCGATGGCTACACCCTGACAGAGGCGTTCTCGCTGCTTCAAAAGGCTGGAGCTGACATCGTCGGTTTGAACTGTCGCTTGGGTCCGGCCGAAATCCTGCGTTCATACGAGCGGGTCCAGGTGCCGGAGGGGGCGCTTCTTTCCGCGTTTCCCAATGCGGGACGGCTCGGCTTGACCGATGGAGAGTACGCGTATAAGTCTTCGCCGGAGTATTTTGCGGAAAGCGCAAAGCGGCTCAGAGAACAAGGCGTCCGTCTCTTGGGGGGCTGCTGCGGTACGACGCCGGAGCACGTCAAGGCGATGGCCGACGCGCTGCATGGACTCGCACCGCAGGTGAGGGTGAATCCTTCGGAGACGGAAAATGAACGGCCCTCCCTGTCGTCTTACAATGTCAGGGACAGACAAAAGCCCAGCATCGTCGAGCGAGTGAAAACAGGTACGACGATTATCGTCGAGTTCGACCCGCCGAAGGACCTCGATACCGAGGGCTTCCTGCAAGGGTGCTGTGAATTGCACAAGGCCGGGGCCGATTCGATAACGCTGGCCGACAACTCGCTGGCCAATGTGCGGATGAGCAATATGGCGCTCGGCGCGATCATGAAAAGCCAGTACGGGATGGATCCGCTGATTCACATCGCCTGTCGCGACCGCAACCTGATCGGGCAGCAATCGCATCTGATGGGCTTGCACGCTCTCGGCATTGACCAGGTTCTTGTCGTGACCGGGGACCCGTCCCGGTTCGGGGATTTGCCAGGGGCCAGCTCGGTGTTCGATGTCACGTCATTTGATCTGATCCGCATGGTGAAGCAGCTGAATGAAGGCATATCCTTCTCGGGACGTCCGCTGAAACAGAAGGCGCAGTTTATCGTGGGCGCAGCCTTCAACCCGAATGTTCGCCAGATCGACGCGGCGATCAAACGGTTGGAGAAAAAAGTGGAGGCCGGTGCCGATTTTATCATGACGCAGCCTGTCTACGATGCGGAAGCGATCCGGCTTGTCTACGAATCGACGAAGCACATCAACATCCCGGTCTTCATCGGCATCATGCCGCTGACCAGCCAGCGGAATGCCGAGTTCCTGCACAATGAAGTGCCGGGGATCAAGCTCTCGGACGAAGCGCTGGCGCGCATGCGCAAGGTGCAAGGCGAGGAGGCCAGACAAGAGGGGATCAAGATGGCAAAAGAATTGCTCGACGCAGCAATCCCGATCTTCAATGGCATCTATCTGATTACGCCGTTCAACTATTACGCAATGAGTGTAGAGCTGATCCAGTACGTACGGCAAAAGAGCAGCCTGCTGCAAGCTTCTGCCCAGGCCTGACAGGCAGCATGCAATGTAATAAGGAGCCCTTGTTTGGCGGACCGATCATTTCGGCATTCGAGAGCAAGGGTTCTGCTTTTGTCAGAGGGGAAAAAAGAACACAGACGGTTTATCGAGGCAGGTTTCTTGGAATCGCGTGCTGCCGGTAACAGGACGGGCGTAAAAGGTAAAGGAAAAAGCGACGCTTGCGGAGAAGATAGGTTAAAAAATAATGGCAAAAACGGTGGTCTCATGGCTAAAAAAGGTCCAACCAAAATCCATATTATCGGCTCTGTCGGAAGCGGAAAAACAACTTTGGCACGATTGCTTTCAGCCAAACTGGATGTTCCGTTTTACGAATTGGACAACGTTGTCTGGAAGCGGTTTAAAACGGGAGATGTAAGAAGAACGGACGAGGAAAGAGACGAGCTTCTGGGCGAGATCACAAGCGCGGACGTTTGGATTGTCGAAGGCGTACACCATAAATGGGTACACCCAAGCTTTGAGCGGGCCGATTTGATTATCTTTTTAGATACAAGCTATCGCACAAGGACTTTTCGGATCATCAAAAGGTTTGTCCGGCAAAAGCTTGGGCTGGAGCGGGCAAACTACAAGCCTACTTTCCGGATTTTTCGCAACATGTTTGTCTGGAATGCCCATTTTGAGAACGAGAGCAAGCCGGAAATTGAAAAAATGTTGGGTCGATACAGCGAAAAATTGGTCGTTCTGAAGGATAACAGCGAGATGGAGAAATACTTCGGCACAAAACAGTAATTACTGATGATCATGCAGGTGAGAGACGATGCGAACCAATATCTTTTTCGTAAGACATGCCCATTCCGATTATACGCCGGAGGAGCGGACAAGACCGTTGTCGGAAAAAGGCTTGCGCGATGCCCAAGCAGTGAGTGAGCTGTTAAAAAAAGAGAATATTCACCACGTGCTTTCAAGTCCATACCGGCGAGCCATTCAAACAGTTGAAGGGATTGCCGTAAGCCTTGAGAAGGAAATCGTGATCGAGGAAGACTTCAAGGAGAGAGTGTTGAGCGAGAAACCCGTGGAGGATTTTCATGCTGCGATCACGCGAGTTTGGGAAGACGAGGGGTTTTCCTGGGATGGAGGGGAGTCCAATAAAGCGGCGCAGGATCGCGGAGTAAAGGCCATTAAATGAGTTTTACGCAGACTAAAAGGGAAAAATATCGTAATCGGCACCCATGGCAATCTCATGGTGTTGATTATGAATGGTTTTGACAGCCGCTACGGTTTTGATTTTTGGAAACAGCTCGATATGCCGGATATATACAAGCTGTCCTTTGATGGATCAGAGCTGAAAGAGGTCACCAGGCTGTGGAGACGCAAAGACAGTGTTGACATTTGGAATTCGTTGTAGCTATAATGATTACAACGGAAGGATGAAACAAAATGAAAATTAGCAGTCGATTCAGCATTGCTGTCCACATCCTGTCTTTGCTGGCAATCGCCAAGGATGCACATGGAACTTCAGAATGGATTGCAGGGAGTGTAAATACAAACCCTGTAACGATTCGCAGGATATTGGGACAGCTAAAAAAAGCGGGATTGGTCAATGTCCGCGCCGGAACTGGCGGAGCTTACTTGTTGAAAGGTCTGGATGAAATCAGTTTGCTGGATGTCTTTCGAGCGGTTGACGTAGTTGAGGAAGACCAGCTCTTTCACCTGCATGAGCAGCCAAACCCGGATTGTCCGGTCGGAGCGAACATACAAGCCGTCCTGCAGCTCATATTTACCCGCGCCCAAAATGTAATGGAGCAGTTCCTGGCAGATATAACGGTGGACGAGGTAGTGAATCAGCTCACGCAAAAGATAAAGAGCGGTGCTAAATGATTTTTTTTTTAGACTGGTTGTAATGTTGTGGTTTACAACGTTACAACGATGCATCCATCCTTCCTTTCGTTTCGACCGGATGGTATTGCTGATGGCAAATCCTCATCCGCAACAATCATTTTTTTATGGTTACGCTAATAAAAAATGGTAGGAGGAAATCATAATGAAAATCGGAGTAATCGGTGCCACAGGGAAAGCGGGGAGCCTCATTGCGAAAGAAGCGATTGAAAGAGGCCATGAGGTTACGGCAATCGTGAGAAATGCATCCAAGCTGACAGCGCCAAAGACGGCCGTCTTGGAGAAAGATGTTTTTCAATTGACTGCAGAGGACCTGAAAGCTTTTGATGTGGTGGTAAATGCATTCGGTGCAGCGCCGGGCAGTGAGCATCTCCATGTTGAAGCAGGCAGAGTATTGATCGAAGCGTTGAAAGCTGCCCCATCTACAAGACTGATCGTTGTCGGCGGAGCAGGAAGCCTGTTCGTCGACGAGGCAAAGACAACACGTGTCATGGAAACGCCGGACTTTCCGAAGGAGTATCTGGCGACCGCGCAAAACCAAGGAAAGAACCTGGAGGACTTGCAGCAATCTACGGGCATCCAATGGACGTTTATCAGTCCATCCGCCTTTTTTGATCCGCAAGGGAAGAGAACCGGAGCTTACCAAAAAGGAAAAGATCATCTTTTGGTGAATGCGAAAGGGCAAAGCTATGTAAGCTATGCGGACTTTGCGATTGCAGTACTGGATGAAATCGAGAATCCGCAGCATCGAAACGAGCGTTTTACGGTTTCGTCCGAATCAGAGTGATTCGCAGCCGCGAAACCAAAGTCAACTAAATCGAAGAAAACCGCTTGGAGGTATCGCACATGAAAGTAGTTGCTCTCGTAGGAAGCATTCGCAAGGAATCCTTCAACCTGAAGCTCGCCAAATTTATGCAAAAACGCTACCACGGCCGTCTGGAGATCGAAATTTTGCCGATCCGGGATCTCCCGCATTACGACCAGGATATCGAGAATGATCCGCCGGAAGCCGTAAAGGAATTCAAAAGCAAGGTTGCCGCTGCCGATGCGGTACTATGGGTAACGCCGGAATACAATTACTCCATCCCGGGTGTACTTAAGAATGCCATTGACTGGCTGTCGCGCGTGGATAAGGTCATGATCGGGAAACCTTCCATGGTCGCAGGCTCATCGATGGGCATGCTTGGCTCAGTCCGCGCCCAGCAGCATTTGCGCGATATTTTGTTCTCTCCAGGCGTCTCATCTCCGATCATGCCTGGGAATGAAGTCTACATCGGCGCTGTCCATGAAAAATTTGATGAAGCCGGTCATTTGAACCACGAGCCGACCATCGCCTTTCTGGATCAAGTTGTCGACAACTTTATTGCGTGGTATAAACAATTGCCATCCAATAAATAAATCTGCCCAAGAGGTTGACTGTGCCGGATACGGAAGGAAAAAACGATAACAAATTTTGGTAAAAAAACGCCCGCTTCTCTGAACCGCATTCCCATTGTTGGTCTGATCCAAACCATTGGGGCAACGTTCAGAAGCGGGCGTTTTTTTCAAACGCACGAAAAGCGCCTGACGCTCCGGGCGCTTTGCTGCATTCCGGTTTATCGGAACGGATGCCAGCCTTTTTCCTGCAAAAAGAGGCTCAGTTCGGAAAACATGGCCAGTCGTTCTTCGCGGCTAAATGATGCGTTGGCGCCACTGGTAGAGGGAATGACGAACACCCAGCTTCCGGGCCAGTCCTCTGTGCCAAAATAACGGTCAGGTTGAAGTCCCAGGGGAACAGGCTCCTTCTTTTTGCCGGTGGCGTGCCGAAAGGCCGTAATTCCGTTGAAACAGACCACCCGGGGACGATAAACGCCAACCATGTGGACGAATTGCTCCGCCCCGGTGTTGAAATCCGCGTCCGTTAGATCGCTGGAGGAGCGGGTGGGCCGGGAAACGAGATCGGTGATGCCATAGCCGAAATCAAGCAGGCACGCGGTTTCCTCCGGCTTCAACTGCCGGGGAGTCAATCCTCCCTCGTAAAGTCCGCGCCAAAACAGGTTGGCGGGGTTGGCATAATGAAAGCCGGCCGTAGCAGAGACTCTGCCAGGATTGATTCCGCAAAAAAGGACGGTCAAATCCCGCCGGATATAGGTGGGGAGCCATTTCTCCGTAAAGGGAAGCATGTGTGCCACTCCTTTGATACGATTTGCGTAATCGCGGTGACAGGTTGCTCCTCCATTATACGTGATACCTGCTATTACCTAAAGGCGGGGGTACTGCTAGTTCACTTTCGGGAAGAGCAAAGAAAAAGCTGCCCGGAAGGCAGCGCGGCTATGGCTATATTCAACGCATTGGTAAAAAGATATGCATCGGTAATACAAGCAGAAACTCCCTTTCATCAAGGTGAGTGTTGAACACCCCGATGCCGCTTCCGTCTTGGTTGGGTATTACAGCTGCGGATAAGGAAGCAGCTCCTCGTGATGAGCAGGCACGAATTGCTCCATCTCGTTCTTTACATATTGCTTCCGCTCGAACGGTGCCGTCTCTTCGTCGGCAACCATGCCCCACAGCCACTGTGTAAAGGTTGTTGTCATTGTGGACCCCTCGCTTACTCGAATGGTTTACACTTTCATCATAGACCAAATGTATGCGGAAATTGTTGGCGGATTGTGAAGGTGCGGTGAAGAATCCATGGCACAACTGTGAACGAAAAAGCGCCTCTCCCGAAGGAAAGGCGCTTTTGCTGCTTAGAGCTTGTAGATCTCAGAGTATTTCTTCTCCAGGTAGTTCATCAGGTAGGTGGCATTGGTGCCTTCGCCCGTAATTGCCTTGACGATTTCACCCGGGCTCTTCATCTTTCCGTATTGGTGAATATTTTCTTTCAGCCATTGACGGATCGGTTCGAATTGGCCGCTGGCGATCAAATCGTTGTAGCCGCTGATTTGTTCTTGCATAACATGGGCAAACTGGGCAGCATATACATTGCCCAGCGAGTAGGTTGGGAAATAGCCGAAGCTGCCGCCGGACCAGTGTACATCCTGCAGCACGCCGACTTTGTCCGATTCCGGAACAATGCCCAGATACTCTTTCATCTTTTCGTTCCAAATCGTTGGCAGGTCGCCTACTTCAATCGTTTGGTTGATCAGGCCTTTTTCGATTTCATAGCGGATCATCACATGCAGGTTGTAGGTAAGCTCATCTGCTTCGGTCCGGATGAAGGAAGGCGTCACCTGATTGATGGCGCGGTAAAATTGCTCGACGCTGACCCCTGCGAACTGGTTCGGGAACGCTTTTTGCAAGTCACCGTAAAAATGCTGCCAGAACGGCAGACTGCGCCCGACCATGTTCTCCCAATAGCGGGACTGGGATTCGTGGATGCCCATGGAAGTGCCGTCGCACAGCGTCGTGCCCAGCAGGCGCGGATCGATATTTTGCTCGTACATCGCGTGGCCCGCTTCATGGATACAGCTGAACAGAGCGGAACTGAAGTCATTTGGGTCAAAGCGGGTCGTAATCCGGACATCACCGGGATTGAACGATGTACAGAAGGGGTGAACACTGCGGTCCATCCGGCCTGCCTGGAAGTCATACCCGATCTTTTCCAGGATAAAGCGGCTGAAAGCCTCCTGTTCTGCCTCCGGAAAATGCTTGGTCAAAAACGAAGTGTCGGGCTTGTCCGGGGAGTCAGCGATCGCAGCCACCAGCTTCACTGTTTTTTCCCGCAGCGTAGCGAAGATCGGGTCGAGCTGATCTACAGTCATCCCCGGCTCAAACAGGTCGAGAAGCGTGTTGTATTTGTTCTTGCCGTCATGTCCCCAGTAGTCGATGAACTCCAGTTGGAAGTTGACGATTTTTTCCAGGTAAGGACGGAACATGGCAAAGTCGCTCTTGGCCCGCGCCTCTTCCCAGACGGTTTCGGCCTGAGAAGTGAGGACGACGTATTCCTCATAGCGGTCGGCAGGAATTTTTTTGTTCCGTTCAAAATCCTTTTTGCAATCGAGAACGGTCGCGCGGGTCACATCGTCCAGCGTCTCCAGCACTTGCGGGTCGCTCAGCGCTTCCAAATGCTCTTCCATTTCTTTGGAGGTGGCCAGCCGGAACTGCTCTCCTGCGAGCATGCCGATCACTTCTGAGCGCGCATCCATTCCTTTTTTCGGCGCCTGCGTGCTTTTGTCCCAATAGAGGACGGAGATAGCCTGATTGTAGCTCGCCATTTTCTTCACGTACGCGCGAAAGGCAGCCGAACGGTTTTCGTTTGTGGACATGGGTTACCTCCTAACCATATGTACATACAGTCAAAAAATTTTTACAACTAACATTATACCTGTTTGTAAAAAAAATACTAGGTGGATGACGGGTGCATTTGCCGTTATAATCGTAACAGTGAAAGATGACAGAGACGCAAGCGACAGGAGAATGAAAATGAGTCAAGTGAACCCCCAATGGGAACAAGAAATTGCAAAACGGCGTACCTTTGCGATTATCTCCCACCCGGACGCGGGTAAAACGACCATGACGGAAAAGCTGCTGTACTTCGGCGGAGCAATCCGCGAGGCAGGCATGGTAAAAGGGAGAAAAAACTCCAAGCACGCCACTTCCGACTGGATGGAGATCGAGAAGAAGCGGGGTATCTCCGTAACGTCCAGTGCGATGGACTTCGAATACAAGGGACATCATATCAACATTTTGGACACGCCGGGTCACCAGGACTTCAGTGAGGATACGTATCGTACGCTGACAGCAGCGGATGCGGCGGTGATGATCATCGACGTGGCCAAAGGGGTCGAGGCGCAAACCATCAAGCTTTTCAAGGTGTGCCGGATGCGCGGCATCCCGATCTTTACCTTTATCAACAAGCTGGACCGCCACGGGAAAGACCCGTTTGAGCTGCTGGAGGAAATCGAACGCGTACTGGGCATTCGCTCATACCCGATGAACTGGCCGATCGGGATGGGGAATTACTTCAGCGGCGTGTACGACCGTGCGAAGTCCCGCGTTGAATTGTATCAAAGCGGCTCCGAGCACCAGGAGATCAGCTTTTTCGAAGTAAGCGGGGCGGACGACCCGATGATCGGAGAGCGCGTCGGTCAGGACCTGTGGCAGCAGCTTCAGGATGAAATCTCTCTGCTTGACGTAGCGGGAGACGATTTTGACATGGAATTGATCAACAAGGGCGAATTGACGCCTGTGTTTTTCGGAAGCGCGATCAACAATTTTGGTGTGCAGACATTCCTGGACAACTTCCTGCAAATGGCTCCGCCGCCTTCGCCGAAGAAGAGCAACATCGGCTTGATCGAGCCGAGCCAGCGTCCGTTCTCCGGCTTTATCTTCAAAATCCAGGCCAACATGAACCCGGCCCACCGCGACCGCGTCGCCTTTTTGCGCATCTGCTCGGGCCGTTTTGAGCGGGGCATGACGGTCAAGCACGTCCGTCTTGGCAAAGACATCAAGCTGGCTCAGCCGGTCCAGTTTATGGCCCAGGACAGGGAAATCGTCGAGGAGTCCTATGCAGGTGACGTCATCGGCCTGTTTGACCCGGGCATTTTCCAGATCGGCGATACGCTGTGTGTCGGCCAGCCGCTGGAGTACGAAGAAATGCCGCACTTCTCGCCTGAGTTTTTCTCCCGCGTGATGGTGAAAGACGCGATGAAGCACAAGCAATTCCAGAAAGGCATCATGCAGCTTACCGAAGAGGGAACGGTCCAGCTCTTCCGCACCTATCCGATGGAGGACCTGATTCTCGGGGTAGTAGGCGTGCTGCAGTTTGAAGTCCTGGAATACCGCCTGAAAGCCGAGTACGGGGTAGATATTATGCTCACACGGATGCCTTATCAGATCGCGCGCTGGCTGGAGGGTGAGAAGGCGGCATTGGATGCCCTCAAGAACAAGACGGTTACAGACCGATACGGACGTCCGGTCATGCTGTTCGAAAGCGAATACCAGCTCCGCATGGCGATCGAAAAATACTCCAACATCAGGTTTCATGAAAGCTCGCTGGGATTAAAATCCCAGGCTTGAGCCAGCAAACGGCATGAAGCTCAAAGAGGGTCTCACAGCATCGGCTTGAGGCCCTCTTTTTTGTACGGATGCCGACGATTTCTCTGCAAAAAGTGACCTGGAGGGTGAGTGCTGCGTATATCAACGGGAGAACATCGCCTGCATGCGTTTCTTTTGCAAGAACGGGAAGGAGAGCTTTTTCATGTTTGGACGCAAGTGGCGCACCACACTCGCCGCCATCTTTTTATTTTTTCTGGCGTGGATCATGAACGCCCGGTTTCCCCATGAAGTTCAATTGGTGGATAATTTGTTTCAAATCTTCGGCGTCCCGGCGTGGTCAAACGGAACATCGGGTTTGCACTATGCCGCTTTTTTGCCACTAAGCATGATGGCTTTGGCATACGCCATGATGGTCTACGTAACCAAGCGGCCAGGGATCATGCTGCTTGTTTTGCTGCTTGCCGTTGGCCTGTTGCCGAAGCAGCAGGAGCTGGTGAGGTGGTACCAGCGGAACTTTGCGGACGGGATTTACATGCTGGAGTACAAGGAAGAGCGGTCTGGCTGCACAGCGAAAACGTCAGCCGAAGGGGTACGCAACGGAACGTGTGTGGTTGTGCTGCAAAATCACGGAGAACAGCCAGCCCGGTTTGAAATCAGCGTATACGGTCCTTCTGGGCGAAAAAGAGCGGCGGTTCTAACCGGGTACCCGGTTGAAGTGAAGAGCCGGGAAAACGTGCGGCTGGAGCTTCCCGTCGAGCCGGGCGGACAGGGGGATATCGTCTACGAAGAATGGGGCGCGCCGAGAATCACGATTTCGAGCGCCGGAAAACGCCGGGATCTGTAGAAGGACAAAGGTTTGGCCGCATTTGACAGCTTGGAGACTCACCTCTTTTGGAGAGTCTCTTTCTATTAGGACGACTCCTGACATATACATGGGACAAAAAGGCCGGAGGGAGTGGGCAGTCATTGCGGATGCTTTTGTTTGTGATCCTGTTTCTCGTCTCCTTTGACATGCATGCGCAGACGCCGCTATTGGCACCGTACATGCATGTTCTGGGAGCTTCAGCGGCGATGATCGGTTTTGTCCTCGGGGCCTATGGCATCAGCAATCTGACAGGCAATCTGATCGCCGGGCCGTTTTTGGACCGTTTTCCGAAAAAGTGGTTTATCGCTATTTCCCTGATCCTCTCCGGGTTTATTTTGACCGGACAAGGGATCGTGACCAAAACTGATGCATTCCTTGTTCTGAGACTGTTGCTTGGTTTTCTCATGGCGTTTGTCTCGCCGGCCTGCTTTGCCATGCTCGGAGAAACCGGACGGACGCGGGCCGAGCAGGGCGAGCTGATGGCGAAGAACGGGATGGTGCTGACGGCGGCCGCAGTCGTTTCGCCGGCCGTCGGGAGCTTTCTGGGTGTGCAGTTTGGCTATGGGCCTTCTTTTGTCATCCTGGGTGCAATCATGTGGGTGGCGGGTATATTTGCCCTGCTCGTACTGCCGGGAGGGCGGAAAAAAGCGGGGGAAGAGGGGCAAATGATTCGCCCTGCCTCCCCCAAGCTGACTGCTGTTCTGGAGAACCGCGATTTGTATTTGGCCTTTCTCGGCGGCTTTGCCGTGATGTACGCCCAAGGTACGATCATTTATGAAATTCCGCTCTATATCCAAAGAGAAAATTTGTCTATTTCCGTCACGGGGATCTTATTTAGCCTGAAAGGTCTTGGCTCCATGGCTACCTTGAGCCAGTTCTGGCTGGCGCGAATAGCGCCGGAGGAGCGGACGCTCGTCGGGCTCGGCCTGCTTAGCGTGATGATGTACATTTTTGCAATCGGTTTGGACCTTTCCTTGCATATATCGATGTTTTTGCTCGGATCCTGCGTTGGCTTGCTGTTTCCGGCGCTGTCCACGATATTGACCGTGCATGCGCCGCGGGAGCTGTACGGCAGCGCGTTCAGCATCTATTCCGCCGTGCTTTCCGCAGGGGCGATCCTGGCTCCCATCGTGGCAGGGCTGATCGGCAACTGGAACCACTCGTTTTTCATCGTCTTTTTTGTGACGGGAGGTGCGCTAGTCCTGGGCGGCTTCCACCGAATCGTCATGAGAGGAGCGCCCAACTAGCCGTTCCTTGACGTGCTTCAGCTCGGCCACGATAATAAAGCTGACGATGACCAGCAAAAACCAGGAGCTGATTTTGCTCAGGTGCACCAGCTGCCAGCCCTCGTTTTGGTTGGGATAGCGCCACGCTCCGAAAAAGGTGGCGATATTTTCGGCAATCCAGATGAAAAAGCCGATCAGGATGTAGGCCAGAGGCACCGGCATCCACAGCCGTTCCCGGTCCACGCGAAAGTAGACACGGCTCTTCCAGAACAGAAGAAAAATGGCGGCCGTCAATACCCAGCGGATATCCCAAATGTAATGATGGGTAAAGAAGTTGAGGTAGATGGCTGCTCCTAAAGGCACGACAAAACGGTGGCGCGGCCAGCTCTCAAGCGAGACATCCAGTCTGCGCCACGCCTGGCAGAGGTAGCTCGCAACGCTGGCGTACATGAATCCGCTGTAGAGCGGGACGCCGAAGATCTTCGAGTAGGCCGCTTCCGGGTACGACCAGGAGCCCATATGCACCTTGAAAATTTCCAGGGCGAGACCGATCAGATGAAAAACCGTAATCACCTTCAACTCGTCTTTCGTTTCCAAACCGCTTTTGATCATGAAGATTTGAAAAGCGAGACACAGCAGCAGCAGCAGGTCGTACCGCGGGATGCCGGGAACCTCGACCAGCTTGGACAATGCCAGAGAGCCGAAGATAAAGACGGGAAACAGGCAGGACATCGCCTCCTGGTATGTAAAGTGAAACAGCAAACGGAAGAAGCGGTTCACGAAGTATATTCCTCCTCGGGTGCAGCTCGATTTTTAGCAAGCAAGGGAAAATCCCATCATGGCAACCTGTATTACGCAGGAAGCGAATCTTTGGTTTCTCTGCGTCGAATTTTTTGCAGCTCTTCTCCTGAACAAAAGGGAGCCAGACAGGAAACCCGTTTCATTTCATGATATCTGTCAAAAAGTGCAGATGGCTATGGTAAACTAAATGGAAACATGGCAATCTGCAAGGAGATCGACAAAAATGAAGCTGGTATCCTGGAATGTAAACGGCCTGCGGGCTTGCATGAATAAAGGCTTTCTAGACTATTTCAAGGAAGCCGATGCGGATATATTTTGTATTCAGGAAACAAAATTGCAGGAGGGGCAAATTTGCCTGGAGCTGGACGAAGAGTACGCCCAGTATTGGAATTACGCTGAAAAGAAAGGGTACTCCGGCACGGCTGTCTTTACAAAAATCAAACCGCTTTTGGTCCGGTACGGCATCGAAGAGGATCGGGAACCGGAAGGACGGATCATCACGCTCGAGTTTGAAGGCTTCTATCTCGTGAATGTCTACACTCCCAATGCGCGGCGCGATTTGTCCAGGCTGGATTACCGTCTGGAGTGGGAGGATCGTTTTCGGAGCTACCTTCAGCAGTTGGACGCCATCAAGCCGGTGATTGTCTGCGGAGATATGAATGTCGCTCATCAAGAGATCGATTTGAAAAACGCGAAATCCAACCGGAACAACTCCGGCTTTACCCCGGAAGAAAGAGAAAAAATGACCCGGCTTTTGGATGCCGGGTTTATCGATACCTTCCGTCATTTTTATCCGGAGCAAACGGGCGCCTATACCTGGTGGTCGTACATGCCAAAGGTGAGAGAGCGGAATATCGGGTGGCGCATCGACTACTTCCTGGCATCCGCCCGGCTTGCGCCCTTTCTGCTTGATGCTGGCATCGATTCCGAGGTGATGGGCAGCGACCACTGTCCGGTCGTCTTGATGATGCAAGATGGAGCAGCGCTTACTTCGCTCGCCGGTTCCGCATAGCCGCCAGCACCTTGAGCGTTCCGTTTGCTCCTTGGGCATACTCCGCGTATTGCGGGGACTCCATCGGGATCAGCGCCATTTTTCCAGCTTCGTTGAAATGAATGCCCCATCCGAATTTTTTGGGAAGGGCAGAGGCTCTCATACACGCTTTTGGTTTGCTGAAGAATTCGGCTCGAATCTCGCCGCCCCGCTCAGCCAGTTCTGTTTGCGGGAAATTTTGGTGGCGGACGTACACCTCGAAGAGGAGCTCCTCCTGGGTATAGTAGTAGGGAGCCCCGGAAATCAGCTCGTATTCGATGCCGTGCTTGCTTTTGCCCGTTTTCTTTTCCGGCGGAATGATTCCCGTGATCACAGGGCAGTCAGGGGCGACGGTAATGAAGGTGTTGAAATAGTTCCAGTCCATGTGAGCCTCCTCCCTGAAAGACAGGTAATGTTATCCTTTATTATACATGTCTCTGTTGACAATCAGTGTTCGTTCATGCAAAAACTGTTGCTCAAAAAGGAGCACCCTGGACAAACGGCAAACCTCCAAGTCCCAAAAAACGGGTTTGGAGGTTTGCTTTCGTTGTCGGCTGTTTACAGCGTTGTCGAATGTGCAGGTTCTGGCCGGTTTCGCGGTGCGCGAGCCTTCACTTTTCCTTGAATGGACAGATAGGTGCAAATTCTCAGCAGCTTTTCGACCGGGCCGGAAGAAAAGCGTTGCAAATACCATTCGCTTGCAAACAACTGCAGCGCATAGAGAGCAAAGGCAAGAACGCAGCCTGCCGCTACTCCCATTTTCCCAAACCACCCAAGGCCATAGCCGTAAAAGATAGTCGTACAGACCACGGTTTGGACCAGGTAATTCGTCAGAGACAATTTGCCGACCGCCTGAAAACGCTGCATCCAGCTAGAGCTGCTTCGTTTGCTGTAGAGCCAAGCGAACGAGAACAGATAGCCGAGGGCAAGCAAATTGGCTCCAATCATTTCGCCCGCAGCAGCCCATCCTTGTTCGGGAAACAGGTGGGGAAGCACTTTCAGACAGAATCCGACAGGCAAGAAGAGCAGAGCGTTCCTCGCATACAGCCGCTGTTCTTCCTCAGGCTTCCGAAACAGGTCCTTTTTCGCTGCGTACATGCCAAACAGAAACATCGGCGCGGTCAGAAAAGGCGCCAGTAGCAGGAGAAAGACAAGATAGAGGGAGTCCTCCTCTGATATCGGCGAAGCAGTGCTCCTGTGGTGCCTAATCTCCGAATAGGTGCCTGTTCCATAGACGACAATGGTTTCTTTGATATACTCCTGAGAGATCTCCATACTGCCTGGTTGCCTGGAGGGGGAGTTGGATTCTCCCGGCACAAGCCCAAGCAAACCAAACACGAGCAGAAGAGACGTTCCCCAGATCAGCAGGGTTTTTGGTTTTCGGTTCATGAACATGAGCAGAAAGAAACCGACGAGTCCGTAGAATGCCAAAATATCGGACTCCGTCATAAATTCGGAATGGAGAACCCCGATTCCAAACAAGAGCAAAAAGCGTCTGCACAACGTCCATCCCGGTTTTCTGCCAGAAGCTGCAAGGCTCTCTTTCATTTTGATCATCCCGTAGCCAAACAGGAAGGTGAAAATCGGCATGAAGCTTTTTTCCACTACGATGCCGAGTATCGTTCGGACAGAAGCATCAAAACCCGACAATGAGTAAAACTGCATGTCATCCTTGCCCCATATTCCATATTGAAAAATGAGCATATTCGCCAGCAAGATCCCCAGCAGGCAGAGTCCACGGGCTGCGTCGACGAGACCTGCCCTTTTTCGTTGTTCCATTTTTATCACCTCGCAAGCAAGTGTAACTGCGCGGCTTAAAGGCTCGCTAAAGCGGAGCTTATTTTTTCCTTAACGATTGTTGCTGTTGTTTAACTAGAATTAAGCTTGCTTTGTTACAATCTTTTTGGAGGGATTGCCATGCAACAAGCGCGGATACTCATCGTCGACGACGAGAAATCGATCATTCACATGATAGAAATGGTTTTAAAGAAAGAAGGGTTTCGGCATATTTACCAGGCTTATTCGGCCAGGGAAGCCCTTGAGCTTCTGAACAGACAAGAAATGGATATCATCCTGCTCGATGTGATGCTTCCGGATCAGTCGGGGTTTGAGCTTTGTCCCAAAATCAGGGATATTTCGCGAGCCCATATCATCTTTTTGACAGCGAGAACGTCGGATTTGGACGTTTTGACAGGGTTTGCCATCGGTGGAGACGACTATGTCACCAAGCCGTTTAATCCGCTCGAAATTGCCGCAAGAATCAAGGCCAGAGTACGGCGGGACGCAATTCTGGCAAGCTCCCAGGGAAAACAGGAGGAGCGCAGGCGGCATGACTTTGGACGCTTTGTGCTGGACGAGTCTGCGGGAGAGCTGTGGGTACAGGGAAAAATGGTTCCCTGTCCCGCCCAGGTGTACCAGTTGCTGCTGTTTTTATGCAAAAATCCGAATGTGGTGTACTCCAAATCGCAGCTGTATGAAGCGGTCTGGGGAATCGATGGCGTCGGTGACGACAATACGGTGATGGTCCACATCCGAAAGATCAGGGAACGGATCGAGGCGGACCCGGGCCATCCGCAGCTGCTGCTTACAGTCCGCGGTCTCGGGTATAAGCTCGTCAGGGGGATCGCGCCATGAGCAGCTTGCGTCGAAGGCTGGCCGCTCATTTCGCGACACAGTTCTTTTTTATCTGGCTGTTTGTTCTGGTGACGATGACCGCCCTGTTATTGCTGCTGCTGCAATACCTTGTCAATCAGGACTTGAAAAAAACCTTTCCGAACGGCGCTTTGGAGAATATCGTGACGGAAGCGAAGGCGGAACCGGGACAGGGCCAGATCGAGATACCGGTATGGTGGCGAAATCAGCTCGCCGAGTCCGGGTATTTTTTGCAGATTGTAAATGAAAAAGGCAAGGTCATTTATGCCTTTGGCAGCGGACCGGCCAGGGAGTCTTACACGGTAACCGAATTGTTGGGGATGACGGAAACAGGGCGTTTCCAAACCTTTCGCGTAACAACCTCCCTGGATCAGTCGAGAGCGCTGCGGCCTGAACCGCTGCTCTTTATGCTGGGAACGGATGACAGCAATTCGGAACGTTTGAAAACGTGGTTTGAGAGCTACGCCGAGAAAGGCAAGATACGGCCGCAGGCGATCCCGGAGCTTGAACGTCAGCTGGACATGAGCCGCGAGTATGTGCAGGTCATAGATGCACGAGGCAAGATCATTCAGTCAATTGGCAGCGCCGATCAAAAAGAGTCTTACCAACCGCTTGAATTGATCGCAATCCGCTCTGAGCCGGGAAGCTATTCCACAGACGTCTACACGCACTATGATCAAGCATCCGGGAATCTTTGGATTTTGCATGCAGAAAAGAAAGGCACAGGCTATTCCGATCAGCCGATCATGTCGGACGTCATCCTGGTGCTTAGCGTAGCGGGAGGGGCTTTGCTGGTCATGGCGCTTGCTTTGGCCGCGTGGCATGGCGTCCGTTACAGTCAGCCGCTGCTGTTGTTTACGGACTGGTTTGAGCGAATGGGACAAGGTCGGTACGATGAAGCGTTGACTGAAAAAGAACGGAAAAAGGTATTTCGCAGAGACGGTTCCATCCGCATGCGCTATCGGCTGTACAAGGAAGTGATCGGCGGATTTTACGAGATGGCGGAGCGATTGGCTGCCACGGAGAAAGAGCGGAGCAGACTGGAAAAGACCCGGGAGGAATGGATGACAGGCATTTCGCACGATCTCAGGACGCCGCTGTCAACGATCCAGGGGTTTGGGCATCTTCTGGAAAGCGGGCAGTATACGTGGACAGACGAAGAGCTGCAAGGCATGGGGAAAATGATCCGGGAAAAGGGAGATTACATGCTCGCTTTGCTGCAGGACTTTTCACTTGCCTTCCAATTGAAAAACCAGGCGCTCAGCTTTCCGGTTGGCAAGCTGGAGATCAACGAGTTTGTGCGGAGAACCGTGCTCAGGTATGTGAATGATGTGACGCTTGCCCACGTCTCTTTTGCCTTTGAGAGCAGTCCGGATGCTATCTTCATCAAATCCGACGCCAAGTGGCTGCAACGCGTTCTGGACAATCTGATTTGGAACGGGATCAAGCACAATCCCCCAGGGGTCGCCATCACCCTCAAGACGTGGCGGGATGAACGGGAAGCGTTCATCGCCGTAGAGGACAACGGCGTAGGGTTTGACGAGGAAACAAAGCACAACCTGTTTGAAAGATACTACCGGGGAACGGCGACCGAAGACGGGACAGACGGGACCGGCCTTGGCATGAACATCGCCAAAGCGATCGTGCTTGCGCATAAAGGGAAAATTGACGTGGAATCCCAGGTTGGGCAAGGGACGCGTATTGTGTTGCGATTCCCGCTGGAAGAAACGCCAATGCTGCCGGAAAAATAGAAGCGAGGCCGAAACTACCCTGAGAAAGGGCTTTCGGCCTCTTTTACCGGCTATTCATCTCCCGTAGCAACAGGATTGTTCTCATACGATACCCAATCGCTCCAGCTTCCGGCATACAGCTTCGCATCCGGCCGTCCCGCCGCGTGCAGCGCCAGCAGGTTGGTGCACGCTGTCACGCCCGATCCGCAGTACACGATGATCTCTTTCCCTTCAAACGCTTCAAACCGGCGTTTCAGCGCTTCTTCGGGGAGCATGCGGCCATCGGCTGACAAACTGTCTTTGTAAAAATAATGCAGAGCCCCCGGGATGTGACCCGCTTTCGGATCGAGCGTCTCCATTTCGCCGCGATAACGCTCTCCTGCTCGGGAGTCTAGGAGTGCCGTTTCCTTGCTGCGGGTTTCGACTCCCTTGCAGTCGACAAGCATGCTCGTCTGAATCCGCGGTACAAATGTCCGAGGCTTCGGTACGGGTATCTCGCTTGTGACGGGATATCCTGCGTTTTTCCAGGCAGCAAAGCCGCCGTCCAGTACAGCGACCTTGTCATGCCCGGCGTAGCGGAGGAGCCACCAGAGGCGCCCGGCCATAGACATTTCCTGGTCGTCGTAGGCGATCACCGTCACCTCCTGATCGATGCCGGAGCGAGAGAACAGGGAGGCGAGCTGTTCTTCGCCTGGGATAGGATGACGCCCGCCGTGCTGTTCTTTCGGTCCGGAGAGATCGTGGTTCAGATGAAAGTACAGGGCGCCGGGAATATGCTCCTCGCGGTATTGCTCTTCGCCCAGTTCAGGGTTGTTCAGAGCAAAACGGCAATCTGCTACCAGAATATTCGGATCGTTTGCATGATCGCGAAGCCATTGCGGAGTAACGAGTGCTTGCATATGTCTCCCTCTTTCTTTTTTCCTTCATCATAGCAGATGGGTCTTTTCTTCGGTACAATGTTTGTTGAACATATTGGACAGCTTTTTCAGGAGCAGGACACAGCCGTTTCGTACATGGCTGCGTCCTTTTTTTGTTTGCTAGCGCAAAGGGAGAATGATATTCCAAACAGAAAAACATTGACTTTTATAGACAATAAAATAAAATGTTTATCAAATAACAAACTTTAACTAAAAGTGTTTGTTTGTTAAAAGAACAACTTGGAGGGAGAAAAATGCAAATGCCAACGACTGCAGAACATAGGGCTGTTATCGTATCGGAAAACTATGATCGGATTGACGGCCGACTCGCCCGAAATACGGATGCAAAAGCCCTTTCGTTGGGGTTGTCACAACAGAACGAGAGAGGGAAGGCCGGTATTTTGGCCAAGGTATGGAGACACACGGGAGAAGAATGGTCAGAGCAATCGGAGGAGCTGCCGCTTCATCGCGTTCTTGATTTGTCCATTCTCGTCTGCCGGTCCCTTGAGCATTTTCGCGAAGCATACAGATTTGAGCATTTATACGATCCGCAAAAGCCCGTCATCGACCGGATTGGCTTGCAAGGGGACGCCATGAACGTGGCGATCTGCACAGACAATGAGAGGATTCATGAAGATATCAAGCAGTTCAGTCTGGCGCTGAGCCAGGACGATGAAATGATCGGCGAACGTCTCCGGATGTTGTCAAAAATTTTAAAGGATATGGGATACTGACATGTTGGCGAATCCATATGTACGAACGGTTATCCTCTCCCGCGTGCTGCTGCAGCTGGGAATTTGGATCAGGAATTATGCCGTGCTTCTTTATGTCACCGACCTGACAAAAAATGATCCCGTTTACGTATCGCTGATTGCGGTTGCGGAATTCGCTCCGATCTTTTTGTTTGGCCTTATTGGGGGGACCTTTGCCGACCGCTGGCGGCCGAAGCGGACGATGGTCTGGAGCGATCTTGTTTCAGCCTTGTCCGTCGGAGCTGTGATGCTTGTCCTCATGAACGGCGGGTGGATTCCGCTGCTCATCGGCACATTTATTTCTGCGAGCCTGTCCCAATTTTCTCAGCCTTCGGCGATGAAGCTGTACAAGCGGCATGTGCCGGCTGAACAACTGCAGGGCGTGATGGCGATGTCCCAAACGCTTGTCGCTGTCTTTATGGTTTTGGGACCGGTCATCGGCACGTTTATTTTCATCCAGTTTGGACTGCAAGCCTCTCTGATTTTGACGGCCGTTCTGTTCCTGGGCTCTTCCCTTGTATTGGCGACGCTTCCCAGTGACACGGACGAGCCGAACTCTGGCGATACCGGCAGCTTTAAAAAGGAGTTGCAGGCCGGACTTCGCTATATCGCCTCCAATCAATCCCTGCGGACACTCTGCCTGACTTTCTCGGCTGTCGGGTTGGCTTCAGGACTGACGCAACCGCTTCAAATCTTCCTAGTCATCGAGAATTTGGGACAGGACAAACAATTTTTGCAGTGGTTGGTAATGACCAATGGGGCAGCCATGCTGGCAGGCGGAGCTGTCATCGTCGGGATAGCCAAAAAGGTGAAGCCGCAGCTGCTGCTCATGGTAGGCTTGCTTGTCACGGCCGTATGTACGATCGGATTGGGCGCTTCTACGAAAATGGGGATGACGATTGTTCTATTGGTGATCAGCGGGTTGTTTTTCCCTTGTATTCAAGGAGGAATTCAGACGCTTATTGTCCGCAATACGGAAGGGGCATTTATTGGCCGGGTATCCGGAACGATCACGCCTGTTTTTATGGGAATGATGGTGATCGGCATGTTCGTATCCGGCTATCTGAAGGATGCGTTTTCCTTGTTTGCGGTATATGTGGCGAGCGGTGTCTTGATTATGATCGGCGCCTCAATGCTGCTCCCCCTCATAGCCCAGAAAAGGAGCTTGGATGAGAGGAGACCCGCATCATGACGATTGGAGGAAAAATGGGATGACTGCATATGGAGAATGTGTTTTGGCACCAGAAAGACAGCTGACCGATGCAGAAAAAAAGCTGATTTGGAAAAAGGCATGGACTCATAAGGTCAGCGAAGAAGAACGTCGCATCACGAATGAAGTAAAGCGCAACTGGAATCGCGGGGAAATGAAAATCGCCAACATATTGTTGGAAGGGGACGCCGGTTCAGGCAAGACACAACTGGCCAAAGCATTATCGGCGAATTTCGGGCTGCCGTATACGAAAGTGACCTGTTTTGCCGATATGGATAAATCGGATATTATCGGCGCTATTTTGCCGGTGATTTCCACGGAACGTTTAGACGAAATGGAGCCTTGGGAGCAAACGGCACTGCAGGCATTGTATGAAAGCGACGGCTTTCAAAGCGCAACGGAAGTTTTGACAGACGCGCTGGGGATTCCGCAGGAACAGGCAGCCTTGAAGATGAAGCAATTGCTGAGGCTGGCAGCGGAAAAAACGGATGGAGAAGCGGTGGAGTACCGATTTTACCCTTCGGAGATCGTCAGAGCCTATCAAAACGGGTACCTGCTGGAAATCCAGGAACCAAACGTGATTCGCGATGCTGCGGTGTTGATGGCATTAAACTCTGCTCTGGAGCTGGATGGCAGCATCAATCTGCCCACCGGGGTCATACACAGGCATCCCGATTTCATCGCGGTGATCACAACGAATCGCAGTTATGCGGGAACCAGACCGTTAAACGAAGCGCTGCGCGACAGGGTTCAGCATGCGGAAAAGATGGACCTGCCGACCAAAGAGGTCATGATCGAACGCGTAATGGCCAAAACCGGATTCCACGATGAAAAGGTGTTGGATACTTTAGCGGAAATCATTATGATTCTGGACAAAACCGCCAGAGCCAATGCGATCAAAGGCGTAGCGGGCATGCGTTCCTTCTTCTACTGGGTAGATGCGATTGCCGGAGGAGCTTTGGCGAAAGAATCCCTTTATCATAAGGTCATCTACAAGATCACAACCGATCCGGAAGAGATACTCATTCTGGAAGAGGCTCTGCTCAATCATGGTTTGCTTGCCAGTTTGGAAGAAGCCCGGATCGAACGTAAAAAAAAAAAAACGGAAATCTGACGATGCGATAGAGATCAGGACATGGGGAGATATAGACGAGAGCGGTTTTGACACCGACAGCCATGCCGCGGAAAAGGGAATCGCATTGAAAAAATCTGCCGATAGTGACAAGAGCTCCTCGCGTGTCACAGACGATTCCGCCCATATCGAACGTACAGGTTTGGGCGACGATGGCTCTCCCACATATCATCAGACAAATCCTGAATCAATGTCAGAGGTTGAGAAACAAAAGGAACGCGATTTCCGCAAAAAGCTGAATCAAGACGCAAGAGCGGTGGTTTCCGATTCCATTCATAAAAAAGTAAAGCTCATTGTGCACCGTCCAGACTACGATCAGGAAGACCAGCAGGAATATGTCCGGCTCAGCAAGGAGCTCATGCCGACCGTGAAGGAAATTGCGAGAAAGACGCTTCCGTACTTGGAGCATGAGGTGTCCTCCGACTTTGCACGGAACCGTTGCTACGGCAGCAAATTTCAAGCAGAAAGCGTCGCTTACAGGGATTACAGGTATTTTGCCAAGAAACGGCCTCCAACAGAATCCCCTTCACTTGTCGTTGGTATCAGGGTCGATGAATCCGCATCCATGTCAGCTTTTGGGAGATTGGAAGCAGCCAAGCGCGCTGTCATCGCGGTATATGAATTTTGTCAGCTTTGCGATATTCCCGTATTGATCTACGGCGATACTGCGGATGTTTCCAAGCTGGAACAAATGTCGATTTTCGCATACACCGATTTTGATAAAAGGGATGCGCATGACCGATACAGGCTTATGAGGATTCGTGCGAGAAGCAATAACCGCGATGGAATGGCCCTGAGAATAATGGCCGAACGATTGGCCGTCTCGCCGCAACAGACAAAGCTGTTGATCAGCATAAGCGACGGTCAGCCCAAAGCAATGGATGAGTATACCGGAAGCTATGCGGTTGCTGACATGAAGCAGACAATCGAGGAATACGAACGGAAGGGAGTCATTTTTCTTGCGGCCGCAATCGGGCAAGACAAGGATGTGATTAGTGACATCTACGGAAAGGAAAGATTTTTGGATATTGCCAATTTGCATGAGTTTCCTGCAAAGTTGGTTCGGATTATTGCCCGTCATTTGTGATGACAGATGGCCCCATATCAAATGAAAGGACCCTGCAGCCATTGGTCTTACCCCTGTCAAGTAGACAGACTTTAATAAGCCCTTTCATTTCAA
Source organism: Brevibacillus sp. FSL K6-6036 (assembly GCF_037964015.1). Classification (NCBI taxonomy): domain Bacteria; kingdom Bacillati; phylum Bacillota; class Bacilli; order Caryophanales; family Paenibacillaceae; genus Brevibacillus; species Brevibacillus sp. FSL K6-6036. The sequence goes on from NZ_CP150173.1 coordinate 2,069,678, forward strand.
TGTTAGTTAAGCTGCTTGAGCTCGGTATTGTACCGGGCTCAGGTTGTTTAAGCGGGTCTGAAAACGTTTGTGATTGTAAAAACGAATGTAGTTATGAATGGCGTTCTGTACTTCTTCATCCGTTTTGAAGTTGTGTAAATACAGACACTCTGATTTCAGATGGCTGAAAAAGCTCTCGATACAAGCGTTGTCCAAACAATTTCCTTTTCGGGACTGTAAAATATTTTGTGTAAACTCTCAAACCTAAATCTATTACAATGGAGATTAACGAAAGGTTGAGGGAGAACACATCATGAAATTACTACCAAAAGATCAACTGCGCCAATTCATCAAAGACAATAACTTGAAAACCGTCGAAGACGTACAGAAAACGTTGAAGGAACTCTTTGCGGAGACACTTCAGGAAATGTTGGAAGCCGAACTGGAAACGGAACTCGGCTACGCCAAGCATGATATAAAGAATAAGGAGACTCGCAATAGCCGCAACGGACATAGCAAGAAAACAGTAACGTCGGAGTATGGTGAGGTCGAAATTGAAGTCCCACGTGATCGACTCGGCGAATTTGAACCGATGGTTGTCAAGAAGCATCAGACACAGGTCACCGGCATCGAGGATCAGATCATATCCATGTACTCCAAAGGAATGAGCACAAGAGATATCCAGGATCATCTAAACCAGTTGTACGGCATCGACGTCTCCCCAACACTCATTTCCAATGTAACGGCTAAAATTATGCCGCTTATCAAAGAATGGCAGAATCGCCCTTTACAAAATGTCTATTCCGTCGTCTTCATGGACGCCATTCACTTCAAAGTGAAGCAGGACGGGCAAATTATCAACAAAGCCGCTTACATGGTCGTAGGCATTGATTTAGAGGGTTACAAGGATGTACTAGGCATTTGGATTGGCGAGAACGAGTCCGCGAAGTTCTGGCTGAGTGTTCTAACCGATCTGAGGAATCGCGGCGTCCAAGACATTCTCATCATCTGCGTCGATAATCTGAAAGGATTTAGCGATGCCATTGCCGCATGCTACCCGCAGACAGAGATTCAGAAGTGTATCATCCATCAAATCCGCAATTCAATCAAATACGTATCCTACAAAGATTTGAAGAAGGTTACTGCCGCGCTACGCCCGATTTATACCGCTCCAACGGAGGAAGCTGCTTTGCAGGAATTGGAACAATTTGAGGCGGTTTGGGGCAAGCAATATCCACTGATCATACGTTCATGGCGAAACAATTGGGATGAACTCGCAACGTTTTTTAAATACTCGCCAGAACTGCGTAAATTAATCTACACGACGAATATGATTGAAAGCTACCACCGCCAGCTTCGTAAAGTCACAAAAGGAAAAAGTATTTTTCCGAACGATGAATCGCTGCTCAAGATGCTGTATCTTGCGACAATGGACGTTCTTCGCAAGTGGACAGGTCGTGTTCAAAACTGGGGACAAATCTTGCTGCAACTCACGGTGCACTTCCCTGACCGCGTACATGTCCGCTAAAGGACTTTACATGGAGAGGCGGGCATGATAGGCTGGTTAGCCACGCGATACCGACTTTCCAGTATCGCCCAATCGCGAAAAGTCATGCCCGCTGGAGGCTCCATGTCAAGTCCGGCACCAAACTTTGGCATAACCGAGTTTACACAAAATTCTTGACAGACTCATTTTTTCTGGACATACTCGCCGTGATGTTATATTGTTGGAGTAGTTGGTTATATTGTCGGGATGTGTATTGGAATCCTTGGTCGCTATGCAACAGGACTCCGTTCACATCTCCTTTTTTTATGGCAGCCTTGACCGTATCGATCACCAGCCGCAGATCGTTTCTTTTGCTCAACTTGTAGGCAACAACTTCGTTGTTGAACAGATCGTAAATAACAGATAAATATAGTCGACGTCCGCTGAAAATTACGTAAGTAATATCGGTTACCCATTTTTCGTTCGGACGTGAAGCAGTAAATTCACGGTTCAGTTTATTTTCGGAAATCACGACCTTCTCTTTGTGGCCGAAATGTTTTCGCTTCTTCCGAATACAAGCCTGGATGCCTAGTTCTCTCATGAGCCGATACACCCGCTTATGATTCACGTGAATCCCATACTTTTGACGAAGCCACACCTTCACTCGCGGATAACCGTATATTTTGTTTACCTCTTGATGACACTCCAAAATCTTTGTCTTCAAATCCTCATCCTCCACCAACTTGCTAGACAGACTCTGTTGTCGGGCTACCCACTTGTAATAACCACTTCGCGAAACACCTGCGAGAGAGCACAACATAAGAATCGGATATCTTTCAGACAGTTCCTTTATAATGGCGTAGGCTTTGGCTTGTTCTCTTTGATTCTTCACCGCCTTTCGAGTCCGAGCCACTTTTTTAGATACTCATTTTCTGCTCGTAACCGAACATTTTCCTCTTCCAAACTCATGGGGTGTTTCCGCGGCCTTCCTTTCCGAAATCCTCTGGACTTGCCTCGTTTTTCTTCAAGCCCCTCCAGCCCTTCATTCTCAAAGTGTCTGACCCATCTCATCACGATTTTATGACTCGGTATACCAAGCTCTCTTGCGATTGTGGTGCTTCCAACTCCCTCTTCGAAATAGAGCCGAACAGCTTTTTCTTTGATTTCTTTGGAATAAGTCGTACGTATTTTCCCCATAGAAAAATCCCCTCCAAGTAAACAGTAAGGGACTTGCTTTTTCCTGTCTACTTAAAGGGGATAATATCACATTGCAGGGTCCTGATTTCATAAGGAAAGCGAATCAAGCAAAACAAATCGAACAGCATCTGCGTATAATAGCAGGCAAACATCTACGGTGCACGGGATCAACCAATTACCGCGTTTGCCAGCCTAGCTGCTGAAAAAACCGCTCCGGCTGGAATGCTTCCGGCGGTAGTACGAATGGCCGTAAGACTTATGTCCGCGCCCGAAGAGGCCGCGATGACGGTAGTCGCTGCTGCTGTAGCGCTTGTACCCGCGATGTCCTCCTTTGAACAAAAAGCCTGCTCCTTTTTTGAGGAGGGCGAAAACAACGGCCACCACGATGACGATCAGCAGCAGGCCGATTCCGAGAATCGCTAACAGTACGGACATACACATCGTCTCCTTAGTAGAGCGGGATATCTACGTTTACGGCAGACCGGGCAAATGGTTTCAAGCTTTGGGTCGTCTACGAGCCCATGTGCAGGTACTTTTCGTATGGGGAGTAGTCGATTTGTTTTTTCTTGAGATGGTCGATTAAAAATTTGTGGTCCCGCTTTGGCGTCGCGAGTATGTAGCCTTTTACGATCAGATCCAGATCGATCGACGTCGCTTTCTCATCCAGGGCAAGCTTGCCGATTTTGGCAGCGATGCTGCGCCTGGCCACATCCCGAAACAGCTGAGGGACGGGTTCTACCAGTTCATTCAGGAGAGCCAGTCCGTCCTCCGTCCACATGGAGCGGGTTTGCTCGATATAGTAGTCCTGCCAGTCGAGTTCCGATTTGCCGTCCTGCTTGGGCATCGATTTCAGGAACTTGCGGAACATGAAGAAACCGCCGATTCCCATGAGCGAGACCAGGACAACCGTCCAGCCGACGATAAATACGGAGAATCCTGTGGACAATTGCGTCATGTTTGTACACCTCGTTCCAATCAATTACACTGGAAAAAGCCCTATCTAGAGAAGTGTATCGCATTTTTGCCTTTCCAACAAATCTTTTTGCATAAAAAGTCAAAGGCGCTGTTTGCTCTTCCCAAGTATGCATACTATTTAGTATGATTAGAATGAATCTCAGAAGGGGTTGACGCTCATGTTCAAGCTTGGACAACGTGTCGTCATCGTTGCTGACTCCTTTGAACAAGGTATGCCAATCGGAGAATACGGGTATCTCATCGGCAGAGACCGCAATCCGGACAGCGCATTTTCCTGGATTGTCCGTATTCCCAAGATCGATAAGCAGTACGCCGTAGTGGAGGATGACATCGCTCTGGAGGAGACTCTGCTGGAACAGGAAGCAGATCGTATCCAGAAAGAGGCCCTGCTTGACTTCGCATTGGCAACACGCAACGAAGCCCTGTTCCGTCAACTGATGGGTATTCAGGACGAAGCAGCGGAAAATGGCGAACCAGTGAAAGAATCAATGGAAGAATTTATCCGGAAAGTGAATATAAAAGCCTGGATTTAGGAACGGGAGACGAAGGAAGCGGGCGGTTTTCTATTACGGGAAATCGTTCGTTCTCTTTTGGGGAGATGCTCCTGTAGCTCCTTTGACCAAAAGAAAGAGAGGCTGTTTCATGTCAGAATTTGTGACCTTTACGAATGAGTTTGGCCAGACTGTGCAAATGTCGCGTGAGGACTATCAAAAGAAAGTGATTCCGCAAAATTTGGACAAGTACTGGGAGGACAAGGAAAAGCTGCGTGACTTTGCGATGGAGCTGGTCCGCGACAAGTTTCCCGTGCAGGCTGCCATTGCCGCTGACCGGCTGCTGGAATTGTACGGTCCGATTGAGTCCGCGCTCATTTTTCGGGCTGTCGTGCACATGCAGGCAGGGGAATACGATCGGGCCAAGAAAATGCTGCTCGACTGTCTCGAGCGTTTTCCGTCTTCAGGTACGGCTTGTACCAATCTGGCCAAGCTCTACGCCCTGGAAGGGGAGGAGGCAAAGGCCTTTGAGACGCTGGAAGCGGGACTGTTCAAAGATCCGAACCAGGAAAACGGCTTGAATATGTACGTGGAAAGCTTTTTGCAATTCAACAAGCGGGACGAGCTGCGCAAGCGCCTGGAAGCCCTTATGGCCAAAGAGGGGGCTTGGCGTCCCCATCTTCACATGGCCCGTTTGGCGATGACAGAGGAAAATCTTTTGAAGGCGATGCAGTGGTACAAGGAAGCGATCCAGCGGGCACCGGAAAAGGAAGAGGTCATCATGACGGTAACGGGAGAGCTGGGGCAAGCCGGGTACGTGTACCAGCTGATTCAGATTTGCGAGGAGTATTGGTCGCCTGAGGAGATTGCCTACCCGTTTACGGGCTTCAACTATGCCAATGCACTGCTGTCCACAGACCAAAAGGAAAAAGCGATCGCCGTCTTGCGCGAAATGCAGCAGCACATATCTGAGCAGTACAAGCCGATGATCGACCACTTTATCGCGAGGATACCCGGAGCTGACGAGGTGGAAGCGGCGATGAAGAAAAGCAGCCAGAGCGAACAGCCAGAGGAAGCGGGAAAAAAGAGCAAGTGGAAGTTCTGGCGATAGAGAAGCAGACAATGCGCCCGTGCCTGTGCCGGGCGCTTTCTGTTGGCACGGCGCCGACGCCGATGAACAGGATGATTGGAAAAATGATTGGTCCAAAAACGGATACAAATGACGACATATACGGCCCCTTCCATCTGTTGTTTGCATCAGTATAATCTGGATTTTATGATAGGTAAGTTCTATTAAAACCATAATTATTATAGAAACTACCTATAACAGAGATGAAGTCGCTCGCTTTTTCTTCTGCCCATGTAAAAAACGGCGTTGCCCGCGATTTTCGCAAGCAACGCCGCTTTGCTGCCATCTATTTGAACTGGCTGGTGAGTCTCCTCTCGAGAAGCGCGACACCTTGATACATGAGTGTTGCGACGACTGCGATGATCGCGAGAGCCACCATGACCAGAGTAAAATTGAATACCTGGAAGCCGTAAATAATCAAGTAGCCGAGCCCCATTTTCGAGACGAGAAATTCACCGACGATCACCCCTACCCAGGAGAGGCCGACATTCACCTTCAAGGTTGAGAGGATGGCGGGGATGGTCGAGGGGAGAATTACCATGCGGAAAATCTGCCGCTTGTTCCCTCCGAGCGTTTGAACGACCTTGACGTAATTTTGGTTGACTTCCTTGAAGCTGGTGTAAATGACGATGGTCGTGATAATCACTGAGATCGCACAGCCCATCGCGATAATGGACAACAGGCCGGGACCGAGGAAGACGATGAACACCGGGCCTAGCGCTACTTTAGGCATGCTGTTCAACACGACCAGATAAGGGTCGAGTACCCGGGAGAGGAATGGCGACCACCAGATGAGCGTGGCCAGCAGTGTTCCCAGCAGCGTCCCCAAGAGAAAGCCCACGACGGTCTCCCAGACGGTCATTCCGATATGGGGAAGGAGTCTGCCGTCCAGCAGTTGTGCCCAAAACAGCTCCCACATCTTGGAGGGATAGCTGAAAATGAGCACGTTGATGGCATTGATGCGGGCCAGCCACTCCCAGACACCGACAAAAACGACGAAGATCGACAACTGGGTTAAAAGAATCAGATTTCGTTCTTTCGCTTTCTGTTTGATGTGATCCCGGTGGATCGCTTCAATTTCCTTTGGTTGCATCGGAGACCACCTCCATCTCTTTCCAGACTTGATGGAACAGGTCCTGAAATCCAGGCAGGTTGCGGGCATCAAAGGGAAGTGCGCTGCGGATTTCTGCCGGGACAGCGACTTCACTGTTGATGCGTCCGGGATTGCGGGCAAGGATGTAGATACGGTCTCCCATCGCGATTGACTCCGACAGATCGTGTGTCACGAGGATGGCAGTCTTTTTGTGACGGCGCAAGGCCGAAAAAATCAGGTCCTCCAGCTTCAGCTTGGTCTGGTAGTCGAGTGCCGAGAACGGTTCGTCAAGCAGCAGAATATCAGGCTGACAGGCGAGTGTCCGCACGAGCGCCACCCGTTGACGCATGCCGCCGGAAAGCTGTGCAGGGTAAGAGTGGCGCACATCGGCCAGCTCCATCTCAGCCAGCAGATGCAGAGCGTAATCCTCTGTTTCTTTATTTCGGATTCCCTGAATGTCCAGACCGAGAAATACGTTTTCTTCGATCGTCCGCCAGTTGAACAGATAATCCTGCTGCAGCATGTATCCTACCTGGCGAGAGGTCCCCTGCACGCTGGCGCCTTCGATCAGCACCTTGCCGGCAGTAGGCTTCTCCAGACCGGCTATCAGCGAAAGCAGCGTCGTTTTTCCGCATCCACTGGGGCCGACCAGACAGATGAACTCGCCTTCCTCCACGCGCAGGTTGATTTCCCTGACCGCCATGAACGCCCTGGAAGTCGATACGTAGAGATGCGTGACGTGGCGTAGCTCAATCTTGGCCGGCGTAGAAAGAAGCTGGTTCATGTTTTTTACTTCCCTTCTTTAGCGGTTTTGGCAAAGGTGGTATTGACGAGCTTGGCGTAATCCATACGCTGCTTCAATTCACCTGCTGAGTCCATAATGTCCTGAAGCTGATTCCATTCGGTTTCGTCCAGGATCGGATCTGTCGCAAAGGAGCCTTGCTCCAGATAGCGCTTGATCGAGCTCTCCAGAATTTCCGGCTTGATGTCCTGGAAGTAGGGAGCGATTACCTCAGCTATCTCTTTTGGAGAGTGGGACGCTACCCATTGTTGCCCTTTATAGATTGCATTGGTAAACTTTTGAATAGCGGTTTGATGCTTGTCGAGGTAGCTTTGCTTTGTCATAAAGACCGTGTACGGCACAGTGCCGCTCTCCTTGCCGAACGATGCAACGACATGGCCGATCCCGTTCAGTTCAAACTGCGAGGCTTCGGGCTCGAACAACTGCACGAATTCGCCGGTTCCGGAGGCAAAGGCAGAAGCGACGTTTTTAAACTCGATATTTTGGATGAGCTCCAGATCCGCATGCGGATCAATCTTGTTCTTTTTCAGTACATACTCGCCGACCATTTGAGGCATCCCACCCTTGCGCTGGCCGAGGAAGACGCTGCCCTTCAATTGGTCAAACGAAAAGTTGTCGATTTTCTTGCGCGACACCAGGAATGTGCCGTCGGTCTGGGTCAACTGCGCAAAATTTATCACCGGATCTTGAGCACCCTGCTGGGCGACATAAATACTCGTTTCCGAGCCGACCAGGGCCACGTCGATCCCGTCCGATAGCAGCGCTGTCATGGTTTTGTCTCCGCCCCACGTCGTGCTCAGCTCTACTTCGAGACCCTCTTCTTTAAAGAAGCCCTTTTCGAGCGCAACGTATTGCGGCGCGTAAAACAGGGAACGGGTCACTTCGCCGATTCGGATTTTTTCTGTGCCCCCGGAGCAGCCGCTTATGATCGCGGTCAGTGCCAGGGAGGCAGCCAGACCCAATGAAAGTAAACGCTTCATCCTCAACCCTCCTGTCAGGTGGTTACCTGAACGATTGACAAATTTTCAACGGTTCGATAGGGACCAACGCCAACGGTACCTATCGGGTAAAGTCGCCGGCTGGGCTACAGAGCTCTGTTGCACCGTCGGCATGGATAAAACCTGTGCTTCGCAGCGAAGCTCCGCCAATAAACCTGGCGATGCCAAGTTTTTAATAACGTATGCGCCCAGAGAAAAAAGGGTGAATGCCCAATAGGCGGACAGGCACCGAAAGAAAAGAGAATAAAGGAGAACGTGAACAGACATGCAAGTGACGTTTTTAGGTACAGGTTCGGGTGCCCCTTCCACCAGAAGAAATGTAAGCGGAATCGCCCTCAGTTTTGACCAGAGCGCAAAATGGTGGCTGTTTGACTGCGGGGAAGGAACACAGCACCAAATCCTTCGCTCGCGGCTAAAGCTCAGTCAGCTTGAGAAAATCTTTATTACCCACCTTCACGGGGACCATTTATACGGGCTGATCGGTCTGCTCGCCAGCCGTTCGTTGCGAAATGACAGTGCTGCGTCGGTAGAGCTGTACGGTCCTCCAGGAGTGGAGCGATATGTCAAGGCCGTGATGGATGTTAGCCCCGTGCATCTGCATTATCAGCTCCATATCAAGATCATCGAAGAGGGAACGATTTTTGAGGACGGGGACTTTACCGTCGCCTGCAGGAAGGTTCAGCACCGGGTGCCAGCCTATGCCTATGCTGTTCACGAAAAGGAAAAGCCGGGTCCCTTTTTGGTAGAGCGGGCGAAAGCAGCCGGTATTCCGGCCGGGCCGCTGTACGCTGCTCTGAAACGGGGAGAACAGGTCATGCTTCCGGATGGACGAGTCGTCGACGGAAAAGATTTTGTCGGACCTTCCCAAAAGGGCAGGGCAGTTGTGTTCAGTGGAGATACGGAGCCCTGCGAAGCGGTCAAGGAGCTGGCCAGGAATGCCGACCTGCTCGTACACGAAGCAACCTATGCGTTTGCTGACAAGGAATTGGCGGTGAGGAGCGGTCACTCGACTGCCCGTGAGGTGGCTCAGCTTGCCAAGGAGGCTGGCGTAAAGAGCCTGTGTCTGACCCATTTCAGTCCTCGGTATGAAAATGAGGATGGCGATCTGACGATGGAGGATCTGCTCAGAGAAGCCCAGGAGATCTTTCCCGAGACGGCCCTTGCCAGCGATTTTGCCTCATTCTCCGTAAAACGGGAGAGAAACACAGTGGGAGAAATGGAGAAACCCTGCTATAATGAATGATCATCGCAAGAAAGAAGGGAAACCATGAAACGGGTAACCTTTGCTTCTGCACAGGAGCTGAAGGAATACTGTCTAGAGCAGGAGCTGTCGCTGGTAGTCGAGTACCGGGACGATCAGAACAAGCAGCGCCAGGTTATCTTGTCAGGCGAGAGGCTGGAAGAGGCCGGCATGTATTTGGACCGGCCAAAAGCTGAAGCTTATTTTCGAAAGGACGGCGTCTTTCACGAAGTCATTGCCGGGTGGCAGGATGGCGGATAGCGAATCACGGATTTTCTGACCCGCGAAGAAAGCAGATATCGGGAGAGGAAAGGTGAGCTGAGGTGTCCGGTATACGGATGGGCGGCCCCATCGTGGTTCGTTACGCCATGTTTGTGCTTGGATTGTTTATTGGTGCTTTTGGATGCGTACTGATGATCAAAGCCAATCTGGGGGTATCCCCCTGGGATGTGTTTCACATCGGTTTGCAAAAAACATTTGGGTTGACCATCGGACTCTGGTCGCAAATCGTCGGTGTCATTGTCATTTTCCTGTCGTTTGTATTGGCGAAAATCAAACCGACGTTTGGCATGTTTTTAAATATGATCTGCTTCGGACTCTTTTTGGATATGTTCCTGTGGATGAACATCATCCCTGAGGTCGAAGGAATCGTCCAGCGTGTCTTGATGCTGCTGACCGGACTCCTGGTGTCAGCCGTAGGGATCGGGATGTACCTTTCGCCGCGGCTGGGAGCAGGACCACGGGACAGCTTCATGCTGGCGATGAATGAACGGATGGGATGGAGTATCCAAAGAGTCCGGTTGATTATCGAAGTGAGCGTTCTGCTGGCGGGAGCTGCTCTCGGTGGACCGGTATCGGTAGGGACCGTTCTCGTGGCTGTACTGACGGGACCGCTGATTCAACGGACGATTCCGTTCTGGCAGCAGGTGATGCAAAAGCCATATGGTATGGCAGAGCCGCTGCACCGCAAGGCAAGCTAGACCAAGAGAGAATACGCACAACTGTCAAACGATGAGGGATATGCGGGTAACGTGATTGGGCAATAGTCCAATCACGTTTTTTGTTATGTACATACCATATGAGTAGTTTGTCGACAAAGGAGGGTGAATGGATTGAGTCTGTTCAAAGGCAACTTTGACGATTTCTCTTTGGTTCTTGTCCTCTTCGTGTTGCTGGCTATTGTCGGTTGTTCGTGCGACGACTAACGGACAGGGAACATTCGGTTCGGGTCAGAACCAAAAAGGAGAGCAGCTCATGCTCTCCTTTTTGGATTCCTTTTTCCTAGAGACCTGGCAACCGTTCCTTTACCTGCTTGCGGACTTTGGAAATCTGTTTGTCTGACAGCTTGATGCCCACCGCTTTGCTTACTTTTTTAATCAGTTTCTTCAGCTTTTTGTCATCCTTGAAATCTTTCTTTTTGTACCCTTTTGCCAGTGACTTGACGTCGCTCATGCTCAGTTTCTTCTTGCTTTTTTTATTCAATTTCTTCAACAAATCTTTTGTTTTGGCCATCGGGTTTCGTCACTCCCTTTCCCATTTGTCTGCTAGAAGGCAAAACCGCCCCATTTGCAGTCATATGGCAGCCAAGACAAAGATGTATGGACAAAAGCGGATACATGGACGCCCAATTTTTTTCGTCTGTGTATATACCCAACCCACCCACTCCGCGAATACATAAGATGATGCAGACATTTGTCACGATAGGAGGAAAAAGTGGGTTGAAAATCATCTCTTTTCATCCAAAGCAGCCGTTCCCCAAGATTTTGTCCGAGTTGCAGGAGAGGGTGTCCCGCCTCTCAGTAAAACAGCCGTGGAACTGCTATCATGATTTGTCCTGTCTTTGCGTCAGGCAGGATATGTTCGAGCTGTTTGAGGAAGAGTTCCGCAAATACAATCCCCATGTTGAAGAGAATGCCACAGTCACCGTGCACGCAGAAGACGAGGCGCACGGTGAAGACGAAGTGCCATGGGGAGTCAAGTACATCGGTGCCGAACGCATGTGGAGAAAGGGCAGGGGAAATGGAGTCAAGATTGCTGTAATTGATACAGGCATCGCCCGGGACCATTTTGAATTAAAGGATCGGGTCAAGGGCGGCGTCAATCTGGTGGGAGGAAAGCGGAACGGCCATGGTACCCATGTAGCGGGTATCATTGTGGCGGAGATGAACCATACAGGGATCGTCGGGGTTTCTCCGGAAGCGGACCTGTATGACGTGAAAGCCTTTCGCGAGGATGGAACGGCTTCATTATCCGATATTATCAGAGCCTTGAACTGGTCGATTGAAAACGAGATGGATATTGTCAATATGAGTTTTGGAATGGGACAGTACAGCGAAGCATTGGCCCGGATGGTCAAGAAAGCATCGAAGCGGGGGATTGTCATGGTCGCTTCTGCCGGGAACAACGGAGGAGAGGTGGAGTACCCGGCCAGGTACCCTGGAGTGATTGGAGTAGGTGCGATTGACCGAAACGGCAATCTGGCAAACTTCAGTGCACGGGGAAAAGGGATGAACATGAAGGCGCCAGGCGTGGAAATCTTGTCGACATGGCCGGGGGACAGCTTCCGTACACTGAACGGGACCTCGATGGCTGCACCGCATGTCACCGGCATGCTTGCGTTAAAGCTCGCCCGCAAGAAAAAAAGCAGGGTGCAGGCGGCAGGCAGCTAAGGGGATTTTTGAAAACGTGACAGCAAAAAAAAAGAAACCGGGTCGCATAGAGTACGGATGCAGCCCGGTTTCTTTGTGTGCCCGCCCGGATTTACCCATGAATCTTGGTGTCGTAGTCTTGCTGTACGCGGAACCATATATTAAGATCGTTAATGATACTCGCTATTTCGTGGATTTCCGAGTTCAGCTGACAGGAGCGGGGGAAATCCTCTTCGACATCCAACTGTGTCTGTTTTTCTATGATCATCGCTTCCAGCTTGATGATGCGATCCGGGATCGTGGAACGGATTTCTTCCCACTCCATCAGGATGTCTGCCCTTTCACCTGGCGAATACTCTTCCCAGTCGTGCTGAAGGGCGGGAAGACGAATACCCATCCGTTCATCGTAGACAAATTCGTAACGCAAAGGTACATTCACTCCTCTCACGTCCATCGTATCAAAAAAGGAGAAGGGGGGAAAGTGTGAAAAGAGGTGCAGGCATATGAAAGAAAAGCGGGTGCTGATCGATGCCGACGCTTGTCCCCGTCAAGCCTTGGCTATAGCCAGAACGCTATGTGCGGAAAGGGGCTGGCGATGCATCACCTTTGCCAGCTTCAATCATCAATTGACCGGTGCCGATCACGTCACAGTCGATGCCGGACCACAAGCCGTTGATATGAAACTGGCCAATGAAGCAGAGCGAGGAGACATCGTAGTCACGCAAGATATCGGCCTTGCCGCATTGATTTTGGGAAAGCGCGCAAAGGCGGTTTCACCGCATGGAACAATATTTCATTCAGAGCGAATTGCCTTCCACCTGGAAGAGCGCAATGAAAAAGCCCGGTATCGCAGAGGCGGCGGGCGTACAAGAGGTCCAGCCGCCAGAAGCGCCCAGGATGACGAGCGTTTTGCGGAAGCGCTGAGAGCGCTGATGGACGATGGGGGGGAGATTGGATGAAACAGAACAGTTCAAAATATTTGTGGGGCGCAGCCGTCTTTTTTCTTATTGCAGCTGCTCTTGTCTCCGTTTATTTCCAGGATGGTTTCGGAGCGTTTGACCAGGCAGGTTTCGCATTGGCAAAGGAGGCGCGCTCTGATGAGCTGACGATAGTGCTGACAGTGTTGACGGGTTTGGGAGGGACCAAGGCGATCGTCGCGCTTAGCGGACTTCTCGTCCTGTGGCTGTACTGGAGAGGCTACCGCCGTGAAGCGGTCATCGTGGCGATTGTCATGCTGGGGGCGGCCTGTATGAATGAGTGGATGAAAAATTCGTTTGCGAGGGAACGTCCAGTCGGACATAATCTGATTGCCAGACCGGATTCGTATTCCTTTCCCAGTGCCCATGCCATGGTCAGTTCGGTTTATTATGCGATCCTGGCGTCGCTGCTGCCGCTTATGATCCCTCGGAGTTGGGCCAAATGGGCAGCGCCGCTGCTTTATCTGTTGATTGTCGCCATTATTGCAAGTCGTGTCTATCTGGGAGTTCATTTTCCGAGCGATGTGACGACCGGTGCTTGTTTCGCGGCAGGCTGGTACTTTTTGTTCCGATTTGCACGTGCAAAATGGGGAGAGGCGGGCAAAGCATCGTACTACCCGACGTTTGCCTCCTCGCAAAAGTGAGCTTCCGAGAGACTTGCTTAAATGGAATAGCCGAATTCTTTCATCAGGCTCAGCCATTTTTCCACGCTGGGCTTGTTTTTTTTGTCCTTTGGCAGCACGATGTATGCCGAGCGCTTCGGCGGCTTGCTGCCGACAATCACCATTTCCTTGAGCGTCCCGGCAGCGAGGTCGGCTTTCACCGTAGAACGGGTAAGCAGACTGACGCCAAGACCTTCCTTGACCAGATCGATCGCCAGCTCCGCTTTGTCCACATGCAATTTGGGGACGTAGTTGCGAGGCAGAGTCTGACGAATCCATTCGTCAAACGGAGGGCCCCAGTTGACGTACAAGAGCGGCAAATTCCGAAGCTCCCGGGCGTCTATGTGAGTCGCCGCCGTCACAGAGTCGCCAGCCTTGCAGACGAGAACGATCTCGTCTTCCCATGTGGGGATCACCTCGAAATTGGGCAGGGAAGGCGGGATATAGACAATGCCGATCTGGATCATGTTATCAAGCAAATATTGGATGACATCGGAGGAGTGCCCGGTTTTGGTGCTGATGGCAATTTGCGGATAGCGATAGTGGTACTCCTTCAAGATCGGTTCCAGGGTCGATGTCCAGATGGCATTGAGGCTGCCGATGGAAAGGTAGTCTTCATAGGGCTGCAGAGAAGCTACTTCGCTCAACGCTTCATTTGCCAGCTTGAGAATGCGTTCGGCATAGGGGAGCAAGGTAAGGCCGGCCTGAGTGATCTCGACGCTTCTCTTGTCCCTCGTAAACAGAGGTTTGCCTACTTTTTCTTCCAATTGCTTGATGCGCATCGTTACCGTGGACTGGACCAGATGCAGCATTTCGGCAGCCTTGGTAAAGTTCTTGGTTTGGGCGAGTGTATAAAAAGCCCGCAGTTGTTCAAAATCCATTCACTTCTTCCCTCTTATCTAGAGAATTGATAACTCTATACAAAAAGAATCGTTTCTCAAATTATACCTTGCTTTATAAGCTGAAGGTATCTTTATTTGCTGGACCGGAAAACAGGAGAGTGAGTGGTTGAAATGAATCGGGAGATATGGAGAGAAACCCCGGTCTCCGTCAAGCTGCTGCTGGGAACTTCTTTCATGATGAATCTGGGCTTTTATGCGTTGATTCCTTACCTGACTCTGCATCTGACGGGCAGCATCGGCTGGACGGTTGCCATGGCTGGACTGGTGCTGAGTGTACGGCAATTTTCGCAACAGGGCTTTGCCTTTTTGGGCGGGGTCGTAGCCGATAAATTCGGCTACAAGGGAACCATGGTACTGGGACTGTGGATACGGGCCATCGGCTTTGCCATGTTTGCGTTCTGTACGGAAACGTGGCATTTTTTTGTCGCAGCGATTTTGTCGGGGCTGGGAGGCTCTTTGTTTGATCCTGCAGGTTCTGCCGCCTTTGCAGTCCTTACGCCAGAATCGATTCGCAAAGAAGTATTTTCACTGCGAAACGTATTGACCAATATCGGGATCGTCGGGTCGCAAATTGTCGGTACGGCGTTGGCTACCGTTGACTTTACGTATTTGTCGCTGTTTGCCGGCGGGATGTTTGCCGCAAACGGGCTGCTCGTGCTGTTTTTCCTGCAGCCGATCGCCGCGAAAAATACGACTCACAGCATCTGGAGCAGTATGTCCCACGTCATCAAGGATAGCCGTTTCGTGCGCTACACCATGATCCTGATGGGGTATTACTATTTGAATATGCAGTTGTTTCTCACCATCCCGCAATTGGTGGAGGATGTGACACATCAAAAGGCCGATGTAGGGATCGTGCTGTCCGCGATTTCTCTTTCCGTCATTTTGCTGCAGATGAAGGTGACGAAGTGGCTCGAAGGGTATACGCAGCGCTTTACGCTGATCGGCATCGGGACACTGGTAATGGGTGCCGGGTTGTTTTTGCTCGCCTTTGCTGATAACCTATGGATGTTAATCATCAATGCCTTTCTGTACGCGCTAGGTACCATGATCGCCGTACCTAACCTGGTGGAAGTGGTTCCTCGCTTGGCGCCTCGGGAGCATGTCGGCGCCTACTATGGATTTAACGGATATGCCCTCGCAATTGGCGGGTCTTTCGGGCAGCTTCTCGGGGGCTGGGTATATGATACTTCCCGCCAGTTGGGAGCCCCATGGCTGCCGTGGACGATTTGTCTGGTGGTCGGCATCGGAGTCGCTTGGCAAATGTACCGGATGGAACATGCCGTACAGACGGACGAAAGCGGAAAGAGCTGTACAAAAGTGGCACGTTCATAAAATTGTATAGAAGTTGAAACATTTTCCATTTGTCATTCGTATATAACGGTAGAGATGGTTGGCAATAGAGAAATGGAGGGAATCGCAAATGGAAGACATGAATAAGGTTAAACGCATGCTGCTGGTAGCCAGTTCCCTTGGGTTTGCCGTCTTTGCCATGGTGGTCATAACTGAAATCGTTCGTTTGTCGATGTAAACGTAAATGACGAAAAGCTTGCGGCTGTGGGTGGCCGCAAGCTTTTCTTTTTGTTCCGGACGATCAGGCCGCATTTCCATTCGGTTCCGATGAGTTTCCGGATTTATTTTTAAAGTACAGCTGATAAATCAGAATTGCGATGAGCACGAACGGCACCCCTCCATAAAGGGCAATCCGCTGACTCGGGTCGAATGCGAGACTGACCAGAACGGCAATGTTCAGCACGAGGGCGAGCAATGGCAAGAACGGATACAGAGGAGTCTTGAATTTCAAATCTTCCAGTTTCCCGCCATTTCTCAGGTATTGACGGCGGAAAGCGAGCTGGGAAGCGGAGAGCGAAATCCAGCCGACCTGCGCACCCAGTCCGGCAACCGAGAGCAGCACCATAAAGACGGTCTCTTCTGCAAAGAAACCAGACAGCAGAGAGAGCAGAGAAATGGCAAAGGTGATCAAAAGCGCGTTCATCGGAATGCCTTTGCGGTTTGTCATGCCCAGCTTTTTGCTCGCCATGCCGCTGTGGGAGAGAGAGTAGAGCATCCGCGTGGCGGCATAAAGTCCTGAGTTGGCAACGGACAAAAGGGCTGTGAGCACAACGAAGTTCATGATGTCGGCGGCGTAAGGAATGCCGATGCTGTCAAATACAGCTACGAATGGACTTTCAACAACACCAGCCTGCTGGTAAGGGATCAAGCCGGCCAGGATGAAGATAGCGAGAACGAAGAAGACCAAAGTTCTCCAGACCGTTGTGCGAATGGATTTGGGAATGGTTTTCTCCGGATCTTTGCTCTCTCCTGCAGCAATCCCGATCAGCTCTGTTCCCTGGAAGGAAAAGTTGACGGTAATCATGGTCAAAAGCAAGCCGGTAATTCCGTTTGGCAACAGCGGACTGTTCACGTAGTTTGAAAACATGGGGGCGGGCTGGCCGTTTTTCATCTCGATCAGACCGAACATCGCTGCGCCGCCAAGAATGATGAACAGGATGATAGCGCTTACTTTAATACTCGAAAACCAGAACTCGCTTTCTCCGAATGCTCGCGCGGAAAGCGCATTCAGAAGAAACAGAACGACACCAAAAATGGCACACCACAGCCATACCGGGGACTCCGGAAACCAGCGCTGCATCATGAGCCCCGAGGACAAGAGCTCAAGAGCCACCGTAACCGCCCACCCAAACCAATACAGCCAGCCAACAGCGAATCCCAGCGACGGGCTCACAAACTTCGTCATGTACGTTTGAAACGAACCGGCTACAGGCATGGCGACTGAGAGCTCGCCAAGACAGAGCATGGTCAGATACATGATGAAACCGCCGACCAAATAAGAGATAATCGTGCCGATCGGACCTGCCTGCCCGATCGTATAACCCGAGCCAAGAAACAAACCGGTTCCGATTACTCCGCCGAGAGAGATCATGAAGAGATGGCGACTGTTCATGGACCGCTTTAATTTGTGTTGTTGATCGTTCGTAGATGCCATGTAACCCTCTCCTTAACGTGAATGCACAACTTGTGATCATAAACTGTGTGTATATTCCCTATGCAAATGGTGTGCCAAAGTCGGAATTGTGGAACGGTTGTTTATTATGGGACAAAAAAGAGGTTTTGTGCAAAAAAAATAGGCGTTCCGTGCAAAAAAAGCAGGCAAACGCCAAAAAAATTTGCACTTCACACTGGCTTAACCCCTAACTTGCGAAGGCGGTATTGCAGGCTTTGTCTGCTGATTTGCAAATCCTTGGCTGCACGGGAAATATTGCCGTTGTTCTTCTCAACGACTTTCTGAATATAGTACGTTTCGAACTCCTGCATTTTTTGTTTCAAAGGAGAGATTTCGTCCGATACGGGTAGTACTGTTATCTTTTCCTTTATGGGTGCAGATGTGCGGCGTAAAAAATGGTAAGGAAGCAGCTCGGAGGTAATAACGGTTTCGTCTACCATCAGATTCATCGCACCTTCGATAACGTGCTGAAGCTCCCTGACGTTTCCGGGCCAGTCGTGTCCCATGAAAAACGCCAGCACGTCTTCACTTACACCTTCGACGCTCATTTGGAACAGGTGATTGTACTTGTCGATAAAATGCTGGATCAAAAGCGGAATATCTTCTCTCCGTTCACGCAGGGGTGGAATAAAAAGCGTTACCACGCCGAGGCGGTAATACAGATCCTTTCGCAAGCGCTGATGGGATATGGCTTCTACCGGGTCTTCATTCATCGCGGCTACGATTCGTACGTCGATGGACCTGTCTTTTGTGTCCCCGATGCGCCGGATGGACTTTTCCTGCAAGGCCCGCAACAGTTTTGCCTGCAGGGGCATACTAAGCGAGTTGATCTCGTCCAGGAACAAGGTACCGCCTTCTGCTTGTTCGAACAGGCCGGGTCTCTCCACTGCTCCGGTAAATGCGCCACGGGCAGTTCCAAAGAGGAGTCCTTCGATCAAGGAATCAGGCAGGGCAGCACAGTTCTGTGAAATGAAGGGAGCCGAGGCGCGGAGACTTGCATTGTGAATGCTCTGGACAAAGAGCTCTTTGCCAGCTCCCGTTTCCCCTACGACCAATACAGAGGAAGAGGTCCTTGCCGCACGCTTGGCATTTTCCACAACCTCCAGAATAGCGGGACTTACACCGATAATTTTGTCAAAGGTGTAGCGCGCGCCGTTCTTTTCCCACAGATTTTCACGGATTAGCCGCTCCATTTTTGTCACATCGTTCGCAAGCTCCATTGCGCCGATGAGTTCTCCATCCTTGAGGATCGGGAACGTGTTGTTTATCGTCGTGATCTCCTGACCTTTGTCGTTGAAGTACGTCTGTCTCACGTTGCGGACGCTTTTGCCGGTACGCAAACAAGTAAGCAGCGTGCTTTCCTGGCCGGGAGGGAACTGAAACACTTCGTCCAGTGGCTTGTTGAGAACGTCTCGCTTGCTCATCGATTCCATCTCAGTCATTTTGCGATTGTATACAATCGTGGTACCCGATGCGTCGATTACGTGGATACCTTCATTGACACTGTCCAAAATGGTTTCAAAGACATGTAGGGTATGGTCGGGTAAGTTCAGCTTTTGCCCGGATGACATCCAAAATGCACCTGCCTGTTGGTATGGTATGAGGTACATCATACCATAGGATGGAAAAGGTGCAAAATAATTATGCGCTAATATGGACAAAAGAAGGATATGATGCAAACTTTTTTTGCTCTGTGGGAATGCCCTTCCCGCTGAAACCAAGGATTTGTACAGGCTCAAACAGTTGGCATCATTCTTGAATAAAAGAGAGACATCGCATAATCAAGGAGGCAATGAACATATGAACAAGTCAAACCGGGTCATTGATCAAACAGAAAAATTCGGTGCTCACAACTATCATCCGCTTCCGATCGTTATTTCCAAGGCAGAAGGCGTTTGGGTAGAAGATCCCGAAGGCAACAAATACCTGGACATGCTGAGCGCATACTCGGCTCTGAACCAGGGGCATCGCCATCCGCGCATCATCAAGGCGCTGAAGGATCAGGCTGACAAAGTGACGCTGACTTCCCGGGCTTTCTACAATGATCAGCTTGGCAACTTTTATGAGAAGCTTGCTGAAATGACCGGCAAGGATATGATTTTGCCGATGAACACCGGAGCAGAAGCGGTGGAAACGGCGCTCAAGGCTGTTCGCCGTTGGGCATATGACGTCAAAAAAGTGCCGGATAACCAGGCTGAAATTATCGTGTGCGAGGGCAACTTCCACGGGCGTACAGTTACGATCACCTCCTTCTCTTCCGATCCTGGCTACCAGCGTGGGTTTGGTCCATTTACCCCAGGCTTTAAGATTATCCCGTACGGTGACATCGAAGCGCTGAAACAGGCGATTACGCCGAACACGGCAGCGTTCATGCTGGAGCCAATCCAGGGGGAAGCCGGCATCATCATTCCGCCGCAAGGCTATCTCAAGCAGGCGTATGAGCTGTGCAAGGCCAACAATGTGCTGCTCGTCTGCGACGAAATCCAAACGGGCTTTGGCCGTACAGGCAAGCTGTTTGCGTCTGATTGGGAAGACGTGAAGCCGGATATGTACATTATGGGGAAAGCGCTCGGAGGCGGTGTGTTCCCGATTTCGGCTGTAGCGGCAGACCGTGAAGTTCTGGGCGTCTTTGAACCTGGTTCCCACGGTTCGACCTTTGGCGGCAATCCGCTCGGCTGTGCTGTCGCCGTAGCGGCCATGGACGTCCTGGTTGACGAAAAGCTGGTGGAACGCTCCCAAGAGCTGGGTGAGTACTTCCTCGGAAAATTGAAGGAGATCAAAAACCCGTTGATCAAAGAAATTCGCGGACGCGGTCTGTTTATTGGACTGGAGCTGGAAACGGCTGCTCGCCCGTATTGTGAAAAGCTGAAAGAACTGGGGCTGCTGTGCAAGGAAACGCATGAGACTACAATCCGCTTTGCACCGCCTTTGGTTATTACGAAGGAAGATCTGGATTGGGCGATCGAACGGATCAAGCAAGTCTTGCAAGTAACGGAAACAGCAAATGTATAAGTGATCTCTTCCAAAAAAGTGGACTATCTCCTTTAGCGGGGATGGTCCTTTTTATGGTCAGTCGGACAAATCTCCACTCAAGCAAGGGAAAAAGCAGGTTAATCGTTCGACAAATTGCGACAACATGTGGATAAAAGCGCAGGGAGAATCCACATGGACAACCCTGCCTTTTTGTCAGTTGCACACAGTTTGCCCACAGCTTACCCACATGATATCCCCATTGCCTGTGGATATCAGAACGATTGTTCGCGCCTGTTTCTTCTGCTACAATGGGTTCAGGTTAAGGGATGGAGGTGACAAGCGTGAAATACTTGAGTGACCAAATGCTGATAGAAGTATATCATCGTGCCGTCGACCTTCAACTGGACCCAGCTTTTATTGAACTGCTCAGTGCAGAGATAAAGAGAAGAGACATCGGTATCGCGCAGGTAGTGAGCGCGTAAACGGGCTAACCTAGATGTACAAAAGATTATGCAAAAAGCCATCCGCAGCTTCGGATGGCTTTTTTGTATGCTTACTGTCCGGTTTCAGCGACAAATTCAAAGGCAGTAATTCCTGTTACCGGCGCTTCTTTGGCCAGCAGTGTTTCTGGGAGGAAAAAGTAGACAGGACCATCCGTCCGTATAGGCTTGCCGTCCTTTGAAAACTGCAGGATGGCCCGTCTGGCTTCGCTGAGCGGAAGGAGGATAGGCTCTCCTGTCTCCCGGTAGATCCGTACATGGGTCGCTTCCGGAAGGGGAGCAGCGTTGTCGATGAACGGCGCAAGCCGGATTCCGTAGTCACCCTGGAGAGCCTTCCGTTCCTCGATCAAGCTCTTTCGCTCCGACGGCAAGGCTGCACCTTCCCGAAGCTCCTTGTCCCATTGGGCACCGGTTCCTTCCAGGTACTTTTTCTGATTGCCTGTATCGTTATCTTCCTCACCCGTATAGGTGCCAAGATCAAACTTGCGGTCGTCAAAAATCCATACGCTCGGGTCGAGTGTTATGGGGAAGGAAACGGCTCCCTTGAATACGATTACCTCTGACATGATACATTCCTCCGTCTGTTTAGCGTCTCGGTAACATTGTAACCCGCGGCAAAGGATGTGGCAAACGAGCCGCCCGTGCATTTTTGCAAAAAGCGTTTTTCTGAATAGCAAAAATTCGCTTCTGCGTCTTGCTCCCAAGCAAAAAACAGCATCGCTTTTGACAATGAGGCTCTGACTTCTTACAATGGGGGCAGCAGAATTCCATTCTATTCACGCAAGAGGCGATCTACATGGACAAAATGGACCATATCAACATTCAGCAAGTGCTTGAACAGACGGTGCAGGAGACCGTCAGCGAAGCGGAAAAAGGCGAGGTAGCTTCGTACATACCGGAGCTGGCCAGACAGGACAAGAGGCGGCTGGGCATCAGTGTGTGCCTCAAAGACGGGACGCTGCTTTCGGCCGGGGATGCCCATCTTCCGTTTACCTTGCAGAGCATCTCCAAGATTTTTTCACTCATGGTTGCGCTGTGCGAGCATGGAGAGCGATATGTCTTTGAACGTGTGGGCAAAGAGCCGACAGGCGACCCGTTCAATTCGATTATCAAGCTGGAGACCATCAAGCCGCACAAGCCGTTAAACCCGATGATCAACGCCGGAGCCATCGCTGTTGCAGGCATGATTCCCGGAGCAACTGTGGAAGAACGGCTGGAGAAGATCATGCGGCTGCTTAGAAAAATGACAGGCAATCCCGAGCTCCGTGTCAATTACGACGTATATCAGTCCGAAAAGCAGACCGCTGATCGGAACCGCGCCCTCGCCTATTTTTTGAAGGAGAGCAAGATTCTTTCCGGGGACGTGGAAGAAACTCTCGATCTGTATTTTCGGCATTGCTCGATCGAGGTCACGACCGTGGAGGTGGCACGGCTTGCTGCCATTTTGGCTGCGGACGGCTACGACATTGTGAGCGGCGAGCAGCTGCTTCCCCGTGAAGTGGCGAGAATTTGCAAAACCTTCATGGTCACATGCGGCATGTACAACGCTTCCGGAGAGTTTGCCATCGACGTCGGCATCCCTGCAAAAAGCGGTGTAGCCGGAGGGATTATGGCTTCAGTGCCGCAGCGTATGGGACTTGGCGTATTTGGTCCCGCTTTGGATGAAAAGGGGAACTCGGTAGCGGGGGTCAAGCTGCTGCAAAGGCTCTCCGATATGTGGGATTTGAGCATTTTTTAGTCAAATCGAAAGCGTTCGTGCGTATATACTTACAGTTGCCAAATCGTCTCCCCTTTTCAAATGGCCCAGAATAACGTACTATGTAAGGTAAGGATGGTGGCAAACGGAGGGATAGGTTTTGACAGAAATTAAGATTCCCGATCTGGAACAAAAAGCGCTAGCATTACTGCGAGCAGATGCGGACAAGATCTACAAGCTCATAGACGTACAGATGGAAAACCTGACCATGCCGCAGTGCCCGCTGTATGAAGAGGTGCTTGACACCCAGATGTTCGGGCTTTCGCGTGAAGTGGAGTTCGCCGTCCGTTTGGGACTGATTGACGAAGAGATCGGTCGTGAAATAATGGGTTCGTTGGAAAGAAAACTGGCTGATCTTCACGAACTGTACAATCAGAAGGGGTAAAGGCGAGAGAATGGAAACGTTCCTCGCTTTTCTATTGTGATCGAGTTTTACAAGGGCATAAAAAAATACTTGCTTTTTCACTCTCACTGCTTTAGATTAAATAATAACTTTTGAAGAGCAAAAGCGTCGACGGAGACTAGTAAGCGAACCAGCAGCTTGCCAGGGAGAAACTGCCATGGACTGAAAGCAGTTTTAAAGCATGCCTCGCCGAATTCACTCCTGAGCTGTCCTTTGAACGGTTTCGATGCCCAGTAGAAGGAAAACCGGGTCATTCCCGTTACCAATGAACAAAGTGAGGCATGCAAGTAAAAGGGCTCTTGACTTTTTTTCCTTTACACGCTTGTCTAATCAGGGTGGTACCGCGAGCAACTCGTCCCTTTTAGGGGGCGGGTTTTTTTGTTCTCGCTTGCCTTGAACAAATGAATACGGCAAAAGCGAAGATGGAGACCAGTAAGCGGCCAAGCGGCTTGACAGGGAGAAGCGACCAGAGACTGAGAGTCGTTTCCAGGCATGCCCCGCTGAATTCACTCTTGAGCTGTCCTCTGAAAGGAAGGCGCCCCTAGTAGGAGGGAACCGGGTCATTCCCGTTATCAATGAAATGAGCGAGGCTGACAAAGCCTAACCAGGGTGGTACCGCGAGCACAACACTCGTCCCTTTTTGGGGATGGGTGTTTTCTTTTTTACAGGCTAGTGGAAAGTTAGAAAGAGGTGGATAGGGCATGAAGCAAACAGAGCAATGGACGACCAGACTTGGATTTATTCTGGCGGCAGCGGGTTCGGCGATCGGACTCGGGGCGATCTGGAAATTTCCCTACGTAGTCGGAACGAGTGGTGGCGGAGCATTTTTTCTGCTGTTCCTCGTATTTACACTCGCAATCGGTCTTCCGCTATTGTTGGGTGAATTCGTGATTGGACGCAGCACACAGCAAGAGGCAATTTCGGCTTACAAAACTCTCGCACCGGGAAGCGCATGGCATTGGATCGGCAGATTGGGCGTGGCGACTTGCTTCTTGCTGCTCTCGTTTTACAGTGTGGTAGGCGGCTGGATTCTCACTTATATGTATCGCGGCTTGACGGGACAACTGACAGGCATGCCGTACGATCAATTGTTTGGCAGTGTCATTGCCAGCCCGATCGGATCTGTCGGCGCTCAATTTGTATTCATGCTGATCACGATGTGGGTCGTGGCTCGCGGGGTGCAGGCCGGGATCGAATCGGCGAACAAGTATTTAATGCCGGCACTGTTTTTACTGTTCCTTGTCCTGATGTTCCGTTCACTCACACTGGATGGAGCAGGCAAAGGCGTCGCGTTTTTCCTGATGCCTGATTTTTCCCGGCTGACGGCGGATTCTGTGCTGTATGCGATGGGTCAATCGTTCTTCTCTCTCAGTGTCGGGGTTTCTGTGATGGTTACGTACAGCTCCTATCTGGGCAAACAGGAAAATCTGGTGCGCTCCGCAGGCTCGATCGTCGGGCTGAATCTGATGGTTTCCTTGTTTGCCGGTCTGGCTATTTTTCCTGCCGTTTTTTCCCTGGGCATGGAGCCGACGGAAGGACCGGGACTGCTGTTTATCGTTTTGCCTTCTGTCTTTGAGCACGTGCCGTTTGGCAATCTGTTTCTGCTCATATTTATGGCGTTGTTCCTGTTTGCTACACTGACCTCCGCATTTTCGATGCTGGAGATAATCGTAGCGTCGCTTTCCAGGGGCAAACTAGAAAACAGGAAGCGCTATTCCTGGATTATCGGGATGCTTATTTTTCTGGCAGGAATTCCGTCTGCCTTGTCCTTTGGAGTCTGGTCAGAGGTGACCGTTTTTGGGAAGCCCATCTTTGATGCGGCCGATTTTTTGGTAAGTAATGTCTTGATGCCGCTGGGTGCATTGCTGATTGCCGTATTTGTGCCGCTCAAGCTGAAACGGGAGCTGCTTGTCAGAGAATTGCAGGTGTCCACAGAGTGGGGGAGACGCGCTTTTATCATCTGGCTGATGCTGCTGAAATACATTGCACCGATTGCCATTATCATCGTATTTTTGAGCACACTGGGCGTTTTTTAGGAAGAAGAAACATAGAACCGGCAGGTACTGGTTCTGCATAAAAAAGAAGGGCGCAGCGATGGAAATACACGCTGCGCCCTTTTTTATGGATCAAGCAAAGAAAAAGGCGGTTCCGAGGATGATATAGACAGCCAGCAAAAGGACGCCTTCAAACCAGTTGGTCGCACCGTCTTTGGTGATGGAGATGGTAATAAAAGTCGCGACACCAATGGCGGCAAGTTCAAATGTGGTGAAGACGATATCCATCGGACGGCCCAGGAGCAAGCTGACCAATACGAGCGTAGGGGCCACGAACAAGGCAATTTGCAGGCTGGAGCCGACTGCGATCTCGACAGCTGCGCCGATTCGTCCTTTCATCGCCAGCAGCAGGGCAGCGCTGTGCTCCGCCGCATTGCCGATAATGGCGATGACAAACGCCCCGACGAACAGCTCCGACCAACCAAGTGTTTCGGAGACGTGCTGAACACTGTGGACAAGCCACTCGGAGACGACGGCCACAAAAAAGGTCGAGATCGCCAGCATCAGGATCGACACACCTTTTGACCAGGCTGCTTCACTGTCATGAGATTCAATGTCGGACAGGAAGTCGCGGTGCGTGACCATGGAGAAGATCAGCCAGAGAAGGTAGGCCACGATCAGAATAACCGCAATCACCGTGCTCAAGGTCCCGATCTCAACAGGCGGGAGCTCCTTCATAAAGACGGCCGGAATAAACAGGGCGGCGATCGCGAGCATCATCAGGGATGCATTGTGCCCGGCCAGCCTGCCGTTAAAGGTTTGCTCCTTGTACTTCAATCCCCCCAAAAACACGCTCAATCCGAGTACCAACAGCATATTCCCGATGATGGCGCCCGTAATGGACGCCTTCACCATATCGAACAGGCCTTCCTTCACCAGGAAGAAAGCGATAATCAGCTCGGCTGCATTGCCAAACGTCGCATTCAAAAACCCGCCAACGCGATCCCCTGCATAATGTGCAACACTTTCTGTCGATTTTCCCAACCAAGCAGCCAAAAAAATGATAGC
The DNA here is from genome assembly GCF_037964015.1 of Brevibacillus sp. FSL K6-6036. Classification (NCBI taxonomy): domain Bacteria; kingdom Bacillati; phylum Bacillota; class Bacilli; order Caryophanales; family Paenibacillaceae; genus Brevibacillus; species Brevibacillus sp. FSL K6-6036. Next base: position 2,095,976 of record NZ_CP150173.1, read on the forward strand.
CAAGGAAGCAGTTGCAAATTTAAAAAATTCATTGTCAGTGAAATAATGGGCGTATCCCGCCAGTAGCAGGCTCGCGCCGACAATCGTGAAAAACAGCCGTTGGTTCATAGGCTCACCTCATGATGTTAAGTTTGTTGCGTTTTCCCGTTTTTTACCATAAATCAAAATTCGTCTTTAAGTGTAACCGAACTTTTGAAGGATGTCATCATTATTTTGAACGAATCCTGGAGAATAAAATCACCGTTTTTTTGCTCACACTATTCGGTGAGACATCTTAGGAGGTGCTTCTATTGGCAAAACCGTATCTCTGTCCTACATGTAAATCAAATCGGATGAGATTTACTGTCATTGAACAAACTCCGCGCTATGTCCGACTTGATCCCCAATCCGGCGAGCTGGTCGCGGAATTATCCAGAGACGAGCTGGACACCTTCCATCAGCCCTACAAGGGAGAGTCCTACATGATTCAATGCGGAATTTGCGGGACGACCGAGCAGGAAGAGCGGTTTATCAAGATGGCCGAACACATGCAGGGGCAGCGTTCGTAGCTGGTGCAACGCAAGACTGCTTGAGCAATGAAAGAGGCACGGTACCCACCGTGCCTGCTTTTGTCTCTAGCGGCAAAAGATGTGTTTGCCGATTTTTTTGATCTGTGGGCGACTCCAAATCCAGGCAGATGTGGCCGTATCCGGATTAAAGTAATAGATGGCGCCTCCAGTCGGGTCCCAACCATTGAGCGCGTCTTGTACCGCTTTTTTTGCTGTCTCGTTAGGGGTTAGCCAGATCTGTCCGTCTGCTACGGCGGTAAATGCCCGCGGTTCGAAGATGACGCCAGCGGGTGAATTCGGGAAAGCCGGATTGCGGGTTCGGTTCAGGATGACGGCGGCAACGGCGACTTGACCGACGTACGGCTCTCCGCGTGCTTCGCCATGGACGGCATTGGCCATCAGACGAATATCGTTGTCTGTAATGCCCTTGCTCCGGTAGCTGGTGTTTTTGGGGGCAGACGGCGCGGGAGCTGCTGGAGCCGGTTCGACACCCAGCTCTTCAGCGGTCGGCCGATAGCCGGTTGTGGCATTGTAGAGCTTCAGCTTTGTCTTTGGCCCTAAAATGCCGTCTACCTTTAACCCGAATTCGTACTGAAAGTTGCGCAGGGCCCAATAGCTGCGCCAGGAAAACACGCCATCGACCTTTCCTGTATAAAAGCCCAGGTATTTCAAGCGTCCCTGCATCTCTCTTACATCTTTTCCGGTAGCGCCGACGCGAACCTCTTGATTGCTGAAAGCATCTGTCCGTACCGGGGAGATCATAACAGAGGCTGTCACTGTCAAAGCAAGGGCCAAAAGGCAAAGCAGCCATTTTACAGGCTGTTTCATTCACGTTCCTCCTTTATTTCTCCTGATCTATTCACTAGGTTTTCCCGAAAAGGCTGGATACGAGTTAGTAAAATACTGGAGATTTTGCCACACTAGAAGTATCAAGGACAGGAGGTGCTTCATGCAGGTCGCCCAATATGTAACGGAGCAGCTGCGCATGTGGGGAGTCAAACACATTTACGGGGTGGTGGGTGATGCCATACTGCCGTGGCTGGATGTCATCGGGAAACAGAAAGACATCCGTTATATCGCATGCAGACATGAATCAGCAGCAGCCATGATGGCAGCGGCGGAAGCAAAATGGACCGGCAAGCCGGCGGTTTGTACTGCGACCAGCGGCCCGGGGACACTGAATTTATTGAATGGACTGGCGGATGCGTATGCGGATCACGCTCCGGTTCTCGCTATTACGGGTCAAGTGGAGACGCACAAATTGGGAGGACCGTACAAGCAATATGTGCCGCAGGAAGACTTGCTTCGCCCGCTCTGCTTGTACTCTACGACCGTTGCCCACCCGGATGCCATCGGCAACGTCCTTCACCGCGCATACGTAACAGCCGGTAGTCAAAAAGGTGTCGCACATCTCGCCATCTGCAAGGATATTTTTTCACGCACGACGGTATGGCCGTTAGTAGAGACCTTGCCGCGACTGCGAACTGGCGTGGGAGTGGACCGGGGAGAGGTGGAGCATGCGGCAGAGCTGCTGCTTCAAGCGAAAAAACCGGTCATTCTGATGGGGACGGGAAGCCGTGAATCCGCCAATCTATGTCTCCAGATGGCTGAGAAAATAGGCGCAGCCTTGCTGCTTACTTTAGGTGCCAAAGGAACGGTGGATGAGGCTTATCCGCTTGTTCTGGGAGGCTTGGGCGAGGGCGGCAGCAGGGCGGGACTCGAGGCATTGGCACAAGCAGATTTGCTCGTAGCGCTGGGAGCGAGCTGGTTTCCGCGCTCCTTTATTCCGGCAGGTTTGCCGGTCGTACAGGTCGATCACAATCCGACAACTGTCCATGCCCATCCTCGACTGTTTCCTGTCACAGCAGAGCTAGGCGATGTGCTCCCCCTGTGGCTGCGCCGCCTGGAAGGAAAGTCGCCCGATTCCGGTTGGATTCAACAGGTGAAACGGTGGCACGCTTCTTTTTGGCAGGAGACAGAGCAGTTGGTCGATCAAGGAACAGACGAGCTGATCAAGCCGGAAACACTCATGCATGCCTTGTCCCAGGTTGTTGATGACAATGCCATCATCGCCCTGGATACAGGAGAACACTCCATCTGGTTCAACCGTGCGTTCCGTGGGACTGCACAATTCCCGATTTTCTCTGGAAAATGGCGGACGATGGGTTATGGCTTGCCGGCCGCGATTGCAGCCAAGCTGAACAATCCGGACCGTCAAGTAGTCGCGATCGTCGGAGACGGAGGGTTGCAAATGACGGCTGGTGAGCTGATGACAGCCGCAGCCCATAATCTCTCGTTCCCGCTGATTGTCGTAAACAATAAGACGCTGGGACTGGAAGAGTGGAAAATGGTTCAGACCGGACTTGCCCCATTTGGCACTCGACTGGAAAACCCCGACTTTGTGAAATGGGCCGAGGCTTGCGGAATCGAAGGGCGCCGCGTAAGTGCCGTTCATGAACTTTTGCCTGCGCTGAAAGAGGCGATGAAATCGCAAAACATGATTCTGCTCGACATTCAGTGCACTCTCCCGACACTAACGGAGAGAAAACGAGAAATCCCCTTTCAAGCCCAAGCTACAAATGTTTATAATGAAAGAAAAGTCTGAGAATCAGGCAGTCAGACAGACAACACATAAGTAAGAAGGGTAAAGGGAGCAGGGAGGAGGGCGAGTATGGAGAGCATGCGCGGTGAGATTCGGGTAGCGGACCAAGTAGTGGCAGTCATTGCTGGAGTTGTAGCGGCTGACATTTCCGGTGTCTCGGTGCGCTCCGGTGGATTTTATCAAGATTTAGCCAAAAAGTTCGGCGGCAGCGGCAAAGGCATTTATGTCGTCGTCACAGATGGTGCTGTCACCATCGAGTTGCGGGTATCGATCAAGTATGGCATGCAGATTCACGAGGTATGCCGCCAGCTTCAGGAGAAAGTAAAGGAGACGGTGGAGTCCTTGACAGGTCTGTTTGTGGAGGCGGTAAACGTACATGTGGATGGAATTGAGATGTAGCAAAGAGGACCTGCAGAGACGGCAGGTCCTTTTCCATACGTTTCGATCAGCGGTTTGCGTACAATTGCTTTTGCCCTTGTTCTGTCAGCTTTTGCCGGCTCACTTCACGGGACACGCTCAGAAGGATCCCCGTGGATACCAGGGTCATTAGCAGGGAAGATCCGCCGTAGCTGATAAAGGGCAAGGTGACGCCAGTCAGAGGGATGAAGGACGTTACGCCACCGATGTTTACAAACGCCTGTATTCCGATCATGCTGACGATTCCGATTCCGACCAGGCTGGCGAAGGTATCATGCACTTTCAGACAGATGTGGATTCCCCGCAAGATGAACAGCAGGTACACGAGCAAGAACAGGCTTGTCCCGAAAAAGCCGAGCTCTTCGGAAATAATCGCAAAAATAAAATCTGTATGCGCTTCAGGCAAATACAAATATTTCTGTATGCTTTTGCCAAATCCGGTACCGGTCAGCCCTCCGTGGGCAATGGCAATGAGCGATTGCTTGATATGGTATCCCGTACCTAGAGGGTCGCTCCAAGGATCGAGAAAAGAAGTCAGCCGGTTCCAGGCGTGGTCCTTCTTCATGACATAAGCGAATACGGCAAGAGAAGTGACCGGAAACCCGATCATAAACAGATGGCCAATCCGCGCACCGCCGCAAATCATGACGACGATCGCCGTGCCGAGCAGGATCGCTGCCGATCCCATGTCAGGCTGTACCATGATCAGGATAAAAAATGCGCCGGTGACAACGAGCGGGGGCATAAGGCCTTTTTTCAAATCCCGGAAGCCATCGCCTTTTTTGGAGATAATCGCTGCCAAGTACAGAATCAGGCCCAATTTGGCAAACTCAGCCGGCTGCAAATTGACTGACCCGAAACTAAACCAGGACCGCGCCCCTTTCGCATCGTTACCAATACCTGGAATGATAACGAGCAGCAGCGACAGAAAACTGACAAAGACTATTAACAGAAAGTTCCGTTTGTAGAAAGAAAACGGTATGTTCATCGTGATCAGCATTCCGAATATGCCCAGAAGCAGCCACATCGCTTGCCTTTTCACGAAATACAGTTCGTCGCCGCCGCAAATTTTGCAGCCGTTGGATGTAAAGCTTGTCAGGGCATATATCGAGCTTGAGCTCAACACCATTGTGATGCCAAAACCTACCAAGAGAGCGGTTAACAACAGCAACAAAAAGTCGGGGACTCCCCGTGTTTTCATGAGAGAAACCTCCCCCTTGACGTGAAACAGAGAGGGGATGCCTCTCTGTTCTTAGGACGCAAATAGCTGGATGCAGTTGGATTAATAAGCAGAAAGCTTCTCGTTCAATACCTGCAGCTTGCGTTTTGCTGTCTGTACGACCGAATCCGGAATCGGGGAATCGTAATCCAATCCATGAGGGAACAAGTGTCTGCCCATGTAAGGGTCCTCGAGCTTCAAAACAGCGTGGCTATCTTCCAGTTTTCCCTCGATTGCATTGGCTTCGATTCGCAGGTAGTAGTTGTTGCCTTTATCTTTCAGTTGATAATCGTATGTAGCGTGTTTGTAATCCCAAGCTCCGCGAACAAACCCCAGGTCACTCATGTAATGATCCAGATCGGCGAGCATGACTTCCTTGTTGCCGATTCCTGTGTCCTTGATAACCATTGATTTTCCTCCTACAAATGGTAAGTTATTCACTACCTTATATTAGTCTGTTTTCGGAAAGAGCGCAATGGATAAGTCGTGTCTCTGGCAGGATGCCACTTTTCCCAATTTATGGTATACTAGGTAACTACAATAGGTGAGCTCCACAAGGGTGGTCGGTTCATCCCCGTTTTGGAAAGGGGGTGATAGCATGACAGTATATGAAGCACTAAGTCTGATGGTAGCGTTCGGGACCTTAGTCTTAATGCTGTCAACCAGTAAAAAGAAGTAGACCTCCCTTGAGCCTGACAGCCGGGAGGTCGACACCGAGAAGTGAGAGCCGCCCCCCAAATGGGGAACAACTATTGTATCCATCGACCGTATGGGTGCTGGTCCACCCTGCGGTCTTTTTTTGAAAAGCTCTCGGTGTGCGATGCCTTCGCAGACACCACCCTACCATCTTACCACACCGCTTGGAGACTTTCCTAGTCGGAATTCGGGGCGGCTCGTCCAACACGCATGAAACCTTTTTTGCCCGGACAAACTACAATTGTTATCAGCAAAAAGGAGGAGAGAAAGATGGCAAAAGTGGAAAATCGGACGCTGCGTGAAATTATGACAAAAGATGTGGCAACAGTGACCCTTAAAGATAATGTCTATGAAGTGGCTTGCAAGATGCGTGACTGGAATGTCGGCGTCATCCCCGTTGTCGATGAGAAAGATGACGTGATCGGCGTGATTACAGACCGTGACATCGTAATTCGCGGCTTGGCGGAAAAACGCGAGGGCTCCGCTGCCGTTGAAAACGTAATGACCCGCGATATTATTATGGGTCAACCAGGAATGACTGTCGACGAGGCAGCCAAAATTATGGCCAAGCACCAAATCCGCCGTCTGCCTGTCGTAGAGAACGGAAAGCTGGTCGGCATCGTCGCGCTCGGAGATATGGCTGTCCGCCAAGTGCATCATGACGAAGCGTCCGAAGCCCTCTCCCAAATCTCCGAACCGCTCGGCAATGTGTGATTCCCAACAGATACACTGACGGAAATAAAGGGAAAAGAAAGAGGCTGTCACTGGCGGCAGCCTCTTTTTTTGTTCAGATAAGAACCCTTTACTCTTCCGTTGCGGAAAGGTTTACAATGAGAGGAGAAAGCATGAGAGGAAGAAGAACGTGCAGATCAAGGAAATGGCTGAACGCTTGCAAATCACAGCCCGGGCAATCCGTTTCTATGAGGAAAAAGGGCTGATTTCGCCAAAAAAGGCAGAGCATTCGGGCTACCGCTTATTTTCCGAAGAGGATGTATGGAGGCTTCAGACGATTATCACCTTGAGAGAAGTGGGCATGCCGATCGAAGACATTCGGGAACTGCTGAATCGGATTGACAAAGAAGAAGAGAGCTTGCTTCATTACTTGGAGATCCAACGTTCCTGCATGTATGACCAGTGGATCGAGCTTGGCAGAGTCATTCAAACGACCGAGCAGATGATTGGCCGGATCAAGCAACAAAAAGGAATCGATCCGGCAGCCTTGTTCGAATTGGCTGAGGGGAACAAACGGCTGCGCCAGATGAGAAACAACTGGGTGGATCGGTGGAATTTCAACCAGATTGCGGATTATTACGATATATCGGTAAACGAGAATAAACAGGGCTTTTACCCTTATGAAGACTATGAGCTTGTACTGCAGGAAGTCGTCCATGCAACTGCTCCCTGCCCGGATGAGGTTGGTTTGGACGCAGGAACAGGGACGGGCAACCTGGCAAAGCTGTTTCGGGAAAAAGGAGTACAAATGAGCGCGTTTGATCAAGCTCCCCAGATGCTCAAGCAGTGCCAAAAGAAAAACCCGGGCATGGAAACAAAGCTGGGCACTTTTTTTGCCTTTCCCTATTTTGGCGGCATGTTTGACTTCGTCGTCACCAGCTTTGCACTCCATCATTTGACTGATGATCAGAAGACGCTTGCTCTGGCTGAATGCAAGCGGGTATTGAAGCCAGGGGGGCGCCTGGTGATCGCCGACTCGATGTTTGCCGACGAGGAGCATAGAGCTTTGCACATTCGGGCGCTTCTTCAGGCCGGACGAAAGGAGGCCGTAGCAGAGATCGAGGATGAATACTACGCGGATCGCAGCAAGCTGGTGCAAAATTTGCAAGAGCTTGGTTTTAGGGTCCAGGCCCGGCAATTGACCACCTATGTCCATTTAATCGAAGCAAAGCTGATGTGAGTCGGCCTTCGCGACGCCATGCCAAGCTTCGCAATCGCAGGCCATCCTCTGCAACTTTTGGGCTCATCCCCGCTGACATCCGCCCTTTCTGCTGCATAGGCTGTAACGAGAAGGAAAGGGGGACCTCTGCTATGGGGTTGTTCGATAATTTTTTTGACCGGGATAATGATGAGCTTCTGTGGATCATCATCGTTGTAGTGGTACTGCTTTTCTTGTTTAACAGCGAACGCGACTGACAAAAAAGAATAGGTCTCGTTGCAGTTTGACGAGAAGAACAAAACGACCTTGGAGACAGGTCGTTTTTTGTTTGAAGATTTTTTGACATATGCACATATGTTCGCAATCTATGATTGACCACTCTTCGGGCTTCCGGTACGCTGGTAAGCAGCATCAGAGAAAAGGAGATGGCAAGATCATGAAACGTCTGAGCGCCTGGCTCGTTATCATGGCGTGCCTTTTGTACGCATGTGCAGCGCCAGAAGGGCCAAAGCCGAACGGCGAAATGACAACTACCGTAAAACGGGTAGTGGACGGCGATACTTTCGAAATCGCAACCGGGGAAAAGGTGCGCCTGATCGGAGTGGATACACCCGAAACGGTAAAGCCCAACCATCCCGTAGAGCCTTATGGAAAAGAAGCAAGCAACTTTACGAAAGAACTGCTTACAGGCCAAGAGGTGCGCCTTGTTTTTGACGTGGAGCCGCATGACCGATACAAACGGTTGCTCGCCTATGTCTATTTAATGGATGGCACGTTCGTCAATGAAAAATTGGTAAAAGAAGGCTATGCCAGAATTATGACGATCCCCCCGAATGTAGCCAAAGCGGACGTGTTTCTCGAAGCAGAGCGGGAAGCGCGGGAACACAATCGAGGGCTTTGGGGATTGGAACTGTCAAACGGAAAAGCGGAATCCAAAAACGGAAATGCAGCATCGAAAAACGGTGCCAATTCCTCCAAGGACAAGGCTTCTGAATCGAAAGATAAGGCTTCCGATTCCAATGAAAAGACTGGACAACCCAAAAACAGTGCCGGCGAAACGAACAACCAGAATACCGAACAAGCGGAAACACCCCCTGCAGGAAAGCTGATTAAAGGAAACATCAATTCCAAAGGGGATAAAATCTATCATGTGCCTGGGTCGCGAAATTACGACCAGACCAAGGCGGAAGTCTGGTTTGCAACAGAAGAGGAAGCGCAAGCAGCGGGCTATCGTGCGCCAAAGCGCTGACCATCAGGAATACGGCAACGCAGGTTAGGGAAAAATGGGGATGATTGTCTCTGAAAGGAGTGTCCCCATGAAAAAAGAAAAATCCATGCGTCTGGTTTATCGCCTGCTGCTCCTGATTGGTGTCGTCGCCGTGATCGAGTTTGCCCTCTACGGCACGCGAGATGCGGAGACGGGAGGAGTCAAACAAGCGGCGGAACAGCCCGAGAAGGCCCCTACGCTAGAGGTGACGCACAGTCTGCAGAAAAACGACCTCCACCTGAAGATGAAGGTGACAGGCTTCACGTATTCAATCGAGAATATGGGCAAGGAAAACCGGCCTGGCGAGGGCCATATTCACATCTATCTGGATGGGAAAAAAGTCGCCAAAGCGTTTGAAGACAATTATATCGTAAAAAATATTCCCAGCGGCTCGCATGACGTCGTCGTAGAGCTGGCGCATAACAATCACGAGTCATACGGCATCAAGCAAGAGTTCCGGGTTGAGGTAAAGCCCTAGAGGAAGGCGCAAATAATCGGGCACAAAAGCAGAAAGCCGACATCCGGCACTGGCGCTGGATCGTCGGCTTTTCTATTCTCGTTATTCCTAAAAACTAGCGGAACAATACGGTTACTTGTGCTTGCTTGTCTGGGACAGAAACGACCAAGGTCGGATAGCTGATGACCTGCGTCGCCATGGAACCGGCAGCAGGCTTTTGCTCGCGGACATGGATGACATACCCGTGTGTCCCTTTGCGTTCCACCTTGTCAGCAACCAATCGGTACCCGCCTGTAGGACGTTTTCCGGCACCGATGACGACATACGTTTTTTGATCGGCGCGGACGACAGAGTGACCGCCGTTTTTCCGAACCGAACGAAGCGCATCCTGTACCGCTGGCGGATACGGGGCCGATACGCTTTGCAATTCATCTGCGCCTACCACAGCAGCTTGTGTTGGGGTAGGATGATCTATATGGAACGGTTGGCCTGTCAATGACAAAGATGCAGCCAAAAGTAAACTGTACCATGCGTGTAACACAGGCATCCCTCCTAGATGTAGTTTTATCAATTGAGCAAACGAGGTGAACGGCGTGCGCATCCTGCAGGGTGTCGAGTTTCTTTCACAAACAACCCAAGAGCATATGCTAGAAGAGCATGCCAAACGTTTCGGCATCAAGGACGGTCGGACATTGACTGACCTGTTGACCGATCCGCTCTTTATCGATACATACTGGAAACAAGCCGACGATAGCGAAAAAAAGGTAATCCGTCTTTTTGTCACTACTGCGGCAAGAGGATTTTTGCGTAAAAAAGACTGGGAAAAGATCGTTTTGCACCAGGGGCGAATACTGTCGGTCGGGTTAAATAAGCTTCGCCGACTCGGATTCATTCTCACCGTCCGAAAAATGTGGGGTGAGATCGGCTACATGATGCCGAAGGAAGTGAGAGAAAGGCTTACCCTTTGTCTCATCACCGAACGTCATTGTACGCCTGCTCCTGCAAAGACGCTCCCTTATTATATAACGGCAGGCAGGGGGATACATCTGGATCTTTTTGGCGTCCTCTCCTTTTTACGGGAAACGGATGTTCCTCTGACCGTGAAGGGCAGTATTCACCGGCGAATTCTCCAGAAAATGACGCCGCTGCTTACACTTTCCGATGAACATGTCGAGGGATGGGCAAGCTATTCGATCCCCGAATCAAAGGAAGGTGAAATGGCGCTTGCGGTCGTGATCGACTTGGCGATCCGGCTTGGATTGATTCGCGCCCGGGGAGGTCAGCTTGTCCTGGAGAAGCAAAGCGTTGCCAAGTGGCTGGAAAAAGGCCAGGAGGCAAGGTGGAACGAGCTTTTTCAACTGATTGCGGAGGAGTATTTGCCGCATGACAGCTGGTGGGATGGACTGCTTGTACTGATGATGGAGAGTAAATCCGACGAATGGCATAGTATAAATGATCAGATCAAGACATTGGCTGACACAGGCTTCCGCGTTCCGGATGATGCTGCCAGTTTGGCAGTAACCAGATGGCTCCACCTGCTGCTCGGTTTCGGTTGGCTGCATATGGGAACGACAGCCGAGGGAGAGGTGTACTGGCGTTGGAACAGCCTGCCTCGCCTGGCGATTGAGGAGCGCTGGTTTATCGATCCTGCAGGAGTCTTGACGATACCGCCGCTCGTTCCGCTGAAAGCTGTGTGGGAGGTCAGCAGGTTTTGCCCGCTGGTCTTCACCGGGGATTTGATTCAAGGCGAGCTGCAGGCAAAGCCGCTGCAGTCCTATCTGGCGGCTGGGGGAAAAGAAGAAGATGCCATGGACATCCTGCAGCAGTATTGCGCTCATCCACTGCCTGAATCGATCGGGCAGATGATCCGGCAGTGGGGAAGGGAGGCCCGTCAGATTCAGTTCGAACCGATGGTCAGGGTCCGTACTGCACATCCCGGGATTTTGGAGGAGCTGAAGACCCTTGAACAGTTTCGTCCTTTCCTCGGATTCCCAATTTCCTCGACCGATTTTCTGATCGCACCGGAGCAGGAAAAGGAAGTAACCGCGCTGTTGCGAAAATACGGATACACTCCGTATATGCCCAAAAAATCTACAGAAGATCAGGCTGCTCGCAGTCATGCCGCGGAAGGGGGGCCTGACGGGCTATTCACGATCCCCCGCCCTTGGGATGGGTTTGCTGTTGAAAATACCTTCCCGGATAGCCTGGAGGGCATGCATCAGCTTTCTTCGTTGCCGAAGATGTGGACCCAGCATTTTCAATCATACCACCCGCAGACGATGCGCACGCTGCTGCAGCGGGCATCCGAGCTGGGATTGGAGATCGAAGCGGAGATGCAGGACAAAAAGGTAAGGGCGGGAATTCCGCGCCAAGTATCGATTGAAATGGGTTATTGGTATGTTTTTCTGGAAGTGGGAAACAAAAAACAAAGATGCCGTCTGGACGACATTCATCGGGTGCGCATTGTACTGCCCGAATATCTGTACTAGCCCGCTTGCTTCGTGGTACAATAAGAGGCGACTTACGTATAAACAAAGGAGGTCTCGATGATGGAAGCGTTGAAAACAGTGGATATGACTGAGCTCATTATCCATTCGCATGAGCTGTCGACGATGATCAACCAGTCCCGCGAGGTCTCAGAATATATCCTTGCCAAACAGGCCATGGAGGCAGACGAGGAAGCGCAAAGGCTGCTCGCCCTGTTTGAGCGGAAAAAAGACCAGTACGAGGATGTGCAGCGGTTCGGGAAATATCATCCCGATTACGATCAAATATCGAAAGAAATCCGGCAGTTGAAGCGTTCGATCGAAATGCTGGATTCTGTCCAGGCATTCAAACGAGCTGAGGACAGCCTTGACCAGCTTTTGTACGAGGTCAGCCGAACCATCGCGGATTCCGTGTCGAGCTCGATTAAAGTGCCCAGCAATAATCCGTTTCTGGAAGCGAAGAGCAGCGGTTGCGGCGGCGGCGGAAGCTGCGGCTGCAGCATCAAGAAACATTCATGACCATTTAGAGCGCAAGAGGTAGCAATCGTCACACAAATTTCCGCAGCAAAATTTCTTGTCCTCGGGAATGAGAAAACGAAATCGGAAGACCCGCTCCATACCCGCCGTCCGGACATACGTACATTCTGGGTGTATGATTGTCCCGGATGCAATTCGCTCCCCCGCCTCCGTCAAATAATCGCCAAGCTGCGGAGGAGGGAGCGGACTGGTTACATACAAAAAGCGGTTGCCGGCGTATTCGCGAAAGTAGGCATGAAGGACGACACCCTCATCTCGAAGCAAGCAAACAAGTTGAGCATAAAGCTGATCGATAAGCATGTGATGATCTACCTCCGTTTTCATGGAGCCGATACATCCTATTCTACCTTGCAAGGAAAGGAGCACGACGACCGTTATGAGAGAAAGACGTCTGGGAGTTGCGGTATGGGTAAAAAACCCGCGTGCTGCCAAGAATTTACGCAAATTTGGAACCATTCATTACATCTCCAAGCGGTTAAATTACGTCTCGATGTATGTGGATGCCGACCAAATCGACGACATCATCCGCACGATGGAACGGCTTCATTTTGTGACGAAGATCGAGCGTTCCCATCGTCACGAGATTCCGATTGAATACAACAATGCCAAGCCAGACAAGGCGAAGGAATACGATTATAAGCAAGAGAAGCATCAGTTGATGGCCCTGGCCGATACCCTTCTGGGGGAAGACAGTTTGCAGCCGGCAGGAGCCTCGACAGAATCAGTGCACTAAGCTGCCACATTTCGGCAGCTTTTTTGCTTTTGCTGGACCCCCGTACGTGATATGCTAAACAATAGATACAACCCTGTAATGATGCGAATGTTTGCGCTTTCATTGGCATCAAATAGAGAGAAAAGGGAAGGGCGGGTGCGTGATGATACGTTTGGATATTAACTGCGACCTGGCAGAAGGATACGGTCGGGGACGCCAAGCTGAAGATTTGGGGATCATGAAGTGGATAACGTCCGTGAACATTGCATGCGGACTTCATGCCGGAGATCCTCATATTATTGCCAGGACCGTAGAGGCGGCGATTCGGAACGGAGTCAAGATCGGTGCCCATCCAGGCTATCCGGATGTTCAGGGCTTTGGCCGCCGTTCGATGAATCTGTCTGTACGAGAAGTATACGAGCTGGTTCTGTATCAAGTGTCTGCGCTCGACGGAGTCAGCCGCGCGCTTGGCGGGGAGCTTCACCACGTAAAACTTCACGGGGCGCTCTACAACGAAGCGGCGGAAAGCCCGGAGCTGGCCGAGGCGGTGGCTCGTGCTGTTTCTGATATTAATGAAGAACTGATTTTGTACGCCCTGTCGGGAAGTGCTCTGGTCGAAGCTGGTCTGGAATACGGCCTCCAGGTGGCAGAAGAAGTATTTGCTGATCGAGCGTATTTGCCAAATGGACGACTGGCGCCGCGTGAATTGGAAGGCAGTGTGCTGATCAGCAAAGAAGAGCAGATGGAGCAGACCAGGCAACTGGTTCTGAATCAAAAGGTGCAGACGGTCGATGGAACGAGCATCGCATTGGCCGCGGATACGCTGTGTGTGCACTGCGAGAGTCCGGACGTGCTCCAATTTTTGATCGAACTGCATCGTTGGGCCAAACAAAACGATGTGAAGCTGGAAGCGATCACCCCACGCTAACATAAAGAAGCTCAGAATTGGAAAAAGCAAAGCCATGCCTGCTCTGTGCCGTCTTAGGACGGCTGGGGCTGGCATGGCTTTTTTAATCGAGGCTCCAGTGGCCGTCTCTATTGGTCAGGATGAGATCACCCAGCCGTTCCGCTTCGTCCCGGTCGTGGGTCACCAAAAGAAAGGGGATGCGCCACTTTTCGTGAATGCGCAGCAATTCTGCCTGACACTGGCGTCTCGTATCCGCGTCCAGGGCTGATAGCGGCTCATCCAACAACAAAATATCGGGCTTGGTCGCGAGCGCTCTGACCAAGGCCACTCTTTGCTTCTGTCCGCCCGACAATTGATGGGGATATTTTTGCAGGAGATGGTCAATCCCTACCGACTGCAGCAGCTCCTCTACTTGCCCCTGAGCATCCCGCTGCATGCCGTAGCGGATATTTTTTTCCACCGTCATATGCGGAAAGAGGGCGTAATCCTGAAACAGGTAGCCGACATTCCGCTTCTGTACAGGCAGCTTGATGTTGTCTTTGTGATCGAAAAAAAGACGGTCAGCCAGCCGGATCGTTCCATACTCGGGGTGAGCAAGCCCGGCTATGCAATTCAGGATCGTTGTTTTTCCCGAGCCCGACGGTCCGAACAAGACGATAATCTCATCCTTTACCGCAAACCGGGCGGACAACTGAAATTCCGGCAGACTTTTTTGAAAGTCGACTTGCAGCATGTTCCATCCCTCTCTCCTCACTTCGTGTTGGCAAAACGGCGCATGCTTCGGCGGCTCCACCAATTCAGCCAGACGGTTGTCCCCATACCAAGCGCGACGATGACGATCACCCAGAACATGGCCTTGTCCATCTGTCCGGCTTCAACCGCAAAGTAAATCGCTACCGGGATCGTGTCTGTTTTTCCCGGGATGTAGCCGGCCAGCATCAGCGTCGCTCCGAATTCACCCAAGCCTCTGGCAAAAGAAAGGACAAGCCCCGCCAGCAGACCGGGCCAGGCGAGGGGGAAGGAGATGGTCCAAAAGACGCGCCATTCCGAGGAGCCCATCGTCCGTGCTGCATCCTCAAACCGGCGATCAATTCCTGTAAAGGCAGCCTGGGCACTCTGATACATCAACGGAAACGAAACGACAATAGATGCGATCACAGCTCCGGTGAGGGTAAACACAATCTGTATCCCGAACATGTCGTAGAGCAGCTGGCCGAGAAAGCCGTTTTTTCCAAAAGCGAGCAAGAGTCCAAAACCGACAACGGTCGGCGGGAGGACGATCGGCAGCAAAATGAGCGATTCCAGAAAATGTTTTCCCCAGAACTCCTTTTGCGTCAGAAGCCGTGCCATCAACAAACCAACAACAAACACAACAGAAGTGGAGATGGCGGCCACTTTTAGGGAGAGAAGCAAGGGTGTCAGATTGGAATCCACGTACCGTCCATCTCCTTTAGCTGAATCCGCATGATCTATTATTGAAACCCGTATTTCTGCAAAATCTCTTTTCCTTTTTCACTGCTCAGGTAAGCGATGAATGCTTTGGCAAGATCAGCATGCTCCGTAGAGGAAGTGATTGCACCCGGGTAGACAATCGGCTTGTGCCATTCCTCATTTGCTTTGGCCGCAACCTTGACTTTTTCCGAGATGGCGGCGTCGCTGGCATACACGATACCGGCTTCGGCGTTCCCCGACTCGACGAAGGTCAGCACCTGGCGGACGTCGCTTCCGAATACGAGCCGGTCTGCAAGAGGCTCCCAGAGCTTCAGATGCTCCAGCGCTTCCTTTGCATAGCGTCCGGCTGGTACGCTATCCGGCTGTCCGACTGCCAGATGTTTGATCTCGTCCTTGGTCAGGTCCTCGAAGGAGCCCACAGAAAGCGTACTTTCTTTTCCAACCACGAGAACCAACGCATTTTTGGCGAAATCGGTGCGGCTGTCTTTCTGTATCAATTGTTTCTCTTCCAGCTTGTCCATGTCCTTCTTGCTGGCGGAAAGAAAGACATCGGTCGGGGCTCCTTGTTCGATCTGGGTAGCCAGCTTGCCAGAGCTGCCCAGCACGTATGTAAGGGTTACACCGGGATGCTCCTGCTCAAACAGCGGCTTGATCTCGTTTAAGGCGTCCGTCAAGCTAGCGGCTGCAGAGACCATCAGCTCGATTTGGAGCGGTTTTTCTGCCGACTGGGAAGCGGTATCCGGCTGTTGACTTTGCGGCTGAGCGGTCTGTGTCGAACAGCCGGCCGCCATAAGCAAGAGAATAGCAAATAGCAGAGTCGAGAGATATTTCCTAAATTGCGGGTACATAAAAGAACCTCCAATTCATATTTGGTTATAATTAAATATAACTAGTTATAACTAGATTATATGGAATTGAACTGGATAATCAATTGCGAATTTCAAAAAGTTAAAGGAAAATAGAAAGAACGACGATAGGAATAAGAGGGAGTTCGAGCGATGAAATACGGGAGGCAAGCATGACTCACGATAATTCATATACGACAGAAGAAATAGCCAAGCTGCTGCGGATATCCAAATTGACCGTCTATGATTTGATCAAAAAAGGAGAGCTTCCGGCCTACCGGGTAGGCAGACAAATGCGCGTGGACGCGTCTGATCTGGAAGCCTACAAGCAACGGGCCAAAGGGGAATACCGGAGTGTACATCCATACCCGCACCAGTCGGCAAGCACTCCGGCAGGCACGACCTCCCACGTTCCGACTCAGCACGGGCAGGCGACACGTTCTGTCATTATCAGCGGGCAGGACGTCAGTCTGGACATGCTGGCCAATCATTTGGAAAGGAATGGAGACAGCATTAGGCCGCTCCGCTCCTACGTGGGAAGCATCAACAGCTTGTGGGCCATGTACAGAGGAGAGGCGGACATCGTCAGCACCCACCTGTTCGATGGAGACACGGGAGAATACAACATCCCGTATGTACGGAGAATGCTGATCGGTCACAGGTACCTCGTTATCAATTTGCTTTCGCGCTGGGCCGGTTTTTACGTCCAGCCAGGCAACCCGAAAAAGCTGTCTGTCTGGGAGGATTTCCGCCGAGCCGGGGTTCGCATGGTCAATCGGGAGAAGGGCTCGGGGATTCGGACCTTGATCGAAGAACAATTCCGTCTCCACGGCATC
Organism: Brevibacillus sp. FSL K6-6036; assembly: GCF_037964015.1. NCBI lineage: Bacteria > Bacillati > Bacillota > Bacilli > Caryophanales > Paenibacillaceae > Brevibacillus > Brevibacillus sp. FSL K6-6036. The sequence goes on from NZ_CP150173.1 coordinate 2,112,848, forward strand.
GCCGGTCATGAGGCAGCAGGGTATGAACGGGAGGAAGGGAATCATCTTGCTGTTGCCGGGGCTGTCGCAAGGGGAGAAGCGGACATTGGCGTTGGCATTGAAAAAGCCGGGCAGCTCGTCGGGGTCGATTTTTTGCCTGTCATTCAGGAACGATATGATCTGGTCATGCTAAAGACAGATGAAAACAAAGCGCTGATTCGACAGGTGCGTGAAACCCTGCTCTCCGAAGAATTTCAAAATGAATTGGCTGCGATTGGAGGCTATGATCTGGCTTCCACCGGAAAGATTATGTACGAGACTTGGTGAGAAGCGGGCGCGCTAGCTGGAATCGATTGTCTACGATTTCTGCACAGTTCTGCAAATTTCTACTCAGTTGAATTGTTATTTGATACAATAGCAGGATAAAAATAGACGCTTGTCGCTCAAAAGTTGGGGGCTGGCATGAAACCTTTGCATAAAACAAGCTTGTTGATTTGTTTAGCCATATTGATCCCGTTTGCCTCGGCAGCAGTGGTTCTCAATTGGCAGACGATTGCCACCTGGATCTCCGCTCTGGAAAAACCGGAGGTAAGGCCGGAGACCGGTGTAGACCCGTTTTCCTATGATCCTCCGATTCCGTCACTCGTGAAGGATTTGAAGCCTCATTACCGGATACGAGCCGAGCTTCATACTTCGGAGGCGAAAATCAAGGGGACCGTTACTCTTGATTTTGACAACCCGGGAACGAAGGATCTCCGATTATTCATCTACGATTATAAGTGGAGCCCGATGTCGATAACCTCGATTCGATACAAGGACAAGTCCTTGCCATTTAACAGGCGCCAGGCGGTTGTCCAATTCGCAAATCCGCTGGGGCAGGAGAAGAGAGGCACGCTCACCATCCAGTTTGAAAACTCTGTTCCGCGCCGCGGTACAAGATTTGGGGTAAAGGACGACATTTGGACGCTGACCACCTGGTATCCGATGCTGGGTGCTCAGAATCAAAGCGGGCAGTGGTACGAGCCTCCGCAGCGTATCGACTTCGGAGATCCGTTTGTCTATCATTACGGCGATTACGACATTTCATTCATATCTCCGCAAGGCTACAAGTGGGTAAGCACGGTCGGGATCGGCGAATCCAAGCCGCTGGAAGGAAACAGGCAGGAAGTGCATTACAACGGGAAAAAGCTGCTTAACTTTGCCTTGGTAGGCAGCCCGCTGTACCAGATCGAGACAGTCACGTTTGCGCCGAATCTCACCGTCGATATTGCCTCGATCGACAAACGCAACATCGCTCGGATCAAGAATATCGCGGAAACGGTCATTCCGACCTATACGGAATGGTACGGTCCGCTGCCGTACCAGCGCGTCTCGATCGCCGAGACGAGTACGGGAACGACCTACGCCATGGAATACGCCAACATGGCAATCTTTAAAAGGGACCTGCAAAGAAACAGCTTGATCGAGCACTGGCTGCCCCATGAGATTGCCCATCTCTGGTGGTACAACAGTGTAGCAACATTGGAGGCCCGCTACGGCTGGCTTGACGAAGGACTCGTCGAACGCAGTGTTGTCCACTATCAGCAGGCGCGGTACGGCGATTCGCAAGCGGAATCCTTGCTTGCTGATTACAGAAAAGACGTCGAGAGGCTCTCGCAGCGCTTTCCATACGGCAAGCTGGGGAAAGAGCTTCATCAATTTACGACTCAGGACGAATTTCATTGGACCTGGTATTCCAGAGGAGCGCTCCTGTATGAAAACCTTCGTCAGCAAGTGGGGGATGACGCGTACAAACGCTTCTTGCAGCGGGTACAGCGCTCCTATCACGGCAGCGTGATCGGTCCTGAGCATCTGGATCAGGCTTTGGGACAGGTTCTGCAAGGGGAAGCCCGCTATTTCGTTCCCAATATTGAAAAGCACAACAACGAGCCGTTTGCGCCCGTAACCTTGGTTCCTTATGTGACCACGGTCGTAAATGGCGTGAGCTTCTACCCGCAGGTCCCTTCGCGCATAACGGACCAAACTGCGTACTTGCCGCTCCGCGATGTTGCCGAAGAGCTCGGTTACAAAGTCAACTGGTCGGAGGAAAAGGCAGCGATTGAAGTAAAGGGGTACGGACGAACCATCTGGATCAAGGAAAAAAGTACATACGCCGAGCTGGACGGAAGAAAAGTGGAGTTCGGGAAACGGATGATCGAAATCGAAGGACGAACATTGGCGCCGCTTGCCTTTTTTGATCAGGTACTGGGCAGCGAAGCCGAATTGGACGAAAAGTCCAGGACGGTAAAATTGCGGTTTCCATCCGGAAAAACAGGTGGAGGGAGGTAGGCCATGCGAAACAATCTGATTCTTGTCGGTTTTATGGGGACGGGCAAGACGACTGTAGGAGCCGCTCTGTCGGAGGAGCTGGGCATGATTCATCGGGATCTGGACGAGGGGATTGTAGAGCGCGCGGGTTGTACGATTCCGCAGCTCTTTGAACAAAAGGGAGAGGCATTTTTTCGCGACATGGAGGCGGCTGTGCTCGCCGATCTCCTGAAGCAGCATGGTTTGGTGCTGACGACCGGAGGAGGGGCCGTTCTGCGGGCGGAAAATGTGCAGCGAATGCTCGAGGGAGGGCTGGTCGTCGCCCTGTCCGCGACAGAAGAAGAGCTGGTGCGGAGACTGGAGCGGGATCAAAACCGACCGCTTTTGGCCGGGGGAGTAGCACAGCGGGTAAAAGCATTGCTTGAGCAGCGCAAGGACTCATACACATTCGCACCGGTTCAGATCGATACGACTGGAAAAGAGGTAGCTGAGATTGTAGCTGAAATCCGCCTGGCGATGGTTGAAAAGGGTCTCATCGGGAAAGACTAGGGAAAGGAAGCGCTCTTCTGTTAGTACGGGGCGATCCGCGCGTACGAAGGAGGCACGTGCGATGTCGTTTCAAGAATACCTGAAATTTTTGACCCGCCTGTTTGTCCAGTACGTGGAAACGCCGAAAACGGAGCGGAAGATGAAAAAGGCTCCGCGCGAGTCTTGGTCTGCCCGCTGGTTTGGGGCGATTCCGATGTCCATCAAGCTTCTGTGGCGCAAGTAACCATCCAAACGGAGGTAGCAAAATGGCGAGAGTTGCTGTGGAAGGTTCCCTTACCCAAATTTCCAAGATGCTTCGTGACAATGGGTATCAGGTCGTCGAACTGGGTAACTGGCAAAATACAGTGGATGCCGTCGTCATTACAGGTCAGGATGTCAATGTGCTGAATGACCAGAGCAAGACGATTACTGGCGCCCCTGTGATCAATGCGTCGGGCATGACCCCGCAGGAAGTATTTCATGCGGTACACGTCAGATTGTCTCCTACCGAACATCACTGATGATCGGGGCGGGTCTGCGATTTTTCCAAACAGGCCTCCTCGGGAAAAATGTTGAAAGCTCTCTGCGAATGATTCGACAGAGAGCTTTTTCGTTTGCAGACATTTACTTTTGAATATGAAATTTTCCCACCTTGCTCGCATAGGCGTATGGGAGAAAACGCAATCCCTCGTCCCAGACGCCGATGTACGGTTTTTGCCCATTCCACACATGCAAAGACCCGACAGAGAAAGGGGAGAGCACCTCGGAGTGGTACAAGCTGACTGCCAACGTAATGTCCTTCGCGTTCTTTTGCCACAAATCTTCCCATGTTACGGTCTTGCCGGGAGTGGGAGCATAGACAAGGGGAGTAAACCAGCTGATATTGTCAAACGGATTCACTGCTTCAGCGTGAATGACACGGGTAGCCACGAGTTTCTGTCCAGGAGCAGCCAAATCCTGCTCCTGCAAGCTTTGAATGACGGATTCCTCAGTACGAGTCGTGCTTAGATACCGCTCACCCGTCTTGGCATCGACAACTTGCTTTTCTTTTGGCAGCGAGACCAGCCAGTGCGAGGCAAAGCCGTCGTACACCGGCTCGGCGGCAACTTCACGCGGGGCAAATGTATCGTCGAATAAAATGTACTCGCCTAGCCCGTACTCGAGCAGGACGAACGTTGGATTGCCTTCCGTCGAAGGAACTTCTCCCACGACCATGTACCCCACCTGCTTGCTGCCTTGCGTCAAGCTGACCAGCCACTGATGTTGATTGGCACCGAGCGTTTGGACGTCGATGCGGGCATTCCTCCAGTCGGCAAACTGGGGATCTTGTCCGACTATGCTATTTTTCCATTCTCCGATTTGTGTTTGAAAACGTTGATCCCATTGCCCTTCTTCCGCCAAGACGGTTGTCTGTCCGGGCAAGCAAAGGGCCAGTGCGACAAGCAATGCGCACAGAGAGCGGGAAACGGAGGTTTTTCCAGTCACAGTCAAGCACCACCTTTGTGGAAAGGCTTTCTATGGTACCTATTGTAACCAGAATGGGCGAAAAGATTTGTTGGTTATTGTCTCTTGCCGTTCGTATTTTCTCGCTGTCCTTTTACATTTTTCGCCCGTTGCCGTGCGGAGGGGCTGAGGGCGGAGCGGATTGCAGATAAAAAAGGCCGCCATTGATGAACTGAACCGATATTCTCGGCTCGTATTGCCAGCGCATCTCTTCCATGCGACGCCGCTTTTCCTCCTCGGGTGTACTGGCCACCCATTCGGTCTGGTCGATCTTCTCGCGGGGCGTCTCTTGAAAGCTGTTGGCCCGCAAAAAGTCGAGAATTCTTCCGCCTGCCGAGCGATGCTCCTCCAATGACGGGCTGACCGCTTGAATCGCAGTCGTTTGGCGTTCGGTTTCCTGTTCCAGGAGAAGGTTCAGGGAGCCATTTGGCTCGGCTGCAGCACTCTCAACATTGTCTGCTGCGCTGCTTGTTGAACCTGTTGATTTCCCGGAGTGCCCGTCTTGCAGCTCGTCCCCGCCCTTATCAGCTTCGTTGGCAGCCTCATTCCCATCATCAGCCGTTCGGCGCTGCCTCTCCTCCAGCTCCCGGTAATACGCCTCCAGGATTTGCAGTTCTTCTTCCAGTCGCTGTCTCGCTGCTGCCGCCCATGTCTGGTCTTCCTGAGCCAGAATGCGGCGGATCTCTGCTTCCATCATCGCAAACGCCTGGCTGATCGTAATGCGGCGGTCAAGCGTATAGTGATAATCCGGGATGGAGGGGGCAAGTTGACGCTGCAGCAGAAACGGATAAAAGTCCCGTACGATGTGCGGCTGGTGTAAATTCACCCCGAAATGCAGGATGAAATCACGCTTTTTGTCGCAAATAAATGAGACCTTCCAATTCACCCCAAGCCAGGGGACCAGCGGCACCGATTGGCGGGAAGAGGCTTGAGCGCGGGTTTGCGGCAGCGTTTCGTACATGCAGACAAAGCTGCCGTGTTTGCGCGTCGACTGAAAAATCTGCTGCAGACGAGCTGCGCCCAAATGCAAATGCTCCGCCCGCCTGTCGTCCGGCATGCGGTCTGGATCGAAGCAAAAAGTCAGCACCAGCGGCTGGTAGGGCAGGTTCATCTTTTCGACCCAGCTCCAGTAGAAAGGGCGGTTTCCGATATCCTTGTCTACCTCGACCGGCAGTTTGACAGTCAGAAAATCTGGATGTGTCTCCATGATGTGTGAAGAAAAGGCGGACAAGTACTGCTCCACATACTTGCGGACTCGCTGCTGGTTCATCGTTCTATCCCTCCCGAGACTGCAGGTTGCAAGATGAGCTTACTGTTCGGCTGTTTCCGGCAGCGGCTCCTTGGTTTTCCTGGCCAACCGCATGGCACGGATGGCTTGGCCCATGTTGTCCAGCTTGAGAGCCATCTCTTTCTCCGACGAAGAGTCCATGATGATGCTGATCAGATTTTCCTCCAGGGATTGCTTGAGGTTCAGCCGTTCGACGATGTCATCGAGCTCGCCGATCACCATTTCAAACAGGTCGATTTTTTCATAGAGGAGCTGGAGGATATGCTCTTCGATGGTGCCTACTGTAGACAAATTGTAGATGTGTACGTCCCGCTGCTGGCCCAAGCGATGGACCCGGCCGATCCGCTGCTCGACCCGCATCGGATTCCAGGGCATGTCATAATTGATGACCTGATTGCAGAACTGCAGGTTGATCCCCTCGCCGCCGGCTTCCGTGGCGATCAATACCTGTGCGCGATTTTGAAACAGCTCGGTCATCCAGTCCTTTTTGCTCCGTTTGAATCCTCCGCGAAACGGAACAGAGGTGATGCCGTGATCGTGCAAGTATTTTTGCAAGTAGTTTTGCGTGGCCCGGTACTCGGTAAAGATGATGACCTTGTCGTTGATTTGCTGAATGAGCTCGACTGCCTTGGCAGCTTTGGAATGTGACTCGATTTTCTTGATCATCTCGACGAGCTCCATGATTTCCGCGCGGACAGGGGAGTCTTCTGCTGCCCGTTGATGCATGTTGTAGAGCGTGAGAAAGGCGGCTTCCCGGCTGGAGCAAACCTCGCGCTGCAGCGTGATCAACGCAAGCGAGTTATAGCCGCCCGATCCGGTGTGATACTGTTCTTTGACGAAGCGCGTTACGCCCTGATACAACGCGGCTTCCTCGGGGGAAAGCTCGATCGGAATGGACTGGACGCGTCTGCTGGTGAAATGCACGCCTCCGTCGCTGCGTCTGTTCCGGATCATCACTTTGTCCAGTTCGGTCTTGAGCTGCTCATTGTTTTTTGCCTGCCGCTTGCCTTCCACATAGGTTGTGGAGAAGCTGGACGTGTGTCCGAGATGGCCGGGCTTTAAGAGGTTGATCAGATTGTAGAGCTCATCCATCTCGTTCTGGATCGGAGTAGCGGTCAGCAGCAGGCAGTATTTTTTGCGAATCTCCTTGACGAACTGGTAGTTGCGCGTTTTTTTGTTTTTCAGCTTATGGGCTTCGTCAATGATCAGCATGTCGTAATCGATGTCCAGGACGTGACGGCGGTGGGGATCGCGTTTGGCTGTATCGATCGAGGCAACCACGACGTCGTATTGCCGCCACATATACTCCTTCTTTTGGGCGACAGCGGGTATGCCGAATTTTTGATTCAATTCTTTCGTCCACTGGATTACGAGCGATGCCGGCACGAGGATAAGTATTTTTTTCGCCAGCCCGCGGATCATGTACTCTTTCATGATCAGCCCGGCTTCGATTGTTTTGCCCAGGCCCACCTCGTCAGCGAGAATGGCCCTGCCGCGCATTTCGTTCAAAACGCGCTCCGCCGTCTGCAGCTGATGGGGAAACGGTTGGAGCGTAGGCAGGTATTGCAAGCACTGAAGCTGGTCAAACTCGCGGATAGCCATCGCCTCTTCGGCTTCCAAAGTAAGCTGGAACAGCTCCCATTTGTCCCAGGGGCCGTCCTGCTTCATTCGTTCATTTAGCAAATCCATCCAATCGGCATCGAAGGAAACGGGAACGTTCGGCATATGACTACCTCCGCTTTGGGGTTTTGTCATGAAAATGCTATATCGTAAATCAAAGGTGAACGTTATTCTTTTTGATCAAAAAATTTGTTAGTGATTTTCCAAGTTAATTCGCAATTTGCATATTTTCAAGAATGCGCTCACGTGGTAGGATAAAGAAGGAGTTCATTCAACTAGTATGGAATGTATTTGGAACATTTATGTATCACCCAGTATCCACCGCGAATGAAAGTAGCAGGGAGAGACTGCTTGTAAGGCAGCGCCGAAGGAGCAAGCCGGGTATGGTGAATCTCTCAGGCAAAAGTACCTCTACTGGACGCATCTCTGGAGAGAGCTTCTTCGGGAGCCACCAAAGGGGAAACTTGCAAGCGATGCCAAAGGAACGGCTCGCATCAAGCGAGGCAACTCTCAGGTACCAAGGACAGAGGAGGAGAAATGGGCGCCTTATTTGGCGTATTCATTTCTCTTGTTCTGTCCTTTTTTGCATGAAAAAAACAGGAGGTGCCCGAAATGACGACACTGAAACGCACGCCGCTGTTCCCTGTCTATGAAAAATACGGGGCCAAAACGATTGATTTCGGCGGATGGGATTTGCCCGTGCAATTTTCCAGTATCACGCAGGAGCATGAAGCAGTGCGGACGAAAGCAGGCTTGTTTGACGTCTCTCATATGGGAGAGGTTGAGGTAAAAGGGGAGGGAGCCTATCTCTACCTGCAACGCCTTACAACCAACGATCTTTCCAAGCTGGAAGCAGGGCAAGCGCAATACAGCGTGTTCTGCTATCCGGACGGGGGCACGGTGGACGACCTTCTTGTCTACAAATACGCCGACGATCACTACCTCTTGGTGATTAACGCGGGAAATATCGACAAGGACTACGCATGGATGCAGGAGCATCTGAGCGAGGGTGTACAGATCGAGAATATCTCACCGCAAACAGCACAGCTGGCGATCCAGGGGCCGCTTGCCGAATCGATCCTGCAAAAGCTGACCGACACGAACCTGACGGAAATCGGTGTTTTCCGTTTCAAGCGGAATGTCGTGATCGACGGCATTGCGACTCTCGTTTCGCGCACCGGCTATACCGGAGAAGACGGATTTGAGATCTACCTGGACAGCGACAAAGCGATTCAGCTATGGGACCGCCTCCTCGAGGTCGGCAAGCCGGAAGGGCTGGTACCATGCGGCCTCGGCGCCAGGGACACGCTTCGTTTTGAAGCGAAGCTGCCGCTCTACGGTCAAGAGCTCGGCAAAGACATCTCGCCGATCGAAGCGGGTATCGGCTTTGCAGTAAAGGTAGACAAAGAAGTGCCGTTCATCGGACAGGAAGCCCTCAAGGCGCAAAAGGAAAACGGCGCTCCCCGCAAGCTCGTTGGGATTGAAATGATCGACCGCGGCATCCCGCGTACGCATTACCCTGTTTTTGTCGGGGAAGAGCAGATCGGCGAGGTTACGACGGGCACTCAGTCTCCGACGTTGAAAAAGAATGTGGGACTCGCGCTGATCAAATCCGAGTATGCAGCTGTAGGCACCGAACTGGAAGTAGAAATTCGCGGCAAGCGGCTGAAGGCTGTCGTGGCAGCCACACCGTTCTACAAACGTCCCAAAAAGTAAACCAACCAATCCAAGATCCGATAAACAAGGAGGACAACGTTCGTGAAATACCGTTACCTGCCTCAAACCGATCAGGATAAACGCGAGATGTTGGACACCCTGGGCATTTCCCGGGTGGAAGAGCTGTTCGCGGATATTCCGGAAGAAGTTCGTTTCAAAGGTTCCCTGCAAATTCCCGAGGCTCTGTCCGAACCGGAGCTGGTCAAATATTTTTCCGGTCTTGCTAATAAAAACGCCAACTTCAGTACGCATGCAAACTTCCTGGGAGCGGGTGTGTACCAGCATCATATCCCGAGTGTCGTCAACCACATGCTGCTGCGGGGCGAATTTTTTACCGCATACACCCCGTATCAGCCGGAAATCAGCCAAGGGGAGCTGCAGGCTATTTTTGAGTTTCAGACGATGGTATGCGAAATGACGGGCATGGAAGTGGCCAACTCCTCGATGTACGACGGCGCTACTTCTTTGGCAGAGGCAGCAATGATGGCGGCAGGCCACACGAACAAGAGCAAGGTCGTGGTTTCCCGTTCCGTCCATCCGGAAGCGCGGAGCGTGCTGAAAACATACGCGTACGGCCAAGGCGTAGAGGTCGTGGAAGCAGACCTGAAGGACAATGGAACCGACACGGCAGCACTGGACGCGCTTGTTGACGACCAGACGGCAGCTGTCATCGTTCAATACCCGAACTTTTTCGGTCAAGTAGAAGACCTGTCCTCCATTGAGCCGATTGCACATGGAAAAGGAGCGCTTCTGATCGTTTCCTCCAATCCGCTCTCGCTCGGCGTGCTGGAAGCGCCGGGACGTTTGGGCGCAGACATCGTTGTTGGCGATATGCAGCCATTCGGAATTTTCGCTTCATTCGGTGGACCGCACTGCGGGTATTTGGCCACCACCTCCAAGCTGATGCGCAAAATGCCCGGCCGGATCGTCGGACAGACGAAAGACGAAAACGGCAAGCGCGGATTCGTTTTGACCCTGCAAGCGCGCGAGCAGCACATTCGCCGCGAAAAAGCGACATCCAACATCTGTTCCAACCAGGCTCTCCTGGCTCTCGCGGCCTCTATCGCGATGAGCGCGTACGGAAAGCAGGGCGTACAGGAAATCGCCATGCTCAACCTGCAGAAAGCTCATTACGCCAAGCAAGCATTGGCAGCAAAAGGACTTGAGATCGTAGGCAGCGCACCTACCTTCAATGAATTTGTAGTGAAATTGAATAAACCGGTAGCGGAAGTAAACAAGAAGCTGCTGAAAAAAGGGATTATCGGCGGCTACGACCTTGGAATCGATTATCCCGAGCTTTCCGGCCATATGCTGCTTGCCGTAACGGAACTCCGAACAAAAGCAGAAATCGACGATCTCGCGCAGGAATTGGAGGCGATCACCCGTGCATAACGACAAAGAAAAAGCGTTGATCTTTGAATTGAGCAAGCCTGGTCGCGTAGGGTACAATCTCCCGGCGCTTGATGTGCCGGAGGTAGAGGTAACCGATTTGCTGCCGAAGCACTTGATTCGCGAAACCCCAGCAGAACTGCCGGAAGTATCCGAACTGCAGCTGGTTCGTCACTATACGGAGCTGTCCCGCAGAAATCACGGGATTGACAACGGCTTTTATCCGCTCGGCTCCTGCACGATGAAGTACAATCCGAAAATCAATGAAGACGTTGCCCGTTACGCGGGCTTTGCCCAAACCCATCCGTACCAGCCGGAAGAATCTGTGCAAGGCGCGCTGGAACTGATGTATAACCTGCAAAACGAGCTGGCGGAGATCACGGGCATGGATGCCGTCACTTTGCAGCCGGCAGCAGGGGCAGCAGGCGAATGGACGGGACTATTGATGATCCGCGCTTACCATGAAAGCCGCGGTGAAAAAGGGCGGACCAAGGTAATCGTACCGAACTCCGCACACGGAACGAATCCGGCTTCCGCTGCTGTAGCGGGCTTGGAGACAGTTACGATTCCGTCCGACGACCGCGGGCTGGTAGACATCGAAGCTTTGCGCCAGGCAGTAGGACCGGACACGGCGGCATTGATGCTGACCAATCCGAACACGCTTGGATTGTTTGAAGAGGACATCGTCGAGATGGCAAAGATCGTACACGAAGCTGGCGGCCTTCTCTACTACGACGGCGCCAACGCCAACGCCATCCTGGGCATCGCTCGTCCCGGCGACATGGGCTTTGACGTCGTTCACCTCAATTTGCACAAGACCTTTACCGGCCCTCATGGCGGCGGCGGTCCCGGTGCCGGCCCTGTCGGTGTGAAAAAGATTCTGGAACCGTTCATGCCAGCTCCAATCGTAGGCAAAAGGGCAGATGGCACTTTCTTCTGGGACAACGACCGTCCGCAATCGATCGGCCGCGTAAAAGGGTACCATGGCAACTTCGGCATTCTCGTTCGCGCGTATGCCTATATTCGCTCCATGGGACCAGAGGGTCTGTTGCAGGTTTCGCAAAATGCGGTGCTGAACGCAAACTACATGATGCGCAAGCTTGCAGAAGCCTACGAGCTTCCCTATGACCGTGTTTGCAAGCATGAGTTTGTCCTGTCCGGCGTTCGCCAGAAGAAGCTGGGCGTGCGGACGCTGGATATTGCAAAACGCTTGCTTGATTTCGGGTTCCATCCGCCGACTGTCTACTTCCCGCTGATCGTAGACGAGTGCCTGATGATCGAACCGACAGAGACTGAATCCAAAGAAACACTCGATGAGTTTATTGACGTAATGCTGCAGATCGCTCGCGAGTGCGAAGAAACACCGGAACTCGTGCAGGAGGCTCCTCATACGACAATCGTGAAGCGTCTGGATGAAGCCACTGCTGCACGCAAGCCGGTACTCCGCTACCAGCCGGAATAAGAACGCAGACGAGGCTGCCGAATGTTTCGGCGGCCTTTTTGCATGCCGCATTGTTGCCGTTTCATCATCGGGAGAAGTACAATGGAGAGGGTGAGAGGAGGACATGCGCAGCATGGAAAAATGGCGATTTATCGTGACCGAGGGGATGTCCCCGGCAATGAATATGGCAGTAGATGAAGCAATCCTGCAGCTTCACAGCGAGGGCAAGGTTCCTCCAACCGTCCGGTTTTACACATGGAACCCGGCAACCTTGTCGATTGGGTATTTTCAAAAAGCGGCAAAGGAAATCAATTTGGAGCTTGTTCAAGAAAAGGGCATCGGATTTGTGAGGCGTGCTACGGGAGGAAGGGCTGTCCTGCACGACCAGGAGCTGACTTACAGTGTTGTCGTGTCGGAAAGCCACCCCGAGATGCCTTCCAGTGTCACCGAGGCGTACAAGGTGATCAGTCTGGGACTGCTACACGGTTTTCAAAACCTCGGCCTGGATGCGGAAATGGTTTCACTGGCAAGCGAAGAAGAAAAAGAAAAGTACAGCTCGCCGGGATCGTCCGCCTGCTTTGATTCCCCCTCCTGGTACGAATTGGTGGTGGAAGGGAAAAAGGTGGCAGGCAGTGCGCAGACCAGGCAAAAGGGCGTCATCCTTCAGCACGGCTCCATTTTGCTGGATATGGATGTCGAGCTGCTGTTCTCCTTGCTTCACTTCTCCTCAGACAGGCTAAAGGAACGCATGATGGAGAGCTTCCGGAAAAAAGCGGTGACGATCAACGAGGTGAGCAATAGACCGGTATCGCTTCAGGAAGCGATGGAGGCATTTCGCGACGGCTTTGCCACAGGCTTGAAGGTAGAGCTCGTAAAAGGCGAATTGACTCCAGAGGAGAGGGCGCTCGCCGAAGAGCTGGCCGCTTCGCGCTACTCGACCGACGAATGGAACCTCCGCCGATAGTTCAATATGCGAAAGGTAAGTGGATAAACAAAGAAGGCTCTCCAGGAGCGAAACTCCTGTGAGAGCCATTTTTTCGGATTAGACCAATGCGTTTGCGTAAATATGTTCTTCAAACAGCTGTTGCAGCTTTTCCACGACGGGTCCGATCTTTCCGCCGCCTACAGCCTGGCCGTCGACAGAGATAATGGGCATAACCTCGACAGTTGTCCCTGTCGCAAAGACTTCATCCGCCTGCTTCAGGAAGTCGACAGTAAACGGCTCCTCATGAACGATAATGCCGTTTGCTTTCGCGAGGGCGATGACGTCCAGCCGGGTAATGCCGTTCAGAATCAGGTGGTTGGCGGGATGCGTGTACAGCTCGTTGTCTTTTACGACAAACACGTTGGCTGCGCTGCACTCAGTGACGATGCCGCTGCGGTGCAGGATCGACTCCTGGGCGCCGGCGTCTTTGGCGTACTGCTTGACCATGACAGCGCCAAGCAGGTTCAACGTTTTGATGTCGCAGCGGAGCCAGCGAATATCCTCGACCAGCTGAGCGCTCAGTCCCTTTTTCATATCGGCCAGCGGGCGTTCCTTGCGGCGGACAAAGCCCATGATCACAGGGCGAATGCCTTTTGGTATATCGTGTACACGTGGAGACACACCGCGGGTCACCTGCAGGTACAGGGTGGCATCGTCTGCGGATGTAATGTTGTTTTTCGCAAGCAGCTCATGCGCAATCGCCGACAGTTCTTCTGCCGTCCACGGCAGGTCGAGCATGATCTCGCGAGCGCTGCGGAACAGCCTGGTCAAATGACCTTCCCATTGATACATTTTCCCTTTGTAAATGCGAACCACTTCGTAAACACCGTCACCAAAATTGTAGCCGCGGTCTTCCGGGTGAACAGTCAGCTCGTCTGTGCCGACCCATTTGCCATCCACGTAAAGCATGGTGAATCCTCCTTCTTCAGTTACGCAAATATTATGTCTTTTTTCGTTTGAACCTGCCAGTTGCAAACGTACAGCCCCCGCCGCCTTTTCCTGAAATCAGCGTCGAGTGATGTATGAGACAACCTTAACAAATACTGGGTCGAGGGTCAATTTCAAAATGAATGGAGGGGAAACTTGTCACACTTCGGTTGCTTGCTGTCGTCAGATGGCGCCACGTATCTTTATTTGACGGACTATTCTGACTAGACGTTTTCCTGAATTGCCGCCCATAATAAAAAGAGGCCATTTGGAAAGGGGAATGGGATGAGAGCCGAAATGAAATGGTTGATCACTGTCTTCATCGCATGGGGATCGTTGATGTTCTTCCCAGGTCCGGCGGGTGCGGAAGCCGGAGGGCAAGCGGACACGGATCGCCTCCTCGAACACGTGGAAAAACTGTCGACAGCCCCGCGAATTCCAGCAACAGAATCGGAGTTTCGCGCCGTAGTTTACATAGAAGAGTGGCTCCGCATTTTCGGTTATCAGACAAAGCTGCTGCCTTTCTCCTATTACGTTTATACGGAACCCAAACAGATCTCCTTGCAGGTCCCCGAGATCCGCGGGAAGACATGGGCCCCCAGAAGCGTTTTGTTCGGGCCGGCAGGAGAGGCGACGGGAGCAGTTCTCGACGTCGGTACAGGGACACAACAGGATTTCGCGAGAGCCGATATCGAGGGCAAGATCGTCTTCGTACGTCCGGGGGGAATGTCAGAGGCGGAAAAAGTGCGTCACGCAGCGGCGGCGGGGGCCAAAGGGATCATTTTGACGCAGGGAGCAAATGCACCAAGGCCATCTCTCGGGGGACCGCTTGATATGCATGTACCCGTACTGGCCGTCTCACCAGCCGAGGGAGAGCAGCTCGGACAGCTGCTGCAAAAAGGGGAGAAACTGACAGCCACCTTGAAGGTGTCGGGCGCTTCGATCATCAAGAAAACGTCCTACAATCTCACTGCGGAGTTGAAACCCAATAACGGGAACACCGGACAGATTGTGCTGGTGGCTGCCCATCACGACGCTTCCTTCGCCGCGCGGGAGGAAAATGATGCTTCAGGAATCGCTGTGCTGCTGGAAACGGCACGCCTGCTGACTGCGCAACAGCGAGATACCGAAGTGCGTTTTGTCAGCCTTGGCGCCGCCTCTGACGGAGGGCGGGGGCTCGACGATTATGTGCGGTCTCTGACGGATGCAGAGAGAACCAAAATAGCGGCATTTTTGTATCTCGGCAATGTGAGGCAACAAGACGGTGAACTGGCGGTGTACACCTCAAATGGCAAGCGCAATCTGGCAGCAGATCTGCTGGACGCAAAAGGAGCCGGCTTTTCCTCTGCCGCTCCGCAAGAGGTGCTGAGCCGGTTGGGTCGAATCGCTCAAGCTAACATCCCAAATGCGGTGCAGATCGTACGTGTTGCAGCTTCACAGAGCGGGAAAAACGTTCCTGAAAAAAAGAGCGATGGCGAGAAACTGACAGACGCGGTCCGTACCGTGGTCGATGCGATTACAACGATGACAGATCCGGGGTCGGGTCCTTATCCATTGCCAGACTCCCGTTGAAAAAAGCATATGGGAAACAAGCAGCAGCCTTCTGCCCCCTGCAGAAGGTTTTTTTGTCTAAGAATGTCATGATCTGTCGATTAGTAAAGAATGGTAAGAAGCGCTGCAAGGGAGTATAATTTTTACGAATACTTTGACAAAAGAATAAATCGTGCAGAATGGAATGCCTTACAACCTCATCATCTCGACCTACAAGCTATCATTTACGAGATCTAAGTCATGGAGGTATGGATGAAACGAACTGGTATCCAACTCGTTGTCGTGTATGGGTTCGCATCTCTTGCTTGGCTGGCGCTAACTGCTGCATGGCTTGTCCATCATTCGGAAGGCATTCAATATTGGGGATTGGCTGTGCTTTGGACAGGTTTTGTTGTAGGCACATATTTTTTCATCAGATCGTGCGTTCGTTCCATCCGTCAATCAGAACAGGACGTCCAGATGAAATCAAAGGATCGGACTGCAGAGGGCGGAGACAAAGAAGGAGTCAGCATGCATTGGGACGACCTGGCCTCAAAGGATTTGCTTGAATCCTTTATGAGGCAAACGCCAGACGCTATTTCCATGCTGGACGTTCACGGAAATGTTTTTCGCGTAAATGAGGCTTCGGAAATGATTTTTGGATACACGGAAGAAGAATTGATCGGAGCACCGATGCCATTTGTCCCGGAATATTTGAAAGAAGAAGTCGATTACTATCACCGGCAGGTGCTCGCTGGAAAGAGAATCATCGGACTTGAGACAGTCCGCTACCACAAGGACGGACGGCTTCTTCACATATCGCTGTCGATGAGTCCGATTTATTCGGATAACGGGCAGGTGATCGGCATTGCAGGGAGCGCCCGAGACATTACCGAGCAAAAGAAAGTAGAGCAGCGTTTGAGGCAAAAGGAAGCGAAGTATCGTCTGATCACGGAAAATATGACGGATATGATTTGCATTTATCAGCCGGACGGTACAGTCGCGTACGCTTCGCCTTCACATGAAGCTGTCCTGGGATACCCGAACGAGAGGTACAAGGAGTTGTACAGACGGTTTGAGCTTGTACATCCTGACGACTTGGAAATGGTCAGGAAAGCCTTTCGAAATATACAGACACAGAACGAGATGATTACCCTTGAATATCGTTTCAAACACAAGCTGGGGCACTGGGTTCATCTGGAGACGAGAACGAAGCCGATTGTCGACGAGTCTGGCCGGCTGTTGGGCGCATTGATGGTAACGCGGGATATATCGGAAAACAAGCGGGCTGAGGAGCTGCTTCGCCAGTCGGACAAGCTTTCGGTCATCGGCAAACTGGCGGCTGGCATCGCTCACGAGATACGCAATCCGTTGACCGCTTTACGAGGCTTTATCCAGTTGATGCAGTCTACTGCGGAGGACAAGCGCTACGGGGAAATCATGCTTGCGGAGATGGACCGGATCAATGGCATCGTCAGCGAGCTTTTGATGCTGGCCAAGCCGCAGGCTGTCAAATATCAGGCGCGAGACATCAGAGACATTATCAGAAACGTGCTCTCTCTGTTGGATAGTCAGGCGATTCTCAACGACATCCAGATTCACACACATTTTGACAAGGAACTTCCCTTGATCTCCTGCGAAGATAATCAGCTAAAGCAGGTATTGATCAACCTCTGCAAAAACGCGATTGAATCGATGCCAGAGGGAGGCGACCTGCATGTGGAAGCGAAATCGCTGTCAGATGGGACGGTCAAGGTACGAATCCGCGATACGGGTTATGGCATCGAGTCTGCACGGATACCAAAGCTGGGGGAACCCTTTTTCACCACGAAGGAGAACGGAACGGGACTTGGCTTGATGGTATCATACAAGATTATCGAGGAGCATGGCGGCAGCATCAAGATACACAGCGAGCCGATGCAAGGTACGATGGTGGAGGTTATCTTGCCGGCCTTATCATCTGTCCCCATTTTTCCATTAAAAGATGAAGCCCTGGATGCAGTCTGATCCAGGGCTTTACGTTTTGCTCATTTTCCAGCATAGCCAAACGACCAGGAAAAGTCCGGAGTAGGTGAGGGCGCTTGCAATCACATATCCGACGCTTGGCCAGGCGACTCCAAGGAAAGCGAAGATGGAAACGGCGATCATCATGACAACGAACAAGGCGGTCAGGCTGATGTCGTAACGCAAGGCTACAGGTGAAGCGAGGGCGTAAACGGTGATTGCCAGCACGATTCCGGAGCAGCCGAGAACTGCAAGGGCATGGATCCATTGTCCGCCTGGCCAGATAGATGCAAGCACAGTTTGGAGCGGCAGCGAAGAGGAGTGGATATCATGCCAGTAGCCGAGCAAGATCCCCTGCATCAGCAATGTGGTGAAGAAAAAGAGAAGACTGCCGAGGACAACGCCGTGTGAAATGAAGTGTGCACGGGATGCCCGTGAAGCCAATGGAAGGCAAATGACCAAGATCGAAATGAAGTGAAGCGAAAAATAATAGAGGGAATGAACCAACCACTGGAGGTTTAATTGATAGCCAAGGGATGGAACATCGATATGCCTCTGCTCGATGTAGGCGGATGCGATCATGAGAAGTCCGATCCCAAGAAAAATAGTTACGCCGCGAATGAATACCGGCCAGCCTTTTCCCAACAGAAACACGGCCACAAGGACAGGGACGAGTGCAAAAGCCCAGGCGGTGTTGCCGTTGTTTAAAAGTAGTGCCATTTCTCCAAGCGAAGTACCTGCCCAGGCCAGCAGGAGCAAATGCAGCAGCACAGACAAGCCAGGTGCTGCCTTTTCGCCGAACCAGTAACAGAGCAAATCATGAAGCGAACGAAAACCGAGATGATGACTGAGAGTCAGGATTCGGTAGCTGAGCCACCCCAAGCCCCCACTGACCAATAAGATTCCCAGTATGCCCCATGAGCCGAAATATGCAAAAAAACGCAGGCCGTCAGCCCCTCCCAAGTATGTCCCGCCAAGTGCAGCAGCTGCAAATAGAACGGCGATTCGCCAGGAACCTCTGTCCATGAGCATCATCCTTTTCCCAACCTTGGTACAAGTGTATGTGGAAAGGGGGCTTGTTCAGAACATCAAGCAATTTAATAAACATAACTATTTACTAAGTGTGATAAATGGGATATACTAACAGTAATCAGCTATAATAGGGTATGAGGTGAAAAATAATGAAAATTCTCGGCATTTCTGGAAGCATGAATCCCGATTCTACCACAAAAAAAGCAGTGGCGATCGTACTTGCCGCAGCACAAAAAGCTGGGGCTGATACGGAGCTGATCCATCTGGCGGAATGGCCGATGCCCATTTATGATGTGAGAGATGATTTCTCCACCTATCCGGAAACTGTCCATCGCTTCGTTCGCAAGGTAACGGAAGCGGACGGGTTGATTATCGCTTCTCCCGAGTATCACGGCACCATCAGTGGAGCGTTAAAGAATGCGCTCGATTTCTTGGAAGGACGTTATCTGCGGGATAAACCGGTCGCTGTCCTGGGTGTAGCCGGGGGCAGCATGGGGGCGACTAACACGGTAAACACACTGCATTTGATTATGAGAAATTTGCACGCCTGGGCACTGCCGGCAAGTCCTAGTGTTCCGAATGCATACAGCGCTTTTGATGCCGATGGAAAACTGAAAGATCCGCGTCTTCAGGAGCGATTGGAGACCTTGGGCGGTCAACTCGTGCAGACCGTAAATCTAAAGAGTGCGGAAAAACAGCTAAAATAGAGTTTTTCCTTGCAACTCATCCTCAATCCACGGTATGATAAATCTACGTGCTTTTTTTGCCATGCCGAAACACCGTTTGGAAACGAGGGATACATATGCCAACTCCCAGCATGGAAGACTATTTGGAACGTATTTACAGCTTAATCGAGGAAAAAGGATATGCTCGTGTCTCCGATATCGCGGAAGCGTTGGAGGTGCATCCCTCTTCTGTCACGAAAATGGTTCAAAAGCTTGATAAAGACAAGTACCTCGTCTATGAGAAATATCGCGGTCTGATTCTTACGCCAAAGGGTAAGAAAATCGGAAAACGGCTTGTCGATCGCCACAGTCTCCTGGAGGAGTTCATGCGTTTGATCGGCGTAGACGAAGAACATATTTATAAAGATGTGGAAGGAATCGAACACCATCTGAGCTGGGAGTCAATCTCGTGCTTTGAGTATCTGGTCCGCTACTTTCAGGAGGATCCGAAGCGTGTCGAGGATCTTCGCCGGATCCAGCAGGAAGAGGAACAAAAAGAAGAAGAGTTGTCCTAGAAACGCAGGCCTTCGGGCTTGCGTTTTTTCTGTGAACGAACAGTCGAAATCCGGTGATGACTTACGGATGTGTTCAAGGTATCGCCAAATAGCGCATGCATAACCAGCTTTCGAATCGCATTCGACAAGCACTTCGTCTATATATTGGTAAAAGGGGGGCAGTGAAGGTCCGAGGAGGAATCAGGATGAAGGCGGATGCAGTGTTTGAAGGAGGCGGAGTAAAGGGCATAGCCTTTATTGGCGCCTTGCAGGTGATGGAAGAGCACGGCTTTGTCTGGGAAAGGTTGGCGGGGACTTCGGCCGGGTCCATCGTGGCGGCATTGCTCAGTGCCGGCTACACAAGCAGGGAATTGCGTCCCATTTTTGAAAAGCTGGACTACTTGTTTTTTCTTGAACGGAGAGGATTGGGACGTCTGCCGATAGTCGGACCCTTATACGAATTGCTATTCCGTGAAGGGATATACCGGACTGACAGGCTGGAGAGATTTATCGATGATTTGCTTCGCCAAAAGGGGATTCGGACCTTTGGAGACTTGCCAAAGGATAAACTCCGCATCATCGCTTCTGACATTACGGGCGGAAAGATGCTGATATTGCCGGAGGACTTGAGCCATTTCGATATTGTCCCCGAACGATTTTCCATCGCACGCGCTGTTCGCATGTCGTCATCGATCCCCTTCTTTTTTCAGCCGACGCGTTTGACCAAAGACGGTGAAGTCCATTTGATCGTGGATGGAGCGCTTTTGAGCAATTATCCGGTCTGGCTGTTCGATGTGCCGGGGGTTCCCCTCTGGCCGACCATCGGCTTCCGGCTCCATGACAGCAAGGTGGATCGGGAGGCCTACCGGATCAGGGGATTGTTTTCATTCTCCAAGCAGTTGATCGCTACTATGCTGGATGCCCATGACCGGCTTTACGTCGATCGGGCCCAAGCTCTCCGCACCGTGTTCATCAATACATTGGGAGTGCGGACGACGCAGTTCCAGCTCTCAAAAGAACTTCGGTATCGACTGTACGAGTCCGGACTGCAATCCGCAACCCGCTTTTTGGAACAGTGGAGCTTTGAACAATACGTAGAGGTATTCCAAAAAGGTACACCCCCGACAGACAAAACAGGCTACCTTGTATAGGCAGCCTGTTTTCTTTATTGCGAAATATGATTATGAGGATCTTGGTCGCCTTGATTTTCCTTCGATTTGCCTTTGTTTCCGTCAATCACCCGGAACGGATGGTTTCGCCTTGCCTGTTGTGCATTCTTTTTCAGGGGAGCTCTCGAAACCGGCGTTTTCGGTTTTGCCTGTTTTTGCTGCTTGGGAGCTCCGGGAAGGAATTTGCCGCTCCTCAAATAGTTTCTGACCACCACGAACAAAAGGACAGACAAACCGATGATGACCAAGGTTTGCAGAGGCTTCTCAATGATCCGATTCAACAGACCGTATACAGCAAACAACAAGATGATCAAGATGATTGGGGGAATCCGGGGAAACATAGCGCCTCACCTCATCGTTATCTAAATGCTTAACCGGCAGAAACCAACCCTGGATTTGTCATCTCATGGTCGCGTTCGCGCATTTTGTTAAATGCGGCAATCGCCACCTCCACCTGGCTGTCATCAGGTTCCCGTGTTGTGATTTTTTGCAGCCACAACCCCGGATAACCGAGAAACCGCAGTACGGGCGTGTCACGCAATTTGTTGGTAAATTGCAGGACCTCATAGGATACACCGAGTACAACGGGCAGGAGCACGATCCGCTGAACCACTCGCTCCCATAAGCTGTCATACGAGAAGAATGAATAGATCACGACACCGATGATCACGGTGAAGATCAAAAAGCTGCTTCCGCAACGGTAGTGCAGGGTGGAAAATTTTTGCACATTCTCTACGGTTAAGTCTACCCCTGATTCATAGGCGTTAATCACCTTATGCTCAGCTCCGTGGTATTGGAACAGCCGTTTAATGAGCGGAGCCTGCGCGATCGCGGTGATATAGCCCAGGAGCAGAATCAGCTTGATTACGCCTTCCAAGATGTTTTGGGCGTATTGATTGGTGATCCACTTCCCGAACAGAAAATCGGCGAGGAACACGGGTACCAGGGTGAATACAAATTTCCCGAATAGAAACGACAAAATACCCACGACGGCCACACCCAAAATCATCTGCAGTCTGGATGGACCAGCCGAAACCTCTTCATCTGATTCCATGCTGTATCGGTCGGAGGCGAAGTTAAGGTGCTTTGCTCCGTTGGCGCTTGCTTCAATCAGGCCGACGATTCCCCGCAGGAAAGGAATTTTCTTCAGTACCTTGACCCACGGGATCTCGTTCCGCGGAGCTTCGAAGTATTCAATCTCTTGGTTTTTTCTGCGTATCGCTGTGACGGTTACCTGCTTACCGCCAAACATGACGCCTTCTATGACGGCTTGACCGCCGTAGCTAGGTACGTTTTGTTGCGCCAATCCTATCACCATCCTTATTACATATTCTAACGGAAACGGAGCGCGGAGGCTACTGGCAGTTCCAATCCCCGTCAAAATGTCAACCGTAAGTGAAAATAATAGGTTCGGCACATACTAGATACGGGGTGATGACGATGGGTTTGACAAAGACAAGAGGGCACCTGCGGGGCAGGTTTACAGAGGAAAGAAGAACTGCCCGTGCCGATGTGCCTGGCAAAGCGAAGACGCTGCCTTTTGCAAAGCTGGTTGAAATTGCTTTTTGGGGAACGGTATTTTGGGGAATCGTCAGGCTGGCTGCACACTTTCTCAATTTTACGCCTTACGGTTTGGGAGCCTATGCCCGTCCCTTTCTCTGGGAGGCAGATGAGGACTCCTGGTCTGCCACTGGCCTGGGAGTGATCCTGCTGTTTTTTGAAAGTGTGATCGCAGTGTTTTTATACTCTCTGCTGTTCCAAAGGAGCAAAATGTGGTGGAGCGGCTTGCTCTACGGCCTGATGCTGTTAGTAGTGGCAGGTTTCTTCTTTCGCATGGGCAATTGGGACGTGGCGACGCTTGCCACGGAAGCGGCCTGGTTTCTCTCCTTCGGGATGTTCGTGGGCATGACCATCACGCTGGAGAGCCATGACGAGGCTTGAAGCTATTCAAGCTCTTCTCCCTTATGGTAAAATTATTCTCTAGTAAAAATGTTTTTACAAAAAGGGAAGCGGAAGTGTCATAAGGGAGGAATGAACCGTGCTATCCGTCCTGTTGCTCAATGGCCCCAACCTCAACCTGCTGGGGCAAAGGGAGCCCGATGTGTATGGAAGAGAGACACTTCAAGACGTTGTCGCTCGGCTCGAAAAGGTCATGGAAGAGTGGAACGGTCGCCTCGAGCATTGCCAGTCCAATCATGAAGGCGTTCTCATCGATGCCATTCACCGGGCAAAAGGCGTGCATGACGGCATCATCATCAATCCGGGTGCATTTACGCATTACAGCTATGCGATTCGGGATGCGATCTCAGCCGTGGAATTGCCGACGATTGAAGTCCATATTTCCAATGTACACGCGCGCGAATCATTC
This sequence comes from Brevibacillus sp. FSL K6-6036, assembly GCF_037964015.1. Classification (NCBI taxonomy): domain Bacteria; kingdom Bacillati; phylum Bacillota; class Bacilli; order Caryophanales; family Paenibacillaceae; genus Brevibacillus; species Brevibacillus sp. FSL K6-6036. The sequence goes on from NZ_CP150173.1 coordinate 2,135,853, forward strand.
CGGCACCATTCAGTCATTGCTCCTGTTGTTATCGGTCAAATCGTCGGTCTTGGCATCGACGGTTATGAGTGGGCGCTGAGATCGCTGGCAAACAAAATCGGCAAGAAATGAACGGAACCGGGCAAGTGAGCCGGTCTGTTCGGGAAGCGACAGATCGGTTGAACGGCAGACAAAGAAAGGGAGAGGAAAATGAACAATCGCTTGAGCAAATTGCGCGATGCCTTGGCACAGATCGGGGCTGACGCACTGATTACGGAAGAAACGGTGAACCGTCGTTATCTGAGCGGTTTTACCGGCTCGACGGGATGGGTTATCGTCACCGAAAAAGAAGCGTTTTTGGTAACGGATTTCCGCTATGTCGATCAAGCCCAGGAGGAGTGCCCGCACTTTACCGTGGTCAACAATGAGCGCAAGCCTCTGGAAGCGATCGCGCAAGTCCTGAAAAAGGCCGGCGTCAAACGGCTTGCTTTTGAAAGCAGCCTGTCTTTCGGAACCTATTCCAATTGGAGCAAGAGCTTTGAAGGTGTCGAGCTGGTTCCGACCAGCGGCTTTATGGAAAAGCTGCGGATGTACAAGGAAGAGTCCGAAGTGCAGGTGATCAGACAGGCGGTGAAAATCGCCGAAGATGCCTTTGAGCACATTCTCGGATATATCAGGCCTGGCGTGACGGAAATCGAAGTGGCGCTGGAGCTGGAGTTTTTCATGAGAAGACAGGGGGCGTCTGCTTCCGCGTTTGACATTATCGTCGCTTCAGGCCACCGCGGTGCGCTGCCGCATGGAAGAGCGAGCGAAAAGGTGATTGCAGCCGGTGAAATGGTGACGCTCGATTTTGGCGCGGCCTATCAGGGCTACAACTCCGATATTACCCGGACGGTCTCTGTCGGGGAGCCCCATCCTCGCATGAAAGAAATTTACGAGATTGTCCTCAAGGCTCAGATCGCTGGTGTCGAAGCGTTAAGACCGGGAATTTCGGGTAAAGAAGCCGATGCGGTTACCCGCGATATCATCACGGCTGCCGGCTATGGAGATGCGTACGGACACAGTGCGGGACATGGCCTTGGCATGGACGTTCACGAACTGCCAAACTTGTCGACTGCAAGTCCGTTTATCCTTGAGCCGGGAATGCTGGTCACGATGGAACCAGGCATTTACATCAGCGGCTTGGGCGGCGTTCGGATCGAGGACGACGTATTGATTACGGCGGATGGTCATGATGTCTTGACCCAATCCACGAAAGAGTTGCTCATTTTGCCCGTCTAATTTATACTATTTGTGTTATTTGTTGATTTGGGAGGACTAACATGATCTCTGTTAATGATTTTCGTACCGGCCTGACCATCGAAGTGGATGGCAATATCTACCAAGTGCTCGAATTCCAACACGTGAAACCAGGAAAAGGTGCAGCCTTTGTTCGTTCCAAACTGCGCAACCTGCGTAACGGCAACGTGGCAGAGATGACGTTCCGCGGCGGTGAAAAAGTAAGTCCTGCCCGCATCGAAACCTCTACCATGCAATATCTGTATGCCAGCGGCGATGAGCATACCTTTATGAACACAGAAACGTATGAGCAGCTCACCTTTACAAGCAAGCAGATCGAGCGCGAGCTTAACTTCCTGAAAGAAAACATGAACGTGCAAATCATGCAGTACAACGGCGAAACCCTCGGGGTGCAATTGCCGAATACAGTTGAACTGACTGTTACTGAATGTGAGCCGGGCGTAAAAGGAGATACTGCCTCCAACGTTACGAAAAAAGCAACCCTGGAAACGGGTTTTGTGGTAAACGTGCCGCTTTTCGTAGAACAAGGAGACAAGTTGATCATCGATACGCGTACCGAAGCATACGTATCTCGCGCATAAAGACGAGAGAACGAATAGCGAGCGACGGAAACGAGCCGTACCTGCCATGGGTACGGCTCTTTTCGTTTCTCTTGGGAACCTTGCGTCAAGACGAAGCGTCCGCCGCTCAGCGTCCGCCAAACCATTCCCACAGCTTCAAGACAAAGGCGGTAATGCCGGCGGCCATTAGCGGGCCGACGGGAATTCCGCGCAAAAAGACAATTCCAATGATCGACCCAATGACCAAACCAACGATGATGGACGGCTCAGTTCGAAGCAAATCGAGTCCCTTTCCGTTCATCCAGGTGGCGATTGCCCCTCCGGCGAGTGCCATCATTCCGATCACCGTCGTGAAGAGCGGAGTAATGTCACGCCACGATATTTTTTCGCTGGCGAACGGAACAAGTACGGAGATCGTCAAAAACAAAAGACCCAGCTCAAGCCCCCGCCGCTCAACTACAGGAAACAGGCGTTCGAGTGCGGTCAGCTTCAAAACAAGCAGAATGCTCGCTGCAGTCGCAATAATTGGCGATCGCCCGATCAAGCCTATGACGATCAAGATGACAAGCATGATTTCCCCTGATACCATCGGCATCAAAACCCCTGTCCACGTCCCTAGTCTTCTTTCACTTTATGAGACAAGGTGGGGAAGTATTCGCTTCTCTCGTACAATCGGGACCAGGCGATAGTGGTCAATCTGTGCACAAAAGGCAAGATCATCGGCAAAATGATGCTGGACCAGTCTTCTGCCCGTCGTCGTGTGGGGCAAAAGCTGCGGCAATCGGTCCGACAGATGCAAATAGCTGGCCCGGAGCGCTTCTCCCAAATCGCAGAGTTGAACCTGCGGCTGCAGCAGCTTTGCTCTGTGAATCATGAGGCCAGCAGCCAGACCGTCTTCGAGAGCAAATTCGGATCGTGTTCCGGCACAGTACAGGGTGATGTCCAGACGTTGTGACAGTGCGTACTGGATACAAGCGGTTGCGTTGAGAAAACAGCCGATCAACAGGGAGGAGGCACGTTCCGCTTTTTGGATCGCACGTGTTCCATTCGTGGTAGTGAGGATAAGAACGCTCCCTTTTTGCGAGTGGCCAGCCAGTTCGGTAGGAGAGTTGTTGTAGTCGAAGTCAGGGATTTTCCGACAATGTCTTTCACCGGCAAGAAAGCAGTTTTCTGTCCGCAGCGCGTTGGCCTGCCCGATGGTCTCTACGGGAACGACAACCGAAAAGCCGGTTCCCAGCGCGGTCACGATCGAACTAGACGCACGCAGTACATCGATGACGATGACGACGCGGTTGCCGATCTGATCGTAGCGAATTTCCTCAACGGTGGGAACGACATCTATTCGCACGTAGCGGCCCTCCTTTCGGCCATCATCGCTGCAGTGTCACCCCTCAGCCCCCTTCGCAGCGTCTCGACGGCTAATACGTCGGCACCAGCAATATTCCCCAGATTTACGCTGGCGCCCAGCGTCTGAATCAAGGCGACCTGCTGTTCCTTTTGGGGAGCTTCCCAGATTAGCCGGTCTGCCAGGGAGCCGGCGGCCTTATGAATATCCAGCAAAAAGCTGGTCTCCACTTTTCCTTTCCCATCAAATACGCCTACCGTCCCACTCTCGCGGGCTTCTACGATCACGTAGCTGGCGCCTGCTAGAAGATCAGCCTCCAGTGTACGCAGCAGCTCGTCTTGCTCGGCACGGAAATCTGCCGACTTTTTGCCAAATTCCGAGTAGACGATCAGCCCGGCATCTGCCGCCGTACTGATCGCCCTTTTTCTGAGGTCGGCGGGGAGGGGGAAGGTTCCGTCGGAGATTTCGACCGCATTAAACCCGATTGCTTTCACTTGTTCGATATATGCCTCCAGAGTGGATTGGCAAAGGGCAATTTCAAAAAGGGTTCCGCCTGGCATGATGTGCAGATTCCACGTTTTGGCCTCTTCCACTTTTTGTTGCAGAAATTTGCCGGGGTAGAGGACGGATGTACCAAAGCCCAGCTTGTAAATGTCGATGTAAGGGGCAGCCAGCTCCATCAGGTCGTAAAATGCTGCGCGACCCATTCCTTTATCGATGACCATGGTTAATCCGGTCGCGCGTGGTTTGGGTTGTCTTCGCCGGGACGGGTCCGACCATCCATCGGGCCAGAAGGGAAGATCGCGGTTAAACATGGCTGTTTTCCTCATTTCTTCTAGGCGTTTGCTTTTAGTCTATGTGCGGGTGAGGTTGGGAGTGAGCCGCAAGCCTATAGGCGATTGCCCAGCTTTCAGTGATGAATCTGCCCGGGACGAGCATAGAGTGATAGGGAGGAGGGCGAGGAGTGATGTGGGAAAAAGCGATCATAGGGATGGCTACACTAAGAGTGATGTCTGGTACCATTGAAGTGCTGGCGGCCCTGTTTATTTTAAAAGTAAACGAGGTGGAGAAGGCGCTGCTGATCAATTCGGGACTTGCCATTGTAGGTCCGCTTGTACTGCTGTCGACTACGACAATCGGACTGATCGGCATGTCGGACCGGATCAGCTTCGCAAAAATCATGTGGATATTTGCGGGCATCGTCTGTATATTCATCGGGGTCAGAAAATGACGGATACGATTTGGCATTAGTAACCCTCCCGACTTTCGGGAACAATAGCGAAAGTAAACGGATAAAGGAGGGTTCCTCGTGCTTGAATCATTGGCTAATCGAATTTCGTATCTGCGCGGCTTGGCAGATGGGTTGGACCTGACACAGAACAGCAATGAGGGAAAGGTACTGTCGGAAGTAATTGAGGTACTGGACGAAATGTACGGTCAGTTCAGGGAATTGCACGCCAGGATCGAGGAAACCGAAGATTACGTAGAGGCAATTGACGATGATCTCGACGATGTGGAGTTGTACCTTTTCGGCGATGAGAATGATCTGTACGAGATGGTGGATGACTGTGACGAAGACGACGACAGCGTCCTCTATGATAAATTTGCGGATCAGGACGACGAGGATGCCTCCACTTACGAGCTGGATTCTGACGACAATGTGATAGCCTCTTATGAAATCGAGTGTCCCTCGTGCCATGAGATCATGTTCTTTCAAGAGGGGGAGGATGATGAAGGGTACCATCATTACATCATCGAACCCTATCCGCAGGACAGGCAATATGAACCGATCAATGCCACCTGAAAAACATCGAGCGAACAAATGGTGAACTGGCTTTCATCCGGACCGACCGGTATGGAAGCCGGTTTTTTTGTTTGAGAAATGATTGCGTTGATACGCGTAGTACTCGTGCGGTTCCCGCGACTTTCGCTAGCAAGCGTTTCTCTGGCGTTTTCTTGGCATAAAACTCGTCCAGACCCGCATAGGATGGAGGTAAGTCGACGTGGACAAAGGCTGAAGTGTCAAAGACACGAAGGAGGGATAAGTCGTGAACGAGATCATGGCGATTTTGCCGGCGACCATCCGCAGCATTCTGACTGCATTGCCCTCCGCCGTCAGAGAGCATCTGGAGGAAATCCGCCTACGGCAAAATCAGCCGCTGGAAATAAGATTTGGGCAGCAGTCGAGCTACGTGACAGCCGCAGGACAGCTGACAGCCAATGCCAGACAAGGGTGGACCTTCACTGAAGAACAGTCGGTCAAGCTGTTGAACCTGGTCAGCCAGCACTCTCTGTACACTCTGGAAGAAGAGCTGAAACGCGGCTACATCACTGTTACAGGGGGACACCGGATCGGCATTGCCGGCAAGGTCGTCCTGGAACGGGGAGAAGTAAAAGGGATTCGCGACGTTACCAGCTTTAACATCCGGATCGCTCGCGAGAAAAAAGGGACGGCACAGAAGGTCCTGCCCTATCTGTTCGAAAACGGACGAATCCTGAATGCCCTGATCATCTCGCCTCCACAGTGCGGAAAAACAACGCTCCTGCGAGATATTGCCCGCTCCATCAGCTATGGGAACGAATGGTCCTCCAGCCGCAAAGTGGGCATTGTGGACGAGCGTTCCGAGCTTGCCGGCTGCTTGAACGGTGTTCCGCAGCGGGATGTCGGCCCGAGAACGGACGTGCTGGATGCTTGCCCAAAAGCAGCAGGAATGATGATGCTGATCCGTTCGATGTCACCCGATGTCCTGATCGTGGATGAGGTGGGGCGGCCGGAAGACGGCGAAGCCGTATGGGAAGCCGTCCATGCCGGTGTTTCCGTAATCTGTTCTGCGCACGGCGCAGAGATCGAAGAGGTGGCGAGGCGTCCGGCACTGGGAAAATTGATTCAAAGCGGCGTCTTCTCCCGCTATTTTGTTCTGAGCCGCTCGAAGGGCGTAGGGACGATTCAAGGCGTCTACGACCGGAGTCTCGAACCGGTCGATAAGGGGGAGGTCGCATGGTTAAGCTGATCGGAGCCGTGCTGATCCTGTTCTCGGCTTCCATGGTAGGGTGGCAAATTGGTCGGTTTTATGCGTATCGTCCCGTGCAGCTTAGAGCCCTTCTCGTAGGGCTGCAGATGCTGGAGACGGAGATCGTGTACGGCCTGACCCCGTTGCAGCCTGCCCTGCTCAAAGTGGGAAACCGGCTGCCGACAGAGATTGGACAGCTGTTCCAGACTGCTGCGGGCAGCCTTCGCGAGGAGCGGGCACAGAACGCCGACGAAGCGCTCAGACTGGCCATCGATAGACACTGGCAGCAAACGTCGCTTCGCAAGCAAGAGCGGGATGTGTTGACCAGTCTGGGACAGGTGCTCGGATCATCTGATCGGGAAGACCAGCAAAAGCATTTGCGTCTCGCCGTTACACACCTTCGCGGGTTGGAGGAAGAGGCGCGAGCGGAACAAAACAGGTACGAGAAAATGTACAAAAGCCTCGGCTTCCTGTGCGGGTTGTTGGTCGTCATCCTGATGTTCTAAAGGCGAGGTGTTCACTGTGGATTTTGATTTGACACCTGTTTTTCAGATCGGGGCGGTGGGATTTATTACAGCCATTCTGCACACGGTTCTGAAGCAGGCTGGCAAGGAGGACATCGCACACTGGGCGACGCTGGTGGGGTTTATCATCGTGCTGTACATGGTAGCTCACTATGTCGGCGACCTGTTTTCCGAGGTAAAACGCGTCTTCCTGTTTAATTGAGGAGGGAAGGCGAATGGAGATCGTACAAATCGTCGGACTGGGATTGGTGGCTACGATTCTCGCGCTGGTCATCAAGGAACAAAAACCGATGTTCGCCTACCTGCTGGCCATCGCGAGCGGCGTTGTCATCTTTTACTTTCTGATCGGTAAAATAGCGGAGGTCATCAGGATTCTGGAGCGTCTGGCGGTACAAGCTGACCTCAATCTCGTATTTTTGGAAACCATCTTGAAAATCATCGGAATTGCCTATATCGCTGAATTCGGGGCACAAATGACCAGAGACGCCGGTCAGGGAGCCATCGCTTCCAAAATCGAGCTGGCTGGGAAAGTGTTGATTCTGATCATGGCCGTTCCGATCATTCAGATCATTATCGAAACGGTCATAGACCTGTTGCCGGCGTAGTTGGGGGAGGGGTGCAAGTGACTCGTGCGGGCTGGTCGCTCTTCTTGTTTCTGCTGTTTGTCTTCCTGCCGTCAACCTCTCTCTCGGCTGCCGTGACGACACCAGCACCTTCTGTCGATTACCTGATCAAGCAGCAGGTAGACGATTTGCAGGTTGACCGGGTCGAAAGGTTTTGGACAGAGCTGCAGCGCGATTACAAAGGGTATCTTCCTGATCTGCAGGCTCCCGGTTTTCTCCAGTTGTTGATGCAGCAGGGGGACTTTAGTCTCTCCGGGTTTCTCAAGGGCTTCGGCAAATTTGTTTTCCATGAAATTTTGATGAATGGCAAACTGCTCAGCTCGATCATCATTATTACGGTTTTTGCCATGATTCTGGAGACGATGCAAAACGCCTTTGAACGCAACACCGTGACGACGGTAGCCTATTCGATTGCCTATCTCGTGCTGATGGTGCTCGCCATTAACAGCTTCCATGTGGCCATCACGTACGCCAAAGAAGCGATCAGCGACATGTCCGACTTTATGCTGGCCATGATTCCTCTGGTCATCGCTCTGCTCGCTTCTGTAGGAAATTTGGCGTCAGCTACGATGTTTCACCCGCTCATCATCTTTCTCATCAATACCAGCGGGATACTCATTTCCTACGTCATATTTCCGCTCCTGTTTCTGTCCGCCATGCTGTCGATCGCAAGCCTCTTTTCGGAAAGATACCAGGTCACGCAGCTTGCTTCCCTCTTGCGCAATATTGCAATGGGAGCGCTCGGGTCCTTTCTTACCATATTTCTGGCGATCATCTCCATCCAGGGGGCTACGTCGGCAGTAGCTGACGGGGTAACCCTGAGGACGGCCAAATACATTACCGGCAATTTCATCCCGATTGTCGGCAGGATGTTCTCAGATGCGGCAGACACAGTGCTCAATGCTTCTCTTCTGGTCAAGAACGCAGTCGGATTGGCAGGGGTCCTGATTCTGCTCCTCCTGTGCGCATTCCCGGCCCTCAAGATCCTGATTTTGGCCATGATCTACAATCTTTCCTCCGCCGTCCTGCAGCCTTTGGGCAATAGTCCGATCATCGCGGCACTCGGAGCGATCGGGAAAAATCTAATCTTTGTCTTTGCGGCTTTGGCCACGGTAGGGCTGATGTTCTTTTTGGCCATCACCATTATCATTGCGGCGGGCAATATCTCCATGATGGTTCGGTAGGTGAAGCAGATGACATGGCTTACGCTCTGGCTGAAAAAGATCATCTTACTTGTTCTCCTGGCTGCGTTCCTCGACCTCATTTTGCCCAATACCAGCATGCAGCGCTACGTCAAAATGGTGATGGGACTGATTATTTTGATGACGATCATCTCCCCTGTGTTCGCCCTGTTTCAGCTCTCTCAGGATGATCTGGCGCTTAAGCTGGACCGCTACCAGGAGCAGATGAACCGGCCCTCCGACACCGAGTGGAAGCGCATCGCCGAGAGGCTGGCCGGAAAGCAGGAAAAGCAAATAGACGCCTACGTGCAAAGTCAGGTGGAGGCATCCATTCGAACGAAGCTCAAGGAGGATCACGGAGTGGAGGTAACGGCAGTCAAGGTTCTGTTGGACAACAAGAATGCAGACCAGGCAAAATTGCAGCGCATCGAGGTAGCGATCGCCCCAGAAGGGAGCAGCGGGGAAACAGCAAGCGCGATCAAGCCGGTCGAACCGATCGAACCGATACGCATCGAGGTAAACAGTCAAAGCCAGGGGCAAGAAGAAAAGGAGCTGCCGGCTGCTGCACAGCAGAAAGATGCCTTGTCCAAACGGATTGCCAGTGATCTGGCAGCGCAATGGGGCTTAAGCGAGGATATGGTAGTCGTTACCAGGGATCAGGACAAGATTGAGAAGCGGTGACATGCAGTCGTTCAAGGTGAGGTGAGCAGGGGTGTTTGGGAAGCTGAAGCAATGGTTGGCCGCAGATTCAGATAAAAAGAAGCTGAAGCCGATCCACTATTTTATCGTCATATTGGGAATCGGGATGGCCATCATGATTTTGACCGATTTCCTGAATGTTGAACGCGATCAGCCGATGGGTTTCGGGATTGGAGGCAATGAACCGACCGGACCGCCTGGAACCGAACAGTCGGCGCCGGTGCTCGGAGGAGCCAATCCGCCCGACATCATCGCAGAATACGAAAACATGTATCAAACGCAGCTGAAGGAAATATTGGCCAGCGTAGTTGGTGTGGGAGAGGTTGAAGTCATGGTCAATCTGGATTCGACGCCGGAGCTGGTCGTCGGGAAAAACACCAATACCCGTTCCTCTACCAATCAGGAAACGGACAAGGAGCGAGCCACGCGGAATCAAAATGACCAATCCCGCGATGAACAAGTGGTCGTGGTCCAGGGAGGCAAACAGGATCAGCCCGTTATCCTCAAAACGCTAAAGCCAAAGGTAAGAGGGGTTTTGGTGGTGGCAAAAGGCGCCGACAACATACAAGTCAAAGCGTGGATCACCGAAGCGGTTCAAAAAGTATTGGATGTGCCTGCCTACAAAATTTCGATATTGCCTAAAAAAGGTTAGGAGGTAATGACAAATGATGCTTCGCAAGCAAACGGTATGGTTGTTGACAATGCTGGCCGTGATGGTGGTCCTCTCGGGCTACTATTTGGTCAAAGGGCCGGACAGTCAAGTGTCGACGCTGGGGCAGCAGCAGTTGCAGCAGCTGCAGCCTGAGCAGGACTCGCTTTCTGGTGTCGTGGTTGAGAGCAAACAGACAGAGACGCCAGCCACTGACGCAGCTCCTGTCGAGGGCAAGCCAAAAACGGAACCTGCGGCAGCAGATACGGCAAATGCCAACAAGGAGCAGCAGACAGATACCAAGGAAACGGCGACGCTGGCTGATACCCCGAGCGAAATTTTCACCGGGTACAAAATGAAGCGGGAAGCCCAACTCCAGCAGCAAAAAGACGAGCAGATGAGCATCATGGGCAGCCCGGATGCGACCCCGCAGGCAGTAGCAGAGGCGAAAGCGAAGTACGAAGAGCTCTCTACGATGGAGAGCGCCACAATGGCCGTAGAAGAAATGCTGAAAACAAGCGGCTACAAAGACGCTGTCGTGTTCACGCAAAATGACAAGGTGACAGTAATCGTGCAAAAAGACAAACTGGGCGCAGATGAAGTGGTGGACATCATCTCCAATGTAAAACAGCATCTGAACGTCCCGGCAACCAATATCACCGTACAATTCAAAGCTTCCTGACGAGGTACTAAGGATCATTGAAAACGGGCATGCTGGTAAGGGTTTCTCCTCGTTTTTCGCTGGAAATGAGGGGAAATCCTTTCTTGACGTTGGGGTGGTGACAAGCTACCATGATTGTTAGACCTCGATACATACCATACTCCCTGGTTATCTTTCGAAATGAAGGAGTGCTTACCTGTGTTCAAAATTCATGAAATCCGTGAAATTATCAAGTTGATTGATCAGTCGTCCATTAACGAATTCGAGCTTGAAATCGATGGAGCAAAGGTAACAATGAAAAAATCGGCCGGGGAAACCGTCTACGTTTCGCAACCGGTCGTACAGGCTCCAGTGGCTCCGGTCGCCCAAGCAGCGGCTCCCGTAGCAGCTGCACCGGCAGTGGCAGAAGCTCCTGCGGCGCCGGTTGAGGCTCCGAAGCCGGCAGCAGCAGCCGTAGATGAGTCGAACCTGCACAAAATCGTGTCCCCGATGGTGGGAACATTCTACCGTTCCCCTGAGCCGGGCAAGCCTGCCTACGTCCAAGCGGGCGACAAGGTGACCCCGAACAAGGTTGTTTGCATCGTGGAAGCGATGAAGCTGTTCAACGAGATCGAGGCAGAAGTATCCGGGGAGATCGTGAAAGTGCTGGTTGAGGATGGTCAGCTGGTGGAATACGGCCAGCCGCTGTTTTTGGTGAAGCCAGAATAGGTTGGAGGAGAGCGTAATGTTTCAAAAAGTATTGATTGCCAACCGGGGCGAAATTGCTGTCCGTGTCATTCGCGCCTGCCGCGAGTTGGGCATTCGTACGGTAGCTGTGTACTCCGAAGCAGATCGCGAAGCGCTGCACGTAAAATTGGCTGACGAAGCTTACTGCATTGGACCCACAGCATCGAAAGAAAGCTACCTCAACATTGCGAGCATCATGAGTGTAGCCACCAAGGTTGGGGCAGACGCCATCCATCCCGGCTACGGGTTTTTGGCAGAGAACGCCGACTTTGCCGAGATTTGTGCCGCTTGCAACATCACATTTATCGGGCCTGACCCGGAGGCCATCGTCAAGATGGGCGATAAATCCACCGCCAAGGATACGATGAAATCAGCCGGTGTACCAACTGTTCCGGGAACAGATGGCCTTGTCGAGGATATCGCCGATGCGATCAAGACGGCCAATGAAATCGGCTATCCGGTGATGGTAAAGGCAACCGCCGGCGGCGGAGGCCGCGGGATGCGCGTTGCTGTAGACGATGAAGATCTGGAAAAGGCGATCCGTCAAGCGCAAAACGAGGCGAAAACTGCCTTTGGCAACCCGGGCGTTTATCTCGAAAAATTCGTCGAAGGACCGCGCCACGTCGAAATTCAGATCATGGCAGATAAGCACGGCAATGTCGTGTATTTGGGTGAGCGCGACTGTTCCATTCAGCGACGCCATCAAAAATTGATTGAGGAAGCGCCATCTCCCGCCCTGAGCGAGGAACTGCGGAGAGAGATGGGGGAAGCGGCCGTAGCTGCAGCCAAAGCGGTAAATTACCACGGCGCAGGAACGGTTGAATTCCTTCTGGACAAACACGGGAAGTTCTACTTTATGGAGATGAACACCCGCATTCAGGTTGAACATCCGGTGACAGAGCTTGTAACCGGATTTGATTTGATTAAAGAACAGCTCACGGTAGCTGCAGGCCAGCCGCTGTCGTTTACACAGGACGACATCAAGCTGAATGGCTGGGCCATCGAATGCCGGATCAATGCGGAAAATCCGGTCAAGAATTTCATGCCATCCCCTGGGAAAATCACGACGTATCTCGCTCCGGGCGGATTCGGTGTGCGCGTCGACAGCGCCGCTTATACCGGCTATGTCATCCCGCCTTATTACGACTCGATGATCGCGAAGCTGATCGTCTGGGGCAAAGACCGCACGGAAGCGATCGAACGCATGAAGCGGGCGCTCGGCGAGTTTGTCGTGGAGGGTGTGCACACGACGATTCCGTTCCATCTCAAGGTGCTTGACCACGAAGTGTTCGCCAGCGGTCAGTTTGACACGAAATTCCTGGAGATTCATGAACTGAATCTGGACGAAGCTTGATTTGTAAAAGTGGAAGCTGCTTGTTATAATGGGTTACAAAACCATAGGGAGGTGCGAAGCGTGGAAGAGTTTACACCGGATCTAGAAAGAACAGAGCTTGGTAAGGTGCAGATCGCTCCCGAAGTCCTGGAAGTAATCGCCGGTATGGCTGCCTCTGAGGTAGAGGGTGTAGCACAAATGAGCGGTGGTTTCGTAGGTGAGATTGTCGAACGGCTCGGCCGTAAAAATATAGCTCGCGGCGTACGCGTAGAGGTAGGCTCGCGCGAAGCGGCAGTTGATGTATCGATTATCGTAAAATATGGACACCGTATCCCGGATGTCGCTCGAAATATTCAAGATAGTGTGCGCAACGCCATCGAAAGCATGACGGGTCTGTCGGTCGTGGAAGTAAACGTACATATTGTGGACGTAGAGCTGAAGCCCGAAGAAAAAGCGCCGGCTGCCGTGGAAGATTTCCAGCGCGTCCGCTAGTTCATCAGCAAGTTTGGATGCCCCCTATGCCTCAGGGGGCATTTTTCCTCATCTAAGAGTAACGGCCTCCTTGTTACCTTTGCACCAAAGGAGAGATGCTTGTGAATTTGTTTGACCGCTTTATCCTGACTTTGTACAGTTTTGCGCTGATCGTCCTCTCTGTCGGCGTGATCGGAGCCTCGAGCGGACTGATCCCAGCTGAATACATACGCCCCTATTTAGAGCAGCTGCTTGGCGGTTTCCAGCCTGCCTATCTGATCACGGCGGTGATTTTTTTAATTGTCAGCTTGCGGTTCTTTTTCAGTTCTTTCCGCCGCTCCAAGAAACCGAAAACGGAGAAGGGCATTCGCCAGCGCAGCGACTTGGGTGAAGTAAACATAACCCTGCAAACCATTCAGACAATCGCCGAGAGGGCGGCCAGAAGAGTGAAGGGGGTCCGCGATTTAAAGACTGTCGTACGGGCGCTGGAAAGCGGAAACACGATCACAGTCCGCGTCTCTGTCGACGGAGAGACGCCCTTGCCGGAGCTGACCCAGAAGCTGCAGACCGATATCAAGGAGCAGGTGGAGGGTATTGCCGGCGTCATCATCTCCGAGGTGGCGGTCGTTGTGACGGAAGTAGCCCAGCATGAGAATTACGCGGCTCGCAAACGAGTGGAATAGTAGGTGAAAGTCATGATATGGGAGTTGTTGTGGGAACACAAGGGGAAACTACTGGGGGTAGCCGCCGGACTTTTTTTCGGCATCATCTACCTTCTCGTCGGTTTTTGGGATACACTGGTGTTTGTCGTCTTTGTCTCCACCGGTTATTACATTGGACGCAAACTGGATCACAAAGAGGATTTGCGCGAAATTCTTGATCGTATCCTCCCTGGGAAGTTTCGCTAAGCGGGGCAGGGACCTCAATTTTATGAGTAGGTGAACGTGATGAAACGTAGGACAGCACGAGAAAAAGCAGTTCAATGCTTGTTTCAGATCGACATGGCAGATGTAAGTATGGAAGCTGCCCTCGAACTGGTTATGGAAGATAGCGAAGAAGACGCCTCTTACCTTCATTTTCTGGTAAAGGGCGTACTTGATCGTCTGCAAGAGATCGATGCCGAGATCCAAAAATATCTTCGCGGCTGGCGTCTGGAGCGAATCGCCAATGTAGACCGGGCCATCCTTCGTCTTGCATTTTTTGAAATCATGTTTGAAGAGGACATTCCGGATAAAGTGGCGTTGAATGAGGCGATCGAGATTGCCAAACTGTTCAGCGACGAACAATCTTATCGGTATATTAACGGCGTTTTGTCCAGTTATTTGAAAGCTCGCCAAACTGCGAACGCGTAGAGATGGGTGAAGCAGCATGACAAAGGTATTGTTGGGAATTGATACGAGCAACTACCGGACATCGTTGTGCTTGGCAGCGGAAGACGGCCGGATTGTGGCAGAAGCGAAACGACTTCTTCGAGTAAAAGAAGGCAAGCGTGGTCTGCAGCAATCAGAAGCCGTCTTTCAGCATGTGATGAACCTCCCCGAGCTGAGCAATGAGATGAGATGGACCGAATACGATATCGTTGCCGTCTGTGCAAGCGAAAAGCCGCGTCCGGTGGATGGCTCGTACATGCCGGTGTTTAAAGTGGGGGAAGGCTTGGCGAAGTCACTGTCAGCCTACATGAAGGTACCCGCCTTTTTGACGACTCATCAGGAGGGGCATATCGCAGCGGGCGAGTATACCGCAGCAGAGCGGCCGCGTGAAAACCGGTTTCTCGCGGTTCATTTGTCTGGGGGAACGAGCGAACTGCTCTTGTGCGAAAGAAAGGAAGACGGATACCAGATCGAGAAAGTGGGCGGAACGACAGATCTGCACGCAGGTCAACTGGTTGATCGGATCGGCGTGGCGCTGGGGATGTCTTTCCCGGCCGGACCACAGTTGGAAAAGCTCGCCTTGCAGGCGTCCGGAGATTTTCGCGTCTCCTCCTCAGTGCAGGGGAAATCATTCAGCTTCTCTGGACCGGAAGCGGCACTGTTGCGGGCGATTGAGGGCGGAAGCGTACCGGCCGCAGAGATTGCCAGGGCGACGGAGCAATGTATAGCAAGCACGCTGGAAAAAGTGCTCCGTCATGCCGTAGAGGAGGGTCTTCCTCGGGAAATTCTGATCGTTGGCGGTGTAGCGGCAAATCAGTACATACGAGAGCGGTTGACCAAGCGTTTGGAACATCCTGCCGTCAAGGCGCGCTTGTACTTTTGCGATCCAGTCTATTCTGGAGACAATGCGTACGGAGTGGCCATGTTGGGCTGGCAAAAACTAAAACACGAACATTAAACAATTATTAACTTTATAAAATTCGGCTTTACATCATCTCCTTGAATCGGTACACTTAACGTAGTGATCCAAACGAAGGAGGGTTCTTCGCCATGGCAGCAACTATTTTGTATGGCAAGGAAATTGCAAAAGATATTCGGGAACAATTGGCTGGCGAAGTTGCAGAACTGAAGCAAAATGGAATCGTGCCGGGATTGACCGTCGTTCTTGTGGGAGATGATCCCGCTTCGCATTCCTATGTCAGAGGGAAAGCTCGCGGTTGTGAAGAAGTGGGAATCCGCTCGGAAATCATTTATAAGGACGCATCCATCACCGAAAAGGAATTGTTGGAGATCGTCTATCAATTGAATGAAAATCCGAACGTTCACGGCATTTTGGTACAGTTGCCGCTTCCGGCTCATATCTCTGAAAAGGCAGTCATCGAGGCGATAAGTTCGGAAAAAGACGTCGACGGGTTCCACCCGGTCAATGTCGGGAACATGATGATCGGATACGATTCTTTGCTGCCTTGTACAGCCAACGGTGTAGTCGAGCTGATCAAGCGCACTGGCATGACGATCGAAGGCAAACACGCAGTCGTCATCGGCCGCAGCAACATCGTCGGAAAACCGGTATCGTATTTATTGCAGCGAGAAAATGCGACGGTGACGATGTGCCACTCGCGGACTGTTGATTTGCCGTCCTACACACGTCAGGCTGATATTTTGATCGTCGCGGCCGGCAAGGCGCACATGATCGGAAAAGAGGACGTGAAACCGGGAGCAGTGGTGATTGACGTCGGGGTAAACCGCATTGAGAGCGGCAAGCTCGTCGGAGATGTCCGCTTTGATGAAGTAAAGGAAGTAGCGAGCTACCTCACACCCGTTCCGGGCGGTGTCGGTCCGATGACGATTACAATGCTGCTGAAAAATACAATTGAAGCGGCCAGAAATCTCGCCAGGTAGTTTCTGCAGACGATTACAGGTACAGCTACCACGAAGCATGCAGAAAAAACGGTTCAGGCGAGCGATTTTTGCGTCCGTGATGAAACTTACCAAAACGGGAGGTACGCATGACGAGTCGTCAAATTTTTTCAGTCAGCGACCTGAACCGCTGCATTAAGCAGGTGTTGGAGCAGGATGTCCGCTTGCAGGACATTTGGGTGCGCGGTGAAATCTCCAACTTTGTTCATCATACAAGCGGTCACATGTACTTTACCTTAAAGGACAGCCAGTCGCGGGTCAAGGTGGTCATGTTCGCCGGCTACAATCGTTTTCTTCGCTTTCTGCCCAAGGATGGAACCAAGGTGATCGTGCGCGGTTCCATTTCTGCCTATGAACGGGACGGCGCTTATCAATTTTATGCCAAGGAAATGCAGCCGGACGGAATCGGTTCTCTTTATCTTGCCTTTGAGCAATTAAAAGCAAAGCTTGCGGGAGAAGGGTTGTTTGCCGCAGAGAGAAAACGTCCGCTGCCAGCCTTTCCGAGAAGAGTCGGGGTAGTCACGTCGCCTACCGGAGCGGCCATCCGCGACATTTGCACGACGATCAGGCGCCGCTATCCACAGGCGGAAATCGTCTTGTCCCCGGCTGTCGTCCAAGGGACAGAAGCGCCTGCTTCCATCGTTGCAGCGATTCGGATTATGAACAGTCAGCCAGACATCGATGTTCTCATCGTCGGACGTGGAGGCGGGTCGATCGAGGAGCTGTGGGCGTTTAACGAGGAGCAGGTCGCCCGTGCCATTGCAGCTTCCTCGATTCCCGTCATTTCCGCAGTCGGGCATGAAACCGATGTCACAATCGCCGATTTTGTAGCAGATGTTCGCGCTGCGACGCCTACAGCGGCAGCCGAGCTTGCTGTTCCCCATTACCTCGAATGGCTGGAGCGGGTGAAGCAGTTGGACACCCGGATGAGTCGAGCGCTGCATGGACGGCTGGCCTCGGAGCGAAAGCGTCTGGAGGGACTTGCCCAATCCTATGCGATGCGGCGACCACAGAGACGGGTGGAAGAAGCGCAGCAACGGCTCGATGAGGTTTCCCTGCGGCTGGGTCAAGCGGTCAAACACCTGATGAAAGGACGCAGGGATCGGTACAATCAGCTGTCCGATCGGGTCAGGCGGTATCGGCTTACAGATGTGGTCGAACGACAGAAAAAGGCGATTGGGCTGAGCCGTGCCCGGCTTGACGAGTTGATGAAGCAGCGTCTGGTCAAGAGCAGGATGTCTTTTGCTTCATCCGTTGCGCAGCTGGATGCATTAAGCCCGCTGAAAGTCATGCAGCGCGGATTTTCGCTCGTGTACGCTTCCGGACAACTGGTAAAATCGGTTGAGCAATTTGCTCCAGGCGAAGAACTCATGTTACGATTAAAGGATGGAAGTGCTACTGCACGCGTGGAACAGATTTACCGGGAGGAGAAGCGAGATGGCACGGAAAAAGACGGACCAAGAGGCTGACATTCAGTTTGAAGAAGCGATGAAACGGCTTGAAGAAGTGGTGAATCGGCTGGAGGAAGGAGAGATTCCTCTGGAGGAAGCGATCCAGCTTTATCAGGAAGGCGTTACGCTCTCCCGAATCTGCGGCCAAAAGCTGGATGCGATCGAAGCCAAAATCACACAACTGATCGAAGAAGACGGCCAGCTGAAGCAAAAGCCGTTTCGTGTGGAGGGTGAAATCTGATGGCCGTATCCCTCCAATCCTATCTGGAAGAAAAGACAAGCTTCATCGAGCAGCATCTGACATCGCTGTTGGAGCGGGAGGGTGTTCCGGCTACACTGTACGAATCCATGGCGTATTCGCTGATGGCAGGGGGAAAACGCCTGCGCCCGATGCTGGTTCTGGCCGTTCTGGAAGCCCTGGACAAGCCCGTGGAGCGCGGCATCCCCTATGCGGCTGCTTTGGAAATGATACATACGTATTCGCTCATTCACGATGATTTGCCTGCGATGGATGATGACGACCTGAGGAGAGGCAAACCGACGAATCATAAAGTGTTCGGCGAAGCAACAGCAATCCTGGCCGGCGACGCCTTGCTGACGCGCGCCTTCGGTTTGATTGCCGAGCGGTATCTGAACGATCCCGATGTAAAGGCGGAGACGGTTGTACGACTGGTTGCGGAGCTTGGAAAACGGGCGGGAGCAACCGGCATGGTCGGCGGACAGATGGCTGATATTGAGGGCGAAGGCAAACAGCTGAGTCTGGCGGAACTGGAGTACATCCACAAGCATAAGACAGGCGATTTGCTGATTGCTGCGCTGCGGGGCGGAGGCTATTTGGCGGAAGCGACAGAGAAGCAGATGGATGCTTTGACCCAATACGGAAGAAACATCGGACTGGCCTTCCAAATTCAGGACGATATTTTGAATGTAGAAGGGGATTCCTCTCAGCTCGGCAAAGCCGTCGGAAGCGATGCGGATCGGCAAAAGGCTACCTATCCGGCGCTGATCGGCATGGATGAATCGAAGGCGCGTTTGCTGCAGCTTGTCGCCGAAGCCAAGCAAGTGTTGAGAAGCGCTGGAATGGATCACTCGGCCCTCATGCCACTGGCTGATTACGTCATGGAACGGAAAAAGTAAAAGACGCGGAGCAGTTGCTTCCGCGTCTTTTTTTCGTCATTAGATTGACAAGGTTGTTACACCTACAAAGCCTTGTCATCCACGCCGTCCAACCATTTTTTGATATCCCCGATCACGGAAGACACACAGCCGTCCTCAAACGGCGAATCCAGCTTCGCTACTTTTACCAGCTCGGTAAACGACTTGCTGCCGCCCTCCTTGCAAAGGGTAAGGTAATCGTTCCACGCCTCTGCCGGATTATGCTGGGCCCGCTTCCAGAATTGGAAGGCGCAGATTTGCGCAAGCGTATAATCGATGTAATAGAAGGGGTCCATGAAAATATGGCCCTGCTGTTGCCAGTACCCTCCGTTTTCGAGGAAATCATTGTCTTCATAATTGAGATGAGGCAGATACTTGCGCTCGATTTCGCGCCATGTCTGTTTCCGCTGCGCGGGAGTCATATCCGGATTTTCATAGATGGCGTGCTGGAATTCGTCAACCGTTACGCCGTAAGGAATGAACTGAAGCGCATCGGCGAGATGGGAAAACTTGTACTTTTCCGTATCTTCCTGAAAAAACAGCTCCATCCATGGCCAGGTCAAAAACTCCATGCTCATGGAGTGAATTTCACAAGCCTCATAGGTAGGGAAATGGTACTCCGGAACGGCGAAGTCCCTGCTCATGTAAACCTGAAAAGCGTGTCCGGCCTCGTGTGTCAAGACATCGATGTCGCCGGAAGTGCCGTTGAAATTGGCAAAGATATAAGGGAGTCGGTATTGGCTGATGTACGTGCAATAACCGCCTGTCGCTTTGCCCTTCTTGCTCAACAGATCCATGCAATCGTTCTCAAGCATGAAAGAGTAGAACTCCCCGGTTTCCTTGGAAAGCTCATTGTACATTCGCTTGCCGTTTTCCACGATCCATTCGGGAGAGCCCTTGGGCGTAGGATTTCCGGTAGCGAACTGGAACGGCTTGTCATAGTAGCGCAAAGTCTCCACGCCAATTCTTTCACGCTGTCTTTCATACAAGCTGCTGGCGACAGGAACGATATGCTCCAGCACCTGTTTGCGGAAGACGGCCACCATTTCTGCATTGTAATCCGTCCGATTCAGACGGGCATAGGCCAGCTCTGTAAAGCTTTGATAGCCGAGCTTGCGGGCGATTCGGGTACGCACCTTCACAAGCTCGTCATAGATGCGATCAAGCTCTTCGCCATGCTCGCGGAAAAAGCTGTAGCGAGCCTCGTGCGCTCTCTTTCTCATCTGCCGGTCGATAGATGTCTGGAACGGGATCAATTGCGGCAGTGTCCGCTCTTCGCCCTCGAACTGAATGCGGGCCGAAGCGATCAAAGCCATGTATTGGCTGCTTAGCCGGTTTTCCTCCTGCAAGTCGAGAACGACCTCGGGAGAAAAGGTGCGAATCTTGGTTTTGGCGATGCGGAAGAGCTGCGCTCCCCATTTGGCCTCCAGCTCCTTGCGGAAACGGGACTGGACAATCGCCTCATAATACTTTGTCACCAATCCTTGATACTGTGGTCCTGCTTCATCCCAATAATCCTGTTCGTCCTTGTAAAACGAATCGGTTGTGTCGATCGTGTGTCTGATGTGAGAAATTTCACGTGCAGACTCTACCTCCTGACGGATCTCCTGGATGCGGAGCATCGCCTCGTCTTGCTCCTGCCAGGTGGACGCCCGCTGGAAGGCAGCAAGCTGCTCTTCAAATCGGGCTTCGATCGCTGCCAGCGGGATGCGTTCATAGTTGATTTGTGAAAAAGGTACTGCTGTGCTCATGGACGAAACCCTCCCATAAAAGGTTTGATGGATTGATTATATTTTACCAGAAGCTGGACGCGATTTCTCTTGAAAACAGATGAAAGTGGAGTTTTTATGAAGAAACCGTTATAATGAAGCAAGCTAAATGAACCAAGGTTGTCCGAAAGTGATTCGGATTGCAGCATACCCAATGACCCAAGAATGAGTGAAAGTGAGGAATAGTAATGCTGCTAACTAGCATCAACAATCCTCAAGATCTGAAGAAATGCTCATTGCCTGAGCTATACGCACTGGCAGACGAGATCCGACAGTTCCTTGTGGAAAACCTGTCCAAAACGGGCGGCCATCTGGCACCTAATCTTGGTGTAGTGGAATTGACGCTCGCCCTACACTATGTATTTAACAGCCCGGTAGATAAGTTGATTTGGGACGTAGGACATCAAGCCTATGTACATAAAATTTTGACGGGCCGGCGCGAAATGTTTCCGACGCTTCGCCAGTATAAAGGATTGTGCGGCTTTCCGAAAATGTGCGAAAGCCCGCATGACGTCTGGGAAACAGGGCACAGCAGTACGTCCCTGTCCGCCGCTATGGGAATGGCAACCGCACGCGATTTGAAAAAGGAAAAGAACCACGTCGTGGCGATCATCGGCGACGGTGCCCTGACTGGCGGTATGGCGCTGGAAGCGATGAACCACATCGGCCATGAAGGCAAAAATGTCATCGTTGTGCTCAACGACAATGAAATGTCCATCGCGCCAAACGTGGGTGCCCTGCACAATTATTTGGGCAAATTGCGCTCCGCGACCAATTACAAACGAGCAAAGGAAGAGTTTGAGCATTTGCTGAAATCGATTCCGGCGGTAGGCGGAAGGCTTGCCCATATGGCGGAGCGATTCAAGGACAGCATGAAGTATTTGCTCGTCTCCGGCATCTTGTTTGAGGAACTGGGCTTTACCTATATCGGTCCGATTGATGGACACAACATGGAGCTCATGCTCGACACCCTGAAAACGGCGAAACAGACGAAGGGGCCGGTGCTGATCCATGCCATCACCAAAAAAGGCAAAGGCTACGCGCCTGCAGAAGCGGATTCGGTCAAATGGCACGGTATCGGCACGTACAAAATCGAGTCTGGCGATACCCCGAAATCGGCACCTATGTATACGAAGGTGTTCGCGGACACGATGATCAGTCTGGCCGAAGAGGACGAGCGGATCGTGGCGGTAACACCGGCTATGCCCGCGGGCTCCGGTCTGATCCCGTTTGGCGAGCGCTTCCCGGATCGGCTGTTTGACGTAGGGATTGCAGAGCAGCACGCATGCACGTTTGCCGCAGGCTTGGCAACACAAGGCTTGAAGCCTGTCTTCGCGGTTTACTCGACATTCCTGCAGCGGGCCTACGACCAGTTGATTCACGACGTGGCCCGGCAAAAGCTGAACGTGATCTTTGCCGTTGACCGGGCAGGCCTGGTCGGTGCTGACGGGGAGACGCATCAGGGCGTGTATGACATCGCATTTATGAGGGCCATCCCGAATATGGTCATCATGGCGCCGAAGGATGAAAACGAGCTGCGCCATATGATGAAAACGGCGGTCGCGTACGAGGACGGTCCGATATCCTTCCGCTATCCCCGCCTAAGCGTCCGAGGCGTAAAGATCGATGACGAGATGAAGCCGCTTCCGATCGGAAAGGCTGAAATCGTCCGCGAAGGAAGAGACGTCGCGATCCTGTCATTTGGTCATATTTTCGAAATCGCGGAACACGCGGTGGAACAGCTCAGCCGCGAAGGGATCCATCCGATGCTGGTAAATGCCCGCTTCTGCAAGCCGCTCGATGCGGAGCTGCTGACCAGGCTGGCACGGGAAGGCTATGACCTCATTACAGTTGAGGAAGGCTCCGAGATGGGCGGCTTTGGAAGTGCTGTCCGCGAGTTTTTGGCTGAAGCGGGGTACCATCATATCCGAGTCAAAACAATAGGCGTTCCCGACTATTTCGTCGAGCATGGCAGCGTGAAAGAACAACGGCTGGAGGTCGGATTGACGGCTGAGCAAATCGTCGCCTGTGTCCGCGCATTTTTGCCCGTATCGAAAGGCGTTGTCGAGGCATGAAAAAGGAACGGCTGGACGTTCTGCTGGTAGAACGCGGATTGTATGACACCAGAGAAAAGGCAAAAGCGGCAGTAATGGCCGGTCTCGTACAGGTGAAAGGGGAGCGGTGCGACAAGCCGGGCACCAAATTTCCCGAGGATATTGCCATCACGGTAAAGGGCGAGGTTCACCCGTATGTGAGCCGCGGCGGATTAAAGCTGGAAAAAGCATTGAACATATTCGACCTCGTCATAGACGGCAAAGTCATGATGGATATCGGTTCCTCAACAGGCGGATTTACGGATTGCGCACTGCAAAATGGCGCGAGAAAAGTGTATGCGATTGATGTTGGCTACAATCAGCTCGCCTGGTCGCTGAGGAAGGACGAGCGGGTCGTGGTGATGGAACGAACGAATTTCCGTCACATGGACCCCGACAGCTTTGAAGATGAGCGGCCGGAAGTCGCTTCCATTGATGTGTCCTTCATTTCGTTGAAACTGATATTGCCGGTCTTGTATCGTTTTTTGGAACAAGGCGGCGACGTCGTTGCCCTCGTAAAGCCACAGTTCGAGGCAGGCAAGGAAAACGTCGGGAAAAACGGCATTGTTCGTGACCCGGACATTCACGAGGCTGTGTTGATCGACATTGGACAAGCCGCGATGCAAATCGGCTTTTCGTTGCACGGTCTTTCTTACTCGCCCATTACCGGAGGAGAAGGAAACATCGAGTTTTTGCTGCACGCAAAAAAGGCAGGCGGAGGCTTCACTTCGGAGGAATGGCTGAAAAAGGTGAGTGAGACTGTGGCTATCGCTCACCGCGAATTGAAGTGAAAGTAGGACAAAAAGCCTCGATGCGGGAAGTCGAGGCTTTTTTTGTATGCATGAAAAGTTGTATACTTGTATAAGGATTTCCAACCGACGAAGTTTTGGGGTGGGCCATGTTGAAGACGTTTGGTATCGTAGCGAATAAAGGAAAACCTGAGGCCCGCATTGTGGCCAGAGAATTGGTATATTTGCTGGAGGAAAAAGGAGCCAGAGTCCTTCTGGATGAACAGATGGCTTCTTACGTAGGCAGAGGGGATATCGGGACAAGCCTGGAAGCGATCGGCTCTGAAGCTCAGCTTTTGTGTGTCCTGGGCGGAGACGGCACCTTGCTTGGCATCGCGCGCCGCTTGGCAGGACGCTCCTTGCCGATTTTGGGCATCAATCTGGGAACGCTCGGGTTTCTCTCGGAAGCCGACCCGGAGCATTTGCCCCACGCCGTCGACAATCTGCTTTCTGGACAATACTACATTGAAGAACGCTCCATGCTGGAGGCAGAGCTGGTCCGAAACAAATCCACGCTTGCCCGCTATACGGCGATGAATGACATCGGGATTGCCAAAGGGTCGTTCTGCCGCATTATTCAATGTGCGGTTTATTTGGACGATGTGTATGTGGCAACCTTCAGCGGCGATGGGGTGATCGTATCGAGTCCGACAGGCTCTACAGCGTATTCTCTATCTGCCGGCGGTCCGATTGTGGCGCCGAATGTCGATATGCTGCTGCTGACGCCTGTAGCGCCGCATTCTTTGACTGCCCGCCCGATGGTGCTATCGCCCAATCAGGTTATTCGGATTGAGGTGGATGCCATTCATCACGAAATGGGCTTGTCTATAGATGGGCAATTCGGATACAAGCTGGAGGGTGGCGATCAGATTTTCATCCGCAAGTCGCCATATGTGACCCCATTGGTCAAATGGAAAAAAGGCGGCTTTTTTGAAACAATTCGCACCAAATTACAAGGGGAATGGGAGTAATCGCATGAATAAAGGACAAAGGCATATTCGCATTCGTGAAATTATCGGAAATAACGAGGTGGAGACGCAGGATGAGTTGGTAGACCGTTTGCGCGAAGCGGGTTTTAACGTGACCCAGGCGACAGTCTCCCGAGACATCAAGGAGCTTCATCTGGTGAAGGTTCCGTTGCCGGATGGCCGCTACAAATACTCGCTCCCTGTCGAGCAGAAGTTCAATCCGATCCAGAAGCTGCGCCGCATGCTGGTTGATTCGTTTGTCAGCATGGATCACGCCGATCACTTTATCCTGCTGAAGACGCTGTCCGGGCATGCCAATGCAGTAGCGG
The DNA here is from genome assembly GCF_037964015.1 of Brevibacillus sp. FSL K6-6036. Taxonomy (NCBI): domain Bacteria; kingdom Bacillati; phylum Bacillota; class Bacilli; order Caryophanales; family Paenibacillaceae; genus Brevibacillus; species Brevibacillus sp. FSL K6-6036. The sequence goes on from NZ_CP150173.1 coordinate 2,160,757, forward strand.
AGCTGATCGACAATTTGCCTTGGGAAGAAATCATGGGCACCATCAGCGGCGACAATACCATTTTGATTATTTGCCGCTCCAAGGAAAACTCTGAAGAAGTGACCAAGCGGCTCATGGAAATGCTGTAAGGAGTGGGGAAACAGTATGCTGCTGGAGCTTTCCATACGCAATTTTGCGATCATCAAATCCGTAACCATTTCTTTTCAAAAAGGCTTAAACATTTTGACCGGGGAGACCGGTGCGGGAAAATCGATTATTATTGATGCGCTCGGCCTGCTGCTGGGAGGCCGGGCCTCGACTGATTTTGTCCGGTACGGGGAAACGCGGGCAGAAGTCGAGGGTCTGTTTGAGCTGCCCAGCGGCCATCCGGCCTTTTCGGTTTGCGAGAGCTTCGGTGTTCAGGTAGAGCAGGACAACACGCTTGTCGTCAGGCGCGATATTTCCAGTCAGGGAAAAAGCATCATCCGCATCAACGGACAGCTTGTCACCCTTGCCATGCTCAGGGAGCTGGGCCCCTGGCTGGTGACCGTCCACGGACAGCATGACACTCATATGCTGATGCAGGCGGACAAGCACATACACTGGCTCGATTCCTACGGCGAAAAAGAAATGGGATCGGCCAAACAGGAGTATGCACAGTTGTTTGGCCTCTATTCAAAGACGAGACAGGATCTGGAACGGATGTCCAAAAACGAACGGGAGCTCGTTCAGCGGATCGATCTGCTGCAATACCAGTTAAACGAAATCGAGGCAGCATCCCTGGCGCCCGGAGAGGACGAAAAGCTGCTTCAGCAGAGAAAGAAATGGATGAACATTGAGAAGGTATTTGCAGGCATCCAGGACGCCTACCGGGCCCTGCACGGCGACCAGCGCGGAAGCGAGTGGCTTGGACATGCCATGAGCGAGCTGGAACGAATTGTCTCCTATGATGATCAGTTGGGACCGATACTCGAGACGGTCCAAAGCGCATACTATCAGGTAGAAGATGCAGTGCACCAGCTCAGACAGCTCTCCGACCGGCTCGATTTTGAACCGGAGCAGCTTCAGGAAGTAGAGAGAAGGCTGGATTTGATCCAGACGCTGAAGAGAAAATACGGGAAAAATGTAGACGATATTCTGGAATATGCGGCAACGATTCAGGATGAATTGGACGAAATGCATCATTACGATGACCGTCTGCAGCAACTGGAAAAACGGCTGGTTGAGCTGGCTGCCGATCTCGCCGTCGAGGCACTGGAGCTGTCCATGATCCGCCGCAGCTGTGCAGACCGGCTTGCCAAGGAAATTGAGCAGCAGCTTCGCGAATTACATATGGAGCGCGCCCGCTTCGCCATCGATGTCCGGCAAATTCCCGATGAAAACGGGGTGGAAATCGAGGGAGCCAAATGGCGCGTCGATGCCAACGGAATCGATACCGTCGAGTTTTTAATTTCGCCCAATCCGGGAGAGCCGCTGCGCCCTTTGGCCAAAATCGCTTCCGGCGGTGAGCTTTCGCGGGTCATGCTGGCGATCAAGACGATTTTGGCCGGTACCGACCAGGTGCAGACCTTGATTTTCGACGAGGTCGATACAGGGGTAAGCGGAAGGGCTGCCCAAGCCATTGCTGAAAAGCTTGCACGTGTCGCGCTCCAGCGTCAGGTGTTGTGCATCACACACCTTCCGCAGGTAGCTTCTCTCGCGGATGCCCATTTCCTGATTCAAAAGGAGATGAGCGAGAACGAAACAATGACGCTCGTTCACAGCTTACGCGAGGAGGAGCGGGTCACCGAGCTGGCCCGCATGCTGAGCGGAGCCGAGGTTACAGCAAAAACAGAAGAGCACGCGCGCGAGATGATCACGCTCGGGCGACAACGAAAAGCTGCCAAGTAACCGGGCAGCTTTTTTGTTTGCTGTTGTACCGAATGCGGAGCGTTTCAGGTAAGGTTTACGCAGCAAATAGCAATTGATACACCCATTGACAGCTCCCTGTCCACCGAGGTTTTCAGTGCTGTATTCTTGCGACTGGTGTTAGATTTTCCTGACATAATCCATTGCCGCGCAGGCAATAGTATAACTACACAAGGTGGAGGTGTTATCTGTAGGTGTAGGTAGGGAACGGTAGGAGTGATTGCTGGTGATCCGTCACAACAGAAGAAAATGGATGGGAAGTCTCCTTCTCCTTATCACGGCGCTTGTCGTGAGTTCCACCCCGTTCCACGACCTGTCTTCTTTCCCCCATGAATTACGCCTGATGGAAGGCTCCTTGAAGCAACTGCGCGTCTCTATGCCCGTCATGGGTACGTTGGTCAACAGCAACCCGGAAATTCTGCATGTCAATGGAACAGAAGCCCGGGAAGTTTCTGTGGATCTGAGTCAGCCAGTTTCGGTAGAACCGAAGAGGGCGGGAGAAGCCAATTTGCAGGTAAAGTGGCGCAACATCCCGCTGAAAGCGGTCAAGGTAAATGTGCTGCCTGATTTGCGGGTGATTCCGGGCGGTCAGTCTATCGGCGTCAAATTGCAGACTGCTGGCGTTCTTGTCGTTGGTCATCATCTGGTTGACACAGGAAAAGAAAAAGTCTCACCAGGGGAACAAGCGGGTGTACATGTCGGGGACAGTATCATTAAAATGAATGACTTGTACATCAATGACATGAACGATGTCAAAAAGCTGGTAAGTGAAGCCGGCGAAAAGCAGACACCTTTGCAGCTCCTCATCGTCCGGGGCAAAGAGAAAGTAAATGTGACGCTGAGGCCTGCTAAAGACAAGAAGGATGAGGAGTACCGGATGGGTTTATACATTCGTGATTCGGCTGCAGGTGTCGGTACGCTTACTTTTTACGAGCCGAATTCGAAAGCTTACGGAGCATTGGGCCATGTCATCTCCGACGTGGACACTGGACAGGCCATCGTTGTCGGCGACGGTCAAATCGTACGGGCGAGTGTGACCTCGATTGAAAAAGGGCAGAGCGGGAATCCGGGAGAAAAGTTTGCCCGTTTTTACAATGAAAGCGAAGTGTTGGGCAACATTACGAAAAATTCGCCGTTTGGCATATTCGGGAAAATGAACGAGGAGCCAAAAAGAAGCTTTTATCCCGAGCCCATTCCCATCGCTCTGGCCGAACAGGTAAAAGAGGGACCAGCCAAAATCCTTACCGTGGTAGAAGGTCAAAAGGTAGAAGAGTACTCCATTGAGATCGTGAATGTCGTGAAGCAGCATTTCCCTGCCACGAAAGGCATGATCATCAAGGTGACAGATAAGCGATTGCTCGAAAAAACCGGTGGGATCGTGCAGGGAATGAGCGGAAGCCCGATTATCCAGGATGGAAAGATGGTCGGTGCGGTTACCCATGTATTTGTGAATGACCCGACCTCCGGCTATGGTTGCTATATCGAATGGATGCTGCAGGATGCAGGATTGCAGGTTCGTCCGGGACAGCAATCCAAACCGTCCGGAAGTGCAGCGTAAGCAAAGACGAGGTCGTCTCGCCAAAAGGTGAGCCGGCCTTTCACTTTTTGAGCAAAACGTGGAAATCATTGTCGAAATATCGGAAAAATCATTCAATCTTTCGTCATTGGCAGGAATGCCACTGGCATTGTCGAATTATTTTTGGAGTGAAAAGATGGTATGGGCATATGTTGAGGGATTCATTACTTCTGAGAATACTTCCACCTTTTTTCCCAAACAGACCGTTGATTGTAAGGAGGAACGACCTTGAGCAAGATTGAAGTGTTGTTGGCGGATGACAATCGGGAATTTGTGAACCTGCTGGAAGAGTACATAAGCAGCCAGCATGATATGAACGTGATCGGTGTGGCGTATAACGGAAATGATGTCATTCGCCTGCTCCAAGAACGCATTCCGGATGTCCTTATTTTGGATATTATCATGCCTCATCTGGATGGATTGGCCGTATTGGAACAAATCCAAGCCATGAGACTCACTTCTCAACCAAAAATTATTATGCTGACGGCATTCGGGCAAGAGGAAATCACCAAAAAGGCAGTCGAATTGGGGGCCGCCTATTACATCCTGAAGCCTTTTGACATGGAGGTCTTGGCACAGCGAATCCGTCAGATGACGAATAGCAAGCCTTCAAGCTCTTTTGTGACCGCTGTCAAGTCGCAAAACCCATTGCAGATCAGAGGGCGCAATCTTGACGCCAGCATCACCAGCATTATCCATGAGATCGGGGTTCCAGCGCATATTAAAGGATATCTGTATCTGCGGGAAGCGATCACGATGGTGTACAACGACGTGGAATTGCTGGGGTCCATTACGAAAGTGCTGTACCCTGATATCGCCAAGAAGTTTAATACGACTGCAAGCCGTGTAGAGCGTGCCATCCGTCACGCGATCGAGGTGGCCTGGTCCCGCGGAAATCTGGACTCCATCTCCAGCCTGTTCGGCTATACGATCTCCAACACCAAGGCGAAGCCGACGAATAGTGAATTTATCGCCATGGTGGCGGACAAGCTGCGGATTGAGGCGAAGATCTCATAATTGCGATATTACAAAAGGTAATGACCGCAAGCCTTCCGCTGTTTGGCGCAACTTTTATGTTGAGCATTGCGAGGATTCCGCTAAACCGTTACCGGGAAATGTATGGTATTTGATGGCGTGCCGACCGGAAGGCTTTGCGCGATTGAAGACCCCGTATGGGTGTCCGTAACGTACGAAGGCATATCTGTGGCCTTGCAGTACAAACGGACCTGATACGGGGCTTTTTATCGAACTTGGGGCGATTGCATGCTATTTCGTCTTTCTTAAAGAAAGGGCGAGGAAGATGACAGCCAATGAAAGACAGAACCAAGAAAAAACAAGTAGAAAAGTTTGTATTTACCAACTGCTTACTATGATAAACCAGTTTTCAGCGATTAAGTTTTTCAAGTACCTGTGTTTTTAAATAGCTGTACTGTTTATCATTGGTATCACTGAAAGCTTCCTCTCGATTGGAAGGAATGTCTTGGTAGTGAGGTATTTCAGAAAATTGAGATTCTGTAAAATCACAACGTATTCCGTCAATTTTGTTGTAATAATGCCATCCTTCAGGGGTTTTCGTTTTCAAGATTTCTCCACCAAAAAGATCGTTTACAACCAGTGCAGTTACTCCACATTGTCCATTGGCAGGGTTTTGGGAGGACCATTTTGAACTAGATTCAATCGACCAAACCTTTAGGAATATTTTTGATAAATCGCTAAAACGTTCTTCAATAAGCACAGTAGATTCTCCTTCACAGTGTAAATGGTCCGCGCAATCCCAATATAACACATTGTGTATCGTGTCGATCCAAATCTTAAGATTTACTGTTCTGGAGGATGAGAGTAAAGGCGTAAGCCAAGACTATCCCACTTTCTGGAGGTTCCACATGAGACTGGCTGTCCTGTCAGATACACATGGAAATGCAATTGCTTTTGAAGCCGTTATCCAAGACTTAAAAAGTCAAAGCCCCGATGCCATCGTATTTCTCGGAGATATCGTCATGCGGGGACCTCAGCCAAGCGAATGTATACACATGGTAAGGTCATTGGAGCCTCTAGCCGTTATTCGCGGAAATTATGACGATATGTTTACCCGATTCCCAGCACCTGGGTGGGTCCCAAGCAACGACAAGGAAGAGCTGGTCTTGCGGGCCTACGAGTACGACTGTAAACGGATTGCGCACGATGATCAGGAATGGTTGGCAAACCTTCCTGTGGAGCGAGCCTGGACATTTGAAGACGTCCCTACGGAGATGTATCATGCTGGACCCGATTCGCTGGTCAATGTCGTCTATCCGTGGGCAAGCCTGGATGAAATGGACATATTAAACCGGAGTGAGCATACCAGGCTTGTCCTGTTTGGACATGTACACCATGCGTATGCGCGTCAGGGAAAGGGAAGATTGATCGTCAATTGCGGGAGTGTCGGCCTGCCGTTTGATGGCGATAATCGAGCAAGCTACGCCATTGTGGACTTTAACAAAAGGGACATTGCCGTTCAACTCAGAAGAGTTGCCTACGACATCGAAAAAGCGCTTGCCACCGCAAAAGCATTGAAAATGCCGGACGTGGAAGCGTATGAATACGCTCTCAGATTGGCTCGTTATCCGTACAACGATTATAAGAAATTGATACAAACGGCTTCATCATGAATGAAAGTGATTTTCTTACAGCAGATGGCGATCGTGCAAAAAAACGGCTGAACGAATGAAGAATGAAAAGGGAATATCCTTCGAGCAATCGGGATGAATATGCAATACGGTTGCACACCGGGAAGAACCATGTAAAATAAAAATGAGAAAAACGGGAAAGGCAGGTGCCGACCAGTGAACATCATTGACGAAATTCTGGCGCATAACCGGGCATTTATCGAGAACAAGGAATACGAGAAATATCAGACAACGAAATTCCCTGACAAGCGATTAGTCGTGCTGTCCTGCATGGATACCCGGCTGGAAGAATTGCTTCCAAAGGCAATGAATTTGCGAAACGGCGATTTCAAGCACGTAAAAAGTGCGGGAGCTGTCGTTTCTCATCCGTTCGGCAGTATCATGCGGAGTATTTTGGTTGCGATCTACGAGCTGAACGCTGAAGAAGTGGTCGTGGTAGGTCACTACGATTGCGGGATGAGCGTGATCAATGCCGACAATATGATGGCGAAAATGAAAGCAAGAGGGATCACAGAGGAAACCTTCAATATCATCAAACATTCTGGCTTCCGCCTGCACTCCTGGCTGCGCGGCTTTGACCACGTGGAGGATAGTGTGAAACAAAGTGTGGAAGTGATTAAAAACCATCCGCTGCTGCCAAAAGAGGTTCCGGTTCACGGCCTCTTGATCGATCCGGTTACAGGCAGACTGGATCGGGTAGTAGATGGATATGAACTGGCAACCCCGGTTAAGTAATGCCAACGCTTCGCATGTTACGCGCAGAACCTTTATGCAAAAAGCGGCACGCTGGTTTTTCGGGGCAATTGGGCTGGGAATAGCGACGACAGGTTACGCCTATGGTGTAGAGAGACACAGGCTCGAGGTAGTCAGTCAACCGGTTGCCATTCCGTATCTTCCGGAGCAATGGAAGGGCGTGCGTATCGTTCATTTCAGCGATTTGCATTTGGGACACTACCTGGGCGTTGAAGAACTTGAAAAGGTTGTTGACCGGATTAATGAACAACAGCCGGATCTGATCTGTTTTACCGGAGATTTGGTAGACAAAAGCACTAGATTGCTGTCTTCCGCGATCCCGATCCTGGCTCGGCTGCACGCGCCTCTCGGCAAATTTGCTGTTCTCGGAAATCACGATTGGCGATACGGAGAACAGGGAATCGTCCGTCAAGCTCTTCTGGATTCAGGATTTTCGGTTCTGATCAATGAGCACATCAAGCTACAAAAAGAAGGCGACACACTTTTTGTAGCGGGGATGGACAACGTGCTGCACGGCGTTCCCGATCCGCGGAAGGCTCTGGACGGAATAGCTGAGGGAGATACGGTGATTTTGCTCGTCCACGAGCCTGATTTCGCGGAAGAAGCAGCCAAGCATCCCTTTGCCCTTCAGCTTTCCGGCCACAGCCATGGCGGGCAGGTGAGGCTGCCGCTTCTGGGACATGTCATTACGCCCCCCATGGGACAAAAATTTGTGCAGGGACTGCAACACGCGGGAGATGGCAAGCTGCCGGTGTATATCAATCGGGGAATCGGTACGACGATATTGCCGGTAAGACTTTTCTGCCGGCCGGAAATTACTGTACTCACTCTTGTTTAATAGACTTGCTTGATCCATTGGACGAATGGCATGAATGCCTCGTCCTCTTTTTTTGCATGCAGATAAGCAATTAGCGTGGGGCGGGTAAATTCGCCGTGAGAGATATCGAGTGCAGCAAGTCTGCCTGCACGCACCTCATCCTGAACCGTCCGCTCGGGAAGCATCGTCACGCCCAACTGCTGCTGCACCATTTTGATGACGGCGCTAAAGCTGTCCAGCTCCATAATCACATTGGGAAAGACGCCATGCTGAGCGAGGAACCGATCGACGCGCTGGCGAAAAGGAGCGCTTTGACTGCCAAATGCGATGACGGGCTCCGAACCCCAGCGCCCAAATCCGGGAAATGTGTCCGCCCATGGATGTTCGGGTGAGGTGACCAGCATGACGCGATCGCTCGGCAAAAATTCCTGGTGTATGTGGGGATGGTAGACTTCGTGGCCGAGGAAGGCGATGTCTGCCGTACCAGTCAACAGGGAAGAGATGGATTCCTCGTAGAGGGTAGAGCGGACGTAGCAGGTAAAATGCGGATGCTCCTTGCGATACTGCCCGAGCAGGCGGGGCAGTTCGTAGGAGGCAAACGCTTTTCCGGCAACTACGGTGAGGGACTGACGTTCTTCGCGATGAGTCGAAAAGGCGCGAAGCTGTTCCACTACGGTCGCGGCAACAGGCAACAGGCGTCGTCCTTCAGCTGTCAGGCTTACCCCGGTGCTTGTACGGGTGAACAAGGGAGTTCCTACCTGTCTCTCCAATTGCTTCAGCCTGTGCGTTACCGTAGACTGCGCCAAAAAGAGTGCGTGGGCTGCTCGATTCAGCGAGCCGTGCCGGGCAATTGCCAAAAAAATCTCCAGACTGTCCAGATCCATACGGCTTCCTCCCGCAGAATGATTGGTTATCTGATTTCTCGATAACCTGCTATCGATATTCTATAACAAATGGCTGAAAAAAGGGAATATTATGGATGCAGGAGGTGGTCTTCGTGGAGAAAGAAGCGAAAATCAAGCGACAAGTCCAAGAGCAGTTCGGCAAAAACGCCAATGCCTATGTGACGAGCGAGACGCACGCAAAAGGGGAGGATCTTCCGCTCATCATCGAATGGACGCAGCCTCAACCGGAATGGGTGGTGCTGGATGTCGCGACTGGGGGAGGACATGTAGCCAAGACATTGGCTCCTCACTGCAAATGGGTAGTTGCTACCGATCTGACCGGACCGATGCTGGAAGCAGCGAGGGCGGCTCATCAAGCAGCGGGGTTGAGAAACATCGGCTATACGGTGGCTGACGCCGAACGCCTGCCTTTTCTCGCGGACTCCTTTGACGCTGTCTTGTGCCGAATTGCCGCCCATCACTTTCCCAACCCGGGAGCTTTTGTCCAGGAGGCAGCACGTGTACTTCGACCCGGCGGCGTGTTTGTCTTCATAGATAATATCGTTCCCGATTCAGAGGAAATAAGCAGCTTCATCAACCGTTTTGAGGCGATGCGAGACCCGAGTCACGTCCGCTGTCTCTCCCGCACGGAATGGATCAGCCTGGTGGAACAAGCAGGTCTGTCGGTCCAAAGGGAGCGGCAGCGAAAAAAACGGTTTTCCTTTCCCGAGTGGGTAGCACGGACGTCTGAATCGCGGGAGCAGGAAAAAGCCGTTGAACAGTTGCTCATACATGCTTCCAAGGACATTCACGACTATATGGGTGTGACGTTAATCGATGGGCGCGTAGCCGGGCATGAGATCGATGAATGGATGGCAGTCTGCAAAAAGGAAGTCTAAGGAAAAACGAGGAGAGATGCGAGATGCACACATGGTTGGGATTGGATCATGTACAATTGGCAGCGCCGGTCGGATGTGAGGAAGAGGCGCGAAGCTTTTTCAGCGGGATATTGGGAATGAAAGAGGTGCCCAAGCCGGAAGCACTGCGCAAACGGGGAGGGGTCTGGTTTCAATGCGGGCCGCAGACCATTCACATCGGGGCAGAGGAGGGGTTCACCCCAGCGAAAAAAGCGCATCCGGCCTTCCTTGTAAAAAATATCGAGGGATTGCGCCATCGTTTGCTCGAGGCGGGGGTGACGATAAAGCAGGGAGAAGAAATTCCGGGTGTCATTCGCTTTTTTGCAGATGATCCCTTCGGCAACAGGCTGGAGTTTATGGAGGTGACGACAGAATGAGCATTGATTTCCATGCATCCGAAAATCGAAGCTCGTATATCGGCCGTTCAGCCGACAAAGGCTGGCTGAAAGCGATGGCGGAAATCGTCAACCCTGTCGGCAAGAACGTGATCGATATCGGTTGTGGCGGCGGCATTTATACGGCAGGCTGGGCTGAGCTGGGAGCAGAGCGCGTCATGGGAGTCGACTTTTCTCAAGTCATGCTGGAAACCGCACGGGAGAACACCGCTTATTTGCCTCAAGTCTCCTTTCATTGGGGGGATGCTTGTCAGACTGGTCTTGCCGCCGGCTGTGCAGATATTGTCTTCGCCCGTGCCTTGATCCACCACCTGGACAGTGTAGACAGCTTTGTGGCGGAGGTGAACCGGATTTTGGCGCCGGGGGGGATGTGCATCATTCAGGATCGGACGATGGATGATGTATCCGTCCCCGGGTCGACAGAGCATTTGCGAGGGTATTTCTTTGAAGCGTTTCCCCGTCTGCTGCAGAAGGAGGAAAAGCGCCGCCCGTCTTTGACCGAGGTGCAAGCAGCTTTGAAAAATGCGGGCTTCTTCTCTGTACATACAAGCCAGATGTGGGAGATTCGGAAGAGATACAGCACTTGGACGGAGCTGGAAAGCGATCTTCGAAAAAGGACTGGACGCTCGATCCTCCACGAGCTGAATGATGACGAACTGGAAAAGCTCATCTCCTTCGTCAAAGAGAAGCTGGGCGGTCTGCTGCCGATCGTCGAACAGGATCGCTGGACCATTTGGAGGGGAGTAAAGGGATAAATGGCATAATTGTGAAATCGTCTGTCACAATTCCTGATTCGACTTGTATACGTCTGGGGTATTCTATATAATGAAGGTGCTATTCTCTTCCCGTACGTTTTACTTTTTGCCAAAGGAGTTGTGTAGTTCATGAAAGTAACTCTGTTTGATTTTCTCATGTTCGTGTTCACGTTCTTCATCGCGATGGGTGTTTTCCGTTCGATCCGGGCGAAAAATAAATTCGCGGTTGGCTTTGGAATCATTGCCCTCGCCGTATTCCTCTTTGCAGATGGCTTGATCATTTACTTTGCAACGAAAGGCGCGTAAAGCCGGAGGATACATATGTTCAAGAGACTGTGCGCATACTCGCACAGTCTCTTTTTCATTTTCTGGAAAAACCTGCATGGCCATCCTCCATTTTTCGCATAATAAGGATGGAGGTGGGACAGGTGGGCAAGCAGCGATGGCCTCACAGGTTTTCATACGTCGGGAAGATTGCGGCAGACCGGAAAACGAAGAACCTTTGCAACCGGATCAATCCTTCAGACATTGCTGTCGTCGATCACCCGGATATGGATGAGATTGCCGCTCTGGCACTTGTGAGAGCGAATGTGCGAGCCGTCATAAACCTCTCACCGTTTTTGACAGGGACATACCCGGCTGAAGGCGCCAGACGCCTGTTGGAGGCTGGCATCCCTCTCTATGAAACAGCCAGCGCAGACAAAAGCATATTGGATCAAGCGGATGGCAGACCCGGGGCTGTATGGAAAGAACAACTGTGGGTTTGCTCTGACAAGGGCTGGTTTCGTCAAGCTGAGCTGAGACGGCTGACCACAAAGGAGATCGGCCAGCGATGGCAAGAAGCAAATGAGCGATTGGATGACGTCCTGTCCGCTTTTATCGACAATACGTTGAGATACGCGAGTGCAGAAAAAGAGTGGTTTTTGCGCCCGCTGAAAAAACTCCCGCTGCATACGAGGCTTTCTGACCGCCATGTCGTCGTGGTCGTCAGAGGCCGGCATTACCGGGAAGATTTGCGGATGCTTTCCTCTTACATTCGCGATTACAATCCTGTTTTGATTGCGGTGGACGGGGGAGCGGATGCTTTGCTGGAAAACGGCTACATCCCCGATATGATCGTAGGGGATATGGATAGTGTCACAGATCAAGCATTGCTGTCAGGTGCAGAGATAGTCGTGCACGCTTTTCAAGACGGGCAGGCTCCCGGGAAGGCAAGAGTGGAGAGGCTGGGGATCAGCTGCCATTTGCTGCCCGCGCCGGGGACGAGCGAAGACATTGCCATGCTGCTCGCCTTTGAGGAAAAAGCCAAATTGATTGTTACGATCGGTACACATTCCACGATGATCGATTTTCTCGAAAAAGGGAGAAAGGGCATGGCGAGCACGCTGCTGGTAAGGACCAAAATCGGTTCCAGGCTGATCGATGCCAAAGGCGTCAGCCAATTGTATCAGCCGCGCTGGTCATGGAATTGGACCGGGTGGCTGGTAGCGGCCACACTCGTGCCGGTCATGGCGGTTCTCTCGCTTCATCCCATCACCCGGCATGTCATGCAGTTGTGGTGGATGCAGTGGAGGAGCTGGGCATTTTTAGGAGGGTAGGCATGATTCCTTTTCGTCATCACCTGATTTCGCTTGTGGCCGTATTCTTTAGTCTCGGGATTGGCATTTTGCTCGGAGGAATGACAGGCCACTCGTGGTTTTCCGTCGAGGAGCAGGCTGTGCTCAGCAAAATGGAGACGAGGTATAGCCAGGCTCTCAAAAGCAACAATGAACTGAAGCAGCAGTTAAATCGGCTTTTGATCGAGATGGAGCGAAACAATGAAGAGGCTGCCCATCTGATGGCAGTCCGTTACGCTGACGCCATGCAGGGCAACAAGGTGTATGTCTGGCAGTCCCCGGAGCTCCAAATCGGCAGACTACTGCGGTTGTTTGAGCAGGTCGGCGTTGAGATCGTTCCGTACGGTCAAGGCAGTGTTCCGTTGGATGGACCGATTCTCGCGCTGGGGAAAACGAAGCCAGACTGGTTGGAACAGCTTCCGGGCGAATGCCGCTGGTTATTTGTGGACAAGGTGCCAGAGACCTTCTCCCAGCAATGGGGGCTGTTGGATCGGGTGCAAAAACTGATGGCGGAGATGAGAGTGGAACGTGAAAAGAGTTAGTGTCATCGTCCCGGCTTACAATGAGGCAGAGTGGATTGTCCCGACTCTGGCGGCGATACGGCAGCGCCTTGTTTGCGACGAGGTGATCGTTGTCGATGACGGGAGCGCGGATCAGACTGCGTTACTGGCCGAGGAGTGGGCAGACCGCATCATCCGGCATCCGGTCAATCTGGGAAAAGGGGCGGCTCTGCAAACCGGCTGGAGACAGTCCAGCGGCGAGGTGCTTTTGTTTTTGGACGGAGATTTGAAAGAGAGCGCGGGGGAAGCCAACCTGCTGCTTGCCCCGGTCATAAACGATGAATGCGACATGGCTATCGCCGTGCTGCCGGCGCTGCGGCGGAAGGTCGGCTTGGGCCTGGCAAAGGGATTGGCCCGAGGGGGGATACGGGCACTCACCGGATTTTCTTCGGAGGCGCCGCTATCCGGTCAACGGGCAGTGAAACGACAGGTGCTGGAACGCATTGGTCAATTGGAAGGAGGCTTTGGAATCGAAGTGGGACTGACCATCGAAGCGCTCCGCTGCGGGTACCGCTTGACCGAAGTTCCTGTACCTTTTACGCACCGGCAGACGGAAAATGATTGGACAGGCTATCGGCATCGGGGAAAGGAATTCGTTGAAATCGGGAAGGCATTGGGGAGAAAATGGTGGGAGGGAGTGCGTTGGACGCGAACCTGACGAGCGCCTGGGTCCTGGGAGTGGCAGGGCCTTTTTTGTTGCACCGGTTCTATTTTCGCGCCGCATGGGAAAAGCTGCATAATGCCGCTATCACCAGAACCAACTACAGAGGCGAACAAGTGGTTACGGCTGGAGGAGTGATACTGGCTGGGTACGCGGGATTGATCCAATTTGCCCTGTTGGCCTGGGGAGCGGCTTCGGGCTGGAGCTACCAAATGCTTGAATCCGGGCTGCTGCTTTTCTTCGGATCTCTCGCCGTGGCATTATGCGGCTGGCTTGACGACCGTTCGGCAGATAAAGCGCCGAAAGGCTTTCGCGGGCATCTGGGGGTTCTCTGGCGGGAACGGCGAATGACGAGCGGCATGTGGAAGGCATTCGGGGGAGGCGGGACCGCTTTGGCCGTCAGCCTGTTCCTTTTTACCGGCATACCGGGGATCATCGTCGGAACCGGTCTTTTGGCGCTTTCCCCCAACCTGTTAAACCTGTTTGACGTCAGGCCAGCCCGGGCGATTAAGGTATTTTGGCTTTTGATCGCCGCAGCTGCCTTGTGCATGCCGATGTCCGCGGCTGCTGCAGCTTGCTGGATTTGGATATTGCCGGTCTTGACCGCAAGTGTTCTCTTGTTTCCGTACGATGCACAGGCTTGCTTGATGCAAGGGGACACGGGAGCCAATTATCTCGGGTTTGTTGCGGGCTTTGCGCTCGTGACAAGCGTTCCGTTCGGTGGACAACTGGCGCTTTTGCTATTTTTCGCAGGGCTGCACCTTTTGGCCGAGTTCGTTTCGTTTTCCCGGGTGATCGAAAACACGCGCTGGCTCAATCGATTGGATGAGTGGGGAAGATCTGCGGAGACAAAATAAAAAAACCGGGAAGCATACCCGGTTTCTGACGTTTGGTCTGTTGCTCGATCATATCCTAATCTTCTTCCGGCTCGCGCTTCATAAACCGGGGTTGGACGCGGTTGCGCTTGCGGTCGTGATGCAGGACAAAGCCGGCGATGAAAAGGACCGGAACGACAAACAACAACACGCCCAAGACGAACTGTCCCCAGAGAAATCCGGTCTCCGATGATACCGAGTAGAAAAATGCATCGCGGATGAGCTTTATCCCAAACATGGCGATCAGTGCCGGGACGACCATGATCAACAGAGCTACCAGTTTCTGACCGATCAAGGGTGTTTCTCCCCTTTCCATCATGCTACCTTCCCATCATATCGGATGGGTAGCTCCTTGTCCAACATCTCCTGTGCATTCCAGCCGGGTTGAGTTACAATGGAAACAGTTTGATTCACTGGAAAGAGGGATTGTTTGCATGCACAAGCTGCTCATCGTTGGAGCCGGCCAGGGAGGAACAGCGCTCTTGAAAATGCTTAGCAATATGGAGCGGATGAAAATCGTGGCCGTCGTGGATGAGCGGGCGGATGCGCCAGGACTTGTCCTCGCCCGCTCTTTGGGAATTGAAGTGGGAACTGACTTTCGTCCGTATTTGTCGAGCGACATCGACGTGATACTGGAGGCGACCGGAGACTCTGCGGCATTCGAAGAAATTTTGCGTCTCAAACAGGAAAAAACGGTGTTAATCCCCGGAACATTTACAGCAATCATCATGAAATTGATAAGTGAACGGGACGAATTGATTGCAGCCTTGACGCAAAACCAGCGCGAGCGGGAAATCATGCTGAACTCTACCCATGACGCGATCATCGCGGTCAACAGGGAAGGGATCGTCACTCTTTTCAACAGAGCGGCAGAACGCCTGATGGGCATTGAAGCCCACGCTGTATTGGGAACGGCAGTTTCCGAGCGCATACCCAATACCCGATTACATATTGTATTAGAGACGGGACAGCCAGAGTTGAACCAGGAGCAGATCCTGCCGAATCAGACGCGGATCATTACCAACCGGGTACCTGTTCGAAACGAACGGGGCGAGGTGGCGGGAGCAGTCGCGATCTTCCGGGATATTACCGATATCATGGCGCTGGCCGAGGAAGTAACCGATCTGAAGGAATTGAAAAGCATGCTTCAGGCGATCATCAATTCTTCGGATGAGGCCATTTCCGTTGTGGATGCAAAAGGAAACGGCCTTTTGATCAACCCGGCGTACACGCGGATTACCGGTTTGACTCATCAGGACGTGATCGGCAAGCCAGCCACTGTCGACATTTCCGAAGGCGACAGCATGCACATGCAGGTGCTGAAAACAAAGAAGCCTGTGCGCGGCGTACATATGAAGCTGGGACCGAAGAGCAGAGACGTGGTGGTAAACGTCGCTCCAGTCATGGTAGACGGAGAATTAAAGGGAAGCGTCGGGGTCATCCATGACGTCTCGGAGATTAAGCGTTTGACCGAAGAACTGGAGACGGCCCACCGGATCATCAGGACGCTGGAAGCGAAGTACAGCTTTGAAGACATCATCGGGTACAGCGAGCCGATGCAGGCGGCGCTCGAGCAAGCGCAAAAAGCGGCATTGACACCTGCCACAGTGCTGCTGCGCGGCGAATCCGGCACGGGAAAGGAGCTGTTTGCCCACGCCATCCACAATGCGAGCAGCCGCAAGTATAAACAGTTTATTCGCGTCAACTGCGCAGCCATTTCCGAGAATCTTTTGGAAAGCGAGCTGTTCGGATACGAAGAGGGCGCATTTACCGGAGCCAAACGAGGCGGCAAGCGCGGATTGTTCGAGGAGGCCAGCGGCGGGACCATTTTCCTTGATGAGATCGGCGAGCTGTCGATGAGCATGCAGGTAAAGCTGTTGCGCGTTCTCCAGGAGCGGGAAGTAGTCAGGGTTGGTGGTACGAAGGCGGTTGAAATCGATGTGAGGGTCATCGCGGCTACACATGTCAATTTGGAATCTGCGATTTCGTCCGGCCGTTTTCGCGAGGATTTGTACTACCGGCTTCATGTCGTCCCCATTTACATACCGCCGCTCCGTCAGCGATTGGAGGACATCCAGCCGCTGGCCAAGCATCTGGTGCGAAAATACAACCAGGAATACGGAAGAAATGTGGAGGACATCGCGGCAGGCACTTTGCAAATGCTGCTTGCCTACCAGTGGCCGGGCAACGTCAGGGAGCTGGAAAATGTGCTGGGGCGGGCCATGATCCACATGAAGTTCGGCGAGCGAGTCATTCTGCCAGAGCACTTGCCCCCCTTGGAGAGAAGGAGCGTACAGTCCGCCGCTTTGACACCGCATTTGCAGATGGAACAGGCTTCCGGCAAGACATTGAAGGAAGCGATGGATGAAGCGGAGCGGGCACATATTTTGCGAGAGCTTGCCGCAGCAAAGGGAAACCGGACGCTGGCGGCGAAGAGGCTCGGGATTTCGATCCGCAGTCTTTACTACAAGCTGGACAAGTGCGGCATATCTGATGAACAGCCGTAATGAACAATAAGTGCAGGCGAATATCCGTGATCAAATTGTGAGCAATCGGGCTGAACAGAGACATAACTGCAATTTTTTGCATGCAAAACATTGCTTGATCCTGCAAAAATGTGCAGAATAGAGGGCAGGCCCAAAAAACAACTGTAGAAAAATGAAGCGCTTTCAAACTGGGGATTTTTTGGCACGATAATTGCAACGTGGTACATTGCTGGGAAATTCTCCAATAGGAGACCTCAGACAAGCAGCACGATCGACGCAAATGAACAAACTAGGGAGGTTTCTTCATGAACATCTTTGACTACATGCAAAAGTACGACTACGAACAGCTTGTTTTTTGCCAGGATGAGAATTCCGGACTGAAAGCAATCATCTGCATTCACGATACAACATTGGGGCCTGCATTGGGCGGCACCCGCATGTGGCCGTACAAAACGGAAGAGGAAGCGATTATCGACGTGCTCCGCTTGGCTCGCGGCATGACCTATAAAAATGCCGGAGCCGGCCTGAACATCGGCGGCGGAAAAGCGGTCATCATCGGCGATCCGCGCAAAGACAAGAGCGAAGAGCTGTTCCGTGCCTTTGGCCGTTACATTCAAGGCTTGAATGGCCGCTACATTACAGCCGAAGACGTAGGTACGACTGTTGCCGATATGGATATGATCCACCTTGAGACTGATTATGTAACAGGCGTATCTCCAGCCTTTGGCTCCAGCGGCAACCCTTCTCCTGTGACTGCCTACGGCGTGTACCGCGGGATGAAAGCCGCTGCCAAGCTCGCGTATGGCAGCGACGACCTGTCTGGCCGCGTAGTAGCGGTTCAGGGCGTGGGGAACGTAGCCTACAACCTCTGCCGCCATCTGCACGAAGAAGGCGCACACCTGATTGTTACCGACATCAATGAAGAAAACGTAAACCGCGCTGTCAACGATTTTGGCGCCAAAGCAGTAGGCGTGGACGAAATTTTCGGCGTGGACTGCGATATTTTCTCTCCATGCGCCCTGGGAGCCATCGTCAACGACGACACGATCCCGCTTTTGAAGGCGAAAGTAATTGCAGGAGCGGCCAACAATCAGTTGAAAGAAGAAAGACATGGCGATATGATTCATGAGATGGGCATCATCTACGCACCCGATTACATCATCAATGCCGGCGGCGTGATCAATGTAGCCGACGAGCTGCAAGGCTACAACCGCGAGCGCGCACTGAAAAAGGTAGAGACGATTTACGACAACATCCTGAAAGTATTTGAAATCGCTGAACGCGACGGGGTGCCTTCCTACAAAGCGGCAGACCGCATGGCCGAAGAACGCATCGCCAGCCTGGCCAAATCGCGCAGCACCTTTTTGCAAAATGGAAAATCGGTTTACCACCGGTAAGCTGATCGTATAAAAAGTACTTATTTCCGGGGCCGCACCTGCTCGCAAAGCAGGCGGTTCCGGTATACATAACCTACTTGTACCTGTTATTATGATCTAGTCATATGAGCAGCCATTTACTGATCGTCCAGCAAGCCACTGACGGTCATGGCGCGTTCACAAGCAATGCAGTTTGCCATCAGAGGGGGAAGAAAAACATGTCGCAGGAATATGATCTCGTCGTGTTGGGAGGAGGAACGGGGGGCTACGTAGCAGCAATCCGTGCCTCACAGCTGGGAATGAAGGTAGCTGTCGTGGAAAAGGGCAAAATGGGTGGCACCTGCCTTCATCGCGGCTGCATTCCCTCCAAGGCGCTGCTTAGAAGTGCGGAAGTATTTGCTACGCTGAAAGAGGGAGACAAATACGGAGTCACGGCTGAAAAGATCGGCCTTGATTTTGCGCGCGTTCAAGCTCGCAAAGAGGGAATCGTCGAGCAATTGCACAAAGGCATCCAGTATTTGATGAAAAAAGGCAACATTACGGTAATCGAAGGATTTGGCCGCGTCATGGGTCCCTCTATCTTTTCGCCGCAGGCAGGCGCAGTCCGGATCGAAACGCCGTCTGGCGAACAGGAAATGCTGGTGCCGCGCTTTTTGCTTCTCGCTACCGGTTCGAGACCCCGTACGCTTCCAGGACTGACGATCGACGGAAAGCAAGTTGTGACCAGCGACGAAGCGCTGCAATGGGAGCAGCTACCCTCTTCGGTGGTCATTGTCGGCGGTGGTGTCATCGGGATCGAATGGGCCTCGATGCTGAATGATTTCGGCGTTGAGGTCACAGTCGTCGAGTACGCAGACAGGATTTTGCCGACCGAAGATGAGGAAATCAGCAAGGAAATGGCACGTCTGCTGAAGAAACGGAAAATAAACATCGTGACAGGAGCCAGGGTGCTGCCGGAATCACTGGAAACATCAGAGGGAAAGGTAGCCATTCAAGCTGAAACCGCAGGCGGCGTGCAGAGCTTTTCTGCCGAAAAACTGCTCGTGTCCGTTGGCAGACAGGCCAACGTGGAAAATATCGGCCTGGAAGCGACAGAAATCAAGGTGGAAAACGGCTTTATCAGCGTGAACGAATACTTCCAGACCGCCGAGTCCCATATTTACGCGATCGGCGATGTGATCGGCGGTCTGCAGCTCGCTCATGTGGCATCGCACGAAGGGATTCTCGCCGTCGAGCACATGGCAGGTCTAGCTGTCGAGCCGCTTGATTACACCAAGGTGCCGAAATGCACGTACGGCAGGCCCGAAGTTGCGAATGTCGGCTTGACCGAGGCGGAGGCCCGCAGTCAGGGCTTTGACGTAAAAGTGGGCAAATTCAGTTTCAAGCCGCTCGGAAAAGCGCTGGTGCACGGTGAAAACGACGGCTTTGTCAAAATCATAGCCGATGCGAAGACAAACGATTTGCTCGGCGTGCACATGATCGGTCCGCATGTCACCGACATGATTTCCGAGGCCGGGCTGGCACGCGTGCTGGACGCGACGCCATGGGAAATCGGACATACCATACATCCCCATCCGACTTTGTCGGAAGCCATCATGGAGGCTGCTTTGGCAGTAGACGGAAAGGCAATTCACAGCTAGCGAAAATGATAAGGAGGGTATCCGAACATGACAAGCAAACGGCATGAAGAAGTAGGCTTGACTGACGCGCAAGTGCTGGAAATGTATTATTACATGCTGCTGGCTCGCAAAATCGATGAGCGTCAGTGGCTGTTGAACCGGGCGGGAAAAGTGCCATTCGTCATTTCCTGCCAGGGGCAGGAGGCTGCACAGGTTGGCGCTGCGTTTGCGCTGGAAAAAGGGAAGGACTACCTGTGTCCTTACTACCGTGATCTCGGATTAGTCCTGGTATTTGGTCAATCAGCAAGAGATTGCATGCTTTCCGCATTTGCCAAAGCCGAGGACCCGAACAGCGGCGGCCGGCAGATGCCAGGTCACTTCGGTGGCAAAAAATGGAATATCCTGACAGGCTCGAGCCCTGTGACCACGCAGGTACCTCATGCAGTCGGAATCGCACTGGCCGGCAAAATGCAAAAGAAAGACCACGTTGTCTACACCTCGTTCGGAGAAGGCTCCAGCAACCAGGGGGATTTTCACGAAGGAGCAAACTTTGCGGGTGTGCACAAGCTTCCCGTCATCTTTTTCTGTGAGAATAACAAATACGCCATTTCCGTTCCGCTGAAAAAGCAGTTGGGCTGCGAAAGTGTGGCTGACCGTGCGATCGGCTACGGCTTCCCTGGTGTCAGCGTCGACGGCAATGATCCGATCGAGGTCTACCGCGTCACGAAGGAAGCGGTGGAGCGAGCTCGTTCCGGCCAGGGCCCGACTCTGATCGAAGCAGTCATGTACCGTCTGGTCCCTCATTCCAGCGATGACGATGATCGCACCTATCGCACGCGGGAAGAAGTGGAAGAAGCGAAGAAAAAGGACCCGATCCTCGTATTTGGCAACTATCTGAAAGAGGTAGGACTTCTCGATGATGCCAAGGAACAGGAGCTGCTGTCCCGTGTTCAGAAGGAAGTCGACGAGGCTACAGATTATGCCGAACAGGCGCCTTATCCGACACCTGAATCTACGCTTACCCACGTATACGGGGAATAAGGGGGAATCCAAATGGCAGTCATCTCATTTATTGATGCGATCACTATGGCGATGCGTGAGGAAATGCGCCGCGATCCGGGTGTGTTTGTCCTGGGGGAAGACGTCGGCGTTCGGGGTGGCGTCTTTCGGGCCACAGTGGGACTGATCGAGGAATTCGGCGAAGAACGCGTGATTGACACGCCGCTCGCCGAGTCGGCAATTGTCGGTGTTGGAATTGGCGCTGCCGCATACGGGATGCGTCCGATCGCCGAAATTCAGTTTGCTGATTTTATCATGCCTGCTGTCAACCAGATCGTCAGCGAAGCGGCGAAAATGCGCTACCGCTCCAATGGCGACTGGACCTGCCCGATTACCATCCGCGCTCCATTTGGAGGCGGGGTGCACGGTGCACTGTACCATTCCCAATCGGTGGAAGCGATGTTTACGAATGTACCCGGGCTAAAGGTAGTGGCGCCTTCTACGCCGTACGATGCAAAAGGCCTGCTGAAGGCGGCCATCCGCGATAACGATCCCGTCCTCTTTTTCGAGCACAAGCGCTGCTATCGCTTGATAAAAGGAGAAGTGCCGGAAGAAGATTACGTGCTGCCGATCGGCAAGGCGGATGTCAAACGGGAAGGAACGGACATTACAGTCATCTCCTACGGCCTGACGCTGCATTTTTGCTTGCAGGCCGCTGAAAAGCTGGCTCAGGAAGGCATCAGCGCGCATGTACTCGACTTGCGGACACTGTACCCGCTCGACAAGGAAGCTATCGTCGAAGCCGCTTCCAAGACCGGAAAAGTATTGATTGTTCACGAGGACAACAAAGAGGGCGGCGTAGGCGGTGAAGTGGCTGCGATCATTGCGGAGCATTGCCTGTTTGACCTCGATGCTCCGATCAAACGTCTGTGCGGTCCTGATGTGCCGGCCATGCCATACAGTCCGCCAATGGAAAAATACTTTATGTTGAATCCGGACAAAGTGCTGGAAGCAATGCGGGACCTGGCCCACTTTTAAAACCAAGGAGGACCATCGAACATGGCGACAAAAGTGCTAATGCCCCAACTGGGAGAAAGTGTGACAGAGGGCACCATTACCAAGTGGCTGGTGAAAGTGGGAGATCAGGTCAAAAAATACGATCCGCTTGCTGAAGTCTCCACGGACAAGGTAAATGCGGAAGTGCCTTCCGCGGTTGCCGGCCGCGTGACGGAGATCGTTGTGCCCGAAGGTGACACGGTTGCGATCGGTACCTTGATCTTGTACATCGAAGAAGAGGGGGGAGGGGCCGATCAGCCGGAAAATACCCCCGCTGTCAACAGTGCTGACACCAGCCAGCAGGCAAAAACGGTTCCTGCTCAAGCGGCAGAAGGCAGGGCGGCTGTTTCGGCCAATCTGGCGGCCAATGCTGCTCCAGCTGCAGCAGGGCAGGCTGTTTCCGGAGTAGGTCCGGACACGAACGGTCAACAGGCCCAGCGCGGAAAACAACGCTTTTCCCCAGCCGTGATGAGGCTTGCCCAGGAGCATGGAATTGATCTGTCCCGCGTGCAGGGAACGGGGATGGAAGGGCGCGTGACGCGCAAGGATATTCAAGCGATCATTGACAACGGCGGACAGCCGGCTGCGGCAGCCCCAGAGGCAGCGCCGGTTGTGAATACGCCAGTAGGGGTGCCGACTTCCGCGGCAGTGGGGCAAAGCCCGCAGCCCGTCCAGGCAGCAGCAAGGGAAGTTCCCGCAGCCGCAGGCGATCAGATCATCCCGGTCACGCCCATTCGCAAGACGATCGCAAACCGCATGGTGCAGAGCAAACACGAGGCACCCCATGCGTGGACGATGGTAGAAGTAGACGTGACCAAGCTCGTCGCTTTCCGCAATCAGGTAAAAGACGAATTTAAACGCAAAGAAGGAGTAAACCTCACCTTCCTGCCGTTCTTTATCAAGGCGGTAGTCGAAGCGCTGAAGGAGTACCCGATGATCAATTCCACCTGGGCTGGGGATAAAATCATCGTCAAGAAAAACATCAACATCTCGATCGCCGTGGCGACAGAGGATGCTCTGTTCGTTCCGGTCATCAAGGACGCGGATCAGAAGTCGATTCTCGGCATCGCCAAGTCGATCGAAGATTTGGCGGCGAAGACGAGGGCAGGCAAATTGTCCGTAGATGACATGTCCGGAGGGACGTTTACGGTAAACAATACGGGCTCGTTTGGCTCGGTCCTGTCGATGCCGATCATCAATTCGCCGCAGGCGGCGATCCTCAGCGTCGAGTCGATCGTGAAGCGGCCTGTCGTGATCGATGACATGATTGCCGTCCGCTCGATGGTGAACCTGTGCCTCTCGCTGGATCACCGGGTTCTCGACGGACTGGTGTGCGGCCGTTTCCTGCAAAGCGTCAAGCAAAAGCTGGAGGCGATCGGGCCGGATACAAAGCTGTACTGATCGACAAAAACAACGCTGTGCCAGCAGCAGGAGGGATGGACTTCTCTCTTGCTTCTGGCTTTTTATTTTTTCGTGTAACTGCTTTGTAACCTTTTGCCATGTTGCTTCGTCATACCATATGAATGCTGTCATGCCTATCATTTTTATGCGAATAGATTCCCTCTATTTCGTAAATATGGTAAACTGATAGCGTTTCGACAAGAAAAGTTTGATCGATTTCAAGAGAAGTATGGGAGGAAGAACATGGAGAAGAGCAAAAAAGCACTTCCAATTATGCTGGCTACAGCCTTGGCAACGACGCCGTTTGTCATCGCTCCGCAGTCCGCTAGTGCAATCACCGATATCTCGATTGATCCAGACGATGACGAGGCAGGCGAAAGCACCACATATACCTTTGAATTTACCCTGGAAGAAGATTTGAAATCCGGCGACAAGATTACGATTAAATTTCCAAAGCAATTTGATATCGACAGCGATATCGATGAAGACGACATCGACGCTGATTTTAAGGTGAAAGAGGTCAGCGTCAGCGGCAGAGAGATCACGATCAAGGTCGGAGAAAAACTTGAAGCAGACGATGAGATCTCTTTCGACATTACGGACGGCATTACCAACCCTGACGACAAGGGTACATACTCGATTGAAATCAGAACTTCAAACGAGTCCAAAGAGACTGAAGATGTGAAGATCACGAGCGGAAGCAGCAGCAACAGCGGCAGCAAAAAAGGAAGCTCGGATGACTACTCCGTCGATATCGACGACACCACAGAAAAGAAAGAAACCCAGTACGAAATCGGTCCGATCAAGCTGGATGACAAGCTGGTAAAAGGCGACTGGATCACGGTTACGTTCCCAAGCTCGGACATGCTCCCGAGCAAGATTTCCAAGGACGACGTGGACATCAATGAATACGAGCCTGATTCCGTCAGCGTCTCCGGCAAAAAAGTAGAAATCAAGGTTCCGTCGAAGGTGGACGGCAAAAAAGAACTGACGCTCAAGTTTTACAAGAGCGCCGGCATCAAGAACCCGTCTGCCGGGGATAAATACACCATTGACGTAAAATGGGACGGCGTTACTTATCAATCCGAAAAATTTGACATCAAAAAATCCGGTTCATCTTCCAGCTCTTCCACCGCGAGCGACTTCACTGTATCGCTCTCCGACAGTTCGGCTGGAGCACGCACCAGCTACACTTTTGAAGCCGATTTCGGAAAAACGGAATTGAAGGCGGACAGCGAAGTCATCATCGAGTTCCCATCCTCTGACATGATTCCGGGCTATCTGAATCCGGATGATTTTAGAATCAACGGAAAGACGGTCAGAAAAGTCGGTTCTTCCGGCAACAAGATCTCTTTGACCACGCCGTACAACTTCTCTTCCAGCAAAACGGTCAAAGTAGATATCGATTTCAACGCGTGGATTACCAATCCAAAGTCTGCGGGCGATTATACGCTCAAGATGACGGTTGACGGCAAAACGGCAACGTCCAAAACGTTCCGGATCAATGGTGCAGGGGCGGTAACGCCGACACCAACGCCAACTCCAACGCCAACGACACCTGGCACTACTGCACCGGCAAACAATAGCACGGCAACAATCACCTTGACCAACACAGCGGTAGGGAAGCAAACTGGCGTCAACATCGCCGTGAAAGCATTTGGCGCTCCGCTGGTGAAACAGCGCGATTTCATTGAAGTCGTATTCCCGGTTGGGTACAAGGTGCCAGCATACATCGCACCGGCAAGCGTTTCTGTAAACGGCGTTGCCGCCAGCTTTGTTGCCGTTCGCGGACAAAACGTGCTGGTTTACCCGGCTCAAGACATCGCTGCAGGAACTGGAGCCAACATCGTGATCGGGGCAGCAGCCAACATCGTGAACCCTGCGGCGAAAAACACGTACACGATCAATGTCTTCAGCTCTGAGGAAAAAGGCTTGCTGTTTGGACGTGCAGTTGGAGTGGGCGTGCCTCAACCGGCGCAGCCAGCTCAACCGGCTCCGCAACCTGCTCCGCAGCAGCCGCAACAGCCACAGCAGCCGCAGACAGCAGTCCCGGCGAACGCTGCACTGTTTAAAGTAAACAACAAATCGTTTACGTTGCATGGAAAAGTATATCCGTTGCAGGAAGCTCCTTATCTGGCGAACGGAAATACAACAATGGTGCCAGCTCAGTTCTTCAAGGAAGCCATGGCGTTGACTACCCAATGGAACAACCAGACGGTAGCGATCATTAAAGGCAGAACAGTGGTCCGTTTTACAGTTGACTCCAACAAGGCATACGTAGGAAGTCAGGAATTTACCCTGCCAGCGCCAGTTGCGTTGAAAAACGGAATGCCGATGGTTCCGATCCGCTTTGTAACCGACAATCTGGGCTACAAAGTAGGCTGGGATGCCAAAACATCCAGCGTATTCGTCTATCAATAAACAGCAAAAAACCCTTCCCGGTCGGGAGGGGTTTTTCTTATGATGAACCGTCTGGCTGCCCAGAGGGCCTCTGATCATCGGAAGTAAAAGAACGTTGGAACCACGAGAGCGGCAATCATAATAAAGACCATGATTTTTACCAGTGTTGAATGTTTCGGCATATCGAACCTCCTGAATAGCGCGATTGAAAAATTTACTGCACGAAAAGTGGAAATTGTCGCGTTATTGTGTAACTCGCTGTGCTAGAATTATTGGAAGGAGGAGAAGTTCCTTCCTTCGTTTAGACGATCGGTCATTACATGGAAAACGAGGTGTTTGCAGGTGACTACTAAAGATTGTACCGAACTGTACCGAAAGTGGCAACAAGAGCTGAATGAACGGCTGGCCAAGTCGCCCGAAAGAAAACAGCAGTTTGCCACCTCGTCCGCGATCGAGATCGATCCGCTGTATGTGCCGGATCAGATCGATGATGCTTATATGGAAAATGTCGGATTCCCGGGAGAGTATCCGTATACGCGGGGCGTTCAACCCAATATGTATCGAGGAAGACTGTGGACGATGCGGCAATACGCCGGCTTTGGTTCTGCCGAGGAAACGAATAAGCGGTTCCGCTATCTTCTTGAACAGGGGCAGACCGGGCTGAGCGTTGCCTTTGACCTGCCGACACAGATCGGCTACGACTCGGATGACCCGATGGCAACAGGCGAAGTCGGGAAGGTCGGTGTAGCCATCGATTCGCTGGAGGACATGGAAGTGCTGCTGAACGGCATACCGCTCGACAAGGTAAGCACCTCGATGACGATCAATGCACCAGCATCTGTTTTGCTTGCCATGTATATCGTAGTAGGAGAAAAACAGGGCGTACCGGCAGAGAAGCTGTCAGGTACGATTCAAAATGACATATTGAAGGAATACATTGCCCGGGGCACATATATTTTTCCGCCGCAGCCGTCCATGCGTTTGATTACGGACATCTTTGCCTACTGTGCAGAGAACGTGCCCAAATGGAACACCATTTCCATCAGCGGCTATCACATTCGGGAAGCCGGGTCGACTGCCGTTCAGGAAGTCGCGTTTACGATCGCGGACGGCATCGCATACGTGGAAGCTGCGCTCCAGGCCGGTCTCGACATTGACCGTTTTGCTCCACAGCTATCGTTTTTCTTCAACGGACACAATCACTTTTTCGAAGAGATTGCCAAATTCCGTGCAGCCCGGAGAATGTGGGCTCGCTTGATGAAAGAGAGATACGGAGCAAAAAATCCGAAGTCGTGGCAATTTCGCGTTCATACCCAAACGGGCGGTTCCACGCTGACGGCGCAGCAGCCTGACAATAACATCGTTCGCGTCACCCTGCAGGCACTGGCAGCAGTCCTTGGCGGCACGCAAAGCCTGCATACGAATTCCCGCGACGAGGCGCTCGCCTTGCCGACGGAAGAATCTGCCCGCATCGCGCTGCGGACACAACAGATCATCGCGTTTGAAAGCGGCGTAACAGATACAGTCGACCCTCTGGCAGGTTCCTACTTTGTGGAGTATTTGACAGACCAGATAGAGGCCAAGGCACTTTCCTATTTGGAGAAAATCGAGCAAATGGGCGGTGCCGTAGCTGCTGTGGAAGCGGGGTATATGCAGCGGGAGATTCACAAGCAAGCCTATGAAACGCAGCGAAAAATAGAATCTGGCGAGGAAAAGGTAGTGGGAATGAACTGCTTTCAGCTTGAAAACGAGCCACAGCCGGAGCTGCTTCGCGTAGACCCTGAGCTTGGCAGGAAACAAAAAGAGCGGCTAGATGCACTGCGGGCAAAAAGGAATCAGCAATCAGTTGAACAAACGCTCAATCAGTTGCGCGAAGCAGCACAGGGCAAAGACAACCTGATGCCGTACATTATCGAATGCGTCCGCCATTATGCCACGATTGGAGAGGTCTGCGGCGTATTGCGAAGCGTATTTGGCGAGTACCGGGCGGTTTAGTCAGCAAACAGGAAGGTTCTAGTGACAAGGGGGAGCTATTGATGGAACAGAGGATTCGCGTACTGGTTGCCAAACCAGGGCTCGACGGACACGATCGGGGTGCATTGGTAGTGGCGCAGGCCCTTCGCGACGAAGGGATGGAAGTAGTGTACACGGGGCTCCGTCAGACACCGGCCCAGATCGCCGCATCTGCGATACAGGAGGATGTCGATTGCGTGGGACTCTCCTGTCTTTCAGGGGCTCACAATGAGCTCTTTCCAGAGGTTGTCCGTCTGCTCAGGGAACAGGGAGCGGATGACATCTTGGTCGTTGGGGGAGGCGTAATTCCACAGGAAGATATCCCCTACTTGAAAGAACACGGAGTAGCGGAAGTTTTCACGCCAGGCACGCCTACCAGTGTGACCGCTGACTTTATCCGTGCCCATGTGAAAAGAAAGCAGTTGACCTTTCAAAAAGCCCCGAAAAAGATTGCCCATATCGGCATAGCTGTGAAAAATCTCGATAAGGCTCTGCCATTTTACACCGAGCAGCTTGGGCTTAACCTGCTCGGGACAGAAGCGGTGGAGAGCGAGCAGGTTCGTGTCGCTTTCCTCGGGGTCGGAGAAAGCCGGATCGAACTGTTGGAGCCGATGAGTGCGGACAGTCCGATCGCCAAATTTATTGACAAGCGCGGCGAAGGCATTCACCATATCGCCTTTGATGTCGAGAACGTGGCGGAGCGTCTGCACCATTTGCAGGCAAACGGCATTCCGCTTATAAATGAAGTGCCCAAGCCGGGAGCGCATGGCGCGCAAATCGCCTTTATCCATCCAAAGGCGGCTGGCGGAGTTCTGTTCGAATTGTGTGAGTATCCGGATACATCTGCAGGTAAGGAGGAAGGCAACGATGAGTGAAGCGATGTTCGAAAAAATCGACGAGATGTACGAGCGAAAACGGAAAGTCGAGATGGGCGGCGGAGACGAGCGCATCGCTGCCCAGCACAATCGCGGCAAGCTGACGGCACGGGAGCGTATCTCGCTTCTGCTCGATCCGGACACGTTTGTCGAGCTGCAGCCATTTGTCAAACACCGGGCGACCAACTTCGGGATGGACAAACTCGACGCTCCAGGCGAAGGGGTAGTGACAGGCTACGGCAAAATCAACGGCCGGCTCGTCTATCTGTTCGCCCAGGACTTTACGGTTTTTGGTGGAGCGCTTGGGGAAATGCATGCCAAAAAAATCGCCAACATTATGGATCTCGCGGCCAAAAACGGCGCACCTGTCATTGGTCTTAACGACTCAGGCGGGGCGCGGATTCAGGAGGGGGTCGTCTCCCTCGACGGTTACGGGCATATCTTCTACCGGAACTCGATCTATTCAGGCGTGATTCCGCAAATCTCCGTCATTCTGGGACCTTGCGCGGGCGGGGCAGTCTATTCCCCGGCGATTACCGATTTCGTTTTTATGGTGGAAAAGACGTCACAGATGTTTATTACGGGACCGAAAGTCATTGAAACGGTAACGGGCGAAAAAATATCCAGCGAAGATCTGGGCGGCGCTTCTGTCCACTCTGCCATCAGTGGAAACGCGCATTTTACCGCCGCAACAGAAGAAGAGGTGTTGCTGCAAGTGCGCAACCTGCTGAGCTTCCTGCCGCAAAATTACCGGGAAGAACCGCCGGTAAAAGCATATAGCGGGGATGAGGGGGACTGGCTGGAAGAGCTGATCGACCTGGTCCCGGTAGCGGGCACCAAGGTGTATGACGTAAAAAAAGTGCTGGAAAAGATTGTGGATCATGGAGAGTTTTTAGAAGTACAGCCGGATTTCGCCCGCAATATCGTGGTCGGCTTTGGGCGTATCGACGGACAAAGCGTGGGGCTGATCGCCAACCAGCCAAAGGTGATGGCAGGCGGTTTGGATATCGACTCATCCGACAAGCTGGCACGGTTTATCCGGACATGTGACTGCTACAACATTCCGTTGATTACATTCGTCGATGTGACCGGCTTTTTCCCCGGCATTAACCAGGAACACGGCGGGATCATCAGGCATGGTGCAAAAATATTGTTTGCTTACTCCGAGGCGACAGTGCCGAAAATCAGTGTCATTACGCGAAAAGCGTACGGCGGTGCTTACGTGGCCCTCAATTCCAAGGCCATCGGTGCAGACGTCGTCTATGCCTGGCCGAATGCCGAGATCGCGGTCATGGGCCCGGAAGGAGCGGCCAACGTGATCTTTGCCCGCGACATCGAACAGAGCGCTGATCCGGTGGCTACCCGCCAGGCCAAGATTGCCGAGTATCGCGAGCGCTTTGCCAATCCGTATGTGGCAGCAGAAAACGGAATGGTGGATGACGTGATCGATCCGCGGGAAACCCGCAAATATTTAAAACGGTCGCTGGAAATGCTGAGAAACAAAGAAGAGCGCCGTCCTTCCAAGAAACACGGAAATATCCCCCTGTAAACAAGCAGAAAAAGGCTGGCACGACATGGTAGAAAAAATTTTTTTGCTGTATACTTGTAACAGGTAGACAATGCTATCATCTGGCATTTTCATTAGACAAGCCCCGCGGGTTGCCGTATTGGCCCTGCGGGGGCTTTATTCGGGAGGAATTGTCGTGATCAACCAGGAGCGATTGCTAAACGAGTTTTTGGAGCTCGTTCAAATCGACAGTGAAACCAAAAACGAAGCGCAAATCAACAAAGTGCTGAAGGACAAGCTGATTGAAATGGGCTTCACCGTTGAGGAAGACGACGCAGCGGCCAAGACGGGCCACGGCGGAAACAACCTCATTGCCACGCTGGAGGGAAATGCCAAAGGTCCGGCTATTCTGTTCAGCAGCCACATGGATACGGTCGTTCCAGGCAACGGCGTCAAACCGCAAGTTCGTGACGGCTACGTCTACTCCGACGGGACTACGATTTTGGGTGCGGACGACAAAGCCGGGATCGCAGCGATTTTTGAAGCGATTCGGACACTGAAGGAAAAAAATCTGCCGCATCCGACTATCCAGGTTGTCCTGACTGTCGGTGAAGAATCCGGTCTCGTCGGTTCACGCGCCATGGATTCCAGCCTGCTGAAGGCCGAGATGGGCTTCATCCTCGATTCGGAAGGTCCGGTCGGAGCGATTACGGTAGCAGGGGCTGGACAGTATCGTATCGTGACCAAAATTCACGGAAAAGCCGCTCACGCAGGGGTAAATCCGGAAGACGGAATCAGTGCGATCACGATTGCCAGCAAAGCCATTTCCCGCATGTCCCTGGGTCGCATTGACGCCGATACGACGGCCAATATCGGCCGATTTGAAGGCGGCAAGGCATACAACATCGTGACGGACTATGTAGAGGTATGGTCGGAAGCGCGCAGCCTTGTAATGGATAAGCTGGAGGCGCAGGTAAAAAGCATGACTACCGCTTTTGAAGAGGCAGCTGCGGAAATGGGCGGGAAGTGCGAAAACGATGTCATTTTTATGTATCACGGCTACAAGTTTAATGAAGAAACGCCTGTTGTTCAAAAAGCGATTGGCGCAGTGAAGCGCATCGGCCGCAATCCCGAGCTGGTATCGAGCGGTGGCGGCAGCGACGGCAACGTCTTTAACGGCTACAACATCCCGAGCGTAAACTTTGCGATCGGCTACGAAGACATCCATACCAAGAACGAGCGGATGCCGATTGCTGAGCTCAACAAAGCGTCCGAACTCGTGTTGGCGGTTATTGCAGAAGTTCTTGAGTAAAGCGAAAACGATACAATTAAAATGAAGAAGCACAACGCGAAGTGCCGGGTCTTCCATGGGGAGACCTGGTTCTTTTTTTTGCCTGATTCCCATAATTTATCAAAAAGGTACTGGTCTTTGCCGAATTGGTGTTTTGATCAAGGAAGCTGGCGAAAGCGGGGGGATGTGCAGTGCTTCGCCTGGAATCGGGGGTTGTGAAGCAGGTTCTGCTCAAAAGACAAGGCATGCAGGTTCTGGAGGTTTTTTTGCCTGAAACCAGCCAAACCGAACACGCTATTTCATACTCGCAGGAGCATTACGAGGAAGGCGAGGAGCTCCTGATAAATACGACAGCCATTCGACTCCAATTGGGTACGGGAGGGTATCATATTGTAGTAGGAAAATCGGCAGAGAAAAATCCGGTCGATGTATATCCGAGCACGTGGGGCCACGTCATGAAAATGCGGTATGCTCCGTGGCAATTAGCTGTGGATAGCGTGGAAGAGCAGCATAGCCCCTATCACGCGCTGTTCAACAATGAACAGGTCTCATTGGAGGGGACCCCTGTATTGATCGGAGAGCTTCACAGTCTGCTGCCGGCAGTGGCGTCAGCAATCAAACAAACCGACTCAGACCTGAGAGCTGTCTATGTCATGCCCGATGCGGCATCATTGCCAATCGGCTTGAGCCAACAGGCAGACCATTTAAAGCGGAAAGGGCTGCTTGGCAGCACGGTCACGACCGGACATGCGTGGGGCGGAGATTTGGAAACCGTTTCGATTCACAACGGTTTATTAGCTGCCCGTCACGTAGCACAAGCTGACATCATTCTATGCATCTTGGGGCCCGGTGTGGCAGGGACGGCCACTACATTCGGCTTTTCAGGAATGCAGTTGGCTGAAGTAACGCATGCTGTCAGCCTGCTTGGAGGCGTCCCGTTTTTTATACCGCGCATCAGTTTTTCCGACCCTAGGGAGCGGCATCTGGGCGTAAGCCATCACACGATTACGGTGCTGAAAAGGTTTGCGCTTCGTCCAGCCATCGTACCCGTCCCCGTATGGGATGACGAACGCGATAGCCGTATCGCGAGGCAAATGGACGGCATCTGCCAACAGACAGACCATCTTGTCCTGCGTGCAGCCGCACCAGCAGAGGAAGAATTGGATGAGCTGGAGCGCATGTATGACCTGCACTTTTCCACGATGGGCCGAGGCTGGCGGCAAGACCCGGCACCGTTTCAGACAGCTGCTTTGGCCGGGGTGCTTGCGGCAAAGAGCATTCCCTACATAAAAGACAGCATTAGCGACGCGACGAATTGCTGCGTCGGGCGAGATATTCTTGCAAGGTTAGGTCTTTTTTTGACCAGGAGCGGAGTGTAGCGCGAATTTCCCACGCTTTTCCTACCATCCGAATCTGCTTTTCGTCCACATAGGTTTTCATCCTCTCTCTCCTCCTATACAATATGGATTGGACAAGTGTCTTGCTCAAAGCATATGGAGAGACATTCCTGTTTAGAACCAGCCAAACGCAAAGGGTGATGAACCGATGAAGGATACACAGCATTTGTACGAGAAAACGATTTCCAGCCAGACGATTTATGAAGGCAAGGTCATTACGTTGAAAGTGGATGAAGTGCTGCTGCCCAACGGCCATACAGCGAAGCGGGAGATTGTCACCCATCAGGGGGCCGTTGCCGTTATGGCTTTGACCGATGAAGGAAAATTGGTAGCGGTCCGCCAGTTCCGCAAGCCGCTGGAGCAAGTGATCGTCGAGCTTCCTGCTGGAAAGCTTGAGCCCGGCGAGGAGCCGCTTGCATGTGCCAAGCGCGAATTGCAGGAGGAGACGGGGTACCAGGCCAAAGATTATACCCTTCTCAGTTCTTTTTACACCTCTCCAGGGTTTGCCAATGAAATTCTCCACCTCTACCTGGCAACCGGACTGACAAAGGGAGAGAGTCAACCCGATGAAGACGAGTTTGTAGAGGTTTTGGAGCTTACATTGGAAGAGGCCCACGAGCTTCATCGACTCGGGGAGATTCGGGATGCAAAAACAGTAGCGGCATTGTTCGCGTGGGAAAATCGGTTGTTGCATGGCAAAAAATAAGCAGAGCGCGCTGCCGGAGTTTTTTTGTGACATGCATATCCACGTCGGGGGGACATGGACCGGAAAGCCCGTCAAAATCACGGCTTCGCGGCAAATGACTTTGACGAGAATCCTGGAAGAGGCGTCGGAGCGAAAAGGCATGGACATGATCGGGATTATCGACGCCCATTCGCCGGAGGTGCAGGAGGAGCTCCAGCATCTCATCGACCAAGGACATGCAGCAGAGCACAAGGATGGAGGCGTGCTGTACAAACAGACCATGCTGATCCTAGGCTGTGAGGTGGAGATCAAGGAGACAGCCAGAGGAGAAGCGCATTTTCTCTGCTATCTGCCCGATCTGGCAAGGATGAGGCTGTTTACGAAATGGCTTTCCCAGCGCTGCAAAAATGTGCAGCTCAGCTCGCAGCGCATTCGTACGACATTGCGGGAGCTGCAGCAGGTGATTGCCGATTGGGGCGGAGTCGTTGTTCCCGCACATATTTTCACCCCGCATAAAGGCTTATACGGAAGCTGTACGGATTCGCTGGCTGAATTGATGGATCCGAGCCTGATTTATGCGGTGGAATTGGGGCTTAGCGCCAATTCGGAAATGGCGGATCGCTTGCTGGAGCTGCATGAAAAGACGTTTTTGACCAATTCCGATGCACATTCCTTGGCGAAAATCGGCAGGGAGTACCAATCCATTGCACTGGGTGAACGCTCGTTCCTGGAATGGGTGAAGGCGCTGCGCAGGGAAGAAGGGCGCGGGGTCAGCGTAAACTATGGCCTTCATCCCCAGCTCGGGAAGTACCATCAGACTGCCTGTCAATCGTGCCAATCGACACAGCCGGCGAACGAGCAGGGACGCTGTCCGCAATGCGGATTCAAGCGTGTGGTTCGAGGTGTATACGACCGGATCGCCCAACTGGCAGATGCGCCTGCAGGAGTGCATCCTCCGTTTCGGCCGCCGTATATAGAGCAGGTCCCGCTGGAGTTTATCCCTGGAGTAGGTCCGAAGCTGCGGGAAAAACTCTATGACCGCTTTGGAACGGAAATGTCCATCTTGCATCGGACAAGGCAGGAGGAGCTCGCGAGCATTACAGGAGACCGTATTGCAGAGCTGATCGTTTTGGCCAGAGAGGGGCGGCTGGTGGTAAAAGCAGGTGGGGCCGGCACGTATGGCAAGATCCTCCCTTTGCGCGAGGACAAGTCATAGGCGACAGCCCGTCCGCATAAGCTGTATAAGAATCAGCGAAGCGGGAGGCGAGCTGCTGTGCGGTCGCGAATTGGACAAACAATCCACGTATATGCGAAAGAGCACCAATCACTCTACTGGTTTACGATCGTTCTGTTTACGATGGGAATTATTTTTGGCGCGGTTATCGTCAATTCACTGCCGCTCGCGCAAAGGCAAGAGCTGTTCGGATTTCTCCAGTTTTTTTTCAGCAGTATCGGGGAAAAGGGCATTCCCGAACCGAACATGCATTTTCAGCAGTCGTTCGGCTACTATGCAAAAACAGTCGGGATCATGTGGGTGCTGGGGTTGTCCATAATCGGCCTGCCGATGATTTTGCTCCTTCTGTTTTTAAAAGGCGTAGTCATCGGCTTTACGGTCGGTTTTCTCGTCAACCAGCTGCAATGGCAAGGAGTCACCTTTGCGCTGATGGGCGTATTGCCGCAAAATCTGTTGGTTGTTCCGGCCTTGATGATCGTGGGAGTAAGCGGGATTTCTTTTTCACTCAGGTTGATCAGAACGAGGCTGTTATCCAAACGAGATGTGATCATGCCTCATTTCATGGGGTATTCCTTGCTCGTGCTTGCGATGCTGGCGGTTCTGACGATTGCGGCGATGTTTGAAACCTTTGTTTCGCCGAAGCTGATGCAGATCGTGCTCAATCAATAATTATTCTCAAGTAAGAACTTATGTATTTGACTTCTAGGATGCCCCTCTACTATAATAGGAGCAGGTTTCATGTGAGCGGGGAGGGGCAAGCATGTTGGAAGAAAAGTTAGAGAAGATCAAGCAGCAACTTCATTCCCAAAACTATAAACTGACGCCACAACGTGAAGCCACTGTTCGCGTGTTGCTGGAGAACGAGGAAGATCATCTGAGTGCGGAAGACGTCTATCTGCTCGTGAAAGAAAAAGCCCCTGAAATAGGCTTGGCTACGGTCTA
Source organism: Brevibacillus sp. FSL K6-6036 (assembly GCF_037964015.1). Classification (NCBI taxonomy): domain Bacteria; kingdom Bacillati; phylum Bacillota; class Bacilli; order Caryophanales; family Paenibacillaceae; genus Brevibacillus; species Brevibacillus sp. FSL K6-6036. The sequence goes on from NZ_CP150173.1 coordinate 2,196,400, forward strand.
TCGTACGCTGGAATTGCTGAGTGAGTTGAAGATCATCCACAAGATGAACTTTGGAGACGGAGTCGCCAGGTACGACCTGCGTGACGATAATTCTGAGTATCACCATCATCACTTGATCTGCAACAACTGTGGCTCGGTAGATGAAATTTTTGAGGACCTCCTTGTATCCGCAGAAGAAAAGGTAAAGAATGTTTACAACTTTTATATTACCGATCACCGCCTGTCATTCTACGGCATTTGCAGCCGCTGTATCGACAAGGTCAACGTGGAGGACTTCAAGTAAAAAACTTCTCTTTCAAAAGGAGAAGTTTTTCTTGTTTTGACGCTTTTGGCTGTTAGAGATTCACTTCGGGAGGCATCATAAGGAAAGTGAATGCCAAGTGAAGGAGGCGGCAAAAGCGTGATTATTGGAGTCCCAAAAGAGCTGAAGAACAACGAAAACAGGGTAGGATTGACCCCGGCAGGCGTAAGCGCCTACAGGCAGGCGGGACATCGGGTACTCGTGGAGACACTGGCTGGAGCGGGCTCTGGCTTTTTTGATGAGGACTATCTCGCGGCCGGTGCGGAAATCTTCAGCAGCGCCAGGGAAGTTTGGCAGCATGCAGACATGATCTGCAAGGTAAAGGAACCGTTGCCGGAGGAATACGCATATTTTCGGGAAAATCTGATCCTGTTTACATATTTGCATCTCGCACCGGAAAGAGAGCTGACAGCAGAGCTGTGCGCCAAAAAAGTGGTGGCGATCGCTTATGAAACGATCCAGACCGATGACGGGTCGCTGCCGCTGCTCATGCCGATGAGCGAGGTGGCAGGACGGATGTCTGTACAGATCGGCGCCCAATTTTTGGAGAAGCCTCACGGCGGAAAGGGCATCCTTTTGGGAGGGGTGCCAGGTGTTCCGCCGGCGCACGTAGTCATTGTCGGTGGCGGCATTGTCGGGACGAATGCGGCCAGAATGGCTGTCGGAATGGGGGCAAGGGTAACGCTGCTTGATATTCATGCAGGCAGGCTGCGTGAGCTGGATGACCTGTTCCGGGGGCGTCTGCATACGCTCATGTCCAATCACTACAATATTGCCGAGGCTGTACAATCAGCGGACCTTTTGATCGGTGCGGTCCTGATTCCGGGAGCAAGGGCTCCCAAACTGGTCACGGAGGAAATGGTAAAATCGATGGCTCCCGGTTCCGTCATCGTGGATGTGGCGATTGACCAGGGGGGATCGATCGAGACAATCGACCGGATTACGACCCACAGCGATCCGACATACGTAAAGCATGGAGTCGTCCATTATGCGGTTGCCAACATGCCTGGAGCGGTTCCCCGCACCTCAACCATCGCCTTGACCAATGTCACCATTCCCTACGGGCTGATGATTGCCAACAAAGGGTACCGCACTGCTATCGCCCAAAGCCGGGCGCTCGCTCGCGGGGTCAATGTGCTCAACGGCCACGTCGTGTATGAAGCAGTAGCCAGATCCTTGAACGTTCCCTTTGTACCGCTTGACGACGTCCTCCAAGACCTTCCCACATAAGCGGGCTGAATGGATTTTTCAATGGCGCATATATATGGAAGGAACGATAACAGGGAGGAAGTCGGCACATGCGAATACCGGTTCGACGATTCATGGAGATCTTGCGCTTTTTTCTCCTGTTTGTCACCTGCACATTGATTTCGTACGGGATTATCTCTCTGCTTACCGATAAACTGTGGTCCGAGAACCAATACCGGGAGCCAAACGGCAATGCGGTAAAAGTCGTGAAGCTCGTCAATACATCTGCTCCAAAGGATTTGGACGGATATATGGCGAGGCTGCAGCTGTTCTATCTGACAGGGGAATAGAGGGGCATTTTTCCTCCAAAAAAGAGGACTTTTCCTTTTCGTGTGGAAAGCAATACGAGATACTTTTCACCTGAAGGGGACAACTTCATGGACATGCTGATTGATCATTTTATCCATTTTCTTTCCGTCGAAAAGGGGCTTTCACCAAATACACTGGAATCATATCAACGGGATATGGTTGCCTATACCAACTATCTGCGGGAGCAGGGAATCACCCGGATAGAAGACTCTACCCGGACACAGATCATCGGGTATTTGATGAGTTTGCAGGAAAAAGGCAGGGCTACGGCGACACTTTCCCGTAATATGGCTTCGATACGGGCCTTTTATCAATTTCTCGTACGCGACAAGTTTATCGACAAAGACCCGTCGATTCATTTGGAAACGCCCAAAATTGAAAAAAGGCTGCCCAAGGTATTATCGGTGGAAGAGGTGGAGCGTCTGCTCGACAGCCCGCCCATGAATCATCCCGCAGGTCTACGCGACAAAGCGATGCTGGAGCTTCTGTACGCGACAGGCATCCGCGTGTCGGAATTGGTGAATCTCAGCGTCTTGGATGTGAATCTGGAGATGGGGTTTGTCAAATGCATGGGCAAAGGGTCAAAGGAACGCATCATCCCGCTCGGTTCGGTCGCCATTCAAATGGTACGGCATTATTTGCAGGCAGGGCGGCCCCGGCTTGTAAAAGAGCAGGGGGAGACTGCGCTGTTCCTGAACCATGTGGGCAAGCAGATTACCAGGCAGGGCTTTTGGAAAATTATTAAGCGATATGCGCAAAAAGCAAATGTCAGAGCAGAAATTACTCCGCATACCCTGCGCCATTCCTTTGCCACGCATCTGCTCGAGAACGGTGCAGATCTCCGTTCCGTGCAGGAAATGCTCGGCCATGCAGACATTTCTACGACCCAGATTTACACGCACGTGACCAGAACCCGGATTAAGGATATTTACGCAAAAACCCACCCGAGAGCATAGTCTCTCTTTTTTTCCTCGTCAGACGTCTGACGACTATCCTTACACCTGGGTGCATTCTTCATACTTACTTGTAGGAGGCGGTTTTTTTGCCACGTTTTTCTCGTGTTTTCTTGATTGTGATGGACAGCGTCGGGATCGGCGAATTGCCTGACGCCCCCCGTTTTCAAGACGAGGGTGCCCATACGCTCGGCCATATTGCCGAACGAGTAGAAGGCTTTGCTCTTCCGCATTTGCAAGCACTGGGCCTGGGGAATATCGCTCCTTTGGCCAATGTCCCTGCTGCGCAGCAGCCAAAAGCCCATTATGGGAAAATGAATGAAGTTTCTATCGGAAAGGACACAACGACAGGGCATTGGGAAATTATGGGTCTGCACGTATCCACACCGTTCCGCACATACCCGGATGGTTTTCCGACCGAGCTGATCCACGAGTTCGAAGAGAGGATCGGACGCAAGGTGCTGGGCAACAAGGTCGCTTCCGGCACAGACATTCTCGATGAGCTGGGCGAAGAGCATATGCGGACTGGCAACGTCATTGTCTACACTTCTGCGGACAGTGTGTTCCAGGTGGCAGCCCACGAGGAAGTGGTCCCGCTGGAAGAATTGTATCGCATCTGTCAGGTTGCCCGGGAGCTGACTTTGCGTGACGAGTTTGCCGTCACCCGCGTCATCGCCCGCCCGTTCGTAGGCCAGCCCGGCTCCTTTGTCCGTACAGCCAATCGGCATGATTACTCCGTTAAGCCGTTCGCGCCGACAGTGATGAACCGGCTCCAGGATGCGGGACTGGCTTCTATTGCGATCGGTAAAATCAGTGATATTTACGCAGATGAAGGGGTTACGAAAGCGATTCGGACCAAGGACAATATGGATGGGGTCGATCAATTGCTGGGTACGATGAAAGAGTCGTTTACCGGCCTCAGCTTCGTAAACCTGGTCGACTTCGATGCGAAATTCGGACATCGCCGCGATCCGGAAGGGTATGGCAAGGCGCTGATGGAATTTGACGCACGCATCCCTGAGCTTATCTCTTCCCTGAGTGAGGAAGATCTGCTGATCATCACTGCCGATCACGGAAATGATCCGGTTCATCACGGAACCGACCATACGCGCGAATACGTTCCGCTGCTCGTTTACCACAAAGGGATAGCCGCAGGCAGCCATTTGGGCATTCGCAGCACATTTGCCGACATCGGCGCAACCATCGCGGACAATTTTGGCGTCCAGCCGCCAGCCATTGGGGAAAGCTTTCTTTCCAAACTGTAAATGCGGGCATGCAATACGCAATCATTTCGATAGTATGAGAGGAGTTTGACAGATGACAACATATCAAGACGCAATCCGCTACATCGAACCAAAGCTGAGCGAGAAGCCTACCATTGGGCTTGTTCTCGGGTCTGGTCTGGGCGTACTGGCAGACGAGATCGAAAATCCGGTGATCATTCCGTATCATGAGATTCCTGGCTTCACGGTTTCTACCGTCGTCGGACACAAAGGCCAGCTTGTCATCGGCAAGCTGCAGGGCAAACAAGTGGTCGCGATGCAGGGCCGCTTCCATTACTACGAGGGACACGGGCTTGATGCGGTCGTCTTCCCGATCCGCGTCATGAAAATGCTCGGTGTTGAAACGATTATTGTTACGAATGCCGCAGGGGGCATTAATGAAAACTACCAGCCCGGAAACCTGATGCTGATTGCCGATCATATCAATATGACGTTCCGCAACCCGCTCATCGGACCAAACGACGAGCAATTGGGAGCGCGCTTCCCGGATATGTCAGAGGCGTATTCGAAGGCGCTGCGCGGATTGGCAAAAGAGGTAGCTGCCGAGCAAGGCATCGAGCTTCAGGAAGGGGTCTATGTCGGACTGCTCGGCCCATCCTACGAGACTCCGGCAGAAATCCGCATGCTGCGCATTCTCGGCGGAGATGCGGTCGGAATGTCGACAGTACCGGAAGTGATTGTGGCGAAACACATGAAAATGAACGTTCTCGGCATCTCCTGCATCAGCAACATGGCTGCCGGAATTCTGGAGCAACCGCTGTCTCACGAGGAAGTCATGGAAACGACGGAAAAAGTGAAAGCGCAGTTCCTGTCGCTGGTTAACGGCATTGTCGCAAAGCTGTAAGAGCGGTGGAAAGGAGGGTATGTTCATGCTTCATACCCTTCTTTCCTGTTGCTCCCTGGGCTTGGGGAAAGACTGTCTACGAGGTGAATAATCATGCGCATGGTCGATATCATTGCGAAAAAAAGAGATGGCCTGGAGCTTTCCAGCGAGGAAATTCAATTCCTGGTTAGCGGTTATACAGACGGAAGCATTCCGGATTATCAGATGTCCGCTTGGGCGATGGCAGTCCTGCTGCGCGGCATGACTCCGCGTGAAACGGGCGACCTGACGCTGGCTATGGCGGGTTCGGGCGAGCAGCTTGATTTGTCCTCTCTGAAAGGAATCAAAGTTGACAAGCACAGTACAGGCGGCGTTGGTGATAAAACGACGCTTGTTGTGGCTCCTCTCGTTGCCGCGGCCGGGATTCCCGTTGCCAAAATGTCAGGACGAGGCCTGGGGCACTCCGGAGGGACGATTGACAAGCTGGAGTCGTTTGCCGGCTTCCAGGTGGAACGGACGAGAGAACAATTTTTGCAGCAAGTACGGGAAATCGGCGTATCGGTGATCGGCCAATCGGGGAATCTGACCCCGGCAGACAAGAAGCTATATGCCTTGCGGGACGTGACCGCAACGGTAGAAGCGGTTCCGCTGATCGCGAGCTCCATCATGTCCAAAAAAATAGCGGCCGGGGCCGATGCGATCCTGCTGGACGTAAAGGTCGGCAAAGGCGCTTTCATGAAGACGCTGGAACAGGCGGAAACGCTTGCATCAGCCATGGTCCAAATCGGCACGCAGGTAGGAAGAAGGACGGTCGCAGTCATCAGTGATATGAATCAACCTCTCGGCTTTGCTGTGGGCAACGCATTAGAGGTCAAAGAAGCGATTGACACACTCGCTGGAAGAGGACCGAAGGATTTGACCGAGCTGGCGCTTGCGATCGGAGCGCATATGCTCGTACTCGGCGAGCTCGTGGCAGACGTCGAAGAGGGCCGAAAGCGCCTGGAAGAGATTATGGACAGCGGGAAAGCCGTGGAAAAGCTCGCCCAGATGATCGAGGCCCAGGGTGGTAACAAAGAGGATGTATACAACCCTGACCGACTGCCCAAGGCGTCTTTGACAGCCGAGGTGAAAGCGAGCCAGGACGGTTATATCTCTGCAATTGATGCGGAGACAGTCGGGCATGCGTCGGTAGTGTTGGGGGCGGGCAGACTGACCAAGGAAATGCCGATTGATCTGGCTGTCGGCATCGTGCTGGCCAAGAAGCGGGGCGATCAAGTGCGCAAGGGCGATGTACTGGCTACCGTACATGCCAATGACGAGAAATTGCTCAAGCAAGCGGTAGAAGAGTTGAAAGGCGCATATACTTATGATAGCGAGTCATTGATCGATCAACCATTAATTTACAAAATCATAACCGAATAGGTTTCCTGTAAAACAAATAACGTCGGACGAAATGTCCGGCGTTTGTTCTCCAGGAGATTTGCTGAAAACGCTTTCCCAAACTTTGGAAAATCGAGTGAAGACACTGGTTTATGCGCATTTCGAAGAGCAGGCCTCGAAAAAAGGCATCGTTCGGAAATAAATATGCTAGCATTCGATAAAAAATACGTCTTTCTCGATAAATTTTTATTGATTAATCAACTGAATTGCGGTTCAATAGAGTAAAAGATAGTAAGTGTGAAATGTTAAAAAATTATTTATTGTTCGGATTCACTTTATAATTTTTTATAATTCTACTTGTCAAATTTCGTTGACACCGCTATCATTTCGGATTATGTTTAAAGTGACAGGCAAATTGTAAAAGATTTTTGCGAATTTCGTAAAAAACCAATGGAGGTTCTTAAAAAATCGTATTTATGAAAAAGCTAGACCATGTTGATATGCAGATCTTGCAAATTTTACAAGAAGACGGCAGACGAGCATACACCGATATTGCTCATCAACTTGGCTTGAGCGAAGGGACCATCCGTTCACGGATTACACGCCTGTTACAAGATGGAGTGTTTCAGTTTGTTATTCACCCTGACCCAGAAAAGCTGGGCTTACATGTACAGGCGATCATCGGATTGACCACCAAGCTCGGGCTGCAAAACAGCGTCGCTGAGGAACTGAGCAAATTTCCGGAGGTACGCTTTGTAGGTGCATTCAGCGGCAAGCACGACTTGATCATTCAAGCGTGTTTCCATAATAATGAAGAATTGATCACCTTTGTCAACGAACGTCTCTCACAATGTGAAGGAATTCTGGCGGCGGATGTGTCGCTGGAGCTAAAACAATATAAAGATTCCTTCTCGTTCGTTCGTGATGAAGATGTGGCCATATAAGGAAAGGGGTTGGTAAGCGCCGGTAACAAAGAGGGGAAAAAACGGTTTTTTTCTTTCCTAATTTTCTGAAAACATACAAAAAAAGAAACAGACAAAAAAGACAATGACATTGGGGGTTATTGCGTTGAAAAAAAGCGTATTTGCTCTTGTCAGTTCCGTTGCCGTTCTCGGTACAGCATTGGCTGGTTGCGGTGGAGGCCAACAGGCTACTACCACAGAACAGAAGCCGGCTGAGAACACAGGCCAGACCCAACAGCCAGCAGCGGCGCCTGCGGAGAAAAAGCCACAAGTGCTGAAACTGAATCTCCATTCGGAACCACCAACGGCAGATCCGGGACTCTCCGAAGATACGACATCTGCCGCGATTATCCGCGCTACCTTTGACGGTCTCACCCGCATCGGTCCGGATAACAAGCCGCAGCCGTCTGTGGCTGAAAGCTACGAGCTTTCCGAGGACATGTTGACGTATACGTTCAAGCTGCGTGATACCAAATGGGCAAACGGTGAACCGTTGACGGCACATGACTTCGAATACGCATGGAAACGCGCTTTGGATCCAAATACGGCATCCAACTACGCTTATCAGCTATACTATGTAAAGAATGGTGAAGCCTACAACAAAGGCAAAGCAAGCCGCGACGAAGTCGGTGTGAAAGCACTTGACGACAAAACATTGGAAGTAAAACTGGAAAACCCGACTCCATTCTTCCTGGAGCTGACTGCATTCCCAACCTATTTCCCTGTTAACAAAGCCCTCCTTGAATCCAATCCGAAGTGGGCAGGGGAAGCAAAGACTCACTTGGGCAACGGTCCCTTCAAGATGGAGAGCTGGGAGCATAAGAGCAAGCTAGTGCTCGTCAAAAACGAAAATTACTGGGACAAAGATTCTGTAAAACTTGATCGCATCGAGTTTGCCATGGTAGAAGACGAGAACACCGAGCTGTCCATGTTTGAAAACGGCGAAATCGATTGGGCTGGTGCTCCGACAAGCGCATTGCCGACGGATGCCATCCCGGCTCTGAAAGAGCAGAACAAAATTACGACTCAGCCAATCGCGGGTACGTACTGGTATAAATTCAACGTAGAAAAACCGCCGTTTAATAATGTGAAAATTCGCAAGGCGTTCGCGTATGCTATCGATCGTCAGTCCCTGATTGACAATATCCTGCAAACTGGCCAAATTCCTGCCACAGGTGCAGTCCCGCCGTCCATGGCGCTGAAACCTGATGGCTACTTCAAGGACAATGATGTTGAAACAGCGAAAAAGCTGTTGGAAGAAGGCATGAAGGAGCTCGGCATTTCCAAGCTTCCGCCAATCACCCTGTCCTACAATACGTCTGAGGCCCACCAAAAAATCGCTGCGGCGATTCAAGACCAGTGGAAGAAAAATCTCGGCGTAGAAGTGAAGCTGGAAAACAAAGAATGGAAAGTCTACCTCGAAGACATGCACCAAGGAAACTTCCAGGTTGGCCGTATGGGATGGCTGGGTGACTTTAACGACCCTATCAACTTCCTCGAGCTGTACAGAGACAAGGATGGCGGAAACAACGACACGCGTTGGGAGCATCCAAAGTACAAGGAACTGTTGATCAAATCCAACACGGAAAGCGATCCGGAAGCACGCAAGAAGATTCTGGCAGAAGCGGAGCAAATCCTCATGGATGAAATGCCGATCATGCCGATCTACTTCTATACAAACTCCTGGGTGCAAAAGGAAAACGTCAAAGGCGTCGTTATCGGCGGTCTGGGCGATGTCGACTGGAAATGGGCTTCGGTAGAGTAATTTTGTTTTCCGCATTGGCATAAAGGAAATCGGTTTGCAGAGATAGGGTATATGGTCGTCCATATACCTTATCTTATGCCGACCGTTCCGATATATATAAAGATGGCGCATAGCCAACAGAAAAAGAGAGAGAAATCCGCAAGAGATTCGAACAACGGGGAATTATTTACACAGTCGATTTTTGCACTGGATCCAGAATGCTGCAGTGTAAAGATGGGACGTGAAAGCAAAAAAATTGTAAGGGGGTAAGTTTGTTGATCCGTTATCTTGGTAAGCGTATCATCTTCATGATTCTTTCGCTTTTCTTGATCGTAACGGCCACCTTCTTCATTATGAAAGCGGTGCCGGGCGGTCCATTCACTTCCGAAAAGAACGTACCAGATGAAATCAAGGCAGCTCTGGAAGCAAAGTACAAATTGAACCTGCCGCTCCACGAGCAGTATCTGGACTATCTGAAGGGTGTCATTACGTGGGATTTGGGCCCATCCTTTGTTGAGAAGTCTTCCACAGTAAATGACATGATCAGCCGGGGCTTCCCCGTATCCGCCCATTTAGGAGCACAGGCCTTGCTGCTCGCGATCTTCGGAGGGATCACGCTAGGCGTTGTCGCAGCGCTCAAGCACAATAAATGGCAGGACTACTCAGCCATGCTTATCGCCGTTCTCGGCCTGTCCGTCCCTGGATTTATTTTGGCATCATTTTATCAATATTTCTTTGCAATCAAATGGGGCATCTTTCCCATTGCAAAGTGGGAAGGTTTTGAATATACCGTACTGCCTTCCTTGGCTCTCGCCGCGATGCCGATCGCTTTCATCGCCCGTCTGACTCGTTCCAACATGCTGGAGGTTCTCGGGCAAGACTACATCAAAACGGCTAAAGCCAAAGGCTTGAATACAGTGACGATTACTGTCAAACACGCTATTCGCAACGCTCTTCTGCCTGTTATTACTTATCTCGGGCCGCTGCTTGCAAACATCCTCACCGGTGCATTCGTAATCGAGCGAATCTTCGGTATCCCTGGTTTGGGTCGCGAGTTCGTTATCTCGATTACAAACCGTGACTACACCGTTATTATGGGGACCACGGTGTTCTATGCGATCATTCTGGTTGTAGGAATTTTGCTGGTTGATATCGCTTATACGCTGGTTGACCCGCGGATCAAGCTAAGCGATGCAGGAAGGGAGTAATGATACATGCAACTGACGAAAGAGCATTTTGAGCCGATTTCTGTCGACCTTCGCCAGGCAGAATCCATTAAGCGCCCGAGCCTTTCCTTCTGGGCGGACGTATGGCGCCGATTGAAAATGAACAAGGTAGCGATGGCGTCCCTTGTCTTTATCTTGATTTTGGTCGCTTGTGCGATCCTGATTCCGATCCTTAGCTCCAATGACTATTTTACGACTGATTTGGCAGGTAAGAACAAAAAACCTTCTGCTGAACACTGGTTTGGTACCGATGACCTGGGTCGCGACGTCTTCGTCCGCGTATGGTACGGGGCACGCATTTCTTTGGAAGTAGGCTTCGCCGCAGCGTTTATCGACCTGATCATCGGCGTAATTTGGGGCGGTCTTGCTGGTTTCTACGGCGGTAAAGTCGATGAAATCATGATGCGTATTGCCGATATTCTGTATGCGATTCCTTATCTTCTGGTGGTTATTTTGCTCATGGTCGTCTTAGAGCCCGGGGTCGGGACGATTATTATCGCCTTAACGATAACGGGCTGGATTGGGATGGCGCGGATCGTCCGCGGTCAGATTCTCCAGTTGAAAGCGCAGGAGTTTGTATTGGCAGCCCGCTCTCTCGGTGCTGACAACAACCGTCTGATCTTCAAACACTTGATCCCGAACGCTTTGGGTCCGATCATCGTAACGCTCAGCTTGACTGTTCCATCTGCCATTTTTGCCGAGTCGTTCCTCTCCTTTATCGGTCTTGGGGTATCCGCTCCGGTAGCATCTTGGGGAACGATGTCCAACGAAGGTTTGTCGGCGATGAAATACTACCCGTGGCGCTTGATGTTCCCGGCTCTGTTCATCTCGATAACGATGTTGGCATTTAACTTGCTTGGCGACGGTCTGCGTGACGCCGTAGACCCACGCTTGCGGAAATAGGAGGGATCACAGTCATGGAAGAACGCATTCTCGAAGTAAAAGACCTGCACGTCTCCTTCCATACCTATGCGGGGGAAGTCAAAGCTGTACGCGGCGTCAATTTTCACGTGAAGCGCGGAGAAGCTGTTGCGATCGTAGGGGAGTCCGGCTGCGGCAAGTCTGTAACCGCCCAAACCTTGATGAAGCTTATCCCGATGCCGCCAGGCGAGATCAAAAAAGGCGAAATTCTCTTTAACGGAGTCAACCTTGTCAATAAATCAAACAAGGAAATGGAATCTATCCGCGGTAAAGATATCGGGATGATTTTCCAGGACCCGATGACTTCATTGAACCCGACTTTAACGATCGGCAACCAGATCATGGAGGGTTTGATCAAGCACCAGAACATGTCGCGTTCCGATGCCCGCAATCGTGCCATCGAACTGCTGACGTTGGTAGGAATTCCGCAACCGGAAAAACGTGTCGATCAATATCCGCACGAATTCTCCGGCGGGATGCGCCAGCGTGCGATGATTGCGATCGCGCTGGCTTGCTCTCCGCAGCTTCTGATCGCTGACGAGCCGACAACAGCGCTCGACGTGACGATTCAGGCGCAAATTCTGGATCTGATGAAAGAGCTGCAAAAGAAAATGAATACGTCGATTATCCTGATTACGCATGACCTTGGCGTCGTGGCTGAAATGTGCGATCGCGTCATCGTTATGTACGCAGGCAAGGTAATCGAGACCGGTACCGTAGACGATATCTTCTACAACCCGCAGCACCCTTACACAAAAGGCCTGCTGCGCTCGGTACCTCGACTGGACCTGAACCGCGACGAACCGCTCACTCCGATCTTTGGTACGCCGCCGGATCTGCTTCGTCCGCCGGTTGGATGCGGCTTTACCGCGCGTTGTGAATCAGCGATGCGCGTCTGCCAGGAGTACGATCCTGAATTGAATGACATTAGCTCGACACAGCGGGCTGCTTGCTGGCTCCAGCACCCGTTGGCACAGAATCGCGCAGGATCGTAAGAGGGGGGAGAAGACAAGTGGATAATCGTGATACATTGTTAGAAGTTCGCAACCTGAAAAAATTCTTCAAAATCGGCGACAATACGTTGAAAGCCGTGAACGACATTTCGTTCGAGATCAAGCGTGGGGAAACTCTCGGTGTGGTAGGGGAGTCCGGCTGCGGAAAATCGACAGCCGGGCGGACCATTCTCCGCTTGTATGATGCTACCGCAGGGGACGTCTTGTTTGAAGGCAAAAGCATCATGAAGCTGAACAACCAAGAGATGAAAGCCATGCGCCGCAACATGCAGATGATCTTCCAGGACCCGTATGCTTCCTTGAACCCGCGGATGACAGTCGGGGATATTATCGGAGAAGCTCTGGATATCCACGGTCTTGCCGCCGGACAAAAGCGCAAAGAGCGTATCCAGGAGCTGCTTTCGCTGGTCAGCTTGAACCCGGAGCATATGAACCGCTTTCCGCATGAGTTTTCCGGTGGTCAACGCCAGCGGATTGGTATTGCCCGTGCACTGGCGGTAGAGCCCAAGTTCATCGTTTGTGACGAACCGATCTCTGCCCTCGACGTTTCCGTACAAGCGCAGGTCGTAAACCTCCTGGAGCAGCTGCAGGAAAAAATGGGCCTTACCTACATGTTTATTGCCCACGATTTGTCGATGGTTAAATACATTTCCGACCGTGTAGCAGTTATGTACCTCGGAAAAATGGTAGAGCTTGCAGAGAGTGACAAGCTGTATGAAAAGCCGCTTCACCCATATACACAAGCGCTTCTGTCTGCTATCCCGATTCCTGATCCAGAGGTAGAGCGCCAGCGTGAGCGCATCGTTCTGCAAGGCGATGTTCCAAGTCCGATGAATCCTCCGAGCGGTTGCCACTTCCGCACGCGTTGCCCGAAAGCAATGCCCGAATGTGCTGCAGCTGAGCCCGTATGGAAAGAAGTAGAGCCTGGTCATTTCGCTGCCTGCCATTTGTACAACTAGATTACAGCGACAGGATTTCCACCATATGGGGAATCCTGTCTTTCCATCATGCGAGATACTGTGGCCTCCGCGAATGGATGGGGGAATCGCCCCATTCTTTGCGTCCGGGGCCTCTTTTCATTTTTCCATCTGAGTATTCAGGACGTCAAAAGAGAGAAGGGGGTAGTTACCATGCGGATATTCCGATTGCCGCGTTTTCGCCCAAAAAATCTGTCAGCACCGCAAAAGCTGGCTGACGTGGTTGGCAGTCTCAACAAGCAACTGCAGGGTTCCATGGCCAAAAAAATGATTACCTTTGGAATTATTCTTGTTATCGTGATCATTGGTGCATTGCAATACATAGCACTTTCTTTTTCCAAAAGCACGTTGATTGACATTACTTCCAACCAGGCGAAAATGCTGGCGGAGCAGTATGCCGAAAGCATGGAAGACTGGATCGATGACCTGAAAAGCTCGTCTCTGGAGACAGCGGCCAAAAGGGTCATGACCACGGATCTGGAGCCGCTCATTATGGAGCAGTTCCGGCTCTTGCGTCAAAGCCATAAAGAGGTCTCAAAAATATATTTGGTTGATCCCGGCACAGGCAAATCGTTGTATTCGTTGACCGGCAAAAATGAGATCGACTTCAAGCAGAAGCAATATGTGCAAAATGCGCTCTCTTCTGGGGGACCTGTTTTTTCTGATGAGGAAGTCGTACTTGGGGCGGAAAGAAGCTTCATTTACTTGGCTACTCCGGTAGGGGAGAAGAATAAAGACACCTCCCGCCTTCTCGTGGTTGGTTTTCAGATCGACCCAATCGTAAAAAAGGCAGAAGAAATTCCATTCATGCAAAACGGCTATGCGTATGTCGTTCGCAAGGATGGGTTGGTCGTTGCCCACAAGGACTCGGCGCAAAACAACAAGCTGTCGCTGGCAGAAAATGGGGATTATACAGAATTGCTTGCATTGGTGCAAAACGGCACAAGCCAGAGTCTGGAATATGAAGCGGATGGCGTGGATTCGTTTGCAGCCGTCGCTCCCATCGCCTCGCTGGGCTGGGCGCTTGTCCTGACGACAGCTTCCTCGGAGGTTTACGGCGAGTTGAATGGCATGGGAATTACATTCGGGCTGATCAGTATTCCCATCATCGCTGTGGCCGCCTTTTCCATCTGGTGGTTTGCACAGCGGATTCGCAAATCGCTCCTGGCGATCGCGCAAGACATGGAGAAAATCGGGTCCGGCCGTTTTGACGTGCAGGTGCAGGTAAAAGGAAAAGACGAGATTGCCATGGTCGGGCACAAGATGAACGAAATGGCGGGCGAGCTCAGAAAGCTCGTATCCCTTGTCCAGGGACAAGCGAATCGCCTGAACATCGCGGCGGAAGAGCTGAATCAATCGGCTCAGGAAAACACCGGCTCCATTCATTTTATTACGGAGAATATCTCTTCGATTTCCGAGAGAGTTTCGCAGCAGACAAAAGAGGTGCTTTCCGCTGCCACGACCGTTTCAGAAATTTCCCAAGGCGTCGAGCAGGTGGCGATTGCGGCAGAATCGACGACCAGGGCGACGAGTCGCACTTTTGAGCGAGCCCAGGACGGCATGAAGCTGGTCGAAAACGTCATCTCTACCGTCAGACAAGCAAATGGTGAAGTAGAGCGTACGGCCCAGCAAATGCATGGATTGCGAGAGCGGGCCAGACAGATCACAAGCATTGTCGAGATGATCAGCAGCATCGCCTCCCAGACGAACCTGCTTGCCTTAAATGCGGCAATTGAAGCTGCGAGAGCGGGCGAGGCCGGCAGAGGCTTCTCTGTTGTCGCCACCGAAGTGAGGAAATTGGCAGAGGAGAGCAGCTCCTTTTCTGAGCGGATCGCGTCGATCGCGCACTCGATCAACGACGAAGCCATGGATATGAGCAAGCATATGGATGAGATCGTCGCCATGGTCAGCACCGGTCTCCAGTCCGTCGAGACCGTAGGTACGGCCTTCCAGCATATCGTATCCGATATTCAATCTGCTGCAGAGCAGAGCGAATCCATGTCTGCCGCTTCTGAGGAGATGGCAGCAGGCAATCAGGTTGTCACAAGCTCGATGCAGCGTCTTTCCGAAGTATCGGATGAAATCAATCAATCACTGAGCGGCGTTGTGGCGACTGTCGACGAACAGCTGCAGTCCATTGCGCGAATCAGTGAAAATGTAGAAGAATTGAAAAAGCTTGCGGATGATTTGTCGGAAAATGTAAGCAAGTTTAAGATCTAGATGGGTAAAACACGTGAAACTCCCTCTGTTGTCAATTCGGAGGGAGTTTTTTTGCTGCTTACGGAGGCAGTTTTAATCTAACAAGGCAGCTTTTAATCGAACAAAGGCAGTTTTGTTTTTGAGAAGTAGCTGCCCCGGTTCGGCACGATTTTCTCTCAATCATATTTTTCAGAGTGCGAAAACCCCGTTTTTTTCTGTGAATATTTTCCTTTCTGTTTGGTGAGAATAGAACCATGAATGGAGGGAAGAGTTTGCTATGAAAAGGAGTCTGTATCTGAGCTTATGCTTCATCTTGTGCGTTGCGTTCTTTTCTCCGATAGCGACGGCAGCCAAGGAAAATACGCCGGCGAAAGACGGACAGATGAATTTTGCACCGCATGCAACCTCCGCCATATTGATGGAAGCGGATACGGGAACCGTCTTGTTCGAAAAAAACGCAAGCGAAAAGCTGCCTCCTGCTAGTATTACCAAGGTCATGACGCTTCTATTGATCATGGAAGCGCTGGAGCGCGGAGAAATCAAGCTGACGGACAAGGTTCGTACGAGCGAACGAGCTGCATCCATGGGTGGTTCGCAGATTTTTCTCCAGCCTGGCGAGGAAATGACGGTAGAAGACATGATCAAGGGGATCGCGATTGCCTCGGGGAATGACGCTTCCGTCGCGATGGCCGAGCATTTGGCGGGAACGGAAGAAGCGTTCGTAGCCAAAATGAATGAGCGGGCCAAGCAGCTTGGAATGAAGCAAACGCATTTCGTCAATTCCAACGGGTTGCCTGCACCGGAGCATGTCTCCTCCGCATTGGACATTGCAATTATGTCCCGCGAACTTTTGAAACATGAAGCGATTACCAAATATACAGGAATTTATCAGGACTATTTGCGAAAAGAAACGTCCAACCCGTTCTGGTTGGTGAATACGAACCGGCTCGTTCGCTTTTATGAAGGCGTAGATGGTCTGAAAACAGGCTATACAAGCGAAGCCAAATACTGTTTGACGGCTACGGCCAAACGAAATAACATGAGGGTCATTGCCGTCGTTATGGGCGAGCCCGATACAAAAACGAGAAACGCCGAAGTGTCGACACTGTTCAATTACGCTTTTGCTCATTATCAGGTAGCTCCCTTGTACAAAAAAGGGGAGGTTGTGCAAGGCTTGAGCGTGGACAAAGGAAGACAGCCAACGGTTAACGCGGTCACGCCGCACGCTGTCAGCCTGTTGATGAAGCGCGGGGAGTCTGCCGACCAATATGACCGCGAAGTCGTGTTGCAGTCTGACATCAGCGCTCCGCTCGATAAGAACCAAGTGATCGGACATATTTTTATCCGCACGAAAGACGGCAAGGAAGTAAACCGGATCGACCTGTTCCCGGAACAAACGGTCGACAAAGCAGGCATGTGGGAGATTCTCAAGCGGACAACGAGAAACGTATTGATTAGCTATTAACCTGACAGCGAGAACGCGAAAAGAATCGAGTTGCCTCGAATTGTACCATGTGGCCGCTCGATTTTTTTGTTCTTTTGTCGGCTGGCAGGAAATGGAACAGAGAGAGAAGAAATGAGAGTGTACTACGGGATGAAGGAGTGTTTCAGCCATGAGTCTACGCATCATCATGGAAACAAAACAGGACGTCTTGGTTGTCCGTTTGCAAGGAGAACTGGACCATCATACAGCAGAGGAATTGCGCGGGAAAGTAGACGACCTTTTGCGCCAATCGTCTATTCGCCATATCGTGCTCAGCCTGGCAGAGCTCTCATTTATGGACAGCTCCGGCATTGGAGTCATCCTGGGGCGGTACAAGCAGATTTCGGCTCGCTCCGGTGAAATGGTGGTGTGCTCGATCAATCCAACCATCTACCGGATTTTCGAGATGTCCGGGCTGTTTAAGGTGATCAAGTTTCGCGAGAACGAAGCGGAAGCACTGCACGTATTGGGGGTGGCGTAATGATGGCCAAACGCAATTTTATGAGCGTGGCGTTTGCTGCCGTAAGTCAGAATGAAGCGTTCGCCCGTGTCGCGGTTGCCTCGTTCATCTCTCAGCTTGACATCTCGGTTGAGGAACTGGAAGAGATCAAGACCGTTGTTTCGGAAGCAGTGACCAATTCCATCATCCACGGGTACGACGAAAACCCGGATGGTGTTGTCCGCATCTCGGTCAGCATCGATGAGGGTGTCGTGGAATTGGTAGTGGAGGATGAAGGCAAGGGAATCGAGGACGTCGACCAGGCAATGCAGCCGCTGTTCACCAGCAAGCCCGAGCTGGAGCGTTCGGGAATGGGCTTTACGATTATGGAAAATTTTATGGACTCGCTTGAAGTGGCAACTGCTGTCGGGAAAGGGACGACTGTCCGCCTGACAAAACGCCTTTCCTTTGCCAAAGCATTACAGAATTAGGAGTAGTGCCTATGGGTGCCGATATTAAAAACGCCAGTCAGCCGTTTCTTACCAACGACCAAGTAAAAGAACTGATTGCCCAGAGCCAGGATGGGGATGCACAAGCGCGAGAGCTGCTTGTAAACAGCAATATTCGGCTTGTCTGGTCAGTTGTTCAGCGTTTCATCAATCGTGGTTATGAAGCCGACGACCTGTTTCAGATCGGGTGTATCGGACTTTTGAAAGCCGTGGACAAGTTCGACCTGAATTACGATGTGAAGTTCTCCACGTATGCCGTTCCCATGATCATCGGTGAGATACAGCGCTTTTTGCGGGACGACGGCACTGTAAAAGTAAGCAGGTCGCTAAAGGAAACCGCAAACAGGGTAAGGCGGGCGAAAGACGAGCTGTACAAGCAGTTCGGACGGGCTCCTACGATCTCTGAAGTGGCGGAAGCGGTAGGAATTACACCGGAGGAAGTGGTGTTTGCCCAGGAGGCAAGCAGGGCCCCTTCGTCGATCCATGAAACTGTATTTGAAAATGATGGCGATCCGATTACACTGATTGACCAGATCGCAGATGAAAGTGTCAACAAATGGTTTGAAAAAATCGCGCTGAAGGATGCAATCAGCCGTTTGACAGAAAGAGAACAGCTGATTGTCTACTTGCGCTACTACAAGGATCAGACCCAATCAGAGGTGGCTGAGCGGCTGGGTATATCTCAGGTCCAGGTGTCCCGGTTGGAAAAGCGAATCCTGCAAACGATCAAAGACCAGATTGAGCATTAGCTCAGCCTGGTCTTTTCTTATGTGCATGGCTTTTGTCCACACGCACATACTAGCAGGACATAGTGTTTGAAAGGAGGGGGAGCAGATGAACCAGCCGCTGTTTCTCAAGCTGCGCAAACGGTTGGCTGTCAAGCCGAACGCGACGATTACGCTGGGAGATATTTGCCAGCTGTATTGGGATGGCGACCGTGAAAAAGCATTGGCCCGTCTGCCTGTCTATCAGGTGAAACCTGCTGATGGAAACCTCATTATCATTGATATTATGCAGGTCATCAAACAAATCCGGCGCGTGCACCCCGAGCTGGCATTGGAGGTACAGGGCGCGGCTCATATTGTCGTAGAAGTTTTGAACCCTCGCAAAAAGGCAAATCTCCTCATGGTTACACTGGTATGGGTCCTGCTCTTCGTCGGTGCCGGTCTTGCGATTATGAACTTCCACACGGACGTCAGCATGCTGCAGGTCCATCAGCGCATCCACTATTTGATCACCGGACAGGCAAGCGACCAGCCCCTTTGGTTGCAAATCCCTTATTCCATCGGGATTGGTCTGGGGATGATCCTGTTTTTCAACCATATTTTTCAGAAGCGAATCAACGAAGAACCCAGTCCGTTGGAGGTTGAGCTGTTCTTGTACCAGCAAAATCTCGATCAGTATTACATTCAGCATGAAAATAAGGAGAATGAGCGGATCAAGCCATGAGCAGCTTGTGGCAGCATATCTTGCTGGCAATCATCGGACTGGGTGGAGGGCTCGCTGTAGGCAGCGGGTTCGTTGCTTTTATTACGGTTCTGGACATTATCCCCCGGCTGGCTCAGCTCACCAACGCGCATCGCTACATACGAGCATTGGAATGGTCACTGGTTAGCGGCGCTCTGTTTTTTACGCTGGCCGATTTTTTTCAATGGGTGGCCGCATTGCCTATCTTGTTTACTTCTATCTACGGCGTATTTGCAGGTGTCTTCGTAGGCACATTGGCCGCCGGACTGACCGAAGCACTCAACGTCTTTCCGATCTTGGCAAAAAGGCTCAACATGGACTCGAAATTGATTTTCTTGTTGATGGCGATGGTTCTCGGGAAAATCATCGGATCTCTTCTTCAGTGGTGGCTGAAGCTTTGACCCGCCGACTGGTAAATTCAGCCATTCATAGAATGGAGACGAGGAGACAAGATATGGATATGTGAGTATGTTGACCAGACAGGACGAGTGGGAGGAACAAAGATGGCGACAAAATCGAAGTCCAATGGTTCGAATCAAATGACGAAGCAGCTCTATCAGCAGCAGGCGGCGAAGTACCAGCCAAAACGGAACGTCCTGCTCAATTCGATACGCGCTTTTTGGGTTGGGGGGGCCATCTGTCTGCTGGGCCAGGTGCTGCAAAACATCTATATCAACTTCTTCGGATTTTCGGAAAAGGCTGCGAGCAATCCTACCGTTGCCACGCTCATTTTCCTCTCTGTGCTTCTGACCGGACTAGGCATTTACGACAATATTGGACAGTACGCAGGTGCGGGCTCAGCGGTACCTGTCACCGGATTCGCCAACTCGATCGCTTCTGCAGCGATTGAGCATCGAAGCGAAGGATTCGTTCTTGGAGTAGGAGGAAATATGTTTAAGCTGGCCGGCTCCGTCATTGTTTTTGGCGTGGTCGCCGCTTTCATAGCCGGCGTGTTGAAAACGGTTTGGAAGATGATCGTGTGAGGGGAGCTGCTATGAATAATGGATCCAGCGATTTTCGGGTAAGCCGGCAGACCTGGCACTTCCCGAATGACGTCCGCATTCTATCAACAGCCACTGCTGTCGGTCCAAAAGAAGGGGAGGGACCTCTCGGAGCCTTGTTCGACAAGGTCTACGACGATATGTATGCCGGACAGGACTCGTGGGAGAACGCGGAAAGACAGCTGCTGGAGGATGCCGTTAATCTCGCTTTGGACAAAGCGAATCTGAGCGGACAGGACATTGACGTGTTTTTCGCCGGGGATTTGCTGAACCAAAACATTACGACCAGCTTTACTGCCGAGAAGGTGTCGATTCCGCTCATGGGCATGTACGGGGCTTGCTCGACTTCGATGCTCACCCTGGCCAATGCCGCTGCCCAGATCAACGCCGGGTATGCGAATAAAGCATTAGCCGCTTGCAGCAGCCACAATGCGACAGCCGAGCGGCAATACCGTTATCCAACCGAGTACGGCGGACAGAAGCCGCCATCGGCACAATGGACGGTGACAGGAGCGGGTGCTGCCGTTGTCGGTACTGGCGGGAGCGGGCCGCGGATTACGTACGCCACGATCGGCAAAGTCGTCGATATGGGGATTAAAGACCCATTTGACATGGGATCGGCGATGGCGCCTGCTGCAGCATCTACCTTGCAGACACATTTCAAGGATACCGGCCGCAATCCGAATGATTACGATTTGATTGTAACAGGAGATCTCGCAGCCGTCGGATTTCCCATCCTCAAGGACCTGATGAAAATGGATGGGTACGATTTGGACCGGGTTTACAACGACTGCGGTCTGATGGTGTACTCGCCGGATCAGGAGGTTTTTGCCGGCGGCAGCGGATGTGCCAGCAGTGCAGTAGTGACGTACAGCTATATCATGGACCAGTTGAACAAAGGAAAGCTAAACAAGGTTTTGGTATGTGCAACTGGTGCATTGCTAAGCCCGGTCAGCTATCAGCAGGGCAACTCCATTCCCTGCATAGCCCATGCGGTTTCGATAGAAGGAGGAGGAAGCTGATGGAATATGTGATCGCCTTTGTTGTTGGCGGATTGATTTGCGTGATCGGTCAGTTGTTGCTGGACGTGGCGAAGCTGACCCCCGCCCACGTGATGAGCACGCTGGTCGTCGCCGGGGTTGCGCTCGATTTTATTGGCGTCTATGACAAGTTGATTGATTTTGCCGGTGCGGGAGCGACTGTTCCGATCACCAGCTTCGGCCATTCCCTATACCATGGCGCCATATCGGAAGCGGAGCAGCACGGCCTGATCGGAGTCGTTACGGGAATCTTTGAAGTTACGAGTGCGGGCATCTCCGCCGCTATCGCGTTCGGGTTCCTGGCGTCGCTAGTCTTTAAACCAAAGGGATGATCCCCCCCGTGAAGAGGAAGGGGAGAGGTGCATGCCAGAAAAGCGACGGAAGGTCATTCTGATCACAGACGGTGATCATGTAGCGCAAAGAGTGGTAGAAATGATAGCCAGAAAGATTGGGGGACGAGCGGTTTCGTTGTCGGCGGGGAATCCGACGCCGCTGAGCGGAAGCCAAATGGTCGAGCTGATCAAAATGACGCCGCAAGACCCCGTTCTGATCATGTTTGACGACAACGGAGACAGGGGTCGGGGCCGCGGAGAGCAGGCAATCGAATACGTTGTCAAACATCCCGATATCGAAGTGCTGGGTGCGATTGCAGTGGCATCCAATACAAAGTGGGTGAACGGGGCTGCGGTCAAGGTTTCCGTGGACAACCTCGGCCGGATTGTCAATGAGGCTGTTGACAAACACGGTTATGCGGAAACAGAGCTGGAGAACCGAATCTACGGAGATACCGTCGATATCCTGAACAAGCTTAATGTGCCCAATATCATCGGAATCGGCGATATTGGAAAAATGCAAGGGAGGGACAGCTTGCGCAATGGTTGCCCGATTACCATGGCTGCAGTGAATTGGATATTGGAAAGGAGCGGGTTCCATGCCGGAAACCAAGAGTGAGAAGAAGCGGCTGATCGTGGAAGATCTGGATGAAAACAAGGAATACCTAAACGACAAGCTTGGCATTGGAGTTAGCTTTGACGTCGGGGTTCACGAATTTACAGTTGGCCGGACTCGCATTTTGTTGTACTACATCAATGGCTTTGCGAGCGACAACATCATTACGCAGGTTCTCCGGGATTTGAATGACTTGCGGGAGAGAGAGCTGCCTGCCGATGTTTTTGAGCACTTGTACCACAGATATATTCCTTACTTTCAAATGGCCAAGGTGGCAACGGCAAATGAGTTCATCGATAAACTGCTCGTCGGTCAGGTCGGACTCGTCATCGAAGGTTCACACAATGCCATCATCATGGACGCAAAAGTGTTGCCGACACGCTCGCCAGAGGAGCCGGATACGGAACGGATTGTACGCGGTGCGCATGACGGTTTTACCGAAACGCTTGTGCTCAACACCGTACTGACACGCAGGCGTATCCGGGATGAACGCTTGCGGTTTGAGATCATGCAAATCGGAGAAAGGACAAAAACGGATGTAGCCATCGCCTATATCAAGGGTGTGGCCAATACAGAGCTGATTGATAAATTAAAACACCGGCTGCAAAATATCCAGATTGACGGCATCCCGATGGCCGAGAAGACGGTGGAAGAGTTCATCATCGGCAAGACCTTTAATCCGTTTCCGCTCGTACGCTATACGGAGAGGCCGGATGTGGCCGCCGTCCATTTGCTGGAAGGGCATGTGCTGATCTACGTGGATACCTCGCCGAGTGTCATGATTACACCGGCCACGTATTTTCACCATGTACAGCACGCAGAAGAATACAGACAGACCCCCGTCGTTGGAGCGTACCTTCGCTGGGTGCGTTTCTTTGGCATCTTTGCTTCGGTATTTTTGCTCCCCGTCTGGCTGTTGTTGGCCATGCATCCATCGCTCATCCCCGAACCGCTGCATTTCATCGGGATCAAGGACAAAGGGAGCATACCGCTGCTGGCACAATTTTTGATGGCGGAGGTTGGACTTGATCTGATGAGGATGGCTGCCATCCATACGCCTTCCCCTCTGTCAATCGCGATGGGTCTGCTGGCTGCGATCTTGGTCGGGGATGTCGCCATCGACGTCGGGCTGTTTGCCCCTGAAGTCATTTTGTACCTGGCCGTCGCAGCTGTCGGTATGTTCGCGACTCCCAGCTACGAGCTGAGCTTGGCAAATCGGCTGGTACGGATATTCTTGATCCTGATGGTCGGATTTTTCTCGACTGCGGGTCTGATGATCGGCTTGCTTGTCGTTCTCATCGGTCTCGCTGTGACACGCTCTCTCGATACGCCGTATCTGTGGCCGTTCATTCCCTTCAACTTTAAAGCCATGAAGGATATCTTGGTGAGGATGGCTGTCCCGATGAAAAACAGACGGCCGAGCATTGTCCGTTCACCCAACTCTTCCCGGCAATAAATATTCTGACAATGAAGGCTTCACCCATTGTCAAATGCGCTTTATTATAGTAAATTGATTGATAAGCCAAAGCAGGTAGAGGTGGCAACTGTAAGGTCATACAGTTGCCTTTCTATATAGAGAAGCGGCGCTACACGAACATTTATCCAGCAGCGTATCGGGGAGGATTTGGGGATGTATCTACACGGAACTAGTCGAGTCAATGAGAAGGGCCACTTGGAAATTGGAGGTTGCGACGTCACGGATTTGGCTGCTGAGTATGGAACGCCTTTATACGTGTACGATGAAGCGCTGATTCGCAGCAAGTGTCGAGCCTTCGTGGACGCTTTTCGCGAATCGGGATTTTCATTTCAAGTAGCATACGCCAGCAAAGCGTTTTGTACGATGGCGATGTGCAAGCTGATTGAAGAGGAAGGGCTGTCCCTTGACGTCGTGTCGGGGGGAGAATTGTTCACGGCTCTCCAGGCTGGCTTCCCAGTGGAGCGTATCCACTTTCATGGCAATAACAAGTCCATAGAAGAAATAGAGATGGCTCTGGATGCCCGGATCGGCTGCTTTGTCGTTGACAACTTTTATGAGCTTTCGCTGCTGGCCCAGCTCGGCGAGGAAAGACAGGAGAAGGTAGCTGTACTGCTGCGCGTGACGCCAGGCGTAGAGGCGCATACGCATGAGTACATCTCCACTGGGCAGCAGGATTCGAAATTCGGGTTTGACGTAAAGAGCGGGCAGGCTTTGGAAGCGATCCGCCAGGCGAACGAAAGCAAGTGGCTGCATCTGCTCGGTGTCCACAGCCATATCGGTTCGCAGATTTTTGAAACAGACGGATTTTTGGTCGCGATCAAACGTTTGGTGGAATTGCTTGAAGAGGCCAAAGAAAAATTCGGTTTTATTTCCCAAGTGCTGAATGTCGGCGGCGGGTTTGGCATTCGTTATGTAGAAGGCGATACACCGCTGGCGCCGGGCGATTATGTCAAAGCGATCACGGCTGCGGTTCGGGCCGAGCTTTCCGACCGGCAAATGCCGCTGCCTGAGCTGTGGATTGAGCCGGGCCGAAGCATTATCGGCGATGCAGGAACCACTTTGTATCACATCGGGTCCCAAAAGGAAATTCCCAATGTTCGCAAGTACGTCGCTGTCAATGGCGGGATGACCGACAACCTGAGACCGGCTCTCTACCAGGCCCAGTATGAAGCAGCAATTGCCAATCGGATGAACGAGGCTGACACGGAAACGGTCTCCATCGCGGGAAAGTGCTGCGAAACCGGCGACATGCTCATCAGGGACATTGCCTTGCCTCGAGCGAAAGCCGGCGACATTTTGGCTGTCAGCAGCACAGGCGCATACGGCTACGCCATGTCCAACAATTACAATCGCATTCCGCGCCCCGCCGTTGTCTTTGTTCATGACGGTACGGCGGAACTGGTCGTAAAACGAGAAACATTTGCTGATGTAGTAAGTCAGGACGTACTGCCCAAAGGCTCGAAAGTGTTGCGCTAACCGATATCAGTCCAAGACCTTCCCTCTTGTACAGGGGAAGGTCTTTTCTATTCGTCCTCTGATCCATTCGTTCTCAAGACTGCTGCATTTATAAAATGTTCATTAACTCTTTACATGGCCTTAAGAGTCCCTTGTCATAATGAGGGGGCGAGGAGGCAAGAGCCATGATGTGGTCTAAATTGCGAAAGCGATTCCGCCGATTTTCCGTCTTCGCTCTGGACAAACGTCGAACGATCACGTCGATGATTGCCGAGGAAGTGGGCAACGGTGCGACGGTCGTCCTGTTTTACGTAGACATCGTCAAATTGACGGACATCGAAAATCGCTATGGGGATTTGATCGCGAAAAGAGTGCTGCATATATTTGAGCGGACGCTGCCCACGGTCTGCCAGGATGTACTGGAGATCAAGGGGCGGGTATTAGCCATTCAAAAGCTGTGGGGAGACGATTTTGCCATCTATGTTTCCTTTCCGAAAGGCTCCCATGAGGAGGAATGCCGGCTTCTCTCGATCAGCTTTCAGGAGCAGGCCGAATTGCAGCTCAATCGGCATGTGAGCTTTGTCAACCGGGAGGACCTGCGGGTGCATATCGGCTATGCGGCATTTCCTGGCCAGGACGTCGTCAAAGAGATGTACACGTCTGTCAAGCATGCCGTCCACATGGCGAAATACGGGATTTCTTCTGAGAAGTATACATTCGTGACACAGTACCACAAGCTGCTGCAGGATGAAGACATTCACACGCAGTTCATGCCGATCGTCGACCTGCGGGACGGCATGCCGCTCGGGTGGGAGGCTTTGGCCAGAGGACCGGAGAACACGCCTTTTTTCTCTCCCGCTGCCTTGTTTGGCTATGCCGAGGAGACGGATACCGTGTTTCGGCTGGAGCATATTTGCAGGAAGCGGGCATTGGAGCATCTCCGATATCTAAAGCCGCACCAAAAGATGTTTATCAACATTGATCCGAGAGCGATTGACGACCCGTATTTATTGCGCGGGGACCTGATCAAGCTGCTGGAGCAGACCAAGCTGAATCCGCATAATATCGTACTTGAGATTACCGAGCGGCATGCCATCAGCAATTACAGCGTCTTTCGCAAAATTATCGAGGAATACCGGAAAAAGGGGTATCTGGTGGCGGTCGACGACGCCGGAGCGGGCTATTCCAGTCTGGAATCCATCACCGAAATCTATCCCGATTTCATCAAGCTGGATATGTCGCTCATCCGCAATATTGACGTCGATCCGATCAAACAGGCGCTGCTGGAAACGATTGTGCAATTCGCTGAAAAGGTGAAGTGCAAAATCATCGCCGAAGGCATCGAGACGGAACGGGAGCTGGAGTCGCTGATGGAGCTGGGGGTTACATACGGACAAGGCTTCTATCTCGGATCTCCGGCAAAAGGGATGGCACACATCTCGGGCCAGGCCATGAATTTTCTTCGCCGTGTCCGCGAAGCAAGCGCCAAAACAGATCGGGAGCCGCGAATTCACGCCCCCGTCATGACTGACATTGTGACCAAGACGATCTGTGTGGGAAAACAGACAAAAGTGCGTCAGGTCCATCAAATCTTTGAACAGAACCAGCGAATCGAAAGTGTCGTCGTGCTGGAAGAAGGCAAACCGATCGGGCTGGTGATGCGATTTCAGCTCTATCAAATTTTGGGAGGGCAATACGGGATCGCACTTTACTATGAACGGCCGATTTCGCAAATCATGAATAAGAATCCGCTCACGGTCAAAAAAGACGACCAGATAGATGAGGTGTCCAAAAGGGCAATGGCCCGGGATGCCTATCACCTCTACGACGTCGTGGTGATCACCGGTGACAATGGGGAATACATCGGAATAATTACGGTTCAGAGCTTGCTTGATAAAATGGCGTCCATCAAGCTCGAGATGGCCAGCTCTGCCAATCCGTTGACAGGGCTGCCGGGAAACGTCCAGATCGAACGGGAGCTGCAGGCGAGGATCAAAAGAAGCGAGCAGCAGGTCGTCATTTACTGTGATCTGGACAGGTTCAAATGGTTCAATGATCGCTACGGGTTTGAAGTGGGCGATCAAATTATCGTGAGAACGGCCAGACTGTTAAAGGAAGCGGTGCAGCACTATGGCAATGAGCGCGATTTTCTCGGACACATCGGCGGGGATGATTTCATCGTCATGACAACGCCAAATTGTCTGGATGCGATGACTGCTTTCATAATCCAGGCGTTTTCATCCTATTTCTTAGATATTTATCACAGGCGCAATCTCACAGACGCGAATGGACTGTCGATGTCGATGGCAGGTGTGCGGCTTTCACCAGGACGATTTGGCAGTGTCGAGGAGCTCGCCCAGCAAGCCGCTGCGATGAAAAAAATCGCCAAAAGCATTCCGGGAACCGTATTTGTCGCCGACAAAGCGGAGGAGCACGGGGTCAGTTTTTCTGACGCAGTCCGGGAGTGTTAAGGCATTCTGTCGGATATTCGAACTGCTTGCTTGTCCGCGGTGTGTCAGGGAAATAAGCGTGTCACTGCGCTCGGGGCATTGCACCTTTGATCTACTGTTTTCCTTTTTTGTCTGATTCGCGTATAATCGTAGTCGTACATATTTCGAGACTGAAAGGGGTCCTTACATATGAGCAAGTATGCAACAATCGAATTGGAAAACGGCGGAACCGTAAAGCTGGAGCTGTTTGAAAAGGAAGCGCCCGGCACGGTAGCCAACTTTGAAAAATTGTCCAAAGAGGGTTTCTATAACGGCCTGACGTTCCACCGCGTAATCCCTGGCTTCGTTGCCCAAGGCGGCTGCCCGCATGGCACTGGTACTGGCGGCCCTGGCTACACCATCAAATGCGAAACCAAAGGAAACCCGCACAAACACGTTCGCGGCGCTCTGTCCATGGCTCACGCAGGCAAGGACACAGGCGGCAGCCAGTTCTTCATCTGCTACGATGCTTTCCCGCATCTGGACGGCGTTCACACCGTTTTCGGACAAGTGGTGGAAGGCATGGAGCACGTAGACAAAATCAAGCAGGGCGACAAAATGAAGGAAGTAACGATTTCTGAATAAAAAACGCCGAATGTGGCACAAAACCCGCGAATCGATGTCGCGGGTTTTTTTATGAAGACCGGCCAGCAGAATATACCGAGGCTGCAATCAACCAAGAAGACCGAATCAAGGATTGACATATATTGGCGGTTTGTGATAAATAGTAGTTATAAGTCAAACTACTAACGGAGCAATCATGGAAGAAATCTACAGAGAACTGCAAAAACTGAACTTTTCCTTGTACGAGTGCAAAGCTTATGTCGGCTTGCTGCAAGGGTCGCCGGTTACCGGATACGAGCTTAGCAAGCGCACCGGAGTGCCCCGTTCGATGATTTATGAGGTGCTCGGCAAGCTGCTGGACAGAGAGGCCGTTCACACCGTTCCTTCCGATCCGGTCAAATACGCTCCAGTCCCTGCCAAGGAGTTGATTGGCCGTCTGCGAAAAGGCATGGAAGAGACGCTCGATTACCTGGAGCAGGCCTTGGATTCTGTAGGAAATACGACGGAAATGGACGTGATCTGGCATATTCGAGGCAAGCAGGCAGTGTTAAACGAGATGCTGGCCGTTATGGAGCGAAGCAAGCAGGAATGCTGGCTGTCGGTCTGGGAGCAGCAGTACGAGGCTTTGCTTCCTTGCGTGCAGACACTGCTGAAGCGGGGCGTTTCGGTTTACTCGATCCTGTTCGGCAGCGAGGATAAACGCTTGGGGAGTACCTTCCACCACAATTATATGCCGCCAGAAGTGGTTGAGGAGCGGATGGGCGGAAGACTGACGATCGCGGCTCGGGACGGAGAAGAAGTGGTCATTGCCCACTTTTCGGAAAAGGGCGTGGCATGGGCTGTCAAAACGACCGATCCTGCACTCGTTCAGGTTGCAGTCGAGTACATCAGGCATGACATCATGATCGAAGAGCTGACGAGAGAATTTGGCTCTGAAAAACTGGAAAAGCTTTGGCGCAGCAATCGGATTTTGTCCGAGGTAGTGACCGGCAAGCGGTTCATGGAAGAGTGAACCGTTTTTTACCGGCACTATATTAGTCGTTAGTATACTAACTTCATAAACAGGAGGAAACAGAAATGACCCAGACATTGTTTTTGGAGGACAGCTACAATCAGGAATGCACCGTTTTGATAAAACGGGTAGACGGCGAAAAAGTCATTTTGGATCAGACCATCTTTTATCCGACTGGCGGGGGCCAGGAATGCGATACAGGTGTATTGATGCAAAATGGGCACGCATATGAAGTCTATCAGGTCAAAAAGGAAGCTGGCCAAATCGTTCATTACGTAAAGGGTGCCGAGACGCTGAACGAAGGAGAGGCAGTAGTAAAGATCGACTGGCAGCGCCGGTACGGGTTGATGCGGCATCACAGTCTGCTGCATGTGCTCGGAGCGGTCGTTTATGAAAAATACGGCGCTCTTTGCACCGGAAACCAAATATATCCCGAGCGTGCGCGCATTGATTTCAACCAATTGCAGGACTTGTCCTCAGAAGAGGTGGAGGAGATTGTCAGAGAAGCGAACCGCATCATTGCCGAAGATCATCTGATCACGTACCGGACTGTCAGCAGGGAGGAGGCCGAGGCGACTTCCGGCATGATCAAAACGATGATCAGCCTGCTGCCTCCAGCCGTCCGTGAGGTGCGGCTTGTGGCGATCGGCTCAATCGATGAGCAGGCTTGCGGGGGCACGCATGTAAAGCGAACGAGTGAAATCGGGTCATTGGTGATCACCGATATAAAAAGCAAAGGGAAAAACAACAAGCGGATGGAAGTAAGGGCCGTGCTGCCGGCCGCGGTGGAAAGCTGATGAACGAGCAACAACAGATGGCCTCGTGGAAGCAAGGAATCCGGGATTCCGTCCCCGTCGGCATGAGCTTTCTGGTCTTTGGCGGGATATTCGGCATGCTGGCTCTGCAGACTGGCATGAGCACAGCAGAAAGCGTATGGATGTCCTTTTTTGTACATGCGGGCTCGTCGCAATTTGCGGTTCTGCCCATGCTGGTGGAAGGGGCTGGCTTTTGGACGATGGTCATGGTCACCTTTTTCATGAATTCGAGGCATTTTCTTATGGCGATGTCTCTGGCTCCCTACTATTCCAGGCAAAACAAAAGATTTGCCGATCTCATCGCGTTTTTCCTGTCAGACGAACAGTATGCGATCACCTACAACCGGATTCAGCAGTACGGCTTCGACAAGTCCTACATTTTATCCGTAAGCCTTTTTCTGCATTTGTTCTGGGCGCTGGGTACATGGCTGGGCAGCTTGTTCGGGTACTTGCTGCCGGACCCGCAAAGGTTTGGGCTTGAGTACAGCTTCACCGCCATGTTTCTTGCGCTGTCAGTCGGCATGCTGTCTTCGCCAATCCGCGTAGCGATTTTCCTCGGCTGCGGTGCTGTGGCCTGTCTTTTGAGCATGGCCTCAACCAGCGGCCTGCATGTCCTGGGAGCCGGACTGCTCGCATTTGCAGTCGGATTTATCCGAAAGCCCGCAGACGGAGGCAAGGGAGCGCAAGGAGAGGAGCGAAAAGCGGGATGAACGGCGATTTGCGTATGTTTTTGCTAATCCTGGCGATGGGCATCGTGACTTATTTTACGCGCAGGGCGTTTCTTACCTTGCCGGAGTCTTTTTTCACTGCGCGGCTTAAAAACGGCCTGGACATGATTCCGCTGGGCATATTCGCTGCTTTGATTTTTCCCTCCCTGTTTGTCAAGGGAGGGGAGTGGACCTTTAATCCGTTGTATGCGGGAGCAAGCGTCATTTGTGTACTTGTCATGATCCGCTGGAAAAATGTGTTCCTCGGCTTCGGGATCAGTCTTTTTCTCGTGCTTCTCGTCAAATTCCTGGCGCCAGTCTCGGCTTGATTCCTTCTCCTCCGCGAACAGACAGGCTTGTAAGCCCGGCGCTCTGCTGGTATGCTAGAAGATAGCCTTTTTACGGAGGAGAACGGAATGGACTTTGGGAATTTGTTTCACTTTGATTGGGAGACGGTGCCCTTTCGCCTGATTGCATTTGTCATCGCCTTTACGTTGCATGAATGGGCACACGCCTTTGTCGCCTGGAAACTGGGAGACGACACCGCGAAACAAATGGGGCGTCTTACGCTAAACCCTGTTCCGCACATCGATCCCTTCGGATTGATTTTGATCTTGTTCGGTCCTTTTGGCTGGGCCAAGCCCGTACCGTTCAATCCGATTAACTTTCGCGGCAACAAACGGCTGGGGATCGTCTATGTTGCAGCGGCGGGACCGCTCGTGAACTTTATTTTGGCCGTCTTTTTCATGGTCATTTTCGTCGTGGTGATGCAATCCGGCGTACTGCTGGACATGAGCGACAAAATGAGCCTCGCCATCAGATTGACGCTCGTCAACTGTGTGGTCATCAACTGCGCGCTGTTTGTATTTAACCTGCTGCCGATCCACCCGCTGGACGGGTCGAAGATCGTCCGGTTTTTATCGCCGCGCCGGTGGGACAGCTTCTTTTACAAATGGGAGATTTACGGCCCGTGGCTGTTGCTGTTGTTAATTTTCTTGCCTGCGATCAGGGGGCTGATCCTGGGAGTGCCGCTGGAATTAGCCCTGAAGAGCGTGGAAGAAATTGCTTTTTCAATTTTAGCGCTGTTCTAGTCAAGAAACGAGGGAGAAGTCGTGTCTTACAGCATCAAACTTGATTCCTTTGAAGGGCCGCTTGACCTCCTCTTGCATCTGATCGACAAGGCGGAAGTGGATATTTACGACATTCCCATCGCGGAGATCACCGAGCAGTACTTGGCGACGATCGACACGATGCAAGAGCTTCAGCTGGACGTGGCCAGCGAGTTCGTGGTAATGGCAGCGACGCTGTTGTCGATCAAGAGCAAGATGCTATTGCCGCGCAAGGAAGAGCATGTCTTCCAGCCTCATCTGGATATGGAAATGGAAGAGATCGATCCCCGCGAAGAGCTCGTTCAGCGACTGCTTGAGTACAAGCGATATAAAATGCTGGCGGAGAATTTGCGTGAGATGGAAGTAGGCCGCAACCAGGTGTTCACCCGTCCGGCGGAAAATTTGGCCCCCTATGTGCGCGAAGAGGAAAATACGGTGAAGGACGTAACGCTGTACGATCTGCTTCACGCCTTGGAGAAGCTGGTAAAAAGGGTAACCCAGACAGACCCGGTGGCCAAAGTATCCCGTGATGAAATTTCGATCAAGGACAGGATGCAGGAAATCCGCCAATTGTTGAAGGTTGGCGGAGGGATGGTTCGTTTCTTTCAGTTGTTTTCAGCGAATGCCACGCGCACGGAAATCGTCACGACATTTCTCGCCTTGCTGGAGCTGATGAAGTCCAAGCACATTACATGCGTACAAACCAAGCTGTTTCATGACATCATGATCTGTGAACAATCGAAAGAAGGGGGCCTTTAGCTGATGGATTACGACAAGCTGAAAGGCGTCATTGAGGGGCTGCTGTTCATTTCGGGCGATGAGGGAATCGACGCCAAGCAAATTAGCGAAATCGTCGAAGTGCCCGAAGAGACGATTGTCGATCTGATCGAGGATATGAAGGCGGATTTTCGCCGAGCCGGGCGAGGGATCCAAATTGTCGAGGTAGCCAGAGCGTATCAATTGACGACACTGCCTGAGCATGTTCCCTACTTTGAACGACTCGCTACTTCCCCCAGTCAGTCGACCCTTTCCCAGGCAGCCTTGGAGACGCTGGCAATCGTGGCCTACAGACAGCCGATTACGCGTTCGGAAATCGAGGAAATTCGCGGGGTAAAATGCGAAAAGGCGCTGAATACGCTGCTCTCCAAGCAGTTGATCCGGGAGGCTGGCAGAGCCGAAGGCGTAGGTCGTCCCATCTTGTATGCCACGACGAAAGAATTTCTCGAGCATTTCGGGCTGCGCGAACTGAGCGATTTGCCGGAACCGCCGGTCAGTTTAAATATTGAAGAAGCGAGAATGGAGGCTGCAGCACTCTTTGGCAGCCCGGAAGAACCCGTAAACGACTAGCTTCGTCCAGGACAGATTCGGTACTATTGAATAACTCGTCCCCATATACTGGTACAAACACTGGTATCGCAAAATGGGGAGGACGTTATGAACGTACGGAAATATCTGTCCGGCGCGCTCGTCGTTTTTCTTTTTTTCCTGCTAGGGACACCGAATATCGCAAGTGTGAAAGCCGCATCCAAAGCACCCGGAATCTCAGCGGAAGCGGCAGCCCTGATCGATGTAGCCAGCGGTCGGATTCTGTATTCCAAAAACGGTTCGAAAAAAATGAGGATTGCCAGCTTGACGAAGACGATGACAGCCATTGTTGCGATTGAAAACGGCCGGTTGGAGGATATCGTGAGCGTGCCGAAGGAAGCTGTCGGCGTGGAGGGCTCCTCGATTTATTTGAAAAATGGCGAGAAGCTGACGCTGGAGGAACTGCTGTACGGACTGATGCTTCGCTCCGGAAATGACGCAGCGGTTACTGTAGCGCATCACATTGGCGGTTCGGTGCCCGGTTTTGTCTACCTGATGAACGAGAAAGCGGCCATGATCGGGATGAGTCACACCAATTTCACCAATCCGCATGGACTTGATGACAGCAACATGCACTACTCTACAGCGGAAGACATGGCAAAGCTGTCCGCCTATGCGCTGAAAAATCCCGTCTTTCGGCAGATCGTTTCCACGAAAGTAAAAAACATCTCCTGGGAAGGCGAGGAGTACGACCGCCGGCTGCAAAACAAGAACAAATTGCTCCATCTGTACCAGGGCGCAGACGGCGTGAAGACAGGCTATACCAAGCTGGCGAAAAGATGTCTCGCATCCTCGGCGACCAGAGACGGAAGGCAGTTGGCAACGATTACGCTCAATGCACCGGATGACTGGAATGATTCAATGGCGTTGATGGATTGGGGCTTTCAGCAGTTTTCCAATGTCACCGTGGTAGAAAAAGGGGAAATCGTGGAGACAGCGTTGTCCGACAGGGGCCAGGGGATCAGGCTGTCGGCGCTCAACGAATGGATTTATCCGCTGCGAAAAGAGGAAACCGCACAGATCAAGAAAAAGGTTGTCTTGACCGAGAAGCAGGTCAGCCAAGCGCTCGCGGGGAGTCATGCCGGCTTTTTGCAAATATTTATCGGCGACCGGCAGATCGGGCAGGTTCCGCTCGCGGTTCTGGGCGACTCGCCGACCATGGCGAAAAGCGGCCATCATCCAACCTTCTGGGAGAGGGTATGGAAGATCATCGCAGGGGGAATGTGGAGTGCTTAACTACATCTGGCTTGCCTTGATCGTGATCAGTATCGTCGTTGGTGCGCTCAACGGCCGGATCGAAGCGGTGAACCAGGCGGCTTTCGAGGGTGCCAAGACGGGGGTGACCGTCTGCTTTGGCCTGTTGAGTGTCCTGGCGTTCTGGATGGGGATGATGCGGATAGCGGAGAAGAGCGGCCTTTTGGAAGGGCTGGCCAGGCTGCTTTCGCCCATTATCAGCCGCCTGTTTCCCGACGTGCCGAAAGGCCATCCGGCGATGGGATACATTCTGTCCAATATGAGCGCAAACCTGCTCGGGCTGGGAAATGCCGCTACTCCCATGGGACTGAAGGCGATGGAAGAGCTTCAGAAGCTGAACCCTGACAAGCAGAAGGCCACTCCCGCCATGTGTACGCTGCTTGCGATCAATACCGCCAGTATTACGCTGATACCGACGACGATGATTGCCATTCGCATGCAATACGGCTCAGCCAATCCTGTAGAAATTGTCGGCACGACCTTGCTTGCATCCTTTGGCGCTACTGTTGTCGCGCTCACACTCGACCGCCTGTACCGCTACCGTCACGAACGCAAAACAAGATAAGGGGGCGCAGCCATGTACCAATGGATTTCCATGATCTCTCTTTGGGCTATCCCGGTCATGATCGCCTTTATTTTGGTTTATGGCTGGAGCAGGAGCGTTCCTGTATATGAGACGTTTGTAGACGGGGCAAAGGGAGGCCTGACCACCACAGTCCGGATATTGCCCCACTTGGTTGCGATGATGGTAGCTGTCACGATGTTTCGCGAGTCGGGTGCGCTGGAATGTCTGCTCTCCCTGATGTCGCCGCTGCTGGAGCTGCTGCATGTCCCGGAGGAAATCGTCCCGCTCGCCTTGCTTCGTCCGATTACCGGGACAGGATCGCTTGCCGTAGCGACGGATATGATTGCACAGTACGGCCCGGACTCATTTTTGGGAAGATTGGCAGCGACTATGCAAGGAAGTACAGATACGACCCTGTATGTGCTGACTGTCTATTTCGGAGCGGTGGGCATTCGCAATTCCGCTTATGCTCTGCGCGTGGGTCTATGGTCCGACCTGGCCGGGGTCATTTTTTCTTTGGTGATCGTATCCTACGTGTTTGGATAAAATGCTTCGCTGCACGCTGATGTATCCGTGTTTTGTCTGATTAAAAGAAAAGCCAAACACTCTGAAGGCTGCAGAGCGTTTGGCTTTTTTCGTCCTGGATGATCAAGCGAGGTGACATGCGGTTAACTGCGCTGATTGACCGTTTTTGCTATATCGACAAGCTTCTTCATCGTCCGTACGACCTGCTGAAGCTCGTCGAGATCGACCTTTGAATAGTAGCTATTGATGAGTCGCATATCGATCGACTCAAGTACCTTTTTATACTGCTCACCCTCTGCGGTCAGCTTGAGAAAAAACTCGCGCTTGTTCGCGGGATTGGGCTGGCGGTATATCAGCTGGCGGCTTTCCAGCTTCGAGATGACCTGGCTGACTGCGCTTTTGGAGATGTTGAAGCTGTTGGCCAGCTCATTGGAGGTGATCTCGTCCCTTTGAATGATTTGCAGCATGATAATCTCCTGCTGCGCAGTCAGCTTATACTGATCCAGCTCTTTGGTATCGTTTAAAATCAAGGCGTTAAACTCGTCAATCGCCTTGTGCAATTCGGTTGTTACCTGCTGATATTGCTCGAACATCCGCAACACTCCTGAGAAAAGTAGAATGAACGGCATAAGTGAAGAACATAACCATCCTTATTATTGTAACGATAAGGTCATGGTTCGTACAGGCTTTCCATTGAAACATCATCAGCAACGAAGACAATGCGACGTGGCGGTCATTGCTTGCTGCCCCAGCCTGCAGCGACAGTAGGACTGGTCGGCACCGGCTGTTGCAATCGGTTTATGAAAACAACTGCGAGAGCGGTAACTGCCTGAACGGCAGGGTAGACAAACCAGATCCCGTCTACTCCAAACCATTTCGGGAACAGCCATAGAAACGGAGGGACGAGAAGCAATCCCTGGCTGGCAATGATCACTAGCGATTTTTTTATTTGTCCAATAGACTGGAAATATTCGGCGTAAACCAGGTTGTATCCGAGAAACAGGTACGCCAGAAAGAACATGCCTATCCCTTTTACCGTAAGAGTAAAGAGCTCTTCAGACTGGACGTCGAACAAATTGACGAGCGGGCCGGCAAATACAAATCCGCAGCAGACGGCGACAACTCCGGCAACCAAGGCGGTCTGCACACCGAGCCTCAGGCTTTTTTTCAGCCTTCCGAAAAGACCTGCTCCAAAATGGAAGCTGGCGATCGGCTGCAGCGCTGCGCCAATGCCCAGGAACAACAGAACCATGACGGCGTGGATGTAGTTCACGATCGCGTAGGAAGCGACACCAGTTTCACCCATCGCTTTCATGAAAGCGATGTTGAACCCGATGGTCACGATTGCTGTCGACGCTTCAGCGACAAAGCTGGGAAATCCGATGCTCAGGATGTCTTTGAAGATTTTCGGCTGCAAGCGGAAGGCAACGACGCGCAGAGTGCTGCTCCTTCTGAGAAAATGGGTCAGCAAGACGAGAAAGCCGACTGCCGCAGACAGGACCGTAGCAGCCGCCGCCCCTTTCACACCCATGCCCCAAATGAAAATGAACACATAGTTGAACAAAATGTTCAGGATCGCTGTGACGATCAATGAAGCCATCGAAAGAGTCGGGTTTCCGTCATTGCGGACAAAGACACTCAAGATATTTTCCAGTACGTAGACAAAGCCAAAGGCCAGGAGCACAGTCAAATAATCCCGAACGTAGGGAAGGATGACTTCGTTTGCTCCGAACAGATAGGCAATCTCATCGAGCTTCCATAGACAAAGGGCGGTAATGGAAGCTACGAGGAAAACAGCAAGTGCTATGGCGTGAGAAAAGATCGTTCTCGCTTGCTTGATTTCATTTTGTCCCAGAGCGATCGAGTACATGGTAGCCCCGCCCATCCCGATCCAGAGTGAGATGGAGAGAAAGATAGAGAAAGCGGGGACCGCGATATTGACCCCGGCCAAACCGTTAGGTCCCACACCGTGCCCGACAAAGATGCCATCGACGACGATATTGATCGACATCAGCAGCATGCCGAGGACAGAGGGAATCAAATACGAAATGAAAAGCTTTCTGATAGGTGTTTCTCGCAATTTTACGCTAGTATCTGTCATGATAAACAAGCTCCTGTTTCTAAATGGTTAAGTTAACTTAACTAAACTCTAATATATTTATGTCTCGTTGTCAACCCACTTGAAGAAACTTGCAAACCAGCAGGGAGATTTTCCGTTGTTCTTGTCCACACTGGTAAGAATGGGTATGATGTTGTAGAGGTGATTCGACATGGAACGTTTACAGAAGGTGCTGGCAAATGCAGGAGTTGCCTCTCGTCGACATTGCGAGGAGCTGATCGTCCAAGGCAGGGTTCAAGTCAACGGTCAGATCGTGAAGGAACTGGGGACACGGGTTGATCCGGATAACGACAAGATCAAGGTCGATGGAAAGCTGGTGCATCTCGAAAGGAAGATATACGTCTTGCTGTACAA
The DNA here is from genome assembly GCF_037964015.1 of Brevibacillus sp. FSL K6-6036. Classification (NCBI taxonomy): domain Bacteria; kingdom Bacillati; phylum Bacillota; class Bacilli; order Caryophanales; family Paenibacillaceae; genus Brevibacillus; species Brevibacillus sp. FSL K6-6036. The sequence goes on from NZ_CP150173.1 coordinate 2,234,436, forward strand.
GCCCACCGGCTACATCACCAGCGTCTCGGATCCGCAGGGAAGACGGGTCGTGGTCGATTTGCTAAAAGGAATCAAAGAGCGCGTCTATCCAGTCGGGCGTCTCGATTACGATACGTCAGGTCTGCTGCTCTTGACGAACGACGGAGAAATGGCTCATATGCTCACCCATCCCTCCTACGAGATGGACAAAGTGTACAGGGCATGGGTCAAAGGGGTTCCTGCCAGAGAGAAAGTGAGCCAGCTCGAGAGCGGGATCAGGCTGGAGGACGGAATGACCGCGCCGGCACAGGCCAAGCTGCTGAAAACAACTTCGGCTCGTGACCGTTCACTGCTGGAGCTCACCATCCACGAAGGACGAAATCGGCAGGTGCGCCGGATGTGCGAAGCGATAGGCCATCCGGTATTGAGTCTGGAGCGCATCCAGTTGGGTTTTTTGACATTGGAGGGCTTGCAGCCGGGGCAGTATCGCCCGCTTACTTCTGCTGAGGTAGAGAAAATAAAGAGCGGACTTTCGGCGGGTCCAAAAAGAAGGAAACGGCATCGTTAAGCCGTTTTTTGCGACGTTCAAAATCTGTTCATATGTTGTAGGCTGTCAGAAAAAAAAGCAAGGCTATAATAGAAGGGAAATATGGGTAACAAACGAGAGCTGCATACCGCCGAACCGTTTATCTGGTTACCCAAAAGATGCAGGATGGGAGCTAGGGCAGAATGGACAAAAAGAATCGTACATACATCAGGGTGGCGATCCTGGGTGTTTTGCTGGCGGCGCTCGTCTTCGCCGTTTATACCAGTTTCGTCAAGGACCCCAATGCAGTCAAAGTAGGGAAGGAAGCCCCCAACTTCAGCCTGGAGCAGTTGAACGGCCCGGCTGTCACGTTGTCGGATTTCAGAGGAAAAGGCGTCATCCTCAACTTCTGGGGTACCTGGTGCGAACCATGCAAAAAAGAGATGCCAGACCTTCAGAAGCAGTATGAGGCTTACAAGGACAAAGGCTTGGTCGTCCTCGGGGTGAATATCGGAGAATCTCCTGTTACTGTTGAGCCGTTTACGAAGCAATTCGGGATTACGTTCCCGATCCTGATGGATAAGCAATCGGAGATTACCAAGCTCTATCGAATCGTTCCAATTCCCAGCACATTTTTCATCGACCCGGATGGAAAGGTGCAGGAAATCTTTTTGGGACCGCTCAACGAGGACATGATTACACAAAAAGTGGCAAAAATCTTGCCTAAGTGAGGAGCAATATGGATCAGATAAAATGCGAATGCGGTCATGCCAATCCGGTCGGAACCATGCTCTGCGAGTCGTGCGGCAGGCCGCTGGAATTGGAGATCAAAGGAGAAGCATCGTTCCCGGACATGCGCTATGAAGGGATGGCTCGCCGTTCACAGACGTACTCCCGGACCATCATCGACCGTATCTGGAACTACTTCTCCTCGGTAAAGGTTGCTATCGGCATTATCGTTATTATTTTAGTCGCTTCGGCAATTGGAACCGTTTTCCCCCAACAGCAATATATTCCTGTTCCGGTTCCGACAGAGCCGGACGTCGCGAGGTTTTACACCGAAACATACGGAAAGCTGGGAACGATCTACTATACCCTGGGCTTCCACAATATGTACTCATCCTGGTGGTACGTCACGCTCTTGGTAGCGCTGGGTACGTCGCTTGTGATCTGCAGTCTGGACCGGGTTATCCCTTTGTACAAGGCGCTGAGCAAACCGCGCGTCAATCAGCACAAGTCCTTTTTGAAAGGACAGAAATTTTACGGCGAAGCCGAATTGCCTGCAGAAACAGACTCCGCCGCATTGGTGGAAGCCGCTTCGGCAGCATTGCGGAAAAAGGGATACCGGATATTCCAAAACGATCAAGCGATGATGGCGGAAAAAGGCCGTTTCAGCCGATGGGGCCCGTACATCAACCACATCGGTCTGATCATCTTCTTGCTTGGTGTGCTGCTTCGGAATGTCCCGGGCTTCTATCTGGACGAATTCGTCTGGGTACGCGAAGGGCAGACCATAGCGATCCCGGACACGCCGTACTACGTCAAAAATGTTCAGTATCACACAGAGTACTGGAAAGAGGAGGAAATGGCTCAGAAGCTGGATCTCAAAGGCGGAGCCGTCGTAAAGAGTTACCAGACAGACGCCATCCTCTACCTCAACAAAAATGCTGATCTGCCAGGGGCCAACCCGGATCTGGTCGAGATCAAAAGCGGTCCGATCATCGTCAACCACCCGATGGAACACGAAGGACTGGCCCTTTATCAAACTGGCGTTCAGGAAATGCAGCTGGGAGCCTTGAATTTTGTTCTGGTCGACAAAAAGGCCGGCAACAAGGAGATCGGACCGATCAAGCTGGATCTCTACAATGTCCCGGCTGAGCAACAGGTCGCAGATGGTGTCAAGGTTCGCGTCCTGGATTACTTCCCTGACTTTGTGATGGGAAAAGACGGGAAGCCGGCGACCCAGACGAATTTGCCGAAAAACCCGATGTTTGCGCTCGAAGTTGTCTCGGAGGCGGACAACGCTTCAGAAAAGCTGGTCTATCTGAGCGGATCGATTATTACGGAAAAAGACGACTCCCGCTATACACTTGAAATAAAAATGCCGGATCTGATCGACATCAGCGGTTTGATGGTTCGCAAGGACAAGGCTGTTCCGCTCATCTATTTCGGCTCCTTTATCTTCATGATCGGCGTGGCGATGGGATTCTTTTGGCAGCACCGACGCATCTGGCTCCAGTTCCATGGCACCAGAGTCATGTTGGCCGGACATACCAACAAGAACTGGTACGGTTTGAAACAGGAGGCGGGGGCGATGATCGAGCAAGCCAAACTGCCGATTGCGATCGAAGATAAATCAAAAGCGTAAACAGCTTTGAGGAGGTTTTTAGACGTGCAGCTTGTACAATTAAGTGATTGGTTGCTGGATATTGCTTTCGTGCTGTACGTGTTGGCGTCCATCGTTTTTGTCGTAGCCATGACGGGGAAAAATTGGGCGGGACGCGATCCCAAGCAGCATGAATTAAAATACGGCCGGATCGCCTATTGGCTGGCGCTCATCGGCTTTATCGCCCAGACCGGGTACGTCATTTTCCGTTGGATCGCAGGGGGCCACAGCCCGACGAGCAACATGTTTGAATTTATGGCCTTCCTGGATTACTGTATTATCCTTGCGTATCTGATTATTTATCGTATTTACAAGCTTACCGTGATCGGCGCGTTCGTTCTGCCGCTCGGTGTTATCATGCTTGCTTATTCCTACGTTTTTCCAAAGGAAATCACGCCTTTGATTCCTGCTCTGCAAAGCTACTGGCTGCATATTCACGTGACGACGGCAGCTTTGGGAGAAGGGATTCTCGCTGTCGGCTTTGCCGCAGGCTTGATGTATCTGGTGCGTACGGTACCGCAAGAAGCGGCTACCAAAAGCACGCGCTGGCTTGAAATTGTTCTGGCAGTCGTCATGATGCTGGTGGGCTTTATCGGTATGGAATCTACTTTTTCGCGCCTGGATCACAAAACAGTATTCGAATTGCCAAAAGAACAATTGAACTTTCAGGGTGAAATGGAGAAAATGAAGGTAGAGTATACGCTGCCTGCAATCGTCGCTCCGGAAGGATCGAAGATTATCCAGGCAGGTCCCATGACACCGCTGTTTACAGCTCCGAGCTGGATGGAAGGAAAAGACGCGGCTCGAAAGCTCAACACGATGATCTGGTCCGTGATTTCCGGTTTGGTTTTGTACGGGGGATTGCGCTTGATCCTGCGCAAACGGTTGGGGGCGGCTATGCAGCCAGCCGTCAAAGACATTGACCCCGAGTTGATCGATGAGATCAGCTACCGGGCGATCAGTATCGGATACCCCGTATTTACGCTGGGCGCCTTGATCTTCGCGATGATCTGGGCAGAAGAAGCCTGGGGACGCTTCTGGGGCTGGGACCCTAAAGAGGTATGGGCGCTGATCGTATGGCTGTTCTACAGCGCATACCTGCATTTGCGCTTGTCGCGGGGATGGATCGGGGCGAAATCCGCCTGGATGTCTGTCATCGGATTTGTCATCATTTTAATAACGCTTGTCGTCGTCAATCTGGTGATTGCCGGATTGCATTCTTACGCAGGCGTGTAAGGGAAAACTGGATGTCTAAAAAGCTGGTTTTGATGCCAGCTTTTTAGACTATCATCCGGTTGTTGAAACAGATCGAATTTAAAGGGAGCCACGAGGTGATCTTATGGAAAAAACAGCAAGCATTTTGGTCGTTGACGACGAGGAGCGCATTCGTCGCCTGCTGAGAATGTATTTGGAGCGCGAATCTTTTCTGATTGACGAGGCCGATAACGGCGAACAGGCATTGGAGATGGCTTTGACATCCGATTACGATATTATTTTGCTTGATCTGATGCTGCCTGGGATGGATGGAATTGAAGTATGCCAAAAGATCCGCGAGCGAAAAGCGACGCCGATCATCATGCTTACGGCAAAAGGCGAGGAAACGAATCGCGTTCACGGCTTCGAGGCTGGCGTAGATGACTATGTGATCAAACCGTTCAGCCCGCGTGAAGTCGTTTATCGTGTAAAAGCGATCCTCCGCCGTTCTTCAGCAACGGCTTATCTCAAGACAGAGACCTATAACAGCCACTCCGTTCTCGTTTTTCCGGAGCTGACGATTGATCACGACGCGCATAAGGTGATTGCAAGCGGACAGGAGGTCAGCTTGACACCAAAGGAATACGAGCTGCTGCATTATTTGGCGCTTTCACCCGACAAGGTGTTCACTCGCGAAGAGCTGCTGAAAGACGTCTGGCACTACGAGTTTTTTGGCGATTTGCGCACAGTGGACACGCATATCAAACGGCTTCGGGAAAAACTGAACCGCGTGTCGCCGGCAGCCGCGCAAATGATCGCGACGGTCTGGGGCGTCGGCTACAAGCTTGAGGTGCCAAAGTAAGTGGATATTGTTCGCAGCGTAGTTGGAAAACTATGGATGACCATCATCGCGCTTTTCGCTCTCGTACTGACGCTGTTCAGTCTGATGATCGTACAGTCCTTTGACAGCTTTTACTTTCAACGACAAACGAAAAATTTGCAAAACGTGGCAGAAGGCCTCTCGCAAACCTTGTCGGCCTATACCGATAAAACGACGGCTCTCTCAGTAGCAGCCAGCTTTTCCGCCGTGCACCGCACCGGACTGATCATGGTGGACGAAAAAGGGAAGCCGATCGGGGCGAGCGAGGGAAACGATTTTTCGTTTATCCCTGTTGAGCAGCTGCTGGAAGCGCCGGAGCTGAAGCTGGGCGAAGCGCTGCAGGGCAAGCACCATACGCCTGAACGAATTATCTTTTCGCACAATCCGGCGGACCGAAATGGAGCCGTGCAGCTATTGGCTGTGGCTGTTCCGATCGAGCTGTCGAAGGACAAGCAGGGCGCACTTGTTATGTATCAGGCGATTGAAGATTTTGACGATACCGTGAAGGAAGTCAGAAAGCTGATATTCGTAGTAGGCGTGATCGGTTTTATTTCCACAACGGTCTTTGCCTTCTTCCTGTCTTCACGGATTACCTTTCCGCTTCGGCAGATGAAAGAGACAGCCCACCGCATCGCGGAAGGCGACTTCCATGCCGAAATCCCCATCCGCACGAACGACGAGATCGGGGAGTTGGCGGCTTCTTTCAACAGCATGGCTAGTCATCTGAACAAGCTGGTCGACGCCTTGTCCAAGGAAAAGGAACAGCTCGCAAGTGTTTTGAGGAGCATGGTTGACGGTGTCATCATGATCGACGAGCAAGGAAAAATTGCCGTTACGAACCCTCCGGCCGAGCACTTTTTGCGGGACTGGACTTATGAGCATCCAGACGAGCCTATCCCATTGTTCCCGTTCTATCAAATGGTCGTGCAGACAGGGCAGGAAGTGACAGATGAAATCCCGGCACAGGGGCGAATCTGGTCACTGGTGATGATTCCGCTCACGGATCGCGAGCAAATCCGCGGGGCGGTTGCCGTCGTCCGCGAGGTGACCCGTGAGCGCAAGCTGGACAAGATGCGCAATGACTTCGTGGCCAATGTTTCACATGAGCTGCGAACGCCGCTGTCGATGCTTCAAGGGTATAGCGAAGCGATCGTGGATGACATCGCCGCTACCCCCGAGGAGCACAAGGAACTGGCACAGATCATTTACGACGAGTCCGTACGCATGACCAAGCTGGTAAATGAGCTTCTCAATCTGGCAAGGATGGAGGCCGGCCATGTGGAGGTCTCGCTGGAAAAGGTCGAGGTCAGCCCGTATCTGGAACGGATTCAGCGCAAGTTTGTCAATCTGGCCAGGGAGCAAAAGATTCACCTCCTCCTGGAAATCAACACATCTGTCACGAGCATCTGGATCGATCCGGACAAAATGGAGCAGGTGCTGACCAATTTGATCGACAACGCGATCCGCCATACCCCGGAGAACGGTAATGTCACGTTGCGGGCGCGCGGCGATCGGACACTCCTCCTGGAAGTAAACGATACAGGCAGCGGCATTCCCCAGGAAGACCTTCCGTTTGTCTTCGAACGCTTTTACAAGGCAGACAAGGCTCGCACCCGGGGAAAAGCCGGGGGGACGGGTCTGGGCCTGGCAATCGCCAAGAACATTGTCGAGGCACACGGAGGCACGATTGGCGTACAGAGCAAGCTGGGAGAAGGGACGACCTTTACGATAGCCCTGCCTGACAAACAGAAACAGAAATAATTTAGAGGAGTGAGAGAGAATGATCAAAACCATCCTGTTTGATGTAGACGGTGTTATGTTGAGCGAAGAGCGCTATTTTGACGCCTCGGCGTTAACCGTGTGGGAATTTCTGCACAGCCCTCTCTATCTCGGGTTGAGCGGCGATGTCTTTACCGCTTCACCGGAAGAAAAAGACATCCGCCGCGTCCGCGAACTCGTTTTTGTGAATGACGAAGTGCTCAATTTCATCAAGTCGCGAGGGATCAACTCCAACTGGGATATGGTCTACTTGACTGTTGCCTATCAGATCATCAGACTCTGTGAGCGGCTGAAAGCGGAATTGGGCCAAAAGGTCACCGATCTTTTGACTGGACAAATCAATCGTGCAGAGCTGGCGCGTCTGGCTGAATGGGCGAAAGAGTACGCTCCGGACTTTGCGATCGAGTATGCGAAGTTTACTACCGACTTTTCCCGCGGGAATGCCCAGAAGGCGGAAATGCTCCTGTATCTCAACCAGATCGCCCGCGAACGGTGTGGTGTCGTCACCAACGTCTTTTCCAGAAACAGCGACCTCTGGCAGCTCTGCCAGGAGACCTTTCAGGAGTGGTACCTGGGTGATGACCGTATCGCGGCTTCGATTGGCCGTGAAACGATGCAGCCCGGCAAGAAAGGCTTTCTGAATGATGAAATCCCGATTGTCAGCCCGGAAGAGATGATTCAGCTGTTCCGGACACTAAAAGAGAAGGGCTACACATTGGGAATCGGCACAGGCCGTCCGTCTATCGAAACGCACGTGCCGCTGGGAGAACTGAAGCTGCTGGAGTGGTTTGATCCCAACCGTGTCGTGACGGCGACACATGTGCTGGAAGCAGAAAAGGAATCACCGGCCCACGCGCCTTTGTCCAAGCCGCATCCATTCTGCTATGTAAAAGGACTGCTCGGCCTGGATACGCCAAACAGCGAAGTCCATAGCTTTGCACTGCCTGTTCCGAACGGGGACGAAGTGTTGATCGTCGGAGATTCCCCCGCAGATATGCTGGCCGCACAGGCGATGGGATGCCGTTTTGCTGCAACACTGACAGGTTTGTCCGGAAAGGCGGCACGGAGCAAATTCGAAAGCGCAAAAGCGGACTATATTTTAGACGATGTTCGCGACATTCTCTCGATTCTTGAATAATGGCAAGTGTTTGGCTCCGTCAGCAGTGGTTGGCGGGGCTTTTTAAATGAGGATCAGGGGCTGTTAGGGTCATTTCCAGCCGTCTCCCAGCTTGCGTCGCGGCGCTGCATGGATGCAGTCAGACAGCAAAAAAAGGTTGCTTGGGACTCATCGCAAGCGATGACGAATGCGTGAAAAAATAAAAAAAGCCGGCTCGCAGAGAACCGGCTTTTCGTATGCTTTCAATCAATTGCTTTCAATTAATAGTGAAATTCGTTGATTACTTCCATTGAAGAGATTCCAGACAGCGGAAGCGGAAGGCTTGTACGAGGAAAGGAATAACCGCATCCTTACGCACGATCACTTCGTAAGAGCCGCCTTGACGGGAGTAGAAAAAGGCATCGGTATAGTCCTTGTTGTCCTCAAAATAGGAGCGAACCTGCTTCAGACGATTGCGCATGTCTTCGGACTTCACTTCGATGGAGAAGGTAACATCGTTTTCATTTTCCGTTTCCTGAATCTCGATCAGGGACTGATCAAACGTATATGCAACCATACCCGATCCTCCTTATTAGAAAAAGTAGCGCAGGAAAATGTATGCGTGCGACAGGATGATGGACATGATCATCAGCGGAAAAGCGACCTTCAGGAAGCCGACGAAACTGATGTGATGTCCTTCCTTGGCCGCCAAGCCGGCCACAATCACGTTTGCACTCGCGCCAATCAGCGTACCGTTGCCGCCGAGACACGCACCCAATGCCAGGCTCCACCAGAGCGGCTCCAGATTGGTAATTCCCAGTGCGCCCATCTCCTTGATCATCGGAATCATCGTGGCGACAAACGGGATATTGTCGACGAACGCCGATGCAATCGCACTCAACCAGAGGATCAAAAACGAAGTCTTCATGGCATCTCCGCCAGTCAGGTTGATCGCTTCTGCGGCCAGCTTCGCGATTACGCCTGTTTCCACCAATCCGGAGACGAGTACGAACAGACCTACGAAGAAGAAGATGGTTGTCCATTCCACTTTGCTGATAGCCTCTTCCAAATAGTGCTCACCAGTGATGAGCAGGAGCAGGAAGGCGCCGGTAAGGGCAATCGTTGCGGATTCGAGATGCAGCATTCCGTGGAGCATGAAGCCGACAATCGTAAGTCCAAGGACGGTGAGCGATTTTTTGAGCAGCTTGGAGTCTGTGATCTCATCCAGCTCATTGAGGCTCATAATTTTTGTTTTCAGTTCCGGCGTCGTCTTGAGATCCTTTCGATAGATCAGAGCAAAACAGAAAACGGTTGCAATCATAATGACGATAACGACTGGAGCCAGGTTTGTCAGAAACGCCATGAAATCCAGCTCAGGCACAGAGCTTCCGATCATGATGTTCGGTGGGTCGCCGATCAGCGTTGCCGTTCCTCCGACGTTCGAGGCAATGATCTCCGAGATCAGATAGGGGAGAGGATTGACCTGCAGTTGTCTTGCAATGCTGAATGTGACCGGTACGATCAGCAGAACAGTCGTCACGTTGTCGAGGAAAGCAGATGCGGCTGCTGTAATGAGACTCAGATAGATCAGGATACGCAGGGGATCTCCCTTCGCGGCCTTGGCAGCACGAATCGCCATGTACTTGAACACGCCTGTTTGCGCTGTAATGGCGACAAGGATCATCATGCCGATCAAAAGGCCGAGGGTGTTGAAATCAATGTGATGCACGGCCTGCTCCTGATCGATGACGCCAAACAGGATCATCAGGATTCCGCCAAACATGGCGACAATGGTACGGTGAAGCTTTTCGCTGATAATGAAGGCATATGTAACCAAAAAGATGCCGATTGCGATTATCGCTTGTGTGGCCATAAGAATCTCCTCTCGGTGAATGGATTAGTCTGGATATAATTATAACGATAACTTTAATATGGGTAAAGGAAGAGCCTGGTCAATAGACCAGGCCGTGTGGATGGAAAAGCAAGCATAAGGCGGCTACAGCTCGATTTGGGTCACACTTTTCACTTCAGCAAGTTCGCCCATTGTGTCCAACAGTTCGGCGGTAATCGGTTTATCCACAGACAGCATCATGATCGCATCGCCGCCCATGTCACGGCGTCCTACCTGCATCGTGGCGATGTTGACGCCGTTTTCACCGAGGATGGAACCGACGCGCCCGATGACACCGGGACGGTCGTTGTGGTGAATGTAGAGCAGATAGCCTTCTGGAGCCACGTCGATGGCAAACTCGTCGATTTTCACGATGCGCGCTCCGTAACCGTTGAGCCGGGTGCCGGCGACCTTGCGCGACTGCTGAGTCGTTTTGAGCGTAACGGTCAACAGATTGGTAAAACCTTTGTTCTGAGCCGCTTTTTGTTCGGTGACGGTGATATCGCGAACCTTTGCGAGCAGAGGCGCGTTTACGAAATTGACCTCCTCGCCCAGGTGGAACGAAAGCACGCCTTTCACGACTGTCCGGGTGAGTGGAGCAGTGTCGACGTCGGTCAATTCTCCACTGTATGTGATGGCTATTTCCTGAACAGAACCAACCGTTACTTGAGCCAGGAAATGACCCAGTTTTTCGCCCAAGGTGAAGTAAGGCTGGAGGCGCTCCATTACATGAGGCGGCATGGAAGGCAGGTTGACCGCATTTTTAAACGGCTCGCCGCGAAGCACCTTCAAAATTTCCCCCGATACGTCGACAGCGACGTTTTCCTGCGCCTCGACAGTGGATGCTCCCAAGTGTGGCGTTACGACTACCTGGGGCAGTCCGATCAGCGGGTTGTCGACAGGCGGCTCCACTTCAAATACGTCAAGCGCGGCTCCGGCTACTTTTCCTGTCAGGATCGCTTCGTAGAGTGCTTTTTCGTCGATAATGCCGCCACGTGCGCAGTTGATCAGGCGAACGCCATTCTTCATTTTGGCAAATTCTCTGCTGCTGATCAGGTAGCGCGTTTCCTTTGTCAGCGGAGTGTGGACGGTAATGAAATCAGCCTGGCGGCAAATTTCGTCCACCGTTGCGTTGGCAACACCCAGCTTTTGGGCACGCTCCTCAGTCAGAAATGGATCGTAACCGAGCACGGTCATCCCGAACGCTTTTGCCCTTTTGGCTACCTCGGTCCCGATACGTCCCATGCCGATGACACCCAGCACTTTGTTGTTCAGTTCAACACCTTGGAAGCTTTTCCGATCCCACGTGCCGTCAGCAAGTTTTCGGTAGGCTTGCGGAATATTGCGGGCGACAGCCATGAGCATGGCAAAAGAGTGTTCCGCAGTAGAGATCGTATTTCCGTCTGGTGCGTTGATGACGACGACACCGGCTTCCGTAGCTGCATTGACATCAATATTATCCACACCGACACCGGCGCGTCCGACAGCCTTCAGGCGTTTGCCGGCTGCCAGCACTTCTGCTGTGACCTGTGTCTGGCTGCGAACGAGCAGCGCATCGTAATCTCCGATGACCGTTAGCAGGTCGGTAGGGGAGAGGCTTGTGTTGCGGACAACTTCTACATCTGGTGCGTCCAACAGCTGTTGGATGCCGTATTCGCTGAGCGGATCCGTAATCAATACTTTATACATGAGTAAGGAGCACCTCCTGGGCAGCTTTTACACCGGCTCCCAATTCTGCGGGAGCGCCGATTTGGCGAAGCGACAATTCAATGGCGGCAACGACCTGAAGGACATCAAGCGGTTCGCAATAACCCATATGGCCGATGCGGAAGATCTTTCCTTTCAGATGCTGCTGACCGCCGGCAATTACGATGTTGTGATGATTTTTCAGCACCTTTCTCAACTGCTCGGGGTCGAATGCATCCTGCGGATGGCAAGAAGTAACGGTAGCGGCAGCGAATTCATCCTGGGCCATCAATGGGATGTTCAGCGCACGCATCGCTGCACGGGTCATATCACGCATGAGCTCGTGACGTTTGATGATCGCCGGCAATCCCTCTTCCTCGAGCATATTGCATACCTCTGCCAGGCCAAAAACGAGCGAGACGGCTGGTGTGTACGGAGTTGTTTTGTCAGCGAAGCTCTTCCGGTACGCTTTGAGATCCAGGTAAAAGGCGAGTGGCTTTTTCCTGTCAATCACTTCCCATGCCCGCTTGCTCGCTGCCAGAAAAGCAAGTCCCGTAGGCAGCATGAATGCCTTTTGCGAGCCGGTAACCACGATGTCTACGCCCCATTCGTCCATTTCGCAAGCGACCGCGCCAAGGCAGCTGACTGCATCGACGATAAAGAGGGCATCGGATTTTTCGCGAACGACTTGTGCAAGCTCGCGGATTGGATTTTGTACCCCTGTTGAGGTTTCGCAATATGTTGCAAATACCGCTTGCACAGACGGTTTATTCGCCAGGAACGTCGCCAGCTTTTCTGCTGTGACAGCCTCGCCCCAAGGAACCTCCAGGCGATGCACCACGATGCCGTATCGCTCGCAAATTTTGGCAAAACGCTCGCCGAATGCGCCGCTGACCAGTACGGCGGCCTCTTCGCCAGGCTGAAGCGTATTCACCACGCTCATTTCCAGTGCGCTCGTACCGCTGCCGGCCAGGATAAAGACGTCTCCCGATGTCCCGAAGTAGGGACGCAGCCGCTCTGCCGTACTGGCAAACAAATCGGAAAATTGTCCGCTGCGATGGCCGATCATCGGCTGATTCATCGCTTGTTGGACACGGGGCGGGATCGGGGTAGGACCTGGTATTCTCAAAATCATTTTGTCTGCAAACATGGTTTCTCTCCTCCTTGGTTATCGATCTGTGAGTGGAAAGTAAGCAACATGACGGTTCGAGCATCGAAGATCGCCATGAAAATAGCAAATCGAAAGTGCAGGCAAACATTTGCTGAATGCAAAAAAGCCTCCCGTTCCCACACTGCTCCCAGCTTGGAAACAGTGAGGGACGAGAGGCTATGCTTCGCGGTGCCACCCTCATTTGTCCTTCTTCTCGCAAAGAAAGACCTTGGCAGGTACAAGACCTGAGAGATAACGGATCTACCGTTCGCGCCTACTGCGATACCCGGGATATCGGTTCAGCGCAACAACTCGGAAGTGCTCATCCTAGTGCGGAACCACCGATTCGCAGCTACCATCGGCTCTCTGAGGGTTTCCGGGCTAGGCCTATCTTCGTCACCGTTGTTGAAGTATTCGCTAAGATTTGTATCTACGATAACACGGGTAATTATAGTCGTCAAGCACAAAAAACAGAAAAAAAGAACATTGATACAAAAAAACAATATATAGTTCGTGAAATATAGGGGGTTTTACCAAAAGGGATTAATGAAAATAACCTAAAACCGAACGTTAAGTAATAAGTTTCCTATAAAATGGGTTTTTGCTCGGAAAATGTTCGGGTTTTGCTTGATCGAATGCCCATTGAAGAAAAATGCCCTTTACCGTCAGCTCACAGAAGGGTACAGGGCATTTTTCTCAAGTGCTTACGAAAGGAAGTGATGCAGGGGAGAGTGGTTACATGTTGGTCAGCGTATCCGTCAGAACAGGTACGATTTGTTTTTTCCGTGACACGACGCCTTTCAGTACCGCCTGATTATCAACAAGGCTGACGTTGTATGCCTTTTCTACCGCATTCGAAGCGCGTCCAAGAGCAAGGCCGATGGAATCGTTGTTCAAAATATCGGTTACCACGAACAGGAACAAATCCAGGCCCTTGTCGGAGATAATTGCAGAAAGTGCTTCTTCCAGCTCCGCTTTGCGTGCCAGAACGTCGTTCACATCGACTGCATTTACCTGAGCAATTTCCACCTTGTAGCTGCCCATCTGGAATTCCTTCGAGTCAAGAGAGATCAGCTGGGCGATCGATTTCGTACTCAAATCGGCACCGGCTTTCAGCATATCCAGGCCGTACGCATTCAGATCGACTCCGGCAATCTCCGCCAATTCATGGGCTGCCGCTACGTCCTGCTCCGTGCAAGTAGGGGATTTCAACAGCAGCGTATCGGAAATAATCGCAGACAGCATCAGCCCAGCCATTGTCTTCGAAATTTCAACGCCGTGTTCCTTGTACAGCTTTTTCAGGATGGTCGTTGTGCAGCCGACTGGTTCGGCCCGGTAATACAGAGGATTGCTCGTTTCAAAGTTGGCGATTCGATGGTGGTCGATGACTTCGACTACTTGGACCTTATCAATGTCGTTTGCACTTTGCTGGCGCTCGTTATGGTCTACCAGGATGACCTCGTTTGCTTCGTTTGCCACGGTCTCGACCAGGCGGGGGGCATCTACTTTGAACGTATCCAGCACAAATTGCGTTTCGCTGCTGATCTCGCCCAGGCGAACGGGCTCCACATCTGCACCCAGCTTGGTTTTGAGATCCGCATATACAATTGCAGAACAAATGGAATCAGTGTCCGGATTTTTATGTCCGAAAATAAGCGTTTTTCCCATTCTAATGCTCCTTCGTTGTTTTTGGCGAGAAAATTATACCATGAAAAGGGGGAGAAATGCGATGAAAATGAAAAAACCCCCCACAGCTGAAGAGCGGTGAGCGGTTTTTTGTGAGCTGGGAATCTTACTCTTCCACTTTAATGGAATCAGTAGGGCATCCTTCAGCCGCGTCGCGAACGTCGTCAAAAAGGATTTCCGGAATCTCAGCACTATTGGTGTTATCGTCGATCTTGTTGAAAGCAAGGCCTTCGTCATCGTAATCGAAAACGTCAGGAGCCGTTGCGCCACAAGCACCGCAAGCGATACAGGTTTCTTTATCTACCCATGTGGTCATCGTGGTTTCACCTCCCATACCTGATGGTACGTCCACTGTCATAACTCATTGTATGCTCTGTCTGGAAAGATTTCAAGAATGAATCGTATCTAAAAATGTACGACTATCGATAAAGCGGTATCTCAGGTGCCTTCAGGCTGCTGTAATGCTTGCCTTGTACCTCTTTAAAATCTCCGCTGTGCACCGCATCAGTCGCTGTCAACAGGCGAACTGCGGCGTCAACGTCTTTTATACCCAAGTTCTTGGCATCGTCAGAACCAAACAGCAAGTCGAGACGAGCGGTCAAATCCTCCGGGCTGTAGCTCTCCCATTTTTTATGGGCGCTGATGGAATGAGCCGCGATGTACGTCTTGTAGTGGAACGGCAACTGCTTCCATTGGTCTGCGCTCACATTGGCTGGGACGTCTTTTGGGAGCGTCTGCTTTGTAACGTACGCCGACTCCCAAACGGCCAATGAATGGTAGAACTGCTCGCTTCCCTTGAACCAGCCGTCCAAGGACAGCCGAGAAGAGATTGCAGCCGGAGAGAGAGCATTACTATTCTGATCGGAGAGCAATTGCTTCATACCATCCAAATAAGCCCGCACCCCAGTATTAAATTGGCTGTGTGCCTGAACGAGAAGAGGAGAGGTTGGCAAGGGAACTTCTTTGTCCAACTGTTTGCCAGTCTGCTTTGCGGCTTCGACCAGTTGCTCCAACGCATCCTTTTGCGCGGACTTGTCCAGATTCGGCCAAGCTGCCATCTTCTCAAAATGCGCTCGTTTCAATTCCTGCACAGGAGCATAAACGGCGTAGTAAAAACGGATAAAGTCCTGTTCGCTGTACAGCTTTTGCTCGCGCAACTGGCGTTCCCGTTCTGCTTCCAGCTTCTGCTGTTCGAGAACGGCTGCTTGCTGTGCTTCAATCTTTGATTTCATATAGTAGGCACCGAAAAAAAATCCGCCAACAAAGCAAGCAAGTGTTATGATGATCATGTAGGCAAAGATAAATTCTGACTTCGACAGACGCTTGTTCATACAATCCTCCACAGTTGTTGGTACGATTAAGGGATGAGTCTCGTGTTGGCAGCAGGAGAGCAATCATACACGGGTCTGTATCCCGATATGGAAAAGGAGTACTCATGAGCAGTTCAACTCTTCATGATCGGGAATGGGCTTTCATACGTTCGCTGACCATTACAGGGATGCTTCCCTTGGCAGGCGAGCGGACGGTTCAGGCCCTTTATTACATACTGCGTGGCAGAAAAGCAAACCAGACCCTGCAGGACGTTCATTTATACAGCCTTTATCCGTATTATCGGATGTTTCCCCGTCTTTTGAAAGAGGATTGGGAGAAAATTGTTTATAAATTGCAGGAGGAGTCTTTGCTGATCCCGATGCAGAGGGCGGAAAGTGGAAGAAAACCGTCATTTGTCTTGACGGAAAAAGCTCTTCAAATCGCGTCCGAAAGCGAAAGAGAGTACAACTTTTCGTACTGGTTTGAACCCTTTACCGCCGCAGATATCGCCGAGCAGATTGATTTGTTTTGGCTGCGGCTGCATCTGATCGTTCAGACGGTTTCCCACTTATTGGAAGGCGATCTTTCCTTTCAGCCGATCGTCCAGGAAAAACGCACCCAGCGCTGGGTAAAAGAGTGTCTGGCGGACAAGGAGCGGCGGGCTCGCTGGACAGAAGGCTTGGCACAGGAGCTGTTCTGTTCCATGTCTCCGCTTTCTGAGTCCGTCCAGGAAATGATCTTCCAGCGTTTTTCGGGCGTTTCCCAGTCGGGACTCACGCTGTCACAACTGAGTTTGCGAAAACGGGAAGCTCCAGCTTATATTCACATGCAGATTCGCTGCGGGCTGGCTCGGATGATCCGTACGATTCAGGACAATCGCGCTGAGTTCCCCCTGCTGTCTGCTTTGCTGAAAAATGAGGGGGGAAAAGACCCGCGTCTGACTGAAAGCGCATCTTTGACATACGTATTGGCCAAACAGGGAAGCAGCATCGAGCAGATTGCCAATAGGCGGGGCATCAAGCCGAGTACGGTCGAAGACCACCTGGTGGAAATCGCTTTGCGCTGCCCGGAGTGGGACGGCTCGCGATATCTTTCAGCTGAACTGGCAGAAGAAATTGTCAAAATCAGTGAGCGGCTTGGGACGAGCAGGTTGAGACTCATTAAAGACCAGCTCGGCCCGGGCGTTTCGTATCTGCAAATCCGACTGGCGCTGGCAAGAAAGAAAGGAGGAGAAGAAGATGCAAAAAGAGACGCTTGACCTAAGACTCGGGGATCTTCTGAAGCGTCATTTCGGCTACTCCTCTTTTCGTCCGGGACAGTGGGAAATCATCGAGCGGATTCTCCGAGGCGAAAACGTGCTGGGACTGATGGCTACGGGGGGAGGTAAGTCCGTGACATATCAGCTTCCTGCGCTTTATTTGCCAGGGACGGCAGTCGTCGTTTCCCCGCTAATCTCTTTGATGACCGATCAGGTGCAGCAGCTTCGCGGGAAGAGAAAAATCCCCGCTGCGTACATCAATAGCACTATGGAGCCTGCAGAGACGCGGGAGCGCCTGTTTGAAATCAGCCGCGGAGCGTACAAGCTCATTTATGTATCACCGGAAAAATTGCAAAATTCCGCAGTTCAAAAAGCGCTGGTTCGCGCTGGCGTATCTATGCTCGCGATTGATGAAGCCCATTGCATTTCGCAGTGGGGCCATGATTTTCGCACCGATTATTTGCGTCTGCCACAGGTGGTACAAAGCTTGGGATCGCCTCCTGTGCTGGCAGTGACGGCAACGGCGACGCCAGGGGTGAAAGCGGAGATTTGCGATCTCTTTGACATCAAGCAGGAAAATGTCATTACCCAGCCGCTCAATCGGGAAAATATCGCCATAGACGTCATCCTGGCTGAGTCCGAAGCGGATCGCAGACAGATGGTGAAAAAATCCATAGACGAATTGCAAGGACCGGGAATCGTTTATTGCAGTACCCGGCAAACAGTGGAACTGCTCGTTGCGGAGTATCAGCTTTCCGGGAAAAAAAGTGTGCATGGCTATCACGGCGGGATGAGCAGCATGGAGAGAATGGTTGTGCAAACGCAGTTTTTGCGGGGGGAGCTCGATGCCATCATAGCTACCAATGCGTTTGGCATGGGAATCGACAAATCCGATATCCGCTTTGTTCTGCACTATCACTTTCCGCCAAGTCTGGAAGCCTATGCGCAGGAGATCGGCAGAGTCGGAAGGGATGGAAAAGCAGGCTATGCCGGGCTTTACTACGTCCCGGAAGACAGGCTGATTCACACCCATCTGCAGGAGAAGGAGTATCCCACCACGGAGCAGGCGCTTCGGTTTTTGCAAGGGCTTTCCCAGGCAGGGACCAAGCCCATCTCCGAGCTTGCGATGCATGACATCCCGGAAGAGATGGCAGCTCTCTTATTTTTCTATGCAGAGCTAGCGGGGATCGTCAGTGACGTGGCAGCGGGACGAGAAGAATACCGCTATGAACTGAGTGATGCCTCGCAGATGGGGAACCTCGCCGAAAAAGCATCCCAAATGATCGAAGCGATGGAAAAGCCGAAATGGCTAAAGCGTCAAAAACTGTTGGAAATGCTTCGCTGGCTCGAAGGGAACGAATGCTATCGGATGCGATTAAATAGATACTTTGGCGAGCTCGATCATACTTCATCGGCTGCCTGCTGCAGTCATTGCGGGTTGGACAGATCCGCCTATTTGGACAAGTCCGGATCGCGAACGGAAAGAACAGGGAAAAACGCATGGAATCTGAGGAAGGCATTGGAAAAGCTTTTGCCGAATAAAAAGGGAGGAAGCATCTTTTGAAGCGCGTGCACCATGGTCTGGACGATGCGACATTGCGATTTAATCTCTGGCTGACACAAGTCGTCGTCATTGGTGTGGCCCTGATCGGCAGCCTCTTTGTCCACGGATGGGCAGACACGCTTTCCCTGTTTCGCTTTCCAGGCATCGGGTCGTTGATGTGGGCGATAGGGGTTGCTGCTGTCGTCGTCGGGTCAAGCATTGGCATGGACCGTTTTTTGCCTCCTCGCTGGCAGGACGACGGGAGTATCAATGAACGCATTTTTTCCGGGCTCTCTATCGGCGGCACGTTCGTTCTCTGCTGCGTCATTGGCATTGGCGAGGAATGGCTGTTTCGCGGTGTCGTCCAGCCGGTTATCGGCAATGTGTGGACGAGCGTTCTTTTTACGCTGGTTCACGTCCGCTATTTGTCCAAACCATTGCTTGTCGGGAGTGTATTTGTCACCAGCTGGCTGTTGGGGTGGCTGATGGAGACGAGCGGTTCCCTGCTTCCGTCCATTCTGGCCCACATCGTCATTGACCTTTTGTTGGCCTTCTATATTCAACATGGATATTCCCGTGAGAGGAGGAACCTGGAGTGACACCAAACGAGAACAAAAAACAGCCCGAGAGCATAGAAAGCTTTGAGTACGGAGCAAACGCTCAGCATGGAGGCTTGCCCCCCAGGAGAACAAAGCACAAGCAGGCCGGTCAGGTGAAGATGCCAGCCTTTTCTTACAGGACCATCCTGCAATCAGGGCTTGCTGTCTTTGGAACTTTGTTTTTGATTCTGATCGGATTCGAATTGTACAAGGCGTCACAAGCAGTGCCAGGTGCCGTTTCCTTTGTAGAGAGTTCGCAGGGAACAGAATCTTCGCAAGCAGAGAGGGGGCCAGTCGAAGCCTCAGCAGAGGGAGCGGTACATCCACAGGCAGATACGGCGTCGGGCCAAGACTCGTCAACCCCTGGGCAACAGCAAAATGCGGAAAACCAGTCGCCTGGATCACAAAAGCTCGGTTCTGCCTCCCAGTCTCCTTCTGCGAGCCAAGCGGAGACCAATGCTGTTGCGGGAGGAGAAAAACAAGCAGAGAAGGCTGCTTCGGAAGCCCATCAGGGAAGCGGCAGCAGTTCCCCGGCGACCAAACCGGAAGACAAGCCTGCCGCTGTGGAAAAGCAACAGGCTTCTTCGCCGCAATCCGAAGTAAAACAGCATAAAGTGAAAAAAGGGGAGACGCTGTTTCAGCTTTCCCGGATGTACTACGGCCATAACAGCGGGGTAAAGAAAATTGCAAGTTACAACGGGATCAGCGCGGAAGCACAGCTTTTGGAAGGGCAAATCGTACAAATTCCGCTTTCCCGGTAATGAGCCGGGGATGTCTGGGGAAAAATAACGGAAACCAGACAGACGAGGTGGAATGACCATTGACATTTGACACCGTGATAATTGGCGGCGGGATCGCTGGCTGGCAGGCTGCCATTCAATTGAGCCGAAGCCTGCGAAAGGTAGCGGTGATCGATGACGGTGGCGGGCGTTCGTCTGCGGCCAAGAGGTATCGAAACCTGTTGGGCTTTCCCGCCGGAATCAGTGGCGACGAATTGCGGCAGGCAGGACGGACGCATGCGATGCGCTATGGAGCGGAGTACTTCGAGGATGAAGTGGTCTCCCTTGTTCAGGATGCTGATCAGCTCTTTCGCGTAGAAACGAGACGTACGCGTAGTACAATCCGGGGGCGCACAATCGTGCTGGCAACGGGAATCGCAGACCCGTTCCCTGATATCGACGGATTGCACGAGTGCCTCGGCATCTCGGCTTTCATCTGTCCTGATTGTGACGGGTATGAAACCGTCGGCAAGCAAACAGGGGTGATCGGCCGGGCAAGGCAGGCAGTTCAGATGGCAAATGCGCTTTCTTATTATACGGACAAGCTGCAGCTTTTCATCTCGAGCACGGAGGAAGAAACAGCGGACGTTGACAGCGCCAAGAACTCTTCGTACCCCTGTTGCTTTGAACCGGTAGTGTCGCTTGAACATCAAGCCGGTGAAGTGCGGTGCTTGCATTTGGCAACCGGAGAGCAGGTCGAGCTGTCCAGAGTTTTTCTCGCATTCCCAGGAGCACGTGCACAATCCCATTTGCTGCGGGCGTTTCCGGTTGAGATGAATGAGAAAGGGCATGCAATCGTGAATCCCCGCACGAAAGAGACAAGCTATCCCGGCATTTGGGCGATCGGTGACGTTGCTGCCCATTCTCAGCAGGTAGCCATCGCTATGGGGGATGGTTCCCAGGCGGCCATTTGGATACATAAACGGTTGCTACAACAAGATTAGGTGTAGACGGATTGCATTTTGACAGGTGCAATCTTTTTTCATGGGTTGATAGGCACAAGTGAATAGGAACGCCATATAATTTGATAGCAAGTATGGTATTGAGGAGGATGGGGGAGAAGTGACGGCGTACCTGAAGGATTTGATAGCCGGCGTTCTTGCCTGGTGGTCTATGAATGGCGCTTACAAATTGTTTCCCGTCAAGGAGCTGGCTGCACGCGGCTTGGGAGAAGGGATGACATTACTGTTGTTTAAGCCCATCGAATTGATCATCTCTGTTTCCTTGTTTTTAATTGCTTCGCTCCTGTGGGGAAAACCATTTGTAGGCCATTTTCTCCGGTTGACGCAGCGGCCTCTCTCCATGGACAGCTTCTTGCATCTGATGATGTGCGGGTATTTCTCGCTGATTGCCTACATCCAGTATGTGAAGATGCCCGGCCCGACAGCTGTACTGCTCATCTTTCTCTTGTTGTTTTCAATAATCAAGCTCATACGGCGAAGGGCACTCTATACGGAAATCACTCAACTGACGCGAAAGAAATGAGTGCGAAAATCTTTCCTGGGAAAGCGCAGGAAGCGACATCCCCCAACCTTGCAAAGGTGACAGTTCGCTAGCTTTCGACACGGTCAAAGTGTTCTCCCCGATTGAAAAGACAGGTAGAGCGCTATGTACTTGTCCATAAATGTGATATGATATAGGTATGACCGAAATGTAGGAAATTGGGTCATCCGCTGCCAGGTATTCGTCGGAAAATGCGGAGAACTCTTACAGGCTTTCATTCATAATTTGTAGTACGACTGGATGGCGAGGAGGGGACGGTCATGCGTGTTGAACGCCTTGGTCAAGACAAGATACGAATCTTTCTCACGTTCGACGATTTGTCGGAACGAGGAATCGAAAAAGAGGACATGTGGCGTGACATTCCCAAAGTTCATGAACTGTTCAACGATATGATGGAGCAGGCTTACCAGGAACTTGGTTTCGAGGTGTCGGGTCCTGTCGCCGTTGAAGTGTTTGCCTTGCCAGCTCAGGGGATGGTCGTAATCGTAACTCGCGGAAAAACAGGCTCAAAGACTGAAAAAGATGAGGAAGAGTACGACGAGGACGATGTGTACGAACTCGAGGTCACACTCGAGGAAAGCGATCTTGTCATTTATTCTTTCCGCGACTTTGAGCACCTGGTTGAAGCCGCTCATCGTATAAACGCATTCCTGATCAACGGAGGCGCAGCTTATTTCTATCAAGGGAAATACTATTTGGTACTGGAAGAGCTCGACCTGGATCAGGACCGCTACCAGAAAATGATTGCGATCCTCTCGGAATATGGAGAGGCGACGCCAACGACCGTATACGTTTTGGAGGAATACGGGAAAGTGGTTGTCGCAGATGATGCTGTCAAGGAAATATGCAGGCACTTTACCTAACGAACTTCCGCATATACGCGTGAAAACAGCACCTAGTTGCGCAACTAGGTGCTTTTCCTGTTTTCATCAAAATGTAGGCTTCTACGTCGTTATGCCGCTGAAAAGGTCTGTTTCCTTTTCCTCTACAGAGGTTTCCCGGGGACGGTCGCCGACGAGAATGAAGTGATTGACTGTACGAACATAAGTCGTATCGCCCTGCAGGACGCCAGGGAAGACACGGCTGACGGACAGGTGCTGTGTCCGGTGGGCGGCCAGTGCTTGGGCTACCTGCGGTACATAAGCAGGCGCGGAAATAATCGTAGTGATGCTGTCGATCGGATCGGTATAGGGAGGTGACGCTATGCCGAAATTCTGGTCCGCAGCATGAGTAACATAATACAGTTTCTGGGTAACTGAGCCGGCAGGCAAGGCTTGAACCGCGCTCGTAGTTGCGGCTGATATCGCCTGATGGTCCGGATGGCCGGAGATGCCATGCGGAGCAAATGTAATGACGACCTGTGGCTTGATCCGCTCAATCGCTTCATTGATCTTCTGCTCTAGCTCCGCCGGAGGGATATTCGATAGTTCTTTGTCTCGGTAGCCCATGAATTCCACACGGGAAATGCCGAGGATGGAAGCAGCCTTTCGCAATTCGGCTTCCCGTACCGCCGGCAGCTCCTCCATCGTGCAGATGGGCGGATCTCCGGGCTTGCCTGCCTCTCCTCGGGTTGCGCACAAAAGATGTATGGATACATCGGGCTGGGATGCGTACTTGCAGATCGTGACGCCAGAGGTAAACGTTTCGTCATCGGGGTGAGCAAAAACGAACAAGATTCTTTTCTCTTTCATGATGAACCTCCGTTAGGCAGCATGGGGTGATAATCTATATTATGGCACAGAAAATCGGTTTTGACAGTCGGGGAAGTGCAGCAAAGGTAATGTTTTTCCAATAAAATGGGCAAGCTAACGACACGTCTGAAAGGAGGAGCAGCCTCCCTTGAATTTGCTGTCAGGACAGGCTTTCAAGCATATTTACCTGCTGAATAAACTGCTGAAAAAAACGTGCCGGGTCTAGCCCGAAAGTGCCTATTCCGCATGAAAAGGGAATTTTCATCTTCTCATCCCTGATACAAGCGTGTATACTTAACGATGGGTTTACCGACAACTATTTTGAGGTGAATAAGTAATGGGTAATCACGAAGTGGTAACCGAAAACACCCAAGGGAAAAAAGAACAACAAGAAAGCATGAACTTGCTGCATTCGACCCAAACGGTGATCAAAGAGGCACTGGAAAAGCTAGGTTACCAGGAAGCAATGTACGAACTCTTGAAGGAGCCGTTGCGCGTTCTGACCGTACGTATTCCGGTTCGCATGGACAACGGAGAAGTTAAGGTCTTTACAGGTTATCGCTCACAGCATAATGATGCAGTGGGTCCTGCCAAGGGGGGCATTCGTTTCCACCCGGAAGTTACAGAAGATGAAGTTAAAGCGCTTTCTATTTGGATGAGTTTGAAAGCGGGTATCGTCGACCTGCCATATGGTGGCGGTAAAGGCGGTATCATTTGTGACCCGCGTGAAATGTCGTTCCGCGAACTGGAGCGCCTGAGCCGCGGGTACGTCCGCGCGATCAGCCAAATCGTAGGCCCGACAAAAGACATTCCAGCACCAGACGTGTTCACCAACTCGCAAATTATGGCCTGGATGATGGACGAGTACAGCCGCATCCGCGAGTTTGATTCGCCAGGTTTCATTACAGGAAAACCGATTGCGCTGGGCGGTTCCCACGGCCGCGAAACAGCTACCGCCAAGGGTGTAACTATTTGCATCCGCGAAGCTGCAAAACGCCGCGGCATTCAACTGGAAGGAGCTCGCGTAGTCGTTCAAGGCTTCGGTAACGCAGGAAGCTACCTGTCCAAATTCATGCACGATGCAGGTGCAAAAGTCGTCGGTATTTCTGATGCTTACGGTGCCCTGTACGATCCGAACGGTCTTGATATCGACTATCTCCTCGACCGTCGCGATTCTTTCGGTACTGTTACAAAGCTGTTCAACAACACCATTTCCAATAAAGAATTGCTGGAACTGGAATGCGATATTCTCGTTCCTGCTGCGATTGAAAACCAAATCACGGCTGAAAATGCGCACAACATCAAAGCGCAGATCGTGGTGGAAGCAGCAAACGGACCAACCACACTCGAAGCTACAAAAATTCTCACAGAGCGCGGCATTCTGCTGGTACCAGACGTATTGGCGAGCTCTGGCGGGGTAACGGTTTCCTACTTCGAGTGGGTGCAAAACAACCAGGGCTACTACTGGTCCGAAGAAGAAGTTATTGAAAAGCTGGAAAAAGTTCTCGTAAAAGCGTTTGAGAATGTATACTCCCTCGCTCAAACACGCCGCATCGACATGCGTCTGGCCGCCTACATGGTGGGTGTACGCAAAATGGCAGAAGCTTCCCGCTTCCGCGGTTGGGTATAAGACAGGCTTTGTTCCGAAAAAAAAACCTCCTTGCGTATGCAGCAAGGAGGTTTCTTTATTGCTCGAACAATTGTTGAAGCTCTTGAAAGTCGCGGGTTTGCTGCAGGGCGACCATCAATTTCAGGCGTGCCTTCTGGCCATTCAAGCCATTTGAAAACAAGACGCCCATTTCCTTGAGCTGGCGGCCGCCGCCGGCGTAATCGTAGACATCCTGGACTTGGCCGTTGTAGCAGCGCGAGACGAGGACGATCGGGATTTTCTTGTCCAGCAGCTCTTGCAGGACAGGGACGATCGCGGGTGGCAGGTTTCCAAGCCCGAATGCCTCCAGAACAAGACCGTCAACCGGCTGCTCCAGCAAAAAGCCAAGCCAGCGAGGGTCCATCCCGGAAACAGCCTTCAGCAGCGGTACATCGGCCTGGGCGCTGGCGATCGGGTAGTATTCCCTGACCAGTGGAGCATGATGGTAACTGACGCTTTTTTTGGAAATAGTCCCGATCGGACCGTATTGCGGCGATTGAAAGGTAGCGACATTGCTGGTGTGGGTCTTGGTTACATGTCTGGCTGCGTGAATCTCATCGTTAAACACGACCAGTACACCTTTGTTCCTGCTCTGGGGATCAGCGGCAGTTCGTACGGAGGAGATCAGGTTTACAGGTCCGTCAGCTCCCAGCTCATTGCTGCTCCGCATGGCGCCGGTCACAACGACTGGCACGGTCACAGGCAAGGTTAGGTCGAGGAAATAAGCGGTTTCTTCCAATGTATCGGTTCCATGGGTGACCACGACCCCGTCATAGCCGTGCTGGCTCAACTCGTGTTGAATGAAAAGGCGAAGCTCATTCATAATCGCAGGAGTGATATGGGGACTTGGCAGATTGATGTGATTGATCATGGTTACATCGGCGTACCGATCCAAAAAAGGCAAAATTTTTTCGACAGCGTGATCTTCCAGAGGCTTGACTCCTTCTGATTCGTCGACGGACATGGCGATGGTGCCGCCTGTGTTAATGACTAAAATTTTCTTTTGCATAAAGTCTCTCTCCTGTAGCGGTTTTCAAGTAACCATTATTCATGGTACGATGAATAATAGTCTTGTGTAAAGGAGCAATACTCAGATGCTTGCTGTCATTGGGGCCGCTATCGCCCCCGGTATCGCCATCCTGAGTTATTTTTATCTCCGTGACAATTTGGAGCCCGAGCCGATATCCATGGTGATTCGGACCTTTATTTTCGGGGTTCTCTTAGTCTTTCCCGTGATAGTCCTGCAGCATATTATGCAGACCGAGTGGAACTGGCGAAGTGAGCTGTTTGCGAGTATTTTCCAGTCAGCGGTGGTAGAAGAATTTTTTAAATGGATGGTCCTGTATTTCACTGTCTATAAACACGTGGAGTTTGATGAGCCTTATGACGGAATTGTGTATGCGGTAGCCGTTTCCCTTGGGTTTGCCACATTGGAAAACTTTATTTACCTGATCATTAATGGGGTGGATATTGCCTTTTGGCGCGCTTTTTTGCCCGTTTCCAGTCACGCGCTGTTCGGCGTGTGGATGGGGTATTATTTAGGGAAAGCCAAGTTTTCGGGAAAAGCAAACCTGGAGCTGAGACGTTTGTTTGTCTCCCTTGCATTGCCGATCATTTTGCACGCGTTGTACAATTCCATCTTTTTGACGACAGAGCACTGGATTTGGATCATAGTTCCCTTTATGCTGCTTCTATGGTGGCAAGGGCTGAAAAAAGTGCAGAGGGCCCACGATTTCGGTTCTAAAACACTAACTTCCCGTCCACAATAAGTAGCGAGGAGGAGAAGAGACGTGTCTAGGAACCAACGAACGAAAGTGACGATTCGCTGCAATGAATGCGGAGAAAAGTTTACGCTCCGGGGACGGCGAGAGCCCAGCGGAGAAGTGGAGACCGGCTTTAAACAATGTCTTTGCAACAACGACAGACATTTCAGCATTCAGGAACAACCATAGTCTTTGCCCTAATCGAATAACGTTAGCTTCGACGAGATCGCGGAGCAGAGAAGAATCGGCCATGATGCCGGTTCTTTTTTTCTGCCCGGAAAGGTGGATTCGTGAATAAACATTTCTAGCTCCACTAACACTATGCAAAGATTGCATGATATGTCAAGGAGGATGTGTACCGTGGGAACGAAGCTGATCGCAGGGGTACTGGCAGTGCTGGCTGCAGTTGCCGGGTACTGGATTTATTCAGACGAACCGGATAAACAGGTGGCGACTGCACAGGAAGTGGAAGTCGCTGCACCGGCAAAAGGAAAGGCGCAGGCAAAGACGCAAAGCTTCCATCCCTCCCGCTTGTCGGACAATGAGCTGAAGATGATGGCCAATGCTGTTTACGGTGAAGCCAGGGGAGAGCCGTATGAGGGGCAAGTAGCGATTGCGGCAGTCATTTTGAATCGGGTGGAAAGCCCTTCGTTTCCCGATACACCCTCCGGTGTCATTTTTGAGCCAAGAGCATTTACGGCCGTTGCAGACGGGCAAATCTGGCTGACTCCAAATGCCCAGGCGAAAAAAGCTGTCCGGGATGCCTTGAACGGCTGGGACCCGACAGGGGGCTGCACGTATTACTTCAATCCGGCGACCGCTACTTCAAAATGGATTTGGAGCCGACCGCAGGTAAAAAGAATCGGCAGACATATATTTTGTCGTTAACTAGTGAAGGGGGGACTATCACAACATGGTATATGGAGCAATTGCACGTGTTGCTTTGCCCGTTGCTCTCGTTGGCTTGGTAGGAGCGGGCATGTGGGGCTATCAGGAGCACAACGAAAAAAACTCGGTGCTGATCAAGGCCGAAAACCAGTATCAACGCGCATTCCATGACTTGAACCACCATATCGACAAGCTTCATGACGAACTGGGGAAATCTCTCGTAATCAACTCGCGGAGTCAGATGACCCCATCTTTGACAAACGTGTGGCGACTTGCTTATGCAGCTCAATCCGATGTCGGCCAATTGCCGCTGACACTGATGCCGTTCAACAATACAGAGGAATTTTTGGCCAAGGTAGCTGACTTTTCATACAGGGTAGCCGTGCGCGACCTGGACAAAAATCCGCTCACTAATCAGGAATATCAAACGTTAAAGAGCTTGTACAACAATTCCAAAAGCATTCAAAAGCAGCTTCAGCACGTACAGACGAAGGTGATCGACAAACGGCTGCGCTGGATGGATGTGGAGACCGCTCTTGCATCTGATGACAAAAAGACGGACAACACCATTATTGACGGTTTCCGAACGATTGAAAAGAAGGTACAGGAATTTCCGGAAGTAGACTGGGGCGTAGGCATCAAGAGCCTGGACAAGAAAAAGCAGCAGCGGATCAAAGGAATTGACGGAAACCCGGTTTCCAAGGAGGAGGCGCAAAAAATCGCTCTGTCCTTTACCGGTTTAGACCCGGCCAATACAAAGGTAGAGGTCGACGATAACGGCAAGGCGGAAACGTATTCGGCGTACAGCGTTCGCTTAACCTCCCCCCAGTCGCCGACACCTATTTACATGGATGTGACGAAGCGCGGCGGCAAGGTAGCATGGTTAATGAACGAACGGGATGTAGGGGAACAGCGGATGTCCATGGAGCAAGCGGAAGCGAGCGCCAAGAAATTTTTGGAGGCGCATGGCTTTTCGAATATGGTCGTAGCGGAAAAAGACGGTTATGAGGGCATGGCCGTTATGACCTTTGTCCCCGAGCAAGATGGCGTCCGCATCTATCCCGATGCAGTTGCGGTGAAAACGGCTTTGGACAATGGCACAGTAGTCAGCTTCAATTCGACCGAATATCTGTTTAACCACAAGCAGCGAATCCTTTCCAAGCCGAAAGTGACAGCTGAGCAAGCAAAGAAAAAAGTGAATCCCAGCGTAAAAGTCACCGACCAGCGGCTGGCGCTCATTGAAGGAAAAAACGATGGAAATGAAGTGCTGTGCTGGGAGCTGGCCTGCAGCTTTGAAGGGAATTCGTACATGGTCTACATCAATGCAATGACCGGTGAAGAGGAAGAAATTGTGAAAATGACCACAGGACAAGAAAGCAAAGCTACAGAATAGATGCTTCTTCAAAGGGAAAGCCGGCTGGCGACGGTTTTCCCTATTTGCCGTTTATTGGGCCCCCGGGTTATAATGGAAGGCATGAGGAGAAAAAGGGGGAAAAGCATGATCATGTTGCTGCCTAGAATCGGACAAACACTCCGCCTTAACCTCGTCGATGCCTGGGATGAGAACCGCGATCATACATTAAAAACAAGAGTTGCAGACCTTCGGGACGACACGGCAGTAATCGAGCTTCCCATTAGCGAGAAGACCGGAAGAACCGCCCCGCTGTTGACTGGTACTGAATGCGATGTGTGGTACATCGGAGAAGACGGCTCCCGCTATGAGTTTCGCTCAACGATCATCGGCAGGCAAACGGAAAACATTCCGGTCCTGCTAATGAGTCTCCCAAGTAAAGATGCGGTCATTCGGAATCAAAGGCGCAATTACCTCCGTATTCAAACGGCTGTAGAGATTGCAGTGAAAATGGACGATCCGCTGAGACAGTACCATTTTCTCGCTCGGACAGTCGACTTGAGTGGAGGCGGCCTCTCCTTTACATGCGAGGACAACATGCGCTTGCAGGAGAAGGATAGTCTGGAGATATGGCTGTCGCTGCCCAGCAAGGCAGGTCAGGTGCATCACGCTTTTGCCCTTGGAGAAATTGTGCGGCAAAAGCCTGCAGATGAAAAGGGGAAGCATCAATGGGTGTCAGTGAAATTCACGAAAATCAACGAATCCGATCGGGCAAAGATCGTTCGTACATGCTACGAGAGACAGTTGGAAATGAGAAAAAAAGGCGTACTGGAATAACAACTGCTGAAGGGTGATACCGGATGGCTGAAGACTTCGACCAGCAATTTGACCGTTTATCCAGGCGAGTAGAAAGAGCAATGGTCCTGCTTATTTTCGTCTGCGCAGCTTTGCTCATAGCTGGTGAACTGCTGCTTGCGGTTGATCCGCTGCGAGTCTTCCTGTTGGAAACAGAACGTCTGGAAGGCGTGTCGCATATTCCTTAAGGGTTTGCGCATGCTTCCATACTATGGTACTATTATAGACAACATAGAGAGTTGAGAAAGTTATGAAAGGGCTTCGACAGAAGCTTTTCTTGTTTTTGTATCTTTCCGGCACTCATACATAGCGGGTGAGAAACAGAATGAACATTGCAATAGACGGCCCAGCAGGAGCGGGGAAAAGCACCGTAGCCAAGATGGTTGCAGAACAGCTCGGCTACCTGTACATCGACACCGGCTCTATGTACCGGGCCTTGGCCTGGGCTGCCCAAGAGCACCAGATTGAAATAGAAGACGAGCAAGCCGTCTCCGAATTGTTGAAAAACAACGTTATTCACTTGAAGCGAGACTCTGCGCAGCAGCGCGTTTATTGGAATGACGAGGATATTACCGATCGAATCCGGACACCGCAGGTAAGTCAATACGCTTCTGTCGTAGCCAGCTATGGTGCGGTCAGAGAGCAAATGCTCGTTTTGCAGCGGCAACTGGCTCAGGTAGGCAATGTCGTCATGGATGGGCGGGACATTGGCACGCATGTGCTGCCCGATGCGGAAGTAAAGATCTTTTTGACCGCATCCATCCGTGAGCGGGCAGAGCGAAGATTGAAGGAATTGCAGCAAAAAGGGCATCAAACGGATCTGGCCGAGCTGGAAGCGGAGATCGCGCAGCGAGATAAACGCGATATGGAGCGGGAGGTTGCTCCGCTGCGACAGGCAGAGGATGCCGTTCTGTTGGATACGACAGGCATGACCATTCCGCAGGTTGTCGATCGGATCCTACAAATTTGCAAGCGATCGGGTGAGTAAGAACGTGAGTTACTATCGTGTATTTCGGGGCTTTTTCCGCTTTATATTTTCTACATTTTACCGTTGGCAAGTAATCGGTGCCGAACATATACCTAAGGAAGGCCCTGTAATTCTTTGCTGCAACCACCTCTCCTTGTGGGATCCGCCGTTGCTGGGCAGCGGGATCGACAGACAGGTGCATTTCATGGCAAAGGAAGAGCTGTTCCGGATCCCCGTCATTTCGTTTCTGATCACCAAATTCGGCGCCTTCCCCGTGAAAAGGGGAGCTGGCGACCGCGGAGCGATCCGCGCGACTCTCAAATTGCTGGAAGAGGGAAAAATCTTTGGAATTTTCCCGGAAGGAACTCGCAGCAAAACGGGAGAGTTGGGCGCTGGTATGCCCGGCGTCTCCATGTTTGCCCTCAAATCTGATGCTGCAGTCATACCAGTGGCCATCATCGGTCCATACAAGTTGTTCCGGCCGGTCAAGATCGTCTACGGACAGCCGATTGACCTCTCGGCTTTGCGGGAGAGAAAAACGGACTCCGAAACGTTGCGTGAGACGACTGACCTGATCATGAGCCATATCCAATCGCTGCTGGATCAACATCGATTCTCGCGCAAGGCGGAATAGAAACAGCAAAGGGTAGAATACTAACTTTGCTGGAACTTCCTGGCTTGTCAGCTAACTGTCAGCCATTTGGCGTCAGTTGCAAATATACATGTTCCCGGTTCTTATACAGTGGAGGTTTAAAAAGGAGGAGTAACCGGCTGGATGACAGTCTGTTTCCTGCAATCATGCAAAATTTTGGTTGCCTCGCTTTTTAAACAGCCTCTAAATAGACGCTTGGGACTTGATGGTATCGAAGGAGGTTTTACTCATGATGGAAGAAAGCAACGTAAGCCTGACGGATGCAACAGTGATTTCCGTGGGTGATGTAGTTAAGGCTACGGTTACCAAGGTGGAGGAAAAACAGGCATTGGTAGACGTCGGCTACAAATACGACGGGCTGATTCCGATCAGCGAACTTTCTCCGCTGCACGTGGAAAAGGTGTCCGATGTCGTTTCGGTAGGGGACACGTTCGAGGTAAAGGTAATCAAGCTCAACGATGAAAAAGAAGAACTGGTTGTCTCCAAAAAGGCTGTTGCCATGGAAACTTCTTGGAGCGATCTGGAGCAAAAAATGGCTTCTGGCGAAGTAATTGAAGCCGTTGTAAAGGAAATCGTCAAAGGCGGTCTCGTCGTAGATGTAGGGGTGCGCGGTTTTATCCCTGCCTCCATGGTTGAGCGTCACTTTGTTGAAGATTTCAGCGAGTACAAGGGCAAAAACCTTCGCTTGAAGGTTGTCGAAATGGATAAAGAAAAGAATAAGGTAATCCTCTCCCATAAAGCGGTTTTGGAGGACGAGGCGAAACAGCAGAAGAGCGCTGTTTTGGATCAACTGCAGCCAGGTCAAGTACTGGAAGGTACCGTGCAGCGAATGACTGATTTTGGCGTATTCGTTGACATCGGCGGAGTTGACGGACTGGTACACGTATCCGAGTTGGCCTGGAACCGTGTCGACAAGCCTTCTGATGTCGTCAAAGAAGGCGACAAAGTAAAGGTGAAGGTTCTGAAGGTTGACAAGGAAAACGAACGGATCAGCCTCAGCATCAAGGAAACGCAGCCGGGACCTTGGGCAGAAGCCGCTGAGAAATTCAAAGCTGGCGATGTGGTCTCCGGTACGGTAAAACGCCTCGTCTCCTTTGGAGCATTTGTAGAAGTGGCGCCAGGGATCGAAGGCCTCGTCCATATCTCCCAAATCGCGAACCGACGGGTAGCGACTCCAGGTGAGGTGCTGAAGGAAGGCCAAGAGGTTCAGGTGAAAATCCTGGATGTGGTGCCAAAAGAGCAGCGCATCAGTCTCAGCATTCGTGCCGTTGAAGAAGATCGTGTAGAGCAGGCAGAGCGTGCGAGCAAGCGCGAACAGCAGCAGTTCCAGCAAGAGAACAATCAACCTTTGGGTGTGACGCTGGGAGAACTGTTTGGAGACCTGAAAGATAAACTGAAGTAAGAATAAAAGGGGATGCGCATAGGCGTGTCCCTTTTTCTGTAGATACGGAGGTAATCCATGGATCGTTCGCGTCGGAAAATGGACCATATACAATTTGCATTAGAAACGAGAGAGGAAGAAAGCAGTATCTGGGATGACATATCCTTTGCGCCAAATAGTTTACCGAATATGTCTTATGGTAACTGCAATCTTGCTGCATCACTGCCTCCCCTCCAGCTTTCTTCTCCCCTGCTGATAAATGCCATGACCGGGGGTGCTCCTGCGGTCACCGCAATCAATCAGAAGCTTGCGGTCATCGCCCGCGAAAGAGGGTTGGCGATGGCAGTGGGGTCACAAATGGCGGCGTTGCGCGATCCTGCCGTCAGAGAAAGCTACCAGGTTGTCCGGCGTGAAAATCCGAAAGGGATGGTGTTTGCCAACCTGGGTGCGGAAGCAACTGTTGAACAAGCAGTACAAGCAGTGGAGATGATTGAAGCAAATGGCCTTCAGATTCACCTCAATGTCATGCAAGAACTCCTGATGCCGGAAGGAGACCGTGACTTCCGAGGTTATCTCGATAACATCAGGCGCATCAAGGAGCACGTTGGGGTCCCGGTGATCGTAAAGGAAGTAGGGTTTGGCATGTCTGCAGAAAGCATGGAAAAACTCGCAGATGCCGGTATCACCCTCCTGGATGTAGGGGGCAGGGGAGGTACCAACTTTGCCAAAGTTGAGAACAGACGCCATCACACGCCGATGTTCATGTTCGAGGATTGGGGCTTTACAACACCGGAGAGTCTGTTGGAATCGGCCGAGCTTCAATCAAGGGGAATCACTTTTATTGCCTCGGGAGGCATTCGTCATGGGCTTGACGCTGTCAAAGCCATTGCTCTGGGAGCGTCCGCCGTTGGCATGGCCGGTTCTTTTTTGCGTCTTGTTCAGACGGTTTCCATAGAGGAGTGCCTGGCGACCGTCGACCTCTGGCATCATCAGATCCGCGTGGCCATGACAGCACTGGGAGCAGCCTCGATCAACGAACTGCAGCAGGTGACGGTAATGATCACAGGCAGAACGGCAGAGCGTGCTCGCCTGCGCGGAATAGCGCCTGAAAAATATGCGAGGAAAAGACTGGGCAAGCGAGATTCCTGATTCATGAAAGGATGAAAAATGAGGCATACTTGGGGAAGACAACCGTTTCTAGAGGGAGATGGACATGAACGATGGAACGCTAGCGATCCTCATCCAGTGGTGCTTCCTCTGTCTGATATGGATGGGTGTCTGCGACGGAGTTTTTCACCGCTGGGGGATCAAGAGAGCTGGTGCGTTGGCTGTAGTGACCCTTTTTCTCGTCTGCACGTTCGTCAGCTGGCAGCTCTCCTTTTTTCCGGCTATTCGCGTCAGCGTCAGTGGAGCGATCCTGCCCTTTCTGTGCGCCGGTTGGCTGTATTCGAACCAGCAGCACGGGCGGAAGAGAATCTACGTGATCATCGGCGGATGTATCGGGATAGCGCTGTTTTGGTTTCGCTGGCTGCTCTTTACAGATCCGGTGCTCGCCGTCTGGGATGTAAGGTGGATGGTGCCTGTATGTGCTGTTTTTGCCGCTTTGACAGTGAGTCGTTCAAGCCTAACCCAGATGTTCTTGCTGCTCCTCTCCTTGCCTCTAAGCGATTTGCTGTATTCGCTTTATGAGTGGAAGCTGACTGGCTCCTGTCAAATTGGCAACGAGTATGCGCACGATTTGTTGTGGAGCGCAATTTCCTTGTGGGGAGTATGCGCCGGCGGCTGGGCGATGGCGAGAATGCTCTTCCGGTTTGGGGGGAGGAAGACTTCCAATTCAGACACGAACAGGTGATGCTCATTGTTTCAAGAACTGCTCTCCAATGAATATGTAATTCCGCTCTCGCTTGGCTTTGGATTCGGGATCGTTTGCCGCATATACCTGTTGCAAACGGATTATCGGCAGTACCCCACCTATCCGCACGGCAAGATTATACACGTTTCTCTGGGAGTCATTGCTTCTGCTCTCGGCGCTCTTGCAGTTCCCTCGCTGCTAAAGCAGGATTATACGGCGGTAACCTTTTTAACGGTTGCTGCCCAGCAGTTTCGCGATGTGCGCAACATGGAACGCACTACTTTGACGGAGATCGACAAGAGGGAGCTGATCCCCCGCGGAGGTCCCTATATCGAAGGTATTGCGATGGTGTTCGAGGGAAGAAACTATTTGGTTATCTTCACTTCCCTGCTGACGACCTTTGCAACGGTCCTGTTCGACTGGTGGGGCGGTGTTTTGGCGGGTATCGGTACTTTGCTGGTCTCCCGGTGGCTGAAATCAGGCAAGAACTTGTCCCATATCGTCGATGTCGTTCCCGCGGAGGTGCGAGTCGACGGAAAGGATTTGTATGTCGGCGATATCTATATCATGAACGTCGGACTTCGAGATGCACAGGACGTCATCAAGAAGCAGGGGCTGGGATTTATCCTTGTACCGAAAGACGCGAATGCCAGCGTTACAATTGCGCACCCGGGCCAGCGCCAGGCTATTTTGCATGACGTTGCTGTTCAGATGGGCCTGTTCACGGACGAGGGAGAGCCATCCCTGACCCCTTTAATCAAGAGAGATTTGGCTAGTGGTCGGCTGGGCGTATTTTTGCTGCCGCAGGTCATGGATCAGGAGCGGGCAAAAATCGTCATTGAGTCTGTGCCGATTTTGGAAAGCGTGTTCCGAAAGCCGCTGGAATCGCCTGCTGCGGCGGAGGGAGGCGCTCATGGCGGGTAAGATCATGGCCATCGTTACGATGAAGAAAGAGCAAGTAGCAGGCGGAGCCCCCATTTTCGCAGTAGAGGACAAGGAAAGTCTGCAGAAGACAGCCTTTGTTCTGGAAAAAATTTTGGATGCGATGGTCCACGAATTGAATGATGATACCCTGGTCATTGTGAGTCACAAGTAGTGTGTGGTATGATTGTCTAGTTAAAAACAGATACGAGAGAGAGTGTTGTCAACTATGGGATTGCCAGTGGTAGCCATTGTGGGGAGACCCAACGTGGGCAAATCCACGATATTTAATCGATTGGTCGGTGAACGTATTGCCATTGTAGAGGACAAGCCAGGCGTTACCCGGGACCGTTTGTACGGGAAAGGGGAATGGCTGGATCAATATTTTCACGTGATTGACACGGGAGGTATTGAGTTCGGCGAGACCGACGAGATTTTGACGCAAATGCGCCATCAGGCGGAGCTTGCCATCGATGAGGCGGACGTCATCATCATGATCGCAGACAGCCGTACTGGTGCGACAGACGCCGATCTGGAGCTTGCGCGCATGCTGAACCGCACGGGAAAACCCGTCGTATTGGCCGTAAATAAGGTAGACAATCCGGAGATGCGAGCGGAGATTTACGATTTCTATACGTTGGGGCTTGGAGAGCCGTTTCCCGTATCCGGCAGCCATGGTTTGGGACTCGGAGACGTGCTGGAGGAAGTGGTCCGTCATTTCCCTGCAAAAGAGGAAGAAGATCAGGCCGACGACGTCATCCGCGTCTCGATCATCGGGCGCCCGAATGTGGGCAAGTCTTCTTTGACGAACGCCATTCTCGGTGAAGAACGCGTCATTGTCAGCGATGTTGCCGGAACTACGCGGGATGCGATTGATACTCCGTTCGAACGCGACGGACAGCAGTATGTGCTTGTGGATACGGCAGGTATGCGCAAGCGCGGAAAAGTGTACGAGACCACGGAAAAATACAGTGTGATGCGCGCTATGCGTGCCATTGAGGAATCTGACGTGGTATTGGTCGTTTTGAACGGGGAAGAAGGAATCATTGAGCAGGACAAAAAGATTGCCGGATATGCCCATGAAGCGGGACGTGCCGTCATTATCATCGTGAACAAATGGGATGCGCTCGAAAAAGACGACAAAACGATGAATCGCTTTACCGAGCTGATCCGCGAAGAGTTTAAATACCTCGACTACGCTCCGATCCTGTATGTGTCGGCGAAGACGAAGCAACGTGTTCACACCATCCTGCCAAAGGTAAACCAAGTGGCGGAAGCCCATTCGATGCGGGTGCCTACATCGGTTCTCAATGACCTGATTACCGATGCGACAATCATGACGCCGCCGCCTTCAGACCGCGGGAAACGCCTTAAAATCAACTATGCGACACAGGCGACGGTCAAACCGCCTACTTTCATCCTATTTGTCAACGATCCGGAACTCATGCATTTCTCCTATGAGCGTTACATAGAAAACAAAATACGAGAAGCGTTTGTCTTTGAGGGAACGCCGATTCGTATCTGGACGCGCAAAAAAACATAGGGAGAGGAAACGACCATGGTGTATTTGTCCTTGCTGATCAGCTATTTGATCGGATCAGTCAGCTTCAGTTACCTCATTGCCAAAAAAATCGCGGGTATCGATATACGTTCTCACGGCAGCGGCAATGCCGGCGCTACCAACACGCTGCGTGTCCTGGGGAAAGGACCCGCTGTCACCGTGCTGGTATTGGATGCTTTGAAAGGTCTGGCCGCAATGGGACTTACCCATTTGTTGACTGATGGGAATGCACTGGCGTACGCTTTGTCCGGTTTGTTTGCCATCATTGGACACAATTGGCCTGTCTTTTTCGGATTCCGCGGAGGAAAGGGGATTGCCACAACCGTTGGGGTGGCATTCGGCTTTTCTCCGCTTGCCTTTCTGATTTCGGGCATTATTACGATTATTGTTATTGCGATTACGCGATACGTTTCCCTTGGTTCACTCGTGTTGGTGACGATGCTTCCAATTTTTCTATACGTATTTGCCAAGGAACCTGCCTTTATATGGGTGAGTACCGTACTCGCCATTTTCGCTTACATTCGTCATTACAGTAATATCCGAAATCTTCTCTCAGGCAAGGAACGAAGGCTGGGGGAATCTGCCCAGCGCCCGTTTAAGTAAGTTCCGAGACAATGTGTAGTGTGGAGGGGGAACTATTGAGTTTACAAGTTGCAGTCATAGGTGCGGGAAGTTGGGGAACGGCGCTGGCATCCGTTTTTGCATACAACGGCCATCAGGTCACTTTGTGGATGCGGGATGCAAAGCTGGCTGAGAAAGTAAATACGTTGCACGTAAACGAAAAGTATTTGCCGGAGGCTCGGTTGTCCCCGCAAATCGTCGCGACGACAGACATGAAGGAAGCGGTGCAAGGGAAGCCAGTCGTCCTGCTGGCTGTTCCGTCGCATGCCATGCGGCAGGTAACGCGTGAGCTGGTGCCTTACCTGGAACCAGACGTACTGCTGATTCATGCGACCAAAGGCTTTGAGATGGAAACGCTCAAACGGATGTCGGAGGTGATCGGTGAAGAAGTGCCGGCATCGATCGCCAGCGGACTGGTCGTGCTGAGCGGCCCCAGCCATGCCGAGGAAGTGATTCTTCGCTCTCCGACGACAGTAGTGGTAGCGTCTGCTTCAGATGAAAAGATGCTGCGAGCCCAAGACCTGTTGATGAACAACTATTTCCGCGTGTACACCAATCCGGATATGGTCGGGGCAGAAATTGCGGGGGCGCTCAAAAACATCATTGCGCTCGGAGCGGGGATGTCCGATGGACTGGGGTTCGGAGACAATGCAAAAGCTGCACTGCTGACGCGGGGCTTGGCGGAAATCACGAGGCTGGGCATCCAGCTCGGAGCAATGCCGCTTACCTTTGCCGGTCTTGCCGGAATTGGCGATCTTGTAGTTACGTGCACGAGCAAGCACAGCCGAAATTGGCGGGCAGGCTATTTGCTTGGACAAGGAAAGCCGCTTGACCA
Organism: Brevibacillus sp. FSL K6-6036; assembly: GCF_037964015.1. Lineage (NCBI taxonomy): Bacteria > Bacillati > Bacillota > Bacilli > Caryophanales > Paenibacillaceae > Brevibacillus > Brevibacillus sp. FSL K6-6036. The sequence goes on from NZ_CP150173.1 coordinate 2,272,668, forward strand.
GGTGTTGGAACAAATGGGGATGGTCGTGGAAGGCGTCCGGACAACCAACGCTGCCTATGCGCTGGCGGGACGGGAAAATGTCAGCATGCCCATCACGGACGTTTTATACCGGATCTTGTTTGAAGGAACCTCCCCCCGGCAAGGAGTGGAGGAATTGATGGGACGCGGGCGCACACGTGAAAACGAATACCTCGGCCCATACAGTATCTAAGCCGATTCGCTCACCTTTTTAGGCTCCTGCACATACGTTAATGGTGTAATCCAAATGTTGCAAGGAGGGCTTTGAGCGATGAGCAACAGTATTTCTCGCCGTTTTTTGGAGAGGTTGCAAAAACAGGCTTCAGATAAAGTCGATGAAGGGAAATTGCGCTCGCTGGCCGGTCAATTCCAGCGCAGCGACTTTGAGGATGAAACCAAGCTGCGTCAAATCATTCGCTCGCTTGCAGCGCTGAGTGGGAAGACTTTGAATGAAGAGCGGGAAGACAAGATCGTGGAAATGTTCCGCAATCAGGAGATCAGCCTAAACGACATCCAGTCCCTTACAAAACTATTGCGCTCGTAGAGAAATGGGCGGTTATGACCGTTGCATGCTTGACAAAATGTCATACAGTATGACTAGGAACAATCATGGCTCTACAGGGACATGGCTGGTCTGCAGGATCAAGAAAAAAAAGAGGGAGATTATCCCTCTTTTTTTCGTTTTGCTGCGCCGTTTGTCGACTGGCTCAGCAGGTTTTGAACGAGAGGAGATTGCAAAAGCCCCAGAAGCTGTCCGATATCTATGTTTGCCAAAGGGTTTGATCCGCTGTTTTCTGCTTCGTCCCGCACGGTTTCAGGTTCCTGGCTGCTCTCTGCGGTTTGTTTTTTGGAAACGGGCCTGTCTGCGGGTCTTTCCACAGATTTTTCTGTGGCGTTTCCTTTGGCGCTGCGCTTGCCAATCGATTCAAACATCTCCATGGCACCGTAAAGCGTATCCATGGTTTCTTCGACTTGGCGGATCGTGCTGCTGATCCCCTTGATATTGGTGCGCATCTTTGATACGGATGTCCGGAGATCGACTGGCTGCACCACTTTCTTTGGCGTCACAGCCAAAGAAACATCGGTTATTTGATCGCTTAGCTTTTTACTCGGTATGGGGGCATAAGGATTGCGCCATTTTTTCGTACTCATCTGTATCCCTCCATTGGGCGGATTCATCAAAATAGTCTATGCGGGCGTCTAGTGCATGGTTCAGATGAAAAAGCGTGGAATACGGGAAGTATGGTATAATAAAGCAAAACTTAAAGAGAAAAGGATGCTGTCAAGACAATGCCTATCGATCCGATGACCAAGATGAACATCTCTTTGGTTGCGATTGCGCTGATGTTCATCTGTAATTTTTTGATGATTTTTGCACGAAAGACCGCAAACAACCTGGTTCGCTTCTTGTTGAAGACGTTTGCTTTTCTCATGCTATTGGTCACCTTCGTCATGATCATCATCGTTATATTTGCCTAAGGGGAGTGGCAGAAGTTGAAGGAATTGACATTACATACGCGCTCCGGCACGCACCAGATGCCTCTTGTGATGGGAAAAACAATCGTCGCTATCGCAAAGGAGCATAAGCTGAGCTGGGGCTATGCTTGCGAGCGGGGGATATGCGCGCAATGCCGAACGCATGTTGAGGCAGGCGCGGAACACTTGAATGAGATTACGGATGCGGAAAAGCTTCGTCTGAGAAAAGCGGAGCGGGCCGAAGGGTATCGGCTCGGTTGTCAAATCAAAGTGATTCACGAGGGCAATGTTACTCTGGCTCACCGTCCGTATTGACGGGAGAGTGGTGAAATGGCAAAAATTACGTTTCTGCCTGCGGGCAAGTCGATAAAAGCGAGGCCGGGGCAATCGATTACGAGCGTAGCGAAGGCGGCAAGAGTCGTCATTCCGCAGCGATGCGGGGGACATGCGTCCTGTCTCATGTGCCGGGTAGTTGTGGAAAGCGGGCAACTCAGTGAGCCGAGTACGCTGGAAAAGCGGAAAATGCCTGAAGCGGACCTTGGCAAAGGCATCCGGCTTGCCTGTCAGGCAAAGGTGATGGGGACCGATTGTTCCGTCCGGATTCCGGAGAGCAAATGGAAATCGGTCGTTCAGGCGGCGCTGGAGAGACAGCGCCTGGAGGAAGAAGAATGGTAGCTAGAGGAGTAGCGAGAGATGTTGCGTAAAATGAGAAACACAGGACTGTTGACAGCGCTGCTGGTGATGATCGCGGCACTGCTAGGCGGCTGTATGTATCCCGAGGAAAAAAAGCTGGAAAACCAGATCCCTAGCGAATTTTACCTGGAAGCGACCCAAAAGGCTGTCGAGCAGTTCCAGAAGGACACAGGGGTGCTTCCGATTGCTACAAAGGACATCAACACGCCGATCTTCGAAAAGTATGAGATCGATTTTCGGAAGCTGATGCCCAAATATTTGCCTGACGTACCTGCCAACGCGTTTGAAAAGGGCGGTATTTATATGTACACCCTGATCGATGTCGAGACAAAACCGACAGTGAGATTGATCCATCTCGGATCGGTGAGCAAGGTGGCGGACATCCAGGCTGCCGTCATCCGTTATCAACGAAATTACGAAAAGCTGCCGATTAAGGCAGACATCGGCAACGGTTACTATTCCATTGATTTTTCAAAGCTGAGCATGAAGGAAGTGCAGGTTCCGGGCACAGCAGGCAATTACCTGTTGCCACTGGTGATGAACGAAAAAGGAGAAGTAGGGATCGATTATGCGGCGGACATTGCGACGGTCCTGCGGAATTCAAAGGCGGAGGTCCCCAAGGCTACGGATCCGAGATACGTCATGGCTAGAAAATCTATGTTTGTCCCGGCAAAATCATTCCCCTACGAAATGGTCAATGGGGAACCGAAATTGCTCAAATTGAATAATTGAAATGATCGGGGCAGCTCAAGTTGAGCTGCTTTTTTTTGTTCTACGGAACTGATTCTCACATATATTTGTATTGTCCAAGATTCTAGTACGAGATTCACGGGAAAATGCTGGCGGTCAGGGATAATTCGGAAAAACGGTCATAGTGTAACAATAGACAAATAGAAGGAGGTCATCGATGGTGGAACGAGTCGATATCTTTAAAGACATTGCCGAACGGACGGGCGGGGATATCTACCTGGGGGTAGTTGGCCCGGTTCGCACGGGAAAATCGACCTTTATCAAAAGGTTTATGGAACAGGTCGTCATCCCCAACATTCACTCGGAGGCGGAACGTATTCGGGCGACAGATGAATTGCCTCAGAGCGCTTCCGGGCGAACAATCATGACTACGGAGCCGAAATTCGTTCCGAACCAAGCCGTCCAGGTAGACGTTACAGAAGGGCTCAGCATCAACGTTCGCCTCGTTGACTGCGTCGGCTATACGGTTCAAGGAGCCAAGGGCTTCGAGGACGACAACGGACCGCGCATGGTGCATACCCCTTGGTATGAGGAGCCGGTACCGTTCGAGGAAGCGGCCGAAGTGGGGACGCGAAAAGTAATCCAGGAGCACTCCACGATCGGTATCGTCGTCACAACGGATGGCAGTATCGCGGAGATCCCGAGGGCCGGTTATATCGAAGCGGAGGAGCGAGTCATCAACGAGTTGAAAGAAGTGGGGAAACCCTTTGTCATTATCGTCAACTCGACTCGGCCGCGCTCGGATGAAACTCAGAACCTGCGATTGGACTTGCAGGAGAAATACGATGTGCCTGTTGTGGCGTTGTCCGTCGATCACATGTCTGAGCAGGAAATATTGATGCTCATGAGAGAAGTGCTGTTTGAATTCCCTGTACATGAAGTAAACGTGAACCTGCCCAGTTGGGTGATGGTACTGGAAAATGGACACTGGCTGCGTCAAAACTACGAGGAAGCCGTCAGAGACACTGTACAGGACATCCGGCGCTTGCGCGATGTCGACAGGGTCGTAGGGTTCTTTAATGAATATGACTTTGTCGAGCGGGCTTCGCTTGCCGGTATGCATATGGGGCAGGGTATCGCTGAAATCGATCTGTATGCGCCGGATGAACTGTACGATCGGATTTTGATGGAGATCGTTGGTGTAGAGATAAACGGAAAAGACCACCTCTTGACGATTATGCAGGATTTCGCACATGCAAAACGCGAGTATGACCAGGTTGCCGAGGCGCTTCACATGGTTCGTACCACAGGCTACGGCATAGCGGCACCGTCCTTGCATGAGATGACCTTGGACGAACCTGAACTTATCCGACAGGGACCTCGCTTCGGTGTGAGGCTAAAAGCGACGGCTCCGTCGATTCACATGATTCGCGTTGATGTTGAATCGGAGTTTGCGCCGATCATCGGAACGGAAAAACAGAGTGAAGAGCTGGTCCGTTACCTGATGCAAGATTTTGATAAAGATCCGCTCTCCATCTGGAATTCGGATATATTCGGGCGTTCGCTCCATTCGATCGTCCGCGAAGGAATTCAGGCGAAAATCACCATGATGCCGGACAACGCACGCTACAAGCTGCAGGAAACACTCGGTCGCATCATCAACGAGGGCTCGGGCGGACTGATTGCTATTATCTTGTGAAAATAGGTATAAAGAACCAGAATATAGACAGGCAAAGGAGGCTCCCGGCATGACGGGAAGCCTTTTTTTCTTGGATTTCGTTTAAATTCGACATCAGGGGGCTTGAATTTACAAGAATGGTGTATTACTATAAGCTTGTCAGAGCGGTAAAAACACCCAATCGCGTATAAAACGCAGGGTTTCGGTAAAGAAAAGTAATACCTACGACTCAACCGTCATTGAGGGGAGGTGAACAATATGAACAAAACAGAACTGATCGCAAAAGTGGCTGAGACCACCGAGCTCACAAAGAAAGATGCAACGAAAGCTGTTGACGCGGTTCTCGATGCAATCGCTGAAGCGTTGAAAGACGGTGATAAAGTCCAACTGATCGGCTTCGGTAACTTCGAAGTTCGCGAGCGCGCGGCTCGTAAAGGTCGTAACCCGCAAACTGGTGAAGAAATCGAAATCGCATCCAGCAAAGTCCCTGCCTTCAAACCTGGCAAACAACTCAAGGACTCTATCAAGTAATAACGTCTGCTAAAGTTTCACTTACATAAAATCCACATTGAATAAATGTGGATTTTTTTACGTTTTATGCCTTTTTCGGTCAAAGTGTTTCTCAAGCACAGTTCGTTTTGTCTTTTCTGGGCTAATGTGGTAAGATGGGCTTGTTTCGCTGTGTGAGGAGGAGGTACGAGAATGAACGTCGATTTGGAAAAGATTCAGACTGCCGTTCGAATGATACTCGAAGCGATCGGTGAAAATCCGGACCGGGAAGGTCTGCTGGATACGCCGAAGCGCGTAGCGAAGATGTACGCAGAGGCATTCGAAGGCCTTGGCATAGATGAAGAGAAGTATTTTGAGACGGTTTTCAGCGAAGACCATGAGGAAATGGTGCTTGTAAAGGATATTCCGTTTTACTCCATGTGCGAACACCACCTGGTTCCGTTTTTTGGCAAGGCGCATGTTGCCTATATTCCCCGCGGAGGTCGTGTCGTAGGATTGAGCAAGCTGGCTCGCGCCGTCGAGACTGTCGCTCGCAGGCCGCAGCTTCAGGAGCGCATTACGGCTCATGTAGCGGATGCGATCGTTCGCAAGCTGGACCCTCACGGAGTAGTTGTCGTCGTCGAAGCTGAGCATATGTGCATGACGATGCGCGGAGTGAAAAAGCCAGGCTCCAAAACAGTCACCTCGGCTGTACGAGGAATCTTTGCAAATGACCCCGCGGCACGGGCAGAGGTATTCAGTCTGATCAAGTAGACGGATGCTGAATGGAAATTTTTTCTTGACAGTGTAATTAAAATTTTGTATAGTGATGATGTACAGTCGGGATGTGGCGCAGCCCGGTAGCGCGCACCCTTGGGGTGGGTGAGGTCCAGGGTTCAAATCCCTGCATTCCGACCATTCGTCAAAATCAGCGTCTTCACGCTTGATGCAGGTAACCAAGGTGCACAGCAGCGGCCCGTCGCCGCTTGAGATTATCTGTTGGAGTGAACGAGTGTACACACCGCGAAATAGAACGCTTCTCATTGATCAGTTCCGATCAATAGAGAGGTGTTTTTTGTTTTCGAGAAAGACAAATACATCGGAACATAGAAACCGGAACATAGAAACGAAAGCGACTCCTGGATTCTGGTATAATCAGAATCAAAGGGGGAGAGGAATGCATGCGTTTCAAAACGAGCTGTTCAAACTGCAATCATGCAGGCGGGTATAATATCCACCACTTGGTGGAGGTAGACGACTTATGGTGCCTTGCTTGTGAAAAGTGCGGGAATCGATTGCTCACCTTTTCTCCCGAGGAGCGACAGCAGATTATCCGCGTCATTCAGTTAACGGAAAGCTATGTGCCTGATACTATCGATGCTTACCGTCATATCGGTGTTGACCCACTGCCCTCCAGAGTTCGGTTTGGCGTCATTGCCTCCGAGGAAAATGAGGAGTAGGCCATCCAGGCAGTTAAAATGTTATTGGCACCAACCAGATCCAAAGTCAAAAGTAGCATTCTGGTACGCTTCGGTCATTTCCCTCGCAGGAAGCCGAGTATGCCATTGAAAGAGAAAGGCTGTATACGTTGCCGTGAAAAACCTACTGAGCCCATGGGAATTCCGGGAGCCTGATCATTGTTGAGTGTAAACACTCTCCAATATTCAGGCTCCTTTTATGTTTTTATTAGGGCTGCAAAATAGGTTGAAAATTGATCCCCCATCAGCCCTAATAAACCGAAGGAGTGACGGAAGTGGGAGAGGTTTTTGGCAATCGGAATTTTCGGAGGTTGTTCTTTTCAAATTTATTTTCAGGATTTGGTCAGGGGATGACCATGATTGGGATCTCCTGGCATTTGGTTGAGTCGACAGGCTCAGCCAGCTTGCTTGGCTCTGCGATGCTTATCTCTTCAATATTGACGCTTCTCATCGGACCGTATTCAGGTACACTGATTGACCGATTTTCGCGCAAGGCGATATTGCAGGTCGAACAGCTGGGAGGCTCTACTGTTTTAGCGCTTTTGACAGTATGGGGATTTTTCGGTGCCTACCATGAGTGGATGATGGTCCTCATTTTTTTGGCATCCACGTTTATGCTCCATATTCACGAACCGGCACAGGCTGCCTTCGTACAGGAAGCATTTGACCAAAAGCATTACAAGTCGATCAACTCCTTGCTGGAGATGGAAAACCAATCTGCTCTGGTCCTGGCTGGAGCATTTTCCGGGCTGCTTTTGGAGAGCTTTGGGTTGCAGGCGGTATTGCTGATTAACTCATTGACGTACTTGCTTGCCTTTCTGATGCTGTGGGGAATGGAGTATGCGTTTTCCACGGAACAACAGAAAGCAACGGCCCCTCGAACATCTTGGATGATGCAATTTCACCAAAGCTGGGTCTATATCAACGAAAGACGTGGTTTTCTGATTTTTGGCGTCTCGGCTCTGATGCCATTTCTAGCCGTGATGCTGGCAAATCTTCTGAACCCTATCTTTGTGAGCCAAGCATTGCAGAGCGATGTAAGGATCTATTCACTTGGGGAGGTTACCTATTCGATTGGAGCAGTGGTGGCAGGAGTGCTGGTTGTCTTGCTTTGCCGAAAATTCGGTGCATTTCCTTATATGGTTTTTACCTACGTGCTGATGGCGATCGCTCTTGTTTTGACAGTTGCCATGCCGAAAGCCTGGGTCTTTGTACTGCTATCTGCCCTATTAGGCTGGTGCAATGTCTCGACCCGGCTTATCCGGCAAACTTTGTATATGGAGCTGGTGCCAAATCGATTTATGGGGAGGGTAATCAGCTTCTTCAGATCGGTCGGTACGTTGATGAGGCTGCTGCTGCTCGCTTTGTTCACCGTCATGCTTGATTACACCGGGGCAGCGGCAGGTTACCTCGTACTTGCTGGCCTATTGCTGATGGCGGCGCTAGGAATAGCCTTTTCTATGGGCAAATTGATGCGGTCGGCAGCCGATTTGGATAAAGTCAGCAGTGAGCAAGAGCAGGGAGGCAAAACCAAGCAAGTACAATAGGCAAAAGCAGTGATGCCCGCTCATCTGAGTTGAATGAGTCTTCAAGGTGATTTTCTGATTGCATTCAAGGCGGGGTATCGTATTGCTGTAAAAAGAGCTCTGTTCAAAAAACCTAGCCCGTCCGCACTTTTTCATATTATGGCGGGCTGGTTTTTTTCTTGCGAAGGTGAGTAAATGTATGATAAAATAAGTCCTGAAAGCGTGGAATGTCAAGTTCAAAAACTTTCAAGTTTGCTGTGATTGGATATTTCCGAATATACGCTTGAATGATTTTCGGGATGTGGCGCAGCCCGGTAGCGCGCACCCTTGGGGTGGGTGAGGTCCAGGGTTCAAATCCCTGCATTCCGACCATACACACAGCGAGCAGCTCGTTGTGAAAAGAAGCCTCTGATTGTGTATCGATCAGTCAGGCTTCTTTTTTTCTGTCAGTCAAAATGCCTCTTGGCTTCCTTATTTTTCTTCCCTATAATATGATAGAAGAATGACAAGCAGAAAGGTTGTTCACTGATGAAGATGTCACTGCCTATCCAACCCTATCTGTCGGCAATGAACAGGTATGATCTGAGCGAAAGCGAGCCTGCTTCTTATGTGCCTTCAGCAGAGATGCCTTTTTCTGAAGTGCTTCAAGCGGAACTAGCAAATGGTCAAAGGGTTATTCGGGCCGAGCAGATATTGGCCGAGCTAGACGGATCAACAGACTGGGATTTTACTGATGCTTCTGATACATATACAACCGGATCGAGCAGTCAAACACCGCAGAACGTGCAGGGCATATTGGACAAAATTAGCCGAGTCGCCCGTTCGTACGGCGTCGATGAAAATCTGGTTCGGGAGGTCGTTCGCGCAGAATCGAACTTCAATCCCAACGCAGTCTCTCGTGCTGGAGCCAAAGGCTTGATGCAGCTGATGGATGCCACGGCCAAGTCCTTGCATGTGCGAAACGTCTATAATCCGGACGACAATTTGGCCGGGGGAACAAAGTACTTGCGCGGCCTGCTTGACCGTTACGATGGCAACGTGAAGGTCGCTCTGGCTGCCTACAATGCCGGCCCCGGACGGATCAGCCGCCTGGGCATTGATACGGATGATGAGCTAGAGCAAAAGTACGAGCTTCTTCCACAGGAGACCCAGAGGTATGTTGACAAGATCATGAAACGCTTGGAACCAGGCGGGACATCCTAGAAACGAAAAACTACGGAATTGCCAGTTAGGAGGAACTTAGGTGGCACAAACACCGAATGGGCAGCAAGAATATTTTGTGGTGAAGGCAAAAGAAAACGGGGTCCACGTGATCGGTTTGACAAGAGGCTCCGATACCCGTTTCCATCATACGGAGAAATTGGACAAGGGCGAGGTCATGCTGGCCCAGTTTACCGAGCACACCTCCGCGATCAAGGTAAGAGGAAAAGCCGTGATCTATACGCATCACGGGATTATCGATACGTCGGATGAAAAGCAGGCATAGCCTGCTTTTTTTATTTGTACAATGGTGGTGAGGAGGGATGTCTATGCCGCGCAGACTGTTTGTCGCCATCGCTATGTCCGCGTTCCTGGCCGCCATGTTGTCATGGGTTCCGACATTGTCCTGGAAACAGGAGGATGTGCCTGCTTTTCAAGCCGCCAGACCAGTAGAGCTGAGTGAACAAAATGTAGTGGATTTATTTACATTCATGACGACTCATTATAATATTAAGCGTGTAAAATGGGAAAATCCGTCGGTTTTTGTCGATCTGGCGGTGAGTCCAAAAGACCGGATAGATGCAAATCGGGTGTTTCATGATTTTTACGCAGTAACGTACGATCTCTTTCGATTGACCGGCAATGTGGAGCATGTATATTTTCGGCTGCTGGAAAAAGAAGAGGTAGAGAACACGAGCAAACTGCTTGTAGCCATCGAAGCGAATCGTCCGGATCGAGCAGCCTACTTCGTCTCACCGACGGATGTGGAGGATTATGAGACGCACGTCAAGACAAGATTCCCGGTGCGGGTAGAGCCTTATTTTTACGAGAGAGTTAGTCCTTGACGGGTGAAGTATGGTATGATGGTAGGGATGGTATTTTGCCGACACTCGGTAAAAGCATGAAACCGAACGGAACAGGTAATGACCAGGTTGTGGAGGAGGACGCATGAGCAAAGAAAAAAACCCATTCATCGACGAGATCCGTGCCATTATCGATCAGATCTACCAGCGAATATCCATTTCCTATGTGGAACAATACGTAGACGTACCGGCCATAGCTGAGAATCGGCTAGCGCTGTTGTACCTCTTTTTATTGAACCGGGGAATAGGCAAGGAACGCGCACGGACGTTCTCAATTACAACCGGCCTCATGCAATTAGGATTGGACATGCATGAAACTGTCAAAAATGCTTATGGCGATACACTTGTGGAAGAACGGAACAGGCAATTAACGGTTTTGGCAGGCGATTATTACAGCAGCCGTTACTACCAGTTGCTCGCTCATGCCGGTGAAGTAGAAGCCATTCGCGTCTTGGCGGATGCGATTCAGCATGTAAACGAGGCCAAGATGAAGCTTTATTTGGCAGATAAAGAGGGAAAATTGTCCTCCGAAGCGTATTTGGAGCTGCGAACTGTCATTGATACGGGCTTGTACGTCGCGATGGTTGACAAGTATGCCGAATCGGAGGAAGAACGCCGCTTCTGGACGTCGCTCCTAAAGGACACGTCAACGGTGGAAAGCATGATAAACGAATGGGAACAATTAAAGTGGCAAGACCAGGTTCCTGCCGGCTTTGCCCGTTTTTTGCTGCAAAAACCAGGGGCGACACTAGCCCAGGTACTGGCCGGGATTGAAACAAAAGCGACTGAACTGATCAACATGTGCGAACAGCTATTGCGTACCCTTCATCAGACTGAAGCCCAGGACGTGCTCGTTTGGTTTACATCTCGATATTCCCACCGCGTGAATCGTCTGAAACGGGTTATTGAGGAGATGTGATGGAAGTGAACGAGATGCAGATGAGAGAAAAAGCACAGCACGTGCACAGCGTGTTTGAAAGCATCGCGCAAGAGTACGACAAGATGAACAATGTCATCAGCTTTGGCAGCCACGTTGCCTGGCGCAACTATACGATGAAGCGAATGAATATCCAACCGGGCCAAACGGCGATTGATGTGGCTTGCGGCACGGGTGACTGGACGATCGCATTAGCGGATGCCGTTGGCAAGGATGGTCGTGTCGTCGGACTTGATTTCAGCCAGAATATGCTGGATGTAGGCGCATACAAGGTTGCGCAGAGGGGCGTGGGCGGAATCGTGCAACTGGTAAACGGTGACGCCATGAAGCTGCCGTACGAGGATAACTCCTTTGACTTTGCAACGATTGGCTTTGCGCTGCGGAACGTCCCTGATATCCAAACCGTGTTGAAAGAAATGGCTCGAGTGGTCAAGCCTGGGGGCAAAGTCGTGTCGTTGGAGGTGTCCAAGCCTCCTTTTTATCCGTATCGCCAGCTTTTCTATTTGTATTTCTACAAAATCTTGCCATTGATTGCGAAATGGACAGTTAACAAGTATGAGGAGTACGCCTGGCTGCCACAGTCACTGACGAATTTTCCCGATAGCCGAGAGCTTGCCCGCATGTTTCAGCAGGCAGGCCTTGACCCGGTTGAGGTGAAATTGTTCATGGGTGGAGTGGCTGCACTGCATATCGGGACCAAGCCCTGATCAATCATCGGGTATCTCTTCAGTGGATAGGAAGTGTATTTTGTGAGTCTCCGTAAATTAAAAATTATTTTGGAAATGATTAAATTCGAGCACTCTATTTTTGCGTTGCCGTTTGCTTTTATGGGTGCCGTATTGGGTAATATTGTAGTAGAGCAAACGTGGCCGACCTGGATGGAAATTTTATGGGTGACTGTCGCGATGGTAGGGGCACGAAGCGCGGCCATGTCGCTCAATCGGTTGATTGACCGGTTCATCGATGCGAAGAACCCGCGAACCGCGAACAGGGCGATTCCTGCCGGTTTGATCTCGATAGTAGAAGTTGTCGTCTTCATCGTCGTGTCTTTTGCTGTGTTGTTCTTTGCTGCCTTCCAGTTGAATTCACTTGCGGTAAAATTGTTGCCTTTAGCTGTTTTTGTACTCATTCTGTACTCCTATACGAAGCGCTTTACCTGGCTCTGCCATTTTGTGCTGGGTGTAGCGATCGGGTTTGGGCCTCTGGGCGGTTGGGTGGCAACGACAGGGCAGGTAGACGGCACCGGTCTTCTGCTGTTTATCAGCGTGCTGTTCTGGACAGCCGGCTTTGATATTATGTACGCTTGTCAGGACGCGGACTTTGACCGCAAGGAAGGTTTGTACTCCATGCCAAGCCGGTTTGGCATCAGCAAAGCGCTGCTGATTGCCAGAGGCTGCCACGTGATTACGTTCTTCGGCCTTTTGTCGCTGTACATGATCGCAGATTTGTCCATTTGGTTCCTGGTCGGCGTTTTGATCTCCGGGGCCATTCTGCTGTACGAACACAGCTTGGTGAAGCCGACGGATTTGTCCAAGCTTGACGTCGCCTTTTTCAATATGAACGGAATACTCAGCATGGTTATGTTTACTTTTACCATGCTTGATCTGGTGATATCATGAGTACACAAGCATGGGCTGTTGGAATCACAGGTGCTAGTGGTGCGATTTATGGCGTGAGACTGGTTCAGGAGCTCTTGAAGAGCGGGCATACCGTACACTTGATGGTGACGGAGGCAGGCTGGCAGGTGTTTCATGACGAACTGGACTGGAATACGGAAAACCGCGAAGGACTATTGGCGGAAAAGCTTCAGCAGGATTTTCCCGGAGAGCTTCGTTACTGGGGCTTGCGCGATTTTAATTGTCCCGCTGCGAGCGGATCGTACCGCTGCGAGGGGATGATTGTTGTGCCTTGTTCGATGGGAACTCTTTCCGGCATTGCGCACGGTGCCTCAGGCAACCTGCTTGAGCGTGTCGCAGATGTCATGTTGAAAGAAGGACGAAAGCTCGTACTCGTTCCCAGAGAAACGCCTTTGAACGCGATCCAGCTGGAGAACATGCTGCGATTGAGCAGGCTCGGTGTCAAGATATTGCCGGCCATGCCTGGTTTTTATCAAAAACCGCAGACGATGGATGACCTAGTCAATTTTGTCGTAGGCAAAGCATTGGACGCACTCGATGTGCCGCACGCTTTGTTTCGGCGCTGGGGGGAATAAGAATATGCAAAAGTCCTTGCGCATTGGACAAATCCTATACACCAACACCTTCCCTGTCACATTTCATTTTGACCAAGCCCGTTTTGAAGATCGGATTTCGTTTATCCGGCAGGTTCCTGCCCAGTTAAACGAGGCGATGGCCCGCGGCGAGATCGACCTTGGACCAATCTCTTCTTTCAGCTACGCAGAGCATGCGAAGGATTACCTGGTACTGCCGGACCTGTCCGTCAGCGCCAAAGGCCCAGTCGGCTCGATCTTTCTGTTCAGCAAAAAGCCGATCGAAGAGCTGAATGAGGCGCGAATTGCCTTGACCAATACGTCAGCTACTTCCATCAATTTGTTGAAAGTGATTCTGCAAAAGTTTTACGGGCTGCAAGTCTCTTACTCGATGCAAGCACCTGTACTTGAAGAAATGATGCTTGGTGCCGATGCGGCTCTCCTGATTGGAGACGATGCGATCAGGGCGATACGCCAGCGTGTTCCCTATATGATTTACGATCTGGGCGAACTTTGGTATCGCTTCACCGGATATTCCATGACCTTTGCTTTGTGGACAGTCCGCAAGGCGATTCTGGCCGAACATGCCGAATTGCTCAGCGAGGTGCACAATGCCTTTTTGGAGAGCAAACAGAAACATCTAAGCAATCCTGAACCGTTGATCGAGTACGTACATCAGCATTATGGCGGAGAAAAGGCTGATTGGCGCCAATACTTTCAAGGTCTGCAGCACGTTTTTGGCGATGAGCAAAGAACGGGGCTGGAGTACTACTATCGCTGCGCGGCGGAGCAGGGACTGCTTCCGGGACCGGTTACTGTGGAATTGTGGGAGAAGTCCGGACGGCAAAAACTACGTTGAACGAAAATAGGTGGAGCGGATGAACCTAGTCGATATATACTTTGAGATGAAAAAAGATGTGGAGTACATCGAAAATCAGTTGGAGCTGTCCATCGATACGGGAGTACGGGAGCTGTATCAGTCGTCCACGCACCTGCTGAAGGCGGGAGGGAAGCGCATCCGTCCCGTATTTGTGTTGCTTGGTGGAAAGTGGGGGTCCTATGACGTGACCCGGCTCAAGTACGTGGCAGTTCCGCTCGAACTGATTCATATGGCCACGCTTGTGCACGACGATGTTGTCGACAATGCGGACAAGCGTAGAGGCCGGGATACGGTCAAAACAAAATGGGACAACAAAGTAGCGATGTACACCGGCGATTACATTCTTGCCCGGGCGCTGTCGATTGTGACGGAGCTGAAGATTCCTCAGCTCCACCAGATTTTGGCCAACGCGATCGTCGAAATGGTCAAGGGAGAGATCGAGCAGGTGCGGGCTCTGCACAGCTGGGATCAAAATTTCCGTATGTACCTGCGCAGAATCAAGCGCAAGACCGCTCTCTTGATCGCGATCAGCTGCCAGATGGGGGCGATTGCGAGCGGAGCGACAGAGGATCTCGTCCGCAGGATGTACTGGTACGGCTACAATGTCGGGATGGCTTTTCAAATCACGGATGACATCCTTGACTTTACCGGTACGGAAAAGCAATTGGGCAAGCCTGCGGGAAGCGATTTGCGCCAGGGCAACATTACCCTTCCCGCGATGTACACGGCTCATCACGGCATTGCTCGGGAACAGTTTCAAAAATGGATTCGGGAGGATACCTTCTGGAACCATGTGGACGAGGCGATCCAGCTGGTGAGAAAAGACGAAGGCATCGCTTTTTCGCAGAGGCTGGCGGAGCGCTATATCGCCAGAGCGCGCAGCATTATCGCCGACCTGCCGAACAATTCAACGAAAAAATCGCTGATCGGTGTGGCCGATTTTATTATCGATCGCAAATTTTAGCGTTTTTTGCTGAGGAGCAGGTTGATTGCCCCTCTATCTTTTGATAAAATTTCTGATGGTGTGTGAAATACCAATACATAAGCTATACTGGAGGCAACCTTACGATGGAAAAAACGTTTCTGATGGTAAAACCTGATGGCGTACAACGCAACCTGATCGGAGAGATCGTTTCCCGCTTCGAGAAAAAAGGCTTCCAACTCGTTGGAGCAAAGCTGATGAATGTTAGCCGCGAGCTGGCTGAACAGCACTATGCTGAGCATAAAGAGCGCCCGTTCTTTGGTGAACTGGTTGACTTCATTACCTCCGGACCTGTATTCGCAATGGTATGGCAAGGCAACAACGTGATTTCCACCGCTCGTTCCATGATGGGCAAAACCAACCCTGCAGACGCTGCATCCGGAACAATCCGCGGCGACTTCGCAACTTCCGTTGGCATGAACATCATCCACGGTTCCGACTCTCCAGAAAGCGCTGAGCGCGAAATCGCTCTGTGGTTTGGCCAAGGAGAAGTTCTTTCCTACGAAAAGACGATCCAACGCTGGATCTAAGCTCTTGAACAAAGAGCAATCACGCAGATGGATAAAGACTCCGCTAAGGGGTCTTTTTCTTTTATTCGCGAATCTGCAACAAAATTCGGCAGGATTTTGTCAAAAAAACGCGAATCGCATGAGTAAGTCGTCGAAAGGGGATTTCGAAGTATGGAAGACAAGGATTTTCTCCAGTTCATCGCCAGCGTAAAAAAAATGACAGGAATTGACCTCGCACTCTACAAGGAAGCACAGATGAAACGGCGGCTTACTTCGCTCCGCTTGAAACGGGGTTATACGACATTCGCTCAGTACTTCGAGGCGATCGCAAAAGACAAAGAGCTGTTTTACGAGTTTCTCGATCGCATGACGATCAACGTGTCGGAGTTTTTTCGCAATCCGGGGCGTTGGGAAGTGCTTGAAAATAAGATCTTGCCCAGGCTGGTACGTCAGTCTCCGCGTCTGAAATGTTGGAGTGCCGCATGTTCGACGGGAGAAGAGCCTTACACACTGTCGCTCTTGCTGCTGCGCCATCGCTGGGACGCTTCGGTGCTGGCATCGGATATTGACGAAGGAGCGATCGCAAAAGCAAAGCAAGGGGTTTATACAGAAAGAGCCTTGCAGGATTGTCCAAAAGATTTGCTGGACAAATATTTTCAAAAGGACAGCTTGAGCTACCGCATTTCAGATGAAGTAAAAAAACGCGTGAATTTCCGCAAGCACAACCTTCTGGCCGATACGTTCGAATCCGGGTTTGACCTGATCATTTGCCGCAATGTGATGATCTACTTTACGGAAGAGGCCAAGCATGAGCTTTACCACAAATTCAGCCGTGCCCTAAAGCCTGGCGGCGTCCTGTTCGTCGGCAGCACGGAGCAGATTTTTCAGCCGCAGCAGTACCAGTTTGAAACAGAGGATACATTCTTTTACCGAAAATTAGGGTAAAAGGAGCCGAGCGGGTATATCCATGCTGTTTTTTCCCAACACTATGAATAACAAGCCGATAGGGAGGAAGCAGATGGATAAGCATAAGGTCATCGAGGCATATCGAAGAGGCTTGATCACTCTCCAGGAGTGCGGTCAAATTCTTGGTGCGGAAAAAACGCAGGTGGATGACCTCGTCCGCGCAGATCATAGCCGGCGTTCGGTTCCTTCGAATCCTTTGTTTTTGGCTGATTATTACTAAACTGGACGTGACAGCAGACGCTTCTCCGAAAAGAGAAGCGTTTTGTCTAGATTCAGAAAGTTTCCCACTTTTGTATTTCCTCGGGGTAATAGGTATGATATTATAACGCTTAAAAGTGATAAAGGACAGCGCCCCCGTTCGGGAAAAGAAAGTGCTGCCTGGAGGATGGAGGAAGCGAGAGATGCGTTATTTGACAGCAGGGGAATCGCACGGGCCGCAATTGACGGCGATAATCGAAGGGATTCCAAGCAACCTGCCGTTCTCTGTCGAGGCGATCAATGAACAATTGGCGAGACGGCAAAAAGGTCACGGTCGAGGCCGAAGAATGCAAATTGAAAAGGACCAGGTGAAGGTACTCTCCGGTGTCAGACACGGTTATACAACCGGGGCTCCGATCACGCTGGTCGTCGAAAATAAAGACTGGGCCCACTGGCAGGGCATCATGAGTGTCGAGCCGGTCGAGGGTGCTGAAGAAAAACGCCGTGTTTCCCGGCCGCGCCCTGGTCATGCAGACCTGAATGGAGCGATCAAGTACCATCAGCGCGATATGCGCAATATTCTGGAGCGGTCCAGCGCCCGTGAGACGACGATTCGTGTCGCTGTCGGGGCGGTAGCCAGACAATTGCTGGAGGCGTTCGGCATTCGCGTTGGCGGACAGGTGCTGCAGATCGGCAATGTCGTTGCCAAAAGAATCGATCTTCCTCTGGAAGAGCTGATTGCCCGCACGGAAGAATCCCCTGTTCGCTGTCTCGATGAGGAGGCTGCACAGCTGATGATGGCTGCGATCGATCAGGCGAAGCAGGACGGAGATTCGCTGGGCGGAATCGTCGAGGTGATCGTCGATGGCGTTCCGGTCGGCCTGGGCAGCCATGTTCAATGGGATCGAAAGCTCGATGGCCGTTTGGCGCAGGCAGTCATGAGCATCCAGGCGTTCAAAGGCGTCGAAATCGGGATCGGATTCGAAGCGGCAGGACGGCCGGGATCGCAGGTTCATGATGAAATCGTCTGGAGCGAAGAGACCGGATACAGCCGAAAATCCAATCGGGCAGGGGGGCTGGAAGGCGGCATGACGACCGGAATGCCTGTCGTGGTGCGTGGCGTCATGAAGCCGATTCCGACCCTGTACAAGCCGTTGATGAGCGTTGACATTGATAGCCGCGAAGCGTTTTCAGCCAGCATCGAGCGCTCCGACAGCTGCGCGGTCCCGGCCGCGAGCGTAGTGGCTGAAGCAGTGGTCGCTTGGGAAATCGCGTCGGCGATGTGCGAGAAGTTCCCATCCGATTCGCTCGATGACATGCTGGAAAACGTCCGCCAATACCGTGCTTATACGGAGAAATTCTGATGAATAGAGAAATCTTGCGAGTAGAACTGGGCGAACGCTCGTATCCGATCGTCATCGGCGACGGCCTCTTGCAGCAGGCGGGGCCCATGCTGCGGGAGGCGGGGCTGGCCCCGACGTCCAAGTTATTCGTGGTTACGGATGAAAACGTGGCACCGCTTTATCTGCAAATGCTGAAAACCGCCTTGGAAGCGGAGGGATACGCTGTCCATTCCTTTGTGATTGCGTCCGGAGAGCAGTCAAAAAGCCTCGCCGTGTATGAAGCAGTGATGACCGCAGCGATTTCTGCCGGATTGGACCGCAAATCGGCTGTCCTCGCCCTTGGCGGCGGGGTAGTAGGTGATTTGGCAGGCTTTGTCGCTGCGACTTACATGCGCGGCATCGCTTTTGTCCAAGTGCCGACAACACTTTTGGCGCACGACAGCTCTGTCGGAGGAAAGGTAGCGATCAACCATCCCCTCGGGAAAAATCTGATCGGCGCCTTTCACCAGCCGCGGCTCGTTCTATACGACACATCCACAATCCGCTCATTGCCGGAGAGGGAACGTGCTGCCGGTTTTGCGGAGGTGCTCAAGCACGGTTTGATTGCCGACGAGACGTTTGTTTCCTGGCTGGAGACAAACGCAGAAAAGCTTTGGCAGCTGGATTCTGAATTGTTGAGCAAAGCGATTTATCGCGGCTGTGAAGTGAAGGCGAACATCGTTTCGGCAGATGAAACCGAGCAGAATCAGCGGGCGCTGCTTAATCTGGGGCATACGTTCGGGCATGCCTTTGAAGCCCTCTGCGAGTATTCGACGCTCAATCACGGTGAAGCGATCTCAATCGGGATGTGCCTCGCAGCGAAGGTGGCGGAGCGCATGGGGATTGCGCAGGCAGGCGTTCACAATCGTACCCGGGGGCTTCTGCGGCAGTATCAATTGCCGACAGAATGGCCGCACAAGCTCGATCCGGCAAAGGTGTTGGAAGTGATGAAGCGCGATAAAAAGGCTGTCGGCGGCAAACTGGCGCTTGTTTTGCCGCGGGCTATCGGCGCCGTAGAATTGTTTTCTCAGGTAGACGAAGAACTTATCTTGTCAGTCATGAATGAAGAATCGGGGGCGTAAGAGAAAATGGGAGTGCGAGGAATACGAGGAGCCATTACGATAGAAAAAGATACGAAAGAGGAGATTGTCTCTTCCACCAAGCTGTTGCTTGAAGAAATGGTCAAGCGAAATCACGTTTTACCAGATGACATCGCCAGCATCTTAATCACGACGACTGAGGATGTAAAGGCGGCGTTTCCTGCTCAAGCAGCCAGGCAGATCGAGGGCTGGCAATACGTTCCGTTGATGTGTGCCAGAGAGATACCGGTGCCGGGAAGCCTGCCTTCCTGTATCCGTGTCATGATGCTGGTCAACACCGATAAAGCAGCAGCCGAAATCGAGCACGTCTTTATGCGGGATGCCGTAAAATTGCGGCCGGATTTGGTAAAGTAGATTGACATCATGGGCACCCTCTTTTAGTATAGTAAAAAACGAGGGTGCCTCGTTTTACCGGTAACAAGCAAAACCGGCAGAGTAGAGATTGAGCAGAGTTGAGTGAAGAAGAGTTAGGCTGAGGAGAGAAGAGCAAGCTGGGATTGTGCATGCATACACAATCAATCCAGGGATCCTCCTGGTTTTTTTATTCTCCCCCTATCTCTTCCTCTAACACGCAGGTGTCAAAAGAGGAAGAGGATCAAGAGCCGTGGCGGGATCTGCCCATGCCCCGGGACAGAATCGGCCAGTGCACGCCCTGTGCATCGATAGCAGACAGCATACGAGGAAAAGGCGCACAATTTCGACGACTTGTGCTTGGGTTTCCTTTTGCTCTGCTTGCGAAGGCTTCTTCCCCCTATACTCTTTTGGCACCTCGACAAAAGAGGTGAGAGTATTCATGTTTACCCCATCCTTGACAGAAGTCCAGTCACTGGCGAAGTCATACTCGCTGATTCCGGTTCGTATGACACTGCTGGCTGACCAAGAAACCCCCATCCGCTTGTATCAGAAGATTCGTACACCCCATTCTTTCCTGTTGGAAAGTGTGGAGGGAGGCTCCCGCTGGGCCCGCTACTCGTTCATCGGGCTCAATCCGTTTCAGACCGTCGAAGCAACCGGCAACCTGATTGCGGTCAAGAAACGAAACGGAGAGCAGTTTACGCTCGAAGGGAACCCAGTCCATTACCTGCGTGAGGAAATGGAGCGCTACAAGAGTCCGAAGCTAAGTCATTTTCCCCGTCTCAGCGGCGGAGCCGTCGGATTTTTTGGCTATAACACCCTGCATTACTTCGAACAATTGCCGCGCCATCGGCAAGACAGCCTGGAGCTGCCGGATATGCGCTTCTTGTTTGCCGACGAGATCATCGCTTTTGACCACTTGAAACTGGAGATCCAGCTGATCGTCAACCTCCACGTGGAGACGGATGACACCCCGGAGCGCATCAGTGAAAAGTATGCGGCAGTATGCAGCAGA
Organism: Brevibacillus sp. FSL K6-6036; assembly: GCF_037964015.1. NCBI lineage: Bacteria > Bacillati > Bacillota > Bacilli > Caryophanales > Paenibacillaceae > Brevibacillus > Brevibacillus sp. FSL K6-6036. The sequence goes on from NZ_CP150173.1 coordinate 2,293,311, forward strand.
CTGGAGGAGCTGGCCGTCCGGGTGACAGCCCCGGGACAAGATGGGAATCAACGGCTTCCGTTGGGGGAAGTGCCGGCACGGAAAATAGCGGTTGAGAGCAACATGAGCCGCGAAGCTTACGAGAAGATGGTGGAAGCAGCGAAGTCGTATATTGCCGCAGGGGATATTTTCCAGGTGGTGCTCTCCCAGCGCTTCCGGGCCGCGACAGAGGTTGATCCGTTTTCCGTCTACAGAGTGCTGCGGACGCTAAATCCATCCCCGTACATGTACGTTCTGCAGTACGATCAGGAAACGATCGTCGGCACTTCTCCGGAGCTTTTGGTGAGGGTAGAGAACGGCAAGGTGGAAATGCGCCCGATCGCCGGTACGCGAAAGAGGGGCAGCTCTGCCGAGGAAGACGCCAGGCTGGCGGAAGACCTGTTGAATGACCCAAAAGAGCGGGCTGAACATTACATGCTGCTGGATCTTGGGAGAAATGACGTGGGCAGAGTGTCGCGCTACGGCAGCGTTCAGGTCGAAGAAGCACTTGTTATCGAAAACTATTCACATGTCATGCACATGGTCTCTCACGTAACGGGACAGCTGCGCGAGGACGCCCATCCCTTCGACGCTTTGCTGTCAGCCTTTCCGGCCGGAACGGTCTCGGGTGCGCCCAAGCTCAGGGCTATGGAAATTATCGCTGAATTGGAGCCGGATTCCCGCCATCTGTACGCCGGGGCAATTGGGTACCTGGCGTTTGACGGGACGATGGATACGTGCATTACAATCCGGACGCTGCTGTTCCAGGGAGGATACGCCTACGTCCAGGCAGGTGCAGGGATCGTAGCCGATTCCGATCCGGCGGCAGAGTACCAGGAATCCGTGAACAAGGCGGCGGCGATGCTGGCGGCTTTGGAAAAGGCAGAGCAGCTTTTCGCCCGGAAGGAGGAGCCGATATGCTGAAGAAAGCGTTGGAAAAAATCATTGGCGGATGCGATCTGGACCGAGTGCAAGCGGAAGCAGCCATGGGTGAGATCATGGATGGCAAAGCGACGGCGGCACAGATCGGTGCTTTTATGGCGGGCATGCGGATGAAAGGGGAAAGCGTCGAAGAAATCATCGGATTTGCAAAAGCGATGAGAGACCGAGCGGTGCAATTTCCTCTTGATGTCCCTGGCATGGTCGATACATGCGGTACCGGCGGAGACGGCAGCCACACCTTCAACATCTCGACAGCAGCGGCTATTGTGGCGGCCAGTGCAGGCGTGCCGATTGCCAAGCACGGGAACCGGGCCGTATCGAGCAAAAGCGGGAGCGCCGATGTGCTTGAGGCGTTAGGCGTGCCAATTACCCTTTCCCCGGAAGATGCAGCCGATTGCTTGCGAGCGACGAACCTTTGCTTTTTGTTCGCTCCGCTCTACCATCAGGCGATGAAGCATGCAGCCGGCCCGCGCAAAGAGCTGGCGGTCAGGACCGTTTTCAATCTGCTCGGCCCGCTGACCAACCCGGCGCGCGCAAAGTACCAGCTGCTCGGTATATATGACGCCAAGCTATTGCATACCGTTGCTGAAGTATTGCGTGAATTGGGTGTCGAGCGGGCGCTGGTCGTGGCTGGTGCGGATGGTCTCGACGAGCTGACAGTGACGGGGACCAGTTATATCTCCGAGCTTCGCGACGGCATCATTACCAATTACGAAATCGAGCCGGAGCAATTCGGACTAAAGCGATATTCCCTGGATGCCCTGCGGGGCGGGGACGCCAAGGAAAATGCGAAAATCATAGAGGACATCTACAACGGGAAGCGAGGCGCAGCCCGCGACATCGTACTCCTGAATGCGGGAGCAATCCTCTATCTTTCCGGCAGAGTCAGCAGTATCGGCCACGGTGTCATAACCGCTGCCGAATTGATCGACGATGGCATTGTGAAGGAAAAATTGGAACAATTTCGGCAAGTGGCAGGAGGGCTGATTCATGCTTCTTAAAATTGTGGAGAGAAAACGGGAGGAAGTGGCGCAGCTTCGGGCCGCCACCAGCATGGCAAAGCTGCTGCAGGAGGCAAAGGAAATGCAGCCGGCCAAGGGCTTCGGGAAAGCTTTGCTGCACAGCAGCCGCCCTGTCAGTGTGATTGCCGAGGTGAAAAAGGCTTCGCCGTCAAAAGGATTGATCCGGCCCGATTTTGATCCGGTAGCCATTGCCCAAAGCTATGCTGCTGCCGAAGTTGAATGCATGTCGGTGCTGACCGATACTCCTTTTTTTCAGGGAAGCAAAGTGTATCTGAAGGACATCAGAAAGGCCGTTTCCCAGCCTTTGCTGCGCAAGGATTTTATGATCGACCCACTGCAGGTAGTCGAAGCGAGAGCCTGCGGTGCCGATTGCATTTTGTTGATCGCTGCTATTCTTGATGGGCCACAGCTAAAGGAGCTGGCCGAGACGGCAACGGAGCTTGGCATGGACTATCTGATCGAGGTTCATGACAGGCGGGAGCTGGAATCGGTATTCCAAGTTGTCACACCGACTCTTTTGGGCATCAACAACCGTAATTTGCATACGTTTCAGACCGATCTGGCTGCTACCAGCGAGCTTGCGGCTCTGGTGCCTGCCGGGATTCCGATCATCAGCGAAAGCGGGATAAACAGCGTGGACTGCGTAGCTTATGTCCAAGAAGCCGGGGCGCGTGCGATTCTGGTAGGGGAGCATTTCATGCGCCAGAAGAACGTCACTCAGGCCGTGCTTGATCTGGTCGGGAAAAAAGCGGAGAACAGCGAGCAGGTGAGGTTATGACGAAGATCAAGATTTGCGGCATTAAACGAGCGGAGACACTTGCATGTCTCACAGCATTGGCTGTCGATTACGTCGGATTTGTTTTTGCGCAAAGCAGGCGTCAAGTGACGGCTGAACAAGCTGGAGCCATAATGAACGCAGTGCCGGGTCATCCACCTGCTGTCGGGGTGTTTGTAGATCCGACACTGGCCGAACTGGAAGAGGTTCTGGAACAGGCCGAACTTTCCGTGATCCAGCTCCACGGCCGTGAAACCCCAGATTTTTGCCAGCAAGTACAGGAACGCTTCTCCTTGCCGGTCTGGAAAGCAATGGCGGTGGGAAGCGACAACGGCGCTCATGCAGGGGCAGAACAGATAGAAGCGTACCTTGGCGTGACAAATGCCCTGCTGTTTGATACGTATGATCCGGCGCTGGCAGGAGGGACGGGGAAACGCTTTTCCTGGGAGCAAATCCCGCTTCTGCAACAATCGGCGTCGCCGCTCCCCTGTATTATTGCTGGCGGGATTCACGCAGAAAACGTCGGCGAGCTGATCAGGAATTACCGGCCGTCCGTGATTGACGTTTCGAGCGGTGTGGAAACAGAGGGAGAAAAGGACGAACAGAAAATACGAGAATTTGTCGGAAGGGTGAGAGAGGCATGACAACGACGGAAACGCAGGCAAAGCAAGTACCTGATCAGTACGGACGGTTTGGGGCTTTTGGGGGGAAATACGTTCCGGAGACGCTGATGAACGCTCTGGCTGAGCTGGAGGCAGCATTTGCCGATGCGCAGGCTGATCCGGCTTTCCGCAAAGAGCTGGGCGATTTGCTGCGCGAATATGCCGGCAGACCGACTCCGCTCACTTACGCCGATAAACTGACCGAACATCTCGGCGGTGCCCGGATTTATTTAAAACGCGAGGATTTGAACCATACCGGCGCCCACAAGCTCAACAACGCCTTGGGTCAAGGGCTGCTGGCCAAACGGATGGGCAAGACCTCCATTATCGCAGAGACGGGCGCTGGCCAGCACGGCGTTGCCAGTGCAACGGTAGCAGCGAAGCTGGGCTTGTCCTGCAAAGTGTTTATGGGAACGGAAGATATCAAGCGGCAAGCGCTGAACGTCTTTCGGATGAAGATGCTGGGAGCCGAGGTGATTCCGGCAGAATCGGGCTCGCGGACACTGAAGGATGCCACCAATGAAGCGATCCGATACTGGGTGTCCCATGTGGATCAAACCTTTTATGTCATCGGTTCGGTCGTCGGCCCGCATCCGTATCCTTACATGGTCCGGGAGTTTCAAAAAATCATCGGCGAAGAGACACGTGCACAAATACGGGAGATGCTCGGACGGCTTCCGGACGAAGTGATTGCCTGCGTCGGCGGAGGGAGCAACGCCATCGGGATGTTCTATCCGTTCATCCAGGACGATGCCGTTTCGTTGCGCGGAGTGGAAGCGGCAGGACACGGTATCCAGACAGACAAGCATGCCGCGACGCTCAGTCTCGGCAGGCCGGGTGTCATCCACGGGGCCATGACCTATCTATTGCAGGATGAGTACGGCCAGGTACAAGAGGCGCATTCGATTTCCGCCGGACTTGATTATCCGGGCGTAGGTCCGGAGCATTCGTACTTGAAAGATACGGGACGGGTGCATTACACGTCGGTTACGGATGACGAAGCTTTGCAGGCGGTAGAGCTGTTGTGCCGTACAGAGGGCATCATTCCTGCACTGGAGAGCGCCCATGCCGTAGCGGAAGCAATCAAGCGGGCGCCGCACATGTCCTCTGACCAGGTCCTGGTCATTTGTCTGTCGGGAAGAGGAGACAAAGACGTGGAAACGATTCAGCATGCATTGGAGACGAGAGCAGCAGGAGGGGAAGCAAAATGAGCCAGAGAGAAAATCGAATTGATCGCCTGTTTGCCGACCGTACACGCAAACGGTTCATCCCTTTTTTGACCGTGGGAGACCCTAGCCTGGAGGCTACATTCCAACTGGCGCACGGCCTTGTAGAAGCGGGGGCAGACCTTTTGGAGCTCGGCGTTCCCTACTCCGATCCGCTGGCAGATGGACCTACGATACAAAGAGCCTCGCAAAGGGCACTGGCCAACGGAGTGACGATCAAGGACGCGCTTGAACTGGTGGAGCGTCTGCGTCAATCCGGGATGGAGACGCCGCTCGTGCTCTTCACCTACATCAACCCGGTCCTGCAATACGGGATCGATCGCCTGTTCGCTGATTTGGCGGCGAAGGGAGCTGACGGGATCGTCATTCCCGATTTGCCCGTGGAGGAGAATGCCCCTGCAGTAAAAGCGGCTACGGCGCATGGACTCCACGTCATTTCACTGGTCGCTCCAACCTCGGAGGAACGCGTTCGAACAATTGGCGAGCAGGCCACCGGCTTTCTATACTGCGTCTCTTCGCTTGGCGTGACCGGCGCGAGAGCCAGCTTGAGCGAGGATTTGGCTGACTTCCTGCAGCGGGTCCGCTCTTCGACAAAGGCACCTACGGCCGTCGGTTTCGGCATTTCTACGCCGGAGCAGGTAAAGGCAGTTGCTCCTCACACGGACGGGATCATTGTCGGCAGCGCCATCGTGATGGAAATCGAGCGTCAGCGCGAGCTGTTGGCGGATCCAGATCGGGTAGAGGAAGGTGTCGAAAGAATAAAAACCTTTGTACATCAGCTGACGAGTGCGCTACAATAAGGGGAAAAATGTGACTGGAGTGAAGTGTGGATGCGACCCAAGCAGCGTATTCTCAGCGCCCCGGTTTACCAGCCGGGAAAGCCGATCGATGATGTGAAAAGAGAATTCGGCTTGACAGAAGTTATCAAACTGGCGTCCAACGAAAATCCTTACGGCTGTTCACCCAAGGCCAAAGAAGCGATTGCAGCGCAGTTGGATTCGCTCGCACTCTACCCGGACGGAGCAAGTCTCCAGCTTCGCTGGGATCTGGCAGACTTCCTCGGTGTAAAGCCAGAGCAGCTGATGTTTGGAAACGGATCGGATGAGATTGTTCTGATGATTTCCCGGGCTTATCTGGAACCGGGAACCAATACGGTAATGGCAACTCCGACGTTTTCCCAATACCGTTCCAACGCAATGGTGGAGGGTGCCGAGCTGATCGAGGTGCCGCTGAAAGACGGCGTTCACGATCTGGAGGCCATGGCGTCCGCGATCAACGGGCAGACGAGGGTAGTCTGGGTGTGCAACCCGAACAATCCGTCCGGAACGATTGTCGGCACGTCCGAGCTGGAGGCGTTTCTGAAGAAGGTGCCAAAAGACGTCCTCGTTGTGATGGATGAAGCGTACTACGAGTATGTCGTGGACGAAGCGTATCCGCAGACCATCCCGATGCTCGCACAGTATCCAAACCTGATCATTCTTCGCACTTTCTCCAAGATTTACGGTCTGGCTACGCTGCGTGTCGGCTATGGTATCGCATCCGAAGAGATCATCAGCCATTTGGACCACGTCCGCGAACCGTTCAACACCAGCTCGCTTGGCCAGGCTGCCGCTCGCGCTGCGTTGAAAGACCAGGAGTTCGTCAAGGAATGCAGCAGACGAAACCGGGAAGGCTTGAAGCAGCTCACAGACCGGTTTGACGAGTGGGGATTGTCCTACTACCCGTCTCAAACGAACTTCGTCCTGGTCAATCTGAACCTCGATTCCGATGAAGTGTTCAAACAACTTCTGCAGCAGGGAATCATCGTTCGCTCCGGCAAGGCGCTCGGCTTTCCGGGATATCAGCGCATCACAGTGGGAACGGCAGAGCAAAACGAAAAGGTATTGCAGGCTTTGGCCAATATCGTCGTGGGAGCAGGAAAATAAATGCAAGAATGCCGGTGTTCAGCATCCGGCATTTTTGTCTAGACATACACAGAGAGGATAGAGTGTGGAGATGAAGACCACCATCGCAATTATCGGGGTCGGTTTGATCGGCGGGTCCATCGCGCTTTCGCTGCGCCAGGACCCGCAGGTGAGTGTCGTCGGCTTCGACGTGCGCCAGGAGTGCCTGGACAAGGCGCTTACTTCCGGTGTCATACACGCCGGAACGACTGATCTGCAGACCGCCGTCAGAGAAGCAAACATTATTTTTATCGCTGCACCGGTGGAGCAAATTTACGCTACATTGGACAGGCTTCCGTCCTTGTCCCTGCAGCCGGGAGTCATCGTCACGGATGTGGGGAGCACAAAATCCGGCATTGTCCGCTACGCACGGGAGAAAATGCCAAGAGAAGTCACCTTCATCGGCGGGCACCCGATGGCGGGATCGCACAAGTCGGGGGTCGAGGCGGCGTCTGACCGGCTGTTTGAAAATGCCTATTACGTGTTGACTCCGGCATCTGATGTTCCGGAGGATCAGGTGGAGAAATTGGCCAGCTTGCTTGCTTTGACACGAGCCAAAGTGATTCGCATGGACCCGGATGAACACGATCAGGTTGTCGGTTCGGTCAGCCACTTCCCGCATATTTTGGCGTCGGCTCTGGTGAATCTCGTCGCCAGCTACGACGACAGCAATCCGTGGCACCATCGCTTGGCTGCTGGCGGCTTTCGCGACATTACGAGGATCGCATCAAGCAACCCGAGGATGTGGCGGGATGTTCTGCTGAACAACAGGGAGCATCTCCTGCGTATTGCCGAGGATTGGGCGAAAGCGCTGGATAATGTCATGGGGCTTGTAAAAGAAGGAGATGCCGAACAGATCGAGCATTTCTTCCGGACCGCCCGAGATTTCCGAGACGGCCTTCCCGAAAGAAAAAAGGGAGCAATGCCTCCGCTGTACGACTTGTATATCGATATCCCGGACCATCCGGGGGAAATCGGCCGGATTACGACTTTGCTTGGCGCGAAAAACATCAACATCACCAATCTCCAGATTCGGGAAACCCGCGAAGATATACTCGGTGTCCTGCGGATAACGTTTCGCAGTCAGCTCGAATTGGAAAAGGGCGAAGAGCTGCTCTGTTACTTCGGATATAACGTATACAGACGGGAGTAGTTTGCTCATACGATCCCGCTTTGGGGGATAGACGCTTTGCTGTGCGAATGCACGTGCGTGGACAGAATATAGCTACGATACGTAGAAATACAGAGAAAAAAGGGGAGAGTCACTGTGCTGCGCGTTCAACGAGCAAGTCAGATCAACGGAACCGTTCGAGTACCAGGAGATAAATCGATTTCCCATCGCGCCGTCATGTTTGGCGCGCTGGCAGAAGGAACAACAAGTATTGAAGGCTTCCTCCCGGGTGCCGATTGTTTGAGCACGATCAGCTGTTTTCGCAAGATGGGCATAGAGATTGAGCAGGACAAGGACCGGGTCACCGTTCACGGCCAGGGCTGGTACGGACTGCAGGAGCCTTCCCAGCACCTCGACGTAGGAAACTCCGGTACGACCATTCGGTTGATGGCCGGCATTCTCGCTACCCAACCGTTTCACAGTGTGATGGAAGGGGACGAATCCATCGCGAAACGCCCGATGCGCAGAGTAATCGGACCGCTCCGCCAGATGGGGGCAAAAATCGATGGGCGAAAGGATGGGGAATACACGCCGCTCTCCATACGTGGAGGGGAGCTGCAAGGGATATCGTATCAATCCCCTGTGGCCAGTGCCCAAATCAAATCGGCGATTTTGCTCGCCGGCATGCAGGCAAACGGCGTTACGAGTGTGACCGAGCCGCATCTATCCCGAGATCACACGGAGAGAATGCTGCAAGCGTTCGGCGTCAAGCTCGTCCGCGACGGCTTGACCGTTTCAATTGAAGGCGGGCAGAAATTGAAGGGGAGAGCCATTCAGGTCCCAGGAGACATTTCCTCTGCAGCCTACATGATTGCGGCAGTGATGATGGTGCCGGGCAGCTCTCTGCTGATCGAAAATGTGGGGATCAACCCAAGCCGCACCGGAATTTTGGATGTCGTAGACAGAATGGGCGGAAAAATTGAGCGGATCAACGAACGAGTGGTCAATGAAGAGCCGGTCGCAGACCTGCTCGTGACCTATTCCGAGCTGCAAGGAATCGAGATCAGCGGCGACATCATCCCCCGGCTGATCGATGAAATCCCCGTTATTGCTGTAATGGCGACGCAAGCTGGCGGACGCACCGTCATCAAGGACGCGGAGGAGTTAAAAGTAAAGGAAACGGACAGAATTGCCACTGTTGTGAGCGAACTGTCAAAGCTGGGAGCAAAGATCATCGCGACGGAGGATGGCATGATTATCGAGGGACCAACTCCGCTGAAGGGTGCAGTCATCGACAGCTTTGGCGATCATCGGATCGGAATGGCCATGGCGATCGCAGGGCTGGCAGCAGAAGGGGAAACGCTGATCGAGAATGACGACGCCATTTTGGTTTCATTCCCTGGCTTTCCTGACGTTCTCCAGAGCATCAGTAAATAGCGAAACGATGAAACAACGAGACGAACCCGTGCTGATCGCGGGTTCGTTTTTTGACTAGTGAAGACGGGATAAGCCTCGAAAAGAATGGACAGAAAAATAGGTAAAAAGTGTTTGACAAGCGCTTACATTCAGATATAATAAAGGTACAGTATGGTTTCTCTCCACTCCTATCCAATATAATAAAGCACAGATGTGCTGCCGCCGTTTGAATGCGCTTACATTGACGGTGGCTTTTTTTTGTCCTTTTTTCCTCCACCCATGCATATGCTCGTACTGGAAGAGCGTCCATCTGCGGATGGAGGAGGGACGAGCTATGGCAATGAACGAACTGGTTATTCGAAATGGAACTGTTGTAACCGCGAGCGGTATTGTCGAAGCAGACATTTGGATAGAGGACGGGAAAATCAAACGGGTGGCCAAGGAGCTGTTACGGGTGTACAGAGATACCGACCAGCCGCTTGAAGAGTGGGATGCCTCCGGAATGTACATTTTGCCGGGCTTTCTTGCCTTGCCCGATAAATCCTATGCGAAAATCAGAAGCTTGGAAGAATATCTGCATGCCGTCCGTTCTTTGGCAGCAAACGGCTACACCTGCATGACCGATGTGCTGCACGTAGATCCTTGGAAAAAATCCGATCAATGGCGGTATCAGGCTGCCATTCATTTCAACAATGTCATCGACTATACGATGGTGGTGGAGGTCTCCGCCAGCCAAATGGCGCATGGACTGGTTCGGCAGCTTTGCTTGGAAGGATACAGGTCGATCAGGGTGACCGTTCGCAAGCAGGAAGAAATTAACCGTCTGGAATGGGAAACGTTTTCCCCGATACTTACGTCTTATAGGGTGCTACTAACTTTGCACATACCGGACGATTCCGCTATTTCACGGGAGGAAAAGCGAAATATGCACAGGCAATGGCTCAGGCGCTGCCGCTTCTGGCAGATTCGCACATGGGTCAAGGCCGATTGGGCACAGGCTTTGGAGTCATTTGATGATTTCTACCATGTGTATCAAGTAAAGGGGATGACCGCAGATCATGCGCTCCGTTTTCTGGCCGAGCATCCTTTCCGCTCGCTTTCCGTAATGGCTTCGCTGGACAGCGTCCAGGTAGATCTGAGGCGTACGAAGTGGCTGGATGCGGAATTGCTCCGCTTACTCGTCAAGCTCTGTTCGACAAATACCGCCAAGGCATTGGGGCTTTACCCACGCAAAGGGTGCATCATTCCCGGTGCTGACGCAGATCTTTTATTCGTGAAAAAAGAACAATGGTTGACAAAATTTGATCTTTACACTATTCTCAATTTTAGCGAAATCCGCCTTCCAACATCTGTTATGTCGAACGGAAAGTGGATTTTTGCCGAGCAGCAATTTGCCGCAACCATAGGCATGGGACGATGCCATCTGGACATCAAGCCATACAATTTTGTCATGTGACCCCAGATTTGGGGGTTTTTTCGTAAAGGATTCCGGGTACCTGACGAGAAAAAGATTTGTCAGGTCAGCGCAACTTTTTACATCCCTGGCAGTCTAAACATACAAAGACTGCGGAGGGATCGGAATCGCAAGGAGGTAATCCTGATCATGACCGATTCCCAGCTTATCCGCGAAATAAAAGAAGGTAATCTCGAATGCTATGCCGAGTTGATACGTCGGTATGAAAAAAAGATTCTTGCATTTATCACGCATCTGCTCCGTCAGGCACATCTGGAGCATGTGGCAGAGGATTTATGCCAGGAGACTTTTTACAAGGCGTACAAGAGCATTCATTCGTTCCGTGATGTAGAAGCGACCTTTTCTACCTGGCTCTACACCATAGCCCGCAATTCCGTATTGAGCGAGCTGCGCAAGAGCCGGAATTCGGATGTGTATCTCGAAGATACTTTGCAGGTGCCGTTGGCTTCGTTTGAACGCTTGCCGGAGCAAGTGCTGCTTCGCAACGAGCGGGAGCATCTCGTTCGCCAGGCGATTAACAATTTGCCTGAAAAACAGCGCTCCGCCCTGATTTTGCGGGAATACGAGCAAATGGACTACAATGAGATAGCCGTGATCCTCGATTTGACAGTGAGTTCAGTGAAATCTTTGCTGTTTCGAGCGCGGCAGAGCATCAAGACTCAATTGGAAGCCTACATCCTGGACCCTCATTTGGATGAAGCTGAAGGGATGAATCGATGATGAGATGTGAAGATGTGCAAGATAAGTTGCCGGATTACGCAGATGGACAACTGCCCGATGTAACGCGGCGGCGTGTCGATCATCATTTGGCTGCATGTTCTTCCTGTCGCTCAGATTACGAACTGTGGAAGGACAGCAGCGAGTGGATGGAGACTGACAAAGAGCGGTACCATTCCATTGCGCCCACCAAGTCGATCGTGGATGCGGTCATGGCGCGTATTCTGTCAGAAGAGAAGTGGGCGATTCCGTTTGGCCGAAAGGTGTTTTCGGTTACAGCGAGAATGCGTCGCATCGGTGCGTGCGCCGCTGTCGTTTTGTTGATGCTTTGTACGTTTACGTTGTATGTAAACACAAGCAATGCAGAACAGGCAAACTCTCTTTTGATCGGCGGCGAGGTTTTGGCGATGGGCAAACAGGCGCAAGTCGTGACCTCCTCCATGCAGACCGAAGACGGTACATATATCGTCGAATCGGATCAGTTAGTCTCTGAAGGACAGCCGCTTGCCAATGCGACGGCCTCTATTGTACCGATGGACGGAAAGCAGGGAGCCAGCGAGTATGAAAGCCCAAATTACGCCGTCGTCCTCAGTGTGTTTGGCATTTTGGTAACCGTTTTGACAATGAGCTGGTTTACGCGGGCTTAATGGTTTATCTTTATAGTATCGTCCTATTTGGGAAGACCGTCTTCGGACGGTCTTTTGCAGCTTGTTTTGATATAAAGCTTGTACATAAGAAATGCCACCCTATAGATGAGGTGAACAAAAATGACGAAACAGTGGCTGTATGTGATCGACGAAGCGATCAAGCGGATTGAGAACGATGAAGTGGAGCTAGGGCTGCAAGCGCTCCAAAAGGTTCAGGAGCATGGCAAGGATTTGCCGGAAGTGATGCTGTATCTGGCGGAGGTGTGGTATCGATTGGGCCATCTGGATGAAGCGGCGGAATTGCTTGCAGAGGTCATGAAGGCAAATCCTGAGCTTGATCCGCCGCTGCGACGGGAGTGCCAGCTGCTCCTGGCGGAAATTGCGCTGGATGGGAACGATTTTGAAGCGGCGCAGCACATCTTGTACGAATTGAAGGAGTCCGGCTATGAGAACCTGCGGCTGGACCTATTGCTGACTGATCTGTACGCCATGCAAGGGCTGGATGAGGTCGCCATCAAGTACCTGGAACAGGCGCGCCAGAAGGAACCTGACAACAAGGAAATTCTCACGGCGCTTGGGAACATGTACTTCCAGATCGGCAAAGATGATGAAGCGATGAAAGCGCTGGAACAGGCCGGGGAGCAAAGTGTGGAGCTGCTCCTCTCGAAGTCCCGCGTTCTGGCTCAGAATGGAGACTTTGAGCAGGCTTATCATCTGTACCAGCATGCTCTCGAACAGGAGCAAAGCGCAGAGATTCTGTACGGCTGTGCCCTGATGGCTTTTCATACGGGCAATGTCGAAGAGGCAGCTGATTATGTGGGAAGATTGCTCGCGCTGGATGAAGAGTACGTCGCCGGGTATCCGTTGGCGGCTGACATTTTCCTCTCCATGGGGAAAACGGAAAAATCGATCGAAGCGCTTGAGCAATACGTGGAGCTGTCGGGCTTCGATCTCGATCAAATCCGCAGGCTGGTCGCCCTGTTGACGCAATCCGGACGCTATGAGGACGCAAAAGAATACCAGAAGCTGCTCGATGCTTGGAATGTAGACGAAGAGTAAATGCGGGCAAATTGCTTGTTTCCTAGGGAAGTCACTATTGTGGCTTCCTGTTTATTTTGCCGGAAATTGGACAAGAATGGTGGGTAACAAAAGCCTTCGTTAAGGAAGGGATGCCCAGATGAACTTGGCAGAGATTTTAGTCTACACCGACATCCGGCAGCTCAATCAGATGGCCGACCATTACGGCTGTGAATGCAATCCTCACTCAAAAAACGAATTGATCACTACGTTGCTGGCCAACCTGCGCCATAAGCAGACAATCTCCCGCGAGATCGAACAGCTGTCGCCGGAAGAGACGCATTTTTTTCTGCTCCTGTTCTTGGACAAGCGCACGGAGATGTCTCTGGAGGACCTTCTCGCAAAGGCCGGCGTAGCTTTGGATGCGAAGAAGGAAGGCAAGCAGGAGGAGGCCCGCAAATACGTAGCGAAAGCGATGAAGCGCGGCTGGATTTTTCCGGCAAAAAGCAGGACGATCGGACAGTACCAGGTGCCGCTGGACATCAGAGAGCCGCTTCTTCACACTTGGCTGCAAAAATGGCAGAAGGACGAAAATGCATTCGTTTTGGAGCCGGATGCGTATCGGGATGAAGGCACGGCCCTTGTTGACGATATCATGCAATTTTTGCGATTTCTTCAGCGGGAGCCCGTCCCATTGACTGCAGAAGGCGGGATGTACAAACGGTATCAGCAGCAGGTGCTTCAATTTTTGCAGGTGAAGGAGGAGCCGCTCACGCCGGAGCGCTGGCGCTTTGGCTACGGTCTGCATTTTGATCTGTATCCGGACAGGTTTTCTCTCATCTACGATTTTTGCTACTACCAGAGGTGGATCGAAGAGGTTCCGGGTCAGGTATCACTCACGGAAGCGGGCAATGAACAATTGCAGAAACCGTATAGTGACGCATTGTATCACGAAGTCATCCGCTTCTGGATGAGGCTGTACAAGCGTGCCGTACCGAATCTGCCCATGCTCGTCCAACTGATACCGATGATGGCAGCAAGCGGCTGGGTCACTCAGACGGCTCTTGCGAGAAGTCTTCTTCCCTGGATTCGCGCTTTTTACTATGATGATCCGAACAATATTCTGGTGAATCGGATTTTAAAAATGATGGTCCACCTTGGCTTGATTCGCGTCGGCCAGTCGGGTGAAGAGTGGATTTACTCCGGGACGTACGCCAGCCAATCTTGGCTTCGCAAATACAATGGATTTACAGAATCTACCATTTTATTGAAGTGAGGGATGTGCATGGAGTGGCCAAATTTTTATTCGAATACATATGGAACGAACAATCAGCAAGTATCCGGTTTGCTTTCCGAAATGCTGATCGACGAGCAAGTGCGGCTGTACCGGAAGAGAACGCTGTACCAGGAAATTGACGAAGCTTTAGCGGAAAAGGACAAGGAGCGCTTCCTCGTCTTGACGAACGAGCTGCGTGAAATCATGGCTTACGAAGCCACGTAGTTTGGGAAAGGACAATTGCTAGAGCTGCGGATTTCGTGATACGCTAGTCTCCAGAAAAAAACAGGAAAGAGGAGACGGCATATGCAATGGAACATACAGGAAATGGAAAAGTGGGAGGAGTTGCAGCCCTTCGTGGATACTGCGCTGCTCCCTCTTTATTTGTACCGTCCGGACACAAAGCTCGTGGATCATGTGATGAGAACGAGTTATCTGTTAAATGTGGCAGCCTCGATTGAGCAGAAGTTGAAGGGGAGAGTGCTTCTGTTTCCACTCTGCTACCAATTTGGGCACGAACCGATCCCGCAGCAGTTTCCCGAGGGCTTTCAGCATTGCATCCTGCTTCAGTTCAGCGGAGATGATATCAAGCTGCTCGGTCAAGAAGCGCGCAGGCTGACAGTTGGCGATGAGGACCTCGATTCCCCCCTCCGGTTCGAGGTTACGGTCGACATTTTGACTCAGGAAGTCATCCGCATGTGGCAGGAGAAATAGAGGCATTAATGCTTGATATTTTTGGAGACACTAGGAAAATCAGAGAAGCAATATGCCATATTTGACAAAATGGTAACAATCTCTTCTACTTGCGCGATTGCCATGCGGCATGTCTATTGGACATTCTTGACATCTTTTTAGGCGTTAGCTATGATTGGGATTGACCTAGTGTATATGTATTGAAAACGCCATCGTTGTGCGATTCTACAGGATAAGGAGGGAAAAAGAGATGGGCGATAACAGAGAAATTTCCAGGCGAACATTTCTAAACTACGCACTTATGGGAACTGGCGGGTTCCTTGCTGCGGGTATGATCACACCTATGATCCGTTTTGCGGTCGACCCCTTGCTCAAGGGCCATGCGGGTGGAGATACAGTAGCTGTTGGTAGTGTCGATGATTTTGGTCCAGAGCCAAAGCTTGTGGAATTTAAGGTACATACCAAGGACGGTTGGTATGAATCCGAATCGACCTTGTCTGCATGGGTAACCAAGAATGAGAAGGGTGAGATTCTCGCTCTGTCCCCAATCTGTAAGCACTTGGGTTGCACGGTCAACTGGAATACCGACCCGAATCATCCAAACGAGTATTTCTGCCCGTGCCACCTTGGACGCTATGACATTGAAGGGGCACACATTCTGGGTACACCGCCGACAGCATCCCTCGATGAATACGAGACGGAAGTAAAAGACGGCAAGCTCTATCTGGGCAAACTGAAACCAAATCCACGTCCGGGGGTGAGTGGCTAACATGTTGCAAAAAATGTATGACTGGGTCGATGAACGCTTAAACATTACTCCGATGTGGCGGGATTTGGCCGACCATGAAGTACCGGAGCACGTAAACCCTGCTCACCATTTCTCTGCATTTGTTTACTGCTTTGGTGGCCTTACGTTCTTTATTACAGTCATTCAAATTCTGTCTGGTATGTTCTTGACCATGTACTATGTACCAGATATTATCAACGCGTACGAATCGGTAAAATACCTGCAGAACGAAGTAGCCTTTGGCGTAATCGTTCGCGGTATGCACCACTGGGGAGCCAGCTTGGTTATCGTAATGATGTTCCTACATACATTGCGCGTATTCTTTACCGGTTCCTACAAGCGTCCACGCGAACTGAACTGGGTAGTGGGCGTTCTGATCTTTTTCGTAATGCTCGGCCTCGGTTTCACCGGTTACCTGCTTCCTTGGGATAACACTGCGTACTTCGCAACAAAGGTA
The DNA here is from genome assembly GCF_037964015.1 of Brevibacillus sp. FSL K6-6036. Taxonomy (NCBI): domain Bacteria; kingdom Bacillati; phylum Bacillota; class Bacilli; order Caryophanales; family Paenibacillaceae; genus Brevibacillus; species Brevibacillus sp. FSL K6-6036. Next base: position 2,309,494 of record NZ_CP150173.1, read on the forward strand.
GGTCTGGAGATCGCAAACTCTGTTCCCCTGATCGGACCTTATTTGAAGACGCTGCTGACCGGTGGGGACATCGTAGGGGCGACGACGCTTTCTCGCTTCTTCGCGATTCACGTGTTCTTCCTCCCAGGCGCACTGCTTGGACTGTTGGGAGCTCACTTCGTTATGATTCGGGTGCAAGGTATTTCGGGCCCACTATAAGTTTTCGATACTAAGGAGGTATTAGCATGGCAAAACAGGACAAAGATGCTACCTTCGTCGGAGACTCCCGAATATCGGCGAAGCGCATCCCGAATATTGCCCCATCTTATTCGGATTTTCCGGGAAAATCCGAGCCGTTTTGGCCGAACTTCCTGCTGAAAGAATGGATGGTCGCAGCTGTTTGTTTGGTCGGTTTCCTGGTGTTAACGGTTTCACACCCATCGCCTTTGACCGATTTGGCAAACCCGAACGACACTTCGTTCATCCCGCTGCCTGACTGGTACTTCTTGTTCCTGTACCAATTGCTCAAGTATCCTTGGGCTGCAGGGGACTGGGTCGTCCTCGGAACAGTTGTCATCCCAGGTATTGCGTTCGGTGCTTTGATGCTGGCACCTTGGCTGGACACTGGTAAAGACCGCCGTCCGTCTCGTCGTCCTGTTGCGACAGGCCTGATGCTGACAGCGTTGGTTGGTATCTTTTACCTGACTTGGGCAGCTGACCATGAGCACTCTCTGAACCATGCCTCCAGCAAGGGCGGAAGCGGCGGACACGGCGGTGGCTCCGGCGCTGCTGCTCCTGCAGCACCAGCCGACCCAAGCTTCAAGCCAGATCCTCTCTGGACAGCACAAACGGGTTGCATGGGTTGCCACGGCAAAAACATGGAAGGCGCACTCGGACCGAATCTGCAAAAGATCGGTAGCCAGCTCGACGCTGCACAGATTGCAGAAGTCATCAAGAACGGTAAAGGACAGATGCCTGGCGGCCTGATTCAGGACGAGGCAGAGATCCAAAAACTTGCAGAGTACCTGGCATCCTTGAAATAAGCCTATAAAGAAAAAGCTGACTGTCGTTCGGTCAGCTTTTTCTTTAGCGGCGAACATAGCGGGAGACGATTTTCATGAGCTTGTTATGGGAGTGGTTTTGGCAGTCATTAGGGAAAAGGTGGTTTCTCTGGACCCTGTTTGTCGTAAACTTGCTAGGAACCATTTATGGATTCATCTGGTACGGCAATCAATTAGCTGACACACCGGCGTATCTTCGCTTGTTCGTCCCGGACAGCCCGACAGGCAGTGGTTTGTTTACCCTGGTGTTGCTAACGTATTTGCTCGGACGCCACATTCCTGTTTTGGAAGCCCTCGCTGGCATTACTAATTTTAAATACGGCATATGGGCGGTAGCGATTATCATTGCCGGCTGGATGATGGGGAATCCCATTCGCGGAACCGATATTATGCTGTTGGTTTCTCATACTGGAATGGCCGCCGAGTCCGTGTTGTATGCTCGTTTTTATAAATTGAGCTGGCTTCCTGTAGGAATTGCTGCACTATGGACATTGAACAATGATTTCCTCGATTATGTGATGGATATTCATCCGTGGCTGCCTGCCGTGCTCGATCCCTATACGGGTATCATCGGTTTTTGTACAGTGCTTCTCAGTATCGTTTCGATCTCGATTATTTGGTTTGCCAATATGCGATTCGGCAGAAACAAGGTCTAAACATGTCCTCCTTTCCATAGGTTGTACTAAGGGAAGGAGGGTTTTTGTGTGAAGAAGAACATCCGGTTCCTGCTGTTCTTCCTGGTGATCGGCTTGCTCTTATCGTGGCCGATTCATTCATTACTGACGAACCTTGAGCGGCCGGCGGAGGAAAAGCAGCTTGCCGCATTGGATGACATAGCTCACCAGATGTTGGACGCAGCACGAAAAGGGGACCTGGAGTCGGCCCGGCAGCGGGTCCGGATGCTGGCAGAGCAGTTCCCTCATCTGCAGCTGCCGGAAACGCTGAGAATCGAAAGCTTGAATGCGGTCACGCAATCAATTCTTGCTGCCAGGAACGGCTTGAACAACACGGCGCTCGATGAGCAGCAACTGCTGGAGCATGCTACTCGTGTACGAGTCGTTATCGACGCGCTGACACATGATCATCAGCCGATGTGGAGGGGCTATTACACGTCCGTTTCTGCACAGCTGCAGGATTTGTTGGAATCTGCGGTCAAGCGTGATTACGCTCATTTTCGCGAACAATTCGAAGAAAACTCTCGGTTGTATCACGTGATCAGACCAGCGATGACGATCCATCTTCCCGAACAACAGCTAAAGAAAATCGATTCGGCATATGACGCCATCTCCAAGGAAATGAGGAACAGCAAAATCGAATGGAATCAAATCCGGAGCGCTCTGCGGGAACTGCAAACCAGCATGCAGGAAGCTTTTATCGGCGAAGACAAGAGCACGATTGCCTACCTGATCAGCAGCGAATCGCCTTTTGGATTGATTTTCAGCATCGTAGCGGCTGTTTTGATGACCTTGGCCTACGTAGCGTGGAAAAAGTATCAGGGACAGTTCCGGACGGTATCGTAGCAGCGTGGAGGAGATAGATGCTGAAGCTAACCGCCTTATGCCTGTCCTCTTTTTCTTCTTATTAGGCTTTTATACTTTCCCGAAAAAAACACCTCGAGATGAAAAAATCCCGAGGTGTTTTCCCGTTGATTGGCTTAAATCGTTAACTCCGTATAGGCTGCTTGTTTTCGTCCAATGTAAAGCCTTCGCCAAGCACCTCATGAACATCATTGACGATCACAAACGCGTGAGGATCGATGCCCTGTACGATGCTTTTGTAGCGCATTACCTCATTTCGGCTAACGACGACATAGACGACTTGCTTTTCTGCGCCGGAGAATGCCCCTTTTCCCGCCAAAAGTGTTACGCCGCGGCCAAGGTCAAGAATTTGTTTGGCAATGTCGTCTGCGTGATCGGAAATGATGGTGAGCGCTTTTCCGGCATACGCTCCATCCTGAAAAAAGTCGATCACTCGCGCAGCGATAAATACCGCCACCAGCGTGTACATCGCGCTTTCCACATTCAAATAGACAAGGGATGCTCCGATGACGAGAATATCTCCGAAAAAGAGTGTACGTCCCATGCTAATTCCCATGTATTTTTGCAGCAATCGGGCAATGATGTCGACTCCACCCGTCGTTCCGTCGTATCGGAAAATGATCCCCAGTCCGACACCTACAGCAACCCCGGCAAACAGGGAGGCGAGCAGGCGGTCCTGCATCGGCATCGGGTAGACACCTTCAAACAAGGAGAGAAAAACGGATAACGAGACAGTTCCCAAAATGGTATAGATGAAAGCAGTCCGCCCCAAAACCTTCCAGCCGAGGATGAACAGGGGAATGTTCAGCAAGAAAAACACAATACCTTGGTCGACGCTCGGGAAAAGCAGCTTGATCAAGATACTGATCCCTGTGATTCCGCCTTCTGCCAGGTTATTGGGAATATTAAAGGCGTTAATGCCAAACCCCATGATGGCAGAACCAATGATGATGGCAATAATGCTTGTCAACCGAATTTTCATAAAGTCCTCCTTAAACTGGCGAAACTGCCTCGAATAAGCATCCATGCGCAGCCAGATCCCGTGCCCTTCGGGTGCCTCCTTCATACTGGCGAAACTTTGTTTATCATACCTAGTTGCTTTGATGTATACGACAGCCATTATAATTGAAGGCTGATGGAAATGTCCATATGCTGCCAGTCGCAGCGTATTGAGATTTGGCAAACGGCCCTGTTTCGGTTACGATAAAGGCAATGGCAAATCAAGGCTGCAAAAGGAGTGACCCGATGACTCAGCGCAAAACCCTGGAGGAAATCCAGCAAGAAGTAGATCAATACATATCACAGTTTAAAGAAGGTTATTTTTCCCCCTTGGCAATGATGGCCCGAATGACAGAAGAAGTGGGCGAGCTGGCAAGGGAGATCAATCATTTTTACGGCGAAAAGCCAAAGAAAAAGGATGAGGGCGAAAAAACGGTCGAAGAGGAGCTGGGTGATGTTTTCTTTATTGTGCTCTGTTTTGCCAATTCGCTCGGCATCGACCTGCAAGAGGCATTTGACCGTATCATGCATAAGTTCAACACACGGGATAAAGACCGGTGGACAAGAATAGAGGAGACGGAAGAATGATGGAAAAACAGATTCGTATCGCGGTTGCAGGAGCGCAAGGCCGAATGGGACAAGAAGTCGTCAAAATGCTTGGCGAGGATCAGGAGCTGGTCTATACTGGAGCATTGGACACGAGGGTGAGTGATGAAGTAATTGAGCGGCAGCTGGCAGAGATGAAGCCGGATGTGCTGGTTGACTTCACGACTCCGCATACGGTTTATCGGCATATGGAGCTGTGCTTGCGTCACAATGTAAGACCGGTTGTCGGGACGACCGGGCTTACTCCGGAGCAATTGGAAGACTTGACGGCCCGCTATAAAGAAGCGGGGCTTGGAGCCATTATTGCCCCGAACTTTGCGATCGGGGCCATTTTGTGCATGAAATTCGCGGCGATGGCAGCAAAATACATGCCGCATGTGGAAATTATCGAGCTTCACCACGATAAAAAGCTGGATGCACCAAGCGGAACCGCATTGAAAACAGCAGAAATGATCGCTGCTGTCCGGGAGAACATGAAGCAAGGGCATCCGGAAGAGAAAGAAACAATCGCTGGAGCCAGGGGTGCTGACTACGATGGTTTTCGCATCCACAGCGTTCGTTTGCCGGGGATGGTGGCTCATCAGGAAGTGCTGTTTGGAGCGGCTGGTCAGACTCTTTCGATTCGGCACGATTCGATCAACCGCGAATCGTTCATGCCTGGCGTGAACATGGCCATTAAAGCCGTGATGAACCTCAATCAATTGGTCTATGGACTGGAGCATTTGATCGACTAGGTTGCATTTTTAAACGATCGTTTAATTCCTACTGACAGCAAGGGAGAGGTCTGATTGAAAATCGCATTGATTGCCCATGACCGGATGAAAGAAGAGATTGTAAACCTATCCATGGCGTACGAAGGCATTTTATCTGAACACGAGCTGTATGCAACCGGTACGACAGGTCTTCGGATCATGGAGGCGACCTCCTTGACCCTGACTCGTTTCCTTTCCGGACCGCTTGGTGGTGACCAACAGATTGGGGCCATGATCGCACGGAATGAAATGGATCTGATCATCTTCCTGCGCGACCCGCTGACGGCTCAGCCTCATGAGCCGGATATTATCGCTTTGCTGAGACTTTGCGACGTGCACAAAATCCCGTTTGCCACCAATCTGGGAACGGCTGAGGTCTTATTGAAAGCTCTGGAACGCGGTGAGCTTAGCTGGCGGGAAATTGTTCACAAGGAGTGAAACGCATGGATCGTGTAGATATCCTGGCAATCGGAGCGCATCCCGATGACGTGGAAATAGGCGCCGCAGGAACCTTGCTGCTCGCCACAAAACGAGGAGAGCGTGTCGGAATCCTGGACTTGACCTATGCAGAGCTCTCTTCCAATGGGACCGTAGAGCGCAGGCAGCAGGAAGCAGCGGCGGCAGACCGGGCTTTAGGGGGAATTACAAGGTACAATTTCGGGTTGCCTGACCGCGGCCTGGAAGCTGTAAAGGAAGAGGCTATCAGCCGGACGGTCGATTTGATTCGGCAGATCAAACCGCGCGTTGTGCTCGCTCCTTATTGGCAAGACCGGCATCCCGATCACGAAAGCGTGAGCAGAATCGTCCGCGAAGCCGTGTTTTCCGCGGGAATCCGCAAGTACCCGGCTGGCCTGTCGCTTCCTGCTTATCGTCCGGAAAAACTGTTGTACTACTTTATCAATACGACCGTGACACCAAATGTCGTTGTAGACATTACATCTGTCTACAAAGAAAAAATGGATGTGCTGCGCTGTTACCGGAGCCAATTTGAACGTGAAGAGGGGACAGTCGCTACCCCGTTGAATAACGGCTATCTGGAATCAGTGGAATACCGGGAGCGGTTATTCGGACAGCAGTCTGGTGTTATGTATGCCGAAGGGTTTGTCAGCGCCACACCCTATGTGCTGGATCGTTTGTAAACAGAGGTGAAATCAAGAATGAACATCGGAATTACCTGCTATCCGTCACTGGGAGGTTCTGGCGTTGTGGCGACAGAGCTGGGGAAGCTTCTTGCCGAACGCGGGCATCAGGTGCATTTCATTACATCAAGCATGCCGTTTCGCCTCGGGAAGTTTCACCCCAACATTTTTTATCACGAGGTAGAGGTCAGTCATTACGACGTCTTCAAATATCCGCCCTATGATCTGACGCTGGCGAACCGCATGGCACAAGTGGCAAAGAACGAGAAGCTGGACGTTCTGCATGTTCACTACGCCGTACCGCATGCTCTCTGTGCCTATCTGGCCAAACAGATGGTGGGCGAGCAGCTTAAAATCGTCACGACTTTGCACGGGACCGATATCACGGTGCTCGGTTACGATTCGAGCTTGAGCAGCCTGATCCGCTTTGGGATCGAACAAAGCGACATGGTCACGGCGGTATCCCATGATTTGATACGCCAGACAAAAGAATTGCTTCACGTGGAGAAAGACATTGTCCCTGTGTATAACTTCGTCGACAAGCGCCGGTACTACCCCAAGGAAGTAAGCGAAATCAAGCGGGTATTTGCCCCGAACGGCGAGAAAATTATCATGCATATTTCCAACTTCCGACCGGTCAAGCGTTCACAGGACGTGATTGAAGTCTTCGCAAGGGTCCGGGATCAGATGCCGGCAAAGCTGCTGTTGATCGGAGAAGGGCCTGATCTGAGCATGGTACGCCAGAAAATCGTTGAAAAAGGCCTGGAGGGAGACGTTCATTTCCTCGGGAAGCAGGAGGATGTTGCCGAAGTCATCTCGATGGCGGATGTGATGCTGCTTCCTTCCGAAAAAGAGAGCTTTGGACTCGTAGCCTTGGAAGCGATGGCATGTGGCGTACCTGTGGTCGCTACACTGGCTGGCGGCTTGCCGGAAGTCGTGTTGGACGGCGTGTGCGGGTTTCTCCGCCCAATCGGAGATGTGGCTGGAATGGCTGAACAGACGCTGCGTTTACTGCAGGATGAAGAATTGTACGCCCGCTTTTCCCGGAGCAGCATCGAGCGCTCATGTGAAACATTTTGTCACGACAAGATCGCTTCGGAGTACGAGTCGCTCTATCTGCAATTAATCAATCAATCTTGATTTATGGACGGAACGGACCGGACTGCTTTTTGCAAGCTGAAACAGCTTCGAAATCATAATAAATAAACCCATGAGAAATTTCATCAACTACGCCTCCTACTAACCAGGGCGGACGAAAACGGAGTGTAACGTGTGGGAAAGAAACAGGCAGAAATCATTTTGAAAATACTGGAGGAAAACGGGTACGAGGCTTATTTCGTCGGCGGTTGCGTCCGTGACTGGCTGCTGAATAGACCTGTGCATGATATAGACATATGTACCAATGCCCATCCAGGCGACGTGATGCGCTTGTTCCCCGACCATGTGCCGACAGGACTCAAGCATGGGACTGTTTCTGTCAAGCTGGACGGCTCGCTCTATGAAGTGACGACCTATCGCACTGAAGGAAGGTATGAAGATTTTCGCAGGCCGAGCGAAGTCAGTTTTGTCTCGGAGCTGCGAATCGATTTGGAGCGAAGGGACTTTACGATGAATGCCATTGCCATGGATCGGAATGGCTGTTTGAAAGACCCCCTTCAGGGCAAGGCTGATCTGGAAAACGGTCTGATTCGGGCGGTAGGCATACCGGTTCAACGCTTTCGAGAGGATGCGCTTCGTATTTTGCGGGCTGTTCGCTTTGCCGCACAATTACACTTTCAGATCGAGCCCGCAACTCTTGCAGCCATGAGCGAAACCTCTTTTCTGCTGTCCCATATCGCGATGGAGCGAGTTCGTGATGAACTGCATAAAATCATGGACAGTCCAGCGCCGGAGGTAGGGGCAAGGCTTTTGGCGGAGACGGCAGCACTGCACACATCACCTTTGCTGCAGCGCCTTTTCTCGGTGAGACAGGAGTATGTCTCGCGATTGCCTTTCCTTGCGAACCTTCCGCAAAAATGGGCATTGCTGATGTATGCGGCCGGGCTTGACCCCGATCAGGCAAGAGGCGTTTGCCATGAGCTGAAGCTGTCAAAACGGGAGACAGAAGCGGTCTGTTCCTTTGTCCAGCATATTACGCAATTGAAGCCGAAATGGGATGAACCAACTGTGATCGACTGGAGGCCCCTGCTCTTGCAAACGGGTTTGCCGTTCTGTCTGGAGCTGTCGAATCTTCTTGAGGCCGTATGGAAAAACATGCCGGCTCTTGATTTGAAAAAATCATTGGAAGATACCTGCGAAAAAATGCCTGTCAAATCGGTGCAGGAATTGGCCTTGAACGGAAAGCAACTGTATACGTTGCTGGACAAAAAGCCCGGCCAATGGGTACAGCACATGCTGCAGCATCTGTGGGAGCAGACGGCATTTTACGGTTTGGCGAATACGCCGGAGGCATTGCTTGAGGAAGCGAAGAAAGAGGTTGCCCGTCATGAATATTAAGCAAGAGATTATCAAGGCATTTCATGAAAAACCCGGGGAGTTCATCTCCGGGGAGGAGCTGAGTCAGACCTGTGGATGCTCGCGTACAGCGATCTGGAAGCATATCGAGGAGCTGCGCAAGGACGGGTATGAGTTTGAGGCTCTGCGGAAATCAGGCTATCGCTTGATCGCTGCACCCGACCGCCTTTCAGCGGAGGAGATCAGAGCCGGACTCAGCACCTATCGGATCGGCCAGCAGGTTCTGGCGTATGACACCGTTCTCTCGACGCAGCCATTGGCGCACGAGGCTGCCGCCAAAGGTGCGCCTGAGGGAACACTAGTGATCGCGGAGCAGCAAACGGGCGGAAAGGGACGACTTGGCCGCCCCTGGCATTCTCCGAGGGGGACCGGTATCTGGATGAGTCTGATCATCAGACCCGAAATTCCGCTGCCCAAAACTCCGCAAATGACGCTGTTGACCGCGGTAGCGTTGGCCAAGACGATGTGGGAAGAAACCGGCGTTGACATCAAAATAAAGTGGCCCAATGATCTTTTTATCGGCGACAAGAAGGTCAGCGGAGTTTTGACGGAATTGAATGCAGAGTCGGACCGCGTCAACTACCTGGTGATCGGAATGGGGATCAACGCCAATCTCGAGCAAAAGGACGTCCCGCCGGAGCTGTCCTCGATCGCGACTTCCCTTCGCATCGAATCGGGCAAGCCGATCAAGCGGGTCGCTTTCATCCAGCGCTTTTGCGAGAATTTTGAGCGGGAATACGATCACTATTTGCGGGAGGGCTTTGAGCGGGTCAAATCGGAATGGGAGCAGCACTCCTATACGATCGGCAAATGGATTACCGTGAGCACGATTCAGCATACGCTCGAAGGAAGGGCGATTGGCCTGGACGAGGAAGGCGTGCTGATCCTGGAAGACGCTACTGGAAAGAGGCACAAGGTGTACTCGGCAGACGTCAATTATGGTGCAAATTCCTGATTCTTTTGATATACTCCATGAGTGGAGGCTGTATCGGGTTTCCGACCGGCACTCCCGTATGTGGGGTTTTTCTTTTCATTCTGTGTAATGCTATGGACAACAATCTGCTCAGAGCCTGTGTGGACCGAGACAGAAGGAATCCGGCGACATTGATGATGTTGCCAGGTATTTGCGTGGACAACCTTCTCCCTTTATCGGCGAGAAGGTTTTTTTGTTTCCGTACTGGTCTCACGGGAAAGGGCGCATGTAGAGGTGGGAGAGAGATGACAAACAACCTGGCGCCGATCACAACGTCTGATCTGCGCGCAAAAAAACATGCGGGCGAACCAATCGCCATGATTACCGCTTACGATTTTCCCTCAGCCAAGCTGGTGGAAGAGGCCGGGGCCGAAATGATCCTTGTCGGTGATTCACTCGGCATGGTCGTACTCGGATACGACTCGACGCTGCCAGTGACAATGGATGACATGCTGCACCATACCAAAGCTGTGACCAGAGCGGCCAAGAGAGCGTTCGTCGTGGCGGATTTGCCGTTTCTCAGCTATCACGGTACCGTAGAAGAAGGCGTGAAAAATGCGGGCAGGCTCTTGCAGGAAGGGTTGGCAAAGGCCGTCAAAATGGAGGGGGGCACCGAACTTGTTCCGCTCGTAAAACGTTGCGTGCAGGCGGGCATACCCGTGATGGGTCATATCGGCTTGACCCCCCAGGCTGTTCATCAATTAGGCGGCTACAAGGTCCAGGGAAGGGATCTGGAAGCGGCGCGCCGGCTGATGGACGAGGCGGAAGCATTGCAGGAGGCAGGCATTTTCTCCCTCGTGCTGGAATGTGTGCCGGAAGAGGTGGCAGCGCTTATTTCCGCCAAACTGGACATTCCGGTTATCGGCATCGGCGCTGGCAGTTCTTGCGATGGACAAGTCCTCGTTTTTCATGACCTGGTGGGGTACGCATCGCAATTGCAGCCGAAGTTCGTGAAACGGTACGCGGATGTCGGCACTTCCATCCGGGACGCAGTGCGTGATTATGTATCCGAAGTAAAGGAACGCCGTTTCCCCGCTCCGGAACATGTCTTTCATGCCAAAGAAGAAATGGTTTCGAAGCTGTACGGAGGAGGGGGATTACGGTCATGATGCAGACCATGCAGCAAGTAGTGACGATTGCCGAGCTGCGGCAGCATCTGAAAGAAGCTCGTCGTCAGGGAAAACGGGTTGGGCTCGTACCGACGATGGGTTACTTGCATGAGGGACACCTCAGTTTGGTGAATGAAGCAAAAAAACACTGTGAGATCGTCGTAATGAGCATTTTCGTCAATCCGCTGCAGTTTGGGCCAAACGAGGATTTTGACCGTTATCCTCGCGATATGGAGCGGGATTTGAAGATGGCGGCGTCTGCCGGTGTTGACTTTGTGTTCTCGCCCAGTGTAGGGGAAATGTACCCGCAGCAAGTAAAAACAAACGTCTCTGTCTCAGGCGTCTCGGAACCGCTCTGCGGCCGCTCCCGTCCCGGTCATTTTGACGGTGTGGCAACAGTCGTTTTGAAGCTGTTCCAGATCGTGCAGCCCGATTACGCCTTTTTTGGACAAAAGGATGCGCAGCAGGTTGCTGTTGTGGAGCAGATGGTACGGGATCTTTCCGTGCCTGTGACCATCATCCCTTGCCCGATTGTCCGCGAAGCAGACGGCGTGGCGATGAGCTCGCGAAATGTTTATCTCAGCGCCGAAGAACGAAAACAGGCTGCTGTCTTGTACCGCAGCCTGCAGCTAGCCGAAAAGAAAGTGGCGAGCGGAGCAGACCTCGATAGCGTCCGGGATGAGATGATCCGTACCATCAAGGCCGAGCCGCTGGCGGACATCGATTATGTAGAGCTGTTGCGATACCCTGATTTGACAAAGCCAGAAGCACCGGAAAAGGGAGACCGGGTATTGATCGCCCTGGCTGTGCGATTTGGCAAAACACGCTTGATTGACAACGTGATTGTGACAGTTTGATGCAGGAAAAGGAGGATTCCCCTTTGTTTCGTACGATGATGAAAGCAAAGATTCACCGGGCAACGGTAACGGAAGCGAATCTGAATTACGTAGGAAGTATTACGATTGACAAGGACATTCTCGATGCCTTGGACATCTTGCCGAATGAAAAAGTGCAGATTGTCAACAACAACAACGGAGCTCGTCTGGAGACGTACGTGATCGAGGGAGAACCGGGAAGCGGCGTTATTTGCCTGAATGGAGCGGCAGCCCGGTTGGTGCAGCCCGGCGATATCGTCATCATCATTTCCTATGCGCTGGTAAGCGATGAAGAAGCCCGCAGCCACAAACCGCGGGTTGCGATCATGGATGAGCACAATAAAATTGCACAGCTTCTCGCCGAGGAAGTACACGCCACCGTCTATTAATCGGGAGAATCTGCATAGAGCCCCATCCCTTGTGAAACAATGAGACTACACACGCCTCACAGGGGGTGGCTTTTTTTTGAAGCTGGAAGAATGGTTTGATACATTGCAAACAAAAGCGGAAACAATTGAACAAAGGTGGCCGGCGGCTTCCGAGCATGAAAAGCTTCAGCTTGCTGATCAGTTGTTTCAGCTTCGCCAGGTAAGCGACAGAGTCGTCGATCTGTGGCTGCAGTTTGAAGAGAAGCTGTCTGCTGCAATTCGGCAGATTAAAAAGATGGAAGGCCAGGATGATGAGCAGGAAGAAGCTTTTGGCGAGCCTCTTGCTGGACAATCGTATACATCACAGGACAAGCCGAAGACCGAGGGGAAACAGCCAAAAGCAGATCAAAACGCTTCCACATCTGAGTGGAAGGATTTGCAATCCGCTTTGACAGACGGCGCGACTACGGCCGAAGAGCAGTCCTTGGCACAAGCAGCTTCCCAGCAAAAGCAGGGTCACCTCGAGTTGCATCGGGAATATGAGCATATGTTTCGGAAAGGAGAGGGCTTTTACCACCTCCGGATGTACCAGGATGCCAAACGCTGTTTTGCCGAGCTGGTAGACCAGTCTCCGGACTGGGAAAGCGGGCGGTTGTATTACGGGTACAGTCTCTTGTTTTGCGGTGAAAAGGAAACGGCGCTGCGGGAATTTCGCCTCCTTAGCAGATCGGCCAGCTCCCCTGCGGTCACGGCGATCAGCTATAATGCCATCGGATGCATCCTGGCCGAAGAACGGCAGTGGCTGGAAGCTGCCCAAGCGTTCAAGGAAGCCGTTTCGATCAAGCCCGATCACCGGGATGCCTGGTTTAACTTGGCGCTGTGCTATCTGGAAGACAGATACATCCACGAGGCCATGGAGACGATCGAGAAGGTGCTCGATGAAGGAGAACAGGATTGGGAAGCGCAGATGCTTTGGCTGCGGGCAGCCCGTCTGCTGCAAATGAGCGACCCGGCAGCGGAGCTGGCGCCGCCTGGCGGACTTAGGCTGCCCAACCGCAATCTTGACAGCGCGACGCTGCAGGAGATGGCCTCCCTCTATGAATCGTTGGGGAATTACCACCGGGCACAGATCTGCTATCACTTCCTGACCGAGCGTTATCCGCAAGACGGCCATGCTTGGCATGGGCTGGCCTGGAACACGTGGCTCATCGCCGGAACGCGCCGCGCTTTGACATTGATGAAAAAGGCGATCGCCCTGGCCCCCGATCAGCTCGACTTTACCTTTAGCTATGGCTGGATGCTGTTATTTGACGGCAAAATCGAAGAGGCATTGGCAGCCTTCCGGTTCATTTTGCTGAAGCAGCGGGATCATCGCCTTGCCCAATCGGGAATGATCACGGCCTATGAATGGATGGGGGATATTTTGGCGGCCAAACAACTGGCAAAGCCGTTTACCGAAGACCAGGATCCATACGTCCGATCACTCGGATACTACCACCTGGGGCGGATCGCCTTGGCAGAGGAAAACTGGCGACTGGCCGAACAATATTTCCGCCGGGTATTGCCGCACAGCGATCACTTCAGGGAAATACCGTTTTATCTGCAAATGTGCGCAGGCAAGCTGGGGGAACACGTAGCCGAGAGCGAACTTTTGCATCCTTGATCAGGGAGCAGGAAATTTCCCGGTCTTTGCCGAAGTGTTAGGGAAGCGGACATGATACGGGCCGCGCAAGTACGAGGTGACCATAGCTTGAATCGTTTCATCGTAGTAGACTTCGAAACCACGGGGAGCCATCCCAGACAGGGAGACAGCATCATTCAGATCGGTGCCGTTACGATTGACGACGGACATATTACCGAGTCATTTTCCACCCTGATCAATCCGGGACAGGCGATTCCCCCTTTTATTAAGCAATTGACTGGCATTACCGACGAGATGGTAGCGGATGCGCCAACAATGGAGGAGGTCCTGCCGCGATTCCTTCGCATGCTGGAAGGACGGGCATTCGTCGCGCATAATGCCAGCTTCGATCTTCAGTTTTTGCAAGAAGCCCTGCTGAGCCAGGGCTATTATACGTTTGACGGATATGTACTGGACACGGTCGAGCTCTCTCGTTTCCTGTTGCCGATGCAAGGCAGCTATCGGTTGGGAGAATTGGCTGATGACCTGCACATTGAACATGATCGTCCGCACCAGGCGGACAGTGACGCTTTGGCTACGGCCCAGCTGTTTTTGCATCTGCTGGACATTATAAATGAGCTGCCTCTGGTGACCATCCAACGCCTGCAGATGCTGGTCTCTTCTTTTCGTTCCGATATTTCGGAGCTCTTGCGGTTCTTTGAGATGAAAAAATGGGGATCGATGGACCAGTTGGATACGCTCGGGCGGGACGCTGACGGGATGTCAGACCCGGACGATTCCGAAAAATGGGATGTGTACAGGCAGCTTGCTCTGCGCAAAAAGCCGGAACGCCTCAAAGCTTCTCTGAAAAGGGAAGAAAGCCCAGGCTTGCCGGCCACTTCTTCGTTTGAGGACATGATCGAACAGATGATTGGGGAAGAAGCCGCATTTTCCCGCAACCTTGCGGGGTACCAGCGGAGGGAGGCCCAAGAATCGATGATGCGGGCCATTTTTGACTCGATGGAGAAGGGATCTCACTTGCTAGTGGAAGCGGGGACCGGCACCGGCAAATCTCTCGCGTATTTGCTGCCGGCCATCCTCTGGTCGAAGCAGCGGCGCGAGCCTGTCGTCATCAGTACGAATACGATTCAGCTCCAGGAGCAGCTGTTTCACAAAGAAATCCCCGCGCTGCAGCAGTCGCTCCCGTTCTCCTTCCGGGCTTCCACGCTCAAGGGGAGAGGGAACTACCTCTGTCTGCGAAAATTTGAACAGAGTCTGGAAGAGTCCATGGAAGGCAGCAGCCAGGAGCTCCGGCTGGTGAAAGGCCAAATGGTGACCTGGCTGACCCAGACCGAGACCGGGGATGTCGAAGAATTAAGCATGCCGTCAACCGGCCAGTTGTACTGGCAGCAGGTGAAAAGCGATACGGATTCATGTCTTCACCGGAATTGTCCATGGTTTAGCCGCTGCTATTACTTTCAGGCGCGGGAAAGAGCCGCCGAAGCAGATGTTCTCATCGTCAATCACGCATTGCTCATCAGCGATCTGCAGGCTGAGAAAAGAATCCTGCCTGCTCATGACATCACGATCATTGACGAGGCCCATCATTTGGAGAGTGTGGCAACCCACCATCTGGGCAAGCAATTTTCGACGGCCCAGCTCTTGTTTTTGCTGGAGCGAGCCAATCCGGAGGAGGGCAGCTATCTCCACCGTTTTGCCGAGCAGCTCTTGGCTTGGCCAGGAAATGAGAAGGCAGCGGCTGTCAATTCGGTGCGGGCAAGCATGAATGAGCATTTTCTCCGGCTCAAGGAAAAGGCCCAGCAACTGACGCAGTTGTTGTATCAGTGGGCGGCAGACCGAGGAGAAGAGACCTCCGATACCGGAAGAGATACGGTCCGTTACCAGACGCTGTCTTTTTCCGGCAAGCACGAGCGAATCCGAAAAACGGCCCGGCGGGTAATCGAATCGATGTCGATCTACGCGTCTGACCTGGAATCGCTTTTGTCTTCCATGCCATCCGGCGAAAAGCCGTCTTTTGAACTGCAAAGTCTTCATACCGATGCTGCAGGCTTGCTGAAGGAGTGGCAAGAAGGGATGGAAATGGTTCACTTCTTTCTCCTGGAGCCGGATGATGAGTATGTGTGCTGGATGGAAATCGAGTCTCGCACCCCGAAAAAGCAAGTGTACTTTCATGCTGCGCCGCTGCAAGTGGCAACACGCTTGGCGGAACCGCTTTTTGACGAGCGCAGAAGCGTGATTCTCACCTCGGCGACGCTGACAGTCAAAGACAGCTTTTCATATATTCTGGAAAGGATGGGGCTCGACCGGCTGCCAGAGGAGCGCGTCCGAACACTCCAGCTGCCGTCTCCGTTCTGTTATGAAAAGCAAGGGCTCCTGCTGATTCCATCCGATCTGCCTACATTGGGCAAAGAGAGCGAGCAGCAGTACCTCGAGGCCGTGATTCAGGGATGCGTGGATGCCATCAGGGCAGCAGGCGGCCGGACAATGATCCTGTTCACCTCCTATTCGATGCTGCGTGTGGTGTACCAAGGCTTGAAGGAACAACTGGACAACGAGCCTTATACACTGCTCGGACACGGAATCGACAGCAACAACCGGACAAAGCTGGTGCGCATGTTCCAGAGAGAAACAAACAGCGTTCTCCTGGGGACGAGCAGCTTCTGGGAAGGGGTAGATATCCAGGGCGAGGCATTGAGCTGTCTGGTGATTGTACGCCTTCCGTTTACTCCGCCGAACCACCCGATTTATCAGGCGAGGGCAGAGCAGGTAAAAGAGCAGGGCAAAAACGCGTTTATGTCGATCGCTTTGCCTCAGGCTGTCATCCAATTCAAACAAGGGGTCGGAAGACTGATCCGCCACCAGGACGATCGCGGTGTAGTTGTCGTGCTTGATACACGCATCGTGGAATCCCGCTACGGACGCTCGTTTCTCAAATCGCTCCCACCTTTCGATACGAGAACAGGCCCCTGGACAACCCTGCGCGAAGACATCGCTCCGTTTCTTCGGGGCATGCAATCCCTGTCTGATTCATAAAATGAATCAATAGTCTCACAGGGATATAGGTGATAAAATAAATGCTGTGGAAAGCGGGAAGAGCTTGGCTGTTGGTGTTGGCTGTCACAATGCTTTTGATACCCGGCTGCTCGATCGACAACCACTTGCAAAAGGCGGTAAAAGTAGAAGATCCGTTCGCAAGTGAAGACGAGAGTGAATTCATCGGGCTTGTCATCCACTATCTGGAGCTGCCGCACGGGGAAGCAACCTTGATTCGATTGCCGAATGGAAAAAACATGCTCGTTGATACCGGAAGCGCTGAGGATTGGCCCCGCTTGTTTGCGGCGCTGACCGAACGGAAAATTACCCGGTTGGATTACGTGGTCTTGACAAATGATTTGCCGGGGCACGCAGGGGGCTTCGCTTTTCTTGTGGAGCGGGTGCTTGTAGAGAACGTCATTTTGCCCCGTCCGATTGAGTCTTCGATTCGCAACGCGGCCCCGCTCAAAGCAGCAAAAAAGGCAGTGACTGTTACTGACGGAGAAGCAATCAGACTGGACGAAGATGTGATGCTCCAGGTCCTGCACCCGAGTGAACCGCTGTTCCTGTCTCCGCAAGACAACTCCCTTGTCTTTCAATTGCGGCATGACAAGTTGTCTTTTCTCTTCGCCAGTGCGATGAATGAAAAGGCCGAGGAGAGGCTGCTTGAGAAACACGCAGATCAATTGAAAGCAGCGGTTTTGAAGGTTGCTGCTCAAGGCAGCAATCAGGCTTCCTCGCAGCCATTTTTGAGCAAGGTGGATCCGCAAGTGGCGGTCATTTTAACCGGAAAGCCGAGAGAAAAGCTAAAGGATGGCCAGGAAGAAGTGCTGGAGCGGCTCGGCGAATCCTGGGTTGAGACCTACATTACCAGTCAGAACGGAACCATCACGATCCTCTCCAATGGAAAGGATTATCGCGTTTTGAAAAGAAAAAAGTAAGGAGGATCGACCGTACGTGGCCAAAAGTGAAAAGATTTCGGAAGCGGTTGTGCGCCGGTTGCCGATTTATCTGCGCTACCTAAGCTATCTGCAGCAAGTGGGCGTGACGACGGTGTCCTCCCAGCAGATGGGCAAAAATCTCGACGTCAACCCTGCCCAAATCAGAAAAGATCTCTCTTCCTTTGGGGATTTCGGCAAAAAGGGCATCGGCTATGACGTGAACTATTTGGTAGAAAAAATCCGTCAGATCTTAAAATTGAGCGAGGAAATTCGCGTGGCGCTGATCGGGGCCGGGCATCTGGGACACGCCATTAGCAATTACAATGCGCAGGTAGAGGATTACATGCGGATTGCGGCTATCTTTGACAATGACCCGGCCAAATGCGGAAAAGTGCTCGCGGGAATCACCATTCAGCCACTGGAAGAGCTGATTCAGACCGTGAAAGAGCAGAAAATTCGTCTTGCCATCCTAACAGTGCCAGCAGCGGCGGCCCAGTCGGTCGCCAACCTGCTGTTTGAGGCCGGGATTGAAGGGATTTTGAATTTTGCTCCCACCACGATTCGCACCGAACGCGATGTCAGGATCCACTATGCCGATGTGACATCCAGTTTGCAGAGCCTTGCTTATTACTTGACGTAAGAATGGAGTGTAACGATGAAAAAGACCATATTGACCCATGCAACGGTAATTACCGCAAATGACCAAAATGAAGTGATTCAGGACGGAGCTGTCGGATTTGAAGGAGCGGGTATTACGTACGTCGGTCCGACCCCCGATGATCTCTCCGGCTATGACGAAGTGATTGATCTGAAAGGGGATTATGTGCTGCCAGGCTTCATCAATACACACGGGCACGCAGGAATGTCGCTGCTCCGCGGTTATGCGGATGACTTGCCGCTCCAGCAGTGGCTCGAAGACAAAATGTGGCCGCTGGAGGCACAATTCACGTCCGAGCATGTGAAATGGGGCACATACATATCCCTTATCGAAATGATTCGGACCGGTACGACGACATTCGTCGATATGTATGATCATATGGATGAAGTGGCAAAAGCCGTGCAAGCGTCCGGGATGAGAGCGCGTCTCTGCCGCGGAATGATCGGCCTTTGCTCCGAGGAAGAGCGTCAGGCAAAGCTGCGGGATGCCGTTTCTTTCGCCCGTGAATGGCATAACCAGGCGGATGGACGCGTGACCGTCATGATGGCTCCACATGCTCCGTACACTTGCCCACCGGAATTTATCACACAAATTGTGGAAAAAGCGGAGGAGCTGTCTCTGCCGATCCATATCCACATGTCGGAGACGGAGTGGGAAGTTGGTCAGAATGTAAAGGATTATGGGGTTCGCCCGGTTGCTCACCTGGAAAAGCTGGGTGTCTTCAATCGTCCAACTTTGCTCGCCCACGCCGTTCACCTCACGGATGAAGAGATCGACGTCTTGGCAAACTATCACGTGAAGGTATCGCATAATGTCGTCAGCAACCTGAAGCTGGCAAGTGGAGTGGCGCCAGTACCGAAAATGCTGGCAAAAGGGATTCACGTTTCCCTCGGAACAGACAGCAGCGCGAGCAACAACAACCTCAACCTGTTTGAGGAGCTGAAGCTGGCTGCCATTTTGCACAAGGGCGTAAACAACGACCCCGTCGCAGTTCCAGCCGAGGAAGCGCTGCGCATGGCAACCCGTTATGGCGCAGAGGGCGTATTCCAGCCGGATACACTCGGAACGATCGAGACTGGGAAACAAGCGGATTTGATTGTGCTTGACAGTCATCAGGCGCATTTCCATCCGGCTCATGATCCCGTGTCCCATGTCGTGTACGCAGCAAATGGCCGCGATGTTAAGGATACGATTGTGGCCGGTTCTTTCCTGATGCGCAACAGAGAGCTTCTCACCGTCGACGAGGAGCGCGTTATTTTTGAAGCCAACCGGATGTTTCAGCAATTGAAGCGATAAGGGAAAAGGCTCCTGTCATGGGGGACAGGAGAAAGGTTGTAGGTGTAGGTAGAGGGATTTTGATTGGTCACCATGCCGACTTATTTTCGCCATACTTCCGCAAGCGAGGTATGGCGAAATTCCAGTGGGGATGAGTGAGACGATGCTCTTAGAGGTGAAGACAATGCTGCCCAGGAGACGCGATAATCCTGCAGCATAGACCCTAAGAGGTCAGGAGATGTCGTTTGGTTTGACAGCTTCACGCGCTCACCTCCTCGGGGTGTATCTGTAGTATGGCCCAGGTGCCGGGTCGTATGTTTAGCAAGTTTTCCGTCCTGTTCTAAAACCTTCCCAGAATTCATACGCATAAGGAAAAAGGGACAGGGGTGAACGGACTTGTATATTAAGCCCAAACAGCTCTGGTGGCTTCCGTCATTATTTCTCGTCCTGTTTGCCTTGGGCACCTTGCTTGGAGAACTTCACAATCGTCTGGATATAAAAGAAGCGCATGTAATCTCGACGACACAGCGAGAAGAGGCAGACCGGGCGATCGTTGCCAGTTTGCTGGATCAGGTAACCAAAGATACGGAGCGGCCATTCTCCGTTTTCGTAAAGGATTACGTTCTGAGCGGAAAGTACAAGGGTGAAAATTTTCAGCTGGCCGGGGAAATAGCCGGACATCGCTTTGAACTGCAAAAAGAAGCGGAACAGGTCAATGTCACGATTGACGGAGAAATTCAAGACCACCAGGCTTTGCCATACTCGCTATATACGCCCCAGCAGCATGCGGCTATCTTGAAAAGCAAGCTGGAGCGGGTTGCGCCGCTTCCGGTCGCAGATGGTTCCGGTCAGGGCTGGCAAGGCTATCGTCTCAGCGTGCCTTCTACAGAGGTGACCGATCTGTTGTCCATGTGGCTCGGACCATCCTTTCCGATCAAGGATATGACTCAGCGTCTGGCCAATCAGATTGCAGTCGAGTACCAATTATGGTACGATGGACCGACAAGTGAATTGCGGCAATTGGAGATCTATTTGCAAATGGAGACAGCTGCGGGACTCAAGCAGGATCAGCTTCGCTTTCGGTTGTAATGTAAGGGGATAAAGGAGTTTTACCGGTGTATGTAAAAATCGTTGCAGGAGTAATCGCCGTTATTCTTGTGCTCGTTCTGGGCTCGGCCTATCATCTGGGCGCAACCGTTGTGGGGAAGCAGGATGATTTTGAGGCCCAGGTACGGCAATGGGTCCAGGAGCGGACAACAGTCGCGCAGATCGATTCCATAGACGAGTATCGCGGGAATCAATCCTATGCGGTAGTGCTGGGAAAAAACCAGGCGGGCACCCCTGTGGTGGTCTGGTTGACGGCCGAAACAGTCGCATTTGATTCTCTGGAAAAAGCCGTTACCCGTGAAAGCGTGGAAGCGGCCGTTAAAAAAGGATTTCCAGATGGAGCGATTCGCCATATCGTTCCGGGTATTGACGAAAAGAATCGCTTTTGGGAAGTAACGTTGCAGGACCAACAGGGCCGTTTTCATTATTTGCACTACGATCTGTTTACAGGTGCCCTGCTTACCTCTTACGTCGTTTCTCCCAAAATAGTCAGATAGCCCTTCCATTTTCGGAAGGGCTTTTTTCATTTCCATCCAACAACTGTAAGCAAAAAATAATATATCAGTATGATATACTAAAACCGTTGACAAAAAGAGAAAAAGTTGATAGACCATAGCATTCTGAGATAGTTTGGGGGGAAAACTGTGCAAATGCGCAAAGGGGCAATCGGACTCTCACTGCTGGCGACCCTGCTGCTATTGTTCGGCGGTTGGTTTTTATATCAGAAAATAGAGGTCGAAGAGCCTATCCGCACCCAGATCGGACAATTGCAGTCGGCAGAGCTGGCTCATCTACACGTGGGAAAAGATCACATCCAAATAGATTTGAATGTAACGCATCCGGAGCTGTTCCCGCAGGAATATCGCAAGCTGATGCAGCAAGCAAAAGAAATGGCAGGGGGCAAAGAGATTCAGGTCACTCTTGGCAACCAGTCAAAAGAGCTGGAAAAGGTATGGATGAACGGCTTGTTTTCGTTCACGGAAGCCGTTGATTTGCATCAGTACAGCCGGATTCCGCAATTGGTGGGCGAATGGAAAACAGCTTATCAATTGGACCAAGCGATGGCGCAGATGGATGCAGAGCATGTATACGTATACCTGAAGCGAGGGGCAGACGACTATTACGCGATCGTCCCTCGTTCGTCCGGAAGCGAGGTGGCAGTTCGTGGGTAAGGAAATCGTCTGCGGAGCAATACCGGCCATACTGGTGTTTCTCTGGTTTTTAGGCATCAATGTAACGCCCCTTCTCGTCTTTGGTGTCGTTCTGCTCGCCCTTTATTTTTTGGTCGTCCGACAAAGCCAAGGAAATGTATCGTTCGGTGGCAAAGGCAAGCAAACGAAAAATGTGGTTCCCAAGTCGAATGTTCAGTTTGCGGAGATCGGGGGCCAGGAAAGAGCCAAAAACGAACTGAAGGAAGCACTTGATTTTTTGAAGCACAAGGATCAAATCGCCCAGTACGGCATCCGTCCATTGAAAGGCGTGCTGTTAACAGGACCGCCGGGGACAGGGAAGACACTGATGGCGAAGGCGGCGGCAAACTACACGAATTCCGCTTTTGTCGCAGCGTCCGGTTCCCAATTTGTGGAGATGTACGTGGGTGTCGGAGCCCAGCGTGTCCGTGATCTGTTCAAGGAAGTCAAGGCATTGGCTGAAAAGAACGGTCAGGACAGCGGCATCATTTTCATCGACGAGATCGATGTGATCGGCGGAAAGCGTGACGGACAGCAGCGAGAGTACGATCAGACGCTGAACCAGCTGTTGACCGAGATGGATGGCATTGGAACGAGCGAAAAACCGCGCATCTTGATGATTGCGGCAACGAACCGGAAGGACATGCTGGACTCGGCGCTGCTGCGTCCGGGACGCTTCGACCGTCATATCAGTGTCGATTTGCCTGACAAGACGGCGCGGGAGCAAATCTTGGTGATTCATACGGCCAATAAACCGCTCGCACCCGATGTTTCCCTGGAGCAAGTCGCTCAGGAGACATTTGGCTTTTCAGGTGCCCAGCTTGAAAGCGTAGCCAATGAAGCAGCCATTTACGCAATGCGCGAGAAAAGCCCGCAAATTGAAGCGCGTCATTTTGCCTTTGCCGTAGACAAAGTCATGATGGGAGAAAAAGTAGACCGGGAAGCTTCGGCTGAAGAGAAAAAGCGTGTGGCTTTGCACGAATTGGGCCATGCTATCGTAAGTGAAACCGTACGTCCCGGTTCAGTCTCCCAGGTGACGCTTAGCCCTCGCGGCAAAGCATTGGGATACGTCCGGCAAAATCCGATGGAAGACCGGTACTTGTACACGAAGGAAGCCTTGGAAAAGCAGATTATGGTATGCTTGGGCGGGGCCGTGGCTGAGGAAATCTACTACGGCGGCCGCAGCACAGGCTCCAAGAACGACTTCGAGCAGGCGCTGAATATGGCACAGGAGATCGTGCAGAGCGGCATGTCCGGATTGGGCATCGTTCACCTGCAGTACGTGGCCAAGGAACGGGTTCACGACGAGGTGGAGCGCATACTCGAAGACCTTCTGGAGAAAACCCGCACGCTGTTAAACAAGTACGACTCTGTTTTTCAAGAGGGTCTTCATACATTGCTTCAAGCGGAGGTTTTGCATGGCGATGCTTTTCGCAGCTTGCTTGCCTCTGTATCCACCCCTGAAAAGGAGCTGGCGGTATAACGCCGGCTTCTTTTTTTTCTTTGCATTATTTTATATTGACGGTGCCCAATGAGCGGTCTGGTGAATATCCTACAGAAGGACATGGACGATTTCAGGAGGGAAGAATATACCATGGCGAAGGTGAACCGTCGAAAAGTAAGCAAACCGTTGGGGAAAAGGTCAGATAGGCTGGAACTCCCTTTGCTGCACAACGATATTGACGTGGACTGGCTCGAGGATTTGGAGTCAGACCGGCAGTTGGCCAGCGGGGGACAAGAGTCATTTACTGTATCAAGCGTGAAAAAGGAGCCTGTCAGTGTCAATCCGCCTCTGCAAAAAATCCCGAAACAGCAAGTCAATTCAAACCAGACGACTTTTTCCAAAGTCCTCAAGGAACGTCGGGATGAGACGAACAATTCGGTGGTCTATACGGATGATTTGACCGACCAGGCTGTCACTACCGAAAAAATCGCCAATCGGGCAGTTGACGCTTCCAAAATCAAACCGGGAACGATCGACAACAATTTGCTGAAAGATTACGCTGTGGACAGTTCCAAGCTGGCAGACAGGGCAGTAACGTCGAACAAGATTGCACCTGAAGCAATCCAATCCACACATATCGGCAAGAATGTGATCGGTGGCGACATGCTCCAGGACCGTTCCATTTCGGGCGACAAGCTGCAAAACAACAGCATTACGTCTGAGAAGCTTGCCGACAAGACGATTGACGCAATCAAATTTGCTGAAAGTTCCATTCAGACGAAGCACATCCAGGAGCAGGCCATCACGACAGAGCTCATCCAGGATCAAGCGATTACCGCAGAGAAAATCAAGATGGGTACCATCCAAAAAGGAAATTTGGCCAACTACATTATCAACTCTGTCAAATTGGAAGACAACGCTGTCAGCAATGAAAAAATTCGCGATGGAGCAGTCACCGGCAGCAAAATCGACGAGGATGCCATTGAGTCGCACCATATCAAACGCGGTGCGATCCAGCACGAACATTTGAATGACAGAGCCGTTGACGCCAGCAATATCATGCCGGGCAGCATCCAGGACCAACATCTGGCTTCCTTCAGTGTCCAATCACAGCACTTGTCGCCAGAGTCGGTTACGGGCCAAAAAGTGGCACCTTATGCCATCACAACCGAACACCTTGATGAGAACAGCGTGACCTCAACCAAACTGGCTAAAGAGTCGGTAGCCAGTGTTCATTTGCAACCATCCGTCATTCAAACGGCCCATCTCCAGGACAACAGTGTCACACATAAGAAAATAGGCGATGCCCAGGTCACGACCGCAAAGCTTGCTGACAAGGCAGTGAATGCCGACAAGTTGGCCCCGCGTTCCGTGAACAGCCACCACATAAACGAGGGAACGATCGATGCAAAGCATTTGGCTGACGGTTCGATCACCAAGGATAAACTGGCGAAGGGCGTGATCGATGCCACCCATTTGGGTGAACGGGTTGTCAGCAATATTCATTTGAAGGACAATATTGTGCAAACGCATAATTTGGCCGACCACGTCATTACGACCTCCAAGCTTGCGGCAGAATCCGTGTCGACCGACAAAGTGACGGAGCTGAGCATAACGACGACCAAACTGGCTGACGGCGCCATCACCTCCGCGAAACTGGCCAGCGAATCGGTCAAAGCAAGACATCTCTCCCGAAATATCGTTACAGAGGAGAAGCTGGCCGACAAAGCTATACAGTCAAGGCATCTGACGAATAACGCCGTTCAAACCGAGCACTTGCAAAATCAAGCAGTCACGTCTGAAAAGCTTGCACCCAGCAGTGTAACGCGGGAAAAACTGGTTGCTCGCAGCGTGGACGGCACCAGGCTTGAGCTGCAGTCGGTAACAGGTGGCCATGTGGAGAAAAACACCCTGAGCGGAGAGCATCTCATCGCTGGCGCCATTACGTCCGACCATCTGGCTCCAGGGAGCGTACATGGCATTCACATTGCCAACAAAGCCGTCGACTCGCAGCATCTAAAACCGCTTTCCATTACGACAGAGAAGCTTGGCGAGGAAGCAGTCGTTACTTCGAAAATAGCGATACGCAGCGTAACCGGAGAAAAGATCAGCCTGTTTGCGATCTCGACTGATCACATCGAGGATCGGTCGATCACGAGGGACAAAATTACGCCAGGAGCGATCAGAGCAGAACACCTCCTGGATAATTCTATCGGCAGCGAGCAGTTGATGGAAAGAAGTGTAGGCGCCAAACATCTGAAGACCGAAAGCGTGGCAGGCGAACATATCGTCGACGGAGCGATCACGGCTAACCATCTGGCGGACGGCACGGTTACAATGGATAAACTGGCGTTTGTTCCGGTGGAGACCAGCAGGCCGCAAGGGGTCACTTTGCAGCAATTCGGGTTCCTTTCCTTCCGGATCCCTGCCAGCAAAAAGTCAGTTGACGTAACGATACGGCTCGACGCTCCGTTCGCAAATGCCGACTATTGTCTGGTGGCAATGACAAACCGGATGGGCTGCCATGTTTCCTTTAAATACGGCAATCGGACTTCTGCAGTAGTCACTGTGTTTCGAAATCGCTCCGGACAAGAGGAAAAAGGAGTGATTCAGTGGATTGCAGTCGGAGAAAAAGGTGGCACCATCACCGGTGAGATGAGGGAATATTTCGAGCAGGAGCTGGAGGAGAATGATCTGCTCGAAGCACTCGAAGAGGATGGCGAGATCGCACAGGAAGAGTTAAGTGCAGAAGATAAGGACGAGGAAGAGAATGCCGTCCTGTATGTGCATGATGATGGCGAGCATGAGTCAAACGGGGACGCTGATCAGGAATTTGCAGATGAGGATGCCATCGAGTCCAGGAGGGCAGCGCAAAGACATCGGAACAAGGGCCGCAATCGGGAGGAATTAACCATTAGCGAAGAGATTGATGAGGATTACGAAGACTAAATCGAAGCGCAGCCATTCAGAGTGTGGGCAACAGACCGTCAACTCTTTGCGTGGCTGTTGACGAATAGGAGTGTCGGACAGATATACAGGCAAAGGCCAGGCTCCCGGCGGAGCAGGGCCTTTTATTTTGTATAATGGAGTCCGGTTTTGCTTTGATGAAGGGCTATAAAGTTGTCATAAAAATATTATGGTAAACTAACGGGCGCAGACTCTCATTGAATTCAACTACGCTGAATAGTATAATTGATTCGATATCAAGTAGTATGGATTTTGTGTTGCAATGGCAAATGGAGGGAAACAAGCCGATGATGACGACCATTGCCCAGTTGGGGCAGCATGTGGGACAAGAAGTACGATTGGGCTGTTGGCTTTTTAACAAGCGCAGCAGTGGAAAAATACAATTTTTGCAGCTGCGCGACGGCTCCGGATTCATTCAAGGGGTAGTCGTCAAAGCAGAAGTATCGGAAGACGTATGGGAAGCAGCATCGCAATTGACACAGGAGAGCTCTTTGTACATAAACGGCATCGTTCGGGCAGATGACCGTGCGCCGAGCGGCTATGAATTGACCGTGACCGGCATTGAAATTATTCAAATCTCCCACGATTACCCGATTTCGCTGAAGGAGCACGGGGTTGACTTCCTGATGGACCACCGCCACCTGTGGCTGAGAAGCCCTCGCCAGAGAGCGGTTATGTCGATCCGTTCCGAAGTGATTCGTGCGGTAAACGAATATTTTCACCAAAACGGCTTTTACAAAGTAGATCCGCCGATTTTGACTCCTACCTCTGCGGAGGGGACGACAAACCTCTTCCATACGAAGTATTTTGACGAGGACGCCTATCTTTCCCAATCCGGCCAGTTGTACATGGAAGCTGCTGCGATGGCTCTGGGACGGGTATACTCCTTTGGTCCGACCTTCCGTGCGGAAAAATCCAAAACGCGCCGTCACCTGATCGAGTTTTGGATGATCGAGCCCGAGATGGCCTTCGTCGATCACGAAGAAAACCTGCGCATTCAAGAAGAGTTTGTGTCTCATGTCGTACAGTCTGTTTTGAAAAACTGCCAGCGCGAGCTGAAAACACTGGAGCGCGACACGACCAAGCTGCAAAATGTCGTCGGACCGTTCCCGCGGATTTCTTATGATGACGCGATCAAACTGCTTCAGGAAAAAGGAAGCGAGATCAAATGGGGCGATGATTTCGGCGCTCCTGACGAGACGGCGATTGCCGAGCATTTTGACAAACCGGTATTTATTACCCACTACCCGACAGAAATCAAGGCGTTCTATATGAAGCCAGATCCGAACAGACCAGAGGTTGTCCTCTGTGCCGATCTGATCGCACCGGAGGGATATGGGGAAATCATTGGCGGAAGCCAGCGTATTGACGATCCTGTCCTTTTGGAAGAGCGGTTCAAAGAACATGAACTGTCTGAAGAAGCGTATAAATGGTATCTCGATCTGCGCAAATACGGGACTGTGCCTCACTCCGGATTTGGTTTGGGACTGGAGCGCACAATCGCCTGGATTTGCGGTTTGGACCACGTCCGCGAAACGATTCCGTTCCCGCGCATGCTTTATCGCCTCTACCCGTAACCCGCTGCTTTTTTGGCGGTTACACGCTCAGTATCTTACACCCTGCTGCCGGAGGGCGGCAGGGTATTTACGTTCTTCAAACCAACGCGAACAGCACGCCAGCATGCAATCATGGCGATGAGGTGAAAATGTCTCATGGAATCACAACTATTACAGATTTTGCAAGAAGGAGCCACATCGATTTCCAACCTCCTTTTAAAAATGTACAAGCAAACATCGCTCTCTGATGAAGAAATGATTCTCATTATCCATTTGTTATCCTTTCAGCAAGAGGGAAATCGCTTTCCGACGATTCAGGAGCTGGAGGATCGGATGTCGATGTCATCAACCAGACTGATCCAGACATTGCAAAAGCTTTTGAAGGAAGAATGGATCAGCATTGACGAATACATCGATCCCGAGACAGGGATGCGTCATGAGCTGTACAATCTGACTCCCTTGTATCGCAAGCTTTATCAAAGCTGGCGGGAGCAGCGCAGCGTATCCCGGATGATTGACCCGGTGGTAGAGCCTTTTGCCGAAATGGCCAGTACATTGGAAGGCGAGCAGACGGGATTGTACACCCGCTTTGAACAGGCGTTTGGCCGTCCGCTATCGCCGTTTGAGCTGGAGACGATCCACATCTGGACCAATCAGGACGGTTATTCGGATGAACTGATTCTGACAGCATTGCGGGAGGCAGCTACGGTCGGCAAGCTGCACATCCGCTATATCGACCGAATTCT
Organism: Brevibacillus sp. FSL K6-6036; assembly: GCF_037964015.1. Taxonomy (NCBI): domain Bacteria; kingdom Bacillati; phylum Bacillota; class Bacilli; order Caryophanales; family Paenibacillaceae; genus Brevibacillus; species Brevibacillus sp. FSL K6-6036. The sequence goes on from NZ_CP150173.1 coordinate 2,337,966, forward strand.
TTTGGAATGGCAAAAGCAAAAGATAACAAGCGTCGAAGAAGCAAGGCACTATAGTCTCCGTTTCAGGCGCCATACGCCTATAAGCGATCAGCGTCAGCCGCTGTGAGGAAATCCCTCGCAGCGTTTTTTTCTTTTCCCCTGTACATGTACCTATTTGGGATCTTGTTCATACCATAAAAAGAGCGAAAGCTGTCGGAATGATTGACTTGGTCAAGCGAATCTTGATGTCGGATTGGTCTGGAGGTCATGAAGCATGGAAAAGCGAAAAAAAGGTGAGACCACACATTGGATTATGCCGGGAGTGTTTTCTGGCGAATTCGTGGTGGATGAAGCTGTTGAACGCGTTCAATTGAAAAAACTGGGAGACCAACGGGACGCCGCGGAAGCGCTGTGGAAAGAGAGGGCGGAAGAAATTCAAAAAGAGCTTGCGGCTCTCAAAGAAGCGGTGTCACGCTGGGAAGAACGGTTTAAGGTGCTGCAGGAAGAGCAGAAGCGCGAGCGAGAGTACCTGTACCAGGTCGTTCTTTCTTTAAAACAGGAGTGGGAGCGGGAGCGAAATGAAAATCGCCATCATTAGTCCCGGCCCCTTCTCTGTGCCGCCGGTCAAGGGCAGCTCAGTAGAGCATGATATCGATGAAGTGAGCAAGATGTTTGGGCCGGAGCATCAAGTGACCATCTACACGCGAACGTGCCCGACCTACCCTCGTTCGAGCTTTGAAGAGGGGAGAGACATTATCCGTTTTCCTTATAAGGGTCCCGGCCCTTATCTCAAGCGAATCATCGGCGATTTGAAAAGACGAAGTCCCGACGTGATCCTGGTGGAGAATCGCCCCAATTTCGTGCCTGCTTTGCGGAGAAAATTTCCATCAGTTCCGATCTATGTGAATATGCACTCTCACGTATACGCCGCCAAATGGTTTATCAGTCCGGAGAAAATGAGACAAATCGTACGGCTCGCAGATGGGTTTATCACCAACAGTGAATATCTGCGTCAGCATTTTATAGAAAAGCATCGTATCCCCCCAGACAAAGTCCATGCGGTTCACCTGGGGGTAGACGTGACGCCTTATCAGCTAGCAAAAATCAATTTCGGAGTAAGAAATTTGCGGCGGAAGCTGGGACTCAGACATGATGATCGGATCATGTTCTACGCAGGCAGGCTGATGAGGGCAAAAGGCGTCCACGTCCTGCTCAAGGCATTCCGGAAGGTGTGCGAACAGGATCCAAAGGCCAAGCTCATCATCGTGGGAGGAACTGGCTATGGAAGCAATCGAATGAACCCGTATGTCCGGTATTTGCACCAGCTGGCGAAACCACTGGGCGACCGGGTGAAATTTGTGAACTTTATCCCGAGCCAGGAGATGCCCCTGTACTACCAGATCGGCGATATTGTGGCAACGCCTTCCGTCTGGCAAGAGCCGTTTTGCCGGGTCAACCTGGAAGCGATGGCATCCGGAAAGCCGGTGATTACGACACCGAGAGGCGGGATCGGGGAGGTCGTCACACACGAGGACTCGGGTTACGTGATCTCTCCCAAGGAATGGGAAAAGGAACTGCCCAGGATTTGGGATGAGCTGTGGAGCATTCCTCACCTGCGAAATCAGATGGGAAAACGCGCATTGGTCCGGGCGAAGCAATTTTCTTGGTACGCCACAGCCCAAGGCTATTTACAGGCTTTTGAAAAGGGGGCTGACAAACGCGCAAGAGTCGCAGCAGCATACAAAAAGGTCGGATAAATCGGGCGCGAATCAGACTGGGTGGTCGCCCTTTCTGCCCCGGTTGTGGACTTCTGCCCTGTCCAGATACGGCGGGACGCATACCTTATAAGTATCGCTAGAAGCACAACTGGGGAGTGATTTTTGTGAAAGGGTTAATCTTATGCGCCGGACGTGGCACGAGACTCCATCCATTTTCCTATTCGCAACCAAAAACCCTCCTCCCTGTGGCTAATCAACCGGTTCTATTCTACTGCATTCGCAAGCTGATTGAAGTGGGTGTCCGTGACATCGGAATCGTCATTCACCCTTCCCAAGTGCAGATTTCAGGATACGTAGGCGATGGTAGTCAATTTGGGGCTACCATTACCTATATCGAGCAGGAATCGCCGCTTGGGATTGCTCATGCAGTGAATATTTCACAGCCATTCCTCCAAGACGAACCGTTTATCCTTTTGTTAGGCGATAACTTGCTTATGGATTCCTTGCACAATCTCGTTCGCAGATTCCAGGACAATCGTGCAGACGGAATCGTCATGCTGAGCGAGGTAGAAAAGCCGCAGGACTACGGGATCGCAGAGGTACACGAGGGGCGTCTTATCTCCGTGGTGGAAAAACCTGTTGTGCCAAAAAGCAATCTCGCAGTGATTGGTGCTTACTTATTTACAAGGCCGATCTTCGAGGCGATCGCCTCGCTGAGCCCTTCTTCTCGCGGAGAGTACGAGATTACGGATGCGATCCAGACGATGATCGATCGTGGATCTTTCATTGCGCATACGACAACAAACGGGAAATACACCGACGTAGGGACGATAGAGCGTTGGCTGGAGGCGAATCGGTGGATGCTTTCCCGGGAGTTGGGAGAAAAATTGGCAATCGGAGAGGGCAGCGTCGTACAACATTGCGAGATTGTCGGTCCGGTTTTAATAGGGAAAGGATGTCATATCGAGAACTGTCGGCTAGGGCCGTACGTTTCCATTCAGGATGGTGTCCAGATATCGAATTGTACGCACATCGAGAACAGTATTTTATTGGAAAACAGCTCTATTCATGATGTGTCATGGCAAATGAAAGACAGTGTCTTCGGACGCGAGTCTTTTTTCAAAGGAAGCAGTGATCGAAAAGCCAGTATGTTTATTTTGAGTGACAAATCCTCCATCCAGCTTCCCTCTACGGGAGGTGACAGTGAATGACCAATCCAACTCCGTTGTTTACCGTAGTGATTCCCGCTTACAATCGCGCCAAATACATTCGCAAAGCAATTTCCAGTGTCATGAAGCAGACGTGCAAGGACTGGAAGCTGCTGATCATGGATGATGCGTCGACAGACAAAACAAGACATAAGGTAGAACGCTATCTGTTCAATCCAAACGTTCAATATTACCGGATGGAAGAGAACTCGGGCATCTCCAAAGTGATGAACAAGGCTTTGACAATGGTTGATACGCCTTTTCTGGTTCAGCTTGATTCTGATGACTGGCTTCCGAAACGCTCCCTTGCGATCTTGAAAAAGCATATCCTGCGCGACAAGAAGAACAAGCGCGCACTCTTCTATGGAAACGTCAAAATCTGGCGGGTGAGAAGAGGCAAGTACGTCAATCCATTTTTGGTCAAACACAAGCAGTTCAACACGAAATATCAATTTCTCAAATACAACCATTGGATGGTGGCTCCCCGCTGTTACCGCGTTTCGGCCCTGCAAAAGGTGGGGGGCTGGGATACTTCCGACAAGTATGAAGGCAGGATCATGGAGGACAGAAGGATTATCCTCCGCCTGATCGAGCGGTATCGGGTGAAGTGGATTAATCGAAAGCTGTACAATCGGACCAAACACAGAGGCCAGTTGACAGACAACAAGATGAAGCGGAAGCGCAACGAGCTGCGCAGAAAAACGTTCCGGTATTATCTGAAACGCTGGGGCAACAAGTACAAGGCCGTATACGGTTATAAGAACGGGTACTTGATTATCAAGCGATTGAAAAAGAAAAAGGGAAGGAGGAGACGGCGGCGATGAGAAAGGTGCTCATTACAGGCTGTGCTGGATTTATCGGGTCCCATTTGACTCAGCGCCTGCTGCAGGAGGGTCATCGTGTCGTCGGAGTCGACGGTTTTATCGACAACTATGATGTGGCCTGTAAATTACGCAATCTCTCGCTGATCGGTCAACATTCCCTGTTTACGTTTCACTCGGCCCTGCTATCGGAAAAGCGCTGGGAGGAATGGCTGGATGAGGTTGATCTGGTATTCCATCTGGCTGCTCTTCCCGGCGTCCGTACCAGTTGGGGGAAGGCATTTTCCGACTATCTGGCACACAACCTGCTTGCAACACAAGAATTGCTCGATGCCTGTACGCGTCTAAAGACTGCTCCAAAGGTGATCATTTCCTCCTCGTCCTCTGTGTACGGAACGATGCGGGAAGGAATGACCGATGAGCAATCCCCCATTCATCCGATTTCCCCTTACGGCGTCACCAAGGCGGCCATGGAGCAGATTTGTCGTGTCTACGTCGAGGCGTACGGTCTTCCTGTCGTCATGCTGCGATACTTTACCGTCTACGGCCCGAGACAGCGGCCGGATATGGCTTTTCACCGATTTTTCAAGCAATTGCTGCGCGGTGAGCCGATAACCGTTTACGGGGACGGTCTTCAGAGCCGCGATTTTACATTTGTCTCGGATGCGGTCGAGGCCAATCTGCTGGCGGAAAAATACGCTGGACCAGGCGACGTGTACAACATTGGCGGGGACAGGGAAATCAAGCTGATGGAAGTGCTGGAGCTGATGGGCCAATTGACCTCTACAGTACCGGCTGTTGTGCATTTGCCTGCGATCGCGGGAGATTCCCGGCGAACAAGCGCCGACATCCGATTGGCCCAATCCAAACTCGGCTACCACCCGAAGGTGAAACTGGAAGAGGGATTGCGATTGCAGCTGGAAGATATTCGAGCCCAGTTAAAAGGGTAAAACGGGAGGTTTGACATGCAACGGGTACTAGTCTACCGCCGCAAGTTTCTCCCTAAAAGCGAAACGTTTATTTATGAGCAATTGATCGGACACAAGCGCGTACAGACTGCCGTATTGGCCCGGCAAAAGCACTTTAACCGAAAGCAGTTTCCGTATTCCCCGGTATATGTGAAAAAGCGGTTCAAGGGACTTGCCCAGTGGTTGAAAAAAAAGAAATTCGGCTGTTTGCACGCCAGGTTCGGTCCGGCTGGAGTGGAAATACTTCCCTATGCCCGCAAGGCAAAGCTGCCGTTGATCACCTCCTTTCACGGCTTCGATGCAACGAAGCGCGTCAGGGAAAGCAGCTCCTACCGCCGTCAATTAAAAAAGCTGTTTCGCAAAGGAACAGCTTTTACCGTCGTCAGCGACCATATGAAAAAACGTCTCGTTCGGCTCGGTTGTCCGAAACACAAGATCACATTGATTCGCTCCGGCATTGACTTCAATAAATTCCCGATGCAACCGCAGCATCCTGTAAAAAATGGGGCTTTTCGTCTTTTGAGCGTCGGCCGTCTGACGGAGAAGAAGGGAATGGATACGCTGATCAAAGCGTTTTCCCGTGTGGTGCGTCAATACCCGAACGCGACGCTGACGATTGTCGGAGACGGCGAAGAGAAACAAAAGCTGCGGCGGATGATTAAAAAGCGAAAACTCGGCGGGAGCGTCAAGCTTCGCGGCGCGATGCCCCATCGGGAGGTCCAGCGGGAGCTGGCGAACTGCCATCTTTTCGTGATCGCATGCAAGACAGCCAAAAACGGCAATCAAGAGGGGATTCCCAATGTTTTGATGGAAGCGATGGCAAGCGGACGTCCGGTCATCTCGACCTATCATGCCGGTATTCCGGAATTGGTTGAGCACGAGGTTACCGGTTATCTGGTGCCGGAAAAGTCCCCCGGCCGTTTGGCAAAGATGATTCAGCATGTGTTGGGCCGAACGGATGAGTGGCCAGCCATTGCCGCAAGGGCCAGAGCCAAGGTAGAAAGCAATCACGACATTCAAAAACAGCGCGCCAGGCTGGAAGATTTATATGTGAGCGTGCTGAAAAAACGATGAGGTGAAGGAATGAATGTAGCCGTCATTGGAACGGGTTATGTCGGATTAAACACGGCTGTTTCCCTTGCCTTGCACGGTCATCGAGTCGTCGGAATCGACGTGGACGAAGAAAAAGTAAAGCAATTAAAGCAGCGACACTGCCCCATCTATGAGCCGGGGCTGGAAGAGGCCATGCGATCCGTGATGGATCAGGGGAATCTTCACTTTGACCTTACATTGAATGGGGAAGCCAAGGAAGCGGACATTTTGTTTATCTGCGTGGGGACCCCTGAATCGGCAGACGGTTCGGCTGATCTCGGGTATCTGTTTGCCGTGGTAGAAGATGTGAGGGCCGTGTACGCCAGCAATCCGGTGAGACGAGGAGTCGTCATCAAAAGCACAGTACCGGTGGGGACGGGAGACCGGGTGGCGGAGCTTCTCGGAGATTGCAAGGAGCTCCACGTCATTTCGAATCCGGAGTTTTTGCGCGAGGGAAGTGCCCTGCAGGATGCCTTGAACCCGTCGCGCATCGTGATCGGAGCAGAGTCGGCGGCAGCGTTTTCCTTGATGGATGAACTCTACGAAGGCTATTCTTGCCCTATGGTAAAAACGACCCGCCGAACTGCCGAGCTGATCAAGTACGCGTCCAATGCGTTTCTTGCCACACGCATTTCCTTCATGAACGAATTGGCCCGGCTCAGTACGGTATTGGGCACGGACATCGAGACGGTCGCACGCGGGATGGGGCTGGACAGCCGGATCGGCCCCGAGTTTTTGCGAGCCGGGATCGGTTATGGCGGATCATGCTTTCCGAAAGACACCATAGCCCTCTTGCAAGTGGGAAAAAGAAACGGAGTGAAATTGAGCATTCTCGAACAGGTGCGAGAAGTAAACCGCACACAGCCGGAATGGTGCGTTCAGCTTATCCGTGAACAATTGGGCGGCTTGCATGGGAAACGGGTTGCCGTTTTGGGGCTGTCTTTTAAGCCGGATACGGACGACATCCGTGAATCGCGGTCACTCCCTATCATCAAGCAGCTGCTGCACGAAGGGGCAATCGTTTCCGCGTATGACCCGATCTCGATGGAGACGGTGGCAAAGCTGTATCCACAGGTCAGCTATGCAGACGACATCTACGCCACGCTGACTGGTGCAGATGCAGCATTGCTCGCTACGGAATGGAAGCAATGCGTGAACCTCGATTGGCAAAAAGCAAAAGCCGTGATGGCCAAACCGGTGCTATTCGACGGAAGGAATGCCTGGCCGTCGGAGCTTGTCAAGCAGTACGGTTTTGCCTATCAGGGAGTGGGAAGAAGCTGACTTTGCCTCCATGGAAAGTCGGCTTCTTGCTCGTATATTGATTTGAACCCGGTGCAAGAATACGCTACGATAATACATATGGATTGTTTTGCCACCCGAAACGAATGCGAGGAGTGAGTGATATTGAATAAAAGCAAAACGTTGCCAAAGCGCAATGAGGTGCCTGCGGAATTCAAATGGCGTTTGGAAGATATGTACGCGAGCGACAGCGATTGGGAAAAAGACGTGCAAACAGTGAAGCAACTGGCCGAGAGAATCGCTACCCAAAAAGGCAAGCTGGGCAGCTCCGGACAACAGTTGCTCGAAACGCTGCGCCTCCAGGATGAACTGCTGAAGACGCTTGACCAGGTATACGTTTACGCCCGGATGCGCCGCGACGAGGACAATACGAACAGCACCTACCAGGCGCTGACGGATCGGGCGACGACGCTCAGTACGCAAGTATACGGAGCCATTTCGTACATACAGCCGGAGATTTTGGGCATTCCGCAAGAAGATCTGGAGAAATGGCTGAAAGAAGTGCCAGGTCTCGAGCATTACCGCATTCTTCTGGAGGAAATCACGCGGTTCAAACCGCATACGCTTTCGGCTGAAGAAGAGGCGATTATGGCCAATGTAAGCGAGCTTGCTTCCGCGCCCTCCAAAATTTACGGCATGCTGAACAATGCAGACATCAAATTTCCGATGATCACGGATGAAAACGGGGAAGAAGTCGAACTGACCAAAGGCCGCTATGTGCAGTTTATGGAAAGCAAGGACCGCCGCGTCCGCCGTGAAGCGTTCGAGGCTCTGTATGCCACATACGGGAAGCATCGCAATACGATTGCAGCCTCCCTCACGTCCGCAGTCAAGGCTGACGTGTTTTACGCCCGCACGCGCAAGTACCCGTCGGCCATTTACGCGGCCCTGTTTGCCGACAACGTCGATCTGTCCGTCTACGACAACCTCATTTCTACGATTCGCGAGCATCTGCCGCTCATGCATCGCTACATCGCGCTGAGAAAGAAAATGCTGGCGGTAGATGAGCTGCACATGTACGATTTGTATGTTCCCATTGTCCCTGAGGTTGATATGAAGATCCCGTACGAGCAAGCCGTGGAGACGATCAAGGAAGCGCTCAAGCCGCTCGGAGATGAGTACGGCAGCGTGCTGGCTGAAGGGTTTTCAAATGGCTGGGTCGATGTCTACGAAAACGAAGGAAAGACGAGCGGAGCGTACTCCTGGGGTGCGTACACATCTCACCCGTACGTCCTGATGAACTACCAGGACAACGTCAACAACATGTTTACGCTAGCCCACGAAATGGGGCATGCCCTGCACAGCTACTACTCCCATAAGGAACAGCCGTACACCTATTCGGACTACAAGATTTTTGTCGCAGAGGTGGCTTCCACGCTGAATGAAGCTCTGCTCATGGACCATCTGCTGGAAACGACGACTGACAAGCAGCAGCGGATGTATTTGCTCAACTACTACCTGGAGCAGTTCCGCGGGACTGTGTTCCGGCAGACGATGTTTGCCGAATTTGAAAAGCTCGTGCATGCCAAGACAGAGCAGGAAGAACCGCTTACCGCAGACAGCTTGAGCGAATTGTACAGAGAGCTGAATGTCGCCTACCACGGTTCAGATATGATCGTTGACAAGGAAATCGATCTGGAATGGGCGAGAATTCCTCACTTCTATCGCAACTTTTACGTCTATAAGTACGCTACCGGCTTCTCGGCAGCGACCTCCCTCGCCAAGCAAATTCTTGAGGAGGGCAAGCCCGCTGTAGACCGCTATCTGCAATTCCTCAAAAGCGGAAGCTCCGACTATCCGCTGGAATTGTTGAAGAAAGCTGGCGTGGACATGACGTCTCCGGAACCGATCCGCGAAGCGTTGGCTGTGTTCGCAAAGAGACTGGAAGAGATGGAACAGCTCATCGGCCAAGCATAACCGCTATTAGGCAGCAAGTCGATAAACGAGTGTAAAACCAGGGAATTGTCCCTGGTTTTTTTATTTCTTAACGCGAAACGACACAAATCAGACACATTTTTGGAGAGAAGAGGTAATTTTTCAAGTATCTATTTCGTAATGACTGAAGGGGAAAGGATACCAGAGCCCCTCCGTCTCAAGGCGGAGACGAAGTTCCATCCGCTGGCTGTTTTGAAAAGGATGGAAAAACTGGCACAATACCCTTGGGAATGATTGTTACGATTTGGAGGAATTTTCGTGAAGAGACGCGCATCCATTCTACTGGCCATCGTTGTACTAACGACCGCCGGGTGCGGGCCGGGAGCTTCCGAACCGGCAGCACAGCAAGAAACAAAAGCAAAAGTAGTCGAAGTATTTACAGTCAGGAAGTCGACAGATCCCGTACTGTTGACGACGACGGGGTTGGTGGAAGCCAAAAGAGAGGCGATTCTGCAGTTCGGCACTTCAGGAACCGTTTCTTCACTGCCAGTTGGCAAGGGGAGCAAAGTTTCGCAAGGCCAGTTGCTGGCCAGCCTCGATACCCGCTATTACCAGAAAGAAGTGGAAGCGGCTGCCGGCCAGGTGGAAGAAGCAAATGCCCGCAAGGTAAAAACACTGAAAGGCGCATCGGAAGAATCCATTCAAAAACAGCGGCTGCAGGTCCAAAGCTCCCAGCAGGATTTTGACAAAGCCAGCCAGGATGTCCTGCTGGGAGAAAAGCTGTTCGCCGGAGGAGCCATTTCCCAAAGTGAGCTTGACGATCGTCGACGGGCCAAAGACCAGGCGCAAATACAATTGCAGAACGACAAGCTCGCTCTGGAAGAGCTCCTGCGTGGCGCAGAGCCGGAGGATGTGATTGTCGCCAATGCCTCCATCAAGCAGGCTGCGGGGCAAGTAGAACGGGCGAAAAAGACGCTTAATGATACAAAAATTGTCGCTCCGTTCGCAGGCATGGTTGTGGATGTTTCCAAGCAAGTCGGGGAGCTGGCATCTCCGGGCGAGCAAGTGATTCAGATCGTCGACCTGTCCGATGTGAAAGTCACGCTGGATGTCGCGAACGACGTCATCGGCCAGTACCAGGAAAACGCGAAAGTCCAGGTCGTGGGAGAGGACGGCAAAAAAAGTGAAGGAACGATCAGCTTTGTATCACCTGTCGTTGACAAACAGACGGGAAAATACCGTGTCGAGGTAACTGTGCCCAACCCGCAAGGCCAATGGAAGGGCGGAATGGTGGCAACGGTTGAAATTCCCCGCAAGCTGAACGGCTTTCTCGTACCGCTTGAAAGCGTCGGGGTCTCCCAATCCGAGTATTACGTCATGGCTGTTGAAAATGGATTGACCGTTAAGCGGCCGGTCAAAACGGGCCAGATGGTGGGAGATCGGATCGAGGTGCTGTCGGGAGTCAATGATGGCGACCAGCTTCTGCGCTCCGGCATCACGTTCTATGTAGAAGGGCAAAAAGTGGAGGCGAAAGGGGAATAGGCATGGAAAAGATTATTCTCTTTTTGCTGAAACGACGGCTGATTGTCTATCTGTTCACCTTTCTCATCACTATTGCCGGTCTCGGCGCCTTGTTTAGCTTTAATATCGAGCTCGTACCGAAAACCAATTTGCCGCAGATCTCCGTCCGGATATCCGGCGGGTCGCTGCCTCCTGAAGAAATGGAGGAAAAGATCACCAAGAAGGTCGAGCAGGAGATCAAGTCAATGGCAGGCGTGAAAGAATACTCCTCGACAACAGGCACAGGCTCGGTCACAATCCGGGTTACCGCCGAGGAAGGGGAAGGAGAACGCGTCAAGCAGGACGTTCAAAACGCCGTTAACAGGCTTCGCAATAATTTTCCTAAAAACGTAGATACCGTAAATGTCATGCAAGACAACCTGGGTGACGAGATGTTGATTGAATACGCCATGGTCGGAGCAGAACCGAAGGCGATGCTCAGTTTGGCAAAAACATCAATCAAGGATCGGATCGAGGATGTTCCCGGGGTAAAGGAAGTCGAAGTATCGGATCGAAGCTTTGAAAACAAGATTACGGTCACGTTGCGACCAGAGCGCTTGGCTGCTTATCACGCCACTCCGTCGGGGGTAATTGACCAGCTCCAGGCAACCAACTGGAAGCAAGCGGTGGGGACCCTCGAAAATACCGGGTTCGATACAGTCGTAATGATTGACAACTCGTACACGACAGCTCAGGAATTGAGTCAACTTGCGATCGATACACCAAAAGGAACCGTTACGTTGGACCAATTGGCGATAATCGATGACATGCGCGGAAAAGTAAAGGACTTCGTCGCCTTGACGGATGGACAGGTGTTTGTAAACCTCAGCGTCAAACGTGCGGAAGGCAGCGACTTGATCTCCACGCAGGCAAAAGTGGAAGAGGTTGTCAAACAAATCAACGCCGAAGCAAACGGGCAGTATCAGCTAAAGGTGATGATCGAAGCTGTCTCCTATATCGATCACGCTGTCACCAATTTGAGCCGTGATGTGATCATCGGCGGTGCTCTGGCCATTTTGGTCTTGCTCGTTTTTCTGCGCAATTGGCGGGTGACATTGGTGATCGCCACGACCCTGCCCTTGTCGGCCATGATGACCTTTATCGCGATGAAGGCAGGCGGCTACAATATCGATATGATCAGCTTGCTCTCGCTCAGCTTGTCCGTAGGTCTGATCGTCGATGCCGCGATCGTGGTTCTGGAATCCATTTATCAGTTTCGGGAAAAAGGGGAGCCCATCACCCAGGCGATTGTAAAAGGGACTCGCGAGGTCATGACTCCCGTGTTTACCTCCCAGCTGACGATCATTGTCGTATTTTTGCCGCTCGTGCTGGCGGATTTTGAAAGCTGGCTCAAGCCGATTTTAGGTGCCATCGCTTTTACGGTTACGGCTGCAATCACAGCTTCGACATTGGCCGCGTTCTTCTTTGTTCCTGTCTTCTCTGACCGTTTCCTCAAGAACGACAAGAAGGTATCTTTGGAAGGAGAAGGCAAGGAGCACTTCATTGTCCGGGCGTTTACGAATCTGTTGAGAAAAGCGCTGCGTCACCGGATCAAGACGATCATGCTTGCCGTGAGCCTGTTTGTCGGTTCCTTTTTCTTGATGCCGTTCATGAAGATGGGGCAGGGCATCAATCCAAATGAAAATATGGTGTTCGCTTCGATCACCATGCCGACAGGCTCGACGCTGGAGAACACCCAGAGAGCCGCTCTGGACGCGGAAACAACGCTTCGCGAGCTGCCGGACGTCAAGGATGTCTTCTTTTTCGCAAGCAAAGAAAACGCAGAGCTGTTTTTGATGCTGAAAGGAAAAAAAGAGAGACAGCAAGGGAAAGACGAGCTGACGCTGGAGATAAATGAGCGGCTTCAAGCGATTCAGGGAATCGAGAGCATTACCACCTCTTTTGGCAGCCAGGGAGGAGCTGCACCGGTACAGCTCGATATTACCGGAGAGGACATGGAGAAAATGCGTCAAATCGCAGGCGAAGTGGAAGGCATGCTTGCGACGATACCAGGCGTCTCCAATATCCGCAATGACTTTAAAGAAGGCAAAGAAAAAGTCACTCTGCTCCCGAAGCAGGAGGCGTTGGCCCGGATGCAGGTCGATCATCGCTCGCTTCTGCAGCAGATCAGCATGTTGATCGGGGATCAGCCGGTGACGACCATTACGACAGATGGCATTGAAGTAGATGTGGTAGCCAAAATGCCGGAGGGCTGGCTAAAGCATCCGGAGCAGCTCAATCAGATCATGATCACGTCCAAAACAGGCGCAGAGGTGCCTTTGGGCGATCTGGTAGAATGGCGTTACAGCAAATCGCCGGTTACGATCACGCATGAAAAAGGCGAGCGGATCGTCACTGTCTCCGCGGAGCTGCTGGGCAGCGACCTGGGTACGGTCGGCCGGCAGATCAACGAAAAGCTTCCGCAGCTTGCCGTCCCGGCAGGGTATCAAGTGGAGATTGCCGGCAAACTGAAGGAGCAAAGCTCTACCATGACCCAAGGTCTCTTTGTCTTCCTCGGTGTGATCGCGCTGATTTACGTGATCATGGTGGCCCAGTTCGGCCGCATGTCTCAACCGTTCATTATTATGCTGACCATTCCGATGGCCTTAGTCGGTGTGATTCTCGGGTTCGTGCTGACCCAGCGCGTCTTTGGGGAGATGGCCATGATCGGGATGATCATGCTGGTCGGTATCGTAGTGTCCAACGCCATCCTGCTCATTGACCGGATCAATCTGCTTCGCGAGCGGGGAATGGAATTGGGAGAAGCGATCGTCCAAGGGACAAAAGACAGGGTGCGTCCCGTTATCATGACCAAGCTGACTGCCATCCTGGGCATGCTGCCGATGGGGCTGGCAGTAGCGGAGGGCTCCGATCTGGAAGCGCCGCTTGCCACAGCGGTCATATCCGGTTTGGTCTTCCATACGATCGTGACACTCGTATTGGTGCCGGTGCTCTACTCGCTGTTCGAGAACGCGAAAGCGCGGCGCCTGGCTCGCAAGCAGACTCGTGAGGCCAAACGCTTGGCCAAACGACTGTCCAAGGCAGAAATACAGCCGACGGACATTTAGCTGCTTGGATGTGAAAAAGAAATGGATGTAAAAAAGAAACGAATAACAGTGAAGAAGCGGAGCGACAGTTCCGCTTCTTTTCTTCTTTTCGGAAGTACAGTTCCTGCGTTTCCTGTACTAGGCGTTTGTCAGATATTTCTGTAGAATGAAGAAAGAAAATGGCAGCATGCCAAATTGTAGCTGGGAGGGGAAAGGTTTCATGGATCTTCATTTGCAAGGAAAGACAGCGATTGTTTTGGCTTCGACGAAAGGTTTGGGAAAAGCGACAGCGCTTTGTCTTGCCGCTGAAGGCGCCCATGTTGCGATTTGCGGGCGGGATGAAGCAGCATTATCCGCTACATACGAAGAAATTCGGGAGGCCACCGGAAAAGAAGCGCTGGCGGTCGTCGCCGACGTGACCAAATCGGAGGACATCGAGCACCTGGTCAAGGAGACAGTCGCCCGCTTTGGAACGGTGGACATACTGATCAACAACGCAGGCGGCCCTGCAGCAGGCACGTTTGATCAAATGACTGATGAGCATTGGCAGGCCGCTTTTGAATTGAACCTGCTCAGCTTTGTTCGCGCAATCAGAGCCGTTTTGCCGCATATGCGCCAGCAGAAATTCGGCAGGATCGTCAATTTCGCCTCCTCGTCGTTTAAACAGCCGTTGGAGAATTTGATCCTGTCCAACACCTTTCGCACGGGAGTCCTCGGCTTGGCCAAAAGCTTGGCATCCGAGCTTGGGCCGGACGGTATTCTCATCAATACGATCGGCCCTGGCCGCATTGCCACCGACCGTGTCGCTTCCCTGGATAAGCTGCGGGCGCAGTCACTTGAGATTGATCCGGAAGACGTAAAAAAGAGCATGGAAGCGATGATCCCGCTGGGACGCTACGGCGATCCCGAAGAATTCGCGCGGATGGCAACGTTCCTCGCTTCTCCCGCCAACAGCTATGTGACGGGTCAAGCGTTTCTCGTAGACGGAGGTTTGGTAAAAGCGATTTGATAGTCATTTGGTAGTAGGAATTTTGTGAAAAAGGGGAATCCGAATGAGTAAAGAGAGCTCTTTCGATATTGTTTCCAAAGTAGATCTGGCAGAAGTGACGAATGCGATCCATACCGCTTTGAAAGAGATTGAGACGCGCTTTGATTTCAAAGGGAGCAAAAGCAGCATCAGTTTGGAGAAAGAAGAGATCGTTCTCATCTCTGATGACGAGTTCAAGCTCGGCCAGGTCAAAGATATTCTCATCGGCAAGCTGGTGAAGCGCAATGTTCCGGTGAAAAATCTCGAGTACGGAAAAATGGAACCGGCGGCAGGGGGGACGGTTCGACAGCGTGTCAAGCTTGTGCAGGGCATCGACAAGGACAATGCCAAGAAGATCGCCAGCATTATCAAAGAAACGGGCGTAAAGGTAAAGTCCCAGATTCAGGATGACCAGGTCCGCGTCGTCGGAAAAAGCAAGGACGAGCTTCAACTGGTGATCGCTGCGATTCGCAAGGCGGATCTGCCTATCGAGGTGCAATTTATCAATTACCGCTAAAAGTTTCGCTTCTATCTCTCTTTCTTTCTGCGTATGCATGTACTAATTGGTGGTGACAAGCATTTGCGAAAGGGAGAGTAGAATATGAAGGTCTTTATCGTCAGTTTGCGAAACCTTATTTTGGGCGGCATTGTATTTCTGATCGTACTGGTTGCCGGCATTGTACTGTTGGTGAAGGACCCGCTTAATGTCTCTGATTCCTACAGGATGCAAGATCCCGGTATCCCTGCTTCTGCTATGCCCATAACCCAGCCTGCAGGTACAGAAAAACCATCGCTCAATCTGGATATCCAGGTAGAGGGGAACACAGCGGAAGTTTCGCTCCTGACGCAGAACTTCCAATTCGTGGATGATAAAGGGGAGCTGGAACCGCAGGCGGTTTTTGGCCAAGGCCACGCTCATCTCTATCTGAACGGAGAAGCCAAGGGAATGATTTATCAGCCGGAATTTCTGCTGAAAAAACTCCCCAAAGGCACGCACGAGCTCCGGGTAGAGCTGAATTACAGCAATCACTTGCCCTACAAGATCGAAGCAGTCAAAACATTCGAGGTCAAATAAGGGAGCGTTCCGCCAGGGGACGCTTTTCTTTTTGCGCCCGAGAAGGAATAAGCTGGGAGGAGAGCGAATCAAATGAAAAATAATGCGGAATAGTCAGAAAAAATGAATGGAGGGCTATGAATGCTGCGTTCCATCACGATTGGCGACCTGTTGGATGAGACGGCAGGACGGTTCCCGCAAAAGGATGCCGTCGTCTACCCAGAGAAGGGGCTCCGTTACTCCTACGCCCAGTTTCAGGAGATTTGCAATCAGGCTGCCAGAGGCTTTCTTTCACTCGGGATCAACAGAGGGGAGAATATTGCGATCTGGGCGACGAATGTCCCGGAGTGGGTAATCTCTCAATTTGCGACGGCGAAAATAGGCGGCGTCCTGGTGACGGTAAACACCAGCTATCGGGTGCACGAGCTGGAGTATCTCCTGCATCAATCAGAGGCCACCACCTTGCTTTTGATCGATTCGTACCGAGATGCCAGCTATCTGGAAATGATCAAGGAAATATGTCCGGAGCTGGATCACTGCAAGCCAGGGGAGCTGCGGTCGGAACGCCTGCCCCATCTGCGAAACGTCATTTATTTGGGCGAGGAGCGCCAGCCGGGCATGTTCCTGTGGAGCGATATTCTGAGTCTCGGAGCCGAAGCCTCCGACGAGGAAAGGATAGCCCGCCAGCAGTCGCTTCATCCCGATGACGTGATCAATATGCAGTACACCTCGGGAACGACAGGTTTTCCGAAGGGCGTCATGCTGTCTCACGTCAATATTGTCAATAATGCGATCAAGGTGGCGGAATGCCAGCGGCTGGATGAAACAGACCGTATCTGCATTCCCGTGCCTTTTTTCCACTGCTTCGGCTGCGTGATGGGAACGCTTGCGAGCGTAGCGACTGGAGCGACGATGGTTCCTGTCATCGCGTTTGATCCGGAAATCGTGCTGGATGTCGTAGAGCAGGAGCGGTGTACGGCGTTGTACGGGGTTCCGACGATGTTTATCGCCGAACTGAATCATCCTTCTTTTCCCGGGCGCGACTTGAGCTCGCTTCGCACCGGCATCATGGCTGGCTCGCCATGTCCCATCGAGGTGATGAAAAATGTGGTAGAGAAAATGGGAATCCGCGAAATTACGATTGCCTATGGACAGACGGAATCTTCGCCGGTCATTACACAGACGAGGCCGG
Organism: Brevibacillus sp. FSL K6-6036; assembly: GCF_037964015.1. Classification (NCBI taxonomy): domain Bacteria; kingdom Bacillati; phylum Bacillota; class Bacilli; order Caryophanales; family Paenibacillaceae; genus Brevibacillus; species Brevibacillus sp. FSL K6-6036. Next base: position 2,354,806 of record NZ_CP150173.1, read on the forward strand.
ATGATTCCATCGAGCGTCGCGTTACAACAGTCGGGCGGGCCCATGATGAAGTAGAGGTCAAAATCATCGACCCGGTCACCGGAGAAACTGTGCCGCCCGGTGTGCAGGGAGAGCTTTGCACGAGGGGCTATTTGGTGATGAAGGGGTATTACAACATGCCCGAGCATACCGCAAAAGCGATCGACCACGAGGGCTGGCTGCATACGGGAGATTTGGCTACCGTGGATGAAGACGGATACTATCGGATCACGGGCCGGTTAAAGGATATGATTATCCGCGGAGGGGAAAACATCTACCCGCGGGAAATCGAGGAGTTCCTGTACACACATCCAAAGGTGCTGGATGTGCAGGTTGTCGGGGTCCCGGACGCCAAGTACGGAGAGCAGGTGTTGGCCTGCATCAAGGTGAAGCCGGGAGAAGAATTGACGGAGGAAGAGCTGCTCGCCTACTGCGAAGGGAAGATAGCCCGTTTCAAGGTGCCGCGCTATATCCAGTTTGTGTCGGAATACCCGATGACGGCGTCAGGCAAGATTCAGAAGTATAAGCTGCGTGAACAGGCGATTTCCGCATTCGGTCTGGAAACGGAGGACGGGATCGAGACTGCCTGACGGGGAAGGGGAGCGGACTTTACTTTCTCGCAAGACTCTTCTATGATTGATGATGGTAAAAAAACAGCGAAGGCAAGGAGTATCCTTTGCCTTCGCACTGTTTTTTTGCGCGATTATGCGCGTTTTTTCGCTTCGTATGCAGCAATCTTGTCTTCGTACTGAAGCGTGATGCCGATATCGTCAAGACCGTTCAGCAAGCAGTAACGGCGGTAGGAGTCCACCTCGAACGGATAGGACAGGCCGTCGCTATCCTTGACCACTTGCTCCTGCAGGTTGATTGTCAGTTCGTAGTTGTCCTTGCTTTGCGCACGGGAGAACAGCTCTTGCACTTGCTCTTCACTCAGTTTGATCGGCAAAATGCCGTTCTTGAAGCAGTTGTTGTAGAAAATATCAGCAAACGACGGCGCGATGACAACGCGGAAGCCGTAGTCGAGCAAAGCCCAGGGGGCATGTTCCCGGGAAGAGCCGCAGCCGAAGTTGTTCCGGGCCAAAAGCACGGTAGAGTTTGCGTATTTCGGTTGATTGAGCACAAAAGAATCAATAGGCTGGCCGTCAGCAGTAAAGCGCCATTCGTAGAAGAGGAATTGGCCAAAGCCAGTGCGTTCGATGCGCTTCAGAAATTGCTTCGGAATGATCGCGTCTGTATCCACGTTTACACGATCGAGCGGTGCTACCAGTCCTGTATGGATGACAAATGGGTTCATTGGAATACCTCCTTGTTCACGCCTTCACGCTTCCATTCGCGTACGTCTACGAAGTGGCCGGCGATTGCCGCAGCGGCAGCCATTTCCGGACTGACCAGATGGGTACGGCCGCCGCGTCCCTGACGACCCTCGAAGTTGCGGTTGGAGGTGGAAGCGCAGCGCTCGCCTTCTTGCAAAATGTCCGGGTTCATCGCAAGACACATGGAGCAGCCGGATTCGCGCCATTCAAAGCCAGCTTCTTGAAAAATCAGGTGGAGTCCTTCTTGCTCGGCTGCCTGCTTGACGGCCTGGGAGCCGGGGACGACCATCGCGTGTACGTGGGAAGAGACTTTGCGGCCTTTTGCCACTTCAGCTGCACGGCGCAGGTCTTCAATACGGCCGTTCGTACAGGAACCGATAAAGACGCGGTTGATCTTGATCTCACTCATCGGAGTCCCAGGCGTCAGCCCCATGTAGGAGAGGGCGTCCTGAGCAGCCTTGCGCTGTGCTGCCGTCTCAAAAGAATCAGGATGCGGCACTGTGCTGGTGATGTCTGTACCCATTCCCGGGCTGGTTCCCCAAGTGACCTGCGGGGCGATTTGGCTCGCGTCGATTTCCACGCAGTGATCGTAAGTCGCTCCCGGATCTGTGCAGAGCTGTTTCCACTGTTCGACTGCAGCCAGGAAATCTTCTCCCTGCGGTACGTGGCGCTTGCCCTTCAGATAGGCAAAAGTGGTTTCGTCAGGAGCGATCAGACCAGCGCGGGCACCGGCCTCAATAGACATATTGCATACAGTCATGCGCTCTTCCATCGTCAGCTTGCGAATGGCATCGCCGGTGTATTCGATGACGTATCCGGTCGCGAAATCTGTTCCGTATTTTGCGATGATGGCCAAAATTAAGTCTTTTGCGCTTACTCCATACGGCAGATCGCCCACTACACGGACTTCAAGCGTTTTCGGTTTGGACTGCTGCAGGCATTGCGTGGCCAGCACGTGCTCTACTTCGCTGGTGCCAATCCCGAAAGCGAGTGCGCCAAACGCGCCGTGCGTGGAGGTATGGCTGTCGCCGCACACGATCGTTTTTCCCGGGTGTGTCAGGCCAAGCTCGGGACCGATGACGTGCACAATCCCTTGATCAGGGCTGTTCAGGTCGGCGAGCGTAATTCCGAATTCTTTGCAGTTTGCGGTCAGCGTCTCCATTTGCTGACGAGAGATCGGATCTTTGACATTGAAGCGGTCCGCTGTCGGGACGTTGTGGTCCATCGTAGCGAATGTCAGATCCGGGCGGCGGACTTTTCGTCCGGCGAGGCGGAGACCCTCGAAAGCTTGGGGCGAAGTCACTTCGTGTACGAGGTGCAGGTCGATATACAGAAGACTTGGTTTGCCGGCTTCCTCATGGATTACATGAGAGTCCCAGATTTTCTCAAACATAGTGCGAGGTTTCATAAGGGTAATCCTCCTTCGTTCAAAACTCTTATCAAGGTTGTATCATGGCAATAGAAATAGTTCAAAGATATAATTATTATGAGATGGATAGTTTTTGCCTATTGGGAGGTCCTCATGGAGTTACGACAGATTCGTTATGTGCTCGCAGTCGCGGAAGAACGGAGCTTTTCACGCGCTGCCAGCCGTTTGCATTTGGCACAGCCTTCGCTTAGCCAGCAAATCGCCAAATTGGAAAAAATACTGGGAGTTCCCCTGTTTCACCGCCTGCCTCAGCACGTAGAGCTGACCGATGCCGGACAGAGGTTTGTCCAGGTTGCCCAAACATTGGTCGACATGGCGGAGGGCCTGGAGAGGGAAATGCGCTCCTATGCTGTAGGAGAGAGCGGGAAGCTGCTGGTCGGCAGCCTGCCGATTACGGGGGCGTATGTCTTGCCGAGAGTCATTCCCGATTTTACCCGCCAGTTTCCCGGCGTAGAGCTTCAATTGATTGAAGAAACCTCCAGCCATCTCGAGCATTTGCTCGTACGGGGAAAGATAGATATCAGTCTGCTGACGATGCCGATCACTGATCCTACACTGGAGACGATACCGGCGATTCACGAAGAGATATTTCTCGCCGTCCCGCCGCAGCATCCGATCGCAGGGCAAAAGGAAGTGGATCTGGCAGAGCTTGCGGGACAGCCGTTTATCCTGCTGAAGGAAGGTCAAGGTTTTCGCACGATTTCGCTCAGGCTTTGCGAAGAGGCGGGATTCCGCCCGCGAATCGTCTTTGAAAGCACCAACATCCAGACGGTACAGTCGCTCGTAGCAGCGGGCATGGGACTTTCTTTTGCGCCACGGATGATTTCGCTCGCTCCCGGAACGACCGAGCATCCTGTTTACGTGCGGTTGGCGAGAAGGCCGTTTCGCACGCTCGTCGTGGCATACCGCAAGGACCGACCGTTGTCCCGACCGGCGGAAGCCTTTGTGAAATGCCTGGTTGAACAAAAAAACCATTTTTAAACGACACTTCACGCTTCCAGAAAAAAGACAAACATGTTTAGCTGTGCTACACTATAGCCAGATAAAACCAGAGGAGGGCAAGTTCGATGAAAGAAATCAAGACAGAAGCTGAATTTCAAGAACAAATTGCTCAGGAAAAACCGGTTGTCGTGAAATTTTATACGGATTGGTGCCCGGATTGCCATCGAATCGATCCGTTCATGCCTGCTGTCGAAGAGGCGTATAAGGACAAGCTGGATATGGTAGCAATCAATCGGGATACATTGCCAGAGCTGTCACAGCAGCTGGAGGTGTTTGGCATCCCGAGCTTTATCGCGTTCTCCAAAGGAAAAGAACTCGTCAGATTCGTAAGCAAGCTCGGCAAGAGCCGCGAAGAGATCGAGCATTTCCTCGATCGGGCGATTCAGGTGAGCGAGACGCTGGAATAACCGAGACGAAGAGATCGGCTGTGGGGGATAACCTCTGATGATAGCAATGAAAAAACAAGGAGAATGGCTGATCGGGACGATCCCCGATGAAGTCGACGGACTTGGAATCGGCAGCTTGCTCCGGGAACACTGGAAGTGGCCGAAAAAGCAGGTTCATCTGCTTTTTCAGCATAAAGAGGTTTGGCTGGAAGGAAATCCGGCTGCCCAACACGTCAAGGTAGCGGCCGGGCAGGAAATCAAGGTCAGGGCCTGTGCGCCGGAACCTTTTGGTCTGGACCCCTCGCCTGAAAAGCTGCAGGTACTGTATGAAGACGATCATCTGCTGATCGTAAACAAGCCGGCAGGGATGCTGCTGCACCCGACGGAGAAATTCCATAAAAAAACGTTGGATCATCTTGTCGCCGGCCATTTTGAACGGACTGGCGTCGCGGCGCGTGTCCGCCATGTTCATCGGCTTGATCAGGAGACGTCAGGGGTTGTGATGTACGCCAAGCATGCACTCGCCTCTGCTCTATTGGACGAACATCTGCGCGAGCGAAAAATCAAGCGGCACTACATTGCCTATGTTCACGGGAGGCTGTCAAAGGAAAGCGGCACGATCTCCGAGCCGATCGGTAAGGATCGCTTTTACTCCAACCGCAGGAGAGTGACTCCCACCGGGGATGCTGCAGTCACTCACTATCGGGTAACAGAGCGCTTCGAAACGGCGACAAAGCTGGAATGCGAGCTGGAGACGGGACGAACCCATCAGATACGGGTCCATCTCAGCTATGTGGGCTTTCCGTTGATCGGAGATACGCTCTATGGCGGAAAGGAAATGTTCGTGAAACGGCAAGCGCTGCATGCAGCAATTCTCAGGTTTTCCCATCCGTTCGGAATGGAGACGCTCGAAGTATCTGCAGCCCTGCCGCCCGACCTGCAGCAGCTGGAGTCCAGGCTTCGTCATTCGCCAATGCAAGGGTAGCTGAATAAACTGCCAGGGAAGGAAGCAGAAAGGGTGTTGAGATGAAACGACCCATTATTGGCATACTGACCTGGCGGGAGGGCAAGTCTTTTGCAGAACCGAGCTATTTTCGCAAAATGATTCGGGCAGGGGAGGAGCTCGGGTGTACCGTGTTTTTGTTCTCGCCCCCGGACGTATCGGCAAACGGAAAGCAAATTCGCGGATTCATCCCTGCGGCTCGCGGCTGGCAGGCGCGAATCTTTCCCCGACCGGATGCCGTGATCGACCGGTATCGCTACACGCCGACAGACGCTTTCAAACGGTATGTGGCATTCCGCCGAACAAGCGACCTGTTGTATACAAACAATCGGCTCGCGAACAAGTGGAAGGTTCACGAGGTACTGGTGAAAGACAGCCGGATGCACCGGTGGCTGCCGGAAACGGTTCTGTACAATCGGCTTAACTTGCAGAAAATGTTGGCGCGCCACCCGTTGCTCTATGTGAAGCCGGCAAATGGAACGGGCGGACGCAATATCCTCAGTGTCGAAAAGACCTCGCAGGGCTACCATCTGCTGGGAAGGGATAAGCAGCGGGCCAAGGTGTCCATGGTGATCAAGCAGCTGGAGTCTGTCCAAGCCAGAGTGAAAAGCTGGGCAACCCGCGACAAGTATATCGTACAGCAAGGGCTTTATCTTAATCTGGTACCCGGCAGGGCTGTCGACATGAGGCTTCTGATCCAGAAAAACGGAGAGGGCTTGTGGAGCATTACAGGCGCGGGGATGCGGGTCGGCGGAGCGAAGAGCGCCACCTCCAATCTCCACGGCGGCGGCAGGGCGGTTCCCGTAAAGTCGTTCCTTGCAGCTACATTTGGCGAGCAAAAGACGAATGAAATTATACGAGATTGTGAGCAGCTAGCGTACCAGACAGTCGAGACGCTGGAAAATCACTTTGGGCGCATGATGGAGATGGGATTGGACATCGGGATCGATGTCAAGGGACGCGCATGGTTGATTGAGGTAAATCCGAAGCCGGGAAGAGAAATCTTCCGCGAAATGGGCATGCTTGGCCAATACAAGGACGCAATCAAAAGACCGATCCAGTACGCCATGCATCTAGCAAAGACCCAGTCGGGAAAAAGAGCGGCAACCAACTGACAAAGCGGCGCGATCACAGCGCCGTTTTTCCATTGAATAGCGTCCCTGGCTATGAGGAGCGTCCTTGGGTATGAGAGCATCGGCAAAAGGGAGAACGACTGTCCGGTGCTTGCTTCTGTTTCTCGCAAAAAATGGGGCGTGGAATCGTATTTTTGTAACAAACAGGCCTCTTATTCGTAATTGATAACAGAACGTGCAGCTTAGATTCGCTTTTGACCAGCAAGCTTTCGAAAAGATGATTTAGCCGCGCTCCCTTTTGGACAGAATGGGAAAGAAGGAGTTGATCGACATGGAGCAGCTGATCCAATTGGCAACAGATTACTGGCCGATCGCGGTAGGCGCTGTACTGGTTATTGTGATCCTACAAATGATTGTGAAGAGTTTGTTTCGGATCGTCTCAGTCGTGGTCGCGATCGGTGTCATACTCGTACTCGTTTTTGAGTTTTCCCCCGAACAGGTGATCGATATGGGGCGGTCTGCCGTTCAGACGACGCAGGGCGCCTTGGAGAAGACCGTCGTTCCGTTGCTGGAGAAGGAGCTGAAGGATGCGGCGATCACGTTCCACGAGGACGGCAGCTATGTAATGAAGACAAAGAGCATCCAGATTACGGGGAAAAAGGGAGATTCGAAGGCGACGATCCAATACGGTGACAACAGCTGGGAAGCGGATGTCAGCATTCTGGGGGAATTGTTCCAGGACAAGCTGAACAAGGCGGAATCCTCGCTAAAAACGATGTAGAACAGATAGGACTGTTCTTGTGAGTAACAAAACGGGGCTGGTTTGGACAGGGTCATAAGACCGTCCAGACAAGCCCTGTTTGTTTTTTAGGCAGTTGCTGGCTACCCTTGTAATTGAGGCGGAACCCGCAGCAAGCTCGCCTGTTCAAACGAGTACCCGATGCGGATCAGAAGAGGCTCGCTGTACGCTCTGCCCGTAAACATGATGCCGAATGGATTCCCTGATGGTTCATAGCCGGCAGGCAGGGAGATGGAGGGGTATCCGGCCTTGGCAGCGATATCCGCGCCAAAATCATGGGGGAAGAGCAGGCAGTCCAATTGGTGCTGGTCAAAAGCAGCGTCCAATCCTTCCGTGCGGGATTGCCTCAGATCCCGGAGGCGACTGTCCAAGTATTCCGCTTCAGTCAAGCTGCCGCCCGTTTGATCCGCTTTTTCCAGGATGTCTTGGCCGTAGCGCAAGGCTGCATCAGCGTTTTCCTTGTTCCATTCGATTATGTCGCCAAGCGTTCGTATGGAAAAAGAGGCGGGAAGTCGGGACAAATAAGCGTTTACGCCTGATTTAAACTCGTAGTAGAGAACACTAGAGTCCCATGTTTCCTGTTCGGAGGGAATGCGGATATTCTCGACCAATATTGCTCCCTGCTCCTGAAGAATGCGAAGGACCGCTTCAAATAATGGCCTTTGGTCATCTGTCATCACGTCGTCGGCAAAAGTACGGACGACACCGATGCGAGCGCCGCGCAAGCCGCTTTTGTCCAAAAACGGGGTGTAGTCCGTATATGAGCGTCCCGCGCTTGCTCCCGTAGCAGGATCCTCGCTGTCTACTCCTGTCAATGCACCAAGCAGAATCGCTGCATCTTCAACGCAAAGGGCCATCGGTCCAGCCGTATCCTGGCTCGTGGCGATCGGGATGATTCCTGTTCGGCTGACAAGACCCAATGTTGGTTTGATTCCGACAAGCGAGTGGTTGGCAGATGGATTGAGGATCGAGCCTGACGTTTCTGTCCCGACTGCAGCGGCAGCAAAGCCTGCTGCGATGGCGGCTCCCGAACCGGAGCTGGAGCCTCCCGTGTCAAATCGACCGGGGCCGTATGGGTTGCGTACCTGTCCACCGCGCGAGCTGTAGCCGTTGGGCATGGCAGTCGAGATGAAATTGGCCCACTCGGTCATGTTTGTCTTGCCGAGAATAATCGCTCCGGCTGATCGCAACTGCTGCACGACGAATGCATCGCGTCCGGCGTAGGAGTCTGCGAGGGCAAGCGAGCCTGCTGACGTATGCATCTGATCGGCTGTCGCAATATTGTCTTTGATCAAGACGGGAATGCCATGCAACGGGCTGCGTGGTCCGCGGATCAGCCGCTCTCTGTCCAAAGCGTCGGCGATATGCAAGGCATCGGGATTAAGCTCAGAAATGGCATTCAGGCCCGCTCCTCGTTTATCATGGGCTGCTATGCGCTCCAAATAGGCAAGAGTGAGTTCTCTGCTTGTCGTGAAGCCGCCGGCAAGCGCCTTTTGCAGTGTTCGAATACCGGCTTCCAGCAGATCATTCATTGGAACTCCCCCTTTCATAAGGTCATTTGTATTATGTAAATCTTCGGGACGGAAGGTCAGAAAACCTTTTTGAGAGAGAGGAAAGAGGGCAGGTCTGTAAAAAACGAAAAGGCTGATCATCTTTTCGACAATCAGCCTCACATATTTATTCCTTTGCGCCAGCCGCTTGCAGGTTGGCTTTTTCTTCTTCGACGTATCGGTTGCGCGGATGCTCGCGGCACTCGTCGGAGCAGGAGCGCTTGTATTTGACTTCACACTCGGTGCAGCAGAAGTGCTGCTTGTTGCAGAACGGGTTGGCACAGTTGACATAGCGGTCTTCCGGCTTCCCGCAGTAGTAGCAGGAACTGATCACGACATCTTCTTCTGTCTGGTTGATCTTGACGGAGATGCGCTCGTCGAATACGTAGCACTTGCCGTCCCACAGACGTCCCTTCACCTCAGGGTCTTTTCCGTAAGTGACAATGCCGCCATGAAGCTGGTACACCTCTTCAAAGCCTTCCTTCATCAGAACACCGGTCAATTTTTCACAGCGGATACCGCCTGTGCAGTAGGTGAGAACCTTTTTGTCCTTGAATTGGCTCATGTTCTCGCGAATCCACTCGGGAAACTCGCGGGAAGATTCGACTTTCGGACGAATCGCTCCGCGGAAGTGGCCAAGCTCGTATTCGTATTCATTGCGGCCGTCCAGTACGACGACGTCGTCACGCTGGAGCATTTCATAAAATTCTTTCGGGCTCAAGTATTTTCCGGTCAGTTCAGTCGGATGGAAATCATCCTTGAGACGCCAGGTTACCAATTCTTTTTTCGCACGAACGAACATCTTTTTGAAAGCGTGTCCGTCGGCTTCATCTATTTTAAACCAGATGTCCGCAAAACGCGGATCTTTTCGGACAAATTCCATGTAAGCGTCGGTTTGTTCCACGGTTCCGGAAACAGTTCCGTTCAATCCTTCAGGGGCAACGATGATGCGTCCCTTCAGGCCGAGTTCTTTGCAAAAAGCGAGATGCTCAGCTGCATACTCCTCGTAATTGTCGAGATGGACATACTTGTAGTAAAGCAAAACGCGATACGGTTTTTGTACTTGCAATGTACAATTCACCCTTTCCAGTCTATTTGATTTTAATGGTGCAACCGTGATTATAGCACAGGTAAAAAGATTTTGCTGAGAAAAAGGCTGGATGGAAGTGATTTTTTTTTTGACAATCGACTCTGATTGTGAAAGTGGAGAGGAAAACTTGGCAGCATGTGGAAACGAAAAGGAGGGTGGCTTGCGTCTAAGCCTATGAAGGCAATTGCAAGCCATTGGAAAGCTTAGAAATATAAGCCGGCGATACTTTTTCGTACATGTAGGGGGATAGCGCACATGAAGTCAGACAAAAAGGAAAACACGGAAAATAAGAGAGGGAGACTTGGTCAGGATGAGCCGGAAGTAACGGCAAAGCGGCAGAGGACGATAAAGCCGATCCTCTATGCGCTCGCAATCATCGTCCTGCTGGCACTGGCGAATCTCGCTTTTTCATCGATCGCAAACAAGGAGGACGAAGCGCAAGCGACAAATGCTCCTCTAGCGGATGCTCCGACGTTTGCCGTCGACTTTCTCAACGCCAAAGGATACAAGATCGAAGCCAGCCAAGGCTTGGTCTCCTCGTACACCTTAACAAAGGATTATCTGGCTAATGACGGGAGCCACGCATGGGCTTATCAGGCAGTAAACCCCGATGATTATCTGGGAAAAGAAATCAGCCTGTACAGGTTCATCGTATCCAACCATCCGCTCGATCTGGAGCTTCCGAATGACGAATACGACAAGACAGTCATCGTCTTGATGACCAGCGGCACTGAAGTAATCGGCGGCACCTCTATGCCGGACTCAAAAGAACCATTGGCAGGCGGTCCCTACAGCCTCGACGGGAAGACGCTGGAGGAAGTGACCGGGCTTTCGTTCCCGGAGTGGAGGGAAAAGTGGACACAGAAATACGGATCGCGTAAGTATATCAGTGAGTAAATCGAACCCGCTTCTACATTTTTGGTAGAGGCGGTTTTATTGTCTGCTCCTGAAACGAAAGGGACATTCAAGCATAGCGATGACAAGTCAACCAGAAATGAGACTCTTGTCCTGTATCTTTTTTCTTCGTCTTGTGGTACATACACGCAGAGATGGATGTAATCAATATATAGTATTTGATTTGTCGAAAAATTTAATCCCTTGCTATATATAGTGGTCTCTTGTACACTGATAAAAGGTTTTGAGACTCAAAATCTACCAAATATTGATCCCGTCATTATACCCAATTCTACCAGAGAGAAAATTACGGGGGAGTAAGGAGTTGCGGCATGAACGCTGTTACCACCATTCAAATAGTGAAACGAAACGGAGAGCAGGAAGACCTGCGCATCGACAAGCTGAAAAAAGTGATCGGCTATGCTTGCAAGGACTATCCGGCATGCGATCCGCTTGAGCTGGAGATGGATGCTTGCATTCAATTTCGCGATGGGATGACCACCAAAGAGATTCAGCGGATCGTGATGCAGACCGCTGTGGAAAAGACCAGCGTGGAAACTCCGGAATGGCAATTCGTGGCAGCCAGACTGCTCGCTTACGATTTGTACAAGGACGCAGCGATCAATCGCGGATACCGCGGCCATTTTGGCTACGGCGACTTTACTGAGTTGGTACATACATTGACTGAAAAAGGACTGTACGGTTCGTATTTGCTGGAAACGTACAGTGATGAAGAGATTCAAGAGCTGCAGGCTTATCTAAAGCCGGAGAGGGACGAGCTGTTCAACTACGCCGGACTTCGCCTGCTGGCTGACCGCTATTTGATCAAAGACTACGACAAAGGGGTCATGGAGCTGCCCCAGGAGCGGTTCATGATCATTGCGATGCACCTGGCGATGAAGGAGCAGGACAAGCTGAAACACGCCAAGGACTTCTACGACATCTTGTCCAAGCTGGAGATCACCGTCGCCACGCCGACGCTCGCCAACGCGGGAACGCCACATCACCAGCTGTCGTCATGCTTCATCGACACGGTAGATGACTCTCTCTCAGGAATTATGAATACGGCCGGTGCGACCTCCATGGTCTCCAAATTCGGCGGCGGTGTCGGCATTTATCTGGGGAAAGTGCGCAGCCGCGGCTCGTCCATTCGCGGACACAAGGGAGCTTCCGGCGGCATTGTGCCGTGGACAAGGCTCTACAACCAGATTGCGATCAGCGTCGATCAGCTCGGTACACGGGCAGGAGCATTCGCTATCTACCTGGATGTATGGCATGCAGACATCCTCGACTTCCTCTTGCTTAAAACAAACAACGGAGACGACCGGATGAAAGCCCATGATATTTTCCCGGGCGTGTGCATTCCCGACCTGTTCATGGAGCGCGTAAAAGAGCGGGGCATGTGGTATTTGTTCGATCCGCATGAGGTTCGCGAGGTGATGGGTTTCTCTCTGGAGGACTCCTACGGTGAAGAGTTCGCCCGCCGCTACGAGCTGTGCGTCCAGGAAGAGAAGCTGACGATCAAGACGGAGATACCGGCCATTGAGATCATGAAGCGCATCATGGCCAGCGCTTTTGAAACGGGAACGCCGTTCATCTTTTTCCGCGATACGGTAAACAGAGCAAATCCAAACAAGCATGCAGGCATGGTGTACTCCTCCAACCTCTGCACGGAGATCATGCAGAACATGAGCCCGACCGTGTTCGTCAGCGAAGAGCTGGAGGACGGAGAGGTCGTATACCGTTACAGACCGGGCGATTTCGTCGTCTGCAACCTTTCCTCGCTGAATCTGGGACGCTTGCAATCAACAGAGGACATTGCCCGAATCGTCCCGATCCAGATGCGGATGCTGGACAATGTGATTGATTTGAACTACTATCCGGTAAAGCAGGCGGAAGCCACCAACCAGAAATACCGTGCGGTGGGTCTCGGAACGAGCGGCTACCATCAGTACCTGGCACAAAACGGAATCAAGTGGGAGAGCGAAGAGCACATAGAGGCGGCCGACAAGCTGTACGAGGAAATTGCTTATCAAGCGATTAAAACATCGATGGAGCTGGCACGCGAAAAGGGAACGTATCGCGTATTTGAAGGCAGCGAATGGCAGACCGGAGAGTACTTCGAACGGAGAGGCTACACGGATGAACGGTGGGCTTCGTTGAAAGAGGATGTCGCCCGGTACGGCATGCGCAATGCCTGGACCTTTGCCGTGGCGCCGACGGGCACGACCAGCCTGATCGCTGGCTCCACAGCGTCTACCGATCCGGTTTACGCAAAGTTTTTCGTAGAGGAAAAGCGCAGCGGAAACATCCCGCAAACGGCGCCGAATCTGAATGAAAACACATTCTTTTACTACAAGGAGGCCCATCGCATCGATCAGCAGTGGTCGATCCGTGCAGCCGGAGCGAGACAGGTCCACATTGACCAGGCCCAATCGTTCAACCTGTACATCACGCCGCAAATCACAGCGCCCGAATTTCTCGACCTGTACATACAGGCGTGGGAAAACGGATTGAAGACGATTTACTACGTCCGCAATCAATCTGTTGAAGTAGAGGACTGTGTAAGCTGCTCGGCATAACAAACAAAATCAAAAGAGCAAACCTGACTCCCCGGTCCGACAGGCCGGGGACGTTACTTGCTCATAGGAGTGTGAACACGCATGCAACTGGAAAAAAAGCGTTTATTCAATGAAGAAGGCCAGCGCGGCACGCAGCGCATGATCGGCGGAAACACCACCAACCTAAGAGAGTGGAACCGGATCAAGTATCCGTGGGCTGCCAAGCTGTATCGGACGATGCTCAACAACTTCTGGATTCCGGAAGAGGTGCCGCTCGCAAACGACGCCAAGCAATTCGACTCGCTCTCTCCGGCCGAGCGAAGGGCTTTTGACAAGACGATCTCGTTCCTGAACTTTTTGGACTCGCTCCAATCGGTCAATTTGCCGAACATCTCCGACTATGTGACGGCGCCGGAGGTCTGCTCCCTATTGAATATCCAGACATTCCAGGAGGAGATTCACGCGCAGTCGTACAGCTACGTACTGGATTCGGTATGTTCCCCGCAAACGCGAGACAATATTTACGACGAATGGCGCAATGACGTTCACCTGATGGAGCGAAACAAGTTCATCGCCGATTTGTACCAGCAGTTCGTCGACAATCCGAATGACGTGAACTTCGTCAAAACCGTAATCGCCAACTACTTGCTGGAATCGCTCTATTTTTACTCCGGCTTCTCTTTCTTTTACACGCTGGCGCGTCAAGGAAAAATGACGGGAACCGCGACGATGATCAAATACATCCAGCGGGACGAGCTTACACACGTGGTGTTGTTCCAGAACATGTTCCGCGAGCTGCGGGCAGAGAACCCGGATATCTTTACGCCTGAATTGATCGAAGAGCTGCGCGGCATGTTCCATACGGCTGCCTCTCACGAAATCCGCTGGGGACAGTATGTGACCAACAATGAAATTCTCGGAATCAACAACGACATTTTGGAGCGCTATATCAAATATTTGGCCAACCAGCGTCTAAAAGGACTCGATTTGGAGATTCTGTACCCTGATCACCTGGAGCACCCGATGAAATGGGTAGACAGCTTCGCCAACCTGAATCAAACCAAGACCGACTTCTTCGAGCAAAAGGTGACCAATTATACTAAATCGAGCGGATTGAACCTGGGCGACCTCTAATCCGCACCAGTCAGCAAAGGAGAGACGAGAAATGACAAACACGTTTAAACGGCCTGTGGCTCCTGTGAAGATCAAACAACTGCATGCAGATGCCGTCATTCCGAAATACGCCCGTGCCTTCGACGCGGGATTTGATCTTGTAGCAGTCGAAGATGTGATTATTCTGCCAGGGGAGACAGCCAAAATTCCGACCGGGCTGGCCTTTGCCCTGCCCGATGGATATGAGCTGCAGGTTCGCCCGCGTTCCGGAATCAGCGCAAAGTCAAAGCTGCGGATCAGCAACGCTCCAGGTACTGTTGATGCCGGCTACCGCGGGGAAGTATGCGTCCTGATCGACAATATCCGCACACCGTCTGGCGAGAGCGGCAAAACGTGTATGGACGTCAGCGACAAGCCGGTTGAAGTAGATCGGGAAGTGGACCGCCACGCCTATCTCATCCGCAAGGGAGACCGGATCGCGCAGGGAGTGCTGGCGATTGTGCCGATAGCTGACTTCGAGGTAGTGGAGGAGCTGGACGAAACTGAACGCGGAGCGGGCGGCTTCGGCAGCAGCGGCGTACAGTAGGAGGAAAGAATAGATAGATGAAAAGACCCTGAAGACGGCAGGATGCCTATTGGACATCACTGCCTGCTCCAGGGTCTTTTTCTCCCTCGGGGTGTTGTTCTTTATACGTGCGAGGCAAGGTACTTCCGGATCTTCTCCATGTCCTCGTCCGTCAGAGAGGTGCCATCCGCTTTTACAAATACGCAGGGACCATACACCCAGTCGAGGAAACCGTCTGTCGTGACCGGAAAATTGTTCGCTGCCACTCCGCGCAAGTCCTCGTTTACGAGCAGAGATACTCCGTCCAGACGATCATCCGCAAGCACCTCGAAGTCGCCGCCGACGAGCCGGGTGACATCGTCGGTATCCTTGATTTGTATCGGGGCGACATCCTCGTGGGGATGTTTGATCAAAACGGTAATCACAACCAATCAACTCCTTCTTTCTATCATCATAAACGATGCGGCTGATGGAAGCGAGAGTGAGTAATTATCGGTAGATTCAGACAAAGGGCCTGAACCGTCATCTGTGGTACAATAATGAAAAAACTGGAAGGACGAGCGAGAGAGATGCAACTGGTATCCATCAATGTGGGCAAGCCGCAAACGGTCATGCATAATGGCAAAGAAGTAAGTACGGCAATTTGGAAATACCCCGTCACGGATCGCAGATTTCTGGATTGGGAACAGCTCGACGGGGACGGACAAGCCGATCGCCGCTTTCACGGCGGCAAGGACAAAGCATTGATGGTGTACAGCTACGATCATTATTCGTTCTGGGAGGAGAAGCTTGGTCAGGAGCTGGCTCCCGGTGCATTTGGTGAAAATGTGACAGTTCGCGGGTTGGACGAGTCCACCGTGTCTATCGGCGACATTTTTCAATTGGGTGAGGCAGTCGTGCAGGTAAGCCAGCCGAGGCAGCCCTGTTTCAAACTGGATGTACGGCTGCAGCGCAGCGACATGGTCTCGCTCATTCAACAGACAGGGTACAGCGGCTTTTATATGCGCGTGCTCGAGACGGGAATGATCGGCCAGGATATGGAGTTTCGTCTGCTGGAGAATAGCAGTCATAACGTGACGGTCGCTTTTATCAATCAGATCAAGTACCACAAAAAGGACAATCTGGAGGCCATTCGGCGGATTTTGGCGGTGAAAGAGCTGGCTGACAGCTGGCGGCCTTCGCTGGAAAAGCGTTTAACAACATAAGTGGTTCATGAACAAAGCTGGCATTTGCCGGCTTTTTTTTATTTTCGGGCTAGGTCCGATGAACGGCGCCCAAGCGTCAGACATACGGTAAAATTGGCGGGCTGCGAACACATTGGCGGGCTGAGAGCACAAAGATTGGGCGATTGGACCAAAACAAGTTGACACAAAGTAGGCAGTAGCCACAATACAATGAATTATATTCCGATGCATTTACTGAGAATTAGAAAAGGAGAAAGTCAGATGAGTGGACGTTATTGGTTTTTGCGACCCGTTTCTGTGTATGCAGTAGCCATTGTTTTGTGTCTTGGTCTGATTGGATGCACAGCCTCGAATTCGGCAACAGACAGCAAACAACAGACACAGGTCGAGCTGCTCAATGTGTCCTATGATCCGACGCGTGAGCTGTATCAGGAGGTCAACCAGCGATTCGCCGAGTACTGGAAGACAAAGACAGGGCAAACCGTCACCATCAAACAGTCGCATGGCGGCTCCGGCAAGCAGTCGAGGTCTGTTATCGACGGATTGGAAGCGGATGTGGTCACTCTCGCGCTGGCCTATGATATCGATGCCATCGCTGAGCGGGGATACATGCCCAAGGAGTGGCAGAGCAGGCTGCCGGATAACAGCTCTCCATACACCTCCACGATCGTGTTTCTTGTGCGAAAAGGGAATCCCAAGCAGATCAAGGATTGGGATGATCTGGTCAAGCAGGACGTGTCCGTCATCACACCCAATCCCAAGACCTCAGGCGGGGCCCGTTGGAACTACCTGGCAGCATGGGGCTATGCCTTGAAGAAAAACAATGGGGATGAAGGGAAGGCCAAGGACTTCGTGAACCGCCTGTTCAAAAACGTTCCCGTCCTGGATTCCGGCGCACGCGGCTCGACCACCACTTTTGTCGAGCGGGGTATCGGAGATGTCCTCATCGCCTGGGAAAACGAAGCCTATCTGGCCATCAATGAACTGGGGAAAGACAAGTTTGACATCGTCAATCCTTCGCTCAGCATACTGGCCGAACCTCCTGTCGCCATAGTCGACAAGAACGTCGACAAGCGTCAAACTCGTGAGCTGGCGACGGAATACCTTCAGTTTCTGTATACAAAAGAAGCACAGGAAATTGCCGCCAAGCATTACTACAGGCCCCGCTTAGCCGAAGTGAAAGCGGCCCACCAGCCGCCGTTCCCCGAAATTGAGCTGTTTACCATCCAGGAAGTATTCGGAGGCTGGGCCAAAGCGCAGCAGGTTCATTTCGCAGACGGAGGCGTTTTTGATCAGATTTATCAGGCCCAAAAAGAGTGACGGAACAGCTATTGATCCTTCACTTCCGTTGCTGCAAGGGGGCTGCTTTGCAAAGAAAACAAACTGTCAACCTGCGGGAGAGTCAACCATGGGAAAACGTATGAAATCAAAAGGAATCTTACCGGGCTTTGGGCTTACCATTGGGTACACGCTGGTCTACCTGAGCCTGCTTGTCTTGATCCCTCTTTCGATCCTTTTTCTCCAGACAGCCAGCATGACCTGGGAGCAGTTTTGGCTGACGGTGACGGACCAGCGCGTCCTCGCTTCCTTTCAGGTCAGCTTTTTGACCGCCTTTTTTGCAGCTTGCATGAATGCAGTATTTGGGGTGCTGGTCGCATGGGTGCTGGTACGGTACCACTTCCCGGGAAAACGGTTCATTGACGGTATCGTCGATCTGCCGTTTGCCCTGCCGACAGCAGTAGCCGGTATCGCCCTTGCCTCGATATATTCGGAGAACGGCTGGATCGGTCAGTTGTTTGCGGCGTGGGGGATGAAAATCGCGTATACGCCTGTCGGGATATTTGTCGCTTTGACCTTTATCGGACTCCCCTTTGTCGTCCGGACGGTACAGCCTGTTCTTCAGGATTGGGACCGCCAGGTAGAGGAAGCCGCTGCCACCTTGGGAGCATCCCGGCTGCAAACGTTCCTGCGCGTGATTCTTCCTCATTTGCTCCCGGCGATCCTGACCGGCTTTGCCCTGGCCTTTGCCCGCGCCTTGGGCGAATACGGCTCCGTCGTCTTCATCTCGGGCAACATGCCGTTCCAGACCGAAATCGTTCCGCTTTTGATCATGACAAAGCTGGAGCAATTCGACTATACAGGAGCGACGGCGATCGCTTCGGTCATGCTCGTCTCGTCCTTTTTCATGCTGCTGGTGATCAACTTTTTTCAGTGGAAGACGAACAAATTGGATGCTGCACGATAGGAGGGATATGGATTGACTGATACGAGCGAACCCGGGTATGTTCGCTGGCTCTTGATTGCAGTAGCCTTGATCTTCATGGGATTGTTTCTGGTCGTTCCGCTGATTGCCGTCTTTTCCGAAGCTTTCAGCGAGGGAATCGGCTTGTTTCTCCAGGCTGTAAAAGAGCCGGATACCCTTTCTGCCGTCAAGCTTACGCTGCTGACTGCGGCGATCAGTGTCCCTGCCAATGTTGTTTTCGGCGTGGCCGCGGCTTGGGCCATTGCGAAGTTTTCCTTTCGAGGCAAAAACCTGCTTTTGACGCTGATCGATCTGCCTTTTGCCGTGTCTCCAGTCATTTCCGGCCTGATATTTGTTCTGCTGTTCGGCACGCAAGGAGTTCTCGGCCCTTGGCTTGCAGCGCATGATATCAAGATTATTTTCGCTGTTCCGGGAATTGTTTTGGCGACAACCTTTGTGACCTTTCCCTTTGTGGCGAGAGAGTTGATACCGGTGATGGAAGCGCAAGGGAAGGATGAGGAGGAAGCGGCGATCTCGCTTGGAGCAAGCGGTTGGCAGACCTTTTGGCGGATCACCCTGCCCAATATCAAGTGGGGGCTGTTATACGGAGTCATTTTGTGCAATGCCCGGGCGATGGGGGAATTTGGAGCGGTATCCGTCGTCTCGGGGCACATCAGGGGCATGACCAATACACTGCCGCTCCACGTGGAGATTTTGTACAACGAATATCAGTTTGTCGCCGCGTTTGCTGCCGCTACCTTGCTCGCTGTCCTGGCGTTGGTCACGCTCGTCTTGAAAAGCCTGATCGAGTGGAAAACGGAAGGACAGCAGCGAGAAAACGAGGCGATGCCGGAAATCATAAGGGAGGCCAGCGCATGAGTATTGAAATTTGCGGCATCAGCAAGTCATATGGAAGCTTTACTGCACTGCGCGACGTTCAGCTGGAGATTCCGACAGGACAGCTGGTCGCTCTCTTGGGGCCTTCTGGTTCCGGCAAAACAACGCTACTGCGATTGATCGCGGGGCTGGAGCCAGCCGATTCAGGCCAGGTGTTTTTCAACGGAGAGGACCATACACATCGTGACGTGCGGGAACGGGGAGTGGGATTTGTCTTTCAGCACTACGCCCTGTTTCGGCATATGGATATTTTTGACAATATCGCCTTTGGACTGACTGTCCGGCCGCGCAAGCAGAGGCCGACCAAGGCGGAGATCAAAGAACGGGTTCACTCATTGCTGCGTCTGGTGCAGTTGGAAGGGCTTGCGCATCGGTACCCTTCGCAATTGTCCGGGGGGCAGAGACAACGAGTGGCGCTGGCGAGAGCGCTGGCCGTGGAGCCAAAATTTTTGCTGCTGGATGAGCCGTTCGGTGCCCTCGATGCAAAAGTGCGACAGGAGCTCAGACGCTGGCTGAGACGGCTGCACGAAAAGCTGGGACTGACGATTGTCTTTGTCACGCACGATCAGGAAGAGGCGTTGGAGCTCGCGGACCGGGTCGTGGTGATGAACGAGGGAAGAGTCGAGCAGACCGGTTCGCCCCAGGAGGTCTACAATAATCCCTCAAATCCGTTTGTGTACAGCTTCCTCGGGCGCGTCAACTTCTTTCGCGGGCGGATTGCAGACGGCAAGGTGAAGCTGGGAGAGGCGGAATTTCCTGTGGATTGGGCATCAGAGGATGACAATGTGCCGGCGGTCGGCTACGTAAGGCCGCACGATGTAGATGTAAGCCGGTCTCCGCAATATCCGCAGTCCGTGGCGGCGGAGCTGATCTATGTTTACAATCTGGGCTCTGTAGTCCGCCTTGAGCTAAGACGGATGGATACGGGGGAAATCTTCGAAGCCGAAATGAGCCGGCGCCGCTTTGCAGAACTTTCCCTCCAGTCCGGCGATTTGCTGTATGTACACCTGAAGCATGTTGCCTTTTACGTGGGCGGACATCTGATCCATGCGTAGACATGAAATGAAGGGACAGACAATGACACAAGCCATGAAGAAATGGGCAACAAACGAACGGTACCGACGATTAGAAAAAATGACACCCGAACAAAAGTCAGCCGGTCTTTTTTTGATAGACCGGCTTTTCCTGTTCTGCTTGCAGAGCGTTGCTAGGCCAGGCAGCAGAGATTGCTACTCTCCGCGCTGCTTGGAACGAGTCTCTTCTTTGCTGATCGTATTCGAAGCTCGTGTCTGAGAAGGATTTTCCTTGTTTCCCATTTCATTTTTTACGCCGTTTTTCTTTGACATGACTTAGGTCCTCCTTTCGAAAAACCGTTGTGGGTCCATGCATAGCTTTCCCGAGAAAGGCCATCTCTATCAACGGAAACCTCCTTTTCCGGATTGTCTTGAAAAGCTGTAAAACAAACGGGGAGAGGCGGTCCCTTCTCAACTTGCGATATTTTGCGAAAAGTCTTCTTTTCTGATATGATTAGTGTTTGAATGAGTGAAAAAAGGCAGGTATTGTGATGATAAGTACTCAGAATGTTACATTGCGCTACGGAAAACGCGCATTGTTTGAAGATGTAACCATCAAGTTTACGCCCGGCAACTGTTATGGTTTGATCGGTGCCAACGGTGCCGGCAAATCAACCTTTTTAAAAATCCTCTCCGGTGAAATCGAGCCTACCAGCGGACATGTTTCGATCACGCCGGGAGAGCGGATCGCCGTTTTGAAGCAAAACCACTTTGAATTCGATGAATTTGAAGTACTCAAAACAGTGATTATGGGTCACCGCCGTCTGTACGAAATCATGGAAGAAAAGAACGCGCTGTACATGAAAGAGGATTTTTCTGAAGCGGACGGCATGCGCGCATCCCAGTTGGAAGGCGAGTTTGAAGAGCTGAACGGGTGGATGGCCGAAGCGGATGCGGCTGAGTTGCTGACAGGTCTCGGAATTCCTGCAGAACTGCACGACAAGCAGATGAAGGACCTGCAGGGCAACGAGAAAGTACGGGTTTTGCTCGCACAAGCCCTGTTTGGCAATCCGCACGTCCTGCTCCTGGACGAGCCGACGAACCACCTGGACATCGAATCGATCCGCTGGCTGGAAAACTTTCTGGCCGATTACGAGAACACTGTCATCGTCGTATCCCATGACCGCCACTTCCTGAACAAGGTTTGTACGCACATCGCGGATATCGACTTCGGCAAAATCCAGCTGTACGTCGGCAACTACGACTTCTGGTACGAATCCAGCCAGCTGGCGCTGAAAATGGCCCGCGAACAGAACAAGAAAAAAGAAGAGAAAATCAAGGAGCTGCAAGAGTTTATTGCACGCTTCAGCGCCAATGCGTCCAAGTCGAAGCAGGCGACCTCGCGGAAAAAGCTGCTGGAGAAAATTTCTTTGGAAGACATCAAGCCGTCCAGCCGCCGTTATCCGTACATCAATTTCAAGCCGGAGCGGGAGGCGGGCAAGAATCTCCTGATGATCGAAGGCCTCAGCAAAACGCTCGAAGGCGAGAAGCTGTTTGAAAATCTGAATTTGACCATCAACAAAGGGGACAAAGTCGCGTTCGTCGGACCGAATGAGCTGGCCAAAACGACCTTGTTCCGCATCCTGATGGGAGAGGTCGAAGCAGACAGCGGTACGTTTGAGTGGGGAGTGACGACCTCCCAGGCGTACTTCCCGAAAGACAACTCGGAGTATTTCAATACGGACCTGTCCTTGGTCGATTGGCTGCGCCAGTACTCCAAAGAGCAGGATGAAACGTTTATCCGCAGCTATTTGGGCCGGATGCTCTTCTCCGGCGACGAGTCGCTGAAGAAAGCGAACGTCCTGTCCGGTGGAGAAAAAGTCCGCTGCATGCTGGCGAAAATGATGCTGGCCCAGGCCAACGTGTTGATCATGGATGAGCCGACCAACCACTTGGATCTGGAGTCGATTACGGCTTTGAACAATGGCTTGATCGAATACGACGGAACACTTCTGTTCGTTTCCCATGACCATCAATTCGTACAGACGATTGCAAACCGGATTATCGAATTTACGCCAAAAGGCATCATCGACAAGATGATTACGTACGATGAATACCTGGAAAGCGAAGAAATCCAGCGGCTTCGCGAGCAACACTACGCGTAAGACGATTGAGCAAATGCAAAAACCTCTGGTCTGAGTTGGTCAAGACCCCATTTAGTGGACAGTAAGAAAAAACCCGACCGTTAGACCGACAGCTGACGTCTGAATTCAACAGGCGTCAGCCTTTTTAATTTTCGTTGTGGTCGACTTTGGTTGTAGAATTGAATATATTCCTCAATTCGCCTTTGTGCCTCATCCACACTTCGGATATCATAAGGGTAGAGCCCTTCCGTTTTGAGATGCGAGAAGAAGCTCTCCATCGAGGCATTATCATAACAGTTGCCTCTCCGAGACATGCTGATTTGGGCGCCAACCTTCGGCAACATGTCGTGGTAAGCGTAGGACGTGTACTGGAATCCCTGATCGCTGTGAACGATCAGTCCAGTCACGTCTTTCGTCTTTTTAAAGGCTTTCTCAAAGGTCCGTAGGACCAACTGATTGTCGTTGCGAACTCCAATGTGGTAAGCCACAATCTCATTATTAAACAAATCCTTAATAGCAGACAGGTAGAGCCACGTATCCGCGACACGATACTGTGTGACATCGGTTACCCATTTTCGATTAGGTGCATCCGCTTTGAAATTCCGCTGCATCACATTCTCAGCGACTCGTCCACCTTCGGTTGAAGCATAGTGACCTCGATATTTGCGGCGTATTCGAGAACGGAGCTTCATTTCTTGCATCAGACGTAGTACCTTCTTATGGTTGACCCATACCCCGTGATCTCGTAAGAGAAACAGCTGGGTTTGTCGATACCCATATTTACCATCATACTTCTTATAAACTACTTTGATGAGGTCTTTCACGGGCTTGTCCCGGTCCGCTTGTTGCCGTTTCAAGTATGCATAGTATCCACTTCTTGAGACTCCAAACAGCTTGCAAAGTTCACTAGTCGTATACTCACCAGCTACTTGCTTGATCGCCTCATACTTATGGGCTGCACCTCCCGCATCCAGATTTTCAAACACTTTTTTAGCATCGAGTTCTCTCGTTTTAGCTTTTTAACATATCGATCTTGATCAACATATTCTTCACGTCTACCTCGTTGATCCATCAACCCAAATTCGCCTAACTGTTTATATTTTTTCATCCATACTTTAAGCCGGTGGCGGTCCGGAATCCCCAGATGCTCCATGATTCGACGGTATGTCCATCCTTCTTCGATATGCAGTCGTATGGCTTCCACCTTTAATTCGTGAGAATAACTTCTAAACGTTTGCCCCTTTTTCACCATAAAAAATGCACCCCTTAAATTTCATCGGATTTACCAGGGGTTTAATCCAATGTCCATTCTAAGGGGTGCACTTCAAGTTAGGCCAGAGGTTTTTTGATTTTCCGGAAGGTTTCATTGCAGAGCCTTGTCATTTCATCGTGTGAACCTGTCAGTTATTCCAGAACGCGAAACGGACGGCATCTTTACACCACCGGGCTGTCTTTGTAAGCGGTCAAAGCGATACGAAATAACAGTTGATCATGACCTTTCTCGGGGTGAAGTCCAGTCAAATCCCGGATGATCTGCAGCCTGTATTTGACTGTGTTTTTATGGACGTACAATTTCTTGGCAGCTTCGGCGTGATTGCCATCGCAGGCCAAAAACATACGGAGGGTGTCGATCAGCTGGCCCTTGCGCTCCCGGTCGTATTCGGCCAGCGCGGACAGGCACTCATCAGCCAACTGGCGGGCTTCTTGATCGGGGGACTCGGCAAACAAAATACGCTCGATGCCGAGTGACGAAAATTGGCGGATCGTCAGGGCAGATTTTGCACCCGCGACGGAATTGGGCGGGGCACCTTCTCTCGCAGCCCGACAGCTGATCACCGCTTCATGGTAGCTCTGGGCAATGCCACCCAAGCCGGGATAGGAACGGCCAATACCGATGGACATGGAGCGCTGCCTGTTTTTCTGTATCAACATCTCCAGGCTGGCGAGCAGCTCTTCGGAAGGCTGAACCACCGTATCAGCCTGCACCGGAAAGAGCAGCAATATCCGATGCTCGCGATCCAGCCCGCACAAGATCGGGGGCCGATGGGTTTCCCAGTGGTTCCGAATTGTCTCAAGCACAGCTTCATGCTCACTCCAGGCCTTCATGTCGCTGGCGGAACCGGCTGTAGCCTGCATGACAGCAGCTACATAGCGGTCCGCCAGCTCCCAGTCGAGCTCCTCCGCCTTGCGTATGAGCAGGTCAGTCGATTGCTCTTTTCCGGATACAAGAAGCTGGAGAAAATCATTGCGAAAACGCTGGTACGTCGATACGACGGTGTAGTGACGCTCGATTTCCAGCGAAAGCAGGGCAGCTGTCTGTTCCAGCGCAACGTTTTCCCAGGGAAACAGCTCGCGTGTGACGTTCCACAGGACAACAGCTCCCTCCCGGCGATTGTTATGTACAAGCCAGCGAATGAGATGCTGGTCGCGATAACGGGACAGTTGCGAGTGCATCCGGGCGTTTCGGGTCGATGTCAGCAATTCTTCCAGTCCGGGCGAATGTTCGATAGGGGCAGGCACATGCCAATTCCATTTGGGGGTTCTGGCGTAAATACTGACAGGCGTTTGCAGGATATCGTGGAGCAGCTCGGCCAAATTTTCGACACTGCCGTTTCTGGTGAGATGGCGGTGAAACACCTCGTAGATGGCATGGGTCCGATCCAGCTCCTCCCGCTGCTTGGCGTTTATGTAGTGCGCGACAGGGATAATGATGTCCGACCAGGCCTTGTCCATCGGAAAGGAGAGGATCGGCATCTGCCTTTCGTTGGCCCGCTCAATGACGCGGGCGGGGAGCTCGTCGATGTATCGGCCCAGCTTGATGGCAAAGCCGGGGGTGCCGATCTCGGCCAGCTCGTCAATTAGCCGCAGCAGCCTTGCTTCGCGCGTCTGCCTGTCTGTGACAAACGGATAGCCGGTTGTCAGGACAAATTCGCCTTTGTGAAGCCACTTGTATCCGTCGGGGGAATCAAACGACGTAACGGCGATAAGCTCTTTGTCCAAAAAGGATTCGCCTGCCAGCACGGCATTGGGTCCCCAGCCGACGACAGAGATGAGTTCACGTACGGTTATCATGCGATCCCTCCACATGTTTAGTAAATGGAACAAAAAAACCATCCGCTTTCTGGAAACGTGGACAAAGGAAAAGATTGAATCTTTCGATAATAATACCATACATGTTCGATCGGCCGATCGGCAAGCAACCAACATCCATTTGATTGGGGGTAGGGTGAGTGAAAGCGAAGGATTGGTTGGGGTTCGTACCGTTCGTTGGGATGCTCGGCGGAATCCCGTTTGTGAACCGCGTCGAGCCTTATGTTTTGGGGATGCCTTTCGTTCTTTTCTGGATCGTGATGTGGGTCGTTTTGACCTCGGGCATCATGGCCCTTGTCAACAAGCTGGACCCGGTCAACAGAGAGGAGGAAGAAGGATGAACCATGCGCTGTTAATCATCTTCGCATCCCTGCTTGCCGCTCTTTATTTCGGCATTCGCGCCCAAAAGGGAAAAGACATGAACATGGAGCAGTGGACCGTAGGCGGACGCGGCTTTGGCACGATCTTCATCTTTTTGCTGGTGGCAGGCGAAATCTATACGACCTTCACCTTCCTCGGGGGCAGCGGATGGGCCTATTCCAAGGGAGCTCCGGCTTACTATGTGCTTGCCTACATCTCGCTCGCATACGTCCTCTCCTATTGGCTGCTTCCTCCCATCTGGCGGTACGCCAAGGAACACAAGCTTGTTTCCCAGTCCGATTTTTTTGTAAGCAAATACAAAAGCCCGGTTCTCGGCATCCTCGTTGCGACTGTCGGCGTACTCGCGATCATTCCTTATCTGGTCCTCCAGTTTAAAGGGCTGGGAATCATCGTCTCGGAAGCATCATACGGCTCGATCTCTCCCTCTGCGGCTGTATGGATCGGCGTGCTCGCCGTGACCGCCTACGTCATGATCTCGGGCATACACGGCTCGGCCTGGACTGCGGCCATCAAGGACATCATGATCTTCTTTGTCGTGGTCTTTCTCGGTCTGTACCTGCCGTATCATTACTATGGAGGCATCAGGCCGATGTTCGAAGCCGTTCACGCTGCCAATCCCGGTTTCCTGACTTTTCCCAAAGAAGGAATGAGCATTTCCTGGTTTATCTCGACCGTCCTGTTGACGGTGCTGGGCTTTTACATGTGGCCGCATACGTTCGGTTCCATTTTTTCGGCGAAAAGCGCCCGTGTATTCCGAAAAAACACCGTCATGCTTCCGCTCTATACGCTGATGCTGCTGTTCGTCTTTTTCGTCGGCTTTACCGCAATCCTGCAGGTGCCAGGCCTGAAAGGAGCAGACGGCGATTTGTCGCTTCTCCGGCTGTCGATCCAGACCTTTGACCCGTGGATCGTCGGACTGATCGGCGCTGCCGGTTTGCTGACAGCGCTCGTTCCGGGCTCGATGCTTTTGATGACGGCGGCGACCCTTCTTTCGAAAAACGTGATCAAGGTTCTGCTGCCAAGTGTGGGCGACAAGCAGCTTCCCTGGCTTGCCAAAAGCCTGGTGCCGGTTTTATCGCTGATCAGCTTGTACTTTACGCTCAGCGGAGGAGATACGCTCGTCACCCTGCTGCTGATGGGGTACAGCCTCGTTACACAGCTATTTCCCGCTCTGCTGTTCTGCGTGCCTGCACGTCCGCTCGTCAACAAATACGGCGCTTTCGCCGGAATCGCGAGCGGGGTGTTGACCGTCGCTTATGTGACTATCGCCCAGGTCAGTGTCGGGACGCTGTTTCCCTCGCTGCCCTCTGTTGTCAAAGACCTGAACGTCGGAGTAATCGCTCTTTTTATCAACCTGGTTGTCATGTTCGCGGTGCATGTCATTACGCAGCGTATCGTTCAGGCGAGAGAGAAAGATGCCATCGCCGGAGACGAAACACACCAGCCGGTATAAGCAAAAAGGAGGAGACTTTTTTATGGCAGATACAGTATTTCTCAACGGACAAGTGATCACGGTAGATCGGTACGAACGCATTGTGGAGGCGGTTGCTGTCAGCGGCAACCGTATTTCGGCAGTGGGCGCGAATGAAGAAGTCAGCAAATACATAGGCCCGCTGACACGGGTAATCGATTTGGAAGGCAAAAGCTTGCTGCCCGGTTTTATTGATTCCCATCTGCACATCACCATTTACGGGACCAACAAGCTGGGCGTCGACTGCAAGGCAAGAGGAATCGACTCGATCGAAGACCTGCTGGAAGCCTTGCGGGAGCAAGCATCCCGCACACCGGAAGGAAAGTGGGTGCGGGCCTGCGGTTTTGACGAGAACCGTATGCGCGAAAAGCGGTTCCCGACTCGCCAGGAGCTGGACAGCGTTTCGGAAAAGCATCCGGTCTTTGTCATGCGGACCTGTGCCCATCACTCCATCGTCAACACGGAAGCACTGCGCAGGGCAGGGTTTGACGAGCATACGCCCGATCCGCAGGGGGGCAGATTGGACCGTGATGAACAAGGAGTACTAACAGGGCTGCTTGTGGAGACGGCGCATATGCAAATGTTTGAGGCTGCTGCCTTTTCGGAGGAGGAGTACCGGGAAGGGCTTCGACTCGCCTCCGAAGACTTTGTCGCCGCGGGAATCACGAGCGTGCACGATGCAGGCGGGTACGGGCCGGACAATTTGCGGGCCATGCAAAAGGCCGTACAGGCCGGCGATGTCAAGGTGCGCATCTATGCGATGATTTGCGCGCTAAATCAATCGGACGCCTTTGTCCGCAAAGTCATCGATGCCGGGATTGTCACCGGTCTTGGGGACGAGCGCTTCCGAATCGGACCGGCAAAAGTGTTCGTCGACGGTGCCAGCATCGCGCCGACAATGGCGATGCGCGAGCCGTTTGCCAGCAGGCCGGGGGACAGTGGAATCCTCTACTATTCCCAGGACGAATTGAATAGGATTTTAATAGAAGCACATGAAAAGGGATTCCAGATTACAGCCCACGCTCAGGGAGACCGGGCCATTGAGCTGCTGCTCGCCTGCTTTGAAGAAGCGCTCGAAAAGCATCCTCGCCAGAACCATCGCCATCGGATCGAGCATGCTGGCGTATCCGCCCCTGATCTGGTGCAGCGGATGGCAAAGCTGGGTGTCATTCCGACACCGAATCCGGCCTTTTTGTACGAGTACGGGGAGAGCTACCTGAAAAATCTCGGAGAGCGCTCGGCATACATGTATCCGGTCGGTGATTTCTTCCGGAATGGCATCATCGCCGCGGGTGCATCCGATTGTCCGGTAACAGGCTATTCTCCTCTCGTCGGCATCCATGCCGCTGTCAATCGCAAGAGCAGAAACGGGGCAACGGTAGGAGAGCAGCAAGCAGTCAGCGTCATGGACGCCATCAAAATGTTTACCATTCACGGTGCGTACGCCAGCTTTGAAGAAGGGCTGAAAGGGAGCATCGAAGCGGGAAAGCTGGCCGATCTCGTCGTCGTCAACGGGAGAATGCTGGATGTGCCGAAGGAAGCCATCAAGGATTTGCAAGTGAGCCTTACGATGATCGACGGAGAGGTCGTGTATGCCAGTCAGGAAGCCATGGCGAAGTAAGCACCTCTGTCGTCCATTCCTTTCGTAAAAAAGGCAAACCGTTCTTTTGCGAGAATGAAAAGGAGGTCGCGGAAAATGAGCGTGGAGACCAGACAGCTCCAAATCAATCAGGAGCGCTTGAAGCAAAGGATTGAGGCGTTGGCGCGGATCGGCAAGATCGGGGAAACAGGAGTATGCCGTCTGGCCCTTTCCCCGGAGGACCGGGCGGGAGTCGAATTGGTCAAAAGCTGGATGGAGGAAGCAGGACTTTCCGCCCGAATCGACCAGTTCGGCAACCTGATCGGTCGGCTTGAGGGACAAAACCCGGCTGCTCCCGTGCTGATGATCGGCTCCCATATCGATTCGCAGCCGTACGGGGGGCGGTTCGACGGGACGATCGGCGTATTGGGCGGGCTGGAAGCTGTTCAGACGCTCAAGGAACAGGGACTGCGGCCAGAGCAGGCGATTGAGGTCGTCGCCTTCTGCGATGAGGAGGGCTGTCGTTTTCAAAAGGGCTTGTTCGGGTCGAGGGGCATACTCGGAAAGCTGGAGGAAGGCGAGCTTGGGCGTACGGACAAAAACGGAGTGTCCCGGCGCCAGGCGCTGCAGGAATTCGGCTGTGACCCGGAGCGCCTGCAGGAGTCTGTCTATCCCGAAGGCAGCATCGGCGCTTTCTTGGAGCTTCATATTGAACAAGGACCGATCCTCGATCAGCTTGAGGAGCCGGTAGGCATCGTCAGCGGCATCTCCGGTCCGCTCTGGTGGACGGTCGAGTTTGAGGGCTTTGCCGGTCACGCCGGTTCGGTACCGATGCGGATGAGAAAGGACGCATTGGTAGGGGCGGCCAAAGTCATCACGGCCTTGCATGAAATTGCCAAATCCGACCCGGATGCTCCAACAGTGGGCACCGTCGGCCATCTGGAGGTATTTCCCGACTCGCGCAATATCATCCCGGAGCGCGTTCGCTTTTCCATCGATCTCAGGGATATCGACCTTTTGAGACGCAATCAGCGGGAGCGGGAATTGCGGGCCGCGATCGAGCAGGCCGCACAAGAAGGTGGACTTGGTTATACGATTACGGAGGATACCAACAGCGAACCCCGGTACTGCGCCGACTGGATCAAATCGATCATGCGGGAAGAGAGCAGCGCGCTGGGACTCAATCCTCCCGAGCTGATGAGCGGCCCCTTCCACGATGCCCTGGCGCTTTCGTACGTCTGTGATTACGGCATGATTTTCGTCCGCTGCAAAGACGGAATCAGCCACAATCCGCAGGAGTTTTCGACGTATGAAGATATTGCGCTTGGCACCGAGCTGCTGTACCGGACCGTTGTTCGAATGGCGGCAAAGAAATAACGACCCGGTTCAAACGGCCTTCTGACAAAAGAGAAGGCCGTTTCTGCTGCCAGAAAAGAAGTCTGGTTTATTTGTGTGAACCTGAAAATTTGGTACGAGAGAACCGATCCGGAAGAGAGTTGTGAGCCAAGATGTGAGCGAAGGCATCGACTTGCATTTTTCCTGCAAATAAGAGAGACTTTACCCGCTTTTTTTGCTATCATTTACCGTATATCTACGTACTTAGCTGCGTGCTGCAAGGAGGTTTCCCATGAAGATGCGCGTTTCTGCCGTGCAGTATCATCTGCATACCATTCATAGCTTTGAGGAGTTTGCCAAACAGGTTGAGCATTACGTAAAGACGGCCGAGGAGTACGAAACCGAGTTTTTGCTGTTTCCCGAGCTGTTTACGACCCAGTTGATGTCCATCGGAGACGCGCAAGGAAACGCGCTGACGATCAATGACCTCCCGTCGTTTACGGAGGCGTACATACAATTGTTTACCACGCTGGCACAGCGTCATCAGATGCACATCATCGGAGGCACGCACATTATCCGGGAAAACGGACGTCTGTACAATACGGCGTTCCTGTTTTACCCCGATGGCCGCGTCGGCCAGCAAAAAAAGGTTCACATCACGCCTTGGGAGATCAAAGGCTGGAATATGGGCGCCGGCGACGACCTGCACATTTTTGAGACAGACAAGGGCAAAGTGGCGATGATCATCTGCTATGACATCGAGTTTCCCGAGCTGGTGCGGATGGCGAAAGCCCGCGGTGCCGACGTCATCTTCTGTCCATCCTGCACGGACGACCGCCACGCATTTCACCGCGTCCGTTACACCAGCCATGCCCGCACCATCGAGAACCAGGTGTACGTGGTTGTGACGGGAACCGTAGGATCTCTCCCGACAGTCGACTTCATGCGGGCGAATTTTGGCCAGGCGGCAGTGCTCACGCCAAACGACATTCCGTTCCCGCCGCGGGGCGTCCTTGTCGAGGGCGAGCTCAACAACGATATGCTGGTGACGGCGGATTTGGACCTGCAGCTGTTGTATGACGTAAGGGAAAAAGGCTCTGTCACGACCTGGCGCGATCGCAGGATCGATTTGTATCCCGATTGGAAATAGAGGTGCAGCCGTGTATCGGAAAGAACTTTTTGTGTTTCACGAGGACAAGCCGGCCAAAGCCGTGATTCGCAACTACACACGAGAGGATTATGCGGAGCTGATCCGCATCCAGCAGGAGAGCTTTCCTCCGCCGTTTCCCTCCGAGCTGTGGTGGAACGAAGAGCAGCTAACCAATCATGTCACACTGTTTCCGGAAGGTGCGATCTGCATCGAGGTGGAGGGCGTACTGGCAGGCTCGATGACGAGTCTGCTCGTTTCCTACGATCCGGAGCATCCGGACCACACCTGGGAGGAAGTAACCGACTCCGGGTACATCCGCAATCACGATCCTGACGGAAATACGCTGTATGTCGTGGATATTTGCATCCGCCCGGCTTACCGCAACTGGCGGCTTGGGATGAGCATGATGCAGGCGATGTATGAATTGGTCGTACACAGAGGATTGGAGCGGCTGCTCGGGGGTGGCCGCATGCCCGGATATGGGCGGCATGCGTCTGGGATGTCGGCGGAAGCGTACCTGGAAAAAGTAGTGAAGGGCGAGCTAAAGGACCCCGTGATCAGCTTTTTGATGCGCTGCGGCCGTACGCCTGTAAAAGTAGTGGCCAATTATTTGGAAGACGAGGAATCGCATAACTATGCCGCGTTGATGGAATGGAAAAATCCATTTCGTTCTCGGCCAGCGGACCCGTTCATAAAATAGGAGAGAAATTGGGAGGAAGCACACATGCAGTATGTTCGCATTCAAAACATTTCGGACCCGCTATTTGCAAGCATGCACCGGCTCATGCAGGAAGTATTTCCGCCAGAGGAAGTGCTGGACTTTGACCTGTGGAAGGAGCCGCTTGAGGACCCGGGCATCCGTGTGTTTGTCGCTGTAGTGAACGGAGAAGTGGTTGGCGCCACCGAATATCGTTACTATACGGACCTGAACGTAGCAATGACCGACTTCACGATCATCGGCCGTGAAGGTTTGGGAATTGGCCGTTTCCTCGCCCGCGAGCGCCAGAAGGATTTGATGAATCTGGCTAAGGAAAACGGAAAAGAGCTGTACGGCATGTTTGCCGAAATTTACGACCCGTATCGGGTACAAGAGCATGCGTTTGGCGGGATCAAGCCGATGGACCCGTTCGTACGCCGGGAGGTGCTCTCCCACCTAGGCTACAAGCGGATTGATTTCCCTTATGTTCACCCGTCCTGGCAAAACGATGGCGAAGCCGTTGCAGGCCTGGACTTGTGCTTCATGCCGACAAATGAGGACCAGCAGGAGCTGGAAGCGTCTCTCGTGAAGACCTTTTTGACGAGGTACTACGCTGTGCTGCCGCAAAAACCGAAAGCGTGGCATGATATGGTGGAAGACCTGGCCGGACGCGAAACCCTGGCGCTTCGTCCGATTTAGCCAACGCGCTGCATCGACTCCTGGAAAGCGATCATGCTTCCCGGGAGTCTTTTTCCATAAACATGCGGGATTCTAGCGGATAGAAGGGGAAAAACGGTGAAAAAGCAAAATTGGGCATCGATTATACTTTATCTGGCGGTCCTTTTCCAATTGCTCGATATGAGCGGGTGGCTGGACGCTTCGCTGACACAGCCTGTACAGCTCGCCACGCTCGTTCTCATGCTGACCGCGATCCTGACTTTGCGCAAAAAGAAACGGAAGCGCAAAAAAGCTGCCGGGAAGCCTCCTGCGGAAGTAGACCTGATGCTGGATCGGGCGCAGGAAGGAGGCATCGAAAAATGAAGGATCACACGCTCATACAGGCGATTCTGGACGCTTCTCATGACGGAATTATCGCGGTAGACCAAAACTCGACGGTCATCTGGGTGAACAAGAACGCCCTGGAAATTCTCGGCCTGCCGCCGCATATCGTCGGGGAAAAGATCACGCGGTACATTCCCCATTCCGACATGCTCCGCATTCTGGCTACAGGAAAGCGGGAGATCGGCGATATCGCAACCGTGTTGAACCGCCAAATCATCATCAACCGTTTGCCCATTTCCATAGACGGTGACATTGTCGGGGCTGTCAGTACGTTTAAAGAAATCACCGATATTCAGAAAATGGAGCTCCGCATCCGCAAGCAGAGCATGGAAAGCGGTCTGGAAGCAAAATACCGACTCGAAGACATCGTCGGCCAGTCCAGCGCGATCCGAGAAGCGAGGGAGCTGGCGGAGACCTTCGGAATGACCGATGCGACCGTTCTGATACTCGGTGAGACCGGAACCGGGAAGGAGCTGTTTGCACAAGGAATGCATCTCTGCAGCCAGCGGGCAACGGGGCCGTTCGTCGCTGTCAACTGTGCGGCGCTGCCGGGGAACCTCCTGGAGAGCGAGCTCTTCGGCTATGAGGATGGGGCCTTTACAGGGGCCCGCAAAGGCGGCAAGCCGGGACTGTTTGAGCTGGCTCACGGAGGAACGCTCTTTTTGGACGAAATCGGCGAGATGTCCCTGCCTATCCAGGCGCTGCTATTGCGCGTACTGCAGGAGAAAAAAGTGCGCCGGATTGGGGGAGAGCGAATTTTTCCCGTAGATGTCCGGATCATTGCAGCGACAAACCGCGACCTGGAGGAGCTGATCGGCAGGATGGAATTTCGCTCTGACCTGTACTACCGGCTCAATGTCCTGACCTTGGAGCTCCCGCCCCTGCGCCAGAGGCCCGATGACATTCCCGCCCTTGTCTGGTCGATGATCCGCGAGATCGAAGAGAGAGATGACAGATGCATCGTAGAAGTGAGCGAGCAGGTGTTTGAGCTGTTTGCCAAACACGATTGGCCTGGAAACGTCCGGGAGTTGCGCAATGTAGTGGAGAGAATGGTGCTGCTCTGCAAGGGAGGCCGCCTGGATTTATCCGATGCTGCTTTTTTTGCGAAGAAAGTGCAGCGCGGCAGGAAGGTGCAGGATATTCAGCCAGCCATTGACGAAGCAGATTTGATCCGCCGCGTTTTGCAAGAGACAAAAGGAAATCGGGCGGAGGCGGCGAAAATACTGGGGATGGATCGGACAACGCTTTGGCGGAAGCTAAAAAAATACGGGGTGATGCTGCCTTAGTGGATGGGGAATGAGGGAAACCAGTTTATGGAATTTGGCTGTTGCACTTGCAACAAGCTTGCAACAAAAATCGATGGTATGAAACAGCGATGAAACATTACGGCCGATATCCGGCCAATAATTGACGGAATATTTGAAACATACTGATTTGGCATGAGCCTTGCAAGAAGTTCGTGTAACAAAACTTCATTGCAAAGGAGTCGCTTTCATGAAACATTACTCGGCTGCGGTCATTCCAGGAGACGGAATTGGACCTGAAGTAATGGAGGTAGGATTGTCGCTGCTGCAATCCATCGCTGACATTCATGGCGGCATCTCGTTTCAAACGGAATCTTTTCCGTGGAATTGCCAGTACTATCGGGAGCACGGCCGGATGATGCCTGAGGATGGCTTGCAGAGATTGCGGCCGTTTGACGTGATCCTGCTGGGAGCGATCGGGGCACCGGGCGTACCCGACCATATTTCTGTCTGGGAGCTGATCCTGCCGATACGCCGGAGCTTTCAACAGTACGTCAATCTTCGCCCGATCAAGCTGCTGCGCGGTTTGGAAAGCCCGCTGCGCTACAAGCAGCACGACGATCTGGATTTTGTCGTAGTCAGGGAAAATACGGAAGGCGAATATTCGAACATGGGAGGACGTCTCCATGTCGGTACGCCGTATGAACTGGCAGTGCAAAACAACGTCTTTACCCGCTACGGGATCGAGAGGATCGTCCGCTTTTCGTTTGAGCTTGCCAAAGCGTCCGGAAAGACGAGGCTCACGGCGGCCACCAAATCAAATGGAATCAATCACTCCATGCCGTTTTGGGATGAGATCGTCAAAGA
Organism: Brevibacillus sp. FSL K6-6036; assembly: GCF_037964015.1. Lineage (NCBI taxonomy): Bacteria > Bacillati > Bacillota > Bacilli > Caryophanales > Paenibacillaceae > Brevibacillus > Brevibacillus sp. FSL K6-6036. The sequence goes on from NZ_CP150173.1 coordinate 2,389,958, forward strand.
GATCAGCAGCGACTATCCGGATATCGAAACCCAGCTCACACATATTGATGCCCTGTCTGCGTTTTTTGTCAGCAGGCCTGAATCCTTTGATGTCGTAGTCGCCAGCAATCTGTTCGGCGATATACTGACAGACCTGGGGGCAGCGGTAGTCGGCGGATTGGGGCTGGCACCTTCCGGCAATATCAATCCGGAAAAGCAGTATCCGTCCATGTTTGAACCGATTCACGGGTCTGCGCCTGACATCGCCGGAAAAGGCATCGCCAATCCGATCGCGACGCTGTGGAGCATCAGCATGATGCTTGATCACCTGGGAGAGCGGGAGCTGGGCAAACTGGTGCTGGACAGCATCGAGGATGTCCTGATCGCCGGAGAGGTCCGAACCCCGGACATTGGGGGGAAGGCCACCACGAGAGAGCTTGGCGACGCGATCCGTGAACAATTGTACAGAAGGGGAGGATGACAGATGGAAGGGACGACAGCTCAAGTGCAGCATTATCGTTTGTATATCAACGGCGAGTGGATCGAGACAGAGGAGAGCATTCCCGTCACCCATAAGTACACCGGCAAGGTGATCGCCACGATTGCGAAAGCGGGCAAGCAGCACGTGGAGGATGCCGTCACCCACGCGCTGCAGACGTTCCGTACCAGTACGCTGACACCTTCCGAACGCAGCGATATATTGCTCGCGGCAAGTCAGATCGCCGAGAAGAGAAGGGAAGAGCTGGAGCTTTCCCTCGTCTGGGAGGTCGGAAAAACGAGAAAGGACGCCCGTGGGGAGCTGGATCGGGTCATCAACACGCTCCGTCTGTCGTCTGAAGAAGTCAAACGGCTTTCCGGCGAGATGGTCCCGCTGGCTGCCACACCGGGTTCAGAAAATCGGCTGGGCTTCGCCATTCGCGTACCCAAAGGCGTGATCGGCGCCATTACTCCCTTCAACTATCCGCTGCTGCTCAGTACACACAAGGTAGCACCCGCACTAGCAGGGGGCAATACCGTTGTCCTGAAGCCGGCCACTTCAACCCCGATCTCTGCCTTTTTGCTGGTGGAAATTCTGGAGCAAGCGGGCCTGCCAAAGGGACACGTCAATATCGTAACAGGCTCAGGCAGCCAGGTAGGCGACTGGATGCTCGACGATCCCCGGATCGCCATGTACACCTTTACCGGCTCGGCTGAGGTCGGCACGTATATCAAGCAGCGCAGCGGATTGCGCCCAGTCTCTCTGGAGCTGGGAAACAATTCGCCCAACATCGTCCACGAAGATGCCGATCTTGAGCTGGCGGCAAGACAGATCGCTCAGCGCAGTTTTCACAATGCGGGGCAGGCATGTATCGCGGTGCAGCGCATATTTGTAGCAGAAGCGATCCGCGAAGCGTTTACGCAAAAATTCCTGGAAGAGGTGCGGGCCCTGCGCGTCGGCGATCCAGAGGACGCCGAAACAGACGTCGGCCCGATGATCAGCGAGGCGGAAGCGATTCGGGCCGAGAGCTGGGTAAAGGAAGCTGTCGAGCAGGGCGCCGAGCTTTTGCACGGCGGAGTTCGGGAAGGCTCGCTCGTTTATCCGACTGTCCTGACGAGAACGAGGCCAGAGATGAAAGTAAACTGTCTGGAGGTGTTCGCACCCGTGGTCACAATCATTCCCTACCAGACGATTGAGGAAGCGTTTGCTGCAGCCAACGATTCTTCATACGGCTTGCAGGCGGGCATTTTCACGAATGATCTCAATTTGGCGATGCGGGCGGCCAAGGTGCTGGAGTACGGCGGCGTCATTATCAATGATGTTTCCACGTACCGCAACGATGTAATGCCCTACGGGGGAATCAAAAACAGCGGTCTTGGCAAGGAAGGGCCCCATTACGCCATCGAAGAGATGACCGATCTGAAGATGGTCGTCATGAATCTGAAGCCGTAAAGGAGGGGAGCAGATGTTGCTGAAAGGAAAAACGGCATTTGTCACCGGCGGCGGATCGGGGATGGGAAAGGCGATATGCCGGCTTTTTGCAAAAGAGGGAGCACAGGTAGCGGTCGTCGACTTGAACGGAGAATCTGCCGGGGCTACAGCCGGTGAATGCGGTCCTCTGGCTCTGGCTCTTCAGACAAACGCAGCCGATGCCGGTTCAGTTGAGTCCGCCGTTAACCGAACGGTGGAACAATTCGGTTCTCTCGATATTGTCGTCAACTGCGCTGGCGTTCCGATGGCGTTCACGCCGGTTGAGGAAGTATCGGAGGAACAGTGGCAGCGGACAATGGATGTAAACGTAAAATCGATCTATCTCACGTCAAAGTACGCTGTGCCTAGAATGAAGCAGCAGGGGAGCGGTTCTATTCTGAATATTTGCTCGATTGCAGGGGTACGCGCTCGTCCGGGACTGAATGCGTACTGTGCTTCCAAAGGGGCGGCGATCATGCTGACGAAAGCATTGGCGATCGAGCTTGCGCCTTATCGGATTCGCGTGAACGGGATCAACCCGGGGCCTGCCGAGACTCCCATGCTGAGCAAATTTATGCACGGCGATGCGGAACAGATCGAGAAGGATACCAAGGATATCTTTTTGAGCAGCGTTCCTCTGGGCGCATTGATTCAACCGGACGACATTGCACAGGCGGCTCTCTATTTATGCAGTGATCTGGCCAAAATCGTTACCGGCGAGATCGTCAACATCGATGGAGGACGCGGAATCTAACGGGTAAAGGAGGGGACGGCGTGTCGAAGGAAGCAATCATTCGTGTAGAGAACGTCTCGTTTTCCTATCAAATGAATCAGGAACAGGCCATCCCTGTATTGCATGGCGTCTCTTTTGAGGTGTATTCGGGGGAGTATTTGGCGATCATCGGCCATAACGGGTCGGGCAAATCCACGATTTCCAAGCATTTGAACGGCATTTTGACACCGAGTGAGGGAGATGTCTGGGTACACGGGATCAATACGCGGGAAAAAGCACGCATTCACGAGATTCGCAGCCGGGTCGGAATGGTTTTTCAGCACCCTGACAACCAGATCGTCGCGACGATTGTGGAGGATGATGTGGCGTTCGGCCTGGAAAATATCGGCGTCGCTCCGGCTGAGATGAAGGAACGGGTTGATTTTGCTCTGGAAGCGGTTGGGATGAGTGCGTTTCGACACCGCCCTCCCCATCATTTGTCAGGGGGCCAGAAGCAGCGGGTGGCCATTGCCGGCATATTGGCGATGAAGCCGCAGTGCCTCGTCATGGATGAGGCGACGAGCATGCTCGACAGCTACGGAAGACAGGAAATTCTGGGGGTTGTCCGCAAGCTGCACAGGCAAGGAATGACGATCGTAACGGTTACTCACCATATGTCAGAGGTAGCGGAAGCGGATCGAGTGCTCGTCATGGAGGGCGGGCAGATCGTGATGGAAGGCACTCCCCGTGAGGTATTCGCCCATCAGGAGCGGCTGCAGGAGCTTCATCTGGACGTCCCGGATGCCAGCAGAATCGCCCATCTGGTCCATAGGCAGCATCCCGCTTTTTCCTCTTCGCTCATCCACAACCATGAGATCGTCGAGGAAGTAAAGCGGTTGCACATCAGAACGGCGGAGGCGAGCGGATCTTGAAACAGCCCATCCTGGTTACCGAACATCTGTCACATGTGTACATGCAGGGAACGCCGATGGAACACCGGGCTCTGGATGACGTCAGCATTCAGATTGATCGAGGGGAATGCATCGCGATCATCGGGCATACCGGGTCCGGCAAATCGACATTGATTCAGCACTTCAACGGTTTGATGCGTCCTCAGTCAGGGTCGGTGATCATAAACGGCATGAACGTCTCCGATCCAAAACTGGACGTAAAAGCTCTGCGCAGGCAAGTCGGACTCGTCTTTCAAAATCCGGAAGACCAAATTTTCGAAAAGCTGGTCGGCGACGATGTTGCCTACGGTCCGTTTAAAATGGGGCTGCCGATCGAAGAGGTCCGGCGGCGCGTCGAGTGGGCGATGGAGCTGGTAGGCCTCTCTTTTGAAGAGATGAAAGACCGCCCGACCTTTGCCCTCAGCGGCGGTCAGAAGAGAAAGGTCGCTTTGGCCGGCGTACTGTCTCTCCAGCCCAAAATACTCGTGCTGGATGAACCGACTGCAGGCTTGGACCCGCGTTCCCGAAATGAGCTGCTGGAGAGGATCAAACGGCTGAACACAGAGGAGCGCCTTACGGTTATTTTTGTTTCCCACAATATGGAGGAAGTGGCCCATCTGGCGGATCGTGTCTATGTGATGGCAAATGGGCGAGCGGTCTGCGAAGGCACCCCGCGGTCTATTTTCAGCAATCAGGAGCTTCTCCACACGCATCATATCGGGACACCCGAGAGTGTCGATATTTTGTATCGGCTTCGTGCAGAAGGCTATCAGGTCGACCCGGGAGCATACTCGGTGGACGAGGCAGCAGACCAGATCGCCCATCTGATCGGGCGATGAGAGGAGGGGAGCAGGATGTCAGCAGAATTTGAACTGACGCGCAATATAACGATCGGCCAGTACCTTCCCACGGGTTCAGTCATCCATCGTCTCGATCCCAGATACAAAGTGACAGCGTTTGTCATCATGATCTTGGCGATCGCGGTGTGCAATACGTATCTCGGCAACCTGTTTGCGCTTGCGGTTTGCCTGGTCATGTTTCGGCTTTCCCATATTCCGCTTCACTACGGGATCTCCGGGGTCAAGCCAGCGGTGCCATTCATCATTATTCTGGCGATCATGCAGCTGCTGTTTTACGGTGAAATAGCCCGTGGAGGGACCATTTACTTCCAATACGGCTTTGTCACCATATCCAGCGAGGTCATCCGGCTGGTCGTCGTTTCCGCGATGCGCTTTGTGGAAGTCATTTTTCTGTCCAGCGTGCTTACACTGAGCACCTCGACGACTGAGCTGACCCATGGGATGGAGCGGCTTTTGGGGCCGCTGGAGAAGGTGAAATTCCCCGTGCATGCGTTCGCTTTGATCATCACCATCGCGATCCGCTTCGTCCCTACCTTTGCGATGGAAATGGAAAAGATGATGAAAGCGCAAGCCTCCAGAGGAGCCGATTTTGGCACAGGCGAGTGGTGGAGGATCGTGAAACGGACAAAAGATATGTTTCCGATTATCATCCCGCTCTTTAACGTCGCTCTTTCCCGGGCAGAAGACCTGATTCTCGCTATGGAAGCGCGTTGCTATACGCCTGGTGCCGCTCGTACTCGCTATGCCCATTACCGAGCGACACCAAAGGACTTTGCGGCGGTCGGGATCTGTATGATTCTCGCTATTGTCATGCTCATCATTCCGTGGTGAGGAACAAATCGGGCTGGCCCGTCTTCTGCGGGTAAAGTGCGCGGGGGATCGGGTTTCGGTCTGCTGCGACGGGAGTCCTCCCTACCGGGGAATCCAATAAAAAAGCGAACGAAGGAGGAGAAAGCATGGAAAAAGGGTTGACGGTGCGAAAGATTGTCATCGCTGGTGTGCTCGGAGCCATCGCAATTCTGCTCGGAGTCACCCGTCTCGGCTTTATCCCTGTGCCCACGGCAGCCGGGAATGCGACGATCCTGCACATTCCGGCGATTATCGGCGGAATCATGGAGGGCTGGGGCGTTGGTCTCATCATTGGCCTTATTTTTGGTGTCTCTTCATTTTTAAACGCAACTGTCCCTCTGTTCAAAGATCCGCTGGTAGCGATACTGCCTCGCCTGTTCATCGGCGTGGTCGCGTACTTCACCTACGTGGGCTTGCGGCAATTCAACCAGTATGCAGCGATTGGCGTCGCCGGCTTTGTCGGTTCCATGACCAATACGATCCTCGTCCTGGTCATGGCGGTCATCCGCGGCTACATGCCGGCGGGGGTGGCAGCGACTGTCGCCGTGACCAGCGGGATTCCAGAGGCCATTGTTTCCGTTATCGTGACATTGGCCGTCGTAGTTGCATGGAAAAAGATTGGCTCCTCGGGCAAACAGAAGTCAAAAATTTCTGGAGATTTCAAGTGATGAACGGAACGATTACAGATGTCCCCGGCATTCTCGTCGGGCACGCGGAAGATACCGAAGCATTGACAGGCTGCACGGTTATTTTGGCAGAACGTCCTGCCGTTTGCGGGGTGGATGTCCGGGGCTCAGCTCCGGGCACCCGCGAAACCGATTTGCTTGACCCGATTAACCTCGTAAACAGCGTGCATGCGATTTGTCTGTCAGGAGGAAGCGCCTACGGTCTGGATGCGGCAAGCGGTGTGATGCAGTACCTGGAGGAGAAGGGAGTGGGACTGGACACAGGCTTTGGGCTTGTGCCGATTGTCCCTGCGGCCGTCTTGTTTGATCTCTCTGTCGGAAACCCGCGGATCAGGCCAACACGGGAGATGGGATATTTGGCTGCTTCTCGGGCGAGCCGGCAGCTTGTCCCGGAAGGAAACGTCGGTGCTGGAACAGGGGCCACTGTCGGCAAGCTGAATGGCTTTGCCCATGCGATGAAAAGCGGAATCGGCTCTGCTTCTCGCAAATATCCAGGGGGACTTTTGATCGGTGCGATAGTCGCTGTAAATGCAGTTGGCCATGTCCAAGAGCCGGATACAGGACGTATTCTGGCCGGACCTCGGGATGAGGACGGAACGATTCTGAGCAGCCTCGATGTCATGCAGAAACAAGCTTTTTCCCTCATACCCCCGGGCACGAATACGACGATCGGGGTCGTCGCCAGCAATGCCATCCTTACGAAAGCGGAAGCAAACAAAATCGCGCAAATGGCACATGACGGGCTGGCCCGCACCATTTGTCCCATCCACACCATGTACGACGGGGATACGCTGTTCGCGATGGGGACCGGTCAAATAGAAGCATCTGCAGATGTGATCGGAGCTCTTTCGGCCGAGATACTGGCTGAGGCAGTCATTCGTGCTGTCAGAGCGGCAAAGCCTGCAGGCGGACTGCCTTCATGCGATTCGATCAAAAGCTAACATCGGAAAGGGGCGTAATCATGATGAATCAAGTCATATCGAGTGTCGATGAAAAAGAAGTGGTGCGCTTGACACAGGATTTGATCCGCATCCCCAGCGTCTATCGACCCGGGCAGGCAGATGGCAATGAAGAGCGGGTCGCCCAGTTTGTGGCTGATTATTTGCGGCAGATGGGACTTCAGGTTTTTTATGAGGAAGTGGTGCCGGGACGGCCCAATGTCATTGCCTTTTATGACTCCGGCCGTCCGGGCAAAACGCTCCTCTTTGAAGCTCACACGGATGTCGTTACCGAAGGAGACCGCGATGCCTGGAGCTATGATCCGTTTGGGGGCCATATTTCGGGCAACCGCATCTACGGCCGGGGCTCATGTGACACAAAAGGCAATCTGGCGGCGGTCATTTGCGCCGTAAAGGCCATCCAGCGATCGGAGCTGCCGTTTTACGGAAAAATCCTGCTCTGCATTCCTTGTGACGAAGAAGGAATGATGATCGGCATCAAGGATTTCATTCGCAGGGGATGGGCCAGGGGCGTAGATGCCGCGATCATTTGCGAGCCGGAGGAAAATCAGTTGTGCATTACCCAGAAGGGCGCCATGCGAGCGATCCTCCGTACCTATGGGAAAATGGCTCACGGTGCTATGCCGCTGACTGGCATCAATCCGAACACGCGGATGGCCAGAGCCATCGTGGCTCTGGAGGAGCTGGAAAGAAAGGAAATGGCTCGGTTGGGAAATCATCCAATGTTAGGATGGCCCAGCATCACGCCGACGATTCTGCAGGCTCCCGTCAGGGGAGAAGCGCAGATCAACGTCGTCCCGGACCAATGCATGACGACACTGGATATCCGTACCGTCCCGGGACAGGACCATCAAGCCCTGCGGCAGGAAATGAATCAAATACTGGAGCAGCTTGCCCGTGAGGACGACCGCTTCAAAGCGACGTTGGAGGTCATCGAAGAAAGGCCATGGACGCTGACTCCGATGGATGCCGAGGTCGTGACAGCGGTCAGCGAGGCATATCGGGAGCTAACGCGAAAGGAGCCGGTGTACAACGGCGTTCCCGGCGCGACCGATGGCACCTTTCTGCACCAGGCGGGAATCCCGATCCTGACTACCGGTGCTGGGGATCGCCACATCCCGCATCATGCCGATGAATACGTGGATATTGATCAGCTGGTCGAATCGACACAGTTATTCGCCTTGTCCGCGCTAATGTTTCTAAAACAGCCCGTCAATGCGTGAATGGCGATACAGCGGGACACGAACCTTGCTTCTTTTCAAGAGCAAGGTTTTCTTGCGACTGCAGAAGGAGCGGATCGAAAAAATATATTGGTAAAACTTGCTCTCTCCATAAGATTTTTTTTACAATAGAAAGAAGGCTGACCAAGATAAAGGGGGCACGTCCGCATGGATATGCGTTGGAATCTGGACGTATTGTATACGTCTTTCGAAGCACCTGAATTAAAACAAGACTGGGAGAAGCTTTCTGCGGCCATCGAAGAGCTGCAGAAATGGGCAAAGCAAAACCTGCAATCGCAGGCCGACGCAGTCGAGAAAATGGAAGCGTACATAACCAAGCTGACCTCAATCCTGCAGACACAGTCCCGTCTTTACGGCTTCGCCGAGCTGACGGCAAGCGTAGATGCGAAAAATGAAAAGGCGTTGCAGCTCGTGGAACGGATTCAGGATCAAGCTGTCGAGCTCGTGGAGCCTGGCGTTCTCTTTCAAAAGTGGCTGGGTGGACTCGAACAGTTGGATATGTTGATCGCGAAATCACCTCTGCTTGAAACCCATCGTTATTTCCTTACTGAAACGGCAGAGAAGAGCAAATATTTGCTAAGTGAAAAAGAAGAAATCATTCTGGCCAAAATGAAAAACACAGGCTCCAATGCCTGGGCAAAACTGCAGGAGATGCTCACCTCTACCCTTTTGGTCGAGATTACGGTCGATGGCGAACAAAAACAGCTACCTCTGCCAGTCGTCCGCAATATGGCCTTTGAAAAAGATCCGGAGCTGCGGAAAAAGGCTTACGAGGCGGAGCTTGCCGCTTATAAAAAAATTGAGGAATCATCCGCTGCCAGCTTGAACGGAATCAAAGGAGAAGTGATCACCATAACCAAGCTGCGCGGCTATGAGTCTGCGCTGGATAAGACGCTGCAGGACTCCCGCATGGACAAAGAAACGCTGGATGCGATGCTGACGGCGATGCGCGAAAGTTTGCCTGCGTTTCACAAATACTATCGGGCAAAAGCCAAGCTGCTGGGGCATGAAAACGGACTTCCGTTTTATGATATGTTCGCGCCGGTAGGAGAAGCTGACATGCGATTTACGTATCAGGAAGCGCGCGACTTCATCGTCAAGCATTTTGGCAGTTTCAGCGAAAAGCTGGCACAGTACGCGGCGAGGGCCTTTGACAACCGCTGGATTGATGCAGAGACAAGAGAAGGAAAGCGCGGCGGAGCATTCTGCTACAACCTTCACGTCGTCAAAGAGAGCCGTATCATGTCCAATTTTACGGGAAGCTACAACGACGTCAGCACGCTCGCCCATGAGCTGGGCCACGGCTATCACGGGGAATGTCTCGTTGGCGAGGCCTTCCTCAACAGTGATTATCCGATGCCGATTGCAGAGACGGCATCCATCTTCTGCGAAACGATTATCGCCAAGGCCGCATTGGAACAGGCATCCGAGGAAGAAGCATTTGCGATCCTGGAAAACGACCTTTCCGGAGCAGGTCAGGTCATCGTCGACATTTACAGCCGGTACCTGTTTGAGTCCGAACTGTTTAAACGGCGCGAGGACGGTTCCCTCTCTGTAAACGAGCTGAAGGCAATAATGCTTCAAGCGCAAAAAGACGCTTATGGGGACGGGTTGGACCACGAAGTGCTGCATCCGTATATGTGGGTGTGCAAGCCTCACTATTACTATGGCGACTACAATTTCTACAACTTCCCATACGCATTCGGCCTCTTGTTTGCGAAAGGGCTGTACGCCGAGTATCGCAAGCGCGGGCAGTCGTTCGTCCAACAGTACGACGAGCTTTTGGCCGTTACCGGCAAAAAGAAAATCGCGGATGTGGCAGCGATCATGGATGTCGATGTGCGTTCCGTTGATTTTTGGCGCGGTTCGCTGCAATTGATTGCCGAGGATATTGACCACTTTGTCAGCCTGGCTGCATCCCGGCGTTAAATATGTACGATAGACAAAGAAGAGCCTGATGGATCGGGTTCTTCTTTTTTTGTATAGGGTTGGCGCTGTCAGGAGAGCATAAGAGAAGCAACGGGAATCATCAAAGAATTGGCGACGAGGTGATACTGTGTTGAACGGATTGCAGTTGTTGGACATGTTACGGGAAACGGAAAACAAAATGCTGCATTTACATAGAGCAATCGACCGAGTAAGCAGCGAACCGGACTTTAAAGAGACGGTCAGTGTGTTGACGGTTGTAGTGCGCGATTATCAGATGCAGCTGGACAAAATGAAGCATGCGCTGCGCAACATTGAAATCAGCCATCAACAAAATCAAAACGGACAGCATGAAAACACGCAGCACTAGATATGAAATGCCTTCCAATCGGATATGGGAGGCATTTTTTTTTGGGAGCAACCTACCATTTTTTTGAAGGGATCAGGACCCATTTTTTCATCCGCTGGTATGGAAAGCTGTGCGTTTTTTCCGAACTCTTCTGATCATGTTGCAGGACTCTCCACATAAAAAACGTGGGAAGATGGGTACAAATATGCCGTTTGATTACATTTTCATGACAAAGGTCAGCAAAAGGAAGCAGGTACCCAGTGACTATGGTCGGTGGCGATATTCTTGCTTATAATGACCGACAAGCGTGTCTGACAATAACAGGAATGGAGCAATCGAAATGGGGAAGACAGTGATTCGCAAACGGATCGGGTGGCTCTTTCTCACGGTTTTTGCGGGCTTGTTATGCGCGTACTTTATTTATGGGAATCCGACCCTCGCCCGTGTCGAAACATTGAAAACAGAGGAAGGCTACAGCCTGAAATTCCGTACGAACCAAGATCAGTTTCAGGTGTACGAGAAAGGAACATGGAAGCCTTACTTTGTAAAAGGGATCAATATGGGAGCATCGCTGCCCGGTCATTACCCGGGAGAGCTGCCGATCCAGAAAGCAGATTACCTTCGTTGGTTCGGAATGATACACGAACTGGGTGTGAAGGCGGTCCGTATTTACACGATCCATCAGCCTGTCTTTTATGAAGCGCTTGTCGAATTTAATCAAAAGCATGCGGAAGACCCCCTCTATTTAATCCAGGGGATCTGGTCTCCCGAAGAAGCGCTGATTGAAAAAAAAGACGCGTTTTTGCCGGAAATACGCAAGGAATTTCGCGATGAAATCGAAGCGGCTGTTAGTGCTGTATACGGAGATGCGACGATACCAGAGCGAAAGGGGAAGGCGAGCGGGACCTATACAGCGAATGCGGGTCAGTATCTATTGGCCTGGCATATCGGAACAGAGTGGGACCCCGAAATGGTAAAGAACACCAACCGGATTCGAAAGGAAGAGCCGCGCTATCAAGGAAAGCATTTTCAAGCGACAGAGAAAGCAGCTCCTTTTGAATACTGGCTGGCAGAAATGCTCGACTATACAGCCGAACTTGAATCCAGACACGGCTGGCAGCATCCGGTAACCTTCACCAATTGGGTGACGACAGATCCGCTGGAGCATCCGGGAGAGCCGATGATTCACGAAGACATGGTAAGTGTTGATCCGACACATATCGAGTCCGTAGGGTGGGAAGCCGGGTATTTCGCAGCCTATCATGTCTATCCGTACTATCCTGATCTCTTCCGGTACGATGACACTTTGAAAAATGTTCGCAATGAAAAAGGAGAGATCGATACATACAAAGCGTATCTGCGAAAGCTGAAGGCACATCATCCGAATATACCGGTGATGGTAACCGAGTTTGGCGTCCCCTCTTCAGTGGGAGTCGCACATCTGGGAACACTTGGCCGAGACCAAGGCGGACATGATGAACGAGAGCAGGGCCGGATCAATGGAGAGCTGCTGCACGAAATATCCGTAGAAGGATATTCGGGAGCGATCTTGTTTACGTGGCAGGATGAATGGTTTAAACGGACGTGGAATACGATGCGCTTTGAGATCCCGGAAGACAGCCGCGCCTATTGGAAAAATGAACTGACGAATGAATCGTTCTTTGGCTTATTGGCAATGGATGCCGGGTTGGAGAATGTGATCAAGATCGACGGGAACCCGGACGATTGGGACAAGCTGAAGGAAGGAGAAAAGGCAAAGCTGAATGGAGGTTTGGACGGCGTTCAGGAGATATGGGCTGCACATGATGAAGCATATGTCTACTTTCTGATCCATCTTGAGCAGGCGCTGCAGCCGGAGCGCGAAAGCTTGGTCATCGGAATCGATACGCTGCCGGGCGGCAACAGAAAAACAGCAGAGCTGCCAGGACTGCATCTGGATGAAGGGTTGGAAGCTTTCATCCGTTTGGGGACAGCCGAAGAAAGCGAGGTCAAAATCGCATCGAACTACGACTTTCACAAACGGCTGTACGGGAAGCGCTACGGCATGATTCCGTACACAGACGCCGAGCGAAAAGACGATTCGGGTTTGTTTGCAGTGTGGAAGCTGGCCGTCGGACTGGAAATGAGTCCGCCTGATACGAAAGGAACGCATCCTTTCGAGGATGTTGCCGTCGGCCAGATGAAGCGGGGAACCAACGTCCCGGGAAAAGAAGGGTACAGTTCGCTCGCAAACTGGGAGGCGAGTGGCGAATGGGTGGAAGTTCGTGTCCCCTGGATGCTGCTCGGATATACCGATCCCAGCACCAAGCAGGTGATGAGTTACGAGGATAAGGGGAAAACCTTGACTTCGACGAAATCTGCCGGTATCCGCGCGATTGCGATGCGCCAGGACAAAACAAGCGGAAAGATTCAGGGGCTTTCAGCGGAGCAGATGATCAAGCTGACCGAAATCGGGCGCTATACATGGTCCGAATGGAGCTTGCCCCGGTACTCGGAACGGAAGAAAGAGAGCTTTTCCATCTATCAGAAAGCCTTGCAATCGATTCCTACTTACCGCTAGCAAGAGGAAGGAGAGTTGGCAGAGGGATGTTTCAGCATTTGCAAGCAGCGTATTTGTTTCTGATCGTTTCATCGGCGTTGATCGTTGCAGGGATCATTGTACTGCTTTGCCTGAAATACAGACATTTGTACGTGACCCGGGAAAAGCAGCGATTGGCAGCAAAGCACCAGGACTATATTGCCTATGTCCTTTCCCATTTGGATGAGAAACAGCCGTTGGAAGTGCCTGCCGTTCCACTGGGAAAACGGGATTTGCAGGTTCTGGAGGAAAAACTGATTGAAATCGCCGAGCGCGTAAAAGGCAAGCACCGCGAGCAACTGACAGCGCTTTTTGAAAAGCTGGGACTGCCCGAGCTGGAATTGGGACGCTTGAAACAGCTTCCCGGGCCGATGCGGACCGATGCTGCATACAAGCTGGGAGCGATGGGATATGAGAAAGCGACACCGGCGCTGTTTTCCATCCTTGAGGCAGAGAGTGACGAGGCTGGCCGGTACATCATCGCAAGGGCCATCGCCCGTTGTACCCGGAGTGTTTCCGACCTGCGCGTGATGGTGGAGAAAATGGTGGAGTCTTCTCCGGACTCTCCACGGCTGCTGGCGGAGGTGCTGGGGGATTCGCCGCTTGATGTTTTGCCTTTGCTGCGCGAGTGGATAAACAGCGGTGACTCCCGTTTGGCGCTTGTCGCAATGGCGGGCTTGCCGGCAGCGAATCTCGATGATCCGCTGGTTGACAGCCTCTGGAAGCTGCTCGAGGCGGAGGAGAAAGAGGTGAGGATCCAGGCAGTCCGACTGATTGTATCAGGTGAAAGAGTTTCAGCCGATCAGATCAACGTGCTCATGGCAAGCCCTGACTGGGAAGTTCGTGCGATTGTAGCGAAAGCGATGGGGGCTTGGCGGGAAGCGGATGATATCCCCGTCCTCCAGCAGGCGATGGATGATCAGAGTTGGTGGGTGAAATACCATGCCGCTCGCAGCCTGGTCAAAATGGGAGCGGAAGGCTTCCAAGCGTTGTGCGAAGTCGCTTCCCGAACCCCCCATAAGGAAACAGCAGATCTGGCGATGCAGCAGCTTCAGGAAGCCCTGCATGAGGATAGGACTGCAGGGCAAGGAATGCCCGGCTCTTATGAACGGGATCACAAGCTGACGATCTATCACTCCTATTTCAATCGCCAAAAGGAGCGAGCCATCTGATGATGGAAAAGGAGGAACTATGCGCGAGTTATTGCTTGGATACGGATTGTTTGCGATGTACTACGTCATCGTGGTCAATTCGATCTATCTTGTCATCAACATCTTTTCACACTTGAATATTTCCACGATTATTAAACGTGCTCGCTTTTCGAGGTTTCAATCACTTGCTGGCTCCAAAAGAGTACCGCCGGTCTCGATTTTGGTGCCGGCCTACAACGAAGAGCTGACGATTATCGAGAATGTTCGCTCTCTGTTGGCTTTGCAATATCCGGAGTATGAAGTCATCGTCATCAACGACGGCTCCAAAGATGACACGCTGAACGTCTTGATTCGCGAGTTTGGATTGAAGCGGCAAAGCCATGTATCTGTCCGAAGCGTGGTTCCTTCATCAGCGCCATCCGGTATTTACCACAATCCGCAATACCCGCAGTTGTATGTGATTGACAAAGAAAATGGCGGAAAGGCCGATTCGCTGAATGCAGGGATCAATCTTTCTCATTATCCGCTGATTGCCTCGATCGATGCGGACTCTCTTTTGGAGCGGGACGCTTTGATCAGGCTGGCGCAGGTGTACATGGAAAATCCGGAAGAGACGGTAGCGATCGGAGGGAATGTCCGGATTGCCAACGGCTGCCGGATCGAAGACGGAATGGTCAAGGAAGTGCGTCTTCCAGACAAAATCCTCCCGATGTTCCAAACAATCGAGTACATGAAAGCCTTTCTCGGCGGTCGCATTGGCTGGAGCTCGATTAATGGATTGATCATTGTCTCCGGGGCTTTCGGGCTCTTTCGCAAAGACTGCGTGATTGCTGTCGGGGGCTACCGGGAGGGGTACCCCGGCGAAGATATGAACATCATCATCAAGCTTCACAAATACATGCTGGAAAACAAAAAGAAATATCGCATCGCGTTTTGCCCGGATGCCGTCTGCTGGACGCAGGCTCCCGATAGCCTCCACATATTGGCGAGCCAGCGTAAAAGATGGGGGCGCGGAAATCTGAAAAACATGATTGAGTACCGGCATATGCTGTTTAATCCGAAGTTCAAGATCATGGGCCTGTTGACCATGCCTTACAACGTCCTTTTCGAGACGCTGAACCCGTACTTTAAACTGACCGGATTTCTCGCCCTTGTCGGGTACAGCTTATACGATATGACACACGCCCATATCGTTTTGATATTCCTGGCGATCAACCTCTTGTACGGTTATTTGCTGACGATCAGCGGGATTTTGCTGGAGGAGTTTGCTTTTCGCCGATATACAAAGCCAAGCGATCTGATGAAGCTTCTCGGGTACGGGTTCCTGATGTTTTTCGGGTACTACCAGTTGGGGGCCATATGGCGTGTGCTGGGGCACATTGATTTTCTGCGGAACAACAACACCTGGGGCGTCATGACACGCCAAAGCTGGCAGGTAGAGACTCGCCAATCCTGACGTCCGAAGAGAGGAGTGGATCCGATGGAAAAGAAAGACAGACGTTATATGCGGCCACCTGGCATACCGGAAAAACTGGCGTATTTTATCCGGTATTATGAGGCAAGCGATCTGTCCTGCGGGATGATTGCGATTCGATGCCGACACAGTGGAGATTTGGAGTGGAAAGAGTTGCAGCAGTTTCTGGCAACGAAAGAGCCGAAACAAGCGGCGGAGCTGTTTTACGAACAGAGCTCCGGACGCCTCGTCATTTTGCTGGACGATGTGAGTTTGGCTCAAACGCATTACACTGCGCTGGCGATAAAGGAATATTTGCAAAGCAATGAACAATTGGCCGAGGGCATATGCGTAGCTTCCTATCCGGAAAGCGGTGATTCTATGGAAGCCATTTTATGGGAAATGACAGAGCGCTTGTACCAGACGGCTGCCATGCCTTCCGCTATCCAGGTAGTGAAAGGCCATGATCACAAATGGGAACGTCGTCCCCGCCTTCTCTTGGTCGAAAATGACCCTGTGATCCAGCAAATCTTGTCCGTTCGTCTGGCTCGGCACGGCTATGAAATCCATCTCGCCGAAAACGGTATGGAAGGGAAGGAAAAAGTCGAGCAGGTGCAGCCGGACCTGGTAATTACCGAACTGACACTTCCTGTCATGAATGGCTATCAGCTGATTGACTGGCTGCAACAACAGCATGAAACGACGGAACGTTGCAAAATCATGGTATTGACGGACAGACGCCTGGAAGAGGATATGTCCCAGTGTTTTCGCCGAGGGGTTGCGGACTTTTTGACCAAACCGTTTTCCCCTGTCGAACTGGACTGGAGAATCAGGCGTTTGCTCGTTTCCTAGATACAAACAACCGGAGGGATGCCAGATGGATCGATTTACAGCACTTCAACAAAAAATCGAAGCAAAGACAGCGAAGGTAGGAGTCATTGGACTGGGGTATGTGGGACTTCCATTGGCAATTGAGATGGCCCGAAACGGATTTACCGTCTTCGGAATTGATCTGGACCTGAAAAAGATTGAAACCTTGCAGCGAGGGGAGTCCTACATACGCGATGTGCCAAATGATCCTGTCGACCAATTGGTCAAGGAAGGAAAATTCATCCCCACGACCGATTATCGGGTACTGAAGGAGCTGGATGCCATCAGCATCTGCGTTCCCACCCCGCTTAGTGAAAACCAAGATCCGGATACCTCGTACATTTCCCGCGTCGTCGATCAAATCAAGCATCATATCCAAAATGGGCCGTTGATCACGCTGGAGAGCACGACTTATCCGGGCACTACCGAAGAATTGATCCAGTGGGAACTGGAAAGGATGGGCTATCAGGTAGGGAATGACTTTTTCCTTTGCTTCTCGCCGGAGCGTGTAGACCCGGGGAACAGTCGTTTCTCTACCAAGAATACGCCCAAGGTCATTGGCGGGACGACGGAAAGATGCCTCGCACTCGGTGTTCAACTATATGGCAACTTCATTCATCAAATCGTCCCGGTATCATCGACCAAAGTAGCGGAAATGTCCAAGCTGTTGGAAAACACCTTCCGCAGTATCAACATCGCGTTTATAAATGAAATGGCCTTGATGTGCGAGCGAATGGGCATCGATGTATGGGAAGTGATCAAGGCGTCTTCCACCAAGCCGTTCGGATTTATGCCGTTTTACCCCGGACCGGGAATCGGCGGCCACTGCATCCCGCTCGACCCGATGTATTTGTCTTGGAAGGCGAAAGGATACCGCTTCTTTAGCAAATTCATCGATCTTGCCCAGTCGATCAACAACAGCATGCCAGATCATGTGGTCTACAAGACATCCGTGATTCTCAACATGTACGCAAAGTCGATCCGCAACTCAAAGGTATTGCTGCTCGGCATGGCTTATAAGCCTGATATCGACGATTTGCGCGAGTCGCCATCGCTGCAGGTGTATGAGTTGTTCAAAGAAGCCGGGGCACTCGTTGACTACTATGATCCTTATGCCAAGACATTCGTGGATCAGAGCGGGAAAGAGGTGAGGAGTGTAGCATACGACGCGAAAGCGTGGAGAAGCTATGACTGCATGGTCCTGTTGACCAATCACAGTGTCTTTAACTACCGGGAATTGGCGGAGATGGGAGTCGCGATACTGGATACGCGCAATGCGTTTGACGGCATACAAGCTCCGCATCTCTACAAGCTGGGCACTTCCGTAAAAACCATGCAAGCGCCTGAGGCCTCATTAGCGATTTAATAATAGGAAGGTCTTTCGTGACTTTCGGCTAGCAAGCTGAAGGTTGCGGAAGACCTTTTTCGTTGGGAGGCAGCAGGGGCATGAGCGGCACGCACCGTCTGCCTCTCCCTGCACACGGCACGGCGCTGCGTGGCGGTAGTCGGACCACACCTGCTTGGGAGTCGGCCCCGGTACGACAAGATTATACAAATGGTGAAAACGACCGCTCATTTGAAGCGGTTTTTTAAGCAGGGTAATAGATGATCATACTCATCCGTGTCATCGTTTCTCCGGTATTGCGGTAGGAATGCGGTCGATCGGCCTTGAATCGGATCGAATCACCGTTTTTCACCGTATATTCGATGTTGTTTACACATACAGTTACTTCCCCGTCAAAAACCGTTATAAATTCCTCAGTCCCGTCTCCGTGCGAATCCGATTGAAAGGAACCGCCTTTTTCGATTTCAACAGAATAAACTTCAAAGCGTTTATCCTCCTGGAAGGGAAAGTAGGGGTAAACGCGATACTTCCCATCGTCTTCAGATAATGTTTGAACCTCGCTCCGCAAGACCACTTTCGTATCGGGTTGCGGATGATTGATGAGGGAAGTGAAGGAGATCTTCAAGCCATTTGCGATTTTCCAGATCGTTGTAATCGTGGGGCTCGATTCGCCTCTTTCAATTTGACCGATCATTGTTTTGCTGACTCCAGTCAGTTCTCCGACCTTTTCAAGAGTCAGTTTCTTGCTTTCTCGGATGGCTTTTAAGTTTTTGGCAATGATCAGATTGATCTCTTCCATACACACACTCCTTATTTACAATATGACGTCCAATTTGTACAATATAAAGTAAACCGTTATAACGGTCGCTGTCGTCGTTATAACACATTCGGTAAAGGAGGTTCCCAGATGCCTTTCTTTTCATTATTGCTCTACGCTTTTGTTTCCAGCTTTACGCCAGGACCCAATAACATTATGGCAATGGTATTTGCCAATAAGTACGGTTTTAAGAAGACGCTGCGGTTTTGTTTCGGAGTTGGTTCAGGCTTTTTCATCATTATGTTACTGTGCAGTTACTTTGATCTCCTGCTGAAAAGCTTCATTCCGAAAATGGAATGGATCATGACGGTTTTAGGCGCAATCTACATGGTGTATTTGGCTATTAAATTGATTATCAGCAAACAGCATGAAAATGACAATAATGGGGACCAAAACAGCTTCATAACAGGCATGCTCTTGCAATTCGTCAATCCAAAAGCTATCTTGTACGGCATTACGATCGTTTCAACCTTCATTCTCCCGTATCACACTTCGAATCTCAGCTTGATCGGGTATTCCTTTTTTCTGGCGGTCATTGGTTTTATGGGTACGATCAGTTGGAGTGTGTTTGGTTCCGTTTTTCAAAGGTTCTTATCCAAGTACAGGAATCAGTTTCAGGTAGTTATGGCATTGTTATTGGTATTTACCGCTATTTCGATTCTTGTGCATTAAAGAAAAGAAAGAGAATTGATTCCAAAGAAAAAGGGACAGCTCTTCAGCTATCCCAAAAGGTGACTTACAGTTGGCCCACGAACGATGCCTAGCACGCTTGGAAGCTTTTCGATTCTTCCAGGCGGGCAGCTATCCTTCTACTCATCAGAGTAACGTTTGACCCCGAAGAACGGATAGAGCTTATGCATATTCGACAGCTTTTCGTAGCGGACGTCGTCGCCATTGGCATGAACGATCAGATCGTCGCCGAGATAAATGGCTACGTGGGATACGCGGCCTCTTCCCATGGTGTCGTAGAAGACGAGGTCACCAGGTAGAGCATCATCCAGTGAGACTGCCTGTCCGCCTTGAAATTGTTCTTCGGAGGTGCGAGGCAGGGTGATTCCCAGCTCTTTGAATACATAGGAAGTAAATCCGCTGCAGTCAAATCCGCTCGTCGTCGTTCCGCCCAATACGTAAGGGGTGTTCAACAGCGGTTCGAATGCTCGATACAACTCTTTGGTTGAGAATGAGCTTTTCTTGCGCTTTTTCGATTCTTCTTTAGAAGAGGATTCGGAAGAGGAGGACACCTCATCCAAATAATCGGTCGCAACAAATGATTCGTCTTGACCAAACGAAATCTTGGTCCATTCCGCTCCAGGGTCCAGGACATCTACGACCGCGCCCATTGGAAGCTTTCCGATCACTTCTGAATCGAGTGTAGGGGACTTGCGGACATTTACGATGTCACCGGTAATCCGTGCTTTTATCCCGGCCCCAATGCTAGATGACTTCCCTTGGGAAACGATATCGGCAGGAGCTTCGTTTACCGCCGACTCAGCAGCCGCATAAACAGGGGGAGTCGCTGTACCCGGCAAGGAAAGGCTTTGACCGATCGACAGCCGATCAGATGACAACTGATTTACTTGCATCAACTCTTGAACCGTTGTCTGATTCTCCCTGGCGATTTTCATCAGTGTGTCGCCCGCTTGAACCACATACACAGGGGAAGAAGCGTGGGCAGTCACTGGCATGAATGCGCAAACGGAGAGGATGGCGAGTATTCGTGTCGTTTTTTTCATAGAAGATCGTCTCCATTTTCTACATGATTCCGCATTGTGCTACATTAAATTGTAGCGAAAAATGGCTGGTAAATCTATGAAAACTTTTTTTGAAAAATCATAGAAATAGTTCTTGTTTTCTTTTTGAGGACATGCTATATTACAAGAGTCGCCGCTAGAAAGCGCGGTGCCATCGGAAAATGGAGCTGTGGTGAAGTTGGAGTTCACGCCGGTCTGTCACACCGGAGGTCGCGGGTTCGAGTCCCGTCAGCTCCGCCATTTTTACGAAGAAGCAACGAGTCTCTCGCCCGTAAACGGGTTCACCCTTTCAGCATGGACGTGCCGGTGTAGCTCAATTGGTAGAGCACCTGACTTGTAATCAGGGGGTTGTGGGTTCAAGTCCTATCGCCGGCACCACTTTACAACTTAATAGCTTGCGGTCGTGGCGGAATTGGCAGACGCGCTAGATTCAGGTTCTAGTGGTGGCAACACCGTGGAGGTTCAAGTCCTCTCGACCGCATCAACCAAGTAATGAAGAGCTCTTGAATTTGTCCTATGGACGATTCAGGAGCTTTTTGCATATGCGGGACTGATACGGGAACCCGTTTTGCCCTGCTCCTCGCAGAGACTACTAGCAGAGTACGGACCAAGTATGTTATTGCAAATTGGAGTCGAACTGTATATTATGGATATTGCGGGTCTGTAATAGTTATTATATGAAGTAGGGAGGAGGGGAAACATGCAGTTGCAAATAAGCATTGCAATCTCGATGCAGACAAGAAGCGATAAGCTTTTTGCATCTTAATTACGGATATTACAAATCCATAAAGGAGTGTTAATGGTGGGAAAACAACTGCTTGATGTAGCGATTATTGGCGGAGGTCCGGCTGGGTTGAATGCTGCCCTCATGCTTGGGAGAGCGAGAAAAAATGTGGCGGTGATCGATGAAGGCCATCCCCGCAATGCGGTGACTCGCGAGACCCACGGGTTTCTTACCCGTGACGGAATAAGTCCAGGTGAATTTCGGCGAATTGCGAAGGAGGAGATAAGCGCCTATCCGTCCGTGTCTTTCGTGGCGGATACGGCCGTTTCGATCACGGGATCAGATGGACATTTTCAAATTATGACAGAGCAAGGTAAGACTTTTGAAAGCAGAAAGGTGCTGTTTGCCATAGGAATGAAGGATCGGCCGCTGGACATTCCTGGACTAGCGGAAGTTTACGGAAAAAGCGCCTTCGTTTGCCCGTATTGCGATGGCTGGGAATTAAGCGACCAGCCGCTAGTCATCATTAACAAGGGGGCAGAGCTTATGCACTTCGCTCCATTGATTTCCGGATGGACGAATCGTTTTGCCATCTGCACGAACGGCCCCGATGAGCTGACGGATGCACAGCGCGAAGAGCTAAAGCGACATCAAGTCCCCCTATTTGACTCGCCGATTCAATCCATTGACTCCAGCGAAGGAATCGTCCGTCAAGTGGTTCTCGAAGACGGGACAACCATTCCGTGCAGGGGGATCTTTTTTAAACCGGTGCTGGTCGCGGGATCGGAGCTGCCGCGAACGATCGGATGCCGCATCACGGAAGCGGGAACGGTCGTTGTCGACGAGTTCGGGAAAACGAATGTCCCGGGCGTCTATAGCGCCGGAGATGCGGCATCGCGGCTCTATCAGGCGATTGCTGCAGCTTCTATGGGCGCATTTGTCGCTGCGGCCATCAATAATGAATTGAATATGGAGGCTTGGAGGAGAAACGGCTGAAGTTTCTTGCGGCAGATTTCGTCAGGTATTCAGGTACGAGGGGAGTTTCCAAAGAAAAAGTTGACGGTAGATATTTTACCTGCGTTAAATGGTCCTTATTTTGCCGGGCTTTTAGATGAGTTTCTGTCTTGGCGATTCGTTTTTTGGCTGGTGCTTTCTTTCATTGGCTTGTCTGAAGTGCTGACGATTCCCGCATTTCGCAAATTTTCGGTGAGAGAAGAAAGCGGCCTCCAACAACGGCCGCAAAGAAGGATATGTGGTGCTCCTGGCCGATGGAACGTGTTTGCTGTTGACTGGACGCGGTTTTATAACCGATTGGAGAGGGATGGCGCTTGCAGCAAGTGGGAGTGCTGATCATGATACAGCCCTTGCGAAAGCTGCTCCCCGAGGGTACTTTCCGTGCAAGGAGAGGCATGCCCGCGACCATTGGCTCAAGTGGGTTGTTTGTCGCTTGCTATCATGCCACTGAAAGTAACGTTGCATTGGGTTTGTTGACAGGAATATTGCTGGCATTGTCTTTGCAATTGCTTTTTGTTCTCTTGTGCTTTGCGATTTCCTTTCACATCAAACAAAGGTGTAGACTAACGAGCCGGAGTCCTCCATATGATTTGGATGGAACAGTCCCCCTGCAAAGCGGCAACGGGGTGCCTTTCCCATTTTCCCAAAGTCCGCTTTACATCTCCATCGTCTGCGAATATAATAATTCTTGTCGCTTGCGGTCGTGGCGGAATTGGCAGACGCGCTAGATTCAGGTTCTAGTGGTGGCAACACCGTGGAGGTTCAAGTCCTCTCGACCGCACCATATGTAAACATAAGGCCCTTCAGATTCTTCTGAAAGGTCTTTTTTTGTCTGAATATATTGCTGAGAGGGAAAGGGAAATATACGATAAAATAACAATTGTAGATATCGTAACCGGAGGCTTAAAATAAACCATTTGTCATTGATTATCGATAAGCTGTAGATCTATTGCACAAGACTCAGCTTGGTGGACCCATCCACTGGAAACAACAAATGAATAGAGGGCTACTATGGACGAGATAAAAATAATCCTAAGAGAGCAGTATGGTATCGATTGCAAAAATGTTTCGCCGCAGCAGGGGGGATGGTCTGCGCTGGCCTACAAAGTGTTTGATGATCGGTGTACTTATTTCCTGAAGGTTTATGAAAAAAACAGAGCATCTACCTCCAAGTGGACTACTCTCGTTGATACGTACATGCCTGTCACCGTTTGGCTCCAGCAAAATAGCGGCTTGAAGGGGAAAATTCCTGTGCCGCTATTCACAACAAATGGCGATTATAAATACGAAAGTAAAGATGCCATCTATCTTCTTTTTCAATATATTGACGGAGAAACGATTGGCAATCGTGAGTTAAGCAGGGAGCAGGTTTGTCAGCTCGCGGAAATCGTTGCGGAGCTCCATTTGTATGGGGAAGAAATCCCTGTTCAAACAGAAGGACTCCGGGAAGTTTTTGAGGTTCCGTTTTTGCAGGAGCTGAGGAACGCATTGGATCACGATTGGAACAAGCTGTCAACGGATGTTGTGAAAATGATCGAACCAAAGATGGAACGTATCAAGAGCCTGTCCGATAGCATTCGCAGGCTGTCTGCAAGGTTGAAAAACAGTCATCCCAAACTGGCTCTATGCCATACCGATATCCACAATTGGAATTTGATGCTGGCCGAAGAGAAGCTGATTCTGATTGACTGGGAAGGACTTACAGTGGCTCCCGTAGAAGCCGATCTGATGTTCCTGGTTGATCATCCGCATTTCGACACATTTTTAAGCGTCTATCGGAAACGCCATAAAGACTATTCCTTTAACCCCGATGCCCTCCAGTTTTATCAGGAGAAACGGAAATTGGAAGACATGTGGGAATTTGTTCAGCAGCTTTTATTCGATGAGCAGGATGCCGGGGAGAGAGCCGCAACGATCAGCTTGTTGGCGAAAGAGTTAAAAACGCTCGTTTAGATCATATAAGTGCTGCGATAGCCGTTTCGGTGGTAGAAGGAGCAGGAAGGAACTGTGAGGGACTTTGGCAATTTGAGTGCTTTTGTGTTGAGACTGGCCGTTTCCATGGGCTTAAAGCATGCCTATAAACCTGTTTTAAGACTGAAGCACACGATATAGCGCACTGGAATAACGGAAACAGAGCGGCTGCAGCAGGGTGAAAGCAGCCGCTCTGTTCTTTTGTTAGCGTGAAAGGACATGCACGGGGCAAAAAAATCAAGAGTCTGCCATGACCGGAAGCTCGATCTCGGCTCGCAGCCCTTTCCCCGTATCGCTCGTCAGGATCAGCCTTCCCTGATGGGCTTTGGCAATCCGCGCGACCATCGGGAGGCCGAGTCCGTGGCCGTTCTGTACAGGGCTCTTTCTCTTGGTCGAGTACGGCAGCTCCAGCAAATCGGCAAGCTCGCTTTGCGGTATTCCTTTTCCGTTATCCGTGACGGTGAAGCGGCACGTTTTTTTGTCGGGGGAACGCATGATTTGCAAAAGAATCTGGCAGCCCTCTCGATTGTGAAGCATGCTATTTTGCAGAAGGTTGGCAATCGCCCGCTGCAGCAGTCTTTCATCACCATTGACCTTGATGTTCTCATCCTCGACAGCCAGTTGCAGGGAGAATCTCTCACCGACATCATGGTTGTTGAGAAAGTCTGATACGGCCTGCCGGGCAAGCACCGGCAGCCTTACAGCCTTCCAGCTTACCGGCTGCATCTCGTACTCAAGCATGGAGACCAAATGGAGATCGCTGACAAGGGAACGAAGCTTTTCCCCCTGCCGCCGGATAATCGCGGCTTTTTTCCGTTGTTCATCCGGCAAGGTCTCGCTTTCCTCCAGTTGACTGGCATACCCAAGCACCATGGAAAGCGGTGTCCGGATGTCATGAGAGATACCGGCAATCCAGTTGAATCGCGCCTCATCTCTTGCTTTCAGCTTTGCGTTCTTTTCTTGCAGCAGCGCCGAAGTGTGATTGATGCTCTTTGCCAGGCTGCGCAGCAATCCCTTCGGCTCGACATGGGCAGGCTGCTCGTGGGCGAGACCGTGAATGCCGTCGATCAGCGGGGTTATGGATTTAATCAGGAGGGTGCCGATGACAAGCGACAGCAGCAGGGCGAGGGCAATGTTCCCGAAGATCATGCCGACCAGCCGGAGGGGAACGCTGCTGATCCAGTCAAGCGGAAAACTGAATTGGTATTTTGCCACGCTGTCCTTTGGATACCCGACAACGACAAGGCCATCGGGATGCTCCCAGATGAAAACGGGATAATCCATAACGTAATGCCGGGAGAGCTTTGCCACATCCGTTAGCGAATAGGCACGGGGCAATTCATCCGGCAGCTTAAAGCCCCATGCCACCTGTCCCTGCTTGTCGATGAGCATGGCCCAAGCATTGTGCTGCACAAGCAATTTTTCCGCCCTTTCAGCGAGCGCATAGCTGCCGCTGCTTCCATGAAGTCCCTCTGAAGCCCCGCGTACGACATCCTCAGGCGTTTTTCCAACGTTCATTCCATTAAAAAACCATGTCCCGAGCACTACGTAATTCAGGATGAGCAGAAACACCGAAATAAGGATGGTTGAGATTACGAAACGCCGCAAAATATGAATGGCCCCGTTCATGCCCGATCCTCGCTTGCCATCAGCTTGTAGCCCAGCCCTCTTACAGTCAGCAGGTGTTCAGGGGAGGAGGGATCCGACTCGATTTTTTCCCGGATGCGCCGGATGTGAACCATGAGGGTATTTTCGTATCCAAAGCTGTCGTCACCCCATACCGCGTTGCACAAAGCGTCGCTTGTGACGATGCGCCCGCGGTTTTCATACAGCTTTTTCAGCAGGGCATGCTCCTTGGCGGTCAACGGCTGTTCTCCGCTCGCGCTGCGTACCACGCCCCCTTCCAAATCGACAGTAAAGCTCCCCAGCGCAAAAACAGGCAGCCGCTCCTGCTTTGGCGGAGCGTACACGCGCCGCAATATGGCTCCCAGGCGCAGCATAAGCTCGCGAGGCAAAAACGGCTTGACAATGTAATCGTCGGCGCCGAGGCCAAGCCCGAGGATCCGGTCTTCATCCTTGTTTCTGGCCGAAAGAAAGAGCACAGGTATGTCTGAAATTCTGCGCAGGGAAGAAAACAGGGAAAAGCCGTCCCCATCCGGCAGCATGACATCCAAAATGGCAATGTCCGGCTTGTCCGACAGGCAGACCTCGATCGCCTCGCTGCAGCTTGCCGCATGGAATATCCGAAAAAAGCCTTCCTTTCGCAAAAAACTGTCGATCATCTCGCGTATTTCATGCTCATCATCCACGATGAGCACTTTCTTTTGCTTGATCTGGTCCATTCGTCATCACCTGTTTACAAATATACAGCAAAATTCCGGCGATTTCGCGATAACTCGAAGTGTTTCCCGTGATTTAAGGTCGCTGTAAGGTTGCCGTCAGTATCCAGAAAGATGCCGCTGTTATGCTCAAATTGCGATACTAAAATCAGCAGCAAACAGAGTGGAGTGAAAAAAGATGAAAGCAATCGTCTCAACGCATAATCTTTCCAAACGATATGGCGACGCTTATCGGGTGAACGAGGTGAATCTCGAGGTGCATGAAGGGGAGGTGTACGGCTTTTTGGGGCCCAACGGAGCAGGAAAGTCGACAACGCTCAAAATGCTCTTGGGGCTGGTCAAGCCATCAAGCGGAAAGGTTGTTGTATTTGGAGGGGAGTTTGACAAAAACCGGCTGTCCATTTTGCGCCAGACCGGTTCGCTCATCGAGTCTCCTTCGTACTACGGACATTTGACCGGTCTGGAGAACATGCGGATCATGCAGCGCCTGCACGATGTCCCGGACAAAAATGTATGCGAGGCACTCAAAATTGTGCGGCTGGAAAACCACAAGGACAAAAAGGCTGGACTGTATTCCCTTGGAATGAAGCAGAGGCTTGGCATTGCAATGGCTTTGATCGCTTTTCCGAAGCTCCTGATCCTTGACGAACCGACGAATGGACTTGACCCTGCGGGTATTGGTGAAATTCGCGAGCTGATCAAATCATTGCCGCAGCGCTACGGCATCACCGTATTGCTTTCCAGCCATTTGCTGTCAGAAATTGAGCAAATTGCTACTTCAGTCGGCATCATCAGCGATGGGAAACTGCTGTTTCAGGGCAGCATGGAAGCTTTGCAAAGCAAGAGCCAGCCTCGTATTGCGATAAAAACGGTGGATAACGAAACGGCGCATGTCCTGCTCTACAGGCAAGGCTTCCATTCAGTTATCGAGGATGATGCCTTGATAGTGAAAGAAATGAATGACGAGCAGACCGCTTTCGCAAACCGAATGCTTGTCCAGGCGGGCATCGATGTGATTCGGATTGAAGAGCGAAGGAAAAGCTTGGAGCGCATCTTTCTTGAGCTTACAGGAAAGGAGAAAAGCCTTTGATGAAAGCAGTTCTACTGGAGTTCTATAAGCTGCGCCGCAAGCGGGTATTTCTCATGATCGTACTGTTTCTGTTGGTAGAAATAAGCTGGGCCTTCCTGTCTGTCAGCATGGCCATGTCCCGGAATCCGGATAAAGCGGGATGGGAGGGGATAGTTGTCACGATTGCCTCCATGAATGGGCTGTTTCTTCCGATCCTTTCGGCAGTGGTTGTGTCTCGCATCTCCGATATGGAGCATACAGGAAACACGTGGAAGCTGCTAATGGCGGCATCGCTTCCACGCAGCAGGATTTATGCCGCAAAATATGCTTGTGCCTGCCTGCTGATGTTGTTGGCCATGATCCTGCTCAGCATAGCGATTGCAACATTTGGATTGGCAAACGGCTTTGCGCAGCCGCTGCCGCTTTCTTTGCTGCTCCGATTTATGTCAGGCACCATGCTGGCAAATATGGCAGTCATCGCCTTGCAGCAATGGATTTCATCTGCTGTCAAAAATCAAGCCTTTGGACTCGGTTTGGGGATGGTTGGCGGCTTTATCGGGATGACGGCCGATCTTTTTCCGGAAGCGGTCCGGCGCATCTTTGTCTGGTCTTATTATACGGGGCTGTCTTGTGTCACGTACAAATACGAGAACGGAACGATGGAGTTTGTCACCCGCAGCGTCGAGCCGGCTTTGCCTCTCGCTGTGGTTTTGATGGGAGGAGCCGTTTATCTCATCGGGAGTATCCATATGTCCCGCAAGGAAGAATAAGGGGGGGAACCATGTTGATAAAAAGTTTGGCTGCCGAATGGTTGAAAATGCGCAAGTCGTACATTTGGAGCATTCTGGCGGCACTGCCTGCTGTCAGCATCTTGATTGGCACCGCCAATTATTACCCAAACAAAAGCGTGCTCACCAATGGATGGTACAGCCTATGGACACAAGTAAGCCTGTTTTACGGGGAGTTTTTCCTTCCCGTTCTCATTGCCATCTGCTGTGCATATCTATGCCGTCTCGAGCATTTCAACAAAAACTGGTACCAGGTGATGACGGCCCCGGTTTCCCGGTCTGCGATTTTCATTTCGAAACTGGCTATCGCCGGGATAATGATGCTCATTGTCCAGGCATTTTTCCTGCTGCTGTATTTTTGCGCAGGGAAGGCGCTGGGATTGGCATCGCCATTTCCAATAGAAACCGTTGGCTGGATGAGCCGCGGCTTGTATGCATCCATCGCGATCAGTGCGGTACAGCTTGCTCTATCGATACGCATCCGCAGCTTCGCAGTCCCAATCGGCATCAGCATTTGTGCAGCGTTTATCGGTCTGGGGATGTATGTGATGAAACTCGGCATGTTTTACCCGTATTCTCTCTTGACGATCGGGATGGGCGCATTGAGCCAAGAAAGTTTGACAATCGCGGAGAACGGTCTCTTTTTGGCGATGAACAGCTTGTTCATTGTCATTGTCTCGGCTATTGCGATCAGGTATCTTTCAAAAAGAGATGTTGTCGCATGATATTTGTCGCATGATATATAGAAGAAAGACAAAAAATGCTTACAAAAGATTATTAACTTACATTCTCTGAAGCTCTGCGCTACAATAAGGGTACCGTACATATGGAAGGAGCTTTCAGAATGATCATCGAAATTTTCCAGGACACGGTTTGTCCGTGGTGCCGGATCGGTAAAAAGAATGTATTTGACGCTATCAAACAGTGGGAAGGAGAACCGATCACCATCCGCTACCGGGCTTATCAGCTCAACCCGGACACGCCCAAGGAAGGCGTTCCCTTCTGGGAGTACATGGGGGCGATGAAAGGCGGAATCGAAGGGGCTAAACAAATGGTGCAGCATGCCGCCAATGCGGGTGAAGCAGCAGGGATCCCTTTTCAGTTTGATCAGGTTTCCGTTTGGCCCAATACGCTTGCTTCCCATCAGTTGATCAAGCTGGCTCCTCCAGAATTGCAGACCGAAATGGTAGACGCTATATACCGGGCTTATTTCGAAAATGGGCAGGATATCGGTCAATTGGATACGCTCGTAAATATAGCGGGTCTTCTCGGCATGGACGAGATCGAAACGCGCCTGCTCATCGAAAAGGGCGAGAAACTGGATGAAATACGCGAAGACCTCGAGTATGCGAAGCAACTGCAAATTACCGGTGTGCCCTTTTTCGTGGTTGATGGGAAATTGGCTCTATCTGGAGCGCATCCGGTCGAGAACTTTCTCAAAGCCTTCCGCCAGGTGTCGGAAACCCCATAGCATAGCGATTGCCGCCCGTTGTGAGGGCGGTTTTTTCATGCCTCCCCATGAATCCGCTCTCCAAGATTTACAGATTGAGTCTTGACAATAACCTTGCTAAAGTGGTAGAGGAACCGGTGAATCGTTGACCAAAGCCGGCTTTCTCAATTTATCGAAGAAAAGCGGGGGAGAGTTAGTGAAGAATCGATCTCGTTCCTGTCTATTCGCTCTACTGGCAGGGCTTGTGATGACTGTAATCCATGTTCCGGCGGCAAGCGCAGCGGGCACTCCTGATCCATCTGCACCGGGTCAATCGGTAACGAGTGGAGCAACTGCCGCCGTGCCCGGTTTTGACCGCGAGAAGCTGATCGAACGTCTTGGAGTAGATGAGGAAGATGTCGTGGGACTGTACTACACCTCTATGGCTGGCAGCTCTGAGAGTCGCATTCATAACATCAAAAAAGCGATGAGAAAAATCAACGGGGAAAAGATAAAGCCCGGAGAAGAGTTTTCCTATAATAAGGAAGTAGGCAACTCCAACCTGGCCGAAGATGGCTGGAAGGAAGCGCATGTCATCCAAAACGGCCAGTTGACCGAAGGATACGGCGGAGGAATCTGTCAAGTCTCCTCGACGCTGTTCAATGCAGTGATGGAAGCGCAGCTGTCGATTGTAGAACGGCACTCTCACAGCAAGACCGTCGGCTATGTACCCGTCGGACAGGATGCTACCGTCGCATATGGACTTCTTGACTTCAGATTTTCCAATCCATACGACTACACCTTGAAGATCAAGGCCAAGACTTACGATGATACAGAGGTGGTAATTGCCATCTTAAAGAAGTAAAACGGTACCAGCATAAACACATAACTGACAGGGATGGCTATGGCGTGTAGACAGATGATAGGTCTGTTACACGTCTTTTTTTTTGCCTTTCAAGCAGAAGTGGAATTCCACCCTCTATGATAAAAGAAAGGCGGCTTGCTCGTTTTGGACTCCTTCCGAGCGAACATACTGTTTGGTAGGAGGGATTTGCATGTACGTTGTCGTTCGAGAGGAAACAGAGGGAGTTCTTGTGCACGTAATGGGAGAAAAGCTTGCTCTTGGAAAAGATGGCGCCTTTCTTTTGCCCGGGCGCCTGATCCATGCACTGAAACCGGAAGACCTGCCGGAGGGGGTCTCCTTTTCTCTCGAAGATACGCTTCCATGCGGGGCAGGGTTTTATCAGGAAGATCATGTAGTGTTTCGCCGGGAAGAAAAGTCACTTGCGTTTCAAGTCGATGTCACCTCCAGCTATGATCCCGAAACGTGGGACGGATTGTTTCCGCTTGGAGACACCCTGCGTGCGCGATATCACGTGCTGAAAACCATTCGGGATATCGATATAAGTGCAGTCTGCCTGGATGAGAAGGCCTTTCTTCTTTCTTACCGTCTGCACTGGCAGGCACTGGAGGAGGAAGATCTGGACAGCATGCTGTTGGCCGTTTGCGTAGCGATCGGGACGCTGGAGAACAGAGGCAACGAGCGCTTATGGT
The DNA here is from genome assembly GCF_037964015.1 of Brevibacillus sp. FSL K6-6036. Classification (NCBI taxonomy): domain Bacteria; kingdom Bacillati; phylum Bacillota; class Bacilli; order Caryophanales; family Paenibacillaceae; genus Brevibacillus; species Brevibacillus sp. FSL K6-6036. The sequence continues at coordinate 2,421,270 of NZ_CP150173.1, forward strand.
ACGGCGGAAGAGATGAAAACGGCGGCAATGATTTCTGTCCGTGAAAAACAAACAGTGATATAGTAAAAGAGGGAAAATTGGGCAAGAGGGAGAGAAGAAGTTATGCAAACGATCCGGAATATTTACTGTGTAGGACGCAACTACAAGCTTCATGCGGCAGAGCTGGGAAACGAGGTCCCAACGGCCCCGATGCTTTTCGGCAAGCCGACTCATGCCCTGGTTGAGGCGAATGGACAAGAGATCGAGCTTCCGGGGAATCGCGGTGAACTGCATTACGAAGCCGAGCTCGTGATCCATATTGCCAGACCTTTTGCCGAAGGGGCGAAGCTGGAGGACATCGTCGACAAAATGGCATTGGGCATCGATTTTACACTGCGCGATGTTCAGAGCGAGCTGAAGAAAAAGGGATATCCCTGGATGCTGGCAAAAGGCTTTCCGAATTCTGCTGTCGTCACTGCTTTTCGGCCGTTCCCAGGTTTGCAAGCGTGCCTGGAAACGGATTTCACACTCGTCAAGAACGGCGAACAGGCACAGCGGGGGAATATCGGCGATGTCATCTTCGATTTGATGACCATTATCCGCTATACAAATGAACACTTCGGCTTGGACCAGGGAGATATTATTTATACAGGCACTCCTGCCGGTGTCGCAGCTACGAAAAACGGCGATCATTTTAGCTTCCTGTGGGGATCGGAAAACTGGGGAGAATTTACTGCAAGACTCGTCTAACTCCGCATAATGAAAGCCATCTTCTGACACTATCAGGCAGAAGATGGCTTTTTTGCGCTTGGCCTCGCGTATTTTTTGCTATCTAGGCCCAGGGAACTAAAAGGCATTCATGGCAATGTTTGAGACTCTTTTTTCGTGTAGGGCCAAGTTACCAAAAAACGCATTGGTAAATTTTACGGTCTTATCCTCCCGTTTCCTCCTGCGGTAACCTGTGCTTGTACCCGATTGAGGGATCACAACATGACAAGGAGGAAAAGAGAGTGACGAAAAGAGATTGGGTGATGAAATCGACTATCGCCGTCATGCTGAGTACGTCCCTGTTAATGGGTGGTCAAGTTGGACAAGCGGCCGCTTATTCGCAAGATTCCGGGAAGTCTGAACAAATCGTGAGCTTGACCAAATCGCTGCTGGGCAAAGATTACAAATTTGGTGCCGAAGGGCCGAACAGCTTCGGTTCAGCGGGATTGGCCACGTATGTATACGGCAAAGCAGGAATCAAAATTGATGATACGATCTCTGAATTGTATCGCGGCGGGACCAAAGTAAGCCGGACAAGCGTTAAAGCCGGGGATCTCGTATTCTTCTCCTCCAATGGGAAAGGCAATCCTTCCTTCATGGGGATTTATGTGGGGAACGATCAATTTATCTACTCTTCGCAGAGCCAAGATGAAGTAGTGGTGAAAAAATACTCCGCATATGAAAAGAAATTCTTGGGCGCCAGACGGTATGTAAAAGAAGAGTCTGCTTCAAAGCCAAGTACGCCCGACAATGGCTCGGAAGCTACCGCTATTGCCAACCAGGTAATTAAAAACGGTGAGAAATACATGGGTACACCGTACAAATTCGGCTCTAGCAAAAACACGACCAAAACGTTTGACTGCTCGTCGTTTACCCAACGTGTGTTTAAAGAAGCGGGAATTACGCTGCCACGCGATTCTCGCCAGCAATCCACAGTAGGGAAAAGCGTATCTTTGAAAAACGTGAAAAAAGGCGATCTGATTTTCATGAAAGCATCCGTCAACACATCGTCTGACCGGATCACGCATGTCGCCATTTATGCAGGGAACGGAAAAATTTTGCATACGTACGGTAAGCCTGGGGTTACATACTCGAAGTTCGATGGTACGAACTGGGAACGCCGTGTGGTAAAAGTAAAGCGCGTCATTCCTGAATAAAAAATCCGCGTATCCGCAAAGATACAGGCTCTCATGCTTTATGCGTGGGAGTCTTTTTTTCTTCGCTTTTGCAGACTTTCTCTCCATGTTGTTTCTATATTAACTAGGACGAAAGCGGAGTGCTTTTGTTACAATAGATAGGTTGACAAATGATGGAAGGTTTTTGTTTGCAAGAACAGGAGGTGTGTATTAGCGATGAAGATTCGTTACATGCTGGTTCTGGCGATTGTCGCTTTGTCTACTTATTTAGCAGTAGGGACAGGCAGTCAAAAGGAGAACGTAAACGAGATGATAGCCAAACCGGAGGTCCGGTATCTGGCCCCGGATTTTCAAGGGATGTCCTTGCATGGAGAAGAGATGTCGCTTGCAGAGCAGAGGGGCAAACCTGTTTTTCTGAATTTCTGGGCCAGCTGGTGCCCGCCTTGCCAAGCAGAGATGCCCGATTTGACTTCCTTGCATAAAACGTATGGGGATCAAGTTTCCTTTATAGGGATCAACACGACCTACAATGATTCGGAGGAGGCGGCACGGGATTTTGTTAAGCTATACCAGGTAGACTATCCCATCGTCACAGATCCCAAGGGAGAAATCAGCAAAGAGTACCAGATCATCGCCATGCCTACGAGTTTTGTCCTAGATGCGGACGGCAGGATTGTGTACAAAAAAATGGGTCCGGTGACGATCGAAGAATTTGAACGGGTTGTACAACCCCTGCTGAAGAAAGGAAATCCGTAATGCTGGAACCGGGGGCAATGCTGTCAATCGGTCCGTTGCACTTCTCAGCCAGCGTCCTGTCTGTCGTCCTAGCACTCCTTCTCTATGGATTTTGGATCAAACGAGTCGAAGAGAAGCTGGAAGGGGTTCAGTCGTTTTTGCAGGCAGGCAGCAACGCATTATTGGCTGGGCTTCTTTTGTACAAGCTGTGGCCAGTGTTGGAAGCCGGAAAAGCGGTGTGGCTGCAGCCCTCCCGATGGCTGCTGTACAGTGGCGGAGCGTACGGTCTGGAAGCTGCCGCAGTCGGCGGGTTGCTGGTTTTCGCTCTGCAAGCCTTTCGAGGAAAATGGCCATTAGAGAGAACGATCGAATGGACACTCAGTGCTTTTGCCTTTCTGGCTGCGGTGTATTCGATTGTTGTCAAGCAGTACGGGGTGGAGACCGAAGGCTGGGGATGGGTACTGAATGGAAGCTACTACCTCCCTGTTAATGCCCTGCATGCAGGAGTGATGGTGCTCCTGATTGCCATGCTAACCTTTTCGCGTTCGCGAGCGCATTTTGTCCGCAGAGAACGGATCGGTCTGCTGCTGATGGGCATAGGGTTGTGGGCTATCCTATACGTTGCGCTCACCCCAAGCGAAAGCATACAGACAGGCTGGCGGTCATATCGTGAGGAAATGGGGCTTGCGTCTGTTTATGCAGGCGCCTGGATCCTGCTCAGACGCAGGAGCTAGGAATCCAAAATTTCTGAAAAAGGAAAAATTGAAAATTTGGAGAATCTTCCTATTATACCTGATGAAAATGGGGGAATGTACATGCAGCTACAGATGCCGGAGCGCTACAATTTTGCCGCACAGGTAGACCAATGGGCCGATCGTGATCCCGAAAGACGGGCTGTCTGGGAATTAAGTGACGATGGGACAGAAAGAATTCTCACGTACCAAGAACTGCGCCGCTATTCCAATCGCGTTGCCAATGGTCTTCAATCATTGGGGATTGAAGCAGGAGATAAAGTGCTCGTGCTGGTTCCGAGAGGGATCGAAGCTTATGCCATTTACTTGGGTCTGATGAAGCTGGGAGCAGTCGTCATGCCAGGATCAGAGATGCTTCGCAGCAAAGATATTGAGTACCGTGCGATTCATGCCGAAGCAAAGGCGATTATCAGTTTCGATGCCGTCCTGTCCGAAGTAGACATGATCCGTCAAAACTGTCCGTCGCTTTCGCGCTTTGTCACAATTGGTCAGAGCTGCGAGGGCTGGATCGCCTTGCAGGAGCTGTTGGCTGAACAATCTGACGAATTTTCCTGTGCGGATACTCGTTCGGATGATCTGGCCTTTCTCTCTTACACATCCGGTACGACCGGCGGACCGAAGGGAGTCATGCATGTTCACGGTTGGCCTTTTGCACATCTGGCTGTAGCAGCCAAGCTTTGGCTGGACGTACGGGAAGGCGATCTCGTCTGGGCAACAGCGGGACCTGGTTGGGCAAAGTGGGTGTGGAGCCCCTTTGTGGCAACACTGGGAATGGGAGCGACAGCGTTCGTTTACAAGGGACGTTTTGATCCCGAGGTGTATCTGGCCCACCTCCAAGCGTACCCGATCACGGTACTGTGTGCGACCCCGACGGAGTACCGCCTGATGGCCAAAGTATCGGGCCTGGAGAACTACTCCCTGCAAGCGCTTCGCAGTGCGTGTTCCGCTGGCGAGCCGCTGAACCGGGAAGTGATCGATACGTTCCGCCGTGTGTTCGGCCTCACCGTGCGAGATGGATACGGACAGACGGAAAATACGCTTTTGGTCGGAACATTCGTAGGCATGGAGCCAAAGCCGGGTTCGATGGGCAGACCATCTCCTGTCGTCCGTGTCGCAATTATCGACGAAGAGGGCAACGAGCTGCCGCAGGGCGAGGTAGGCGACATCGCGATTGACCGTGAGATGATTGCGCTGTTCCGCGGCTACCTGAACGATCCGGAGCGTACGGCCAGGGCCTTCCGCGGCAACTGGTATGTTACCGGCGACCAAGGGCGGATGGATGAAGAGGGATACATCTGGTTTGAGGGACGTGCAGACGATATTATCATTTCCGGCGGCTACACGATCGGTCCATTTGAGGTGGAGGATGCGCTGGTCAAGCACGCGGCAGTCGCGGAATGTGCGGCCGTAGCCAGCCCTGATCCTGAGCGCGGACAAGTGGTCAAAGCCTTTGTCGTCCTGAAAAAAGGAATCGAGCCTTCCGATGACTTGGTGAAAGAGCTTCAGGATCATGTGAAAAAAATGACCGCTCCCTACAAATACCCGCGAAAAATAGAATTTGTCACCGACCTGCCGAAGACAACCTCAGGAAAGATCCGACGGGTGGAGCTGCGGCTTAAGGAAAGACAAAAAGAGCAACACCGCTCATAAATTCGATCAAACCCGGCTGCATGAAGCCGGGGCTTTTTTTGTTTAGTGACACCGTCCGTTGAAACATTACGGAAATGTAAGGAATGTGTAAGTGGATTCGATGGGAAGAACCCCTCTTCATTCGTATGATAAGGATAGATACGATAGAAGGGGTGATTCCAGATGAACCATGTTACCCTCACGACCAACGAGATCAATCCGCTTCCACGCGTTGAAACTAAGCGAATTCGCCCAGTGGGCAATTGGAAAAAATGGATAGCGGTTCTGTCGCTATGCATTATTTGCTTGACTTACCTGGTCCCGTCCCTCATGACGACTGCAGGCAGCGCCTGGATCGATGACAGCCGATTGCAAGCTTTGAAAGACAGCTCGTCCGGGTACATTCCGATAGAAGAAATGCCGGAACATCTGTGGAAGGCATTCGTCGCCATCGAGGATCATCGGTTTATGCAGCACGGCGGGGTAGACCCGGCTGCATTGGCCCGGGCTGTATGGATTGATCTCCAGGAGGGGGCCTATGTCCAAGGCGGGAGCACTATTACCATGCAACTGGCCCGCAACCTGTTTTTGACCCAGGATAAAACGATGTGGCGCAAAATGAAAGAGATGGCGATCGCGATGGAGCTGGAGCGCCGTTACACAAAGCAAGAGATTTTGGAGATGTATTTGAATGTCATCTACTTTGGACACGGCCAGTACGGAATCGGAAATGCGGCACAGTTTTACTTTGGGAAAGGAAATTCGCAAGCGATCGATACGTTGACGGTCGGCGAATCCGCCATACTCGCATCGCTGCCGAAAGCGCCCGAGGCTTACTCGCCTGTCAAGCACAGCGAAAAGGCGATGGCAAGACAGCATCTGGTGCTGGAGAGAATGACAGAGTTGAAGATTCTGTCACAGCAGGAAAAGGAAAAAGCCCTCGCGGAAAAGATTCAGGTGAGGCAGCCTTAAAAAAGCCAGAGTACTCTAAAAGACGTCAAAAGGCGAGTCTGTCGGCTTGCGACATTCTAATTGATAAGAATCACATGCAGCCGATCGGTTTTTTAAAGAGCCGATCGGCTTTTTTGCAAACTGGTCCGATCCTTCATTATTGACTGGTCATTACGTCGTTCGATTGACTGCTTTGCTCAGAGCGTCCTCCAGCACATGGGCGTACTGCATGGTCGTCTCGATCTTGGAATGACCCAGTTGAGCTTGAAGCTGGTGGGCGTCAGGATTGAGCCGCAAAAATTGGGTCGCAAAGCTGTGGCGCAGCTTATGGACAGACAGATCGGGAATGCCAAATGCCTGCGCATATTTTTTCACCAGCTTCTGCACAGTACGGACCTCAATCCGATGTCCATGGGGCTTGGCAGGAGAGACAGCCAAAAAAAGGGCTTGTTCCTTCTCGTCCGGTTTATAGGTATGGCGTACTGCCAGATACCGCTGCAAATACGCTTTTCCCCAGTCACTGAAGAAAGGGGCATCCTCTTTTTTTCCTTTTCGCACCATCTTTAATTGGTTTTTCTCCAGTACGACGTCAGACAAATCCAGATTGACGATTTCTGAGACGCGGAAGCCGCCGGAGAGTATCAATGCGATCAAGGCCGTATCCCGATCACGGTTTTGGCGGTAGTACTGCAGTTTTTTTGTGGTGTCGCAGTGGGCTTGGTACCCGTTCTGGACGAAATCGACAAACTGGTGAATCTCATCGTCAATCAGGATTTTTGCACGGATGGCATGGGCGCGCGCAAGCGGTGTCGCTTCGACAAAGTCCAATTCGATTTTGGCCATGACATTGCGGGAAAGGTAAGACTCTCCATTCTCGTCCTCCGCGAGTGCGGACAGATACGTAAACAGGGACTTGAGACTCGAGATTTTACGGTGGATGGTCCGGTCGCTGTATTCACGCTTGGCGCTGCGCGTCGGCTTCTGCAAAAGGCCAGCCCGCTCAAACAAATGCGATTCCTGCAGATAGAGCATATAGCTTTCCACGGTTTCCTTCTTTAAATCGTTCAAGGTCTCCAAGGGGATGTCTTTCATTTCTTTGGCAGTCGTCAAGCCTTCAGCCATCAACCAGCGAAAGAAAAAGGAAAAATCCCGCAGGTATCCAACCAAGGTGGACGGAGAACTTTTCTTGCTCTTTTTATGCTCGACGAATTTTTCCACGTACCAGGGGAACTCGGGAATCAGCTGCAGCAATTGTATGGAATCTCGTTTTTTTATGACAGACATCAAACCGTCCTCCCTTTATGTCGCAATGAATAAAACAGGATCGTTCCCGAACATACATTCTATCAAAAAAGCAGGTTGATGGGAATTTTTGTTCCTATTTCGAGCAGGAGCATAAAGAAATGACGAATAGATGCTGCTGTGAGATAGTAACGGAATCAAGAAGTTGGTTGATTGTAAAAAAAGAGAGGAGTAGATGAACGACGAGCGGAAGCGGCTGATGGAAGAAGAGCAAAACGATTTGCGGATGCCGAGACAGATGGCAGGGAGGAAAGAGACCGGACGAGACGCGTACGGGTTTCCGAAATTGTATCTGAAGGAGGGATGACGGAAGGAGTGGCGAGGACTTGAGCACGGTTAAAAAGCGACTCGTGAACCCTTGAATTTAAGGACGGCAGAGAGAAGATAAACGGCACAGGTGAGCGCAAACCACTCCACATTGGATGCGACCCAGAGGTAAACGCTTAACGGCAGGGACCAAACAAAAGCAATCAGGATCAGCGGCGCCGGCACAAATGATGTGATCAAGGCAAAACAAGCGGGCAGCAAAATCAATAGAAAGAGCAAGAAATCAAGGCCTCTGAAGGCATCGCCAAAGATGAACTGGCAAGAAATTGCCAAAGCTGTCGCTGACCCGGCTATTCCGGTCAAAAGCCCGCCGGCAGACCACCAGTTGTTCAACATGTGAATCTACTCCTTCGGAAATAGGAATCCGCTTTACGCTTTGATTGATGTCAACATATGGCGATTATTGCAATGTTGAATGATAAAACGGATAAAAGCTTGCGTTTCTTTCGCTCGACGCCAACGGGAGACAAGGCCGATTTTCCTCTTTTCCCCTTGTCTGATCTGGAGTGCATCCGTCAGTATGGAATGCCAATGGGCAGGCAGAGTGTGAAGGGCGTATTGGGTTGCCTGCACTTTTGAACCGATTTCTTTGCACTCCAATGTATACAAAATCCTGCTGAGCGTACATACCGCATCCGCCAGCAATTCATCGACAAGATAAAGGGCTGCGTACTCTGCGCGTTTGTTCCAGTAAACGTTCAAATTAATGTTCATCGCATCCACGACGTTATCCCAGCCGATGGACAGTTCAAGCTCGGCAGGTTCAGGGCCGTAAACGGGGATGCCATGATGCTTGACGGTCCACCAGGTTACAGCGTTTATATCCCAATAGCCCTGCCGGACTTTTCCGTCGGCGACGTAAATATATGAAGGGATTTGCTGGTTGGTTTTGCCCAGATGCTCTGCCGACAAGTACATGCCGTCCATCCTTTTCGCCAGCGGATTGGTTCTTTGCAGTCTTTTATGGATGTTTTGTATGCTTGTGAGATCCTCACGCGTCGGTTCATTTTGAAAAACCGTCAGAAAATCAATATCGCTTTTTCCGGAAGCAAAGGCTCCCAAGGCAATGGAGCCATAGACATATATTCCGGACAGGTGATCTGAAAATGCAGACTGGGCCTGCTCTTTATAGCTTTCCATTAGCAGTTGGACCTCATCTGGAACACTCACCGACTGCATGTGCAGATCACCGCCTTGCTGCTTATTGTTTTAAACGTACCATAATTTGCCTTTTGTTCACAAGACTTCTACATCAAAGCTTGTGCTGATAATAAAAGACGAAGCATCCCCAGCTTCCGATATGGACCATTGTCAGCATTGCCAGAATGAAGGTGATCGAGCTAACGGCGTTCAGCAGGACCAGCACAAAGAAGAGGTAAATCGCAGCCAGGGTGACGAACCAGGAAGCAGCTCTCGCCTTCGTTCGGATCAAGTGGTGGCGCTCATCCAGTGCCCGTTTTTTCTTTGCGAAGTGGTTCCCCAAATACAAGCTCAACAGCCCCAATAGCATCCCGCCAAACAGCCCTGCATACGTACCGATTGTTTCAGTCATATGTTTTCATCTCCCTCAAAAATGAATAAATCTTCAATGGCGCATTCAAACGCTTGCGCCAGCTTGTGTCCGAGGACCAGAGAGGCATTGTACTTGCCGTTTTCCAAAGAAATAATGGTTTGTCTCGAGACGCCAACGATTTCCGACAAGTATTCCTGCGACCAGCCTTTGGCCAAACGTTTTTCCCTTATCCGGTTTTTCATGGTTCACATCCTTTCTGTAAAGCCTGCTTTACGTAAAGTTTACTTTACATATATGTCAAGTGTGCTTTACATTGTGGGCAGAAGAAAAGAGAAACCATTGGACTTTCGGGGTGAGCGCACCCAAATGTGCTCTTTCATGTGAAAGCCTGAGCGTTCTCTGCTAAAATAAGACATTAGAGCTTTCAAACAGGGTGATTATCTCTTGCGCAGCGGAGGAATCGGGATGAAACGCATCTGGATGAAGCTCGCTCTAGCCTTCATGGCCGTAGGGGCGAGCGGTATTCTCATCTCTGCCTTGCTCTCGATCAAAGAAATGGATATTCATTTTTCCATGTATGTGAACGAAGCAAGACAACTGGAACGTCAGGACGTTCTGGAGGTGGCCCGCAGGGCATATGAGGCCGAAAATCGTTGGGGAGAGCGTGCGTTTTCCCAGATGGATGCGATTGCCAAAGTGCTCGGCCTGCGAATCGTGCTACAGGACCAGAATCAGAGTCGGATTGGACAATTCGGCGATGAGTCTGCGGTGCGTGGCTCTGGATACACCAAGCTGCCGGTTGCTGTCGATGGCCAAACGGTCGGTTACTTGACCATCAGTCATCATGAAAAAGCTCCGTCTCATTCTGTTGAGACACATTTTCAAAGGGCCCATACGAACGCGTTGTTGTGGACGATGCTGATCCTGATTGTCGTCGTTATCGTGGTCAGCATTGGTATTGCCAAAAACATGGTAAAGCCGATCGTACGGATTAGTGATGCCTCGATAGCTGTATCGAGAGGAGACCGGTCAGTGCGCGTACCGGGCACGTCCGGCAAGGATGAGCTAGCCGGGTTGGTCGACAGATTCAATCATCTGATTGAGAGCCTTGAACATCAAGAGCAGCTGCGCAAGCGTTTGACGTCAGATATTTCTCACGAATTGCGGACGCCCCTTAACACTTTGCTCGCACAGACAGAGGGAATGATTGACGGGGTATGGGAAGCGTCGCCGGAGCATCTGGAGGCGACGCGAGCAGAGGTGCTGCGTTTAATCCGGTTGGTCAGCGATCTGGATGAAGTCATTCAGGCAGAATCAGGAACGCTCAAAATCAATCAGGACATGGTGGACATAAGCAAGATTGCAGAGCTGACTGCGGACGCCATGAGTGCCGCCCTGGCGCAAAAAAACATCGTGCTCAAAAAGCAGCTAGAAGGTGAAGCGATGGTGCTTGGGGACCGCCATCGGCTTGCCCAAGTGTTCACCAATCTGCTATCCAATGCCTGGAAGCATACAGCCCCTCATGGAGAGATCCGGTTGACTGTAAAAAAGGAACGGGATCGAATCGTTGCGGTTGTATCGGACAATGGAAGCGGCATCGCTGCCGAAGACCTTCCCCATATCTTTGACCGTTTTTACCGGGGGGATCGCTCCCGAAACCGGGAACGCGGCGGGGCGGGTCTTGGACTCACGATTGCCAAAGGGCTGGTGGAAGCCCATGATGGCCAGATCAGTATCCGGAGTGCAGAAGGAATCGGAACGTCCGTCACGATGCTTTTCCCGGCAGCCGGGCAACGGAATTCGGTGGATTGAGGCGACGAGCAGCAGAGAGAAAAAGGGAAGAAGGAGAAGATAAAATGGCTACTTGGAACTTATCGCGTACCCGGAAGCACGTACTCTTGTGCAATGGGGGAAGCTGCACCCGGGCAGGTGCAGAAGAAGTAACGAAGGCATTCCGCTCAGCGATCAAGGAAGCGGGACTGGATGATCTGGTACATACGACAAAAACGTACTGCAATGGGCGATGTGAAGATTCATGCGTTCTGATCGTATATCCGGAAGGAACGTGGTACCGGAATGTAACCCCGCAGCTTGCCGAAGAAATTGTTCAAAAGCATATGGCCAATGGCCAGCCGCTTGAGGCAAGCATCTCGCACCAATGGAGCCCTGACGGATTTGAACGGTCAGCCGATGCTCCCGTGGGACGATTCAAATCGGAAAAGAATGCAGAGTAGGACCGAGTACAGGCCACAGCATAAGATGCTGCGGCTTTTTTGTTTTTGCAAAGAATGAGAACAAAAAGGCTAGGCTATAGATACCTGTAGAACCACAGGAAAAGGGCTAAATGACCTGAAAAAAGGGGAGTGTAAAGAAAAAGCCGAGACAAGGGCGAAGAGAATGTGACCGCTTACAATATGTCTATGTCATATGGACGTTTTTGAAATAAAATGATAATATGAGTAAAGAAACGCTATTATACAAAGGTTTGTGCCATATTTTACTGTACATACCACGGAGACATCTGTTTTCGTCGCATGTATTCTTTTTCAACAAATGCTGGTTTTCCGGAAAATATCCTGGCAGGGAGGCATGTATATGTCAAGTAAGATTTTGGACGCTTTCTTGGAAGAAAATCTGGCGGATCTGAAAAGCAAAGGATTGTATAACGTCATTGATCCTCTGCAAAGTGCAAATGGTCCGGTAATCACCATCTCAGGCAAAGAGCTGATCAATCTTTCCTCGAACAACTATTTGGGTTTGGCCACTGATCAGCGCCTGATCGATGCTGCCGTCAAAGCGGCGCAAAAGTACGGCGTAGGGGCAGGGGCCGTTCGGACGATTAACGGTACGCTGGAGCTGCACGTTCAACTGGAAGAGAAGCTGGCCGCTTTCAAGCATACCGAAGCGGCGATTGCCTACCAGTCGGGCTTCAATTGCAACATGGCGGCAATTTCCGCTGTAATGGACAAGGACGATGCCATTCTCTCTGACGAGCTGAATCACGCATCCATCATCGACGGCTGCCGCCTTTCCCGAGCGCAGATCATTCGGGTGAAACACTCCGACATTGACGACCTCCGGGCAAAAGCCAAGGAAGCTGTCGAGTCCGGCAAGTATAAAAAAGTGATGGTCATTACCGATGGGGTATTCTCCATGGATGGGGATATTGCCAAGCTTCCGGAAATCGTTGAAGTGGCTGAGGAATTTGACTTGATCACGTATGTGGACGATGCACATGGCTCTGGCGTGCTCGGCAAAGGGGCAGGTACTGTCAAGCACTTTGGCTTGTCCGATAAAATCGATTTCCAAATCGGAACGCTTTCCAAAGCGATCGGTGTCATCGGTGGATACGTGGCAGGCAAACAGAAGCTGATCGACTGGCTCAAGGTACGCAGCAGACCGTTCCTGTTTTCCACTGCTCTCACGCCAGCTGATGTGGCTGCCAGCATAACGGCGATCGATATTTTGCAGAGCAGCACCGAATTGCACGATCGCCTCTGGGAAAACGGCAACTATCTGAAAAAGGGTCTAAAGGAGCTGGGCTTCGACATCGGGCATAGCGAGACCCCGATTACTCCATGCGTGATTGGCGATGAGCAAAAAACGCAGGAATTCAGCAAGCGCTTGTACGAAGCGGGCGTGTATGCGAAAGCGATCGTATTCCCGACCGTTCCGCGCGGCACCGGCCGCGTACGCAATATGCCGACAGCAGCCCATACCAAAGAGATGCTGGACCGGGCATTGGACATCTATGAAAAAGTGGGCAAAGAAATGGGGATTCTGCAATGAAAAAGATTCTGATCACCGGGGCTTTGGGACAAATCGGTTCCGAGCTGACTGCCAGACTTCGCGACGAATACGGTGCGAATAACGTCATTGCCACTGACATCAAAATGCCGCAAGACAGTGACGTACTGCAGGCGGGGCCGTTTGAAAAGCTGGACGTAACGGATGCAAAAGCCATGTTCGATATCGCAAAAAAGCATCAGGTCGACACCATTATGCACCTGGCCGCTCTGCTCTCCGCGACCGCTGAGGCCAAACCGTTGTTGGCCTGGAATTTGAACATGGGCGGTCTGGTCAACGCTTTGGAAGTGGCACGCGAGCTTGGCTGCCAATTCTTTACCCCCAGTTCGATCGGAGCCTTTGGACCGAGCACGCCGAAGGATCAGACACCGCAGGACACGATTCAGCGGCCGACCACGATGTACGGGGTCAATAAAGTGTCCGGCGAGCTTTTATGTGACTACTACTTCCACAAGTTCGGCGTAGATACGAGGGGGGTACGTTTCCCTGGCCTGATTTCCTATGTGACACCTCCAGGCGGGGGAACGACGGATTATGCGGTGGAGATTTATTACAAAGCAATCACCGACGGTACCTATACTTCCTATATCGCAAAAGGGACGTACATGGACATGATGTACATGCCGGACGCTTTAAAGGCGATTATCACCCTGATGGAGGCCGATCCGAGCAAATTGAAGCATCGGAATGCGTTCAATGTCACGGCGATGAGCATTGAGCCGGAAGACGTCGCCCGTTCGATTCAAAAGCTGATTCCTTCGTTTACGCTGAAATACGAGGTAGACCCTGTGCGTCAGGCGATTGCCGACAGTTGGCCGAACTCGATCGACGCCAGCGCCGCACGGGAAGAGTGGGGATTTACGGCAGAGTACGATCTGGAAAAAATGACAAAGGATATGCTAGCCCAGTTAAAAGGGCGGCTGCTTCAAAAAATCGGTTGAGATCAAAGAAAAACAAGCCTGATGCGCCAGGCTTGTTTTTGTTTGAGCAAAGCTTGATTGCAAGCTGCAGCTTCACTACTTTCTGTTTTTCAGCTTTTGCATGGTGATGACATTGGAGATGACGTTCCATACATCGGGCAGTTTTTCTCCCACGTACCAGTATGCAAATCCGGCGATAGGCCGTTCCATGCTCGCCTGCATTTTCAGTCCAAGCGATCGGCTCTCTTCCAGCCAGATCGAATGAGCAGTCCCGTTTTTCCAGTACGTCGCCTTGTACTGCGAGGTTGCCGGATTCCAGTTGATAGCAGGTTTGTTTTGCGAGATGAGCCGGTAGGACTCCAGGATCAGCAAATCGGTTGATTGCCAAGCGCCATTCACTTTAGACCAGTCGCGAGTGTAGAGCGGCAGACCGACGATGTACTTGTCGGCCGGGATCTGCGTCAAAAGGTTGTTTGAGCTTTTGACGAGCCAGGGCAGCGATGAGACGGAACCGGCAGAAGGGCCTCCGCTCCAATGCTCTTCATAGCCCATTAAAACGATATAATCAGCATACCGTGCCAGATTGGCGTAATCGTACGGTGCACTCCAATCCGTCTGTGTATCAGGCGGAACATCGACGGAGACCGTTCGGCCTTTCGCATGCATGGCCTGCGCCAGCTCTTTGACAAAAGCTGTAAAGGCTTCGCGGTCACCGGGCTTGATATTTTCAAAGTCGATATTGATTCCATCAATCTGGTACTTGTCGCTCAGTTGAGCCAGCTTATTGACGACGGCTGCGCGGTTTGCCGGTACAGAGAGCGCATTGTGGGTTGCGTTGGCATCGAAGCGGTTGCCAAACATCGCCCATACTTTTCTGCCATTCTGGTGAGCCCACCTGACAAGAGTGGCATCGGTGTGATCGGCGATCGAGCTGTCGGCTTGCAAGTAAAACCAGCGGGGAGACAGCGTATTGACCGGAGTGTCTTTGACCAGATCAATGAACTCTTGCACGGTAGACCGGTACTGCCAGCCTAGGATGACGGGAGTCTTGCCTTTCGCTTGCTGATCGATTTTCTTCTTCACCCTGCTGAGAAGTACCGCCGTCTCTTCACGGGAAAGCGGAGCGTTTGGACGGAAATATCCCTGGTAGCCAACCAGGAGCTTTTGGCGGATTGCCTCTGCCACATACGGTCTTGCCCAGTAGGCGACGCTGTAGGCATCACTGAGAGGCAGGGAGGCTGGCTGGGACGGTTGCATTCCCATCGCTCGAATGAGCAGTGCCGCTGCCTCCTGACGGGAAATGGTGCGATTAGGCGAGAAGGCGGTTGGCGTCGTGCCGTTTACGATACCGAGGGAGACCGCGGCCTGGACGGCGCCATAAGCCCAGGAGCTCTTTGGCACATCGGAATAGGCAGGAAACTGGCTTGATACCGTCTTGAGCTTCCACGTGCGGGTCAGCATGGCGACGAACTCTGCGCGGGTTACGGCCTTTTTCGGCCGGTAGTAACCATCGGCATCGCCCAGGACGATACCGGCTTGATAAAGCGAGCGGATCTCTTCTTTTGCATAGCTTGCCGAAATATCCTTGAGCGCAGCAGCGGTCGATGCAGAGACACCTACAGAGACGGACAACAGTGACGTTGCCCACAATATGAAGCTAAGCATGATATGTACGTTACGTTTTCGCATGGCTCTACTCTTTCGTCTGTAATTTTTCTATGTCTCTTCTAGTGTAAAGAATAGAAAAACCTCTTTCATTCATCATTTTCTGGAAATAGAAAACAGGTATGGCTATGGAAGGGAGTGTCAATCGCCGCTTGCGGGTATGATATGATGGAAACAGATAAACTTCTGGCCGCGCTTGCGTGTGAACGTGCACGGAAAGCTGGCTCCAAGAAAAATAGAGACGGGAAGACATGGGAGGATGGATGGGAACCATGGAGCAGGTACTGATTATTGGAGCGGGACCGTGCGGGCTTGCCGCCGCTGTCGAATTGAAAAGACAGGGAATCGACCCGCTGGTCATCGAGAAAGGAACGTTGGTCAACTCAATTTATCGCTATCCGACCTACATGATTTTTCACAGTACGCCAGAGCTTCTCGAGATCGGAGACATTCCGTTTTCGACGCCGAACGAAAAGCCGACACGGCTGGAAGCTCTTCAATACTACCGTTTGGTGGCAGCCCGCAATCAGCTGCGGATCAACAGCTATGAGACGGTCGTTCATGTAGAGAAGGTGAACGGCGGTTTTTCTGTGCAGTCTGTAGACCGTTTTCAGACAAAGCACACATATACATGCCGGTACCTGGTGATTGCGACGGGATACTTTGACAATCCGAACAGGCTTGATGTGCCTGGCGAAAACCTTGATAAAGTGAGCTCCTTTTTTACGGAAGCGCATCCGTATGCGGGGATGAAGGTGGCGATCATCGGCGGCAACAACTCCGCGGTCGATGCTGCCATGGAACTTGAGCGCGCCGGTGCCGAAGTGACGGTCATTTGCCGCAAGCCGCAGCTTTCCGATCGGGTAAAAGCATGGACGAGGCCTGTTTTTGAAAGCTTGGCCGCAAAAGGCCGCATACAGGTGCTCTATTCCACTACTGTAAAGGAAATTGCCGAGCGCAATCTGGTGGTCGTGACAGAGGGGAGAGAAGTCACTCTCGAAAATGACTTCGTCTTTTCCTTGATCGGCTTTCGACCTGACCGCAGCGTCCTGCGTTCACTCGGAGCAGCGACGAATCCGCAGACAGGCGAGCCCGTCCACAATCCGGACACGATGGAGACCAATGTACCCGGTTTGTACATCGCTGGTGTGATTGCCTCCGGCGAGCATGCAAACGCGATTTTTATTGAAAACGGCAGGCACCACGGAAAGCTGATCGCCGAGCATATCGCTTCGCTTGAAAAAAGCAAGGAGCAAGGGTAAAAAAAGAAAAGACAACGCCGCGTCTGAATCGTGACGCTGGCGTTGTCTTTTTTACATCTTCCACTCGAGCTGACGGCCGCCGATCAAGTGGTAGTGGATGTGAAATACGGTTTGCTGACCGTGCTGGCCCGTGTTGGTGATGACACGGAATCCGGATTCTTGTACACCCATTTCTGCCGCTACCTTTTGCAAGGACAGGTGCAGATGGCCGATCAATTCCTTGTCCTCCGGTTGAATGTCCAGGAGAGAAGCGATGTGCTTTTTGGGGATGACAAGTACGTGTACAGGGGCGACGGGGTTGATGTCATGGAAAGCCACCACGTGTTCGTCCTCGTAAACTTTTTTGGCAGGGAGCTCTCCTTTAACGATCTTACAGAAAATGCAATCCATCTGGCGTATCCTTCCTTTCCATAGCTTCTCTTTAGCACTATTCGTCGCTTCCTTCCATTTTCCTGTTCTGCCGCTGATCCGTTTTGCCGCATTACAAGCACCAGTCAGCAAAAAACGGCGGCTCAGCCAGTTCCATGAAAGGGTTTTCTCTTGCAAAATCCACCTGTTTGATTATAATGGGAAAGGGAAGTGCATCGATGCTGCGGGAATGAATTATTCCTGGCACATTCTGGCTTCCGCGACCCAAATGGTTGGATTGATAACTGGTATGAAAGATGCTAAGTGTTAACCCACCATAAAGCGACTTGCGCAAACCTGGTTTGTACAAGTTGGTTTATGGTGGGTTTTTTTATGGTCGAGCGGATGCTTGTCATTCATCTGTCGACATCATGGAAAGCAGCGAAACTAGTGCTCCTTTGGGTGCAAATCGCCGCCAAAAGGCTAGGCCAGACCATGTTTTCTAAAAAAGTTTTGATCGCATTGGCACAGAGGAGGAACCATGGAACAGAAAAAAGTGCGTTTTCAATTAAATGGGGAAGAACACGAAGCGGCTGAAGGCACGCGCCTTCTCGACTACATGCTTGAGCAGGAAATCGAGCACCCGCATATCTGCTATTCGCCCGTTCTTGGACCGATACAGACTTGTGATACTTGTATGTGCGAAATCGACGGGAAGATCATGCGCGCCTGTTCGACGACTGTTGCGGAAGGCATGCAAATCCTGAGCGCTTCCGAGAAGGCTCGGTCAGCCCAGAAGGAAGCGATGGATCGCGTCCTGGAAAATCACATGCTGTACTGTACAGTCTGTGACAACAACAACGGCAACTGCCGGGTGCACAACACGACGGAGCTTTTGCAAGTGGAGCACCAAAGCCGTCCGTTCCGGGAAAAAGGGTACGAGGTTGACATGTCCCACCCGTTTTACCGTTACGATCCGAACCAATGCATCCTCTGCGGACGCTGTGTCGAGGTTTGCCAGGATCTGCAGGTGAACGAGACCCTGACAATCGACTGGGAGCGTGAAATGCCTCGCGTAATTTGGGATGACGATCGCTCTATCAACAACTCTTCGTGCGTTTCCTGCGGTCAATGCGTGACCGTGTGTCCGTGCAACGCCTTGATGGAAAAATCGATGCTGGGCGAAGCGGGCTTCATGACCTCGATGGATCAGGAGCTCTTGACCCCGATGATCGACCTGGTGAAGGAAGTAGAGCCGGGATACAGCAGCATTTTGGCCATTTCCGAGATCGAGGCGGCAATGCGCGATACGCGCACGAAAAAGACGAAGACCGTTTGTACGTTCTGTGGCGTAGGCTGCTCGTTTGAAGTGTGGACCCGCGACCGCAAAATTTTGAAGATCGAGCCATCGGAAAATGCGCCGGTAAACAGCGTTTCCACTTGTGTAAAAGGGAAATTCGGCTGGGATTTCGTCAATAGCGACCAGCGCTTGACCACTCCGCTGATCCGCAGAGGGGATGAATTCGTACCTGCTACATGGGACGAAGCACTGAGCTACATGACCGAGAGAATGTCGGCGATCAAAAAACAATATGGCGGCAATGCGCTTGGCTTTGTCAGCTCCTCGAAGACGACAAACGAAGAAGCGTATCTGATGCAGAAAATGGCCCGGCAAGTATTTGAAACAAACAACGTGGACAACTGCTCCCGCTACTGCCAATCGCCTGCTTCGGATGGCTTGATGTCGACCGTAGGTTTTGGCGCTGACTCCGGTACGATCAAGGACATCGCTTCCGCTGGCCTGGTCATTATCGTCGGGGCCAATCCGACCGAGGGCCATCCGGTTCTGGCGACTCGTGTAAAGCGTGCGAAAAAGCTGTTTGGCCAAAAATTGATCGTCTCCGATTTGCGCAAGCATGAAATGGCCGAACGTTCTGATCTGTATCTTCACCCGCGCCAGGGAACCGATTTCGTCTGGCTCTCTGCTGTCGCGAAATACATCATCGACCAGGGCTGGCATGATGAAGTCTTTATCAAGGCGCGTACCAATCATTACGATGAATTCGTGGCCCTGCTCGAAAAATACACGCTGGAGTACGCTGAAGAAATTACCGGCATTCCGCGCGAGCAAATGATCAAAGCAGCCACGATGATACACGAAGCAGATGGCACATGCATCTTGTGGGGCATGGGCGTGACCCAGAACGTCGGCGGCTCGCACACTTCTGCAGCTATTTCCAATCTGCTGCTCGTTACCGGAAACTTTGGACGTCCGGGCGCTGGGGCATACCCGCTGCGCGGTCACAACAACGTGCAGGGTGCCTGCGACATGGGGTCCCTGCCGAACTGGTTCCCCGGCTATCAGAGCATTGCCGATGACAACATCCGGAAGAAGTTCGAAGAGGCTTACGGCGTATCGATCTCTCCAAAGCCAGGCTATACGAACATTCAGATGCTGGAAGCGGTCGGCAGAGGCGAGCTGAAAGCGATGTACCTGATGGGCGAAGACATGGCATGGATCGATTCCAACGCCAACCATGTGCAGGAGATGCTCAGCCAGCTCGAATTCTTCGTCGTCCAAGACGTCTTCTTTACAAAGACAGCCCAGTTCGCAGATGTGATCCTGCCTGCTGCGCCGTCTCTGGAAAAGGACGGTACGTTCATCAATACGGAGCGCCGTATTCAGCGCCTGTACAAAGTATTTGAGCCGCTGGAAGGCTCCAAGCCGGACTGGCAGATTCTCACTGAAGTCGCCGCTCGCATGGGCTTCAACTGGGGCTACCAGCATCCAAGCGAAATCATGGACGAGATTGCGTCTCTGAGCCCGGTATTCTCCGGCGTTTCCTACAAGCGCCTGGAAGGATGGAACAGTCTGGTTTGGCCGGTACAGCCGGACGGCACAGACGAGCCGCTCCTGTATTTGGAGAGGTTCAACTTCCCGGACGGACGCGCCCGCTTCTCGCTGGTCGATTACGTTCCGCCCGTCGAGTATCCGGCAGAATTCGATCTGATCGTCAACAACGGCCGTCTGTTGGAGCATTTCCACGAGGGCAATATGACGAACAAGTCAAAAGGCATTCAGTACAAAGTGCCGGATGTGTTCGTAGAGGTGTCGCCTGAGCTCGCAAAAGAGCGGGGCGTACAGGATGGCACACTTGTCCGTTTGGTATCTCCATACGGAGCGATCAAGCTGCGCGCTGTCGTGACAGACCGCGTACAGGGGAAAGAGCTGTACGTTCCGATGAACTCGGTCAGCCACGAAAATGCGATCAACGTGTTAACCGGGAATGCCGTAGACGTTCGGACCCAGACACCAGCTTACAAACAGACGAAGGTTCGCATGGAAATCCTGGAGGCGACCGGCAAGAATCCTCTGCCGTTGTATAACCCGCGCTATGCGAAGCGAAATCCGCAGCTGGGAGTACAGGTGGAACGCAAATGGGCGAGAGGCGATTATGCGCCAATCGCAGATGTGAACCAGCCGGGAGGGGTGAAATAATGGCGAAGCCGACGACCAAGATCGTTCAACCCGTACTGACCGAGGAAGAGAAGCGAGCCAAAGCGCTCGAGCAGGTTTTAAGCGACACAGCCCTGAACGCAGATGGCATTCGCGAAACGATCAAGCTGCTGCAGGAGCTCCATCAGAGCGGCATTCTCGGAGCTGTCGTTTCCCTCGTGGAAGCAAAAGAAGAGGTAGCCAAGATCGCTGTTGGCCAGCTGGTCCGTCCGCCGGTAACCAAAGCGATCAACAATGCCATGGCAGTAGCGGAATCGCTCACAGAGCTTGAGCCTGAGATGACCAAAAAGCTGGCGGGAAGTCTGGCAAAGGGCTTGAAAAAAGCGGAAGAGGGCCTGCGTCAGGACGAAAAGGTCGGGATATTCGACCTGATCAAGGCGCTGCAGGACCCTGACATCAACCGTGCCGTCTCCTTTGGCATGAACCTCCTGAAGGGCATGGGTCAAGGATTAAAAGAGTAGTGGATTCCTAGAGTGTGGTGAAATATCTGTGTCCAATCAGGTCGAGCATCAATTCAGCAGGCTTGTTCGCGAGATTCGCAAGCAATACGTCGGAAATGGTCCTGAAAAGATTCGGACCAGATTTGTCGGGTCATGGGCGATTATCGAGATGAAAGGCAATCTGACCGAGGTAGAAAAATGGATGATCGACTCCGACGAGGGCAGAAAGATGATACAGGAAACCCGCACAAAGCTGGTGAAAGACATCTACAAGAGGGCTGAAGTAGTCGAGAAGCTCGAAAATTTGGTAGGTGCCAAGCTGATCACACTCTTCAGCGATATCAATATGGATGCAGACTTGGCCATCACCGTTTACGTGTTCGACCGGAAGATAGAAGGCGGTAAACCAAGCCCGCTGCAGCCAGCAAAGCGTATGTGCATGTAGCGGCCTTGAAGTTGGCAAGTTGACAGGTGTACTACGCCGCCCTTCGCATGAAAAAAGTGCGAAGGGCGGCTTTTTTATTTTCGCTGACCGGCTTCTGAGGATTACTGTAGCCGACGAGAGTCGGTCCTACGTTGAGTGGAGCCATGCTTTTTGCCTTCATTCGGTGAGAATCTCTTCCTTCAAAAGGCGAAGAATGGAGTTCCGTGAATGAGTGGATGCGTCCGTATTGTCCGGGGGAGTCCCCGGTTGTATCGGGTTCCAGTGGCGGGGAGTAGAGAAAATGAATCCCGTGGCAGCCATTTTCGTAAGAAAGATAGATATGGTATTCTGATGATTCCGACATGAAAGATTAGGAGATACGTGCTCGGATAGACTATGACGGTCTTGGTTTTTCGGATGTAGAAGATTGCGGAAGAATGTTTTGTCCAAAATAGAAAGAGGAGGATTGCCTTCGTGGAGTGGTCTGAGTTGGTCGTAACCACAGCGGATTGGATTCGCTCGTGGGGAGTATTTGCAATTATCGCCAGCTTGCTTATCAATGTGCTGATTAGTGTCGCTGGTGTTTTGCCCTCATTGTTCCTGTCTGCTGCAAATGCGGTCGTGTTCGGATTATGGGGCGGGTTTTTCATTTCGCTTGCGGGAGAAATCCTGGGAGCGACCGTTTCGTTTGTTCTGTACCGCTGGGGAATATCCCGTTCGGCCAAGCTGCAAAAGGTAAGGGAAGCCAGGTGGCTGAAAAGTCTTTCCGGCATGTCGCGCGGGCGCAGATTGCTGACGCTGATACTGTTGCGTGTAAATCCCTTATTGCCTTCCGGGGTGGTCAATGTAGGAGCGGCTTTCTCCACGATTGCTTTTGCCGATTTCTTTCTCGCTACGATGATCGGAAAGACGCCGTCGCTCGTCATGGAAACATTTATCGGTCACGATCTTGTCTTTTTCTCCGAGAACAAATTTCGTCTGATAATCGCGGTCATACTCGCAGCTTCCGTTTTTCTGCTGTTTAAATGGACAGAAAAAGAGAAGTCTCCATAATTTCTTCACGAGATTTTGATACGCTGGCACCGTAGAACAAACAGGAGGAGGCAGGTCGATGAAAAAGAAGGTCTTCATAGGCGCAGCCAGTGCCGGAATTGTAGCGATAGCAGCGGCCGGCGCTTTTTTCTACGGAGCGGGCGGTGAAACAAAAGCACATGCTCAATATATGGCAAAGCCCGAAATACTGCAGGGGAATGGACAAACAGTCCGCAGCTTTGAACTGGTGGCCAAGGAAGCGGAATGGGCACTGTCCAAGGATAAAAACGTACCTGTATGGACGTACAACGGTGTTGTTCCCGGAAGCCAAATCCGGGCGAAAGTGGGCGAGGTTATCCGCGTCACACTGAAGAACGAGTTGAAGGTGCCAACGACGATTCACTGGCACGGCTACCCCGTCCCCAACAATATGGACGGAATCCCGGGAACGACGCAGAATGCAGTACGGCCGGGAGAGACCTTTACTTATGAGTTTCCCGCAACAGTCCCCGGGACGTATTGGTACCACTCCCATCAGGACAGCGCCAATCAGGAGGACCTCGGCCTTTACGGAACGCTTGTCGTTGAGGGACCAGACCAGGCTCAGATTCAACGAGACTATACACTGGTTCTCGACGAGTGGAATACGGGCTCCCAAGGGCATGCGGGCATGAACATGGGAGAAATGGATCATGGCAAGATGGGTTCCGAGCGTATGGATCACGGCAAGACGAATTCTGAGACCATGAATCATGGAAGCATGAATATGGGCGGGATGGATCACGGAAGCCACGGAAACACGAGCATGCCTGGCATGGAGCACAGCAATTCACAGGTGCCGCCGGGAGCCATGCACGACCAGATGATGCAAGCGATGTACACGACGTTTTCGGTGAACGGAAAAACGGGAGACGCTATCGAACCGCTCGAGGTAGCAAAAGGAGAGCGCGTGCGGCTCCGCTTCGTCAATGCGGGCTTCCAAAGCCACACGCTTCGTCTGCCAGGACAGGAGTACAAAATTGTAAGCGCAGATGGTCAACCGATCAAGGACCCGGCCGTGATCAAGGACCAGCCGTTCACGATCGCACCGGGAGAACGCTACGATATCGAGTTTGTAGAAAGCCGTGATGGGGACTGGGTCATCGAGAGCCTGAACAAGACCGAAGCGGCCAAAGGAATGCGGATCCCCGTAAAAGTACAGGGAGCCGGAGCAAAGGAAAACAGCGTCGCCCAGGCAGAGGCGGCACCTGTCGATTTGACGGCGTACGGCCAAGGCGGCAAAGGGGTTTTCAGCCTCGACATGAAATACGACCAGGAATACCAGATGGACCTGGGCGAAAAAATGGGGAAAGACGGGATGGATCCGGTCTTTACGATTAATGGAGAGACGTATCCGGATATCAAGCCGCTAAACGTCAAAAAAGGGGACAAAGTGAAAGTCACTATGGTGAACAAAGGCTCCTCAGATCACCCGATGCATCTGCATGGCCATTTTTTCCAGGTGCTGAGCAAGGATGGCAAAGCCCTCACAGGCTCTCCCCTGGTGAAAGATACGCTCAACGTCAAGCCGGGCGAAAGCTATGTCGTGGCGTTTGAAGCGGATAACCCGGGGGAATGGATGTTCCACTGCCATGATCTGCATCATGCCGCAGCGGGAATGGTCAACTCCGTCCTGTACGAAGGACATCAGAAGTTCGTGGAGGACCCGACTGTCGGCAACAAAGCGCATTAACAGATGTGTCCCAGGTGTCCCCTGGGATCTTTTTTCTATTTTTGAAGACGGAGATGAGTTGGCGTGTCAACCATACTGATCGTGGATGATGAACCGCAAATTGTCGAAATCCTCTCTTCCTACTTGCAAAAGGAAGGTTATCATGTCGTCACGGCGGCGTCGGGAACAGAGGCGCTGGAGTGGACACATTCCACCGGAATCGATCTGGTTTTGCTGGATTTGATGCTTCCGGACATGAGCGGAGAAGAGGTGTGCGAGCGAATTCGCCGGGAATCACGGGTTCCGATTTTGATGCTTACGGCAAAAAGCGGAGAGCCAGACCGGATCACTGGACTGGAGCTGGGAGCGGATGATTACCTGGTGAAGCCGTTTAGCCCCCGCGAACTCGTGGCCCGCATACGGGCGATTCTGAGGAGAGCCGGCGATTACCAATCCCTCTGTGACCGTGTGCAATTCGGCGATTTGACGATTTCACATGGCGACAAAAGCGTCTGGAAAAAGGGCCAGATGGTGGAATTGACGCCGAATGAATACCGCTTGCTGATCACGCTGATCCGTCACCCCGGGCGGACCTGGACGAGGGAGGAGCTGGTCAAGGAAGTGCTGGGGATGGACTTTGAAGGGTATGACCGAACAATCGATACGCATGTCAAAAATCTCAGACACAAAGTGGAAGACGATCCGAAAGAGCCCGCATTTATTAAAACCGTGTATGGCATCGGCTACCGTTTTGAAGATCCCAATCTCGAGGCACGTTCCTCCTGAAAGCTTGCGATAGGCAGTACTGCTTACATACGTTCTCAAACCTTTCAGTGGGCATTTTAGAGGGAGAACAACAGCGCGAGTCGAATCCTTTTTAAGGAAAAAGACATGCACCTGCTCTCAGCACTGTTGATTTTTGAGGGAAAAGAGGGAATAGAGATGAATGAATCCCGGAAAGGAATGCGGCTGGAACCGTTCACCTTTACGATCGAGGCGGGTAAGATACGGGAATTTGCACAGGCACTGGGCGACGACAATCCAGACTACGAGACAGGCAAGCGCATTCCGCCGACATTTGCGACTGTCATTGAATTTTGGGGCAGCAAAAGACCGATGGAGGACGTTCTCCAGCTGAACATGGCAAAGGTGCTGCATGCCGGACAGGAGTACGAATACGTAGGCGCCATGGCCGTAGGCGACCAGATTACATGCGAGGGCGAGGTCATCGACGCTTATACCAGAGCCGGCATGAATTTCGTCGTTGTGGAAAACAAGTACAAAAATCAGCGCGGCGAGCTGGTATTGATCAGCCGATCTACCATTATCGAGAGATCGTAAAGAGGAGGGAAACTATATGCAAATCGGCTTTGAATTTCCACCTTTGGAGAAGGGGGAAATTACGCATACGCAGCTAGTACGCTATGCCGGTGCCTCTGGCGACTTTAATCCTATCCATACCGTCGTTCCCTATGCCGAAGAGGTTGGCTTGGACGGGGTAATTGCCCACGGCATGATGATCAAAGGATTTATCGGTCACGCGATCGGCAAGTGGTGCGGCGTCGAAAACCTGCTCCGCTTCTCAACTCGCTTTCGGTCGATGACACGGCCTGGCGAGCGGATTGTTGTCACCGGAAAGGTCGTGGGTGAGACTGCCGACGCCTGGCAGTGTGAAGCCCAGGCGGCCAATGAGCAGGGAGAGGTAAAGGCTAGCGCCAAGTTTGAAGTCAAAAAATAAAGCGTATCATTCAAGCTGTTAGTCGACTTTCAGAATACGAAAATCTGGCAGTTTCCTTAATCACGCAGACACCGGTGGGGCAAGCAATGCGGCTCTCCGGCGTCTTTTTTTGCTTTAGGGAGACAGAGCGGGCAGAAGCCATTTTAACAGGATGCGTTACTTCTTCCATATCCTTCATGAAAAAAGTTGACCATAAAAATATTAAGTTAACTTCCTGTCCTTCGCCAAAGGCTCTTCCGCATTTATCGCCATCACCAGGTTATTTCTTCACACTTGACCTCCCGTGGTATTTCTTCCTGTTGCATCACGAAACAATAAAGAAAAAAACTCCGCTCACACGCTCCGTTCTCACCTTTCATAAATGAAACGCGACCTATCAAAATTGAAAGATGCGCGCCCCTTTATGTGTATACTTTTCCTAATATTTCGACGAATTTCAACTGGCACGATAATTGCGATTGCCATTTAGAAAAGAAAAGCCTGCCTCCCTTTTATTTGGACGTTGGCAGGACAAATATGGCTCGAAAAGGGGGAGGAACGATTGAAAATTGCCTATACCCATCATTTCGGTTTGCCTTTGGACGCAGTATGGAAGGGAATTCAGGACGAGGAGGTGTTGAAGAAAGCCATCCCCGGCTGCCAAGCCTTTTCCCAGGTGGAAGAAAATGTTTACCATGCGGAAATGGGAATCAGTGTCGGGCCGGTCAAGGGGATGTTTACGGGACAGGTAAGGCAAGCCGATCAGGAGGAGCCGTTTTTTTACCGCCTGTTTGTAAAGGGAAAGGGAGCTCCTGGAGAAATCGACGCCGCTGCAGAAATGAAATTGGAAGAGGAGGATACGGGGGTAAAGCTGACCTGTACGGCTGAAGTTCAGGTGACGGGCGTGCTGGCGTCTGTCGGTCAACGGGTAATGGGCGGCGTGGCGAAGCTGGTGATTGGACAATTTTTCAAGACAGCGGAAAAAGAAATGGGTCAAATGTTTTCCCACTCGTAAACGAATGTACCTGAGGAGGTGTCTGCATGAACAAGTCTTGTAAAGTCACACTCACGGTCAATGAAGTGGAACGAACCGCGGAGGTAGAGCCGCGGATGCTGTTGGTGCATTTCCTGCGTGAAACTCTGAATCTGACCGGTACGCACATCGGGTGTGACACGAGTCAATGCGGAGCTTGTACCGTGCTGGTGAACGGCGAGGCCGTAAAGTCGTGCACCATGCTTGCGGTTCAAGCGGATGGAGCGAGCATTACGACAGTAGAGGGTCTTGGAGATGTCGAGCATTTGCACCCGATCCAGCAGGGCTTCTGGGAAAAGCACGGGCTGCAATGCGGCTTCTGTACGCCGGGCGTGATGATGGCGATGGTGAGCTTGCTGCAGGAGCATCCTGCCCCTACGGAAGAAGAGGTGCGTGAGGCATTGGAAGGCGTGATTTGCCGCTGTACAGGCTATCAGTTCATTGTGGATGCGGTCCTGCATGCAGCAGCCGAGATGGCCAAGCTGCAAGAGAGCGGAAACGTTTCTGACACGATGCCGGTCGGGGAGGGACGCTGAGCGATGGCAAATATGATCGGGACCCCTGTAAAGAGAAAAGAAGATCCTCGCCTGCTGACTGGCAACGGCATGTTTACCGACGATATGAAGCTGCCGGGAATGCTCCACGCCGCCTTTCTGCGCAGTCCGTTTGCGCACGCCAAAATTGTCCGCATCGACACTGAAACAGCGAAACAGTACCCGGGTGTTATCGCCGTATTTACCGGTGCCGACCTGATCGGCAAAGTGAAACCAGTCCCGACCATGTGGTATGTGCCCGGTGCAGATTTGAAAGCAAAGGACAGAAGTCCGCTGGCGTTGGAAAAGGTGCTTTATGCGGGTGAGGCTGTAGCGGTCGTTGTCGCCGAGGATCGGTACATAGCGCGTGATGCTCTCGACCTGATTTCCGTAGACTACGAGGAGTTGCCAGCCGTTACCCATCAGGAAAAGGCCCTCCAGGAAGGAGCGCCGCTCGTCCACGACGATGTGCCGCAAAACCTGGCTCTCTTGTGGAAAGCGGGAGAGGTGCCGGATGAGGCGTTTGAACAAGCGGAGGTGGTCGTCCGGCAACGGCTGTACAACCAGCGGGTGATCCCCAACCCGATGGAAACGAGGGCGGCAGTGGCGCAGTTCAACCCTGGCAGCGGCGAGATGACGATCTGGTGCACCTCGCAAAACCCGCATATTCATCGAATGATTTACTCGGGAGTCCTCGGCATTCCGGAAAGCAAGCTTCGCATCGTAGCACCTGATGTAGGCGGAGGTTTTGGAGCCAAGATCGCGACGTACACGGAGGAAGCGGTCGTCGGCCATGCAGCCAGAGAATTGAGACGGCCGGTGAAATGGGTGGAGGAGCGCCGGGAGCACTTCATGGCGACTACCCATGCCAGAGACGAGGTTATCGAGGTGGAGCTGGCCGGGAAAAAGGACGGCACCTTTACCGCTCTGCGGGTCAAAAACACCGCCAATCTGGGGGCTTATCTCTCGACATTTGGAGGGGGCTGTCCGACGATTGACTTCGGCCTGATGATTACTGGAGCCTACCACATTCCGCAGGCAGCAGTCGTAACGTACGGCGTTTATACCAATACGACACCGACGGATGCGTATCGCGGTGCCGGAAAACCCGAGGCGACCTTCCAGATTGAGCGAATCGTGGATCTGTTTGCCCGAAAAGTGGGAATGGACCCGCTGGAGGTCAGACGCAAAAATTTAATTCCAAAGGAATCCTTCCCCTATACGACTGCAATGGGCTTGTTGTACGACAGCGGAAACTACGAATTAACCCTTGAAAAAGCTTTGGAGGCGGTGGATTACGAGGCGCTGCGAAAAGAACAGGAGGAGCTGCGGGCACAGGGCAAACTGATCGGCATCGGCTTTTCCACCTATGTGGAGCTGTGCGGCTTTGGCCCCTCAAAGGTTGCCGGAGCGATCGGCTTTCAGGGCGGGGTGTGGGAAAACAGCACGGTCCGCGTCCATCCGACCGGCAAGGTTACCGTCTATACGGGCACGTCTCCGCACGGACAGGGGACAGCTACCTCTTTCGCGCAGATC
Organism: Brevibacillus sp. FSL K6-6036; assembly: GCF_037964015.1. Lineage (NCBI taxonomy): Bacteria > Bacillati > Bacillota > Bacilli > Caryophanales > Paenibacillaceae > Brevibacillus > Brevibacillus sp. FSL K6-6036. The sequence continues at coordinate 2,450,307 of NZ_CP150173.1, forward strand.
GTCTCGGATAAATTGGGTGTCCCGATCGAGGACATCGAGCTTGTTCACGGCGATACCCAGAGCATTTCGATGGGTTGGGGAACCTACGGCTCGCGGACGACAGCGGTCGGAGGCGCAGCGGTAGCCATCGCGGCAGACAGAGTCGTGGCAAAGGCGAAACGGATTGCGGCGCACGAGCTGGAGGTCGCAACCGAGGATATTGATTTTGCTGGCGGCGTCTTTTCCGTAAAGGGAGTGCCCGGGCGAGAGAAGACGTTCCAGGAAATTGCCCGCTCAGCCAATTTCGCCTGGAATTTGCCGGATGATGTGGAGCCTTCGCTCGAGGCGCAGTCTTTCTTCGATCCGTCCAACTTCGTATACCCGTTTGGCGCACACATCTGCGTCGTCGAGGTAGACAAGGATACCGGAGAGGTAGCGCTCAGGAAATATGTCGCGGTGGATGATGTCGGCAAGGTAATCAACCCGCTTCTAGCCGAAGGCCAGGTCCATGGCGGGGTCGTTCAGGGAATCGGTCAGGCGCTCTGGGAAGGAGCCGTATACAGCGAAAATGGCCAGCTGCTATCCGGAACATTCATGGATTACACCATGCCAAAAGCGCGATTCTTCCCCAGAGTAGAGTGGCATTTTACCGAAACGCCTTCACCCGTCAATCCGCTCGGCGCCAAAGGAATCGGGGAAACAGGGACGACTGCCGCTCCACCTGCCGTCGTCAACGCAGTGATGGACGCGCTGCAGCCCTTCGGCGTCGATGACCTGGATATGCCGCTGACGCCGGAAAAGGTATGGAAAGCGATGCAGAACAGGAGGGAAGGCATATGATACCGACTACATTCGATTATGTTCGGGCTGACACCGTAGAGGATGCGATTCGCTTGCTGCAGCAAAGCAATGGGGAAGCGAAGCTGCTTGCAGGCGGACACAGCTTGATCCCGCTGCTCAAATTCCGTTTGACCGCACCCGGCACTCTGATCGACATCAGCAAGATTGGCGAGCTGCAAGGAATTCGGCGGGAGGGGAACCGCCTGGTCGTCGGAGCTTTGACTACCCACCACCAGCTTCACACAAGCCCGCTCATAAGAGAAACCATGCCGGTGCTGGCCGATGCGGCGCGTGTGATTGGAGATTTGCAAGTCAGACATCGCGGCACCGTGGGCGGAAATCTGGCCCATGCCGACCCGGCTGCCGATCTGCCGGGAGTGGCTCTGGCGTTGGATGCCATGCTGGAGGTACAGAGCGAGGACGGAAAAGAATTGCTCGAGCTGGACGGATTTTTTCTGGGACCGTTGGTGACAGCTCTGCCGGAGACCAGCCTGGTGACTTCTGTCTCCTTTCTGATTCCGCCGTCTGATGCAAAGAGCGTCTATCTGAAATACGCGCATCCAGCCTCCGGATACGCCGTGGTTGGCGTCTGCGCCGTCGTGGGGACTGATCCTGACGGGAGGATCAACCATGCACGTGTCGGAATCAATGGTGTCGGCGATGTAGCGTACAGAGCGATCAGTGTGGAGGAGCGTTTGCTCGGTCAAAGGCCTTCGAGGGAGCTGATTCAACAAGCTGCCGCCCATGCTGCCGACGAGGGGGATATCGGCGGAGACCTGTTTGCATCGGAGGAATACCGCAGGCATCTGTGCCGTGTCTATACCGAACGGGCCTTGGAGCAAATTCTCTTGCCGGAAGGAACGGCATGAGCGGATACGATTTCGCTCTCATCGAACGCGACTTCTACCAGCACGGTTACGTGACGGATACGTCTGTTGCGACGGCTCTCCGCCTCGTTCTTTGTCTCGGCAAACCGCTGCTGGTAGAAGGACCGGCCGGTGTGGGCAAAACAGAAATAGCCAAGACGTTGTCTCGCGTTTTACACACGCGGCTGATCCGTTTGCAATGCTACGAGGGGATGGACAGCCAATCCGCTTTATACGAATGGAATTATCAGAGGCAGCTCATTCGCATCAAGCTCGGCGAGGATAGCGGGCGGACGGCCGAAGAGCGTGAGGAGGAAATTTTTGGCCCGGCTTTCCTGTTGAAAAGGCCCATCCTTGAAGCTTTGACGGATGAAAACCGGGCTCCCGTCCTCTTGATCGATGAGATCGATCGTGCCGATGAGTCATTCGAAGCGTTTTTGCTGGAAGCCTTGGCCGAGTTTCAGGTCACGATTCCCGAGCTGGGGACAATCCGGGCGGTGCATCGTCCCTATGTCATTCTCACCTCGAACAGGACCCGTGAGCTGAGTGATGCCCTGCGGCGCAGATGCCTCTATCAATGGCTGGCGTATCCGGATATGCAGAAAGAAGCGGAGATTTTGCGGGTGAGGCTGCCCGATATAAGCCAGCGCTTGGCAGAGCAGATTTCGCTCATGATGGCAAATCTGAGAGCACTCCCGCTGCAGAAGGTGCCGGGCGTAGCGGAAAGCCTCGACTGGGCTCAGGCGCTGATCAAGCTGCATCGCAGCGAGCTCGATCCATCTGTCGTGCAAGCGACGATGGGGTGCTTTGTCAAAGACCGCGACGATTGGGAAACGGTGGAGGAGCAGCTGCGTTCGGGGAGGTTGCTTGTTGAAAAACGGTGATGCCAATTGCCTGGCACAAAATAGTTTGTCGCACCATCTGATTTGTTTTTCCCGGATATTGCGGGGAAGAGGCGTACTTGTCAGCCCGCAGCAAACGGCCGATGCGCTCCAATCGTTAGCTGTGCTGGATATTTCCGATGAAGCCCTGTTTCGCTACGGACTGCGCCTCAATCTCTGTTCGAGCCCGGAGGAGCAGCAGATATTCGACGAGGAGTACGAGCGGTACTTCCATGAAGAAGCCATCCGGGAGGACAGAAAGCCATCTCCTGAAATGGCAAAGCGAAAATCGCAAAAAGAGCAGTCTTCCCCGCCTGAAGCTTCTGCCCGGTCCGAGGAACGGCAACCAGACTTGGCTGATGCCGTTTGGAGGCCAGTTGATCAGGAGCTGGAGGCCGAAAGCACAAGGCAGGTCGGAAGACACGTCATTCCGACAGCGCCCTGGGAAGCAAGGAAACAAGTGCTCGTGCGCATCCCGACAAAGCGAAATCCTCTGATGGAGGAAGGTGCCAAGCAACTCATCGCGGAATTCCGGTTGAGGCAAAGGAGGGCGTGGCGACGCCAGCTTCGCGGCGCGCTGCTCGATTTTCGCCGTACCATTCGCAGTGGTTTGCAGACGGGAGGAGAGCCGCTCCTCCTTTCTTGGAAAAAGAGGAAGCCGCGAGAAGCCAATTTCTTGCTCTTTTGCGACGGAAGCAGGTCCATGAGCGGTTTTGCAGAAACGTTCCTGCAATTTGCCTATGCCTTGTCTGCCCGTTCGCGTCAGGTAGAGGTCTTTCTTTTTTCCACGAAGCTGCGGCGGATCAGCAGAGCGCTCCGGCATGCGAGGCAAGCTGATCAAACGGGCCAAACAGGTCAAACAGGTAAAACTGCTAAAACTGCCAATACGGCCAATACGGCCAATACGGCCAAAACCTCACCCCCTACCGTCATCGCAGAGTCGGCGGAATGGGGGAGCGGAACCCGCATCGGTGAATCTCTCCATACCTTTGTTCGGTTATACGGCGGTCGCCTGCTTAGAAAAGATACAGTAGTGCTAATCGCAAGCGACGGTTTGGATACCGGCGATGGGAGCAGGCTTGAGGAAGCCATGAAAACCATCTCCACAAAAGCTGCATGTGTGATCTGGCTAAATCCGCTGCTAGATGTGCCCGGCTATGAGCCGATTGCCCGCGGGATGCGTACGGCCCTGCCCTACATCGATATCTTCGCATCTGCACGAGATCTTGGCTCGTATCGTACATTGGCCAAGACCATTCGTCTTTGGAGGTGAGTACATGAGAGATCATGCATGGATCATAAACATGATAAAGGAAGCGAAAACTTCCGGGAAGCGATACGCGATGGCAACAGTCGTACATGTCAAAGGATCGGCTTATCGCCGTGAGGGAGCCAAAATGCTTGTCGATGAGGAGGGGAAGTGCACAGGCATGATTTCGGGCGGCTGCCTCGAAGCTGATGTGGCGGAAGTAGCCAAACAAGTGCTGGAGACGGGGGCGCCAACTGTAAAAACGTATGTCATGGACGAAGACCTGGTCTGGGGCTTGGGACTTGGGTGTCCCGGTACGGTAGAGATCTACATTGAACCGCTGCTGCATGCCTGCTCTGTAAGCGATGAGCGGCAAGCATCAGCGGAGGGCAGCTTTGGAAATCAGGATGTGCCTACGCACGGCGATTCCGTTTATGACGCGTGGCTGTCTGCCATAGAGGATGAACGCGCAGGAATTCTCTTTACCCGATTGGACACGGTTGGAAGCGGCCAGACACCAGCGCCTTTTCGGCTGTTCGTGCCTGAGGCGGGAGAGAGTATTGGAAGTACCGGCGATTTGTCATTGGACCGGCTCGTGACTGCCAAAGCCAGGCAGCTTTTCCTCCAAAAAAATCCGAAGTCTGCTTCGCTCCGCGTTCCTTTCTCGGAAGAACGGGAAGCTGTAGTTTTTGCAGACGTGTATATTCCGCCTGCGGAAGTGATTATTTTCGGGGCAGGGCATGATGCCGTACCACTCGCAAAAACAAGCGTTGCCGCAGGATTTCGTACGACGGTGGTCGACCCGCGTCCGGCGTACAATACGGAAGACAGATTTCCTGGAACGACACGCCTGTTGACAGATGACAAAAACGGATTTGAGCGGTTAAAGATTGGGAATCGCAGCTATATCATCATCATGAATCACCATCTGGAACGGGACATCGAAGCTCTCCGCTTTTCCCTGCAAACGGAAGCGCCGTACATCGGGGTTCTTGGTCCGAGAAGCCGATGTGACAGAATATTGAAAATGATTGAGGGGCGTGGCGATCTTCTTCGGGAGGAACGGCTTGCGCGCCTGCACAACCCTGTCGGCCTGGACATCGGAGCGGAAACCGCGGAAGAGATCGCACTGAGCATCGTCACCGAAGTACTGGCCGTCCACAACGGACACCAGGGCCATTTTTTGCGCGGAAAAGAGAGAATTCACCAGCCTTCCTAGGTATGGCCGGATATGTCGGAAAGTCAAGCCTGATACAGGCAGGAGGTTATTTGTGAACATCCAAATCGACGCGGTCATTTTGGCTGCCGGCTCGTCCTCCCGGATGGGCAGGCCAAAACAATTGCTCCCTCTCTCGGGTATGTTTCTGCTTGAACATGTGATCCATCAAGTGGCGGACTTTCCCTTTGCCCGTATTTTTACCGTAATCGGGCATCGGGCGGACTTGATTCAGGAGAAGATTCACATCGCAGACGACAGGTTTCAGTGGCTGATCAACCGTGACTATCAAGCGGGGCAGGGAACATCACTGGCTCTTGGACTCAGGCAAGTGACCGGTACACATCCGGCAGCCATGGTGTTTCTGGCAGACACTCCTTTTCTTCGGGAAGAGACGGTCCGCACGATCATAGAGTGTGGTCAGGAGCAGCTGCAGCAGGCCCCTGATCCATTCATGGTTCAGCCATACTTCGGAGATACCCCTGGACACCCGGTATTTTTTGGACACCTGGAAAATGGGCTGGAGTCGGTTGGGCCAGGCGATCGGATCGGGCAGAGGCTTGGGGAACAAATCAGACGTGTTCCGGTGCAGGTCGATGACCCGGGTATTTGCTTTGACATCGACACGCCGGAAGCGTATGAGCGAGCGGTCAAAATAGCGGCATTGAATAATGAGAAGCACGCGAATTTACATGGGGGTGAAGAAACCGATGAATCAGTTGCAGACGCGATACGAATACGGCGGGGATGAATTTGTCTTTGTCCAGCTTTCCGAGGAGATGAGTCTGGAGGCGAATTTTAAAGGTATGGCCATCACCAGGGAGTTGAAGCAGCGCGAGCTTCCCGGGATTGTAGATATTTGTCCGGCGAATGCCTCCTATATGGTGCGCGTCGATCCAGACGTGCTGCATCCGGAGGAGCTGATCAAGGAGCTGAAGGATATCGAGCAAAAGATGGCCGATCTGGACCACATTACGATTGCTTCCCGATTGGTGGATGTTCCCGTGCTGTTCGAAGACCCGTGGACACATGAAGCGGTCATGCGTTTTCGCGATCGGCACCAGGACCCGGAATCGACTGATCTGGAATATTCCGCCCGAGTGAACGGCTACGACAGTAAAGAAGCGTTTATCGAGGCGATCACGAGCGCTCCCTTTCTGGTCTCCATGATCGGATTTGTCCCCGGTCTGCCCTGGTGTTTCCAGATGGTCGCCCGGGAAAAGCAGATCGAGGTGCCGAAATACGTTCGTCCGCGCACGTTTACGCCGGAGCGCACGTTTGGCTTTGGCGGAGCGTTTGCCGTGATCTACCCGGTGCAGGGAGCAGGCGGGTATCAGATGTACGGGATTGCCCCTGCGCCGATTTATCAAAAGGAACAAACGCTGCCGGACTTCCGTGACTCGATGGTGTTCCCGCAGCAAGGGGACATTTTCCGTTACAGGAGTATTACGCGGGAAGAGTACGACCAGATCCGCAGCGAAGTGGAGAATGGTACCTTTGTCTACCGGAAAAAAGACTTTTCCTTTACCCCGCAAGAGGTTTTGGAAGACCCGGACGCATTCTCGGAAATGGTGCTGAGGAGGTTGTACCATGATTAAGGTAATCAAGCCTGGCTTGCAAACGACCGTACAGGATCAGGGGCGCATCGGCCTCTATGAGATCGGCATGCCACCATCCGGCGCCATGGATAAGTTCTCTTACACGGTTGGCAATCTGCTGGTCGGTAATCAGCGGAATGCAGCCGCTTTGGAAATCACGTACCTCGGTCCGGTCCTGCAGTTTGGACGAAAACTGCGAATCAGTATCACAGGCGGAAATATCCCGCCCAAAATCAACGGACAGCCGGTGGCGATGTGGGAAACGCTCGAAGTGCAGGAAGGAGATACGCTGTCGTTTGACTTTGTACAGTCGGGAGCGAGAACATACCTCGCCGTGGAAGGCGGCATTGACGTGCCGGTTGTGATGAATTCCCGCTCTACCTACACCTTGATCGGGATCGGCGGCTTTCAGGGCCGTGCGCTCGCGGAAGGCGATGAGCTTGCGGTGGGAGATATGCATGAAAAAAAGGTGCCGGTAGGAACGAGGATTGATCCTTCCCTCATCCCGGTGTTTCAGAAAACACATGAGATCCGCGTCGTCGTCGGACTCTGCAGCTATCGTTTGACAGAAGAGAGCAAGGCGGTCTTTCTGGAAAGCGAGTGGACGGTTACGCCGGAAGCCAACCGGATCGGGTATCGGCACAAGGGAGAGCGCCTGAAGTTTGTCGAGCGGCAGCAGCCGTTCGGGGCAGGCAGCAACCCTTCCAACGTGACGGACCTGGGCTATCCGATCGGGTCGATTCAAGTGCCGGACGGGGTAGAGCCGATCGTGCTTCTGCATGATGCGGTTACCGGCGGCGGATATGCGACCATTGCCACAGTGATCAGTGCTGACTTGAACCGGATGGCGCAGATCAAGACAAATGAAAAGGTAAAATTTGTTTCCGTTACGCTGGAAGAAGCGATAGGTGCAAGACGAAATCTCCGCGACCAGTTAATGAAAATTGCCGATGCGATCTGATAATGAACAAAAAGGAGGACTTGTCATGAGTGATAAAAAAGCGATTCTTTCCCCGCTTCCCGGTGTGTTTTACCGCAAGCCGAGCCCCGAATTGCCCGATTACGCCAAGGAAGGGGATGTCATCAAAGCAGGAGATGTCGTCGGATTGATCGAGGTCATGAAAAACTTTTACGAGATCAAGGCGGAAGAGGATGTCCTCATTGAGCAGTTCGTGGTCGAGAACGAAACAATCGTCGATGCCGGCCAGGAGCTTGTTCTGGTAAAAAGCCAGGCGTCTTGATCGGAATGCGGACCCATAGGCTTGTTTTCTGAGCGGGATATAGAACGTGGGAAAGGGGGATCTATCGTAGATGAGAGTAGACCTCAATTGCGACATGGGAGAGAGCTTTGGTCTCTATCAGCTTGGACAAGATGAAGAAATGATGAAGTACATCTCCTCGGCAAATATTGCCTGCGGCTTTCACGCCGGCGATCCGCACGTCATGAGACGGACTGTGGAGCTTGCCAAGGCGAACGGAGTCGGGATTGGCGCTCACCCCGGGTTTCCAGACTTGATGGGTTTTGGGCGAAGATATATGAAATGCACACCGGAGGAAATCCGCGATTACGTCATGTATCAAACCGGAGCCCTGCGAGAATTCGCTGCATGGACAAAGACTGAGCTGCAGCATTGCAAACCCCACGGCGCCCTGTTCATGATGGCGATGGAAGATGAGCAGATTGCCAGAGCTATTCTGGAAGGTCTGGCCGCTCTCTCCGAAAAGATGATTGTCTTTGCGTTAAACGGTTCGGCAGTGGAGGAAGTGGGACGGCAGATGGGCATGCCAATCGCCCGGGAGGTGTACGCCGATCGGGAGCACACAGCCAATGGCTCCATTGTTCTCACTCGCCGGGGGCCTTCGATTACAGACAAGGAGGGAATGGCCCGTCGCGTCGTCCGCATGGTCACAGAAGGCCGGGTCCTGACGCCGGATGGCGAGGATGCTGAAATCAAGGCTGACACGATCTGTATCCACGGCGACACGCCTGGTGCAATCGATCTGATCAAGGAAATTCGTGCGGCGTTTGAACAGGCCGGGATTGAAGTGACACCGGTACGGGATTTGCTGTTTCATTAAAGAACGATTTCAGAAGGTCGATATCTTTTCATGGGGCAGGAAGCTGATCGGAGGAAGAACCGGTCAGCTTTTTCTATGTTGGACAGCATATTTCAAAAGTGAAAGAACGGAGAAGGTGTGGTAAAATGTAAAATGAGTGAAAAGTCGGAAAAGTAAAAATAATCGTCCGGAGGGGTCCTTGTGCTCGTTTGGAAAGATGTTTTACAAAAGGTTTCCGCACCAATTTCGAAAGACCGGACTTTGCAAGAGGCGATACTCGCCATGGAAGAACAAAAGGGAGAGCTGCTTTTCGTCAGCAGCGAAAACGATGAGATCATCGGGTATGTGGACAAGGATTCTCTGTTGAAACAACTGCAGAGCCAACAGTCGTTGCAAGGGAAAATTGCGTATCGGGCTGATATGGTGAAGGTGCCGGAAGAAGGGGCCATTTCGTTTTATCACAACATCTCTGTCGTACTCGGGGTTAATGAATCCGGAGCGATTACGGGCTATACGACAGCCAGGGATACAAAGAATCTGTTGAATGTATACAAGCTCCAGCAGGTAAACCGCATCTTTGACAGCTCCGGGATCGGAATTATCACGACCGATTCCGATTTTGAAATCACTTTCATGAATGAAACTGCGGAACAAATCCTCGGCCTTCCCAAACACGTCCTTCTCTATCGCAACTATAAAACGCTGATCACGGTCGAAAGAGATCTCGATGAAGTGCTGACCGGGAAACAAATGGTAATGGTCGAGTGCTCGATCAATTTTAAACGGACAAGCGGCAATATTTCCCCGTTGTATGAAAACGACAAGATTATCGGGATCGTTCACCTCTTCTCCAATCGGGAGAAGCTCGGGGATGCCGTCAACGAGCTCGAGTTTCTCCGCAATTTCAACGATGACTTGAAAGCTGTGTATTCATCGACGAACAAGCAGATTACCGTCGTCAATCGGGCAGGAACCATCATTCGCGTGGCGGGTACTTTTTTGCAAGGGTTTTGGCAGCAGGAGCCAGCAGAAAAACTGATCGGGAAAAACGTCTATGAGCTGGAAAAGGAAGGCGCCTTTTCTCCCAACATCACCGATTTGTGCCTTGCCCAAAAGAAGCGTTTGTCGCTGATCCAGGAGGCGAAAAACGGGAAAAAAGTCTGGTCGGTGGCGACGCCAGTCTTTCACGGAGACAAAATCGAGAAAATCGTGATTCTGTCGGAGGACATTACGAGCATTCACGAGCTGCGCGCCGAGCTGGAAATGGCCAAAAAGCAATCAGAGGAATACAAGCAGGAGCTGGACCAGCTATTGACACAGAAACATGACGGTCAGCGCAAGCTCATCTTTCGCTCGCAAGTCATGGAACGGTTGGTTGACGAGTGCAGGCATATCGCCAAAGTGGATTCGACCGTGCTGTTGTCCGGCGAGTCCGGTGTCGGCAAGGAGGTCTTTGCCAAAGCCATCCACGAGTACAGTCACAGACACAACGAGCCGTTCATTCGGGTAAATTGCGGCGCGATACCGGAAACCTTGATGGAAAGCGAGCTGTTTGGTTACGAAAAAGGAGCGTTTACTGGCGCAGACCAGCGGGGAAAGCCGGGACTGTTTGAGCTTGCTCACAAAGGAAGCATCTTTTTGGATGAAGTAACCGAGTTGCCTTACAACATGCAGGTAAAGCTCTTGCGTGTCCTGCAGGAAAGAGAGATGATGCGGGTCGGCGGCACCCGGACAATTTCCATCGATGTGAGAGTGATTGCGGCCACGAACCAAAATATTCACGAGCTGGTACGGAAAAATTTATTCCGCGAAGACTTGTACTACCGCTTGAACGTCATTCCCATCGATATTCCGCCCCTTCGCCAGCGTACTCTGGACATCATTCCGTTGTCCGTCCATTTTTTGCAGGTTTACAACCAAATGTACAAGCTGGACAAGGTATTGACCAAGGAAGCGCTGCATGTCCTGGAGGGATACCACTGGCCCGGGAATGTTCGGGAGCTGCAGAACATGATCGAGCGTCTGGTGGTGACGGCGAGGGAGGAGCATATCAGTGCCCGCGATGTGCTGTCCAACCTGTACGAAAGCAAGCCGCGCGATCAGGAGAAAAAACCGATCGTCCGTGAGATTATTCCTTTGAAAGAGGCGGTCGAGGAAGTAGAGACGCAGCTGATCAGTCTCGCCTTGCAAAAGTACGGGACCGCTGCCAAGGTCGCCCAGATTCTGGGCGTCAGCCCCGCGACCTTGAGCAGACGGATGCAAAAGCTGCTTTCCTGAAAGGAGGGGTGACGATGTTCACACTGCCCGAGACGAGATTCGACTTTGGCGGAGATGAATACATCTATGCGGAAATTTCCCGAGACATGAGCGAAGAGAGCAACTTCAAAGCACTGGCGATCACGAGCGAGCTGCGAAGAAGGCAAATCCCGGGCATTCTTGACATCTGCCCATCCAATTCTTCGTACCTGATCCGTTTTGATCCGGAAGTGATCCCGGCAGCGAATTTGCTCGATTATTTAAAGGAAATCGACATGACCAAAAGCAACCCTGCCGCTTTGAATCTCGAAGTCCGTATCGTCGAGATTCCAATCTGGTACGACGATCCGATCACGAGGGAGTACAGCAGACGCTTTCAAGAGCGCAACATCATCAAAGAAAACATCAGCAACTTTGAGCTCGTGATGAAGCTGAACGGCTTCAAGGAAAAGGAAGCCTTTATCGAGGCGCATTCCCGCAGTCCATACTTAATCTCGATGATGGGCTTTATTCCGGGAACCGCATGGGAGTACCCGCTGGGCCTCAGGAAGGATCAGATCATCCAGACACCCAAATACGCAAGTCCGCGGACGGATAGGCCCGGAAGAGCTGTCGGCCTCGGAGGAGCCTTTACGGTGATTTATCCGCTGTCCGCTCCGGGCAGCTACCAGCTGATCGGAATGGCCGCGGTGCCAGTCTTTGATCAGTCAGGCAAGCTTGAGGATTTGCGCGACTCGGTTTTCCTGGCCAGGCCCGGTGACATCTGGAAGCATCACCCGGTTGAAGAGCGGGAGTACAAGCAGATTCTTTCGCAAGTAGAAGCCGGGACGTACCGTTACCGGATGAAATACGTCGATTTTTCCCCGGAGGAATACTTCGCGAAAAGAGAAGCGTACATCAAGCAAGTAATGGAGGACTTTTAATATGCTGCGGATCAGGGATGGCGGCTTGCAGACACTGGTTCAGGATATGGGCAGAAAGGAGTTTTATCATCTGGGGGTGCCGCCTTCGGGAGCCGCTGACAAATACTCCTATGTACTGGGCAATATTTTGCTGGGGAATCCGCATGATTACGCCGCCTTGGAAATTACGCTGCTCGGTCCGGTGATTGAATTTTGCAAAAGGACGGTAATCGCCATAACGGGAGCTCCATGCGAGGTGAGGCTCAATGAGCAGCCGGTGCCGATGTGGGAATCGCTGGTGATCCAGGAAGGAGATATGCTCGCATTTCGGATGACCACGCAGGGAGTCAAAACCTATCTATGCGTATCCGGAGGCATTCAAGTGCCGGATGTCCTCGGCTGCAAGTCGACCTATGTGCTTAGTCAATTAGGCGGCTTTCACGGCAGAAAGCTGCAGGCGGGCGACGAGGTGCAGATCGGAGAGCCTTTGCCCGGCGTTTTTCACCAGGTTGGCCGGCGAATTCCCGACGAATACATCCCTGCATTTTCGAATGAGATGGACATCCGGGTGGTGGTGGGCTTATCCAGCTACCGCTTGAGTGATGAAGGGATAAAAACATTTCTCAACTCGGAGTGGCAGGTGGGGCTGGAGTCAAATAATATCGCCTACCGATATACAGGGGCCACCGTATCGTTCAAACCGTTCGATCCGCCGTTTGGAGCGGGAAACAACTCATCCAATGTCGTCGATATCGTCTACCCTATTGGCGCGATCATGGTGCCAAACGAAAAAGAATTGATCCTGCTTTTGCGCGATGCGACAACAGGAGGGGGCTTTGTCACGATCGGAACGGCCATCAATGCTGATCTCGACTTGATCGCCCAATCCAGGCCCAATACGAAAACGCGTTTTTTGGCAGTCACCGTGGACCAGGCAATCGAAGCGAGGTTGTCCAAAAAGCGAAAAATTTTGGCCGTGCAAGAGCTGCTCCGTTAAAACCACGTTTTTGCCAGAGGACATTAGGACTGGCGGACGACATGAATAATCGGTATAATATGATTATTCCAACTATTATTTAGGTGCTTCTTGCCCTACGCATTTCGGCAGTCTTTCATGGCAACAGCCGTCTGCAAACCGTGATGGCGACAATGGCGTCAAAGTCTCGGGGAGAAGGACGGAAAATGGGCGGCCACGATCCATCTCATGTAAAGGGGGAGGAGAATTGCGTCAGCGCTACAAAATACTGGTCATCGACGATGAGCCGATCACCCGGATGGATATCCGGGAAATGCTGCAAGAAGTAGGCTATGACGTTGTAGCGGAAGGCAGAAATGGTAAAGAAGCGATCGAATTGACGCAAAAGTGGAAGCCCAATCTCATTATTATGGACGTAAAAATGCCGATCATGGACGGCCTGAAGGCGACGAAAATAATTCGGGACACCTCAAACTCGGCTGTTCTGCTTCTCACGGCCTACAGCCAAAGAGAAATGCTCGTCGAGGCAGAGAGGGCCGGCGTTTGCGGCTATCTGGTCAAGCCGGTTTCCGAAGAAGAGCTGCTGCCTGCTGTAGAGATGATGATTGATCGTCACAGACAGGCAGAGGCGTGAGCATTCACCTGCGAACCGTAAAGTTGATATTGGAAAAGCGACGGCGCTTTGAGTGGGGACAACCATGTTGTCCTGTATTCAAGGCGCTTTTTCTTTTTGTACTGCCCATGAATAAAGACCGCTTGCCAGTCAAGCGAGGGAGGAACGAGATATGAAGTTGTCTTGCGTAATCCGGAAGCAGCACTATCAATTTTCATCTGTCAAAGATGTTTTGGCCAAAGCAAGCGAGGAGAAGTCGGGTGACCAAATGAGCAGGATCGGCGCCCAGTCGGCCCTGGAGAGGATGGCAGCCAAAGTAGTGTTGAGCGAGATGCTGCTATCTGACATCTATGAAAATCCCGTTATTGCCTATGAAGACGATGAGGTCACACGCATTATTTACGACGATCTCAATTTGTCCGTCTACAATGAAATCAAGCATTGGACAGTGGGTGAACTGCGCGATTACATTTTGTCTCGAAAAGCCCGCATGCCAGAGCTGACCAGGCTTAGCCGCGGACTTACCAGCGAGATGATAGCGGCGGTAGCCAAGCTGATGTCCAGCATTGATCTGGTCATGGCTTCTCAAAAGATGAGGTACCAGGCCTATTGCAACACATTGATTGGAGAGCCGGGGCGCCTTGCCTTCCGCTGTCAGCCCAATCATCCGATCGACGACCCGGAAGGCATCCTCGCCTCGATCAAAGAGGGGCTCTCCTACGGATCAGGCGATGCAGTCATCGGAATCAATCCGAATAACGATTCGGTTGAAAGCGTTACCAAGCTGCTCGTCATGTCGCATGAATTCATTCAACGCTGGCAAATCCCGACGCAAAACTGCGTACTGGCTCACATTACTACGCAGATGCAGGCTCTCCGGAACGGCGCTCCTATCTCGCTGATGTTTCAAAGCCTGGCCGGTTCGCAAAAGGCAAATGAGGCCTTCGGTGTCTCCAAAGAAATTTTGGACGAGGGCATGGAGCTGATGCTTCGCTACGGAACGGCGACCGGTCCCAATGTGATGTATTTTGAAACAGGGCAAGGGTCTGAGGTATCTTTGGATTCACACGAAGGAGTCGATATGCAGACATTGGAATCTCGAACCTATGGTTTTTGCAGGCACTGGAAGCCGTTTATGGTGAATAACGTTTCCGGCTTTATCGGTCCGGAGACGCTGTATGACGGCAGGCAGATGATCCGGGCGGATCTGGAGGACTTGTTTATGGGGAAAATGCACGGACTGCCGATGGGCATCGCTCCCACCTATACGAATCACATGTACGCAGACCAAAATGATCAGGAAATTGCCGGCATGTTGACTGCTTTGGCAGGGGCGAATTTTTACATGGGCGTGCCCGGGGGAGATGACGTCATGCTCAGCTACCAGGATACGAGCTATCACGATGACGCGAGCCTGCGGGAAATACTCGGGCTGAGGCCGTTGCGGGAATTTGAACAATGGCTGGAAAAGATGGGGATCATGGAGGACGGCAGGTTGACTGAGTATGCAGGAGATCTGACGATTTTTGATTAGAGTGGCGGGAGGCGAAGAAACATGAAGCAGGTTAATCTTGATGAGCTTGTCGATCGCGTGTTGGTTGAGCTGGCAAAGCAGAGTTCCTCGTCGGCAAAAAAAGAGCCACTTCAGGCGGGGGCTCATTCAAGTGATCCCATATACTTTCCGGAGGACAAAGAAATGGGGGTCGAGAAGCCGAAGGACCGGGAGTCGCTGGAAAGAGCGATGAGTCGGACACCTGCACGTATCGGGATCGGCCGCGCGGGAACGAGAATGAAAACGCGGAGCTACCTGCAATTTCGGATTGATCAGGCAGCAGCCCGAGACGCGGTGACGAAGGATATCGGCGAAGATCTTCTGCGTGAGTTGGGTCTGCCCATCTTGCAGACGAAATCTGCCGATATGCAGGAATACCTCATGAATCTGGAATCGGGGCGCAGACTATCCGATGAATCCGTGCGATGGCTGGAGCAGAACGGGGATAAAGGAAAGGATGTGCAAATCGTCGTATCCGATGGACTCAGCACATCGGCGATCGAAGCGAATATTCCCGATCTGCTTCCCGCCCTCCTGCAAGGTTTGGCTTTGCGCAACATTAGCACGGGAAAACCTGTATTTGTAAAACGGGGACGGGTCTGGGTACAGGATCAGATCGCCTCTATCGTCAAGTGCAAGGCGGTCATATCGCTGATCGGCGAGAGACCTGGACTTGCTACCGCGGAGAGCCTTAGCGCTTATATGATCTATCAGCCAAGTGCACAGACAGTGGAATCTGACCGGACGGTTATTTCCAATATCCATCGAGGGGGGACGCCGCCGATCGAGGCTGGGGCCTATCTGGCAGAGCTGCTCGATGATATTCTGCGTTATCAGGCAAGCGGCGTGACTCTTGCCAGGTTGAGATCAAGATAAGCTGGGGCGAGCCACTGGGGCTGAGACAGATGAGAAGATGAACCAGATGAAATGACTGAGCGGGTGAAAAAGACGAAATAGATGAAATGACTGAACAGAAGAATTGACAGAACAGTTGAATTGACAGAACGAATGAACCAACTGGATGCGGAAGGGCGGTTGCAGAAGCAAACCGACCCGAAACCAAATGACAGAGGAAAATGAGGAAAGAAGCATGCCTCTGCTGCGGACAAGAGCGGAGATATGTTTCTTTTTTCATGGTCGCAATGATATAATGATAGGCGCCCTGATGTACGTGCCCTCTGTTTTCCACTTAGGAACAAAGGGCGTTTCGCTGCGTCCGGGCTGCGGGATACAGGGTTGAGCGACCGGTTTCCTCGTATTTCTTGAAAGAAGGGAAGATTCGTATGAAACGCTGCATGTTTCTCCTGTTTTCACTGTTCGTGGCGATCAGCCTGGCGGGATGTGGGGAGGGTAGCCAACCGGCGAAACAATCCGAGCAAGCATCCACACAACAACCACCTTCTCAAAGTACAGAGGCAAAGAGCGAAAAAGCAACAAGCTATCCCTTGACAATAAAGGATTCTACCGGTCAAGAGCTGACTTTTGCCAAGGCGCCGGAGCGGATCGTCTCTGCCTCGCCAGCTGAGACGGAAATCCTGTTTGCGCTTGGGCTCGGCGATAAGGTCGTCGCTGTTTCCGATTACGACGACTACCCCGAGGAGGCAAAATCGAAGCCGAAGGTGGGCGGGGTTCTCTCGCCTAATGAAGAAGCGATCCTCGCACAAAGCCCGGATCTCGTCGTTGGCGGTATTTCCATGAAAGAGGATGTCGTCACAAAATTGCGGTCCCTGGACCTGCAGGTCATTACGCTGCGTCCGAAAGTGGTTCAGGATATCATGGAAAACATTTTGCTTTTGGGACAAATTACAGATCATCAAGTTCAAGCGGAAGAACTGGTTTCCCGGATGAAAGCCGATATCGGCAAGGTGACAGACGCTGTCAAAGATTTGAAGCCGGAAGAAAAGAAGAAGGTGTATTTGGAGTTTTCAGCAGGGTGGACAGTCGGGAAGGGCGAGTTCCTGGACGAGTTGATCACGATGGCAGGAGGCATCAACATCGCCTCCGACACCCAGGGCTGGAACCCGGTCAGCGAAGAAAAAATTGTGAAGGAAGATCCGGATGTGATCTTGTTTGCGCAAGGCTTCACAGATGAAAAGACAGGCGAAACGTTGGACCAAACCATTCGGAAAAGAAGCGGCTGGGACAAAATCAAAGCGATCCGGGACAACCAGGTGATCGGCTTGGACCATAATATTCTGTCCCGACCAGGTCCGCGCATCACACAGGGATTGTACGAAATGGCCAAAGCCATTTATCCGGAGCGGTTGAAATAAAATGAAAGCACGCTTCCTGTTGTTCGGAGGGGCAGGTGTACTGCTCCTCTTTCTGTCTGTCGGCATGAGTCTTTCGCTGGGCTCGGCAGAACTGCCGCTCACACAGGTCTGGGGCATTCTCCTGCATAAGCTGCCGGGAATTGGGACATTGATAACTGTCCAATGGCCGGAGTCTGCCGAGCAAATCGTCATGAAGGTTCGTTTTCCCCGCGTTCTGCTGGCTGTATTGGTGGGGGCTTGCCTTTCATTGGCCGGGGCGGGCTTTCAAGGGATATTGCGCAATCCGCTGGCTGATCCGTACACGCTCGGGGTCGCATCCGGCTCTGCGATCGGAGCGGCGACGCTTATTTTATTTGGATGGCAGTTCAGCTTGCTCGGTCAGTGGTCCGTTCCGCTCGCTGCCTTTACGACGGGTCTGATCAGCTTGTGGCTGGTAATCAGGCTGGCGCATTCACAAGGCAAAATACATATTGAAACGCTGATCTTGTCAGGTGTCGTTGCTCAGGCGTTTCTCGGGTCGATTGTCTCCTTTCTCGTCTCCCTGTCTGACCAGGTCGTCAATGAGATCGTCTTTTGGCTGATGGGAAGCCTGGCTTTCCGCGGGTGGTCTTTCTCGGTCGTATTGCTTCCCTGTCTGTTTCTCGGTCTTATCATTCTGATGGGGTATGGACGGACGTTAAATTTGTTCGCTCTCGGCGAGAGGCAAGCGGCGCATCTCGGTGTGCAAGTGGACCGTACGAAGCTGGTTGTACTCACAGTGTCGACCCTGCTGACAGCCGTAGCGGTATCCGTATCGGGAATTATCGGATTTGTCGGACTGGTTGTACCGCATCTGGTGAGACTGATGGCCGGACCTGATTACCGCCTGCTGCTGCCTATGTCAGCGCTCTACGGGGGAATCTACGTACTGTGGGCCGATACTCTGGCCCGTAAGCTGCTCAGCCCGACAGAAATACCGTTGGGCGTCGTGACGGCTTTTCTGGGTACACCTTTCTTCGCTTATTTGCTGCGGAAAAAACAGCGTGCCGGAAAGGAGGGAGAAGCTTGATTCGCGTCGTGGATGTGTGGAAGTCATACAACGGCAAGTCCGTGCTGCAGGACATCGCCTTTGAAGTGAAGCCGGGCGAGTTTTTCGGGATTATCGGTCCAAACGGGAGCGGCAAGTCTACCCTTCTAAAGCTTCTGTCTGCCGTGGAGGCGGCTGATCGCGGACAAATCTGGCTGAGGGGAAAACAGGCCGAAGCGCATCAGCGCAAGGACTTGGCTGCGTGGCTGGCTGTCCTGCAGCAGGAGCCGTTGCCCTCTATCGGGTTCAGTGTAAGAGAGGTCGTGGAAATGGGCAGGTTTCCGTATCAAAGCTGGCTTGGGACGGAACGGGGAGACTCGGCTCCGCTGATTGATGGCATTTTGCAGACGCTGGGTCTGACGGAATTGCAGCATCGGACATTGGAAAAATTGAGCGGCGGGGAAAAACAGCGCGTCGGACTGGCCAAGGTGATGGCTCAAGAGCCAGAGCTGCTGCTGCTGGATGAGCCGACCACCTTCCTGGATATCGGCTATCAAATCCAGTTGATGGACACCGTTCACCGTTGGCAAAGGGCGGAGCAGGCAACAGTAGTTGCGGTACTGCATGATCTGAATCTGGCTTCTCTGTACTGTGACCGGATTCTCCTGCTGGACAAGGGACGGCAGATCGGGGTAGGAAAACCCGGCGAGCTGCTTCGCGAGGACTTGATTTATGAGGTTTACGGGATCAGACCTATCATTCTCGACCACCCGTTCCATCATTTGCCCCAGATGCTGCTCCGATCTGCAAAAGATTCATAAATCGAGCCGGCGTCTGCTTTTTTCAGACAAGGAGGCTGTACGATGATTTCATTGATAACCGGAGGCGTCAGAAGCGGAAAGAGCAGGTTTGCGGCGAGCTATGCAGCCCATCTGGGGCAGAGTGCGTTGTACGTAGCAACCGCCACGATTGGCGATGAAGAGATGCGGCAGAGGATTGAGCAGCATCGGGCGGAGAGAGCGCGCTCAGCATTTCCGTGGCTGACAGTGGAAGAGCCGTTCGATTTGTGCGGCCTTTTGGACAAATGGAAGGGCGAGCCTCCTATTATTAACCGGGAAACAGTGATACTCGTAGATTGTCTGACGCTTTGGCTGTCAAATTGGCTGCTTCGGTATGAGCACGAACGGCCGGTGGAGAACGTCACTCGCCTGATCGGAGAATTGACGGACACAGTAAAGACCTTCCCCGGTACGGTCTTGCTCGTGTCCAATGAGGTAGGGTACGGCGTCGTCCCGGACCATTTGCTGGGGAGACAGTTTCGAGATTTGGCGGGTATTCTTAATCAGCAGGTAGCCAGCATCAGTGACCAAGTATTTTTGGTCACAGCAGGAATCCCGATCGAGATAAAAAGCCGGGCGTATCGCTTCGATACGGGCTGTCAATAGCCACCATTTAGATGGAGCGGCATGTATTTTTTGAAGGCGAAAGGCCTACCTGAAAAAACGGGTAGGCCTTTTTCCTGTACCTTATTTGAACACGTTCCAGGTAAGCGGAGGAAGCATTCTCATATCTCTCATCATCGAGGAACTGCAGATGGGGCAGGTCGGCTCTTTTTCAAAGGTTAGATTTTCCCTCATCCAGCAAGAGCAATCATCCTTGCTGCAGGTCCAAATGGCCGTTTCCTCTTCCACCACGGGCTCCTGATTTCTTTTTGAATACAACTGCAAACACCTCCAGCTTGTTTCCGTAGCAATGCAGCTTGAAACACTCATTTTCCGGTCGATTTCTAATCTTTCTCCGGTGGTGTTCTAGTACTCCCTATACTATATGACAATCTCTGTATTTTATTCAGGAAAAATGGTAAATACAGCGTGGTTCACTTCGGCGGAAAGCTTGCATAAACTGCAATAGTTATCGTACGGCGTAAATTCGGAGAACCACATGGATGGTTGAGAAATAAGGGAGGAATGAATGTGCCTGGAATAAAAGTCGCGATAGTCGGGGTCGGAAACTGTGCCTCTGCTCTGTTGCAGGGGATTACCTATTACAAGCACAGGAGCATCGGAGAAGATGAGGGGTTGATCCACCGCTCGATCGGCGGGTATCTCCCTGGAGATATAGAGGTTGTCGCAGCATTTGATGTCGATAGTCGCAAGGTGGGAAAACCTCTGCACGAAGCTGTTTTCGCTCCTCCCAACTGCACCAATGTGTTTGTGCGAGAAATCGACCAATCACCCGTTATGGTCAAAATGGGCCATCTCCTCGACGGCATGTCTCAGCACATGCACATGTATCCGATGGAAAAACGGTTTCACTTGTCAAACGAGCCCGCGTGTGATGTTGTCGAGGAACTGAAATCCAGCGGTGCGGAGATGGTCATCAACTTTCTTCCGGTCGGGAGTTTGGAAGCCAGCAAATTCTATGCAGAGGCAGCGCTTGAGGCAGGTGCAGGTTTTATCAACTGTATACCAGTCTTTATCGGATCGGACCCTGTTTGGGTGGAGAAATTTGAAAAAGCCGGGCTTCCGATTATTGGCGATGATATCAAGTCCCAGGTAGGGGCCACCATTATCCATCGCGTCCTGACGAGGCTTTTTGCCGAACGAGGTGTCAAGATTGACCATACGTACCAAATCAATATCGGAGGCAACACCGACTTTTTAAATATGCT
This sequence comes from Brevibacillus sp. FSL K6-6036, assembly GCF_037964015.1. Taxonomy (NCBI): domain Bacteria; kingdom Bacillati; phylum Bacillota; class Bacilli; order Caryophanales; family Paenibacillaceae; genus Brevibacillus; species Brevibacillus sp. FSL K6-6036. The sequence goes on from NZ_CP150173.1 coordinate 2,471,243, forward strand.
AAATCGCGATCGGGTGACAATGAAACGAGTGTCAAAAACCGAAGCGGTCCAATCCCAATTGGAAACGCCTCTCCATGAGGAAGATATCTATATCGGTCCCAGCGACTATATAAGCTGGCTTCAGGATAATAAAGTCTGTTATGTCCGGATGGAAGGAACCCAGTTCGGGGGAAACAAAATCAGTGTGGAATTGAAACTTTCGGTCGAAGATTCGCCAAACAGCGCAGGGGTTGTGATCGATCTGATCCGCTGCTGCAAACTGGCGTTAGACCGCGGGATAGCGGGGGCATTGACCTCTGTCGCCGCCTATACGATGAAACATCCGCTCGTGCAGTATACAGACGAAGCAGCCCGCAGCCTTTTGGAAGCTTTCATCGAGGGGAAAGAAGACCGTTAGTGAAAATGCCTCTCCAGCCAATTACCGGAGGGGCATTTTGATTGATGCAGACAAAGGACAGTCGCCGTTTCCAATCCGGAGCAGGCTTAATATGATGAAAAAGATAACAGGGAATCACGCAAGACTTTTGCCTACAGTCAGGTGTGCCATTACGTGCCAACTATAGGTGTCACGATTCTGGACGGGCAGTTGGCATTTATACAAGAGCGCTGGCAAGTGAAAACAGGAAGGCAAAGCGGTGTTTTCGGGGAAGGAGGAGGAGATCCGTGAAAGGCATGATACTCGCTGGAGGAAAAGGAACCCGGCTGTACCCGCTAACGAATGTTGTCAATAAACATTTACTGCCGGTCGGAACATTCCCTATGATCTTCCATCCCATCTACAAATTAAGGCAAGCGGGTATCACCGACATCTTGATCATTACGGGAAAAGAAGATTTGGGCTATTTTTCGCGGCTTCTCGGGAGCGGAAACGAGTTTCAGGTCCGTTTCACCTACCGTGTTCAAGACCGGCCGGGTGGCATAGCGGAAGCAGTCAGCCTGGGAAAAGAATTCGTGGGCGATTCCCCCTTTGTCGTCCATCTCGGTGACAACCTGTTTCAAGCCGAGTTGGCCCCTTTTATCCATCAATTTGCCAAGGGGCGGGAAAAAGCGCACCTCCTGTTGGCGGAAGTAGCTGATCCCCAACATTTTGGCGTTGCAGAATTCGAGGGACAGCGTTTAATAGCGATCGAAGAAAAGCCGGTCAACCCGAAATCTCCATTTGCGGTAACCGGCATTTACATGTACCGACCAGACGTATTTGACATCATCGAGAAAATCCATCCCTCCTCGAAAGGAGAGCTGGAAATAACAGATGTGAATAACCTCTTTATTTCCGCGGGAGAAGCCACCTATCATATCTTGCCCGGCTGGTGGGAGGACGCAGGGACGCTGCAGTCCTATCACCGTGTGAATCAACGGCTCCAATCCGTGAACCTTTTTTCCAGCTCCAGCACCAGGCCCTTTAATGAATAGTGGACAAATGCTCTTTCTCTCGCATACGTGCTCATTCTCTGCCACTCGATGGGATCACTCAAGAGCGTAGTCACCGTATCCGCGAATGTCTGATAGAAGCATGAATCATAATCAGGCAATGTATAAATCAATTTCCCGGTCTTGCCGTCTTGGACTGTAGTGGAAAGGGCGCCCTGATTGGTCGCGATGGTCGGTGTTCCTGCTGCCTGGCACTCCATGGAAGCCAAGCAAAACATCTCATAGGGACCGTCGCAGGGGTATATATGAATCATGCTTGTTTTTTGCTCATGGACCAATTGCTGCTGCGAGACTTTTCCCAAATAGGTAACGCCCTCCATTCCCTTAAACAATTCGCGATACGGTTCTGTTTCAGGCTTGAATCCCCATAAGCTGTAATCCATGGTGATGACGAGCGATACATCAGGTATCTTTTTTTTGATCAGGGAAAAAATCTGCGGAACATGCCTCAATCCGCGGTCAGGAGCTGAACAGAATATGAGTTTGTTTTTTGTTTTCGGGAGGCAATCCCAGTAGTCTTCTGTCTGTATCCCGAGGCGGGCCTCGTATATCTTGCTTTTGTCGATGTGAAAAATATTGCTCATCATTTTCGTATGGAATGGACTGATGGTGATGACTTTGTCAATAAAGGGAAGGTCTTTTTCGACCGTATTGTCACCGGGATCGATGCACCAGTGAAGCTTGCATGCCGCATTTACTCCGCTACTGGGCAATGCGCATCTGTAACTGACAAACACATCCCAGAATTGGTCGCTCCTATACGTTTGATAGTTGCGGTAGGTGACGCCGTTGTATCGGCCCTCTTTGGTTGTGCTGTTGAAAACAGTCACCTCGTGGCGCTTTGCCAGTTCTCGAGTCATTCTGATAAGCGTCGATTGAGATCCACCGACCCCTTTATTTTCAAGATCATTGTCGTTCCAATCAAATGACGAATCGTAATAAAACGCAATTTGCATAGACATCACGATCCTCTTACTCATTGTTTTGCCGCTTCTAACAGCATATGAATGGAGCTAGTACGCTTTTCCAACAGTTTCTGACGATTGTAGGGGCGAAGAAGTCCCGTTCGTCATAAATTGCGGGTGTGTGGAATATTTCAATACCAATGCTGCAACCTGCATGAGTTCTGTCCCTTCATGGGGGACCGTACATCAAAGGGGATCATGCCAGCCCAGAACACCGCCAGCATGGCCCAAATAATTTGACTGAGGATCAGGGAGGAACACGATGCCAAAAGCTCTAATCACCGGAATCACCGGATTTGCCGGAAGCCACCTCGCAGAATGGTTGTTAGCGAACAAAAAGGATATGGAAGTATACGGTACCTATCGACTCAGGAGCAGAATGGATCACATCAAGCATATCCAGGATGACATCCATATGGTCGAATGTGAGTTGAAAGACCCGCGCTCCGTTGATGAGATGATCAAAGCGGTTAAACCCGATTACATTTTTCATCTGGCCGCTCAAAGTTTTGTACCGACGTCATGGAATGCACCGGCGGAAACGTTAATCGTCAATCAAATTGGTCAAGTGAACCTTTTTGAGGCTATACTAAAGCATCAACTGGATTGCACCGTTCAAATCGCTTGTTCCAGTGAAGAGTACGGGCAAGTATATGCGCATGAAGTCCCGATTAAGGAGGATAACCCGCTCCGTCCACTAAGCCCTTATGCCGTAAGCAAAGTAGGGCAGGATTATTTGGGCTATCAGTATTACCAGAGCTACGGTCTCAAAACGATACGTACCCGAACCTTCAATCATACAGGCCCGCGTCGAGGCGAAGCGTTTGTGACTTCCAACTTTGCCAAGCAAATTGCAGAGATCGAGAAGGGGATCAAACCTCCTGTTCTGTACGTTGGCAATCTTCAGGCGAAAAGGGACTTCACGGATGTCAGAGATGTCGTCAGAGCCTACTGGCTGGCCGTGGAAAAAGGTGTCCCGGGCGAGGTGTACAACATCGCGTCGGGAGTTACCTACACGATTGAGGAAATGTTGAATAAGCTTCTTTCACTGAGCCAGGCAGCCATTACCATTACGCCAGACCCAAGCAGAATGAGGCCATCTGACGTTGAAATCCTGCTTGGGAATTACGACAAGTTTCATCAACAAACGGGATGGAAACCGGAAATTCCTTTTGAGCAAACCTTGAAAGATCTGCTCGATTACTGGCGTGCCCGCGTATGACCGCGAAATGCTGATCGAAAAATTGGATGGGAAAACAGAAGTAGGGGGGGGAGAATTTCCCTCTCTTTTTTTGTTGATAGGCGGATGAGAAGCGACAGGGACATCAGGAGCGACAGGGCTTGTGCCCTCAAAAGGAACAATCGCCCCGCAAAAACTTACCTGGTTCGTTTCCGCCTGCTGATCAAAGCCGAGAGCATCGGGATGCAAAAAAACCGCCTCTGAAAAGGCGGTTCCGCACAACAAGCATCGTCAGTTTCACTTTGGTTCTCCCGCCTATTTGCAATAAAGCGGCGATGGTTGATGCATCCAAACGGGTTTACTGTTCGGCGGGGACCGGGGTCCTTCTGCTTATACAAGCTACCTGCTTGGGGCCTTGCTATATTCAGGAGGAGGCTTCAATCGCTTTGTTCAGTTGTTCGATATACTGTTCGACAGAATGGCACCTCGATACGTACTCTTTGGCTTTCCGTGACATCCCTTGGCGGAGGTCTGGGTCTTGATAGAGCTTCAGCATTGCGGCAAACAGTGGCTGGTCGTCAGGCAGGGGCGACGGTACCTTGAGGACCACCTCGTCGGAAATCTCGCGAAAGGATCCGATATCGGAGACGATCGATGGAATCCCCAGGCTTAGCGTATCCAGCAATGTAGCGGAGGACTCGCCGCAAGTAGGATAGCGCAAATTGATGACGGCATCTGCTTGGGATAACTGCTGATAGTACTCCTCATTTGGCAAGTAACCGAGGAAGGTCACGTGCGATTGCAGCTTGAGCGATGTGACCAGACTTTTCAAGGTATTGGCGTAATCGGAGTCAAAGCTTCCGACAATTCGGTATTCTACGTTGTCATGCCCTTTGCTCACAAGCATTTTGATGCAGCGGATAGCTGACTCCAGACGCTTGTGCGGGCCGGAAAAGCCGAAACTGGCAAAAACGAACCGGTTGTTGCGATTCTTTGGCGATTGGAAAGGCATACTGGCGGGGAGACGGGCCATAATTACGGATTCGACCCCGTCATTGACCAGAGCGTCGTAACAATAGCGATTATGGACCACGACCGACTTTGCTCCGTTTATATAAAACTTATTGATGATATGATCAAATTGACTTCCCATATTTCCGCTCAGGACAGCACGGAGCAGGGAATCGTCACCGTCTTTTGCTTCTTCTTTGATCATGGTGAGGTAAGTGTCCAGATCATTTTTATCAAGCGCCCACCACTGGCCAAGCCCGTGCAAATTCAGGTCGTGAAGCACGACCACCCCATGGTATTTCCTCAGATACGGGATGATATACGCATGGTAAAAACTGTTTCCCATCTGATACAAAATCGCATCGTATTCATCCGCTTTTTCCGGGAACATGCGATGATGATAAACATTTGCTGTACGTGCAGTATCTGAAAGCTCGGGTGTGTAGCCATCGTCGATATACAGATCGCAATCGTAGTTTTTCAGCAGGGATGGAAGGATACTTGCCATATAATTGGCGATTCCGGAGTGAATCGGTGGGAGAGGTGAAAAGATTGCGATTTTTTTACGGACAACGAGCTGGTACCCATCCATTACTTTGCGTGCAACTTCGCTCCATTGGAATTGCTCTGCTCGAACAAAGCCTTTTTTGCGGTATTCGATTTGCAGGTCCGGGCTTGTTAGCATCTTGTAGATTCCGGACGCGATTTCGTCTGTGCTGTGCGGATTGATTAGATAAGCAGCATCGCCCGCAATCTCGGCCAGCGATGAATTGTTGGAAGTGACCACAGGCACGCCGCAAGCCATCGCCTCCAGTACAGGCAAGCCGAAGCCTTCGTACAAAGAGGGAAAGGCAAACAGAGCGGCCCCATTGTAAAGCTTGACTAAATCACTGTCGGGCACATAACCGGTGATAATCAAGTCGTCGGCCGTGCCGGCATTCTGCGCGACCTTCTTCAAATGTTCGACGTCAGTAGGAGAAACATCGCAGCACAGCACGAGTTGATAGGAAAAGTGTAACGCTTGGTTTGCCTTGGCAAAGCCCTCTATCAACTTGTCTGTATTTTTTCGAAAATCCATGCCGCTTGTACACATGACATACGGCTTTCTGATGCCGTAACGGGAGTTGACCTCCATTTGGTTACAGTTAGGAATGCATGTAAACTGTTCGTTCATGCCTCCCATGACTACATGGATTTTTTCAGGATCCATGCCTGCAAGCTTGACAGCATCCTGCTTGGTAGCCTCCGATATCGCAAAAATGATATCGCAGGATTTTACGAATTCCAATACATTTCGATAAAATTCGCGGTATTGCGGATTCGATAAATAGATATGCTGGTAAATCCAAGGGATCATGTCGTAGAGAGTAGCGGCAACCCTCGTTTTTCCATACCATTCTCTGTTCATCATGGCAAAATTGGTCCATTCAAACGGACTCAAAATATGGAACAGATCGATTTTATTTTGCCTGATAAAAAGCTGCAGTTGCTCCCTTAGCTGTTCGTGACTGACGCTCAGGTCCGGATAAAAATAAAAAAAAGAATGGTCTCCACTTTGAAGGGCGATATGCTCCAGCAAGCTTTTGGAATATCGACCGATTCCTCTTACATTGCTCACATTTTGTGAAAATGTCATATCGAACGCAATGTTCACCTTTGATCACTCTCTTCTGTAGAATGCAGGTTTCGTTTTTATTGATGAAACAACTCTTTTATGACTTTGCCGATGGAGGCGGGGGAGTAATGGAGATGCATATCCAAGGCGGCTTTTGTGGCAAGCTGCCTGCATCTGTCTTTGTTGACATAAGCTTCTCGCATCACCTTTCGCACTTTCCCCACGTCGACGTCCGCCCATTGATGATTCAAGTAGTATTCGGGCCTTGCGTCTTGGAGCTTTTGGTTAACGGGCACCAGCTTCTTCTCCGTTTCGATCAGAAAGCTGTTTGCATCATTCATAAACTGTGTGGATCCGCCCCAATTTAGGGCAATCGCCGGTTTGCCAAGTGCCATCGCCTCCATGATGGGCATGCCCCATCCGCAAGCGCGATCCATTGAGATGTAAACGTCACAGCTTTGGTACAAGTCGATGAGTTGGTCCGCACTAACCGCTTCGATCAGGAGGACAATCTGGTTTTTATTGCGCTTCTTAGGAATATAAGACGAGATTTCCTTGCGGACAAACTCGGGTGACTGCCCGCTGTGAATGTATACTTTCAAGATCAAGGAGACGTTTTCTTTGGACGAAAATTCTTTGCAGAAAGCCTCGATCAAAAGATCGTATCCCTTTCGAAAGTCGAACCCGAATACATATAAAAAGGTAAACGATCCAACCGAGGGTGCCGGAGCAAACTTGGTGTAGGGGCGTCCCGGAAAGTACTTGGTTACTTCGATGGGGTAAGGTACCACCCTCAACTTTGAAGGGGCTACGCCACTACGGGTAAACGTGTTGAAATTAAACCGCGACGGAACCCAGACTTCATCCATCAGATTGATCGAGGATGCCCAGCCTTCGGGTAGACGATCGGTTTCAAAAAGTGTGATGCCGATGTTTTTGACAACGTGGGGGACTTGGTAAGAAAGTCGAAAAATGTCGGGTAACCCGTGTCGGATCAACACGACCCTGTTGCCGATCTGGTCAGTGGACAAATTTTCCAACCAGCGCATGGTCGTTTCGCCGATTTCCGCGTGCTTGGGACCATAAGCGTCAATATAAACGGGAATCCCTATCGTCTCTAGCGCCCGCAAATAATTTCGCGATACATTTCCATATCCCCCCATGTCATAAACAGGGCCGATCCAGTACACCCCTGTATACTTCATGTACAACTACATCCCCTTTGTCAGTCGCTAGCAATTGCGTTATTAACAAGTATATAAAGGACGGACAGGGAGTGTGTTGGGTACGTGTATCAAAATGGCAAAAATTAAGGCTTGCAATCAGGCTCGCTATCCGTGATGGTTGCGTAAAACCTTGATTTCAGACCGTGCATATATTACAGCGATGCTTCCTAGAGTCTTAATGTTTGGAAGGGGGGACGCCTAATGGGGATTATCGGACATGACACCCTGCCTTTTTTCATTTACCAGAACAAGCAGCTTACGTACAATCCAATCCACTTTCAGAACTTTTCCGAAAGAGCGGTTGAAGTCCCAATCGCTATTGATTTTCTTAAACGGATAGGAAAGGAGAAGCGAATTCTCGAGGTAGGCAACGTCTTGTCGAATTATGCTCCACTGCTCTCCCAACATCCAGAGATCGGCGAGATTGACGTTCTAGACAAATTTGAAAAGGGACCTGGAATCATGAACGTCGATTTGATGGATTTTAACGAAAAATACGACGCGATCGTATCGATCTCTACAGTAGAGCATATCGGGCAAAATGCGTATGGAGAACACAGCTCTGGTGACCGGGAAGCACCGCTGAAAGCGATCTTGAAAATTTATAACTTGCTTCATCCGGGGGGAAAAGCGTTGATTACCGTTCCCTTTGGTAAGCTGATGGACATGGGGTGGTTGATACAATTCAGCAGTGAATACGTGGCTCTTCTCGTTGACAAATACGGCATCCCGCGGGAAGCGTTATCGATGAGTTTTTTAAAAAAACTGGATGCTGATACATCCGTAACAATTTGCCAGCAAGTCTGGATTCAATGTGAGGAGCGGGAGCTGGAAAACACGTATTTTCAAAGTCCGTTCCCGTTTGCGAACGGAATTGCCGTGATCGAACTGGACAAAGTGGCAGAAACGAGAGCTGTCATTCAAGGTCGGCCAGAGCCGTTGCACTACCGTTCGCCGGTTAATATCCCAAACTACTATTACACTCCTTTTTACAAATTGTTTCCATACGATCTGAACGGGTGGTTCGTAGTGGATCAACCTGGCCTCGCTTTCTACGGGCCATTTATAAACTTGCCACGTCAGGTATATCGATTTGAAGTATGTATTGAAATGAAAGGAGAAGGGGAATTCACGCTGTATATTATGTCAGACTCGGGCAAGAAAGTACTGTGGGAGAGGAGACTGTCCAAATCCTCCGTGATTAGGGATCTGATTTATTTGAACCATGAGGAAAAAAATGTGGAAGTCCGCTTGCATAAACACGATCCCACAAGTTGTACGATTCGCATTCCCAACATGTTCCTGTCACAACTATAATTGAGGGGTGTTTTATTTGGAGCGATCTCATATTTATCTGGGAGACCATACGGTAGTAACGAGGTTGAAGAATGGACCATACATGTTTTTGGATAGCCGCGATCCGGTGAACGTCGTCATCATGCTAGTGGGCTACTGGGAAGAATGGTTGACCAATGCTTTTATGTGGTGATCAAACCAGGTATGACAGTGGTTGATATCGGAGCCCATCACGGCTACTACTCGCTGTTGGCAGGGATGCTTGTCGGCCCGACCGGGAGTGTGTATTCCTTTGAGCCGAATCCGTTTCACCATAAGAATTTTTTGAAAAGCGTTTCGATCAACGGCATGTATGGCCGTGTAAAATTAAATAAAGTGATGTTATCCGATAGCAGAGGACAAACCGAGATCTGTACGTCCGGCGAGGGAGGAACAAGCATCGAATTCCAAGGCCTTGGAGAAATGACTGGAAATACATGCATGACTGTAGAGAAAGGCATTTTGACTGATTACTTGCCCAATCTGAAGGCAGATGTCATTAAAATTGATATTGACGGTTCAGAACCGCTTATTATGGACAGTTTATGTGAAGTCATTGACCACAATCCCGGGATCCTCATCTTTATGGAGTATTGCCCGAAAATATGGCCTGTGAGCTATGAGCCCATGTCAGTTCTGAGACGGTTCACGGATCGCGGCTTCCGTTTCCATATTCTGCATGATGACGGTAGAATCGTTGAGACGAACATAGCAGAGCTTGCCGCCCATAGTGCGGTTGAGCACCTAGATTTATTACTATTCAGGTGAGCCCGAGAAAGCCACAGAAAGCAGAAACACCGTGCGGTATTCTATCGCACGGTGTTTCTCAAATTTACTCCGCCTTTTTAATGATCAGCCCGATAGAGGTGGAGACGTATTGTCCCAATAGCAGTCTGAGATGCAAGTCATTTGAGTAGGGAGGCACATCGACATACGATTCGATCTCTCCGGTACCTACTGAATAATCGATCTCGATGGAATGTCCCTGTGCCCGCAGTGCCTCCACCATCCATTCGATGTCCTGCAAGCGAAAAATAACAGTGATGCCGCTTTCGATAGTATCGTCGTTCGAGGAGAGATTGAATTCTGTCGTATGAACCGCGACACCGCCCGGCTTCAAGCAATTCATTTGGTTCAGAATAAATTGCTTGCCCAGTTCAATCGAACCGACATGCTCGAACGAGCAGGAAGACCAGGTGAAATCGTACTGGTTGTAATACTCGGGCCCGATTTCGTTCATGTTCAGCGTTTTGAATGTCACCAGATTCTGAAACTGAACCGGATCGCATATCCCTCGTTCGTTTATTTTTTCCATACTGCTGAAATGCTGGTCAGTCTGGACCCATCCCTGGGTGAGAGCACTGTCATAGTCAAGGTCAGTTGCCACGATTTCGCAACCGTGCGAGGCAAATAACGGAATCAATGGTTCTGTTCCGACGCCAAATCCGAGCCCTTTTTTACCGGGAGCCAATATTCCCCGCTCGAGCAAGGCTTGATAAATGTAGCAAAACTCCCACAGCTTTCTGTGATAGCGAAACGGTTCCTTCAGCCTTTCACAGGCTTGACGGAACCAGGGAGTATCAAAGTCTTGCTGTTTGCACATTTGAGACTTCAGCACGATGCAAATCGCCCCTTTACTGGTGATTGGTGATGGAAAAACTACTCGTTTACTATATGCCGACAGGCAGGAAAAGTTATAGGGGTTTGAGACTATATCACTCCTTAAGAACAGGGAAAAGGGGAAATGACGGCTTTATAACACCGGTAGCTAGACGTGAATCCCGATGGCCTCTTGAGGGATTAGGTCGTTTTTGTCCGAAGCATTCAAGAGCGTTTTCCATCATCACTACATAGCATAAAGTAAGAAGATAAACATGAAAGAAAGGATTCTTCATCAGATCAGAGGCAAGAAGGGAGGATTCCTTTGATCGAAGGTGTGAAAACGAAGAAGCTAATCAAGCATTGCGACGATCGGGGTTATTTCATGGAAATGCTGCGTGATGATGACGGGTGGCTTGCCAGCTTTGGTCAGCTATCCGCTTCGCTTAGCTATCCCGGTGTCATCAAAGCGTTCCATTACCATAAGCAGCAAGACGATATCTGGTTTTTTCCGAAGGGGAACGCCCAAGTGGTACTGCATGATCTGCGTGAACATTCTCCATCCTTTCAGCAAACGGAGGTGTACTACATGGGCGAACACAACCCGATTTCTCTGTTTATTCCCCGTGAGGTCGCCCATGGCTATCGCGTGCTCGGCAATGAACCTGCGATGATCCTTTATGTGACCAATCGATCATACAATCCGGAACAACCTGACGAATACCGGATTGCTTTCGACGATCCCGTAATCGGTTTTGACTGGTCCACCAAGTTCAGGTGACGGGCTTTTTCCATAGAGAGAAGCTGCCATAAGGAGGGAGAAGATGAGGCTGCTCATAACAGGAGGAGCGGGCTTTATCGGTAGCAACTTTATCCGGTATATGATCGAGAAATACCCTCATTATCAGATTGTCAATCTGGATCTCCTGACGTATGCGGGGAGCAGGGAAAAACTGAAGGATGTCGAGTCCCATCCACACTATGCATTTGTACAGGGAAATATTTGCGACTCGCGATTGGTAGATGCACTGGTGTCCGGCAAAAGCGAGGCATATGGAACGACTGCACCGGCTCCTGTTGACGTCATTGTGAACTTTGCTGCTGAATCCCACGTGGACCGCAGCATAGCCGATCCCGGGGTCTTTATCCGGACGAATCTGGTCGGAACCCACGTACTGCTGGAGTCAGCCCGCACATACAAGGTGAAAAAATTCGTGCAAATATCGACCGACGAGGTGTACGGTTCACTGGGAGACACAGGATGTTTTACGGAGGAATCGCCGCTTTCTCCAAACAACCCTTATTCGGCCAGCAAAGCAGGAGCCGATCTGTTGGTCCGCGCCTATCATGAAACATACGGGTTGCCCGTCAATATTACACGCTGTTCCAACAACTTCGGTCCTTATCAGCATCCGGAAAAACTGATTCCGCTTATGACAACGAATGCTTTGCTGGGCAAAAAGCTTCCGATCTACGGCGACGGCGGACACGTGCGGGACTGGCTGCACGTGGCAGACCACTGTTCGGCTGTAGACCTCGTCATTCATTCGGGAAGGCCAGGGGAAATTTACAATATCGGCGGCAACAACGAACATAAGAATAGCGAGATTGTCCGAAAAATTTTGGCGGTATTGCAAAAACCGGAGAGTCTCATTGAATTTGTCGAGGATCGGCCCGGACATGACCGCCGGTATGCGATCAATGCCGATAAGATACGCAGGGAACTCGGATGGCGCCCCGTCTATGAATTTGCAACTGCGCTCCGAGAGACAGTGCTTTGGTACAAAAACAGGCTTTGATCATGGACATGCGTCTAAAAACCCGGGTTTCCGGAAACAGGGTGGGAAGCATGAAAATCTTGGTGACAGGTGCAAACGGCCAATTGGGTCGTGAGTTGGTCAAGGTTCTTTCCGCTCATCACCAGGTGATTGGCTGCACCCGCAACGAACTGGATGTTACCGATTTGTCCAAAGCTCGGGACATCGTACAGGAAGCACGGCCAGAGATCGTCGTACACACGGCTGCCTACACCCATGTCGATCAAGCAGAAGCCGATCAAGACCGCGCATTTCTCGTGAATGCGTACGGAACGCGAAATATGACGGTAGCCGCTCAGCAGGCAGGGGCAAAGATGATGTATATCAGCACGGATTACGTATTTGACGGCCGCAGTACTAAGCCATACCGGGAGTACGACTTTGTAAATCCTGTGAACGTATATGGCAAATCGAAGCTGGCTGGCGAGGACATGGTAAAAACTTTATCAGACAAATATTTCATCGTACGGACCTCCTGGGTATACGGCAGACATGGGAGCAACTTTGTAAAGAACATGTTGCGGTTGGCTGAAACGCGCACGGAGATCGACGTTGTTTGCGACCAAGTGGGCTCTCCGACCTATGCGCCGGAATTGGCCTGGTTTATAAAAGAGCTGCTGGAGAGCGAGAAATATGGCATTTATCACGTTTCCAATACGGGAGCTTGTTCCAGATATGAATGGGCAAAAGCGATATTTGCTGCCGCGGGATTGGGGGTAACCGTACGTCCGGTTGACACGGCAAAATTTCTCCTCCCCGCCGCAAGGCCTGCATACTCCGTTCTTGACCACATGGCCATACGCTTGAACGGGTTCTCGACCTTGCGACATTGGAGAACCGCATTAACCCAATTTATTGATGAGCTAAGGAGCATTTAAATGAACATCAGCGCACCGTCTGCAAGTGAACGGGTGGTCATGCTTATCAGCCATCATGCACACCCGGAGATCGTAACAGGGGCGGAAAAAGTACTGCTTATGCTTGGCGCTGCACTTCTGGAGATGCGGCTGAAGGTAGTCTGGATAAGTCCGGGACCTGGACTGTCCGTAGTGCGGGCGGATCAGATGGGGATGGAATCGCGCATCATCCCCTTTCCTTTATTGTGGAGTTTCATTTACAGTCCCGGTCGTTTGGGAGATGAGATCGGCATGCTTCAGATGAGAGCAGAAGGGAGTTTGCTCGATCAAGCGATTGCTGAGATATCCCCGAGCCTGATCATTGCCAACAGTGCCATAAACGCATTTCCGTTGGTCATCGCCCAAAAAAGGAAGATTCCCGTTTGGTGGTATATTCACGAAACCGTCCCGAGCAAGCCGGAGACATTGCCTCTTTTGGCTTTGATCCACGGTCATGGCGATCGAATCCTCGTTCCATCCGCGATCATAGCACAGTCTCTGGCGTCAGCAGGACAACGGCAGATTGATCTGCTTCCCTACGGGGTTGTCATTCTTGATCATTTGTTTGTGAGGGAGAGAAGAAAAGTGGTCCGTCAGACCTTGAGCTGGACTGATTCAGATGCCGTGATCGGATGGTTTGGCTCTATCTATGCCGGAAAGGGACTGATTGAGCTGATCAGAGCCTGCCGTTCTCTCAAAAGCCAGGAGAAAATCGTATTGTTGGCGGCGGGAAACATAGGAGACGACGATTACTTTCGAATGTGCCAGGAAGAAGCAAAATGGATGGAGGCGGTCGAATATCACTATCTGGGTGCGCTTCCGGATATTTCGGATTTGCTGCTCGCAGTCGATATGGTCGTCGTCCCGAGTCTCGTCGAAGAAGCGTTTCCCAACGTCGCTCTGGAGGCAATGGCACTTTCAATCTGTATTGTCGCCTACAAATCAGGCGGTCTGAAGGAAATCGTCATCGACGGGAAGACAGGAATGTTGATCGACAAAGGAGATACCGCTTCGCTTGGCGCCGCGATACAGAAATTGATCGACGAACCGGATATACGGGCGGCTATGGGGCAGCAGGGGAGACAACGGGCTGTTGAATTGTATCATTATGACAACTTCAAGAGGCTGGTCAACGCGATGATCAGTCAACAAGGCGGGAGGGGTCCTGTTTGAAAATTCTGCTTGCTTCCTATTTTCCTTTTCCTCACGTTGGCGGAGTAAATCGCTACATAGATACGCTAAAAAAAGAGCTTGAGGAAAATGGACATCACGTCGACATTCTCGCCCATCATCAGGACATGCGAACCATTTACAAGTACAGTCACATCCGAGATGAGTTTGGACGGAGCCTGACCGGGCGTGAAATCGATAAAACGACGAACAGTCACGAAAAGCGCTTGACGATTAAGGATGTCATTGACCATCAGATGTTTCAGTATTTTGAAAGGCATCTTCCTGGCACCGACCCCGCCATTCGCTGGCGGGAAGTCGAGCGATACACGTTTGAAGTATCGGCTGCCTTGCTCGATCTCCAGAATTACGATGTGATACACACCCAAGACATCCTGTCCACACGCGCCCTGTCTCGTGCGAAGCCGCACCATATCCCCCTCGTCGCGACCATTCACGGCATCCTTGCAACGGAATATATCCATTCAGGAGCAATCGCAAGCAAGGAAAGCCTGAAATGGAAGTATGCCGCAGCCGAAGAGTATGTCGGTCACATGTCCTCCGATGCGACGATTGTACCGACCAGATGGCAAAAGAAGATACTGGGGGGCGAATACGGCGTCCATCCAGACAAACTCACCGTACTCCCTTATGCACTGGATTTGCCCCCGTTTTTAACCCGTTTCGACTTTGAACCGTACCCGCCTTTGACTGCAAATCAGCAGGCGGGAGGGAGATTGATTATCGCTTGTCCTGCGCGGCTCGTTCCGGAAAAGGATCATAAGACATTGATCGAGGCTTTGCGCATCGTAAAGGAAAGGGAGAGCAACTTCGTCTGCTGGCTTATCGGGGACGGAAAGTTGAGAGATGAGCTGGAGATGCAAGCGAAAAAATCAGGGGTATGGGATCATCTCGTTTTCTTCGGGGATCGATATGATGTCGAGGCTCTACTGAAATTATCGGATATCGTCGCGCTGGCGTCGATACAGGATATGCACCCGTATACGCTGATGGAAGCGCAAGTGGCAGGAAAACCATGTGTCGCATCTGATGCCGGGGGGATTCCCGAGGTAGTCTGCCACGAAGAAACAGGCCTGATCTTCCAGACGGGCAACAGCGTCCAACTGGCCGAAAGCCTGATTCGGCTGCTAACCAATCAGGAATTGCGTTTCACACTGGGTATGAACGCTGCCGGACGGGCTCGAATCCGTTTCTCTTCCAAAACCATGTTTGAAAAGACGATAGGGATATATGTTCAGGCAATCGAGAGAAAAAAGCACGGATCGGAAGAGCGGCGGGAGCAGCCGGATTTGTCTGGCAAGCACGGTTTGGTCTCCAAGAGAATAGATCGCTCCGGGAAGGCAGAGAGTATTTTCTCCTTCGACATCGATCCGGCAAAATTTGATGCTGCGCAATGGAGCAACGTGCTCAAGAGGGTACCGCCCGACTATTCGATACCGGATCCGGCCTTTATAAAAACATTGACGGAATGAAAAGAGGGGCATTTCCCCTCTGTTTGATCGCACAGAAACACCTGGCAGCCTTCAAGTGTTCACACAAAAGGCTTCGGCTTGCAAGAAGCATGTTCACCGCGTGAAAGGCGCGTTTTTGGTCGGAATGGCCAGTTTCCATCAGGTCACTTGTTTCATAAAAATAGATGTAAGCATAAGTGGTTCACTGTGTAATGATGGCTATTCGGCCTGTCCTGATACAAACGTGACGACAACATGGAGGTAACCACCCGGAGGCAAAAAAATGAATGAAAGAAGTCAGCTTCAAGAACAGCTTGCCACTTTCCTGAAGGTAAAACTGGGCGTTTTTCTTGCCAATCCCAGCTCGACGCTGCAGTATCCGAACTGGGAACAGCCAGTTGTCTCTATCATTCTGGTCGCTTACAACAAAGCTGCGTATACGTTCCAATGCCTCGAAACGATAAAAGCCCACGCTGATGTCCCTTATGAGGTTGTCATCGTCGATAATGGCTCAAGTGACGAAACAGTCCACCTTTTGAAAAGGACCCACCAGGCAGCTATCATCCGCAATGAGCAGAATGAGGGCTTTGTGAAGGGATGCAATCAGGGAGCTGCCGCTGCGCGCGGGAAATGGCTGCTTTTTCTTAACAACGATACACAGATCACTCCTGCATTGCTGTCTACGCTGCTCCGGACTGCGGAAACGACAAAACATTGCGGAGCCGTAGGGGCCAAAGTCATCTTCCCCGACGGACAACTCCAGGAGGCGGGCAGTATCATTTGGCGAGACGGCTCTTGTGCGGGATACGGTCGGGGAGATCAACCTTTCAAACCGGAGTATTCGTATGTGCGCGAGGTCGATTATTGCTCCGGTGTTTGTTTGTTTCTCAAAAAAGACGTATTTATGGAAGCGGGGATGTTTGACGAGCGTTACCACCCAGGATACTACGAAGAAACAGATTTGTGCATGAAGCTGCGGGAGCTCGGTTATCGGATTATGTATCAACCTGCTGCTGTCGTCATTCACTATGAATTTGGAAGCAGTTCCCCGGAACAGGCCATGCTGCTTCAGGCCAAACACAGGGAAGTATTTGCCGGGCGATGGAATCACCGGCTGCAGGATTACCATTTACCCGGAGCCGGTGCGAGCATCCGGGCCAGAGAACATCAGCGGGACAAAAAATGGAAGGTGCTCGTAGTCGATGACCGGATTCCAATCCCTGCGCTTGGCTGCGGATATCCGCGAAGCTGGATGCTGTTGCAGGGGCTGGCCGACGCGAATGTTTCCGTGACGCTGTTTCCTTTGCAATTTTCGGAGTCAGTGCAGCCCTACACGGAACAGTTGCAACAAATGGGAATCGAAGTCATTTACAACACGGGCGATCAACAGATAAACTTCCGTGACTTCTGGGAAGAAAGAAAGGATGCGTATGACCAGGTGCTGGTCAGCAGACCGCACAACATGCGGGAAATTGCCGGCATCATGCAAAACACCAACCCCAAACCCCAGATCGTGTACGATGCGGAAGCTCTCTTTTTCCACAGGGAAATCGGCCGGCAAACTGCGCTGGGCATCCCACTGACTGAAGAAACCGTACAAAGCCTGATTCTGGAGGAAATGCAATTGATGGCCCTGGCAGACAAGGTGATTTCGGTATCTGAACGGGAAAGGAAAACCATTCAAAGTCTCGGTGTGAAGCAGGTCCAGGTGCTGGGCCACCGTATCGAAGTCCAGCCAACGCCCAATCCATTTTCACAACGTCAAGATTTGCTATTTGTCGGAAGCTTCACGCCAGGATCGCCGAATGAGGATGCGGCACTTTATTTTGTAAACGAAGTCTATCCGCTCGTCTTCAAGGAATTGGGAGTCAATCTGTGGCTCACCGGCACAAATCTGCTGGATTCGATCAAAAACCTGGCTTCCGATCACATCAAGGTCACCGGGACCGTCCCTGATCTGCAGCCATATTACAATCACAGCAAAGTGTTTGTCGTGCCTACCAGATTTGCTGCCGGAATACCCTTGAAATTGCTGGAAAGCATGTCATACGGCGTCCCGGCTGTTGTGTCCCCTCTCATCGCGGATCAGCTCGGTTTAACGGAAGATACGGTGCTGATCGGAAGGGATCCTCGGGACTATGCAGATAAAATCATCGCTTGCTACACAGATAGTCTGATATGGGAGCGCCTTAGAACCAACGGCCTGAAATTTGTAGAAACCGAATACAACGCGAGGCTGTTTCACCAGCAGATTCTGGATATACGAGAGGTGCAAGGAGCGAGCGGATGAATCGCGGGTGACGATCGCTCACAGGTCTCGTCTCAGCTTCTCCGGATGGAGTCAGATGGGGTGGATGGAAAGCGCGGTTTCACGTGGCGAAAAAGTGTCGCAGCACCAGATGAGCGACGGGGAGGACAGAAGGGGGGATGGAAATGGGGCAGGTCGATGTTTCCATTATTCTTCTGACGTATAACGGTATCCGGTATATCGATGAAGTTCTTCGCGCGATCTATCGGCAGCAAACAAGCTTTCCTTTTGAAGTGATTGCCATTGATTCCGGCTCATCGGACGGAACAGTCGACGTGCTGATGTCATATCCCGTCCGGTTTTATCCCATTGACAAGAAACAGTTCGGACATGGAAAAACACGGAACTACGGGGCCGAATTGTCCCGCGGGCAATACCTTGTTTTTTTGACGCAAGACGCAACCCCGGCCGATGAGTTTTGGCTGGAGGAGATGATCAGGGGTTTTAGCCTCGACCCCAGAGTCGGCTGTGTGTTTGGCAAGCAGATTGCCAGACCTGAATGCGATCCCTTTACACGGCGCGATTTGATGCTCCATTTCGAAATGTTTTCCAAGTCGGATGAGCCTCTCGTGCAATATGTGGAGGATACCCCTGAAGGTCGGGCTCTCTATCACCAGAATCCGCTCTGGTACGGATTTAACTCAAATGTCAATTCGGCTTTAAGGAAAGAGGCGTGGGCTGCTATCCGATTTCGCGATGTGATATACACGGAAGACCAAGTAATGGGCAGAGACATCATCGTCAATGGCTGGAAAAAGGTATATATGCCAAAGGCGGCAGTCATCCATTCCCATAGTTACTCCTCGTTTTTTCGCTATTTTCAGCGTTTCTTTGATGAATTGCGGGGGATGCATATGGCTTTCGGCTACACCGAAGATGTTTCGCTTGCAACCTTGATTCCCGCCTGTTATCGAATAGCCAGAGCCGAAGCGCAATTCATTTTTTCCGAGACCGACTATCGTCGGCACGAAAAGTATTACTGGGTTTATTTTCGCTGGCGGTGGCATATCGCCAGAAGGTTGGGCGCTTATTTTGGCTGCAGACACGACAAGCTCCCGCATTTTTTGCGGAGGTTTTTTTCGCTGGAAAAAAATCCGGGGCCAACAATGAACGCTTGCTCAAAAAATGAGGTGGATCGATGAGGATTGCCATTGCCTCCGTTCAAGTGCCATTTGAATACGGGGGAGCAGAGATATTGGCCAACAATTTAAAAATGCAGCTTATTCTCAGGGGACACGAGGCGGAGGTCGTGACCATCCCCTTCAAGTGGTATCCGGCTGAGAGTCTGGAAAACAGCATCCGTATGTCCCGCTTGATCGACTTGTCGGAAATGAAGGGGAGACCGATCGACCTGATGATTGCCCTGAAATTTCCGATCTACTATGCCCGGCACGACAACAAAGTGTTATGGCTGCTGCATCAGCATCGCGAAGCATACGAGCTGTGGGGAACCGGTTTCGATGGTCTGGACAAAATGGAGGGCGGCGACCGCTTGCGAAAGATGATCGTCGAGGAAGACAGCCATGCCCTTTCTGCATGCGCCAAAACATACACGATCTCGGCGACTGTGTCAGAGAGGCTGCGTACGTACAACGGGATTGAATCGATGCCTCTCTACCACCCTCCGTTCGGATGCGAACACTTCTACACGGGAGAGATAGGAAACTATATCTTTTGTCCCTCCCGATTGGAAGAATTAAAACGGCAGCAGGTACTGATCGAAGCCCTGCGCTATACCAAAACACAAGTCAAGGTTGTGATCGCCGGCAGAGGAAAGGAAACCTTTATCAACAAAATGAAATCCGCTGTGGAAACATACGGATTGCAAGACAGGGTGCACTTTCTCGGCTGGATCTCCGAAGAAGAGAAAAGAAAGTACTATGCGAACGCGTTGGCAGTTTATTACGGACCGTACCAGGAAGATTACGGCTATGTCACGCTGGAGTCGTTTCTGTCCGGCAAACCCGTCATTACGCACGTCGACGCTGGCGGTCCGCTCGAGTTTGTAAGGAATGGCGATAACGGCTTCGTGCTGGAGCCCGATCCGAAAGCTGTTGCGGAAAAGCTCGACTATTTGTTCTCAAACAAGCGGAGCGCGCAAACGATGGGGATGAACGGACTGCGTTTGATTGAAGATATGGAGCTTGGTTGGGATTCCGTGATCGAGAAGTTGATTGGGTAAACAGCGGGGGGATGGGAATGACAAACATGGTATTTACGGACCGCTATCAGGATGGGTGGGTATCAAAGCGCCTCGTTTTACCATTGAAAAATATAAAAGAAGCTGCGTCTCTGACGATTTGCGGGCGGCGCCACGAATATCCGGAAAATCTCACGCTCTCCTTTTACGTCAATGGCCAGTTGCTTCATGAGGAAATCAATCCGACGGAAAAATTCTCAATCACCGTGTTGCTTCCGGCGATGATGAAAGGTGTTTTGGAGATCGTGGCCAGCGATGTGTTTGTTCCACAGGAGGTGGGGTTGAACGAAGACGTACGGCAGCTTTCATTTCTGTTGGATGAAGTGAAGCTCACTGGGGTAGCAGATTTAATGGAGCCGTATCATCACTTGTTTTCGTTCACGCCGTCGAAAAAGGTTTATTTTCTGGATGAGGAAACTTGGGATGAGGTCGCTTATGCATTGCCCCCCGATTACAAAGTGCCCGATGAGGATATGCTGCGTGAATTAAAGGAACCGGGGAAGCCGAGAGAGTGCTCCTCTGCTTCTATCAAAGGAATCGTATACGATAAATTTTCAGGGGCGCCTGCAGCGTTATCATACGTTCTCTTGCTGAATGAGAGAAAACAGCTCATAACCGCAACGGCTGTCGACGAACACGGACACTATCAGTTTGACGAACTGTCTGACGGAAATTATATAGTTGTAGGCAGATCGTATCAGTATGGCGAACAGCAAATCCGCGTCGCATTGAACGGGGACGGCATGGTGATACACATACCCGTATTGCCGCTTCAGTAAAAAGGTGAAATGCCAGGCCGAAGGGGAAATTTGCGAAATGTCGACGGCTTGGGCCAAATTGGAACCATAAACAAACGAGCATCCCGTTTCACTTTCAAAAGTGGACGGGATGCTCATTGTTTAGGCCATCCCTCAACAGAGAGAGAAGGCATCCATACATACATACATACGGAGAGGGGGCTTATTTTTTGTGCAGGCGTACCTGTTCGTATACCTCCAGTGTCCGGTTCACCATGAAATCGTGCCGCCAGTATTTTCTGGCCCACCTCCTGGCATCGTGCGAGAGCTTTTCCCGAAGAGTTTTGTTATTCATCAGCATCAGAAGCGCTTGAAACAGCTCATCACTGTTTTGGGGTTCGACCAGCAAGCCCGTATGGTGATGCGAGACGAGCTCCGCATTTCCTCCCACACGGGTGGTTACGATGGGCAAACCGATAATTTGCGCTTCCATGATCGCCAGGGAGTGATTTTCGACAAGGGAGGGAAGCACGAAAATACTCGCCTGTTTGAGCAGATGAAAGATATCGGATCGGTTGCCCAAAAATTCAATATGATGGTCCAGGTTGTGCTGTCCGACCAACGCTTCCAGCTCCGTTCGGTCCGGGCCTTCCCCGGCAAATTGGCAAACGAAGTCATCGCGGACGCGAGCCAATTTTGCCAAAGCCTCGATCAAATACCGCTGCCCTTTGTACGGAACCAGCCTGGCGGGACAAATAATGACTTGTTTGCCGTCTGACCGGGGGATGTGCTGGATTGCGTCCGTCTGTTGGGCTATCGCTTCTGCCTGTAATCCATAGGGAACGACCGTCAGCTTTTCCGGAGCCACAGAGAAGCGGTTTGTGAATTCCCTGCGAAGCCATTCGGTCGGGAGAATCGTGGCATCTGCGGAGGAGCATCCCAGTTTTTCTTCCAAATAGCTGTACTTCCAGCGCATCGAGTCCGCCTGATCGATCTCCCCGGTTAAAACAAACTCATCGTGAATCATGCCGTGAATCGTTGCGACATGCGGAATGTGTTTGGGAATGACACGAGATAGAGCCCGCGTGGAGATGATGTCCTGCGTATGAACCAGATCATACTGATTCAGTTCGAGCATGACAGTGGCCATCTCAAATACATGCCGCTCGATAAGGCGGTACCGCGCCCAGTGATCGAGAAGCGGAAACTCCCGGTCAAAATAATCCATCAAAATATCATAAACAGGAAGGTGAATCGGTTTTTTTTCCACGCTTTTTTTGTCGTCCAGCAAGTGCACCCGACTCATGTCCGGATGATGGCCAAGCAAATCTACTTGATGGCCGCGTTCTTCCAATCCTTGCTTTAAAGTACGTAAATACGTGTCTACCCCTCCTACGTGGGGGAGTATCCAGTACGTAGCGAGTAAAATGTTCATGAATAAGCCTCCGCTGCGCTTTATTTGTACAGCGTACTCATATGAGCCCGAGCGCGTTGAACTGCTCAAGCACAAAATTCTTCAATGCTCGAAGCTTTTGACTGCTTTCTTCCGAAGTGACACCTTTCGTCCCCAGATATACTTTTAGTTTTGGTTCGGTACCGGAGGGCCGCAGGCAAAACCACGACTCGTCATCTAGCCGGTACTTCAACACATCGGATGCCGGCAAGGGAATCGCGGTACTGGTGCCGTTGACCATTTCTCTACAAGTGCCTGCCAGAAAATCTTCCACGACCATAACTTTTTTGCCGGCAACCTCGGTAAAACCTTGCTGGCGAAAAAAAGACAGGGTGGCCCTGATTTTCTCGACTCCCGCCTTCCCTTTGAGGGATAAGGAATACAAGTCTTCGCTGTAAAATCCGTATCTCTTGTACAGTTCGATCAGTCCGTCGTATATGGACTTTCCCGATGACTTATGAAAAGCGCACATGTCTGCTAACATCAGAGCCGTTTGGATGCCGTCTTTATCCCTGACAAAGTCGCCAATCAAATAGCCGCTGCTTTCTTCGAATCCGAACAGAAACGTGTACTGACCCGATCTCTCGTACATGCTGATCTTCTCTCCGATATACTTGAAGCCCGTCAGCGTATCCACCGTATCTACACCGTAATCGGCCGCGATTGCTCGGGCGAATTCGGATGTGACAATGGTTTTGACGATGGTGCCGTTATCTGGCAGAAGCCCTTTTCTTTTTCGCTCGGATAGGAGATAGTCCAGTAAAAGGGCACCGATTTGATTGCCGGACAGTATCGTATATCCCTGCGGACCTTTTTTGACTGCGACACCGATGCGGTCCGCATCTGGATCGGTTGCCAGGATCAGATCAGCGTTTGTCCGTTTACCGTATTGCAGCGCCAGCTCGAATGCGTGCGGCTCTTCCGGATTGAGCGATGCTGCATTGGTGAAATGCGGGTCCGGATTCGCTTGCTCGGTAACGACAGTGACCTGATTGTAGCCGAACCGGCTCAGAACGAGCCTGATGGGTTCGTATGCTGTTCCATGTAAAGGGGTAAAAACGATGTTTACCTGCGAAGTACCCGATGGTTCAGGGTTCAGCCTGATCGTCTGCAGTCGCTCGACATATGCTTCCAGGATATCATCATGAATCTGCACCAATAGGCCGCTCTGCCTCAATGATGCTTCATCACCACTTTCTACGGACAGTTCGTCTGTTACCTCGTTTACCTTTGCCATGATTTGTTCGGCGGTCGCCGGCGTGATTTGGACACCGTCGCTGCCGTAAATTTTATAGCCGTTATACTCGGGCGGATTATGGCTCGCGGTGATAACGATTCCCGCGAACGCATGCAGGTGGCGCACCGCAAAAGACAGAAGGGGGGTTGGACAGAGCCGATCAAACAAATAAACACGGATGCCGTGCCTTCCTATCACCTTTGCGGATTCAATCGCAAAATCAGACGATTTGTTTCTGGAGTCATAGGCAATCACTACGCCCTGCGCCTTCGCCTGTTGGCCAGACTCTGCGATAAAGCGGGCCAGCCCTTCGGAAATTTTTCGCACCGTATACACGTTCATCCGATTGGGGCCAGGTCCCATTTCCGCCCGCATCCCTCCCGTACCGAATTCCAGATCGGCATAAAAGAGGTCCTCTAGAAGTGGTTCATTATCCTTTGCGCGCTGTAACTCTTCGCGTAGTCTTTCGTCCAGATCGGGGTAATTCATCCAGCGATTATATCGCTCTCTCCAATTGATCATGAGCCGAAAACCTCCACATCGATTCGCACACATCTGCGAGTATAAAACATAGTATGAGCGGCGGTATAAATGGCAACCGGAGACAGTGCCACAATATTCATGTGCAGATTGGCTTTGGACGAGCCCGTTGTCGGTTTTCCACTCTTAATCTGGTCGATACACACATACCTTTTCCGGCGAGTGATCATATGGATATTACATGTGTACATCAGGATCAGACAGAAGAGAGGTGCTTTCCGTTGAGGCTCGTTTTGCTTTCAGGAGGAACAGGGAAACGACTGTGGCCGCTTTCCAACGAATCCAGATCAAAACAGTTCCTAAAAACGATACGAACTCCCGATGACGAGATGGAGTCGATGATACAGAGGATATGGAAACAACTGAAGACGAAAAAAATAGACCATTCAGCCTATATATCGACAAGCAAAACGCAGGTGGACATGATTACCTCCCAGTTGGGGAGCAATGTGCCTCTTATCATTGAACCGGAGCGTCGAGACACGTATCCGGCTATAGCCTTGGCAGCAACGTATTTCTATTCGAAGCAGGGCGTAGACCTGAATGAAGTGATCGTCGTCATGCCAGTCGATCCTTATACGGATTATCAATTTTTTGATAAAGTCAAGGAGTTGGAGGACACGATACGACAATCCGACGCAGATATTGCATTAATCGGGGTGCAGCCCACCTCCCCATCCGAAAAGTACGGTTATATTATTCCGGTTCAAAATACCCTAAAAACCTCCGAAGGCTATATCCCTGTTGATTCCTTTACGGAAAAACCGTCTAAAGATGAGGCAGCCAAGCTTCTTCGGCAAAATGCATTGTGGAATTGCGGTGTTTTTTCATTTCGGTTAGGCTACCTCATTCAATTGCTGGAAGAAAAAAAGCTGCCGGTTGAGTTTGATGAGCTTGTGGAGAAATACGACCAATTGCCAAAAATAAGCTTTGACTATGAAGTAGTTGAAAAAGCAGATCGGGTTGTAGCGATCCCGTATCATGGCACCTGGCGGGATTTGGGCACGTGGGATACACTGACGGCGGATATTCAAACAAAAGTGATCGGAAAAGGCATCATTAGCGACGATAGCAGCAATACACATGTCGTGAATGAATTGGATATCCCGATAGCGGTAGTGGGAGTGCCGAATGTCGTTGTAGCGGCAAGCCCTGACGGCATACTGGTATCGGAAAAATCGGAAAGCCACCGAGTGAAGGATCTGGTGAAAAAGATAGACCAAAGACCGATGTTTGAGGAACGGCGATGGGGATGGTATCGAGTCCTCGATTATCAAACAAGGACGGATGGAACAGACATCTTGACCAAGCGCTTGTGTTTATACGCAGGAAAAAACCTCAGCTATCAATATCACCAGATGCGCAGTGAGGTATGGACGATTGTAGCCGGTATCGGTGAATTCGTATTGAATGACCGGTTGATTCGGGTAAAGGCAGGCGATGTCGTCAGAATTCCTGTCCATGCCAAACATGCAATCAAGGCAATCGAAGAGTTGGAGATTATCGAGATTCAAATGGGCACAAGACTTGTCGAAGAAGACATCGTCCGCCTATTCATGTCGTGGGATGATCTCTTGGACTCCTTGAGGCAATGACAGAAAGCGATCATGAGACAGGCGCCGCCATGCCAGAGGACAGGGGGCGCTTTTTCATGAATCTTTCCAAACTTATGTCGTTTTCTTTCCTATATGAATTGCCAAACATCGCCATTGTACCTTATGATGGATGAGCGGAACGTACATATACGCAAAAGCTTATTTGTCCGTCGCAATCATTTATTATTCTGCATAAGTCAGACAGAAAAAGGAGGAGTAGCATGTTTGCAAAGAAAGCGGCAGGTGCATTGCTGCTGGCATCCCTGCTGGTGCCGTCGATCGGACATGCCCAACCGGTTGTCCAGACAAAATCTGCTGTCCAGCCGGCTGACATGATCCTGCAAAACGGTGCCGTCTATACGGTAGACCGGAACCGGAACTGGGCCGAAGCGGTCGCAGTCAAGGGAGATACCATCGTTTATGTCGGTACCAACGAAGGAGCAAAAGCGTACGCCGGGGCACAGACTAAAGTGGTGGATGTAAAGGGGAAGATGGTTCTGCCGGGCTTCATCGACAGCCATACCCATGCCAGCAAGACGACCGGCATGATTTACACAGTCGATCTGTTTGAACTGGGGTCGATCGAAGAATACGTGAAAGCTGTCAAGGAATTTGTGAAGAAGTATCCAGAGGAAACCGCGATCCAGGGGCGGGGCTGGACGAACTCGGCTGCCACCGGAATTGGACCGCGTAAAGAGGCGCTGGATGAAGTATCCAAAGACATCCCGATCGCACTCACATCGGATGATGGTCATTCTCTGTGGGTAAACTCCAAGGCATTGGAAGTGGCGGGAATCACAAAAAGCACGCCGAATCCGGACGGAGGTCTGATCGAGCGCGATCCGGCTACTGGAGAGGCTTCAGGAACACTGCGCGAAAAGGCGATGGACCTCGTGCTGAAGAAAATTCCGGGTCTTTCAGTCGAGCAGTATATGAACGGAATTTTGGAATATCAGAAGCTGGCCGCCGAGCGTGGGGTCACGACAGCGCGCGATCCGGACATGCTGCGCTATCCAAACGTGCTCGAGGCGTACAAGCAGCTCTCTGAGGAAGACAAGCTGACTGTCCGCTTCCGCAACGCCATTACTGCAGACCCGGCGAAGGGTCCGGAGCAGGTGAAAGAGTTCATCAAGCTGCGCGAAGAGAACAAAGGCCCTCATTTTCAGATCAACGCGGTGAAAATATTCATGGACGGCGTCGTAGAGGGTGCTACCGGCTATCTGGAAGAGCCGTACAAGCACAAGCATACGAGGGGCCAGCTGATCTGGGACCCGGAAGTGTACAACGAGACGGCGGCGGCTGTCGATAAAGCCGGCTTCCAGCTGCACGTCCACTCGATCGGCGATGCAGCGACGAGAATTACTCTCGACGGATTCGAATATGCGGAGAAAAAGAACGGACAGCGGGATGCTCGTCCTTCCATTGTTCATTTGCAATTGTTCAATCCAAAAGATATGGAGCGCTTTAAAAAGCTGGGCGTCATCGGAATCCCGCAGCCTTACTGGTTCTTGAAGGAGCCCGGGTTCTTTGAAGAAATCGAGGTCCCGTATTTGGGCCGGGAGCGGGCCGAAGAGGAGTACCCGATGAAAAGCATGATCAACGCAGGCATCGTGATGGCTTCCGGCAGCGACTACATTGTGACCCAGGAGTTTAATCCGCTGCACGGCATTCAACAAGGCATCACCCGGATTGAAGAGGGCAAAACGGACCCCAAAGATATTGCCAACCCGGATGAACGCGCCACACTGGCCGACATGATTGCCAGCTTTACGATTGACGGGGCTTACGCCAATTTTGTAGAGGACATTACCGGTTCTATCGAAGTGGGCAAGAAGGCAGACCTGGTCGTTCTGGACAAAAACCTGTTTGCGATTCCGGCAACGGAGATCAAGAAAACGAACATTCTCTGGACGCTGTTTGAAGGCAAAGAAGTGTATCGAAACGAGGCGTTCAAGTAAAGGGAATAGTGAATAGGGAATGAATTGGCTTTAAGCAAAAAAAAGCTGCTCTTCCAGTAGACGAATCTGCTGGAACGGGCAGCATTTTTTACCTTCAATCAACATTCAGAGTGCGATAGACCTTATAGAACGGTGATCTTTTGCCGGTGGCAATCATCAAGCAGTCGAATGATCTGCCTTTACGTCCCTGCTTTCTTTGGCGGGGGCCTGGATCGCAAATTTTGTTTTCATCAGTACGGCAATGACCAACAATGCGATCCCGTTGATAATAAATACCGTCCGGATGGGAATCCAGCCTCCCAAAAAGCCTCCCAGCACAGGACCGATCATGTTGGCGAGCTGTGTAGAGGATTGATTGAGGCTAAATGCTCTGCCGCGGAATTCAGGGTCTGTTACTTTCACGATCAGCGCATTCAAAGACGGATAGACGGCCGCGAAAAACAACCCGTAAACAAAGCGCAGGATGCCAAAGCCGTACAGGCTGGTGAAAAAGTACTGAAGCAGGTTCCCGATTCCGCCGCCCAACAAGCCGATAAAGAGAATCTTCGAGTAGCCGATCTTGTTGCCGATCTTGCCCCATTGCGGAGCGGCCAGCACCGTGGCGATTCCGACCGCGGAAAAGATGATGCCCGAGCTGAGCGAAGCATCTTGCTGAGATGCCCCGAGCTGCAGGACGTAGACGGTGAGCAGCGGCTCCAGAAGCATGACGGAGATCGTTACGACCATGGCCAGGCCGAGAATGGTGACAAAGGAGCGGTTAGCCATCGCGAGACGAATATCGTCTGCAACATGCGAACGCTCGCCGGACCGGTTGAAATTCGTTTCTTTTACGAAAAATGTGGCAATTAATGCCGCGATCAAGACGACTACAGCGGAGAAAAGGAACGCTTCCCGGTTTCCCCACAGATGGCTGACAAAGCCCCCGATAAGTGGCCCGATGATCCCGCCGGTAGCACCGGAAGTAGCCATGATGCCAAGAGCGTAGCCGACATGCTTGTCTGGCGTATTCGTCGCGACAAGTGCAATCGAGGCAGGCACAAATCCGGCCAAAAGCCCCTGCAGGACTCGAAGTGCCAGGAACGAATAAGGGTCCGTCACCAAATAGTTGAGAAAATACAAAACGGCCAAGCTGTAACCCGACCGAATCAACATGGGTTTTCTCCCGTACTTGTCAGACAGAGATCCCCAATAGGGAGATATTAACGCACTGGCCAGAAACGTAATCCCGAAAGAAATGCCCGACCATGCTTCCAGATGCTCATTAACCCCCAGCGAGGTATGGAGAAAGATCGGCAAAAAAGGGATGGAGATGGAATAGGCAGCGCTGCAAAAGAAGACGCCGATCCACAAGACGACTAGATTCCGTTTCCACGAGAAAGACATGCTGCAACACAACCTTTTCAATAGAAAGAACAACGTTCACAATATGTTCATTTTAACACTCCTTTATCGTGGAGAGTTATCAAGAAAATACATAGGCCTATTGCAAAAGCTTAATAACAGATTTTCATCCGCACTCACACTGGCAGATTTCTGAAAGATGCACTTTGCGGCAGAAAACTCTCGATAGAGTGAAATCTTTTTGCAAGTTGTTCGTATATCCATATTGGGTGAAGCGAAAGAAGACAAAAAAGCCGGAAACCCGAAACAGGATGACCGGCTTCACATCTGCAGCGCGATTGTAAAACGCAGACAAGGGGGGATGAATTGGAGCTCACTTATTTTACAAGCTTGTGCCGGAGTGCCAGGGCAACGGCTTGGGTACGATCTTCAACGCCCATTTTTTGCAAAATCCGATGGACGTGCGTCTTGACGGTTCCTTCCGAAATAAACAGGTTTTGGGCAATCTGGTCGTTGCGGAAACCATACGCAAGCTGCTGAAGGACGTCCAATTCTCTTTCCGTCAAGTCTTCCAATAGGACATACCCTTTTTCAGTCGGCTCTGCCGCAACCGGCTCTTGACTGCGGAGCAATTCTGCCAACGCCTTGGCAGCCGTACCGGTATGAAAAAGGACAGCTCCCTGATAAGCGCTGCGAATCAGTTCGAGCATCTCCTGGGAATCGGCATCCTTTAGCATATACCCGACAGCGCCCGCGCGAATCCCATCCACTACGTAATTCTGGATGTCGAAGGTAGTGAGAATCAACACCTTGATGCGGGGCGATTGCTTCAAGATTTGGCGTGTTGCTTCGATTCCGGAGCACTTGGGCATCTGCACATCCATCAAAATGACATCGGGCTGGCAAGCTGCCGCTTTTTCTATCGCTTCTTCGCCGTCTGCCGCTTCGCCGACGACTTCCATATCCGGCTGCATCTGGATGACATAGCCCAAGCCTTGTCGGATCATCGTCTGATCATCGACAAGCAACACTTTGATTTTTTTTGCACCTTCGTTCTCTGTTTGCACCATCGTTATCCCTTCCTAAGCGATATCCTGGTACGGAATCACCACTTTGATTTCAAACCCATGTGGTTCAACCGCGGTGTAGGAGAGGGAGCCATTCAGCTCCGTCACACGTTCTTTCATGCTTGATAGTCCAAATCCCGGTGCAATGGTTTCACCAGGTGTCAGCTTTCCATCGTCACGGATGCACATATAGCAGTGGGTATCATCCTGGGTAACGATTACGTCCAATTGACCTGCCTCGGAGTGGCGCAGCGTATTTGTAACCGCTTCCTGCAAGATTCGGTAAAAAGCGATGGAAATGGTTTGTGTCAACCCAAGCTCGGGATCGTCTGCAACCAATTTGCAGCGCAGCCCGGTGTTTTTCTCCGTTTGGGAAAGGAACGCCCGCAGCGGAGCCAAACCAAGGGAAGACTGGTCACTCGCCAGCGTGTGAACAGATCCGCGAATGTCTTCCAGACTATGCTTGGCTACATAAAGCATGTTTCGTACCGCTTCCTGTGCGTCGCTAGGCCCATTTTTCAGCATGAATTGCAAGGCGTGAAGCTGGACGATCAGAGATGTGAGGGAATGCCCCAACTGATCGTGGAGATCGCGGGCAATCCTCGTGCGTTCTTCCAGGACGGCCACCTGCATCGTATGGACGGCAGCCTCCTGCAGCTCGTTATGGGCTTCTTTCAGTTGGGCATGGGCCTTTTGAAGCTGCTCCAGATGAAGCTGGTTTTGCTCATAGGCATCGAACTGGACCCGGTACCCTTTTGCTCCGACATAGCAGCCAATAAAGGTGAGCGCGAAGGGGACCAAATGCGGCGAGAAGAACGAGTGGTCCTTGATCAAAAGCAATAGTCCGATCAACCCAAGACCGGTGGCGTAGATCAGGGCCCGTTTTTCTTCCATTCTGACGCCGACAAAAATGACAAGGGGGAACAATAGCCCAATCGTCTCCGAACCTCCGGCGAGCGCTTTGATGATTGTAACCAAACCGATCAACAACGTAACGCATTCGGTGCGCAAAGGGGTCCACAGGCTCTTTGGCGTCCAGAACAGCCAGAAGTGACAGACCAGAATGGCAAACGAAAAAGCGAATTGGGTCGGAGTTTCATGCATATATGAATTCGGGACTAAAATCAGGACAATCAAAGCCAGAAACCAAACGGTAAAGTATCGCTTTTGCAAGGCTTCCAGTATTCGTTTAAACAAAGCGACACCCTTCTTTCCACACATTTTCATTTTCTTGCTTCCATTCTACCACGTGTGTCATCTATCTGTAGATAGACCTGCTCGAATCTATAATCAATCCGTCGATAGATCACATACGGAAGTCCTATGTTTACAATATACGTTGTGACAATTACATCCAGAGAAAGGATGTTGTACGTTGCTGGTTTGATAAGGGAGGCTAGGAATGAAGGAACTGATTCAGTTGGCAAAGCTGTTGCGTGAAGCGAATGCCGTGTTTTCTTCCATTTCAGAAGAAGAACTCGATACACAAGACCTGACTTGGCAACAGGTTCTCATTTTGGAACAAATCAAGGATGGACCGAAAACAATCGGCGAGATCAGCAAAGCGGTCGAACTTCCCTACAGCACCACGTCAGGGCTTGTAAACCGATTGGAGCGAGAAGATTTGGTGAAACGGTTGAGAGACGGAAACGATCGCCGGATC
Source organism: Brevibacillus sp. FSL K6-6036 (assembly GCF_037964015.1). Classification (NCBI taxonomy): domain Bacteria; kingdom Bacillati; phylum Bacillota; class Bacilli; order Caryophanales; family Paenibacillaceae; genus Brevibacillus; species Brevibacillus sp. FSL K6-6036. The sequence goes on from NZ_CP150173.1 coordinate 2,503,059, forward strand.
GTATGGGTTTCTCCGACTTTGCGCATAACCAAGGGGGAAGAGGTGGAATCTGACGAATCATACGTAGGGACACTCGAAGGAAAAACTGCTCAGATCATCTCATCACTCCATGTCCTTCACGAGATGTACACCTATAAAAAAAGAGCTACTAGTTGACTGGAAGAGGTGAGTGGATGTGAACCTATCTGCACTTTCGATTAAGCGACCCGTCACGATGATCATGCTGACGGTCGCCATGATTATTTTTGGATTCGTGTCTCTGCCTCGTTTGGCCATCGACCTGATGCCGGAGCTGAACTTTCCGGTAGCTGTGGTCGTTACCTCTGTAGACGGAGGTTCGCCAAGCGAAGTAGAAAAGCTGGTGACCAAGCCGATAGAAAATGCGCTGGGTACGGTAGCGGACCTGGACAGCATTTCATCGGTCTCCATGCAGGGGGCTTCCCAGGTCATTTTGTTCTTCAACTGGGGAACAGATCTGGACCAGGCGACCCTGAATATGCGGGATAAGGTAGACCAGGTGCGGGGGATATTGCCGGATTCGGCACATGCTCCGCGGGTACTTAGAATTGATCCGAACAGTCAGCCGATCCTTACCTACGCGCTGACTGGCGAACAAGATGTAAACCAGTTGAAGAAAATCGCCGAAGATGTCATTCAATCCCGACTGGAGCGGATTGATGGCGTCGCTTCCGTATCGATTGGCGGCGGTCAGGGCCGGGTTGTCGATGTGACATTGGACCCGGCGAAGCTGTCTGCATACGGACTGACGCTTGAACAGATTCAACAAGCCATCGGAAGCAACAACATCTCGGGTACTGCCGGTTCTGTCCGTGAAGGCGACGGCAAAATGAACATCCGGGTGCAAGGCGAGTTCGCGAGTGTCGATCAGATCGCCATGACACCCATCCCGGTAGGAAGCAGCTCGATCCGGTTAAAAGACATTGCGACTGTCGAAGATACACTGGAATCGATCACGCAGTTGAACTACGTAAACGGGCAGCCAAGCCTGGGCCTGTCCATTACGAAAGCATCAGGGGGCAATACGATCGAAGTCGCTGATGCCGTAAAAAAAGAAATGGAGAAGCTGAAGAAGGATCTGCCGGAGAACATCGTCGTCACAAATACGATGGATACGTCAACCTATATCAAGGACTCCATTTACACCACTGCTGAGCACGCTTTGCTGGGTGGCGGTATCGGGATCATCATGCTGTTCTTCTTCCTCGGAAGTTTTCAATCGATGTTGATTGCCACGATCGTTCTTCCTGTTTCGATCGTCGCGACCTTCCTGTTGATGTACATGACAGGACAGACGATCAACCTGATCTCCCTGTCCGGTTTGACTCTCGGACTTGGTTCATTGATTGACTTTGCGGTTGTTATTTTGGAAAATATTTTCCGACAGCGGGAAAAAGGCAAGAGCATGATGGAGGCCGCACTGGTCGGTTCCAAAGAAGTCGGAAACGCCGTAATGGCGTCCGCTTTGGCGCAAATTTGCGTATTCCTTCCGATTGCCATGACGGAAGGAATCGCTTCTGAATTGTTCGGTCCATTGGCGCTGACTGTCGTATACTCCCATATCGCCGCACTGGTGTTCTCGCTCATGCTGGTGCCGATGATGAGCTCGCGCATCTTGAAAAAAGTGCCGCATCATGGTGATATGAAAGGGTACCGGGGCGTCAACCCTGTCAAATGGTTCAATATCGGATTCAAGAGAGTGGAAAACGGCTATCGCGGCCTTTTGAAATGGTCCCTGGGCCACCGGAAAACCGTTCTTTTCGTGACCATCGGTACGATGATCGGCTCTCTGCTGTTGACGCCGATGATCGGAGCAGAGTTCATGCCGGCCATGGATGAAGGACAGGTGTCCATTTCCATTAAGATGCCGAACGGCACGATTGTAGAGGAAACAGAGAAGGTTGCCAAACAAATCGAAGAAATCGCCTCGAAAGTACCGGAACTGAAAACCTTGTCTACCTCGATCGGCAGCAGCGGTTCGCCGATTGCAGCCACTGCAACATCAAACCGGGCGTCAGTGACATTGCTGCTTGTCGATGTGACCGAGCGGACTCGTTCGTCGAGCGATATCGCCATCGACCTGCAAAAACAAGTGGCGTCGATACCTGGAGCTGAAATTACCGTAAGCTCCTCGCAAGGCTTCGCGACAGGCTCCCCGGTAGAACTTACCCTCCGTGGTGATGATCTGGCTGTCTTGCAAGACATCGGCGGCATCATCAAGGAACAAATCAAGAGTATCCCGGGTACAGCCAACGTAGCGACAAGTATGGAAGATACGCTGCAGGAATACGAAGTGCTGGTGGATGCCGAGAAAGCTAGTATGTATGGACTTACTACGGGGCAAATCCTGTCCAGCGTCCGTACGTCTTTCCAAGGACAGACTGTAACGAAATATCGTACAGGCGACGATGAAATCGATGTAAAGATCAAACTTCCTGAATCTTACCAAGAAGATATCAACTATCTGAAAAACCTGCGGATTTCAGCGCCGGGCGGAGCGCAAGTCGCGCTTTCCTCTGTAGCGACGATTTCCAAGGTAGAGGTTCCGCTGGCGATCAATCGTTCCAATCTGTCTCGCGAGATCAAGATTACGAGCGATCTGGCCGGGCGCGATCTGAATTCGGTGACGCGAGACATTCAGGCGAAGCTGTCGAAGCTCACGCTGCCGGATGGATATAAAGTTGATTTTGGCGGTCAATCGGAGGACATGGCTGAGTCCTTTGCTAGCCTCGGACTGGCAATTATCCTGTCAGTCGTACTCGTGTACATGGTTATGGCGGGGCAGTTTGAATCCTTCTACACGCCGTTTATCATTATGTTCTCGGTACCGCCGACAGTTACCGGGGTACTTCTCGGATTGCTGGTGACAGCGACACCGCTCAGCGTATCCGTATTGATCGGTTACATTCTTTTGATCGGTCTCGTCGTGAACAACGCGATCGTATTGATCGACTACGTGAATCAACTGCGTGCGAAAGGGCATTCCCTGCACGAAGCGATTCTGGAAGCAGGTCCGATTCGTCTTCGTCCGATTTTGATGACGACCATGACCACGATCCTTGCGATTGGACCGCTTGCCTTCGCAACGGGTTCCGGTAGTGAGTCTCAAGCGCCGATGGCCATCACCGTTATTTTTGGTCTGAGCTTCTCCACGTTGATTACATTGGTGCTGGTGCCTGTTGTCACGACATTGTTCGATGATTTCGGCAAGAAACTGCGCGACAGACGCAACCGGAAAAGAGAGAAGCGGAAACAAAAACAAAGCGTTCCAGTCATCGAATCGTAAGTGCATGTGGGATAAGGAGGGAAATGTGAACGTGAGAAAACAACCCATTATTTTAGCGCTATCCGTGGCATTGCTCGTAGCTGGCTGCTCCCAGCCGGAAGCAGCTGCTCCGTCAGATACGCAGGCAGAAGAAGCGGCGACTCCCGTACAGATTGAACAGGTGAAAAAAGGAGTCGTCAGCAGCGAAGCGGGAATTTCAGCCAAATTGGCTCCAAGCGAGGAAATACAGATCAGTCCCAAAGTCAGCGGGAAAATTACAAGCCTCCCGGTAAAGCTGGGTCAGCCTGTTAAAAAGGGAGAAGTCTTGTTTAAACTGGACGAGACGGATCTCGCCAATACAGTCGCCCAGCAGGAAGCAGCGTATAAAGTGGCACTGGCGAATCTCAAGCAGTCGGGAAGCAGTACGGATCAAAGCCTGGTACAGGCACAAAACAGCTTGAAACAAGCTGAACAAGCACTGACGGATGCCCAGCTGAACCAGCAACGGATGAAACAACTGTTTGATCAAGGGGCTATCTCATCCCAGCAGTTCGAGCAAGCAAACACAAGTCTGATGAATGCACAGACTGCATATGAAAACGCTAAGCAAACGTTGGAAACAACCAAGCAAAAAACAACCCTGCAAGTATCGGAAGCATCCGTGAACCAAGCAGCGGTCGCTTTGCAAAATGCTAGAGAGCAGCTGGCGAATGCAGTCGTGACAGCGCCGATCAGCGGCTTTGTTTCGAGCGTAAACGGAGCGGTTGGACAGATTGCTTCGCAGGGAACTCCCGTTGTCGTCATCGTCAACACAAACCCGCTCTTGGTCAAAGCGAATCTTTCTGAACAAGACATCACAAAAGTCAAAGTGGGTACGGCCGTAAAGGTAAACATCCCGATTCTCGGCAAAGAAGTGGAAGCAAAAGTATCGGCGGTGAGCCCTGTGATGAATTCACAGCTCAAGGCGTATCCGATCGAAATTTCGATCCCGAACCCTTCCAACGAGCTGAAGGCGGACATGGTCGTGAACGTTACGTTTGCAGGTCAAGTCTCCGGCAAGGAAGAGGAGCTGATCGTTCCGCGCAAAGCCGTGTTTGAACGAGAGGGCAAAAAATTTGTATTCCGTATCGAGGATGAAGTCGCCAAGCAGGTGGAAGTCACTACTGGTGAAGAAACGAGCGACCAGATCGTGATTAAATCCGGTTTGGCCGAGGGAGATAAGGTAGTCGTCAAAGGACAGACATTGCTGCAAGACGGTAAAAAAGTATCGATCATTCAGTAATAAAGGCATTTCGGGATGGGCCTGTACGGACCTTCCCGGGAAGGCTGACAAGACAGAAAAGAGCTGTGCAATCGCAGGAGGCTGCGGCACAGCTCTTTTTTTGTGTCGGTTTGGATCAAGCGGTTTGGAACAAAATAACGAAGGAGCCCTCCGCTCAACAGCGTTTATTTCAGTTGTTCATTTAAGATGCTTTCCTCCAGGACAGCAAATTTATCTCCGTATACTTTGGTAATATGTCTTTCTCCCCAGGCACAAAGGGAGTCCAGTATTCCTTTCAAGCTCCACCCATACTCGCTGAGCTCATATTCGACCCTGGGCGGGACTTGGTTGTACACAATTCGGTTTATGACCCCGTCTTCCTCCAGCTCGCGCAATTGTTGTGTCAGCATTTTTTGGGTAATGGCTGGCATCAGCCGTTTCAATTCGCTCGTCCTCTTTTTGCCGTGGGTCAAATGGCAGAGGATGACGCATTTCCATTTGCCTCCGATGACTTCGAGCGTTGCTTCGACAGCGATGTTGTACTTCTTCTTTTGCATGGTGCTACCTCCTGAAAACAGGCACCAAAAAGTGCCTATCATACTTTTGAGTACCTATGACACAAAAAAGTGCGTTCTTTTCTTTTTGACTTATAACTCCCATAATAGCATTTGCCGGCGGAAAATCACTATACTTTTTTATTTAGATAGTCTGTTGGCAACTAGGGCCCTAGAAATAGACACAAACAGGAGGAGGAACCATGCCTTTGGATCATAAGCGTAATATGTGGGCATTGCTGGCATTGGCAGTGAGTGCATTCGCGATAGGAACCACAGAATTTATCAGCGTGGGATTACTGCCGTTGATCGCTCAAGATTTACACATCTCTGTCACGACAGCCGGGCTGACCGTTTCCCTCTATGCACTTGGGGTCACGGTCGGCGCGCCAATCCTGACATCACTGACTTCCACCATGAACCGGAAAACACTTTTGCTATGGATCATGGTCGTCTTTATCGCGGGGAACAGCATTGCAGCCAGTGCGACCAGCGTAAGCATTCTGCTGATAGCCCGTGTTTTGTCCGCCTTCGCGCACGGTGTATTTATGTCAATCGGGTCTACCATCGCCGCCAATTTGGTGCCGGAGGATCGCAGAGCCAGCGCGATCTCGATCATGTTTACAGGCCTTACGGTGGCTACCGTTACTGGAGTGCCGATCGGAACCTTTATCGGTCAACAGTTCGGGTGGCGGCTTGCCTTTGTAGCGATTGTTGCGGTAGGGGCTATCGCCTTGATTGCGAACGGCATCCTGGTTCCTCGCAATTTGGCAAAAGGGATTCGCACAAAATTTGGCGATCAGCTCAAGCTCGTTACAAATGGGCGGTTGCTGCTGGTATTCTTGATTACCGCGTTGGGGTATGGGGGCACGTTCGTCGTCTTCACTTATTTGTCTCCACTGCTTCAGGATATAACAGGGTTTAAAGCTGAAACGGTCGCGGTCATCTTGCTTTTGTACGGCATCGCGATTGCAGTCGGAAACGTAATTGGCGGAAAAGTAGCGAATCGAAAGCCGATTGTGGCCTTGTTTTATATGTTTATCGTGCAAGCGGCAGTCCTTTTTCTTTTGGCGTTCACCGCACCGTTCAAAGTAGCTGGCTTGATTACGATCTTTCTGATGGGACTGTTCGCCTTTATGAACGTGCCTGGTCTGCAAGTGTACGTCGTCATGCTGGCAGAGCGTTTTGTCCCCAGTGCTGTAGATGTCGCCTCAGCGATCAATATCGCCGCCTTTAATGCAGGTATCGCCATCGGCTCCTATCTCGGCGGGGTCATTACCGATTCCATCGGTCTCATTCATACCTCATGGATCGGCGGCTTCATGGTACTGGCGGCTGTCGTCTTGTCCGGCTGGAGTCGGGCATTGGAGCAAAGGGATCAAAGAGAGCAACGCGCATAATCATCATTTCCGTTTCACATAGTCAGGAGGACTTTCATCATGGCAAAACATTTACAAGATACAACAACATTGCATAACGGGGTAAAAATGCCTTGGCTCGGCTTGGGAGTATTTAAGGTAGAAGAAGGGCCGGAATTGGTGAATGCCGTAAAAACCGCTATCGTTCATGGGTACCGGAGTGTCGATACTGCAGCGATTTACGAAAATGAAGCAGGAGTCGGAGAAGGGATCCGTGAAGGGATGAAAGAAGCTCGCATCGCAAGGGAGGAGCTGTTCATCACCTCAAAGGTTTGGAATGCCGATCTGGGATATGAATCGACAATCGCCGCCTACCAGGCAAGCCTGGACAAGCTGGGGCTGGACTATCTTGATCTGTACTTGATACATTGGCCTGTAGCGGGCAAATACAAAGAGGCATGGCGGGCACTAGAGACGCTTTACAAAGAAGGGCGGGTCAAAGCGATCGGGGTCAGCAACTTCCAAATCCATCACCTCGAAGACTTGATGAAGGATGCAGAAATCAAACCGATGGTGAACCAGGTGGAGTACCATCCGCGCTTGACCCAAAAAGAACTTCAGGCGTATTGCCAGAAGCACGGCATTCAGTTGGAAGCGTGGTCGCCGCTCATGCAGGGGCAATTGTTGGATAATCCAGTCCTGCAGGAGATCGCAACAAAGCACGGCAAATCGGTTGCCCAGATCATTTTGCGCTGGGACCTGCAAAACGGAGTGGTTACGATCCCCAAATCGACAAAGGCGCAGCGAATCGTCGAAAACGCTACGGTATTCGATTTTGAGCTGACGAGCGAAGAGATGGAGCGAATCGACAGCTTGAATCAAAATCTCAGAGTCGGTCCGGATCCGGATAACTTTGACTTTTAATAGACCGAAAGCCCTCTTGTTGACTATCGCAAGAGGGCTCCTTTCATAATCGGTTTAGGACCGGTCTTTTTCTTTTCATTATAACAGCGAAAAGGGACCTTGCCTCTACCTGGTTCAGCCTGGTAAGAGGTGAGGTCCCTTTTTTGCGTGTTCCGAGCGAAGCAGTGGGTGGATGGAGCCGCCTCCCCCGCACACGTGCGGTATCACATGGTGAGGTTTCAGCAGGAATCCAGCCCTGCATGTTACCCGATCTCTGCGTTTTTTGAAAATGGCGTTCAATCCACGGTCGTTTCTTTACGCTTGATCATCAAAAGGTAGCACAGGATTGCTCCAATTTCGGCAAGCGCGATGACGACACCCATCGGTACGGCTGTGCCGCTGCCGCCGATCCCGACGAGAGGGGCGACGATGCCGCCGGAAACAAAGGAGAGCAGGCCGATCAGCGCAGAGGCGCTGCCTGCCGCTTTGGCCTGGTTTTGCATCGCCAGTGAAAAAGCAGTCGTACTGACGATACCGACGCTGGATACGACGAGGAATAGCGGCGGCAGGACAGCTGCAAGTCCAGCGCCGATGAGGATCATGGCCAAGAGCGAGATGCCGCCGAACACAGCGATCCCCAGTCCGATGATCAGCAGCTTTTTCTCACTGACGCGTCCGGCAAGCTTTCCGGTAATTTGTCCGGCGATAATGATCCCCAGGCCATTTATGGCAAAGAACAAGCTGAACATTTGCGGCGAAGCCCCGTAAATATTTTGAATCACAAAGGGCGAACCGGAAATGTAAGCAAACATCGCCGCCGACACGAGACCCGAGGACAGCGCGTAGCCCATGAAGTTCCGGTCGGTGAGCAGGCCGCGGAAGGTGGAGAGCGTCTGTGTCAAGCCGCCGGGTGCGCGGCGTTCTGCGGGCAGAGTCTCAGGCAGCTTCAGCAAGACCGCGACCAGCATCAGGACCCCGATTGCTCCAAGTACAATGAATACACCCCGCCAAGACGTTACCTCCAGGAGTTGGCCGCCAAAAATAGGGGCCAGAATCGGAGCAGCACCGTTGACGAGCATCAGCATCGAGGAGAATTTCGTCATTTCTGTCCCGGAGTACATGTCCCGAACCATCGCCCGTGCAATCACGATGCCGGCGGCTCCGGCAACCCCTTGAATGAACCGGAGCGCGACGAAGCCCCAAATCGAAGGCATAAGGGCACACAGCAAAGAGGTGACAATGTAGACGATCAGACCGATCAAAAGCGGCTTGCGCCTGCCCTGTACATCGCTGAGCGGTCCTGCCAAAAGCTGTCCCGCAGAAAGGCCGAGCAGGCAGGATGTCAGGCTTAATTGGACCAAAGAAGTGCTCGTTTGCAATTCTTCGGCGATCTTTGGCAGCGACGGCAGGTACATATCGAGAGACAAAGGTCCAAAAGCGGTTAAAGAACCGAGCACAAGAACCATCATCAAACGGCTGGTGCCAATCGCTTTTTCGGTTGTACGGTTGTACGAAATCATTGGATCACTCACAAGTATCATTCAAACCTTTCTGTGCAAATTTCCGTCGATGAACGCTTCGACGACTGTACATCCTCCAAATCTTTATGCATTTGCTGCAGCAAGCGGCGGAACAGCTCCTTTTCTTCCGGGGTAAAGTGTGCGAAGCACTTTTCTTCGATCTCTTGCAACGCTTCTTTTACCGCTTTCTCTGCTTGGCGTCCTTTTTCGGTGAGAAAGACCCTGGACACTCGCTGATCGTGGGGGTCATTTCTGCGCTCCACCAGTCCTGTCTTGACCATCCGGTTGACCATGACGGTCATCGTGGCTGGCTTGATGTTTAGCTTGCGGGCAAGCTCCTGCTGAATCTGGCCGTCCTCTTCCGCCAGACGGATGAGCAGCGGCGGCTGACCGGGGTAAACATCGTAGGCTTGAATCAAGAGGTCGACATTGTGACGGTACAGCTTCATCACATGGCTCATCAGATGGGTTAGGGCAGTGGAGTAGTCAAAAGCCATGAAGATCCCCCTTCGTTTAGCCGACTAATGAAAATGAGTGTAAAGCTTTGCCTCTTTTTTGTCAATGGATGAACAAGCTGCTTGCTGGGGGAAAAAAGAGGACAAAACGGCACTCCAGAAGCATTGACAAAAGCTGAGAAAGTACGTAAAATAATCCAAACTATTCCGATAAGAGAACTACATGTCGACTAGACCACTAGAGACAGGAATACCTTTCAGGGGGATTCTGTCTCTTTTTTTTAGTGGGGCCCGCGAGAAGGCAAAGAACAGCAGTCAGCCTGGAATACGAGGAGAGAGACAGATGAATATCGAAAATCTGGAAGCTTTTGTTTACGTCGTCCACTTTAACAGCTTTAACAAAGCAGCAGATGCCTTGTTCTTGTCGCAGCCATCCATCACGGCCCGGATTCAATCGCTTGAGCGTGAACTGGACACCAAGCTGTTTCACCGGGAAGGCAGGAAATTCACCCTGACGGAAAAAGGGAGGCAGTTTCTTCCGTATGCGCAGCAGATACTGCAATCGTATAAAAAAGGAAAACAGCAGCTTCAGACAACTGGCGCGGGAATAAAGGAAATACGCCTCGGCTGCACAGCATCGGTATCCCATTACTTGATCCCGGAAATCTTGCCGGTCTTGAGAAAAAAATACCCCGAGCTTCAGATCAAGCTGGTGACAGGACCATCCGAAGCGATTTTGCAAAAGGTGACGGAAAACGAAATCGACCTGGGACTGGTGCGAAACATCACACATCCGCGGATTGATTCGGTCATGTTTTATGAAGACCCGATTCGTCTCTTTGTGTATCCAGGCCATCCGTTATGGGAGCAGGATAATGTCACGATAGAAGAAGCAGGGAATTACTCTTTGGTCTTTTTTGAATGCGGCTCGCTTGACTGGATCAAGCTTCACCGACTGTTTGAGTCCTTGTCCCGACTACCGTCCATCGATCTGTACATAGACAATGTAGAGGCCGCGAAAAAATGCATATGCAAAGGACTGGGGATCGGTTTTTTGCCCGAATCATGCGCGAGAAGGGAAGTACGGGAAAAGCAGCTTTGCCCGATTGCGATACCAGCTCTTACCTCGTTAACCTTGCGAACGAATGTGATCGCACGCAAAGGGGAGGGCGGCGAAATCTGGAACACATTTTTGTCTCTGAGGAAAGAAATCGACTGGAAAAGCAGCTTCCATGAATCACGATTGAACTTCTCTATTCATGAATAGAAAAAGCTGATTACCCAGCCGATTGACTGTGCGAGGAGGCGGTGGTACATTTTTTTACAACAAATCCCGATTAAACAAATCGGAATAATAAAAGTTGACGTTCAGCTTGCCTGCGAGGAGGGAGCGACCATGAGCATTCGGTTAAGTATTTTGGATCAAAGCCAGATTGGCAAGGGGGAGTCGGCAGAAGAAGCGTTTCTTCATACCATCACCTTGGCCCAAACAGCGGAGGAGCTCGGCTACCATCGGTTTTGGGTGTCGGAGCACCACAATTCTGACGACGTCGTCGGCTCTTCGCCCGAAGTGTTGCTTGCATATTTGGCAGCCAAGACAAAGCGTATCCGGCTCGGTTCCGGAGGAGTGATGCTTCAGCATTACAGTCCCTATAAAGTCGCTGAAAATTTCAACGTGCTGGCAGCGTTGGCCCCGGGGCGCATCGATTTGGGCATTGGCCGTGCGCCGGGCGGACTCCCTTTATCCACGAGGGCCCTGCAGCAAGAGGGCGGAACATCAAAGCCGCTGGAGGAAAAGCTCAAGGAGCTGGATGCCTATCTGCATAACAGGATTGAAGAGACGCATCGGCTGTTTGGCTTGCGTGCGACGCCGATCCCGCAAACCCCGGCTCCCATCTATTTGCTCGGAACAAGCACCTCCAGTGCCGAATTGGCCGCACAGGCTGGCTTGCCTTACGTCTTTGCCCAGTTTATCAACGGGGATGAGGCCGTGATACGCGCTGCCTTTATCCGTTACCGAGAACGGTTTTCCGCAAAATCTCCTGCCGAGGCTGCCAAAAGAGAAGCCATTCTGGCGCTGTCGGTGATCGTAGCGGCGACTGATCGGGAAGCCAGGGAATGGGCTTCGGAATACAAGAATGTCAAGATCCATCTCGAAGGCGGGAGAACGTTGACTGTGAACAGCATAGAGGCAGCCGAAGCTTTCGGTGTACAATCCGGGGAAAAGTACAGGATCGAGGTAAAGGAGGCAAATATCATTGCCGGTTCACAAAATACCGTTCGCAATAAGCTGCTGGAGCTTCAGCGCGTCTATCAGGTCGACGAACTGATCATCACCGTGCCGCTCAAGGATTTCCACAGGCGTCTCGACTCGTATGTGCAAGTAAAGGAAGCATTCGCGGACGAGTCGATACCAAGCCGGTAGGGGACTCCGCCTTTGTCCACAAATCAAATGGAGGGAATGTTATGAAAAAAACAGCGTTGTTATCTTTGTTGATCGGCACCTTCCTGGTTGCATCCGGTTGCTCTCCCGGCCCGGTAACCCAAGGGGCAGGGGGAAGTCTGGCGAGCGCGGCTTCCGGCGTCAAAACGGTTGTGGTGGGTACGGGCACTTCATTTCCGAACATCTGCTTTATTGATGAAAATGGCAAGCTGACCGGCTATGATGTCGAGCTGATCAGAGAGATCGACAGGCGGCTTCCAGACTACGAATTTGAATTGAAAACCTTTGAGTTCAAAAACCTCCTGCTCAGCCTGGAGACAAGCAAGATCGATCTGATCGCCCATCAGATGGAAGTAAATGAAGAAAGAAAGGCCAAGTTCTTGTTCAACGATGAGGCTTACAATATTTTTCCCAACAAGGTTGTCGTTCGCCAGGACAACAACGAGGTACGCTCCATCGAGGATTTGAAGGGGAAAAAGCTGATCGTGACTGCGACGAGCAATGCCGCGGTGCTCGCTGAGAAGTGGAACAAAGAGCATGGCAATCCGATCAACATCGTCTACACCGGCACGGGCGAGGATGCCAATGCCCAGATCAAATCGGGGCGGGTCGACGCAACCATCAGCACCCAGTTTGCCATCGATTTTCTCAATAAATCGGTGGATGCCCAGTTGAAAACGGTCGGGGAGCCGCTTTCGAATTCGAAAGTCTATTACATTTTGCGAAAAGACGCGACGGAGCTGAAGCAGCGAATCGATGAAGCCTTGCGGGAAATCAAGGCAGACGGAACGCTGGCGAAATTAAGCACAGAATGGCTGGGCGGTGACTACACCGTTGAGCAGTAATGGAGTCTTTTCGTCGCGAGGGAGGCAAACGCCATGGGCAAAGCATTTGACCCGGCATTAATCTTTGAGTTTCTCCCCAAGCTGCTGGCGTATTTGCCGGTGACGCTGTTCATCCTCGTCGCAGCACTTTTCTTTGGCTTATGGCTGGCTCTTTTGATCGCGCTGCCCCGGTTGTACAACGTGCCGGTACTCAGCCAGCTCGCAGCGATTTACGTTTCCTTTATCCGGGGAACGCCGGTATTGATCCAGTTGTTTCTCGTCTTTTACGGGCTCCCGGCGTTTTTGCAACTGTTTCATCTGGACGTTTCGCGGGCAAACCCTTTGTTTTTCGTCATTGCGACGTATTCCTTGAGCAGTGCTGCCTTTTTCTCGGAGACGATCCGCGCTGCAGTCAACAGTGTGGACCGTGGACAAATAGAAGCGGCGTACGCTGCAGGCTTGACGGGTAGGCAGGCGTTCGTACGAATCGTTTTGCCGCAAGCGGGGATGATCGCTTTTCCCAACTTTGCCAATTCCGTCATCGGGTTTCTCAAGGACACATCGCTTGCTTTCAGCATCGGCGTGATGGATATGATGGGGCGGGGGCAGACACTGATCTCGGCAACGGCGCATGCGCTCGAAGTGTATATCGGGCTGGCGATCATTTATTATCTCGTCGTAATCGTACTGGAAAAAGGCTTTGCCCGCGCAGAGCGGAGGCTGCAGAGGCATGAGAGAAAGTGGGCAAGCGCCTGACATCATTTTGCGGAAAGGGCGTATCAGATGACAATTGACATTCCGTTTATCATTACGTGCTTCTTCGAAATTGTAACGGCTCTGCCGCTCACGCTCGTCATCACGGTCATTCCGCTGATCATCGGGTTCGGGATTGGCGTGGTCACGGCACTGATGCGTATCTACAAGGTGCGGTTTCTCCACCGGATCGCCGATTTTTACGTTTCCTTTCTGCGAGGAACGCCTGTTGTGCTGCATGTGCTGATCATTTACTTTGCCCTGCCGCTTTTGATCGCCAAGCTTTCCGATCAATTCGGATGGGGTATTGACACCGCTTCGATTCCGATTCTGGTTTTTGTGCTGACGGCCTTTTCGTTGACGGCAGGTGCCTACATGTCGGAGATTATCCGCTCCGGTATTTTGTCGGTCAACCAAGGCCAGGTCGAAGCGGCTTACGCCGTCGGGATGAGCACCCGCCAAGCGCTGTGGAGGATTGTTTTGCCGCAAGCGATCGGGATCATTTTGCCGAATTTGTGCAATCTGTTTATCGGATTTTTGCACACTTCCACATTCGCATTCACCGTCTCGCAGATGGAACTGCTGGGAAAGGCGAACGTCGTCGCCTCCGTCAATCTGAAGTTTCTGGAGACTTTCATCGCGGCCGCGTTGATCTACTGGGGGATGACCATTATCGCTGAGAGGATCACCGCTTTTCTGGAAAAGCGTGTTACAGCGTACAACCGGGGAGGTATCGCATGATTCAACTGCAAAATATCCGCAAGTCATACGGAAGCCATGAGGTGCTGAAAGGCATCGACCTGACGGTAAACAAAGGGGATGTTGTAGTCATCCTCGGGCCAAGCGGTTCGGGAAAAACAACACTGTTGCGCTGCGTCAATTTTTTGGAGCGGCCGTCAGACGGTCAGGTGACGATCAGCGGCTTCACCGTCGATTGCAAGCAGCCGGGCAAACAGAACGTTTTGAAGCTCCGCAGAAAAACGGCGATGGTGTTTCAGCATTACAACCTGTTCAAGCACAAGACAGCTCTGGAAAATGTGATGGAAGGCCTCGTCGTCGCACAAAAGCTACCGAAAGAAGAAGCAAAGCAAAAAAGCCTCGACGTCCTGGAAAAAGTGGGGTTGTCTGACAAGATTCATCACTATCCCAGCCAGCTCTCCGGCGGACAGCAGCAGCGTGTCGGGATCGCTCGTGCACTGGCTTTGAGTCCGGAGGTGATCTTGTTTGACGAGCCGACGTCCGCTCTGGACCCGGAGCTGGTGGGCGAGGTTCTGGCGGTTATCAAAAAGATCGCGCGGGAAGGCGTGACGATGATCGTAGTCACCCATGAGATGGGATTTGCCAGAGAAGTGGCCAACCATATCGTGTTCATGGACGGCGGGGTGATCGTTGAGGAAGGCCCACCGAATGAGATTTTTTCAAATCCGAAAGAAGAGCGGACCAAACAGTTCGTAAGGCGGATCACTCCAGAATGGAGCTATGTGATCTGAATCGTTTGGGAGGTGTTTTGCATGAGCGACCAGTTTCGTCTGGCGACAGTAAAGGACGCGGAGAAGCTTCTGGAGCTGATCAAAAGAGCGTATCAAACCATCCGGGAGCTGGAAATCGAGTTTACCGCTGTCCACGCAGATATGGAGATGATCCTCGAAAACCTGTCCGAGCATACATGCTTTGTTCTGGAGAGGGAGGGCAGGCTGCTCGCGACAATCTCTTTGCGTTCCTTGGTAGAGGTGACGGAATATCCCTTTTTGTACTGGTTTGCGGTAGACCCTGACTGCAAAAACCAGGGCATCGGCTCAAGGCTGCTCAGGTATGTGGAAGAAACGGTTGTCCGCGATACGCTGCATGCCCCTTGTGTAACGCTGGCGACATCCAGAAAGCACCCATGGCTGTTGTCGATGTACGAAAGAAACGGATATACCCCGTTTTATGAGCGGGATTTGGGTCATGATGACAAGCTTGTGTTTTTGCAAAAACGGCTCATTCACAGCCCGACTGCCGCAAGCGAAACGCACAATGAGGAGGTGTCCATTTGACGATTACAGCCGAAGATCTGCTCAGAGAAGCAGCGGAATACCATAGCAAGCTCGTCGAGATCAGGCGAGAGCTCCACAGCTATCCGGAGCTGTCCTGGGAGGAGCACCGGACGACGAGGAAAATTCGCGACACGCTCACAGAGGCCGGGATCAGCATATTGCCGCTGGCGATTCCGGTAGGCGTATTGGCAGAGATTACAGGAGCTGCGCCGGGACCCACCGTAGCGCTTCGGGCAGATATTGATGCCTTGCCGATTCAGGAGGAGAGCGGGCTGCCCTACGCTTCTTTGGTCAAGGGAAGGATGCACGCGTGCGGCCACGACTTCCACACCTCTGTGATTTTGGGAGCTGCTCTTTTACTGCAAAAACACGCGGCCAAGCTGCCTGGACGCGTTCGCTTGCTGTTTCAGCCGGCAGAGGAAAAGGGCACAGGGGCCAAAGCAATGATCGAAGCAGGAGCATTGGAAGGCGTGAGCGCCATTTTCGGGATGCACAATAAACCGGACTTGCCGGTCGGGACCATTGGACTTCTAAGCGGACCGCTGATGGCGAGTGTGGACGGCTTCAACATCACGGTTTCCGGAAAAGCGGGCCATGCCGCGGTGCCGGATGCGGCCATTGACCCGATCGTGGCCGCAAGCGCGATCGTCGGGGGATTGCAAACGGCTGTAAGCCGGAGCATCAGCCCTTTTGAAAGCGCGGTTGTCAGCGTCTGCCAATTTCACGCCGGCACGTCGTGGAATGTCATACCCGATACAGCAGCTTTGGACGGTACTGTTCGCACGTTTCATCCGCAGGTGCGGCAGAAAATACCGGAGCTGCTTGAGCGGATCGCGACCGGAATTGCAGCAGGCTTCGGAGCCCGGGCCGAACTGGAATGGTTCGCGGGAACACCGTCAGTAGACAATCACCCGGCGGCGACAGAAGTGTTTCACAGTGCAGCGGAGGCACTGCGCCTGAACGTCGTGGAGGCAAAGCCTTCGGCAGGCGGTGAAGATTTTGCCCATTATCAACAAGTCGTGCCAGGCAGCTTCGCTTGGATTGGGACCAGCGGGAGCGAAGAGTGGCATCATCCGAAATTTACTGTAAATGAAGACGCCTTGTCGCCGGGTGCCGCTCTGTTTGCACTGGCTGCCATCCATGCGCTGGAGCGGTGGGAGACGGACAACGAGCTGCAATTGGAACGGTACGCTTGACTGATCGAAAGGGGAGGAAATAGACAATGACGCAAAAAAGACAGTTGAAGCTAGGCACGATGCTGCATGGACCGGGCGGGCACGTAGCTGCATGGAGACATCCGGATGCCGTCGCGGATGCCAGCGTAAACCTTGCCTTTTACAAAAGACTGGTGAGAAAGGCGGAGGAAGGAAAGTTCGATCTTGTCTTCGTGGCGGATGGGCTATACATTACGGAAAAATCCCACCCCAATTTTTTAAACCGGTTCGAGCCGATCACCCTGCTCGCAGCATTGGCTGGTTTCAGCACTCATATCGGGCTGGTCGGGACACTCTCGACGTCTTACAGCGAACCCTTTACCGTGGCAAGACAGTTCGCCTCCATCGACCTGATCAGCAACGGTCGCGCAGGGTGGAACGCGGTCACCTCTCCATTGGAAGGCTCCGCTCTGAACTACAGCAAGCCTGCACATCCGTCGCATGAGCTGCGTTACCGCATTGCCCATGAGTTTCTCCAGGTAACCAAAGGACTGTGGGATTCGTGGGAAGATGACGCTTTTGTCCGCGACAAACAAACGGGTGTCTTTTTCCATCCGGAAAAGATGCATCGGCTGAATCACACAGGAGAATTTTTCTCTGTCCAGGGACCGCTCAATATCGGCAGGTCCAGGCAGGGACAGCCGGTCATCTTTCAAGCGGGCTCCTCCGAAGCAGGCAAAGAGCTGGCAGCAAAAGAAGCCGATGCCGTTTTTACCAATCACGACAACATCGAGGCAGCCAAGCGCTTCTACCAGGACGTAAAGGCAAGAGCCGCCCGCTATGGCAGGGCTCCTGAAGAGATTCTCATTTTTCCGGGGATTGCCCCGATTATCGGGCACACACAGGAGGAAGCCGAGCGCAAGTACGAGCAGATTGCGGGACTGGTGCATATTGACGATGCGCTCAATTATCTGGGCAGATTCTTTGACCACTTTGATTTTTCCCAGTTTCCGCTCGACGAACCGCTTCCCGATCTGGGCGAATTGGGCAGCGAAGGCTTCAAAAGCACGACGGATTGGATCAAGCGGATGGCCAGGGAGGAAAACCTGACGCTACGCCAGTTGGCCCTTCGCGTGACCACCCCCCGAAAAGGCTTCATCGGTACGCCCGAGCAGGTAGCCGATGAGATTCAGGAGTGG
This sequence comes from Brevibacillus sp. FSL K6-6036, assembly GCF_037964015.1. Lineage (NCBI taxonomy): Bacteria > Bacillati > Bacillota > Bacilli > Caryophanales > Paenibacillaceae > Brevibacillus > Brevibacillus sp. FSL K6-6036. The sequence goes on from NZ_CP150173.1 coordinate 2,520,802, forward strand.
TTCGAGGCAGGAGCGGCGGACGGCTTCATGATCGGCAGCGCGGTCGTGCCGGTCGGTCTTGATGACTTTGTGGAGCTCGTCGTGCCGATCCTGCAGCAGCGCGGCTTGTTCCGCACAGAGTACGAGCATGATACATTGCGGGGAAATCTGGGGATTCCCGTACCTCCTAACCGCTATCGTTCGGGACAAAGCACTGCTTCTGAAAAAAGCAGAGCACCAGAGCTGGAGGCGAGCAAACAGTAGTTATAAACCGATCAAACCCGTATTGGGCGAACGGCTTCTCACCGAATTCAGACGGACAAGGAGCGAAAAGACAAGTCACGTATGTAACGGTTATCCATGCCTTTCATAAGGAGGGAGCAATGTGAGCCTCACAAAAATCGATATACGTCATTACCTCGCAATATACGAGCAACTGAAGCAAGCGATTGAAGGGTTGACCGAAGACGGGCTGAGATGGAAGGAGTCGCCTGAAAAATGGAGCATTACCGAAGTGCTGTCCCACCTGGCCGACCATAACCTCGTCGTATCCTTTCGAATCAGGGAAATTCTCTCCGGATCAACAGCGCGGCTGCCCGGCTTTTCGCAAGATGCGTGGGTAAGCAATACGAAGGCGAATGAAGGATCAGTTGCGGAGATTCTGCGTGTATACCAAGCGTTGCTTTCCTATAATAGTGAGCTGTTTGGCAGACTTTCTGAGGATGATTGGCAGAAGAGCGGGGGTCAGGTAAACGGGAAGACTGTAAGACTGGCCGATGTTGTTCAGGCATTTATTGCCCATGTGCAATTGCATCTGGCGCAGATTGATCGGATCAAGCAAGCCTTGGCAGAGGACAAATGAACGGTAGAGAACACAAACGAAATGGAGCGATAATACAGGATGATGACAGGAGCCGGGGCAGGAAAGCTTCCCGGTTCTTTTTTCTTGCGGAGCCCTGTATCGTTTAGAACAGAATGAGCCAACTTACAAAATGTATGAAATGTTCGTCCCACTTTTATTTACTATATAACATGCGCGGGAATGGTCGCTGAAGTATGATAGTCTTCTAGAAAGTGATAATTTTTGAATATTCAAAAGGGTGTGATAATAGGATGATCTGGGATTTTCAATTCAATTTGCCGACACGTATCGAATTTGGGAATGGGAAAATCAAGGAATTGGGAAGATGCATTCGAGAATTGGGAGGCACGAAGGCGTTAGTCGTTACCGATCAAGGGATTGTCAAATCCGGTATTTTGAAAACGGTTACAGAAATGTTGGAAGCAAATGCGGTTGCATACGCCGTTTTTGATCAGGTCAAGCCGAATCCGCGCGATGTGGATTGCATGGAAGCCTATCGAATCGCCCGGGAGGCTGGCGTGGACGTCCTGATCGGACTGGGCGGAGGCAGTTCCATGGACACAGCCAAAGCGGTCGGGACACTGCTTACACACGGGGGACAGATCAGCGATTGGTACGGGCTGAATGTGCTTCAAGAGCCGATCACTCCACTGCTCTGCATCCCTACAACCGCCGGTACCGGCAGTGAAGTTACATTCTTCTCGGTCATTACGGACACGGAAACAAAGCTGAAAATGAATATTTTGGACACGCGGCTGGCACCCAGGATTGCACTGTTGGACCCAGAGCTTACAGTCACACTTCCTTCGCATGTGACGGCATCGACGGGTATGGATGCCTTGACGCATGCGATTGAAGCCTATACGTGCAACATTTCTGAGCCGATCACGGATGCGCTGGCCCTGTATGCGATCGATCAGATCGTCCGGTATCTCCCGATCGCAGTGGCTGACGGAACCAATCTGGAGGCGCGCAAACAAATGCTGGCAGCAAGCTTGATCGCCGGGATCGCTTTCGGCAACTCCGATGTCGGCGGCGTCCACTGCATGGCGGAGGCTCTCGGCGGATTGTATGACACGCCACATGGAGTGGCCAACTCGATGCTCCTGCCGTTCGTATTTGAATACAACATCCCTGCAGATCCCGAGAAGCATGCCGTCGTGGCTGAACGCCTCGGAGCGGTGAGAGGAGATCGATCGGCAGAGGAGACGGCGCGAGAGGGTGTCCGGCTGTTGAAGAAGCTTGCTGAGACCGTGCACATTCCGAAAATGAAGGACCTGGGAAATGTGAATCCGGACGACTTTTTGTATCTGGCAGAAGCGGCGACGCAGAATGTGTCGGCTCCGAGCAACCCGCGTCCAGCGACGAAGGAAGATTACTTGCGCCTTTTCCGTATGGCTTACGAGGGATAGTATTTGCACAAAAATCGGATGAGAAGGATGATTGCCTATGAGTGAATTAAAATTGAATCGCACGCTCGGCTTCTGGGCCGCTTATTCCGCTTCGGTAGGACTTGTCGTTTCCGGGACTGCGATGGTGGCGCTCGGAAATGGCTACGGCGTGAGCGGCCCTGCGTACAGCATAGTCGCCTTTGGAGCGCTGATCGTGATTTTATGCGTAGCATTGTCCTACTCGGAAATGGCGGCAATGATCCCCGGAGCGGGAATGGTCGGGGAGTACACGCTCCCCGCACTGGGCAAGCTCCCCGCCTTGTTTGCTGTACTGGCAGGATATATCGTGCTTGTCGGCACCGATGGAGGAACAAACATGATCGTGGGCGGACAATCTCTGGAGGCGCTGACGGGGATACCTTGGTATGTGTGCGTCTCTGTGATATTGATCTTTCTCGTTCTGGTCAATCTGATGGGGGTCGCCGTGTTCGGGAAAGTACAGTCCGTACTGGCCATCGGCATGATGACGCTTCTAGGCGTACTGGGGCTGTGGGGACTTACTGGCATCGGCACGATGGAGCCCTTGGCCGTGCAGCCGCCCTTCTCGCCGTTGAGCTGGCAGGAGCAGGCAGGGACGCTGGGACTTGCCATCTGGCTTTTCATCGGGATGGAATTTGTTGCGCCGCTGGCTGAAGAGGTAAAAAATCCAGGAAGAACGATTCCGATCGCCATGCTGTTCGGATGCTTCACCATCTGGCTGGTCGACCTGTTCTTTGGTCTTGGCGTCACCAAGTACATCGCGCTGGATGTGCTCGCACAATCCACGATTCCGCATGTAGCCGGTGCCGAGGCCATGCTGGGCAAGCCCGGTCTTGTCATTATGAGTATCGTCTCGATCCTGGCAGCCGTGACCACCTGTGACACCTATCTCGTGGCGGTACCCCGCATGCTGTACGGCTTGTCCAAGGAAGGCTTGCTGCCCAAGGTATTCGCCTGGCTTCATCCGAAAACACGCACGCCCTGGTACGGCATCTTTTTCGTCGTCGGTCTGATTCTGATCGTCCTTGTTTATGCGTTCGTCAATAATGCCAACATTGATTTTGTCACGATGATGATTGCTGTGGCATGCGGCACCTGGCTGATGTCGTACATGATCACACAGATTGACGTCATCGTCTTGCGGATCAAGTATCCTGATGCTGTACGGCCTTTTAAAACGCCGCTTTACCCGATTCCGCAGATCGTCGGCATCATCGCCTGCATGTACATGATCTACACGCAGTATCAGGACCCGCGCGTCCTCACGATTTCACTTTACGTCATCGCTGCGATCATCTTGTTTGGGATCATCTACCTGAAGGCAACGGGTCAAAAACTGTTTGAACCGGTTCCACTGGAAAAGGTATACGACGGGATTCGCAAAAGAAGCGAGCTGGATACAGCGATTGGCGGCCATGAAAGTGACGCAAAACTTTCATCGTAAAAGGAGCTGAACACCTGGATGGGGCTGTATACAGTCATCGACCACCGCGCATTCAAAACCCTAGACCTGATTGCTGGCGAGTTTCAATCTTACGCGCCGATCGGGAATGTCAGCAACGGCCGCATACAACTGGATGGTTCCAGAATCGGAGTGGAGGAGCTGAGCGCTTCCTACAAGATCATCAACAAGTGGATGGGGAGAGTCTATATTTACACATGGATGTGGACACTGCACGACAAGGGACCTGAAGAAGATTTGGTTATAAAATGCGAATTTTCTGGTAAAATGAAAACGGGCAGGCAAGTCCGCTTTTTCTCGAAATCACATGCCCCTCTCGTTGAATGGCTCAATCAGGACAAGCGCATCAAGGAGCTCTGCAATTCGATCGACTATGAGCTGCTCGAGCTTCGTTACAGTAGCCGGGAACAGCGCTGGAGGGTCGAGATGCGTCCCAATTACGGCGACTTCATCTGGATTCTGCTCCCCCCTGTGAAATATGCCCGCAAGCCAAAACCTCAAGAAATTCAAGATACGATGAGCTTGATCAAACGTCTGGCAAAGCTGATCAAAAAGGAAGAAAGAGGTGTGTAAACAGATGGCTGCAAATTCGTTTTTGACTGATCCGCGAACCGTTCAGAAGATGTACATCGACGGACAATGGGTATTGGGTTCAGACAATCAGACGAGAGAAGTCATCAACCCGGCCAACGGGGAGGTGATCGGTCTCGTCACCGAAGGGACAAGAGACGATGCGAGAAAGGCGGTACAGGCAGCGCGGCGGGCTTTTGACAAGGACGGGTGGCAAGAGAGCAAGGCGCGTGACAGGGCGGCGCTTCTGCATAAGATCGCCGATCTGCTGGAACAGCGCGTGGAAGAGTTCGCCTCACTGGATACGCTGAACAACGGCAAGCCTCTCCGCGAGTCCCGCTATGACGTGAGCGACGCGGTCAATCAATTCCGCTACTACGCCGGACTTTGCACGAAGCCTCACGGGATCACCTACGAAGTTCCGGACGAGATGCAGTCGATGGTCGTCCGCGAGCCGATCGGTGTTGTCGGGCAGATTATTCCATGGAACTACCCGCTGGTCATGGCAACGCAAAAAATCGCACCCGCGATTGCCGCCGGCTGCGCCATCGTGATCAAGCCTGCGGAGCAAACGCCGCTTTCCTTGATCCGGCTGTTCGAAATCATCGATCAAGTCGGTTTTCCGCCGGGCGTGATCAATCTCGTGCTCGGAGCAGGGGAAACGGTCGGTGCGGAGCTGGCGGAAAATCCGCTCGTGGACAAGGTTGCATTCACCGGCGGAACGGATACGGGCATCAAAATCATGAAGGCGGCTGCGGATACGATCAAAAAAGTGGGGCTGGAGCTTGGCGGGAAATCCCCCAATATCGTGTTTGCCGACGCGGATTTTGAAACGGCTGTAGACTATGCGCTCTACGCGATCTTTGCCAATCAGGGCGAGGTATGCTCCGCGGGCTCGCGGCTGCTGCTGGAGGCAAGCATCTACGACCGCTTTGTCGAGGAATTGGTTGCCCGGGCCAAGACGATCAAAGTGGGGCCGGGAACGGACGAAGAGACGGAGATGGGGCCACTCATCACCGAAGAGCATATGAATCGCGTTCTCTCCTATATCGAGACGGGAATAAAGGAAGGGGCCACTCTGCTTTGCGGGGGCCGTCGACTGATGGAAAACGGGTTGGACCGGGGATTCTTTGTCGAACCGACGATCTTCACCAATACGACTCCTGACATGAGGATCGTGCAAGAGGAGATTTTCGGCCCCGTATTGGTCATCCAGACCTTTACTGCCGAGGAAGAGGCGATCGAGCTGGCAAACGGCACTCGGTACGGACTGGCCGGGGCAGTGTTCACCTCGGATGTTGCCAAAGCGCACCGGGTCATTCGCAAGCTGCGGGCCGGGATTACCTGGATCAACACGTACCATCCCACCTACAACGAAGCGCCGTGGGGCGGATACAAACAGAGCGGGATCGGGCGCGAGCTGGGTACGTACGGCTTTGAAGAGTATTTGGAGATCAAGCAAATCAATGTCAATTTGCAAGTAGAACCGAGCGGGTGGTTCCAGAAAAGATAAGCAGCAATACGAGCAAATCGGCCCTGGCGACAAGGCCGATTTTTTTTCTAAGCTAGTACGGCTTTTCCTTTAATACGAATTGTCTTCTAGTAAGCTAGTACGGCTTCTCCTGATAGAAGAAGTTTGGCGTATGCCACGTATTGTCGTACAGCTTGTGAAAAATGTGAGTCGTTGCCGGAGAAACAGGGGGAATAAGCCATGTCCAATCTCCTGTGACCGCACGTCCGGACGCCTGCTCCTGCTGTTCAAACAGCTTGAACTGTTGGGCAGCTGTATGATGGTCCACGATGCTCACGCCTGCTTCTTTATAGGAATGATGGACGGCTACGTTCAACTCAAGCAGCGCCTTGTCTTTCCAAAAGGACGTGTTGGTCGAAGTGTCCAACTTCATGTAAGCAGCCACTGTCGGGAGGAGATTGAACCGATCCTCGTCCGCAAAATTGCGCGCCCCGATCTCGGTCTCCATATACCAGCCGTTGAAAGGGGCAGCGGAGTAGTGAATGCCGCCCACCTCGAGGCGCATCTCCGAGATGATCGGCACCGCATACCATTGCAGGGCCAGCTCCTCAAACCAGGAATACTCGGGATGCTTGATGGGAACCTCCAAAATGAGCTGTTTCGGAATCTCGAACCATGCGGGAGTCCGATCCCCGATCTGGATCACGAGCGGCAGGATTTCATAAGGCTGCCGCTTTGCTTCCCAGCCTAATTCCAGACAAGCCTTTGTAAACGGAACGGAATGAGGGTCTCCGATCACGCCTTCAGCCGTCTCAAAGCCCGCATACCGGATGAGCTGGTGGTTCCATATTCGTATTTGCTGCTGCTTGTTGCTTGCGGGGCGGAATACAGTGATCGCAGGCCTGATTTTTCCGTTGTTGGTGGCATACTCGATATGGCGGTAGAGGGCATCGCGGATTTCTTCTTCCGTAGACGCGCTTCTGGCATCGAAGAGGTGGATCGTATTCCAAAACAATCTGCCGATGCAGCGATTGCTGTTCCGCCATGCCGCTTTTACACCGTAGTGAAGCTCTTCATATGTATGTTCATAAGAGCCGGTTTCTTGAATTTCTCTCGCAATCTCCTGTATACGTGCTTCCCTTTCTGTATCGGGTTTACCCAAGAACGAGTAGCATTCCTGGATAAACGTCCGGGCTTCTTCTGCTAATTGATGCGCGATGGTTCTCACCCCTTGTGCTTGAAAAAAAGTTTCGTGTACCGTCCAAGCGTTTTCAATCAAGCTTTAGGATAGCACGGGAATAAGCCGACCACAAATGAAGAGAGCATGAACGTTGTCCGAACTTTTTTTGACACTTTCGGTGATAAAGAAAGCAGACTCTCAGCCTGATATCAAGCGAAGAGTCTGCTTTTCACTTTATAGACTTGCCTTCTTACAAACGAAAACGGGTGACTTGCTCCCACTGGTTTTCCTTTTCCAGTATTTCCTTTTGCTTCGGTCCCATAAGGTCGAAGTGGGGGAAAGGGGGACGGTCGTGGATATAAACAGGGTTCAGGCCGTTGGCTACACACCAATCTGTCAACCGCTGCCTGTCCGAACAACCGACCTTGGTCACCGTCCTGATGCCAGGAAAACGGGGATCATGCCAATAATGCGTGATAAAGGCAATCTCGCCCCGGGAAACTGACTGTTTCCACTCGTTCAATTCTTCCCTGGAAATCCCAAATGCCATGCAGCGTCATCCTTTTAGTTTTGCATTACAAAATCGCGGTCCACTTTTTCGTTCTCGTGGAAAACACGCAGTATTTCGTAGCGTGTGTTGCGCTGCGCCGGAATATTCCCGGTCTCGCGGATCAGGCGAAGGATCAGATCGATATTTACCTTATGCGTCGTACCTGCGGCGGACACGACGTTTTCCTCGATCATTGTGCTGCCAAAATCGTTGACGCCGTAGGACAGGGCCAGCTTGCCGATTTCTGGTCCCATCGTGACCCAGGAGGCTTGAAGGTTGTCGATATTATCCAGCATGATCCGGTTGATTGCGACCATTTTCAAGTACTCTTCCGGTTTGGATTTTTCCCGCTGGAGATTGGTGTTCTCCGGCTGGAACGGCCAGACGATGAATGCGGTAAAGCCTTTCGAAGAATATCCGTTGGCTTTGCATTCGTCCTGGGCATCACGTACGCGCAGCATATGTAACGCGCGCTCTTCCATCGATTCGCCGAAGCCGTAGACCATCGTCGCGGTCGTATTCATGCCGATCTTGTGGGCGGCTTTCATGACATCCATCCAGTCTGTCCAGGAGCCTTTGAGCCGGCTGATTTTCTTGCGCGTGCGGTCATCGAGGATCTCGCCGCCGCCACCCGGCAGGGAATCGAGTCCTGCTTCATGGAGCTGGCGAAGCACTTCTTCCAGAGACAGGCCGGAAAGCTGTTTCATTTTTTGAATTTCCGCTGGCGAGAAGGAGTGCATGATGATTTGCGGGAAGCGTTGTTTGATTTTGCGCAGCAGGTCCAAATAATATTGGAACGGAAGATCAGGGTTGACGCCACCCTGCATCAAAATTTCATCTCCGCCCACGTCTACGGTCTCCTGAATTTTTTGCAGGATCGTCTCATCCGAAAGCACGTAGCCTTCTTTGGAGCCCGGAGGCCGGTAAAAGGCGCAAAAACGGCAGTATACGTCACAAACGTTGGTGTAGTTGATGTTTCGTCCAATGTTGAACGTAACGATCGGGTCAGGATGCCGCCGTTTCTTCAGTTCGTTGGCGACATGTCCCATTTTTTCGATTTCGTCTGATTCCAAAAGTGTGATACATTCCTCAAGCCCAATGCGATCGCCACGCAGCGCTTTGTCCAGAACGCGGTCCACTGTCTGCATTTCGCAGGCCTCCTTTAATTCCTTTCAGATTTGAATCCTTCCGAATTTCTTAAATCGACTTATCCTACCATACAACTTGAAATTCGTCATCCCGTATTTGATGGCCGGATGTCAAGGTGCTGCAGTCACTTCCTCAAACTCCATTATAACGCCTCCGCCTTTTAATCGAGACTGAAAAATTGTAGATATGGAGACAACGGGAAAAGAAATGGAGCCAAGACGCTTTCATCGTCACTTGGAAATAAGTCTCTTGGGCATACTGGATGGAAGAGGAGGGTGAAGATGGAAGCTGCCAAACCGAAAGTCATTCACAAACGCAGGCGCGCAAAGGATTTACTGATACGCGCTTTTTTCATCTGCTTGGGCGCAATTCTCGTTTCCGTAGCCTTGGAAATTTTTTTAGTGCCAAATAACATCATTGATGGCGGAATTACGGGCATTTCGATTATGCTTTCTCACCTGACCGGCATCAAGCTCGGGATTTTCCTGTTTCTGCTCAATCTTCCCTTCTTGTTTATCGGGTACAAACAGATCGGGAAGACCTTTGCCATCTCCACCTTGATCGGCGTACTGGTCATGTCGGTTGGGACGGCCTTTCTCATACCGGTCCCTGTACTGACCCACGATCTGCTGCTGTCTGCTGTATTTGGCGGGATTATCCTGGGAATCGGGATCGGGATGGTCATACGTGCAGGCGGCTCCCTGGATGGGACCGAAATCGTTGCCATTTTGATTACGAAGCAGTCTCCGTTTTCTGTCGGAGAGATCGTCATGGTCTTCAACATCTTTATCCTGGGGAGCGCCGGCTTTATCTTCGGGTGGGATAAAGCGATGTATTCGCTGATCGCCTACTACATTGCCTTCAAAATGATTGACATTACCATTGAAGGCCTGGATCAATCCCGGTCCGTCTGGATTATCAGCGAGGAGTACACTGAGATCGGAGATGCATTGACAGCGCGGTTAGGGCGGGGAGTTACCTACCTGGAAGGCGAGGGCGGGTATTCGGGCGAGTACAAGAAGGTCATTTTTTGCGTCATCACCAGGCTGGAGGAAGCAAAACTCAAGTCCATCGTGGAAGAAATCGATTCCTCCGCGTTTCTCGCGATCGGAAACATTCACGATGTCAGGGGAGGGCGGTTCAAGAAAAAGAACATCCACTGATACCGCACACAGTCCGACATGCTGACACCGGTTCCAAATGACTGGATACATCTGGTTGACACCAATCCTCGGCTCCGATATATTGGTTTCATGAAAACGATAAAACCATTGGACCGACCCGTGCTGCGAGATCAAATTTACGAACATCTGAAAAAAGCCATCATTACATTGGAGCTGGAGCCTGGGCAGCGAATCAAGGACAGCGATTTGGCGGCGACATTTGGCGTGAGCCGGACACCTGTGCGTGAAGCCTTGAAAAGGCTGGAAGACGAGGGACTCGTCGAATCGTCGCCAGGATCGCTGACCCGAATCACTCCGATCGATATGAAGGAGGCGAAGCACGCTTTTACAGTCGTGGCTACCTTGCACGCTCTGGCTGCACGCCTGGCGGTGCCTTTGTTGACAGACAACGAGTTTGCTGCGATGGAAAGGGAAAACCGCAAGCTCCAGCAGGCTCTCGATGTACAGGATATGACCCGAGCGGTTGAGGCGGATGACGCTTTTCATCAAATCGTCCTGGACGCTTCCGGAAACCGGGAAATCGAACTGGCGCTGGAGCGGATCATTCCCAAAATCAGACGGCTGGAATTTGCCAAGTTTGGTTCTCTGGAAGGGCTGACCTCGGTAGAACAGCACGCCGCGATCATCCAAGCGTGTAAATCGCGAGAAGTGAGTGCAGCCGCCCATTTAATGGAGGAAAATTGGCTGAGCTTAGGAAGAATACTTACGCGTGAATCGTAAGGGCTCCCGACAGATGACGGTCGGGAGCTTTTTTCTTTTTATTTTCAGTTATTTCTGAAAAAAACATTGAACATAAAACCGATATCCGATATATTGGTTTTATACATGGAGAGAAGCCTATACTGTGAAAATCAAAACGATCGTTTCTCGATCAGGGAAAAGAGGGATTGTGGATGGCTGCCAACCAGACTCCTGCACAAGCTTTTGAAGTCCATGACGCAAGCGTGCTGAAATGGGCCCGCGATGTATTGGATCGCTGTTCTTCACCGCGGGTGATGCAGACGGAAGTGATACAAGCGGTGGAAAGAAATGCTGTCTGGAGAGGGGAGGAATGTCTGAATTTGCTTGCGCCCGAAGCGCCGACCAGCCCGACTGTCCGCAGGCTCTTGGCATCAGAGGTGGGTACCCGTGCAGCGGAAGGACATATCGGCCCGACGGAACGTTGGTTCGCCGGCACGAAGTACATCGACGAGATCGAGGCACTGTGCGTGGAGCTCTTGAAAGAGGTCTTCCAGTGCAAGTACGCAGACCATCGGCTCGTAGCCAGCATGCTCGGAAACATGACGGTATACGCGGCTCTGACGAAGCCCGGCGATCCTGTCATGACGATTGCACAGCCGTTCGGCGGGCACTCAAGCAATCGGATCGATGGTCCGGCAGGTATTCGCGGTCTGCACATTCACGATGTTCCGATGGACCCGGTTGAGCTGGAAGTCGATTTGGAGGCGTTTGCCCAGGCAGCCAGACAAGTACAGCCGCGCCTCGTTGCATTAGGTGCCTCGATGACGCTGTTCCCGTTTCCGATCCGGGAAATGGCGGACATCGTCTCGGAATGGGGCGGCAAAATCTTTTTTGATGGCGCTCATCAGCTCGGCTTGATCGCCGGAGGGCAATTCCAGAACCCGCTGAAAGAAGGCGCGTGCGTCCTGACAGGCTCTGCCGGAAAAACCTTTAGCGGACCGCAAAGCGGCATTATCGTCTGGGATGATCCCGAGCTCACAAAGCCAATCACAGATGCTGTCTTTCCGGCACTGGCTGCCACGCATCAGGTCAATCGCGTCGCGGCACTGGCTGCCGCAGCAGCCGAGTTTTTGGCTTTTGGCAAGGAATACATGGCTCAAATCGTGAGCAACGCGCAGGCACTGGGAAAAGCATTGAGCGAGCGGGGCATCACGGTCCTCGGAGCACATAAAGGATTCACGCGAACCCATCAGATCATCCTTGATGTCCGCGCTTTTGGCGGCGGTCTTGAGGTCGCGCAGGAATTGGCCAAAGCCAATATCATCACCAACAAAAATTTGATTCCCTGCGACAAACCGACAGATTGGAATCATCCAAGCGGCTTGCGGATCGGGACGACCGAGGTGACCCGATTGGGCATGAAGGAGGCGGAAATGGAGTCGATCGCCGAACTGATTGTGACTGTACTGGAAAAAAGAGAGCCGCTCGAGGTTACGCGCAAGCGCGTTGTCGAGATGCGTTCCGCCTATCAGAAGATCCACTACTGCTTTGATGGACAGTAGACAGCGCTAAGGAAAATGCAGTCTGGACCGAATGGAAAATAGGAAGCCTTCTGGCTGTTGCCGGAAGGCTTCTTTTTGTTTTGCTACATGCGAGCAGGTTCCACAAACCGACAAAAATCACAAGGAAACGAAGGTATAATCAGAACAAGGCCGCCCGCGGTTTACCATTCTCGTGATCAGAAGGAGGAGAGGACGAAATGAGTACCGGCTACGATCCTTTTTTTCTGGGAGAAAAACACGAGGTTCCCTTGCCGTTGTTAATCGGCAAAACGGCACAGGATGCACTGCATAATGGAAAAGTGTATGATTTTACGCATTTTTCGATTGTTATGAATCAGAGACGCAAATGCGCCATTTATTCAGCAGCCTGCGTGGATGAAAGCAGGATGGTGCAGATTCCGAGGGATAACAAGTCTTGGCACTTTGATCCGCGGATCGGCGAGGAGAATCAGGCGGGCCACGAATATTACGCCCAAAATGATTTTGACAAAGGGCATCTGACCCGAAGAAAAGACGTGTGCTGGGGGGATCGGCGCGAGGCGGAAAAAGCCAATTACGATTCATTTTGCTATGCCAATATCGCCCTGCAGTACCACCACTTCAATACCGGAATATGGAATTGCCTGGAGGATTGGGTGCTGGACGGTTTGGAAAACGAAAAGAAAATGCTTGTCTTCACAGGACCGATTTGCAAGGAGGAAGATGAAGAGTACTGCGGCGTCCACGGCGAGCCGGGATGTCAGATCAAAATTCCTTTCGGTTTTTGGAAGTGCGTATTTTTTACCGTCAGGCAAAAGCTGACGAGCCTGTCATTTGTCATCAGGCAAAGGCCGGATCGTTTGCATGATTCCTGTGAGTACGAGCGCTTGGAGACGTACCAGGTACCGCTCGCTGTCATTACAAAAGAGACGGAGCTGTTGTTCATGCACAGCTTGTACGAGGCAAATCCGCTCTATTTTTGGAAGCGACTCTCTCCCGCGGCGGGGCCCATCAATATTCCGGAGCAGCACCGGATTCAACAGCCGTCAGACATTGTCTTTGGCCGAGAACCGGAATGAAAAAAGCCAGGTTCCGCTGTCGCTGGCGACAAGTAGCTGGTTTAACGTGGGTTTGAGTAATATCCCTGCATGAATACATTATTTTTTGGAGGAACAACATGGAAGTTTTTCAGGATTTTTTAGCCCGCATAGACAACCCGCAACATCGGGCCCGAACAGAAGCGGTTTTGGCTTGGGTAGCTGCAACATTTCCAAATTTAACGCCAGCAATGAAGTGGAATCAGCCTATGTTTACCGATCACGGCACATTTATTAATATCTTGGATAAGGCAGGCTGTTCAACCTTTTGGCGGGAATAGGATAAACAGGGTAATCTAATGTCGCTCAACTAACGGAGAACAAAAGTAAAATAGCCCAACATAATAAAACAGATCACGTAATGGCATCTATGTTCCATCAAGTGATCTGTTTTTGCACGTATGCCGGCAGTATCTGTTGTCGGGCTCCCAAATGCCGCTACGATACCATCTGCTTTTCAGATGGCGGCAGCTTTGCTGGTACTATGTCCTCCTTGTATTAGGTTCAGCCGGAGAAACAAGCTTGACGGAAAGCCTTATCCAGTTTGGGGCGGGCGAGGGTGGGTGTGTACTATCACTTCTCCGCAACTCTCTTTCTGACTTCCTCGAAAAACCGGAGCCATGCTTCCGGAAGCTCTGCCTGTTCACGTTTGTGTCCGGAACGGTCGACAGGAACCTCTGCCCGCTCCTGCTCTTGACCAGACTGAAGCATGCCATTTTGGTCCTTGCCGACTGAAGGCGATCCGCCCGTATTCGCAGAAAGCGAAATACCCGGCTCGATCTCAGTCGAGAGCTGTTTTCCAGATGCATTGACCATGGGTCACCTATCCTTTCAGATCAAGCCACTCGCTGCGGAGCAGAAACAGCTCCCGAAGCTCCTGCGTGGACAGCTCGGTTATCCAGTTTTCGCCGTTGCCGACAATCTGCTCGCTGAGGCTCAGCTTTCTTTCCATCATTTCGTCGATCTTCTCCTCGATCGTCCCGAGAGAGATAAATTTATAGACCTGCACATTGCGCTGCTGACCGATCCGGTACGCCCGGTCCGTCGCCTGTTTTTCGACGGCGGGATTCCACCAACGGTCGATGTGAAAGACGTGGTTGGCTTCCGTCAAGTTCAGGCCGGTTCCGCCTGCCCGCAGGGAAAGGAGGAAGATCGAAGCACGCTCCGAGTCAGGCAAGGCGGTATCTTGAAAGCGAGAGATCATCCAGTCCCGCTGTTCCTTTGGGGTAGAGCCGTTTAAAAACAGGACGGGGCCATAGCCTTCTCTTTCGAGGACGCGCTGCAGCAGCTTGCCCATCTCGATGTACTGGGTAAAGATGAGGCTGCGTTCGCCTTTCTGCCGAATGTCGCTGATCAGCTCAAGCAAGCGCTCGATTTTCGGAGAGCGCGTCTTCTCATCCGGCGCGCCGAGTCCATTGTCGATCAGTCCGGGGTGATCGCAAAGCTGCTTTAACCGGGTAAGCGTCGTCAGAATCAGCCCGCGCCGCTGCATCGGCGAAGCCTGGTCGAGCCGGTCAAACATCGACTGGATCGTTGTCTCGTACAGCGCGCCTTGCTCAGCGGTCAGTGTGACGTACTCTTTTCCTTCATTTAATGCAGGCAGGTCCAGTTGGATATGCGGGTCCGTTTTTACGCGCCGCAGCAAAAACGGCTGGATGAGCCGCTGTACCTGCTGAACCAATGTCTGATCTTGATCACGCTCGATAGGATGGACAAAACGCTGCGAAAAATCGCGCAAACTACCCAGGTAGCCTGGATTCAAAAAATCGAAAATCGACCAAAGCTCCGTCAAACGGTTTTCGATCGGTGTACCGGTCAAAGCGATGCGATGTCCGGCACGCAAGCTGCGGATGGATGTCGCCTGTTTGGTCTGGGCGTTCTTGATGTGCTGCGCTTCGTCCAGACAAATGGTGCTCCAGCCAAGAGAAGCGAGCTCCTGTTCATCCAGATGGGAAAGGGAATAGGAGGTGATCACCAGGTCAGCTTCCTGTGCCGCCTGGACAAATGCCTCATTTTTATGCCGAGCCGTACCGTAGTGCACATAAACAGAAAGAGACGGGGCGAACCTTTGGAGCTCTTTCTGCCAGTTGCCGATCACTGAGGTCGGGCAGATCAGCAGGGAAGGGCTTTGCCGTGATTCGGTTTCCTTCAGGAAGAGCAGATAGGTAATGAACTGGATTGTCTTCCCCAGACCCATATCGTCCGCGAGACAGGCTCCCAGCCCAAACTGCCGCAAAAAGAGCAGCCACGAACTGCCCTCCCGTTGATAGTTGCGCAGCTCTCCCTGAAAACCGGCTGGCTGCTCGATCAGCGGTATGCGCTTTGTATCCTGGAGCTTCGCCATGAACTGAAAGAGATGCCGGTTCAGCTCAACCTCGACGGGAAGGGCAGATGGCCGGTCCCATTCCTCCCATGACGGGTCGGATGGCTCCTCTGTGCCGGCCAGATAGAGCTTCATGACCTCGCGCAGCGTGAGCCCATTCTTTCCTGTCGTTCCCTTCAATGTCTCCTGCATTTGCGCAAACAGCGCGGGAGTCAATTGCACCCACTGTCCCTGGACCTTCAGCAAACGCTGTTTCTGGTCCAGCAATCGGCGAAATTCCGCTTCGCTCAGCTCGAGCGGACCGAGCGCAAGCTTCCATTCAAAATCCATGACTTGATTGATGCCAAAAAAGGACGGGCTTCTTCCCGAAGAATGCGCCGACACTTTTATTTTCACCCGAGGTTTGGTCCGCTTGACCTGCTCCCACCAAACGGGCAGGAAGACGTGGATTCCTGCTTGCACCAGATGCAAACTGTGTTCTGTCAGAAACGTCCAGGCCTGCTCATTGGACAATCGGGCAGAAAGAGGGGTGTCATTTGCTCCTTTGTCCATCCATGGGAGAATTTCCTTGCACTTCTCGATGTCGCGACTCAGACGGTGGCGATACTCTCGCCAATCGTCCGGCATGTCGGTCGTCATGATGGCGTTACCAGTCGGGGCGGTCTCGTCTTGGTTTCCGAGCGTCAACGGGAATACCGCGAGTTGGCCCTCCAGGTCTTCCGACAATAGCTCGAAGACACGGTCGGGCAAATCCCGATCCTGCAAAAGAAGCTTGAGAGACCAGTCAGCCTCGTCACCCTTCGGTTCGAGCAGCTGCAAGCAGGTGCGGAAAGGAGTATTGTCGGGGACAAGTCCAATCGTTTGCAGCCATTCCGATTCCCCCAGATGGGGCGACATGTCTTCTCCCAGCACATCGAGCGCAGGAAACTGTCTCAGCAGTCCGTTCCAGGCATGCCGTACCCCGCCCCTCTGGGAGAGAAGATCGTTTATAACGAGAGAAAGCAAGCGTTCTCCTGAGGCTGGCAGCGGTTCACGCGGATCAGCCAGCTTCCAGCCATAGCGGCCATTCTGCCAATCGGAAAAGCTCGGTAGGAAGTTGCCGGCTGCAAGGGCATCCATGATCGTCCCGGCGGCTGTCCGGTAACCGGCCAAGTCTTCACTCAGCGTAAAGGTAACGTGCTCAAGCCACCCCGGTGACACGAGAAACCGGAGAGCCTCCAGCGGCTCCAGCAGGATGACCTGATCTGTTTTTTCGATAAACGTTCCATAAAAAGAGTGTTCATCCCAGGCGAACAGACAGGCTGCCGCCCGCTCCGGATGCACGGGATTGCCCATGCAGTCCTCAGCCTTGAGGAAAAAACGACCGTCCGGCAAGAGTCCTCCGGTGAGAAACATATGCAAAGTAACATTCATGAAATCAGATTCCCTCTCTTTAGCTCCTCTTGAAATGCCCGCAAACGGCTATACTTGGTTGCCAGCCCTTGTATGAAACGCTCCCAAACGTCAAGCTGATCGGCTTTCTGATAACTGGCCCGAACTTTTTTCAGCAGTTTCGCCGCTTCCCGATAACCCGAGCGATTTCGCGACCCGATCTGTTGATTGATCTCACGGATCAACAGCGGCAGGAGAAGAAGGGGCTTTTGGTCCTCAATGATCTTGGCTTGCTGCTGATTCATCTGTTCCAGAGCGCTTTGGTACGTCATGAGTACATCCAGATATTGCTTGTACTGCCGGTTTTCAAACAAGTAGGCGCAGTAGTCGGTCAGGCTTGCCGGCAAAAAACGCTTCAGCATCGCGCCGGAGTCGGCCGATCTGCCCAGCCGTTCCATCGCTTCCCGCCAGACGGCAGCAACCAGGCGGTATTCGGGTCCATCCGCTGTCCCGATCAAGGTTTCCAGCCTATCGACCCAGTACAAGAAGCGTTCCCATTCTTCATGCCGCGCAAAAGCTTTCATGTAAGGCAGATAGAAGGACAAAGCAAGCGACTGCGATCCATTCCATATCCGGAGAGCTGCTTCGTCTTCCCCTTTCATAACCAAAAAATGCGCTTGCAGGATCGAAAACCTTTCACGCTCGGCGTCGGTCAGGACGGGGTTCTTGATCAGGCGGTCCAGCTCATCCATTTCCTCTTGTATCCAAGCAGGGGTGTTCAATAGGTACCACCACAGGAGGCGATATGCTTGTATCCAGTAAATCGTGGCAGAATCGCAATGCTTCCATTCCTTGCTTTTCTCGTGTGTCTCTTCCAGGTGGGAGGAGAAATGCTTCCGCAAGCTCTCTGGATCCAGATAAAAGAGGGCAGCCTCCAGCTGCTCGACAAGCCTGTCAGCCGTTTGCGTCAAGTCGGAAGCCCAGTAGGAGGAGCGCACGTCTTTTACGAACGTTTGCAGCTTCAGCAAATGAAACAGGTTGGCGTGAACAGAAAATAGCTGTGCCAGCTCTTCCGGCCAGGAGCTTGTAACTCCCAGGACGTTTTCATAGCTGGAAAACAACTCCGAAGACGGGCGCGCTGTTTCCATGGCCAGCGGGAGATTCCGTGTCCATTTCTCCAGGAAGCTCCACCAATCGCTTACCTTGCTTTCTGGGCGCAGGGAAGCGCCTAGCGAAGCGGAGGGAGTCGGATTTGCCCCGGATTTTACGATTTTTTTATAGGCAGGAACAAGCATGGCGGGAGAAAACACAGTGCTCCGCGGCTTGTGCAGTACGTTCATAAAGGCTCGGGGATTATCAAACACACTGTATGCTTGAAAAAAGGTAGCGGCGATGTGCTTGCAATAGCGGGCATACGAACAGGTACAGGTGCTGTTTGCAAAGGCATTCAGGTCAATTTCCACATGGTAAACCGCAGATCCCTGCACATCGCTGCGGAGATGTGCGCCATCTTCCGCCTGAACGTTAAACACCATGCCATCGGTAAAGTACTGATATCCTTGCTCCACGATGTGTTCCTCCATGTTAACGAGGATTTGTTCGCCCAGTTGCTTGACTTGTTCCCGCGTTAACTCTCTTTGCAACATGTAGTCGATGCCTCCGTGCCAAGTGTCATCCCTCCATTATACCGAAAACGGCCGCAGAAACAAAAACGGATCGTTTCACAAACCGTATGAGGCATCATCGAAACCATGCTGCGTGCCTTGACTATTTAGGAAAGTATAAGAAAATGGGAAGGAACGAAATCGAAAGAGGACGGTGCAGCGATATGCTGATGAATGAAAAAATCAAAGCCTCCGAAGTGGAGCTGACCGGACTTCAGGGAGAAAATCTGGGCATCGTTTCTACCAAAGAAGCATTGCGTATGGCCAAGGAGCTGAATGTCGATCTGATTTGTCTGTCACTGGCTACAAGTCCGCCGCCATGCAAGCTTGTCAGTCGGGATGAGTATCAACAACAGCGCGTCCAGGAAAAGAAAAAGGAGCGCAAAGCGGCGCAAGGCCATAAAACAAAGGAAATTCGTCTTAGTGCATATATTGAACAGCACGATTACGATACGAAAAAAAGGCAGGCGGAGCGAATCCTGCACTCCGGAGATGCCGTACAGCTATGCGTTCGTTTGGAGAAAAAAGAGACACAGCAGGCAAAAGAATTGATCGAGCAGCTTGTCAAAGAGTTGGGTCATTGCGGGAGACAGGAAAAGGGCATCCAGGTGAGCGGGAAGCAAGTGGTTGCCGTGCTTTTTCCTTGTTGAGAAATTGTATAGTTTGTTGTCGTATATTGTCAGTTAGCCTTGAACAGCGCACTTTTTCTTTACCATCCATTCCCTTGCAACTTTTCTCGACAATCCATCGTCAAGTATTCACCTGCTCATGAAGCGTATAGACTATTTCTGACAGAATCGTATATGACCAAAATTTACGAAAGTGACAGAAAAAAAACAGGACGATTCGTGACCGCAAACATCATGCATCCCGAAAAAAATCAAAAATCAAAATGAGTAATGGGGGAGTTATTTTGCATCATTTCAAAGTTTTATCGACAAAAACAGTAAAAAAAGGACTGGCAGGCGCTGTTATGGCCGGGCTTTTGGCGGTGTCGAATACCGGTTTGGCCGCAACTGCTCTTCCATTGTCCGATATTGCATCGAATGCTTATAAAGGAGCGATCCTGAAGCTGAATTATGCCGGAGTCCTGAAAGGCTATACGGATGGCACATTCAAGCCCGAAAAAGAGGTTACTCGTGCAGAGTTTGCCAAAATTGCCGTGTTGGCAATGGGATACACCGACGAGCAAGCCAAGCTGATGCAAGGAAAAACAGCGTTTAAAGACCTGCCGGCGGATCACTGGGCAACAGGCTACATAAATCTTGCCGTTTCGCAGGGAATTATCAAAGGGTACCCGGACGGCACATTTAAACCGAACAATACCGTGAAAGTCGCAGAAGCTTTGACCGTTTATGTACAAGGCTTGAAAATCAGCGTACCGGCTTCGACTACCGGACAATGGTACTATCCCTATCTGCTCGAAGCCAACAAGGCGGGCATTTACGATTCAAAGGACGAACCGACTGCAGCAGCAAGACGTGATGTCGTAGCCAAGTTCACCGACTTCTTCATGGAGACGCCTGTTTACGCCAATGGCGCTTATTACGACAAGAACGGAAATGCAAAAGGCACGGTCCAGAAGCTTCCTGTCGTAAAAGGAACTGTCGATTCCTACGACAAATCTACAAAAAAACTGAAGCTGACCGGACAAAAAACAGAAGTGACGATCGCTGACAATGCGCAAGTATTCGGCAGCATCGTGGCAGGAGCCAAAGTCGAGTACATCGTGAAAAACGGAAAAATCGCTTTCCTGAACGTAGTGACTGCTGACACCAATATCGTCGAAGGCATCGTGAAAACAGGCCTGAACTTCTCCAGCGCGGTTGGGGACGAAAAACAATTCAAGGCGATCGTAAACGGGAAAGAGATCATCCTGGAAGTAGAAAGCGGCGTAACGGTTTCCCGCTCTCACATCGGCAAGAAATTCGTGGCCGTTATGGATGAGGACGGAAAGGTAGCCTCCATTACCATTTCGGATAACGCAACGAGCGGTCTCGTGAAAAAGACCTCGACCGTTAGCGGCACAAAAGCGAAGAAAGAGATTCAAGTCGGCGATCAAACGTATGAATTGACCGCAAATGCTGTCATCAAGGGGAAAACTCATCCGCTGGCCAAGGAAGCAACGGGATCGTTCGCTGACATTGCCAAAGGGGACCTCGTTGAGCTGACACTGGATGTTGACGGAAAAGCGTCTGCTGTCACCTACACGAAGCTGAGCACGACACAAACGATCAAGGTCGATGCGGATGACAACGTGATCAGCTTTGACGGGTATGAATACGAAGTTCTTCAAGATACGAAGCTCTATGTCGACGAGGACAAGGTATCGGAATTGGATGATCTGAAAAACAACAGCGTTGCCGTTCTCACCTTTGACCAGGACGGAAATTTGATCAAAGTGGAGCAGGGCGTAGGCGTCTCGGAAGGCAAGCTGGTAGACGATACGACAGCATATGAAGGTCAGACGAAACTGGCGACGATCAAGGTTGACGGCAAAACCTACGACATCTTGGCAAACGCGAAGCTGACTATCGACGGAAACTCGGTCTCCGCAACAACAATCAAGGCCGACCAGTTGAATGATTACCGGATCGTCAGTTGGAAATACAATCTGGGAACCAATGATATCGTCGAGCTGACTGCTGAGAAGCAGACGGTAGTGGGCTATGTAACCGAGAAATCGGGTAAAACCATTACGGTGAACGGCAAGGATTATGAGCTTCTTTCCGGAGTATCGATTGATGACAATGCAGACACCAACGACAAAGAGTATACACTCGTACTGAACAACGACGGCAAGGTAAAAGCGGTGACTGGTGCTGCCAAAACACTCAGCGGCGTAGTCGATTCTGTAGAAGTGGTGAATGAAAACGGCTCGACCAAATCGGCCGAGATCGAAGTAAACGGCAAGACATACAAGGTCCTGAACGCGGATACGGTAGATGATGTCGACCAATTTGAGTTGGTTACACTGACAATGAACCGTGAAGGCGAAGTGACGAAAGCCGTTGTACAAGGCACTCTGACCAAGGAAGAAGAAAAGTTCATTGGAATTGAAGCCCGTGTAAACGGAGATAAATACGTCTTCTTCAACAACGTCTCCACGAGCATCAAGCTGTCGAAGGACGCAAAAGTGAAATACTACGACGGTTCTGATATGGATGAGGACGAAGTGAAGTCTTCCGATAAAGTCGACTTGTGGACGAATGCGGACGGCCATGTTTATCTGATCGTTGTAAACAAGCGATAACGGGTAGCCTTCCGTTCAGCAGGGAACAGAATATAGGGGAAATCAAAAAGATTCAGGATCGGGCTCATTTTTTGAGTCGATCCTGAATCTTTTTTACGTTGTACGACTGCCTCATGAAAGCAAGGGAAGCGTAAATGGTCTACGGTTATTATAGCTGCTGTCTTGTGGTGAATCCTCAGAGCCTTGAGCTGATAACGATGACAGATAGAATCAGGCAGATTGCCGCCGGCAGGATGGTGACAATCGGCTGCTCTGCTCGAAACAGATGGGCGTGGATCGCCCCCGCCATAAGAACGACAAAGAGTACCCCGGAGCCAATGGCCAAATACCGGTTCCATATTCCGCCAATCAGCGCCAGCGCTCCCACGATCTCAAGAATGCCGACAACGGACATGAACCAGAGAGGATAGTGATAATGGCTCCAATGCTCGACTTGAAACGGAACGCGTGCGAGCTTGATGATACCCCCTGACAAAAGAAACAGCGACAATACGGCTTGCATGATAATCAGTCCCACCGGTTATTCCTCCATTATGTTATTCTTTGGCCTTTGACTCCCGGGGCAGCATGCCGTACATGAGAACATCGACGACCTGCTTCGCCAATCGTGCTGGCGTTTGTTTACCCGGCAACAGGTGTGTAACCGTCAATCGCTCAATCATCCCGAGCAGACATTCCGCGACCGTCGCCATCTCCACATCGGCCCGAAAGTAACCCGCTTCCTGCTCGGCACGCAAGTTTTCAAGCAGGAGAGAAGTCAGATCTTCTTTGATCTGTTCCGCTTGCGGAGCAAGGAAGAGCCCGATTCGAGTCATATGCGGATTGCGGACGAGGAAGCTGAAAACCATTTCCAGCGCCTGTACGATCCGCTGCAGCAAATGCTCCGGCTCGATCCCTGGTTCCAGACGGATGGACGCCGTAAGCTCGCCCAGACCAGACCGAAAGTCATGGATGATTTCATCGAAAATGGCTTCTTTACTGGCGAAGTAGAGGTAAAAAGATGGCTGGGTCAATCCCGCCTGCTTTACGATCGTACTGATTTTTGTCTCGTGGAATCCCCGCAATGCAAATTCTTCCGCAGCAGCTTCCAGCAGCCGCTTCCGACTTTCCTTCCCTTTCCACCCCTTTTCACGAACCACAATAGCCAATCCTCCTCCACAAAAAGATACTCAAAAGTAATGTTACTTACGAGTAATGTAACAAAGGAATCAACTTCCAGTCAAGAAGATAGAGGGGAAAAAGAAAAAGCCCTTCCAGCTTAAGAGACTGGAAGGACAAATGTTTCGCCTTGTTCCTCAATGACGATGCGGTCTTTTTCATCGCTAGCTGCCGCAAGCAGCCGTTGAATAGGTTCCTCAACAGGCTCCTGGGAGAGAACGAACGTATTCCAATGGATGGGAACGAGCCATTTGGCTCCGCTCTGTTTAAACATCTCCCAAGCTTGCTCCGGAGTACAGTGGGCAGCTTGATATGCATCGGGCTTATAGGCACCTATCGGCATAAAGGCAATGTCAATGCTTCCAAAAGCACGAGGAAGTTCCTCAAATGATGTGTAGGCCGTGTCTCCCGGATAGAGGATGCGTACCCCGTTTTTTTCAATGATGTAGCCGTTATAGCCATAATCTTTATTCCATGGAAAGCGGTTGCCCCAGTGCCGGACAGGGATAGCCGTAATCTTCACTCCGCTGGCAGTACGTACGGTTTCATGCGGAGCAATTTCTTCATACGAACCAAAAGGCATGCGGGCAATCAGTCTGCTGGTGTTTTTTGCAGTGATGACATGGATGGATGGACGAGCCAGCTCCCGCAAGCTGGGCAGATCGACGTGATCCATGTGAGCGTGAGAGATCAAAATAATGTCCACATCTCCGATTTCCGCAGAGCTCAGAGCGGGTGGCGTATAACGCTTCGGCCCAAAGTGAATCCCCGCGATGCGAAGCCCCAATTTTTCCCCAAGCACGGGATCAGTCAGAATTTTTGTGCCAAAAAGATTGATTAGAATGGTTGAGTGTCCCACCCAGGTAAACGTAACCTCTTCATCTTTCCAGGTTGCGGGCATCGGTTTATTCCGGATAGACCGGGATGGGGGTTTCGGAAGCCGGCCCATGTGGTACCAATAGCGGTACCCGATATAAGCCAGCAGGATGACGAAGAGCACAGCGAGCGCCCCGCCCAGCCACGATAACAATGTAGGTAGCATGCCAAAACTCCTTTTGCTTAGCATCGTAATCACTATAGCAACGACCCAACTTTGAAGTAAAGAGATCGATGTGCATTTTTTAGCCGCAGTATTTTCGTGATTGTGCCAGGCAGTGTAAATTCTTATAGATGATACATACCTCTTTCGAGTCTTGTTTATATTTGCTTTGAACTGATAACCGAACCTTTTCGGATGTCGGAACCAATATGTAGTGAAATAAGCACTAGGGGGCCGGCCGCCTATGACAGAAACAGAATTGCATGAGTGTATCCGCAGTACGAGAAGCGGCAACAAGGACGCTTTTCGCAAAATCTACGCACACAGCAAGGACTATGTGTACGGGACCGTTTCGCTGCTTGTCAACAACAAGCAGGATGCAGCTGATGTCGTCAGTGAGGTCTACGTAGAAGTGTTTAAATCGCTGTACCGGTACGACTTTGATAAACCGTTCCGATCCTGGATAACCGGTGTTGTTATCCGACAGGTACGCAACTGGAACCGGAAGCTATGGCGCAAATTTCGATTGTATGAACGAGGCAAGCTCATGGAGCTGCCTGAGCCGAGCCCAGATTCGGAATCACTTTTTCTGCGGCACAAAAATTGCAAATAATTTCCTCATTGAATCAAAAGAGGCCCATGCACTCAACTGGACTCAGCAAAAAGACGGGGCCGCTGTACTCTACACCATTACTTCAACATCCAAGAATGTTACCAAAGCGGATTTGCTGTCCATAGCAGATCAACTGAGATAACAAAGGCAAGAAAAGACGAAGCCGAACCGAAACAAGACGAAGCTGAAGCTGCTTCGTCTTGTTTCTTGTTTTGCAGGAAGTCGGGCGAGTCTTTCAAGTGCATATCCCCCTGATAGATTGCAAATAATTTACATACTACGATGGGGATATAGGTGTTGAAGATGAAGTTCATCAGGAAGTTTACTCAAAAGACAAGGACTAGCAGCAACCGAAACAGAGACGAGAACCATCAAGGTTCCGCCATAGATGACGGTCACCGCCCGTTAGACACAGACCTTGACATCAACATCAAAAGGTTTCGGGAAGAAACAGGAAACAGCCCTGATTTGAAAGTGCGTCAGTTTGAATTGGGGAGCAATCCGCAAATTCGGGTTGCGGCCATTTATAACGAGGGTCTGGTAGATCAGCCCCAGCTAAACGAATTTGTCATCCAGCCGCTGATGCTCTCCAAAGATAGGGGGCGCCTCTCCGAAGCATCCGGAGAGCAGGTCTTTCATTTTCTCCGAAATCACGCCTTGCCGGTCGGAGAAGTCGACACGGTTGAAAATTGGAATGAAGTCATGAACACCGTTATGGACGGGAACACAATTATTTTTATTGATCACTTCCCGGTGGCTATCGGCTGCAACACGTCTGGCGGAGAATGGAGAGGCATCGAAAAGCCTACGACCGAACTGTCGATCCGGGGACCGAAGGATAGTTTTAATGAATCCATATCGACGAATATTTCACTCATACGCAGACGGATAAAAAGCCCGAATCTCTGGTTGGAGATGTATCGGATCGGAGAAATCACCCATACCGATGTGGCTATTATGTACATGAACGGGATTGTAAGTGACCAAATTGTAGAAGAAGTACGACAGCGGCTGACCGGCATAAAAGTGGACGGGATTCTGCAGGCGGGGAATATTGAGCAGCTCATCGAGGATCAGACGATGACGCCGTTTCCCACTGTGTACAATACCGAACGTCCCGATCTGGTATCGCGCTACCTTCTGGATGGGAGGGTGGCCATCATCGTAGACGGGACCCCGTTTGTATTGTTGGTACCCGCATTGTTCACCCAGTTTTTCGTTGCATCGGACGACTACGCCCAACGCTATGACATCAGCAGCTTTATCCGCTTGCTCCGCTATGCAAGCTTCTTGATATCCCTGCTGGCGCCGTCCATCTATATCGCCGCTATCACCTTCCACCAGGAGATGATTCCGACTCCACTGCTGTTCAGCCTGGCCGCTACCCGCGAAGGTGTGCCGTTTCCGGCGCTGGTCGAAGCGCTGCTGATGGAGCTGAGCTTTGAGATATTGCGAGAGGCCGGCATCCGCATGCCGCGGGCGGTGGGCCAGGCGGTGTCCATCGTTGGCGCCCTCGTCCTGGGGCAGGCAGCGGTACAGGCAGGGATTGTCTCGCCCGCGATGGTCATTGTCG
This sequence comes from Brevibacillus sp. FSL K6-6036, assembly GCF_037964015.1. Lineage (NCBI taxonomy): Bacteria > Bacillati > Bacillota > Bacilli > Caryophanales > Paenibacillaceae > Brevibacillus > Brevibacillus sp. FSL K6-6036. The sequence goes on from NZ_CP150173.1 coordinate 2,546,952, forward strand.
TCTCCATTACGGGAATCGCCAGCTTTTCCACGCCTGCGTACAATCTTGCTGTGTCGGCACGGCTCATCCGTTTTGTTCTGATGATCCTGGCGGCGACTTTTGGCTTTTACACATTGACACTGGCTATGATTGTTCTCGTTGCGCATTTGAGCAGTCTGCGCTCGTTTGGCATTCCGTATTTGAGCCCCTATGCCCCGTTTCAGATGGATGACCAAAAGGATGCGCTCGTCCGGCTGCCCCTCTGGATGCTTGCCACCCGCACGAAAGCGATAAACAAAAAGAACATCAAAAAGATGGAGCCAAGCGGACACTCGATGTTGAAAAAGCAGAATAACAGGCCGGAGGGGGAGCGCCATGAGGAGTAGAAGCCTGCTGATGATCTTGTGCATGGCCCTTCTGCTTTTGACAGGCTGCTGGAATAATCGGGAGCTTGGTACGCTGGCCATCGTTACCGCGATTGGATTGGACAAGGGAAAGAATCAGAATGAGCACGTCTTTTCTTTTCAAGTGGTCAACCCTTCCGCCGTGATTTCGGGAACGGTTGGGCAAGGGGACGAAAACATGGGGCCAGTCACCGTTTATACGGAAACGGGGGAAACCCTTTTTGAGGCCGCTCGAAAAGCCTCGCAAAAAGCACCGCGACGGCTTTTTTTCTCCCATGTTCGCTACATCATGATTGGCGAACAGCTAGCCCGCCAAGGCATCAACGGGGTGTTAGACTCTTTTGAGCGGTCCAATGAAATCCGTTTGACGGCCCGCTTGGTTATTGCCAAGGGCAGAACTGCCCAAGAAGTCCTGGCAATCGTCACACCGATGGAAAAGATTCCAGCAACAGCAGGGGTAGGCGCATTGGAATTTTCCGAAGAGCTGTGGGGAGAAAGCATCAAAATCGAGTTCGATGATGTAATCCGGGCTATTGGAAACCCAGGGAGAGAACCGATGATAAGCGCGGTCGAGCTCCTTGGAAATCCGCGAGCCGGCCAGCGTGTGGAAAATATCCAATTGACCAAGCCGGATGTTATCGAGAAGATCGGCGGGATCGGGGCATTTAGAACCGGGAAGCTGGTGGGTTGGCTGGAAGGAGAGCAAGCACGCGGTGTGAATTGGCTTCACGGCAGTTTAAAAAGCTCCGTTTTGATGGTCGATTGCGATGGAAAAAAGGATCAAGTCGGAATCGAGATTACCCGTTCCAAGACGGATATCCAAGGAAAGGTGGTTCAAGGAAAGCCGCAAATCACCGTAACGATAACGGAAGAAGCCAGCATTGCAGATGTCAAATGCGCCATTCATTTGTCCAGTCCAGCGGTCATTTACGAACTGGCAAACAAGCTGGAAGATAAAACGATGCTTCAGATCATGTCGGCCGTGAAAGCAGCCCAACAGTACAAAACAGATATTTTTGGATTTGGAGAAGTAATCCGCCGGGCAGACCCGAAGGCATGGGGGCATTTAAAGCTGGACTGGCCAGACCGCTTTTCCCAACTGCCAGTGGAGGTGAAGGTGAAAGCGTTTATCCGCCAGCCAGGGATGATCACTGAACCATATTTACTAAAGCGAGACAAGAAAGTCAGGAATGAATGAAGCGGGGGTGGGCATCCCACATGGAAAAAATCAGAATCAGTCCAAGACAATTGTTTTGCTTGATTGTATTATTTGAATTAGGCAGTTCACTGGTTATCCCCTTGGGAGCCGATGCGGGACAAGATGCATGGCTCGCCATTTTGGCAGGGCTGATAGCCGGTTTGCTTATTTTTCAGGTATACTTGTATTTGTATCGGCAATATCCTGCCATTCCTTTGACAGGCTACATACGAAAAATCCTCGGAAATGTCCTTGGGTGGCCCATTTCCTTGTTGTACGTCGCCTTTTTCATTTATGGGTCGGCTCGAATTACACGTGACATCGGCGATTTGCTGTTTAACTCTGTGTATGATGAGACCCCTTTGTTCCTGCTGCATTTTCTTATGCTTGCTGCCATTACGTACGTGCTGCACAAAGGGTTTGAGGTATTGGCCAGAACCGGGGAAGTGTTTTTCGGCATTGTGATGATATTGGTCTGTGTCGGCATCCTGCTGGTGATATTTTCGGGGATCGTCCAGTTTACGCTTCTTCAGCCAGTTCTGGAGAACGGATGGGAACCCATCTTTCAGGCTGTCGTGTCGCAAACCTACACCTTTCCGTTCGGACAGATCATCTGCTTTGCCATGATTCTTCCCTATCTGGCAAAGCCGGGGCGTGCCAGACGGGCGGGGATGACGGGGTTGATTGTAAGCGGGATCATTTTAAGCCTGATAACCGCTCTGGAGATTTCCGTTCTTGGCGCTGACCTCGTCCAGCGTTCAACCTTTCCCTTGCTGATCACTCTCAGCAAGGTGGATATTGCCAATTTCCTGCAAAGACTGGACGCGCTTGTCGTCTTTACCCTGATCATCGTCAATTTCTTTAAAATCTCCATCTTTTATTATTCGGCGGTCATCGGTGCTGCCGATCTGTTCAAGGTGGATAAGCTTCGCAGCCTGATCCTCCCGATCGGGGTAATCATCCTGTTCTCCTCCATGAATATCGCCGGCAGTCATGCCGAGCATTCTGTAGAAGGGGACTTTTATTTGAAATATACGCTTGAGTTATTCGTGACCGTCATTCCGCTGTTTTTGTTGGTTGGTTCCTTTATTCGCAGACTTCTCGGCAATCGCGGGGAAAGTGGCCTTTCCACTGAACAGCAGAGGTAAGGCGATTTATCGCTTCGTTTCTTTTGCATGCTTGAAGGTGTGCGCAAAGTGAAAGACAATCACGATCAATAGGAAAATGACGAGGATATATTCAGCGGGAGACATGATCCAGAACAGGTTTGCCAGATTTTGCAAGGATGCCGGAGCACCCAGGCCGATCAAAACATCCATTGCCATTGCAAATAGCAGAGACAGGATTGTCAGGAAAAGAAAGATCAACAAGCTTTTCATGGAGTCCACCTCTTGTGGAAGAGACATTACGCGTATTTTCTGCCAATCACCACGGATTATTCCCGCAAGCATGCAGGGAGACAGTCCGGGGCTCAGAGCAATTTAGCAAAGATAGAGGAGGGCTTCTCGTGAAATATCGCAGATTGGGAAAAACAGAGTTGAAGGTGTCAGTAGTCGGCATCGGGACATGGCAATTCGGCGGCGAATGGGGTATGGATTTCTCCCAGGAGGAAGCGGATCGAATCCTGCACAGAGCCAAGGAACTGGGCATCAATCTGATCGACACAGCGGAGTGCTACGGCGATCACTTGTCGGAGCGGTTGATCGGCGGCTTCCTGAAAAAGGATCGACGGGAAGACTGGGTGGTAGCGACCAAGTTCGGCCATCACTTCCACGACAAGTTTACACGGACGAACAACTACAGTGCAGACGATGTATTGAAACAGCTGGACGCGTCACTTCTGGCGCTGCAGACCGACTATATCGATCTGTATCAGTTCCACTCCGGTCCCGATGAAGCCTTTGACAATGACGAGCTATGGACGGTGCTGGACAAACAGGTGCAAGCAGGGAAGATTCGCCATCTCGGCCTCTCCATCGCCAAGAATGACAACATTCATCAGACAGGATCGGCCCCGAAGGTAACCGCCAAGACAATACAGGTCGTCTACAATCGGTTGGATCGTACCCCTGAGGAGCAGGTTTTCCCCGCGTGCATGGAGAATGACCTGGGTGTACTGGCTCGCGTCCCGCTGGCAAGCGGCTATCTGAGCGGCAAGTACAAGCCGGGTTCCGTCTTTGCCGAAAATGACGTACGCCATAATCACGACCAGGAGCGCGTTCGCTCTTTGCTGCAGCAGGCCGAAGAGATCAAGCAAAACGAAGTGCCTGCGGGTACGGACATGGCACAGTGGGCTTTGGCCTGGTGCTTGAAGCATCCTGCCGTCACTGCGGTGATTCCGGGATGCAAGAGTCCATCTCAGGTGGAAGCGAACGCCAAAGCGGCAGAGCTGGTGAACGAGGACCATCCACAAGCGTGGAAGGCGTGATTGGAAAACCAATGCCATTCCCGTTTGCAAGCAATAAAACAAAACTGTTTTTCAAGCGAGAGAAAAGTAGAAACAAGGTGGTGTTTTTTTGGGTACGGTAGATTTGTCTCTTTTGCCGTGGAATGTGTTCTGGGTGGGCATCGCGTATTTTAGTGTAACGGGAGTTCTTTTCTGCTTTGGCTTTCTTCATCTGTTTCAGAAGAAGACGAAAAGCGGAGTTCTTTTCATGGGCGGAGCCGCAATCAGCGCTTATTTCTTCTTGTCCTATTTATTTACACATCACATATAGCAGCGCCTCATGCGATCAAACAATAAAGGTATGGCATGGCCAGGTTGCCGTATCAGCGGAGGGTGAAAAAATGGACAAATAACGGTAGATGATCAGATTCAAAAAATGGAGATGAGCTTTTTGACCGTACAAAAAATCATAGAAGATGTTGCGAAACATTTGCAAGGCGTACCTGGCGTAGTAGGAATCGTATTAGGCGGGTCCAGAGCTAGAGGGACTCATCGCCCCACTTCCGACATCGACATCGGCATTTATTATGACGAAGCCGGTGGTTTTGACGCAGCCGAGATCGGAAAAATCGCCACGAAGCTGGATGACGAGCACAGAGAAAACATCATCACACCTCTGGGCGCTTGGGGTCTGTGGGTAAACGGCGGAGGATGGCTGGTCGTTCAAGGGTACCATGTGGACTTTATCTTTCGCGATGTGAACAGGGTCTCGCAAGTAATCGATGATTGCCTGTCAGGTTCTGTCACCGCGAATTACCAAACCGGGCATCCACATGCTTATTTGAATGTGATGTATATGGGCGAGCTGTCGATCTGCCGGATTTTATGCGATCCGGCCAAGAGACTAGCCGCTTTGCAAGCGAAAACCAAGCCGTATCCAAAAGCGTTGCAGCAGGCAATGATCGGGTATTTCATGTTTGAAGCATCGTTCTCTCTGATGTTCGCTGATAAAAACGTTGACAAAGATGATGTGACCTACGTGGCTGGCTGCTGCTTTCGGACGATTGCATGCTTGAACCAAGTATTATTTGCCAAGAATGAAGAATATTGCATCAATGAGAAAAAGGCTGCAATGATGATCGACCGTTTTTCTGTCAAGCCAAAGGACTACAAGGCCAGGATCGATCAGGTCATTACCTTGTTGTCTGTAGAGGAGGCAAGCACGAGAAGAGGGGTAGAGCAGCTTCGGGAGCTGGTAGCTGAAGTGGAGCAGCTATTAGGCAGCTAACAGTACCCGCTATTTGAGCAGAAAGCACCATGCGTATGGTAGTACTCGCCCAAGAATTTGGAGTGGTATTGGGTGCTAACACATTCTTCCGTTAAACGGTTCTGATTGGTTTTTATTAAAAAAATGGGCTACTTCTCAAATAGGGTGTCTATTTTGAGGTAGCCCATTCTTACATGTTAATGAAAAATTACCATTCAGGATCTACGGACATGATGACAGATGGAGCCTTAATTAATGTTTGCTCAATATCAGAGGATAAAGCAAAAAATCCCAAAAGCAGAACTGAACACAACAGCGTTAAGAACTTTTGCATAAAAAACTCCTCCTGTTTTATTAACTATGATTGCATATATCTGAGATTTTTTCTATGATCTCAGATGGAATACTTCTTTCGCTTTCCTCAATTGACTTCAGTACAAATCCGACACAATTCATTGCCTCTTTGTATTGACCAATTTGTTTGAAATGAGTTGCACTAACCAATGTGTGATTGATTCCTTCGTCAAACTTATCAATCGAGAAATTATAAAATCCCTTAAGTCTTAAATATTTTGCCATCTTTTCAATACGTCTTGGATTCTTGATGGGAACAGAAGGGAAGAAAGTAGCCTCGGAAGCAATTATTTCGTTTACTGTATTTGTGTCTCCGAGGCGCAAGCAATCCTCTATGAGATCGACTACAATAGATATTCGACGTTCCTTATCTACAGAATGGAGCAATTCTTTGTATAGACTGATTGATTTATCATACTGACCCTTCTTTGAATAGATCATTGCTTGTATATGGTCTTGTTTGAAATCAGCAAATTGACTGTTTTTGTATTCTTTCAGGTAAACCTCTGCCAAAGTTGTATCGTCTAAATACAGGTAGGAGCCGATGACCGCAGTTAAAGCTTCGGCCTTCATATGATTATCTGTATCAAAGGCAATTTTGCAAAAGTTTATGCATTCGTCGTATCTCTGTAGTGCGTAGGCATGTATTCCCATACGATAATAGAATTGAACGTAGTCGTGCGGATCTAGATGCTCAGTATAATGTGTTAATTCTATTCCACGCTGGTAAGTTTCTTCAAGGCGAACAAAATCATCTCGCTCTAGTAAGTATCTATCTAGTAATGCTTTGGCAAGGTATAGAGGTATTCCATGACTCCTTGAATAATTAATGATGGTCTCTAATAGCAGTAACTTCATTTTGGCATTATCTAAAGTAGTTGATCGCTGGAGAACAAAATCCAGAGCAATAAAGGTATCTATTTTGGGGGAATTAAATAAAGCTTGGGCGCTCTTTTGGGCTAAAGTTTCCAATTGGTTTTGGATGGATTCTTCTAGTAGCAGCTTTAATGTTTACGGATTGTCCGCAGTCTCAATGAAAGAACTAATAATAAATGGATAGGGAAGCTCTAGAACACCGCTGAGTTTCTTCCAGGTAGTAAAGGCTGGTTGCTTTGTTTCTCCCTTCTCAATTTTAGCAAGGACAGTCTTACTTACGCCTGATAATTCTGCCAATTGACTCAAAGTAATATTTGCCTTCTCCCGATACTGGTTGATCAAATCTCCAAGTGATAACAAAGACATTTCCACACCACCTATCAAACTCATTTACAATTAAACCTTACCATGTATGGTAAACATTGTAAATACTTGTCGATCAGCTGTTTTTGTTCGGTAAATCCGATTATGGCAGAGAAAAAATCCTCTGGATGAACCAAGGGGGATTGTTAAAAAGAGCAAATCCAAAGAGAAGCTTAAAAACCTCATGCGAAAGATAGCCTGTGCGGTCGGCAGCTCTCTACAGGAGCTAAGCCGGCTTTTTGTTGCCCTTTCATTCCATATCTGCAGGCAAATCATCTTATTCGCCGCTAAACTATTTATTAATTTCTTGGACTGGCTTACAATAAGTTTTGCAAAAAAGTTAGTGCTGTTAAAATTTGCAATGCTGTTAGACAAGGAGATGATCTCTGCAAAGAAAGAACAGTTTCATCTAGGTAGATCAGTTCATTTTGTCCTTAATAAGAATGCGAGAACAACTCAAAAAGCCGCTGGTCAACACCTGCATCATGCGGTGTCGCCTCAGACAAAGGGTTAGAAAGGTACGATCATGAAATCAATCGCAACCAAGGCTGCAACCAAGCAGACGACTCCAAAAGACTTCAATCTCTTTGTATTGACCTGGCCCATCTTTTTGGAATTGTTTTTATTCATGCTCATGGGCAGTGCCGACACCTTCATGTTGAGCGAGGTCTCGGACAATGCCGTTTCGGCGGTTGGAGCGGCCAATCAATATATTTTTATCGCCATCTTGATCATGGAGGTTATCGGAAACGGAGCTTCCATCGTGATTGCCCAGTATATCGGCTCAAACAGACGGGAAGATGCGGCGAGAATTTCCGCCATTGCCGTCACATTGAACCTGATGATCGGCGTTGTGATCAGCACCTGTTTCATCCTGTTTGGAAAATCCCTGCTCCAGTCTGTCAATCTGCAGGGGGAGATTTTGCATTACGCGCAAACCTACATTACGATTGTCGGTGGCGGGCTTTTTCTGCAAGCAGTCATCAATACGCTGGCCAGCATTATACGGACGTATGGCTATACAAAAGAGTCGATGCTTGTATCCTTGGGGATGAATGTCATTCACGTCATCGGAAATTACCTGTTGATTTTTGGCCATCTCGGCTTTCCAGAGCTGGGAGTGGAAGGTGCAGCGATCTCAACCGTTGTAAGCCGGCTCATCTCCCTCTTTATCTTTTTCTGGCTGCTATACCGTCTGATGGAAGTCAAGATCGCGGTCCGGGATTACTTCAGCTTTTCCATGGAATACATCAAAAAAATCTTGCGGATCGGCATTCCCTCCGCGTTTGAGCAGGTAACCTACAATGCGTGTCAGACGGTGTTTCTTTATTACGCGACACTCCTCGGGGCTGTCGAGATGGCATCACGGCAATATGTCATGAACATCTCTACGTTCATCTATCTGTTTAGCTTGGCTATCGGGATGGGGACGGCGATTATCACAGGCCGCATGGTCGGAGCCGGGCGGACCGAGGAAGCGTATAAGCGGGTGTGGCGAAGCTTGCGCTGGGGCCTGTTTTTAACCATTGCCGTTAATATTGTCATTATCCTTTTCCGAGTGCCGATCATCGAGCTCTTTACGGAAGATCGGGAGATAATCGCTCTGGCGACGCAGATCCTTTTGCTTAGCATACTGCTGGAATCCGGCAGGACGTTCAACCTGATCCTGATCAATTCCTTGCGCGCGGCAGGGGATGCCAAATTTCCGGTTTATATGGGGCTGCTGTCGATGGTCTGCATGAGCCTGCCGCTCGGCTATTATCTCGCATTTTCGCTCGATCTGGGCTTGGCGGGAATCTGGCTGGCGATTGCGGCAGATGAGTGGATGCGCGGAATCATCATGTTTTTCCGCTGGAGAAGCAGAGCGTGGGAACAAAAGTCTTTGGTGCATCCATCTGCGTAAAGCGGCTGACCGTGAAAAGATGGTAAGATAGAGATGGCGACCGAAGTTTGATAGAGGAGTGAACCTGTTATGGATAAAGTAATGTTTATCGAGATCGGGATGGGGGTTGATTTGCACGGCCAAAACGTGACAAAAGCAGCCGTGAGAGCGGTGCAAAATGCAATCCACCACAACTCGATGCCGGGTCTGCGATCTGTATTGCCGAATCATGACATCAACATGATGAAAGTAAACGTCAGACTCGCTGTGCCGGCTGACATGGACAAGCTGGATTTGGCTGCCGTTCGTGCAGAATTGCCATACGGCGAAGTCACCTTTGACGTTGTCGAGGGAGGCATGCTCACGAGCAGCGGTGTCGTCCTTGCTGACAAGGAGGATAAAAATGATCTCGCTTATGTGGTCATCGCTTCTGTGGAAGTAGGCTATTGAGCGGCTGCCTGCAGCCTTACAAGGAAAAACCATTTTCCTATTTGGAAGGGAAAGGAAGAACCCGGTGATGCGTTATACCGCCGGGTTCTTTTTATTTGTTGCCTGTGAAGCGGCAACTTCCTGCAAAACGGGAGGTGCAGCTGCTCCTTGCTGCATATCGGTAAAATATTTCACGACAAACTCCCGGAACTTCTTAGCTGCCTTGGAGAGATAGCGCTTTTCATGCCACGCAAGCTGGTACGTTCGCTGACAAACCGGGCTTTCAATATCCAGCTTGATCAATGGAGATTTCTTGTCGGTTTTGCATGCGCCCACAAAAGCGATGCCGAGTCCTGCCTGAACAAGGCTGCTGATCGCGGATGGCTCATCAACCTCGCAGACGACATTGGGTTTGAACCCTGCCTGAAGACAGAACTCATCATTCATTTTCCGAAAAGGATAGCTCTCCTTGTACCCGACAAATGGATCATGGGCCACCTCGCTCAACGATACGCTTTTTCTGGAAGCCAACCGATGCCCAGGAGGCACCGCCAAAAACACCTCCTCCTTCAGTACGGGCAATTGATGAATGCCCGCACCTTCAATAGGAACGGCAGTAAAACAAAAATCGACATCGCCGTTTTCCATAAGACGCGACATTTCCTCCAGAGAAGCTTGTGTGATCCGAAAATTCACGTTTGGGTGCAGAGCCAGAAAAGCACCTAGCGGCTCAGACAAGCGATGCAAGGTAGGAGTCGCTACATAAATGCTGCCGCGCTCCATCCCCGCCATATCGGCCACCTCTCTGCGCCCTTCTTCCAGTGCAGTCAGCGCCGTTTCCACCTTTTTCAAAAATGCCTGACCGAACATATTGAGGCGGATTTGTCTGCCTTGACGGTCGAACAACGGAACGCCGAGATCCTCTTCAAGCCGTGAAATCGTCTTGCTGAGGGCAGGCTATGCAATGCGCAGCTCTTGGGCTGCCTTCGTCATATGCTCAAGTCTGGCAACTGTCCGAAAGTAGTGCAGCTGCAGCAGTTCCATATCATCTATCACCCCGGATTCATATCCCCCAGTATATGTAGAGATATATTAATAAATATTTTTATTTCTATAGTATCGATTGTAGAATAAATCGTGCGAGACGACAACAGTGAAACAACCTGGTGAAACCGTGCATGTAGAGGACACACAAAGGTGACGCACATCAGAACAATCTGAAAGAAAGGGGAGTTTACCCATAAACAAGATTGATGTACATCAAGCGGGAGAAAAATTGATTCGACTATTGGCTGTCACGCTCGTCATCTCAGTGATGAGCGCGACTATGTTCAATATCGTTCTGCCTGAGATCAGATCTGATTTTCAACTTTCCTTCGCGCAGGTCAGCTGGGTGTCGGTCTCGTACATGCTGATTTATGCGATCGGAAGCGTCACGTATGGCAAACTGGCGGACACATACAGGCTGAAAAGCTTGCTCACCTTTGGACTGGCAGCCTTTGCAGTTGGCTCGATGATCGGTCTGGCCGCACAAGCATTTTGGATGGTTCTGCTTGGACGGATTTTACAGGCAGTAGGGGCTTCGGTTATTCCGGCAACAGGCATGATCATACCGATCCGCTATTTTCCACCGGAGAGCAGGGGACGCGCTCTGGGCATATCTGCTACGGGACTTGCGCTGGGTGGGGCGCTTGCGCCAATTGTAGCGGCGTTCGTTGCTAGCTTTGTCCATTGGCGGTGGCTGTTCTGTATCCCTCTTCTCACCCTTATTACGCTCCCGTTTTATCGAAAGTATTTGGACGATGAGCCCGGACGGAAAGGCAAACTGGATTGGATCGGCGCTGGTTTGCTGGCAGGAACGGTGGCTCTGGTGCTTTTGGCTGTTACGAATGGAGGATGGATGCTCGCATTGGCTGGAGCCATCTTGCTTGCCTTGTTTTTGCTTCACATCCATCGTTCAACCGAGCCTTTTGTCCAACCGAGACTGTTTGCAAACAAAAGCTACTCGCTCATGCTCGTGCTTGCTTTTCTGGCAAGCGGAATCGGCTACGCGCTTCCTTTTCTAAGCCCGCAGATGCTGTCCCAACTGAATCAACTCGCTCCCGGAGTCGTCGGTTTTGTCATGGTGCCGGCCGCTATCTCGGCGGCCATTCTGGGAAGGACTGGCGGGAAGCTGGCAGATTCAAAAGGAAATCCCTTTTTGTTCTATACGGCTACGGCATTGCTCTTTATCTGCTTTGTCCTGCTGTCATTCTTTGCCGGGTTCTCCCCGGTCCTTATCGCCGTCATTCTCATCTTCGGCAATGTGGGCCAGACGTTCATTTTAATTGCACTATCCAATACGACCTCCAAACTGCTGCCTAAGGATCAGGTTGGGGTCGGCATGGGAATGATGTCTCTCTTGAACTTTATCGCTGGAGCTGTTTTTGCAAGTGTTTACAGCAAAATCGTCGATCTGGGGAGCGGCTCCGCCGGTAACGTGATCGTTGCCCCTTTATCCGGCGAGGCATCTGTCTACAGCAGCATCTATTTTGTCTTGGCGTGTCTGTACATCGCCATGGTGTCGATTTACTTCACATTGATGAGAAAAACGAGTCAGGCAGGAAAGCTTCATGCGGATGCCTGATGACGGGAATTCGTGTACCCGTGAACGCAACACAATCGTAGAGCAAGAAAGGCAAAGAGAGGATGAAGATCATGAAAGCAGCAGCATTTTCGTCGTATGGTCCACCGGAAGTTTTGCAAGTAATGGAATTTTCTGATCCCCAGGCGGGTCCCGGACAGGTGAGAGTGCGGGTTAAAGCCGCGGGCGTCCAGCCGTTCGATTGTTCCATACGGAGTGGTTGGGGTAATGGATTTTTTCCGGTCAGCTTCCCGCAGATTCTCGGCAACGAGTTCGCTGGTGTGATCGATCAGGTCGGGGAAAACGTAACAGGCTACTCCGTCGGTGACGAGGTACTCGGCTGGTCCCTATTGTCTTGCTATGCAGAGATGGTGGCCGTCAATGTCGAACAGATCACGGCAAAACCAAAAAATATGCCTTGGGAAGCAGCAGGTGTGATCTCGGCTTCCGGGCAAACGGCCCACACTGCAATGGAGGAATTACGGGTGGGACCAGGAGATACCGTTCTGATTCACGCAGCTGCAGGCGGTGTAGGTACCTTTGCGGTGCAAGTGGCCCGGGCCCGGGGAGCGACAGTCATCGGAACTGCCAGCCCTCGCAATCACGAGTACCTTCGTTCTCTGGGGGCCATTCCTGTTGCTTACGGAGAGGGACTTCTCGAACGGGTAAAAGCCCTCGCACCCGGCGGCATAGATGCCTCGCTCGATGCTGTGGGAGGTGAGGCCCTTTCCGTTTCAGTAGATCTGGTCGAAAACAAGGAGCGGATCGCGACGATCGTCGATTTTGACAGGGCGGAACAGCTCGGCGTCCGCAGCATTCGCAGCCAGCGGTCTGTCGCCCGGCTTCAGGAGCTCGTTGCATTGTATTCCCGAGGGGAGCTGGCCGTCCATATTTGGAAATCTTTTTCGCTGGAGCAAGCGGCAGAGGCTCATCGCGAAGTCGAAACGGGACACGTCCGCGGAAAGGTTGTCATTACCGTCGGAAAGTAAGCGACAATAGCCCGGATAATGGGGGAAGTCCTGGAATCAGCATTGATTTCAGGGCTTTTTTGCTTTGACGTGCGGACATATGCCTCCAGTTGCACAGGTTGCGGCGCAGCAGGGTGCTAGTCGCCAACTGCCGAGATTTTTTTCTGAATTTTCATAGGTTCAACCTGATTCAGCTATTCCATGCACAAGAAAAATATGGTAGAATGAGAGCGAACGATTGTTCTTGTTTTGGTTGATATCATAATCTTCAGTCTCTTTTTGTTTCACGTACATAACATCTTATTTTATTGCAAAAAGGAAGGAAGTGCAGCATCGGTGACGGACCGGTATCCGGAAATCGACGGAGTGATCGAATACATTCATGAAAATATTTATGATCCACTTCCGCTATCCAAACTGGCGGGATATGCAGGATATAGTCCGTACCATTTTTCGCGCATTTTTAAGGAAAGAGTCGGGCTTTCTCCGCTGTACTATGTTTCATCCCACCGCTTGCAAAGAGCGAAAGATTTGCTGCTGCGTACGAATCTCAGCATTCGCGATATTGCATTGGAAATTGGACAACAGAGCTTGGGGACCTTTACGACCCGATTTACGGAACGGGTAGGGATGACGCCATCCGATTTCCGGAATTCGACGCTGCAAGCCGACGATCATCTCCGCGCTTTGCAGCAGCTTAACCATTGGCCTGCGTGGCATTCTGCATCAGAACAATATTTTAAAATTGAGGGGACGGTCGAAGCGGAGATTCCATTCGAAGGAATCATTCTGATCGGCCTATTCGCCAAGCCCATTCCAGAAGGACTCCCCTTGTATGGAACGCTGCTTTCTTCCTTAGGTCATTTTTGTTTTACCAACGTCAAGCCGGGTGTCTACTACTTGATGGCTACTTCCGTTTCGTGGGGGACGCAAGCAGTGGATTTCCTGCTGCCTCAGACAACCCTGCGAACTCGCTCCAAAAAGCCGATCATTGTAGGGCCTCATTCCATCGTCCCGCATCAGCAGGTTATGCTGCATCCGCCACGCCTGGACGATCCTCCCATCCTGATTTCCTTACCCGTGTTGATGGATCGTTTTCTTACTCGGGTTGCACAAAAGAATAATTGAGAAGACCTGTCTGGTCATCATTCTTGCTTAGCTGTTTCCAGAGAAGACGCTTATCGATTTTATCCGGCTTGTTCTGACGAGCGTGAAATAATTCGGATCGGGAATAACGGCAGCGGTCAGATAAGGGGGATACAAGATGCAAAAAGAAAACAGAAACGGAATATTTCTCATAACGGGAGTCATGGCTGCAGGAAAATCAACGATCGCACAAATGCTTGCGGAGAAATTCGAAAAGAGTGTCCACCTGCGGGGAGATGCGTTTCGGAAGATGATCGTCAACGGAAGAGAAGAAATGCTGCCGGAGACATCCCAAGAGTCCGTCCGGCAGCTCAGCTTGCGGCATGAAATAGCGGCTTCGACCGCTGATCGATACTACCGTGCGGGATTTACCGTCGTTTTGCAAGATGTCATAATCGGTTCCTTCCTCGCTGAAACGGTGACGAGGATTCAAAGCAGGCCTTTGTATGTAATCGTTCTGGCTCCCCGTCCCGAAGCCGTAATGGAGAGGGAGAAGAGTCGCCCAAAAACAGGGTACGGACTTTGGACGGCAGACGAGCTTGATCGGCGCTTGCGGGAAGAGACACCCAAGATCGGTCTGTGGCTGGATACCACCAACCAAACCGCAGCGCAAACCCTCGATGAAATATGGGGGAGGGTGTGGGCCCAAGGAATCATCGAAGAAACAGACAGTCCATACTAGCAGGAGTCATCCTCCCGCCCGCGGCGCGCTCTCGAATCCGATTTTTTTATGCGTCCCGTCACAGAAAGGCTTTTTCTCTGAATGACCGCAGCGGCAAAGTGAAAACGTGGAGCCTGCCTCAAACCGGCCGCCGAGCGCATCTACCAGGTCAACATTGCCGTTGACGCGGATGGAGCCGTTATCGTTGATTTTTATCGTGACTTTCTCGTTTTCCAGATTTCATCACCTCGGAAGGATGATCGTGAGTATTGTTCCGGCCAAGCTTGTCATCTCGGAATTTGTTTTCCGGTTTACACCAGCAGACCCTTTTTAAATAAAGGGATCGATCGATTATAATCAGCCAGAGGAAATCCTCTTATGGCTTTAGTACGACTTTAATGCAGCCATCCGTCTTTGTGTCGAAGATCTCATAGCCGTGTTCTGCTTGATCCAGCGGCAAAACATGTGTCACGATGTCTCCGGGATCGACTTTTCCTTCCGCAATCAAGTTGTACAAATGCGGCATGTAGTGAATGATAGGGGCTTGTCCGGTTCTGAGATTCACATTCCGTTGAAAAATGTCGCCGAGCGGGAAAGCATTGTATCTCATCCCGTACACACCCGTAATCTGAATGGTGCCGCCTTTGCGAACAGCCTGGGTTGCGATGACGATGGCGCCCATGGCACCGCCTTGCAGCTTGAGACCTGTCGCTATCATTTCCAAAGGCGTCATTTTCCCGTCCATTCCTACACAGTCGATGACGACGTCCGCTCCGCCTTTGGTCATTTCCTTCAAATGATTGCCGATATTTTCTTCTGCCTCAAAGTTGACAATCTCGACTTGATTGGTTCGCTTGGCATGCTGCAAACGGTAGTCGATATAGTCAACGGCGATCACTCTTTTTGCCCCTTTGAGCCAGGCAAATTTTTGGGTAAGCAAACCTACTGGCCCGCATCCGAGAACGATTACCGTATCTCCCTTTTTCACGCCTGCATTGTCTACACTCCAGTAAGCTGTAGCCATGGCATCGGACATCAACACGAGTTTCTCATCTTCAATCTCGCAGTCATCCGGGATGCGAAAAGGGACAAAATTGGCGTAGGGGACACGCAAGAACTCTGCTTGTCCACCTGCATACCCGCCGGCCGTTTCCGAATAGCCGAAAAATGCGCCCGTTTCGCCGTGAGGGTTGGAATTGTCGCATTGACTTTCCAACTGGTTTTTGCAATAGAAGCATTCGCCGCAGCTGATATTAAAAGGGATAATCACACGGTCGCCCTTTTTAACCTTGGTGACATTCGGACCCGCTTCCTCGACAATCCCCATTGGTTCGTGACCGATGATAAAGTCCTCGGGCATGTTGGGTATCATGCCGTGAATCAAATGCAAATCAGAGCCGCAGATTGCAGTGGATGTCAGCCTGACAATGATATCGTCCGGCTTTTCAATTTTAGGATCGTTGACCTCTTTTACCTTGACATCTTTGAACCCTTGATACGTAACAGCTTTCATGATTCACCTCCCGTGTGTATTATCCCCTGACGGAATGGCGCTATTCCCATTGGCTATCCAACAAACGCTTGTGATATAATCGTGCAATATGAAATGACATTAGGATCACGGAGGAATTCATGCTTACTTTTGAAGAAAAACTGGCGATTATCGAATCGTTTCCGCAATTACATAAGAAACCGGTGTCGCTTGGCCGTTTCAACTTTCATTTCGAAGAGAGTCTCCATGACAAGAAAATCGTCGTGCAAAACCTGCATCCGAACGGCAATGGCTTTGTATATGCCGGACATTTGCCCAAAAAAGCGACAGACCCAAAGGGCATGGTGAACATTCGCGATTATTCTGCGGATGAACTGCGAGCCATTATTCAAGCTTCAATCGATTACTTGTCCCGTAAACCAGAGCCAAAAGCAAGCACAGATGCAGCTCAGGAACAGACGCGCGAAACTTGGGTGGGTCCAAACGGGCAGACCCTGCAGCTCGTACAGGAAGATGAGCTATGGAATGTTTATGCAGGTCCAAACCTGGAGGAGGCCTTCGAGTCGCATAAAGAGGCGAAACGGTATTTGTTAGAAGAAGGCTTTAAACTGCAATAGCTCACAACAGAAGATCGACCATAAAAACGCTGTTTCCACCTGGAAAACAGCGTTTTCTTTTTGCATATTTTTGCTTGGTAACAGTCAAATCAACTGCATCCTTACGCCGAGTAGGTATGACGGGACCACCGTTGGAATTGAGACAGCATGAGATTGATCATTAGGAGCCATAGGGACAAACGAGCTTACTTGACAGTCGGCTGCTTTCTTGTGTATTCGGAAAAACGGGCAATGCATTCCCCGTAGATACACCTCCACATTCACGGAATCGGTTTATGAAAGATTGCCATCCTGCAGATAAAACGAAGCAGCGAAAGTCCGGCGGAAAGAAGATCATCTGAGCAAGCAGTCAATAGAGGAAAGATCCTGGCTCATTTCTGCTCACTTGAAAAATCAATTGTACATCCCTATTTCCTCCCCGTATAATAGTCACCAACAGACAAAAGCAACATAATCCAACAAACAATAACAAAACACACAAACCAACAAGTGAATTACTGTGGCGAACAAAAGCGGGAGGGGAAAATGCCATGTACGTAGACTATCATGTCCATTTGGAGGAGGGGCCGTACTCCCTTCGTTGGTGGACCCGGACGGCAGAGGCTTTGCTTTCATTTCGTCAAACGGCTGGCCAAAAACATGCGCTGGAATGGATGGAAGATCTGTCGGACCAGATGAACAGGCGAATCAAGCAAGGAGCCTACTCGCGTGTATGGCTCGACTTGTACCGTAAGCGGGCCAAAGAATTGGGTCTCTCACACGTTGGAATCGTGGATCATCTCTACCGCTTCAAGGAATTCAAGCCCTACTTTGAAGCAAACATAAATCTCGGAGACGATGAGCTGGGACGCATGCAGAAGCTTTGGCTGGATCAGGTCTGCTGCACCTCAATCGATGCGTTCGTCTCCTTTATTCAGGAGCAAAAACCGATCTGGGAGTCCGACGGCATCGATTTGCGGCTAGGCATCGAAGCGGACTATTTTTCCGGCGGAGAAGCTGTGCTTGCCCCATTGATTAGGCAATATCCCTGGGATCATGTCATCGGCTCTGTCCATTTTGTCGGCGGCTGGGGGTTTGACAATCCGGATACACAGTCACGGTTTGCGGAGACAGACTTGAGGCTGCTTTATCGCGATGTGTTTCAGACAGTGGAGGAGGCGATCTCATCCGGACTGTTCGACATCATCGCGCATTTGGACAATCTCAAGGTATTTGGCCACCGGCCGGAAGAAGAGCAGCTTCTCCCGTACTATCAGCGCATTGCCCAACTGCTGCGGCAGCACGATACAGCCACAGAGATCAACACGGGTCTGTTCTATCGCTACCCCGTAAAAGAAATGTGCCCGAGCCCGAGCTTTCTGCGAGTTTTGCGTGAGCAGGGCGTTCCGATCACAACATCCTCTGACGCCCATTTCCCCGACCATTTGGGCAGCTTTTTGCCAGAAGCCCGCAAAGCGCTGAAAGCGGCAGGGTACACGGAGATCGTCACATTTGAAAAACGCGTCCGCCGTGAGGCAGCACTTCAGTAACAAGAAGTACCGCAATCACACATACAGAAGAATCATTTCAAGTGTAAGAAAAGAGTGGAGCAAAGGAGCTCGGCTCTTTTTTTATAAAAAAACATTTTGAAATCTTCAGTCAATTCACTATATAATAAAAACGAAAAACAACTAAAAAACGGGAAAACAAATCAATTTATGTGTAATTGGTCTTGTCTTAACCGATGCAGATTGGAAGGGGAGCCAGGAGAGGGAACAAAGGGGAGGGATTTGGGATGAAAAAATGGTATAGCGCATTTTTGACTGGTGTTCTGCTGTTATCGGTTCTCGCAGGTTGCGGACAATCCTCCAGTCCGGCTGCCGGGGGCAAGGGGGGCTCATCTGAGCTTACCGTTTACACTGCACTTGAAGACGACCAGCTAAAAGCCTACGTGGACGCCTTCAAAAAAGCACACCCGGAGATCAAGCTAAATATCGTCAGGGATTCTACCGGGGTCATTGTAGCCAAGCTGATTGCGGAGAAAGACAATCCGCAAGCGGATGTGGTGTGGGGTACAGCTGCGACTGAGCTTTTGGGAGCAGAATTCCAAGGCGTACTGGAACCGTATTCGCCAAAAGGCATTGAGCGGATATTGCCGGAATTTAGAGATTCGAAAGAGCCGGCGCACTGGGTCGGCATCGATGCCTTTGAGACCGCCTTTGTCGTCAATACCAAGGAACTGGAAAAACACAATCTGCCCATCCCAAAAACATATCGTGATCTGATCAAACCAGAGTACAAAGGGATGATCGTCATGCCCAACCCGTCCTCTTCGGGCACCGGATTCTTTACGGTCTCAGCCTGGATCCAGCTCTGGGGAGAGGAAGAAGCCTGGAAGTACATGGACAAATTGCACGAAAACATCGCCCTCTATACACATTCCGGGTCCAAGCCCGCGAAGATGGCTGCAGCCGGTGAATATCCGATCGGGATCTCTTTCGGATACCGGGGCATTACCGAAAAGAAAAAAGGGGCTCCGCTTGAAGTCGTCTTCCCCGAAGAAGGCGCTGGCTGGGATGTAGAGGCCAACGCCCTCGTCAAAAAGAAACAGATCAAGCCGGAAGCCAAGCTGTTTCTCGACTGGGCCATTACGGATGAAGCCATGAAGGAATACAATAAAAACTTTGCCATCATTACGCTTAGCAGCGCTGGCGGGACGATTCCGGAGGGCTATACGAAAGATCCCAAATCACAGCTCATCCAGAACGATTTAAGCAAAGTGGCCAAAGAACGGCCAAAGATCCTGGCAGAGTGGGATAAACGATTCAGCACAAAGAGCGAGCCGAAAAACTAACGCTATTCGTGGTTGCAAGCTTCGAATCCAGTGAAATGGAGGAAGGGAGGAACGTATGGCAAATCCATATCTTTCCATCAAGGGAATCAGGAAAACGTTCGGCAAGTTTGTAGCGCTCACGTCCATCGACATCGACATCAAAAAGAACGAGTTTATCTGCCTGCTCGGACCAAGCGGATGCGGGAAAACCACACTGCTCCGTATTTTGGCAGGGTTGGAGCAGCCAACGGATGGCCGGATATTCGTAGGTGGCCGAGACATTACAGCCCTCCCCCCGGCAAAGCGCAACTTTGGCATGATGTTTCAGTCATACGCCCTGTTTCCCAACCTGACGGCGGCTCAAAATATCGCCTATGGACTTCAGGCCAAAAAGCTTTCCAAAAAAGAAGTGCAGGAAAAAGTGCAGGAAGTATTGGCGCTGATCGATCTGGAGCATATTCGCGACAAGTATCCCTCCCAACTGTCCGGTGGCCAGCAGCAGCGTGTCGCTTTGGCCCGGGCCATCGCCCTGTCCCCGGACTTTCTGCTCCTGGATGAGCCGCTTTCGGCTTTGGATGCCAAGGTTCGCCTCAAATTGCGCCGGGAACTGAGGAATCTGCATGAAAAAATCGGCATTACGACGATCATGGTGACGCATGATCAGGAAGAAGCGTTGACGATGGCTGACCGGATCGTCGTGATGAACAACGCGGAAGTGGTTCAGGTAGGAACTCCCCAGGAGGTATATCAAAAGCCGAACAGCCCGTTCGTTGCGGATTTCGTAGGAGCCATCAACTTTTTGGAACCGTCCGTTTTTTCCGGTCATGCAAAAGGAGAGGACCGCCTTCTGGCCATTCGCCCGGAAAACATTCACCTGATGGAACCCGAAGCGGAGTACAGCCAGAAGGCCATCGTCCAAGACATGGAATTTCGCGGCTCCTTTTACCGTGTCACACTGCAGCTCACAAGCGAGCAGGACGGCATTCTTCCCCACCTCGTCACGATGGACCTTCCTGTGGGCCAAACACACCGTCTGGGGCTCAGCCGGGATAAGCGGGTCGCTTTCGAAATGCCGATCGAAAGTCTGATCTCGTTTGATCAGGCAGCCGTGGCGAAAAAGACGGGGAGTGACCAGCGATGAGCACAAGAACCGTCCGCCAGAAGATGGGCAGGGATGAGTTGATTCAGAAAATTCTGATCACAGGCATCGTGATCGTCCTGTTCATCAGCGTCCTGATGCCGCTGGGCGATTTGTTCAGCCGAGCATTTCTCGACGAGAGCGGCCAATACATCGGCTTCTCCAACTTTGTCCATTACTTTGCCACACCTGCTCTTGTCCAGTCGTTTACCAACACCTTGTACGTGTCCGGGATCACGACGATCATTTCTGTGGCTATGGCTTTTCTGTACGCATTTGCCCTGACGCGGACTGACATGAGAGGCAAGACATTTTTTCGCTATGCCGCGATGCTGCCGCTGTTTGCTCCGACGATGATGCACGGGATCGCACTTACCTATCTGTTTGGCAACCAGGGAATTCTCACGACGGGATTTTTCGGACTCTTGCCCGGCTTTGAGATGGAGCTGTACGGACCGCTCGGGATTATTATCTCGGAAGTAATCTATACGTTTCCGCAGGCCTACCTGATCATGGCCGTTTCGCTGGCATTTGCCGACTACAATTTGTACGAGGCGGCGGAGACGATGGGGGCGAGCCGTCTCCGCCAGTTTTTAACGGTGACCCTGCCGAATGTCAAGTACGGTCTGGTCAGTGCGATCTTCGTCTGTTTTACCTTGAGCTTTACCGACTTCGGCGCTCCGAAAGTGGTGGGCGGTCAATTCAACGTGCTGGCCACGGACATCTACAAGCAGGTGATTGGCCAACAAAATACGACGATGGGGGCCACTGTGGGGATTATCCTGATCTTGCCTGCGATTCTCGCATTTATCGTCGACCGGGTCGTGGAGAGGAAGCAAAACTCAGCCGTCACAGCCAAGTCCACGCCGTACAAGATCACACCGAGAAGGTGGCGGGATCATGCTTTCTTTGCCTACTGCTCACTGATTACAGCTTCGATCTTCATCATGCTCGGTACGGTCGTCTTCGCTTCGCTTGTAAAGGTCTGGCCCTATGATCTGAGCATGACGCTTACCCACTTCGACTTTACAAAAGTAGCAGGGGAGGGAATGCAGCCATTTTGGAACAGCTTGCTCGTCGCCTTCTACAGTGCGGTGGCGGGAACGGTGATCACCTTTGTCAACGCTTATATCATCGAGAAAACGCGGTTTCTCAAGGGGATGCGCCAGGTAGGGTACTTTCTCTCCATCCTGCCGCTCGCCCTGCCCGGGCTGGTGATCGGGCTTGCGTACATTTTCTTCTTCAACCATCCTGACAACCCGTTGAACTGGATTTACGGCACTGTGCTCATCCTCGTAATCGCGAATATCGTCCACTTCTACGCGGTTCCGTTCATCACGGCGACGACTGCGCTGAAAAAGCTGGACAAGGAATTTGAACTCGCATCCGAATCGATGGGCGTGCCATTCTATATCACTTTTTTGCGGGTGACAGTCCCCATGTCGCTGCCAGCCATTTTGGAGATTGCCGTCTACTACTTCATCAACTCCATGGTTACTATTTCTGCCGTCGTCTTTCTCTACTCCGCCGACTTCAAGCTGGCTTCCGTCTCCATTGTCAACATGGATGACGCCGGTGATGTTGCCGCAGCGGCTGCGATGTCCGTCTTGATCGTGGCGACCAACATCGTCGTCCGGATCGTCTACGAAATCGGCACCCGAAAGGTGAGAAAGAAAACGGAGGCATGGCAAAAAAGATAAAGGTGGGAGAGAGGAAATGATTCAAGCAGTAATTTTTGACTGGGCTGGAACTACGGTTGACTACGGATGTTTTGCGCCACTGGACGTCTTTCTGGAGGTGTTCAAAAAGAAGGGAATCGAGGTGACGCATGAAGAGGCTCGGGAGCCGATGGGCATGCTCAAGTGGGACCACATCAACACGATGTGCCAGATGGAGCGGATTGCGGGCTTATGGAAAGAGAAGTACGGCAGATACCCGGAGAAAAAGGATGTCGACATGCTTTACGCCGATTTCGAACCGATGCTTTTCTCCATCCTGAGAAACTATACGACGCCGATTCCCGGTGTGCTGGAGCTGGTGGACCGCTTGCGGCGGGCAGGCATCAAAATCGGTTCAACTACAGGCTATACCGCAGAAATGATGGCCATCGTCGCGCCGGAAGCGAAAAAACGCGGATACGCGCCCGATTCCTTGGTCACGCCCACCGAAATGCCTGCGGGGCGGCCATACCCGTGGATGTGCTATCAAAATGCGATCAACCTCGGCGTGTTTCCGATGAAGCACGTGATCAAGGTAGGCGATACGACCAGTGACATCAGGGAGGCAGTCAATGCCGGCGCCTGGGCAGTCGGAGTTATCAAAGGAAGCAGTGAACTCGGAATGACGGAGAGGGAAGTCCTGGAGTGCGACCCCGATCTTTTGGCAGACAGGATGGAAGCCGTAGCCAAGCGTTTCAAGGAGGCCGGAGCCGATTACGTCATAGACAGCATCGGCGAGCTGGATACGCTGATTCCCAAAATCAATCTGCGCCTTGCGCAAAAGGAGAGATGACCATGAAGATCACTCAGTTGCCGGATAACCCGTATCTGCTGCTCACACCGGGACCGCTTTCCACGTCAAAAGGAGTAAAGGCCGCGATGCTGCGGGACTGGTGCACATGGGATGACGAATACAACGATCTGGTGCAGGAAATCAGGCGAAAGCTGGTGAGACTGGCTGGCAATAACCACGACGACTACACGTCTGTGCTGATGCAGGGGAGCGGAACATTTTCCGTGGAAGCGGTCATCGGTTCCGCCGTCCCGGACGATGGCAAGCTGCTCATATTGACCAACGGCGCATACGGAAACAGGATCGTCCAGATTGCCCGGGTGCTCAAGGTCAACACGCTGGTGATCGATTTTGGCGAAGTGTCGCAGACGCAGCCCGAGAAGCTGCAGGAAGTGCTGGAGGGCGATCCGGAGATTACGCACGTAGCCGTCGTTCATTGCGAGACGACGACCGGGATGCTCAACCCGATCGCTGAAGTGGGCAAGATCGCAAAAGCATTCGGCAAGGTGCTCATTGTGGACGCCATGAGCAGCTTTGGCGGGGTTGAGATTGATGCCGCTGAACTGGAAATCGACTTTTTGATCTCAAGCGCCAACAAGTGCATCCAGGGAGTGCCTGGCTTTGGTTTTATCCTCGCGAAGACGGAGGAATTGAAAAAATGCAAAGGGCGGGCCCGTTCCCTTTCGCTTGACCTGTACGATCAGTGGGAGACCATGGAAACGTACAATGGCAAGTGGCGGTATACATCTCCGACGCATGTGGTCCGCGCCTTTTACCAGGCCATGCTGGAGCTGGAGGAGGAAGGTGGCGTAAAAGCGCGGGAGATCCGGTACAGGGAAAACCAACGCACATTGGTTGATGGAATGGAGCAGATCGGCTTTCGGACACTTTTGCCAAGATCAAGCCAGTCGCCGATCATTACCTCCTTTTACTATCCGGAGAGCGCAGCGTTTACCTTTCACGGCTTTTATGAGCGCTTGAAAAAGGAAGGCTTTGTGATTTATCCAGGAAAAATTTCGTTGGCAGACACATTCCGCATCGGCAATATTGGCGAGGTGTATCCGCATGACATGAAGCGGCTGGTAGAAGCGATCGATAAAAACCGATTTTGGTAACAGGCCCTCTTGGTGAACAGCGAAGAGGCTTATTTTTCACCCATAGGACCAAGTAAAAACAATATAACACATGCATGGAATATGTATTTTCCTATATTTCTGTTGCTTTAACCAAGCTCGAAGGACTGAACCCGGATCAAACCAACAATCCTTACCAATTGGAAAATTGCTCATGCAGACAGGAGGACTTTATCCATGTCTCTGGTGGGTGAAGAGCGCAAAGAAGTCATCATCCATCTACTGAACTACGCCGGAAAAGTGCGAACGAACGAACTAGTGGAAAAGCTGCAAGTATCCTCGGAGACGATCAGGCGGTATCTCGAAGAGCTGGAAAGCGAAAAAAAGCTGAAACGTGTTTACGGCGGGGCGGTCAAGATCAACTACGACCGGGAGGAGCCGTCCCACCTGACGAGAGAGGTGTCGCACGCCGAGGAAAAGAAAAAGATCGGCCGGGCGGCAGCCAAACTGGTGCAGGACAACGACGCAATCGTGATCGATGACGGTACGACAACGCTGCATATGTTGAGCTATTTAATCAATAAGAAGAATCTCAAAATTCTCACCATCTCCGTACCGGCATTGAATGTTCTGATGGATTATCTGAACCGGGAGCTGTTCACCGGAGAGGTATACTTTATCGGCGGAAAGGTACAGTCAAAGCATTTTCGAACAGTCGGAACGCTTGCGGAAAAAATGATGCAAAACTTTTTTGTCGACAAGGCTTTTATCTCGATCGACGGGATTCTGGCTCACAAAGGGATTACCAGCTATGATGCCGACAAAGCAATGCTGGGGAGGCGGTTTATCGAACATTCTCAGGAGATCATCGTCTTGACGGATCACTCCAAAATCGGAATCAGTACGTTTTATAAAGTGGCCGATCTCAAGGAGATTGACAGTGTGATCAGTGACGTTCCTGCACCCAAAGAGTGGCGGCACGAGCTGGATCAAAGAGGCGTCAATTGGATTGTCGGTGAGTGAGCGGAGGGTATGATGCCGCTTCACCATTCGGTTAGAGTGATGATGGAAAAAAGCGGGGTGAAGGTATGCTCAGTGGTGGATACGCTCTCGGAATGATCGAGACGGTCGGTTTTCCTGCGCTAGTCGCCGCCGCAGATGCCGCGGCCAAAGCGGCAGATGTCCGCTGTGTCACGTATCAGGGGGCAGACGCGGGAATTGTCACGATTTACATTGTCGGCGATGTTGCATCGGTCTCAGCAGCCGTGACTGTTGGAGAAGCGGAAGCGAGACGGATTGGCCAGCTACGTCACTCCCAAGTGATTCCGCGGCCTGATCAGACAGTATTGCAGATGGTTTTACAGCGGTTGGACAAAAAGAAGGGACCAGCGGGCGCCAAACCAGCAGGAAGGTCGACGAGCAAAGAGACGGCCGATAAACAGAACAACGCAAAAAGGAAAATCCAAATGAAACCGGCAAGGAGGAATGAATCATGGGTGACGCATTGGGAATGGTGGAGACAAAGGGATTGGTCGGTGCTGTAGAGGCGGCCGATGCAATGGTCAAAGCGGCAAACGTCAAGCTGATCGGCAAGGTTCATGTAGGTGGCGGACTCGTAACGGTTATGGTTCGCGGTGATGTGGGGGCAGTGAAAGCATCGACAGACGCAGGTGCTGCCGCGGCGGAAAAAGTCGGCGAGCTGGTTTCGGTGCACGTGATCCCGCGTCCGCACTCCGATATTGAGCTGATCCTGCCCAAGCTGGAAGGATAACGAACAATTTTTTTCTGAAAAGCGAGAGATTTGCAAACGGCTGAAAAGAGGTGACGGTACACGTGATGCTAGACGTTGATTTGCAATCGGTCCAGGAAGCGCGGCACTGTTTGGAAAAGGCCAAAGCGGCACAGCAACTGGTGGCTGGCATGTCGCAGAGTCAAATCGATCAGATCGTAGAAAGCATGGCCGAAGCGGCAAAGGCGGAGGCGGGCAGACTGGCAGCCCTGGCTGTGGAAGAAACGGGATACGGCAAAGCGGCTGACAAAACAGTAAAAAACCTGTTCGCCGCAAACGATGTTTACCAGGCGATCAAAGATATGAAAACGGTTGGGATCATTCGGCGGGACGAACAAAATCAGGTTTGGGAGGCGGCCCTGCCTGTCGGAGTCATTGCAGGCATTTTGCCATCAACCAATCCGACCTCGACACTGATTTACAAGTCGTTGATCGCGGTGAAGTCAGGCAATGCGATTGTCTTTAGTCCTCATCCATCAGCAGCAAAATGCTCGTCAGAGACGGCAAAGCTCATGCAGGCCGCCGCAGAGAGGGCGGGTGCTCCGGCAGGACTCATCAGCTGCGTGAGCCAGCCGACCATGGCGTCCTCGCTAGAGTTGATGCGCCACAGCCTCACCGACGTCATCCTGGCGACAGGCGGTACGGGGATGGTCAAGGCTGCATACAGTTCGGGGAAGCCGGCATTTGGCGTCGGCCCGGGCAATGTCCCTGTATACCTTCACACGAGTGCCGACATTCCTGTCGCGGTTCGCCATATCGTCCAAAGCAAAACGTTTGACTACGGCACGATCTGTGCCTCCGAGCAGGCCTTGGTGGCCGATAAAGCGATCAAGCGAAAGGTTGTAGCCGAACTGAAAAAGCAGGGCGCATATTTTCTTGATGAACATGAAACAAAAAAAGTTGCATCCGTCATCCTGGCAGGAAACGGTCTGAACCCGGCCATCGTCGGCAAGCCGCCTCAGGCCATTGCCGAACTCGCCGGTATCCTGGTGCCGCCGGAGGCCAAGCTGCTCGTCGCCGAAGAAAGCGAGGTCGGGAGAGAATATCCGTTCTCTGTCGAAAAGCTGGCCCCTATTTTAGCGCTGTATACCGTTGAGGATTGGCAGGAAGCCAGCCGCCTGTGCAGCCGTCTGCTAGCGCTTGGCGGACTGGGGCATACGCTGGGCATTCACTGCCAGGAGCAGCAAGTGATCGAGAGGTTTGCTCTCGGACAGCCTGCATCGCGGATTGTCGTCAATTCGGGGACGACGTTTGGCGGAATCGGAGCTACGACAGGCATCATGCCGTCGCTTACACTAGGCTGCGGTTCCCTTGGCAACAATGTCACATCTGACAATATCGGCCCTCAGCATTTGCTCAATGTAAAACGGGTAGCGTTTGGCATCCGTGAAATGAAGCTGGATACAGCGTCCGGTTCAGCGCAAACATCCGCTGTCTCTGCGGCCCCTCCTGCCGCCATCACGAGGGAAGAAATAGCGGAGATTATCAAAAGCGTACTGCTGGAGCTGCAGACAACCGGCAGGTAAGGAGGCGTAAAGGATGGCAGGAGAAATGGCAGCGCTCGGAATGGTAGAAACAAAAGGTTTGGTCGGGGCGATCGAAGCAGCTGATGCAATGGTCAAAGCGGCAAATGTAAAGCTGATCGGAAAAGTCCATGTCGGAGGAGGGCTGGTTACCGTTATGGTTCGGGGAGATGTCGGTGCCGTAAAAGCTTCGACGGATGCGGGGGCGGCTGCCGTAGAAAAAGTAGGGCAGCTCATCTCCGTACACGTCATCCCCCGGCCGCATACCGACATTGAGCTGATCCTCCCGAAGGGCGAAGGGTGATGACATAGCCTATGGCCTTTATTACGGAAGCGACGCTTCGGGCCATGCTGCGTACGGGTATTCCCAACCCTTATCCATTGCATGAAAACGACAAGCTGACCCCGGCCGCTGTTGACTTTCTAAAGGGGAGAGGGATCAAATTGGAGCCTTGCAAGTCGCCGGATTCATTTTCACGGGGGCCGGAAAATCGGCTGGTTATTCCTGTAGGCGTATCAAACCGTCACGTCCACCTTTCGCAGGAAGACGTGGAACAACTGTTTGGCCCTGACTATCAACTGACGCCGATGCGTCCTTTGTCCCAGCCCGGTCAGTTTGCCGCAGAAGAAACAGTGACATTGCTCGGCCCCAAGGGATTGATCAGGGGCGTGCGCATACTCGGACCGGCTCGGGGAGCAAGCCAGGTGGAAATATCAAAGACAGATGGGTATCAGTTGGGTGTCCATCCTCCTATCCGGCTTTCAGGGTCGATTGACGGGACGCCTGGCATTACGCTCATCGGCCCTGCCGGATGTGTCGTGCTGAAACAAGGCGTCATCGTTGCCAAACGCCACGTGCACATGTCATCCGATGACGCCGCTGCATTCGATG
This sequence comes from Brevibacillus sp. FSL K6-6036, assembly GCF_037964015.1. Classification (NCBI taxonomy): domain Bacteria; kingdom Bacillati; phylum Bacillota; class Bacilli; order Caryophanales; family Paenibacillaceae; genus Brevibacillus; species Brevibacillus sp. FSL K6-6036. The sequence goes on from NZ_CP150173.1 coordinate 2,575,335, forward strand.
TAAAACAGGGCGACAGCCTGATTCTGCGGCTCAGTGGTGAACGCTCCATCATTTTTCCGGATGTAGCCGTACGCATCGATCCGGCGTTCGCCCTCGACCTGCACATCGACCAGGACGAGGCGAATGCGGCCAACCTGCGGACGGGAGACGAGATGGAGGTCATCGGTAAAAACGGCAAGCTCCTGTCCTCTACAGGGAGGTGAAGCAAATGGAGGTCAGAAAGCTGGTCGAATCGATCACACGCGAGCTCCTGGCATCGATGCAAGCCGAGAAGGAAAAGCTGCAGAAGCATAAGCTGCTGTTCATCTTTTGCGACAGCACGGCACATGAGACGTTTGCCGACCAGTTTATAGCGCTGCAGAATCACGGGATTTGCCACGACATCCTGTTTCTCGACGGGGAAACCTCGTCCTGGCTTGGCATGCATCGCATTGAATGCGGAGGCGCAGGCAAAATCATCGCTGCGGACGAGTACGCGCCAGCCCCATTGGAATTGCCGAAAGAATACGACGGTGTGATCGTCCCGGAAATCGATCTGGACAACGCGGCCCGGGTCGCCGCCGGATTGAAGGGCACCATCAAGGCAGAGATCATCTTTTCCGCGCTCGTCTTGGGAAAATTCGTGCTGGTCGGGGAAGACGTGCCTGGAATCAAGCGCTCGGACCGCCGCTGCCTGAAGACACTGTCACTGCCGGCCGCGTACCAAAAGCTGTTTGAGCGGCACGTGAGCGAGATGAAGGATCTGGGCGTCGAATTTTTCCCGCAACGAGAATTGGCCAATGCGGCTGTAAGAAAATGGACGTCAAAAAGACAGGCAGAAGCTTTAAAAGAGTCGGATCAGCTCCCCGGTGGGTTGCGCAAGCTGCTGCCGGGCAGTGGAAAGCTGATCTCAGCCGAATGGGTAAAGTCGCAGCCAGACTTCCCTGAAAACAGATTGATCCTGGAACAGGGAGCAATTGTTTCTCCCTTGGCAATGGATCTGCTCAAGGAAAGAGGGATCGCTGTTCACTATGTCGGTAAAGGGTGACCGCCATGTTTCTGGGAAAAGTGATTGGCAGCGTCTGGTCTACGCAAAAAGAAGAGGGCATGGAGAATCTGAAGCTGCTGATTGTCCAACCCATAGACTGGAAGGAAAACGAGGGCGGGCCAACGGTGATCGCGGCCGATCGCATCGGAGCCGGAATGGGCGAGCGGGTCATCGTATCGCGCGGCACTCCGGCGAAAAACATCTTTGCCCATAAAAATGTCCCCATCGATGCCGTCATCGTGGGGATCGTCGACTCCTATGAAGTGCAAGAAGGGTAACGGCTTTTCAGGTGTAGTCTCCACAGGCTGCACCTGTGCTTATTTGCTTCGGCAATCTGAAAAAGAGAGCTGGGAGAAGGATGTCCACCACCATTTTGCTCGTTCTGTTGTTTGCCGCTCTGTGCCACGCGGTCTGGAACGCGGTTTCCAAGCAGATTGAAGAACGCGATTCTTTTTTTACCTTGATCTTGGGCGTCTCTGTCATCCTTTACTTGCCATTGGCTGTGTATCTTTTCTCCACATCGCCCTTTCCTCCTGCAGCGGTCAAATGGCTATTGCTCAGCACTTGTTCGGAAGTTCTATATTTTGTCGCGCTGGCCAAAGCTTATCAGACAAACAACCTGAGCCATGCCTACCCGGTATTGCGAGGCACTGCGCCTATTGTCACCACGATCCTCAGCTTTTTGTTCTTCGGGGCCACGATCGCTTGGACAGGGGTAATCGGAATTGCCGTGATTGTCGTGGGGGTGCTCATGATGAATCAAAAGAGCTTTTCGCCAAAAGAACTGGGCAGCCTGCTGACGGACTGGAGCAGGATGAAATGGGTCTTTCTGGCAGGCGCTTTTTCGGCCTGCAGCAGCATGATCGACGGGATGGGAGCCGCCATGATGTCTGGCTTGCTGTTCAAATATGTCGTCTTCATCGGCATGTTCGCGGGGAAATGGATGATCGACAAAAGAACAGAGACGAAAACCGATTACTTGTCACTGGTGAAACGGTATCCGGTCCAAACAGCAGCGGGCGGGCTGTTTGTGTTCATCTCCAATTCGCTCGCGGTCTACGCCATGCAAACAACGCCGGTCACGTACGTGGCATCTGTACGGGAGATCAGCATCGTCTTTGCCACTCTCATCGGCGTCATTTGGCTGAAAGAGCAGGTCAGTATCGTGAAATGGGTGTCGATCACCATGATTCTTAGCGGCGTCCTCATTATCAAGCTGAGCTGACGATGTCTGTCCCTCGAAAAAGCAAGAGCCAAACTCCCAAGTAAAAACAGGTACCCCCGAGAATTTTGGGAGTACCTGCTTTTGTTTTGCCGCTTTGAAACCACGGGGACGAGGTGCAGCCTAAAGGAGGAGCTGCTGTCCAAGAAGGAACTGTGCCCAGGAACTGCAGTCCAAGGCGGAACTGCAGCTCCAGGGAGTGCTCTGTCTTTTTACAGGCTCATGCTACAGGATCACAGACATAGATTCGTTTTCCGCACCCAGTTGTGTTACTTCCTCGTGCATGTGGATGCCCCGTTTTTCCAGCTCGGCGAAAATCTCTGCAGGGTTGAACGCTTCTTCCGGAATCAGTACACCCGTTCCTTTTACCCTTCCTTTCGCGATCAACTCGGTGGCAATCGCCATCGGAATGCCGACGTTGCGGGTGTAGGCGCGCAGTTTTTCCCAACCGGGAACAGAGCCGTCAGAAGCAGGGTGGGTGTGATAGAGGACATGCTGTACTTTTTTGCCATCCTTCGTTCCGATCACTTCAACATGCAAAGAGTAGCCGTACAGCTCTGTCTCCTGACCTTCTTTGGAATGGAACAAATATTCGCCAATGCAGTCAAGAATTCCGATCTCTGCGCCGTTGACAGTAATTTTGTCATTTCGCATAATGCCCCAGTCGTACATCGCCCGCACGAGCTGCATGTTTTTCGCCGGCCACGTTCCACGTACCTCGATGAGCCTCACTTGCTTGTCTGCCAGTGCTTTGGCCAACGTTTTTGTCTCTGCGTGCGGGATGATGTACTGGACAGTTTTTCCGTACGGTTCAGGCAATTGAATTTCGCGTGGTCTGGCGAACGGAGGCACTTGCACGAATTCGCCGTTTTCGTAGACGACGCGGCCTGGAAGGTGAGGGTCGTATTCATAGGTCGTCGTCTCTGTGATCGAACGGGAAAAGGCGATGGGGCGAAATGCACCGTGGCTGACACGGACCGAGTCGACTGTGTCGAGCTGATTGGCTGCATGCATGGCCATCATTTGCGTAACCCCGGGGGTCATGCCAAAGCCCGGTACGCAGGTCTTGCCATTTCGCCTAAACACCTCGTCGGATTCATCTTCGGCACCGAAGCCGTTTAGATTGATTCCGTGGCACCCCGCTTCTGCGATGCAGGCAGTGGAGAGGCCGTTCAGGGTGATGGTGGTGCCATCCATCACGATGTCGTAGCCTTTCATTTTGTTTACGGTGTCTTCATGATCCAAAACGTTGATTTTGACAAAATCGACACGGGGATCATTCAGCCATTCAACGACTTTTCTGCCTTCTTCCTCGTTGAAATCCGCCACTGTGATTTTCTCGAAGCTGGAGTATTGCACCAGATCGAGAATGGACTCCCGGCAAATTCGTCCTGCCCCACCTAAACACAGTACCTTCATGACGAAGCCTCCTCTTTATCTGAATAGTAATTCTTTTGCCTGTCTGATTTTTAGTATAGCACACCGCTTGGGTTTTGTGTTGTTTTTAATTGTAAATGTATTGTGTATTTTATTTTTTTGTCCTTTGTTTACGTGGAAACAGAATAAAAAACACATATTTTTTTAAAACAAATGATTTATCCCAAATAAAAACAACAAAACAAGCATACCCTGTGATATAATAAACGAAAAATTCAGTATATTTACCCCTGTCCTGCCCATTCTTCCAATAGAACGCGATGGTCTTCATATGACAGGGCTCCGAATCATAAGGATAAGGTATTGCCTTTGAGCAAATGCCTGAATAGCAAAAAAGAAGGTGTGAACATGGAATATCTGCAGGTTATTTATGAGCAGCATGTCATCATGAATCTGGAGATGTATCTGCGTGTCATCATCAGTGCGGTTCTGGGAATGTTTATCGGGTGGGACCGCTCCCATAAGAACAAGCCTGCCGGGTTAAAGACGTATATGTATGTATCCGTCGCTTGCACGCTGATCACACTGGTCTCCATTTACAGCACAAAGCTGTACAGCTCCCCGAACAGCGGGACAATGATGGATCCGATGCGTCTGGCCGCTCAGATCGTGACTGGCTTGGGCTTTTTGGGCGCAGGCGTGATTCTGAAAAACGGCTTGCAGGTAAAGGGACTGACGTCTGCTGCGATGATTTTCTTTGCGGGTGGCATCGGGATCGGAATCGGTGCGGGCTTTTACGGCATCGTCATTTTTTCCGTGATCGTTTCTTTCGCCCTGGCCAGGGTAAGTCTGCGCTTTGAAGAGAATCATCATAAGCGGATAGAAGAAGAGGGAGTCAAAACACACGAAGGAAAGCGGCAGGAGGTCATGTAGTCATGTAGACTGTATCTAGCCTGCCCGCAAGTCTGAACAAGCAATGCTCGTCTCGTCTGAAGGGGAATGCATCTCACCCGTCTGTTTGGACAGTCCATGCAGAGGGGGACAGAGATGCTTTTGCTTTTTATTGGATGGAGTAAGTACACTGCCGCTGCAGGCTGGAACGATTTCAATATCTTGCTTTTCCATTCGGAATTGCGTACAGACGACAATCGGCGAGGTTATACTGATGGTGGAGGTGAAGCTGATGGCAAACATAGGCGGACATGAACCAAAGCATCATTCCATTCCAATGGCGGATGATGCAAAAATAGCTGCCGACGAGGGACAGCTAACAGACGAAAGATGGCAAGCCATCATAAACAACGATGCTTCCTACGATTTTCAGTTTTTTTACGCCGTCAAAACGACCTGTATTTTTTGCAGGCCGTCTTGCAAATCCAGGCCTCCGAATAAACAAAATGTCCGGATCTTTCAAAACGCGCAGCAAGCCCTGGCAGCCCATTTTCGCCCATGCAAGCGATGCAAGCCGACTGGACAGCGTTTGCCCGACAGCGAGTGGGTCGATCAAATTACGCATTTCATTGACAGCCATTTCAGTGAAAATGTAACACTGGAAATCTTGGCGGAAATGTGCCACGGCAGTCCGTATCATTTGCGCCGCACCTTCAAGCGGGTAAAAGGAATGACGCCCGGCGAATACGTTCAGCAGTTGCGCATGAACATGGCCAAGCAGCTTCTGGCCGATACGGATAAAACGATAACGGATATTGCTTTTGCTGTAGGTATGTCCAGTACGCCTTATTTCGTAACACTGTTCAAGAAAATGACCGGGACGACGCCTACCGAGTATCGGCACCGGCATAAACAAGCATCGGAAACGGGGAGGTTGCACTATGAACGCGAAAACTGATCAGACGATTTACTGGACCTTGTTGGTTCATGAAAACTGGAGAATATACCTGGCCGCGACATCCAGGGGACTTTGCTTTGTGGGGACACCGAATCAGCCTTTGGAGGAAATGAGAGAGTGGGTGGAAAAGCATTTTTCCGGGAGCCCACTGGTGCAAGACGATGAAAAAGTTCAACCGTATGCAACAGAACTGATCGAGTATTTTCAGGGCATCCGCAAAAGGTTTTCCATCCCTTTTGATGTTTCTGGCACGCCGTTTCAGCTCGCTGTATGGAACGCGCTCCGCGAAATTCCTTACGGGCAGACCAGCACCTATTCAGATATTGCATTGCGTATCCAAAAACCGGCAGCAGTCCGGGCGGTCGGGGCAGCGATTGGCGCAAATCCGGTGCTATTCACCGTACCGTGTCATCGGGTGATCGGAAAAAATGGATCGCTTACCGGCTACCGGGGCGGTTTGGATGTGAAAACGAAGCTGCTGCAGCTGGAAAAATCCGAAGGGAGTCCGACATATGCCTGATCGCCTCGCACAGCGAATTTCTGCTCTGGATTGGGACACGCTGCAACAGACGCTGGACGAGCAGGGCTATGCTGTAGTTCCCGGCATCTTAACGAAAGAACAATGCAGGGAAATCATCGAAACCTATACGGTAGAGAGCCATTTCCGCAGCACAATCAATATGGCCAGATATCGGTTTGGGATCGGAGAGTACAAGTACTACCAAGCTCCTCTTCCCGATTTGCTGCAAACACTTCGCCACGGCTTTTATCCTGAGCTTGCGAAAACTGCGAATCGCTGGCACGAGCAGCTTGGTCGCGACATCGTGTATCCGGACACGCTGTTCGAGTTTCTCGACTACTGCCATCAGCAGGGGCAAGTGCGGTCAACGCCGCTGATTCTGAAATATGAGGCAGGCGGATACAACTGTCTACACCAGGATTTATACGGAGAAGTATTCTTCCCGTTTCAGGTCGTGCTCGCCTTGAATCAAAAAGAGCTGGACTACAAGGGAGGAGAGTTCCTCCTGGTAGAGCAGCGGCCAAGAGCGCAAAGCAGAGGTCACGCGATCAGCCTGGAGCAGGGCGCGGGACTTATTTTCCCGACGAGCCACCGTCCAGTCCCGGGAACGCGCGGGTACTACAAGACTACGCTTCGGCACGGAGTCAGCACGGTTGCCTCGGGAACGAGGTACAGTCTCGGGATCATTTTTCACGATGCCAAGTAAACACAACGTATCGTGTATGATAAAAGGAGGAGGCGTATCAGGAATAGGGGAGAGTCTTCATGAAAAGCGAGTTATTCTACAAGTACCCCAAATCGCTGCTTAACAAAGGGACAGGGTTTCTATCCGATTACAGCCACTCTCTCAATCCCTATACTGGCTGTGCTTTTGGATGCTCATACTGTTACGTGCGTCAGATGCCCGTCTCGACGTTTCGCGGCGCTGAATGGGGAACCTGGGTGGATGTGAAAAAGGAAGCTGCGGAGCTTTTGCACAAGGAGCTTCGCAAAGCCAAGGCCAAAGGCGAGGTAACGATATTCATGTCCTCGAGCACCGATCCTTATCAGCCTGTCGAGTATCGGGAAAAAGTGACGAGATCCCTGCTCGAGGTCATGACAGAGGAGCCGCCTGATTTTCTTTTTGTGCAAACCCGCAGTCCGCTTGTTTCCAGAGATGTCGATTTGTTATTGCAGCTCAAGGATCGTGTTCGGGTAAGCATGACCGTAGAAACGGACCTGGAGGAAATACGCAAGCACTTTACACCGGGCGCTCCGCCCATTGCAGCAAGATTAAAAGCGCTGCAGGAACTAGCAGATGCCGGTGTGCCGACGCAGGCGACGATTGCACCGCTACTTCCCAGCAGCGAAGACTTCCCCGTAAAGCTGAAGTCTTTGGTCAGCCGTGTCTGCGTCGATGATTATTTTATGGGGGACGGCAGCGGCGGGAGACGCACGGGAAGATTGGGGATTCGCGCATTGTACGAAGAACTTGGGATGGAAGAATGGTACGACCCGTCCGCTTATCGAATCGTCTACGATAGAATGAGACGGGTTTTTCCCGATCATCAGGTTTTCGTAAGTCAAAAGGGCTTTGCTCCGTTTTAATCAGAGGCAGGGGAGAGCATGTGTCATACAGATCTTTACCCACGTCCGGAATAACCTTTTCCCAGGGAGCAATATTTCGTAAAATAAAGCGAAGGAATAAACGATGAATGCCGAAAGCGAGGGTAACTGCATGGACGATAAAAAAACGCCGCTCGTTCCAGAGCTTGATGAGCTCCTCTACAAATTCACTGAACTGTTGACGGGAGAAGCAACGCCAGAGCGCGTGGAAATGGTAAAGATCTGGTGCCTCTATACACATATGTCAAAAGCGATGCCGCCGCTGGTTCAACATTGGGCGAGCGAGCCGGAACATTTCGAAGCGCGCGACCAGATCCGGGGAATCATTGAGCAAATCAAGCAGTGGAACCAAACAAAAAACCAGAAGCACTGAAAATAGTAGAAACGGTTGCGGTGAAAGGGCTTGGTGCATGCTGCCAAGCCTTTTCACCGTATGAGAATCGAAATAAACGGACGATTGTAGTCGTTAATCATTCAATCCTTTTCCATCGAGAATTTGCGGTATACATTTTTCTACCCTTGACGCTCGCGTTTTGGATTGTTTGGGTGATGAAAAATAAAGAAGGTAGGCTCTTTGCCGTCCCGGCGTCAATGCTTCAAAAGCAGTTTTCAAGGCAGGGTTTTCATCTAGTTTCATTTGAAATTCTTCCGCAACGCTGTAGTCCGTATGCTTTTTAAAATCCACTTCCAAACCGGCTTTTTCAACTTCAATCGCTTCATGAATATAGGCTTTCAAGACGGTTTCCAGTTCAATGATTTCTTCAACATTGGTGAACCGAATCTGGCGAGCCGCCTGTACATTCTCCGTTTGTTGAACGAGAATCCCATGGGTATCCTGTAGCAAGGCACCTTTGTGAAACAGAAGTGCGCAGTATTCTTTAAATCCGTGTATTAACACTATGTTTTTATTCTCATACGTGTAGCAAGGATGCATCCACTTCCATTCTTCTGTCAGCTCACAGTCAAGAACAATATTTCTCAGCTTTTCATATTCTGCCTTCCACTTTTCCGCTTTGCTTACGAATTCGTCAACCTTAGGATTCAATTTGCTATTTGCCATCAAGGAGCACCCCTCATCAATTTCTCGTTGAGCTGACAGTCAAGAATAACCGTTTTTGATCCATTCAATTCTCTTCTGTAATCTTTCGGACCGCCAATTTTATTTCATTCCAAATTCTACCTCACTCGGAAGCATGATCTCAATCATAATCTTGCGTACTTTGCAGATAACTGCCCACAGCGAGACGGCTTACAAAAAAGAACCTCCGGCTTCGCATTATCTCCGGAGGTTCCTGCTCATTTCCACCATCTGTCAAAAGGAGTCACAGGGAGGCTGCGCTTGTGCATGGTCACGTCATATTGTCGTTCGATCTTTTCTTTCACTTCGGCTGATACAGCTTGATTCGTCAAGTATTTATCCAAATCGTCGTAAGAGAATCCAAGTGCGACCTCATCGGGCAGCAGCGGCCGGTTGTCTTCGAGATCGGCAGTAGGGGTTTTCATATAGAGATGCTCCGGTGCGCCCACGTATTGGAGTAGTTGACGCACTTGGCCTTTCGTCAACCCGGTGATGGGGGCGACATCGGCTGCACCGTCTCCGAATTTCGTGAAAAACCCTGTAGCGGCTTCCGGCGCCTGATCTGTGCCCAGGACGAGGAGGCCGAAATGGCCAGCTATGTCATATTGGACCTTCATGCGTTCACGCGCTTTTGTGTTCCCTTTGTGGAAATCGGAGAGAGCCGCACCGGTCGCCAGCTGGAATTGCTCCATGGAAGCATCGACGGCGGGCTTGATGTTTACCGTAATCGTGTTATGTGGACGAATGAATCTTATTGCTTTTTGAGCATCATCTTCATCCAACTGCTGGCCGTAGGGGAGGCGGACAGCGACAAATCGGTATTCCTTGCCCGTCTCCTTGGCTGCTTCATCGCAGGCAACCCGGGCCATATAGCCGGTCAGCGTAGAATCAACCCCGCCGCTGATCCCCACCACATATCCTTTTGCACCTGTTTTCAACAGGTATTCTTTTAAAAAATCCACCCGAAAGCGCAGCTCTTCCTCTGCGTCGATCGTTGCCCGAACATGCAAGCTCTCTATGATTTTCTCTTGCTTTGTCAAGTTCCTGTTCATTAGCGGCCAACCTCTTTCGTGTACAACTGATTCTTGTAAATGTAGTCGAGTACCAGGTCGGGAAGCAGGAAGCTCGGATCGCCGCCATTGCGAATTTCTCCGCGGATATAGCTGGAGCTGATGCCCATACTGATGCCTTTTGACATCGTGAGGAAGTTTTCGTCATTGTTTCTGAGCAGCGGGTCCTTTGCGATCAAGTCATCCATGTGATAGCCTTCCCGAGACATGACAATAAACTTGTGGTTTTTCACCAATTTCTCTGCATTTCCCCAGCGGGACAATCCTTCCAACAGGTCGGCGCCCATGATGAAGAAAATCTCGTCGTCCGGAAACTGCTTGCGAAAGTGCTCCATGGTGTCATAGGTATAGGTTTCGCCAGGGAGCGCATTCATTTCAACCAAAGAGATTTCGAACAAAGGCTCCCCGAATCGGTTGGTTTTGTTTTTGCAGGCTCCCAAAGCAAGCTCGAGCATTTTGACGCGATGCCGGTCTTCCGTTTGCAGAATCTTGTCTCTGCGCATGGAGGAGCAGGGGGTAAAGTACACCTTATCGAGGCGCTTGCGGCTCGCTACCGCAGCTGCCGTAAACATGTGGGAATACGTAATGGGGTCAAAGCTGCTGCCGTATATACCGATTCGTCGCATGGTCGAATCCTCCCTTATTCCATAAGAGCAAATTGCCTTTTTTCGTGGATCAGCTTCTCTTTCAACTCTTTCAATTCGTCAGACAACGATACCGGGTACACCTCCGGGTTGTCGAGGCGCAAATACTCCTCCCAAAACGTATTCTTCTGTGCCAGATGGAAACGGCGGGATTGTTCGAGTGTCGGAGTTTTGTAAACCCGCTTTCCGTGTTCAAAGATCGGGACGAGCAAGGGGACAGCCCGAAAATTGACCACGCGTTTGCTCTTTAACGGGTTCGTCGGATGCTTCAGCACAATTTCTTTGACATGCCCGATTTCTTCATGCTCCAGGCAAATGTAGTCGCCCTTGGCCATTCCGTCCTGATCGTACAGCCGATACACTTTTTTAATGCCCGGATTCAGGATCTTGTCGATATTTTCGGAGATTTTGATCAATGCCATCCAATCCTTTTCCGTCTTGCGGGCCACGATTTTGTGGACGCCGCCGAGTGCCGGGCTGTCGTAAGCGGTGATGTACTTGGTGCCGATGCCCCATATGTCGATTTTGGCTCCCTGATATTTGAGGGAAGTGATCGTGTACTCGTCCAGATCGCTGGATGCGGCTATCTTGACATCGTGCAAGCCGGCATTATCGAGCATTTTCCGGGCTCTTTTGGAAAAGAAGGCGAGGTCCCCGCTGTCCAGGCGAATCCCGCTCAGCTTGTGACCGCGTTCCTGCATGATCTTGCCGACCTTGATCGCATTTGGAATACCCGACCCGAGCACATCGAAGGTATCGACCAGCAAAATGCTTTTCGCCGGAAACACCTCTGCAAATGCAAGGAACGCTTCCAGTTCATTCGGGAAAAACTGCACGAACAGATGGGCATGGGTTCCGGTTGTCGGGACACCGTATTGTTTGCCTGCCTTCATGTTGGAAGAGTAATCGAATCCCGCTATATAGGCGGCACGGGCTCCTTGTACGGAGGCGTCACGTCCTTGGGCTCTTCTTTTGCCCATTTCGATGACCGTCTGACCTTCGGCCGCAGTCATAATCCGCGAAGCCTTGGTCATGAGCAGAGACTCGCTGTTCACGGTATTCAGAAGCTGGGCTTCAATCCAGACGCATTCCATGATCGGGGCCACAATCCGGATATAGGGCGTGTTCGGAAAAACGATCTGGCCTTCTTCCATGGCATAAAGCTGACCAGTGAATCGCAGCGAGCGCAGTTCAGCGAGAAATTCTTCATCGTACAGTTGCTTGCTGCGGAGGTATTCGATGTCGCTCTCGTTGAAGTAGAGATTTTCTACGATGTCGATCAGCTGGTGAAGTCCGCAAAAGGCGACGTATCCGCCAAGCTCTCCCGTATGGTCGCCAACCGGTTTTACAAAAGGCGCCTTGCGGTAGAAGTCGTCGAAAACGACAGGCGTTCGGTGCAAGCCCTTCTTGTACAGGGCATACATCATGTTGATCGCGTATTCGTCTACGTCGAGACCGTAATCTCTGGAAGGATCGAAGAAGGGCAGAATCTCGAAGTCTGCCGTCTGGCCGCACGCAGAGCAGGGATTCACCTGATCCGAGATGCGAAAATTTGGTTGCTTGCAGGAATTGCAAATATGGACAAAACGATATACTTTCGGATCAATCGCATCAAAAATGGTCCTTTTCATCCGTTCCCAATCCTTTCTGCTCCGGCAAAGGGAGTTGTAAGAGAGGGGAGAGGAGGCTCCCCTGGTCAAGCTTTCGATACAACCTTCATGCCCATCTGGTTTTTAAAGTGACCCAATGCCCATTCGTGACCGGCAGGATTGAAGCTTGCCACGGCATCCTCGTGAATGACTACCTCGTACCCGAGATACCAGGCCGAAACGGCAGTATGGAGAACACAAATATCCGTGCAAACGCCGACAAGATGGATTTCCCGGATGCCCCGCGCCTGAAGCTGGAGAGCCAAATCTGTTCCCTCAAAGGAGCTGTATCTCGTTTTGTCCATCCAGTAAATCGCCGCTTCATTTTCCAGGTAGAGATCGTGCAGCGCTCCATATAGATGGCGTCCCTTTGTGCCCATGATATTGTGCGGGGGATAGAGGGCGGTTTCCGGATGGTAAGGATCGTTTTCTTTGTGGCCATCCACAGCCATGACGACATAATCTCCATTTTGCAGAAACTCATTGGTTAGCTCGCAAATCCGCTTCTCGATGTTTTGTCCGGGTTCTCCGCAAGTCAGGGCACCGTCTGCAGCAACGAAATCATTCGTATAATCGATGACAATCAACGCTTTTTTGCTCATCATCATGACCTCCCGAAAATCAAAATGTATTTTTGATATTGTCAAAATAACCTTATCGTTACTTAAAAAAAGATGGACTAATAGATCGTTAAAAAGGGGACGTAGTCCGTAAAACGGTACAGTTTCGCCTTGTTTTGCGAGTATTCATTCGAATATTTGATCCGGTCTTGCGAGTCCCGGGCGACTTCAATGATCCCTTTTCTCGTTTTGGTGCCCACTAATTTTTTCTCAAAGTTTGATCTATCCACTGTATATGTCGGCACTACCGTTTCGATGACCTGGAGCAGCTCGGATAACGTGAATTCTTCCGGCAGGAATTCCTTGGCGATGTTGGTTTGCAGCATTTTTTCCTGGATGCGTTTGAGCGCATCCTCCAATATCCTGTTATGGTCAAAAGCAAGCTTCATCGACAAGGCTTCTTCCACTGTAAACAAGCGAGCATCAACTGCGTCGTCATCCGCTTTAAAACCGGAAAGGCTTTTCTCGTTCACCAGAGCGTAGTAGGCGACCGTGGGAATCCAGCCTCCCGGATCTCTTCCCGGAGTGTAGTAGGCTTTCAGTTGTTCGATATGGACGTTTTCGTTCAGGATGTGGGTTTCTTCTCTCAATTCCCGCTCGGCACAAGCGTCGAGAGTCTCGTGTTCATTGGAAAAACCGCCGGGAAAAGCCCAGTAGCCTGGAAACCGGTCGCTTTTCGGATCGCGCTGGATGAGCAGGATCTTCAGCTTTCTCTCCGGAAGCGACTTGTTTTTTGTATCTTTTCTGGGCTCGGATGTGATTGTAAAAATGCATATATCGGTAGGCAGACCGTCCGGAGAACGAAAGACCGGCTTTGAAACGGATGCAGAATTCAAAATTGTCTCCTCCTTTCTGCATCGTCTTGGCTTTATTTTATAAGGTGGAAATTACCTTGTCAATATGGTATGGTGAAAAACACCATATGATTTTATTCTATGTTTCTTTATTGAGTAGTAGACCGGTAGTGACAGCATATCTTTTTATTGACGTTAACGTAAACGTAAAGGTATGTCTATGGTAGAATAGCAAAGAAAGGATGCTCCTAGACGCAATGAGAAAGGCCGTGATCGGCATGCTATGCAACAAAATTTTGATGCCTTTCGATGGATCGGCGTTAGCCAAAAAAGCACTGGAAAAAGCGGTCAAGCTGTCGTGCAGCATGCTCATATTCCGGTGCTGCTCGTAAAATATGAACCGGATTCGCGGAAAATGATAGCTCGTACTGAGAAAATCGACTTCATTCAGAGGGCATTTTTTTAGAAATGCGAGAAAAACAATCTGCTGTAAACCGAAAGGAAAGCGATCGAGGCTTCTGATAGAGAGAGCCATTCTGTTTATGTTATAATAGGTACCGTCTTTCTTGAATTGGCTGCAGATTCAGGAGGTATGCCATTTCATTTTTTCCGCCGCTCAGTTTCAGGCATATCCGGTTTTATAAACATCCCTGCTCCGGCATTGTTTTATAATTTCCTCTTGTGAACTGGATATCTTTCATTTAGTATTTTTTTGTCAGCAATCATTTCGTTGCTATGAACCTCCTCTTGAGGGGAGCAGCCTTAATTTGAAACCGTCGAAAGAGAGTGGGACATTATGGGTCGTAAATGGAACAATATCAAGGAAAAAAAAGCGTCAAAGGATGCCAATACCAGTCGGATATATGCAAAGTTCGGTAAAGAAATTTACGTTGCAGCCAAACAGGGAGAACCGGACCCGGAATCCAATCGCGCCCTGAAGGTCGTGCTTGAGCGCGCAAAAACGTACAGCGTACCGAAAGCGATCATTGACCGGGCCATCGAAAAAGCAAAAGGCGGTTCCGAAGAAAGCTACGACGAGCTGCGTTATGAAGGCTTCGGACCAAATGGATCGATGATCATCGTCGATGCACTGACCAACAACGTAAACCGTACTGCTTCCGAAGTCCGTGCAGCCTTTAATAAAAATGGCGGCAACATGGGCGTGAGCGGTTCGGTAGCCTATATGTTCGATGCAACTGCCGTTATCGGTGTCGAAGGCAAAACTGCGGAAGAAGTTCTCGAATTGCTCATGGAAGCGGATGTGGACGTACGCGACATTCTGGACGAAGACGGATCGGTGATCGTCTACGCGGAGCCAGACCAGTTTCACGCCGTACAGGAAGCGTTCAAAAATGCCGGCGTCACTGAGTTTACCGTTGCAGAGCTGACCATGCTCGCGCAAAATGAAGTGACACTTCCCGAAGACGCGCAAGCTCAATTTGAAAAATTGATTGATGCACTGGAAGATCTGGATGATGTCCAGCAGGTGTACCACAATGTAGATTTGGCGGAGTAAATGCTTGGCGCCGGTCCCGGCGATAGGGACGTCCTTGCAAGCCAACTGAATCAACTCGATATTTCATATAAGAATCGAAAAACTGTCCCTTCAAAATGAAGTGCACCCCTTAGAATGGACATTGGATTAAACCCCTGGTAAATCCGATGAAATTTAAGGGGTGCATTTTTTATGGTGAAAAAGGGGCAAACGTTTAGAAGTTATTCTCACGAATTAAAGGTGGAAGCCATACGACTGCATATCGAAGAAGGATGGACATACCGTCGAATCATGGAGCATCTGGGGATTCCGGACCGCCACCGGCTTAAAGTATGGATGAAAAAATATAAACAGTTAGGCGAATTTGGGTTGATGGATCAACGAGGTAGACGTGAAGAATATGTTGATCAAGATCGATATGTTAAAAAGCTAAAACGAGAGAACTCGATGCTAAAAAAGTGTTTGAAAATCTGGATGCGGGAGGTGCAGCCCATAAGTATGAGGCGATCAAGCAAGTAGCTGGTGAGTATACGACTAGTGAACTTTGCAAGCTGTTTGGAGTCTCAAGAAGTGGATACTATGCATACTTGAAACGGCAACAAGCGGACCGGGACAAGCCCGTGAAAGACCTCATCAAAGTAGTTTATAAGAAGTATGATGGTAAATATGGGTATCGACAAACCCAGCTGTTTCTCTTACGAGATCACGGGGTATGGGTCAACCATAAGAAGGTACTACGTCTGATGCAAGAAATGAAGCTCCGTTCTCGAATACGCCGCAAATATCGAGGTCACTATGCTTCAACCGAAGGTGGACGAGTCGCTGAGAATGTGATGCAGCGGAATTTCAAAGCGGATGCACCTAATCGAAAATGGGTAACCGATGTCACACAGTATCGTGTCGCGGATACGTGGCTCTACCTGTCTGCTATTAAGGATTTGTTTAATAATGAGATTGTGGCTTACCACATTGGAGTTCGCAACGACAATCAGTTGGTCCTACGGACCTTTGAGAAAGCCTTTAAAAAGACGAAAGACGTGACTGGACTGATCGTTCACAGCGATCAGGGATTCCAGTACACGTCCTACGCTTACCACGACATGTTGCCGAAGGTTGGCGCCCAAATCAGCATGTCTCGGAGAGGCAACTGTTATGATAATGCCTCGATGGAGAGCTTCTTCTCGCATCTCAAAACGGAAGGGCTCTACCCTTATGATATCCGAAGTGTGGATGAGGCACAAAGGCGAATTGAGGAATATATTCAATTCTACAACCAAAGTCGACCACAACGAAAATTAAAAAGGCTGACGCCTGTTGAATTCAGACGTCAGCTGTCGGTCTAACGGTCGGGTTTTTTCTTACTGTCCACTAAATGGGGTCTTGACCAAAAGAGGGGACGGTTTTTTTATTTGCTCAGGACAAAAAAAGCATAGAACTTACAAACATTGGTTAATGTATAAACAAAATGGAAAGGGCAGGTGCCATGCAATGAATGCCAACCAAGAACTGAAGAACACGCTTTCGTATATCCATTCCGAGCTGAATCGGATCGAAACGATGGCCGGAACGCTGTCTACCATTGAGCACGACCATTACAAAAAGCTCACGAATTTCGATGACCGAAACCTGGTCGATATTGCCGTGGAAGAACAGAATGCTGCCCGCCAGCTTGGCACCATGAAGCACATGTGCTTGGCGATGACCCAAAAATTAGAGGGGCTCATAAACGCACTAGACGGTGGTGAACCGGGGGAGAGTGGGCAACGTGCTGAGACTCATTGAAAACTTCATCCGTTCGGCTATTAACGAAACGGTGGATAAAGCAGTAACGAGAATGATGAGGGATCAATACATTGAAAACCTGTTTGAGATGGTGCCTGCCACGAAAAAGGTTGGACCGATCAACCTTATGGAAATCGCGATGCGGGCTGCCCAGGGAACACCCGTCCCTCGTCCGCTTGGCAGTCACCTTCACTTTTCCCCGTGGGAGAAAATCTTGTTTAATCCCGTACATTTATTCCGCTTTCCAACACCAGAAAATGTAGGGATCAAGACTTCTGTCACGATCGGCCACCGCGCGCGAAAACCATTGACCATCTCCATGCCGATCATGATCGCAGCGATGTCGTTTGGAGGGGCGCTTAGCAAGAGTACAAAAATTGCGTTGGCCAAGGCGGCTGCGGCTGCGGGGACAGCGACCAATACAGGGGAAGCAGGTCTGCTCGAGGAGGAGCGGGAAGCCGCTCGCTTGCTGATCGGTCAATACAATCGCGGCGGCTGGTTGAATACCCCTGACAAGTACAACCGTCTGGATGCCATTGAGATTCAATTGGGACAAGGCGCCCAGGGATCAGCCTACCAGCGGACAACAGCAAAAAACATCGGTGAAGATTACCGAAAGGTTTTTGAGCTTCGCGAAGGGGAGGATGCGCTTATTCATTCGCGTCTTCCGGGGGTAAATACAAAAGAAGATTTTATTCAGCTCGTCAGGCGGCTTCGGGATGAGACGGGTGTACCGGTCGGGCTCAAAATCGCAGCAACCCATCACCTGGAAAAAGAGCTGCAAATTGCGGTAGAGGCCGGGGTAGATTTCGTTACGCTGGATGGAGCAGAGGGTGGAACCCATGGAGGAGCGCCGACGCTTCAGGATGATGTGGGGCTGCCGACTCTTTTTGCGATCACGAGGGCAACAGAATTTTTTGCCCGCAAAGGCGTTTTCCGGGATGTCAGTCTACTGGCCACAGGCGGACTTGTAACGCCGGGGCAAATGCTCAAAGCGATAGCACTGGGTGCAGATGCAGTCTATATCGGCACCGCAGCACTCATGGCGCTCGTGAGCGAACAAATGGTCAAGTCGGTTCCGTTTGAACCTCCCACCAGTTTGCTGGTTTATACGGGAAAAATGACGGATCAGCTAGATATTGACCAGGCGTCGACCAATTTGTTTCGGTACCTCAACGCTTGTGTGACAGAAATGGAATTGGTTGCTGTATCAGCAGGAAAAACCGCTTTATCCGACATTTCCAAAGCTGACCTTTGCACGCTTGACCCGTTTCTCGCAAAAGCAACCGGCATTCAGCTGGGGTACGTTTCGCCCGAGAATCAAGATCGTTTCTTCGAAGAAACCAAACCCGTGTTCGATCAGACCGAAGAGCGCTTTGCAGAAACACAGCCTTCCACTTTTCACTAGCAGAATGAATTATTTTTCTCCAGAGCCATCATACGGGGTGGAATTTCCTTACTCCGCAGATACATAAAGGCAAATTTGCCCGGGAAGTCTATGATGGGATGTACTATGTACACCAAACCATATGAAGAGGAGGTGCATATATGCAACGGTTTGCCGCACATGAATTTTTGGAAACGCAAGAAGCGCTGCGCTCCAAGCATGCGGAGATCGAAATGCATGGCTTATTTGCCGAAATGGCACAGGATCCGCAACTGAAAAACATGGTTCTCAATCACCAACGCCAAATCATGAATGCCTATCAGCAAGGGATCAATCTGTTGATGGGGAAGGGTGTAAACGTAGCAGCCACTCCCCAACTGGCTCAAATCCGTACGACTGAGCCAGCGACCGTCGGGCTGAATCAGCCTCAGATGATGGCGCCAAATCCACATCCAACCCGCCTTTCTGATATGACGATCGCAACAATCATGCTCAACTGGCACAAGGCCGGTTCCGCCATCGGTATGCTCTGGGCTAGTGAATGCGTAGACCCGCAAATCAGACAATATCATGTTAATGGAGCCAATCTGTGCCAACAAATGGCCTATGAAACATGGCAGTATATGAATATGAGAGGGTTCTACCAAACGCCGCAGCTAGCAGACCATACGATGAACACGATGATCAATGCTTACCAGCAACAGCCAGCAATGGCTTAAGTTATGAACCACATTAAAAAGGAGGAACACAAACATGTTTACCAATCAAACACTCTCCAATAACTTCGGTGGAGCCCAAGCGATTTTCCAACCTGGCTTTGCAGGGACCAACCCGCAGCAAGTAAGACAGGATATCGCCCGTGAAGGCGGATTTGGACAAGCTGGCTTCTCCGGCGGCTTCACCCAGCAAGCTTCCCCGGCTGCATTCGGCGGAGCCCAAGCTGTATTCCAACCAGGCTTTGCAGGCACCAACCCGCAGCAAGTAAGACAGGATATCGCTCGTGAAGGCGGATTTGGACAAGCTGGCTTCTCCGGCGGCTTCACCCAGCAAGCTTCCCCGGCTGCATTCGGCGGAGCCCAAGCTGTATTCCAACCAGGCTTTGCAGGCACCAACCCGCAGCAAGTAAGACAGGATATCGCTCGTGAAGGCGGATTTGGACAAGCTGGCTTCTCCGGCGGCTTCACCCAGCAAGCTTCCCCGGCTGCATTCGGCGGAGCCCAAGCTGTATTCCAACCAGGCTTTGCAGGCACCAACCCGCAGCAAGTAAGACAGGATATCGCTCGTGAAGGCGGATTTGGACAAGCTGGCTTCTCCGGCGGCTTCACCCAGCAAGCTTCCCCGGCTGCATTCGGCGGAGCCCAAGCTGTATTCCAACCAGGCTTTGCAGGCACCAACCCGCAGCAAGTAAGACAGGATATCGCTCGTGAAGGCGGATTTGGACAAGCTGGCTTCTCCGGCGGCTTCACCCAGCAAGCTTCCCCGGCTGCATTCGGCGGAGCCCAAGCGATTTTCCAACCGGGCTTTGCAGGCACCAACCCGCAGCAAGTAAGACAGGACATCGCTCGTGAAGGCGGATTCGGTCAAGCTGGCTTCGCTGGCGGCTTCACCCAGCAAGCTTCCCCGGCAGCTTTCGGCGGAGCCCAAGCAGTGTTCCAGCAAGGCTTTGCCGGTACCAACCCGCAGCAAGTAAGACAAGATATCGCTCGTGAAGGCGGATTCTTGGCTTAAAAAACGCGGCAAGAAGACTTTCATAAGACAATGCCAGCCAGTGTGTAGAGATGCGCTATCAAAACACACTGGTTTCTCCATTTGCAGGCAAAGTATGAGCTGACGGAAAGAAGACTGTTTTGATGATTGACACATGTGACGCTTCCTGATGAGAAGAACAACCGATATACGCAACAACAACAGTGAAAGGAGGTTTTGAGATGAAAAAACCGGACGAGAAGCCGAACGGAAATGAAGAACTGCAGGTACTGGGCACTCACGCAGCGGGAGCAACCGACCTCTTCCAAACCAGCAAAGCGCAAAAGGACACGGAGGTACAACCGCCTGAACACCCTGGAGGAGCGGGGACAGGGTAAACGGAACAACAGACGAAAAACCAGGTCAAATCAGCCTGGTTTTTTTACGCAACGCAGATTGCTGTTTGCAGTTGTCAGTCTGCTTGATTCACTTCGTAAGCGGCCCGAATTCCGGATTCGATGGCTCCTTGTATCCAACTGCGAAAATGAGAAGTGTGTTCCCCGGCAAAATGAATGTTCCCTTCAGGTAACGCTATATAGGGTGAAAGATCTTTCTCCTGGTTCGGTTTAAACATCGAAAAAGCTCCTGCAGAGTATGGGTGCAAAGCCCAGTTCTGGACAAATCCGGACACAAAATATCGCTTTGTCTGTTCTCCGTGAATTTCTGCCAGGTCTCCCAGAGCTTCTTCCACTTGCACTTGCCTGCTCATGCTTACCCAGGGCAACGCATCATCCTCCCATGTATAGCTGGCTAGCACAACGCCCTCTGCGTCCCCGAAACGATGGCTAGGATAGTAGGCAAAACGGATGGGCAAGTCGGTAACCGTTTGCCCTCCAAACATGCCTGCGTCTTCCCAAAAACGACGTGAAAATTGAATGCCAATTTTCGTAGAGGATACGTAGTGAAGCTGGTGAATGGCCTTCCATTTGTAATAGGAAAAAAGATCGTAGGGCTGTACCTCGATAAAGTTCATGAGAGAAAACGGGATCGTCAAGATGAGGCGGTCAGCTGTGAACTCCAGTTTTTGCATTGTGTTCGTATCGATTGCGCTTAGCCGAAGATAGTTGCCGCTCAGCGAAAGGGACGTTACCTTCATCGAAAACAAAATGTGATCGCTCAATTGATTGAAAAAAGCGTTGGGAAGCTGATCATTCCCACCCGTAATCTCATAAAATTCTGACTCTGGTGCAATCGCGATGATGTTTCGCAGCACTTCGAGAAAACTCAACTCGGGAAAGCCTTCGAACGCCAGCAGGACCTTGATCATATCTACAGCTTCGGCGGTGAGAGAAGGGCCAAGAGGATTGTAGCGAAGAAATGTCTCCATGGAGTACCGATCCAAGGCCTCGATTATTCTGGGCCAGTTTCTTTCAGGATCTTGCCTGATGAAGTCTATAACAGGTTGGGCTACCAGGCGGATTAGGTCTTCAGCTTTCTTTCCGCTCTCTTTTTTTGCTACGGGAAAGTTCAGGATATCAGGGCTTCTTTCATAGATCCTTCGACGAGTCTTGACGCCGTTTACATAGATCAAATCATTTGGGGTTTGATTGATAAATTTGTTTACCGGCAGTTTGTACTTTCGAATATAAGCCAAAGTCAGAGAATGACTGCGCGGGATTCTCATGGCGCCAGCCTCGAAATAGTGACCTTCTGAAAAAGGGGAACGTACAGTAAAAATGCGTCCGCCACCCCGCCGAGATGCTTCCAAAATGGTTACGTCATGTCCGGCCTCCTTTAACAAGGAACCGGCCACTAGTCCTGCCATGCCCGCTCCCGCAATCAATACCCTTTGAGGTTTATTTGAACGTTCCAGACCGTGGTGAATGATCCGGACCATTTGATCAAGAGAAAGACTGTTTAGGACAGGCATAGAATTCCCCTCTGTTTTATCAGAATAAAGTGCATTATACGATTATGACCTGCGGTTCACGATTATGCGAAAGCTCCCTGTACGACGAATAAAAAAATAACGTCTCCTGACAGCAGGAAACGTTATCATTATGCAAAGCCAGTCCTCACCAGCTTGCCTTTTTCACGCCTGGAATTTGCCCCTTGTAAGCAAGCTCTCGGAAGCAAATACGGCAAAGCTGAAATTTGCGAAGAACAGAGTGTGGACGTCCGCAGCGCTGGCATCGAGTATATGCCCGCACCTTGAATTTCGGCGTCCGCTGTTGCTTGACGATGATCGATGTTTTTGCCATACAACCTCCTGTACATTTTATTCTTGCCTTCGGTTGGCAAGTCTTTTATCGTACCATCATCCACGAAAAATAGATAGTGGTAAGTACAGGAGACGTTGAATAGTAAGCAGCAGGCAGCGCTCCAGCCGAACAGCACGAACGTGCGTTCCCCAAGCAGCGCGCTGCGGAAGTCATGGCAGTCAGACTACAAATTTATTCAGATTCCCGGGTGTTATAGACCCCAGGTGTCGTCCGTTTCATTTCCGCATTCTTTTGTTCCGGTTCATTCTGTACTTTTTCAGCACTCTTGGCAAAACCTTCCGCCTTCAGCCTCTCGACTAAAAGTTCCTTGTCGTTCATAATCTCACTCCCGTATTTGTGGCGTAGGGGCAGTCTATTTCCCCTCATTTTCTATCATGAGCAGAGTGGCATTCATTCATGAAAGAATTTGTCTATGTAAGATGCAACCAATGCCTTTGATCAGGAATTGCTGTCTGCTTCCTCAAACATACTCTCGTATCCGGTCCGAGGAATATCGAGATTTTTCTCGCCAGCATTTTCGTCCATTTTCCCATCATTCGTACCTTCCATATAATCATCGCTAACCTGTTCATGGGTCATGGCCAATCCCTGTTCAGAAAAGGCACGGCTGCTGTAATCAGATGGCTCGTATGTCTTGTCGGCAATCTCGTTTGCGGCGTTGGTCAATTCGTCATTGCGGTTCTTCATCGTATCCCTCCTTTACGCGGATATCCTTAAATTGGGTGACTTTGAGCGGAATTATGCATGCCGCAAAAACGGTCCAAACTGGCGTAAAGTCGATCCTCAGATCAATGGAGAAGCCAGGGCGGCCGGCATAAAACAAGTACAGATGACGCACAGTATAATGACGAATTTGAACAGAGGGGAAGAAGGAAACAATGGCTGAGGAAATCAAGCAGGAAGTGCAAACTGTACGGATTCCTGAGACGGGTGAAACGCTGGAAGCAAAGACATACTCGGGCAAGGAGCTTTTCTTGAAAGAAAATGCAGATGAAAAGGACGAAGCGTACGCGAAGCTGTGGGAGGATGACAGACTGTAGACCTGGCTTGCCGGAGTGATGCGGGACATAGACAGGTTCAATGGAAAAGAGGTCATTCTACCACGAGGAGTGATAACAAATGGACAAAGAGCTGCAATTGATGAAGGAACTGACTGAGGCGGCAGGCCCTCCCGGTTTTGAAGTCAGAGTACATCGCTTGATGAAAGAAAAGCTCTCTGCATTGACTCAAGAAATCATCACTGACAATTTGGGAAGCATCGCTGGTCAACACGGGAATGCCGGTCCAAAAATTCTTTTGGCTGCTCATATGGACGAAGTGGCCTTTATGGTCACACATATTACAAAAGAGGGCTTCCTCCGCCTGCAGCCGCTTGGCGGGTGGTGGGGGCACGTCATGCTGGCCCAGCGGGTAAAGGTTCTGTCGCGCAAGGGTGATCTCACAGGCGTGATCGGCTCAAAGGCCCCGCATATTTTATCGATCGAAGAGAGAAAAAACGTCCTGGAGATCAGCAATATGTTTGTAGACATCGGTGCTACCAGCAAGGAAGAGGCTGAAGAATTCGGAGTCGAGGTAGGCGATCCGATCATCCCGATTTGTCCGTTCGAGGTTTTGCCGAATCCCAAAATGCTCTTGGCAAAAGCTTGGGATAATCGCGCAGGCTGTTTCGTGACTTTGCAGGTTTTCAAGCAAATATGCCAAGAATCGCATCCCAATACGGTATTCTGCGGAGCTACGGTACAGGAGGAAGTAGGACTGCGGGGAGCAGTAACCCTGTCTCACAAAGTTTCTCCAGACATTGCGTTTGCCCTGGATGTAGGTGTAGCAGGCGACACACCCGGAATGAGCCACAAGGAAGGGCATTCCAAACTGGGGGCCGGTCCGCTACTTGGCTTTTATGACAGCAGCATGATTCCGCATTTGAACCTACGGGATTTTGTCATCGACACCGCCAAAGAAAACAAGATTCCTTACCAGACGGATATCATGCCTGGCGGCGGTACAGACGCCGGAAAAATACATATGGCACACAATGGCGTACCGTCCATGGTGATCAGCGTTCCGGCTCGTTATATTCATAGCCATGTGTCCATCGTGCACCGCGATGATCTGGACAATGCCGTGAAGCTGCTCGTCAGCCTGATCAAGAAGCTTGACGAAGAAACGGTTGGCAAAATAAAGGGTATGGATGCGCGGGGGCGATAAGATACCCCCAGTGAATCGTCCGTTTATGTTCGTAGCCATCAGGCGAGTGTGAGATTCCGATGTTGGTGGGGTTATGTGAAAAGGGAGTCTGTCATGAGAAAACACTTTGGGAAGCTTATATTCATACTCATTGCCCTTCTCGCGACCGGTTGCGTCTTCGTTTTAGGCTGGGAACCGGAGTATGCTTATGTTCCGCCTGCGGACAAGGTTTTGCGTCCTGCGCAAGCAAATGGTTTTCAGAACACGGGAGTCATGTATTACGACCTGTGGGGACAGACGTTTACGGTACAAGACAAAGCAAATGATCATACAGGCAGACTTTCTGCCCAAAATGGCGCTGTAGAAGTCAACGGCCGTCTGCTGCAATTGGGACGAACAACATTGTATCAGGAGACATTCGGCAATGAAGTGTTTCTCACGGATATCATGGGCATTGTGGACGGCCCTTTGACGATCGCAAATATCGCGAAAGCTATTTTCCAGTTAAAAGGGGAGGGAACGACAAATTTACAGGTTGAGCTTGCTTATGATGTAACCGTAGGGGGAAGGTCTTTTAAGAAAGGGGAAAAGGTGGATACCGGCATAGATGTTCCCAAGGGAGCTTATGCGCCACTGGGATTGCCCATTAAGTGGTCGGAAGGAAAATTGAAAGTCGGGGTCAGTTGCATGGCCTGTCATGCGACCGTTGACCACGAGACGAAAATGGTCATCGAAGGCGCTCCCAATTCCGATCTGAATGCCGGTTTGTTCCTCGCCTTGGCGACGAATTCCACCGCATTCTTTACACACACGGATGTAGCCAACCTAAAAGCATACATGAGCGGATTGGATCGTGTCGTGCCTACCTCTGATGGGAAAACGTCCCCTTTGCCCGATCCCGCTGCCTTGGAAAAAGCAGTGGACGAAAATTTAGTAAAATGGCCTCGGGGAAATATCGATTCGACGATCGATTTAACAAGCAATCCCTGTCAAATTCCCGATTCCTTCACAAAAGGAAATCACCCATATGGCTGGAGCGGCTTTTCTGCTGCCGGGCCATTTCATGGGTTAAGTGCGTTTAGCAACAACGTTCATGCGCAAAACTCCGATTCCCTCGCCCAAGTCGAGGCCAGCCAGGCATTATTCGGGCTGGATAAAGAAGTGTATCTGGGGACGCTATTGCAGAATGCTGCCGACCCGAAATACCGTTACGACCCGAAAAGCGGTCTGAAACCAACCGAGTTTTTTGCCAAAGTCGACCCTACGCCGGGTGTTCCTGGTGTAAACGAGATGATCAAGCCTCCGTCTTTTCCAAAGTTGACAGTCGTGGCTCCAGATGGATTGGTGATTGGTTCACCAGGCTACAAAGTCGGGGAACAACTGAATGCGATGGCAGCCTACCAGAATACGATCACCCCTCCGAAGCATAAGGAAAAAGTCGACTCTAAACGAACAGTCTTAGGCGAGAATGTATTCAAGAGGGCGTCCTGCATTACTTGTCATGCGGGGGAAGCCTTTACCAATAACCGGGTGCTTACTTCCAAACAGATTGGGACGGAACCTTCCCGCGGAATGGCTCTGAAGAAAACCCAAAACCTGTTTGGTCCGCCATCGTTGTATACGCCAGATACGCCTGTTCCCATTCCGCCAGATGCAAAAGTGCTTCCCATTCCAACGGCCCATTTGGACCCGGAACAGCTAAAGATAGCGTTTGCACATGGCAATTCACCTGGGGGATACAAGGTAAAAGGGCTGATCGGCTTAAGATGGACTGCTCCTTATTTGCACGATGGCGGAGTTGCTGTTGGACCAAACCTGTCGCAATTGGGGGTACCCGGCACTTTGGCGAAGGGGATTTCACCCGATCCGGCCAATAGTTTGCGTGCTCTGATCGATAAAGATCTGCGGCAAAAAGTCATCGCTGCAAACAAAAGCGCGAAGGAGCTTGCAGACGTACATATTGCCGGAAGCGGACATGAATTCTGGGTGGATTCATCGACAGGCTTTACGAAAGAAGAGCAGGATGCGCTGATTCAATACCTGCTGTCCCTGGGGAGCAGGAATCAATAGCCGAGGACATCTTCCCTCCCCAAAAACAACACGTAAAACGATTCATTGAAGAATGCTCTAAAAGGACAGACGATGGGGTATTTTGTTCCATTGTTTGTCCTTGTGTTTGATTACAAATCCGGGTCCACCGATCGTTCACCAGTTTGACAGATTTGGACATGCCAAAAACATTTATAATAGTGGAAAAGTATAAACCGATGGGGGAACTCATTCATGAATACCGGTTTTCTGATAGCTCTGGTCATTGTGTCCATTTTAATTATTTGGATTACCATCTGGGTCACGAATAAAGCATATGGCCGAAAGCCTGATGTCATTGACCCGATACAGTCGACAGAAAACAATGATCCACTCAACAAAGAACCTGATCGATCATGATAAACGTACAAGAGCGATGAAAAAGCAAACGCTCTTACTCACACAAAAGTATTGCTTGGTTCGATTATCGCCTTAAGCATAAAGAAGAATCATTACGAATTTGTCAGCAATCAAATAGCCAAAGTGATCATTAGTGCAGTCCTGCATATCGCAGGGCTGCTTTTTTTGCTTCCAATTCCTTGTAAAAAGGCAACCTCTCCTGTTTTGCTTCAATCCGTCCCATCAAGACAAAGAATTGGAATTTAACATTTCCACTATGTATATATTGCTATCTTTATCCAAAAGATAATGAATGTATAAAGTGGAGCGAGGTGCATTTCCATGGAACAGCAAAGTGAAGACTTGGACTCCTTAATCATCGGGATTGACGTCGGTTCAACCACCGTCAAAGCGACTGTTGTGAACCCGAAAAACAAAGAAATCCTATGGTCAGACTATCAGCGCCATCATACGAAGCAAGCCGAAAAGGTCCTGGAGTTTTTGATCACCATTGGGAATGAGTTTGCCCATGTAAACCAGGATAAGATTCGCGTTTTCGTGACTGGCTCGGGGGGCGGCCCTATTGTGGAGCACATCGGGGCCAAGTTTGTCCAGGAAGTGAATGCAGTCACGATGGCAGTGGAGCAGCTTCACCCTGACGTGGGCAGTGTCATCGAGCTGGGCGGCCAGGATGCAAAAATCATTATTTTCAAGGTCAATGAGGAAACAGGGGACAAGCAGGCGCTGACTTCGATGAATGACAAGTGTGCATCAGGCACCGGAGCAACCATCGACAAGTGCATGATTAAAGTAGGGATGCCGATGGAGGAGGTGGGCAAGCTTCACTTTGACGACAGCAAATTGCACCATGTCGCTGCCAAGTGCGGAGTCTTTGCGGAAACAGACATCGTGAATCTGGTGAAAAGCGGCATTCCCTCGGCGGAGATCATGTGTTCTCTCGCGGATGCCATCGTGATGCAAAACCTGTCTGTTCTTACCCGGGGCAATACGCTGCGCCATCGCGTGCTTTTGCTCGGAGGTCCCAATACATACCTGCCTTTCCTGCAAGAATGCTGGCGAAAGCGCATTCCTGCGACTTGGGAAGAGCGGGGCTACGATTATCCCAAAGACATGCCGATAGACGAATTAATCTTCGTACCGGAAAATTCACAGTACTACGCAGCGTATGGAGCTGTCATGTACGGCATGCACGAACCGGCAGACGTCGGGACATATACCGGGCTGGAAGGCCTGAAGGAATTCATTGCGCACGGACGCAAGGCGAAATTGGGCGAAAATGCGGGTCCGCCGCTCGTAAAAAGTGCGGACGAATTGGAAGAGTTCCGCCGGTTGTACAGTATTCCGCGCTTTACGCCAGCTTCGTTTGAACCGGGTCAAAAGGTGCGAGCCGTCATCGGCCTGGACGGGGGTTCGACTTCCTCCAAAGCCGTGCTCGTAGATGAAAACGGCACGATTTTGCTGAAGGAGTACCAGTTGTCCAAAGGCAATCCGCTGGAAGACACCAAAGAAATGTTAAAGCGCATCGACGACAGAGTAAGGTCGCAGGGAGCCGAGCTTGAGATTATCGGATTCGGCGCCACAGGATACGCAGCGGATGTCCTGGAAAAAACGCTCAAGGCGGATGTCAACATTGTCGAAACCGTCGCCCATATGATGAGCGCTGTGCACGAGTTTGGCGATATCGATGTGATCTGCGATATCGGCGGTCAGGATATTAAGGTGCTCTTTTTGAAAAACGGGGACATCCGCAACTTCAGACTCTCAAACCAATGCTCCGCAGGAAACGGGATGCTCCTGCAGGCAATGGCAGATCAATTCGGCATACCGGTTCAAGAGTATGCGGAAACAGCTTTCAAGGCGGATCTCTCGCCCAAATATTCGTATGGCTGCGCCGTATTTTTGGATGCCGACCGTGTCAACTTTCAGAAGGAAGGCTATTCGAAAGAAGAATTGCTTGCCGGTCTCGCGCTTGTGTTGCCGAAAAACGTCTGGCAGTACGTGGTTCAGATTCCGCGTATGGCAGAGCTGGGACGCAAGTTTGTGCTCCAAGGCGGCACGCAGTACAACCTCGCTGCCGTCAAGGCACAGGTCGATTACATCAAGCAGCGCGTCCCTGATGCGGAAGTTTACGTGAATCCCCACCCGGGAGAAGCGGGAGCGATCGGTGCAGCGATGGAAACGTTGCGCGTGGTGAAACGACGGGGGTATTCCACGTTTTTAGGGCTGGATGCCGCGATCAATTTGCACTATATCTCCCGAAACGACGAATCCACCCGCTGCAATTTTTGTCCCAACCATTGCAGCCGAACGTTCATCGACTCGCAGACGCCGGACGGGCAAACCGCCCGCTATATTTCGGGATTCAGCTGCGAAAAAGGAACGGTGGAAGACAAGGAAGCCGTCATCCAGCTGACCCGGAAGCGGCAAGAACTGAAAAAACACTTTCCGAATCTGGTGGAATACGAGGCGCAGCGCATGTACCAGCACTTCTACGATCCAGAGCCTATGCCGGATACCGATACAACCGTAGAAGATGTCCATCTCAAACGCACATGGCTCGGTCTGGGGGGCTTGCGCAAAACGGCATACCGCCGAGCTTTCCAGCGATCATCGATGGAAACGGCGGAGAGACGAAAACAGATTCGCATCGGGATTCCCCGCGTTCTCAATATCTGGTCGACCGCACCTTTCTGGCGGACCTATTTCGAGACGCTTGGCATCGACAAGAACAATATTGTTTTCAGCGACTTTACGAGCGAGGAAATGTGGCAGGAGGGGGGCAAATACGGCTCGATCGACCCCTGTTACCCGTCGAAAGTGGCACAGGCGCATATTCACAATTTATTGTTCAAGCACCATGAGCGAAAGCCGCTCGACTATATCTTCTTTCCGTGCATTACTCATATCCCGACCCATCTGCAAAATGTGATGGATTCATCGAGCTGTCCCATCGTGGCGGGAGCGCCAAACGTGATCAAAGCCGCCTTTACGAAAGAGGTAAATTTCTTTGAGACAAAAGGGGTGGCTTATCTCGATCCGGCCGTTACGTTTACGGAGCGGCACATGATGAAAAAGCAGTTGTTCGAGGCGTTTCAGGACTGTCTGCAAATCACGGAGGACGAAAGCGATTTTGCCGTGGAGCAGGGCTGGCGGGCGATGAATATTTTCGACGCCGAGATGCAGGAGCGGGGAAAAATGATCCTGGAGCAGGTGGAAAAGGAAAATCGCCTTGCCATTTTGATGATCGGCCGTCCCTACCATTCCGATCCCGGCCTCAATCACTCTGTATTGGAAGAATTCCAGGTGCTGGGCTATCCCATTCTCTCCATGCGCTCGATCCCCAAGGACGAAGAATGGCTGCGCCGCTTTTTCCGATCCGATCTGGAAAGCGGACGTGTGCAGCACGCGCTCGAAGTAAGCGATGTATGGCCAGAGAACTTCAGTTCCAACAGCGTGCAAAAGGTGTGGGCAGCCAAATTTGCCGCCCGTCACCCCAATGTGGCCGTATTGGACCTGTCCAGCTTCAAGTGCGGGCACGATGCGCCGACCTACGGCTTGATTGACTCGATCATTTCGACGGCGGGCACTCCATACTCCGCCTTGCACGATATCGATGCGAACAAACCGAGCGGGTCCATCAAGATTCGGGTGAAAACGTATGCCCACAGCCTGAGCCTGCATGAAGAACGCCTGGAGGATTTGGCCCGGAAAAAAGCGGAGCTTCAGCAGCGTTTGGAGAAAAAACGGCTGGAACTGCTTGGTTTGCAGACGAAAGAGACATCCTATGAAGAGAAGAACCTCTCGCAAGCAGGCAACTAGAATACGATTTCCACAGGAAAGAGGCGAACATCAATGTCAACGACGAAGGAAACACCTGCGGCCAAAGACTCTCTGGAAAATGAATTGCTTCGCTATCAGGAAGAGCAGGCTCTGGCACTCGGGCTGCAGCAGGAACAAAAAGCACAGTGGTTTGATCCGGTTCCCCGTCAGTTTTTGGCAAAGGATAAAGCAAGCACGACCATCCTATTCGGCGGACTGACCATGGCTCATGACTATTTGGTGGAAGGAGCTTTGGCGGGCCTCGGCTACACGGTTCGGCACATGGATTGTCCGGATAATGAGTCGCTGCGCTTCGGCAAGGAGTTCGGCAACCGCGGCCAGTGCAATCCGACGTATTTCACCGTAGGCAATCTCATCAAATACCTGACTCATTTGCGAGATGTAGAAGGCAAATCAAAAGAAGAAATCGTCCGGAATTATCTGTTCGTGACGAGCGGTTCTTGCGGGCCATGCCGGTTCGGCACGTATGTCACGGAATACCGCAAAGCGCTCCGCGATGCCGGGTTTGACGGATTCCGCGTGCTGTTGTTCCAGCAGCAGAGCGGCCTAAAACAGGCAACCGGCGGGGAATCCGCGCTGAAACTGGATTCCTCGTTCTTTATCAGCTTTGTAAAAGCGTTTTTGCTGGGGGATATTTTGAACGCGCTGGCTTACCGCATCCGCCCTTACGAGGTAGAAGCCGGCGCGACCGATGCCGTCATGGAGCGCTGCAAAAAGATCCTGTATGATGCCTTGCGTGACCGAAAATGGCTGATTCCCGCGTTGATCAAATGCCGAAAAGAACTGGAGAGCATTCAGGTAGACCGTACGCGTGTCAAGCCGAAAGTGAGCATTATCGGAGAATTTTGGGCGATGACAACCGAAGGAGACGGAAATTATCAGCTCCAGCGTTTTCTCGAAAAGGAAGGGGCTGAAGTGGATGTCCAATCGCTGACAGCCTGGGTGCTGTATCTGATCTGGGAAGGGCGCTACGATACGATGAAGCGGATGAAGCTCCGGGGAGAAGATGCCGGGCGTTACGGACTGGAAGGAAAGAACCCCGTCAAGCGCCTGCGGATGCTTTGGGTTGCAGACCGGGTCCTGCGCGTCATGTTCCAGACCTATGCCAAAGCGATCGGCCTCCATGATTATCACCTGCCCGACATGGACGAGGTTGCCCGCGTTGCCCATGACCACTACAACAATCATCTCCGCGGCGGAGAAGGGCATATGGAAGTAGGCAAGCTGATTCTCAACGTGAAGAAGCGGAAGGTAAACATGACCATTTCGGTCAAGCCGTTTGGCTGCATGCCGTCTTCCGGCGTTTCTGACGGGGTGCAATCGTTGATCACGGAAAAATACCCGGACGCCATTTTTCTCCCTATCGAAACGACGGGTGATGGAGCGATCAACGTTTATAGCCGCGTTCAGATGATGCTGTTCAAGGCCAAGCAGGCTGCTCAAAAAGAATTTGATGAAGCCCTGGCCAAAAAAGGGGTGACCGCCAATCGGCTTCGGAGGTTGATGCAACGGTCTTCATTTGCGCATCCTTTGCAAACGAGCCCCCACGTCGTTGCTTGTACCGCGGCAAATGCTGTCTACGGCTTGAACAAATACAACGGATTTTTCTTCCGGAGAAACAATAAGGTCATGGAAGAAGTGCCTCAATAATCATTTAGGGGCATCCTACTCAGGAAGAAACAAAGTACGCTGTATGGGAGGTGTAAGCGTCTATGGCACCAGAGAGAGAATTTCCGGAAGCTATGCGCAGTATCGGAGTCCCAAGTGAAATGAGTCCGACTCAGGAGACCAATGATGCTCCGTTCGTGGAAATCAGGGCGCCGCTGCGTTTTGGAGAATCCGTGGAAAACAGCGATCCTTCGGCACAAGACACTGCTCAGGAAGAGCAATTTGAAATTGAGTAAAACGCAGACTGCCTCATTGTCGCAATGATGGCTCTCCCCACAGCAAAGGTAATTTTGTTCAGCCTGCTTGCTTCAAGGGGGGCATCACACATAATGAGGCAGTCTTCTTTTCTATTAGTTTCATTCCATATTGACAAGGACCTGTCATAATGGAATAATACTGACATGACGAAATTGAACCCGAATGGAAAAGCTTTCACCGACCTTATTCTTGAAATCTTTCGCCTGAATGGCCGCTTGCTGGAGGCAGGAGATCGCCTGACCCAGCCTGTAGGCCTTAGCAGTGCTCGTTGGCAGATACTTGGCGTAGTCGAACATGGGCCGATAACCGTCGCTCATGTCGCCCGTATTATGGGATTGACCCGTCAAAGTGTACAGCAAACTGCCAATTCCTTGGAAAAGGAGGGGCTGATCGAGTTTCTCGAGAACCCGCACCACCGTCGTTCCAAGCTGATGGCCATGACTCCAGAGGGAAGAAAAGCTCTTGACTATACACAAGAGCAACATGCGGTTTGGGCAAACAAGATAGGGGAAGAACATGATCTTGATTGCTTGCGTGCTGCCGTGGACGTGCTTCGTCAAGTAAGCAAAAGCCTCAGTCACGAATGATCCACATTTCTATGTCGATTGGACTTGATAGAAACGCAGGAAAGGACAAGTTTTTTTAACTGCCTACGATCTTCAGCTTGGCTTTTGTTTGATTCTGGACCGTGATGATTTGCACGAATACGACTGGCTATTCATTTGTAAAGGTTACTTGAAGGAGTTGCCACTGCAACTCCTTTTTCCGTTCACCTGGCCAATGGAGTTTGAAATTGAATCTTCCTAAAAAGGAGATCAATATGACTGAACAATTGTTCATTGAAGACGTTGTTGAACGGCTTCAGGGTGTACCTGGCACAGAAGGAATCGTGCTGGGCGGCGCAAACGCGAGAGGGAACCAGCCTCAAAGCTCCGGTACGACTTTTGTGATTTATTATGACAGTCAATCTGGTATGGCTGTTCATGAGATTTTCAAATTAGCAACAACGATGGATGATGTGGAGGGAAAGTTTCTGCTTACATCGATGGGAGAGTGGAGACCCTGGATGAACCTAGGAGTTACGGTTTCCGTACAGCAATCCCCAGTGAAATTTCTATTCAGAGATGTACGCAAGCTTTCTGATGTCATTGACGAGTGCAACCAGGGAATCGTAAACATTGAATATCAAATCGGCCATCCTCACTGTTTTACCAACGTCATCTATCTGGGGGAAATCTCCCTTGGCGAAATCATTTGGGATCGAAGCGGCAAACTGGCTGTACTGAAGGAAAGGACCAAACCGTATCCTTCGGCACTCAAGCAATTCATCATCGAAAGGTTTTTGTGGGAGGCGTCCTATTCCCTGCAGGCAGCGGCCAAAAGCGTTTCAAAAAAAGACTTCTCCTACACGGCAGGCCATTGCTATCGAGTCATTTCCTGTTTGCACCAAGTATTGTTTGCGTTAAATGAAGTGTATGGTCCACATGAAATGGAGGCAGCAGATCTCGTGGACTCTTTAGAAATTGCGCCGCCCAATTATAAATCCAGAGTAAACGAGGCCTTTCGCCTGCTGAACACAGATCGCAAGCAAACAGAGACGGCACTGGATATTCTCCGCAGCCTGCTGAATGAAACGGTTTTGCGTATATAAAAAGGGGTAGATGATCAAAGCTACTGTATCTCCAACTAATCGGTTTTCTCGGAAGCACAATCCAGCACAGGCAAACCGGCTTTCTCACTACGTAAATCCGGACAGCTACTGAAAGAGAGGATACATGATGACAGCAGATCAACGAAAAAAGATGGTCATTTTAATGATCAATATGTTTATTGCGATTGGAAGCTTTGGCATCATCATTCCAATCTTGCCAGCCTATTTGGCGTCGATCAATCAAGGCGGAACTGCAGCAGGACTGATGATCGCCATTTTTGCAGGCTCCCAGCTCGTTTTTTCACCGATCGCCGGGAAGTGGGCTGATCAATATGGCCGAAGAAAAATGATCATTTATGGACTAGCGGGCTTAACGCTCTCCATGTTCGTTTTTTACGGTTTTGATTCGATTTGGTGGCTTTACGCTTCTCGCGTTATCGGAGGCATAGGCGCGGCACTGCTGATTCCGGCCATTTTTGCCTACATCGCAGACATTACTACTCTGGATCAACGGGCAAAAGGCAACAGTCTCGTCTCTGCTGCCATGTCGCTGGGCATCGTCATTGGACCCGGGATCGGCGGATTTTTGGCGGATTATGGATTGAAGACTCCCTTTCTCATCTCGGCCGTCGTATCGCTTGTTGCCGTCATTTTTTCCGTTGCTGTTCTGAAGGAAAGTGCTGCCAAGCTCGCCTCGGGGGATAGAGGGGCGGTCAAAGACGATGAATCCATGATCAGAAAAATATTCCGTTCCGTGAAGATGCCATTCTTCATACCGCTTGTCATTACGCTTGTAATGAGCTTCGGGTTGATGGCCTATGAGTCTGTCCTTGGACTTTATGTCGACAATCAGTACGGCGCAACACCGCAAGAAATCGCCTTGATGGTTACAACTACCGGTATCGTCAGCGTCATCGTACAGCTCTTCATCGTCGACCGTGTCGTTCGTCGTTTTGGGGAAGGGACCGTCTTGAATATCTTTTTGGGAGTAGCCGCGATCGGTTTCCTCCTTTCCCTATTTGCAACCAGCTATTCGCTGTTCTTTGGCATTACCCTGTTGATCTTCCTTGCGACCTCCATCCTTCGTCCTGTTTTAAATACACTCATTTCCAAGCTGGCGGGCGATGAACAAGGGTTCGCCATGGGGATGAACAACGCCTATATGAGCATCGGGAATGTGCTTGGGCCTACACTTGCCGGCACACTGTATGACATTCAAATCACATATCCGTTCATGCTTGGTCTCGTTCTATTGGTGTTGACATTGCTTACAACCATGGTCTGGCAGAGACGTTATCTCAAACAAAATGCTGTGAATTGACTTTCTCATACGGACACAAAAATGCCGCTCTATTCTCTATATAGAAGCGGCATTTTCGTTGCTTTCCGGTGTCTCGCCGTTTTTACAGTCTGGATCGTGTCTATTATGGAAGCCGAGGCTGCTCATTGTATCGGATGCAGATCACCATTTATAATAAAAGGATCAAGAAGACAACATTCATTCCGAGGAGGAATTATTGATCGTGAAAAAAATGTTGGATAAATTGTAACACTACCGTCTGACTTTTCCTTATGCTTTTCGTATTCGCGGGCCGCCAGCCCGTATTCTAATCATTACGAATAACACATAGAATACGGAGGGTGCAGCGAATATGAGAACCGAAAAAGAAATGATGGACTTCATTCTAAAAGTTGCAGCGGACGATGAACGTGTTCGCGTCGTTACGTTGGAAGGCTCCAGAACCAACCCGAACGTCCCCAGGGATTTTTTTCAGGACTACGACATCAGCTTTCATGTCACGGAAATGGATTCCTTTCTGCAAAATCCCGGTTGGGTCGATATGTTCGGAGAGCGCATCATCATGCAGACTCCTGAAGCCATGGCCATGTTCCCACCCGAGTTGGGCAGGCGTTTCTCTTACCTGATGCTGTTCACGGACGGGAACCGGATCGATTTGACTTTGATTCCACTGGATGAGAAGGACGAGTACTGCAAAGAAGACAAGCTGATGATGGTATTGATGGACAAAGACAACTGCTTCCCCAAGGTTCTGCCTCCCACTGATGAAGACTATTGGGTAAAGCGTCCGTCAGCCGCGTATTTTTACGACTGCTGCAATGAGTTTTGGTGGGTTTCAACGTATGTGGCCAAAGGGCTGTGGAGAAAGGAATTTTTATTTGCCCAGGATCACCTGAACCAATTCGTCAGACCGATGCTGATCAAGATGCTGGAATGGCAAGTCGGTATCCAGACTGATTTTTCAGTCAGCGTCGGCAAGAACGGCAAATACCTGGATACATATCTGTCCGAGAAAACCTGGCAGGAGCTCATGTCCACATACGAGAACGGTACCTATGAGGGCGTCTGGAGATCTCTGTTCACGATGGGGGCCTTGTTCCGCAGAACTGCCCAGGATGTAGCGAGGCATTTGAAATTTGAATACCCGCTTGAAGAAGACCGGCGCGTCACGGATTATCTAAAGCGCGTGCAAAACTTGCCGCGGAACGCCACCGCATTTATATGATAGCACAAGTGGAGAAATGCAGGAGAATGGACGACAATTCTCGGGAAAAATCGTGCAATTTCTTGGCGCCGGTGTAATCCGGCGTTTTTTTATGTTCAAAAGGAGGCGGGAATCAGGCGTGTCGGGCCGGGAATTTTCCGCTGTCGATAAGGCAGAATATGTCGATAAAAAATATTGCTATCGGAAAGGAATTTTTTAGGGGAAAGGCCAATATAAAGAATAGTGTAATTTTACCAAATATTATAATTATTGGGAGGTAAGATGTTCACATGAAAAAGTCTGTATGGAAAAAAGGCTTTGCGTTGACCGTCGCCCTGTCCACCATGACTGCAGTTCCTCTGGCTCACCCTTGGTCCGCCATGGCTAAATCGTCTGGCGTTCAGTACCACGAGGAGTTTGAAACACCTGAATTCATCGCGGAACCGTTCGAAGCAGACGGCTTGGAGGGAGAAGATCTGATCTGGTCGTTTTTGGAGTCGTATCAGAAGGATTTTCAGATCAAGGGAGATGTCCAGGAGCACTTCAAACTGCTGGAAGAAGTGGAAAACGAGGAGACGAATACGCGCCACTACCGTCTGCAGGAAATGTACAATGGCATTCCGATTTACGGATACCAGCAAACCGTTCACGTTGATGAAGATGGCAATGTGACGTCGTTTCTCGGACAGTTCGTTCCGAATGTGAAAGAAAACAAAAAACTGAGCAGAAAAGCAAAGCTCAACGAAGAAAAGGCGCTGAAAAAGGCACTGGCCGACCTTGAGGACGAAGTGGGAGAAGTAGAGGAGTTCGAAGTCGAGCCTCAGCCGGAACAGTACATTTATGTGCACGATGGAGAAACTTATTTGGCATATGCCATAGAGTTTAACTTCCTGGAGCCGGAGCCAGGCCGCTGGATGTACTTTGTTGACGCGCACACAGGGGACATCATCAACAAGTACAACACGATTGATACGGTGACAGGCACTGGCGTAGGGGTATTGGGAGACGAAAAAAGCTTTGAGACGACAAGACAAAGCAGCACCAGCTATGTCATGAGGGATACGACGAGAGGAAGCGGCATCGAAACCTACACAGCCCGCAATGCAACCAGCCTGCCTGGCACGCTGATGTCTGACAGTGACAATCACTGGACAGATGGAGCGGCTGTTGATGCCCACGCTTACGCTCAGCGAACCTATGATTACTTCAGAGATGCTCACGGACGCAACAGCTTCGACGGGAATGGCGCGAAAATTCGCTCAACGGTGCATTACTCCCGCAATTACAACAATGCCTTCTGGAACGGTTCCCAAATGGTGTATGGCGATGGTGACGGCAGAACCTTTATCTCTCTTTCGGGCGGTCTTGATGTCGTAGCCCATGAGCTGACACACGCCGTTACGGAACGGACAGCCGGCTTGATTTATCAAAATGAATCAGGGGCACTGAATGAATCGATGTCGGATATTTTTGGAGCTATGGTCGACGACGATGATTGGCAGATGGGAGAGGATATTTACACCCCAGGAACTCCGGGAGACGCGCTTCGCTCCCTGGAGGACCCGACGCTGTACGGCGACCCTGACCATTACAGCAAGCGCTACACAGGCTCCCAAGACAACGGCGGCGTACACATCAACAGCGGAATCAACAACAAGGCTGCCTACCTGCTCGCGGAAGGCGGCACCCACTACGGCGTAACCGTCCAAGGCATCGGACGTACGGATACGGCTAAAATCTACTACCACGCACTGACATACTACCTGACTCCATATTCCAACTTCTCGGCGATGCGCCGTGCCGCGATCCAGGCGGCAACCGACCTGTTCGGGGCGAATTCCGATCAAGTACGGTCGGTAATAGCTGCTTATGATGCTGTAGGTGTGAAATAAGAGCAGGCATGAAAAAGACAGGCGGCGCAATGCTGCCTGTCTTATCGTTTCGGTCCATGATTGATACGTGCAAAATGGAGCCGCTACAACACCATCTCATCCACGAATCAGCCGTACTGGCATTGGCAATTTGCCATTTCAAAAAGGAATTCGCTTCGAAATCAATACATAGCCGTGTTCACCTGCCCAGTCTACAAGGCCGCTCCAGAAAGCTTCACACACCGAAACGACCTTCGCTGGTTCCGCCAAATCCCCGGACATAACCAACCTGGCTACATCGTCGAACCCTGCAGGACGATTTGGCAGTTGCAGCGATTCGGGAAGCACCATAGAGCCCGTCGAGAAAAGCCTTTGATTGTGCAAGCCGATCAGCATGGCCCCGGATTCGGCAAATTGCATGGCCAAATAGGGCAAATACGTATGCGGCCCGTTTCGACTTGCATTTCTAAGCTTTCCAATGAATTCGCACATTTCACCAACGAGGACTTCATTGATTGCATTTTTGAAGTCTTCCCTGGCCGGCGATTCAGCCGCTTTTCTGAGGGTCGAAAAAAAACCATCAGGATCATACAGACTGAGCGGGGAAAAGAAGGGTCCATGGGTCAAAGGCCATTGACCTTCTACTGTAGAAGCGTTTTTTAACAGCACATCCGCACTCAAGACATTAACTTCAGCTTTCCACGGTCCTGTCGACCATTCATAGCTGTAGTCCACTGGTTCACTTGACTCCTTCAGCACGCAAAACATCTCAATATCCGAAAAAGGGCCGTCTGTCCCTCGGGAAACCGAGCCGTAGACCCCGATCGCTGCGATTTTTTCTCCGAAAACCTCATGCAGTCTCGCAGCAATTTCCTCGCAGATTTGAAGTCTTTCCCTTCTCGAAATGGCAACAGGTCCATTCATGTTCATTTCCGTGCATCTCCCTTTGTTTTGTGATGGGTTGATACGAGCACATGAATGGAGGGCCACGGTCTTAACGGGGGACTTTCTTTGGGTGCATGCGTATTCCTCCTATGCGTTTCCTTTTGGGAATTGTACCCAATCAGAGCTCTTTTGGCAAGGAGAGCGCTCATCACAACAAAACAGAACTCTTGCATCTCAGGATTACGGCTGGGATGAGGCTCATTTATCGGCAGGCAATCATTCCCTCATCTTCCCAGATTAAAGAAATCCGTTACGCCAATATTAAAGGTGTATAACTGCTTATTTAAGGGAAAAGCGGGGGAATCAACAACATGATCAAACATTTTTTCATCACCGTAGGGGTAATCATCTGTCTGTTTGCAATGCCAGTAACCGGTCATGCACAGGTAATTCATGAAGTGCGATATGGAGATAGCTTGACCAAGATCAGTCAGCAATACAAAGTGGCTGCGAGAGAGATTACCAGGCTAAACGGATTGGCGAGAAATGCCCGTCTTGTGCTTGGACAGGCGCTTTTGCTTCCGGGATCGACTTATATTGTTCAACCCGGCGATAGCCTCTGGGAGATTGCCAAGCGTCATTCCCTTACCGAAGAAGTGTTAATGAAAAGCAATCATTTGAAAAATGCGGTTCTTGTCCCGGGACAGAAATTACAAATCCCTCGTCCGCCAAAAACAACGCTATGGACAGGGCCGTTTCTTATACCGAAAAATAAAAACTTCAACGAATGGATTCTAAACTATTATCAAAAAACGATTTCAAGTGTGTTCATTTTTGAGTATCGGCCGGACTATGAAGGGAATTTGCAAGCTGAACCAAACGTTCAGCAGGACAATCATGCGAAACTGGCATGGAAGAAAAACAAGCCGCCTTATGCAACAATTACGAACCTCAGTCCAAAGGGCTTCGATCCGGATCTTACTCATCGATTGATGAGTACAGACAAGCTGCATCGATTTTGAACGAGTGTATCCAAAAGATCGTCGCTACCTGAATAAATTTATAAAGGAATTGGCCAATAAACTTCACCCTTCGAATATGGAAGTTCTCATCGCCGTCCCGCCTTTGGAGGGAGACAAAAATCCTTCCTATGCAGCGGCATACGATTATAAAACACTTGGCAAATACGTCGATAAAATCTTCCTGATGACCTATGATTGGCATTGGCCCGGAGGCCCGTCCGGCCCGATTGCGCCAATAAACAGGGTACGGGCAACTTTGGATTATGCCGTATCCGTCGTCCCGCGTTCCAAATTGATGCTTGGTGTGCCCAATTATGCATATGACTGGACGATATCGGGAGACACGAAAAAAGGGACGGCTTATTCCGTACAGCGAGCCATCGAAATCTATATGACCAAAGAAAGCCAGATTCATTACGACGAAGCAGCTTCTTCGCCATGGTTCCGTTATGTAGATGAGCAGGGTGCGCTCCACGAGGTATGGTTCGAGGATCCCCGCAGTCTCCTGGCAAAATACCGTTTGATTAAAGAATACAAATTAACAGGGGGAGGGTGCTGGCACCTCGGCCTCTCGATCCCGCAAACAGAAGAACTCTTGCTTGAAGAATTCCACATCGCTAATCAGACTTGAAAACTGCCGCATGGAAAA
This sequence comes from Brevibacillus sp. FSL K6-6036, assembly GCF_037964015.1. NCBI lineage: Bacteria > Bacillati > Bacillota > Bacilli > Caryophanales > Paenibacillaceae > Brevibacillus > Brevibacillus sp. FSL K6-6036. The sequence continues at coordinate 2,616,402 of NZ_CP150173.1, forward strand.
ATGGCTATCAGGGGTTGCTCTTGCAATTGAGACCATCCACGATAGCCACTTTTGCTTACTTGCAAATCGGTTTTGGCTCTGGAACCGGTTGAATCTTCGTTTGAAAGCAATTGACTGGGCCATAAGCACTTTTTAGGCCCACAACCTGCTGACAGAACAAAGATTTTCACACAGGTAAAAGTGGATGTAAGATTTGACAAGCAGCCTAATTCGGTTTAAAATAATCTCAAATTAAAAATATATAAAATCAAGATATTTCTCGCTTAGGAAAGAAAACCTGGTTCTTTTCCAAACATGGGCCGATCTTTATAAGCCCAATCATTTTTTAAACAATTATCTCAAAATCGAGATATATGGATGAATGGTGTGAGAAATACTGGTGATGAATTCATCTGAAAGGAGTTTTACCAATGGGCAATCAAACAACAGCAGGTATTCACCATATCACTGCAATCGTGGGAAACCCGCAAGAAAACGTGGATTTTTACGCAGGTATTCTGGGCTTGCGCTTAGTCAAAAAGACGGTAAATTTTGATGATCCCGGAACCTATCATTTGTATTTTGGAAACAAGGGAGGTCATCCGGGAACCATTATGACGTTCTTTCCCTGGCCGGAAGCCTACCCGGGACAGATCGGCACCGGTCAAGTCGGCGTGACGACCTTCGTTGTTCCCGAGAACGCCTTGGATTTCTGGGAAAAACGGCTCTCTGCCTTTCATATTGCTGTCAAAAGAGAACAGCGATTCGGTGAGGATTACCTTCAGTTTACGGATCCTCATGGTCTTTTGCTGGAGATTGTCGCTCGCAAAGAAGGCCCCGAAAGCCAGTGGGAATTCAATGGCATCCGGAAGCAAGAAGCGATCAAGGGGTTTGGGGGCGCGATCCTGTACAGTGCAGCTCCTCAGCAAACCGCGGATTTGCTTGAGCGGGTCATGGGCCTGGAAAAAGTCGGCGAGGAAGGGGATTACGTAAGATTTCGGGCCAAAGGCGATCTTGGCAATGTCATCGATATCAAACTGACAGACATTCCCCAAGGCCAGATGGGGGTAGGTACCGTTCACCACATTGCCTGGCGGGCCAAGGATTTCGAGGAGCATCAAGAATGGCAAAAACATGTAGCGAAGCACGGTTTTTCCCCTACCAAAATTGTGGATCGCCAATATTTCAACGCGATCTATTTCCGTGAAACAGGGGGCTTGCTGTTCGAAATCGCGACGGACCCGCCTGGCTTTGATCGCGACGAGCCGGCCGACATCATGGGAGCACAGCTCATGCTGCCTGAATGGCTCGAGCCAAAACGGGGCATCATCGAAGATCTTCTCATGCCGATTGCCGTGCGGGAAGTGAAGGAGGAACAAGCATGAAGCATATTTTTCAAGAGGGAAAAGATGCAAGCAAGCCGACGCTGCTTTTGTTGCACGGCACAGGAGGCGATGAGACGGACTTATTGCCGGTAGCCGGAATGATTGACGATACCGCCTCGATTTTGGGGGTGCGGGGAAATGTAATGGAGAATGGGATGCCGCGATTTTTTCGAAGAATCGCTGAAGGGATTTTCGATGAACAGGACCTTGTTTTCCGGACGAAGGAGCTGTACGATTTTCTCGATGAAGCTGCGCGCAACTACGGTTTCGACCGCGACCATGTGATTGCCGTGGGGTATTCCAACGGGGCAAACATCGCGGGCAGTCTTCTTTATCACTACGCAGCTGCATTAAAGGGCGCCATTTTATTTCATCCCATGGTTCCTCGGCGCGGAATCGAGTTGCCCGATTTGTCGGGTACTCCGGTCTTTATCGGAGCAGGTACAAACGACCCGATTTGCAAACCGGAAGAGACGAAGGAATTGGCCGAAAGCTTGGAACGCGCTGGTGCCGTTGTCGAGATTCATTGGGAAAGCTTTGGCCACCGCTTGACCCAATCCGAGGTCGAGAAGGCGGCTTTATGGTACACGCAGATGAAATAAACGATGATTGAAAAGGTACACAATCGAAAGCGATCCTAAACCGAACGATAGACAAGGCGGCCATTTTTGGCTGCCTTTTTGTGCAGGACAGCATCTTCCGCGTGTGTAGTGGGAGCGATTATCGGCTGTGTAAGAACCAAATCGCTTTACGCTCTGTCATGGACAAGTAATATGCATCTTTGCTAGCCTTTCAACTGTTTAACCAGGTCAGAAATTTTTTTGTTTTTCAGGGCCTGCTCCATTTGCCGCTCGGCGTCAATTACCACCTGCTGAATCAGGCACTCGCTGCCATGATTAAAGCTGCATTCAAATAGAGAAGATGTTCCTTCGATCGCATGGATAACATCCAGAAAGGAAATCTCGTCTCGGTTGCGTTTGAGTCGGTATCCGCCATTCGCGCCTGATACGGAGGTGATAAGCCCTGCTTTAACCAGTTTGGTCAGCATTTTTGAAAGATAGGTCTGGGAAACACCCAGTTTCTCGGCTAGAATCTGAACACTCACAGGTTTGTCTGGCGTTTCAGCCATGAGATATAACATCGCATGGAGAGCGTAGTCGGTTGCTTGTGAAAATTTCATAAGACACCTCTTATAATGGACTTCACTTATCTATGATAGAGTTTATTTGGGCATAAAGCAAGCCAAGAAGCACTTGTCCATTTACAAGACAGAAGACTATTTTCCTATCGAAGAAATGTACCATTTTGCAACCGCAAAGATCCGTGAAATTGATGAGAACATTGAACGATTGAACAAGTTTAAAGCCATATTGGAGCTGGTGGAACATAAAACTTATTCTGGTACGACACCATCCAAAAACGAGTGTCCGATCATCAAAACACTTACGAGGACTTTGATCACGACCGTTTAACCGCGATCGTCCACCGACGGCCGATTGAGTATGCCTATTATCTTGCAATGTCTCGAAAAAGCAACAAGACCGAGATAGGGTAGGGCCAGAAAAACTCGAAATGACAAAGGGAAAGCGTTTATGACATAAAAAAGTCGGTTGTCACCAGGCTTGAACTGTGACCTTAAATGTAGACAGTTTAAAAAGTCCATTAGCTAGGCAGTCAAAAGATGGCTTCTGAATTCATCAGGAGTCATCTTTTTTAATGACCATTGGTAGCGACCCGAGTTGTAATATGTGATATAATCGTCGATTTGGTCCCGTAACTCTTGTATCGTCTGGCACTCCTTGTAATCCAGATCATCCTTCATATGACCGAAAAACGATTCCATCGAAGCATTATCCCAGCAGTTTCCCTTACGGGACATCGACTGCTTAAAACCTGCTTTCCTAACAAGGAGACGGAATTTAGGATGTGTATAATGCATGCCTTGATCAGAGTGGAGAATGGCATCTGGATGGATATTTCCATCAAGTCGTTCAAGCAGATTCTCTAGTGTACGCTCTACCAATGAAAGTTCTAAGGAAGAAGAAAGATAGTGAGCTAGGATCTGTTTTGTCGTCCCATCTTTGACTACCGAGAGGTAGGCACATTGACCATTACCGTAGTGCATATAAGTAATATCCGTGAGCAGTACTTTCTCTGGCTCCCCTTGGTCAAACCGGCGATTCAACAGATTAGGGCATGTCTGATGCTGTTGTGTTGCTTTCGCCATTTTGCGATAAGGATTAGCACGTCTAATTGTAGCTGTAAGATTATATTTACGCATTAATCGACGAATCTTTTTATGGTTCATGATTATGCCATCTACACGTTCAATCCGCATTTTAATCACAAGAGCTCCTGCCTTGCCACGCAGAGCATCAAAGTGCTCTTTGATAAGTCGGAAGTCGTGTTGATCAGCATCCTCACGGAGCTGGCGAACCTCTTCGGCAGTACACCAGCGATAATAACCGCTCGCGCTCACGCAAGCAAGCTTACACAGATAACGTGTCATTCGCTGCAAGTTGTGTTGACGGATGGTTTGGTTAATCAATTGGTAGCGCTCGGAAGGCGTCAATGTTTCCTCTGCATCTTCTGCGTTTCGAGCGCATCGAGCTTTTTTAGAAAGTCGTTCTCCGCCTCGAGCAGCTTGATACGAGCTTCGGCACGTTTTAGCTTTTCCTCCATAGACAGCCTTTCTCCTGTTGGTCTGCCAGTACTGCCTTTCCCTCGTTGTTCCTCTAAAAGCCCGTTCTCTCCAAGAGCTGAATACGTGTTGCGCCAACGTTTTAAGCACTGATGGGGTTTGTCATGACCAATGACATCTACGTTAAAACCTGCGTTACGAAAGATCTCCATAGGTGTTCGCCCGCTAATGTATGCTTTAACGGCAGCTAGTTTGAATGCTGGAGCATACGTAATACTTTTATCCGTTACATGCAAGACATTTGGATTCGACTCCAGTTGCTTTATTTCATGCTCCGAAAAAATCTTTGAACTGCTCCTTTTTTTGCCCATAAATTTTCCCCCGCTCTTTTCGAATTAGGTTGATTAAAACACAAAATGACCCACAAGAGGGTCACTTTTTTAAAGTGTCCATCTTATGGGTCACAGTTCAGCTAAGGGTGCAACCGGCTTTCTTATATGTCAAAAGGAAAGAAGAAGAATGTATCGAATAACAGAGGATGACTAAGCGAGCAAAGACGAGCGGATTCCCGAGGGGAACAGCAGTGCATTCTGATCTGGTTTCGGCATCGGATGGACAAGCTCCGTTTTGATGAAAAGTGGGTGTTTCAGTTAAGGAGAACAAGGTTTTCAACCGGGAAGAATTGAAGAATTAGAGAGCATTTTATTGGATTGAAAATACAAAAAGAGCCAGCAATTCCAGTATAGTGACCCTCAAACAGGTACAACGGCAGGAGATCCTATTATTTCGATGTTGATTAGGGGATGAAAGAAATGGAGGTACAATTTAAACCAGGCTATGGACTACTAGCGCATAACGAATCGATCGATGGAATTGCTGATATTTTAAAATGCTTTCTTCGCGAAGACGAACAATTATTGTTTTCCTTCTATGAAAGAAATATTGATTTCATTCATGAGTCTGATAAGGATTTTATTCTTAAAAGGCAAATATTTACCAATTCCAATTGGGCATTGCCTTGGGAAGAATCTATTCCCCATTGGGATGGTCCAAATAACACTCCCCCAAAATTAATATGGTTTTACGCCAATGAGAAACAAGACATAAAAAAAGCCATTGGAATCGATTTTCTCTTTCGATGTGTAACACTGAAAAAGGGGAATCGTTTTGAACAATATTCCAACGTTCTCTTTCAAGAAGAATATTATGTAACTGTTGATGAGACAGAGGAGTACGATCATTGTATTGGTTTCACTGAAAAAAAGGACGACTTTCTAACCAAAACATTGCCAATACTAAGAAGCAATATTTCTGCAAAAATTGATGTACTACACTCTTAAATCATTGACCTTGAGGGGAATTCCGATTAACGTAATTTAGCGAAGCCGCTTGATTCAATCAAACAGCTTTATATTTGGACCATAATCTAGGAGGATCCCTATGATCCCTTACGAAATTGTTTTTGATGATAAAGCGGATAAGCTGCGAATCCGCTTGCCTGATCACTTATTGTTGGTAGAAGAATTTTTAGAGATCGAGATTCTATCCCGACCTCGCGAAGGACGTAATCTTAGACAGGATACAACGAGTGGTATCTGGGAAAGAGGAAGTATCAGATGGTACTGGAAATTTATACAGCTCCGAAATAAGAAAAGATGATACCCGAATCTATAATTCATACGTTGAGGCGCAACTGGAAGCGGGTATTGACACTGGTGAGGAGTTGGAATCGTTCATAGAGACTAAACATTTTGCCGAACTGCTTACGATTTGGATGGACGCCCTAAACGAGCATAGAAAAAATCGCAACTCAAAGAAGTGATTTTATAAGAGCAAGAAGAGCGTCGACCCGGAACTATGTAGAGTGGGAAATCAGAATGTAGATCGAATAGCAAACACCGAGTAACCGAGTATATGAATTAATACAGATAATATACTTAATAGTCTGAAAGTACTGTTCTTATGAAAATTCAACCATAAAATATAGGGGTTTTTAATAATTTATATTCAGTTCATGAAATATCAATTTCATGAACTGAAAGCGAATCAAAACAAAAATGATAAACTTCCTCTCTATCGGGGGACGAACTTTAAGGATTCGATGCAGCCCCTTTGATCTAGTGGAATTAAGATTGAATTGCGGCTCGATAGAGAGGGCAGAATTACGACAGACAGCTACCGGTTTTACAAACCATAAGGGCAGGAGGTTTTTCAATGATACCCTATGAAATTTATTATGATGAAAGAACTGGTAAATTAAGAATTGCTCTACCCGAAGGATTATCATTGGTAGAAGAATACCTAGAAAGTGAGGTCATCACTGAATTAAATAAGAGAATGATTTTTGATAGAATTGCAAGAGTCAGTTCTGGCGAAGAAGAAGTATCGGATGGTACTGGAAATTTGTTCAGTTCAGAAATTCGCAAAGATTATACTCGGATATACATCTCATATGTAGAAGAACAATTAAAAGCCGGAATAGATACGGGTGAGGAATTTGAGTCAACCATCGAAACAAAGTACTTTGCCGAATTAGTTTCAATTTGGGTAAGGGCACGAGAAGAGTATAGACAGCGGCGTGATTCAAGGAAATAATTCCGAACGAACGGGGTCTGTCAACAATTTTGAGTTTTTTGGGTAGACACTTTATTGTCCCGCAGATCGATTAGATTTTTCCTTGCTGCCATTCCCTTGATCTAACTGATGGTACTTAATATGATTATCTACTTAAGAGAATCATCTACCTGGCATAATCGTTGATAATTGGTCGTCCTACGCATAAAAAACAGTCTCCTCCCAAAGCCCAGGACTGACTCCCAAAGTTAAACGTGTAATTACTTTCTGGACCGTGGTATTGCTACTTCTTGCTACTCCTTATTTTACATTATCGATACGGACCATTTTGTCATTCTGGTGATATGCAGTTAGGTACAAAAGCTTTAACATACCAATGGAGTAATATTTCCTTCAACAGACATCTGAACCAAGGTCCAATAGGTATATTCAGCTTCGTTTTTATCAGTTTACATAATATATATTATCGGACTCAAAATATTTATGCGAATATACGGCCCTACCGGATAGTCATAACATCAAAATGTATCATTTGTTCGTTATAAAGAGTGATCGTTATAAAAACTACTCAAACAGCACACGGTCAAAACTAAATGAGAAAAACACGTGCAATGTCCGTAGCGGCCATGAAGTTCCTTTATCAAATCGAATCTACATGAGACCCGGATTTAACCGATGGCTTTCAGTTTCATACTTGGTTCCATGCTTTAAGGCCACCAATCAGTCCGTAAAAAGCTCTCACTAAAACACAACCGCAGCCATATTCCGGATGATATTCCTGATCATCTCCCGAGTACCGATTGCATTCAGACGAAAGATCTCATCGTATTATTAAAATAGACATCTTGGAAGTCAGCATTTCCTATAGGCAACAACAAAATCAAAAAATTCAAAAAACCATATTTACATTTTCTGTAATTTCACTTATACTAAACTCAAAGATAACTAAATTGAATTATTCGGAGGCACATCAGATGAAACTGTTGACCAATCAACCCCAACCAACGGCTGCTCCGGCGCAACGGACATATGAAGATACCTTAAACAACCTGGCGAAGTATCTCCAGCAAAATACAAAAAAATAACCGCTCAAAGAGTGCCCGACCGCTGGCACTCTGTTTCTCCCTGTTCCCCTTCCCTGCCTCCTAAAACCCAACGGTCTAAACTTGCAACAAATTGCTAATAATAACAATTGGCCCTATGCGCTCCGCTCTACAGCCTCATTTCCGCAACCACCTATTCTTTTGATTCGAGGGTTTGCAATGGAACATCACTTGAACTGGTTCATCATACACTTTGGCTATGCCGGAATCTTTCTTGCATTGGCTCTTGGTATCGTCGGATTGCCTATCCCCGATGAAATCCTGTTAACCTATATCGGCTACAACGTCTTTCAAGGAAGCCTGCACTTCCTGCTTTCTCTGCTAAGTGCATGTGCTGGCGCTTCAACCGGCATCACGGTCAGTTACTTTATCGGCAACAAGCTGGGACTCCCTTTTTTAAGGAAAGTAGGGCCCAAATTACATATCACGGATAAAAGGATCGAACGCACAAACGGGTTGTTTCAAACATTCGGCCCTTATTTGCTGCTTGTCGGATACTTCATTCCTGGTGTCAGGCATCTGACAGCCTATATGGCGGGAATGTCGGGCATGGAATTCCGCAGATTTGCCCCATTTGCCTACTGCGGAGCCTTTATCTGGAGCATTACATTTCTCTTGTTGGGCTTTGGACTGGGAGAAAAGTGGTATCTGGTCAAGGCGTACATCCATCGCTATGGACTATACGTCTTTTCCCTTTTGGCTCTGATTGTTATAACGGTGTTGGTCATTTCAAAGTGGAAACAGATCAGGCAAACCCGCGATAGAACCGATTGAGCTAAATTGATCGTCGTTCCGCAAAAAACGAAACGCCCGCAGCGAATGCATGCTGCGGGCGTGACAAACGATGATGAGCTGCACTCCGATGATCCGAAAATGTACAGGTCATCAACCGATCGTCAGCTTATTTCTGGGTAGCGGCTTCCAGAGCGACTTCGATCATGGTATTGAACGTTGTTTGGCGCTCATCCGCGGAGGTAGCCTCTCCAGTCAGGATATGGTCGCTCACGGTCAGGATCGAGAGCGCTTTGCGCTTGAATTGAGCAGCAAGCGTATAGAGAGCTGTAGTCTCCATCTCTACTGCCAGGACCTGATAACTCGCCAGTTTTTTGTACAAATCAAGGCTTTCCTGATAGAAAGTATCGCTCGTGAATACACTTCCCACTTTTACCGACAGATCGCGCCCTACCGCCGCCTGATAAGCTTTGTGCAGCAGATCGAAGTCGGCAGTCGGAGCAAAGTCGACCTGGTTGAATCGCAGACGATTCACTTGGGAATCTGTGGAAGAAGACATGGCGATGATAACATCACGTACTTTGATGTCTTCTTGAATGGCACCGCAAGTGCCGACGCGGATCAAGTTTTGTACGCCATACGACTCCATCAGTTCATGAATGTAAATGGAGATGGACGGCACACCCATGCCTGTCCCCTGCACAGATACGCGTTGTCCTTTGTACGTACCGGTAAAACCGAGCATGTTGCGTACAGTATTATAGCAGACCGCATCTTCCAGGAAGTTTTCAGCTATGTATTTGGCTCGCAGGGGATCGCCCGGCAACAAAATGGTTTCTGCAATGTCGTTTGGTTTCGCTCCAATGTGGACGCTCATGTAATCTGCCCCTTTTCTATGTACATATTTTCCTTCTAGGTTATCGTACTATAAACGGAAGGAAAAGAGAAATGAAAAACAGAGCTGCGGACCTCAGTTTCATCCCATGAAATGACAAAGCCAAGCTCTGTTTTTGCTTTTTCCAATCCAATCCGGCAAAGACAGTCTTGCCGTTACTCCTTTGCCGATTTTCCATGAACCTCCATCGTGGCAGCATGGAAAATTGACTGGCGTGTACCGCTTTATTTTCCTATTTCCTTTTCATTGGCAAAGAACGCGACCGTTTCCTCGAGTCCCTGCCGAAGCGTCGTTACAGGCTTCCAGTTCAGAGCTTCTCTTGCCTTTTCGTTGTCCAGGCAGCTGTGGCGGATGTCGCCAGACCTCTCTGCCTGATAGTCGATCTTGCCTCGTTTGCCCGTGGCGATCTGCAGTAGCTCGCAAAGCCTCTGAACCGTTGTCGTTACGCCTGTACTGATGTTGCAAATAGTCCCGGAGCCAAACGACAACGCCTGTACATTGGCCATTGCCACATCTTTGACGTAGACAAAATCACGAGTTTGCTTTCCATCTCCAAATATAACCGGTGTTTTGCCTGCCAGCAGCTGCTGTGTAAAGATCGAAACGACGCCTCCCTCCCCCTTTACGCCTTGGCGAGGACCGTAGACGTTGGAATAGCGGAGTACGCTTACGTCGATCGCGTGAAACCGGGAGTACCAGTGAAGATACCACTCGCCAAGCCATTTGGATGCGCCATAAAGGGAGATTGGCTGAATCGGATGTGTCTCCTTTATCTTTTCCTCCTGTGTCTCCCCGTAGACAGCGCAGGAAGAAGCAAATACGATCTTATCCGCACCGCACTTGACGGCCGCATCCACGACATTCAGTGTCCCCATGACGTTGACAGTACCGTCTGAGAGCGGTTCTGACATAGACTTCGCGACGTCTACCTGTGCAGCCTGATGAATCACTGCTTCCGGACGAACAGACCGGAAAAGATCGACGAGGTCATGTTCGCGGATATCCTTCTCGACCAACAGTACATCACGGGAAAGACGGGAGCGGTCCCCTGTAGAGAGGTTATCCACTACCGTCACGTCATGCCCGCGCTCTACTAGCAATTCGACGATATGCGAGCCAATAAATCCCGCTCCGCCCGTCACTAATACCCGCATCAGGAGTCACTTCCTGTTACTTGCAGATGCTCCCGGTACCAGTCGATGGTAAGCTTCAGTCCCTCCGTCAAAGAAACCTGCGGACTGTAGTTCAATACCTCTTTGGCACGCTGCAGATCCGGCTGTCGTCTTTGCATGTCTTCATATCCGGGACCGTACGCTTCTTCATAGGAGAGGGTGATGATCGGCGAAGTCGAGTTGGCGAGCTGAACAACCAATTTGGCCGTTTCCATAATCGTCATCGGTTGATCATTGCCAATATTGATAACGCGTCCATTGGCATGTGGCTGCAATGCCTGGAAGGTTCCTTCGACAGTATCCTGGATAAAGGTAAAGCAGCGGGTCTGTTCCCCTGTCCCATAGACGTAGAGCGGTTCCCCCTTGATAGCGGCAGTAACGAATCGCGGAATCACACCGCCGTATGCAGAAGACGTCGCCCTCGGCCCGTACGTGTTGAAATACCGCAGAATCGTGACGGGCAAGCCCAGTGACGCGTAAGCCAAACAAAGATGCTCATCCAAAGCCTTGGCTGTTGAATAGCACCAGCGATGCGTAGCTGTGGAACCGAGTATCCGATCATCATCTTCGCGGAAGGGAACCGCCGCATTCTTGCCATACACCTCGGACGTGGAGGCGAAGATCACTTTTTTTCGATCCGGGAACGCTGCCTCCAAAACGAGCTTGGTTCCATCAATATTTCCCTCGATCACCTTCAAAGGATTCTCGACAGTATTTTTTACACCTAATACCGCTGCCAGATGATAAACGGCATCCACTTTTTTCATCAACTCTTGCAACAGGTCCCGGTCCAGAACACTGCCCTGTACAAAGTGCATGTGCGGATGTGCTTGTAAGGGAGTCACAAAGGCTCGCTTGCCGGTCGACAGATCATCCAGCGCCCACACTTCGTGCTGCTCGCGTAATAAGCGCTCTACTAAATGGGAGCCAATGAAGCCGGCTCCCCCCGTCACCAGAATTTTCACGCTGAATCTCCTCCCTAGAGTAAAATGAGATTATCTTGCTGTTCGGTAAAGACTCTTCGGGTATCAAAGAGCAGTCTAGCGTGTTTCCCGATCATCTCGTAAGGCAGCCCTGTATGATCGGTCAGCAGTACGACACAATCAAAGGCTGACAGACTTTCCGGGGAGAGCTCCACACTCTTCGCTTCTCTTCCGTTGACCTTCACTTGGGGCACCAGCGGATCATGGTAGCAGACACTCAGCTCCATACTGTCCAATTTTTCATAGATGGCCAGTGCAGGCGATTCACGTGTATCGTTGACGTCCTTTTTGTAGGTCAAGCCAAGAAGCAGAATTCGCTGCTGCGTCACGGGTTTTTTGTTTCCCATGGCCTTGATGATCCTGCTGATGATGTAGTCTGGCATCTGGTCATTGATCACTTTTGAGAGGTGGATAAAACGTGTTTCCATGTCGTACTGCTTTGCTTTCCACTGCAGATAGAGCGGATCGACCGGGATGCAGTGTCCGCCGATGCCAGGACCGGGATAGTAAGCAGTAAAACCGTAGGGCTTCGTTTTTGCTGCCTCTATCACCTCCCACACGTCTATCCCCATTTCAGCGCAGATCATTGCGAACTCATTCATGAAGGAGATATTTACGAACCGTTGGCAGTTCTCCAGAAGCTTCGTCATTTCTGCTGCTTTCGGTGTGGTGACAGATATGAGATGACGAAAAGCGAGACCGTACACCTCTTTCACCTTTTGCAGGCAGTTTGGCGATATCCCGCTGATTACCTTTGGTATATCTTCTAATGAATACTGTTTGTTTCCAGGATCAATCCGCTCCGGCGAATAACCGAGATAGAAGTCTTTCCCTACCTGCAACCCGCTCCGAGAAAATATCGGCAGCAGTACTTCTTCTGTCGTTCCGGGAAATGTGGAGCTTTCTAGCACGACCAAGTGTCCATCATGCAAATGCGGAACTAGTGAGTTGGCTGCGGCCTGAACATAGCTGAGATCTGGATACGAATGATCGCGCAGCGGTGTAGGCACACACAGGATGATAGCCTCGGCGGAACGGATTTTCGAGAAATCATCGGTCGCTGAAAAACAACCTGTGTCAAACAATGCGGCAACCTCACGATCATGTATGTCGGTCAAATAGCTTTTTCCTGAATGGAGCATTTCTATTTTTTCTGTGTCTACGTCTATTCCGATGACAGACACCCGTTTGGAAGCAAACAGCATGGCAAGAGGTAACCCGACATACCCCAACCCGATAATGGCTACGACAGGTGTCGTATTTTCTTTGTCCACGGTCAACCAGGTTTCCTCCCTTCGTATACGGCTATCTTAGGTTATGTGAACGACTATACTTTCGATATGGTCGGATATACTATCTTTTGAAAGAGTAGTGGAATATCACGAAAAAATAGTTGAACATCCTCTTCCGCTTAGCCGTGGCTTGACATATATCATAGTGAGCCGGTATGCGATGATACAGAAAAGGAGAGATTCATAGGTGCGTATCCTCATCGCAACGTACTGGTATCTGCCGCACGTCGGAGGAGTCAATACCTACGTCAATGTGCTCCGAAAAGAACTGATGGCGGCAGGTCACCAGGTCGATGTACTCGCCCACCACCCGGATATGCAGAAATACTACATTGTCCACTCAGGGCGGTACTTGACGAAAGCAAAAATCAAGCAGGTCGTGTACGACAATGTACTGAAGTACTTCGAAACGTCTCAGCCGTACGTAGATGATTGGATCCGCTGGCGGGAGATTGAACGGTACTCTTTTGAATTGGCAGCCATTTCATTCAACTTGAAGCAGTACGATCTGATCCATACGCAGGACATTATTTCGACGCGAGCGCTATCGAGGGTAAAACCACCGAATGTTCCACTGGTTGCCACGATTCACGGTCTTTTGGCTACCGAACATATGCTCTCAGGGGACGTGACCAGCAAACAATCGCTTCCGTGGAAGTATGTCTGCAAGGAAGAGTACTATGGAGCGACCTCCGCCACCAAAACCATGGTTCCGACTTCCTGGCTAAAGCGGAAGCTGAGCGAGCCGGACTATGGTGTACCTCCTAAACTCCTGCACACCGTTCCCTACGGCATGGACATCCAGCAATTTTTGAGAAAATACAACGCTCCCCCGTCCTCCTATGTTCCGATGGTTGAGAGTGGAAAAACCGTCTTGATCTGCCCCGCCAGACTCGTCCCTGTCAAAGGACACAGATATCTATTGGAAGCCATTTATAGGCTGAAACAAAAAAGAAATGACTTCGTCTGCTGGCTGATCGGCAACGGACCCCTGTACAGTGAAATGGTGTCTCTTGCAAGCTCCCTGGGCATAACCGACGTGGTCCATTTCTTCGGGGATCGTGACGATGTTCCTCAGCTTCTTAGGCAAAGTGACATATTGGTTCTTCCCTCTGTACAGGACAACCACCCATTTTCCATCATGGAGGCACAGGTAGCTGGAAAGCTCGTCGTAGCTTCGAATGCAGGCGGTATCCCGGAAATGGTCTCCCATAAAAAGACCGGCTTTATCTTCGCCTCGAGCAATAGCGATGACCTCGCTTCCAAGCTCAACTATGTCCTCTCGCATCCCACTCTTGCAAAGCAAGTGGCAGTTCAAGGACATCGATGGGGATTGCACCGCTGGTCTCTGTCTACTCTCTTGAAAAATACGATGGGGATTTATTTGTCAGCACTAGAGAAGGTGAGGAAGTAAGATATGGCCATAAAAAAGCTTAGGAGCTCATCTCGACCCGTCAGCCGAAAACGGAAAGCCCCCCTGGTTTATCGCGGCGCTGCAGTGAGAGGTCCGTCCACAAAAATGAACAGGGGAAGGCGCCCGCAAACGATAGCAAGATCGGTTCATAGGTCCACCCCCAGCAAAAATGATAAAGTGTATGCAGCATACCGGCAGATTCTACTAAAAAGAGGCATTCCGATATCCATGCAGCAAGCAAAGAATGTCCCGTATCGTTTGGCACTGTCCACCGTCCAGAAAGCCATGCGGGAACGAAAACCGTCTGTTTCCGGTTCAGCCGCCAAAACAAGGCAACGTCCACTTCGCCGTGCAGGAAATAAACAAGCAGGGCTCATGAGAGGTCCCCGCAGGTCGAACCGTATCATGACCAAAACACGAAAGCGTCGAACCGCATGGACAAGGCGAACACTTGCTTTTCCAGCACCCCCAACCGTTCCGGAGGTGACCCCCATCCCAACTGCGCCAATCCTTCCTGCCATCGAAGCGGATGTTATAAACGCACCTGCACCTCTATCGGAAGAAATTCACTCCCAAAGTGTCGATACACAGCGAATCGAGTCTATTTTCTATCAAAACCGGGAGCAATTGTTCGACCCTGGCTTATGGTCCATGGTAGTAAGTGATCTGCCGTCTGACTATCAGATACCTGACCCAGCATTCACAAGCAGTCTGAGCCAGGCTCACAAACAATTAAACGGGTAAGCCAAGTCTGACGGCAACGATAACGAACAACTGGCAGCCAGCTGTAAACAGAACAAAAACCGTTGTCATCTTAAAGGATGGCAACGGTTTTCTATGTTCCTAGACATCGTTTGGAAGAACGAAGTGATTCGAAGCAAGCTTTGCCGTTCTTCCTATATGTCCAAAGATGTGTCTCCTTCTTAGCTGATCGAAAAAAAACACTCTCTCTGATTTCATGGACTGCAAAAAGGAAAGAGCTTCCATATGATCGCCCAAAATCAGATCCTTCACCAGATTGTTCGTCTTCTGATTGATGATTCTCTTCCGATTCGTCCGCAAGACATCCACACTAGCTGATTGTACGACCCGCATTCCCTGCAAAATCGCCTTTGCTTGGGCCAAAGGGGGAACCATCAGGCTGTCATACCCAAGCCAGGCCGCCACAGATCGTTTCATCGCATGAGGCACTGCCGTCATCGAGGAAAAACCGAGATCAGGGCGCAGCAGCAGGCGATTCAAATATGATTTGGCCATGCTCACAGCGTCAATTCTTGCCGTATTATTAAAAAATCGGTTTACGTTATTCAGCGATATATCCGCTCCGAGGTAGCAAGCTTTGACAAATCTTTGGAGACGTTCAGCTGGAATCACGATATCTCCATCAAGAAACAACAGCACGTCTCCGCTTGCTTCCTTGGCCCCGATCGCTCGCCCAACATCGTGTCCCAATGGAAACGGATAGGAAAGGCAAGTGACATTGTATGTGGTCGCAATCTGTATCGTTCTGTCCCGACTGCCATTTGCAATCACAATAATTTCCTTTGGTCTCAAACGCACCACTTGCTTGAGCACTTTGCCGATCGTCCGCTCCTCGTCCCGAACCGGTATGATGACCGAGAGTCGTTGCATGTTTTGCCTTGTTTGCAGGCTGTCCAGCAAAGGGAGCCTTTTTCTTCGGGCCGCTTTCTTTTTAGCTGGTCTCTTCCCGGTCTTGACCATGGCTTTTCTTTTCGTTACCTGGCCTTTTCTCTTAGGTTTGTAGATGATCACGCCCTTCTCCCCCTTCTATTCGCGCCGTCTCTTTGTGCATGACCGAACGCAAATGAAGATGTCCGGGAACATTCAACAGCTGGCGGTTTCGATCCAGGTCATGAAATCCCGCTCGAACTCCCCTTGCTTTTATAAAGTACGCGATCGCCTCAGCGTGGTCTCCAAGTACCAGTTCCTTTACATTTTCCGTTCGTCCGGTCCGTCGTTTATTGACCTTGGCCGTATTAATCGGACAAACACGAGTAATAGACAGTCCCTCGAGAATTGCCTTTACCTGTGCTTTCGGTGGGACAGCTAGCTCCTCCCAGCCGATCCGATTCACTGCTTTTCGGCTCATGGCATGTGGAACGGTGGTCAAAGAACTGCCGACGAGGTCCGGCCTGCCCGTAATATGGTTCAAGAGACGCTTGGCGAGCGAGGTTGGATGCATGTTTCGCTTGGTGCAGAAGCCGGAGTATGCATTTAAGGCGATATCCCAGCCAGCCTGAATGGCATTGATGTAAACGCGCAGCTTTTGAGCAGGGATGACGAAGTCAGCGTCGATAAACAGCAAGACTTCCCCTCTGGCAAAGTAAGCACCTACCGCACGTCCTACATCATATCCTAATGATTGATATCCTTCGATTACACGAGCACCCGAATGAAACGCAAGCTTTGTAGTTCCATCTGTTGTGCCGTTTGATACAACAAGAATTTCAATCGAGGGGGATACCTTTTTTACTTCCTCGATGACGCGGACGATGCGTTTGCCTTCATTGCGAGCAGGAATAATAACCGACACTTTTGGTGCGACAGATAAATCGTCGTCCATCGCGTTTCCCCCTTTCCGGTAAGATGGTTTCTTTTTACCATACGTTGGTCACGCGAGTATGGACACGGCTGTTATCCCCTGACTCCTTGACTTCCACTCTTCGTTTTCTATCAGTATTTGTTTGTGATCATCACGTATGTATTCTTTTTCTAACCAATGCCAATAAGCCGTCCCTGTCATAGAAGGGACGGCTTTGACACCTGCAATTATTTTATTGCATGCGAGACCAATTTCTTGGGATTTGGCGCATACGCTGACGTCGACGCTTTCTCGCACGGGCTACCGTATAGGTAACCAGAAAAAGATTAAGTCCAAGCCAGGTAAACAGGATTCCGTATCGAGGACCGGTTGGCACGCTCTCCGGTTCTTCTTTGCTTGTGCTTGCAGCGGCTGCTACACGCGGCTCCTCTTTTCGTTTCAAGGCATAGGTACGCGAGAGCTCCCCAGCCCTGACAATTAGCTGGCCATCAGCAGTTACCTCGGTCTCGGGGGTTGTTCCCAAGGGGACAGTCGCATATAAATCGGAATCGGCCGTATAGGTCGGCGCTTCTTCCTGCGAAGTCTGCTGTATACTCTGCTTAGCGCGTGTAAAGGCCTGTCCAGCATGGGCGATTTGCTTTGTCTCAAAATGAGCGAAGCCATAGTCCAGCATGGCAGTAACATCCTTGTAGGAAAGGTTGCTCGAGCCCGCTTTCATCGTAACCGCGATAAATTCTGTGTCTCCCCGTTTGGCCGAGCCGACAAGGGTATTGCGTGCCTGGTCGGTAAACCCGTTTTTGATTCCGGTAGCTCCCTCATAATTTCGGAGCAGCTTGTTATGGTTGACCAAAACGGTTTGCCATTCCAGACCGTCCCATGGCAACCGCTCTGTTGCGACGATTTCTCGGAAAATCGGATTCTGCATGGCGTATTGGGCAATTTTTGCCATATCGGCTGCTGTCGTATAGTGATTCGGATCATGCAAGCCATGGGCATTTGTAAAGTGGGTTTCCTCAATGCCCACTTTTTCGACAAGATAGGCATTCAATCGTTCGGCAAATTGCTCTACGGTACCGCTCAAATGTTCGGCGATCGCTGTTGCCGCGTCATTACCGGAGTTCATCAACAGTCCGTACTCCAGCTTTTTTAGCGTTACTTGCTCTCCTTCTGCAAGGTAGACACGCGTGCCTTCCTCCCAGCGAGCTCTTTTCGAAACAGTCACGATGTCATCCGGATTTCCATTCTCGATTGCGTAAATTCCGGTTGCGATCTTGGTGATGCTTGCCGGATACAGCTTGGCGTGGGAATTTTTTTCGAACAAAACCTGACCGGTCTTTGCATCGATCAAGATAGCAGATTCCCCGCTAATTTGTTCCGGCGACAAGACGGCAGATCCCTCCTGGGCCTTGACCTGCTGTACCGCGGTGGTGGAAAAAACACATGCCACGGCCAGCAGGCAGATGAGTAAATAACGCATGCTATTTTTGTTCCTTTCATAGCTATTCGATCTAGTTGTCATCCAAAAGTAGCGCTTATCTGTTATCCGAGACGTTTTCCGAGCAAATCATAGATCATCTTAAACTTCGGATTGTCCTGAAAAGCCTGTTCAAATCCGCTGACGTACTCGCGATACAGGGCGGCAGCCGATTCTAAATCTTGCTTCACATACAATGAGAAGATCTCTTCCAGTTTTTCTTCCAAGGTCGGATCGACCGCTTGCGGCGTTAAAATCTCCTGCCGCAAATTGTTCATCAGCACATCCAGCTGGTGAGTGATCAATGAAGCTTCATGGAGCTGCTCCATCACATTCTGAGGGATGTTCCCTGCATATTTGTATCTGAGCTCATGTTCATTGGTTGCCCAGAAATTCATTCCGAGAGTTCTGATCTGGATTTCACAAAGCAATGTAATTTTTTCGCTGCCATGATACACCGTATAGGATGCAATCATGTGAATGCTCCGATACCCGGAGTCTTTCGGTGATGCAATATAGTCCTTCACGTCATGGATGACAATATCTTCCCGCTCCTGCAGCAGCTGCTGAACCTCGCGTACATCATCAACATAACGGCAGACCACGCGCAATCCAGCAATATCCGTAATCTCGCGTGCGAGATCCGCTTCCCAATCACTCTGCGTAAAATCAATCCCTTTTTCCTGAGCCTTTTTCACCAGGCTGTCCACTTTTTTGACGCGACCTACTACAAACTCGATCGGGGAATACCGTCCCCGCTTCATAAAGCCGTACTTAATTCCTTTTAGCTTTAATTTCAATTCATCAACCGCTTGTTCATAAGGTGCCAAAAAATGAACAAGGTTATTTAATACCCGATTTGGTACTTGTGTGCTTTTCATGCAAAAAACACCTCCATGTCACTCCCAGAGGAAAGGTGATGCATCCAGAAATGGTTGCGGATTGACATACGTATTTCCAATCAACATGCCAAAGTGAAGATGAGGCCCGGTCGAGAAACCCGTGCTACCGATGCGGCCGATTTGTTGCCCGGCTTTCACCAGATCACCCGTCTTTACATCAATCTTGGACATGTGTGCATAGATGGAAAATACCTGGAGGCCGTGGTCAATGATTACCGTGTTACCGGTCAAATACAATGACTCCGCGAGCACGACTTTTCCGTGGTTGGTCGCCGCGATCGGCGTGCCCGTCTTGTTGGCGATATCTATGGCTGCATGTCGATTGGCCGGTACTCCGTTAACCACTCGTTGATATCCGTATGGGGTTGTAATGCGGCCTTCTGCAGGCCATTGAAATTTGTCGGCAAAATACGCTGTCTCCGCAGACTTGGAGCGGGCAGCGTTGATTTTCTTCTGATCGGCATCAATTCTTGCCGTGTCTTGTCTCATTTGGTTTAGTTGCTTGGAAACAGTCAGCTTGTCTACCGCGAACTGTTTGGGTAGGATCGTCAATTCAGCTTTATGCTTGTTATCCGCAGTTTGTATAGGATAGGTCCCGGGCTTTGCGTCAAAAGGAACCGGAATAAACCGGACATACTCGCCGTTTGAAGGCTGAAGCCGGTACGTTTTCTGAAAAAGGGTGACTGACGTAGCCTGTTTGCTTTTCACCAGTACTGCGTCACCCGGATGTGTTTGAACGGGTGCGATCGCCAGGTATGGTTGATCGAAGACAGTCTGGGCGCTCTCTTTTATTTCTTTCCCCATGCTGCTTGTCCCCGCAGAAAAGACCAAAGCGGCTATCAGCATCAGACTGGAAATCTGCTGGATCATCGCGTATTCCCTCCCATTTTCCAGTATAACAAATCAAAGCGTGAAATGAAAAAGAAAAAGAAGGCTAAAATTCTTCAGCCTTCTACCGTTCCGACTGTTTTTTGCTATAATCCGACATCATTTCCATAATTGATTGAACGTTTGTCAGCATTTCGCTGGCCCGTTTTGTCTTCTGTGTAATGTTGTCAAAATCGATGATTCCTTTTTTTCTGTCGTTCCATCGCTTGAACAAATCGCTTGCAGCCGCCGGGTTGGCGCGAATCGCAGCCACACGTGATGGGTCCTGCATAAGCCATGCTTCAAAATCCGGGTTGGCTTTAAACAGGCGTTTCATGTCCTTCTTTTTCACGGCCCGCCGTCCCCCCTCTCTATCCCACAAAGAATAGGATGCCTCCGTTACATTACACCATATGACTAGTCCGCGAATGTGGATTGTGTATTCGCACACTCCGCAGAGAAAGGGCTCCTGTGTAGAGACAAGAAGAAAGACCCCTCTATGAGGGGCCTTCCTGCATTCACATATTTACTTGTAGCTGCACGGATTTATCCGCGGCCTGCCAGTTGTTGTTCAGCAAAGCTAACCAGACGTTTCGTGATTTCTCCTCCGACGGAACCGTTTTGGCGGGAAGTGGTATCTGCGCCCAGGTTTACACCGAATTCTGCAGCAATTTCATACTTCAGTTGGTCCAGGGCCGCATTTGCTTGAGGAACTAACAAATTGTTGGTGTTGCCAGAGTTGTTGTTCGCCATGTGTGATTCCTCCTATCGCTTTTTTCTCCCGGGACGGATTCGAACCGTCAGCGTGCTGCTCCTCTCCAACTGAGACCGAGAGACGTTGAGAAAAGAGTCTTGTTGACCTCTTGTGATACTATCTTCCCTCCAACTGTCCAGCCGCATTCGCCTTTCCTCGATGTAAAATCTGACAGGCGCAAAGAAAAGTGCTCGTCCTGTTTTGTGCTATAATGAGGCGAATAGTCTCGACGATGAGAGGAGTCGCCGTTGTGAACAATCCGCAAAAAATTTTGCTCATTGACGGAATGAGCTTTCTGTTTCGCGCATTTTACGCTTCCGCTTGGACAGGCGGATACCGACAAACGTCTCAAGGCGTTTACACCAACGCTGTGCATGGATTTACCAAAATGATGCTGGACTACATCGACTTGATCCAGCCCACACACGTCGCTGTCGGCTGGGATGTCGCAGCCAGGGAAACCCTTATCCGTAGCCAGTGGTACGATGGCTATAAATCGAACCGCAATGCTCCTCCCGATGAATTGATCCCGCAGTTTGATTTGGTAAAGGAAGTAACCGATGCTTTTTCTGTACCGAATATAGGATGCCCCGGTTATGAGGGGGACGATGTACTCGGGACACTCAGCACGATGCTGGCTGCAGACGGTAATGAGGTTGTGATCGCAACGGGTGACTACGACAGCCTTCAGCTCGTGTCAGAAAAAGTCAGCGTGAAGATATTGAAAAACGGCGGCAAGCATGAGCATTACACGCCCGCCAGTCTGCTCCACCTGCGCGGCATCACCCCAGAGCAGGTGGTCGACGTAAAGGCCCTGATGGGTGATGCCTCCGACTGTATACCCGGCTGTCCCGGTATTGGCGAGAAAACAGCCCATAAGCTGATCACAGAGCATCAAAGTCTGGACAACCTGTACAGCCGGCTGGAGGCTTGTACGCCAAAAATGAGAGCCAAGCTGGAAGAAAACCGTGACCAGGTGTATCTCAGTCAAAAATTGGCGACGATCATCTGTGATGTCCCGATCACCTTTGAGCCGGAGCAAGCAAAATGGGAATACGAAAGCACTCGTGTACGTGAAAAATTTGACGAGCTGGAATTTGGCCGCAGCCTGCTTAGCCGGATCAACTAATGGAGGAGCCATGGGAGAACTAGCCAAAAAGCTCAGGATCAAGGAAGGTCATCAAGTTTTGGTGCTTAATTCCCCCGAGGGCTATACAAACCTGCTGCTCCCGCTGCCGGATGGTGCAGCCATGCAGAGCGAGCCCCCTCAGCAACAAGAAAGACAACACCAGGAGCAATTCAAAGGACTGTGTCCTGTTGTTCGTTCACAGCATCTAAAACGGGAGGAAACGAGGGCGAGCAGGCTCCAAAAAACGGTTGAACGGCTTTCATCCGGGCTGAAAAACCCTTGGGTGAAGGCGTGAGCAAGAAAGGGCTGAGCAAGAGAGCCTGAACAAGAAAGCCTGAACAAGAAAGCCGTGCCTCCAAAAGTGGCAGGATTGTAAAAAGACCATCTTTGGCTGCCAGTGCCAAGATGGTCTTTTTGCCGCTTATCCGTTTCAGAATGCGGCTATTGCGATGGTTGTCTCGTTGAAAATACATCCAATAAGAGCCCGGTCTGCTCCTCCCCTCGGCTCTCCCAGGTTGAAGCAAACCTCACCCGATGGGAAACCCCGAGTATGTCGTATTGTTGTACCAAATGCTGCCGGGCAGAGCCGACGATCAGCGTATGCAGCCGCACCTGCTTCTTTTGGGCCAACTGCGCAAGCATGTCCCTCACGTAAGCAGACAGCCCGCCGATGCCATCTGTCGCCATGACGAGATCAGCGGATTGAAACCGGTTGTTATCCTCCAGGATGCGAATCGCGCGCTTCATGGGGGCATCAAAGTGAGTGCCCCCGCCGAAGGCTGTCTGGGCCAAAGCATAGAATCCTGGCCAATCCGGTCTTTTATGGTACAAGGCCCGCTCCAGCAGTTCACCCTTGGCTCCAAACAACAGCAGCATAAAATCTCGCTTTTCCAACAGACAAAGGGCCGCGAATGTCATCACAAACACTTGGGCTAGTCGCAGCTTTCCGCCCTTCATCGAATGAGAGGTGTCCAGCATGAAAATAACGGGGCCCTTCGGCGGCTCCTCATACCAGCCTGTCGTATCGTATGTCATCAGCTTTTGCTCCAGCCATTTCAGCAAAAAATACGTTTCATAGTCGGGATCAGCCAAAAGAACCGCTTCACTGGGGAGCATATGTCCGATATCCCCGGACTGCCTCAGGTTGTCGTATTCCTCCGGCATCCGGCGTGTCCGCTTCTCCTTCTTTTTGATCCGAAAATGGTGGACGTTGCGCCCCACCTCCTCCAAAAAAGAAAGCAGATCAGGATGCCGCTTCAGCTTGTCCACCCATTGCAGGTACTGGTCCAGCGCTTGCCTGCGGAGCTTTCCCAGATCGTTTCCCCAGCGGCGATTTGCAAAGCGCTGGCTGGCCTCAAGCAGCTCGCGAATAAACAGAGTGTCATTTTCCTCACCGGAGAGCGTCTCTTTCAACGAACGATCCAGCCATTGTCCCAGCTCCTGTTCGAACCGCTCGATAGCTTCCCGCTCCTGGCGCGTAAGGCGCTCATGCTGCTTTTCCCGTTTCGTGAGCTCCTTTTCCAGCTTTTTTACCTTCTGTTGCAGCTTGGACCGCTTCGTAAATTGCACCCGCATATCTTCGCGCAGTTCTTCTATTCGTCCCTTGAGCGACTGGATCTCGGCCTCCACCAATGGCCGGGAATCGAGCACTTCCTGTTTCTCTTCAACCAGCCGCTTTCCTTGCTGCAACGTATATCCCACCAGCTGCAGCCGCGAAATCTGTTTTTCTGTAAGAAACTCGGAAAGCTTGGCCTGCTCATTTCCCTCCCCGTGCTGCTTCTGTTTCAGCCCGGCAACCAGTGGCGTCATTTGCTGCTCGCGTTCTCGCTTCTTCACTTCTTCCGCGAAGCTCTCCGCCAGCCACATAAGAGCCTTGATCGCTGTTTTGAACGAAGCGCTCTCCTGCCCGATCGTACGCGGGTGTATAGTCTGGTAAAAGTACTGTTTGCGGAGCGTCTGGACCATCCAACGATGGAACGGCGTGGCTTCCTGTGTCTGATCGATTTCGGGCTCAGAGAGGAAAAAGCAGAGAAAAAAATCAGCCAGAAGCTCCCGGGACAACCACGGTGCCCGTTTTTTTGCTTCCTCCATCCATTCCATTGCCGTCCGTGATGAATAGCAGAGTCCGTCGAAGACATAACGGTCGACCCTGCTGGCACGAATAATCATGATCGCCGGCAGCCTCCTCAGAGGGTGTAATCATATTCGGTACCCGCAATTTCGCGATCGAACACCGTCCGATATACCCCTTGTATCATCTGTAGAATCCGTTCCCCCTCGACGCGCAGGTGGACGTATTTGACCGTATACTTATCTACTTGATGGATGAGCCTGTTTTTCTCATAGATGTAGGCATTCATATCCTTCTCCCGCCGCTGCCAGCCGAGCAAACGATTCCGAAGGTCCCTGCCCGTCTCTTCAAGCTCCAGCCGGCATTCCTCCAGCATGGAGCGGTACTCCTCCGTCCTCTGGGCTCCCATCTTATGACCGATCTCTTTTTTAAACTGGAAGGCGTGCAGCTCCGATTCTTTTTCCAGCCAACGTTGGGCAATCTGATGGTATCTCCGCAAAGGAAGCTCAGCTTCGAGCTCTGCCTTCACCTGCTCCGTAAACCTTTTTTCAAACAGCTCACGCAAGACGGGCAAATCCTCTGGAACCTCCCATAGCATGTGCGGGGTAAAGACGGTATCCCAAATCGACACATAGTCCCGGCCGTTGAGGACAGCAGAGGTTTTCCACACATGAACGATCTTGTTCCATCTCCTGTCAGAGATGACAAACTCCTTTTCCTCGAGATCCTTTTTCAAGCTGTACAAAAAGTAAATCAGGCCCTCCGAGATGGCAACCTTCTTCGAGGCGGACTGGACATCCTTTACATCGTACAATGAGAAGACCACGGGTATCTCTTTTGCAGGCGGATCGAACATCTTTTCATAGCTGGAGGCATGCTGCAGATATCCCACCTCGTAACGGATGAGAAACCGGTCGTACAAGGCCGTTAGCTGCTCTTCTTCGTCGGGCAGTTCATTGGAAGCGGCCACGAGAAAGAGCAGCGGCACTTCTTCTTTTTCTCTTCCGTTAAAGTAAATCCGTTCATGCAAAATGGACAGCAAAGAGTTCAATATCGCGCTATTGGCCTTAAAGATTTCATCGAGAAAGGCGAATTGAGCCGACGGCAAATACCCGGCTGTCTTCCGTACGTATTGGTCTTGTTTGAGCTGCTGGAGCGAAACCGGGCCAAAAATCTCATCTGGTGTCGTAAAACGGGTGAGCAGATAATCAAACCAATGCTCAGACCCGAATAGTTTGGAAATGGAGCGGGCAAGCTGCGATTTCGCTGTCCCCGGAGGACCGACGAGAAGGGCGTTCTCGCCGCTCATGATTCCGAGGATCAGCAGCCGGATCAGCTCGCTCCTCTCAAAAAACCGGCGCTCCAGTACTTCGATCGCTTGATCTATTTTTTGTTGAAGCTGCGTGGTATTCAGCATGGTAAATGGCGCAAAAGGCGCCGGTCCCCCCTCTTTTGCCCTTACTTGGTGAAAAATTGCTTCCTTATCTATCCTCGCATAAACAGCGAAGCATTTCCAGTTGTCGACCACATCAAGAACCGCTCACCGTCCGTATAACGATCAACAAAGATGGGATAAAATGGATAATAATGACAATGAGAGGAAGATTGGGATGCCCCAGGTACAGTTGACGGAAGAGGAATACGAGCAGCTCATGGAGCGTATCTACAGAATTTTGAACCGGACCGAAGAACTTGACCACGTCACCCACCACTGGATGTGGGAAGTCTGGCGAACAATCCGCTACAACAAAGTGTAAACGAAAATTCCGCCTTCACCCATGCCTGTTTCCTTGCATAGTGTGACAGCAAAGGCATTCTCCTGACTCGATCAAGGAGGGGATTGGCATGGGTGCAGAATTGTTCTGGCTGCACGGCGTATATGTCCTGTTTGTCCTCATCATTATCGCGGCGATGGTGATGAAACGAGACACAAGTCTTTTGTGCATGATCGGGATCGCCGTTCTCGGACTCACTGCTACGGGCTCTGTCACAACAGCGGTTGGCGGACTGTTTGGCAGCTTTATTTATGCCATCACGGAGCTGTTGCCGACGATACTGGTCATATCCATTATCGTTGCGATGAGCCAGGTTTTATCCGAGACGGGGATTAATGAGACGATGATCAAGCCCGTCTCTTCGCTCATCCGCACACCTGCGCTGGCGTTTTGGGTGATCGGGCTTGTGATGATGGCCATTTCCTGGTTTTTCTGGCCTTCCCCTGCCGTTGCGCTGGTCGGAGCCGTCCTCCTCCCAGCAGCCATCCGCGTAGGTCTTCCCGCGATTGGTGTCGCAGTCGCGATGAACCTGTTCGGCCACGGCATTGCCTTGTCTGGCGATTTTATTATTCAGGGGGCGCCCACTCTGACAGCCAAAGCAGCCGGCCTCCCCGTTGCAGACGTCATTTCGGCGAGTGTTCCTCTCGTAATCGTCATGGGAGTGGTTACGACAGTCGCGGCATTTTGGTACTTGAGGAAAGATATGAAGAACGGACTTGTCGCCGAACCATTGAAAAAGATTGAAGATTCCGACTCTGGCAAAAAAAGCGCCTCCACACTGCTTGCTGCTGGCTTGCGCGGTTGGATTGCTGCCGCAGTTATTCTGCTATTCCTCCTCGATGTGTATGCGATGTTCATGCTCCAACTAAAAGGCGGAGATGCCACCGCCCTCGTCGGAGGAACTGCTCTGTTTATTCTCCTCGCTGTCACACTGATCGCTCACAAGCAGGCGGGGCTGGAAAAAGTCACGAATCACCTAATCCACGGCTTTCAATTCGGTTTTAAAGTATTTGGTCCGGTCATCCCCATCGCTGCCTTCTTTTATATGGGCGACAGCGGTTTCGTTAAGGTCTTTGGCGAAACGCTTCCTGCCGGGTCGCAGGGGATTGTAAACGACTTGGGGGTTGCTTTGGCACATACGATTCCGTTAAGCAAGGAAGTGGCGGCGCTTGCCTTGACGGCCATCGGGGTCATCACGGGTCTGGATGGTTCGGGTTTCTCCGGAATTACCCTCGCCGGGTCGCTGGCCCAATTGTTTGCCACTGCTCTGGGAACGGGAGCCGCTACTTTGACGGCACTGGGGCAAATCTCCGCTATTTGGGTCGGGGGCGGCACGATTATACCGTGGGCGCTGATTCCCGCTGCAGCCATTTGCCGCGTCGATCCGTTCGAGCTGGCGAGACGCAATCTTTATCCCGTGGTGATCGGTCTTTTGGTAACGACCCTCGTCGCAATGTTCCTCATCTAAACAGCCAAAGGACGGCCTCTCGAAAAGAAAAATCCTCCGTTCATGATTCGCCAATATCATGTCGGGAGGATTTTTTTCACTTTCTCAGCCAATGCTTCATTATTTCTTCTGATTTTGACCAAGCCTCCATAAAATGGTAGAAGCAAGCTGGAGGAAAGGTCGGGCCTCACTTATGAAACTGTGGATCAAAAGTGTACAGGTGGCAGCCACCTACATCGGAACGATTGTCGGAGCTGGTTTTGCCAGCGGTCAGGAAATCGTTGCTTTTTTTACATCATATGGGGATGCAGGCACCTGGGCCATCTGGGTATCGACTGGGCTGTTCATGTGGCTGGCTTACCGGATGATGCTTCTTGCCCAGCAACTTGGGACACCTTCATACGAATCGTTTAATCGGTTGCTGTTTGGTTCTATTGCAGGACGAATCATGAATGTATTGGTATTTTTGACTTTGCTCGGCGTGACCACTGTGATGCTCGCCGGCGCAGGTTCGGTACTGGAACAGCAATTCAATTTCCCCTATACCTTCGGGATTATCACCACAGCCATAGCAGCTTTTCTGCTCCTCCGAAAAGGGTTGGACCGGCTGCTCGCGATCAACTCCATTGTCGTGCCCACTATGCTGCTCTTTTCCTTTCTGATTCTGATCGATGGCGACGTAGCATCACCGCTCCCCTTCCCTCCGCCGGACTCCTTCGAAATTTTGTGGCAGGCAGTCTTGTACGTCTCCTTTAATCTGGCGATGGCCCAAGCCGTACTCATCCCGATCGGTTACGCCATCAAGGAGCGTGCAGTCTTAAAAAGAGCCGGCATCATAGGCGGCTGCGGTCTTGGATTCATGATGCTCAGCTCTCATATCGCCATGCTCGCCAATTGGGAACAGATCCGCCATCTGGAAGTACCGATCATCTTCATCACCGGACAGTGGAATGACTGGCTGCAGCTGTTCTTTGTTTTTGTCCTTTACTCGGAAATTTTTACGACCCTCATCTCAAACGTCTTCGGGATCGGACAGCAAGTACGGGAGCTCGTGAACATTCCGGAAACGAGAGTCTATCTTGCTTTATTTGCCGTAAGCTTTCTGCTTTGCTTTATCGGTTATTCCGATTTGCTTCTGTTTCTTTATCCGCTCTTTGGGTACCTGGGGCTGGCTACCTTTGTAAAACTGGTTTTGACAAGAGCTGCAAAAACGAAGAGACCTAGACAAAATTAGAACAAACGAACCAAAAAGGAAAATCCACGGAATATCCTGTGGATTTTGCAATATACAGGAAAGGGCGCTTGCACCATCGACTACGGTATACATACCCGTAGTCATGCAGATGAAATGTATTGTTTTGGCATTGTGGGGGTAGTCCGTTGTTTTTAATCAGGTACCGCAATAGGTTCTGTACGGGCGGTTTGATTCAGCCGGCAGTGTGCAGTATTCATCCTGCTCAGGCGAATGCTCATAGGGCTTCGAAAGAACCTCAAGCAACCGATGCATTACACTGTAGTCCCCGTCGTTGACCGCAGCTTCCAGTGCTTCTTCTACCCGGTGATTGCGTGGAATGACAGCCGGATTGCTGCTGCGCATCAACTGCTGTGCGGCTGCTTTCGATTCCTTCTGCCTGCCAAGTCTCGCCTGCCACTGCTCATGCCACTGTGCAAACTCCGGGGTGCCGTTCATCGGTGTGTCCTCCGGCTTGTCAAAAGTCAAAGCACGGAAGGTATTGGTATAGTCCGCCCGATAATTTCGCATCATACGGAGGAGGTCTTCAATAAGGGCTTCATCCTGTTCTTCCGCGTTGCTTATTCCCAGCTTTGCTCTCATTCCCGCAAGCCAATTGTGGTAGTACAGCTTCGAAAATGTGGAAAGCTCATTTTGGGCCAGTTCAATCGCCTGCTTTTCGTCGTCATGCAGCAGCGGCAATAGGGCTTCGGCAAATCTGGCGAGATTCCACCCGCCGATATACGGCTGATTGCCATAGGCGTAGCGGCCCTGGATATCAATCGAGCTGAATACCGTCTCCGGGTCGTACGTATCCATAAAGGCGCAAGGACCGTAATCGATCGTTTCCCCGCTGATGGTCATGTTGTCGGTGTTCATGACGCCGTGGATAAAGCCGACTAGCTGCCATTTTGAAATGAGCTCCGCCTGACGCCTGATCACTTCCTGAAGCAGCGACAGATAGCGATTTTCACTGTTTTCAATGTCCGGATAGTGCCGCTTTATCGCATAGTCAGCCAGAGCCCGGAGCTCCTCGGCTGTCCCCCAGTTTGCTGCGTACTGAAAGGTACCGACCCGCAAATGACTGGCGGCCACGCGCGTGAGAATCGCACCGGGCAGGTCAGTCTCACGGATAACGGACTCACCGGTCGTCACTACTGCCAGACTGCGGGTCGTTGCAATCCCGAGAGCGTGCATGGCTTCGCTGATGATGTATTCGCGCAGCATCGGTCCGAGTGCCGCCCGGCCATCTCCGCCTCGGGAATACGGTGTTCTGCCTGAGCCTTTGAGCTGGATATCTACCCTTTCGCCTTCAGGAGTAATTTGCTCGCCGAGCAGCAGTGCCCGGCCGTCCCCGAGCATGTTGAAATGCCCAAATTGATGCCCCGCATAAGCTTGAGCGAGCGGGGAAGCGCCCTCGGGAATCCGGTTTCCGGCAAACGCCGAAACGCCATCTTCACTGCGCAGCGCTTGAGTGTTCAATCCCAAGGATGATGCCAGGGACTCGTTGAGAATGATGAGCTTCGGTGCCCGTACAGGAGTGGGACCTTGGCTGGAAAAAAATAATTCCGGCAGACGTGCGTAACTGTTGTCAAAGTTCCATCCTGCTTCTGTGCTTGCTGTTTCCTTTGTCATCTTGGCTCCTTTTTCTTCCTGTTTTTCTTCATTGGAATTGTATCCTATTTATCGTTATCTATGTTCCAGACATTGCAAAGTCATCCCTTTTTAGTGTCCGCTTCCGCCCTTTTATTATACCTGTTCCCCTCGTAGGTGGCCTTTGAACAGCGAACGAAGACGTGCTTTCACTAGCCTGTTTCGCATTGTCTGGAAGTTTGCCTAGTCTGTCAAATATTGATGCCAGATCTCTTCTTCTTCGTCTGTCATTTCCCCGATCATCGTGGAAAAGTCGATTTTTCGGTCAAAACAATCCTTTAATCGTGCGAATTGCTGGAAGGAAGCCGTTATTTTCCTCAAAGAGGCCGACCGGGCCAGCTCCTCCAGCTTCCCGATATCGGGACAACCGTTCAGCTCCAGGGACTGAAGTTTAGTAAGCCCGGCCAAGACTGAAACATCCCCAATCGTCGAATCCTTTATCACTATTTTTTGAAGCCTGCGGCAATTTCCCAGAAACGCAAGACCTGGCAAAGAAACCCCTTCCAGCTGAAGCGTTTGCAAGTTTACCAGTTGTCCGATCGCGTTCAAATCGCTCTCGCTTACTTGACCGAGTCCAGCAAGGGTCAGCTCTGTAAGCTGAGTGAGCGCCGACAGACTTCGAAGCTGCTCCGCATCCGGCTCGCTAACTTCCAACAAACGCAAACCCTTGATCGATGATAACGGTGAAAAATCACGAATAGGTGTATGCTGAATATCCAGGTTTGTCAATTTTGGCAAGCAGCCAAGAGGGGTTACATCCGTGACGGCCGTACCGGAAAGATTCAGTTCCTGCAAATACTCCAAACCTCGCAATGGCCGCAGATCCGATACCGGATTTTTCACCAAATACAATCTTTTCAGATGCTTGCAGCCGCTCAATGGCTCAATCGAACGAATTTCGTTTCCGCTAAGAATCAGTTCGCGCACCTCACTGCAAGAACCAAGCGGAGCGATATCAGTAAGTCCCTGCTGTATAAAAAGCAGCTTTTTCCTGCGAAGAAAAGCCTCTGGTGAACTGCTTGACTCGAGTATCCTTTTCTTCCATTCGTCGTCGAGGCCTTCAAACCACACGTCTGCGTCTGGTACTTCTGAAGCTGCGCGGAATGGTTCGAGAACGGGCAAATTCATCCCGCGAATGGCATCGAGAAAGTGTACCTCTCCCTCCCGGCCAAAGCTCCAGGAGGTGTAGTCTTCCTCTTGATCGACACTGTAATTTCCCTCGCGTGCCGTATCTCGGATACATTGCAGGAAATCGGTGAGACGACGAGCTACCACATACTTGACCTCTTCGTCGCGGCCGAAATTGATTACTTGGCCGCTTACACCTTTCTCGTCCGGATCCAGATCGATCCCTAAATGATTGCCGCCCCAGTCTTTGCTGATCGGCAGCCAATAGCGGTTTATGTATCTTTCTTTGATCCAAGCGGCGGGAACGGAATAATGCCCGCCTTCCATGGCGTACTCTTCCTCCAATTCCGCCCATACTCTCCATTCTGCGAGCATGTCTTCCAGCGAAAGAAACGGAAGGCCAAAAAAGAAGCCGGGGCCATCCTCGCTTTGCCCATTGTGTATCTGGTAAAGCTCCCGCAGTTCAGCAGGAAGGGAAAAACCCAGTTCCTCCTCGGCCTTGCGAAGCTCCTCCTCTGTTGCAGGGGGATTAAAGGATGCGGCTAGACCAGGCAAATCGAATCGCAGCTGCTCTATGATTTCCTCTAGCAATTGTCGCATGTGCAAACGTCTCCTTCGCGCCATTTTTGCGATTCTCATTCTTTTTGTAGCTCCAAACAGATCATCTGGCACCGAGGTAAAATCTCAACCTCTGCTTTTCTTTACCATTATAGTAGATTCACGCGGCCATTCCACCTGTTGGATGTTAATTTATGCCAAATCCATCTACTGTTCGCCTGGAAACGGGAGGTCTTGGATGATCCTGTTATGAGAAAAGTATCAATACGCTGCTCAGGGCAAGTCTCCGGTACGATTTACCTCTCGTACTTACGAGCGAGTTCCAGCAAGGCTTTCTTGGCATCACCAGGAAACAAGCCTCCATGATAGCAGATGAGCCGCTCAATGTCGCAGGAAAGCAATCGATGCACGGACCGAACAGCCTCGTCCAGGTCCAAAGCATACTGCGGATTTGCGATATTCAGCTTGCCTTCTTCCATTACGACTGCATCTCCCGCGATCAGCGTTTTGCTGGAAGAAAGGTACAACGAAATATGGCCTGGCATATGCCCTGGTGTGTGGACGATGTCAATGCCGCCGCACCAAGG
This sequence comes from Brevibacillus sp. FSL K6-6036, assembly GCF_037964015.1. Classification (NCBI taxonomy): domain Bacteria; kingdom Bacillati; phylum Bacillota; class Bacilli; order Caryophanales; family Paenibacillaceae; genus Brevibacillus; species Brevibacillus sp. FSL K6-6036. The sequence goes on from NZ_CP150173.1 coordinate 2,648,711, forward strand.
CAGCCTCTCATCATTGGAAACGGCTCTTTCTACTGAAACGGTTTCAATAGAAGCAAGGAACTGAATAAACTGTTCAGCTTGCGGCTTTGCTTCATCCGGCAACGCATCGTAGGTCGATTCCGCCTGTTCAAGCCGCAACGATTTTTTCGTACCCTCGATGTAGGGAACCTCCCGTTCGTGGGCAATGACTTCGATCTGGGGGTACTTCCGTTTCAGCTCTGCCAGCGAACCGATATGATCCATATCGTGATGTGTCACGATGACTTTGGTGAGCAAATCGAATGCGATGCCATTCTGGAGAGCCGCTTTTTCAAGAAGCGGGATAAAATTCGGATAGCCGCAATCGACGAGAATAAGATCCTGCTCATCTTGAAGAAGAACAGGCGTGATGCTCTGTTTATGTCCATCGTACTCGAACTCGATGTGGAGCAAATGACAGTGATTCATTATCCACATCTCCTTTCTCTTGGCTATAAGATGATTAGGATCTTCGAGCCGAAATCAGCAAAAACATAGGGCGATGAAGCTCCTCTTCCCACTCAGGATGGGAGGCAACTTGTTCACTGGAGGGTCCCCACTCTACTACACGGGTTATTGTAAAACCAAGCCCAATCAGCAAATTCAAATATGTGCCCATCGTCCGATGCTGCTTGACTACTCCTTCGACCAGCCAATCGGTTTTCCGTACACCCTCATATTGATAGTTGTCGACTGGCCACGTCTTGTGACCGTCAGGATGCTTGATCCATCCAGGCCCGCTAGAAGCCGTATAAATCGGATGTTCTACTGAACATACCAGACTCCCCCCTGGTTTGAGAGATGCGTACGCTTCCTTTAACAAGCCCTGCACGTTTTCGATATAGTGAAATGCCAGCGAACTGTACACCAGATCATATGAGTCTCGCTTTAATTCAAGGCTCTCCATGTCTGCCCGCAGATAGGCAATCTGGGAATCCTGCGTTTCCCGTTTCGCTCTGGTCAGCATGTTCTCAGAAATGTCGATCCCGACTACACTTGAGGCGCCATTTTCTTTGGCCCAGCGGCAGAACCAGCCGAACCCGCATCCCAAATCAAGAACATGGGCACCGTGCAAATCCGGGAGCATGGACTGCAGTGTCGGCCATTCCGGTGCACCATCCAGCCCGCTTATGGAACGTCTCAATTGACTATACCCTTTGAAGAATTCCTCGTTGTCATAGATGTTTTGAGTCATCACTCTCGCTCCTCTGTTTGCTGCATCATTTGTCTCCCACCCTACCATCTCTATTCATGCTTCTCAAGCGCATGCATGCACCCGAATCAAACAGAATCATTTCAATAAGAAAAAGCGATATTTGAAGTATCTCGATGGATCACATCAAATATCGCTCCCTTTTACACGCGCTTCTTTTCTTCCCGGATAATTCTGCGGATCGATTGCTCCGTCAGATAATGTCGCTGAGATAACTCCGCAATGGAATCGCCTTGCAAGAAGCTTTTATAGATGTTTTGATTTCGGATTTTGAGCTGAGCACGAACTCCGGTCAGCTCGCCCCACGCCTTGCGTTTTTCAGCTTTTCTGGGAATATACACATACGCGCCGTCAATGTATTGTTGAATGCATTCGATCACGTGCTTTGGCAAAATATTTTTTGCTTTTTCGTGCTTCATTCTCGCCGCTCCTATCTACAGATTTGTGTAAATAGTGAGCAAAGCCTGCACAAGATATATCAGCCTATATGGTTTGGAAGGCGGCTCCGAACAAAAGCATTGTTATATCTCCGTGCTGGTTTGCCCGGAGCCCGACGCATCCACTTGAACGGTTGTACTTCTTTCAAGTGACATGTGTGTTCACCTCGCCTCAAAAACTTGTAAACCATCTACAACCATTATAGCGAATTATCGCTCCAGAACCAGACATCATCTTCCTCTAACATGAAATCCGACGCCGGGTGAATGTCCATAACAGTAGAGCCATTATGCTGACTGTTGCCCCAAGCAGGCAAACGCCACTCCAGCCCGCATAGGCGTACATGCTGGTCGAAGCAATCGAACCGGACGCGCTTCCGATGGAATAAAAAACCATGTAGCCGGCGGTCAGGCGGCTGCGCGCTTCGGGGCGTACGGTAAAGAGAATGCTCTGATTGGTCACATGGACGGCCTGCACCGCCAAATCCAGGATAACCACGCCAACAATCAAAACAGGCAGCGAGTTTTCAGCATAGGAGATCGGGAGCCAGGACACGATCAGCAATGTGAGCGCGATACCGGTGGTCCACTCTCCGAAGCCTCGATCCGCGAGCCGGCCTGCTCTGGCTGCTGCCAATGCTCCAGCAACTCCGGCAAAGCCGAAGGCCCCGATGGCGGTATGGGATAGCGAAAGCGGCGGCGAGCTAAGCGGCAAGACGAGTGAAGTCCATAATATGCTGAATGCAGCAAAAATCAACAAAGCAAGCCCAGCCCGAATCCGCAGAATTCTCTCCTGCACGAATAAGTCAATAACGGAGCCCAGCAGCTGCGAGTATGTCATCGACGTTTTTTCGCTTTCTTCGCGAGGCAGCACTATGACCAAAGCGGCGACCATGAGCAGCATCATTGCTGCAGAGACGAGATAAACTGAGCGCCAGCCGGCAATGTCGGTCAAAATGCCTGCAAATGTTCTCGCCAGCAATATGCCAATGACCACCCCGCTCGTCACCAGGCCGACAATTCGCCCCCGTTCGGATGGGGCAGCCAAAATTGAAGCATATGCGACAAGCGTCTGGGTCACAACGGCCAAAAAGCCGATTACAGCCATGCCTGCCAACAGGATCGAAGCGGCAGGAGCAGTACCTACTACGGTTAGCGCAAGTACGGACAAAAGCATGTGGCACAGAATCAGTCGGCGTCTGTTCAACAAGTCTCCAAGCGGCACCAGTAAAAAAAGCCCCAATGCATAATGATATTATCCCCTTTAAGTAGACAGGAAAAAGCAAGTCCCTTACTGTTTACTTGGAGGGGATTTTTCTATGGGGAAAATACGTACGACTTATTCCAAAGAAATCAAAGAAAAAGCTGTTCGGCTCTATTTCGAAGAGGGAGTTGGAAGCACCACAATCGCAAGAGAGCTTGGTATACCGAGTCATAAAATCGTGATGAGATGGGTCAGACACTTTGAGAATGAAGGGCTGGAGGGGCTTGAAGAAAAACGAGGCAAGTCCAGAGGATTTCGGAAAGGAAGGCCGCGGAAACACCCCATGAGTTTGGAAGAGGAAAATGTTCGGTTACGAGCAGAAAATGAGTATCTAAAAAAGTGGCTCGGACTCGAAAGGCGGTGAAGAATCAAAGAGAACAAGCCAAAGCCTACGCCATTATAAAGGAACTGTCTGAAAGATATCCGATTCTTATGTTGTGCTCTCTCGCAGGTGTTTCGCGAAGTGGTTATTACAAGTGGGTAGCCCGACAACAGAGTCTGTCTAGCAAGTTGGTGGAGGATGAGGATTTGAAGACAAAGATTTTGGAGTGTCATCAAGAGGTAAACAAAATATACGGTTATCCGCGAGTGAAGGTGTGGCTTCGTCAAAAGTATGGGATTCACGTGAATCATAAGCGGGTGTATCGGCTCATGAGAGAACTAGGCATCCAGGCTTGTATTCGGAAGAAGCGAAAACATTTCGGCCACAAAGAGAAGGTCGTGATTTCCGAAAATAAACTGAACCGTGAATTTACTGCTTCACGTCCGAACGAAAAATGGGTAACCGATATTACTTACGTAATTTTCAGCGGACGTCGACTATATTTATCTGTTATTTACGATCTGTTCAACAACGAAGTTGTTGCCTACAAGTTGAGCAAAAGAAACGATCTGCGGCTGGTGATCGATACGGTCAAGGCTGCCATAAAAAAAGGAGATGTGAACGGAGTCCTGTTGCATAGCGACCAAGGATTCCAATACACATCCCGACAATATAACCAACTACTCCAACAATATAACATCACGGCGAGTATGTCCAGAAAAGGAAATTGTTTGGACAACGCTTGTATCGAGAGCTTTTTCAGCCATCTGAAATCAGAGTGTCTGTATTTACACAACTTCAAAACGGATGAAGAAGTACAGAACGCCATTCATAACTACATTCGTTTTTACAATCACAAACGTTTTCAGACCCGCTTAAACAACCTGAGCCCGGTACAATACCGAGCTCAAGCAGCTTAACTAACATTGAAATGAAAGGGCTTATTAAAGTCTGTCTACTTGACAGGGGTAAGACCATAACAAAGTTGGGTAACGGTAATCACAATGCCAATCGATGAATGACGAAGTCCGAACTCCCGAGCCAAAGAGTCGAGCAGCGGTTGAGCGAAATAGATACTGGCTACAGCCATCCCGCAGGCGGCCGCGAACAGCAGTGCAACAGAGCGAGACATCGATCTGACCGGTATACAAGAGGCAGTAGCGGACTCCGGTTGCCCCCTGTCCGCAATGGCTCCGTCCTTTTGATCGACAACGACTTCTGTTTTTTGGGAAAGCCCCTCTCCACTCAAGCTACAACCCTCCAGTTTCATAGCGAAGAAAAATTTTATACTGATCGGTACATAATTATCCTTTCCCATTTATACAGCTCGCGAACTTCATATGTCAACAAAATTCTCTTCTCGATTTGACACAATACTGGCAGAAATATAAAATCATATCATACCGTTCGATATAAAAAGGGGTTGTTGTGATGGCTCGCTCACGAGAATTCGATGTGGAAAAAGCATTGGACGCAGCCATGCATGTATTTTGGAAAAAGGGATACGAAGCGACTTCACTCAGCGATTTGACGGCTGAAATGGGCATCCAACGGCCAAGCATCTATTCAGCTTTCGGGGACAAAAAAGAGTTGTTCGAAGCAGCGCTGAGGAAATATACACGATTCCACGCTTCCCGTGCCCGGGCGGCACTCCAAAAACATCCGTCTGTGAAAGACGCGTTTCGGTCTTTTTTTGAAAGCTTGACCGCTGAGGACTATGACCAAAATCCGGCCCGGGGATGCTTCTGCATCAACACAATGGTCGAGCTTGCACCACACGATGAGAAGTTTGAAGTTCTTACGAGGGAGCATCAGATGTATCTTTCGGCGATTTTTCAGGAAACGCTTGAACGAGGGATACAAACGGGAGAACTGAAGACAGTCAAGAATGCAAAAGCTCTTGCGCAAACGCTTGTCGTGTCGGTCATCGGGCTCACCGTCATGATGAAATCTCGCCCGGACCGCTCCTTTATCAATCATGCCGTAGAGGTTACCCTCTCATTGATCAAATAGCCTGTTTGGAGACGAGCGTTACTTAAACCTCCTCGTTTCGCAAAAAAGCTCCTTCCGCTATTAATATGGCGTTACTCTCATAGTGGAATGATCCCTCCTGAACGATGTGGAATCTCGCAATACTTAGCTGGATTCCAGTCTATGTTTGGTGTGCATCCGGTTTCAGGTGAAAAATATGATGGAAGCAGATGGAAGCACCTTATATAATAGGACTATTACGGCGAGCGAGCTCTCATTTTTTATCCGGAGCAGGATTTGCTGAAAGGACGCTTCGACCGTACATACTCCCTGTATGCAAGCTGAGGGCAAAAAAAACAACGCGGAACCGGGTTACAATCAACGCTTCGGCCAAGGAGGAAAAAATGGAAAAGAAGGATATTCTGGATCAGGAGAAAGACTTTGGGTTTGCACGGGTTTATGGGGTTGAACTGAAATACAGGCAGCAGCCAAAACTGGATCGGGCGCTCCTCTATGAAAAAATGAATCTCTACACGGGCAAAATCGAACAGCCGGACCGGGAAAAAACAGATGACCCTGCCCTTGCTGTTTGGGAAGCCAACGAAGCCGATAAGGAGCTGCTGATGCACTTCTTCCATTTAAACTACATGGTACAGTACGCGGAAGGAGAAATGCCCGCTCAGACCAGCTTACTGAATTTCGAGAGCCGGCCTGCGGCAGAATACGAGACCGCGATTCAGCAGTCCTGGCATTGGCAAGAAGCAGCTCAAACGCTAAACGAATGCAACTATTCACTCCTTTTGGTCGATATGATGGCATCCGGGCTGGAGCCTCAAGCAAGATTGCAGCTTTTCACCGGCGCCCTTCGAGCGGTACTGGAAGCAGCTCCTTGCGATGCGATCTACTTTCGGGCGAGTGACAAGCTTGTAGAGCCCCAGGCTTATTTGGCTGCCATCGAAGAAGGTGCCATCTTATATGGAGCTATGAATATACGCTTTTATAACGTGCAAGGGACGGGAAGCGGTCGGGCGGAAGGCCTGATGGACTCGATCGGTCTCGCTGCACTTGGCATTCCCGATGTTCAGTGCCATTTTTATGATCTCGACCCTTCTGAGGTTGCCGATCATTTAATGAATATTGGCTATTATTTGTTTCACCAGGGAGACGTGATCGCTGACGGGGAAACTGTCGGTTTCAGCGAAGATATGCGTTGGCGCTGCGAGCACCAATATGCGCTCGCGGCCCCACATCGCGTCGTTATCGATATCGATCCGGGAGAACCTTATTATGCTGGAAGGCAGGGGTACACCGAAGCAGATCGTTAATCACGGCTGATTGAGGACATAAGGATTGTCCTGTGAAAGCGGCATGACAAGCGTTTTGGCAGAAGCGGAAGCTTGCCGGAAACCGGTGGTTTGAAAACAGGGCAGCAATGGCTCCAGAAAAATGGAGTGAAACCCGCAATCCATGGGGTTTCACTCCGCCTGTCGCCGACTCATTTTCTATTCCTTTACTAATCCTCCTCTCAAATTGCGAACACCAAACTCCAAATACCCTTTCAGACAGGTCAGCATAAATACCCACCCTTCTTTGTTGTCCACCAATTTGCTTATCAGCTCTTCATCATTCTCATTAAAGCCTTCTTCGTTTACTTCAATAATCGTACTGGAATGATCCAACTCTGTCAGGGTAATGGCAACCACGTGTTCCTCTTCGGGGGGCCCCTATTTGAACACGATTTTTTTATCGACCTCCACTTCGATTACGTGAATCTCCGCTGTTGCATCATAAAGATCGTATTTCAGTGTGATCGTCTTGCCTTGTTCCCATCTTTCAGAGCTTGACGAAAACCAGAAATTCCCGATTTTCAAAGGGTCTACGAATGCCTCAAACACTTCTTTAGCCGGTTTTTCTATCTTGAATTTTGTCAGGTTGTTCATACCTCGCATCAGCTCTCTTTTCTGGTTAAGTGGACCTTCCTAGCGAAAAATCGACAGAGAATGTCTGTTCACCTATGCGTGCACTACTATTATGTACATGTTTATCCTAAAAACCCGTTCATAGATCCGGATCGTAAAGCCGCGTTTCTGACATATGCAGCGATAGTAGTTGATGAGTTCTACCTTGAGAATATAAACGCTTTGCCATCCGCGTTGCATATTTGCGTCCCATTCGGCAGCTCAGCATAAGGCTGTTCCCAGTGCACATGCCCGCAGAACACCAGCGTGCTCTCTCCAGCCTCCAATACCGTCCGTATACCGGCATGTCCCAACTGGCCGGAGTTCACTCCTTCGGGCCCCTGGTGAAGCAACAGCACATCGGGCTTTTTCCGTAAAATCTGGTTCAGCGCAAGCAAATACCCTGGTTCCCCGGCATTGCCGTTACATAAGGAATCCGGTCAGCAGGTTCCCATTCGATTTGTTTGATTCTCATGCTTGCATCACCACATCTCTCAGTTTGATCTCTATCGTACCTGAAGACATCGTGAAACGCACTCCCCCACAGGTTGGGATTCATAATTACGCCTTCTTGGAATATAGCAATGGCAGAGTCAGCGTGACAGATATCGCACCGGAATTCCTTTCGCCGACCGCAAATGGCTCCCATCGCTCACCTGCCCCCGGATTCGCAAATTTCAGGTACAGGAAGGCGAAGTAGTTCACTCTATCCTCACACATATCGATGAGACCAAAAAACAGGAGCTTCTGAAGCAGATTGCCCTTTATATTGAAACCAGGCCCGAATCGGGAGCGTGGCCTACCGAGCCTTTGATACCTTGACATACGCAGCGGCCCTTATAGAGCACTCTTGTGCACGTATACCGAGCGGTAAGCCCGTCTTGGCGTGTTGGAACGTACTTGGCCTTCATCAGTCAATAGCACAGTTACGTATTTCCTCCATTGCCTCTTTCACATTTCTCTCCGGATTCAGTGTACGGATCATTTCTTCAGTGAGGGGAGCACCGCATTCCCGTTTTCTTGTTCGAAGAAACAATCTTTTTGAGCGTTCACTGTTTTTCGGAAATACTAGCTCTTTGTTTCATACACGATGCTTGCCAGAAAAGCGGAAGGCAGCACTTCCCCGCCAGCGTCGTATGCAGACTCAACGAACACCTCCAGCTTTTCCTCCGAGGAGATCTCTGCCTCCCCTATCGTGACGTTGTGTTTCATCCTTGGCCCGACTCCTTTGCTCTTGCGATTTCGCTTGGGTTATAACCGAACGTTTTGCGGAACAGGGAAGCAAAATGGCTTATATTGTGATAACCGACCATCACAGCTGCCTCGCTGACATTGGCCTTTCCTTGCTCCAGCAATTTACGGGCTTCACTCATTCGCAGGCCTCGGACATAGCCGAAGACCGTTGTGCCGAACAATTGCTTAAAGCCGAGCTTGAGCTTGTAGTCGTTAAGGCCGACGAGTCTGGCCAGCTCAAGCAAACCGGGAGGCTCTCTCCACGTGCGTGTCAAAATCTCTCTCGCATAATGAAGGCACTGGATATCACCTGCATTCAGCTTGGATTCCGCACGAACCCGTTTTTCCACTTTTTCCGCCGCATCCAAATGATGGACCAGGAGCTCATACGCTTTTCCTTCGAGGAACATCCTTTGGAGCTTGCCGGAATAAGGGCACTGTTTGATTTGCTCGGCGATAAGCGAAAGATGGGGCGAGCCGGCGGTTTGCCTGCAAAAGGATGGTTTCTCCGATATCCGGGAAAGTTCGGGCAGCAGTTCCCGGAAATACCGAACGTCGACCCGAAGTTCCAGATGCACGTACCTCTCCACGGGAAGCAGTTCGAAACGCAGCTTCGAATCTTGAATATAGATGAGATGGGAAACGCCAGGTGCCAAACAATACCCCCGGGATGAGCCAGCCGTTTCCCAGAAACCTTGACCTGAAAGCGTATAACCGATTTCCAGGTGAGGATAACGGACCCCGACGTCCAACGTCACAGGCTCGTGAATGCTTCCCTCATACAAATTGATCTCCATGCCTGTTCGGAGCAAAATCCGCTGCAATTGAGCAGCCCCTCCCAATATCGGAATGGATTGAAAGTGCTGTTCAGGCTGAGGAGAGACGGTGACATCGCTTAGCTCCTCGATCATGCACCCCAAGTCATGGGTATCCAGTTGAAGCTTCAAACCAGCTCCCTCCCTCCCCTGTTTGATAAAATGACCATACGAGCGGTTCCACCTTGGAGGAGAAGAAGTTTCCACGGGAAACAAGCAAACTTATTATTCACAGTTTAAATAATAATGAAAATCATTGTCAACAAAGATTGTAAAAAGCGGCTGCAGCGACCTTTGCAGTGTATCGTACCTTCCAAATATTTATGGCAAGAATCCAACCATTATCTTCGCCTGACTTACGCCTTTGCGCCGTTAGAAGATTTGAAGATGGGAATCTATCAATCGGGTGCAATCATTCGGGTACTGGCAAAACATCGATAGAAAGTGTTTCTCCTGTATTTTTGGTTCAATCCTAGAGGACCTATTACCAATTATTAGGTATTCACCGAACACAAAAAAGCCACCAAAAGGAAACATGGTGGCTGAGTATCGATTTTTGCTGTCAGGATGTCCGCTCAAACCGCAAAGCAAAAAGACTCGATGCTATTTGCTTACGTCCTGATGGGCAGCAGTAGTCTCGATTGCCGCCCCTGTCTGCGTTCGGACAGCAAGCAGCGTAACAGCCATAATGATGACGAATAGGGCCACAAAGACGAAAGGCAGATGTTTGTCTAGCGGGTAAAGGCTCGTGCTGAGAATAGGGGCGATCACAGCAGATATGCCCTGAACTGCTCCCACAAGCCCTGCTACTCCCCCCTGCTGCTCGTGGGAAACTGCAAGCGATGCTCCCGTCATAAATCCCGGCATCATCAGCCCGGCCCCAATCCCGAACAGGAAAAACGCTGCGTAATAACCTGCCATGCTGATGACGAACAAAAAAAGCGCCATGCTGCTCACCAGAAGCAGCGAGCCAGCCAGGATCAGCGGCTTGGGCTGCCATTTCGGGTTTTTCATTTGTAAGCCTTGCGTAACAATCATCGCAACACCGCTGAGCATCAGTCCCATGGAGATCATTCGTGCGGTTTCCCGGGTAGACAGGGATAATTGATCCTGGAAATAAAAGCCGCCGACGACTTGCAAGGTGATAATGCTGAGCATCGTAGCCAATCCGGCAAACAAATACAGGTGGACGCCTTTTTGAAACGGTTTCACCTTCTTCGGCTTTTCCCGAATCACCGGTTTTTGAGCCGGGATCATCAGCAGGACCACGCCAAATGCCACCAAAGGCAACAGCGAACCGATATAGAGCGGCCAGATCAGATCGATGAGTGCAAAAGCACCGGCAATCGCCGGACCAAGTACCAGTCCCATTCCATTAGCTGCCCCGATTACGGCCATTCCCGCCGAACGGCCTTTTTCATCCGTGATATCAGCCATATACGCTTGCGCCGACGACGGAACAGCAGGAATAAACATCCCGACCAGACCTCGTGCCACGATCAGCATCACAACCAAAAAACCGCCGCTGACGAGCCCGGCCAGACCGACATACATCGTCGCTGTGAACAGTACATAGCTTGCCAGCATCCCGAGAAAGCCGATTAATATAACGGGCTTTCTGCCTTTTACATCGCTCCAGTTTCCCCATACCGGAGCCATTGCCGCCATCGCGATAGATCCCAGCGAAATGATCAAGCCTGAGTGAGTCTCGCTCAACCCCAGCCCGCGTATCAACGGAGGCATGACGGGGGCGATGATCATCAAGCCGACCATCGCGACAAAAACGCTAAAGAAAATGCCGAATCGAATTCGCAACATTTGAACATCCTTCTCCTTCCGCAAACAGCCTCTACTCAGCATGTTTGTTTCGATGGTAAGAGAAAAACAGAACAGCTGCTACCTCGATAAGGATTCATTTATGCGGTAAAACGGATTTTTTTAATTTTTGCCGGTAGCCGCCTTGGAGCGTCAATTGACAAAACCATTCTCTGAAAGGCATGGCCGATTCACGTTTTCGAACATCCAGCGAAAAAAAGACACCAGCGCTACGCTGGCGTCCATTCAGTCTCCGCTCTCCGGCTGAGACTCGACCACATGTGTAAGGATCGACAATTTGTTCGTCCAAAACTGTTCGTAATAAGAGAGCCACTCTTTCAATTCGCTTAACGGTCCGGGATGAAGGCGGAAACGCTTTTCCCTCCCTACCTTGCGTCCGCAAACCAATTCGGCCTCCGAGAGTATTTGCAGGTGTTTCGCAACTGCTGTTCGACTCATCGGAAAGTGGGAGGTGATTTCAGAAATAGGCAGTTCTTTTTCTGAAAGCAATTTTAAGATCTCTCTGCGAGTCGGGTCAGCAATCGCCTGAAATACGTCATGTTTTTGTACGGCTGACATTAACCCTCAACCGCTTGGCGCAATCTGTCATGAACAATGGACTCCCATCCGTTGTTCATGCGGTCGCGAATGACTGCCGCTTCCTCGTTGGCCTTCGGCACAGTTGCGTCCGGCTGCTTCCATCCGCTGTGAACCAGGGTAAATTCCGTCTTGTTGCCCAACTCTTTTAACGTAAAAGAAACGACCCAACCATCTTTATCCCATGAAAAAGAAAGGCGGTGAGGCTCGTCGATTTCCAGGACTTTGCACGGCGAGGGACCAAAAGGTGATTGCAGGTGGAACTCGTGCCCCACGACTGGCTGAAAGTCATTGGGCATAAACCAGGCTGCAATGCCTTCTGCAGTGGATACTGTATTCCATACTTTTTGAATCGGGGCATTAAGCACAACCGTCTTGTTGATATCCGGTACGGTGTTTTTTTGATTCGAGTCCATTATGTGTTCTCCTTTGTTCTGCCGGTTTATGAAACCAATTGGTTTCGCTTTTGATTATATAAAACCTTTTGGTTTCGTGTCAACAATGCCCTATCGTGAAAATGGCCGGGATTTATCCCAACTATCGTCCAATTCCAACGGTTCCGTCGTTTTTTATATGGCAGCACTCTTGTATGTAAGTTTGTCGACCTTTGATCTTGTTTATGTATCCTCCCTTTTATTTTCCAGTAGCAGTGAGAAATTCTCCCCGCTTCGGTCGCCTGCGCGTTTATGAGCCGTATTGTTTTAACCGCTGATTCATTTGCTCCTGCTCTTGTTCTTGCTTCTGCTCTTGTTCTTGCTTCTGTTCGGTTTCTTTCTTCCGAAGCTCATTTCGAACTTCGGCTAAAAGCTTCTCAAGTTTAGCTACTTTCGTTGACTCATCAATTCCATTTCTTACGGCTGTTTTAATGAGCAAATAGGCGATATAGAGTACAACCACACACAATCCCAAGAAGATTAACAAATCCAAAACGTCTCTCCTCCCTCTCTGACCGTCCGCCTCAAGACATTGACCACTTCCGCAAAAGCAAGTTCCATTACTTGGACTTTGCTTTCTCCCAGGTTGAAATCTTTTTCCAGGCTTTAGCAGACTGTGCTTTTACAACCAGGCAATAACATGGATAGTATTGGTTTTCTGTGAAATATATCCAAAATATGTTACCATTTTTCTCCCCCAAAAAAATACACCTGAAAACGAAAAAAGGTGGTCCGCATGATTGAAACAAACAGACTGGTTTAACAACTGTATGAACTATCTGCCATTCCGCCCCTGCATAGAATCCTATCCGACTCCGTCACCATGCGTTTCACAGAAGGGGTTGCCGCCTGCAAAGCGTTTGCATTCAATGACCCCCAGTTGCCAAGACTTTGCACAAATATGGCGACCGTCCATACCGCTTCTGCTCATGTTGCCGAGAAGATCGGGATGAAATGAGTAAAGGAATTTATAAACAATGGCAAACAAAATAAACTAACCGATTTGTATTCCGTAGCAAGCGACACCAGACACGCTATGACATTGGTAAGATAACGGAACATACAAGCTTGCTGAAAAAATACATGTCCGTGTTCTCTCCTTCATTGGCAAAACTATGCTTGAGGTGAGCCAATGTCGATGAAAAGCAGATGTACTTGTCTTCTGTTTTGCCTGTCCCTGGCAAGCATATCTTTTGCCACTGCATCCAGCGCCAATGAATCCGGCGAAGGGTACATCAAGATGTTTGACAAAAAGCTCGAAGAAGCTCAACGAGCGAATGCATGCAAAGAGCGCCTAAGACGGCTGGAGCCACCCGAACCGGTAAAACTCCAAGACCCTCCCTTTTTGCCTGAAGGAGCTTTTCCGTCAGTCGTTCTGCCCATCAATGAGATCGTGCAAACAGGAAAAAAACTCCCTTATCGAACGATCGTAAGCCTTCCCTCCTATCAGCGCCCTGCATACGAGGAACATTGGCACAGCACTGTCGGGCGCTGGAGTTATATGCCGAACCGAATCCACTATGCCCTCCATCGGTTGTTTACTGCATACGATATCGGACTTTCCAGCTGGTACGATTTTGAGCACAATATGGGTCTTTCCATCCCCATGTTTCAGAATGAAAAATCACTGGACTTGTAAATCGTTGCCTTTCAAACAGAAGTGACCCAAGTTTATACAAAAGGAAATCAAGTCGTTGTGGTAGGAAAACCGAAAAGGACGGGAGCAGTCGCGATCACCATCAAAACGGGGGATCTAGAGCCTGCAAACAAAGCGGAGCCACTGCTCGTCCAGTTGGCGACCACAAGCGGGGACGAAATAGATTATTCGCTCATTGAATATGTGCCGCCAGATTTTTGGAACAAGCAAAATGAACAGCTGAAAAAACAAGAACGAAAAAAAGACGCTTGAAAAAAGCGTCTTTACGTGTATTGGCACCTTGCCAAACGTATTGCTTACCGACAAAGACAGTACTGTCGGGAATGCTTGTAATGTTTGGATATACGAATGGCAACAAGGTCACTTCCCGCACACGGGTCGCATGAACCAACCTTTTCAGGCGTCAATCCGCGGTCCGCGGGATCAAAACTATTTTTTCTTCCCATACAATATCCGCAGATCAATCGTGATCTCGGAAATATCCATATCTTTTGCCTTCTGCAAGTCCTCTTCCGTGCATCCCCACGATAACGGTGTCATCCGAATCAACGGTTCGACCAGCGCTTTTTCAAGCTTCCAACTATATTTCAGCCGCTCACTTTCTACAAGCTCAAACGCTTCTGTAAATCTCGCGACCGTATTGTCGTTTGCGTACAACTGCTTGTCGCTTTGCTCATAGAAAATTGCCCGCAGCTCCTGGAGATATCCGCTTTCCGGGATTACCTTGATCACCATTCCATCGTCTTTGAGCATACGTTGGCACTCTGCGTAATTCGAAGGCGACAAGATCGCCAGAATGAAATGAAATTGCTGGCTGGCAAATGGGCAATTGGCAATATCGGCGACACACCAGATCATATCCGGATAGTCTCTGGAGGCGAGATAGATCCCCTCCTTGGCAATATCAGCCCCCACTGCCAACAACTCGTGAGGCGAGCTTTGCACGATCTTTTCTCGGATAGCAAATAAATGCGAGCCTTCTCCACATCCTGCATCCAATATCCTCAGCGGCTCGCGTGTCGACTCGTGCTCACGGATGATCCTGCCGCCAATCTGATCGACCAGCGGCTGAAACACTCCGCTCTTGTAAAGACTCCTTCTCGATTCGAACATTTGTTTATCGTATTTCGTTTTGAGGCCGTGGGACAGAACATTCACGTACCCCTGTCTGGAAAGGTCAAAGGTATGATGATTCGTACATTGCAGGCTTTTCTCAAGAATCAGCTCCATGGCCCCTGAACAAAGCGGACAACGAAACAAGCCATTATTCGCTGAAATAAGACCCGCAGACTTGATCTTCTTGCTGTTATTGGACACAAAAAAGCACCCCATTCATTCGTATTTCGGTGAATGAAAAAGGCACAGATAAATAAACCCAGCCATTTTGACTGAGATTACATAATCTGTACCTTACATTACCGTAAACGAATGAATTGGATGATCATGTTGGTAACCTCTCCCGTAACAAATCTGGCGAAGGGGATATTTCCCTTGCGACATTAAGTATAGCACTTTTCGTTATGGGAAAAAAGGTTATGGAAAACAGAGTGCTTTTACAATAATCCTCTGCCGATAAAATTGGCGGATACCGGCTGCAGACCAAGCTCTCTCGCCCAGATGGACAGCTGTCCCATATGGTGGATCTCGTGCGCGATCACATGCCTTACTATTTCTCCTTGTGTGTACGCTGTTTCGGACCAGGAAACGGTCACTTTCTCTCGTTCATTTTCACCAGACCACGATTCCAGAAAGGATGCGATTTCACTGCGGCATGAATCGGAAAAATCTTTCACCCGATCAAGTGACTGGTAGTCGCCAAAATTCGGCTCAGTGTCCGGTTTGCCTTGGATCCCGAAGATGATCCAGCTATACTCCACATCCACGATGTGAAACAGCGTGTACAGAATGCTGCCGGCTCCGCCCACACGGCTGCGCAGCAATTCTTCGCGGGGCAGTTGCTTCAACAGCTCCAGCCATTCATCTCTGACCATCCAATTATAGTGGAACAATGCTTGCATGTTTTCCAGCTCCTTTTCCGCCAAAAGATTGGATTCGAATTTGCCCCCGTAAACGGAAGAAATCGTTTTGGGCGTTCACTTTGCCATCTTTCTTGGTCAATGCCGAGAAGCTCGTACTTTTTCCATTTGACTCAACACTCTTTGAAATTGAGGGTGTATATTGTTTGTCGTACAATTCTGAAATCTCTCTCCATCTCGAACAACTATTGCTATATTATGCTTTATGTAACAAACATTATCAATAACCGCTACATGATAGACATTCCTTCTAGGATGATTTCTCATTACAGAACAGTTGCAGCGAGTTACTGGAAAATTGGTGTTGTCTAAATCCATCCCATGCCGATCGACTTGAAGGTTGAACTGCTGTCCTTTTCGTTGATTTGATTCAGCCATACATTTCAATGATTGGCATCATAAGAAAGAGGCCGACCTATCCGTAGATATTTCTAGGGAAGGGCAGCCTCTACGTTAAATAGCTCTGTGCTATAGGCAAAAAAGGGCGGGAGTTTCAAGAAGCGCCGAAAAGGCAAACAGAGTCGAGTTTAATGGAACGCAGGATGGAGCCGCGACGGCGTATAGATAGGAAGACTGACGGTGAACGTCGATCCTACCCCGATCTCGCTTTCAATATGGATTTTCCCGTGGTGGTTTTCGATAATGTTATAGCTGACCATCAGGCCGAGTCCGTTTCCGTCCTCTTTGGTGGAATAAAACGGAGAACCGATTTGCTTCAGCTTTTCTTTAGGAATCCCGCACCCTTGGTCGATAAAGCGGATAACGGCAAGCTCCTGTTTTTTCTTGACCTGGATCAGGAGCTTCCCGCCGCCCGGCATTGCTTCAATCGCATTTTTCATCAGATTGATGAACACTTGCTTCATCTGATTTTCATCGCAGTAAATGGTGACGCCGGGGGTAAACGCGGTCAGTATCTGTACATTATGGATAAGAGCCTGCGTTTCCAATAATGTAATGACGTTTTGCAGCATTGATTTAACATCTTTCTCCTCAAACTTTCGATCTGTTGGCTTGGCCAGCAGCAAAAGCTCGTTGACAATGACTTCGATCCGGTCCAGCTCCGCTTCCATAATGTCCAGATACTCTGTTTTATAGTCTGGTCCCTTTTTGATGAGCTGTAAAAATCCTTTCAGCGATGTCAATGGATTGCGGATTTCATGTGCAATGCCCGCCGCTAGCTGGCCGGCTATCGTCAGCTTTTCCGAATTTCGCAAAAGCTCCTCGGTCAATTTTCGCTCGTTTTCAAGCAAAAGACCCTCCGATCTTTTCAAAGCGGTAATATCCTGCACTTGTGTGAGAAAATAGAGCGGGCGCCCGCAGTCGTCCCGGACCATGGAGACGTTCAGCAGCACCCAAACCACGCGACCCTGTTTCAAAACGTAGCGCTTTCTCATCTGATAGGATTCGATCTTCCCTTCCAGCAGCTGTTGCATGTAATCAAGGTCTGCCGCGAGATCGTCGGGATGGGTAATATCCTGGAAGGTTCGGGACAAGAGCTCTTCCTCTGTATAGCCGATCAGGTCGCAGAAGGATTGATTTACTTTCATCCATTGCCCATCCAAGGAGACCAAAGCCATTCCAATCGAAGAATATGTAAATGTCTGTAAAAACAGTGATTTGTTCTCCACATCAGCACCAAACTTCAACGAATATCGCTCCTTCCAAATCTCGATTGTGACAAGCAATTTGCGAGAACCTTCCTCTGATTTGCCCGGAGTTTTCATGATGGCCAGCCGCTGCATCTTCCTCTCTTTCGCTTTACGGAGCACTCAGCATAAACACGATAATACTCTTGTCCATCCTTGCATTGGATGCAACGAACAATTCGATGACCCTTCTGTTCAGAACACTTTCAATATGGCTGTTTTTGCCTAGAAACTGCTTCTCCACATTTTTCTTCGCCAAAAGGACAATGCCTTCGTGTCCAAGCCGGATCAATTCTTTTTCGATCTGGACAAATACACCCTGCTGTATAAGCAGAATCAATCTCGCATGCAATTGGTAGGAAACGAGGTT
Source organism: Brevibacillus sp. FSL K6-6036 (assembly GCF_037964015.1). Lineage (NCBI taxonomy): Bacteria > Bacillati > Bacillota > Bacilli > Caryophanales > Paenibacillaceae > Brevibacillus > Brevibacillus sp. FSL K6-6036. The sequence continues at coordinate 2,666,497 of NZ_CP150173.1, forward strand.
CTCCGGTTTTCTCTGCACTTGCTCATGGTGCAGGTATATCTCGCGATGCAAAGCTTCCTTTCCTTCATAAAGCTCTGAAAAGGAAGGATTGTATGAAAAAGGCGTGGAAGCAATCCCCAAAAAAAGCCCCGACTTTCGATGGAAATTCCAGTCGTAATAAAACTCGGTAATCTCTCTTTCTGTTATTTTATTTATGTACGTTTTGATTTCCGGCAACAGCTTTTGCATGAGTGAGTCTCTGATACTGTTAACTGTGGTTTCCTGGCCTTGTTCCAACAACACCTGTTCGATAGGAGACAAGAAGTTTTTGATATAGACGGTAATAAAAGTATGTCCGATCGATACAAAAATGGATTCCGGTCCCTTCCCAAAGTTGTCCCGAAGGATTTTCCCAATATAGCTGCTGATCTCTGTTTGCTGAACTACGCTTTCCATCGTTTCATTCCTTTTAAAAGGGTAGTTTTCAATTAAAAAAAGAGCCGGAACAGTCAGCCTGGGCAGCTGCCATTCCGGCTCATGTCTAGCTCATTTGTCATGTCTAGTTCATTTCCACCGAATTATGAGGTTGGATTGACGATAAATACGATGACACTTTTATCTCTTCCGAAATCCCAGTCTACAAATAAATCGACAACCTTGGTCCCAAGTATCGACTCAAAATGGAGATCATTGTGAAGCATACCTTTTTCCAATTGCCTTTTGGCGATCCGCAGCGATTCCGAAAAGCCGAGCCGGATGAACTCTTTTTCAATGGCCACCAAAATACCGTTGCGGACTACGAGGATGGTCCTCGTATTCAGTTTGTATGAGAACATCTCTTCCGGGATTTTTTCCACTTGAATGCTTATCTTTTCGATTTCCTCATGCAACTGCTCCTTACCCGTAAACGCTTCCGCAATTTCGCCTGCGTGCGGCAGCGGCTCCGAAGTAAGCGCGACAATGATACCCGACCTGTTATGTAAGCCCCAATCGTAATAAACTTCCCGAATCTCCACGCCCGTGGCTATTTTCAAGTACGCCGTGATCTCCGGAAGCAAATTTTTCATAAGCAAATCTCTCGTCTGCAGAATGGTGACGATCTGGTCCTGTTCGAGCAGGACGCGCTCCATTGGCGAGAGGAAATTCCGCAAATAGCAGGTAATAAAGGTATGTCCCAAGGTGACAAAGACAGATTCGGGGCCTTTTCCAAAGTGATCGCGTAGAACCCGTCCGATATAACTGCTCAGGTCTCTTTGTACGTTAGTCTCCACATGATCAATCCTCTTGTAAGGAAAAGGCGTTCTTTCCTTTCCCCCATTTTACTATAACATAGACAAGGTAAATTTTCGGCATAAACCGTGAAACTTATACGTCCTTTTTATCCTATAGTAAGCTTTACCTCTTTTTGGGAGAGTTGAAACATGGACCTAAACATTTTTTCAATGCCGAACCCCAAACCAAATCCAGCCAAGACGAGATTATTCCTTAAACCAATCAGGCTTGCAGGTCTCGAAATAGCGATGATCCTCGCACAGGCTATGCAGTCGTTCGACCATTTCGTCTACTTTTTCGGGGGTTACACGGACCGTCCAGACTATCGCGGAAAAGATTGACATGGCGGCATAGACTGCATACAGTGTCCAAAAGTCAGCCGGTATTCCCCTTTCATAAAAATACCCCTCTATTTGTCCGACCGAAAAGGGAATGCTGCATTCCTTGCTAAAGAGTGCCAATTTATAGAAATCGTGAATCGGATCGCCCCAATCGAAACGGTTGAAGTCAATTACTCCGGCATACCGCTTTTCATGGACAATCATGTTGCCAACATGAAAATCGTCGTGTTGAAACTTGTTGGGCCGGGCTTTCAGGAGCTTCTGGTGTTCATCAATAAAGCGGATTATCCGGGCGTCGTTTTCCATTTTCACTCCACAGGTCTTATACGCCTTCACATAGTTATGGTGCTTTCTCGTCGCTCGTTCATACCAAGAGGAAATCGAATGGGGGGCGGGATGCTGATGCAATTTGGCAAGGTCCTGCCCGGCGTCCCAGCCGATCCGGTATTGCTTCTCCGGTGGGCAATCGGGAATGGCACCTCTTGCATCTTCTCCGTCGATATAGCTGAGCAAGTAGTAGCACAACTCTGATTGCTCAAGCCTGCCGATGTCTATAGGCTGGGGGCTTTTCGCTCCGTACATTTGGATCGCTTCCATGATCCCGTATTCCGCGTATTTTCGCTCGTACTGCTTCAAGTCGGCCGTTCTCAACAGCAATTTGGTTCCGTCGTCATAGCTGACCACGTATTTTTGATCAGGTGAAAACCCTTCGGCAATTCGGCGGATGTCACTCGCATGAGCGAGTGCGGGAATGTTCTCCCGAAAGGCTTGCAGAATATCGTTCATCTCAGTGCCAGTACCCCCTCTTCAAACATTGTGGAAGAGAATTTTACCATAACGTGTATCCAATTGTTCCGTTTTTTCGGAATTATTTTCAGATTCCTCTCACCATCGTCATCACATCCGACTAAACAGCTACAGTTCTTGCCCTAGATGCAGAGGAACCAAAGAACGAAAAAAGACGCAAAAAAGCAACTGCCTCAAAGACAGTTGCTTTTTTGGGTGGGGCTTTTATATTTTCACTACATTTTCAGCTTGAGGTCCGCGATTCCCTTGGGTAATAGTGAACTGGACACGCTGGCCTTCATCCAGGGATTTGAAGCCCTCTCCCTGGATCGCACTGTAATGTACGAAAACGTCTTCCCCGCCTTCTACTTGAATAAACCCGAAACCTTTTTCTGCATTAAACCATTTTACTGTTCCAATCGTTTGCATTGTTGTAACCAACCTCCAACAGTAGTATATGCCAATCCAAGCTCCTTCATGTACATGAAAATCACACGCACACAAAGCAATGAAGAAATAATTATCCAAAAGGTGAATTACAGCCTTCATTACTATATTTGGTCCAAAAAGGTTTCGTCTATTGTTCAAACATCCAAAACGACGAAAGCCCTACCTCTCTTCCATCCTTGCGGCTCCGTAGACCGCGCCAGTGTGAATCAGAAATTCAAAAGAGGCTCATTCAAGTCTCTTCATAGTAACTGAATTGGAATGAAAAAGCAAATCGCAAGGATTCCGGCTCTCCTTTGAAACAAACTCTGGTCTCATCTCTTTGATCAATCTGTTCTGCTACACATCCAACCTTATCGGATGCAAATGCGTCAACAGCTCTCGGTGAATCTGGCCATTGCTTCCTACAACATGAGGCGTGCTGACCTTGTAGGAATTTCCTGCCATGTCGGTTACCTGTCCCCCTGCCTCCGTGATCAGCAGTGTTCCTGCCGCCACATCCCAAGCATTCAATCCATATTCCCAGAAAGCGGTCAAGCGCCCCGCTGCGACATAAGCGAGATGGAGAGCGGCGGACCCCAGCACCCTCATTGTTTGGCAGCGCGGTCCCAGCTCTCCTATCCCCTTCAACACCGCTTCACGCATCAGCGGTGTTGAGGGAAAGCCCGTCGCAATCACGCTTCTGGCTACATCCTCGGTGCCGGCGACCTTCAGCTCTTTCCCGTTGACAAACGCTCCCTTTCCTTTTTCCGCCCAGAACAATTCATCCTGGCTCGGGTCGTAAACGACGCCGACAATCACTTCTCCTTTGCTGGTCAGGGCGATGGAAACGGTGAAGCCCGGAATTCTTTGCACATAGTTGCTGGTTCCGTCAATCGGGTCGACGATCCAAAGAAAAGGAGTCTCGTCTGCCTTTGCTAGCGATTTTACAAAAGAATGGTGGTTTGCAAAGGACTCTTCTTCCCCTAAAAATGCATGGTCAGGGTACGCTTCCAAAATCCGTTTGCGAATGAGGCTTTCTGATGCTTTGTCAAGCTCTGTGACCACATCGAAGGCATTGCCTTTTTCTTCTATCGTAAATCGGGATTCGCGCCTGTTTTTGATCATCGTACCCGCTTCTTTCGCCACTTGCTTGGCAAGCTCTACATAGCTCACGCTTGTTTCCTCCTGTCTGGAAAACAGTCTTCAATGCCTTTGGCGATTGTAGGATGGAGGCACGTCAGCAGCAACTTCAGGATTCCCCTGTTTTTCCGTTTCCCTTTCATACCTACGGCAGATCATTCCCGAAACATTCATGATTTCTTTTGGATCATTCCGCTTCTGTGCCAGTGAGCTATATAGTCATGTTCTATCTAAACCCTTTCCACTGTAAACAAACGAATTTTTGCTTCCAACCTAATAGACACGATATGTTCATGCACCCCCATTATGGGTTAAGTCACAAATAAAGCCGTCCGCATGGTAAAATGGAATGGCCTGAAGGATTTGCCAAAAGACTTCAAACAAAGAACAGGAGATTGATACATGGAACAAAAAATCCTGGTCCGCGACTTGCTTGTCCGCCTTGCAAACAAAGAGAGGCTATACTTGCTCGATGTGCGTGATGAAGACAAATATCGTGCAGAAAGCTTGAACGATTACGGCGTGCCGACGGAGAACCTCCCGTATCTGAAGATGGTCGAACCGGACGAAGACATTCAGGAAAGAATGAAAGAACTGCCAACGGATAGACAGATCATCACGATCTGTACGAGCGGAAACAAGGCGCGAAAAGCGGCTGAGCTCTTGCGCGAAAAAGGCTACGATGCCACCTCGCTCGAAGGCGGGCTGACTGCCTGGAAACAATATCACGAGAATGGCGGAAACGAACCAAAGCAACCAGCGGACTAGACTGTCTCGCTGGTTGTTTTTCTTGACGGCGGCTGCCAATCTGTTTGGTTCGGAGGCATCTTGCTCAGAGAGGACCTTTCCTCCCAAACTCTTATCCCTTGATAAAGTGGCCCGGACCAAGCGGCATGCCTAACAGGTACCATAGCGCAAACAGGAGCAGCCAAAAAATCCCGAAGAATAACGAATACGGCAGAAGGATTGAGATCAAGGTTCCCATTTGCAGATTTTTCTGATATTTGTTGGCAAAAGTAAGCAAGATCGCAAAATACGGCAGCATAGGTGTGATCGGATTGGTGATCGAATCACCGATGCGGTAGGCAGCCTGGGTGAAAGCGGGACTGTACCCCAGCAGCAGAAACATGGGGACAAAGACCGGCGCGAGAATTGCCCATTTCGCTGTCGCGCTTGCAATGAGGAGATTGATAAGAGCGACGAACAGAATAAACAGGATCAGCAGCGGAAGGCCTGTCAAGCCGATGTTTTGCAGAAAAGCAGCTCCCTCGATCGCAATAATCGGACCGAGATTGCTCCAGTTGAAATACGCGATCATTTGCGAGGCGACAAATGCCAGAACGATGTAATAGCCCATTCCGGACATCGTCTTTCCCAAATGTTCGGCCACATCTCTGTCCGAGCGAATCACACCGGCTCCAATACCGTAGGCGACAGCGGGAATCCCGAACAAAAAGAGCAAAATGGGAACGAGCGACTTCATAAATGGAGAGACAATCAGCGAGTCGGTATCAGGGTCGCGAAGCAGCGAACCGCTCGGTATGGTGACGGCTGACAGGATGACCACGCAGACGAACAAAGCAATACCGGCCCAGCGCAATCCTCGTTTTTCCTCCGGTGTCACCTGTGCTTCCACAGCATTTTGTTGAGCTTGTGGTGTATAGCTTCCCAGCCTTGGCTCCACAATCCTGACAGTGATCCATACGGTCAAAGGAACGAGCATCAAAGTGGAAGCCACCATAAAATAGAAGTTCATCGCAGGGCTGGACATATAGCTCGCATCGATCATTTGAGCCCCTGTCTGCGTAAAGCTTGCCAACGTCACATCCAATACGGAAACAACCAGATTGGCACTGAAGCCGCCGGCTACAGCAGCGTATGCGGCAGCAAGCCCTGCGATCGGATGCCGGCCGAGCATGGTGAAAATCATCGCAGCGATCGGTGGCATAACGATGAAGGCCGCGTCTCCGGCGGCGTGTCCCAACATGCTGACAAGGACGATAATCGGCAAAATCAACGAACGCGGGGAGGCCAGTACAGTCCTTCTCATCGCTGCGCCGATCAAGCCGGTTGATTCTGCCAATCCGACGCCAAGCATGACCGACAGAACCAAGCCGAGCGGCGGGAATGAGGTGAAGTTGTTGACCATCTCGGTCAGAATGCGGACGATCCCCTCTTTGCTAAGCAGGTTGACTGCGGCGATCCGCTCATGATTGGTGGGATTCACCGTCGACCATCCGAGTGCGGCAGCGATAGCGGAAAGGATCAAAATGGCGGCGATTATGACGAGAAACAGTGTGACTACATCCGGCAATTTATTGCCAAGCACTTCCACACGGTCAAGGAATTTCAAAAAGAATCCTTTTTTACTTGCATTCGTCTGTTGCGTAACAGGTGCCGCCATCATATTCCCCGCCCTTCCCTTTCAATTTACGAAGGCTGCTTACCCGTTTTCTCCACGTAGTTGTAGATCGTGTACTTGGAAACATCCAGCAGGTCGGCTACGTGCTGCACAGCGCCTTTGATCAAAAACAGCCCCATTTCATCGAGCAGACCGATAAAGGCAATTTTCTCCTCCTTCTGCATAAAGGGGACGGGTTTGCCGATTTTGCGGATGCATTCCTCAATGATTTGGTCCATCAACTCGGAGATAGTGGGAGCAAAGCGTTCTTCCGTTTTTTCTTCACTTGGCTCCTGCTGAAAAGAAGCCATTCCTTTGAGAATAGACTCGGCCATCACAAGGCTGGTCACGTCCAGATTGATACAGATACAACCGATAATGGCTTGATGCTCGTCCCTGATAAAAATCGTGCTGGATTTGATGATTTTGTCTTTAATCCCTTCGTGCTTGTAGTTGAGAATGAAGTCATGCCCTTGCTCGCCCTGACGGAGCAGCTTCAGACCGAGATTGGTCACCGGGCTTCCCGGGCTTCTGCCGCTTACATGGCTGTTGTGAATGGCAATGATCGAAGCCTCGGGGTTGGTCATGTCGTGCAGGGCGACTTCACAGTGGTCGCCAATCGTTCGAGCCAGGCCCTCAACTACAGGAATATAACTGGCCAAAATGGGATGCAATGAACTCATGTGTGAAACCTCATTTCCTAGCGTGTTTATGTGGGAGAATGCGGCTGCGTCTCCTGGGCAAATCGTCAACGAGGCCTGCTTGTTTACCGGTGGTGTACGCAAAGCTTACCCCCTTTATACACCTGCCTTACTCGCTTGAGAGAAAGCAGGTTTTCCACCGGATTTCCCTCCACAAGCAGCAGGTCTGCCCATTTTCCTGCCTCAATGGAACCCGTTCTGTCCTCCAGCTTCATGCATGCAGCTGCCTGCAGCGTCGCGGCCCGAATCGTCTCAATCGCTGGCATTCCTTCCTCGTGCATGAGCTGCAATTCATCCGCCAAATACCCTGGGATGTTAAAAGGGGTACCGGCGTCTGTGCCTGCAGCAATCTTCACTCCGTGCCGAAGCGCTTTGCGGAAGCTTTCCCGATGGATCTGGACAAACGGCTCTGCCTTGCGGACAAACTCCTCAGGCACTCCGCTCTCAGACGGCTGGCGCAGGATCAGCGTCGCAGCAATCAGGGTCGGAACCAGAAACGTTCCGTTTTCGATCATCAATTGGACGGCCTCGTCATCGAGTACCGTTCCGTGTTCGACCGTCGTAACGCCTGCACGAATGGCGTTTTTGATTCCTTCCAAACCAATCGCATGAGCTGCAGTTGTTTTTCCGGCATGAGAAGCTTCCTCGCAAGCGCAGCGCAGCTCTGCCTCTGAAAGCTGCGTGGAGCCCGGCTCTGTTCCTTTTGTTAGGACACCGCCCGTGGCCATCAGCTTCAAGAGATCTGCTCCCGCTTTCAGTTGGCTTCGGGCGGCCTTTCTCACCTCGTCAACCCCATCAGCCTCAATCGCCATTGGATGGCAGTGCCCGCCAGTCATGACGATGGGCTGGCCGGATGCGTAGACGCGCGGCCCCTCGACAAAGCCTCGCTCAACCGCATTTCGATAGGAAATATCTACATTGTATCGTGTACCCACATTCCGTACTGTCGTGATGCCAGCCTCGAGAAACTGTTTTCCTTGCTGATGAGCCCGAAACGCCGTGTCCGCTGCGGAATCCAGTCTGATTTGCCTGAAGGGATCAGGTGAAGCGTCCATGCCCAAATGCACATGGCAGTCGATCAAGCCGGGCAAAAGCGTCATTCCCGTTCCGTCGAACTCCCAGTCTGCCACTTCCGCATTGCCTGCCTCAGAGACATGCAATATTCCGGATTCGTCAAAGACAACCGTTCCTCTTTCAATCTGCCGCAAATGTACAACGTCGATTATTCTTACATTGTATATTTTTCGCCTCACGTCAGCACCACCCTGTTTATACTGGGATTTGTTGCGTGTACTTTTCGACCAGCTCAGCGAGCAGCTTCATGTTTACATTGCCGCCTGAAGCCAGCACGACTACCTTTTTTCCCTTGAGTGCAGTCCGATGGTGAATCATTGCTGCCAAAGCGGCCGCACCGGACGGCTCTACTACCATCTTGGCCCGTTCCGCAAGGCTCACCACCGTCCTTGCAATCTCTTCCTCGGAGACCAATACCATCTCGTCGACGTATCTTGTCGTGTGTGCATACGTGATCTTTCCCGGCTTTTTGGCCATCAATCCATCCGCGATCGTATCCACCTTTTCCACTTCAAACGGGCAGCCGTGCCGAAGCGATTCATACATCGCCATGGCCCCCTCGCTATTCACGCCGATCACGCGCACGGCCGGCTTTGTCTCCTTCAAAGCAGCCGCCACGCCCGATATCAACCCTCCCCCGCTGACCGGAACGATGACCACGTCAACGTCGGGAAGCTCTTCCAAAATCTCCAGGCCGATCGTGCCTTGCCCTGCGATAATATGCATGTCTTCAAACGGATGGATCAGTACAAGACCTTCGCTTTGGTGAAGCTCCAGCGCTTTTTCATACATGGTAATGGAGGTGCTCCCTCCATCTACTACTTTGGCGCCGTAATGAAGGATCGCATTTTGCTTGCTCGGTACAGGATTGGTCGGCATGACCACTGTAGCTGCAATCCCTTGGATCTGGGCAGCGTAGGCAGTGCCTGCGCCGTGATTGCCTGCAGAAAAGGCCACGACACCCCGTCTTTTTTCCTCGTCTGTCAGGCTCACGATCTTGTTGTACGCGCCGCGGATTTTGAACGCCCCTGTCTTTTGCAGATTCTCGCATTTTACGTAGATGGTATTGCCTGACCATTCGCTGAAAGTGCGCGAATACTGCATAGGTGTCGGCAAGATGACACCCGCGAGATTGGCCCTGGCTTGCCTGATTTGCTCCAATGTAACGAACATGCGTTTATCTCTCCTCTTCCCTGATTTCTACGACCATTTCAATCTCCACAGGCAGATTCATGGGCAGAACGGATGTGCCCAAGGCAGAGCGGGCATGCTTCCCCCTGTCGCCAAAAACGTTCACCAGCAGATCGGAAGCCCCGTTCATAACCTGGGGCTGGTCGTAAAAATCGTCTGCGCTGCTCACCAGTCCGAGTACTTTCACAATCCGCTCAATCTTATCAAGATTGCCAATCTCCGCTTTGATCATGCTGAGCAGGTTGAGGACAGTAATCTGTGCCGCCTCATATCCTTGTTCTACAGTAAGCTCCCTGCCCAGCCTGCCCGTATAGAGCGGTTTCCCATCGACAAAGCAGCCGGCTCCTGAGGTAAAAACCAGGCAGCCCGAACGCACGCAGGATACGTAGGTTGCCAAAGGCGGTTGGTTCGGGGGCAGACTTACCCCCAGCTCTTCAAGTCTCTTTTCCACAAATGACAAAAGTACCACCACGCTTTTCTGAAAATTCTAATCAACACTCGATATTCTCATTCTATCACGATCCCGGAATAAAATGATACAATTTTTTTGATATCGACAAATTTTTTAGAAAAAAATCAACAACATGCACCCGTCCGCTGAATCCTCCAGCCGCCTGTCATGGAAATCATGCCACAAATACACGGCGGTATTTCCTTTTCTGAACAAGCGTCAACAAGGTCTGCCATTATTTACAGGTTCCATTCTCTCAAGTCTATTTGTTATCCTAGTTAAGCCAAACAAACAAGCCGAAACTTCCAAAGAAGTGGAAGTGCGGGGGACTTCTTTTTGTAGAGTTAGCCACTCTGCATTGGGGTGAATCACGCTTGTGAAGGGTTGTATCCTCAGCCCGAACCCGACAACTAACCTCGTAGGCGAAGAAAAGGAGACGATGAGAACATGAAACCATTCGGCAAGTCTATCATCGCTATTGCTTTGGGATTGGCTGTTACTTCGATGTCCACTTCAGCATTTGCTGCCACATGCCCGGTAAAAAATGTTGTTAATCAAGGGCAATGGCTCCCATATTTCATGAATTCCCAACCTTCGCAACAATCCCAACCATCGAACCAATGGAACCAATGGAACTGGGCATTTCCATCCAACTCTATGCAATGGGTAGAGCTTCCGATGCAACAGCCGGTACAAAAACCGGTTCAGCAGCCGGTACAAAAGCCAGTTCAACAACCGGCTAAAGCTCCGGCAAGCAACACTGTCAACGCTTCCTCCCAGTTTGCTCGCGAAGTGGCAAATCTGGTAAACCAAGAGCGTGCAAAAGCTGGTCTGGCTCCGCTTGCTTACGATGCTGCATTGGAAAAGGTAGCATTGGCAAAAGCGGCTGACATGGATCAAAACAACTACTTTGATCACAACAGCCCTACCTACGGTTCTCCATTTGACATGATGAAGCGCTTTGGCGTATCGTACATGACTGCCGGCGAAAACATCGCCATGGGTCAGCGCAGCGCTGAAGAAGTGATGCAGCAATGGATGAACAGTGACGGTCACCGCAAAAACATCATGAACCCGAATTTCACGAAAATCGGCGTAGGCTACCAAAATGGTTACTGGGTACAAGAATTTACCGGATAACCTTGATGGCTGCAGAGAAGAACCGAGTTGCTCAACAGAGTGACTCGGTTTTTTCGGTTTTTTCCCTGCTTGCAAAAAAAGCCCACCTGAAGCTGGTGGGCATGGTATCGATCTAGGCTTTTGTGATCAAAGGAGAAAATGGCGACACCCGGATCAGAGGCTCATTAACGAGCGCACCAGCCGCCGTCGATGACCATTTCAAGGCCGCTCACAAACGAAGACTCGTCCGAAGCGAGATAAAGTGCACCATAAGCGATATCCTCGGGTTTGCCGAGACGAGGCAGCGGCGTTTGCGCCTGAAAAATGCCCCGAACCTCTGGAGCCGTGATCATTTGCGTCATTGGTGTTTCGATAATGCCCGGGTGAATGGAGTTCACGCGGACGGAATCCTTCGCGCATTCGACAGCTGCTGCTTTCGTAAGAGCTCTCAACGCCCCTTTGGAAGCGGTGTAACCATTCGTAAAGTTCAGAGCAACTAGTCCTGCGGTAGACGAAATGTTGATGATGGAACCGCTTCCAGCCTTTTTCATCTCAGGGTAAACCAGCGTCATTCCCAGCACGCAGCCGGTCAGGTTTACATCCATCACCTTGTTCCAGTTTTCCATCGTAAATTGCTCAATCGTAGCATCTGTACTGATACCCGCATTGTTTACCAGGACGTGAATGTTGCCAAATGCCTCCAGACCTTGTGCGATGACGTTTTTCCATTCGTCCTCGGAAACGACGTTGTGTTTGACCCCGATGGCTTCCCCGCCGTCCGCCTTGATTTCATTCACCACTTCTTGCAGCTTGTCTTCGGACATGTCCGTCGCGATTACTTTCGCGCCTTCCTGGGCAAACAGACGAGCTGTTTGTGCCCCCATACCGCTTGCCGCACCTGTAATGATGGCGACTTTTCCTGTTAGACGACCCATAGTCGTATCCTCCCGCTTTTTCATTTCTGAAAAAGAAATTCAAAAAAATTTTAAACAACTAGTTGTTTTATCGACACTGTGTCGTAAATAATTATATCAATGCCCTTCTTATATGGGCAAACAACACAAAACGCCGAAGTGACGATAAATCAACAGAAGATCAACGTTGTGTGGATCACATAGAAAAAGTTCAACAAGGATGGGAAGAATGTCGATGAAACCGAAGAAGATTGATCCGCGGGTCAGGAGGACACGCCAGCTCCTTCAGGACGCGTTTACCTCGCTCATACAGGAAAAAGGGTATGAGGCCATCACCGTACAGGACATTACCGAGCGTGCCACTTTGAATAGGGCCACCTTTTACCTCCACTATCGAGACAAACAGGATTTGATGTGGCAAAGCACAGAAGAAGTCCTCTCGGAGCTGGTGGACAGTCTGCGCGAAACGACCAAACATGCGAAAAAAGCAGACTTGCACGTAGATCAACCGCACCCCGTGTTCGTCTGCCTGTTTGAACAGATTGCACGCCATGCGACCTTTTACAAGGTAATGCTGTCCCATCACCAGGCACCACTCGCTGCTCGCCTGATCGAAGTCATCACCGATTACATCTCCCAAGGCCTGGACGAATTCCAGCCCGATGACACCAAGCTCACGGCACAGCGAGAGATTATTGTCCGCTATACCGCCTCTGCCTTTTTAGGAGTCATCATGTGGTGGCTGGAGGGCGGCATGAGCTATTCTCCCCGCTTCATGGCGCTGCAATTGATGAGGCTTGCGATCAAGGGGCCGTATGAGCTGTCTCCGTTTGCGTGAGCCCTTTCGGGGCGGGAAATAGCAAAAAGCCGGAACGGTACCACTCCGGCTTTTCACATTCAAGAGGTACTCGTCAAAGCGTTCTCTTCGCTTCGACGCTCTTAGCTCTCTGTGGAACAGCAGTCACACTTCTGCTCCTCTAGCAAAGGTACCTCTTTTTCATGCATTGTCTGTTTGGTCGGGTATGCCCCCACCTGCTGCAACTCTACACTGACATCTTTGTCATTGTTTTGTTGTTGGTCCATGGGAAGCCTCCTCACTGAGTGCGACCTGTGCCTAGTATACGCACCCGGGATGTGAAGCTATTCGTTCTTCAGGGATTCGTTCAGCCTTTTGCCCGGTTTGCCTGAAGGATGTGCTCCAGGTCTTTCAGGGCTGCAGCTGCGGCTGCCACCGGGTCGGATTTTCCTCCCACCACCAACAGCTCCCCCATTGTGTCCGTTTCCAGACGAATCGCTTTGGTCGTCCCGCGGACTTGGGCGAACGGGTGAGTCTCGGACAATAGCTGCACGTCCACAGCGGCCTGGAGAGTGTCGTCGACTTTGCGCAGACTGCCTACCAGCTTGGGGACAAGACCGTCTGCTTTCCACTTCTGCACTAGCTCCGGTGTGATGCCTTGGATGCCCTTCCGTGCCACATCCGACAGGCGAATGCCTGCATGAAAAGCTGCATTGGCCATAATTGTCAGCTTGCAGGCCGTGTCCCAGCCTTCGAGATCAAAGCGCGGATCAGGCTCGGCAATCCCCATCTGCTGGGCGCGGATAATCGCCTCCTCCATGGAGATGCCTTCTTCCATCATTGCACTCAGCACAAAATTGGCTGTTCCGGTAAATATTCCTTCGATCAGCGCCACTTCACAACCGGCCAAATTGTACTGGAGCAAATCAACCGTCGGCAAAGCTGCAGCCGTTGCTCCGCTTACTTTGAGCATGGCCCCATGTCGTCTGGCCGCCTCATGGAGCCCCTGGTAATCTGCTATCAGCGCCCCTTTGGAGATCGCGATGACATGCTTGCCGCGGGACAGGGCGGTTCTCATGTAGGAGAGGGCCATGCCGCCAGTGACAATATCAGAAGGACCCGCTTCGATCAGGATGTCAAATGGACATGCTGCCAGGAAGTCGGCTCCCGTTTTCTTTTTATCTCCCATACTTTTCTCTGCGGAAAACGCCTGGACTTGTTCGAGTGCCAGTCCTTCATCCGCGTAGCAGCCAGCGGTCGAACGCATGACGCCGACAAGCCTGACATCGGCATCGTAGACCATCCGGTATCTTTCCTTGCGCTCGTGAAGCAATCTTGCGACTTGTCTGCCTACCGAGCCAAATCCAGAGATGACCACGTCGTATCGTTTCATTGCGAGTTCCTCCTTGCTGTGTACCGTACTAGATTCGCTGTCTGCGGCCAAATTAACGCGGCAAACGACGCCGATGAGCGAGGATGGGATTGGCGTCTGCCGGCTTCAGCTTTTTGCCTTTCCGGCCATCGTACAGCTCATTTACATAGTCGATATAGAGGATGCCATGCAAATGGTCGATTTCATGCTGCACGCACCGAGCCAAAAATCCTTCTGCCTCCAGTACGACCTCTTCTCCCGCACGCGTTAGCGTCTTTACTTTTACATATTGGGCCCGCGTGACTATGCCAACGACACCGGGAATGGACAGGCAGGCTTCGGTTCCTTTTTGCTCACCCCGGCTGTCCACGATTACCGGATTGATCAGTTCGATCAGGCCGGTTCCGCAATCCATGACGACCAGCTGCTTGGGTATCCCGATCTGAATCGCAGAAAGACCTGCTCTTCCCTCGGTCGCGTAGATGGTGTCCGCCATGTCATCCAGAATGTTGCACACATTTTGCGTAATCGGGCTCACCGGCCTGGATCGTTCCCTTAGAATCGGATCCCCCAGCTGCACGATCATCCGTTCAGCCATCTCGCTTCTCCTCCCCGACAACGAGTCAATTTGTATCCAACGTAACAAAGCGGTCCCCTTTCGTCAAACGCTTTGCTGAACGCCTGTTTTTTCATCGACAAATACGCTTATATACGCTATCTTAAATGGTAAACATGAAGTTGATGGAAACGAAGAGGGAGGAAACCATGCATCCACTTGCATCTCAGCTCAACGAGACAATTCAACGTGAAAATCCGCACTTTTTCGACATGCTCTCTGAATTGGGCCGACTGATTTACTTCCCGAAGGAAGGCATCCTCAGTCAATCTGCCGAAGCGAAATCAAAGGCCAAAAAGTACAACGCCACGATCGGGATTGCATTGGAAAACGGCCAGCCGATGCATTTGAAATCGATCCAGGACACGTTGTCCGCTTATGCACCAAAAGACCTTTACGAGTACGCTCCCCCTGCCGGCAAACCGGAGCTGCGCGCCGCCTGGAGGAAAAAAATGCTGGAGGAGCATCCTTCTCTGGAAAATAAAACCTTCAGCAATCCGATCGTGACGAATGCATTGACGCACGGTCTGAGTGTCGTGGCGGACTTGTACGCAGGACCGGGAGACAGCGTCATTATCCCCGACAAAAACTGGGAGAACTACGAATTGACATTCTCCATTCGCCGCGGGGCGGAAATGGTCTATTATCCGCTTTATAACGATGAAATGACTTTCAACGCGGAAGGTCTCAAGGATGCGATCCTGGCACAAAAAGAGAAGGGCAAAGCGATCGTCGTCCTCAACTTCCCGAACAACCCGACCGGATATACGCCTGGGCAAAAGGAAGCCGAAGAAATTCTCAAAGCGCTGAAGGCTGGTGCCGAGGCGGGAATCAACATCGTCGCAGTAACCGATGACGCCTACTTCAGTCTGTTCTTTGAAGATTCCTTGCAGGAGTCTCTGTTCGGCGCGCTCTGCGACCTGCATCCGCGAATTCTGCCGATCAAGGTGGACGGCGCGACCAAGGAAGAATACGTCTGGGGTTTCCGTGTAGGCTTTATCACCTACGGCGGAAAAAGCGATGCCCTGCTGGCTGCCCTGGAGCAGAAAACGCTCGGAATGATCCGCGCGACGATTTCCAGCGGACCGCACCCGTCCCAAACCTTTATCCTGCACGCATTGAATTCACCGACTTTCAACCAAGAAAAGCAAGAAAAGTTCGAGATCATGAAACGTCGCGCCAACCGGGTCAAGCAGTTGCTTGACAGCGGCAAATTTGATGACGTGTGGACGTACTATCCTTTCAACTCGGGATACTTTATGTGTCTCAAGCTCAAGAATGTAGATGCGGAAACATTGCGTACCCATTTGCTTGAGAAATATGGTGTCGGTACGATCGCTTTGGGCAAGACCGACTTGCGCATTGCCTTCTCTTGTATTGAAGAAGAAGACATCGACGAACTGTTCTCCCTGATTTACCAAGGAGTTCTCGATTTGCAAGGGTAATGGAAACAGAAAAAAGCGTTTTGGATGCTCATCCAAGACGCTTTTTTTCGTGTCGCTCCAGATATGCAGGTTCGAACAGAAATCAAGCTCTTCTGCCATCCTCCAACTGCGAAATAAATCGAGAGTTCTTGCCAAATCACGTCGACTCTCCTGTTACGATACCCTTTCAGCCATTTGCGCGGGCTGCTCAAGCTGATCCATGTCGACAGCAGGCAACAGCCTGCGCTCCCAACGTCGGACTTGGACTGTCCAAAAGCGAAGAGATGCCTGCATCACAGGTCCGACCAGAAATACTGACAAGAATGTGCCGAACGATATCGGTCCACCCGCGATCCAGCCCAAAAAGAGCGCCGTCCCTTCCAAGCAGGTACGGACCAGGCGGACAGATCGGCCGGTGATACGGACGAGCGACAGCGTGATTCCATCCCGCGGACCGGCTCCCAAGCGGGACGCGACATACATCCCCGACCCGATACCCATCAGAACAATCCCGACAACCAATTCGACAAACCGCGCCCACTGCGCTGTCACAACCGGAATGATACTGCTCGCAAGGAAGATGTTGACAAAAAAGCCGATCAACAAAATGTTGGCGACGCTCCCGATCTGCGGCAAACGCCGATCCAGAATACATGCGATTCCGACCATCAGAATACCAACGATCTGTACCCATAAACCGACTGACAAGCCGGTCAAACCCGACAGGCCGATATGCAGGACATCCCAAGAAGATGCGCCTAATGCCGCTTTCATCATACTGACGGCGCCCATCGACAAAACGACCAAACCGAGTAAAAACAGAACCAGCTTGGCCGCAAACAACGGAAGTTTCCCCTTTGCTGTTTTCTCTCTTTTCAACAGTATATGCTCCTCTCCTGTTAGCAAAAATGTTCTCTATTTATAACGTATTTTACAAATTAATTACCTAGCTAATTATATTTGTGGAGCCTTATTTTGTCAAGGCCGGTGAAACATCGCCCCCAAAAAAGCCTGCGATGCGAAATCGCAGACTTTCCGTAAAAAATTATTTGCAGTGGGTTCTGGACGATTTTGTTTGGAATCTTTCGAAAGCTCTGGTGAGCCTTGCTGGTTGCCTTCTCTGCGCCTCGACTCGACCTTCACAACTCCATCTCCAGGCCGCTGGCGCTACCTTTCCACCCTCACTTTCTGATCCTCGACGCTTCTGGTGCCAGCCACAACTGCCCCGAGTACAAACAGCATGCCCATTCCGTGAGCCCACGTGAACTGTTCACCCAAAAAGAGAACGGACACGAGCGCAGCGCTGACCGGCATAAAGCCGGTGAACAAGCCGGCTGTAGAAGCAGCCACCTTCGCTACGCCTCTGTACCAGAGGACGAAAGAAAGGACGCTTGCGGTGACGGCATAGTAGATCATCAGCAGCCAGATCTGGAACGGTACAGCAGTCAAATCCGTCTTGATCAGATCGGCAATCGCAAATGGGAGGAACAAAATCAGACTGATCACATTGATCGCCGCCGTCATCTGAAAGGGGGTCACACTCTCCGACAGCCTTTTGGCAAAGATCGTAAAGAGGGCCTCCGAGATGACGGCCAAAAATACGAGGAGATTTCCAAACATGGCGCCCCAGCCCACGCTTGCCGCTCCGCCCGTAAAGGTAATGAAGCCGATGCCCACAACCGAAAATAAAATGGAGACCAGTTGATGTGAGCGTATTTTTTCCTTGAGGAGCAGAAAAGAAAACAAAGCGATGCAAGCCGGTACGGTGCTCGTAATGATGCCTGCCGAAGTGGCTGTAGTCCACTGCACCCCGTAAAGCATGCAAATGCTAAATAAAAACACCCCAAAGAAAGACTGCCAGAACAGCGTCTTCCCCTCTTCTTTCCGCCACGAGCTTTTCCACTCTCCACGCATGGACAGCAAAGGAAGGAGAATAATCACGGCAAGGATAAAGCGAAATTCCAAAAACAAGAAAACAGGTACGTGCTCGACGATGGCTTTTCCCACCGAAATATTAATGCCGACAAATGCCATCGATAATGCCAACTGCACATAGGAAGCGATCATCCTGTACGCTCCACCCCTTTATCTATCTTGACATAACATATACCATTTTTGCCCGTTTAACTCCTGCTTTAATTACGAAAATTCGGAACATTTCCGCACAAAAAAAGCTCCCCTTTGATAATCAAGGGAAGCCGTGTTTGTTGCAATTGAAAGCCTTCATATCGCTTGTTTATACTCCTTCGGTGTCGATGGAGCCGAGCTGTTTTTCTTCTTCTCGGCAGCTCCCACGAGCAAAGCGCCAAAAGGCAATTTAGCCAAGCCGTAAGACAACCCGAAGGAAAACGCAGAACAGAGAACAAACGCGATCAGACTGCCCCCGATCCCGCTTGCCGTCCACTCCCAGTGATTGAGCAATTTCATCACATACGTCAGGACGAGCGCGTGGATGAGATAAGCGCCATATGAATAATGCCCAAGCATCGTCAGCCATTTTTTCCATTGCGAACCCGACTTGCCCACCCACACGGCTACGAGGTAGACGACGAGGAGCTGGGCTACGGTATAGAGAAACATCGAAGGCTTCAGCGAGGTTGCCACATTCAAATTGACAATCGGGCCGGCCGAATGTTTGACCAGCTCATACCCGATATAGGCGTAGGTGACACCGAAAGCGGCGAACAGCCACAGCCACCTTTTCTGCAAAAAGACGCGAAACTGCGGCAATGCCAGTGCAGCCAGACCGCCCATGAAAAAATAAAAAGAGTAATACAGGAAGTTGCGATCGCGGTATTTGATCAAGTAAGCATCGAGCCAGGCCAGATCAAACCGAAACGAATGAGCCGGGATATAGCGGACGGAGAACCACATCAGAGCGGCGTAGGCAAGAGCAGCAGCTCCAACGGCAAACGTCCTGCCCGCTCTTCCCCGTACAGCATGTCTTGTCCACTTGAACAGCTTTAGCAGGATCGGGTATAAGAGATAAAACTGGAAAATCATCACGACAAACCACAGATGATAGGAAGCGGTTCCTGTCATCCATTTTTTCAGCACCAGCCACAGCGTCTCCGGATTGAATCCAGTCAGGTCGTGATGCATCGCCATATAGACGATCGACCAGACCGCGTAAGGCACCACGATCTCCGTAAACCTCTTTTGTATAAACCGCGGATACTGCAAGCGGTCGTAATAGTTGTAAAACAGCACGAGTCCCGTGACGAATACGAATGCAGGAACCGCAAATTTCAACAGATGAAACAACATCCCAAAAAGAAACGCCGTCTCTTCCCCAACTCCCGGCTTGCGAATGTATACGCCGATGACATGCTGATACACGACAGCCAAAAAAGCAAATGATCGGACATAATCCAATTCGACGATTCGTTCTTTTCGGGCCATTTTTTAAACGTCATACCTTTCCGCCATAGACATGGAAAACAACACTCACCATCTTACCTGTCAGCTTGGCAAGAGGCAATAGGAATGTTTACGCTAGCGCGATTGCAACCATTTGCACAAGGCCCAATAGCCGGTCGTTAGAATGGAGACGGCAATGATCGCCATCAAAGTATCTGGTCTCATACATTTCCTCCAAAGTCCTTGTCTTCTCACTTTTTTAACTGCTGAACAGACCCGTAAGTCAGGCTTCGCCATACCCATTCCAGCGGTCCGTAACGATAACGCGATAGCCACCATTTGCTCCACGCCACCTGAATCGGGAAAATCAGCAGACACAGCATGAAGCCAACCCAGAGCGGGGTTGAACCGTATAAGTGAAAAAGCTTGACGGTACTTATGCAAAGCACAGTTTGGGCGATGTAATTGGTCAGCGCCATTCGCCCCACAGGTGCCAGGAAGGCAAGCCTTTCGCTGCCTTGTTCTTTTCTCATCATCAGCAAAATCGATGTGAGGTAAAAAACGCACAGAGCCAATCCGCTCCACTGAATCAGCACAAGACGAGTCATTTCCAGCGAACCCGGAATCGGGACGATCCCAAAGTGAACCAAGGGAATCAGCACTGCCAGCGGAAATCCGGTCAAAAGCGAAATCACCCAGTATCGTCTGATTGCCGATTCGTATTGGCCGAGCTGGTGAAACACCCCTTTTTTGGCGACATACAGTCCAAATAAAAAGAGCGGCAATACGGTCAGAATCATCAGCCATTCATTTTGAAAGAGCACCGGGAATTCATAGTTCCAGCGAAAGGAGAGCCACTCCCCCAAGCTCCCGTTTTGATAGGCGTCGACCGCTTGTCTGGCCAGATGCTCCTCTTGGGCGCCTGTTGCGTGTCCGTCATCGGGGATGAGCAGCGCCAGTCCCATCGGTATCTGTAAAAGAGCGAGCAACGCGATCGCCCATCTTTTGATGACAACCTCCCGCCTTTTGTAGAACAAATAGAGCAGGATGCCAGCCAACGCATACGTGTGCAAAATATCCCCGAACCAGAACAACAAGTGTACGATGCCAAACAAAAACAACACGGTCAACCGCCTGAAATACTTGCTGCCAACCGGCACCCCTTTTTGCTCCAGGCGGCTCATGAAGAGGTAGAACCCTGCGCCGAACAAAAAAGAGAAGATCGTGTAAAACTTGGTCTGAACAAGCATGTCCAGCATCATCCGCAGCCACAAATCAACGGCGCCTGCGTGTTCGGGAATGCGCTGCATGCTGAGAAAAAGCTCCGGCTGCATGTATCCCGGCATATTCACCAAAAAAATCCCGAAGAGCGCAAATCCCCTGATGACGTCCAGTTCATTGATTCTCTCGGTCAATGGGGTAGGTGTTGTTTGCATGCATCTCAACCTTTCTCTCGTGCACTTCCATAATCCCCCATTGTTTAATACGACTGATCCAAGTAAAAAGTAACGAACTATTTTCTTCCACAATCTCCGCATCTTCTCGTACCGCCTATGCAAGCAAGCAAAAACCCCGCCTCCTCATAAAGGAAACGGGATTATTCAACAAACGGGGCTTATTCAACTAACAATTGCCGATATCTCGGTTCGGTTCCTTGCATCCTCATGTTCCAACCACACCCGTCGTGCCATTATGGCTGTTCATCGATCACTTTCAGATCACAGCATTTTTTGGCATCGTACTTCACTTTGACAAACAGCGTATCCGTATCATTTCCCCGGATAAAGGTCGTTTTCAGCGTCCTTTTCGTATTGCCGCGACTTTCCTCGAAAATATAGGATACAGAGACATCCTTGTACCCCTTTACAGAATAGTATATATACCCTTCCATGTCATACATCTGCACCGCATCGGATGAGCGATCCAAACGCTTCAGCCATTCATTTACTTCTATCCGATGCTGCGGCTCAACCGATTCTTGCCCGACCGAAACTGTAAAAGGCGGCTTCTCCTCGCAGCCGGTGAGAAAAAGCAAAAGCGCTGCAGGGAGGATTGCCTTTTTCCTGTACATCCAATCACTTCCAAATTGAGTCAATATTTTCTCCATCTTAACAAGGAAGGATTGGGAGCACAAGTCATTTTCAATAAGCCCGCTTGCGCAGCAGATCTACTCCGAAACCGAGAATGCTGCCGACAAATGCAGGCACCACCCAACCGGCTCCCTCCGAATACAGGGGAAGGCTGGCCAGCAAGAAGTCCATACTGCGCGGCAAAAGCATCGTATTGACCAGATCGAGAAGCCCGTAGACTACAACGAGTCCGACTGCCGTTACATACAGATGAGATCGCGGAGAAAGCAGCGGTTCGGCAAGCGCGAAGAGGATCAACACGATCGCGACCGGATAGATTGCGCCCAGAATCGGCACTGAAATCTTCAGGATCAGCGTCAACCCCATGTTCGCGATCAGCATGCTCACGATACAGAGCAGGCCAACCCACCCGCGATAGGAAATGCGCGGAAACAGCCCGGAAAAGTACTGGCTGCACGAGGTCACGAGTCCAATGGAAACGCAGAGACAAGCGACCGTAAAGATGACCCCAAGCAGGAGAATGCCGGAGGAGCCAAATAAATGCCCCATCACATTGGTCAGAAGCTGTGCGCCGTTCTCTGCCTTGCCCAAAAATGCGTGAGTAGAGCCGATAGCACCCAGCATCAAATAGATGACGGCCAGCAAAATTCCCGCCCCCGTGCCTGCGGCCATCATGTAACCGGACAGTCGGCCAGGCTCTGTGACTCCCTTGGACCGAAGCGTATTGGATACGACAATGCCGAATACAAGCGCCGCCAGTGCGTCCATCGTCAAATATCCGTCGAGAAAGCCTTGCATCACAGGGTGAGCAGCGTACGCCCCTTCCGCTTGCACAAGCCCCCCTTTTGGACCAAAGAGACTTTTTACGAAGATCAACGAGAGCAGAATCAAGAGCGCTGGTGTCATCAGCTTGCCAAACCGGTCAACCAGTTTGGACGGAGACAGACTAAACCAAAAGACCAGCCCGAAAAATACAAGGGTATACAGGGCAAGTCCCACGGGCTGTGTCGCTGCGGTTTGCGGCAAAAAAGGCAGCATGCCCATCTCATAAGCCAGACTTCCCGCCCGCGGAATGGCCAGTCCCGGTCCAATCGAGACGTAAATAAGCAGTGGAAACAAGCTTGCAAAAGCAGGGTGAACCCGTTTGGCCAACTCGTAAAAGCTCCCCGCCTTGGCGATGGCTGCCACGCCCAGAATCGGCAGTCCGACTGCTGACAAAATAAAGCCGGCAAGAGAAAGCCCTACCTGATCACCGGCAGACTGACCCAGAAATGGCGGAAAGATGAGGTTGCCCGCACCAAAAAACATGGAAAACAACATGAGACTTATGAGGACGATTTCTTTTTTGGACAGCGCATTCATCTTTTCGGTTGTTCCCTCCTAGCTGTAATGGAGGGATTGTATCAGCTTTTTCAAAGCGAATCTAGTGACAGGGAGGTATTCGTAATGTTAAATAAAGTATGCTGTTTCACTATATTTTGAACTTTCATAAAGGAAAGGTACCAGGAGCAGATCGCATCTCCATACTCGTCCCTTCCCGTCCAAAGAGGAATCACCAGCTTCCAATTGTATCCAGTTCTGTTATCCTTATAGAAAGCCTTTCGATTGCAGCCCAACATGACGTATCCGGGGTGATATGCAGGAATGTGGCCTATTATCGGATTTTTCTTGCTTGCATGTATTGCGGTGGTCGTTTACATCGTGGTAGAGAGCAGCATTGAGCGTCATGTTGAAAGCATCCTCACTGCCACAATCCTGAAGCTGCTCGTGCTGTTTCTGATCGGCATGGCTATTTACAAGACATTGCCGAATTTGGGGGACACGTTCGCTCCTTAGGCTTTACCCAAAAGACAGTCAGCCTGAGGACTTTGCTTTTGGAGATTTTGAAACAGGGTGGATGTATGGGGAATTGGCGGACCTATTCGTTGTTGCTTTGCGGTATTGGTGTATCTTATTTGGGCAATTGGATTTATTTGGTTGCCTTGAATATTTTCATCTTGGACATGACGGGTTCAGCTTCAGCGGTAGCAGGTATATATATCGTTGGACCGGTGGCAAGGCTGCTGACTCAATTCTGGGCGGGCTCTCTGATTGATCGGGTCAATAGACGGAAGCTCATGATCTATTCGGATGTGGCTCGGGGCGCTCTCGTTCTTTTGATTCCATTGCTGTCCTCTGTTTGGGTTGTTTACGCCATTCTGTTCATTGCGAATGTGGCGGGCTCCTTCTTTGGCCCAAGCTCGACGTATTACGTGACAAAGCTGGTTACACCCGAAGAGCGCAGGCGTTTTAACTCAATCATGAGCATGCTGAATGCCGGCGCCTTCCTCATCGGGCCCGCCATTGCCGGAGTCCTGATTTCTACCACAGGAACGAGTTTGTGCATTTTCATAAACGGCATTACGTTCTTTTTTTGTGCGGCTTTGATTGCCCTTCTGCCTGATGTTTCCGACGAGGCTTTGCAACGACGCCAGCCTCTTTCATGGAACATGATCGTAAATGACTGGCGTATCGTTTAAGCGTTTGTTTTGCATGATCGTTATTTCTTGCGGATTTATCTGCTTTTCCAGATGGCCATGATGATTGCGTTTGCCCTTGATTCTCAGGAGGTCACCTTTCTGAAGCAGCAATTGTCCTTAACCGACAAGCTGTATGGTGTGATCGTGAGCATCGCTGGCGTTGGTTCGATTGCAGGAGCGATAACAGCCACAGCTACAACGAAAAAATTTTCGCTGCAAGCGTACTTAGCCGTCGGCATGCTGCTCACCACGATCGGCTACACCATGTTTTACGGGTCCTTCAGCTTTTTGACTGCCGCGATCAGCTTTTTGATTTTAGGTTTTTTTATGTCTTTTGCAAATGCAGGCTATCAAACGTTTTACCAAAACAACGTTCCGGCAGACATGATGGGACGATTCGGCAGCTTGGCAGGGATGTTTCAAAGCATTGTCCAGATTGTATGCACATTTCTTTTAGGCATCGCCTCCGAAACGTTCGACCTGCAATCGGTGTCCCTGCTCTTTTCTTATATATCCGTCGTTCTTTCCGTTGTTTTGCTGCTGAATGTGTTCAAGAAATCCAAACAAGCCTATTACGCGGAAAGCAAAACGGAAGAAAGACATTTGCAGGAAGGCTGCTAAGTCTCGAAGCCCATTGCCATGACCGCGATGCCCGATTCTTCCAGAGTCGCACGGATGCGCTTTGCAAATTCCACGGCATGCTGGCCGTCCCCGTGTATACAGACGGTTTCCGCAACGATTTCTTTGTCCACGGCTTGTCTCGTGGCTACCTTCCCTTCTTTGATCATCCGGATCACCTGGGAAACCGCCTTTTCTTCATCTGTGATGAGCGCATCCGGCTGCGACCGGGGAGTGAGGGTTCCATCGTGCTGGTACGTCCGGTCGGCAAACACTTCATTTTTTACGCGCAATCCCGCTTGGAGACCTTTTTCGATGAGATGGCTTCCCGCCAGTCCGACCAAAAACAGCTCGGGATTGACCCGGTAGACTGCTTCCGCGATCGCCTCTGCCAGCTCCGGATCGACGGCAGCCATATTGTACAGTGCGCCGTGCGGCTTTACATGCTGCATGCTACCGCCTTCTGCACGGATAAATGCCTCCAGGGCGCCGACTTGATAGACAACGTACTCATAAGCTTCTGCAGGGGTAATGGACATATTCCTTCTGCCAAAGCCGATCAGATCCGGCAAACCGGGATGGGCCCCTACTGCCACCTTTTTGTCCAGCGCTGCTATCACGGTTTTTCGCATGGTTGCCGGATCGCCGGCATGAAAGCCGCAAGCGATATTGGCCGAAGTGATGTAGGGCAAGATCTGCTCATCGTTCCCGATGCTATACGCGCCGAAGCCCTCTCCCATGTCACAGTTCAAGTCAATGCGAAACGTCATTTCCTCCAGCCTCCTACTCATATTTCAGTTGCATGCCCAGCCGCGCCTGGCGGATTAGCTGTTCCCGCTCAATCAAAAGCCGCTCGGCCTCCTGATGGCCAACCTCCCGGAAACGGATCGCATCCCCGGGCTTTGTTTGAACGATCAACGGCAGATCGACACTGATAATCTGGGCAATCTTGGGGTAGCCCCCGGTCGTTTGCCTGTCTGCCAACAGAACGATCGGATTGCCTTCAGCCGGAACCTGCACAGTACCGAACGTAACTGCTTCGGAAACGAGCTCTCTGCTCTTGTCAATCCGCTCCAGAAGGGGACCATCCAGGCGATAGCCCATGCGATCCGATTGGGGACTTACGCGATAAGCTTGCTGGAAAAACGCTTCCCGGCTCTCCCTGGTAAACCAGTCAAATTGATTCCCTTTCACGACGCGGACGATAGGCTGCTCGTGGTAGCGGGGCATGAGTTCCGAGGCAATCCCCCAATCCGGCGCATAAAAGGAAGCCACCCGGGCTTGTTTTCGCAAAAAATCGTACAGCTTCTTGGCTTGCGGTCCGGGCTTATCTGCTTTCAGTTCGTCTCCCTTTTGCAATGCCCGCCCTTCATAACCGCCTATTCCTGCTCTGACATACGTAGACCGGCTGTTCATTACGAGCGGGATTTGAAAGCCTCCTGCTATCGCTACATATGTTCTGGCCCCGTGCTGGCTGACGCCAAACTGTATGACCGTCCCAGCCTTGACCCATACAGGCTTCCATCGCGGCAGCGGTTGGCCGTCAGCAATCGCTTTCATGTCTGCTCCGCAAATCGCGAGCAGCGTATCTTCTGTCACTTCCCACGTATCGCCCTTCATCGTCATCTCCAAGGTGGCCTCTGACCCTTCATTGCCAACCAGCAAATTTGCCATCCTGTGTGCAAACGTGTCCATTACGCCCCCGACGATCACGCCATGCTTCTGAAAGCCGACTCTCCCTCCATCCTGCACCGTGGTAAGCAGTCCGGGACGAATCACTCTGAGACTCATGCCTCCCCCTCCTTATACGCTTCGTACTCTTCTGCCGTGATCGGAACAAAGCGCACGCGATCTCCTGCCTTCAAATAACTCGGGGGATTGTGCTCCGGACGGAACAAGCTTATCGGTGTCCGCCCGATTATCTGCCAGCCTCCCGGCGTTTCCAGCGAGTAAACTCCCGTTTGTTCGCCTGCGATGCCGACCGAGCCTTTCGGGATTTTTAGCCGCGGGCTCGTCTTGCGCGGGGTAGCGATTTTTTCCGACAACCCGCCGATATAAGGGAAGCCCGGAGCAAACCCGATCATGAATACATGATAGTCTCCCTCCGAATGAATCCGGATCACTTCTTCCTCGCTCATCTGGTGATAAGCGGCTACCTCGGAAAGATCGGGACCCATTTCACCTCCGTAGAGAACAGGTATCTCCACGGTATTTCCGGCGGCAGGCGGCTGATCCGATAATTGCTTCAAGGCGGCTTCGAGGAACAAACGCAGCTTTTCATACGGTGAAATGATCGGTTCGTTCGCGGAGAAATCCGTTTTTCGCTGTTCGTAAAGCGATACCGGATCGTAAAAGATTGTCACGGTCGTAAAAGCAGGGATGTATTCGACCATTCCCGGAACAGGATGCTGGTCCAGCCATGCGGCAAATTGTCTCACCTTTTCGTGAGTTGTCCGGTCAATCACTGTGCCAAAGCGAATGATGAGGGCTTGATCTCCCATCGGTTCCATTTGAATGTCTTTCATTGCATGGCTCCCCTCCCGCACCTTCTGTCATTCCAGCCCAGCTTCCTTGATATGGCTTGTGCGGCTTCGATTACTTTTTGGGCCAACAGCTGTATCTGTCCTTCCTTGTACCGGCTGGTCGGCCCGACAATACTGATCCCTGCGATCACACTGCCGCTATGGTCGTAAATCGGTGCGGCTACCGCTGACGTATCGTTGTACAGTTCGGAGTGGCTGACAGTATAACCGTTTTGCCTTGACTCAGACAGCACACGGCGAAGCACGTCGATGTCGGTAATCGTACAATCCGCGACCGGCTGCAGCTTTACACGCGACAAGTATTTTTCCTGCTCTTCGTCGGGCAAAAAAGCGAGCAGAACTCGGGGACAGGCCCCTGCGTACAGCGGAGCCCGCCGTCCGATCGCTGTGTATACCCGGATCGGCTCTTTGGTGTCTACCTTTTCCACATAAGTTGCTTCTTCGCCGTCCCGGATAATCAGGTTGACGGCTTCGCCAATTTCTTCGTTTAACCGTACCATGACAGGCAGGGCTTCCCGGCGGATATCCATCCGTTCTGAAACAGCTTGTCCGTATTGCAGAAACCCAAGTCCCAATTCATACGCTCCCACATCCGTCCGCTTCAGCAGGCCTCCCTCTTCCAGAGACATCAGCATCCGGTATACAGAGGTTTTGGGCTGTCCGGACAGATGGACTGCCTCCTGCAGCGTCAACTGTGGGTGATCAAGAAACAATTGAAGCAGCTCTAGTGCTTTCAGAACCGTTTTATTGGTTTCGGACAAAGCGATCTCTCCGTTCCGAATATCGGAATTGCATTCCGTTTTTGTATGTACTCCTCATTATAACCAAGACCTCTTTAAAATGACAATCTTGAATGTTCTGTTTATTTCTTAAATAAAGAGGCCGACCACTTGTCCGTGGCAGTGACAAGTGGTCGGCTTCTACCTGCTGAACTTGACGATTCGTCGATAGGCCCGGAGGTCTGGAAGCTTTCGGAACAGCGACAGCGACGGTCGAAAGTTCGCTTCGATGATCCACGGTTTCCCAGTTGTATCAATCCCCAAGTCGAGCCCAACTTTCCTGAGAGTGGGGTATTTTTTTCCCAAGCATTCGCCAGTCATCTGGGCCACGTATTTGATCTCCTCTAACAAATCCGGGGACACATCGACATTTGATTGGGCGAGAGCGACCGTCAGCGGCAAAACTTTGCCTCTGCTTCGGGCGATGTTTGTGACGATAAATCCCGGGCCTGCCAGCTTGGCGAGAAACCCGGTCACGACCCAGGGCCTTCCTTTGGTTCGTTGGATCATCACCCTTATATCAAAGGGACGTCCGTTGATCCTCCCCAGGCGAAGATACGGCTGGATCAAGTATGGCTTCGGCCTGAACAAGGAACGTACATACTTGACCGTTGCCTCCTCCCCTTTGACAACCCTGCGCCCGTTTCCGGCATGAACCTGGTAACGAGAATCGCCCAGAGATGTAACCTTGATTATCCCAGCTCCACCGCCGCCACCTGAAGGCTTTAATATGACAGATCGATATTTTTCCAAATGCCTCCAAAGGGCCTCCGGTTCAAACAGGACCGTATCTGGGAGGAATTCCCACAGACGCTCATCCTGTCTCATCACCAGGTGTTTGCTCCATTTTCCAACATTCGGCGCTTTTATGTGGCATTCTCTCCATTCGTAATAAGATGATGTTCCTCGATCCTGGTAATGCGATTTTCCGAATCGACAAACACGACACGAGGAATTAGCTGGCTGGCTTCTTCTTCCGTATACATGCCCATGCTCAGTATGATGACAATGTCCCCCGGCTGAAATAAATGGGCAGGCGGACCGTTCAGGCATATTTTCCCGGAGCCTTCAGGTGCAGGGAGTGCGTAGGTTTTCCAGCGGGTAGCGTTGCGTAGGCTCGTGATTTGCACGATCTCGTAAGGCAGGATGTTTGCTTCCTTCATGAGCAAGCTGTCAATCGTAATGCTCCCGACATAATCAAGCTCTGCCTGTGTAACGGTTGCCCTATGAATCTTTCCTTTGCACATATGTCTTTGCATCCGGCATCTCCTTTCCAAACACCACTGACACCAGTCTATGAGGGACCTTTTGTCCTTGTTATTGGATGCGTGCGTCTTCCAGCTCGACACCCCATGTACTGCCAAGCGCCGCAAGCTCACAAACGACTGTGTCGGGGAGCGGAACTCCGCTGACCTGCCTTTCTTTTGCCGTTCGCCACTCCCATTCGCCGGGAATCAGAATCTCCTCTCTTCCTTCCGCCTTGGGCTCCGCTTTGATCTGCTGAATATACTGATCCATCCTTTGTTGAAAGAGGGGCAGCGGCATGAAGCTCTCAATTTGAAGGGCCCAAAAAAAATGCCCTACATTTTGCGGATGCTCATCGTTATCGTACAAGCTGTGCACACCCGGACCATATCCCGCCCCCGCCAAAAGGCCGCATAAAATATCAACGAACATGGCGATGCCATAACCCTTGGCGCCACCGATGGGAAGAAGCGCTCCGCGCAAGGCCTCTGCCGGGTCTGTCGTATCCCGTCCACGTTCATCGATCGCCCAGCCCTTGGGAATGGCTTCGCCCTTTTTCCGCGCCAGAGCAATTTTCCCGCGAGCAGCTACCGTTGTCGCCATATCGAGCAGGAATGGAGGGGCTGAACCCGCCGGAATGCCTGCTGCAATCGGATTGGAGCCAAAAAAAGGGCGAATTCCTCCAGTCGGAGCCATCGTCTGTGGAGCGTTGGACATGACGAAGAGAATCATCCCTTTTTGAATCGCTTGTTCAGCATAGTAAGAACAGGCTCCAAAGTGGTTGGAACACCTGACCCCGACGATGGCCGTTCCATTCTTCCCGGCTATTTCGATAGCTGTCTGCAAAGCGGCCTCTCCGACAACCGCTCCCAAATGGTTCATTCCGTCGACGACAGCCGTGGCCCCCGCTTTTCTCAAAATGACGGGAGCCTTGCTGACATCGATCAATCCGGCTGAAATCCGTTCCACATAAACAGGCATGCGCGCAAGTCCGTGAGAGTGGACACCGCGCAGGTCGGCGTGGACGAGCGAACGGGCGACAGTCTCCGCATCCCGCGTGGAAACTCCCGCCCGAACAAAAATCGCTGTTGCAAACTGCTCTAACCGTTTCCAATCGTATCGATTCGGACACACCACTCCCACGCCCTCTCTTTGCTTCGGTTTCATTCTGGCCCTGCCCAGTCTGAATATAGATATGACAACCGAAAGCAGCCCGGCACGGCATAGGCCTATTTGCGAAACAGCAAAAAACCAGCCCATGAACGGGCTGGTTTGGAGCTTATTTGTCCTCATAGGAGGCAAGTGCTGACACGATCCGATCCTGGATCGCCGTCATATACTCGCTCTTGGGTGCGTATCCGTTTATCACGATGGAGAAGACGAGCTTTTGTCCGTCCTTCGTTTGGACATAGCCGGACAGACTGCTCACTCCAGTCAGTGTTCCCGTTTTTGCACGGGCATTGTTTTCGGCGGCCGTTCCCTTCATGCGATTTTTCAGCGTACCATCTACGCCGGCTATCGGGAGAGAGTCGAGGTATTCCTGATAGGCAGCATGCTTCGTCATCCCCTCCAGAACATCTGCGATATGGCGGGCGGAGATCAGATTGTAGCGTGTCAAACCGGAGCCGTCAACCATGTCAAAGTTCGTTTCAACCCCCAATGTCGAAAGAGTCTCCTGTACGACCTCCACGCCTGCTGACGAGCTTCCTTCCCCCCGTTTCACCGCTCCCAGTGTCTTCAACAGCATTTCCGCATAAAAGTTGTCGCTCTTCTTGTTCAGATAGGAAACGATCTCCGATAACGGCTCGGAAGTGAACTCGGTCCATTTGACTGCCTGTTGGGGCACTGTTCCGACGCTGACCGTGCTGTTCCCCGAGAAGGAGATTCCCGCGTTTTCGAGTGTCTCTCGAAGCACAGTCCCTGCATACAATGCCGGATCTTCAACAGGAACGCGCTCGTAATCGGGAGCCGTCCCCAAAGGAAGATTGCCCGTCACCCGGATCGTGTTGGTCCCGCGGTCCCTTTCGATGGCAAAGGTGTTTTCCTGACCGGAGTTCACCGTTTTTGCCTCGTTTATCACATTTACATACTTCGTTTTGGGCAGCAGGTTGATTGGTACCGGGTCACCCGCGCGAACGGCTGGCTGGAATTCGATCATGACTGTTCCGCGGTTCAATGCCAACGCACCCAACAGCGGATTGTAGTAGTAGCTTTCATCGTCCCACGACCAGCCAAGGCCAAGGCGCTCTTGATCAAAGTAGCTCTCGTCGAGAATGAGATTGCCGTTGATCCGTTTGATTCCCTGTTCCTTCAGCCAGGCAGCGATTTCCTCCATCGATACGCCCTCTTGCACCTTCAGATTGTCTTCTGTATGAAGAGTCGGATCGCCGTAGCCCTTGAGGTAGAGATCGCCTTGGTACACCCCGTTTTTCGGAAGCGGAGTGGATCCGTACATTTCTGTTTTGAACTGATAGTCTTTGCCAAGCTGTGCCAGTGCTGTCGCTGTCGTCAGCAGCTTGAGATTGGAAGCCGGGGTCAACAGCGTGTCTGCCTCGTGCTCATACCAGATCGCTTCCCCCTGCTCCTGATCCAAAGCCTTGACGACAATCCCTGCAGTAATCCCGGATGCATCCGCTTCCTCGGCGATCGGGTCAAGCAATGCGGAAAGCTTGTAGGCGTCAGGCACTGCCGGTTTGTACCCGTCAGGAGCCTTGATGTCCGGATAGGAGGCCAGCAGTACCGCTACCTTGTCCTGCAAATCCCGCGCATATTTGGATTTGTAAATCCCGTTGATCAAGATGGAGAAAGCGAGCTTGTTTCCATTTTTCGCAGTGGCGTATCCGGACAAGCTGTTTACGCCGCCCATGGAGCCCGTTTTCGCGATGACCATCTTTTCTGCCGGTGTGCCTTTCAAGCGATTTTTCAAGGTTCCGTCGACACCTGCTATTGGCAGTGACTTCTCCAGTGCATCCCTGTATTCCTGATCCTGCACAAACGTAAGCAATTTCACCATTTGATTTGCCGTGATCCAGTTAAAACGGGAAAGTCCGGAGCCGTCCTTTTGCACATACCCGGCCTCGACACCGGCTCGTTTCAATACGTCCGCGACCACCTCGCTTCCCGCTTCCGCCGATCCCTCCCCCTTTTCTGTTGCTCCAAGTGTCTTGAGGAGCATTTCGGCATAAAAATTGTCGCTGTCCTTGTTTAGCTCCACCAAAATCTCGGAGAAAGGCTTGGACAGATGCGTATACAAAGGAGTGCCAGTGGAAAGCGTCGTTTTCTCCACGCTTGCCTGCGGGTGAAGCTTGATGCCGCTCGCGGTCAAACGCTGCTTCCAAATGTCCGCAACGTACAGGGCAGGGTCCTCCATCGTGACATCCTCTTGATAAGGAGCTGCCTCTACACCAATCGTTCCGCTGAAGATGATCGTGTTTTTGCCGCGCGGACGCTGGACGGAAATATCACTGTCCTTGCCGGCAACCGTCTGCAATTGATTTACGACCTGCACATACTCGGTGGCTGGCTCCATGGTGAGGACCGGCGTGTCTCCCGCTTTTTTCCCTGGCTCCACCGTGATCGTCAGCATGTTTTTATGTACTGCCAAGGCGCTTAGCTGGGCGCTGTACCCATACACCTCATCATCCCACATCCAGCCGTAGCCAAGCCGAGTCGGGTCAAAATAGCTTTCATCCACCAGCAATTTTCCGTTTACCTGCTTGATCCCTTTTTCTTTCAGGGCAGCCGCGATGGCTTGCAGATCTGCGACAGTGAGACTGGGATCACCGAAGCCCTTCAGGATCAAATCTCCGTTTAAAACCCCGCCGCCACTTACCTTACCTGTGGCGTACACCTCTGTTTTCCACTGATAATCCGGTCCCAGCTTGTCTAAACCGGCAATAGTGGTAAACAGCTTCATGTTGGAGGCAGGCACATACGTTCTGTCCGCGTTATGCCCGTACAAGGCTTTTTCATCTGTCAAATCATATACCGCTATTCCCGCGTGCAAGCCGATGCTGTTGGGGTCTTTGTCCAGCTCGGATATCGCCTGCTCGATATTTGCTGCAAGCGCTTCCGAGGTACCTGTCGTGTCCTGAGCCAGGGCGGGAACCGCTGCCAACTGAAAGACGAGCAGCATGAGCATAATCCAGCAGCCAGTGCGTTTGAGCAGTCGTTTCATAATACCCTCCTTGTCCTATTCTGTTGCCATGGTGCCGATTCTAGAAGCAGTCCCCATTATCTTATCACTTTGCATCCATTTTCGGAATATTACCACAATAATATGTATGAAAGAAGCCCCGTTTTTTCTTTTTCTCCAGAATAAGGGCTGGCTTGTCGATCATACTAAAAAGGATTTTTACATAATTTAGGAGGTTTCTTCTATGTGGAAAAAAGGAACCCTGCTCCTGCTGGTCTTCATCTTCATTGCCATGCCTGTGTCGGCAACCCCGGAAATTGCCGACTTGCAGGTAGATCAAACCCGGATGAAAGACTGGAAGGAATTGATCCTGCACTGTGATCTGATCGTGGTTGGACTGACAGATGCCCGCCACCAAAAGTACCCGACAGCCAAGCGCATTTCCGCTGGTCAATTGGTGAATTATGTGCAAGACGTCCAGATTGAACGCACGCTCCACGGTTCCGCATCTCGTCGGGTGAAGCTCCTCAGTACCGGCGTCGAGCCTCTCCCTGATGCCTCTGATCCCGCAAACCTTCAATACCCTGGTCCGCTTGGAGAGGGACAGTACCTTTTGTTTCTGAAAAAAGTGAACCGGACTGACATGTACAGCATTGTGGGGCTGTGGCAGGGAGTCTATCCGCTTTACGATGGCAAGACCGTCAGTTTGCGCGGGCAAGGGTTTCCGGAACTGAATCAGTTATCGATCCGCGATGTAGCGGATAAAATCAGAAGTGTCCGCAGATCATCCGGCAGATGAATTTCCGCCCATTGTTGCTGTAATTATGGACTTGGGGATAGGACACCACCAGACCTCCTCTTGCCAAATAGGCTGTCTCCCCTTCAAAAACGGGTGATATGTCCGTGAGTTGTTCCGTGTGCTCCGAATAGGATATACGGCTGTTATTGATATATCCGAATCGGGGAGGTATGCAGGGCTTGCGCATATTGGTGATCTTGCCAGAGCAGCTGCCTGTACCGCCAATCAAAGGCGGCTCTGTTGAAACCTGCACGTACAACATTTTCAAGCGGATGGCACGTACCGATCAGGTGGTCATGATCAGCCGTGCCCATCCGAGGCTGCCCTCTGTCAGCCGCTACCAGAACGGTCGGCTTACCATTATTCGCATTCCCCACGGGGACAGGCGGCGCTATATACATTCTGCCTTGAAAAAGGTAGCCGGCCAATCGTTTGACATTATCCAAATCGAAAATCGTCCTCGTTTCGTTTCACATGTCCGCCGCCAGTTTCCACGAACTGCAATCATCCTGTCGCTTCATTCACTCACATTCATGTCCAGCCTCTCCCGCAGCCAAGCGGACCGGATTCTTCGCCAAGTAAACGGTGTGACTTCGGTTGTCTCCTTTGTCACAAGGACCATGCAGCACCGTTATCCTCGCCATGCCCGCAAATTTCGAACAGCCATACTGGGGGTGGACACCTCCAAATTTCGCCCATGGTCGGCCTCTGCCAAAATGGAGCTGCGCAGCCGCTGGGAACTTGCCGATACCTACAACATCCTCTTTGTCGGCCGCATTGTCCGTGGAAAAGGATTGCATACGCTTGTCCGTGCCGTTTCCCTCCTGAAAGAACGGATTCCTCACGCCAAGCTCGTCGCTGTAGGGGCTTCCTGGCCGGGAGTCAGCAGCCAAACGCCCTATATGCGCCAGGTTCGGCAATTGTCAGAGCTCCTTGGGGTTCCGATCCGTTTTACCGGTTACATTCCACCCTCGCGCATCCATGAAATGTTTCAGCTTGGCGATGTTTTTGTCTGCCCTACGCTGTTCCGGGAGGGCTTCGCCACGGTCAACTCGGAAGCGATGGCCTCCGGTATACCCGTAGTAGCGTCCAACCGCGGGGGAATTCGGGAAGTAATCAGGGACGGGCATAGCGGTCTTTTGGTGGATCGCTTCCAAAGTCCCGAGGCATTTGCAACCGCGATTGATCTCCTGTACAGCGACCCGGAATTGCGTAAGCGGATCGTTCTCAACGCGCGACGGAGAGTCTCGACCTCTTTTAGCTGGCACCAAACCGTGCAGAAGCTAAAGAAGCATTACCGTCTCGTCCGCCGGTAGCATAAGAGCGGAAAGCAAAAAGCCACTGCGCATGATGCGTTCAGTGGCTTTATTTTCAACAGCGGGGGAAGGGAGCGATCCGCTATTATTTGGTTACAACCAGATACATATAAATCGCTACCGACAGCGTACAAACGAGAACACTGCCAACAAAGACCCAGATGACCAGCTTATTATTCCGATCTTCACGATTGCTCATAAGTCGTCTCCTTAGCCTGAATTCCCTTTCTATTATAAAACCCCTTGTATAAAAACAAAACTCTCCCGAGGAGAGTTTTGGCATTTGTCATTATTTATTCAGATTGATCATGACTTCTTCCGGTTTGACATCTTTTGTGATCAGTTTTTCCTGTTTCATCCAATCGATCAGTGTCTGCCAGGATTCAGCCGTCTGTGTGCCAAACGGTTCACTGCCTGCATCCATCAAAGGCAGCAGGATGTCCAGACTTTTCGTTTCCACATCCTCCTCCAACGGGAACTCCTGTGCTTGCTTGGCCAACAGAGATTTCAACGCCTTCTCCTTGTTTTCCTTTACGTACGCCTGGCCTTTGGCGGCTGCACGGAGGAATGCCGCCAGCGCATCCTTCTTCTTGGCTGCCGTTTCATCGCTGGCAGCCAAGACCAGCTCATAATAATCAGGCACTCCAAAGTCACTCGGCTTGATCACGTTAACGGGAACACCGTGCTTTTCCAAGAGGACTTGCTCGTGATTGATGTAGCCGCCGACTACAGCATCCACCTTTTTCGCGGTCAATGCGGGTATGATGTCAAATCCGATGTCGGTAAAGGACAGGCCGGAGTCGTCTGCCCCCGCTTGCTTCACCACTGTACG
Source organism: Brevibacillus sp. FSL K6-6036 (assembly GCF_037964015.1). Taxonomy (NCBI): domain Bacteria; kingdom Bacillati; phylum Bacillota; class Bacilli; order Caryophanales; family Paenibacillaceae; genus Brevibacillus; species Brevibacillus sp. FSL K6-6036. Next base: position 2,702,739 of record NZ_CP150173.1, read on the forward strand.
GACGATCGACTCGTCCAGCGGAACGGAAGGATAGCCGATATTTTTCCCGACAAGCTTTTCTGGTGAATCCAGACCGCTGTCTTTTCGCGTCATGATCACGTTCAGCGGGTGACGGACCAGCGCAGCAATGGAGACGACCTTTATGTCTTCCGAGCGGGCTTGCACAACCTGGGGCTGATAGCTGATTGCCATATCGACCTTCCCGGCAGCAGCCATCCGCAGTGGATCATTGGTATCGGAAGGCATTTGCAGATTGACCTTCAGATTTTCTTCCTTGAAATAGCCTTGTTCTTCTGCAGCGTAGAGAAACGAGTGTACAGCGTTGGGGTACCAGTCGAGCGCAATGGTCAACTCTGTCGGCTCAGTGCCCGCAGCCGATTTAGCAGCATCTGGCTTCTCCTGATTTTCGCTCTGTGCGCCACACGCTGCCAGACTCGCAGCCAGAGAAAGCGTCAAAAGCGTTTTCGTCCATTTGTTCATGATTCTCTCCTACCTATCCTATCGTTTTTTATCTTTTCTGTTTCGCGTCTGAGGGGAAGCCCACAGCTCCAGCCTTCCTGCCAGCCAGAAGAGCAGCATACCAAGTATGGATAACAAAAGAACGGAAGCAAACAAGGCTGGCGCCTGGAAGTTTCCCGATGCCCGCCGGCCGAAATAGCCGAGACCTTCGCTCGCCCCAAGCCATTCACCGATGGTGGCACCCGACACGCTGTAGGTAGCCGCCACCTTTAAGCCGCTAAAGAAATGGGGCAGACTGGCCGGGAGCTGAAGCTTGCTGAACAACTGCCATTTGTTCGCTCCCATCGTACGCAGCAAATTCATCATTTCCCGGTCGCAGGCCTTCAGACCATCGTACGTGCTAACGACGATAGGAAAGAAGGTAAACAGGATCGTCACCGCGATTTTTCCCGTCAAATCATAGCCAAACCACAAAATGAAAACGGGTGACAGCGCGATGATGGGTATCGTTTGCGAAATGACAATGTAGGGATACACCAGACGCTCGACTGTTTTGCTGAGCGTCATGACCAGTGCAAGCGAGACCCCGAACAGGATGGAGATGAAAAGTCCCAGTCCTACTTCCCTGAGCGTCGCCCACAGATGCTGTCCTAGCAGCTGTTCCCGCAAATCCCACAGAGAGAGGAGAACCGTGCTCGGCGGCGGCAAAATGAAGGCTGGAACGGCAAGCAGTCGGCAAGCAGCCTCCCAGGCGATGAGAAGCGAGATGACGGAGACGAAAAACCATAGCCCCTTTTTCAAAGACTCCTTCACGCTTCGCTCACCTCCCCATTCGCGGCACCATGGCCTCGCAGCAGCTCCCAGATTTCTCCCCGCAGAGCGTGAAATTCCGGATCATTGCGACTGGCCAACGTTCGCGGACGGGGAACAGAAACCTGCAGCTCTACCGGCTGCCGGATCGGACTGCCCAGGAGAACGACTACCCGGTCCGCCAGCAAAATCGCCTCATCGATATCATGGGTAATAAGGAGCATCGTGCTCCCGGTCTGCTGCCACATCGAGAGCAGCCATTCCTGCATTTCCATCCGCGTAATCCCATCCAGTGCGCTAAACGGCTCGTCCAGGAGCAGCAGGTCCGCTCCGGTCATCAGGGCTCTCAGGAAAGAAACGCGCTGACGCATCCCGCCAGAGAGCTCATCTGGATAGGCGTCCTTCCATTCGGCCAGGCCAAAGCGGGGAAGCTCTTCCGCAATACGCTCGCGTATTTCACTTTTGGAAAAACCTTGTATTTCGAGCGGCAAACCGGCATTTTCAGCTACAGTCCGCCACGGCATCAGCAAATCTCGCTGCGGCATGTAGCCTACACGCCCGAGACGTTCTGCCGTTGATTTTCCATCCAGACGGATCGTCCCTGTGTCTGGCTGCAGCAGTCCCGCCGCCAATTGAAACAAGGTGCTTTTCCCAATCCCGCTCGGCCCGATCAGACTGACCAGCTCGCCCTTGCTTAGCTGCAGATCGAATCCGTCCAGTATCGGTTTTTCCCCATACGAAAAGCCGACGCCCGAAAAGGCTAGTTTTTCTCGCACGGCCACATTTCCTCCGTGTAAGCCATTTCCCAGAACAAATACTCCATGCGGGACGTGTTCAGGAAATGCTCCTCCAGAATCGCCAGCTCTTTCTCTGATTTTCCTTCAGCGAGCTCATCCATCAGGTCGATCAGCCACTGCGCCAGCTGTCCAAACTCGTCGGAGCTGTACGTACGCACCCACTCCCCGTACCATTCATGCTCAAGCGCTCCCTCTACCTCGGCGAGCCGCTTGCCGATTTCCCAGTAGCTCCAGGCGCACGGCAGTACCGCGCTGACCAGCTCGGCTAGCGAGCCCTGATGAGCTACCTTCAGCATATAGCTCGTGTAGGCAAGCATCACAAACGACGGTTTGGTCTGCTCCAGCTCCTCGCGCGTGATGCCAAAGCGTTCGGCATACTGACGATGCAAGGCCATTTCGAAATTGAGCGTCGCTTCCTGCAGCGAAGCAAACCGCGCGCTCGTCGCCAGATCATGGGCTTTTGTACTGGCGATGGCAAACATTTTGGCGTATTCGATCAAATAGACGTAGTCCTGCTTCATGTAAAAACGGAAGGACTCCACAGGCAGACTTCCATCTCCCAAGCCTGTGACAAACGGGTGACGATGGGTCCGCTCCCAGATCGGAGCAACCTTTTCCCGCAAACGATGCGTAAATGTCGACAAGTCCACTCACTCCCTTTTCGTGTTGCACCAGTCCACGAGGAACCGGGCAACTGTTTGTGCAAAGACAACCAACTGCTTCGGATCAACGGATTCATTCACAGCATGAGCATGACTCAGCTCACCCGGGCCAAAGATGACGGCTGGTATGCCGGCGTGGGCAAACCATCCTGCATCCGTGACCGAAGGAGACATGTTTACCACCGCCGGGCGTCCCGTTTGCTTTTCAAATGCAGCCTGCAGCTTGAGCAGGGCCGGATGCTCCTTGTCCAGCTCCAATGACGGAAAGATCTCTCCCCGCTCCTCGATCATGGAGCGGCCTCCCCAGCGAAAAACGGGCGGATGATCCCGCAGCCACGGATCAGCGGCGGCGGCTCTGCGGACATGGTCCTCTACTTCCCGTATGATATCCTCATGCGTCTCGTCCGGATAAAAGTGAACGGTAATCCAGAGGGCGCAGCGATCCGCGAGAAAAGCCGCATGGCGTCCGCCTTCGATGACCGCAGGATTGATCGTGCTCATCCCTGGCGGAAAACCGGGGTATGATTTCATCACGGCCCAGTGCCGTTCCAAATCCTGCAGCGAGGCAATCACCTTCATCATTTTCTCAATCGCAGATGCCCCGTGGACTTTACCGCCTGCGTGAATGATCCTGCTGCGCATCCCGTCATGGAGCGTAACCGGGCTTTCAATCGTAATCCAGCCAGTGATCACTCCGCCCTGGCCTTGCATCTGCAGATCGCTTGTGTCTACGACAAGCGCGTAATCGGCCGAGTAGCCGCGCTCAATCGCAGCAAGCGTGCCGGCTTCCCCAGCTTCTTCACCGATCACGGACTGAAAGGCGAGATCGCCCTTCAGCTCTATGCCGTGCTCATGCAGCATCTGGATCGCAAACAGGCTGGCAGCGAGCGCCCCTTTCATATCGGCGACGCCGCGCCCGTACCATCTGCCGTCCCCGCCTTTGGTCAAGGCAAAAGGCGGATACGTCCAGGCGCTGTCGTCTCCGACCTCAGCTACGTCGATATGGCCGTTGATGATCAAGCTTTTGTAGTTTCTAAAGTCCGTTCCCTTCTTTACCCCCACGACGTTGTCATCGCCTGGAAAAACGGTCCAGCGGTCGACCTCGAAGCCGAGCGCTTGCAGCTTCTCTGCCACCAGCGTCTGCGCCTTGTCGCTGTTTCGGGCGGGAGGGCTTACCGTCGGCTGGGCGATCAGCTCGGAGAGAAGCGAAAACAGCTCCTCTCTACGCTCCTCAATCGCTGCTAGTACGTGCTCCACCTACTCGATCATCCCTTCAGTCGGACTGCTCGCCGATGCATACCGTTTTTTCGCGATCCGTCCGGCAAGGAAGCCTTTCCTTCCCGCTTCCACGCCCAGCTTCATCGCCTCCGCCATCAACACCGGATTGTCCGCCAGCGCGACCGCTGTATTGAGCAGGACACCGTCCGCTCCCAGCTCCATCGCCTTCGCACAGTCAGCGGGAGAACCGATGCCGGCGTCAACAATGACCGGTACTTTGGCGTCTTCGATGATGAACCGCAGATTGTTTTCGTTGATGATGCCCTGGCCCGATCCGATCGGAGAAGCTCCCGGCATGACAGCGTGAACGCCGGCCTCCTGCAGATGTTTGGCCAAAATCGGGTCGTCATTCGTATAGGTAAGCACGATAAAGCCTTCCTCTACCAAAATGCGGGAGGCTTCCAGCGTACCGATCGGATCTGGCAGCAGCGTTTTCGGATCGCCGATGACTTCCACCTTGATCATGTCGCACAAGCCGGATGCTTTCGCCAGGCGGGCAATTCGCACAGCCTCCTCAGCCGTATAGGCACCCGCCGTATTCGGAAGCAGCGTAAACTTTTTCAGATCCAATTTCTCCAGAAAATTCGGTTCATGCGGGTTTTCCAGATTTAGGCGGCGAATGGCAAAAGTCAGAATTTCTGCCTCTGATGCTGCCACCGCTTTGTCTTGTATGTCCAGATCAGGGAATTTTCCCGTCCCCAGAAGCAGCCGCGAACGAAATTCATACGGTCCGATTTTCAAAGTGTCCATCTTATTCATCCTCCACCGACAAAATGTACAATTTCAATCCGGTCCCCATCTGCGACCGGTGTCTCTTCATAACGGGTGCGATCCACAATCTCTCCGTTACGCTCCACGATCACGATCTTCTCCTGCAGCTGGTAGGACTGCAGCAGTTCACGGACAGTCGTGATTTCGGCAGCGAGCTCTACATTCTTGCCATTCAACTGTACCAGCATGTTCCCCCTCCTTCTTCGGCGCAGCATGTTCTGGCCGGTCCCAGAAAAAAAACGGCTTCATTTCGCCTGTGTCATGGAGAGAACAGACGGAAGAAGCCGTTTGAATACGGTGCATCAGGGGCAGACAGTAAAAAAACCATCCGCCTCGGATGGTTGTGGTTGTGCTTATCTGCATATGCCTAAATGTCGTTCCAAACCATTTGGAAACAGCATCGGCGTTCACGCTGATGAGCTGATACCTCTTCCTCCGCTGGCATGACCCAGGTCAGGTTCAACGGTCAGTAACGCATTCGTTACAATCTCAGCCGATTTTGCTCGACCCCCGTTTGGTATTGCGCGTGGTTATTCAATTCGATTATTACAGTATCACTCTATTTCGGGTTTGTAAAGCTTTCCTTGTACAGAATCTCCAGTTCGACCAGGCAGCGCTCCGCCCATTTTGACGTTTTGCGCAGCTTTTCCATTTCCCTCTCCAAAGCGGCTTTGAGCGATTCCTTGTAGTCGGGCAAAGTGCCGTTGAACCGGATCACGCTCGCAGCCGGAACCATGATTTTTTCCAGGTAGGAGAGAGCCGGTCTTTGGTGAAACAAGGGAACGTCCACCTCAAGCGGATTGTGCAAATCGCCCTGCGTCGGGTATTTCGTAACGGCCATAATTTTGACCAGCAATTTATCGCCGTGATTTTCTACAACCTCTGTCAGATATTCTCCCGTCTTGTATCCGACCCGGACCAGATCTCCCGGATTCCATGCATTCATCTGACTCTCCTCCTTCGTTTCCATAAGGGCGGTCGCAGCCTGATTGGACAGACTGACTGCGACTGCCACGGGTCATGTTTTACACCTGAAGCAAACCGCGCGCATGATCCAGCACGGTGTCAGCAGCCATCGTCGGAGCCCCTCCGCCCTGGGCCATCGCCGGGTTGCCGCCGCCCTTTCCATCGATCAACGGCAGCGTCTCCTTCAGCAGCTGGTTCATCGGAGCCGCCACCTGTCCGCCCCGGGCAAAAACGAGCTGCAGCTTGTCCGTTGTTGTCGCCAAAAGCGCGATGACATGCTCATCCTGCGAGGTGAGCGTACGGGCAAGCTGCTGCAATTCCTGCATGCTTCTGCCCGTGAAAGAGGCCTGGACGACACGGGCGTTCCCCAGCTCGGCTGCTTCTTTCAAATACCTGGCTGCTTCATATGTCAATAGCTCTGTTTCTTTTTGCTGAAGCGAATCCTTCAAGGCCTCTTTTTCAGCCAGCAGACGCTGCAGCATATCGGCGATTTCCGCTTCGCTCGTCGTCATCATCCGGGTGAGGTCCTGCAGCAAGTGCTGCTTGCGCGTGTAGTCCGCGAGTGCCCGCCAGCCGCAGAGAAATTGAATACGTATGTTGCCTCGGTGGCGTTCCCAACCGATGATTTTGATCGGACCTACTTCTCCCGTAGTTTTCGGATGTGTCCCTCCGCACGGATTGTAGTCGTAATCCGGGATGATGACGACCCGGATATTCTCGGATACAGTAGGCTGCTTGGTGAGCGGCAGCTTTTCCAGCTCTTCGGCCGTGACAAAACGAGCGTCGATCGGACGATTTTCCAGTACCACCTGGTTTGCCTGACGCTCCGCTTTTTCAATCAGCTCCGGCGTAAGCTCGCTCAGTGCAACATCAATCGTCACGTGATCGCGTCCGAGGTGGAAGGCTACTGTCTGAGCATCTGCGAGCTTGATGAACGTCGCGGAGAGAATATGCTGTCCCGTATGCTGCTGCATATGGTCAAAACGCCGATCCCAATCGATCCTGCCCGTTACCCGCTGCGTCTTTTCCGGAAGCGGCGCATCGAGGCGATGCCTGATCTCCCCATCGACTTCCTCTACATCCGTGACGGCAACCCCTTCAATGGTTCCCGTATCACAAGGCTGTCCTCCGCCTGTCGGATAAAACGCCGTTTGGTTCAACACTACGTATGCTGTTCCGTCCGCTTCCACGCCGCGCTTGATGACATCTGCCTCAAACGTCTGCAAATCAACATCTTGATAGTACAACCTGTCGTTCATAGGTACCCCTTTCCAATCACCTGCAATAAACAGCCGATCCATCCATTTCCTCCCTGACTGGTTCCCTGTATAATGGGTCCTGGAGGTGTTACACTTGGCTAAAAAATTGTTCACGGTCGAACAGGCGAATCAACTGCTGCCATATGTACGCGAAGAGCTCTCCTTTTTGCAAGAAACGAAGCGCCTCTTTTATCAAACCTACCAAGAACTGCAGCAGGCCAAAAAGCGGCAGCCTCCCGATGAGCAAGAAGTCTTTACGCTGGAATGCCGCCTGGAGTTTATGGAGCTGGAGGCGCAGATGCATATCAACCAGCTCATGGAGAAAGGCATAGAGGTAAAGGACATCGACATCGGGCTGTTCGATTTCCCCGCTGTCATCGACGGAAAAGAAGTTCTCCTCTGCTGGAAGCAGGGAGAGCCAAGCATTGCGTATTATCACGGCATCACAGAAGGGTTTGCCGGTCGCAAACCAATCGAATAGGCTGCTTGCGATTCCCTTTTTTTGCTATTCCCTTACCAGCTTTGCCATTTTTTCCTCACGTTGAATACGCTCTTCGGGCGTCGCCAAATCGTATTTCTTTAAAAGGTGAAACAGCTCGTTCAAGGTTTCCTGAGAAAGCGTCTCCGTCAAAAGCCCGTTCAGCTGCGCGGCCAGTGCCGGCGGCAAAAAAGGCGTTTGCTCGGCCAGCTTGTTGCGGACGTCTTCTGTACTATGATCCAGTCTGCACTCTCCCATGATCTCCCTCCTCGTTCTTTTTGCTTCATCATACCATGTTTGGCGAGCAGAAAAAAAGCGTACAGGCTTACCGGACTGTACGCTTTCCTATGGTTATCGACGCTTTCTGACGCGGAAGTTCTCCTCGATCAGCAGCCAGTTTTGCGGGAAAGGCAGTCCCAGTCTCCAATAGCTGACGCCTCGCAGACCGAGCTCCTTGACCAGGTTGAACTTGGCCTGAATCGAACGGGCATCTTCAAACCAGACGCGATGACGCCTTCCTTGGTCATCTGTGTACTCAAAAAACGGCGCCTGCGCTCTGCTGTCGTATTGGATCGGCACCTGCTCCCGCTGGGCGAGCGCGACAGCAGCTTGCGGACTCAGGGCACGAGCAGTCGTTCCGGGCTCATAAGGCAATGTCCAGTCGTACCCGTAAAGATTTTGCCCCATCATAATTTTGCTGGCAGGCATCTCTGTGATCGCGTATTCGAGCACTCGCCGGACTGGGCCGATCGGCGATACAGCCATCGGAGGACCGCCGCTGTATCCCCATTCATACGTCATGATAACCACGAAGTCAGCAATTTCCCCGATCGCCCGGTAGTCGTGAGCCGCATACCATTTGCCTTGCTGTTCGGCGCTTGTCTTGGGCGCTACCGCGACTGACATCATCAGGCCGTTTCTTCTTGCCCGCTCACGGGCACGGCGGAGAAAACGCGCATATGCTTCTCTGTCGGCTGCGGGCAACGCCTCCATGTCAAAATGGATATCGCCAAACCCGAGGTCAGTGGCAGTTGTGATAATGTTGTCCAACAGGCGATTTTGGACGTTCATATCGTTTAACACCAGGCTTCCCAGCTCGGAGCTGAACTGACCTCTCTCCAGGTTGGTAATCACCATCATGAGGACGACCTCATTTTCCTGGGCGATCTGACGCAAATCACCCAGAGGGGGCGGTGTCAAAGTGCCGTCCCGATTTATCCTGAAGCTGAAGGGCGCCAGATACGTCAAATGGGGGGCAGCTGTCCGTATATCTGCCTCCAGGGCCGGAGTCACCGTTCTTCTCGGCTCTGCATAGGCGTTAAAATCGGCCGCACGCCGAGGCCGCGGAGGGATGTACAAGCGGAGCCCCACTTCTATCGGGCGGTACAGGGAAATCCGGTTTATACGCGCCAGTTGGGCTGCACTGATTCCAAAACGCTGCCCGATCGTATACAGTGTATCCCCCGGCCGTACCCAGTAGTAACTGCCCACAATGGGGATGACCAGCGCCTGTCCGACGACCAGCCGATCCGGCTCGGGTATTTGATTGGCACTGGCAATGGCTTGCGCAGTCGAATCATACCTCTCCGCGATCGCATTCAAGGTTTGTCCCCGCTCTACTACATGGATCTGCATGCTTCTCCTCCTTCACGTTTTGTCTCTCTCTTTCATGTATTCAACGTGAAGGAAATAGGTGTATGTCTAGAAGAACCTTTTCAGGGTCCGATATAAAAAATCGACAGATTGAAAGGCGAAATGCTTCTCAACAATACGTCCGTGGCGAAAAATGAGGAGCCCCGGGACACTGGCAATCTCCCACTTTTGCGCAAACTGGGGCCCGGTATTTATGTTAAAGCGATAGATCAGCAATCCGGGAATCGTCTGCTCGACAATTTCAAGCATTTTCTCCCCCAGCTTGCACGTTCCGCAAAAAGGGGTGTAGATGAAAACCACTGCCGGATTGCCCTTGCCGGGGTCTTCCAAATCCGCGATGTCGTTTACTGTCAGCTCTTGCACATGCTCTTCCCCGTTTCTTCTTCATTCGGTAGTACTATCCTAGAATTTGGGCGAGAGCGATGTCAAGTGCGGAGAATGGAGTCCAGGGGACCGAACCGCTCAAAACTTCCCTTGAATCCGGAAAATGATTTCGGCAAAAAGCATGGCGAACAGAAATGTTCCTGTGTACACCACGAGGGAGATGACGACGATTCGCCAGCTCAGCCGCATCTATCCGCCGCTTAGCTTCGGGGAAGCCAAAAAAGCGGTCCGGTATTTGCAGAACCGGAACCGCCATGGAGTCGTTCGCTATGGGGATTTGGGCGTAAACCAGCTGCTGATTCACCAGTCGCCGGAGGACCAGGAAGCTTTTGTCCGCAGTGTCTTTCAACCATTGTGGGAGAAAAAGGAAAAATATAGTGATCTTGAGAAAACCTTGCTCGTCTATGTCCATTGCGGGCAGTCCGCCCATCTCACGGCCAAGCAGCTCCATATCCATATCAATACGCTGTATCAGCGGCTGAGAAAAATTGAAGAGCTGCTTGTCATTGATCTCAAGCAGCCCGAAGATAAACTAAAGATTCAGCTTGCCTGTCATCTGCGGTCGGAGTAGAAGCTTCCCACCAGTTAGGACAGCCTCAGCAGCAGCCACTCCAGCAAGATGCGCGAGACTCCTGCCACAAATACGGACTGGCCCATTCCACTGAGTAATCCGGTGACCACTCGCAGAACATTGTTGCTCTCCCGCCACTTCCAATACTGTGTACAGCCGTCGATCAGCATTGGCACCTGCAGCAGGACGCCTGCGAACCAAGGAATTGTCAAAGGAAGGAGCAATAACAGCGGCAATGCTGAATACCCAGTCAATATGGCGCTGCAGCGGGCACATAGCGGAAGCCGCTTCCCTCTGACAACCAGCGACCGGGAAGGCATCCGATGGCATGGAATAAAGGACAGGGATCTGATCCTGGCGAACAACCCTTCCTTCATGGCGTCCCCGCTCCGCAGCCGCAGTCCGGCAAACAGTCACAATCCGGTATGGAGCCCGCCCCGCAGTCGACAAAGCCGCAATCCCAGGACGAACACTTTTTGCGTTTGGCCGGATAGGCCACCAGCAGAAAAACGATCAGTCCAATCCCGGCAACGATGAAAACGACTCCCCACGCGACAACATGATTTACGAGCAGCCCGACACCCGTAATCAGGCAGATTAAGGCGGCCATTACTCCTATAAAAAACAACCCGACCCCTCCTTGCTGCACCCATTTTATCACAAAGGAGGGAAAACCACCCACATCTCCAGACGGTTCTTTTATCGGTCATTGGCGGTCGTTGGCAGTCGTAACTTCCGCGGCGCTATTTTAAGAAAAACAAAGGCCCTGCCATACCACGACAGGGCCAACATTCAATTATTTCAGCGAAAACACTTTTGCGATCTGCGGCAGTGTTTCGATCGCCGCTGCTACTTCCGAGGAGATCTCTTCATCGGTTATGGAAACGAGCAGAGCATTTTTCCCCTTTTGTTCCCGTGAGACGTTCAGCTTCGAGATGTTGATTTGATTATCGGCCAAAATCCGCGAAACGTCGTAGATGACTCCCGGGTAGTCGATATGGTACACCAGCAGGCCGTGGGAGCCGGGAGGTATCCGGCAGGGACAATAATTGATCTCGCTGATGTACACCTCTCGCCAATCCTGGGCAATCGTATACTTATTGGCGCCCATTCGGATAATCGCCAGGTGATTTGCGTATTCCCCAGAGCTTGTCTGGACAGCAGCCGAGCCTCCCAATCCTTCTGTGAGGGCCCCCCCGATCTCGTCCCTGTTTTCGTGGGACAAAATGGAGATAGACGCATTCTCCGTCTCTGCTTCCAGTCTGCGTATCAGGCGGGCTAATTCAAGCAAGTCTTCTCTGTTCGACATGGTCCTTATCACGTCCTACTCTCATCATTACTCAGGAAAAATCCACTCTTCTTTCTCTTTTATTATAGAGGATTGATTGTCGGAGCGGTACCATGCCGTTTGGGTCTTTCCCTCTATTTCAAAATCAATTTTGTAAATGGTATTCCCCTTGCCGCTCTCCGTAAAAGGACTTTCATCCTTGGGAACGACCGTAATGTGCTGCACCTTTCCGCCTTTTGCCTCGATGACATCATTGATGACAGCGACATGCTCCTTGCCCAGGGAGTACATGCCGAAATAGGCGAGCAAGGCCAGCAAAACTGCTCCTCCCAAAAAAATCAAGATCATGACTTTTGATTTCTTTGTCGCTTCCACGTCCGATTCCCCAATCCCTCAATTATTTCCCTGTGTCCAGCGGAGTGACCTTGTCGATTGTCCCTCCACCCAAACATTCTTCTCCGTTGTAAAAGACCACAGCTTGTCCGGGAGTAACCGCTTTTTGCGGCTTGTCAAACACAACTTCTACTGTATGATCATCGCGGATGTGCACCGTAACCTGCTGATCAGGCTGTCTGTAACGGAATTTTGCCGTACAGGTGAATGTCGAGATCGGCTTCCGATCGCTGATCCAGTTCACATCCGTAGAAACAAGACTGGTCGAGAACATTCTCGGATGGTCTGCCCCTTCTGCAACGATCAGCACATTCCGCTCCAAATCTTTATCCACCACAAACCACGGTTCTCCTGTCTTGCCATGGCCGCCGCCAATCCCAAGACCTTGCCGTTGTCCGAGGGTATAGTACATCAACCCGTCATGGCGCCCGACAACATCGCCGTCAACCGATTCGATATTGCCTGGCTTTGCCGGCAGGTAGTTTTGCAGAAATTCCCGGAAGTTGCGCTCGCCGATAAAGCAGATACCGGTGCTGTCTTTTTTCTTTGCTGTCGCAAGGCCAGCCTTCACGGCGATTTCCCGAACCTCGGGCTTGCTCATATGGCCGATCGGAAACATCGTTTTGGAAAGCTGCTTCTGATTGAGCGCATTGAGAAAATACGTCTGATCCTTATTGGTGTCCTTTCCGCGGATCAGCTTGTATTCGCCGTCCTGGAATTTGACCTGGGCGTAATGCCCGGTCGCAATGTAATCTGCCCCCAAGTCCATAACCTTGGTCAACAGCTCGCCGAATTTGATTTCCCTGTTGCACATGACATCCGGATTGGGTGTCCGCCCGCGGCGGTATTCATCGAGAAAATACTGGAAGACTTTTTCCATATACTCTTTTTCGAAATTGACCGTATAGTACGGAATTCCGATCTGGTCGCAAACGCGTCGCACGTCCTGAAAGTCTTCTTCCGCTGTGCAGTGGCCGAATTCATCGGTATCGTCCCAGTTTTTCATGAAGATGCCGATCACATCATACCCCTGTTGCTTTAACAGGTATGCTGTCACGGAAGAATCGACCCCTCCAGACATGCCGACGACGACACGTGTATCTTCTGGTCTTTTCATGGTCGTTCTCCTCACTGTGAATTTGTTCCTCTACAGATTATCATGTTTCACAAAACAATTCATGTATTCTTGCGCGAAAACGCCTGCCGAAGTGTCCGGCAGGCGCAAGTTTTTTATTCCATTTGCGAAGCCTCGTCTTTTATTTCGGAGCGGAAGTCTTCAATGCTCTCTTCCCTGCGTTCGTTTTTTTGCTGCAGGTTCGCTTTTTCCTCCGCGGAAATCTCATCGCCGTGCGCGTTGAGATAATCGCGTGTCTCGCGCATGTTCTCCATGCTGTTTTGAATCATTTCTTGCAGCTTTTCAACATTATCCGAGCGGTTGTCTGGTTTGGCCATACGGCACACTCCTTTGCAGGTATGATTCCATGTCCTTACCATTTTGCGCCCGGACGGGACACTTTATGTACAGATACATGTGTCCCTTTCCATGCAGTCTCCTGACTATTCAGCGGGCCTCGGTCCAGCGTCCATGCCGGATTCCGAAACAGTCATCAACGGCTTCACCGCAGCATCTGCCGAAACACTTATCCAACCACCCCCGCTACTCCCCAGTTCCCGTCTGTCCTTTTCATTTCGCGAATTTCCAGGATCGCGTCCTTGTTCAGAGGGCCGTATATATGCGGATACAACAGACCGTCCTTCGCTTGTTCATACTTGACCGGCGAGGCAATCTTTTGCTCCTGTATGACCAATACGTACAGCTTATCCGTAAAATCCTTGTATACGCGATTGGCGACTTTACCCAGGAGCTCCTCACTCTTGGTCGCATGGATAAAGCCTTCCTGCTCATAATCACGCGGGAGGTATGTCTCCTTTCCCTCCCATGTTTCCCAATAGGATTTAGGTACCAGACAATAGATGATATCCACTTGCATATTCCCCTTTCTGTTTGCACGATAGGCAGCGTGTCCCGACGATTCTCTATGGGAACCTTCTGTATACGCAAGCGCCAGAAGGCCCCCCGTCGGCCATCAGCCCCGAAGCGCCTTGTCAATGTGACGAATTGCCTTTAGATAGGCCATCTCATCGAGCCTGTTTTGATCATGTCGCCATTGAATATAATTTCGCAATGAATGCAGATCAACCCATGCATCCCTGGCTTGCGGGTTGTTCCCGGGAACTTCTCCCGTTATTTCTCCTTCCCGTACCAGCTTGGCCATCTCGGCCGGATGCATTCCGATTTGATACGCGATATGATACAGAGCGGTTTTCATTGAGCCTCCCGGTGTGTACATGTGGCGTTTCTTTTTTCTCGTATCTATTCTGCCAATCTTTTTTCCGCTTGCCAAGGCAGTGTTTGTTTTACTGCTTTTCACACTTCCCATTTGAGCATTTCGTATGATCTACTATTGGAAACAGAGGAAAAACTTTCTATAATACTTCTATTCGCTGATTTGCTCGAAAGCATGCAAGCAGCCTATCTAACAGATTCGCTTGGGGGAAAATCCATCATGTCCGATCTCTTGTCCTATACGATTCAAGGCGAGCCCTTTATGCTGTTTTCGGTCTCCCACCTTGTTGCACTTGCTCTATTCGTGCTTTCCGTACTTGCTCTCTATTTGCTTCGCGATCGATTGCGGACATCTGATACAGAAAAACGGGTCCGGTATTCTCTGGCAGGGCTGCTGCTCTTCACCGAAGTAACCTTTCAGCTGTGGCACGTCTATACAGGGAGTTGGTCTGCCGCTTATACGCTGCCTTTGCAGCTCTGCAGCATTTCCTTGTTGTTTTCCATCGCGATGCTGATGTTCCGGAGCTACCGGATTTATGAGTTCACCTATTTCCTCGGTCTCGGAGGAGCCCTTCAGGCGATGCTGACGCCTGAGCTGTTCTACCCGTTTCCACATTTTCGTTTTTTTCACTTTTTTCTGGCTCACGCAGCCATCATACTTGCTTGCCTGTACATGACGTGGGTGGCGGATTATCGTCCCACCATTCGCTCTTATTGGAAGGCTCTCGGTGTTTTGAATCTCCTTTTGCCCATCGTACTGCTTGCTAACAGCGTGACCGGAGGCAATTACATGTTCGTCTCGCAAAAGCCTGCCAATCCGAGCCTCCTGGATTACCTCGGTCCCTATCCCTGGTATATCCTTTCGCTTGAAGGTGTGGCTGCCTTGCTCTTTTTTCTGCTTTACCTGCCGTTTTATGCTCAGAGCAAAAGGGACCGGAAGCCGTCGCAGCCAGGGGCTTCTGTGTAGTCCCTTTTTTGTGTCATCTGCGTTGTCCCTGCTGTTCTCGGTAAAGCTTCGCCAGACGCTTCGGCGCGGTCCGCAGGTAGCCTTCTTGGATCAAGCCTTCGATTTCCTCCCAGTCTGGAGTGGTAGATCCGCTTACCGATACCCATCCGTGCTGCCCGATATACGGTGTCTTGGTGTAGCCGCCCTTATGCAGCAGCAGCTCCTGTGTATGGGGAGTTGTCTTGAGCGAAAAAGAAGCCTCTAGCCCGCGCTCACCGAGCATGACAAAAGGCTTGTCTCCCACACGGAAGGTTGTATGTCCAAAGAAGTCTACTTTTTCCTGCAACTCGGGAAATTGCGTGCAAATCGTTCGTAGACGCTCCAAAAGCGCAAGTCCCGCTGGCGTTTCCACCTGTTTATGCTTGTCCATGCCATCTTCTTCTCCTTTCACGAGTACGCTTTTTTTGGTTCATTCGACAACCGCCAACGAGGGGCTACCATGTCCGATCCTGTTTTGTGGTAAAATGAACCACAAGGAGGTGTTTTCATTTGAAGAATGAAAAACGACCAGCCGATGATCCTCCTCAACGGGAAAATGAGTCCTTCAACAGCGTTGTCGACCACTACCGAAACATTGTCGGAACACCTTCGAAACCTATCGACATGGAAAGCATGCCGAAGCCGCTTAAATGGTTTGGCTATATTGTCTTTGGCATTCTCTTGACAGGCAGCCTGCTTCTCCTCATCGCCTTTCTGATTACGTGAGACTCCCATGAAAGGAAAACGATCAAAAGCGCTTCGATCATCTTGACTCGCCTCTGCCCCCAGCCTTGACCGTTTAACAAGATGAGCTTAGCCTACACGTTTTGGGGAGAATCTTCAATCACCTTTCAATTCCCTTCTTGTGTATGACACTCAGTTTTTCAGGAAGCCTTGATGTACTGCATACAAAACAAGCACTATCCGTCCGACGATTCCACAGATTTCCGAAATAGGCAAACTGCGATTTTGCGAAGTTTGGAGCAGTCTTTTCTATGAATCGTAGAGGTCCAAAAGATTGCTGTCAACGGGCTTTTAGAACGGAGGTATGAGAAGTGATTGGGAAGCTCTTTCTGGGGGCCTTGCTATTGGTTTGGACATTTGCGGAATTTTTCTTTACGCCATGTGCATCGAAGAAAAGAGAACGCTTGTTGTTTTTCCTCGTCCTGTTGGCGATCAGCGGGGGGATATACTTCCTGTTCTTGTAGGTACTCAATTGTTTGAAGAATCGTTCGTCCGCTACCGAAAACGGCGCACGGAAAAACATGATTTCAAATACGAAAACCTGCTTCTTTGAATCGACAGCAGCTATCCAACTCCGCTTTTATACCGGAATCCGGTAATCAAACGAAACATGGGATCAGGTGATGAACTGTGGCCTCCAACTGGAAGGATACCATCTCTTACGCTAGCTACGGGGAAGGAAAACCGCTTGTCGTCTTGCATGCTCTCGGAACAGACCACCGGGCCATGCAGGCATGGATGGAGCCCCTTTTTGCCAATCGGCCAGGCTGGCAGCGCATCTATATCGATCTGCCGGCGCACGGACACAGCCATGTAAAAGAATGGGTAACGACCTCAGAGGATATTCTCCATGTCATTCTGGGCTTTTTGGACGACTTCATACCCGAGAAGCGTTTTACCCTGGCAGGCAAGTCCTACGGCGGTTATATCGCCCAAGGCATTTATGCAAAAAGAAAAGAGCTTCTGGACGGTTTTTTCCTCCTCGCACCCGCTCTTCACTTACAGAAACGCACCCTGCCTGACAAGACAATTCTACGACAAGATGAGGAGATGCTCCATGATCTCCATCCGGATATACGAACAGCATTCGAAACGCTGATGGTTGTCCAAACCAGGGAGAATCTCACTCGATTCCTGGAAGAGGTGCAGCCGGGCCGTCTGCTGGCAGACCGAGACTTTCTCACATCCGAATGGCGTACCAAAGGCTATTTTTTCTCACTTGATCCCTTAGACAGCACGAGTCTCTTCACCGCTCCTACCTTGTTTCTTCTCGGACGGCAGGATGCCATTTGCGGCTACAGCGATCATTGGTCAATGCTCGAACATTTTCCGCATGCCACTTTTTCGATTCTTGACAGCGTTGGTCATATGCTGGAGATTGAAAAGCGGCAATTGGTTCAAACGCTTTGCGGCGACTGGCTTGATCGTGTAGAGCATTTCGTTCAAAAAAACTCGCTTGGTTGATTTCTTGTATTTCCCCCATCATTCTGATAATGGAGTGATCGAAGTGAAATACTGCATGCATTGCGAGAAGACTGATGGTAAATCGGGGAGGGGCACGTTCGTGTGCATAGACGCACTTCCCCCTCCCGCCACTTTACTCATCCTCAGATGACTCCACATGCTGCCGGATAAACGCCTCCGCTGATTCATCCAACATGTACTCCCTCTTCGGGTCTTCATTTACATCGGAATCAACTTCCTGCTCGGTAATATATGGAGTATCCATGTTTTGCTTGGTGATCAACAGATTGATTTGCGGCTGTTGGTCATTACGTTCATCCTTGGGCATTCCCATTCTCCTCTTCTATGTAGGCTACGAAGCGCTGGGCTTCGCCCGATTTCAAACGATTGCACTCTGTTACTATGTGCCGCTTCTGGTCAAAATATCCGGGATTCTGTTGCCAATGCCAGCATGTTCCAACTATCATGAACAGAGTATCACCTTGTTTACCCATTTTCTCGAAAGCTGAGGGATCCCTATGAATATGCTGGAGCTGAGACAATACTGTCTTGACAAAAAAGGAGCAGCAGAGGATTTTCCGTTTGGTGAGGATATACACGTCATGAAGGTCGGGGGAAAAATGTTTGCCTTGCTTGCAACTGGAGAAAACGGACTGCAGATAAGCTTAAAGTGCGAACCGGATCTTGCCGAGACTTTGCGTTTCCAGTATCAAGCAATCAAACCGGGATACCATCTCAATAAACGTCACTGGAATACAGTTGAAGTGGATGGCACCGTCCCGGAGCAAGAACTGTTGAGCCAAATTGACCTTTCCTATCATTTGGTTTTCAAAGGTCTTCCGAAAGCGAAGCAGCAGCTGATCCACTCGTAAGAAAGGACAAGCATTGCAGTCATGATGTACGGCCTTTTCTTTTCATCATATCTGCTCTGTTACATAAACCAGAAATAACCGCAATGATTCACTTGACAATGAAACATTTCCCTCTCTTTCCCCCGCCCGCAGGCGATAAGCCGATGGATTTCAGCCTGTTTCCCCTGCCTTCAGGTCACCTGTCTATCCACAATTACGTGAACGAGAATATACAGGTATGGTAATCCAAGAAAAAATGGAGAGGATGAAGTTCATGTATTCTTATCCTTGGCGAGGGTCAGGTCAAAGTTCTCAATGGTCACCACAAAGTCCGCAATGGTCCTCACAGAGCCCGTATTGGTCACCACAAAGTCCGCAATGGCCAACTCAACGGGATCAATATCGTCCCCCATCCAGACGCAGATATTGCCCCGATCACTGTCGTTGGTGTCCACCTGAATGCTGCCGCCGTCGTCGAGACAGAGATAGAAGATACTGAGCCTCTTCAACAATCCGGCCAAATAGTCGTGCAAGATCGCTTTCATACTCGTGAATCGTTTTTACGTTAGCTACTACATTTTCATTTGGAGCCACCCAACCGGGATTGGCTCTTTTTTTACGAAAAAAAGAACTTGACCCGTCTATCCTCGGCAAATATTTGAAAGCTTTTCGTCTATACGGGCTGTCTCATCCAGACATAGTATATGTCAGCGCTGCCCACATTGTTTGTAGGGAGGGAAACTAAACAGATTGAGACAAGAACGATCGAAAAAAAATGGCTTCCCAAAAAGAACAGCGACAAAGATCAATTCGCCGCAGAAAGATAAGGGCAGGACATCGCAGAAAAAAGTGGTCAAATCGCTTCGGGTTCGTTCCATCCGGTCTGGAGCTGTCAAAAAGTCGAGCAGAAACGGAAACGTCATCATCGCTGTAACTGGCAAAACGGGTGAAGCGCCCATCAAAGTAATGCCCGCACCCATTCTCAAGAAACGCCGGAGAGTCTATGCATCAGGCAAACACGTGCTGACAAGCAATGCCCGTATCCGTACACGCCAGAAACAGCCGCAATACCGCAGAGCTATTGTTGTTTTGGATAGGTTAGCAAAAAGAGATATTCGTCAAGGGTTCCAAAACATTGTGGACGCGCTCAAGGCGATCGCAGCCAGTCACACATCCGGATATGCTCCACATGAGATCCAGGCCGGTTTGTCCCAGCGGCGGCCGGGAGTATCTCACGTCCAAAACGATATTCGCGTCATAGAGGGTACCTCCATCGCACGCCCTTCGGCTGTAAAAGCCGCTCTCGACATTCTGGTCCAGAATGAAAAAGGAACCAACATCGCGGTATTCGGCACTATGCAGGGAAAATACACACGAAAAGAATATGCACGGATCGGCCGATATGTGGCAATGAAGAAAGTGGATTACCTCTACACGCTCGGTCCGTACGCCAGGTGCATCTCCCGGGCAGCCACTCGCTCCGGTTTTCCCCAAAAACGCGCACGCCACTTTACAAGCAGGATAAAGCTGCACCGCGCTTTAAAAAAGAGGCTCTTGCCCGGCACGACCATTCTCGTAATAGGTTCAAACAAAGCAAAAATAAGCAGGACTTGTGCCTATTTGCGCAGATTGGCCAAAAGCAAAGCAAACGTGTCGGTTGAAGTGCGGCCAAAGAAAAGAAAGATCGCCATGCGAAGCGACAATGATCTTCTAAAGGAAAAAGATCGTGTAAGGGAGGATTCTCTACTGGAAGAAGACTTTGAACAGGAAACAGCAGGATCGGAGGTTGAATCAGCGTTCGAAATGGACTCACAGGTTGAAGAAGGTGACGACCATTCACAATTTGAACCGGATGAGGAGCAGGATACTGAACCTGAAAAGACGGATGAGGTTGAGGATGATGCCGGAGACGGTGACCACGTCGAGGACGATGACAATAACCATTCGATAACCTACGACAGGCGTAAACGAGCGGTCCATAAGAAGAATCAACCGGTTGCAACGAACGACTTGTCAACTGATGGGCTTCTCGTCACAAATGACCTCACGGCGAGCACTGAATCGTATTTTGGCTCTCTTCCGGAAGGATTTGATGCTCGGTCAGAAGATTTTGCTTCTATCCCGGAAGGCATTGATGCTCGGTCAGAAGATTTTGCTTCTATCCCGGAAGGCATTGATGCTCGGTCAGAAGATTTTGCTTCTATCCCGGAAGGCATTGATGCTCAGTCGGAAGATTCTCTCGCGGAAGGCGTTGATGCTCAGTCGGAAGATTCTCTCGCGGAAGACATCGATTCTGTCCCGGATGATTTTCCTCTGACGGCCCAATCCGTTGATCCAGATGATGCTTTATAACAGGGGCACGGCCTACTCTCCTGCGGCTAAAATTGCTCTTCTTGGTGCAAGAAGGGCTTTTTGGTTACATAGATGCAAGAAACTGATGTTTTTATCAAAACCGCATCTTTGGTAATATGAAGAAGAGGAGCGTGATAGCTATGGACAAAGCCTTTTATTACACGGTGGATCACAATCAACTGGAAGAATACAAAAAAATTCTCGATCTGATGAAAATCCCGTATTTCGTCGAGGTACCGGTTGCTCTTTTGCGAAATGGTGCAGATCAGTACGCAATCGTTTTTCCCCATATGTCTGGAAGGCTCTATGAGATGGTGCGAAAGCTTTTTCGCGGGGATGGAACGGCTTATCCGCAGTAATCCACCCCCTATTGCGAAACGACAGAAAAGCCCTTCAGCAATTCTTACGCCAAAGGGCACTGGTTTTGACACTACTTGTTGTCAACGTTAATAAAAGGAGTGGCTCCCCCTGTAACATTTGGCAATTTCCCATCCCAGCGGCGAATCGCTTCCAGTTGGGCTTCGATTTGCCTCAATTGAATCAACTCAGGTGTAACTTCCTGTTTTTGCAGGCGGAGCGCTTCGGCCTGTGCCTGAGCCTTCGTAATTTCCTGCTCCTTCTCGATTTTGATCCGTTCCAAATCAAGCTTTGACTTGAGCGCTTGCTGCTCGGCGACTTGCTTTGCTTCAATCGCACGGTCAAATTCTTCACTGAATTTAAACTCGCGGATGTTGATTTCGTCCAGGACGATGTAATAAGAAGCAAGCTTCTCCTTCAGCACTTCTTTTACTTTTGCACTTACTTCAGAGCGCTTGGAGATCAATTCTTCTGCCGTATATTGTGCTGTTACCGCTTTCAACGCTTCGGCGATTGCAGGATCGACTATCCTGGCAGCGTAATCCATCCCCACCTCCTGATAAAGCCTGTTGACATTATTGCCATCCAGATGATGGTTGACAGCGATGGTTGTTGCCACGGTCTGCAAATCCCGGGAGGCCGAAGTTTGACTGGTCTCTGATTTTTGGACCCGTACCTCCATCGGAATGACCGTTTGAATAAAGGGAATACGGAAATGAAGACCCTCGTCAAAAACTTGCGGTTGAACGGCTCCCAACTGCAATACAACGCCACGATGCCCCGCCTGGATTATCGTTACCGATTGAAAAATGAGGAAACCGATAATGAGAGCGACAATGATGGTCACAATCGTCTTAGGGGCGCCCAATTTGGGATTGAGCTGTGTCACTTTCTGATTTTCCATTCGCATCTCCTTTATGACTGGCTTTATGCTATGTAATACGACAACAGATTTCATAAGTTTCAAAAATTTCACCCTACTCACTATTCGTCGAATGTTTGGTTTGCGGCTCTCGATACAATAGCTCGGCGGTTTTCCTGATCACGGGCAAACAAATAGCCGCCAGTTCTCGCTGAGAAACCTGACGGCAAAAGAGAGATAGACGTGAATAAAAGAGGTACCCTTTTTGACAGCCATATACTTGTCCAAGGTTGCGTTTGCAAAAGAAATCAGGAAGATATAACTACAGTGAAAAAAATTTGCATAGAGCATTTCTTCTATCAAGCGGAACATCATTGTGACTTTCGACTCTGACATGGGTTTTCAAACGAAATCGCCAAGACTGCTTTTTACTTTTTGTACCAAAACACCCTCAAATAAGCTGGAGGAATAAGTAGCGCTTTCACGCAATAACAGCTCTGAGTCCTGTGGTTCGACAATTCGGCTGCCTGATCGCCATGACAGGTACTGTCAGGATCACACGACTTGGTGAATATACCGTGTACCTCGTTGATCATCCTACAGGTATGGAAAAAATAACACCGCTCATCCCCCCGGAAATCAAACAACGAATTGAAGAGGAAATCAACGGTCTCACTTTTACGAAAAACTTTCGCTCTGCAACAGCGGAAGAGTGGTATGTATTTCTGCCTGGCTTTAAAGACCCGTTGACGGAAGGTGCCGCAGGCAAAGTGATCATCCACTACGATCTGTACGGTAACAGGGATGTCTTTATAAACACAACCATCATTTACGATGATCCGTCACTCCATCAGCCGGAGCTCCATCCTCTGGTCTACCAAATATCCGAAGAATTGGTCAATCGTCTGGTTGGCTACGCCGACACATTGCTTTCCGTTCACGCAGGGGCCAATTCCTATCAGGCAGAATATATAGAGCGCACATGAATCATCGCACATTACTCGCCGCCGCCCCCTGCTTTCTCCGTCTGTGTCTAGAGATTCTGCCTTTGAAGCATTGCGTATGAATGGCCGCTCTTTGGCCATATGACGAACTTGCAGTTCAAGACGAGTAGTCCGCTCCGCTTCTTCCTCGCGATGCATCCAATCAACCAGCCGTTTCCCCCATATGATGATAAAAAACACGCAAACGTGGTGAATCCGTATGGGAATGTACAGGGACAGGAAATCAAGAAAGTTTCCTTGTTTTTACGGAAACTGGTGCGGCCCCGGATGCAGTGGCCCTGAACCGCCGATTGATGACGTGGATGCCTGCTGCAGGAAGCATGACTTGTGCTACAAGAAACGAGGATATTTTGCCTGCAGCTGTGACCAAAAAATGCTGAAATGTCTAAAACACAAAAGGAATGCGGACACCGCAGCGGGCAGAAAAGCAATGATGATGTACTTGTATTATCAAAATAGCTTCTGCGACCCAAACAGATAGCCTATGGATGCCAAAAGCTTGACCGCAGCCCTGCCTCTGCCCTCCCCTTTTCGTCCCCTCAAAGCATGGGGGTTTTTCATTGATAATTCTTCCTTGATGGACGAATAACACTGCCGCCAGAAAGAAATAATATTCCCAATGATATTTTGAATGGAGTGGATGGCATTGTATCGCTTTATAGTCAAGCTGGTAATAAATGGTATCATCTTGGTCCCTTTTATTTACTGGTTTACGGAAGCAACCATATGGGCCAGCATTGTCACATCGGTAGGTTTATCGATCATCGCCTACCTGATCGGCGACCAGCTTATCTTGCGCGCTTCGAATAACCTGATCGCAACTGTTTCCGATGCAATCCTGGCAGCTGTCTACTTATGGGCTGTTTCCGCCTTCATGAATTGGAACTTCAGTTTTGGTGAAATGCTTTTTACGGTAGTAGTGCTTGGTGTTGCCGAGTTTTTTTACCACCGCTTTCTGGGAAGAGTCGACGAGCAGGAAAGACAAGGTACGTAAGCTTCGCTTCAGACACAGTATTATTTCGGCAGTGAATCAACAGCCATTTGGCCAAAAGATCCGGGTGAACAAACGAACCCCTGATCTTTTGGCTTTTTTGTTCCCCTCCATAAAGTTCTGTGTATGATGTGCGGCAAATGACTCGCTCTCCCAGCTTCTTCCGGTTACAATGACAACAGGAGGTGTCGTATAGAATGAAACAGACAACGGAGGTAGTAGCGGTCAGCATTTGATGAATTAAAGGGGGCCGGGTTTACTGTCTCTGCCGGGCAGTTGGGAGAGAATATCACAACACGCGGCATTAACCTGCTTGGGCTGCCAGTAGGTACCAGGCTCCGGCTGGGCGAAACGGCGCTTGTAGAGATTACCGGATTACGCAATCCTTGTGCTCAGTTGGACCGCTTCCTGCCAGGTCTGATGGCAGCACTTTTGGATCACGACGAGCATGGCAACCTGATCCGCAAGGCGGGAATCATGGGAATCGTGCTGGCGGACGGAGAAGTTAAGCCTGGCGATCCAATCTGCGTAGAGCTCCCGCCGGAACCGTACCGACCGCTTGATCGCGTCTGAAAAGTCAGGCACCTACACTACAATGAGAAATGGAATGGGAGAGAAATGAAAATGAATCCACTGCTGCTTGATTTCCCGAGTGAATTTTGCACGGATCGGCTGTTAATCCGAATGCCAAAACCAGGAGACGGCAAAGCTGTTTTCCAAGCGATCACCGCTTCTCTCGAAGAGCTAAAGCCTGTGATGCCTTTCGCCCATCATGAACAGACAGAACAGGATGTAGAAATCAGCATCCGTAAATCTCATTTGGATTTTTTGAAACGGGAGGACTTGCGACTTCTGGTATTTCATAAAGAGTCCGGCGATTTTATCGCCTCATCTGGACTCCATCGCATCAATTGGGCCATCCCCAAGTTTGAGATCGGCTACTGGATCGACACCCGCTTTAGCGGAAACGGATACATGACAGAAGCTGTCCAAGGAATTACCGCCTTTGCCTTTGAGGAATTAAAAGCACGGCGTGTGGAAATTCGGTGTGATCCCCAGAACGTGAAAAGTCGTGCCATTCCGGAAAGATTAGGATTTGTACTGGAAGGGATTTTACGCAACGACTTGCTTTCTGTAGACGGAAAGGAATTGAGGGATACCTGTGTGTTTGCCAAAGTAAAATGATGAAAAAGTTCAGTTCCTGGCAGCAGGCTTATGACAGCCTGTTGTTTTTTTGTATATAAAAAGAGCAGTAATGACATCAAGTGGACGTCAAGCAAAGGTACCAAAAAAAGTTGGTACTTTTTTCATTCATGTTCTCTTCGGTTTAATGTTTATAGAAAGCATCCCGAATCGGAGTGAACAGATATGCGTCAATCAAGACTATTCGTTTATTACTATATCGTTCTTTCGGCTGTCTTTTGGTTCGGAAGGTTGTATATCATCGAGGCCTATCATATGAAACAGGGTCCTGTTCCGCAAGAAGCTTTTCACACATTAATCGAATGGGTCAGCCTGTTCGCCTTTTTGTATATCGTCCCGCTGTTGGTAGCTGGATTTGTTGGACTGATCCGCTTTGCGAAAAGTAAAGAGCTTCCCCTGTTTCTCGGCGTACTTCTGAGCCTCTTATATATTCCGCTTGCGATTGGAGCCGGTTTTGTTTTGAATTTCATTTTTATCTTGCTGTTTTATGGATTTGCACCTTGATCGTCGAATTTGATTGGGTAATGACTTATGTGGTAATATTTGCTAAACTAAAAGTAACCTGATTAAGGGGTGATGCCAGTGCTGTATGTTTTCGGCGGATTACTTGTTTTGGTTGGTTTAGCATGGTGTCTAAGCGGATCAATTAGTATGAAAAAGCGGGATGAATACGCTCAAAAGCACTCAATGGACGATTCAATCGCTCACCAGACACTAAGTCAGATGTACAACAATCATCACCATTTCTAATGTCTGCGCGCTCTCTCGGGCGCGTTTTTTAGTATGCATCTCTCTGATATGTATGCGGGATAGAAATGGGCCCCCTTTCCATGACACTCAAGTGTCCCTGTATAACGTCCAAACTTCCTGAAGAGACTAGCTTTTTGAGGGGGTGACTTGGATGGCAGACCGCGTTGAAAAAGGCAAACAGGAAGCAAACCAAACTGAAACAAACACCGTAACCTCTACCCTGGATGAAAGTGAAATCGTCAGGCGTCATCAATACCAGATGTTCCCGACACCAGACGAAGATGAAGCAACGCCAGCAGCTAGGGGAATAACAAAAGTAGATCTCTAACTCTGCAACATGATTCGCGCCTTCACCTAATGCTGTGAAGGTGTTTTTTATGCCGTTCAAAGCAAAGGACCCTCCTTGGTCACAGCCATAAACTCACCGCCGGAGGGCCTGTTTTTGTTTTTCGCTATTCATGTGTTAACTTAGCAGCACGCTAGGCTAATTCATTTACCTTTTCACCCTGTTTTTCGGGCTCTACAGTTCCTTTGCCTGCGTTTTCAGCCAGACTATGCTCCTTTTTTGTCAGGGAATAGCCATGCATATTGCTACCGTCATGTCCCATCTCCTGCTGCTGACTTTTGTCTTCATTGCCTAGAGACATTTCCTTCACCTCCCCTCGCCTTATTGTCTCCAATTGCAAAAAGCTGACCCCATCTGCATGCCTGTCACTGGTTTATACGCCGTGACGAGTCTGTGCAAGACTTTTGGGAAACAGTAAGAAGACCATAGCTTTCATTTCCAGGCAAATATGTTATGGTAAGAACCAGGAAAGTTGTTCCATATGAAAGAGATGGTTGCCTTCGCTTTCCATTTTTGTTTTTGCATCCACAAGGTATGTACCTTCATCACCATATACGTTATAGGAAGTGGTTCATGATGAAAGCAGTTATCGTCAAAAAGCCAGGCGGTCCCGATCAACTTGAGATTGCCAATTTGCCAATCCCCGAACCAAAGCAAGGAGAATTGCTTGTACGCGTACATGCAGCGGCAGTAAATCGAACCGATATCATTACACGCGAAGGAAAGGCAGGGTATGCCGCAAACCCTGTTTTAGGTGTTGAAATAGCCGGTACAGTTGTAGAAACGAACGGATACAGCTCCCTTTCCGCAGGTGACAGAGTGATGGGATTGGTCAATGGCGGCGGCTATGCCGAGTTTGCCATCATGCCAGCCGATCGGGCAATGAAAATCCCCGAGTCTTTATCGTTTGAAGAAGCGGCATCCATTCCCGAAGTGTTCCTCACTGCCTATCAAACGTTATTTTGGATCGGCAAGCTGCAAAAAAATGAAACCGTCTTAATCCATGCTGGTGCCAGCGGAGTTGGGACAGCCGCCATTCAGTTGGCAAAAAAACTGTGTAACGCAAAAGTAATCGTGACTGCCGGTTCCCAGAGAAAACTGGATTTCTGCCGGGAGTTGGGAGCCGACGTCACGATCAATTACAAAGAGCAGGCATTTGAAGAAGAGGTTCTGAAGTCTACAAACGGGCGCGGTGCCGATTTGATTCTGGACTTTATTGGCGCTGCGTATTGGGAGAAAAACCTGGCGAGTATAAAAAAGGAAGGGCGCTGGGTCCTCATCGGCATTTTAGGCGGAAGTGAAGTGGAAAGCGTACATTTGTTTTCCTTGATGGCGAAATGCGTCCAATTGACAGGGACATTGCTGACGCCAAGAAGCGATGAATACAAAGCTCTTTTAACGAAAGAATTCATGGAAAATGTTGGGGCATATCTGGAAAGAAAAGAAGTACATCCTGTCATCGACACCGTATTTCCGATTGAAATGGTAGATAAAGCTCATGTGTATATGGAAGAGAACCGCAATATCGGGAAGATCATCCTTCAATTCATGGAGTAGTTTTTGAAATGCATAACCGTATTGCAAATGCTTCAACAGAAAAAACCTCACCTGTTTGGGTGAGGTTTCTTTGGTAAGGGTGCCCTGCTCACTATTTCGGTTCAATGCCTTCGGCTATTCATACGTTTCATCTGTCACAACCTTTATCCCGAGAATGAAAGCTGGCTTATCCGGTTTTCCATGAATCACGTCCGCGTAATAGAAATCCCTCAAAATAAAGCGTGTATAATTCGATTCTTCCGCAATTTTCTTAAGGAAATCGTCTTTCACGATCCCTATCAGTTCCAACGCTTTCATCTCGTCACCCGAATCATGCAATGGTTCCACAAATTCTACGTTTATATGGGCAATATTGCCGTCAATGTACATAACAGATACCGTTCCTACGGCATGTTCATAATAATGCCTGATAAACGGGGTCTTTGCTCCCGAACCATATAACGTCCATTCACCTTGCTCTGTTTTGAGCGGTTTTCCGAGCAGTTCCTCTACTCCGCCCGCTTGATCAGGAAGCCCTCGGATTGATTGTACCAATTTGTTTATGTCCAAGAGAGCAGCGGGCATATCTTCCTCCGTTGGAGCCAGTACAGCCTTTTGTTCTGAGTAAGATGCATCCAACGGCTGGATTTCCTGCTCCTTATCAGTGCTGCAGCCCCGGAACCGCTCAAAGCTGTAATCGGTTCATTGATCGTTGCAATCATTGTCCGCAATCGGATCGCATCTCTCGACTTCTCCCCTCCTCCTTCTGTATGAGCGCTTGGCTCGGGCCTTTGACGGGCATCGATATCGCGGCATTATCGGACTTTGATTCCCGCAGGTACCCTACCCATGAATTCGTCTTGCCTCGCTTCTTGGTAGCGATGTTTGGGCTTGCGTGGGTTGACGGCACCGACACGTTGATCCTCCCTGTTGCGTCTTGTTGCCACCTCGAAAAAATACAAAAAGCCAGCCCTGGTGAATGGCGGCCTCCGAGCTTGAGACGTCGCTTTACCTTCTAGGCTGGCTTTTCCGTACGTATGTTGAACTGCGGCCTGCTGGCCGATCATTCGTGCCAGTAAGGTTCTATATTATTTCATAAGCAATTCATCTGTTTTGGTGATCATGTTATCCCAATTGATGAGATACACCTTAACCCCGACGAGTTTAAGCTTCCCGTCAACATATTCGTGAATTTTCTCGGTAAATTCCCTCGTTGATTCATTGAAAGTAAGCTTTCCTTTAACAGGCTCGATCTGGCGGGAAAACAGTTTCGTAATACCAGTATTTACCTTGTCGATCTCATACCCGTTGATAAATGACCCTTGGGAATTGGTTTCCAGCATATAGAACATGTTTCCGTGGACCATACGAGAAATCTCACTTAACTTTCCGGTACTCTCCATCTTCGGAATAACAAGTTCTTTATTATTTACGATGTTAACGACTTTTTCAAAACCTGGACGCAATGCGTACACATAGTCCAAGGGGAAGGGGTACGTCTGCTGTCCCTGCATTCCTCCAAAGATCGGGTCGCTAGTCACCCGGTCAGGGCCTTCGAAACGAACCGCAGGAACGCTATTATCCCACTTTTGACCAATACCAAACATGTTCGCGATAGTGGCAGCAGGCACATACACGTTGCCGTTGTAAGTGAAGGGCTCCGCTTTGGTCTGAATTTCCTTCCCGTTGATCATGAGCTTGATATTCGCAAAGTTAGCCTTAATGGATTGCGTTCCCTTTTTGGCGATGGCGCTATTGCTTCCGGCGAGCATTCCCCCGGTAAACAACAATGCTCCCGCCACTCCTCCAATTATTACCTTTTTCGATATATGAAACATGCTGTACTCTCCTCTGTGTCGATTTTTATATAAGTATAACGCAAAAAGTTGAACAAATGTTTCATCAAAATTCGTAATGACTCGCATTGGCAAAGAAACAATGCCCCAATTACATAGTGCGTTTGAATATGTTACAACCGTTCATTTGTATGGTAAAATTTACCAAAAAGAAGGTTGTGCATCTAATGAAAAATCAACCATTCTGGTTCAAATTTATTTTCGTTATCGTTATGATAATCGGGATATTTGCATTCCTTACAGGGATTTCTTTCTTTCAACTCTCAACATTGCTCGGCTTGCTCGTTCTCTCTATTTGCTTGTATGCCAAAGATTCAACCAAGCTCTAAAAAAAGGATTGATGTTGATTTTCACTAAAACCCTCTGTTTGGAGGGTTTTTTGGCATTTACTTCAGTCCGACTTGATTTCTTTCCCACTATTTGTTATTTTGGTTTACTCTGGCTGGCAAATTCGAAAAATTAGGGTGATACAAATGATCACGAGATATGCAAATATAAATGACACCATTGAAATATTACGGATGGATGAGAAGGTCATCCATTCTTCGAGCAGATCTGGATATTTATCGGAAATGATTGATCATCATCGCTGTCTCGTTGCTGAACAAAACGCTTCGATATCCGGTTTTCTGACTTTTGATACGAACTTTTTTGGGTATTGGTTTATTTCTCTCGTTATCGTGGACCCTGCTTACCGCCAAAAAGGGATTGCAACAGCTCTTATCAAACATCTCGAGAAGCTATGCCCTACATCGAAATTATTTACCTCAACCAACCAGTCCAATCTTCCCATGCACAACCTATGTGATCGGCTCGGTTATTTAAAAACAGGTATTATTGAGAACCTGGATGAAGGTGATCCGGAAATTATTTACTTCAAACGATTGGCGGATGAAAACGAGGAAATTATTACCTTTTACGGTTGAAACCAGATGTAACTTGGGATAAAATTAACATAAAATTACAAATTTGGGGTGTGGAATGATGAAGAAGATCGCTGCGATTGTTTTTTCTGTCATGCTGGTTCTGTCTGTATCGAGTGCTGCGCTTGCTGCCAAGCCAGCGGAAGTTCGTCCATCGTGTGCGATGGTTCCATGGTGTGTGATTATGAATTAAGAACTTACAGGACTCTTATGAGGGGGGCTTCATGTGCCCTTTGGACTGAAGAAAACCCCGACAAA
The DNA here is from genome assembly GCF_037964015.1 of Brevibacillus sp. FSL K6-6036. NCBI lineage: Bacteria > Bacillati > Bacillota > Bacilli > Caryophanales > Paenibacillaceae > Brevibacillus > Brevibacillus sp. FSL K6-6036. Next base: position 2,733,337 of record NZ_CP150173.1, read on the forward strand.
ATGTGGGGGTTCTATCTGGGCTGGCACCTTACTTACAGGTGTCCGCTCTTTCTTTTTTTGAAAACCTGTCATCATGTCTACCATTCCATACGGAAAGGAGCGTGAAGGAGTGGATTCCGCATGATCGATATCGTATCAATCATTTTGATTACAGTTCTCCTCGTTAGTTGGGGTTTTATCGTAAACTCCCATTCGCTTCGTAAAAAATGGATTTATGTACTGATAACATTCGTCATGTTTTGGGGGATTGTTGAATTGATAGACTACCTTGCCCCTTCATCCCCTCACTATGAATAATCAATTACCCGTGACGCTAGCTTATTTACTTTTTTTTGTAAAAATGGCTATTGCCTCGGGTACTCTCCCTCCGCAAAGATACATTGAATGAAAAACTTCTGGAGTCCCCTATCCCGCTTGTAAGCAACCCTGAATTTTTTATTCAGGCCTCATTAAACGCTATATCCAGATCGTCGTCCCAAGAAAGAAAACCACCATGGCGCATAGCACCAATCATCAACACGCTCAACACGGTAAAAACATCAAAAAAGAAGCTTATTTTCTGTTCCTGAGAGCAGCCTTTGTATATTTGCCGTATGCCTGAAAACAACCATAAGCGCCATTAGGCACGCAAATATATAAAAATACAAGGTATTCCCAAAAACAGGAATAAATGAAATAACCGCAAAAAGCACTGTTGCACATATTGTGCCTAAAGAAACATAACGGGTCAAAGCTACTATTATCACAAAAAAGCCAAGGCATAAAAGGGCCATCACCCAGTCAACCATGAACAGCACAGCCACTGCTGTAAGTGCTCCCTTGCCCCCTTTAAAGCCAAAATATACCGGCCAGTTATGCCCAATAACCGCTCCTGCGCCTGCCGCTAAAAGGCTTACGCATTCTCTAGCCTCTCCCGAATAAAAGTAAACGCCAATGTACAAGCCTATCATACAGGCAATGATCCCTTTTAATATATCTCCCGCAAGAACTAACACCGCAGCAGATTTCCCAAGTACCCTCAGCGTATTGGTAAGTCCGGCGCTTTTGCTTCCATGGCTTCTTATGTCCGTGCCGTATATGTTCCCTACAATTACTGCGGTATTCAGGCTGCCCAAAAGGTAGCCCAAAATTAAGGCTGCCAAAAGCTTTATAATATCAATCATCGCTCTTCTCCCTTGGAGTATTCTCATTTTCTTTTATTTATCCATCTATACAGGGTTCATCCGCCGTCAAACCTGCCTCCTTTACCCATTGGTTATATCAATGAATGACTGAGGCCAAATATTTTGCCAAGCATATTTATGAACCTTTGCCAAGCAAATAGAATATATAGGGATGTTTTCTCTCATATTTGCCATTCTTTGGAGGTGTTCTCTCTCAGAATTCTTACATTCGGTAATTTTCAGATATTTTTGTTTCCTGGCTTCATTATAACATATCTCTTATTTTTTCAGATGTTCTCGCAAGTTTAAAAGGAGGGATTTTGCCGACGAGCGAATCCGATCTGGTTGTAAATTCGAGCCGTTTCCTGGGCTTCCTCTCCCCTTCTCCGTGTCTCTTTACGGTTTAGCTTCGGCAGAAAAGACATCTGTGCGCTCATCTTCCGTACCCCCTCGCGTTTTGCCATGGTATAACGTTGGTAGCGTATATACTTTCGATCTCCAGCATGGGGACTTTTCTTTTTCTGCCTCATACCTCTTCTGCTACCGTTAGTTGCGGAAGGGGGTGAGAACTATGACCAAGCGTCTGTACTTTTTTGTAAGTCTCCATGACGCGCTGCGAATCAGTAATGAACTTTCACAACTCGGTGTAAGTCGTTACCATGTACAGCCACACGATTTGGAAGTCGCTTTTGTTTTTGAACGTGTGTCAGAAGTTACACAGGTCGTCTTGAGGCGTTTGTTTGGTACAGATGGTGTGTCACAACAAGACTAACCCAGCAGCTGGTGTTTCCTCGAATGAGGGGCACCAGCTCCGTATTTCCATCGAAATATTGTGTTAAGCTTCGATATCTCATGAAAAAATGCTGTTTACAGAATCTCCCTAAAATGATACGTTATTGTCAGAACTTTCTGTGAGGAGGTGATCCGATGAAAAAGTTGCTTGCTGTTGTTTTTTCTGTGGTAATGGTTATGTCTGTAACTGCTGGTGCTACAGCTGCTGAAACACAAGGGTGTTATGCACAACGTGTTTGCCAAGAAATTTATTAATTGAACTTGTGTAGATCTTTCCATAACGGGACTGGAGCTTAAGGGTACTTTATGTACCCTTTTCTGTTTATTGGCTTCCTCCTTATCACAATTTCTCTTTTAGTAAATGACAGCTCCTTTTGCTTTGAAAAATCCGAAGCTCACTGCTTGCGGCATCTACTGGTTCCAGAAATGACAGTTACTCTTGTGCGCTGATCTTCCCTTCCCCTCACGGTTAGACCTCCGTGGTATAATTTTTGGCCGAGTTATTACCCAAATCTCCCTCAATTGGGGATTCTATAGAAAGTGGTTGATACGATGGTTTATGCCATCAATGACTGGGCCTTCTCTAATGACACAGAATTCCCTCATTAAGATTGGGACCTTTTTCTTACTGATTTAAGTACCGCTCCTTTACTACTATCACTATCAATGAATCCGAAAGTAGCGAAGGCTAAACGAAAAGTCTTTCTAGCTTGCCTATACCTATTTGTAGGTGATGCAGTTGGAATAGTAAAAGATAAAAACTACCTTGAGGAAGTCCGACTTTTTGTAGAGCAAGCATCATCCAATCGAAATTATTACATCCAACAATGGGTTTCTCGGTCGTTTCAACTTATTCAAAACCCTGAGCTTTTCGATTACAAAAAATGGTGTGATGGGATTGATATCTTTTCTTTCTGGGACGATTACGTTTTCCTTTGTTCCCGATATGTTTTGTAAAATCTAAGCCGTTCCTCCTGTTGCAAATCCTCGGTAAGAAAAAATCGCCCCTACACACCCGGACTTCATACCTTGCTGCTTGTTCGATTTCCTCATCAGTCATTCCGTATTTTTTCAGGAACCGTTCCTGGAATGATTTGAACTCCTTTATGAAGAATGCGGACCATCTTTAAAAAGGATTGCTTTTCCTTTTCCTGTTCCATGCCTTTACCCCTTCTTTACAAATTGAGTGATTTGAAAAATCGAATCGAATTGTAACAAATTACCACTACCTTCGTCCTTATAGTGGAAACAATACCAACACTTGAATCGGAGGTATTTCATTTTGAACAAAAAACTTTTTACATCGGGGAACTTAATAGTTGTTCTTCCTCTCTTATTTGCGCTTTTAATACCTGCAAGATTCTTACTTGACTCATCACCAGCCCAAAGAAATAAATTTGATTGGAACTTACAAGCCGGTTCTGCCAATGGAATTGTAGCCAAAACTCCAATTGATGTAGCGAGCAATTTGTATTACAACGATAGGCCGTTACGGAACGCACTGGTAAAAGTAACCTACTTTGACAATAACCAACACGTGAGTATTGTCATGCAACCTTACGAGGATGGATATGAAGGGACCGTTTTCTTCCAAGAATCAGGAAAATATACCCTTCGATTTTCTGTAGAGAAAGGAACTATTACTGGTTCAGAAGTTTGGGAAATTGATGTAAAAGAATAGGTGAGATGTGTTTTTTTGTGAAGACACCAATCTCATGATCCATTAGCAACGAATAGAGTTATAATTTACTCGACTCTTGTTCAAATAAGGATGATTTTGAATGCGACTCCCTTATTTTATCGGGCTTATTATTTACATACTGGTTTTGTCTCCAGTCCTGGCTGTAATCGCAGCCAAACCTTCACCCTCCGGATTCCTGATTGGTGCTGCGATCGTAAAATCATTCGCATTTTTCTTGTTCATACTAATCACTATCATTTTCTTCTCATACTGTTATCTAATTAAAGCTTACTCAAAAGGCCGCCACTCGTTTCTTGCGGCGATACTTGTATCCATTGTGGCACTTACTTCATTCACTCTTTGGGATCAGTATTTTTGTCATTTCTGTTATCCGGTTTTTCATGTCGGCCCAAATGAAACCCCTGTATCCGAGCGGAAATGAGTTACAAAATCACTGCTTAGTAAAAAGCCTCTTAGCAAACTCTAGGTGATCAAAAAATGGGCCTTACACATGAGTTTTTCTTAGTGCGGAGTGAAAGTTGAGCAGGTAGTTATAAGTGATAATCTTGTTATCTACATATGGGACTCTCTTCGTTAGATCCCTTCCTTTTAATCCCTCAACGAAAGAAAACCACATCGGTTTCAATTACCACGGTATAACGTTCATTCGTCACGAAGGTGCAAGACTTCTCAAAGACATTTGCTTAGGTTGGTCACACCTGTTTTCTCTGGCGCCTTCAACACGCCAACTCACTGGCGACTTTGTTATGGATGAGAACTAAAATCCTAACAACTTTGGCAGCTATTGCGGATCGGGCTTTTCACGAAAACTACATCATCGTTCACCACGGCATTTAGCATTTTGAGCAGGTTTGAAAGCTCATATATCATCCGCCTACCATTTTACAATAAACCCAAATAATGATAGAATATTAACAACTTTCAGTAAGGAGGTGATCCCATGAATAAGTTCCTTGCTGCTTCTTTGTCTCTTGCATTTGCTCTTGCTTTGCTCGCAGTTCCTTTGCATAATGCTCAAGCCACAAGTATTACATGCATACCAAAACCAAATGAATGGTGGTGCGTCTAGATGCTAATCCGTGAGCGCCATCTCTCCGACCTGTCCTGACAAAAGTTTCTGTAATTGGAGGCGGTCGGAGTTGCCGATCACGCAAACTCTGAATTCTAATCCGGGTCCTCACACCGCCTCCCAAAGAGTAGCAATGGTTTCTGCATATGGTTCATCGTTTAGCTACTTTTCCTCGATATAATCTTTACATAATTGAGCTGCTTTTTAACATAATCATGATTATGTTAATTCAATGGCTGCTATCGTACAGATCACGTTCACCTCACCCTGTCACCCGCACGCTTGTAAATCCTGGTTGTCTGGATTGCAATGATAGGAAAAACTAGGTTCCCTCACCAGGAATGTCCGAAGAAATTTCGTCCAACAATCCTTCAGCGCTCCTTCTTTGGCTTCATTTTCACTTCCCCTGCAACCCTCAGACAAAAAGAAAAAACCTTGATTTTTCAAGGTTTCAACACTCTGATTCGATGTAGCGGGTGATGGTGCTCGAACCCTCGCCGCTAGCCTGAAAAGAAGGAAAAACAGTATCCCTGCAAACCCGTACTTATCTAAAAACCCTTGTAAATCAAGGGAGATGCAATCAACAATAAAGGAAGGTCATTTCTATTTCTGTTAGATTTGCCCGATAAGGAATCAATAGTAGGTACTCCCTCACTGTTATTGATCTGAAAGGAAACCTGTTTGGCCGCCCTTACAAATTTTTAAATCCATGAAAAGGTCCGAAATACCAGGCTTGCCTCTTCCTTTTACGATATGCTTGCCAAAAGCTCCTCCAGGCGATCCATGGTCTGTTCGGCACCTGGGACGGCATATACTTTCACCTTTTCGAATATAGCGGCAGTTTCTTCGAAAACGGTGCTGTACGTAAGTCTGGTCTTACCATCCAGATCCTCAAAAATGGCTGTGGCCAGAAAATGAGGAAAAACATCGTGTTTGATGACGATTCGCTCGGGTTTAACGACCTCGACAAAAACATTGGTGTTGGGATAGTCAACGCCATCTGGACCGTGCATGATAAATTGCCATGTACCGCCCGGTTTCATCTCAAACTTCTGAAGAGTCAACGTAAAGCCTTGAGGTCCCCACCACTTTGACAGGTACTCCTCTTTCGTCCAGGCATCAAACACAAGATCGCGTGGAGCATCCAATACGCGAGTGATCACAATCTCGCGTTCGCCTACTTGCGCTCCGCTTTCGTTGTTTTGGTTCATGTCAATCCCTCCAAAATGAAATTGACTTCGACTTGCTAAACCTATAGCACGAAGCAGCTTCCCTTGCATTCCTTTCCATATGACACGGGGAAACCGTCATCATTGTTCAGCTCCTTTTTCAATCATAGCAAATACATACTGAACCGTTTTCTTTCAGATTGCTCTCTTGAATCATCCCAATCATTGTTTCCTACTCATACATTTAAACGGGGAGCATTACTCTCATGATATGATGAGGATAAAAAGCCTATAAAAAAACCCGCCGCAGCGGGTTTCATGTATGAGTGCTGACAAGCATTGATATGGACAGAAACGTATTTTCGTCCATATCAACTGACAGGGCCCCTCTCTTAAACGCTATTTGACCTTAACCAAAAATTGCCATTTCCCGATTATTCATATCCAACACTTCAATCTTCACAGTTCCCCCGAGATGACGGGACACCAAATCAGCCAATTCTTTCAGCGCCATGTGAAACTCATCGCTTCTGGTTTCATCTACTAATTCAATACAGAGGAATGCGTTTTTCGTCTTTTCTGTTAGCATCGTTCTCTGAGCTTCACGCCAATTCCAGCATCTGCATATGGCGCCCGCATCGTCTTTATAAACAATTTCACCTTCATAAGGCGGAGCATTTTCATCACTTCCCAATGGAATAAACGGTTCGTTGCCAATTGCTTGTGTGAGCCGAATATCGCCTGCAAAAGTGTCGATATCTTCTCCGCCACACGGAAGTCCATAACGCAATGAAATGGAATTATAGATGTCGACAAGCGGGTTTATGGTTCCGATATGATTGCCGTTTTTCACTCTTTTTAATAAAGCTTCGATGGAGCACCTTGCCCCTTTCTTTGTCTTGAATTTCTGAAAGGCTTCCCGCCAAACGGATATGACTGGATTGCCGCTGAATTCCTCCAGACTCAAGAATGTGTGTGCTTCTTTCTCAGCCTCCTGCAGCAGTTTCTCGTAGATTTCAACATCCCTTATGGAATTATCGATCCCTTGGCAAATAACGGTTCCAATTTTTGCGTGAGGAAATAGCGACCAAAAATCATCTTCAATGATAAATCTTGGCATCGAATATCTCTCCATTTCTTTTTGCTATATTGTTTGTGTAAAATCACGATTTGTTGTGTCACAACCCGACATGCCATCATCACACGCTTATGTTTTGGACGGGCTCGCAAAGGCGGAGAATACCCCTAGAGCAATATAAAAATAACCAGTCATCCGATTCATTAACTTTGTACTCGCTTTCCTACCCACAATCCGCTTTCTTATACTTGCTGCAAGAACAGCATACAGACCATCACTGATAAAAGCTAGGATAAGAAATATCGTTCCTAAAAGCAAAAATTGTGTTGTGACTGATCCAGCCGAAGGTGAAATGAATTGCGGAAAGAAGGATAAAAAAAAGAGTGCTGTCTTCGGATTCATTACTTCTACGAGTGCCGATTCGTAAAAAATCTTACGTAACCTTTTGCGAGGGGCTGTTGGAATTTCGGAAGTTGTTCCAGCGGATGCAGAAAATAAAGTTTTGCACCCCAGATAGATAAGATAAGCAGCGCCCAAGTATTTTACGATAGCAAAGGCTGTTGCCGATGTCATCAGGATCGCAGAAACTCCGATTGCTCCTGCCAGAACGTGAACAGAACCACCGAGTGATACACCAAGAACGGACACGAGCCCCGCTCTCTTGCCTTGATCGATACTTCTTGCCATAATGTAGAACACAGCAGGTCCAGGTATGATTAACAATGCAGCGGCAGCCATTACAAATAGCCAAATCGTTGAAAACTCCATAGGATGCAACTCCTTGTTGTATTTTTGCCCAAGCTGTAACCAGCTCCTCCTTGATTGGTGAAAGCAAAGTCAGACTTTATTTGTAAGGTTCGCTTTCATCAAGGAAGCAATTTGCTGCTCGTTTGAAAATGGAATCCGTTCCAACTGATTTATAACGAGCTCCTGTCTGTGCAAGGAATGGTTTTGACTTAGCTTTGCCTTTCCTTCCACCCGATCGATTTTGATTTTGAATCCTTGAACGCCTTTGTTCATACCAGAAAGAAACTCAGTATCTACATCCTGCAGTCTGTAAGGGCTGTCAGGAGCTTCATACTTCGCTACCATATCATTCATGGAACTCATTAATTCCTCTTCATCCTCGATTAGCTCAACTTCTCCGTAAACATGGACAGTCACATAATTCCACGTGGGCACTGCTTTATTGGTCTCGTACCAAGATGGAGAGATATAGCAATGAGGACCATGGAAAACGGTTAAGACCGTCTGATTTCGAATATCGTGCCACTGCCGGTTCGGACGGGCAAAATGACCGTACAAATGGGTTTTCTCCTTGTTCAAGATCAGAGGCAAATGTGTTGCAAAGGGCATTCCTTTATGAATGGAAAACAATGTTGCAAAACTGTTCTCCTGTATGACCTTGTAGGCAGCTTCTTCTTTCATTGTAAAATGCTCCGGGATATACATTTGCAATTCTCCTAATCCTCTTTTTGACATACAACGGATTTCCATTATCCAGTATGATATAACTCAAGCTGACATGTAAAAAAGGTACAGTATTGAAAAATTGCGCATGTCAGTGAGTGGAAAAGTGATAAAAGTGCTGACTGGCCCCTGGGGCTGCACGATAACAATCTGTCATAACCGGGCCGATTATTCAAATAACCCTTTCCGTTTCTCGCGCATCCACTGAGCAACCTGAATTTCCTCTTGATCCTCTGATTTTTCAAGCTCTGCAACAATCGATTTATAATCGGTATCGCTTCGATTCTGGCTCATTTTGGCCGCAGCTTCAATGGAGGTGATCTCAATTTCAAAACCGACGATCCCTTTCATTTCTCTCTCAAGCAGCTCAGGATCAAACGTCTCCCAGAGCCGGCCATTTTCTCGGTGAGATTCATAGCGTTTCAGCATAGAGTCCAAAGCCGATTTCAGCTCATCCTTCTCAAGCACACGCGATGTTCCATACGCATGTACAGCGAGATAGTCCCATGTAGGAACCTCTTCTCTCTCATACCAGCTTGACGAAATGTAAGCGTGCGGTCCTTGGAAAATAAGCAACACATCACGGTTATGATCCAATGTTTTCTTCTGGATGTTTCCGTAAGCAATGTGCCCGGTCGCATAAATTTTCCCTTCCTCTTCACGAATTTCCAAAGGGATGTGTGTAGCCAACGGGCGCTGTTCATCAACCGTAATCAATAAGGCAAACGGGTAGGACTTCATCATTTGAACGGCCTCATCATGATTCATCCGATATTGCTTAGGAATATACACATTCATCATCCTTTCAGCTCGCAATAGAATGACTCGGAAAATTGGCAGTAAAAATCGTGACAAAGATATCGTATGATGCGAGCTGACATAAAAAAAGATACAATAACAAACAAATATACATGTCAGAGGGATGAAAATGAAAAACGCCATTTTTTCCTTTCAAGATAACTCTCCGAAATACAAACAAATCTACGAGAAATTTAAATCATTCATTGAACAAGGCGACCTGAAGGCGAATGAGCCATTGCCCTCCATTCGCCAGCTTGCGGATTCCTTGCATGTGAGCCGCAATACAACATTAATGGCATATGAACAGCTTGTTGCTGAAGGGTATATTCGTGGAGAGGGCCGTAAAGGTTATTTTGTAAATGAGTTGGAGCCCCTTTTATTTCAGGAAGCTCGCAGTTCTTCCAATCATAAGCAAACCGAACCGGCCCCACCCGTTCGCGTAGATTTCCGGGCAGGCGTCGTCGATCAAGCGCACTTCCCTTTAAAAACGTGGAGAAGGATCTCGAACCAAGTATTAACGGAAAAGGACAGCTTTCGATACGGGGAACCTTTTGGCGAAATGTGCCTGCGTGAACAAATCGCAGCCTATATACTCCAGTCTCGTGGGGTGAGAACAGATCCAGATGCTATCATTATCGGAAGCAGTACCGGGCAAATGCTCGTGTATCTCGGTCTTGTCCTGAAACGTGATTTTTCCAGCATCATTGTGGAGGATCCTGGCTATGATGGCGCCAGAGAAGCTTTTCGAGCAAACGGTTTTACGCTTGAAACACTGCCCGTTTACGAGACAGGTGCTGATTTTTCACACCTGGAATATTTGACATCACGGTTAATTTATGTGGCGCCGTCCCATCACAGTCCATACGGGGTAAGCATGCCCATTCAGCAAAGGCACGCCCTCATCCATTGGGCAAACAAGAAGCAAGGCTATATCATCGAAGACGATTACGACAGTGAATTTCGCTATACCCAGCAACCATTCCCCGCTCTCGCATCCATCGACTCAACGAGAGTGATTTATCTTGGAAATTTCTCAAAGTGCTTTCTTCCCGGAATTCGCTTAACTTACATGGTGTTGCCAGAGCCACTTTTACACGGTTACAAAAAGCAATTCAAACATTTCGAGAGCACTACTTCCCTACTTAGCCAATTTGCTATGGCAAAATTTATGGAAGAAGGGGAATGGACTCGCCATATTAAACGCATGCGTCTTGTTTACAAACGAAAAATGCAGCAGTTGGTTTTTGGGTTAAGGAATCATTTCGAGCAAAATCTATCGATTATTGGCGAGCAGTCTGGCTTGTACGTATTAGTCAAAGTACACTTGGAGCGTTCAGAGGAATGGCTCATTCAACAAGCATCCATGCAGGGGGTTAAAGTTTATCCTACTTCACTCTACTTCATTAAAAACAAAACCGATAAACCGATGATTAAACTTGGTTTCAGCAATTTGTCCTGTGAAGAAATCCAGCTTGGTGTGGAGCTCTTAAAAAAGGCTTGGTTATAAAATACATTACACATTTGCCACTTAAGAACGCCTTCTTACCGGTAGATCGGCTTAAAAAACTGCGTGGGATCAGACTGAATTTTTATTTTTGTTGAACATAATCTACTTTTGCACAAAAAGTTCTCATCAGTGAACGAACGGGTTCGATAGTTGAATAGTAGAGATAAGACGAGCGGCATTCTATCACCCCCACCTGCTATGAAGAGACAATTAAAGCTTGATTTCTCAAGGTTTTTATACTCTGATTTATGGGTCGGTTGATAAATTTTGTGACCTGATAAAGCTATTTTGTTGTAGAATAAGATACATCACTGAAAGGAGATGAAAGCCGATGTTGTATTCACCACTTTTTGAGAATGATGTACCTGTAATTATTCTCCCTTAACGGAAGAATAATTACGTCTCCGTTAAGGACATAAATAGTGTCTATAAAACGGAGGTCAACAATATGAAAAATACCATACTTGGTTCTTTATATTTATCACTCGCTGCTAGTATTTGGGGCGGAATGTATGTTGTCGTTAAAGTTGTGGTCGATATTGTACCACCACTTGAATTAGTATGGCTTCGCTATGTAATTGCTCTTTTAGCACTACTCATTATCGGAGCCCTGACAAAACAATCATGGCGTGTCGCAAAACGTGACTGGCCATTAATCATTTTGATTGGTTTCATTGGAAATACGATTTCTATCGTTACGCAAGAGGTCGGAACGATGCTCTCCTCTGCGCAAATGGGAGCCATTATTACATCAACGACACCTGCATTTATGGTCCTGTTTGCAAGAATGATCCTCAAAGAAAAAATTACTGCAAAAAAAGCCATTTCTATTGTTTTGGCAACCACTGGTGTCTGTGTAATTGTCGGAACTGCTCAAATCGATACCTCAAATCAGTTGGGTGGCGTATCTCTGATTATCGCAGCACTAACGTGGTCACTTATGTCTGTCCTTGTAAAGCGCGTACCAGGGCAATATTCGCAAATTGTCGTAACAAGCTACAGTATCCTTGTAGCCATTGCCCTTCTAACGCCTTTTACACTTGGGAGATTGACTAAGCTTGATTTTCAAGCGATTATGCAGCCTTCTATTTGGGGTGGCTTGCTATATTTGGGGGTCATTTCTACAGCGTGTGGCTTTTTGTTGTGGAATCGAGGCTTGCAAAAGCTTAATGCTTCCAGTGGCGGATTATTTTTCTTTTTACAGCCGATAGTGGGTACTTTTTTAGGTTGGGTATTACTTGGCGAACAGATTGGTTTGTCTTTTTGGATGGGCACAGTATTTATTTTTATTGGGCTGCTACTAGTCATTCGCGACGATAAACCTCAGAAAGAAACCAAAACTGTGTTCATGGAATAGCAGTACAGACAGAAATAGCGGCATTCTAGGACTTTCTTTTCTCGTCCTGGATTGCCGCTGTTGTTCTTTGATCCGAGTTAGGTTTAAAACGAATGAAACTACTATTGACGGTAAAACTAGCTGAAAAAATAATTCAAATCGTACAGTCCATGTTTCCGAGCATCAATTAATCTAGCTAGAGTAATCCATATAGCTGACTTTTTTACTTTATAGACAAAATGATTCATACTATAAATATAAAAATCCCGTCTCACTTTTCACAAGGGGAAGACGGGATGGTTATGTTTGTGGTTAGGATTTTGTTATTTCATATCCAAACTTTTTAGTTTGATCCTCCCTTTGGAACTAAACACCCTTTATCCTTTTTTATAATGAGTCCACAAATCATCGTTATTAAGAGATTGGATACTAAAGGCGGGTAAAAGATAAAGTGATTTGCCCCAAGAAATACTATAAATTCAAAAAGAGCAATGCTAAACAGCAAGATAAACAACGTTCTGCTTCCAAGTCGGTACATGATAAATATCACCACTGCCATTACAAGGAACCGAATTGCAGTCAGTTTTGAAACGCCCCAAAAATCTTTCCACGGAATGAAACCTTGATTCACATCGTCAACAATAACAAAATAAAGAAACCCTTCAAGCATTGAGCTGCCAACTATATATACAGAGAAGATTGACGGAATAATTAATCGGAAGACTTTTTGTTCCAAATTCACTTTTACAAATTCCCCCAATAATAAGAATCAATTACATTATACGCAACCTTTATAACCACTTCAATTGGTATATGATCTTAAACACAAAATGTTGGACCACAACTGTGTATAGCACACAATGACAAAAAAATCGGTATTACATTTCATATCGCAGGTTCTTGTCCATATAACCAGCCTGTTCTCAGATAAGGAACGAGCTATTTACTAGGCAACCGCTTTTTTTGGCGTTGGTTGTATGTGTGTATTCACACGGCTTTTTGAGTTAACGAGAAAGTTCGCTATCTTTGAGGGGAGAATCACTCACCATATGCCACTAAATAGCATCCCTCCCCCCCTTCAACCTAAAGAAACAAAAAGAAAAAAACCTTGATTTCTCAAGGTTTTTACGATCTGATTCTATGGAGCGGGTGATGGGAATCGAACCCACGCCGCTAGCTTGGGAAGCTAGAGTTCTACCATTGAACTACACCCGCAGGTATCCAAACATCCGCAACGAATGGTGCCGGTGAAGGGAAGTACGCCCTCTCCCTAGCTAGAAAGGAATTTCGTTTTGCGAATATTATTATAACACACGTGAAAATGAAGTCAAGAAAACATGTTAAGAACCTGCGAAAAACCTTGGAAACCAAGGCCATTTCGCAGGTTCTTCTGTTTTTTGCAGGGTTCAGAAGCGTTTGAGAGATTCGAAATGCATTTTGTACATGTCCCAGAAATCCGATGAACAAGCGGAAGCTGAGGGTGGAATCATTCGGGAAGACGGGCCGTGTGGTCGACTTTGTCATAGACAGATGCCATCAAAAGCGGATCAAAACATCAGCGGCTGGAAATACGCTTCGTACACGCAACGGACGTATTTCACCGAGCTTTACATGATGATATTGATTTGAAAGAATCGTTCTTGGAACTCAATCAATGCGCGAATCTGTTCACTGGTATAATGCTTGTTAGATACGACAAGTTTATCTTCTACATCATCATGTCTAATAACGACTGCGATTACTTTTCCTTCATAAGTTTCCAGCGGTTCAAACTCACCCAGGACATAGGCATCTATCTCCATGCCATCCCCCGAGATTGTGCCGGGAATATATCCGTAATTGAGAAGGTAGATGAAGTGATGTCTGGGATGTTTCGAACCTAACGGTCTGTCTATTTTCACTTTTACCTGTTTATGGAGGTAATCTGATACCATTGCTTTCTCCCTTCGCCAAGTGAACTATTGTGTAAACGCTTTGTAGCAGGCATTATTTCGGTCATCAATTTGAAAAGGCGCCCGGAATCAAATCATCCTTGAGATATATTGTATGCTTGGTTCTTCATCGAGAGAAACCTTTCCCCTTCGAACGGCATAAGTCCCTCCCATGATCGATTCGTACCGGCGGCCCGCACTATGCCCGTTTGACGATGTGCCAGCTCCGGGCGCGCTCGTATTGGTCGAACAGACGGGCAAAAATTCCCTCTCCCTGGCGGAGTTCCTCCGGCTTCCCGATTTCGGCGACACGGCCCGCATCGAGTACGATAACTTGATCGGCGGCGGCTAGCGTCGACGGACGATGAGCGATAACGATGACTGTCCGGTCGGGATCGCCGGCCAGATTGGCGATCGCTTGGCTAACCGCGATCTCGTTCTCTGGATCAAGCGCGGAGCTCGCCTCGTCGATCAGCACGATCCGTGCACGCTTCAGGAACGCCCGGGCAATAGACACCCGCTGCCGCTCACCCCCGGACAGTTGGGCGCCTCCCTCGCCGACACGCGAGCGCCAGCCTTGCGGGAGACGGGCGATGACGTCGTCGAGGCGGGCAGCGCGCGCGGCGGCGGCAAGCTCCTCATCCGTGGCGTCCGGCTTGGCAAGCCGGACGTTTTCCTCAATCGTCGTGTCGAACAAATACACGTCCTGGAACACGATAGCGACATCACTCATCAACACTTCTTCATTCAGGCTTCGGACGTCGACGCCGCCGATGCGTACGCTGCCTTTGTCGACGTCGAAGAATCGGGCGATGAGCCGGATGACGGTCGTCTTGCCGGAGCCCGACGGCCCAACGAGTGCTGTCATCGTTCCGGGGAGACAACGGAATGATACATCGGACAAGGCTGGCGCCTTGCCGGTTTCCTGCTCATAATGATAGGTTACGCTTTCAAATTCGATGCCAGCATTCTCCAGACGAGTTACAGGCTTTGGTGCTTTCGGAAGCGGACGGGTGTGCAGAATCGCCTGAACGCGCCCGATCGAGTTGTCCATCGCGCGGAGAGCTCCAATCAGTTCAATCAGATTGCCGATCGGCTCCAGAAAGCGGACGGCCAGCACGAACAGCACGACCGCATCCGGGATGGGAAGCGATCGTTCCAGCAGCAGCCAAGCTCCTAGGGCAAGCACGGCCGCGAACCCGATCATTACAACGGCGGTGAATGTCAGATCTGGCACCATGGAGCGACGCAAACCGCGGCGGTAGGTTCGGCGATGCTCTTCTAGCGCCTCACGCAGCCGGGCGGTACCGGTCGTACCGTGACCGGCCGCTCGCAGCACCGTCTGCGCTTGCCCGAGCTCGATGGCCCGCCCGGCAATCTCCGTGGCTGCCTCCTCCAGCTCAACCTCGGCGATGCTGGCAATGTGCCCGGCACGCCGCAAGGTCAGGAAAGCGATGGGGGCAATGGCGAGAAACAGCAGCGCCATCCGCCAGTCGACCGCAAACGTGACCACGATGACGGTAGCCGGCACAAGGACGGAAACGATCGCCGGGAATCCAATCGTAACGGTCAGGTGAGAGATCGTGTTGACGTCAGCGGTGACCGCCCGGGCGAGGCGGGCTTTGCGGTCGGCCGTGAACCATCCGAGAGGGAGAGTTGTCACGTGCCCCATCAGATGGTGTCTGAGCTCAGCGGCGAGCTCCATACTGGCGGCGAAGCCGAATGGCGTGGCGATGACGGTGAGCACAGCATAGACGGCAAGGCCGATTCCGCCCGCGAATAGCCACGGCCCAGCCGCGGCGAAGTCCGGCTCCGGGCGCAGCAGCGCCCGCAAGATCGGAACGAGCATGCCGAGCAGCACTCCCTGCAATACTGCCAGAATCACTTGCAACGAACCGAGACGCAAAAGCAGCTTCGGGTCCGGCCATAACCGATACAGGTTGCGGATCATAGGAATCATAGACATTCTCCTTTTTACAAGGTTTAACATGTGAAGGCATGGCTTCCTGGCACGTTTATCCGTTGGGCTAGGTTTGTTTTTGTTCATTCGTTTGCAGGCAGATAGGCAGTCAGTCATTCAGCCTTGTGTACGAAGGCTCCGGCGAGGCCAGCCACCCCGATGCAACTGATCTCTCGCTGCAACGCTGGCAGCCTGCGTGAGCCGAACGGCGTCAACTCAGCTGATGCCGGTGCCGTGCCGGAGTTTGTCGGAGCCGACGCTGCGACTCATACAGATTCTCCCTGCTGTTGAGCTTTCCACATGCGGGCATACAGCCCCTTGTGGGCGAGCAGTTCCTCATGGGTTCCGTGTTCGGTTAGCCGCCCATCGTTCAGAACGAGAATTTGGTCGGCGTTTCGGATTGTGTGCAGCCGGTGTGCGATGACGATCACGGTTTTGCCGGTGGCGAGCTCGGCCAACGCGTCCTGAACGGCCGCTTCGCTGTCCGGGTCAAGCGAAGCCGTGGCTTCGTCCAAAATGACGATCGGCGCACCGGACAGAATCGCCCTCGCAATCGTCAACCGCTGCCGCTCGCCCCCAGACAGCCCGCCTGTGCCAGCACCCAAAACCGTATCGTAACCGTTCGGAAGCTGTTCAATCACGTGATGGATCTGGGCGGCGACAGCGGCACGACGAACCTCCTCGTCCGTAGCGTCAGGGCGGCCGATGCGGATGTTTTCCCTAACCGTGTCCCTCAGCAGCACGACGTCCTGGAATACGAGCGACATCAACTTTAGCAGCTCCGGCGTCGGGATGGACCGGATGTCAATGCCGCCGATGCGGATCGCGCCGTCGGTGACGTCGTAAAAGCGCGGCAGCAGGCTCGCGATCGTCGTCTTCCCGGCACCCGAAGGACCTACGATTGCGGTTACGGTCCCGGGCTCGCATACTGCACTTATGTCTGAAAGCGCGTTGGTCTTGCCGTCGTAAGAGAAGGAGACACGGTCGAATTCGATGCGATGATCCCGCGGCTTCTGCGGCTGCTCCGCTTCGGACAGCGCTTGAAGCGACAGCAGCTGCTCGATATGGCTGGCCGCCATCCGTCCCTGGCGCAAACCTTGTGAGCCGTGAATCGCCGGGGTGATCGACGTTGGCAACCCAATACCGACGATCAGGAAGGGCAACAAGTCAGCGACTGCGAGCTGATCCTTAGCGACAAAACCAAGACCGGCTGCCATCACCACGGCCAGTACCGACATTTCGGAAGAAAACAGCCGGGAGACAGCAGAGCTGTACCGGGTCTCCGACACCCACGCGCTCATCGCCTCGGTATGATCGCGAACGGCTTCGGCGAAACGCTGCAGAATGCGCCCTCCCGTACCGAACGTTTTTACGACCGTGATCCCATCGGCATATTCGACACCGGCGGCGCTGATGCGCTCTTCCGCCGCCTGCAGACGGGCCATATGCGTCGTGATCGAACGCATCGCGATGCGAAAGGAAGTGGCCATCACGGCGAGAACGGCGGCCGTGATCAGCGTCATCCGCCAATCAATTATCGCCAAATAGGCGAAACCGACCGTCATTGCTACGACAGCGCCGATCATTTCACCGAGAGCATGGGCGATTAGCTGATGCATCACTTCCAGATCGGTCGTCATCGCCTTCTTGATGGCACCGGAGCCAGTTGCCCGAAACCAGCCAAGCGGCACTACACCCAGATGGCGGACGAGCCGCTTGCGGATGTCGTGCAACGTTTCGGCGTCTGCATAGTGGCCGAGTCGCGATGACAGGAAAACGAGCACGAGCCTGAGCGCTGCGCCGGCCGCTCCGATGCCCACCCACATCCAGACTTCCCTGGCTGCGTCTGCAGCACTGGCGGCGACGAGCACGTGGCGCGCGATCTCCGCGACGGCGATATAAGGGGCGAGTCCGGCCGCTGCCCCGAGCGCTGAGAGCAGGGCGCAGCCGATTAGATGCAGACGTACTGGACGCAACAGCCGGGCGAGTGCCCCGAAGCCGATCATGTGCTGTTCTTCTATGTGGGCCGAATGTTTTACCCCATCTCGTTCAACCATTGTATTCACCTCATTGGATATCAAAATAAGGAATAGCTTTGCCGGCTGATGCCGTGTGCAGCTATGCCTGTTACCTTCCTGCTCGGCTGGCCATAGAGAAGACGAGTACCCCTAAAAGTCTATAGCAGCTATAGGCCAGGGGTAAAAAAATTCACTTTAACTTGATCCCCGCAACATTGAAATGGGACGGCTGCCCGGCGTAGAACGTATATCCTTTTATTTTATCGGTGTTATGCAGTGCCAACTCCCGCGTGTAGGAAATGGGAAGCAAAGTCGCTTTGTCGTGAATTTCGCTTAAAACAAAGTGATAGGTTTTCCGGATTTCCTTTTCATCCGTCGTGACGTTCAGCCGTTGAATGATGTCATTTCCGTTTTTCACAAGAGCGAGCGCCTGAGCGGCCGGATAGTCGTTCTTCAGATCGGGTTTCATATTGGAGATCGTGGTATGCGGGTCCCATGGATTGCCGTACGTCTGATAAAGGGTAATCGCCACCCCTTTAGCGTACTCGGCATGAAACGCCATCTTCTCCATGCCGTTTCCTTTCATCTCCATGCCGATTTCTTTCAGTTGCGCGGCCAGCACGAGGATCAAATCGTCAATCATGGGGTCGCCTTTTATATACAAAATCTCACCCTTTAGCATAACGCCGTCTTTTTCCCGTACGCCATCGCCATCTGCATCCACCCAACCCGCATTTTCCAGCAGCGCTATTGCTTGTTGCCTGTCGTAAATACGCGGGACCAGTTGGACGTCGCAGTAAGGCAACGCGGGGTCCAAAATGCTGTCCGCTTTCGTTTCAATCCCCGCAAAGATATTTTGAACAATACTCATTTTGTCAATGGCATAGCTGACTGCGAGCCGCACATTCAAGTCGTCGAATGGCGCTTTGGATACATCGAAGGCAAGAAAACGGGAATAATTCGCTTCTCCCTCCGAGACGAGCGCGCCATACCCGGCAGCCTTCATCTCATTGAATCCGTCAAAAGATATTTGGCGGGTCCCCACGAGGAGATCTACCTCCCCGTTGCGAAAAGCAAGCAGCCTGGCGTGATTATCGGGAATCACTTTCACATGGAACCGCTCAACCTCGGGAGGCTCTCCCCAATAGTGGGGGTTTCGGACGAAGGTATAGATATTGCCGTCCCTGTCGCCCCTGTACATGTAGGGGCCGGTACCGAGCGTGACAGTTTTTAGCGTGTCCTTGACGGAACCATCCTCATGAAAGGCATTCGGCGACACCATGGCCATCGGATTGAGCAGCGAAAAATCTTTCAGCCCCCCATAATAAGGAGCGGTCAAATGTACTTCGACTGTATTGGCATCGACAACGACAATTTGCTCGAACCGGGTGGATACCGTTCCGAAATAGCCGTTGTATTTCCCGAGGTTGATCGGAATGACTTCCAGATTCCGTTTCACCGCCTCAGCATCAAAGGGGGTCCCGTCAGAAAACTTTACATTTTGGCGCAAATGGAATGTGTACACTTTCCCGTCGTCCGAGATGTCCCATGATTCCGCGAGTCCGGGAACGATTTCTCCATTTCTGTAGTTGACCAGCGTTTCGTAGAAATTGGACATGTAAAACTCGGGGCCAAAATTGGTATTGACCACCAGCGTCTCGATCGGATAAAAGCCGCCGGCAAAATCCCAGCTCTCGCTGAGCGTTATTTCGTCAGGCGCTTGCTCTTCGGATGAGCGGGAGCAACCGGACAAGGCAGCTACAAGCATCATCAATGCAGCCAGGATCCTGCCAATGTTTTTTTTCATGGAAGCGTCCTCTCCTCAGGCTGAATGATTACCCGATAAAACCTGTTTCGTTGCTGGAGGCACCCGGCCATTTGGGCGGCAGAGACTCGATCAGCAGCCGCGAATAGTCGTGTCGGAAATCGGCATACGAAGCAGCATGTTCCATTCGCTCCACGATTTCCCCGTCTTTCATGACGAAAATATGGTCGGCCAAATAGAGCGCCGCATCGATGTCGTGAGTGATGAACAGGTAACCGTCCAAGCCGTCGTCCTTCAGCTGCAGAATCAGATCGAGAATTTGTTTTCGGACCGTCACGTCCAGTCCGCTGACAGCCTCGTCGAATACGATAAATTTCGGCGACACGCTCATTGCTCTCGCCATGCAGACACGCTTGAGCTGGCCGCCGCTTAGTTCGTGGGGCAGCCGCTCCAGCTGCGCCGCTGACAGCTTCATCCGTTCGGCCAGCGCCAGCACTTTCTCGCGCTCTTCGCTCCGGTCCAGGTTCGTTAGGCAGCGGATCGGCTCAGCGATCGAATCGTACACGCTGCGCCGAGGATCGAGGGAGCCGCTCGCGTTTTGCAGCACCATCTGATACTCTGCCCGTTTCTTGCGAAGCTCCCGTGGGTGCATCTCCCATACGCTGGCACCATCAAACAAAATCTCTCCGCTCGTCGGTGGATCAATCGCCATTAACAGTCGGGCGAGCGTGCTTTTGCCGCTGCCGCTCTCGCCGACTAACGCGTAACGAACATCCGAACGAAGTGTGAGGGAGACCTGCTTGACTGCATCGAACGTAACTGAACGCCCACGGCTGCCTTTGCCCCTATACTGTTTGGATACATCCCTCATCTCGATCATGTCGGTCTTCCTTCCTCATGAGTATTCTGGCCTCCAAAAGCTCCTTTGTGTATGCTTCTCTGGGTGCTGCAAAGACGTCATGTACCGTACCGCGCTCGATCACCTCCCCTTCCCGCATGACGAGCATCTCGTCCGCCAGACCCGCGGCGACGCCGAAGTCGTGGGTGACGAGCAGCAGCCCGATGCCGCTTTGCTTCAACTGTTTGAGTTCCTGCAGGACCATGCTTTGATTGCGGACGTCCAGAGCGGTCGTCGGCTCGTCGGCAATAATTACGTCCGGCTCGTGAATGATTGCCAGGGCGATGACGATCCGTTGCAGCATGCCGCCGCTCAATTCGGACGGATAGCTGTTCATCAGTTGCTCGCAGCGGGGCAGATTCATCCGCTCCAGCGCCCGGACACCGGACGAGTAAGCGTCCCTTTTGCTTATACAGCGGTGGGCCATGATCGTCTCCGTGATTTGAGTGCCGATGGTGGCGGTCGGATCAAACGCCATCATCGGATGCTGCACGATCATCGCAATCCGGTTGCCTCGCAGCGCTCGCATATCCCGCTCGCTTGCCGCAAGCAGCTCTTGTCCGCGATAGCGGATGCTCCCAGAAACAGTAAATGTCCGATCATGAAGCAACCGCAAGATTGCCTTGCAAGTCAGCGTCTTCCCACTGCCGCTCTCCCCGACCACGGCCAGCGCGGCCCCTTTGCGAAGTGCGAAACTCACTTGCTTGACGATGGGCTTGCCCGTTTGCTTCAGCCCGATGCACAGGCTTTCGACTTGCAACAACTCGCTCATTCGCTTGCCTCCTCTGGAGAGAGAATGTCCCGGAGCGCCTCGCCGAACAGGTTGAACCCGGCCGCCGCGAGCAAGATACACAAGCCGGGATAGACGACCAGCGTCGGATGGGAAAAGAAATGAGCTTTCGCCTCGCTGAGCATCGCCCCCCACTCCGGCGTCCCTGCTTCGAAGCCGAGCCCAAGATACGATAGGCCGGACACCATCAGGATGAACCCGGCGATGCCGGTACTCAGGTATACAGCAAATTGCGGCAGCAGGTTGGGCATGATGTGGCCAAACACGATTCGCCAGCCGCTGCATCCAGCGATACAGGAAGCGACAATGTAGTCCTTGCCTTTTTCCAGGCTGGCGTACGACCAGACTACTTTGGCGAACCACGCCCACATGGTGCTGACGGTCGCCGCGACAATGCTCACGAGCCCTTGCCCGAGCATGCCAATCAGCGCCAGCATGAGAACGAGAGAAGGAAACGCCATTACAATATCGCACACAACCAAAAAGCCGCGTTCCCATCTCCCGCCGATATAGGCCGCTGCCGTTCCGAGCGCCGCCCCGATGCCGCCCAGCACAAACAGTGTCGGCACGGCAATACCGAGTGAGTAGATCGCTCCGTACAGCAGCCGGGAGAGCACGCACCGGCCCAACTGATCGGTCCCGAGCGGGTATTGGGCGCTGGGAGCCAGAAACCTGCTCATCACATCAATCTTGTTCGGATCGTTGGGTGCCATGACAGGAGCGAGCACAGCCATGATCGAGACGATGGCGATCAGCGCAAGGCCGGCAAGGGCCTGTTTGTTGTTCAGGATCGCTTTACCCATACAGCCTTTCCTCCTTGTCCGTCAGCTTCGGGTTCAGTCGCGCATTGATCAGTTCCGCCGCCGTTCGGGTCAAAACGAAGATGAGCGCGATGACAAGCACGCATCCGTTGACGGTCGGCAAATCGCGGGCCATGCTTGCATTAACCAGATGCATGCCGATGCCTGGCAGCGAGAATAGACTCTCGACGACCACACTGCCGGCGACCAGCAGCCCGACGTATTGACAAAAGAGCGTAATGAGTGGCGGTAACGAGTTTTTGACCACATGTACCCACACAATCCGGCTCTGGCGGATTCCTCTTGCTCTGGCGTAAACGACATAATCTTTATTCAAATTGGACAACAGTGTCGCACGGAACAGGCGGATAAAGGCGGACGCCGCCGGTACCGCCAGCGTAAGCGAAGGGAGAATCAGACTGCCGAGCGTGCCCGCATTCACCACCTGGAACACAGGGAGGATCAAAGTGAACAGCAGCAGCAGGAGAAATCCGAGCCAAAAGCTCGGCAGTGAGATGCCGAGGATGGTCGCCCATCGTACTGCTTGATCGAATAGAGTTCCCGGCTTCAAGGCAGTCAGAATGCCGATCGGAACCGTAACCAACGCGACCCACACGAGGGCGAGCCCAACCAGTTGCAGCGTCACGGGCAATTTTTCGGCAATGTCGGAGAGGACTGGCTTTTTCGTCAAATAAGAGATGCCCAAATCTCCTTGCAGAAGATTGCCGACCCAACGGAAATACTGCTGATGTAACGGCAGATGAAGGCCCAGCTCTACGCGAATGGCGGCAATCTGTTCTGGCGTCGGCTGCTGGGTGACCCGGAGCGCATACGCTTCGGCCGGATCGACCGGCGAGATGCTGGCCAGCAGGAAAGAGAGGAGGGTTACCCCGAACAGTACCACGGCAAGCCCGGTCAATCTCCTTCGAATCATGGACACCACGGCATGTTCACCTCGTTTCGGCAAGTTTTTTGAATGAACAAGATAATCATTCTCAATTAATGTTGTTTTTTATTCCACCATTTCTGGTGGAATTCACAATTTGAATGTCTATAGCTACTATAGTCTTTATGTAAAAATTTTCCTCATTTTTGCTTCTTCTTCTCTTCCTCAGTTGCGGTCTGCAGTTTTGCCGCCAGGTCGATCAAACATTGTTTCAAAAACCGTACCTGCTCCTCGGATTTTCCCTCCAAAACGCTGTAAACCAGATCATCAAACGCTTCGTGAAACCTCAGATGGTTCAAATGCGCGATTTCCCCTTCGCAAGTGAGCGTGAGCAGAAATCGAGACTGGTTGCGAGGGTCTCTTTCTTTTTTGATCAATCCTTTCTTTTCCAGCTTGATCAGAATCTGGGACACAGCACCAAGGGTCACACCGAGCTTTTCAGCCAGCGCGGTAATATGTATCCCTTCGTTTTCTTTAATCGCCGATACGGTATGGATTTCCGCATAATAAATTTGTTTGCCATCCTTTGTTCTTAAAAAATGGGTGGTCTTCTCGAAATCCATATATGCTGTTACTGCATCCAAAAAGTAATAACTGAGTTGAGTTTGGCGCAACTCATTCATGTCCATGATGATTACCACCTCAAGAAAAAAGTATATAGCAGCTATAGAGCTGTTGTCAACAAAAGGAAATATGCCCATGATGTACCGACCGCAGAGTCTGCAAATCGTTGGGACTGATGGTCCACATAAAAAAAATTCTTCAGGTGCCTCGACCCGAAGAATATCGTCGCTCTATGATGGTGCCGGTGAAGGGACTTGAACCCCCACTCCATTGCTGGAAACGGATTTTGAGTCCGTCGCGTCTGCCAATTCCGCCACACCGGCTCGAATTATAAACTGACAGAAAAGATGGTGGGGAGAGACGGATTCGAACCGCCGAACCCATAGGGAGCAGATTTACAGTCTGCCGCGTTTAGCCACTTCGCTATCTCCCCGAAAAATGGTGCCGGCGATAGGACTTGAACCCACAACCCCCTGATTACAAGTCAGGTGCTCTACCAATTGAGCTACACCGGCATACATCGATGTTTTTCCTTTTATGAAAAACGAATCGACGCTTTTAACTCTAACATAATAGAATTAATATTGTCAATACATACTCAATTTCTTCAGACCCTCTTACTTGTCGTTCCCTACCTGATCCAATATTTGCTTTGCCCACTCATGAAAGAGAGCAAGGGCCTGTTCCACATCAGGAAACGTCTTCTCTTCTTCGCAAATGTATTCGGGAAAATCGGTGATTCTGTTTCGTCTGATCCTAACTGCATCTGCCTCACATTTTATCTCTAAAAAATGAGGGACGGCATCATCGAGGCCATACTGATTTTCAAGAAACTCGTATGTACGAACCCATTCCAATATCCGGACTTCATTTGGACGAAGGCGCAGAACCTGCTCCAATGACATGATGGTCTCATTTCCGTAGTAATGCAAGCTTTTCATTCCTTCCAAAAGAAGCGGACAGGAGCGAACCGTTGAGCCGCGCTCCCATCCCTGCTTCTATTTACAACTGATTTTCTGTCAACATGAGCACTCTCCCGAATCCGGGGTAGCGAACTGCTTCCCTGGATCTCGGCTGGTCTCGGGTGGTGCTCCAGCTCCTTGTCTGCAATTAAATAGCCGATAGTACGTCCCGCAGTTCTTTTACGATCACCTGCTGGTAGCCGGTGCCCTCTCCGTACTGGGCGAGCATCTCGGCACGAGCGACTTTAATCTTTTCTTCGTAGTCGGGTGCATTCCGGTCCGGATTCTGTTGTTTAAAAGCAGTCATCACTGCTTGCACATGCTGCGGGCGCGGGCCCCATTTGGCGAGAACATGTCCGCCAGTATCTGCAAAGATGACGACAGGAATCGCGCGGCCTCCCATGGTGAGGAATTCATCCATGAGGTCGAGGTGGTCTTCCATCACCATGATTTCTGTAGGGATTTCTGTTTCTTCCAAAGCCCGGAGCACAACCGGCACATTGCGAACCACATCGCCGCACCAATCGGCTGCGATGATCAGGCAACGCAGATCGTCACGATGGCGAAGCGATGCGAAAAACTCGCGGTCTTCCTCGCTGGCCCAAGCAAACTTCTCGAACCAATCGTTGAACGCTTCCTGATTTTTTGTCATTCCCTGGATGAAATCCTGCGGTTTTACACCAGTTCCGTATTTATGCGCTACATTTACTGCCATATGATCCCCTCCAAATTTTTGTTCTTATGTAGGTATGATTCACCAGGACCTATGAAAATCCTTTGCCTGCTTGCACATCGGGAGGATTGCTGCAGATACCGCAATGGCGAGTATGTTTGTCGGTACAACAGCATCTCGATCGACGGGCGGTTGCAGGCAAAGGAAAATGCTGCGTTGGATCTGCATGAGAACGTCGTACGAAGAGAAGCTTCTTTGATAAAGCCTCTTTGCTCGTGGAAGATCAAAGGGAAAGCTCCTTACTCCCCGGCCTCTTTTTTCTCCGCTTCTTCTTTTGCCAGCTCCATCATTTTTTGCAGCAAGATATGTTGCGGCATGTGCATCAGGCGCTCCAAAGGAACCTGCAATGCTTCCGCCAGCTTCACAGCCGTTTCCGGCGAAATCGCGAGTGGTCTCATGGACAACCACTTCCCTTCATCGTTATGTACACCTAGTATAATACAGCACTGCTTGCCTTGCCAGATACGCGGTATGAGCCGCGCGCAAGGTCGGTGATGCGATGTCTTCCATGATCCATACTACATTTCATTAAAGAGCATCTCGAAAGTGGTTCCGGTCCAAAATGGGAACCTCCTGATACATATCCAGACGGGCACAGTGGCGAACGTCTTCGGCAAAGCCCTTTTCACGCAGCTCTCGCCCGCTGCCACAATCCCAGATTAAATCTGCGATGCGGTCCCTGCCCTCGCGAAATGCTCCCTCACAGACCAGGGCCTCCGGAGATTTACTCCCCGCCAAACCGGATATGATCGCACCAGCTCCTAAATAATCCTCGATCCCTGGCCGAAGATCATTTTCGCCGTCTCGTCCGCCTTGCCAATACTCTCCGCATGGAACGACAGTGATGGACGCTCCCGTCTTTCTTTGAAGGCTATTCGCATACTTAGCAGCAGCAGTCGCATTCAACAGACTGCCGACCAATAGAGCAGAGGCACCGGCAGCAAGCCGGGAACAAGCAGCTCCATTGAGTGAGCAGAGGACATATTTTTTCTCTGCATCCCTGGGCCCAAACGATACCGGGGACAAAGAGGGTCTTCCAGCTCTCGCCGCTTCTGCTCTTCCCAGCAGCAATTCTGCCCCGATCTCGTCTGCATAGGCGGCAGCCTGTTCATTAATCGGCGGGGGGTATGGATAAACAATCGCATGATGATGGATGGCAGTAACGATTGTCGAAGAAAAGCTGAGAACATCGACGACAATCGCAATATCCCCCCGTTCGGCAGCTTCTCGTGCCCCGCGTTTTCCCCATTCCACTTTTACCAGAAATGGCTCTTGATCAAACATGATTTGCACCCTTTTTGGATTCGACTTACTGTCATTATCTGATAGTGCCAAAAAAAGAAATAGACTTTTTATCCAATATTTATTAGAATTTATAATAGATTCCAAAACGCAACTTCCATATATTACCATCATTTAAGAGATGTCCAAATCGGGTATCCCTTTTTTATTATTATGGAATATTCTTCTCTGTTCTCTACTCTGCTTCCCTGTTTCCTCGTTTTCCACTTAGAATTGCACTTGGCGTGTCAACCTCCTTCAGTCCATACAGTTATGAAAATCTTGATAAGCAAACGAATAAACATATTCAAACCAAAAAATAAAGGGATAATCCCGGCCCTGACAGCTTTAAGCAGGCGATTACCCCGACCTCACACTTCTGTTTCCCTTCTCTGGAACTGATCTCGTATCAGGCACGGGGCCTGGTCAAAATACACGGCACTCCAAAACCAACGGCTCCCGGCTGCGCCATCTTCTCTACATACTCCATACCGCGTGTACATGGCTCCTTGCAGACCATGCAGGTCCCGGAAGTCACAATCTTTAAATTCACTTGATTGGGATGCTGTTTGGAATCCTTCTTTCCTCTCCCCTTCTTTGGCTTGGACACCTCTATCCCTCCTCTGCCTCATGTCCGTTTATCATATGAGGCAAAGGAATCCGTTCTCCTTAGGCAATGGTACAAAAAAAGACCGCTAGTAGCAAAAATGGGCCGGGCTTTGAAGCCCAGTCTCCTCCCTTGCTAGAGCCGCAACCAGGGCCGCTTGATTAGGCTTTTGGCTTTTCAGCATGTTATAATTATCTTTATGTTTTGAAGAAAGCCGCCCCTTGCGGCAGAAGGCTTTGATATGAGGGAGAGCGATGCATCAAACAAGGATAGACCGCTTAAAAGCGAAGCGCAGAAGAAAAAGAAAATTGTTGACGATTGTATTGCGAACGATTCTATTTACGTTTGTCCTGCTGGGAGCCTGTCTGGTTTTTTATTTGCTGCACAACTTCTGGAACCATTCCCAAGAAAAGCAGCCGGACCAGCCTGCTGAGCAGGCAGGTGAAAACAAACAAGCCGCTACCGTAAACCTGACTTTTGTCGGCGACGTGATCTTGACTGGTCATGTGGAAACCAGGTTGAAAGAAAACGGATATGATTTTCCGTATGTCCACGTACATCCATACTTTCAACAGGATGATTTTACGGTTGCCAATCTGGAGACGCCTGTTACAAAAAACGGTACACCAGCCTCCAACAAAGAGTTCGTCTACAAGTCTCCACCGGAGGCAATTCCAGCTATGAAGGAAGCAGGTATCGATCTGGTGAATCTGGCCAACAATCACTCGATGGATCAGGGGGAAAGCGGTCTTTTGGATACTTTTCAGGTGCTGGAAGACAACGGTCTGGAGTATGTAGGGGCTGGCCCGGATGCAAAGCGTGCCTATGCGCCGGCATACGTCGAGCGCAATGGCATTCGGATGGCGTTTTTCGGCTTCAGTCGCGTCGTCCCGAATGTAAGCTGGTACGCAGGCAAAAACAAGCCGGGTATCGCGGTCTCGTATGATCCGGCAAAGGCCGTGGAAGCCATTCAACTGGCCAGAGGACAAGCAGATCTGGTCATTGTCATCGCCCATTGGGGAAAAGAGCGGGAAGACTATCCCGTAGATCATCAGATGGAGCTGTCCCGGGCATATATAGATGCGGGTGCAGACCTGGTGATCGGCGGCCATCCGCATGTGCTGCAGGGCTTTGAACAGTACAACGAGAAATGGATCGCCTACAGTCTTGGGAATTTTATCTTTACCCGTTCCAACGACCCTAAAACATGGGAGACAATGGTTCTCCAGGCCTCCTGTACAAAAACGGGCGATTGCCAGCTGAAAATGCTTCCCCACCATGCCGAGCTGGGACAAGCTGTTCCGATGAATGAGGAAAACAGCCAGGCGCTTCGTCAGCGGATGGAATCGCTATCCAAAGATGTGCAAATTTTGCCTGACGGGAGCGTTCAAAGAAAAGCTGATCCGGAGAACTAAAATAAAACAGGGCCGCTGCCTCCCTGAACTGTGACCCATAAGATGGACACTTTAAAAAAGTGACCCTCTTGTGGGTCATTTTGTGTTTTAATCAACCTAATTCGAAAAGAGCGGGGGAAAATTTATGGGCAAAAAAAGGAGCAGTTCAAAGATTTTTTCGGAGCATGAAATAAAGCAACTGGAGTCGAATCCAAATGTCTTGCATGTAACGGATAAAAGTATTACGTATGCTCCAGCATTCAAACTAGCTGCCGTTAAAGCATACATTAGCGGGCGAACACCTATGGAGATCTTTCGTAACGCAGGTTTTAACGTAGATGTCATTGGTCATGACAAACCCCATCAGTGCTTAAAACGTTGGCGCAACACGTATTCAGCTCTTGGAGAGAACGGGCTTTTAGAGGAACAACGAGGGAAAGGCAGTACTGGCAGACCAACAGGAGAAAGGCTGTCTATGGAGGAAAAGCTAAAACGTGCCGAAGCTCGTATCAAGCTGCTCGAGGCGGAGAACGACTTTCTAAAAAAGCTCGATGCGCTCGAAACGCAGAAGATGCAGAGGAAACATTGACGCCTTCCGAGCGCTACCAATTGATTAACCAAACCATCCGTCAACACAACTTGCAGCGAATGACACGTTATCTGTGTAAGCTTGCTTGCGTGAGCGCGAGCGGTTATTATCGCTGGTGTACTGCCGAAGAGGTTCGCCAGCTCCGTGAGGATGCTGATCAACACGACTTCCGACTTATCAAAGAGCACTTTGATGCTCTGCGTGGCAAGGCAGGAGCTCTTGTGATTAAAATGCGGATTGAACGTGTAGATGGCATAATCATGAACCATAAAAAGATTCGTCGATTAATGCGTAAATATAATCTTACAGCTACAATTAGACGTGCTAATCCTTATCGCAAAATGGCGAAAGCAACACAACAGCATCAGACATGCCCTAATCTGTTGAATCGCCGGTTTGACCAAGGGGAGCCAGAGAAAGTACTGCTCACGGATATTACTTATATGCACTACGGTAATGGTCAATGTGCCTACCTCTCGGTAGTCAAAGATGGGACGACAAAACAGATCCTAGCTCACTATCTTTCTTCTTCCTTAGAACTTTCATTGGTAGAGCGTACACTAGAGAATCTGCTTGAACGACTTGATGGAAATATCCATCCAGATGCCATTCTCCACTCTGATCAAGGCATGCATTATACACATCCTAAATTCCGTCTCCTTGTTAGGAAAGCAGGTTTTAAGCAGTCGATGTCCCGTAAGGGAAACTGCTGGGATAATGCTTCGATGGAATCGTTTTTCGGTCATATGAAGGATGATCTGGATTACAAGGAGTGCCAGACGATACAAGAGTTACGGGACCAAATCGACGATTATATCACATATTACAACTCGGGTCGCTACCAATGGTCATTAAAAAAGATGACTCCTGATGAATTCAGAAGCCATCTTTTGACTGCCTAGCTAATGGACTTTTTAAACTGTCTACATTTAAGGTCACAGTTCACCCCTACCGCAGCGGTCCTGTTTTTTCTTCCAGCAATCTTTTCAATTCCGTTTCCAGATAGTGTCCCTCTACCATTCCGATGATTTTCTTTCGGATGATCCCTTGCTTATCCACCAGATAAGTGGTAGGAAATGCTTGAATCCAGTAGCGGTTGGCTACATCACCGGTAACGTCCATCGGAATCGGGAAAGTGAGCTTATACTGCTTTACAAATGCTTGCGCTCCCTCCAGACTGTCGTTGGAAGTTACGTTTACACCGTAAAAGTCCACCTGCTGCCCGTATTTCTCCGCAACTTTTTGCAAGTCCGGCGCTTCCAGTTTGCACGGGCCGCACCAGGACGCCCAAAAATTGATGACAAGCGGTTTCTCCCGCTTCCCTGCGACCTCGTACGTCTGATCGTCAAGCCCTCGCAGCGAAAAATGCGGCGCTTCGAATCCTGCTTCCGGCCTTTGTTCCACCGTCACTGCACCCGTCTGTTGAGAAGGCTGCCAGATTGCTGCGCCTACAAGCACAGCGATAACCATTGCCAGTATGAGTCTTTTCATGTGGTCACCCCGGGTTAGAATCCGGTGAAGCCTCCGTACATCTTAATCAGGACTTTCGTGATGTCTGTCATCTTGTCCGTATACAGCAACACGCCAAACAAGATCATCAGAGCACCGCCCACTTTCATCAGCCGGTCAGAGTACTTCATGATTCCCTTGACCTTGCTGATGAAAAACGTCATGACAAAGAATGGAATCGCAAAGCCCGCAGTATAGGCCAGGGTATAAGACAGGGCGCTCCCCGGATCATTCATGCCGAGAACGATAATACCGGAGAGAATCGGTCCCACACACGGCGTCCAGCCAGCAGCGTACGTAATTCCAACCAGGACGGAGCCGGTATACCCGATCGGCCGGGATTTCAGGTCCACTTTCCACGTCTTCATCATCCAGTCCATCTTAAAGACTTGAAGCATCACCAAACCGATGATCACAAGTAATATGCCCCCTAATTGGCGAATCAAATCCTTTTGGGAGGCAAAAAGGCTGCCCAACCAGGAAGTAGACAGTCCCAAGGCGACGAAAACAATCGAAAATCCAAAGATAAAGAACAGGGTGTGCAATAGCGCCTGCCGTTGGAAAACAGCTCTTCCCTTTTTCACCTCATCCATCGTAACGCCGGTAATATAGGAAATGAACGAAGGATACAAGGGCAGACAGCAAGGGGAAACAAAAGAAAGAAAGCCCGCACCAAATGCTAAAAAGACGGAAAGATCTCCACTCATAGATACCTCCGTGGGGTAATGGTAATTCTATTGTACCGAAACTTGGCATCGCTCAAAAGCAAAACGGGCACTTTGTCTTAAAACGTTACCATTTCTTTTACATAATAAATGTTACGTAAACAATAACTGTTTGAATCATGCTCGTTTTCTATATAATACTGACAAGCGTAAATCCTTATGAGTGCTGTCCCTTTCAAATGCAAGGAAAAAAAGACAAATGCCTCATTTGTACATGAATCATTTGTCTTTATTACCCATTTGAAATTGGAAGCCTTACTTCAAAGCGTGCCCCTCCCAAACGCAGGGAGTTCTCCGCGAAAATTTCTCCTCCGTGGTCGAGGATGATTCGCTGTGTGGTGGACAGCCCAAGTCCGGTCCCGTCAGGCTTGGTCGTGTAAAAGGGAACGAATAAATTTTTTAATACCTTATCTTCCAGACCGGGACCGTCATCTTCGACGGTCAAGACGACCTGGTTAATCGACGCGTACACCGAGACTTCCACGATAGACCCCTTGGTCGCGATTGCCTCCATCGCGTTCTTGAGGATGTTGAGGACCGCTTGCTTGATGCGTGCCCTATACCCGTAAATGTACCATTCATCACCGGACCAATTCAGCTCCAGTCGAATCCCCCGTCTGTTGGACTCTGGCTCGAGCAAACGGATGACGCCGAGAACCTCATCCATGATCAGAAATCGCTCAGCCGCAATTTTGTCGTCCCGGTAGCGTGCAAGAACCAAGACATCGTTTAATAATCCGTCAATTCGCTCAATTTCAGTCAATATCACCGAAAAATACGAGGTGTTCTGCCGTGTCTCCGTCTGTTCGCGCAATAACTGGATAAACCCTTTGATTGATGTCAGGGGATTTCTTATTTCATGGGCCATGCCGGCAGCGAGCTGCCCCACCGCCGCGAGTGCTTCCCGCTTGGTCAGCTCCTCCTCGTAGCGCTTGGCGTCGGTGATGTTTCTAAGGACTGAAATCGCTCCCCACAACTCACCCCTGTGATAAATCGGACTTGTACTGACGGTTGTCAGTGTACCGTTAATCTCCGCGACGTAATGTCCGGATTGGCCGCGTTCGATGACCCATTGAACAAACCTTTCATTTTCTCTGGGACGAAACGTCTCATCTATGTGCGTACCGATAATCTGCTGACGTTCCACTTGCTGCAATTCCGCAAAGGAGTAGTTGGCTTCAACAATTCTTAGGTTGCGATCGATAATCAGCACCGCGATATCGGTCGACTGCAGAACAAGCTGAACCAATTCCTGTTCCGCCACTTCGGAAAACCGCTCGCGCGTCGCAGTGCCGGTCTGCATTTCCTTTTCACGCTGACTTTCTTCCGTTTCAAAAATGTGAATAAACATATCAATCAAGCTGTCTACAAATTGATAGAGATCCAATCGAATCTGATACAGTTCCAGTCGCTCTTCCTCTGTAAATATGAAATAATGCGCATCTTGCTCCATTTGATCTAGCAAAGTATCCCGGCACATGCGTATCCGTTCCAATACACATGCCAGAGAAATTCCCTGTTTGGAACGATGGATCGCAATTTCTCTTGCTCCTTTTTCCACCTTCACGCGATCGCCTGTATGTATGTATTCGATCAAGCTCAGAATGAACGTTTCCAACCGAGACAACGTATACGAACGGTCTTCTAATACTAATGCAGAGATTCGGTTATGATCAGACAGAAACCCATACGTTTTGGCCGCCAACTCAGGGGCCAGTCTCGTTAAGTGCTTTCTTATCCGGTTTTTCACTCTCTACCGGCTCCTTTGTCTTTTGTTTCTATATTTGAGAAAACATTCATACCCTATTTATTCCATAAACATGAAGGAATGTAAAGCGGCGTGACCACCCAATCAGGACAATTCACGCCGCTTTTTTTGGTTCTTACAATCCGAGCAGTTGAAGCCCGTTCATGATGAGTTGCTTTTGGTCTGGATTTGCATCCTTCAACTTCTCCAAGACGGAATGCAGCCTGCTTTGTTCATGCTCCGTCCCGGCCTGACGATAAAGGATTTCCAGGAGCTCCAAGCGAATCAGCCAGTCTTCCGGATAGTCGGCGTCGAGCTCATCGAGGATCGTGAGCAATGTATCGCGATCAAAAGCTTGCTGCTTCTCCCGGATGTTTCGGACCTGTTGATACAGCTGATGCAGTCTGATTTGCTCAGGTGAGTAGCTGGACTGTCTGGCCGATATCACGGATGGCTTGTGTGTACCTGTAGCAAAGGCTTCCCTGTCGGCAGCCCCGGCAAAAACCGAAACGATCCGCTCCCCTACCGCCATGTCGAACGTCCCCCACTCTGCTTGGAAAAGCGTTTTGTCCTGATACGTCACAGTGCACTCATCGAAGCCGATGAGCACAAGCCGTCCTCCCTCCCGGAGAATGTAACGGACTACTCCCGCCACTTGGAGACCGGACTCAAATGACAGGATAGAACGTTTTCCGGGCACGATTCCTTTTTCCTGCAATTGTTCATCCGTAAAGCACTCCAAAGGTGTGCTCTCCCCCGCCAACCGGCCGATTGGGGAGCCAAAGCCCTCGGCATGGTATTGCTTGTCGTGGCCTGGCAGCTCTTTATTTCCGACAGCCAACGCGGACGGCCCTGTTGTTTTCAGGTAGACCGCCTCTCCTTGGCTGTCAAATTCCAGCTCCGCCAAGATGCCGCTAACCTGCAGCCCTGAGCTGTAAACGGCCGTCGTCGTTTGCGGCATGTTTCTCGCCTTGATCAAGCTTTCCGTCCCGCCGACATTCAGCGCCATGCGCTTGGAATATTCCAAAATCGCGTCAATCAGCTCCTGGAAATCGCGGCATACAAAAAGCTGCGGCTGCGGTTTTGTGATGTCATAATCGGTCTCGATGCACGCCTGCAGCGAAAACGGAATTTTCTTTACATCATCCTGCAAGCAGCTGATGCTCTCACCGACAGAGGAAAGCAGACCGGCACCGTATATGCGCGGATTTTCACAATCGCCAATCAAGCCGTACTCGACTGTCCACCAGTACAGACGCGCCAGCTCATTTGCTTCGGAAACATTCTGGACCGCCTTTGCTTTGCGCTCCAGCTCCTCTTCGGCTTGTCTGATGACTTCCTCAGTGGATTCCGGGTCTTCTTTTACGATGGAAAGGTAGCGGATCGCTTCGTACAACTCGTAATCTTCCTTGGAGGAAAGCGCGCGGGACCCGATTTCCCCGAATATTTTCAAATAGGAACGGTACGTCTCATCCAAAATAATCGGAGCATGACCTGCCGCCTCATGAATGATGTCCGGTGCCGGCGTATACGCAATATGATCGTATTGCCGAATATCGCACGCGATCGGCAGGATGCGATGTGCTTGAAAATCAAAGAAAGCGACAGCCGGAATGAAACCGTCAATCGTGACAGCCCCCCAGCCGATCTTTGCCAGGCATTCATTCATCTCACGGATGTTGGGGATTCGCTCTACGCTGATTCCAGAGAGCCGCAGCCCCTCCAGGTAGGCGCTGTGTGCAGTCTGCCCGAGATAATGATGATTTTGCCGCATGACATAGCGCCATACAGCGTGGTCAATTGGCGTGTACTGTTCGTAATCTTGCTCCACTACAAATTCCTTCAGGTGAATAGGTACTTGAACGAGAGAAAAATCAGGTTCTACGCGACTCATACTCACTTCCCCTTTATCAGGATAGTAACCATGTAAGCGTTTTCTCGACTCACCTTATCATATCATGATCAGGTTACAAATTGTGCAAAGAATGTTTATTGCAAAACTTATCTGAATGAAAAAAGGCATCCGCCTGCTTTATGCGCAAACGAATGCCTGTACATTTACGAAGATGCCTTTACCTGATAGGTGCGCAGCTCGGACTTGACCGGGCTGTTCGGATTGCTGCCTGCATGCGAGCGTTTGAACGCCTCGCTCTGTGTCCAATTCAGGAAATCCTGCTCGCTTTCCCATTTGGTAAACACGGTATACTCATCGCCCTGGGTAGGCGCCAGAAACAGGAACTCCAGGAATCCCGGGACATTTTTCATCCGCTCGCCGCCCTCACTGAAGGCTTTTTCCAGGTGAGCCCGATAGTCGGACGGTACGGTCAAACGATTCATCGATACATACATGTACTTGCACCCCTTTCCAACCTGATCAAACCTATTATACAAAAAAGCGCTCCAGGAACCAAAAAGCCGCAGGCAGCTTACGGGCGCCTGCGGTTTATTTGTTGCTCCAGCATGATATCGACCAAAAGAATATCCTGAAGCGGGTCCTTGGGATCTGTGGTCAAAAGCGATGCGACCGCAGCAATCGAACAGCGCACGGCGTGATAAGAGTAGAATGCATCCCGCTCGTCGTCATTGGATAAGGAAAGGTCGGACAGCTCGTGTATCGGATAGGGAAAATCTGTTTCGACACCTGCTCGATCAAGTACGACCAGCGCCTGCTTGATCGCCAGCAGAGCCGCGCTTACGCTGATTCCGTATTCCTGGCGTAGCTCATCCCACACCTGAAAGGCTGATCGTTCAACACGCTCCTGATTGGGTCTGGTAATAATACCCGACTTTCGCCCTTCCTTCAGCAGCCAGTCAACGAGGATATCCTGTCTGGGCGGAAATGCAAACACTTGCAGCTTCAGCTCCAGCTCCGTGGGCGTATCCTTCGCAAATCGGGCATGGGATAGCGACATCTCATAGCGCCTCGAAGGATGGCCCGGAACCGTGACAAAAACCGTCTCCTGACGAATAGCCGCTACCTGCAGCTTGGTCCTTGCCGGTATTCGAGCCTGGGGCGCCTTTTCCCTGCGAATATTGCCGGGGATCAGCTCAGTGCCGAACAGATGGTACTCCAGCGGTGAATCAATCCAGGGAATAGGCTCTCGATTCAGAATCTCATACAATCCGTTGAACGTGATCCACTCGCCAGGACGCTTTTGATACCGAACCAGGGCGGCATGCCGTTCTTCTTCAGGCGTCACGCTCTCTGTATCGGGGTGATCTTCGGCAGGGGCAAGCCGCTTATGTTCCACAAGCGCACAATCCGTCAGCTGGAGGCGCTCCAATAACTCTCGTTTGCTTACCCATTCATAGCCAATCCGGTAAATTCGATGTTTCATCTGTTCCACCTCCCTCGCCAGGTTCAAGTTCCCGGTCTGTCTATGGTACGTTATGTGTCAGCGTGGCTGTCCGTTCCTCGTACGATTGACGACTTCATTCAGTTCACGAGCCGCTTGCTCGGGAGATGCGGCCTTGCTGATCGCACTGATCACGGCCACGCCATCCGCTCCGGCAGCCAGAACAGCAGCAGCATTTTCCAGCGTAATCCCGCCAATTCCTACGATCGGCAGCGACCCTCCCACCGCCTCGCGTATTTGCCCCAGTCCTGCAGGACCGATCGGTTCTCCTGCATCCGCCTTGGACGCTGTGGCATACATGGCACCAACGCCGATACAGTCTGCTCCACCTGCCATCGCTTCCCTGGCTTCTTCCACTGTACCCGCAGATACGCCAATGTACATCGATTCTCCCACCAGGGCACGTACGTCTTTTAGATGCATGTCATCCTGACCCACATGAACGCCGTCTGCTTGCAGGTCAATCGCCAGGTCAACATCGTCATTGACGAAGAAAATGGCTTGATATTGATGGGCAAGTCGCTTCATTTCGGCTCCAAGCCGAGCCTTCTCTTCGCGGGTCAATTTGCTTCCTTTATCGCGGAGCTGCAAAGTACCCGCGCCCCCTTTCAGGGCTTGCTCGACGATTTCCAGCGTACGCGCGGCCGAATATCCGCAATCCTGGGTTCCAACGACAAAATAGACACCCATTTTGTCACGCAATCGCTCTGTGTTTCTCATCCCGTTTCCCCCTTCCACCTGTCAAGCGCTTCCCTGTATGAGCGGGCAGCTCGCTTCACGTCTGCTGCATCTGTTATTCCTGAAAGCGCCGCAATGCCAGCACAGCCCGCCGCGAGCACCTGGCCTGCATTGTCGGGCTTGATCCCGCCAAGCCCGATCACCGGGATAGAGAGCGCTTCGACGATGGTTTTCAATTCCCCCGTCCCTCTGGGAGCCAAACCCGGTTTGGAGCGACTGGGAAAAATATGGCCGTACAAGACGTAGTCCGCCCCTTGCTCGGCGGCTTCCATTGCTTCTGTCATAGAGTGCACCGAGCACCCGACCTTTTGCCCGGGCGACAGTACTCTTCTGGCCGCTTTGACCGGCAAGCTGTGGTAAGCGAGATGTGCCCCGCAGCATTGGACGGCTGCTGCCACGTCGACGCGGTCATTGATCAGGATGCTTTCGCGCGGCATGACTCCCGCCAAGGCCTCCGCCCACTCCATGATTTCGCGAGCCGTACGGTGCTTTTCCCGAATATGGAGCCGATCCATTCCTCCGCTGTATGCGGCTTCGGCCATGCGCAGCACCTCTTCGAGCTCCTGTCGTCCGCTCGTTATGACGTGCAGCTCAGGTTTGTGCAGCTTGCCCATGTCCGCCTCCAGACAGCACCGTCAGACACTCCTGCAGCCATTTGGCTGTTTTTTCATTTTGCTCTCCAGGCATGCGAGCGACCATCTCGGCAACCAGTCTGCGCAAAAAGAACGATTGCGGCAAGCTGAGCGGAAACGTCACGGTCCGCGGTTTTTGTTCCTGCTCTTCCAGCTTTTGCACCCCGGCCAGCAGTATATCGGCGATGGATTCTATCAAGTCTCTCGTATTTTCCTGCTCGCGCAGATCATCGTAGCATCCGTCCATCAACCGGCACAAAATGAGGAAGGCCTGTGTGGACAGCGTAAAAGGTTGTACATCCTGCAACGGTTCGGTCACGATTTTCCCCTCCATAAAAACAAAGCGAAACTCTGGTTATTATAGCACATTCTTTTCGTCAGACAGAATTTCACGGTGTCGCTTTTCAGCAAATAAAATGCGAGCCGTTTACACTCGTTCGGCTCGCACGGTTTTCATTTACGGTTTGTTGCGGTCGTTGTGGTTGGACTGACGCAGGTTGGTGTTTTTATCGTGCTCATCCAGCGTTTTTCCACGGTGTTTGCCCAGATCCTTGCTGTTGTTGTTCTTGCCCATGTGCCCACCTCCCTTTACAAGCATCAACTGGTAGCGTCCCCTGTCAAAGGCGCTTTTATCAGGAGGCAGGACTTGCTTAATCAAAGGGTCCGGGACGGCCGGCGAATGAGGGCGTAGACGATGGCAAACGGAATCCGCCAGCCCAGCAAAAAGGCGAGCATGATAAAATACGCAACAGCGGCGAACAGCCAGGTGAGCGGTGTTCCCAGCCAGAGTGTACGAATGACCAGACCGATGGGTGCCGCAATCGTCCACATGAGCAGGACGTTGAGCAATTGCGTGCCCGCCTTCTCCAATGAGCGGCGTCGATACGGATGCAAAAACAGCGCGACCAATATCCAGGCCAAGAGAAACGGAGCCAGCGTTTCCATGATCCCTGATGCAGTGGCCGGAAGTCCGTG
The DNA here is from genome assembly GCF_037964015.1 of Brevibacillus sp. FSL K6-6036. Lineage (NCBI taxonomy): Bacteria > Bacillati > Bacillota > Bacilli > Caryophanales > Paenibacillaceae > Brevibacillus > Brevibacillus sp. FSL K6-6036. The sequence goes on from NZ_CP150173.1 coordinate 2,772,344, forward strand.
CGCCAGCTTTCCGTAATACGTAAACAGCAAAAAGGCGGCCAGATCGCCTGCGAGCAGGACGTAACCGGCCGGAGCGTGTATCCGTTTCATGAACAATCCTCAACTCTTCCTATTTAGATGGTGACACGCTCATTGTACACATCTCTCTCGTCCATCCACAATCCGTTTTGCCCGTTATTCACCAAACAGCAACATTTGGAGCTTTTGATCCACCTGCGGCCATTCCCTGTCCAAAATGCTGAAATAGACCGAATCGCGAATATACCCGTCGCGGACAATCATATGATTGCGCAGGGTTCCCTCGTAAACGCCACCGATTCTTTTGATGGCCCGCTGGGAATTTGCATTGCGGGCATCCGTTTTCAGCTGGACGCGAATGCAACCGAGCTCTTCGAAACAATGACGCAATAGCAGCCATTTGCACTCCGTATTTACTTTCGTCTTCCAGACGGAGGGCGTCAGCCACGTATAGCCGATCTCCAGCCCGCGGTCTTTTTTCGAGATATTCAAAAATCGGGTGCTGCCGATTACTTGTCCGTCTTCCTTCCTGATGATCGCAAAAGGCAGTTCTGTTCCGCTCGCCTGGTTCTCCAGCGCCGTTTCGATAAAACGCTGGGCGTCTTCGGGCTGTCGTATCACTGTTGACATATAGCTCCATATCTCCTCGTAATTCCCTGCCTGAAATACACCTTCGCAATGCCTGGTGTCCAGCGGTTCCAGACGAACCTGCTTTCCTTCGAAGGTGATTGGACTAATTTGCAGCATACAAACTCGCTCCTTTGCTGTTCTGCCTTTTGCGTATAACAGAACAGTCCTTTTAAATTTTTCCAAGGATAATGGCGACGCTCACTTTTGTCAAGACGATGCTAGAATGCGAGAATAAAAGGGCGGCACAGCAGAACACGGTCAGAAAAGAATTCGTCACAACCCAAGTGGGAAAAAGGTAGATTCAAACGGGGCGTTCGTGTACAGTTAGAAGAGGAATTAAGGGGATGTGGAGGTTAGGAAAGATGCACGCAAATCTGCGTTCGTTTATGGAACAACTGCGCCAGCACGGGCAGTTAATCGAGATTGACGCGCCAGTGGACCCAAATCTGGAGCTGGCTGAGATACACCGGAGGGTCATCCAGGAGGAAGGACCTGCACTCCTGTTCACCAATGTAAAAGGAAAAACATTCCCGGTCGTGACCAATCTGTTCGGCACAGCCGAGCGTGTGGACATGGCATTCGGTCCAAAACCGGAAACGATTGTAAAAGACCTGGTTCACGGGTTGGACAAGCTGATGCCGCCTTCGCTCTCCGGATTGTGGGAGCTGCGGTCGCCTCTGCTGGAAGTGATGCGTACCGGTACGAAGACGGTATCCCAAGGACAGGCTCCCGTCACCCAAGTAAGTACAACAGATGTCGATATGACAGCGTTGCCTGCATTGACAAGCTGGCATCTGGACGGAGGTCCATTCGTTACGCTTCCGCTCGTTTACACCGAGCATCCAGAGACAAAGCAGCACAATCTGGGGATGTACCGCATCCAGATATACGACAAAAATACGACAGGCATGCACTGGCAGATCCACAAGGGCGGCGGTTTTCATTACTACGAAGCGGAAAAACAAAATCGCTCGCTGCCTGTTTCGCTGACGATCGGCGGACCGCCCGCCCTCATTTTGTCCGCGATCTCTCCTCTGCCCGAGATGGTGCCGGAGCTTGTCTTTGCTTCATTAGTAATGGGAGATAAATTGAAGATGGTGGAGGTGCCCAACCATCCGCACCGCATCGTTGCAGATGCCGAGTTTGTTTTTGCGGGAGAAGTTCCACCGCATGTCCGCAGACCGGAGGGGCCGTTTGGAGACCACTTCGGCTATTACTCGCTGACGCATGATTTCCCGGTATTTCAAGTAAAACAAATGTTCCGCCGCAAGGATGCCATCTACCCGGCTACAGTCGTCGGGAAGCCGCGTCAGGAGGACTACTATATCGGCGAGTACCTGCAGCGCCTGCTCTCTCCGCTGTTCCCTGTCGTCATGCCTGGCGTCAAAGCGATCTGGGCTTACTGTGAGACCGGGGTTCACGCTCTCGCAGGGGCGATCGTCCGGGAAAGCTATTATAAGGAAGCGATGGCTCATGCCTTCCGGATCATGGGCGAAGGACAATTGACGCTGACCAAGTTTTTGATGGTCACGGATGTCCCTTGCGATTTGGCTAATTTTAGGAATTTTATGGAAATCGTTCTTGCCCGCTTCCAGCCGGAGCGCGATCTGCTGATCGTCAACGATACGTCCGGCGATACACTGGATTATACCGGCCGGAAATTCAACCATGGTTCAAAAGGGATCATGCTGGGGATCGGAGACCCTGTTCGGGAGCTGCCCAAAGAATACAAGGGGGAAGGCATCCCGAATACTTCCCGGATCCAACCGTTCTGCGGCGGATGTCTCGTCATCTCCGGTCCGTCCTTTGAGGAGAATCCGCAGTTTGGCGAAGAAATTCTGCCGTACGTAAACGAGCATTGCAAAGAGTGGCCGATGATCTGCATCGTCGATGATGCCTCGATTGCAAATGACCAAAGCCAGTTTTTATGGACCGTCTTCACCCGCTTTGATCCGGCTCATGATCTATATGCAAAAGCGACCATTTCCCGCAACAAGATTCGCTATGAAGGTCCGCTGGTAGTCGATGCGCGAATGAAGCCATTTTACCCTGACGAAGTAGAGACTCACCCGGATATTGCCAAGCTCGTCGATCAAAGATGGAAGGAATACTTTCCGAAATAACAAGCACCACAGCACCCGGAGCAATCATGCCGGGTGCTTTTCTGGTTTCTTTATGTGAGAAAATTCTGTCATTTCTTGTCGGACTGTCCAATATAATGTAGCATCTTGTATCCGAGCAACGCTTATGTTGGTCGGTTCCTATTTTCTTTATAAAGGAGGGAGTTATTCATGAAGACCCAGGTGGATTCGGACGGCATCGTCACCCTGACCAAGGAAGGCGAAAATCTGATCAAAGACAGCCCTCTGTTCAACGATGGGCTGCGGCCAACCACGATGGCTGAGCACAACTGGACTTCGTACAACTTTGCCAGCTTGTGGATCGGCATGTCGATCTGCTTGCCCGCCTACTCGCTCGCGGCCGGATTAATCGCCCTCGGCATGAACTGGTGGCAGGCGATCATCACCATCATCCTGGGCAACTGTATCGTCCTTATCCCTATTCTCCTTAATTCCCATGCGGGCACAAAATTCGGGATTCCGTATCCGGTCTACGCCCGTCTCTGGTTTGGCTCCAAAGGGGCACACATTCCTGCCGTAGCGAGAGGTCTTGTCGGCGCGGGCTGGTTTGGCATCAACTGCTGGTTTGGCGGGACCGCTATCGATACCCTGCTGATGTCCATGAGCAGTTGGGGCAATGTGCCTGGCCATACCTGGATTGCTTTTTTCGGGTTCTGGGCGCTAAACGTCTGGATCGCCTACAGAGGACCTGAAGCGATTAAAAAGATGGAGTTCTGGGCTGCTCCGACGTTGATCATCATGTCCCTCGCCCTGCTCATTTGGGCGTTGACAAAAGCTGGCGGCTGGGGACCGATGCTCTCGGCTCCCTCCAAATTTACAACCGCTGGCGAGTTTTTTAAAGTCTTCTTTCCTTCCCTTACCGGTGCCATTGCCTTCTGGGCAACGATGGCGCTGAATATTCCCGACTTTTGCCGATACGCCAAGAGCCAGCGAGCTCAAATTGTCGGTCAATCCGTAGCGCTGCCGACGACCATGGGAGGCTTCTCCTTTATCGGGGTCGCTGTTGCCTCTGCTACCGTCGTCATTTTTGGGGAAGCGATCTGGGACCCTGCGGCCGTCCTCGCGAAGTTCTCTCCGCTTGCCATCTTCTTTGGAACAATTGGCATCATCCTGGCCACGCTGACGACCAATGTTGCCGCGAACGTCGTAGCTCCTGCACGGGCCATCGAAAACCTTTCCCCGCGCAAAATGAGCTTTGGGGCTGGTGCAATCATTACCGGAGTCGTCGCACTCGTTATGCAGCCATGGTATATTTTGGATAATTTCGGCAATTATATTTTCCTGTGGCTCGGAACTTATGCCGCTCTGCTGGGACCGATAGACGGCATCGCGATCGCAGACTACTGGCTGGTCCGCAAACAGCGAATTCACTTGACGGAGCTGTATCGCACAAACGGAATTTACTCGTACAGGGGCGGCTATAACTGGAATGCCATCTGGGCCATGCTGCTCGGGATTGCTGTTCCTTTTGTCAGCAGGCTCATTCCCGGATTAGGGTTCATCTGGGATAATGCCTGGACGATCGGATTGTTCGTCTCCCTGATCTTCTACACCTGGTTTATGAAACGAAGCTCCAGCCTGATAAGCCAGGCGGATTACGAGAAGATTACCGCCAAGGCAGAGGCGCATGCTTCCTAATTAAATGTGCATACTTCCCGATGAAATGCATTCTACTGCTGCGCTAGCGTAAAAAGTGACGTAATAAAAGCTCCGCCGTTCATTTGGCGGAGCTTCTCTTTTGCTGATCTTTACATTTTAAACCGGCTAATGGACAATTGCAGCTCATGGGAAAGCTTGCTCAGATTTTCACTGGAGTTGGTGATTTCCTGCATGGACGCCAGCTGTTCCTCTGATGTCGCGGCAACACCGCGCGTATGGTCGGAAGCCTCCTGCGCCAACCGGTTCATTTCATCCATCGAGGAGGCGACTTGCTGTATGCTTGCCGACATTTGTTCGGTCGCCGCGGATACCTCCTGAATCTGTTCAGCGATCGTTTGCGATGAAGAGACGATGCGCTGGAAGGCTTCTCCTGCCTCACGGACGATCACACTGCCCGTTTCCGCTTCCCGGGTGCCTTGTTTAATTGCATTCACAACCTGTGCCGTTTCATTTTGAATATCCTGGATCAATCTCTCAATCTCGCGGGCAGACTCTTCCGATTGCTCAGCCAATTTTCGCACCTCGTCAGCCACAACGGCAAAGCCGCGGCCTTGTTCGCCGGCACGGGCCGCTTCGATGGCAGCGTTCAGCGCGAGCAAGTTGGTTTGGGAAGCGATTCCCGTAATGACCTGAACGATCTCTCCGATCGCCTCGGAGCGGACACCTAGCAGCTGCACCATTTCGGCAGCGCGGCTTACTGCTTCATTGATCGCGGTCATCTGATCGACTGCGGACTGAATGCGTTCATTGCCTTGCTCTGCTTCCTGGGCGGCTTGTCCGGAGAATTCGGAGACGGAGCCCGAGGTTTCGGCGATACGTTGTACAGCCAGGGCCATCTCCTCCATGACGCGTACACCTTCCTGGGAGCGAAGTGTATGTACCTCTGACCCGGAAGCGATCTCCTCGATGGCAGCAGCTGCCTGCTCTGACGCTCTCGCTGTCTGCTCTGCGCTCGCATGGAGCTCCTCGGAGGAAGCCGCTACCTGTTCACTCGCCACTTTTACCTGATCGATCAGGAGACGCAGCTCAGATACAAGTCGGTTGAAGGCCAATCCCAGCGTCCCGACTTCGTCTTTCCCTGTATACTCAACTGACTTCACTGCCAAATTTCCGCTAGCGAGCTCTTCCAATTTGGAAGCGACGTCGCGAAGCGGGTTGGCGATCATCCGGGCGATGGCAAATCCGACGCTGAGCGCAAGGACAATCGCAAGCACCGCGATTCCGAGCATCGTAATTTCTACGGCTTTCGCCTCTGCGGTATTTACGTTATTCGTTTCTTCTGCTCTTGCGGAATTGTAATCTGCCCAGGATTTTAGCTCTTGGTTAATCCCGTTCAGCGTCGATTCCGTCGCACGGAAGAAAGCAAAGGCTTCGTCCGGATTTTTTTCTTCTACCAAATGGATCACGACTTTTTGATCGCCCCGGTATTTTTCCAACAGCGTCTTCAGCGTTTCCAGAATTTCTGTCTCCTGTTCTGAAGTTGCAGACTCCTGAAGCTTTGCCAGCAACGCATCAGACTCCGCCACCAGGTCCTGGTACTGCTGTTTGTAATCTCTTTGTTTGGAAGGGCTCGTTTCCAGCATCATTTTATACATAATTGCCTCGATCTGTCTTGTCTCTGTGCGGAGCTCGTTCACCCACTTGATCGGCAACAGCTGATCCTGGTACATCGTGGACATCCGTGTTTCCGCTTTCATTAAATTGTAGTAGCCAGTAGCCCCTACTCCTCCCAAGAAAACACTCATCAAAATAACCAGACTCATTAGCTTTGTCCGTGTCTGCATGTTGCGCAAAAGTTTCATGTCTTGAGGCCATCTCCTTATTTTATAATCATAATTGCTGAAAATGGTCGAATAATGTCTAATTCTACCAAAGGAGGATGGACAAGTCGATAGTTTTACGACGAAACTCCTACATCAAATACTGAAAACAATGAAATGTTGGAAATTTGCTCGTCGGGGCTATAACAAATGTAATAGGTCAATTCGTCGCTTATCCGATAACAGATCCCGTTGTAGCCTTGTTCGATCAAGTAAAGTCTGATTTGTTCTCCGGTCCAGTCCAGCCATTCCTGGTCGTCCATTTCGGCTGACAACCGGTTCAGGTCGTCCTCTGAATGCCGGGATTGCAGGGCATCCAGACGCAGCTGATTCTCTCCGTATTGTTCATGCAGAGAAAAAAGTCCCGCAGTTCTCAACTCCTGCCTGAGGATGGCCGCCTGGTCCCAAGTCGTTTCCGCATGACAAATGGCATACTGAGCCGCTACCTTCATATTGCTGACAAGATACACGCCAGAACCGAACACAGCTTTGGCGATAGCCCCGTTGACAAATTGTCTGCGTTCGTGCCGTTCATATCTTTGCAGCTTGACGACTCGCTCGGCTTCCCTGTATTCAACTCCCCGATAGACGATCTTCTTCATGCAGAAAACTCCTCTTCACGATTCAACTCCAGCGGCGTATCCCAAACGGGAAAAGAGGGGGCGCCACACCGCGCCACCCTGCTTTTCGCTGCTGGGCCATTCCCATTGCCATGCGATTTAAGGGAGCAATTTGACCATATCATCGTAGGTCTCAGGTCGCCGGTCGCGGTAGAATTGCCACGTATCCCGCACCTGATGGATCAGATTTTTATCCATTTCCGCGATGATCACCTCATCCTGATTTCTGCTGCCGACTGCTACGAATTGTCCCCGGGGGTCTACCAGATACGATTGACCGTAAAATTCCCCCATGTTCCACGGCGCTTCCACTCCCACTCTGTTAATCGCAGCGACATAGTATCCATTGGCTACAGCATGAGCCGGCTGTTCGAGCTTCCAGAGATATTCGGAGAGGCCGGCCACAGTCGCCGACGGATTGAAGACGATTTCGGCTCCATTCAGCCCAAGCAGCCTGGCCCCTTCCGGAAAATGACGATCATAGCAGATGTAGACGCCCACTTTTGCAAAGGCCGTCTCAAAGACGGGATAGCCAAAATTTCCCGGTTTGAAATAGTATTTCTCCCAAAAACCGCAGCCGTTGTCGCCGACTCCCACGTGGGGGATGTGCTGCTTGCGGTATTTGCCGAGGTAACGGCCGTCCGCATCGATCACAGCAGCAGTATTGTAGTAGGTACCAATACCTACCCGCTCATAGACCGGCAGAATGAGCACCGTCCCCAGCTCTTTGGCCAGCGACTGAAATTGCTGGACGGTCGGCCCATCCGGGACCTCCTCGGCCGCTTCATACCATTTGGTGTTTTGTTCGGCGCAGAAGTACGGACCGTAAAAGATTTCTTGCAAACAGATTATTTGAGCGCCTTTGGCCGCTGCCTCGCGAACCAGCCGGACGTGTTTTTCGATTGCCTTTTCTTTATGGACGTGGACCGGCTCATCGCCGTGAACGTCGTTTTTCGCCTGGATCAGGCCGATTGTTACCTTGTTTGCCATAGTGGAAGTCTGCCTCCCTTCAATGGGTTTGGGGTTATGGCTGTTCAAAAGTAGTGCGTTTGATATACTGGCCGCTTCCTGCCTGCCCGACGAATTGCTTGTCGCGCACCACGAACGAGCCCCTCGATAGAACCGAGACGACCTCGCCGTACACTTCCATTCCTTCAAATGGGTTGTAGTCAACGTTCATATGGTGCGTTTCGACGGAAAGCGTACGCTTTACATGCGGGTCAAAAATGACGATATCGGCATCCGAGCCTACCGCAATCGTTCCTTTTCTCGGGAACATCCCAAATAGCTTCGCAGCCTTCGTAGAAGAGATGTCCACGAACTGGTTCAGGCTGATGCGTCCCTGGCGTACCCCCTCGGAATAGAGGATCGTCAAGCGGTCTTCTATCAACGGACCGCCGTTGGGAATCTTGGTGAAATCACCTCTCCCCAGTTCTTTTTGACCCCGAAAGTTGAAAGGACAATGATCGGAGCCGACGGTCTGCAATATGCCGTTCTTCAATGCGCTCCACAGCACTTCCTGATTCCATTTCTCCCGGAGCGGCGGTGACCAGACGTATTTGGCTCCCTCGAAGTCGGGCTGATCCATGATACTCACATCCAAAGCCAAATATTGCGGACATGTCTCCCCGTAGACATTCCAGCCTTTCTCCCGCGCCTCCGCTATCCGCTGTACCGCCGATGCACAAGAGACATGGACGACGTAAAGCTGCGAGCCCGCCAACGCGGTCAAAGCAATGGCTCTGCCCGTCGCCTCTCCTTCCGCCTCGGGCGGCCTGGTATAAGCGTGATAGATCGGATCGGTGTTCCCCTCGGCCAGTGCTTTCTTGGTCAAATAATCGAGGACATCGCCGTTTTCCGCATGCACCTGTACGAGCGCCCCCAGCTCCTTGGCCTTGACCAAGGTTTTGAACAAAGTCTCATCGTCTGCCTGGAAGACGTTTTTATATGCCATAAACACTTTCAGCGAAGTAATCCCTTCCGACGAGATGACACTCTCCAGCTCCTCCAGCACCTGATCGTTTGCCTCCGCGATCATCAGGTGAAACCCGTAATCAATGACGGCTTTCCCGCGTGCCTTTTCATGCCAGGTCGCAATCGCCGATTTCAGCGACTCTCCTTTTTTGGTCAGACAGAAATCGACGATGCTGGTCGTTCCGCCAAATGCCGCTGCCCGGGTGCCGGTAAAGAAGTCGTCCGCCGTCACCGTGCCTCCAAACGGCATGTCGAGGTGTGTATGCGGATCGATCCCGCCTGGAATGACATAGCATCCGGTGGCGTCGATTTCTTCCGCACCGTTAACTGACAGCTGATGACCGATCGCGACTACCCGTTCGCCCTCGATCAATACGTCAGCCTGATACGTATCGGCTGCCGTCACTACTGTACCTCCGCGAATCCATTTTTTCATCTTATACCCTCCTCTTTTCCCGGCCCCGTCAGGGCAAATGCTCTGGCGGTATGTCTCTTGCCAGTACAAGCTATGCGTTCAGAGGTGAAAACATTACTCCTGGGCCGCTTCGCAGCTTCGGTCTGCTGCCAGTGCCGCTTGCCGCTGGTTCCAAGAGAGCGGCGGCTGATCAGACGGGATTTCTACCATCTCTATCGTCCCTTCGACCGGACATACGATGGAGCAGAGATTGCAGCCGACACAGTCTTCTTCACGAACGACCAGCCTTTCTTTCCCGGTCATTTCGTCAGTCACAATATCGATGCACTGGTGAGAGGTGTCCTCGCATGCAATATGGCACTTGTTGCAATTGATGCACGTTTCCTCGTGGATGCGGGCAACGACCTTGTAATTCAAATTGAGATGGCCCCAATCGGAATAGGTGTGCACAGCTTTGCCGACGATGTCCATGACCGAAGCGATTCCCCGTTCATCCAGGTAGTTGTTCAGGCCGTCGATCATGTCCTCGACAATCCGAAATCCGTGATGCATGGCTGCGGTGCATACCTGGACGCCGCTCGCTCCCATGAGCAAAAATTCGACTGCATCCTGCCATGTGGAAATGCCGCCAATCCCGGAGATCGGAATCCCCACCTGCGGATCGCGAGCGCATTCCGCTACCATGTTGAGCGCGATCGGCTTCACCGCTGGTCCGCAATAACCGCCGTGCGCTCCTTTTCCATCCACATGCGGGATCGGCAGCCACGAGTCCAGATCGACCCCGATCAGGCTGTTGATCGTATTGATCATGCTGACGGCATCGGCTCCCCCCTCTGACGCTGCACGGGCTGTGAAGCGGATATCTGTTATGTTTGGCGTCAGCTTGACGATGACAGGCGTCTGGGCGACTTCCTTGACCCACTCTACCTGCTGCCGGATCAGGTCGGGGTGCTGACCTACTGCCGAGCCCATGCCGCGTTCCGCCATGCCGTGCGGACAGCCAAAGTTCAGCTCCAGTCCGTCTACCCCTATGGCCTCCACTTTCTTCACGATTTCATGCCACGCTTCGCGCTTGTGCTCGACCATGAGCGAAGCGATCAACGTGTGCTTCGGAAACAGCTTTTTGGTCTCCAGCATTTCCTTCAGGTTTTCCTCGAGCGGTCTGTCCGTGATCAGCTCGATGTTGTTGAAGCCGAGCACCCGCTGTCCTCCGAAGTGAAGTCCGGCAAACCGGGACGTCACGTTTATGATCGGTTCCCCCAGTGTCTTCCAGACTGCTCCTCCCCACCCCGCATCAAACGCCCGCTGCACCTGATAGCCTGAATTGGTAGGCGGTGCTGAAGCCAGCCAAAACGGATTGGGCGACTCGATTCCCGCCAAATTAATGCGTAAATCTGCCATTGTTTCTACGCCTCCTTCTTATAAAACTGGCTGAGACTTTGCTTCCAGTGCCGTGTGGATCGCATGAGCCGCCCGCTTTCCGTGATTGGCTGCATCCACGACCATCGCGTCCGTATTCCCTCCGCCAAAGATGACATCGCCCGCGGCGTAGACACGCGGATGAGAGGTTCGATACGTGCCTTCCTCGATCTCCACGATCCCGTTTTTGTGCTGAAGCCCGAACATTTCGATCAAGTCCACGTGCCGCGTTTGCCCGATTGCCTTTACAACGAAATCCACTTCCATTACAAACTCGCTGCCCGGGACCGGCTCCGGACGCCTTCGTCCTTTTGCATCCGGCTCCCCAAGCTCCATCCGCATAAGCTCAATACCGGTCACCCGTCCGTTTTCGCCGATAATCCGGGTCGGCGCTACCAGCCAACGGAATTCCACGCCATCTTGTTTCGCAAATTCATACTCGAACTCGTAGCAGGTCATCTCTTTCTCTGTACGCCTGTAAAGAATCTGTACGAGCTGGGCACCCAGCCGTTTGGAGGCAGTGGCTCCGTCTATCGCCGTGTTTCCCGCCCCGATCACAACCACCTTCTTGCCGAGCATCAGATCCGTAAGCGGTTTCGTTTTCGTATCCTCCACGAGGGAAATCGCATCGAGAACGCCGATCAAGTCTTCGCCCTCGATATTCAGCATCGGGACAGCGCCCATGCCTGCCGCAAGCAAGACAGCTTCAAAGCTCTGCAGAAGCTCCTCCGGTGTCACGTCTACACCGACGCGGGTTCCAGTCTTGATGGTCACGCCCATCTGCTCGATTTGCTCAACCTCCCACAGTGCAACCTCCTGCGGCAAACGGAAGGAAACGATGCCATAGGTGTTTAGCCCGCCGGCCTTTTCTCGCGCTTCGAAAACCGTTACTTCATAACCGAGACGGGCAAGCTCTCGCGCTGCCGAAAGACCGGCTGGACCGCCGCCGACGATAGCGACGCGCTTGCCATTTTGCTCTCCTGCATGAAACAGAATTTTCTGATTTTTTATTGCCCAGTCTGTCGCATGACGCTGAAGCAGCCCGATCATGATCGGCTTGGAGGCGTGATTGAGCACACAGGCACCTTCGCACAGCTCCTCTGTCGGACAGACCCTGGCACAGCTAGCTCCGACCGGGTTTGCCTCCATAATCGTCCTCGCCGACCCGAGCAAATTGCCGGTCGCAATTTTTTTAATAAAGGACGGGATGTCGATTGAGGTGGGACAGGCCTTGATACAGGGGGCATCGTAACAGAAAAGGCACCGGTTTGCTTCGTCTATCGCTTCTTTCGGCTTCAGGGCAGGAACTACTTCTTGAAAGTTTGCCTGCAGCATAGATGCGGTCTTTGTTTCTTCGCGGTGAACGCTCATTATGCAACAACCTCCTCAGGCGTTCTGAAAATTGCTTCCTTGCTATTATCAATGTGGAAAAAAAGCGTTTTATGATTCCTTCATCACCTTTTTTAAATAGGAGGTTCCTGAAATGAAACCGACTTCCCAGGCATGATTGATTTCAATGCAGAATAGGCTGATACCAAAACAAGAATTGAGGGGGATGGCATGAAGGATTACGATCAGCTGATTGCCAGACTCAAGCAGCAAATTGCAGAAGCGATGGACCGGTTGGAGAGATTGGAAGCCGAACGGATTGCTTTTGAAGCACAACGCTCGGAGAGAAAAAACTATGTATCATCGCGCGAGATTTTGGACCTGCTCGCCTCCCGGAGCGGAAGGACGGGAAGCATGGCCTCGATTAAAAGGTGGGCAGACGATGGGCTGCTTGGCACGGTCATCGATGAGCGCGAGGTATTTCCTTTGCTGGCAGGCAAACAGGGAAACAAGCGTTTTCTGTATCCGCGAAAAGAAGTACTGCGCTTTTTGCACGGAAAAGGTTTGCTCGTTCCCAAATTTGACGTCCTGGATCGCGTTCGTCTGGAGCGGAACGGGAAATGGGTTTGTGCGGTCATCACGGCTGTCGCCTTAAGCAAGGCTGATCCTGCAGATGACCTGTTTGTCTACCAGGTACAGATCGAGGAAAACGGCGAAGTAATAGACGGGGTCACGGAGGGTGCTTTGCAGAAAGCCAATCAGACCTCCACTTCTCTTGCCCGGTCGTAAGGAGGAGTTATGGAAACAGCTGTTATCACGCTCGGCAATACTGTAGAAAACCAGGAATATTCTCGCCAAATTCGCGACTTTCATAAAAAAAAGGGGCAGCCCCTCACTATCCGTTTCAGTGAAGAGCTGACCCATATCATCCTGGAAGCCCCTTGCTTGTACGTACCCGATCGCAACATACTCGGAAAAGAAGCGGTTGTCGAAGGGGTGGTCAAGAAGAATGGCAATCATCTTGAAATTCACCCGCGAAGCAAGGGAAAAACGATTAATTTGCATCTGGATTCGGAACTGGTGAACGAGCTGGAGCAAATACGCCTGAAGGTGGCGAGCAAGACCCAGCACGACGTCATCCTGGAAATGTTCGTTCGCGGACTTCGCGCATACCAAGCCGAACAGGATGACCAGCCCGCAACCACTAAAAAAGAGCGGGGATGAGCTTATTTATAGTCCCCTTTTAAATAGTTGTAAAACGGTTGATCGACCCAAAACTGATACGTTTCCACGCTGGCAGATGGGTTGATTTTTTTCAATCCGGATACGACTTTGGCCGAATCTTCGTTCAGGGTAAAAGTCTGGGCCAGATAGCGGCCTTTTTTCAGCACATTGTTTGTGATCACCGGATACTCATCCAGCTTTGTCAGGGAATAGTAGAGAGGCTGCCACCAGGACGATTTGAGAAGACCGGTCATATCCTCTTGATTGCGCTTCGCGTATTTCAGTACGAGCGGTTGGAATTTCTCTTTTTCTTCGACCGTGGCAAACTCCAGACTCAGATCGTATTCCTTGGCGTAGGCAATGTGATTGCCGTTGTCGATCGGGACTACTTGATAATCATCCGTTTGTACCGGCTCGCCCCATTCTTTCAAATAAACAAAAGCAGACGTTTTCGGCTCCAACTGTACTTTCGCAGCAATGCCTTCGCTGCGGAGCAGGCCGACCAATTGCACCGCATGGACGATATCGCTATGCCCGTAGGTGATCGTCCGTGCGGGATCAAAGTGGGGATCAAACTGCGTGTCCTTGAGATTGTAACCGGTGATCAGGTTTTGTTTCAGTCCTTCATCTACGGTCTTTTGCAATTCTTCTGTCCTGATCAACTGGGATTCATTCCACGCCTGGACGAGCTTTCCGAAGATGTCGTCGTCGCTGATGGTGCCGAGAAAGTTTTGCTGCTCTCCGTGAAATTCTGCCACCTTGTTCAAGAGCTGATAGGCGAGCTCGGCGGATACATTTGCTTCCAGCTTTATTCCGGACAAATCCTTTGCAGAAAGGAACCCGGTGTCAAAGGCGACCGCCACCTCCTGTGCCGCTTCCTTGGCAATCCCTTCGCCTGCTTTATACGTCAAGCCGGCTGCATCCCAGGCTGCGGAGATTTTTTCGTCCGAATACGTATGCGCCAGTTCCTTTAAGTCAGCAGCCTTTACGGAAGCGCTGATTGCCTCCCATGCCAAAAGCTTATTGCTCGTCGAGCCTTTCGGGAAGAAAGAATGATTGGCCCCATCGCTGTTAACCGCTATACTGGAAGAGGCTAGCAGCGTTTCCAAAGCCTTTTCAAACTGCTGTTTGGTAATAGTCCCGGACAAAGTGATTCCGTACCGCTTTGTGATGTAGGCGGCGGCATCTTTGACGGATGTTGGCTGAGGTGCTGATGTTTGCACCGCAGTAGCTTGCACCGCCAAAGAAGAAGTGGATGCGGGCGCTGCATACACCTGCGTGCCAGCGGTCACCGCTAAAGCGGTTAGTAAAACTGCCCCCGCGGCTGCCTGTTTGATTGTACGTCCTTTGTTCATGGTTTTCCTCCCCTGTCGAAATGATTAAAACATAGAATTCCTATGTATTTACTTAGTATTCATTACGTTGTACCTTATCATGATCCCCAACCCGCGTCAATACCTTTCGCTTTTGCTTGGGACATCTTCCTGGATCTGCCGACCAACTGCCGATAGAGTCTTGTTTGCCATACATAGACATGATTTGTCATGCCTTTCGATATACACTTTTGGGAGGGACACTTGTGGAATACAAAAGTCATTTCGACTTACCAATTCAACTGATCATGTTTTTTCCGTTTCTGATCCTCCTGGTTCTATACGCGCTAAATATCCTCACCAGTATCTGGGCCTATCGGGACGCTCGCAAACGCGGCAAAAGCAACGAATACGCTTTGCTTGTACTCATTGGAACACTGCTTTTTCCGGTCATGGGTCTGATTGTCTATTTCATCATGAGAAAAGATTCTTGATTCTGAAACCATGAAACCAAACGGCCTCCTTTCCCTTTCTGCTCGTCTTAGGGCAGGTCAGGAATAGGAAGCCGTTTTTGTTATTTGATTGCTTAGGCTAATTCCGCAAACGCTTCACGCAGTACGCGAGCGATGAAGTCAATGTCTTCGCTTGTAGTCGAGAAAGGAGGCGAAAGGGTGAGAACGTTATTGAAGCCCGGTATCGTATCGCCATTTCGTCCGATGATCAGGCCGCGCTGTTTACAGGCTCCGATGACTTTGGTCAATTTGTCAGGCGCTGCCGGTTCCTTCGTTTCCCGATTTTCCACCATCTCGATGCCCATCAGAAAACCGAAGCTCCGAATGTCGCCTACATGCGGATGCTCCTCTAAGAACGACAGCTTCTCCCGCAGCTCCTCTCCCAGACGGCCAGCCCTCTCGATCATCTGCTCTTCTTCCATCAGCTCAAGGTTTTTCAGCGCGAGCGCACAAGCCGCCGGATTTCCGCCGAACGTATTGACGTGACGGAAGTGCAGGTTGACTCCTTGCTCGTTAAACTTGTCGGCAATGTCTGCCCGCACCGCGGTAGCCGACAACGGCAGGTACGCACTTGTGATCCCTTTGGCCATGGTCACAATGTCAGGCTTGATGCCAAAGTTTTGATGACCAAACTTTTGACCGGAACGGCCGAATCCACAAATCACTTCGTCGACGATCAAAAGGACGCCGTACTTGTCACAGATTTCCCGCACCTTCGGCATGTACTCCGGCGGAGGAACGATGACGCCGCCGCCTGTGATCGTCGGCTCCATAATGACGGCCGCCACGCTGTTTGCTCCCTCCCAGTTGATGACCTCGTCGAATACCTGGGCACACTCGAGGCTGCAGCTCCCGTAGGACTTTCCGAATGGACAGCGGTAGCAATACGGCGGGGAAACGTGGAGAAAGCCCGGCGCCAGCGGCTCGTATTTTTGTTTTCGGATCGATTGTCCGGTAGCAGCCAAAGCTCCCATCGTATTGCCGTGATAGGCCCGGTGACGGGAAATGAACTTGTACCGGCCCGGCTCGCCGTTCTGATGGTGGTATTGACGGGCGATTTTGAAGGCTACTTCATTCGCTTCCGAACCGCTGTTGGAGAAAAAGACCCGATACTCTTCACCGAGCCACTCGCTCACCTTTTCCGACAGCTTGATCGCTGGCACATGGCTTTGTGTCAGCGGGAAGTAGGCCATCGTTTTCAATTGCTCATAGGCAGCCTCAGCAAGCTCTTGCCGGCCGTAGCCGATATTGACGCACCACAGGCCAGACATGCCGTCCAGGTATTTGTTTCCGTCAATGTCCGTCACCCACGAGCCGCTCGCTTCCGTGACGATCATCGGATTGGGATTGTAGGGCGACATGTGATGCCACATGTGCGCCCTGTCTTTTTCCAGCAGGGATTCCTTTTCCAGCGTATGAGTTTGTTGCTCCTGGCTCATTTTCGATCCTCCCTTTCGTTATTTCACGAATACTTTTTGGGAACCGATACTGGTATCGCCGTCGTCAAACCAGCGCGACGTAATCGTCTTTTTCTTCGTGAAAAAGTCGACGCCGTCTTTGCCGTTGGCATGCAGGTCTCCGTAAAACGAGTTCTTCCATCCGGTGAAGGCGAAGAAGCCCATTGGCGCAGGGACGCCTACGTTGACCCCGACCATGCCGGCTTCCACGCGCTGTACAAACTCCCGTCCCCACTTGCCGTTTTCTGTGTAAATGGTGGCTCCGTTTCCAAAGCGGGATTTGCTGATCGTTTCAAGTCCTTCCTCGAAATTCTTGACCCGCATGACGCTTAGCACAGGCGCAAAAATCTCGTCTCGGACGATCACCATCTCGGCATCCGCCTTGTCAAAAATCGTAGGCCCGAGGAAATAGCCCTCCGGGTTTGCTTTCGCATCCTCCCGTCCATCCCGAACGAGCTCGGCGCCTGCGGAAAGTCCCTGCTCGATGAAACCGTGCACTTTTTCCAAATGCGAAGCGCGAATGACCGGTCCCAGGTCAACTCCCGGCTCTAGCCCATTCCCCATTTTCAAGGCGTTGGACTCTTCGATCAGATGGCGGATCAGCTCGTCTACGATCTCCTCTACTGCCACGACCGCGCTCGCCGCCATACAGCGCTCGCCTGCACAGCCAAAGGCGGAGCTGACGATGGTTTTGGCTGCTCGCTGCAGATTCGTGTCCGGCATGACGAGGTGGTGGTTTTTGGCCCCGGCCAACGCCTGGACGCGTTTTCCATGCGCTGCGGCTGTCTTGTAGACGTACTCGGCGACTGGCTGCGAACCGACGAAGGAGATCGCTTTCACATCCGGGTGCTCCAATAGCCCGTTCACCACATCGTGAGCGCCGTTGACGACGTTGAATACGCCATCGGGCAATCCCGCTTCCTTTAACAGCTCGGCGATCCGAATGCAGGACAGCGGCGTGCGCTCGGACGGCTTCAAGACAAATGTATTGCCTGCCGTAATCGCGATCGGGTACATCCACATCGGCACCATCAGGGGGAAATTGAACGGCGTAATTCCGCCAACGACGCCAAGCGGAAACCGTATTACCTGGCAGTCGATGTTCCTGGCGATATTCGGGAGCGTCTCACCCATGAGCAGCGTCGGCATTCCTGCCGCAAACTCCACCATTTCAATGCCGCGGAGCAATTCCGCGTGTGCCTCAGGCAGGTTTTTCCCGTTCTCCAGCGTAATCATTTGCGCCAGCTCATCCTGGTGCTCCCAGAGCAGGTTTTGGAAGCGGAACATGATCCGGGCACGATCTACCGCAGGGGTCTGACTCCAGGCCGGAAAGGCAGCCTTGGCCGCTTGCACAGCCTTGTCCACGTCATCCTTCGTCGAGAGTGGTACGCGCGACAGCACTTCGCCTGTTGCCGGGTTGGGGATATCCTCATAGCGCTCCGTCTGGGACTCCACCCATTCTCCGGCGATGTAGTTTTTCAAAGTAGGACCAACTGTTGTTGTACTCATCCTTTCAACTCCTTTGCGCACATGCATGATTGATAATTCTATCTTATCTGAACATTCAACGCGCCATCACTAGACAAACTGACAGGAGTTCGGTAGTATTCATGTTACAGACTGTCTATAGGAGGAGAAGAATGACCAATGAATGGCGCCTGACCGTGGCAGATGTCGTCAAACGTCCTTTGTTTCAGCACGCGGAAGTGGTCGCAGGCAGTCGGGGCTTGTCCCGCTCGGTGCGATGGGTGCATGTATTGGAAGCGGCTCATACTGTTCAATACCTGAACGGCGATGAGCTGATCCTTTCGACCGGACTCGGATTTGGCGAGGCAAAAGAGAAGCGGCTGGCTTATCTCTCCGAGCTCATTTCACGGAAGGCGGTCGGGTTATGTATCGAGCTTGGCGACTACATCCCGCAAGTGCCACAGGACATGCTTGAGCTCGCTGACCATCACGACTTTCCACTGATTGTCTTTCATAAGCCTGTTCGCTTCGTTGACATTACACTGGATCTGCACGAGCATTTGATCAACCGTCAAATGCAGGCGCTTCGCAACCTGGAGACGTATTCCCGCAGCTTGCAGCAGCTCAGTCTGCAGACACAGGGAATTCCGAAACTCTTGCAGCATTTTCAGGCAAGTGTACACACACAGGTGTTTTTTTTTCCCTTGGATGGAAATCCTCTCTACGTCCCTCCCCTGCCGCAGGTTGTTCAATCGGAGCTGTCCGGTTTGATGCGTACGGCCCTGCCGCAAGGGGACGATTCCGTCTCGAGCAGCGGGATCATCGCGCTCTCGGACAAAAAGAAGCTGGTCTACCAGCCCATTATCGTCATGGGACATCTGCTCGCTTATGTCGGCTTGATTCTGTATGATCGGGAAGCCGACGAATACCTGCTATTGACGCTCGATTACACCGTTAGCTCGATGGCCCAAATTCTGATGCGAAAAATGTTTGCCGAAGAGCAGATGCTCGCAGCAGAGAATCGGCTGTTCGACGATCTGATCGCCAACAGACCTTTGCCGGAGGAACAAATACGCTCTCTCCTCGGTTTGTCCGGCAAGAACAAAACACCGGCCTACTACACGCTCTTATTGTCTCTCCATCGGAGCACGGAGGACCTTTCCTCGCCACTCGCACCGCATGAGCTTACCGGCGTATTCCGTTCTTTGCTGACGAGGCTCGGCTTTCGTCCCTTCATCCGCTGCAAAGGAAACCGCTTTTACCTTCTCCTGATCGCACCAACCAATCAAACGGATATTCGCCGAACTCTGGACAAGGCCATGTCCGAGATGAAACGGATGTGCCGCCAGGCCATGGGACCGGATACCGAGGTCCTGTTTGGTGTAAGCCGGCCTGGCGAGAGGCTTTCAGAGGCGGGCCGGCACCTGGCAGAATCCGAGCAGGCCCTGATCTTCCAGCAAGACGCCCACAGCCCCTATTTTGCCGAGCTGGGCTTGTTCCGTCTGCTGTTTCATGTCCCCCAGGAGCCCGTGCTCACGCATTTTATCGATGATTACCTGGGGCCGCTCCTGCGATACGATGCGGAGAACGGGACCCAACTGGCCCAGACATTGCGTGTCTACCTGGATCACAACTTGTCCAAGCAGGAAACGGCTGATCATTTATTCATCCACCGCCAGACCTTGTACCACCGGCTGGAAAAAATCCAGGAGCATCTCCCGGTAGACTTTACGCACCCCAATGAACGGGTCTGTCTGGAAATAGCCTTGCGGGCTCACGAGTGGAAGCACGGGTTGAAATACCACACGCCCCCGAACAAGGCTCAAGACAAAACGGCGCGTCCGCCACGTTAGCGTGATGGGCTGCGCCGTTTCCATCCGTATGATCATTCCGGTTTATTCAGGATAGCTCATCGAGAGTTTATAGGATACCTTCGGGCCGTCTTCAAGCTCCAGTCGTATTTTGTATCGCCCCTTCTCCGGGAGCGGCAGAACGAGGCTTTTCCTCTTTTTTATCTCCTTGATTGCCAGTATATCGCCTTGGGAGTCATACAACGTCAAGCTTAACGACGCATGATTGTTCCAGTCAACATATACTCTCAACCGGCCTTCGCTCTTGGCCCGAAATGAGTAATCGGCATACCTGTCCGACCTTTTGTCATCATGCAGCTTCCCTTGCTCGATATGCTGTCCGCCGCCTTTTTCCTTGATTTTGCCCGTTGTGGCGAGCGCAAATGGCTGTGGACCTTTTGGGACATTGAAGCCTTTTACGCTCACCGTGTACAAGCCTTTTTCCGGTCGGGAAATCCATACTTGTTCCACATTGTTCAAATTGTCCACTTCATCGTCATACGGGTAACGGAAAAAGTCGTTTCCGTTGAACTTCTCTCCGCTGGGAGCGGTTACAGTCAGATCAAGGTTGTTCACCAAGGTTCTTTTCGCTGCCAGAGAAGCCGGATAGTCTGTCCAAGCCAATGTGATGGCAAGCGGCTTGGAGCGGTCGTACACCTCGACGGCAAACGTCGCCTCTTCTCCTGTCACCAGACCATCTGTTTCATCTACGAAATCTGTCTCGATCGCCTGCAGGAGGTTGGCCCGCCCGAATCCCTGAAGGCGCATGTCCTCATCGAGATCATCGGCTCCGCTGATCAGCATCGCTTTGATCAGGGCGGCACTCGGTTCATCCAGTTCTTTTTCTTCGAGCAAAAACTGGCGAAGCTGGGCCGCTCCTCCGGCCAGAATTGGTGCGGCCATGCTTGTCCCGCTGTTGTATGCATAGTATTGGTCGAAGAGCTCTTCAAACTCCTCTTCAGGAGCGACCGATGAGCGAGCGGAAAGAATATAGCTCCCGGGTGCGACAATATCGGGCTTCAGCCTTCCATCCTTCGTCGTTCCGCGGCTGCTGAATCCCGCTACAGAATCCGGATCATCCGCCTCATCCCCGCCTACATCCGGTCGGTCGTTCTCGGTAGCCCCTACGGCGATGACATTTTTGGCTGTGGCCGGGCTGCCGATCGTCTTGTAGCCATACTCTCCCTGATTGCCCGCAGCTACCAGGGCAGTCATATCCTTGTGTTCCCAGAGAAACTGGTCAAACAAGAAAGAATCGAGTCCGTAATCGCCGTTATCGTCAGTCCCCCATGAATCCGAGTGAATACGTGCGCCGTCCTCGTAGGCTTCCCCGAGAATGTCCTCGACCTCTCCTTTCAAATACCCCTTTTCCGTCAGCATCGAATGGAAAACCAGCTCCGCCTCCGGCGCCATTCCCTGATACTGTCCATCAGAAGCCTCTCCGCTGCCAAGTGCCGATCCGGCTACATGCGTTCCGTGTCCATCCAGATCACTCGCGTCGCCTTTGCGGCCAATTGCATACAAGCTTTTGATCCTCCCCGTAAAATCGGGATGGAGATCGTCTGGATCGCCTGTATCCAAACCACTGTCGGCGATGCCAATAATCTGTCCTTTCCCGGTAAAGCCGGCAGATTCCAGCTTGTTTGCCTTGATGATTTTTGCAGCCCGATCATTATGCAGTTTTCGCTCCGGCATAGGAATCACGGCAATGACATCTTCTGACTGGATGACCTCCTCCAATCCTTCTCCGCTCATGCGTGCAAGCGAGATGTGCCTCGCATTCTGCAGCGAGTCCACATCACCGATGCTTTCTTCACTCGCCGCCCGATACAGGGTGCGGTTCATGTCCACTTGCTGATCAAAGCCGATCACAGCTACTTCTACCTCATCGGTTGTTCCCAATGACTTGCGAAGAGTCGGCGCTACCTTGTTAACCGGATAAAAAGGAACGACCCTTTTGACAAAAGAGAGCCGTTTCAATTTTTTCTCATCGCCCTGTTCTGATAATTTGGCTATAAAGGAATAGTCAGGCAAATAGTCGCCCAGCTCTATACCGATATCCTCTATTTCTTCTTTCCATTCTTCTTCGATGGGCCCCTCGAATTGAATGACGACCAGGTCTGTTTCTCCTCCCGCTTTGGATCGGGAATCCAGAGAAAAGCCTTCCCGCGCTTCAATCTCCAGATCTCCCCTGCGCTCACCTTGTTGCTTGGCTCCTGTCGGCAGCCCGCCGACCATGAGCGACAGAACAAGTACCCCAGTCAGTGCCGCATGCCTTTTTCCCCGCAATGAAATGCCCCCTTCTCCCGTCTGATTTTTGAATAACAACATTATACGAAAAGGGTAATAATTGTAAAAGTGTCCCAAGCTTCAGACGGACAAAAAAGCGCAGCAATCCCTGCTGGATCGTGCGCTTCCTGCTTTCTTTTCACCGTGGGCGTGCAGAAAGACTCAAAAAGACTGCGAGTCTCGCTCGGTTATACCAAATGACATGCCACATGATGCTCCGGGCCGACTTCGCGGTAAACCGGCACTTCCGTCCTGCACCTATCCGCAGCAACCGGACAACGGGTATGAAACTTGCAGCCTTGTGGAGGATTAGCCGGGCTTGGAATATCTCCTTTTAGAAAGATTCGCTCTCTCGTTATCGTAGGGTCTGGAATCGGTACAGCCGACAGCAGCGCTTTGGTATAGGGGTGGAGAGGATTTTTGAACAGCTCGTCGCGAGGCGCCATCTCCACTATCGAGCCCAGATACATGACGGCCACCGATGAGCAGATGTGCTCTACCACGCTTAAATCGTGAGAAATAAACAGGTAGGTCAGGTTTTGCTGCTGCTGCAAATCAGAGAGCAAATTAATGATTTGCGCTTGAATCGACACGTCGAGAGCAGAAACAGGCTCGTCCAGCACAATAAAGTCCGGCTGCAGGATGAGCGCTCTGGCAATCCCGATCCGTTGTCTTTGCCCGCCGGAAAATTCATGCGGGTAGCGGTCGTAGTGGTACGGTGCCAAGCCGCAAATATTCAGCACCTCCAACACCTTCTCGCGAATTTCTGCCTTCGAGCACAGCCCGTGATCGACGACAGCCTCGCCGATCGCCTCCCCGACTTTCACCCGTGGATTTAACGAGCTGAACGGGTCTTGGAACACATATTGCATCTTGGGTCGCAACTTGCGCAGCTCTTTAGGGGGCAGCTGATGGATATCCCGACCATTATACAGAACATGGCCCTCGGTCTTGTCGTACAGCCTGATAATCGTCCGGCCGGCTGTGCTTTTTCCGCAACCGGACTCACCGACAAGCCCCAGGGTTTCTCCTCTTTTCATGGTAAAACTGATCTGGTCAACCGCTTTTACGTGCCCGATCGTCCGCTGAAACACTCCGGAGCGAATCGGGAAATACTTTTTCAAGTCTTTCACTTCCAGGATGACATCGCTCATTTCGATCCCTCACCTTCGTACAGCCAGCAAGCCACTTTGCTGTCAGCCCCATCCTTCTGTAAGGCAGGCTGACTTGCACGGCAAATGTCCATCGCATGTTCGCAGCGGTCGCTGTAGTGGCAATTTTCACCCAGACCGATCGGATTGGGGACCTGGCCCGGGATCGTGAACAAGCGCTCTTTTCTTTGTCCGATTACCGGTTTGGCGAGCAACAAGCCCTTTGTATAAGGATGACGCGGATTCTTGAAAATCTCCTTTACCGGCCCTTCCTCGATGACCTTGCCCGCGTACATCACAACCACGTAATCGGCCATTTCCGCAACAACTCCAAGATCGTGGGTGATGAGCATGAGCGACATGTTCCGGTCCTTTTTCAATTGGCGGAGCAAATCGAGAATTTGCGCCTGGATCGTGACGTCCAAGGCTGTCGTCGGCTCGTCGGCAATCAGCAGCTTCGGATCGCAGCTAAGAGAGATTGCGATCATGATGCGCTGCCTCATCCCCCCGCTCAGTTCATGCGGATAGCTGTCAATAATCTGGTCGGCACGGGGAATTCCCACCTGTTCGATGAGCTGGATCGCTTTTTTCCGGGCCTCGCTTTTGGATAGAAGCGTATGCTCGATCAGCGGTTCCATGATCTGGTCCCCTACTGTCAGAACCGGATTCAGCGACGTCATCGGCTCCTGAAAAATCATGGCGATCTCATTGCCGCGGATCATTCTCATTTCGCTTTCCTTGATCTTCAGGAGGTCCCGGCCTTCAAACAAGATTTCTCCGCCCACGATCTTCCCTGGAGGGGAAGCGATCAACCGCATCAATGACATGGCGGTGATGCTTTTTCCGCACCCGGATTCACCGACGATGCAAACCGTCTCTCCAGCTCGGATGGAAAAGCTGACGTCATTCACAGCTTGTACGACACCGGCTTCTGTGTAGAAATACGTTTTCAAATTGCGAAATTCAACAAGTGTACTCGACATATGCAGCTTCTCCTACCTTTTCTGTTTGGGATCAAAGGCGTCCCTCAATCCGTCACCGATGAAGTTGATCGAAACGACGGTAAGCAATATGCACACCCCAGGCGGAACCCAGAGCCAGGGCCTGTTCTGGAAGTCAATCATATTGTTTGCTGCCGAGATCATCTGTCCCCAGGACGGGGTAGGCGGTACTACGCCAAGACCGAGAAAGCTAAGCGTAGATTCGAGAAGGATCGAGTTTGCTACACCCAGCGTCGCCGCAACGATGATGATGGGTACCGTATTGGGCAGCAAATGCCTGAAAATTTTCCGTCTGTCCCTCAGCCCGAGCACTTCGTTGGCCAGCATGAATTCCTGCTCCTTCAAGCTGAGTACCTGGCTTCTGACGAGACGCGAAAGACTCATCCAGGCGATCATTCCGACGATGAACATGACCAGATAAATCCGCTTGTCCGGCGGAAACTTCAAATCAGACAGAATAGCGCCAAGCGCCACGAGGATGGGCAGCGTGGGAATCGCATAAAGAATGTCTGCCAGGCGCATGATCACCGAATCGACAAAACGGCCGTAATAGCCCGCAATGGCTCCCAGCGTCCCGCCGACCAAGACGATGATCGAAGCGGCGACGATCCCCACCAGCAAGGATACTCTTCCAGCTTCCATTGTCCTCAAAAGCACATCCCGGCCGAGCTTGTCCGTCCCGAGCCAATGAGTTTCGTTCGGCGGAAGATTGGCGTTTCTGACCGAAATCTTCGCGTCCAGATGAGAAGAAAAATAGGGACCGATAAACGAAAACAGAAACATCAGCGTAAGGACAATCATCCCGGCCAAAGCCATCTTGTTTTTGAACAGACGGCGGAAGGCACTGCGCCACGGGGAATCGGGTTTGATCTTTTTGGCTTTGAGTTCGACTTGGACGTCAGCAATATTGTGGCTCATCTCTATCCCCCCTACCTGTTCCGGACCCGCGGGTCTGCTACGCCGTACATCAGATCAGCCAGGATATTGGCAACGATCGTCAGTACAACCAGCAGCATCGTAAAGCCCATCAAGAGCGGGTAATCCCTTTGGAAGATTCCGTCCAGCACAACCCGGCCGATGCCTGGCCAGTTAAAGATGCGTTCGGTAATGATCGCCCCGGAAAATAAACCGGGAATTTCGAGGGCAAACAGGGTAATCAAAGGCAGCAATGCATTTCGCAGCGCGTGTTTGAAAATGACGACGCGCTCCTTCAATCCCTTGGCTCGGGCTGTACGAACGTAATCCTGCCTGATGACTTCCAGCATATTGGTCCGAAAGTATCTGGTCAGCGAGCCGATATTCAGCAAGGTCAAAACAATGACCGGCAATGCCAGATGTTTCATCACGTCCCAAAAATCGGCCCAGCCGGTAAGGGTGCTCCCTGTCGACCGCATGCCGCCCAGCGGGAATATCTGATAATCGACGGCGAAGAACTTCAGCATAAGCAATCCCAAAAAGAAGGATGGAAAAGACATCGCCATAAAAACAATCAGCGTGACTGCAGAATCGTAAATCGAATATTGTCTCAGCGCGGCCATAATGCCGACGATGGATGCAATGATCCATTGCAGCACCAGAACGATGATGGCAATCAGAAAGGAATTCCACATAAATGTGTTTATCACGCTCGTCACGGGCTGGCGATGCAGGACAGATTCGCCAAAATTGCCCGTGAGCAGATTGCCCATCCAGGTGAGATACTGCTTGTAGAGAGGTTGGTCAAGCCCGTGCAGGGCGCGTATCTCATCGAGCCGCTCCTGGGTCATATTGGCGTCAGCCGACATCTGGGTGACAAAGTCGCCAGGTGCCAAGGTAAAGACGAGAAAGACGAGAATAGAGGCGCCGATCAGGGTCGGGATGCTTTGGATAAGTCTGCGGATAAGGAGCTGCTTCATGATTTCCTCCCCTCTTATGCAAGCAATATGCTCAGCATAGCGCCGAGCATATTGCGAATTGGTGAAATTATCAAAAATTTTTAGTTAATTTGAACTTCGTTTAGTGACTCTGAGAAGTATTTATAAGGAGAAATCACAAAGCCGGAAAGTCTGGAGCTGATCGTATTCAAATTGTAGCGTTGGTACATAAAGAGCACCGGAATATCGTCATTGATGATCTCGTATGCTTCCTGGTAAATCGCTTTGCGCTTGGCCTGGTCAAATTCTTTCAGACCAGCCTCAAGCAGTTCATCCACTTTGGGGTTGGAGTAGGCGTCTTTATTCGATCCGCCTTTGGAGTGGAACAAGCCGTACGGATCAGGGTCTGTGGAAAGTCCAACGGCCAGGAACGCCATTTCGTGCTCTCCCTTGTTGCGTTTGTCGATGACAGCGTTGAATTCCAGTTGTTCGGCGATAAATTCAATCCCCAGTTCCTTGTAGTTCTCTACCGCAATCGGAATCAGGGCATCATTCACTTCATTTGGAGTCGATGCGGAGAACTGGATCGTGAACTTTTGGCCGTCCTTGTAACGGTAGCCGTCGCTCTCCAGCTTCCAGCCTGCCTCATCGAGGAGCTGTTTCGCTTTTTCCGGATCGTAGCTGTACTTCGTCAGCTTGGACTCGTCCGGATAACCCCACGAAAGCTTGGATTGCGGCACGTCAATGACTTCTGCATACCCTTGCGAATACGCGTACACCACTTCTTCGCGGTTCAATCCGTACATCAGTGCTTGTCTGACGCGTTTGTCCTGGAACTTCGGCAGCTTGTGATTGATCGCAATATAGCCATATCCATTGTTCAGGAGCATGTCAAGATCGACAAATCCCAGTTCCTTCAATGCTTCAACGTTGTCTGCATTTACGGAAATCGAGGCGTCAAAGTCGGTTGCACCCGTTTTCAGGCTTTGAATCTGCGTTTCCGCCGTCGTTGACTTGAAGATCAGATTTTTGACTTTCGGAGCGCCCTTCCAGTAGTTTTCATTCGCTACGAGACGGACTTCCTGTCCAGGGATAAACTCCTTCAGAATATATGGCCCGCTGCCCATAGGCTTCTGATGCAAGCTCTTGATATACTCCAGATTTCCTTTGGCGAAATCTTTTCCGTAATAGTGCTTGGGCAGGACAAAAATCTCAGTGCCGAGCAACAGCAAAGTCGTTGCGTTTGCTTCTTCCACCTGAACTTGAATCGTCTGTGGATCAATTACTTTTACGCCCTCGAGGCTGGTTGCGTTTCCATTTTTGTATGCGTCTTCGCCTTTGATTTTGGCCTTTGACAGGTTCGACCTGCCGTCGTATTTGGGGTCCAACAGGACGTGATAGGCGAACGCGACATCCTCTGCCGTTACGGGCTTGCCGTCGGAGAATTTTGCTCGTTTGTCGATATGGAACGTATATGTCAATCCGTCGTCGGAAATCTCCCATTTTTCCGCAAGTCCCGGAATCACAGTGGCATCTTTTGCTACCGACAGCAATCGTTCGGTTACTGCTTCAATCACATACCGGTCATAGACTGTGTTGTAAAACCAGTAGTTGAAAATGCCTTGCGGGTCTGTGATGCCGAGCACCATCGTATCTGTGCGCTGCTTCGCAGAATCCGGCACTTTCGAAGGATCTGTCGCCTTGATATAGCCCAGCTCTTTCTTTTCACCGGCTTTCGTTTGCTCTTGCTGGTTTTGCTCTGATTGGTTCGGTTGCTGCTGATTTTGTTCCGTCGGCTGTGCTGCAGGCTGGGTGCAAGCGGACAGAAGCAGTGCCCCGGTAAGCAGGGAGCACAAGAATAGAGAAAAAGACCTTTTCTTCACTTAATTTCCCCCTTTTTGAATTTTCTCATAACATTTCCATTATAAGCTATAATCTGGAAATCAGAAAGGATATTCTTGTTGATAAAAATATGTCTTGTAGAAATGTGTCCTTTGGGGCTAAAAATAGAAAAAAAAGAGAGACGAAAGTCCCTCGCAATGAATCACTCTATGTTTTCGTTTGCATCCCCTGTCGCTAAAAACAACGGGGCAAAGTCTTCCCATTCCAGCATGCTCAGCGTATCGCGTGTCCATTCCGCTGCCTGCTTGCTCGTTAATCTTACCGCTTGATTTTGCATCGCTTCCTGAACGAGATTTTGGACGAGCCTGCCGTTCCCGTGCAGCTGATGGCTTGCGGCTGCCCGCTCCAAATAAGTCCGGATCGTTTCCACCGTTTTGTCGTGAACCAGATAGCCCCTTTGATATACCGCCAGCCGGAGCATTTGCACCAATTCATCCGTAGTGTAATCCGGGAACGGAATGTACTTTTTGAAACGCGAGTAAAGTCCCGGGTTGCTTGCCATAAATCGCTGCATTTCCAGAGGATAGCCTGCGAGAATGACCACCAGATTTTCTTGGTGTCTGGTCATTTCCTCCACTAACGTATGGATCGCTTCATGGCCAAAATCCGTTTCGCTTCCTTCGGCCAAAGCGTAAGCCTCATCGATAAACAGGACACCGCCCAACGCTTCGCGGACCTTCCTCCTGGTCAATGCCGCCGTCTGGCCTACATATCCGGCAACCAGATCAGCCCTGCCAACTGTAACCAGATGTCCGCGCTTCAAGTAGCCGATTTCTTTCAACCTTTCGGCATACAAGGCCGCAACCGTCGTTTTTCCGGTTCCCGGGTTCCCCGTGAATACCGCGTGGAGTTCAATAGGCAAGGCAGGCAGCCCGATCGCACTGCGCTTGCGCTGAACGTCCACAAACGATGAAATCTTCAACAGCTCCGCCTTTACTTGCTCCAAGCCGATCAAATTGGATAGCTTTTCCCAGGCACTATCAGACTTCTGCTCGCCCCGCTTGGGCAGAACATCCTCCTGGCTGAGAATGGTAAAATCATGCCAATCCAGCTCTTTTTCACCATCCACCTCTCGTCCTTTGGCAAAAATGGCGTCCAGAACAATGTTTTGAACCGTACGGGCATTGCCAAAGGTATGGTCTACCTGAGCCTGTTCGATACGCTCCCGGAGAGCAGTGCGAGTTTCTGTTGTCAGCGTAAAATCATTGCGGCTCGCGACTTGCTCGGCAATGAGCAGAAGCTCTTCCGTACTGTAATCGGGAAGAAGAAAATGTCCTGTTTCCGGAAAGCGGCTGCGAAGTCCGGGATTAGCGTACAGAAACTGCCGCATTTCCTCGGGATAGCCGGCCATCATGACGACAAAACGGCCTGCGTACTCGCCGCCGGTCATCGCTGCAACGAGCGTATCGATGGCTGCCTGCCCGTAATCGCTGCCGGAGCTGTCCGGCCGCTTCAGGCTGTAAGCTTCATCAATAAACAAGACGCCGCCCTCCGCCCGTTTTACGGCATCCATCACCTTCTGCTCTGTCTGTCCCACGTATGCCCCCACCAAATGAGAGCGGTCCACCTCGACGACGTCTTCGCGCTCCAGCAAGCCAAGCTCGTGATAAAGTCTGGCGATGAGTCTGGCCAAAGTCGTTTTCCCCGTTCCCGGATTGCCCATGAAAACGAGGTGGAGCGGAATTTGGTCCCGCATATGCCAACCTTTCTCCTCCCGCATTTGGCGATAGCGGAGAAAGTTTGCCAGCGAGCGGACCCGATCCTTGATTTCCTGCAAACCGATCAAAGCTTCCAGCTCTTCCAGCGCAGAAAGTTTCCCTACCGGCTCGTCAGCGGCATCAGCCTCGTTATTTGTATCAAACAGTGCCGCCCTCTTTTCGTTCTGAGCAGCCAATGCCCGTATCGCTTCCTGCAGAGACGCAAGTGATTCACCGGAATAAAACAGCCCGCGCAGGGAAGCAGCGTACTCCTCTGCACGCTCCAGCATTACCTCTAGCAGCCGCTTTCTTTCTGCGTACAAAGCCCCTAGTACGGCCAATCTCTCAGCCGTTTCGCTTTCCCCGACCCGTCTTGCAGCTTCCCCGGCTTCAGCCGCCAGTTTGCACCACCCGTCCAGCTCCACCAGCTCTGCTCGGCCTGCTTCCTGGAGAATTTCCAAGTTTTTGCGTCGGCTGACAGCGTTATCAGTCTCGCGCACAGATGGATAGCCTTGCTGAAACCGATGTTCTTTCAGCTGCAGCTCGTACAGCCGAAGACGGCATTTCAGAGCCAATTCAAAGGAGGGATCCAGCGAGATCGCTCTGTCCAGCCACTCCGCCGCCAGCGTATGGCCTCCCGGCTTTTTCATACGCTTGGAGGCAAGAAATGTCAGAACGACCGCTTCCGCTTCGCTGGTACGAGCAAATTGACCGTTTTTTCGCAAATCCTCGACCAATTGCAGCGCGGACAGAAGCTCACCCTCTGTCACTTCTTTTGTATCAAGAGGTTGGTCCCGCCACATCCATATTTGTTTCAGACTGTCCGGTACGTTCTGTTGCTGCATCGAAGGTCCTCTCCCATCCGTACAATCAGTTTCACCTCCTGTTGTATCATATTTTGAGCAAAGTGAAAAGAACAGGAACCTTTGGAAGGCTTTATTCCTTGATATTGTCTGCTGAATTGTACTGATACAGGTCGTGGAAACAGAGAAAGACAGCCTGACTCACGAAGAGCGGCTGCCAGTCATTTTTACCTTGACGCTATACATCGATATGACCCAGTTCCACGTCAGCCTGGAAATGGGCTTTTGCCGCTTTAAATACATCCTCCTCGGAATCCGCAGCGATTTTAAACATCGTGATCAGCTTGTCTCCGCTCAGCACCTGAACATTGTACTGGGCGTCTCCGTCATATGTAGCGGCAAACTGGTATTCCCTTCCGTTCACTTCTATACATTGTTCCATTGTCGGCACACCTCCTGCTATAGTGTGTCACGATTCGATTTCCATCATGTCGTTTCCACCTTTATTTGCAACAGGCAAAATATTTCCAAAGGTAGGATTAGTCAACAACACCACTCACAGTCTTGGAGGGTACCAAAGAAATTTGGTGCTTTATACAGGACTACAATAAGGTAACAACATAGAGTAAGGAGGGTGCTGTGAGGAACTTTACGATATGGTCAATTGTATGTTTGGGAGTCTTCGCCATTTTGTTTTGTTTATTATCAAATGGTATGCTTTCTCCTTCAATGGGCAAATTTTTCTTGGTTTCAGTGATTTTGCTTCCGTTGTTAGGCGTCATTTTTGGAGCTATAAGTGATGGAGGCTTGCTAAAGTGGGTACTCATCTTATTAAACGTATTTGCATTGGGTTCAATTATTTTTCTTCTTTTATTGGGATTTGGCATGGGAGAAGCGTGAAAACGACTTACGAATATTTGGGTAGCCTTTTGCTATCCTTTTTTATTTTATTCCCTACCCAAGTACAGCCAATGGAACTAAATCCCGCTTCCCTAATATCCCACTGTCATTGCACTGCCCGCAGGCCGTATATCGAAATGATCCTTCATGCCTTAGCTGGATAAGGGATAGCTTTCTGTCCTCAACAGAGGCTACGGAATACCCGATCGTTCATGGAGTGCATAACTATGCTCGGCGCAGATAACAAGCATCATTCAGCACATACGTGACAACTCGTATTTCGCTCCTTCAGTCGATCATGTATATGTATACTAACCAAATGGCATATGTTAATATTTGGATA
Source organism: Brevibacillus sp. FSL K6-6036 (assembly GCF_037964015.1). Classification (NCBI taxonomy): domain Bacteria; kingdom Bacillati; phylum Bacillota; class Bacilli; order Caryophanales; family Paenibacillaceae; genus Brevibacillus; species Brevibacillus sp. FSL K6-6036. The sequence goes on from NZ_CP150173.1 coordinate 2,804,131, forward strand.
GATAAAACATATCAGGGGCGATATAAATGTTGAGACGTATACTGATAGGCTTGGGTGTTTATCTAGCAGGATTTATCGTTGTGGGGTTAACTGTTTCTATTTTTAATGATTCACCTCAGTTTTCTTGGGACTGTAAAATATTTTGTGTAAACTCTCAAACCTAAATCTATTACAATGGAGATTAACGAAAGGTTGAGGGAGAACACATCATGAAATTACTACCAAAAGATCAACTGCGCCAATTCATCAAAGACAATAACTTGAAAACCGTCGAAGACGTACAGAAAACGTTGAAGGAACTCTTTGCGGAGACACTTCAGGAAATGTTGGAAGCCGAACTGGAAACGGAACTCGGCTACGCCAAGCATGATATAAAGAATAAGGAGACTCGCAATAGCCGCAACGGACATAGCAAGAAAACAGTAACGTCGGAGTATGGTGAGGTCGAAATTGAAGTCCCACGTGATCGACTCGGCGAATTTGAACCGATGGTTGTCAAGAAGCATCAGACACAGGTCACCGGCATCGAGGATCAGATCATATCCATGTACTCCAAAGGAATGAGCACAAGAGATATCCAGGATCATCTAAACCAGTTGTACGGCATCGACGTCTCCCCAACACTCATTTCCAATGTAACGGCTAAAATTATGCCGCTTATCAAAGAATGGCAGAATCGCCCTTTACAAAATGTCTATTCCGTCGTCTTCATGGACGCCATTCACTTCAAAGTGAAGCAGGACGGGCAAATTATCAACAAAGCCGCTTACATGGTCGTAGGCATTGATTTAGAGGGTTACAAGGATGTACTAGGCATTTGGATTGGCGAGAACGAGTCCGCGAAGTTCTGGCTGAGTGTTCTAACCGATCTGAGGAATCGCGGCGTCCAAGACATTCTCATCATCTGCGTCGATAATCTGAAAGGATTTAGCGATGCCATTGCCGCATGCTACCCGCAGACAGAGATTCAGAAGTGTATCATCCATCAAATCCGCAATTCAATCAAATACGTATCCTACAAAGATTTGAAGAAGGTTACTGCCGCGCTACGCCCGATTTATACCGCTCCAACGGAGGAAGCTGCTTTGCAGGAATTGGAACAATTTGAGGCGGTTTGGGGCAAGCAATATCCACTGATCATACGTTCATGGCGAAACAATTGGGATGAACTCGCAACGTTTTTTAAATACTCGCCAGAACTGCGTAAATTAATCTACACGACGAATATGATTGAAAGCTACCACCGCCAGCTTCGTAAAGTCACAAAAGGAAAAAGTATTTTTCCGAACGATGAATCGCTGCTCAAGATGCTGTATCTTGCGACAATGGACGTTCTTCGCAAGTGGACAGGTCGTGTTCAAAACTGGGGACAAATCTTGCTGCAACTCACGGTGCACTTCCCTGACCGCGTACATGTCCGCTAAAGGACTTTACATGGAGAGGCGGGCATGATAGGCTGGTTAGCCACGCGATACCGACTTTCCAGTATCGCCCAATCGCGAAAAGTCATGCCCGCTGGAGGCTCCATGTCAAGTCCGGCACCAAACTTTGGCATAACCGAGTTTACACAAAATTCTTGACAGACTCGTTTTCTTTCATGCGAGCAATTGTCTTTTCGATTTTGTATCTTTCAGCTGTAATTGCTGTCTGTGCTTCATTTGTGTTAGGAAAAACAAACAATAACTAATGTTGTGTTTATAGAGGCTATTCGTCGGTGCAGCCCCCTGTTACCTCAAGTATTCTGCCGTTAATCAGATACAGTGATACTGTCGAAAGAATGCGCATGCTTCAGAGTAAGGGCATCGTCTATACATGGTATAATTTGGTCGAAATGATCTTGAGTTAAAGGATGATTTTATGGATGTTTTTCCACCCTTGTTGGTTAGCTTTATGCTTGCCGTCTTACTATACAGACTCAACAAATACAGGCTTACTCGATATAACCGTGAAAATATCGGGATAGCATTATGTAGCCTGCTTATAAGCTCCTATATTAAGACCAAACTTGTTTTTGTAACCATAACTGTTATTTTCGCAATCTTGTTGGCATCTTTTATTTGGGGACTTGCTAAGGAACTATAGAGATTGTTCGAACAAGCATGTCTGTGACGACATCATTAGGGGCAAACGAATAATGTACGTAAACCGTGTCCTTCATAGCACATATATGACTTCATTGTAATAAGTCCGCTGAAATATCCTTATACGAATCCTTTTTGCTACATCAGCAGTTTGAAAAGATTAAAGACTACATCCATAAAGGGGGCAACCATGAAACTTGAATACTTGTTCTTTACCCTTTCTTGCTCTATTTTTTTGTACTGGATCGTCACCAATGCTTTAACAACCTCTGATCCATCTATTACGTATTTCTTATCTTTAATAGCTTCCCAACTCTTGATACGACCTTTATATAGCTTCAAACATGCTAAACCTCATGTACAGAGTCACCATGATGGAAAAGAGTCAATGGAACGTAATTGAGATTCTATTCCCGGCTTTTTTCTGTTCGCTCACTCGTGTACTCTGTACTAGAGGAGTGATTGTGTTGGAAAAATCATTTTACTATCCGGTCCCTTGGGGTGACGTTGCCTTTTTGAAAGAAGCTTTGATTGCCATGGAACTGCCTTTTCGTATTGAACAGCCTTCCGTTCGATTGCAGTTGGCACCTGGTGAAGTGGCGATTGTATTCAGTGATATGCATATGAGAGATTACAACGCTGTTCGGGAGCTGTTTGGAGATCATGGGAAGCGTTATCCACAGTAGGCTGTTACCCTCCGATCCAGGTTGGTCGCTGGCACCACTTTTTTCTCCCTCCATTCAGGCTATCGCGTACGAGAAAAACCCGAGACCTTTCACAAACTAGATCCTCTCTCCCCATATTTTCCGCCGCAGCAGAGTATGGACGATAAAAGAAATCCCACTCAAAATTGTGCTTGCCCGCCCCATAAAGGTTTTCCAGCTTTTCTTGATCGATCGATGCCGCCGTTTGGATACTCCTCCACACACCTGTGCACATTAATGGTATTGAGGAGGTGACCAATTCATGGTAAAACGAGATGAACGAGAAACACCTGCAGCTATGACCATTAATCAAGCATCTGAAGCCATTCAAAGCACTTCCCCAGACGAATCTGCTGCAATTGAACGAGAACAAAATCAAATGTTCTCGGCTCCTGGGGAGCGTGCAGCGGAAAACGAAAACCCAGCCGATTAATAGCTTGCCTTCACCTAAAGGTGGAGGCTTTTTAAACACTCTTTCACTCTTTCTCATGATGCAGCTGGCAGCTCTACTCATAGCTGCCAGCCGTTCCTCACCTTAACCCCGAAATTGGAATTAATAGCTGGTCATTGTTCTGCCAGCGATATAGTTATACCATTTTCGTGAAAAATGTGAATATTCCCGTTTTAATAGATTTACAATAAGTGGTTTGAATGGTAATATTTATACATAACCAAAAATCAGGAGGTTATTGTGTTGAAAAAATTTGCTCAAGCTGCTTTATTCGTATTACTATCTACAGCTTTTGTCATTCCTTCACATGCTCTGGCTACTAGTACCCAACAGTCTTTGGATGCGGTTTCCCCTACTGCGACAACAACACAAGTGGCAACTTTTACGAACCTAACCAAAGGTACCAGATTTCTCGACTCCGAATGGTTCTATCTTAATACACCTGGTTATATTACAGTTAATGTAACGCAGAGTAATAAATCCTACACCCCCATCATGTACTATCGAATATTAAGAGATAATCCTGATGGCACCTCTACTTTCTTTGGCACTGCTGAGATTACTGGAGAGGGCTCCTTTAGTTTCACAAGCAAGAAAGAATTGCCTATTGGCCAATACTACATTCGGTTTAATAGCAACCAATATGGGAAGACGTCTGGAACCATTTCTGTCACTACTCCATAACTCCCCCTTTCGTTATTGAGGCTTTCTGATGAAGGCCTCTACTCTTATTTTTTGCATTTCCATTGAATTACTGTGATACGTTATTATATGAGTCTGTTTTATTTTTTACCATCCCTGAAACTCGTTTCCCGCTTAGATCACCCCCTCCCTACTATCTGTTCTGCTCGCCGATCAGTCGCTTTTCTCCCGCTGCCAAGTGTCACCGTACACACGCCTGCAATGACCAGGACGATCCCGATACACTGGACCCAGGTCATGCTCGAGCCGTAAAAAAGAACGGCGATCCAACAAGCATTGATCGGCACCAGGTTCATGTAGATGCTGGCTTTGCTGGCTCCGAGACGGTGAATACCCTGATTCCAGAGAAAAAAGGCGAGAATCGTCGCGAAAATCGTCATATAAGCCATTTCTCCCCATGCTTGACCGGACATGTGCGGTACACGATCCCAGCCGCCCGCTGTAAAGGACCATACGATGAGAAAAAACGCGCCTGCCATCGTTGTCGACGCAGTTGTCAATAACGGCGATACCCCTTTCATCACGACCTTGCCGATCAAGCCGTAAAGCGCCCAGCATAGGAGCGCCGACAGAAACAACAAATCACCTGCATTAAACGACAAAGAAGTCATCGCTTCCCACGAGCCCTTGACAATCACGAGGAAAACGCCGGAAAGCGACAACAGCAAGCCAATCCCAAGCTTCTTATTCCACGATTCCTTTAAAAACAAGACAGCCCCCAGCGTAATCAATACAGGGGAGTTCGCCATAATCAATGACCCGTTAATCGCCGATGTATAGGAAAGTCCGATAAAAAACAACGCATTGTAGGCGAACACTCCTGTGACTGACATTAACAAAAGGCCCAGCCAATGTTTTTTCATTTCCGCCACCTGCCACTCGCCGCGCAGAAGTGTAAAGACAAAGAGAATCAGACCGGCCGTTCCAAAACGAAAAGCGGCTGCGGTTATCGGCGGAACTTCCGTGATGACGTGCTGGGCCGCCCCGAAAGCCCCTCCCCAGAAAAGCGGAACGGTAAACATCCAAATGTATATGCTCCAATCTTTATTGGCTGTTTCGGTTTTCACTTCCGTTATCCCCTTTGCTGATCCGCCTTTTTTGACTGCTGCTATCCTGCTCCGCTCGTACCAACACCTCATACACCTCTTGCATCGGGCGCAGCCAGTTTTGTCTCATGATTGCTGCAGCCGTTTCACTGTCCCGATTCTCAAACGCGCGGATCATCCGTTCATGCTCAAGCACCGATTCTGTTTTGGACCCCACGGGTTGTTGCAGAAATACGTATTTCAAGCGGCGCACGTGGAGTTGCAGGATGGATGAAAATTGCGTAATGTACGGGTTGTCCGCAATCTCCAAGATCAAATCATGAAACTGCTCGTCATGCTCCATCGCTTGAAACAGCTGCTCCTCTCCGATCGCAGTCCGGTAATCGTTATTGACATCGACCAGCTTGCGGATATCTCCGGTCGCTATTTTCCTCGCAGCTTCTTCGGCAGCCAGCGCCTGAAGAGCGGCAAGCGGCGGGTATATTTTCGGCACGTCCTCTTTGGTTATGGTCGTGACTTTGGTTTCTCTGCCAGGGTACGTCTCGATGAATCCCTGGGTCTGGAGCAATTGCAGCGCTTCTCGGACCGGCGTCCGGCTGATTCCCAGCGCTTCCGATAACTCTGCATCGAATAATTGCTCACCCGGCTCCAGTGTTCCATCAATGATCCAGCGCTGGAGTTGGTGAAATGCTTTGTCTTTTGCAGACATCCGTACAGGTGATTGATATCCTCTCGGGATTGGCATGTGCTTACACCATCTTTCTGATTTGTCAGAAATATATCGCATATATATTTCATTGTCAAGAACATGAGGACATTTCCGCCATGAAAACATCTCCTTGGAATGCAAAAACCCCCGGTGTCGGGGGTTCTCACGCGAAAGCTGCGCTTTTTTTAGACAGGTGAAAATTGAGAAAGGACGGTCGGCTGACGGAGCTCAGAACCGTTTGGCAAAGCGATGACCAGCGTGCCAGTTCCATCTCCTCCATCATCCTCCCAGCGGAATCCAAACGTCAGTTTCTTCGCTTCCGTTCCGTCTGAAAAAGCCGCCAGCAAGCTGCCCATCGTCTCGGGCAAAATCGGCACGGCTACCCGATTCCCTTGCTCATCCGGAATGGACAGGAGCTTGGGCGCATCTGCGAAATACTGAACCGTATCAGCGAGCAGGGATACTTGCTGCTGAGTCAATTGCGATACAAACGCTTCAAAAGGCACTCCCATTCCGATCATTCCTTTTCTGGGTCGTCAAACAAGCTTTGCTGGATCAGCGGTTTTTTCTCCTCACCGCGTGGAGCGGCCTGCAGCTCTTCACTGACTTTCGAGGAAGCGTCCTCCTCTTCGCCAGTCAGAACCGCTTCATATGCGACGCTGCGGACTTCTCCTTCGACTGCGGCCCTGCCAATACCGCCTTGTTCCGTGATGCCAACCTGTTCAGCCTGTACCTGTACCCACTCCTGTTTGTCTGTCAAGGCATAGAGGGTCTCTTCGACAGTCACGGCGACTACCAGATGGGGATGCGTTTTCCGTTTGCGGATCAGCTGCACTCCTTTTCCGGCCCTTCCCTGCAAGGGGATGCTCTCCAAATAGGTGCGCTTCAGGGTCCCTTCTGCAGTCAAAATGCTGAATACCCGCGAATCTTTCTCTTCGATCGACAATACCCCGACCACATGATCGCCTGCTGCGAGGGTGATCGCCTTGACACCGCTGGAAGCCCGTCCAGTCGGGCTTACGTCGCTCTTCAAGAAGCGGATGCCCATCCCGTCTTTCGTGACGACGAGGAATGCTCCCTTCTCCTCCGCCGCAAACGCAGCGACATACTCATCCTCTTCGGATTTCAGCTTGGCCGCTACCAGCGCGCCGGAACGATTCGTTTCGTACTCGCTCAAAGCCGTTTTCTTCACGAGACCCGAGCGGCTCATGTGAACGATTTGCAACGGCTGCTTGAAGTTCTCCACGATCGCAAAACCGATTACGCGCTGATGCTTTTCAAGCGGAATGATGTTGACGAGCGCCGTGCCGATGTCTTTCCATTTGTCGTCAGGAATGGCATGCACCAACGTGGCAAAATACTTGCCATCCTGCGTGAAAAACAGCGCTGTATGGGACGTGTTCGTCTCGATGAAGTAACGGACCCGGTCTCCTTCCTTCACTCCACACGTATCGATCGTCCCTCCCATCGACTTGAACGAACGCGGACTTGTCCGCTTGATGTAGCCTTCGTTGGTCAGGGTGACGATGCAATCCTCCGCATTGATCTGCATGGCGATATCCACCTTGATTTCCTCGATCTCGCCCTGTATTTCTGTCAAACGTGGATCTGCGTACTTCTTTTTGATCTCGTTCAGCTCGGACGTAATTACCTGGATCAGCTTTTTCTCGCTCTCCAGGATCGATTTCAGCTCGGCAATCTCCTTGGCAAGCGTCTCCAGCTCTTTTTCCAGCTTGACGATGTCCAGGCGGGTCAAGGAAGCGAGCTGGATGCTTAGAATGGCATCGGCCTGCGGATCGGTAAAGCCGTACTTCTCCATGATGTTTTTCTTGGCATCGGCCCGATCTTCCGAGTCCATGATCGTATCCACGACCTGCCGCAAGATCGATTTCGCCCGAATCAGGCCTTCCACCACGTGCTCGCGCTTGGATTTTCGATCGAGGTCGTACTGGGTACGCCTGGTCACGACTTCCTTCTGGTGATCGATGTAGGCGACGAGCAGCTCTTTTAATCCCATCTGGCGAATCGTGCCTTCGTGAATGACGTTCATGTTGTAGTTGTAATAAATTTGCAAGTCGGTGTTTTTGTAAAGATAGTTCAAGATCGGTGTCTCATCCACATCCTTCTTGATGTCGATGACGATCCGCACCTTTTTCTGCTCCGCCTCCTTGCGGCCGGTCTCGTCCCGGACGGCAAGAGCCCCTTCGATTTTTCGCTCCATGACGAGCTCATCGATCTGGGCAACCAGCTTGGACTTGACCACGTCGTAAGGAATTTCCGAGATGACGATTTTCTTCACCTTGGCTCCCTTTGGCTCCTCGACATGGGTTCTGCCGCGGATGATGAACTGTCCGCGCCCTGTTTCAAAAGCCTTGCGAATGCCGGAGATCCCTTGGACGATTCCCCCTGTCGGGAAATCTGGCCCTTTTACGTAGGTCATCAGCTCATCCAGACTGATGTCCGGCTTTTTCATTTGAGCAATGGCCGCATCAATCACTTCGCCGAGATTATGTGTCGGAATATCCGTGGCAAACCCTACGGCAATCCCCGAAGCTCCGTTCACAAGCAGATTGGGGAAACGGGACGGCAGCACTGCCGGCTGCTCCGCCGAATTGTCGTAGTTCGGGATGAAGGTAACGGTATCTTTCTCGATGTCCCGCAGCATTTCGTTGGCGAGCGCCGAAAGACGGGACTCGGTATAACGCATCGCCGCAGGCGGGTCGGCATCGAGGCTGCCGAAGTTGCCATGCCCCTGAATCAGCACCTGGCGCATTTTCCACCATTGCGCCATGCGGACCATCGTTTCATAAATGGCGGCATCTCCGTGCGGATGGTACGTCCCCATCACGTAACCGACTGTTTTCGCCGATTTCCGGTACGGCTTGTCATGGGTGTTTCCCTCTTGGTACATCGCGTACAAAATACGGCGCTGCACCGGCTTCAAGCCATCGCGCGCATCGGGGATCGCGCGGGACAGGATGACCAGATTGGCATAATCGCCAAAGCGTTTTCCCATGATTTCCGCAAAGCTTTGTTCGATAATTTGATTGGACAGCATGCTTATTCATCCTCCCCCACTTCAAAGGTGACGTGGCTTTCAATCCACTCTCTGCGGGGCGGTACCTTGTCGCCCATCAGTACCGTCACCAGTTTTTCGCAGTGGGCCAGGTCTTCCAGTTGAACCCTGATCAGTTTGCGCGTTTCCGGATTCATCGTCGTTTCCCACAGCTGATCCGGATTCATCTCGCCCAAACCTTTGTAGCGCTGCACTTCTGCACCGCGGCCAAGCTTTTTGAGGGCTTGTTCCATTTCGTAATCACTCCAGCAATATATCGATTCCGCCTTTCCCCGCCCCTCTTTTTTCACCTGATACAAAGGCGGCTGGGCGATATAGAGATGCCCGGCTGCAATCAGAGGCTGCATATAGCGGAAAAAGAAAGTGAGCAGCAAGGTCTGAATATGCGATCCATCGACGTCTGCGTCAGACATGATGATGATTTTGTTGAACGCGCAATTCTCGATCGAAAAGTCTTCGCCGATATCCGTTTCCAGCACTTCCAGCACTGTGCGGAATTCCTCGTTGGATAGTACGTCGGAAAGCTTGGCTTTCTCTGTATTGAGCGGTTTTCCCCTCAATCCGAAGATCGCCTGAAATTCGGAGCTCCGTGCTTGCTTGGCCGAGCCTCCGGCAGAATCCCCCTCCACGAGGAACAATTCATTGCGCTTCGGGTCTTTATATTGCGGGGGAGCAAACTTCTCCGAAATGGACTTGCGTTTCTTTGTATTTTTGCTCTTTTTGTCTCCGCGCAAAGCCTCCCGCTGTTTTCGCAGCTCTTCCCTGATTTCTGCCGAACGAATGGCCTTGTCTACGAGCAGCTTTCCGACTTCCGGGTTTTCTTCCAGGAAAAAGCCCAGCTTTTCCGAGACGATCTGCTCCACGATTGTCCGCGCTTCTTCGTTCCCGAGTTTGTCTTTGGTCTGGGATTCAAACTGGACGTCAGCCATCTGCAAAGACAGAACCCCGAGGAAGCCTTCCCGCAGGTCGTTCCCTGTCAGGTTGGCGTCCTTTTCCTTCAGGTAGCCTTTTTTTCGGGCAAACTCGTTAAATACCCGGGTCGTCCCGTTGCGGAAGCCTGTCACATGCGTACCGCCATCCGTGGTCGGAATCGAGTTTACGTACGAGACGAGGGTCTCTGTGTAGCCGTCGTTGTATTGAAATGCAAGCTCCACGTAGACGTTATCCTTTTCCCCTTCGAAGTAAACGACCGGATGGAGGGTATGCTTGCCTTCGTTTAAATATTCGACATAGGACTTGAGGCCATCCTCGAAGTAAAATTCCTCCTGCTTTTTCTCCGGACCCCGCTCATCGATCAGTACCATCCGCAGTTTCTTCAGCAAAAAGGCAGTCTCGCGGAACCTGTCGCGAATCAATTCATAGTCAAAGCGAGCGTTTCCAAAGACCGCCTCGTCCGGCAAAAAGCGAACCGTCGTACCCGTACGTCTTGTTTTTCCGGTAATAACGAGATCCGTTACCGGCTTGCCCACATGTTCATTTCCTGCCTCGTCCACGACATAGGCAAATTTTTGCTTGTGCACCGAGCCCTCGCGGTGAATCTCTACTTCCAGCCATTTCGACAGCGCCACAACCACACTGGAGCCTACGCCATGCAGCCCGCCGCTCTTTTTGTAGCCTCCGCCGCCAAATTTTCCGCCGGCGTGCAGGGTCGTGAAAATGACCTCGGGCGCAGGACGTCCAGTCTTGTGCATGCCGGTCGGAATTCCCCGGCCGTGGTCTTCCACGCTGACACTTCCGTCTTTATGTAAAGTTACAATGATCTTATCGTTAAATCCGGCTAACGCCTCATCCTTAGCATTGTCAACGATCTCCCACAAAAGATGGTGAAGACCGCGACTGCCCGTAGAACCTATGTACATCCCCGGCCGCTTGCGGACGGCTATCAATCCTTCTAGAACCTGAATGTCTTCTTCGGTATATCGGAGTGCATCTGTTTCCTTCAAGCGCTTTCTCCCCTCTACTTCTTTCACTGCAGTTCCGCCAAGGTCGCTGGCGAAGTCTCGTTATAAAAGCGAACACTTAATCGCTATTGTACCGTATGGAAACCATTGTATTCAATGTTTAGCCGCCATTTCGGACGGAAAAAGACTTGCGAATGCGTATATGCCGATCAAAAAAAATGTATCGAATCCCCAGTGCGGCGCGCTTTTGCCGACAATGCTGCCAGCAAACTCTCACCATTCAAAACGGTAACTGCTGACGAGTCATCGCGAATAGAGTGGTTCCGCGGGTGCTTGCGATCCATTTGGCGCAACAGAAAGCCATCTCACGCTGCGCGAGATGGCTGGTGACATGTTTTTTTGCAAAAGCCTACACAAGATTCTCCTGCCTGTCGGAAACGATTTCCTCCATATCGACGAAGTACCGGCCTGAACCGGTAAATTGCCCCAACGAGATTCTGCGGCAAACATCTGCGCCCACTGCGGCTCCCAGAGAAACAGACGAGGCAAGCTGGGGCCAGGTCATAATGCTCTTCCCCACCTCCTGCAAAGACGCCTTGAGCCGTTCAGACATCGTTTCATAACCGACGATTTTCAAAACGGCGGGAATCTTCTCCTGGTCGGACAACCCCTGCAGCCGGCTGTAATCCAAACCTTCCGCCAATCCGTGAAGGATGGGGCGGTCCGGCTCCAGATCAAAGCGTTCGACGTCCAATAATCCGCGGTCGCTCGTATCCATGACGACTGGTATTCCATGCAGCCGCGCTTTCTCCCTGGCGAGAATTTTAATATTGAGGCTGTCGCACTCATCTACGAGAATATCCAATTTGCCGCCATCCCATAAGAAGCGTTCGATATTTTCTTCTGTAATACCTTCCGGATAGCAAACTACCCGCAGATATGGGTCAATTTCCGCAATTTCCCTCGCCGTAATCACCCACTTGGGCAGCCCGAGCTGGAAGACACCGGCCCGGATGCGGTTTAAATTGGAAAGCTCCAATGTATCAAAATCGGCGATCCGGATTTCACCGCAGCTTCTTTCCATCGCCAAAGTCAGGGCGATCGATTGACCGACAGACAGCCCGATAACGCCGATGCTTTTTTCAGAGAGCCGCTTTTGCTCCTCCGCCGTTATTTTGTTGCGGTTCCGATTGGTCCGCACAAAAATGAAATCCTCTTCGTCCAGCAAGTGAACCAGCTTTTTCCTCCACGGATAATACACCCATACCCCATGAAAAGAGATGGGTGTGGAGCCGAGGTACTCGTCCACCGCGGCAGACAGCTCTTCGGGCGAAAAGCGTATCCCTGCATGTTTCGCCTTGATCATCTCCTGTAATTGGGGACGCAGACGATCAATGACTTCCGGGCGTTCCGTCTCCATCAGCTCGCTTACACGATGCTGGTCTTCGATTCGTGACAAGCGAAAAAACTCCGGACGCCAAACGAATCCCGTTTCCTCTTGCTTCGTTCCCGGTTGCCAATCATGGAATGAATGCATGCATAATCCCCCGCTTTCAGACGACTTGTCCTGATTACAAAATGATCGTGTATCCATTCAGCTCTTTTTTAAAGGGCTCCACTTGCGGCGAAACAGTGTACAGAGCGGGCTGCTCTTCCACGGGAGCACCCGGCTTCCAGTACTTTGAAAATGTATTTCGCATCTCGTCATACTCTTTGGCCTCACTTGGCAACGCGAATGGAACCGGAATCAGACCGAATCCAGATTCCGCCATATACTTCTTTACATGGGGCGGGAGAATAATAAACATCGTCCCCCATTCGGCCCTTTGGGCGAAGTCCACCATCGTGGAGAGAAGCATGCGAAAAATATATCGTTTGTGCAGTTGAAGGATTTTGAACATAGTCGCATTCGGATCCTTGGGAAACATATCCAGGATGGGATGGAAGGAAAAGCGGACAAATTCTACCGCCTTCTCCCTCCTCTCTACCCCTTCAAATAAGTCGTAGCAATCAAGCTCTGATCCCACGACTGCCCGGGCCGTGGCCAAAACAACAGAGTCATTTCCCAAATCCTGTTGGACAGTAAAAACTTGCGACTTGTCATCTACTTCGTAACCGATCGGAACATATTGCGTAGGATCGCTCAGATACCGGTAGTTGTAACTGAAGCTGATAATATCCTGCACCTGTGACCACGCCGACGCATCTGCCTGTGTCGGACTTGCCCAGTAATACAGGCGGCTGTTCAGGACATCGTCCGGCCTCTCAATCAATGGTTTTGACAGTGAGTGGTAGAGCTGATTCAGCTGGACGGAAGCGAACGAATCGGGATGCTGAAATCGTTTTAGGGGAAACACGGAGTAAGGACTGGTACGTAGAGGCACATGCTTGGCGGTTACAGAGAATGAATGTGGCGTTGGCATTGTGACAACTTCCTCCTGTCATCTTCCCTGCCAGACGACGGGTTCGGAAGGCGTGATGGGGTAGCTCGCGTCTGTCGCATGGGAATAATTACCTGATTACATGGTTCTACAGAAATTTCCGTTTTCCTCCAAATCTATCTATGATTTTCCAAACGATGTTTTTCATCGTTATGGGCAAGCTACGAATGAGCGAAAACCGCAGGCAAAAAGGGGGAACTTCCTTGATCAGCGCAACGAAACCTTTCGTGAAATTTCACCGTTATGACCAGGAGCTGGCCTCCGATATACAGGCTCTGAATGCTTCCGGCTATCACAAGGACGATATCTGGGTACTCAAATGGAATCCGGACAAAAATCACTCCAATCAGCGTGACAATTACTACAAGTACAGTACTCATTTTGAGAGCGCAGTTGGAAATATTGACAGCAAGGCTCACTTTTTCGACAATGGCGGGGAAGAATTGCGGACACGTCTCGAAAAGCTGGGTTTGACAAAGGATGAGGCTTCCGCGCTAGTTCGGGAATTGCAAGAGACCGATTACACCTGCCTGCTGGTCGTTCGCGATCTGAAGGACAACATCATCAAAATGAACGATTAGCAACAAAAAGACCGCTGCTCGTATATGCAGCGGTCTTTTTGTACATTTCTTTCTTATTCGTTCTCGATCAATTCGATGCCTTCAAGCACTTCGTTCAGCTTATTGTAAACGGCATCTTCCTCGTTTTCTTCCAGCGGTACCATTTCGCCACCGTCTATTTGAAATACGAAAATGTCAACTTCCTCTTCCAAATCCTCGTCGCTATCCTCGTCTTCGACAGCTTCTGTAAGGGCTACGTACTCTTTCCCGTTCAATTCGAACATTGCGATGACTTCGAAATCGCCCAAAGGCTCTCCGTTTTCGTCGTCAAGCGTGATGACGTCACCCAGTTCCAGGTCTTTTTCCTCAGCGGTCAATGTGTTCACGTCCTTATTGATGAAATTGGCTACTTCCTTCCCATCATACCGGTTTTTTCCTCAGGAAGCAAATAAGCTTAGACAACAGGCAGCCTCACCTCAAACGTGCTTCCTTCCCGTTCCTTGCTCTTGACCGTGATTTTTCCGCCCAGGCTGTTGATAATTTTATAGCTGACCATCAGACCCAGCCCCGTTCCTTTTTCCTTCGTCGTAAAAAAGGGCTCGCCAAGCTTTGGCAATCGATCCTCCGGTATGCCACAGCCGTGATCGCGGAAACGGACCACTACAACATTGTCCTCGCGCTCCACCTCTACATGCACCTCTCCACCGTCAGGCATCGCCTCGATCGCGTTTTTCAACAGATTGAGAAATACTTGCTTCAACTGATTTTCTTCGCAGCGAACCGGGGGCAGGTCTGCATCATATTTCGTGACAATTTGTACATCGTGCATAATCGCGTGCGTTTCCGCGAGCAGGATGATCTGCTCCAGCATGGGACGGATGTCATGGAGATTAAAGACAACGTTGTGAGGTTTGGCCAAGACGAGAAACTCGCTCACGATATGCTCAATCCGGTTTAGCTCAGAGAGCATGATGTCGTAGTATTTCGGCTTGTCTTCATAGCGGGATTGCAATAGGTGGAGGAAGCCTTTCAACGAGGTAAGCGGATTGCGAATCTCATGAGCGACACCGGCAGCGAGTTGCCCGATAATGGAGAGCATCTCCGACTTTCGCAGCATTTCCTCGGCCTGTTTTCTTTCGGTTACATCAAGCAAAATGCCGATCACTGCCGGAAGCCCTTTGTACACCGTCGTTTTTTGCAGCACTTCCAGCTCGACTGTGCTCCCATCCTTTCGCAATCCGCGAAAAGGATAGCGCATCGAGTGACTGGTATCCTTGTGGCTGTTTGTTGTTTCATCGGCTGTTTCCACGGGGAGGATGACTTCGTCCATTCCCAGCTTCATCAGCTCTTCCTGAGTATACCCAAACATATCCGCCATATGCGGATTTACGTAGACAAAGCCGGGTTCGTTCACATAGGCGATGTATACGCCAACCAGCGTGTCTTCTACAAGACTGCGGTACAGTTCTTCCGTTTCTTTCAATTCTCGTTCCATTTGTTTTCGTTCGGTAATCTCTGTAAGCGAACCGACTACTTCCACAACGTCGCCAGAATCCGTAATCGGCGCCAATGTCGTTGTAAATATCCGATCGCCGATCGAGGCTTCGTATTCGACAATTTGACCTGCATAAGCACGTTCATACAAAGGGAGTATTTTTTCCTCGTTACAGGTCAGCAAGATCTCTTGCAGCTTTTTTTGGCCGATTGATTCAGTCGTCAGCCCAAAATCCCTGGCCAGCTTACCTTCTGACAACGTAAAAATAAAAGACCCATCTTCGCCGCGTTTGTACTTGAAAATCAGATTATGTACATTTTGTATGGTCCGGCGCAGTTCATCCCGATACAGATCGATCGCCTGCTTTCCATCCCTCTCTTGCGCTTGCAACCGGAAAGCACTCCTTTATAACAATGTTCAGATGGGTCATGTATTCGCCATTTTTTTCCTGTATCCTCTTTTTTTTCCGAAAAAGAAAGGCAGCCTACTCAAAGCAGGCTGCCCTATCGCTATTCTTTCACTTCTTGAATGACTCCTTTTTCCATCAAAAACGCTTCTTCTGCTTGAAGGATCATAATGATCGCATCCCGCTGCACGTACTTCCCGGCCTCGGCCAGGCGGCGTTCCACGAAGCGGAGCATTTCTTCAAAATCGATAATCTGAATGTCCTGATCACTCACCGCGTATTCCCCCTTTTTCTATGAACCTATTGTACATGAATGTTCTACTTCTTCCAACTCCACCATTTTCGCCGGATCGGCCTCAAGAGATATGCGCTCCACAAGACAAGCAAAATGCTCAGTACCAAATAGAAGCACGAAAAAAACAGCCAAGGGGTGAAATCGAAGCGAATAGTAGGCAGTACTGTCTCGCCCAGTATGGCGAACAGCACGATCACCGGATTGATCCCGGCAAGGTATTGAAGCTCCGGCCTGCCCCACACTTCCTGCTGGAGCGACCGATCAGGGGTCAGTTGAATCAGAATCTCTCCGAGAAAGAGGAAGAGCAGACCAGTTACCACGACAAAAAAGAATGCAATGCCGTACGCGATGATCGTGCTGACTGCCGTCCGCTTGATCCAGGTGGAACAAAAAAGCCCGAGCGATCCGAGGAACATGATGTTCACACCGAAGAACAGAGCCAGTGTCAGGAGCTGTTCCGGGGATACGCTGCCGTACAGCATGACGATACTGTACAGAGGCATGGATGCAATCACGAGCAAGGATGTGAAGGCAAGCGAAGTAAACAGCTTGCTCCAAATAATCGTCCTCGGCGACAGTTGAGTGGTCAGCAGGATGTTCAGTGTCTGCCGCTCTCTCTCGCCGCTTACCGCGCCCGCCGTCAAGGCCGGCGCCACGAAGCAGATCATGGCGTAGTGAAGGGCTGCCGAGATGACGAACAGGTCTTTGTTTTGCCCGAGGCTTCCGGCTTTGATCGGATTGACGATCAAAAAGCCAAGCGGAATCCCTCCCATGATCAACAAAAACAGTGCCAATGTCCAAACTGTTTTTTTGGAGCGAAAACGTTCACGCAGCTCTTTGACGATGATCGGATTTAATGATGACGACTTCATCTTCCCGCCACTCCTTCCGTGATGGCGAGGAAGACAGCCTCCAGATTCTCACTCGACTCACCGAAGTACGACACGGCTACCTCTGCCTCGATCAGTTTTTGCAGCAGCTCCGCTTTCTGATGGTCGCTTCCGATGAAACGAAACCGAAAACCGTCCATGTTTTCCTCCAAATCTTCCACAAACATGTTTTCGGCCAAGATAAGCGCTGCCCGATGGTGATTTCTGAGTGTTTTCACCATCATCAGTGTCACTCCGCGCGCCCGAATGCTCACTTCATCCAATCCGCCGCAAGCGATTAATCGGCCTTTTTCGATAATTCCGATGTCATCACAAAGCTCAGCCAGCTCTGGCAGAATGTGCGAGCTGATCAGGATCGTTTTCCCCATACAGCGTAGCTGCTTTAAAATTTCCCTGAGCTCGATTCGCGCCCGGGGGTCCAGACCGGATGCCGGCTCATCCAGAATCAGCACCTGCGGGTCATGGATCAGGCATCGAGCCAGACTGAGCCGCTGCTGCATTCCGCGGGACAGAGAGTCAACATAGGCTTCCGCTTTGTCCGACAAATTCACCAGCTCCAGCAGGTCTGCGATCAGCGAGCTTCTTTTTTGCGGAGCTATTTTGAAGGCACCTGCGTAAAAATCAAGGTACTCGACAGCTGTCAAATTGTCATACACGCCAAAAAAGTCGGGCATGTAGCCGAGTGACTGGCGGACCTCAGCCGGTTCCTTCCGCACATCGTAACCGCAGACGAACGCCTCGCCTTCGGTTGGCTCCAGCAATGTCGAAAGGATCATCATCGTCGTGGATTTCCCCGCCCCATTTGGGCCAATAAACCCGAATACCTTTCCTTGCTCGATCCGTAGCTGGAGATCGATGAGTGCTTGCACCTTGCCATAGCTCTTGCTTAGGTGAATGGTCTCAATCATTTTGCTTGCGCTCCTTTCCCTCCACCTGGAAATACGGCATCGGCAATGCCAGGCGTTGCTCTCCCGGATTTGAGAAGCGGATCAGAATCGATCCATCGGGGGTAAGGTACTCACGAAGCTCCTTCTCAAGCATAAGCCGTTTATCCCTTGGCAGCGGCATCCATTTGCCGCTCTTTTGATGGAAGACCTCTTTTTCGAAGGGACGAAACATGCTGTGGTCGAGAGGCACGGTCAATTGAACCGCTGTCTGCAGGGCCTCGCCCAATTGCAGGGCAAAGGTTGCACTGCCTTTGGACAGCTCCCAGAGACCATCACTGTTGGAATCGAAATCGCCTTTTACTTCGTGGATATCGACACGCAGCATCCCGAATGGATATGTGATGTAGCCATTTGCATCCGGTTCGAGCTGAACATTTTGCGCGATGACATTCCAGTGATGGTCCCGATGGGGAAGCTTCAGCGTGAAAGGAGAAAGCGGCTCCTGATTGATACCCTTGATTCGGATCGTGTTGCCACTGCCATATGCCAGGACATCATCCTGCATGCGGCGAACGCGTTGTTCCGGCGTCTCTTCACCCTCGGAAAATGTTTGACGAGGAATGTACAGAGACTCCAGCTTTACATCGATATTCTTTCCCTCCCCCTTTTTCAGGCTTCCTATCGGGATGCGCTGAAACCCAACCTCCAGATACGTTTGTTCAAGCGAAAACACGGTATCGTTTTTGATGCTGCCCGTGATGCGGTCTCCTGTTACCCGGAGATGGGTCTCGATTTGTCCTGTATCGCGCAGCATGCTGAATCCTACCGTTTGCCGGGGGGTCAGATACGGGACATTCTGAAACGTCAGAATGCTGTCACCACTGTTTTTCCCTTCCGCGACCATCCCTTCCGGCTCGTAATCATTTCGTCCGACAGACAGCGGTACCGCCACGGTTCCCGGTTTGGTATCGACGTCAAAATTCCCGCCGCTTACGACCAGGAAAGAAGAAGCGGTCATCGCCTCCGCCGCCTCTTTATCCAGCAAACGAACCTTTGTCACGGCATAGCTGACGTCTTCCGATACGACCATAGGCTTGCCCAGATAAAATATCCCTGTACTGAGCAAGACAGCCGCCCCTGGAATGATGGCCCAGGCCCATTGTCGTTTCTCTTTGCGTTTCAAGAGCCAATACAAAACGGGAGCGACGATGAGTACATACAGCACCCATAATCCGGCCATCATGACCGGGTCAGGCGTTCTTACCTGCGGAATCTGTCTGCTCAGTTCCAAAGACGGACGCCCAAGCTGGTCAAAGTACATATTATTTGACAAGGTGTTCTGAATGCCGTGTTGTTGAAAGACGTTTTGCCAGAGCTGTGCGTTGTATTGCCAAGATGCCAACGGTTCTTGCGAAACATCGTAATTGACAAACAGAAATAACCCTTCGCCCATTTTCCGAGAGACGAATAAAGGCTGACGCTCATCGTAAACAGGGATGTCAAGAGAAGGTATGATTTTTTCCGAAAGGTATGGACGGAGACCTTCCGTTGCTGATATTTTTCCATGCTCGTGTGATTTCAAGGAAAGGAGGTCCGAGAATCTCTCCGATACCCTCGGTTGATCCGGTCCTGCCGAAAAAATGAGAACCCCGCCTTGCTTGACCCAGAGTTTGATCGCCTCTACTTGCTTGTCTCCAAGGGCCGAAACGTCATTTCCACCTAGCGCCAAAATATCCAGGTTGTTATATTGCCACGGCACCTCAGGCATCAGCTCGGGTGACAAATTGTGGACGATATAAGGCGCCCTGACACCGGGACCAGGTTGGTTCATTGCCAAAAAGTGAAAGGCGCTGTCGCCGGAGTGCAACACGCCTATGATGATACCGTCTCTGGGGTAGGGCAATCGTACTTTTTCACTTTTCACCGTCCTGCCATTCTCGACCAGGTGCAGCTTCCAGTCGTTCATCATCATTTCGGCCGGGAGATCGAAAAAAATCTGTTTCTTCTCTCCCTCTTGCAAGGTCAAGGGCTGTTTCAGTATGACCTTGCGGCTTTGCTGCCTGTAAGGATCTTTTCGCAATTCTACCGTCCCGGAAAAAGGCTTGTCTCTGCTTGTTACCGCTACCTCCAGCCTCATCCAGGAATCGTATTTGACAATGCCATCAAGAGGGACATTAACGGTTATCTCGTAGTTCCCTTCTGCAGCTGCGGGTGCAGCTGCTGCCCCCAGACAAAGCACTATCAAAGCGAGCAGCCATTTCCATTTCATGCCTCTATCCTCCGCTCGTCATCGTGACGCAATTGAAATTATGGTCTTCGTCTCACCCTTTTGCTTTTGAGTCAAAAGCAGGTGGTTGCGGTCGCTGGACCACTGAGCCTTGACCAATGCGCCATCCCCTAATCTTCGAATGGGAACAATCCGTATCTCAGGCGGGTCTTGACTCATCTGGGCTTGCTTCATTTTTCCGTCCGGTGTGGTAAATGTAAGGCTGTCGACATTATTCCATGATGGCCATACGCCTGCCTCCAGCTTTGTGACCGCCCCCGACCGTACTTCCATAACGTGGACGGTGTCCTGTTTTACAAAAGCCAATAACCTTCCGTCAGGCGACCACTCCGGCTGCGTTCCCTCGACCAGCTTCCAGTCTTGCATGGCTACGGTGCTGCTGACCCAAATCTCCTCGGTTCCATCGCTCGTCTGCCGCGTATAGGCGATGCTTTCATCGTATTGCGACCAGCTTGGAGCTCCGAGTACAACGCCTTTTTCTTCTTTCAGGAGCCGTTTGCTCGAAGGACGATTCTCATCTGCCAAGCTGACAATCCACAAACGCGAAAACTCTTCTGCCTGTTCCACAACAGCCAGTTGTTTTCCGCGATTTGACCAGGCTACTGCCGTATACTCACCGCCGCCATCGGAAAGGACAAGGGTCCCTTGTGACTGCGAATGATCCGGCTCTCTTGTCTTGACAACCCTCTTGTCTTCCACGTAGGCAACAACGGTACCATCCGCATTCAGGTCAACCAGCGGCTCCGTCCCATCGGTGGCGAGCGTCATCACCGAGTAGTGACGCACCGACGGAGTATTGTCTCCCCACATACCGAAGCATACAGCAAGCAGCAGCAACAGAAGGCCGCCGCTTGTCACCAGCAGCAGACGGCGGGCTTTGCCGCTTTTCTGGCTCGTCTGCGCTCGTTTCCGTTCCTGCTCTAGCTCTTGTATCCGTTGAAGCAATTGCTTTTTCAACTTTTCTTTGAGCATATAGTTAACCGGTACTGCCCGTCTAAGTTCCTGAAGGTGGGAGAGAAGCTGTGCAATGGTACCTTCGTCATAACCGTCGTTGGGGAAGCGCTCTTGGTCTCTCATTGGTTGTCTCCCCTTTCGTACATCCTCTGGAGCTGATGCAAAGCCCGATAGGAGATCATTTTTACGCTTGATTCCGTTTTCCCCAACACTTCTGCCACTTGGCTGATTTTCAAGTCGGCAAAATAGCGCAGCGTCAGCACATCCCGCTGGTCCTGCGTCAATAATTCCAGACGGTCCCGAAGCATGCGAATATCTTCATTCAACAGTGTCAACCGCTCCGGCTGCCACGTCTCATCTGCTTCCGCTCCCACAAACATTTCCTGATCCACCGGCACTTCCCTGTTTTTTCGCATAAAATCGACATACGTGTTGTGGGCAATCCGAAAAATCCAGGATGCAAAGGGACTGGTTCTGCTGTATTGTTCAAATTTTTCTAGCGCTTTTAAAAAGACCGTCGTGGTCAAGTCATCCGCGTCCCAAGAATTCCGGACTCGGCAGCGAAGATAGCGGTTTACCCGGTCAAAGTACTCATCGTACAGTTCGCTAAAATCGCGCGCTTCAAAATATTGATTTGATGACTCGGTGGACGGCCCTTCCGATCGTTTAATCGCCATCTCCATACTGTTCGTCACCCGCTGCAAGACGAATCTTGGGTACAAAATTGGGTACAAAAAATCGACATTGCAGGAGCTTTCCCCCTTTTGGACTACATCAAAGTACTACGTTTCAAATGGGTAAAATGTTACAGGATTTGGCGAAAAAAATTGTTAAAAAAGGTAAGGTGTTGGAAAATCATGTCAACAATGCCCGATTAAGCTCTTCCATGATATCTTCTGCCGCCTCAATCCCTACCGACAAACGGACCAGCCCCATGGTGATTCCGCTTGCGGAACGCTGCTCCTCTGACAAGGCCCGATGCGAGGTCGTTACTGGATGAGAGACACTTGTCTCCACGCCAGCCAGCGAAGGAGCGAGCTTGATCCAACGCAAGGAACGATAAAAATCGTACACCCGGCTCTCATCGGCAAGCGTAAATGAAACCATCGCCCCCTGCTTTGGACGGACGAAGAAGGCGGTGTGTTCCGCGTCCGGGTAAAATGTCTCTTTTACAGCCGGATGGTCCTTGAGAAATTGAGCGACCCTGCTGGCATTGTCACATTGTTTTTCCATGCGAAGCGCCAATGTTTTGAGTCCCCGCGCGGTCAGCCAGGCTTCAAACGGACTGAGAGACGCCCCGTAGTTGACTATCACTTGTCGGGCACGCTCAATCAGTTCTTTCGACCCGACCAGAACACCAGCCGTTACATCGCTGTGACCCCCAATGTATTTGGTTGCCGAGTGCACTACCAGATCAGCTCCGAAGAGCGTTGGCTGCACCAGATAGGGGGTCGCGAACGTATTGTCGACCATGACCGTCAGACCGTAGCTTTTTGCTTGCTGAATCCAATAGGGCATATCGACAACCGTCAGCAAAGGATTCGTGATCGTTTCCATGAAAAACAGCTTGGTGTTGGAACGGATATGCTTGTCGAGCGAATCAAGACGATTCAGATCAATGCCCTCCGCAGATATTCCGAGTTTGGCCAATTCGTGAAACAGCAGATGATAAGTGCCTCCGTAAATCTCATGAGAGGCAAGCACATGGTCCCCCGGTCCCAGGACAGAAAGCAGACCAGCCATAATCGCTCCCATTCCAGAAGCAGCACTGACTCCCGCTTCTGCCTCCTCCAGGCGGGCCACAGTATCCGCCAGCTCATGCTGGTTCGGGTTTCCATTTCGTGTATACAAGAACTCCCCTTCTCCGGCATAATATCGCTCAACATCCTCCAGACTCGAGAAAGCGAAAACAGACGTCTGGTAGATGGGAGTAGCTTTCCCTTTTACCTGTCTCAGCGGTTCGTGTCCAATATGTACGGTTTTGGTTTCAAAGCGGTCTGCCACGCTAACCCCTCCAATGTCACATTTCCTAACATTATATCATGTGCCTACCTCTGTCGATCAAGTGACGATCCTTCAACGTTGCGCAGGTTTAGTCCTGCGAGCGAATGGGTATATAGTCCCTGTACACCAAGAAGCAAGGAGAGAACAATACATGGCTAAGATTTTAGTGGTTGACGACGCAGCGTTTATGAGGATGCAACTGACTGATATTTTGCAAAAGGGCGGGCACGAGGTCATCGGACAAGCCGAGAATGGTCAGGAAGCCATTGAAAAATATAACCAATTGAGACCGGATTTGGTGACGATGGATATTACCATGCCGGTAATGGAAGGCATTGACGCTGTAAAGGGAATCAAGCAGATTGATCCGGGAGCAAAAGTGATCATGTGCTCCGCGATGGGTCAGCAGCACATGGTCGTCGCTGCGATTCAGGCAGGGGCAAAAGACTTTGTCGTAAAACCATTTCATCCTGACAGGGTTCATGAAGCGATAAAAAAAGTGATCGGCTAGCATGCTCTATCCTCTCTTGCACGAGAGGATTTTTTTCTTTCTTCATAAGTTTCCTCAACTTTTCCATATCCCTGCCGCATTTTGACGAGATGGTGAAGTGTATGATAATGTGTGTTGTGAATCAAGGATATTACGAAAGGATGGATGACTAGATGAAGAAATCCTTACTGGCTATCTTCACGATTGTGCTCTCAATCGGACTCTTGATCGGCTGTAGTTCCAATAACGAGTCTACCTCTCCGGAAAATACAAATAATCAACCGACTCAAGAACAGCCGAAAGAAAAGGACAAGACCCCGGCTCAGCCGGCGCCTCCGGGAAAATATAAGGAATACCCAGCCATGTCGATCGACACGAACAAGAAGTATACTGCAAAAGTATCGACCTCTTTGGGAGATTTTACGGTGGAGTTGTTTGCCAAAGACGCTCCCAAAACAGTCAACAACTTTGTTTTCCTGGCGAAGGACAAGTTCTACGACAACCTGACCTTCCACCGCGTGATCAAAGACTTCATGATCCAGACCGGCGACCCGAAAGGCGATGGAACCGGCGGCCCTGGGTACAACTTTGAGGATGAACTCAACAACGGCCACAAATATGAAGAAGGCATCGTCGCGATGGCCAATGTCGGCCCCAACACAAACGGCAGCCAATTCTTCATCGGATCAGGGAAGGATGTCGAGGGACTGAACAACTCGCCTAACTACACCATCTTTGGCAAGGTCGTAAGCGGCATGGATGTAGTCCACAAAATCGCCGCCGTCAAAGTAAAAGCAAACCCGCTCATCAACGAGCAAAGCGTACCGGAGCAACCCGTTACCATCAAAACCATTACGATCGAAGAAAAATAATGCATCGAAGCCGTCGGTTAAAACCGGCGGCTTTTCTTTTGAAACTTTTACCAATCCCGAGCGTCTATTTCTTTTGAGGTGTACATGGATGAAGAAAAAGACAATCTTTGCAGCCAGTGCCATCTGGCTTGTCATGTGGGTTCTGAGTATCGCTTGGTACGAGCACAAAACCCTCAGTGAACTGTATATACTGCGCCACTACGAGCGCCTGCCCCTCTTCAATGAAGGATATGTATGGAATCTATCCTTCGTCAAAAATACGAATGACCCCCGAGAGGTGCGAAGCATTGTTGTACCCGGTTTTCCTTCGGCGATCCGCGCCTCCGGCGGTGACGGCAATTATCATCTAGACAATTATGTGAGCTATCGCGGAGTTCAATTTATCATTCCAAACGAATCCGACATTCCTAAGAAAATAACAGAGCTGGAGGTCACTTTTTCGGATGGCTCCTCGCAGATGGTCGACATCGGTGAGCTTTATCTGGATGAAGAGCGGGAAGGAGAGCCTTCAACAGTATTGAGCGGTTATCACAGCAGAGGCTCGGAAAATGAGGGCAGCGCCACTTCCCGATTTGCAAAAGATGCACTGCTTACAAATGTAACCTTCCTGCCCGCCGCCGTATCCGCAAAAGATTTGGAAGTTTCGATCAATGACTCCCTGTGGGAAAAGGGCAAGACACTCTCTTTCTCGAAAGGGGAGCCGCTCAAGGTTTCTTATCGCGTAGTATCTGAGGACGGTGTGAGCTTCGCCGGAACGATACATCTGCACTTCCGAACTTCTGATGGCACTGAATTCGTAGAGGAAGTGCCATTCCGCGCCAGAAGCGATCGCGATCAACTACTCCAAGCCATCCGGAAAGGAAGATAACCCGTCGTGTATCGAAAAGCGTATTTGCAAATATGGTGGGGCTTGCTTTTTCTCTTGATATCCTTCCGTGTGCAAGGGATTGATCTGTTGCCTGACTTCATCGGTTACGTGCTGCTCTTTCTCGGATTCCGAGCCTTGGTCTCGCTACATCTCCGCTTCCGTACGGCCATGTTTATGACGGTCCTGTCCGTCATTTATCGGGTAGCCTTGACAGTCATTCTCCCCGGGAGCGAAGAGGGAAAACCGATACTTTCTTATCCCTTGACACCTTTTCTCGAAAGCATTCAAACCATATTTCATTTCCTGATAATCTACACCATGTACCAGGCGATCTGTTCCGTCGCCAAAATGCAAGGCTCCCTCGACTTTGCCCAGAAGCTCGAAGGGGCTCAAAAAATACTGTTATATGCGTTTCTGGCAGTGGCGTTTACCTCGCCGCTCCTCCCCCATTCGGTCGACGGAATAGTTGCGCTTCTCTTTATCCCGCAGCTGATTTTTATCTTCTGCTGTTTGTATTCCCTCATCTTGGTCCGGCTTGCAGCACGCCAATCAGCAATTAGTAAATAGTTCTATGGAACCAATCTCCTATTGAACCACTTCCAATCCACAGGTAAACTGGCACATGACCTGATTCGCTTCCGCGACACACGAGCAAAAAGCGAAAAGGAGTGGTTTTGATCGTGATGACACGAGAAGCGCGAATGCGCTTTTTCTTCTTTCTAAACAGCTTTGTTTTATTGTTGCTTTGTTTGTTTGTCACCCCGACGAACGCAACTGCCCCCCAGATTATCAAGTGGGGACCCTCTCTGCCGATGAAGGGTGACATGCAGCCAGCGAAAGCCGAGGTGGCGGACAAGCAATCTTCACGGAATGGTTCAAAACCTCGCATTGCAAAAGAAGAACGCACATCCGTTCGAGCGAGTCGAGACGATCAGCGGATCGCTATTCGAAACGGAAAAGCAAGAATCTCGAAACGAGATATGGAACTGTTAGCCCGGTTGGTTTACGCGGAAGGCCGGGGAGAACCGTATGAGGGACAAGTGGCCATCGCCGCGGTCGTGTTGAATCGGGTAGAGTCTCCTCAATTTCCAAACACGGTTCGAGAGGTCATTTTTGCCCGCAATGCATTCTCGCCGGTACAAAACGGCCGTTTATCACAAAAAACGAATGAGACGGCGAGAAAGGCTGTGAGCGATGCGGTCAACGGACGGGATCCTTCTGGGGGAGCTCTTTACTTTTTCAATCCAAAAACGGCAACGTCGGATTGGATCTGGTCCAGAACGCCAACGCTCCGTATCAAGAATCATGTGTTTGCCCGATAAGGCCGGACATCAGATTTGTGAATTAAATTTAATATTACTTTATTTTTATTTTATCAACAGTTAACCTTTTTCTGTTACATTTCTATACGTAAGCACTTTTTCAACGCATTGAGAAAAGTTCACGATTTCTCACAGTACGCATGATTAGGTCTCTTGATTATCTAGTTATGCCTACTGTGAAAATGCCGGATGAAGATCGTTGCTTTGGGTGAGAGCAAAGCAGCTTCTTTTGGGCCAATCGACATTTTTCTCAATCGCCCCCAAAACTTGGCATTCCCCTTGGGAGTGCTGTTTTTTTTGCAAAAAAAGAGGGTTCTGTCTAGAACCCGTAAACGGACATCCCTCCATCAACTGCAATTGTCTGGCCGGATATGTATGCAGCAGCATCGGAAGCAAGGAAAATCGCCGGCCCGACCAAATCCTCTGCATTTCCGATCCGTCCGCTCGGAGTACGGCTCAGCACTTCCTGCAGAAATGCTGGATCATCCAGGAGCTTTTCTGTAAGCGGAGTCCGAAAATACCAGGGAGCGATCGCATTTATGTTGACGCCGTACTTGCTCCATTCCAAGGCAAGAACCCTTGTCATATGAATTACCCCGGATTTGCTCGCACCGTAGGCTACTCCCGTCCGCAAGGCGACCAGCCCCGCTACCGAGGCAATATTGACAATGCGTCCGTACCTCTGCTCACACATGATTCTGCCTGCGGCCTGGCACATGCGAAATGTGCTTTTCAGATTAAGATCAACGACCTTGTCCCAGTCCTCCGTTGATACGTCTAGCGCTTGTTTGCGGATGTTCATGCCGGCGTTGTTGATCAAGATGTCCCAGCGACCCCATTTTTCCATCACCGAAGCAGCTACTTTCTCCGGAGCCGCGTCCTCTGTCAGGTCTGCCTGGATCGCAAAAGCTGTACCACCCATCTGTTGGATCTCCCGTACCACTTCGCGGATATCCGTCTCTGTGCGAGCTACGCAAGCCACCTTCGCCCCTGCTTCGGCCAATCCCAGCGCCAACGCTTTGCCAATGCCTCTGCCTGCTCCGGTTACGACCGCCGTTTTTCCTGTTACATCAAATCGGTTCAAGTTCCTCATCCTCCTCTTCGTGCTGAATTTTGCTGACTTTATCCTCTATACCTGGTCTTTCTATCCTATAAGTGCTTTGCCGACCTCGTTTAGCATTCGCCGTACATAGTCAATTCCCCTGTTTCCTGTTACAATGGAAGGCATGGAAAGGAGGTCGTCGGCGTGCGATTGTTAAGTCAAATGACCTTGGCTGAGCTGCAGGAAGAGATGGAGCGTCTGCGCCTCTTGATCGAAGAAAATAAGCAACTCGGCGACTCGTCGCAATTGGCCATCTATCGCCAAAAGTTTTTTATGGCCAAATCGTATTACATCGGGACCGATGAATTTCGGATCGGCGGAACCTATCGCGTCCATGAGCACGATCAACCATTTACGATTGAGTATTTCAATGGCGTGTTTGCCTGGGGGAAATTTCCCGATTCACCCGAGGCTGTCGGTTTCCCTGTCGGAATGCTGGAGTTGTGGGTATAGCTGGTGTATGTATGAAAGCCGGTCTTGGCAGATACAAGACCGGCTTTTCTCATGAAAAGATTGCCACGACTCCGCTTTACTCGGGTATAATAGGGGCAAAAAGAAAGAGAGTATTTGTAAACATGGACATTATTAATCTGATGCTGCTAGCCCTGCTTGCCATGGGCATTCTCGGAAATAACTCCGCTGTCTCCATCGCCGTCGCTGTATTGCTTCTGGTCAGGCTGCTCCATGTTGAGAAGGCCTTTCCCTTCCTGGAACAGTATGGCTTACAGATCGGCATCATCGTGTTGACCATCGGCGTCTTGGCGCCACTGGCAAGCGGAAAGATCAGCCCGCAGACCATCCTCTCTATTTTCACCCACTGGCAGTCGATTGTCGCCGTTTTTGTCGGGATATTCGTTGCCTATTTGGGAGGCAGAGGAGTCACCCTGATGACAGCAAATCCATTGGTCGTGACCGGCATTCTGCTAGGTACGATCATTGGCGTGACGTTTTTTCGCGGTGTACCGGTCGGTCCACTTATCGCGGCGGGTATGCTCGCCTTCATTTTGCAATTCTTCCCCAAGTAATCTTACTCCCATCTTCCTTTGACACGCAGCCCATAGGCGACAATTTGCTCAGGGGTTACCAGTCGGAACCCCTGCTGCTCCCGATAATCGACAACGAGCGAATCACTCCCGATGTAATCCACTGTCTCTGCGTCCAACAGGAAGGTTACACCTGCTTCTTCGGTTATCTGGTCACTTGGGGCGGGGTCATCCCAAAACAAGCCATATTCGACGGTCATCCCGCAGCCTCCCACCAATTCTCCATTGATCCGTACTGCTTGCCCCCTCTCTGCGGCCATAGGACGCAGAATCGCGATTGCTGTCTGTGTTGCTGTTATCTTCATCTGTGCTCACCACTCCCGGGTTCGGCTTTGTTGTTGATGCATCATCTCTTCCATAATAGCATACAATGGTTGAAAGGCTTTTTGGAGGAGACGATCGTTTATGAACATCTACGAGCAAGACGGCATGTTTATCGCAGAAATGGAATACCAATCAGAGCGTATCATTAAGTTTGGGAAAACATGGGAAGAGGCCAAAGAAAACCTATTGGTGCGTCTTCTCGTACTGGAAATGATAGGATAAAAAGCGGGTCACCACGGCGGCCTGCTTTTTTACTGGAACGGTGGATGAAACACAACCGACAGA
The DNA here is from genome assembly GCF_037964015.1 of Brevibacillus sp. FSL K6-6036. Taxonomy (NCBI): domain Bacteria; kingdom Bacillati; phylum Bacillota; class Bacilli; order Caryophanales; family Paenibacillaceae; genus Brevibacillus; species Brevibacillus sp. FSL K6-6036. The sequence continues at coordinate 2,833,326 of NZ_CP150173.1, forward strand.
CTGATATCAGAAAGGCAGATCTGGATGAAACCAATTCTTACAGAAGAGCGCGGGCTGGTGGCAGAGATCAGGCGCGCAACGAATGAAGCCAATCGGAACAACCTCACTCGCACCAAGGCGTACCTTGATTTTTTTCAGAAGCATCCTGAGGTGCATTGGGCATTGCTAGCCCATCTTGTCTCTCGCAATGGCGGGTGGAATATGACCGATCTGAAAGGAGAGTGGCTCCCCCGTCTCATGGACGCAAGTGAGGTGGAGCGGACGTTTTGGTTTCTCGAACGCTGCAACTGGCTTATTTTCCACGATGCCTACGCCCAGCTGCTGCTTTACGAAAAAATGAAAGACGCGAATGAAGACTTGACTCTTTTCCTGCCGGATCTGGGTGTTTCACGCTTTATGCAGCCGATTTGGCAAGACTTTCTACACAAACGCGACAGCCAGCTTTTGACCCGTGCGCTGATCGTCAATGAACAGCAGTACATTGAGCAAAGAGTAGTGGACAAGCCCTTTGCGCAGAAGCACATTTTCTTTAGCCCGGCTTTCTTTGCCCAGTCAGTCCTCTCTTTGAATCAGGTACTCTTTCCTTACAAGGAGCACCCGACCGATCGCAGACTCCGCATTTGCGGCATGACCGTTCAACGCTTTCCTTCCCTGGAGCAGCGCATCGCTACGGGCAAAGCCTTGTACCAACTGCTCTTTGACAATCCTGTCCGCCTGGCAAAAATATACGAATGGGCGCAGCGGATTCCCCATTCCGGTTCGCGTGCCGACTACTGGCCCCATCTCTTTTCGCCGCGGCCGCATGCAGTGGATGCGCATGTCGCATACACCCCGCGAATGGAAGGCACGGAGCTTCGTCCCGGCACTCACAAGCTGTACAGTCCGACACTGACTGCCGCTTGGCCTGATCAGGAGCATCCGCCTGCAGACGGGGTAGACTGGTATCGCGACGACAAATGGCTTGCGGAGTTGGATGAGCGGTCTGATCTGCCTACCATTGACGAGGAGAAATACATCCGTTCCCTGCATATGATTGAGTGGGGCGTCAGATTTGTCACTGCTTTTAGCCCATAGAAAAGGCGGGAGGCTGTGTTTGATGCAAGCGGCTGTACGTTTACAGAAGCAATACATACTGGACTGTCAATTGCCGTCTGGCACCTTTCTACTGGGGCCTGATCGAAAACAGGTCAACCCTTACTTCACGAATCTCGCCTTGATCCCCCTGATCAGACTGGGTGAATGTAAAAACGTGCAGAGCCATGCAGATTGGTATTTGCGGAACAGGAATGAACACGGCTATGTAAATGACTTCCTCGTTCGCGGCGAACGCCTGGAAGACACGGGCACGGCAGACAGCGAGGACAGCTACCACGCCACATGGTTCAGTCTGGTGGCAGAATTGATGCGGTACGAAGGCGACAGGGAATGGTTGAGAGATCGTGAGCAGGAATGCTTGGAACTCCTGGAGGGAATCGCCCGTTTGCAACAGAAGGACGGTTTGACGTGGGCGAAGAGCTCTTATCGGGTAAAATACTTGATGGATAACTGCGAGGTCGCAAAGGGGCTGGAGGATGCCGCATTTCTGTTCTCCCTGCTCGAAAACCATGCAGCCTGCAGAGAAGCAAAGCTCCGGGCAGAGGCCTGCCGGCAGGGAATCCTCCGGATGTACAGTCCGCTGCGAAAATCGTTTGCGGTCTTCAACCGCAGCTTCCCCAATTGGCGCAAATGGTACCCGGATGCCACTTCACAGGCGTTTCCCATTATGTACGGCATTGCTCCGCCAGAGATCGCGCATTCGCTGTATCAGCGTATCACAAGCTCCTTTCCACAGTTCGAACGGTTCCAGACGGACGATCCTTACCCGTGGATGGCGATGGGTGTCTGCGCGTTGCGGATGGGCGATTACGCGCGGGTAACCCGCATGCTCGATACCGCCCAAGCCTTGTACATCGAAGGGCCTCGCCGTCCCTACTGGCTCATCCATGAAGCTGGCCGCTTCATGGAGCTTGCGCTGGAGACGGGAGATGTCCGCTTCTAGGCGAGAGAATAGCCACGAGGAGGCCGAGGCTCCAAACGGCCTTAGCTCTTGGCTCCGGGTCCGGCCCCTTTCTTCTTTTCATGCGTGACGACAACGATCGGAATAAGCTCCCCAGCTTCCCAGACGAACGGAAGCGGCGAGATCGGCATCGAGCTCTTGGATGCAAAGTCATAGGTGAGTCTGGACAGCAGTTCAGCCCCCGAGTCGCCATGCAAATCACCGAAGATCAGTACATCCGGGTGGGGAATGGCGACACCCAGAACATCTCCTGTCCGAGACGCTTCCATCTCTTCGATGAGCGAGGGCAGCAGTATTCTGCTTGCCGCATACCCGTCCGCAGCCGCAATAAAGGTGATTGTGTTTGGCCCTACTTTTTGCTGCTTTTTCGGGATCGGCAGTTGTTGCAGATTGCTGATGGCATGCCGATGCAGCTCTTCCGCTGTCCAACCGGCACTGACGAGCATTTCCTGTTCGATCAGGCGATAGCCTTTTGCATCGTCCAAAGCGTACAGGATCGACGTTTGTTCCGTATGCGTGCGATGGACCCAGCGCTCCGGGTTTTTCTTCACAAACGAGGAATGCCTCAGGACGGGATATATATGGCTTTCCGCACCTTTCAAGGTCATCGGCTTCAAATGTCCCTGAACAATGGCGAGCACACGCCTGGCGAACGCCTGCGTCAGTTCGGCAGCTTCCTGCGGAGTCTTTTCAGCTCGGACAAAAAGCGGCGTTAACGGCAGCCCAGCGATCAATTGCTTGCCTGATTCAGTTTCCACGATACGGATTTCTCCTTCCCCTCCCACACAGGAAAGACCTGCCGGAAGCTGTCTGTTCAACAATTCCACCGTCTTTTGCATGAGAGATTGTCGATTGGTGTTTTCCATGACCTATCCACCCGTTTCTTTTTGAAAGTATACTCCTGTTGGCCGCAAGCGAGCCTCCGTTTCACCTGCTGTTGCCGAGCTTTAGTCCCATGGCGGGGTGTCGTCGGGAGGTGTTTGCCGATTTGTTGGGATACCTTGAGCGGGTTTGCCGGGTCCGGCATCCGCGTCATTCCATGGCGGCTTCTCGGAAACAGTTGGCGCATACGACTGGGCGTAGCCTGGGCCAGGCTGGCGACTCTCCAACTCTCGAACAATTTCATGAAGATCCTTCGGCTTTAAAAACTCGACGGGAGACACCCCTCTTTCGAACTGCAAAAAGTCCCCATCCAGCAAAATGACGTATCGGCCGTTCACTTTGGCGATATGAAAATTGTTCCCGTAATCAGCAAGCAGCGCTTTTACCTGCATGTGGTCCAGCTTGCACTTCAGCTCAATTTCCGGCTGCCTGTCGGTAAGAATTTGGGCGGCTTCCATCACCGTCTCATGGTCCCATTTTTCCGCCAGTTCGCGCTTCGGGCTTGCAGCAATCAGCTCGATCTCTTCCTCCGCCCGCTGCCGCTCTTCAGAAGCCTCGGGGTAGACGAGCTCGATATGCTGCCGGGCCAGCGTGAGCACTTCCTCCGAAATCAGTTGCGTCACCGTCTGCGGGTACTCCACAAAGCGCAAAAATTCCTCAAAATAGCGAGCATGGGAGAACTGGTGTATTTTGACGTGATACGGGTCGTTCATGCCGGTTTCAATCATATTCGGATACATCAAGGACTTCATGTTTTTGGCATTAATAGCCATTTGCACATTGGAAATGAGACTGTGTTCATCGGTAATTACCGCTGTTTTCTGTTCAAAATCGCACTTGAGGATGAAGACGAACGGCTCGTCCAAGGTCTCCAACCGGGTCCGCACCACGATCAGGACCCCGCCTCTCACTTGCGATGTACGCAGATACGATTGCACCAGCTCCTGCGATGGCTGCTTGCTCTCTCCTACGGTGACGGCCTGGAGCAAACGATTCAGCAGGGCATAGTTGGGGTTCGCCTCCAGCGGATGGCCCTCTTCGATCACAAACCGGCCCAGTTTGGTCGGGCTTGCTTCACTCTTCGGATTCATCTCTGCCTTTCGCTTGGCGATGCGGGCAAACTCGCCATCCAGAAACTCCCGCAGTTCACTCTTCTCATATTCATCTCCAGACAAATGGCGGGTCATCCGTACCTGCTTGTTCCCGCTCTCTTCCTCCGGCTGTTCGATGAGATAAAATGAAAGCCAATCGATTACAAAATTCATACGCTTCCGCTCCTGTCTGACAAGTAACAGAACTGATTATAACAAATGGCGGAAGAAACGGTCAGCCTTTTTCGGAGCATGAAAGGCGCTTCCTTTTCAAATGGACCCGCTGCCGCTTATGGTATGATGGTTTCAGGAGGAGGATCTATTCATGTGGAAACGACTGGTCGCTTGGTGGAATGAAACCGTTCGAGACAAGCCCTATCCGATCGGGACTCGCATCGGGAAGTACACTGTCGATCGCGTACTCGGAATGGGCAGCTACGGGATCGCGTACCTTGCCTGTGATGAAGTGACAAGTGAGCTGATCGTCCTCAAACAGGTAAAGCCTAGCCTGCGCCATAGCCCAAAAGGAGAAGCCATGCAAGCATACGAGCAGCGTATTCTCCAGGCTCTTTGCCACCCGCAAATGCCTCGTTTTATGGAACGGTTTCATTTTCGGGGTGATTCCTTTTTGGCGATGTCATATATAGAAGGACCGACGCTGGAAGAACTGCTGTTTGACGAGCAAGCTGTCCTCGGCGAGTACGAGGCGGCCCGATTCATGCTCCGGGTCGGCGAACTTGTCTCCTATCTGCACAAGCAAGGGATCATTCATAGAGACGTGCGAATACCGAATGTGATCTGGCAAAAGGGGACCCCTTACCTGATCGACTTTGGTCTGGCGCGCTTTTACGGAGATTCGCCAACCTACATCGCAGATGACATGAGCAGCTATCCGGAGGAAAAACAGTTGAAACGCCGTGTTGAACCTGCAAGCGACCTTTACGCCCTCGGGCACTTCTTTCTGTTTCTGCTTTACACCGGGTATACGCCGCCCGAGAACCAGCCAGAGCGAAGCTGGGAAGAAGAGCTGACACTTCAGCCGGAGGTCTCCTCGATGATCAGGCGACTCCTGCACATCGATCAAGGCTATGCCGATGTGGACGAATGGCTGCATGAGCTGAAAGCCTTTATCCGCAACCAGAAGATGAAAAAGAGCAGCATACCCTCGTCATAGCTTGGGGTATCTGCTCTTTTTGCATTACTCGCGGATTGGCTCCTGCTTGGCATTCTCCATTTTTTGCTTGAGTTCCCCTGCTTCACGACGCAAGGTCTGACGCTCATGCTTCGAGAGCTCTTCTCCGCCGGCGGGACCATTGACCAGCAAATCTTCCTCATACAACCGATCTTTGCGCATGGGAACCTCCTGTGGACAAAAGAATGGTGAACCCACTCCTACTTTGTTTCAAAACGCCGCTTCTTATGTACCGGACGTCTTTCGTTTGAGACTTCCCTGGCCTGTTCGGGGTCGAGCAATTGCCCGTGAGACATGACCTTTTCCATGATGGCAAGCCCGGTTTGCTTTGAAAATTTCCGGAGAATAAACAGTTCCTGGGGTGTGCTGATGGAAAAGACGAGTCCAGCCCTGCCCATTCGCCCTGTTCGTCCGCTGCGGTGCACGTATGTATCGGAGTCAGGGGCTGGATCAAAGTGAACGACGCACTCCACTTCCGGTATATCCAGGCCCCGTGCCGCGACGTCTGTCGTGATCAAGACCGGATACACGCCTTCGCGGAACTGCTGCAAGGCCCTGGCCCTCTCTTCTTTACTCGTGTCGCGGTGCAGGAAACGGCACGGCAGGTGATGGTATTCCAGCTTGGCGACGATCTCCTCTACCTTGTCGATCTGGTTGACAAAGACGATAGCCGCCCGAACATTTGCCAACCGCAGAAGACGCCGCAGGGTGTCCACCTTTTTCCGCGGTTCGCTGACAAGATACATGTGAACGACGCCAATGGCATTCTCCGGCCCCGATGCCCTGATCAAAGCAGGATCGTTTGCCATTTCGGACGCTAGTTCGATAACCGCGTCAGGGAGTGTCGCAGAGAAAAAGAGCCGCTGGGTATCCCGCATCACCCGGCGCATCACTTCCTGCACGGATCGAAGGAAGCCGCTATCCAGCAAGCGATCTGCCTCATCGACGACGACTGCTTTGACTTCATGCACCTTTACCTTGCGACTTTCCAAAAGTTCAACCAGTCGACCGGGGGTGGCAGCTACGAGTGAGGGGCGTTTCTTCAGCCGCTCCAATTGGCGCTTTACGTCCACTCCTCCGATGATTGCCGCTGCCGACATGTTTTTCTTGGCAAGCAAGCCTTCCGCGACCTTCGTAATTTGCATGACGAGCTCGTGCGTAGGTGCCAAAACGAGCAGTTGTATGTCTTTGGACTCAGTATCCAGACGATCGATCAGCGGGAGCAGGTAAGCAAGCGTCTTTCCCGTTCCGGTAGGTGATTCAACCAATGCATTTCGGCCGCTCTGAATGAGAGGAATCGCTTCCTCCTGTACAGGCGTCGGCCGCTCTATTTTTTGCTCTCGCAAAGCATCCATCAACGGTGCGCTTAATGTAAAATCTGCAAACGTGGTGCTCACAAAAACCCTCCTGGCATTGCTTTATCGTGCTTGGGTAAGCTTACCACATTTTGCGCCTGTGCGAAACAGCGCGGTTTCTGCACTCGCCCAAGCCAACCTTGCCATTGCCGGGCAGTATCATTGTCCTGGGCAACTCCTCATCTTTTCAACACCGTCTTTGCTGTGAAAAAAGCGAAATCCGCCTGGAGGATTTCGCTCATCGGTCACCGATTGTTCGAGTCAAGACGGGTCTCCCGCTTTTCCATCTTGTCATGCCGATCCTTCTCCGTCCGTTGATTATGGGTTCCCGGGGGATTTTCCCGATACGCCTCCACCTCGTTTTGAAACTCTTCATCATAGCCGCGCATCACTATCACCTCCTGCGGTTATTTTGTCCGGATGTTGCTTTTCTGTTTCACGAAACTTTTTTACGCTCCGTTCGTCAATCTATTACAGAGAACTTATTACATTTTATAGGAAGGGTCACCATGCAAACTTTATCACGCACTCGTACGAGAAAAAGACGCCAACGACGAAACCGCCCCTGGCGGCTATTGAAACGCCTTCTATTTATGGGCACGATGACCGCCGCTACCTTTATGCTTCTCGGAGCTACATTTCTGTTCACTACCGACACGGGAGAGGAGCTTCGGGAATGGGCCGCAGGCACGCTGCTGACGACTCAGCACGATTACTGGGCGCCTTATACATTTTTGCCGGAGGAGAAGCTGGAGGCTCTCAAACAGCAAATCCGCAATCCCGTCGTCATTAACTCGGCAGACGAAACCACGAACACGCCAAAGGATGAGCCGGTGGATGGACCAGCTGCTGTAGCGATTCCGGAAGTAAAAAAGGAATTGATTGAAATCGAGGAAATCGACGAAAAGCGCAGCAATTATTACTTTAAAGGAAAGATCATGTATATCAGCGATCCGAAACGCGTTCAACTGCTCGTCTCCAATCGGAAGGATCGCGGCGAGCTGCTCGATGAATTTGTCAAAAAGCACAACGCTCTGGGAATTGTAAATGCGAGCGGCTTCTCCGATCCCGATGGTTACGGAAATGGCGTCAAAGCGTTTGGACTTTTGATCAAGGATGGAAAGATTTTGCAGAACTACAACGCAAAAGGCGGGGAAACAGCGCTTGGGATCACTTTTGACGGGAAGCTGATCACAGGGAACTACACAGCCCAACAGCTGGTGGACATGGGCGTGAAAGACGCCATGAGCTTCCGTCCGCAGCTCATCGTCAATGGAAAAAATCTGTTCGCGGACAAGCCGGCAAAAAGCTGGGGGATTCAGCCGAGGACAGCCATTGGTCAGAAGGAAGACGGAACGATCGTGTTTGTCGTCATTGACGGACGCCAGCCTGGACATTCAATCGGCGCCAGCATGAACGATATCGCCGAATTGCTAGCTGAGCGCGGAGTGGTTACCGCGATGGCGATGGACGGAGGCTCGAGCTCGATGATGCTGCATAATAACGAAGCGATCACGAAAACGTCCTGCCCGTATTACCGCGGCCGCTATCTGCCTAATGCCTGGGCAGTTATATAAGAGGTTTAGCTTGTACTATCACTTTAGCGAAGACCCGTCGATCATCTGCTTTCATCCGCGACCGCATCCATCCCATCCGTCTCTGGCACCGGTAGTCTGGGCGATCGACCAGGAGAAATCCCCGCTGTACTTTTTCCCGCGGGACTGTCCCCGGATCGGGTTTGGCCGTTCGGCAAAGACCACGCCTGAGGATGCCGCCCGGTTTATGGGATACCCGGATGCTTCCATGATCATCGCTGCAGAGTCAGCATGGTATCAAAGAAGCAAAGCTGTACAAGTATACGTTCCCTCCCAACCCCTTCGTTTGCTGGGATCATGGGGCCGGCTATTATGTTTGCCACGAGACAGTTACGCCTCTATCCGTGGAGCCAATGGGCGATCTGCTGGACTGCCTGACTCAAGCAAACGTGGAGCTTCGTCTCACTCCTTCTTTGAAGCCCTTGCACGATTCCCTGCTCGATTCCACGATGCAGTTTTCCATGATCCGTCTGCGAAATGCCCGGCTGTAATGACCGGATTCAAAAATATCCGCAAACAGAAAACAGGCAGCCCGTCAAAATGGCTGCCTGTTTGTTATTACAATTTGATCGGTTTTTTGGCCTGATCGAGACTCCACTCTTCCACGTTCCAGACCTGTGTCACCCAGTCCTCGTAAAATTCGGGCTCGTGGCAGACGAGCAATACAGTCCCTTTGAACTCTTTTAAAGCTCGCTTCAACTCTTCCTTGGCCACAACGTCCAGATGGTTCGTCGGCTCGTCGAAAACCAGCCAGTTGGCCTCTCTCTGCAGCAGCTTGCACAGCCGCACCTTCGCCTGTTCACCGCCAGATAAAGCTGTCAGCGAACGATTGATGTGCTCGTTTTTCAGACCGCAGCGAGCAAGTGCCCCCCGTACTTCGTGGTTGTTCATGTGTGGAAACTCATTCCAGACATCATCCAGAGCAGTGACTGGCTTCGGCTTTACCTCCTGCTCGAAGTAAGCCGGGAACAAAAAGTCCCCGCGATCCAGCTTACCGCCCAATGGCGGGATCATCCCCAGCATTGTTTTTAACAACGTCGATTTTCCCACACCGTTCATACCGACGACTGCTACCTTTTCCCCGCGTTCGAGGCTGACCGTAAGCTTGGGCAGGAGGGGATGGGTATAGCCGATCGCCAAATCCTCTGCCGTAAAGACAAAGCGGCTGCTTGCACGGGCTTCCTTGAAAATGAAGGTCGGTTTTGCCGCGGTTTCCGGTTTGTCGATCCGCTCAATTTTTTCCAGCTGCTTTTGGCGGCTTTTCGCCCGTCCGGATGTAGAGGCACGAGCTTTGTTGCGGGCGATGAAATCTTCCATTTTGGAAATTTCTTCTCTTTGCTTTTCGTAGGCGTCAAAGTGCTGGGAGCGCTTCATTTCGGACTGAGCCAAAAAAGACTCGTAATTCCCGGTATACCGGTTCAATTTGGTGAACTCCAGGTGGTAAATCACATTGACGACTTCATTCATGAACGAAGTGTCATGGGAAATCAGGATAAATGCGTACGGATACTCTTTGAGGTACCCTTTCAGCCAGGTGATATGCTCTTCATCCAGGTAGTTGGTCGGCTCGTCGAGCAAAAGCACGCTTGGCTTTTCAAGCAGAAGCTTGGCCAAAAGCACCTTTGTCCGCTGCCCCCCAGACAGTGCGGACACATCGCGGTCCAGACCGATGGCAGTCAGACCGAGCGCATTCGCGATCTCCTCCACCTTGGCATCGATCAGATAAAAGCCGCTGTTCTCCAGACGGTCCTGGATTTCTCCCATGCGCTCCAACAGCTCTTCCAGCTCTTCAGGAGTCGCTTCTGCCATTTTCTCGCCAATCGCCAGCATTTCGGCTTCTTCTTGCAGCAAAGGCAAGAAAGCATCCTTCAAAACATCGCGGATCGTTTTGCCCGCCTGCAATTTTGTATGCTGGTCCAAGTACCCGTATTGAACCTTCGGCATCCATTCGATTTTCCCTTGATCAGGAATCAACTGCTTGGTCAAAATCCCCATCATCGTGGACTTGCCCGTACCGTTGGCACCGACCAATCCGACCCGATCATTGGGCTGCAGCCGAAAATTGACATCGCGGAACAGTACGCGATCCGCAAAGCCATGTGATAAATTTTCAACGATCAAAACACTCATAAAGATCCTCCTGCAATATTCTTACGTCAAAAGGAGACGTTCTCAAAGAATTTCGGCTGATAACGCAATTCGTAGCTGGACCCTGTTAAAACTTGCTCATCGAGACGGCGGCGAAGTTCGTTTAACGAAATCTTTTCCATCGCCGTGTTCAAAATAACGGCACGGGCCATTTGCCTGAGCAGCTTGACTTCGTCACCCAGCGAATCCCCATGCTCTTTTCCGCTGTGGACGATCTCGGAGCGATGGTTGTAGGAGCTCTTGACAAATTGTGCGATCTTTTCCCGCTTCTCGGGCGTGTCTCCGTAATAATACGCCATGCGGAAACGAAGCTTGTAGGTAATCTCCCCTTTTTTCCCGTCAGGGGCAAAGAGGGATTCCAGCGAGATCCAGAGATCGAGCAATTGGTCTTCCAGGCTCTTCTTTTCTAATGACAGGGAATAACGTCTGAGCGCCAATGACGGCAGCGTGATTCCCTCCTCCATAAGCGCGAGGAAAATTTTCTGTGCTTCTTCGTCAAACAAGTATTTATCTCCATCAAGCGATCGCTTGAGGTACGTAATGCCGTACACAGGAAATTTTGCTGTAATGATGTATGGGATCGAGCAGATTCCCCCGGTGGATGCCAGATTCAGCTTGTTTTCAATCTCCTCAATCCAAGTCCGTTCATCCGAATACTTTAATTCGTGCGTTTCCGCAGGATATTCCGCCAGCAAAAAGATACTCGTCAAGTCGACTTTTCGATCGAACAAATAGCGGCTTTCGTCCATCACGTTGCGAAGATACCGCGAAGCGACATTATACGGCTTTTCGGCACCAGAAACAAGATGAAATGATTTGGGAAGCTCGATGTGCAGCGGTTTCGTTGTAGTGGTATTAAAAATTGGGGCAATCAATGTCGGCATACAGTCATCTCCTTTCCTGCGTGAAAGCCCAAAAATCGAGTGAAATATCTAATCATACCATAACATATTCGATGACAACACGGTGCTTTTCGCAAATATGCAAGTATTTCCGAGATTGCCTTTTCACTGCCAACATGCTTGTACACAGACTTCCCTTTAGAATACCAGTATTTCCTATGGTTCGTCACTATTTGATTGCGGCATTCTAAAAAAGGAAGGAGTGGATACGATGGAAAAAGAGCATATGCTGGATGAAAATCCGCACCAAACCTACAATAACACCTACGAGCCGATGGAACAAACGGGCAGGCCGATGCCAGGCTCCAAAAAAGTAAAACAAGAAAACCATTCGCGTCAAATCAAGACACGGGAAGGATAGGGCTAGCCCCTTCCTGTTTTTTACAGTGCAAAGATTGAATTGTCCCACAAGGATGAACTATGATGATAACAGTATCCTTGTTGGAGGTCTACAATAATGATTTCAGTCCCTCTTTCGGGCGGCAGCCCTCTTCATCCTACCGTTACTTACAGCGTTTCTCCCCTATTTGAGGCAGCCGCCAGCCTTCACAGCTTGGCCCACACAACGCAGACAAAGGAGCATTCCGACTGGGCAGAGGAACTTCTGTCTGGCTTTGATTCAGAAGGGATCTTGAAAGAATGGGAGTACTTTGCTCCCATCTTTCGCGAGACAATTCCGGATGTTTTGGATCCTGTCCAGACGAAAGAGGTCATGTTCGTAGAAGACCTCTACGGCTACTTTGTTCAGATGCCAACAACATCTTTTACAAAAAGTTTTTTAACACCCGAGGATGGCAGAGAAATCGGTAATGCTCCTCCTGCCATCTATCAGGATGCAAGACAGGATGCCGAATTCGTCAAAGGTCGGTTCTCCCTATTTCTTTCAACGTATTGGCTGCTGTTTTTTGAGGAAAAATGGGAAAAAATCGCTCCGTTGTTTGTGAATGAAGCCGAGAACATTTACGAGGCAATACGCACGCCAGAAGGCTGTATGGCCTTTTTGCAAAAAGTTGCTCCGCTTTTTACATATCGTGAAGAAGAGCAAAAACTGATCTGTGACGATGGAACGACAGAAAACGTCCAGGCAGATCAGCTGATTTTGTGTCCAAGCTATTTTTACGATCAGGTTCGCCTCGTAAAAGAAGGATTATCCACATACCTCATCTATCCGATGAAGAAATGGAAAACGCCCCGTTAAGGGCGTTTTCCGTCTTGGATCATGTGCGCAACGATTAATTTATCCAGTTTTTGACTAATTTTTACGATTTCCGGGTCGAGAAAATTGTAGCCAGCGTTCTTGGCTGCTTGTTCCAACTGCCGGCGAACATCATCAATCATCTTTTGCGTAATCTCCATGGTGTCTACCCCCACCCGACTCGTTCTCCCACTATTTTACATTATTTGATAAACGGTGGAAAGGGGAAATGCTGAAAAAAACCCCGCATCATTTCAGGATGCAGGGTTTCCATAAACGAATTTACTTCATCACATGAATGGGGCGACCCAAAGCCAGCTCCGCTGCTTCCATCGTCACTTCACCCAAAGTTGGATGCGCGTGAATGGTCAGCTCGATATCTTCGAGCGTCGCACCCATTTCAATCGCAAGACCGATCTCCGCAATGATGTTGGAAGCCTCTGGTCCGACGATTTGCGCCCCGAGTACCAGGTTGGTCTCCTTGTCGGCGATCAGCTTGACGAAGCCTTCACCCGCATTGACCGAAAGCGCGCGGCCATTGGCAGCAAACGGGAAGCGTCCAGATACGTACTCGATGCCTTTTTCCTTCGCTTCACGCTCGCTGATCCCTACGCTTGCGATCTCAGGGTCGCTGAATACGACAGCCGGGATTGCTTTGTAGTCGACCTCTGCCGGGTGTCCAGCAATTGCTTCGGCAGCCACTTTTCCTTCATAAGAAGCCTTGTGGGCCAGGGCTGGTCCTTCAACGATGTCCCCGATCGCGTAGACATTCGGGATGCTGGTTTGACCTTGCTTGTCTACGACAATATAACCGCGGTCAGTCAGTTTCATGCCGATATCGCGTACGCCGAGCTCGTCGGTGTTCGGACGACGGCCAACTGTCACGAGGATATATTCAGCTTCGACTTGCTTTTGTTCGCCTTTTACCTCAGCCGTAACGACAACGCCGTCTTCCTTCTCTTCCATTCCTTGTGCCAGCGCTTTTGTATGAATCTCCACGCCCAGCTTTTTCAGCTTGCGGTCAACGAGGCGGGTCATTTCCGCTTCGAAGCCCGGAAGGATTTGATCAGAACCTTCCAGGATGGTTACCTTCGTGCCGAATTTGGCAAACACGGTACCCAGCTCCACGCCGATGTAGCCACCGCCGATTACGACCATGCTCTTTGGAATTTCCGTCAGTGCAAGTGCTTCCGTCGAAGACAGCACACGCTTGCCGTACGGGAAAGCCGGCAACTCGATCGGACGGGAGCCGGTCGCGATGATGCAGTGGTTGAAACGGTAGCGGTTTACATCGTAGCCATGGAATACCCGGACTTCGTTCTCGCTCACAAACAGAGCTTCGCCGGGGATTACCTGGATTTTGTTGCCTTTAAACAGTTTGCCGACGCCACCAGTCAACTGGTTGACGATGCCTTTTTTCCACTCCTGAACTTTGGCAAAGTCTACCTTTACGTTTTCCATGGTAATGCCCATGGCATCTGTATGTTGAGCATGCTCATACGTATGAGCTGCATGGATCATGGCCTTGGACGGGATGCAGCCGACGTTCAGACATACGCCACCGAGCTCGGCTTTCTCTACGACAGCCACGGTTTTGCCCAGCTGGGCAGCGCGAATGGCTGCCACATAACCGCCGGGACCGGCACCGATGACGAGAACGTCTACCTCTGTTGTAAATTCTCCTACTACCATCGCTTGTTATCCCTCCATGACGAGCAGTGTTGGGTTTTCCAAGAGCTGCTTCACGTAGTTGACGAATCGCTGAGCAGGTTCGCCGTCGATGAGTCTGTGGTCAATGCTGAGCGAGAGCGACAGCACTTGGCCAACCACGATTTCACCGTTTTTCACAACCGGTTTTTCACTGATGCGGCCTACGCCGAGGATCGCAGCTTCCGGATAGTTGATGATCGGAGTAAAGAACATGCCGCCTGCGGAACCGATGTTTGTGATGCTGAAGGTAGAGCCTTTCAGCTCGTCAGCGGACGCTTTGCGGTCGCGTGCCTTTGCAGCCAGCTCGCTGATTTCGCCAGCGATTTCAAAGATCGATTTGCGCTCGGCAGCCTTCACTACCGGCACAACCAAGCCTTGGTCCGTAGAGGTAGCGATACCGATGTTATAGTATTTTTTGTAAACAATTTCTTGTTTTTCGTCGTCGATGGAAGCGTTCAGTTCCGGGAACTTTTTCAGTCCTGCGACAACAGCCTTGACGATGAATGGCAAATAGGTCAGCTTTACGCCGCGCTGTTCAGCCAGCGGCTTCGCGTCTTTGCGCATAGCGACCAGCTCTGTCACGTCCACTTCATCAAAGATGGTGACGTGCGGAGCGGTGTAAGCAGATTTAACCATTGCTTTGGCAACCGCTCTGCGAATGCCTTTGAGAGGCACCCGTTCTTCGATTTCGCCAGCTTGTGCCGCGTAGTGGACAGTCGGAGCTGCCGCTGCTTGCTGTACGCCAGTTGCTTCCGGAGCATCAGAAGCCACTGGTGCTGCCGCTTCAGCTGCTGCAGGAGCAACTGCTGCTCCGCCAGTCAGGAAGCGGTCGATATCTTCACGCGTAATGCGTCCGAGTTTGCCTGTGCCTGGCACATTTGCCAGCGCAACGCCTTTTTCACGAGCGTATTTGCGAACAGACGGCGTAGCCAGTACGTGTTTGCGATCGATTGGTGCCGCGGTTGCTGTCGCTGCAGGTTGTGCGAGCGGAGTATCCATTGCTTGGTTTGCGTTTGCGCTTACCTGGGAGCCAATATCGCAGCCCGGTTCCATTTTCTCTTCGACAGCCGGTGCTGCTGCTTGACTGTCTCCATGACCGTGGTCAGGGAGATTCGGGATTTCGCCCTCCACGTCAAATTCGATCAGCGGATCGCCGACTACGCAGACAGTGCCTTCCGTAACTTTCAGTTCCAGTACCTTTCCTTTTACAGGAGATGGAACTTCCACTACAGCCTTGTCATTTTGCACTTCCATGATAACTTGGTCTTCTTCAACGGTATCCCCCGGCTTGACATGCCATTTGACGATTTCGCCCTCATGGATGCCCTCGCCAAGCTCCGGGAGTCTAAAAGTAAAACGACTCACGCTATCTCCTCCTCAATGAGGTTGTTTGTACAAGCATAACTATCCATTATGGAAAAAGAGTTGCCTAAAGAAGGCGGAAAGCAATCTCTTTCCGCCGGGTATGTGATTAAAAATCGAGTACTTGGGTCAAACCGTCTACGACGCGTTTCACATCTGGCAGCCAGATGTCTTCTGCTTGTGCGAACGGGAAGATCGTATCCGGTGCAGTAACGCGAAGCACTGGCGCTTCCAGGTGCAGAATGGCGCGTTCGTTGATTTGAGCGATGATTTCGGCAGCTACGCCGGATGTTTTTTGCGCTTCCTGCACCACGATGGCGCGGTTGGTTTTCTTCACGGACGCGACAATCGTGTCGATGTCGATCGGGTTTACTGTGCGCAGGTCGATCACTTCCACTTTCGCGCCGCGAGCTTTTTCCAGCTCTTCAGCCGCTTTCAGACTGGTATGAACCATAGCGCCGTAGGTGATGATGGTAACATCGCTGCCCTCTTTCACTACGTTTGCTTTGCCGAGTGGAATGGTGTACTCGCCTTCCGGTACTTCCTGACGGAAAGAGCGGTACAGTTTCATGTGCTCCAAAAATACAACCGGATCGTTGTCGCGGATGGCAGAGATCAGCAAGCCTTTTGCATCGTACGGATTGGATGGGATGACCACTTTCACCCCAGGCGTTTGCATGATCAAGCCTTCCAGCGAGTCAGCGTGCAGCTCAGGCGTTTTTACCCCGCCGCCAAAAGGAGAGCGGAAGGTGATCGGGCTGTTGTAGCGTCCGCCGGAACGGAAACGCATACGTGCCGCCTGAGAGGCGATCGCGTCAAATGTCTCGAATACGAAGCCGAAAAATTGGATTTCGGCAACCGGACGGAATCCGTTGACGGAGAGTCCCACAGCCAGGCCGCCAATTCCGGACTCGGCAAGCGGCGTGTCAAATACGCGCTGCTCGCCGAACTCGGCTTGCAAACCTTCTGTTGCACGGAATACCCCGCCGTTTTTACCCACGTCTTCACCGAAGACGAGAACGGTTTCGTCGCGTTTCAATTCAACGCGCATTGCGTCCGTAATGGCTTGAACCATTGTCATTTGTGCCATGGGTTATTTCGACTCCTTTGCCAGATATTCCGCCTTTTGCTCTTCCAGTTCAGGCGGCAGTGTTTCGAACATAACGTCGATGAGGTCGCTAACTTTCATTTTCGGCGCTTCGTCCGCTTTCTTGATCGCGTCAGCAACCGCTTGTTTTGCTTCTTCGATAACCGCTTCCTCGTCTTTTTCGCTCCACAGCCCTTTGTTTTCCAGGAACTTGCGGAAGCGGATCAGCGGGTCTTTTTGTTCCCATTCGCTTTGCTCTTCGCCAGTACGGTAGCGAGTCGGGTCGTCACCAGCCATTGTGTGCGGACCATAGCGATAAGTAAGCGCCTCGATCAGAGTCGCTCCCTCGCCGTCAATACCGCGTTGCTTCGCTTCGCTCACAGCATGGTACACAGCAAGAATGTCCATACCGTCTACGCGCGCGCTGGCGATACCGGCAGCTTTTGCTTTTACAGCAACGTTTTCAGCAGCTGTTTGCTTTTCAAACGGCACGGAGATAGCGTATCCGTTGTTTTGCGAGAAGAAAATGACTGGCAGCTTGTAAACGCCGGCAAAGTTCATCCCTTCGTAGAAATCACCCTGGGACGTTGCGCCGTCACCAAAGTAGTTGATCGCTACGCGTTTTTCACCGCGGAGCTTGTAGCCCATCGCAATACCTGCAGCCTGTGTACATTGAGCAGCGATGATGATTTGCGGCATCAGAACGTTGACGTCTTCTGGAATGCGTCCGCCCTCAATGTGACCACGGGAGTAGAGGAAAGCTTTGTGCATTGGAAAACCGTGCCATACCATTTGCGGAATATCGCGGTAGCTTGGCAGGATGAAGTCTTCTTTGGAAAGGGCAGCCTCGGAACCGATCATTGCGGCTTCCTGGCCGGCAACCGGCGCATAGAAACCAAGACGGCCTTGGCGGTTCAAGCTGATTGCACGTTGGTCCCACACACGGGTAAAGACCATTTTGCGCATCAGATCGCGCAATTCATCATCAGAAAGCTTGGGCATGAGATCAGGACGAACAACGGTACCGTCCGGAGCAAGAATTTGCAGCGGAGTGTTGTTACCCGTTTGTTCAACAGCAGTAGTCACGCTCATCACATTCACCTCGTCACTGGATTATAAAGCGGGAAAGGTTAATTGCGCAGAAAGTCGCCGTGTTGAAAGTGCTTACAACCACTTTCGCACAACCCTGTTATACCTCAGATAAAATAACTGTTCAATGTGTTATAGTATTGATATTACAGGGTTTATTTCCTTCCTGTTATCATTTACTATAAAATCTGTATCAGTTTTTTTCAAGGATTAGTTTGGAATTTCGTTTAGGAGTTGAGATGAAATCCCATGTCAGACTATGTAAAAAGAACGATTGTCAAAGAAGAAATTCCCAGCGTCTATTTGGATTCGCCCCGCTCCGTAAAGGTATATCTCCCCCCCGGATACAACGAGCTGCTCTCCTATCCCGTCGTCTACTGCCAGGATGGGAATGATTTTTTTACCATGGGTCGGATTGCCACGATTGCCAATCAACTGATCCTCGACGAAGGAGTGCCGCCCTTTCTCGTTGTCGGCGTCTCCGTGGAGAGAAGCAAACGGACAAGCGAATATTCCCCTATCGGATCGCGGCACGAGGGGTACAAGCGTTTCTTTATAGAAGAATTGATCCCCTACATCGAAGAGCGTTATCCGGTACGGAAAAATCCGGAAGCGCGCGTGCTGGCGGGCGATTCGCTTGGCGGAACCGTCTCCTTGCACATCGCTTTGGACGAACCCGCTCTCTTTCCGAATCTGCTCTCCCTGTCGGGGGCGTATTTCCAGCCTACTTTGGACCAACTGTCCGCTGCAGACGACCTTTCTTGGCTGAATGTCTGGATGGTGGTTGGACTGGATGAAACAACTGTCGAAACACACATGGGAACCTTTGACTTTGTGGAATGGAACCGCAAAACAAAAGACATTTTTGAAAAAAAGGGCGCTTCGCTTTCCTACCGGGAGAAGCCGGGAAACCATGTCTGGGGCCTGTGGCAAAAAGAATTGCCGGATGGCTTGCGACACTTTTTTCCGGCCTCCGATCTGTAGTTGTCCGCCTGCAACCGTCTATAGTCCGTTGATCTCCCGAATATCGGCGTAGCTGTAGTAACTGCCATCCGTCAGGAACAATCCCTGGTGGGTGGCTTTTTCGATTTCTCCCGCTACTTGCCGTTCATCGCTCAGGACAATGTTGACAACTTTGCTTTCGTCCCGCTGCATCTGATTTTGGACCTGCTGACGCTGTTTCGCGGAAATCATTTGAATCCCTCTTTCCCTTTTGTTGGATACTCGTAGTATTCCTTTGCAAAGGTCGATTTACTCCCCTGCTCTCATCAGGTGAGCGCCTTGTTGCCCGGCTGACTGGTGTCGATTCGCGAGGCCCCTACTATGCCGCGGAGCTTCTTTCGCTTGAGTGAGATGGCACATTTTGGGGCAAACTCTACCCAAACTCGCAAATCCGAGCTTGTCATTCGGAGCTAAGAATTCACCTGGAAAGGATTCACCCAGATGAAGCCGTATGCAAAGTCCCACTCCCCGGAGCTTGTCCCCTCTCTCAGCGACAATCTGGAGCATATCTTGACGCTGCTCGGAAACAGCTCCGATATCGTTTATAGAGAAATGTCCTTGGGCGAGACAGAACGCAAGGCTGTCGCCATCTATGCAAAAGGGATGGTTGACCAGCAATTTTTGTACAGTCAAGTATTCGGGGTGATCTCCCGGCGCTTTCTCACAGAGGTGGAGGCCAGTCCCCCAGACTATCCGCAAAACCTGAAACATTTTGCACAGCATGCGAGCACATTCGGGGATATTTCAGTGGTATACAAATCTGATCAATGTGTCTCGGAGATATTGGCCGGAAATACTTGCGTTCTCTTCGACGAGTATCCCGGCGCCGTCATATTTGGAACGGCTAAGGACAAGTCCCGGCAGCAAGAGGAGCCTGCCAGCGAAGCCCTCGTACGTGGTCCGCGGATCGGTTTTGTAGAAGAGGTGAATGAAAATACAGCGATTCTCCGCCGGCGGTTGAAGGATCCCCATCTGACCTTTGAATCTTTATTTTTGGGCAGGCGGGCACGAAAAGAGGTCATCATCTGCTATCTGCGCGGGGTAACGAATCCGGATCTGGTGAATGAGGTAAGACGGAGACTGCAAAAAATCGACATCGACGATCCGATTGAATCCGGGTATGTTGAGAACTACATTCAGGACAACCCCTATTCTCCCTTTCCGCAGGTTCAAAATACGGAACGGCCGGATCGCGTGGAGGGCGCGCTTTTGGAAGGCCGGGTTGCGATTCTGATCGATGGTACGCCTTTTTCACTGATCGTCCCCGTAACGTTCCCCATGCTGATGCAATCGCCGGAGGATTACTACGACCGCTGGATTCCCGCTTCACTCATCCGCATGCTCAGGACATTGGCGCTATTCTTTGCGCTTTTCTTGCCTGCGTTATACGTAGCGCTCGTCTCCTACCATCAAGGACTCATCCCGACGAAATTGGCCATCTCTATTGCGGGTACGCGAGAGGGAGTTCCGTTTCCCACCATTGTAGAAGCGATGTTTATGGAAATAACCATTGAGCTCTTGCGGGAGGCTGGTTTGCGCTTGCCAAAGCCTGTCGGTCAAGCAGTGGGAATAGTAGGGGGCCTTGTCATCGGACAATCCGCTGTCGAAGCGGGTATCGTCAGCCCGATCATGGTGATTGTCGTTGCGTTGACGGCCATTTCGTCCTTTGCGTTTCCACAATACCCTGCTGCCATCGCGATACGTCTGCTTCGTTTCGGGATGATGCTGGCCGCCTCTATTTTCGGTCTATACGGGATCATTCTCGTATTTGTCTTGATCACCTCTCATGTGGTAAGACTCAAAAGCTTTGGCATCAATTATGCGGCTCCATATGTCCCCAATCGTGTATACACGTGGAAGGACCTGTTCCTTCGCTTGCCCTTGCAGACGCTGTTAAAATTCCGGCCAGCGATGTTCAAGCCGCTCGACCGAAACCGTTCCGATCAATCAAAGTAAAGGAGAGTGGGCTTTCGTGAGTTCCCTTCGGATTTCTCCTTTTTCACCATTCCAGCTGACGATTACAACTGTTTCTACCATCATCGGGGTAGCCATCCTTACCCTCCCCCGCGTCATCGCTGAAGAGGTGGGAACGCCGGATGTCTGGATCGACGTTATCCTTGGGGGAATCATTACTGCGGTCGCGGCAATGATTTGCCTGCATCTAAGCAACTGCTTTCCGGGTGAGACTTTTTATATTTACAACGTGCGCATCGTAGGAAAAGTACTGGGGACTCTGATCAGTGTTTTGTACATCTGCAACTTTACGACATTTGGGGCCTTTGAAGCGCGGGTGCAGGCGGAGGTTGTCCGTCACTTCCTATTGGACGAAACCCCTCTGGAGGTAACCATGCTGGCCTTTATACTGGTTGGCTTTTATTTGGTGTCAGGCGGTTTGAATGCGATCATTCGGATCAATGAGTTTTATCTCCCCATCACCCTGTTGATCGTGTTTACGATTCTCTTTCTCAATTGGAAAAACTTTGAGTTTGACAATATACGTCCGTTCCTTGAAAACGGACCGTCAGCCTTACTCCCGGGCATCCTCCCTACCGCCCAGGCCTTCTCAGGTTTTGACGTGATCCTGTTTCTTGTGGCCTATACGCGCAATGCCCAAAAATCAACGCTCCCTATACTGCTCGGCTTTGCACTCGTCACACTCATCTATATGACCATCGTCATCATGGTAATCGGCTCCTTGACGCTTAACGAAGTGATTACCTTGACTTGGCCCACGATGGAATTCGTAAAGCAGATCGAATTTCCAGGAGCTTTCTTTGAACACTTTGAAATCTTTTTTATCACCATCTGGCTGCTAAATATGTTTACAACGTTTTTTATTAATTTGTATTTAGCTTCTTTAGGAATTCACCTTCTCATCGGCTGGAATATCAAGCTCGTCATGTGTTTGCTTCTCCCCGTGATATACGGAATCGCGCTATTGCCAAAAGATCTCAACGGGGCATTGGAACTCGGCAAGAGCATTGGCTTTTTCTCTGTCCTTGTCTCGACCCTCATCCCGCTTTTTTTGCTTCTGATCGCGATAGCCAGAAACCGGCCGAAACACGATCAACCGGTTAATGAGGGGTCGAGACCATGAGCATGATGAAAGCCAGATCTCTGCCAATCTTAGTTACGCTCCTCCTGTGCAGCGCCATCGTTTCCAGCGGTTGCTGGGATCGTCGGGAGATCGAGGACCTGGGGATCGCCATCGGGATGTCCGTTGACCAGGCTATACAGAAGAAGCGGACCTCCGAGGAAGAAAAACAAATCGTTCACAAGCATAAAACGATAATGCCTATCTCCGTTACTTATCAGATCGTAAACCCCAAAATTATTGGGGGAACCTCAAGGGGAAACCCTTCCAACCAAAAGCCTTACATTAACATTACAAGTTCAGGGGATACGGCTTTCCAGGTTGCGAGAGAAACAGCTACTCGCATAGGTCGTCCGCCCTTTTTCATGCACTTGAAAATAATTATTTTGGGTGATCAGGTATCTCGTAAAATTAATCTGGCCCAATTGCTAAACATGAATTTGCGAGATACCGAGATGCGTCGTACCGTTCATCTGACCATAGCGGAGGGAAACGGGAGAGAGATTCTTGAAGCAAAAACCAAAAATGAAGACTTGCCCTCCTTCGAGCTGTTAAGCCTAATCGATAACCTTTCTAAATCCATTCATATCGCCCAGCCTATATCCATTGGGACAGTCTCGGAACAATTATCTGCCGACAGCAGCTTTTGCGTACCAAGGGTGGTTCTGCACCAAAAAGAAATGAAGCTGGCTGGCGCAGCCGTCATAAGCGGAAAAACCGGAAAAATGCTAGGGTGGATCGGCGAAGAGGAAACAGCCGGACTCAATTTGGTCCAGGGTACGGGAAAATCAGAAGAGGGCCATAAAGGCGGCATTATTGAAGCAGTCATCAAAGGGAGTAGAGATCCTTTTTCATATGAAATCGGAAAAATCCGCAGCAAGATCATTCCGATCGTAAAAAATGGACAATTGTCTTTCAGAGTAGACATCAAAGTGGAAGGGCGATTGGGAGAAGACTGGGCTCTAAACGAAAACGCTTTTGAAAAAGACTACCTCGATAGAGTAAATGCTGCAGTAAAAACAAGGATTGAACAGATAGTCAACAATACCTTGAAAAAAACACAAAAGGACTTTCGCGTAGATGTAGCCGGCTTTGGAAAACAACTGCACATCCATTATCCGAAGGAGTGGAAGAAGCGAAAGGAAAATTGGGACGAGGTGTTTAGTCGAATACCAGTATCTCTCGACGTAACGGTAAAAACAGAGGAGTTTGCCTTGAAAGGCAAGAAAAAATGATCCCTTTTTCAAAGAGAACGTGCACCAGGGAAGTCTGCTGCACGTTTCTCTTTCGGTATGCTGGTGCAGCCCTTTGTGACCCTGCTGCCCGCTGCTCCGTTCTTCCTCCCGGAAAAGTCATTTGGTAAAAAAGCTTGGACGCGTCATCCCGTTGACCTTGATGGATGCAAGATCGCTTCCACTGCTGCCAAAGTGTTCTGAATATCCTGATCACTGATGTGACGATGTGTTGTAAAACGAACGACCGTTTCGTCAAAGTCGACAGCAAGCACCCCTTTTTCAGCCAGCTTGGCCAAAAATTGTTCGGCAGAAAGACCCGCTTTGTCCGTGTGAACCAAAACTATGTTCGTTTCTACCGGTTCGACATGCAGAGATAGCTTTTGCAAACCTACGGCCAAATCATGCGCTCGCTGATGGTCTTCCGCAAGCCGTGACGTCATTTCCGTCAAGGCGAGTATTCCTGGTGCTGCCATGTAACCGACTTGGCGCATGCCGCCGCCCAGCTTCTTCCTCCACCAACGCGCCTCCTGGATAAACGCCCGGCTCCCTGCCAACACAGACCCTACCGGTGCGCTCAATCCCTTCGACAAGCACACCTGAACACTGTCTGTATACCGGGTAAGCTCGGTCACCTCGCAGCCCAACGCGACAGCAGCATTGAATAATCTGGCGCCATCCAGGTGGACAGGTACGTTGTTACGATTTGCTACTTCGTATACGCTTTTCATCTGTTCAGGGCGGACGACCGCCCCTCCAGCGCGGTTATGTGTATTTTCCATGCAAATCAAACGGGTCCTCGGAAAATGGATATTGACCCCGCGAATTGCTTTGGCTACCTCCTGTGGAGGCAGTGCCCCCCTATCTCCCGCGATCGTCCTGGTTTGCACCCCCGCGAGAGCAGCCATTGCGCCTCCCTCATAGTAAAAAAGGTGGGAGTCTGCCTCCAAAATAACCTCGTCGCCATTTACACAGTGGGTAAGGACTGCCACCTGATTCCCTTGTGTACCGCTCGTGACAAACAGCGCGTCTTCTTTCCCCAATATCTCGGCCGCCACTCTTTCCAGGCGGTTTACAGTCGGGTCTTCTCCATACACATCGTCCCCTGCTTCTGCCTCATACATGGCACGGAGCATCGCATCTGTCGGCTTGGTAACCGTATCGCTGCGCAAATCAATCGGCATCTTTCTTCTCTCCCTTCTCTCTTGCCATTTTAACACTTTCTGCATTGCATCGGGATTTGGCAGTTTGCTAATATGGAGGAGTACGATACCAAAACAAGGGAGACTGACCCATGAAGGTAAAAATTACTCGCAACGCCGCAAAACAATTGAAAGCCATTTTGGACCAAGAAGAGGATAAAGAGTTGAAGCTCCGCGCATACATAACACATGCACACGGTGACCATGCCCATTACGGCTTGGCATTGGATAAACCGACCGACGAAGATACCGTCGTTTCTACCGACAAGGAAATCGACGTAATCGTCAAGAAAGACGAGCCGTTGCTAGACGGCCTTGTTATCGACTACCTGTATACACCACAAGAGGGATACGTGCTTACAAATCCTTCCAAAGGAAATCACGGCGATCATTAATGGCTCCCTTGTCCCCGCTGCGAGTCATCAGCGGGGTTTTCTTGAGAATGAATTGTTTTGGGAAAAAGCTGTTTTTGTAAAAGCTGCTAGGAACCAAAAAAAGAGACATCTTGTCGATGTCTCTTTCAGGCTGTCGAGAAAGTCGACAGCCATTTTTATTTCCCTGTATTTTATGACGACACCGCGTTAATGTGTTATAATATTCTTGTAATTACATTTACTGGCGGGTGATTATTGTGCTTTCCTCTAATGAAAAAAAGCAACAAATGCAATATGAATTTGTATGCCTTGATGAGTTGGTCCCGGAGGACCATTTGCTACGAGTTATTCAAAAGCATGTAGACTTCTCTTTCATCCGAGAAAAAGTACGCCAATACTATTGTGAAGATAACGGTAGACCAGCCATTGATCCGGTGGTTTTATTTAAAATGATTTTCATTGGATACCTTTACGGTATCCGGTCAGAAAGACAACTCGAAAAGGAAATTCAGACGAATATCGCTTACCGCTGGTTTCTTGGCCTTTCACTAACAGATCGAGTTCCAGACCACACTACCATCAGTTGGAATCGTCGAACTCGTTTTAAAAACACAAATGTTTTCCAAGAGATTTTTGATGAAATCGTTCGCCTTGCTATCCAACATCGCATGGTTGGCGGACGTGTTTTGATAAGTGATTCCACTCATCTGAAAGCAAATGCGAACAAACGTAAATTTAAGAAGCATGTTATTGAAAAATCTAGTCGAGCCTACCTTAGTGATTTAGAAGCAGCCATTAATGAAGACCGTGAAGCACACGGAAAAAAGGATTGAAGCCTAGAGAGGATGTGAAGGAAGAAAAGGAAATCAAGGTGAGTACTACTGATCCGGACAGTGGTTACATGGTTCGTGACGGAAAGCCTGAAGGCTTTTTCTATCTCGATCATCGGACAGTCGATCATAAGTACAATATCATAACTGATGTACACGTGACTGCGGGTAACGTTCATGATTCTGTTCCTTATGTAGATCGGCTACAACACCAAATTGAGAAGTTTGGGTTTACAGATACCATTGAAGCCGTTGCATTGGATGCTGGCTATTTAACTACTCCAATCTGCAAGGCTCTGCACGATCTAAATATCTTTGCCGTCATTGGCCATCGAGCTTTTTCACCTGTTAAAGGCCTTATCGCCAAATGGCGGTTTAAATATGATCCCGAAAAGAATGTCTATATTTGCCCCCAAAAACATGAGCTTGCTTATTCGACAACTGACCGTAACGGATACAGAATGTATAAGTCAAATAAAGAAATATGTAAGGCATGTCCGATGCTCACTATGTGTACACGGTCAAAAAATCACCAAAAGGTGATAACCAGGCATGTATGGGAAGAGAGTAAAGAATGGGTTCGACAGAACCGCTTAAGTAAGTCAGGAAAATACCTATACAGGTTGAGATACCAAACGATAGAGCGAAGTTTTGCAGATGCCAAAGAACTGCATGGACTTCGCTATTGTAGGTTGCGCGGACGTGAAAATGTCCAAGAGCAAGCGTTGCTGACAGCAACCGTTCAAAATATAAAAAAGATAGCACTCCACCTTGCAAAGGCATGTTAGGTGTGGTGCTATCTAAGACTTCCAGCACTTCGTGCTCAATTTTATTGTTATGAAAGAAGAAACTCCAACATATTGTGGGGTTTCTCGACAGCCTGAAAGAGACATCTTGTCGATGTCTCTTTTTTGTAATGGACTCTATACAATTGTTGCAAAACTCTATTTGGGTCTAGAGCTCTTTTTTGTTCCAGGGCCTTTCCCATCTTTCGGAGTTCTCGTTTTCGCTGCAGGACCTTATTTCGTTACCAAAGTCTCTTGTTCGTTGCAAGCCGTTATTTTCGTTACAAAGCCTTCTTCTTTATTGCAAGACTTTTTTCTTTACAAAGATCTCTTCTCGTACAACTCAGGTGGCACGTCAGCAAAGAGCGGACTCATCCTGTCTTCCTGATGAATCATGAAAAGCCGATGTACGGGTCTGGTCATGGCTACATACAGGAGCTTTGTATCCCACTCATTGTCCAAGTACTCCTCGATATTCAACAAGATGACCACATCAAATTGCAGCCCCTTGGTCAAATAAGCTGGCATTACTACGACACCGCCCGGGAATTGGGTATCCTTGCTTCCCAGCAGCTTCAGTCCTTCGATGGAGGCCTTCAATGACTTGTATGCTTTTTTGCTGGCCTCGGCTGTTTTGGCTACGATCGCGATGGATTGAAAGCCCTCTTGCCGATAATCATTTACAAGCTGGACCAGATTTTTAACCGGCAGTTCTTTCCCGTCCCATGATGCCAACAAAGGCTTTTCCCCATGCCGCAATACCGGTTTGGCCATAATCGTCTCCGGCAGGTTTATCTTTCGCAGTACCTCGTTGGCACATTTCATAATTTCGATTGTGGAACGGTAGCTCTGCGCGAGTGTGTAGTAAACCCCCCGCGGCTGCTGAAAAACTCCCTCCAACAGTTCTTCCCACGATTGCAATCCCCTGTATGCATGGATGCCCTGCGCGATATCTCCCACTACCGTCAAAGAATGTCTCTTTGTCACAAGCCCGATCACCGCAATTTCCAACGCACTGAGATCCTGTGCTTCATCAACGACACTGTGGTCAAAGTGATCGGCCTGCTCCAATCCTTCGATCAGATGCCGCAGATAGATCAGCGGCGCAACGTCTTCTGGCTCGATCCGCTCCGCTTCGAATATCTCTGCAGACGACCGGCAAATATCCTCGATATCCTCGCCATTGACTTCCCCTTTTGTCAGCTCTTTCAATAAAGCTGAGTCGGTCAACATTTCGCGGTACGACGAGAAGACATCCAGTTCAGGAAAAATGGAAAAGTATTTGTCCAGAAGCTGATCAATCATTTTCTCATATTTAGCCAACGCTTGCTTATCCAGATCAATTCGCTTCTCTCGCAGATGGGCGAACAACTGTTTATTGATGTCCTGCTTAACGTGCTTTCGAACGGCTTCCATTCGCCGACGATATGGCAGATGGGCATATTGTTCGGCAAAAAGCTGACGGATGGTCTCACCCGGAATCGTAAAAACATGTTTGGTTCTGTTGTAGACAAAGCTTAATTTTTTGTAGGCTACCCTGTTTTCCGCTACAAACAACAAATATTGCTGGAGTACATCCCGGAAAGCGAGCGAGCCCTTGAACCGAAGACGATGCAGCACCGTCCGACGCTCGGCATCGCTCTGTCCTTGTTCAAAGAACAACTGAAGGGGCTTGTGCGGGTCCAGAATCCGCCAGCCTTTTGGAAGGATGGACTTGACCAGCTTGGAAGCCCAATCCAGGAATGTCGCCTGCTGAACGTCATCCACTCCCAATTCGGGAAGAACCTCTGAAATGTACGTAAGGAACAACCGGTTTGGTGCAAAAACCATAAACCTCTTTGACATCATCGAGTCCTGATAATTGTAGATCAAATAGGAGAGCCGGTGCAGCGCAATCGTCGTCTTGCCGCTTCCGGCCACCCCTTGAACGACAACCGGGCGATCCTTGTCTGCTCGAATAATGTCATTCTGCTCCGACTGGATCGTCGCTACGATATCCTTCAATCTGCTGTCGTTCGTCTGATTCAGGTTGGCTGCCAGGAACTCATCGATGTACCCTTCCTGCAAAAATTCATCCGGATGGCCAACTTCGCGATGAATCGTCTCTTTGAGCGCTCCATCGTATATCCCTGTAATCTTCCCGTCCTCAATGGCAAAATTTCGCTTCAGGCGCACTTCGCCTCGCACAATCTCCCTGCCGCTGCGGAAGTACGCATCCTTGCTCTCGCCGCTGTAATATAAACTGGCAATGGGAGCACGCCAGTCAACGACAATTGAATCGAATGTGTCGCTCCGAACGATGCCCCTCTTTCCTATGTATACGCTGTCCAACTCGTATGTCTCGTCTTTCAGGAAGTCAACTCGTCCAAAATACGGCTTTTCCAGTCCTTGGTCCTCAAGGTAGCGAAGCTCTTTTCCTTTTTTGTAGTTGACGACCTGTTTCACATAATCGTCCGTAATCTCTTTAACCTCTTTCCGAAGAGTGTCCACTTCCTTTTGGATAATAGAGCGTGTTTCATCGAGTCTCTTCTGTTCATGCTCGTAGTCCGGGTGCTGTACAGTCATTTATATCCTCCTTTCCAAATTGTCAGGTTCAGCATCGCTAGGAGAAGTCCGGTTTTATTTCCACATGGTTTCCGGGCACGGGCTCTTCTTTGTTTCCTCGTAGCCTTCCAATGCCCTCTTCTTTGATTTGATGTTGCTTCCGGATTGGCTCTCTTTTGTTCTCGTTGACGCCTGCCCGTCTTATCCCGCTATATCTTGCCTGTTTACCACACTTGTCTGCCGATCCAGATCCCTGAACCGCAAGCAAGAAGGCCGGCCAAAACACTGGCGCCTGCATAGAACAGCCCTCTGCCGATCTGCCCATCTCCGATGAAGCTTACCACCTCGAGCGAAAAGGTAGAGAACGTAGTAAATCCCCCCATCAGCCCGGTTGTGAACAGAAGGTACATCTCCAAAGACATCAATCCTTTTTCCTTTCCCCACGCATAGAGCAGTCCGATGAGAAAAGAACCGGAGACATTGGCCAGCCATGTCCCCGCCGGCAATCCGGGTTGGTTCATTGCGAGACCGAGACCATAGCGTAGCAATGAACCGACGGCTCCTCCTACGGCAACAGCCAGCCATGCCATCATGGCAATCCCCCCTTCTCTCCTTTTTTGTATGGAACAAAAAGACATCCAGGCAAAAAGCATGGATGTCTTCTTTTTATGTCAAATGGTGCGTTTTAGTGTTTGGGGTTGTTATCCTCGAGGTCTTCCACGTAGCGGATCGATTCGAGATTGGAGCGAAGCGACATTTTCACAGCATCAATGTATTTTTGCCGCAGTTTTTTCTGTTCCTGTTTTTCCTCTTCAGTCAACCCGGCTTCACGAGATTTTTTGGCCAACTCGTTGATCCGTTTGATTTCCGCGTCTGATACCAAAGCCGTTTCCCCTCGCTTTCAATGAATGCCGCTCTATTATATCACATCTCGGCAACGAAGCAAGGGAAAGCTGCAGCTTGTCAATTCCCGACAGGAATTTGAATCGATTGGCCTGGATAAATAATGGCACTTTCCAGCTTGTTCAATTTTTGAATCGCATATACCATATCGCGAACATCCATTTTCGGGTCACTCTTGTAGGTGACCGCCAGCTCCCACAAGCTGTCTCCCGGTTGGACGACGATTTCCTTTACTGGTTGGATCATTTGAGCTTGTTGTACCGTATGATCCCCAGAAGCGAACACTAGTTCTGTCAAAGTGTAAAAAAAGAGAGTGAAAGCGGCAAAAAACAGAATGGCCTGTCCACGCGTAATGCCAAAACGAGCAGTTTTTCTTTCTTCTTTGGCGAAGCGATTAGATACGGTCATTGTACTCATTATTTCATCCCCCTGCAAACGTACGTTCTATCTTCTTGTTCTCATCATAATGCGAACACTTGTTCATGTCAAGAAAAAAAACGAACTTATGTTTGTCGAACGCAGGATCCCATGGTATAATATAGAAAACATGTTCGAGAAGATAGAGGTGTGGTCTATGTCCAAGCTATCCAATAGACAGCAAGCCATCATCGATTTCATCCGCAAAGAAGTAAGGGACAAGGGTTATCCCCCATCTGTCCGTGAAATCGGGGAGGCTGTCGGTCTGGCATCCAGTTCAACTGTTCACGGCCATCTGGCCAGGTTGGAAAAAAAGGGGCTCATCCGCCGCGATCCTACCAAGCCCCGCGCGATTGAGCTGCTGAAGGAAGAGGAGCGCTTTCAAGACGACTTTGACGTATCTGTTGTACGCGTACCGGTGATCGGAAAGGTGACTGCGGGTCAGCCGATCACTGCTGTCGAGCAGGTGGAGGATTACTTCCCACTCCCTGACAGCATCGTGACATCGGACAAGGTGTACATGCTGCGCGTGTCCGGAGACAGTATGATCGAGGCTGGCATCCTGGATGGAGACTACGTGATCGTTCGCCAGCAGAATGTGGCCAATAACGGTGATATCGTCGTCGCCATGACTGAAGAGGACGAGGCAACCGTGAAGCGTTTCTTCAAGGAAAAGAACCATTTCCGGCTGCAGCCTGAAAACGCGACATTGGAGCCGATTATTCTGGATTCTGTAACGATTCTGGGGAAAGTGATTGGCGTGTACCGCTTGATTCACTAGAATAAGAGATTTCGTTGCTTGGATGAGCCATGCCTTATGGCGGACTCTTTGAAAAACGCAATCGACTACGACAAGCTTTCCTTTTCCACCCTGACAGCAAAAAAGGCGTTCGCGATTGCCTCGCGGACGCCTCTTCTTTTCATTTCCTTCGATTCTTTGATCGGTCCTTCTCCTACGAATCCCACTTACAGTGCGACAAAGAACCAGATGATCATCACTACCTGAAGAACAACTTTTACGACCACACTGCCCAAAAAACCGATGAGCGAACCCACTCCCGCTTTAACAGCCCGTTCAAACGGCTGCTTTTGGATCAGCATTTCCACCAGAACGACCAGCACGAACGGCATGATCAGCATGCCAAATGGGGGGAACAAAATCACCCCGAGCAAAATCCCCAGTGCAGCTGCCCACGATGACGCTTTGGAGCCCCCGTACTTCTTGACAAAGTACATGTTGGTGAGTAAATCCGCACCGTAGAGAAGAACACTTAAGACCGCCATTCCCCACCAGAAGGAGGCCGGAAGTCCGGCACCCGGATCAGCAATAAAAAAGTGATACAGCAAGAATCCGCCCCACAATAAAATCGTATCAGGAATGACCGGCAAAAAGATTCCGGCAATACTGAGGATAAACAAGGCCGCTATCACGATCCACAACAAGATCTCCATCCATTGACACTCCCTTCTGTATAGGGTATACGATAAAGTGCGGTTTTCGTTTCCATCGACTCGCTACATTTTGACAGAAACCTGTATATACTCGGTTCTTCTGCGAGTCGTAAAGCCAAACGTCGAATCGGAACATAGATGGTCTCGTCCCTCATTGTTCCCCTGCAGAGTTGCAAATAAAAGAAAGATAATCTGAAAGGACAGAAAATGGCTATGCATTCTCAAACGAAGCGAGATTGGTTTGACCCTTCCTACCTGAAAAAAGGAACCCCTCGGCAGCGGGAAGCCTGGGCAGTCCTCGACAGCTTGGGAATCTTTGATGGGCTCAAAGAGTATCAACCGGTTCTGTGCGGAACGATCCCCCTCGATATTGATGTTGAGGACAGCGATCTTGATTTGATCTGTACGACAGCCGACCTGGATCGGTTTGGCCATGTGTTGAAAGAAAAATACGGGCATTTGGACCGTTTCACACAAGACCGCCGAGAAATCCGCAACATCCCTACGGCGACTGCTTCCTTTTGGTATCGCGGTTTTCAATTGGAGTGTTTTGCTCAACCGATTCCTGTCACAGAGCAAAACGCCTACCGGCATATGATGATCGAAGCACGGCTGCTCCAGCTGTCTGGGCAAGAAGCAGCAAAAGAGATTCGGGCTTTGAAAGAACGGGGGCTGAAAACGGAGCCTGCTTTCGCTCTGTATTACGGGATTGTCGGAGATGATCCTTATCAGGCTTTACTTGAATTGGAAAGATATTCGAATGAACAGCTTAAGCAAGTGATGGCAAATAAACCGACCTAAACGCCGGCCGTAAACCGGAAATACGAATAATGGTAAACTCAGACAACTTGTGTGTCCTTATGCGGGCATAAAATTAAGATGACTTCTGGATACTTCGGAAGTCATCTTTTTTGGATTGCTAGATTTGTCGTTTTACCTTTTATTGGTTAGATTTCAGTTGAAGACGGCAAATCATGATTATTTTTTTTTAAGAGACTGATATAAAATGTACACGAATCCAACATAAATGGGAAGCCAAACGGGTTCAAAGAATCCTGGAACTCGATAATCAGTAATTACAATTTTGTTTGGCCCAAAATCCAATTGTTGAATTAGATCTGAGATCATAAAAATAAAAACCCAAATCATCATCATTGTCGACAACACAATGGAAATCGCAATTTTTTTAATAATATCACCTCGTTATTATCAATAATCATTTCTTAAACGGACTTCAGAAAAGAAATGATCATTTTTGTAAAAACCCGAGTTAGTGTGCATACGCTGGATTAAGTCCGCATTTCATTAAACCCAACCCTCAAATAATATGTTAATAATTTTTTATTTAACCATTAATATACACATCTGTAAACATATTTTAGGTATTTTGTTCTAAATTTTGCATTGTAAAGGGGGTTAATCTTTATTAGCAGCATCCCATCCAACTTTAGTCAAATAAATTCATAAAAAAAGCCTTAAAGTTAATAGGAAAGCAAGTTTCCCATCTACTTTAAGGCGTATCTAACTTATAAAGCTGAAACCTAGTTAAAATTAAACTAAACAAGTTTTGTTTCTTTTTAGGGTCCAAAGAAATACAAGTACTCTTTCCCCTAAATATTAATACGTATTCATATACTGCTCGCGCTCCCACTCCGTTACACGGGTGCGGAACATATCCCACTCGATTTCCTTCGCGTCAACGAAGTGCATCAGTGCGTGTTCGCCAAGCGCTTCGCAGATCACCGGATCGGCCTTCAGGCATTCGATCGCGTCCTTGAGGGTAGCCGGCAAGCTGGCGATGCCCGCTGCTTCACGCTCAGCCTCGTTCATGATGTAGATATTGCGATCGACAGCCGGCGGCAGCTCAAGCTTGTTCTTGATTCCGTCAAGACCTGCTTTCAGCATCACGGCGAGAGCCAGATATGGGTTGGCGGCAGGGTCCGGGTTGCGAACCTCAATCCGGGTGCTCATACCGCGAGATGCCGGAATCCGTACAAGCGGAGAGCGGTTTTTCGCCGACCATGCTACATAGCAAGGAGCTTCATAGCCCGGTACGAGGCGCTTGTAGGAGTTCACCAGCGGATTGGTGATGGCGGCAAAACCGCGGGCGTGCTTCAGAATACCGGCTAAGTATTGCTTCGCCGTTTTGCTCAGGCCGAGGGTATCCTTGTCGTCAAAAAATGCGTTTTTCTCCCCGATGAAGAGAGACTGGTGGGTGTGCATGCCGGAGCCGGCGACACCATACATCGGCTTGGGCATGAACGTTGCGTGCAATCCGTGCTTGCGTGCGATCGTTTTCACCACCAGTTTAAACGTGAGAATCTGGTCCGCAGCTTGGATGGCATCTGCGTATTTGAAGTCGACTTCGTGTTGGCCAGGCGCAGTTTCGTGATGGGATGCTTCCACCTCAAATCCCATTCTCTCCAGCGTGAGAACGATGTCACGGCGGCAGTTTTCACCCAGATCAAGCGGAGCGAAATCAAAGTATCCGCCCTGGTCGTTCAAATCCAAGGTCGGCTCGCCTTTGTCATCCATCTTGAACAGGAAGAACTCCGGCTCCGGTCCGACGTTGAAGTTCGTGTAGCCCATCTCTTCGGCTTCTTTCAGCGCCCGTTTCAGGATGTAGCGAGGGTCCCCTTCAAACGGAGTTCCATCTGGATTGTAAATGTCACAGATCAGGCGAGCGACATTTCCATGCTCATTCCCCCACGGGAAAATGACCCATGTATCGAGATCCGGCACCAGATACATGTCGGATTCCTCGATGCGGACAAAGCCTTCGATCGAAGAACCGTCGAACATCATCTTGTTGTCCAGAGCTTTGGGCAATTGGGAGATCGGAATCTCGACGTTTTTAATGATCCCCATCAGATCAGTGAACTGCAGGCGAATGTAGTTTACATTCTCTTCTTTGGCCAAACGAAAGATGTCTTCTTTGGTGTACTTGCTCACGTTTCTCTCCTCCTATAGTCGTATGCATGTATCAGTGGAAGAAGCGGGAAAGCTCTCCACGTATCAACGCATGCTCGCTTGGGCGATTTGCGTTGCTGAAAAATATTTGTTGTTTGAGGAGCTGATGAAGCTCTTGCTCGGTAAGTTCCTTCCGCTTGGCCTCCGAACTGACGGTAATTTCCGTCTGCTCCGGAACAGGGTCTTGCAGCTGAAGCACCTGTTTGATTCCGGCAATGTTCAGTCCTTTTTCAATCAAGGCCTTCACTTCCAGCAAGCGGTCGACATCATTAAAAGAAAAAAGCCGCTGCTTTCCTTCTGTACGTGCAGGCTGTATCAGTCCGTTCTGCTCATAGTAACGGATCTGCCGCGCAGTCAGATCAGTCAGCTTCATGACGATACCAATGGGAAACAGCGCCATGTTTCGACGAAGGTCATCACTCATGACTTGTCCCTCCTTTGAAATCATTCCTTGCTTGCTATTGTATGATTCAAAAGCAACTCTGTCAACGGATGTCAGAAAAGATTACACAAAAAAGTAATAAAAAAGCGACAAGCCGCTGTTTGTGCTTATCGCCTCATAAACAACTCCGATTGATCTTTGCTAGTCTCTTCCGGGAATATCGAGCAAGCCCTTTTCCAGCAGGCCGTCAAGCGCTGTCAGGATGCCCACCTTCACATGGGAGTACGTAAGTCCGCCCTGCACAAACCCGAGGTAAGGGGGACGAATCGGTCCGTCTGCAGAAAACTCGATACTGGCTCCCTGAATAAACGTCCCGGCCGCCATAATGACCGGATCGGCATAGCCCGGCATCTCACTGGGGTAAGGCGTAACATGGGAATCGACAGGCGCTGCCTTCTGGATTCCCTGACAGAAAGCAATCAGCCGTTCGGCACTCCCAAACTCGACAGACTGGATCAAATCCGTACGAGGATCGTTCCATAGCGGGTTCGTCCGAAAGCCCAGGCGCTCAAGCAAAGCCGAGGAAAAGACCGCGCCCTTCAACGCCTCGCCTACCACGTGCGGCGCGAGGAAGAAGCCTTGGAACATTTCCAGCAGGGAGTACAGCGATGCCCCTCCTTCGGCTCCAATCCCGGGGGCCGCCATGCGGTAGGAAGCTCTCTTGACCAATTCCTTCTTGCCGACGATATAGCCGCCGGTTTTGACCAAGCCGCCTCCGGGGTTCTTGATCAGCGAGCCTGCCATGATGTCTGCTCCGACCTGGAGCGGCTCCAGCTCCTCCGTGAATTCCCCATAGCAATTGTCCACGAAGACGATCAGTTCGGGATTGATCTCTTTGACAAACTGAATCATCTCTTTCAGCTTGGCAATCGTAAAGGACGGACGGTCTGCGTAGCCGCGAGATCTCTGGATACCGATTACCTTTGTTTTCGGAGTGATGGCTGCCGCTACTGCGGGAAAGTCGATCTCTCCGGTAGGAGCAAGCGGCACATACTGGTACCCGATGCCGTACTCCCTTAGCGAGCCTTGCCCCTCTCCGCGGACGCCCACCACTTCCTCCAGCGTATCGTATGGCTTTCCGGTAATGTAAAGAAGGTCGTCACCGGGGCGCAGCAAACCAAAAAGAGAAATAGCGATCGCATGTGTCCCAGAAATGATATGAGGGCGTACAAGCGCATCCTCTCCACCGAACACATCCGCATAAATCGACTCCAGCGCCGCCCGACCGGAATCATCGTATCCATACCCGGTCGAGGGCGCAAAATGAAATTCATTCACTTCATGCTTTTGAAAGGAACGCAGCACTTTCAACTGATTATAGTCGACCAGGGCAGCGATCTCTTGATGCCGCCCTGTGATCATTTGTTCTACTTCTTCTACGATGGGGCGCAGACGCTCCCCGTGGGCAAATAAGGAAAACATGTGCTACTTACCAACTCTCTTCTTCAGTCTCTGGTTTTTCCAGGAGAAAAGGAGCAATCCTTCCGTAGATGGGATGATCTCTGTTCACTCTGACAGAAATCCGATAGGAGGAATCCGCTTCGTCAAATTCCTGTTCCATCTCTACCCCTTCCCTGTGCAAAAGCGACAGGATGTCGCCGCGCTCTGCCGGGACGATCAAGGTATAGCGATCAAACGAGGAGTAGACGTAGCCTTCAATCCGCTTTAGCAATTCGGCGCGGTCCTCCTGCCGAATTGCCGAGATCAAAATCGAGTCTTCCACCTTCGGCAGGTATGTTCCCTCCATAATCAAATCCGCTTTGTTGTAGACAACGAGCTGCGGGATGTCATCTGCTTTCAGCTCCCGCAGAATGCGATATACGACCTCCATATGAATCTCCAGGTCAGGATGATGCGCGTCGACCACATGCAGGATCAGATCCGCTTCTTTCACACCTTCCAGCGTAGAACGAAAAGCAGCAACAAGGGAAGTCGGCAAATCCTGGATGAAACCGACCGTATCAGTCAGGAGCACCTCAAGCCCGCTCGGCAAGGTAAGCTGGCGGGTAGTCGGGTCCAATGTCGCGAACAGCTTGTCTTCTTGGAGCGTTTCCGCTGAAGTCAGTTGGTTCAACAGCGTCGATTTGCCCGCATTTGTATAGCCGATCAATGCGATTTGAAACACATTGTTCTTTTTGCGGCGCTCCCAATGCAATTGACGGGTGCGAACCAGCTCCGACAGCTGCTGCTTCAGCTCGCTGATTCGCCGCCTGATGTGCCTGCGGTCGCTTTCCAGCTTGGTTTCCCCGGGGCCGCGCGTACCGATCCCGCCGCCAAGGCGGGAAAGCTGCTTGCCTTGACCGGCAAGGCGCGGCAGCAGGTAATTGTACTGTGCCAGCTCCACCTGGATTTTCCCTTCCCGCGAGTGCGCCCTCCCGGCAAAAATATCGAGAATCAACTGCGTCCGGTCGATCACCTTGCAGTCAAACGCGGTATCGAGGTTGCGCGTTTGGCTGGGTGAAAGCTCGTCATTGAAAATAATGACATCCACGTCCAGCTCTTCCGCACGATGAGCGATTTCCTGTATTTTTCCGCTTCCCAAATACCAGGCGTTGTCAATGCGTTCGCGATTCTGCGTGATGACATCCAGCACCTCTACATCGGCAGTCCTGGCGAGCTCATGCAGCTCCTCCATCGACAAGCGGGAGCGTTCCATATCGCGATTATCCAAAAAACAGCCAACTAAAATGGCTGTTTCCTTCGTCTTGATTCCACCTTCCAAGGAATCACGTCCTTTCTTTCCCCTATCATACCACATTTTACTCCTGCCGCTAGGAAGCGGACCAGACAAAATCCTCCGGCAACAACGTCATGACGTCATCCTTGGTCGGCTCTGCCACCGTCATCAGGCGGACAGCCTGCTTGCGGATCGCCTGCTCGATGGCATTGCGTACATACCGGGCGTTGCTAAAATTGGTTTCAAAAAGGTCGAGGCGAATGCGGTTCAAGTGCAGCCTCAATTTTTCCCTGGCGCCTGTAGAAAGCCTGTATTCTTTTCCCTCGACCATTGTCTCGGCAATTTTAATCAGTTCGTCTACGGTATAATCGGCAAATTGTAGCTGAATGGGGTACCGGGAGGGCAGACCGGGGTTCAGCTCCAAAAAGGCATCCATCTCGTCTGTGTAGCCTGCCAGTATACAGATGAAATCGTTGCTGTAATCCTCCAGTGCCTTCGTGAGACAATCAATGGCCTCTTTGCCGAAATCCTTTTCTCCGCCTCGCGCGAGCGAATACGCTTCATCGATAAAAAGGATACCGCCGATCGCTTTTTTGACGAGCTCTCTCGTCTTTTGCGCCGTGTGCCCGATAAACTCCCCGACCAGGTCGGCGCGTTCCACTTCGATCAAATGTCCTTTGCTCAATATCCCCATTTCCCGGAAGATTTTGCCGAATATACGGGCGACGGTCGTCTTTCCGGTGCCAGGGTTCCCTTTGAATACCATGTGATACACTTGTTTTTCCAGCTTCAGGCCGTGTCTTTCCCGCTCCTTGTTGATCCGAAGCAGCGCGTGAATCTCGTACATCAGCTTTTTGGCTTCCTGCAAGCCGATCAGTTTTTCCAGTTCATCGAATGCAGCGGCCACATTGCCGGGTGCAGTCGTTCGTACCTTCTCGGACAGTGTTTCCGGTAATTTGACCCGTTCCGGCTGGCGAAACACCACCTGTATCCGGTGGGGAGCCTTCTCTGCCATCGTATCAGCCGGCGGTTGATTGCCCGACGGTTTCACAAGCCATCACCTGCCTCTTGGTCATACCTTAGTATACTCACCTGCCCGGAAAACCTGCCCATTTTTTGTCTCCGATCTTGTGCTCGATGCTCCAGAAGTTGTTCTTTGCCTTAGATGCGGTCTTTACTGCGGTCTTTACTGCGGTCTTCACGCCGCTGCAACCCCCAGCCTTCTCCCGGTGTAAGGCAATTACCTTCCCGGGACCCGTCGCCATCGCAAGTAACAGGAAACAGCAGCCAATCCTGCCATGCATCCCGACAAAAAGGGAACAACAGCACGAAGCGGCCGCAAGTGGGGAAACAACCCGTCAATCGCATAAAGGTATGCGCCCGCAGCAAGCAGGCCAAACCCGGCAACCCCCAGCCAGAAAGACCATTTTTCCCGGCAAGAAAGCTGTCTGCTATCCTTGGAAGCCGCCTGCGGCTTCAGCTCGGCCCGACGCAACCCATGCCTTGCTTCCCTTGCTATCACGAGCCCTATGCAGAGCAACCCGCCCATTGTACTGCCGTGCTGCAAAAACTTGTACACGGGGATGGCCATTCCAGCCAGCTCCACTTTTTCCTGCAAGAGCTGCAACCGACTTACCATGAATGCCCCGTCATGGGTAAAAGCATCCCAGAAAATATGGGTTACGCTCCCCAGGACAGCAGAGCAGCAAAAGACGAGAAAAGAACGCAGCGTGGTAAGGCGCCTGGGCGACTCGGCACAGTGCTGCAGTCCGCGGTCAAAGGGTGCTGGCAAATGCTCGATCATCGCTCTTTTCACAATGCCGTGAAAAAGAAGGGCCAATAAAAACGTCATCGGCAAATCAAACAGAAACAGTCCTGCCAGCGTATGGCTCATCGAGCTGTATGCTTGCAAACGCAAAAAATACTCGAAATCCGGGGCCATGCTTCCAAAAACAAGCGCAGTAAAAGAAAACCAGCGAACCCGCCGCAATGGCAAGACGATTGCTGGATGGGCAAAAGTAAAAGGCATTGTCCTCTCCCGTTTACATAAGAAAAGTTATGTATACTATCCTGCTATTTTGTCAGCTATATTCTCTTCGTGCGGATTGATTGCGTTGTCATACCAGATAAAAAAGCCCGGATGGCTAAGATCCCGGCTTCGTTGTTGTGACGCTTATGCTTGTTGATTGTTGTCCTGAGACATGAGCGACACGGGACGCTGTGGAGTGAAGGTGGAAATGGCATGCTTATAGACCAGTTGCTGCTTCCCTTCACTGTCAATGACAATCGTGAAATTGTCAAACGCTCTGATGTAACCGCGCAATTGAAAACCGTTTACCAGGTAGATGGTGACCGCGATGTTTTCCTTCCGCAAGTGGTTCAGGAACGTATCTTGAATGTTGATCGTCTGTTTCATTGGTCATTACCCCCTAAAAGGACTTGTATGTTATATATTCGGCAATTGAGGAAACTTTCCTGCCATTATCTGTTTGATTGTTTGGACGATCTTCGGGTAGTCATCAGTGTTCGTAAGGTCAAACCACTCGATAGCTGACATCCGCCGGAACCAGGAAAGCTGCCTTTTGGCAAAATGCCTCGTACGCTGCTTGATATCGTTCACGGCTTTCTCCAATGTGATTTCTCCGTAGAGGTAAGGGATCAGCTCTTTGTACCCGAGTCCCTGCATAGAGGTCAATGCCGAACCGTAGCCGAGATCCAAAAGTCGCCTTACTTCCTCTACCAGACCGTCCTCAATCATCTTGTCCACTCGCTGATTGATGCGCTCATACAGCTTTTGCCGATCCATCGTCAGGCCAATCATGAAGATGTCATAAGGCGAATATGCTTCCCTGTGTTGAAAATCGGACATCCGCGTACCCGTCAGTTGATAGATCTCCAGGGCTCGGATGACCCGTTTCACATCATTGGGATGCAGTCTTTGCGCCGTCAGCGGATCCACATCAGCCAAGCGCCGATGCAGCTCTTCCACACCCTCAATCTCAGCCAGCCTTTGCAGACGGCTTCTCAATTCCAAATCTTGCTCGGCTGCAGCAAATTGAAAGCGATGGGTCACTGACTCTATGTAGAGCCCGGTTCCTCCCACGATAAAGGGCAGATGTCCGCGTCCGTTGATCTCGGTAATCAATCGGGTAGCTGACTCTTGAAAGCGGGCTACTGAATACTCTTCATCTGGATCAATAATGTCGATCAAATGATGCGGTACTTTTGCCAATTCATCCGGAGACGCTTTTGCAGTGCCGATATCCATCCCGCGGTAAACCTGCATGGAGTCACCGGAAATGATTTCTCCCCGAAACTGCTCAGCCAGCTCCAGACTTAAAGCTGTCTTGCCCACTGCCGTCGGTCCTACGATTACGACGAGTCTCTCTTTCTCTTGCACGTTCACTCCCCTCCGCCTTTCTCTTTATAGCTGTATACGACCTGGTTTCCTCTGGTTCGATAGGGAGTGAAACCGAACTGTTGATACAGCCTTCCTTTCTTCCCTTCCTTCAGGACGACTCGCCTTTTGGCAACGCGAAGCGCCTCCGCTACGGCAGCTTGCTCCAGTGAACGGTTATTTGCCCATTCCCTGATTCCGGCTATTCCCGCGGAGCTGTTCACCGTCTCTTCGAACATGGGATCAAAGTACACCACGTCAAATGAATCGGCAGGCAAGCTTCTCAATACGTCCAAATGGTTCCCGACCCGAACTTCCACCCGCTTCATCGCTTCACGCAAAGCTTGTGATTCGGCTGGCCAGTATGCAAGCCCGTCTTCAATCAACAAAGCGATGGTCCGCTCGGATTCAACCCCGACTACACGTCCCGTTTCTCCAACGCCATGAGCAAACACGATGGCATCAGCGCCCAAGCCCATGGTGGCATCCAGAACCTTGTCTCCTGGTTGAATTTGGCAAACAGTGAGCATAGTATCATTATCGCCGCGCTCCAACCGCTTTATACGAAATGCAGCCGTGTTCGGGTGAAAAAAGAACGCTGTTTTTCCCACTGCCTCCAGTCTAGCTCCCTTGGAGGATACGATCAATACTTCCGATTCAGCAAATCTTTTTCTCAATTCAGCAAGCGAGTAGTCCTTTCGCTCTACGAGAGTCAGGTTGAAACGCGCCGCAAGCTCACGTGCGTGCCTCGTCGTTTCTGCGCTCGGTTCAAGGGAGGTGGTGACGATCATCCGTATCACCCGTTCGTAATGAAATCATGATCTGTCCAAGACGCTCCTTTTTACAATCATTCCACATTTCGCTTTTTTGGCATTCTTGTCCACTTCATTTTTATATCTTTTCCGGTTGGGGATGTCAAATCTGTTTTTGCCTCTCCCTTGGCCTGCAATAAATTTTTTACAAGAAGTTTACAATCGCTGGACCTTTGATCTTGAGGTATGGTCTCGATGCGGCGTAATACAGTGTAGAGAGCATATTTTTATGAAAGGTGGTTCGTTTGATGTATCCCCATCAATCCATGTCTCATTACCCTGTGCTGCCAACTCCCCGGAATCCGTACGTGATCAAGGTTACTGGCGAAGGTACAATCTCCGCGGCTCCGGACCAGGCGGTTGCGATTTTGGGAACAATTACAGAAAACCGAAATCTCCAGCTCGCTCAAGCCGAAAATGCAGAAGCTGTGTCGCGGGTCATTCAATCTCTGACGAACCTGGGAATTCCACAAGAGCTGCTGAAAACACTCCGCTACCAAATCGAAATCCAGTACCAATACCAGGATGGCAGACAAATTTTCCAGGGCTACAAAGTGACTCATATGCTCCAAGTTATCATAGGCCAGATTGAGCAGACCGGGCTTGTTGTCGATACGGCTGTCGAGCATGGTGCAAATACCGTTTCCAGCATCCAATTCACTCTAAGAGACCCCGAGTACTTTTACAATCAAGCTCTCTCGACGGCGGTCAAGGACAGCCAGCAAAAAGCCGCAACGATCGCAAGGACACTCGGTGTCCGATACAACCCTATTCCTCATCAGGTGCAAGAGCTTACCTCAGCTCCTGAGGCTCTTTCGTCTCGAGCCGAGACATTCCTTGCCAGAGCGGCCACCCCGATCCAGCCTGGTGAAATCAAAATTCGTGCATCCGTAAATGCGGAGTATACCTTCTCTCCATGTTAGCCATTGCTGCCAAATGTGCAGAAATCTCTTGAACAACGGAACACACATGTTCGCAAAACATGACCCCGCTAGGATTGCACCAACATCCACATCAAAGCCTCCATCGCTCTTCTAGATTTTGCCCTCTTACAAAAAATACATAGAAAAGACATGTGAAACCCGGCGCATTGATATTCGTAAATGTTAATATGGATGCAGCTAACCATACATTCGAACAGGGAGGTGTACGCCTTACTTGTGTAAGGCTACTCATTGGAACTAGTTAACTTAATATTGGTAGTGATCCTGATTGCATTAACCGGTTTTTTTGTGGCAACTGAATTTGCAATCGTGAAGATCAGAAGCACCAGGATTGACCAACTGGTGGCAGAAGGTCGGCGTGGTTCGCTCGCTGCAAAGGAAGTAACCACGCACCTCGATGAGTATTTGTCGGCATGCCAATTAGGTATCACGGTTACCGCAATGGGACTAGGCTGGTTAGGGGAGCCGACAGTCGAGAGGCTGCTTCATCCCTTATTTGTAAAGTGGGACTTGAATGACTCTATCTCCCATCTGTTGTCTTTCGGCATTGCCTTTGTCGCCATGACATACCTTCATGTTGTAGTGGGCGAGCTGGCGCCCAAAACGGTTGCCATTCAAAAAGCGGAGACCATTACCCTGCTTTTCGCCAGACCGATCATCTGGTTCTACAAGTTGATGTATCCTTTCATCTGGTTGTTAAATGGATCTGCACGTGTACTGGTCGGCGTTTTCGGTATGAAACCGGCTTCTGAACACGAAATGGCCCACTCTGAGGAAGAGCTCCGGCTGCTGCTGTCAGAGAGCTATCAAAGTGGTGAAATTAATCAGAATGAATTGAAGTATGTGAACAATATTTTCGAATTTGACGAAAGAATCGCAAAAGAAATTATGGTTCCCCGTACAGAAATCGTCAGCTTGTCCATCCATGATTCTTTTGAGGAAATGGTTGAAACCATCAGGAAAGAGAACTACACCCGCTACCCCATCGTAAACGGGGATAAAGACGATATTCTCGGGATGATCAATATAAAAGAAATTTTGACGGCCAGGCTTGTGAACGAATCCTCTGATATGAGACTTGAGTCGTTCATCCATCCGGTCATCCGGGTCATTGAAACCATTGCAATCCGCGATTTGCTGGTAAAAATGCAAAAAGAGCGCATTCACATGGCGATCCTCTTGGATGAATACGGCGGCACATCCGGATTGGTTACTGTTGAAGACATTTTGGAAGAAATAGTCGGGGAAATCAGAGACGAATTCGACGCTGACGAGATACCCGATATCCGCAAACTGAAAGACAATCACTATATTTTAAGCGCGAAGCTTATCATCAGCGAAGTAAACGACCTGCTCGGCACCAACCTTTCAGACGATATCATCGATACACTCGGCGGTTGGTTCCTCTCCAAGCATTTCACTGCGAAGACCGGCGACAAGCTCGTGGAGGACGGCTATTGCTTCAAGGTAGTGGATATGTCTGGCCATACGCTGAAGTACATTGAAGTAACCAAAGCAGAGTCCTGACTTGCGATTCGCAACATTCGCACCATATCTTCCGTTACATGAAAAGGGTCAAGGGCTTGTGCAGACAGCCCTTGACCCTTTTTTCACTTAGAAACTTACATAACGCGCTTGAACATTTTCTCCAAATCATAACTGGAGAAATGAATGATGATCGGGCGGCCATGCGGACAGGTGAATGGACTGGAGCTTTCCCGAAGTTGGCTTAGCAGGCTTTCCATCTCCGCGTGTGTCAGGAAACGATTCGCTTTGA
This sequence comes from Brevibacillus sp. FSL K6-6036, assembly GCF_037964015.1. Lineage (NCBI taxonomy): Bacteria > Bacillati > Bacillota > Bacilli > Caryophanales > Paenibacillaceae > Brevibacillus > Brevibacillus sp. FSL K6-6036. The sequence goes on from NZ_CP150173.1 coordinate 2,877,844, forward strand.
TCGACGCTTTGCAGGACATGAGTATCGCTGCCTTCTCCCTCATCGAGCGAATATCAGCCTGTGCTGCCTCGCTGGCCTCCATGACAAATTGGATCAGCTCTTCGATTACCTCCAGCTCGCTTCCTTCCGGGAACCAGTGAGGATGTGCACGTACGATAAACGTCTTTGTGCCGAAGGACTCAATCTCAAGCCCAAAGGAGCGCAGCAGCGAGAGCCGTTTGTCCAGCTTCAACGCTTCCTGGGCAGTCAATTCAACCGTATGCGGAAACAGCAGCATCTGACTTGCGACACTTTCCTCCGCCAGCTTCTGCATGAAATGCTCATAGAAGATACGTTCCTGGGCAGCGTGCTGGTCAATCAAATACATGCCATTCTCATTCTGAGCCACAATGTACGTACCGTGCACTTGGCCGACGGGATACATTTGCGGCACTGTCTCCGTTTTCTCCGCAACAGCTACATCTTCCCCGTATGGATCCAAGCTGCTCTCCGCTCCACGTTCTTCGGGACCTTTTTCATATCCATCCCGGGGAAGATGAACTTCCAGGTCGGTCCTTTCAAAATCATCCCCACTTGCTGTGGTCGCCGTGGACACCCCCGGAGAAACGGCCGCTAGTGCTGTATTAGCAGCCATACCGCCGTTTTGCCACGCTGTGTATTCCTCTCTGCCCTCTTTTACAGCGTTGTGCTTCTGCTTTCCGGCATCAACAGCCTGCTCTGTATTTGAACGGGCCAAATCATGCGCCCGAACGAGGCTCACCGCTTCAGCGGCCGGCATCTCTTCGTTCGCTCCCTGTATTTCCGGATGGAAGCTGCCGGGACTGGAAAGCGGCTGCTGTATTTCTGCCTGAAATGGCTTTGTAGTGTCTGCATTCGATTGACCGGCAGGCTTTGACCACGTCAGATCAAACTGCGGCTGTACCACCTGCTCGATAACCCTTGCCTTGCGCTCTGCTGTCAACGGACGCACAATGTCCAGTCCCTGGCGCAGCGTAGACCTCACGCATTGCTCGATCGCCGTGCACAGCTCGTCTTCCTTGCTAAAACGAACCTCCAGCTTTGCTGGATGGACATTGACATCCAGCAAAGTCGGGTCCATCTCGATCTGGAGCGTGACGATCGGGTAGCGGCTGATCGGTAGCAATGTATGATAGCCGCGCATGATCGCGTTGTTCAACCCGAAATGGCGTACGTATCGACCATTTACAAGGGTAGACAGATACGACCTGTTTGCCCGGGTTACTTCCGTTTTGGAAATGAATCCGGTCCACCGAAAATCGAGCGTCTCTCCGCTGATCGGCAGCAGCAGCTTGGCTACCTGAACACCGTAAATGGAAGCCATTACGTGCAGCAGCTTGCCATCCCCGGATGTATGCAGCAAATTCTTTCCGTTATGAGTCAACGTAAATGCCACTGAAGGGTATGTCAGGGCTAAACGGTTGACGTAATCGGAAATATGGCCAATCTCCGTAGAAATCGATTTCATATACTTGAGGCGGGCTGGCGTGTTGTAAAACAAGTCGCGGACAATGATCTCGGTCCCTTTGACAGCTGCGATTTCGCTAATGCTTGCAATCGCTCCACCCTCCATCATCAACCGAGTCCCTACCTGCCCGCTCGATTGGGTGCTCGTCAGTTCCACCCGGGAAACCGCCGCGATACTGGGCAAGGCCTCTCCGCGAAAGCCAAGCGTCCGTATTCGGAACAAATCTCGGGGACTGCGTATTTTGCTCGTCGCATGGCGTTCAAAGGCGAGACGGCAATCCTCCCGATCCATGCCTTGACCGTTGTCGACTACACGGATCAGGGAAAGGCCGCCTTCTTCCACATGGATTTCCACTGTGCTTGCCCCTGCATCAACTGCATTTTCCACCAGTTCTTTCACAACGGAAGCGGGCCGTTCTACCACTTCGCCTGCGGCGATCATATTGGCCAGGTTGTCATCCAGCACATGTATGTTCCCCATCGGTTTCCTCCTCGAACTGGTTTACTTGCTTTTTTTCATTTGCTGTTTCCAATGGAAAAGCTTCAGCATGGCGTCCATCGGCGTCGTCTGATTGAGGTCCAGCTCGCGGAGCTCAGACAGCACCTGTTCCTCTTCTGGCGACAACAGGGATTTCGGTTCTTCGCGTACAGCAGCCACTGGAGCAGACCAGAGCGTTTCCAGGGACATTTGCACATCACCTGCCGTCGTGCCCGCCGACTCCAATCCCGCCAAAATTTCTCGTGCACGTTCAATGACCTGCTGGGGCATCTCGGCCAGCTCTGCGACGTGGATTCCGTAGCTTTTGTCTGCGCGGCCAGGCTCAATTTTGTGTAAAAAGAGCAGCTTTCCGGCCCGTTCTTCACATCTTGCGTTCACATTGACGACTCCGGTCAACGATTCCTCCAGACCTGTCAGCTCATGGTAATGGGTAGAGAACAACGTTTTGGCACCGATCTTTTGTCTGATGTATTCAATTACCGCCTGTGCCAGAGCCATTCCGTCATAGGTAGAGGTGCCTCGTCCAATCTCATCGAGCAGGATCAAGCTTTGGGCCGTTGCTTTTTGCAGAGCGTGCCTGGTTTCCAGCATTTCCACCATAAACGTGGAATGCCCGGAGGCCAGATCGTCGGCAGCGCCAATCCGCGTGAAAATCTGATCGACCAAAGACAACCGGGCTGCTTTTGCCGGCACGAAGCAGCCGATTTGCGCCATGACGACCAAGAGCGCAATTTGCCGCATGTACGTGCTTTTCCCGGCCATATTCGGACCGGTAATGAGGAGAATCTGCCGATCTGTCTGGTTCATATGAACGTCGTTGGCGACGTATTTTTCCCGTTCGAGGACGGCTTCTACCACAGGATGTCTGCCATCTGTAATGACACATTCACCCGTTGTGACCAGCTCCGGACGTACATACCCGCGTTCGTCGCTTACTGTAGCGAATGCCTGCAGCACGTCGATCGCTGCCACCCGCTCCGCAAGGCTCTGCAAGCGCGGGATATGAGCCGCTACCTCATTGCGAATCTGGACGAACAATTGATACTCCAGCTCGATCAGCTTTTCTTCCGCCTCCAGGATCAGCGCTTCCTTTTCCTTTAATTCGGGCGTGATGAAGCGTTCCGCATTCGCCAATGTTTGCTTTCGTTCATACCGGCCAGCTGGCACGTTAGCCAGATTCGCCCGTGAAACCTCGATGTAATAGCCAAAGACCTTGTTGTATCCCACTTTTAACGAGCGAATCCCGGTCGCTTCCCGCTCTGTCTGCTCCAGTTGGGCTATCCACGTCTTGCCCTCGCGACTCGCTGTATGAAGCTTGTCCAGATACTCATCATAACCGGTCCGGATCAAACCGCCTTCCCGTACCGAAATAGGCGGATCGTCTACGAGAGCAGCCTGCAAGTACGTGACGATGTCTGCGCACTCATCCATTCCCGCAGCCAATTCCTTCAAAACCGGTGCATCTGTCTCCAGCAGCAGCCGCTTCAACATCGGTATCGTTTCCAGCGAATGACGAAGCTGTACCAGATCGCGAGCGTTCGCATTGCCGTAAGAGATCCTTCCTGCCAGACGCTCCAAATCGTACACTTGATCCAGACAGTTCCTCAAGTCTGAACGAAGCAGCATGTCCCCTTTCAAATACGAAACGGCATCCAGGCGGGCCTCAAGTTCACTTTTGTTTACCAGCGGACGTTCAATCCAGCGGCGAAGCAGCCTGCCTCCCATCGCTGTTTCGGTGCGATCCAGAAGCCAGAGCAGCGAGCCTTTCTTCGATTTGTCCCGTATCGTTTCGGTCAGCTCCAGATTTCTGCGGGAAAAGCCGTCCATCTGCAGGTACTGCTTGGCATCATAGCGCTTGATCAACAACATGTGTGACAGGCTTCGCTTTTGTGTGACGCCGATATAGTGAAGCAGGGTGTTGACTGCCTTGCGCATGGCGAGATCAAGCTCACGTGCGTCGTTGCCGTATTGGCGGTCGACGGCAAGCCCGTCCAGCTCAGTGTCCTCTATGTATGTGACAGGTACATCTGACTTGAGCTCTCCAGCCCACCCGGATAACACCAATTCCTTGGGGTGGTACTGCATCGCTTCATCCAGCGCTGCCTCTCGTCTGCCAATCAGCGAGGTTACGTACATCTCGCCGGTACTCATGTCACAAGCGGCGACACCCATGCTGCCCTCCGCTTGCGCAATCGCAACCATGTAATTGTTTTCCTTGTCGGAGAGCCATTTGCCCTCCATCATCGTCCCGGGAGTAATAACCCTCGTGACCTCCCGACGGACGACTCCTTTCGCTTCCTTTGGATCTTCTACTTGTTCACAGACGGCTACCTTGTAGCCTTTTTTCAGCAATTCGGCAATATAAGCATCAGCAGAGTGATGAGGAACGCCGCACATCGGGATTTTTTCTTCGCCGCCGCCCTCGCGCCCTGTCAAGGTAATTTCCAGCTCACGCGATGCCACGACTGCGTCTTCAAAAAACAGTTCATAAAAATCGCCCAAGCGAAAAAATAAGAAAGTATCCGGATAGTCACGCTTGATCGCCAGATACTGCTGAATCATCGGTGTATATTGTGCCATTGTAACCTATCTCCTAGCTTCATTCTCGTTCGTCCATTATAACACGGGGAAAGCCGTATGTTGAACCTTTCCCCGTGCATGGCTGCAAGAGATCGCGCTCATCCTGGCGATTATGCTTTGCCGACGTAATGGCACCATACCTTCCTCAGATCGCTGTTTGCCGGCCAAGTATGACCTGCCAGCAAAAAAGAAAAGTAATCGTCCAGACAGCTCCGCGAACGCTCGTATCCAGGCAGCGCAGATATCTCCTTCCAAATGCTGTTTACGTAAGGGACCAATTGTTCCTTTTCCCCCTTGTAATAGGCACGGATCAAGGCAGGGGCGATACAGCCTCGTGATAATATATCCGCCGAAGACGCAACCAGTCGCGCCAGATGAAGAACGCCTCTCGCCACGACGGGATGCACGAGCCAACTGGGCAAGGTGCGATACTCGAAGCCTTTTACGATTCCGTATTCCTTTTCGCGAACATCACCGAGAAATCCATAGCGTGGACGCCGTTTTTGACAGCCTTCATCTTCGATCAGGACAAGCGGAAGCGCGAGGTATGCATCCAGGCGGCGCAGCAGGGAAAAATGGGGTCTGATCCCGCTGAAGTGTATATGGCCGCCTGTCGGGTAGCCGTCGAATGGCATCCCCCCGCTGATCCATTCCACTTCCTTGTCGACGATTTTCTTGGCTGCAGCTCCGAGCGCTTTGACAATGCGCGAGAACAACGCGTCCGGCTCTGCCGAGGGCGCGGGGCGGAGCTCGACCAGCGGATGCTGATGCAGTGCAAGGTCTTCGCGATAACGGGTTGAGTCGCACCCTACTACACCACTGATCCCCATGAAATCAGAGGCAAGCGCCATTTTTCCGTCGGGATGACGAAGCGCAAACTCCGGATCGGCCCCAAGCTGGATTTGAGGACTTTCCCAGCTACCCTGTTCCTTCAACCACCACGCTTCAGCCTCGGCGAGAAATCCCGGCTTATGCTCCGCGTCCCATTCGGCGGAGATACTGCGTACTTTCACACGAAATGGAGAGGCCGCCTGCAGGATGATCTGACCTAGGTGCAAACCGACCGCATACAAGCTGCGGATCGCGAGGCGGATAACCGCCCTTGCCTCATAATCGTCGACAGCCGGATCTATTCGCTGGAAATCGCTATGAGCGATGGAGTACTTGGTCCACTGCTGCTGCACATAGGATTTTTCGACCATCAGCACGTGATTTTCAAAAAGATGAACGCGGTAGATTCTGGTTCCGGGTTCAGGGGCCGCTTTCGTCGTCACCGGTATGCCGCTGGTTCGCAGCAAATAAAGAATTCGATCCGGTTTTTGCATAAATTTGATCGTACTCTCTTCATTTCCGGGCAAGGCTGTCTGGCATCCAGGATCTCCCCATCGAGCTGGAGAGCAATCCACTTCACTTTTTGCAAACAAGGGCCTCACCTCCACTCTGATGTGATAGCCTATGTCGCAATCCGGCAAAAAGTGAAGCCGCCGCGCTCTGCTTTTGCAGACGGGCTTCATTTGGCAAAAAGAAAAAGAGGAGACAGTTTCTCTCCTCTTAATCCAATTCGTCCAGCAGGGTGGCCGAATCAAAGTCATCAAACTCGTCGCTGTTGTCTTCGTAATCACCAATCAAATGGTAATCCTTGTCGTCGCAGCTATGGCAAACGACTACGCATACCTTGGTTTCCCCGATTATTTCGACGGCATATTCACTTTCGACTCTTACAGTGACGGTGCCACCGCCGCTCAGTTCGGCTTTGACGCACTTCGGCTGTTCAACGGCGCGGGCCAGGATTTCCAGGTCTCCGCGGCTGTTTCTGTCGAAGAACGTAAGCGGAACGAGTACGGAGAAATTGACTGTCTCCCGCTTTACTTCGGTTTGCGTGTTATCTGCAAACGAGTACCAAAGGTTGACGTCATACGTACCAGATACCTCAACCGCGTCCCCTACCTTCTCTGCCTGGAAGTTCGTGTTTATCACCCAGCATCCGAGGATCGTCGAAGGAGTATGCGACGGTATGATGGTGTGGGTCGTTTGTGTGAATTTATGACCTTTACCGCAGACGGCTTTTGCGATGAGTTCCCGGCACTGCAGGTCTTTGTCTGTACCCGACATTTCGTTACCTCCTCCATACAACGTTTCTGTACATTTGTATGCAGGGCATCCGACTAGGGTGCAAACACCTACTGCCATTTTGGCAGAGCTTGTCGCCGGTTCATCCTCCCGTATCTTTCCGTTGCCGGAGTATCAGGAGCAGCAGCCGCCTTTATGCTTTTTCTCTGGTCCGCCGCCAGTCTCGCCTGTCAACGGGTTCCCGCCGGTATCCAGTACGATGCGCTCTGAAACGGTGTTGGTGATAACCGTGGTGACCATTTGCAGAAGATCGTTTACATCGACTTGCGATTGCTTAAATTCCGTAACAATCGGAATGCTGTCCAGCTCATCGTGAAGCTGATTGTATTCTGCTTCCACTTTGCTGACCAGCTCCGGCTTGTTCATCGATTCAAACATGACCATCTGTTTTTGTTTCTTCTTTAAATCGTCGATCAAATCTTGCACGCGCTCATTGTGCTTGATCTGCAGTTCTGCCCGCTTGTAAAAATCTACTTCTTTGGTCTGTGCAATCATAGCTGCCAGCTCTCTTGCTTTATCCAAAATCTCTTTTTGCGTGTACAGGCCTGTTTGTTCCATCATTCATTACACCTCGATTTTTGTCACGATTTCGCCGTGCAAGGTCCATGTTTTTACGTCATTGATCTTTACATGCGTGTATTGTCCGATCAGCGATTTATCACCCGCAAAGTGAACCAGCTTGTTTGTCCGGGTACGCCCAGCGAGCACGTTCGGGTTGTTTTTCGATTCGCCTTCAACCAATACCTCGACGACTTGATCCTGCAATGGTTTATTTTTTTCCAAACTGATTTTTGCCATCAGCTCATTCAAGCGATACAGCCGCTCTTTTTTCACTTCCATGGGAACATTGTCTTCCATGACAGCTGCAGGGGTACCTTCGCGCGGCGAATACACAAATGTATATCCGGAGTCGTAGCCTACCTCTTCAACAAGCGAAAGCGTCTCTTCAAACTGCTCGTCGGTCTCTCCCGGGAATCCGACGATAATATCGGTTGTCAGCACTACATCCGGAATCACCGCTTTAATTTTACGCACCAGCTCCAGATAGTGTTCGCGCGTATATTTGCGGGCCATCCGTTTGAGTACCTCAGTCGAACCGGATTGGACAGGCAGGTGAATGTGTTCAACGAGATTGCCCCGTTTACCCAGCACCTCGATCAGATGATCGTCAAAATCACGCGGATGACTCGTCGTAAAGCGGATACGCGGAATGTCGATCTTGCGGATTTCGTCAAGCAGGTCGCCAAATCCGTATTCGATATCCTCAAAATCTTTTCCGTAGGCGTTGACGTTCTGGCCGAGCAGAGTGATTTCTTTAAAGCCTTGGCGGGCCAGTTCCCGCACCTCTGCGATCACGTCCTCGGGACGGCGGCTGCGTTCTTTGCCGCGCGTGTACGGAACGATACAGTACGTACAGAACTTGTCACAACCGTACATAATATTGACCCAGGCCTTGATATTGCCTACGCGGTTCTTCGGCATGTTCTCGATAATGTCGCCCTCTTTAGACCACACTTCGACGACCATTTCCTTGCTGAATATGGCATCCCGAAGCAGGAAAGGAAGCCGGTGAATATTGTGCGTCCCAAAGATCAGGTCTACCTGCTGGTAGCTCTTCAGGATCTTGTTGACAACCTTCTCTTCCTGGGACATGCAACCGCAGACACCGAGTATCAAGTTGGGATTGTTGTTTTTCAGACGCTTCATATGTCCCAGCTCGCCAAAAACCTTATCCTCGGCATTTTCGCGAATCGCACAGGTATTGAAGAGAACTACATCAGCCTCTTCGAAATCCTCTGCAAACGTATACCCCATCTGTTCGAGAATACCTGCAATGGTTTCTGAATCATGCTCGTTCATCTGACAGCCATATGTCCGTACATGATAGCGCTTGCCCTTCCCGATCTCTCTCATCTCTTCCGGGATATCAAAGTTGTAGTGTACTTGAATTTCTTCTTTGCCCCGTTTTTTTGCTTCCTTTAAAGAGGGCGGTTGAAAATATTTGGCGAAATCCTCTACCGTTTTGGATGACTTCCCGGATTTTAAGTCCGGAGTCGCTTCCTTGTTTACTGACATCAGTCTATCACCTCATCTGCAAGATGTGTTTGTAGGTAGTTACAACTCATGATTATAGCACATCAATGCCTTTTTCCTGAAATGAAATACGAATATCCTATGAAGATTCCAGAGAGCTTTATCCGCTCCTTCGCTCATCCAACCGAACGGTATGGCATGTCCGCGAAAAGCGGATTCATGAATGAGGAAACGGTCCCATATAATTTCCCAAGAGCACATCTGCTGTGGTCCGTGCCTCCCCTGTTTCCTTGTACTTGTCTCATTCATACCGGCTCCCCTTTCAGAGCCCCTGCGTCATAGCCTTTTCCTGCTTTCTTCATAGAACAGCGTTTCTGCGTGAGACTAATTACACAATTTTGCCAAACGGGCTTGGTTTTCTGCAACTTATCCTTGTCCCCTGGCGTCATAGAAGCAGGCCGAACGAAATCAAAAGAGATCAGGAGGTTTCTATGAAAAGAGTTCTTACGTTTTTAATGGCGGTGATGCTCTTTGTCACTGTCGTGCCGTTCGTCAGCGCGTCGACGACCTTCTCCGATGTCCCTCGGAGTCACTGGGCGTACAAAGAAATCCAGGCAATGGCGTCCAAAGGGATTATCAAAGGCTACGAGGATGGAAAATTCCGTCCCAACAACAAGGTAACCCGTGCCGAATTTGCCAAAATCATGATTGCAGCAGCTGGCGTCGATATTCACAAGCAAAAGGTGAGCCAGACCTTCCAGGACGTTCCGCGCAATCACTGGGCGTTCTACTATGTAGAATACGCCAAGCCGTACCTGACCGGGTATAAATCCGGGAACAAATACACCTACAAGCCTGATCAGTATGCTGTACGGGAAGATATTGCCGTCGCGCTCGTCCGCCTGTTGGGCTACGATCGCACACACAAAGCCGACCTTAGCGTACTGAAGCGCTTCAACGATGACGACCGCATTTCGGCTGCGCTTCGCCCTTACGTTGCGATCTCGATCCAGACCGACCTGATGAAAGGAAGCAACAACTACTTCCGTCCGCAAGATGCGATTACTCGTGCGGAAGCGGCTTCTCTCCTGTATCGGGCTCTGTTGGATCGCGAAGATGATGAAACAAAAGTGGTCTTCCCATCCCCTGACAAGCCAACTCCGGAGCTTCCGACCAGCGTCAGCGACAATTTCTCTTCGGAGGAATTGAAAAACTGGGATACAGACAATGCAGTAGGCACATGGGGTGTCATTAACAAGCAAGCAACGGCCACGACTACTGACCGCAAGCTGGAGCATTTCTTCCTGCCTTTGATCTGGAACGAAAAGGCCAATACGGATCACTTTGAAATGTCTGTGGATGTCAATGCGAACGGGACAAACGGTTTGGGCGGCCTTTACTTTAACGCAAAGGACGGCAAAGCGCATGTCGTTTTCCTGAACAAAGATCGTGTGACCCTTGCGACCGTGGATGACGTCAATGACGACGATTTCGATACCATTGCATCCGGTTCTTACAAGCTGAAAGGGACGAACAAATTGAAAATCGTGGTAAAAGACGATGCCGTTTCGATTTACATGAACAACCAGTATTTGTTTGGCCAGGAAAAATTGAAGCTTTCCAATACTCAGCTTGGCCTTTATTTGCAAAAAGATGCGACAAAGGATGCTCCGCGCAAGCTGACCTCTCTTGATAACTTCACGTTTAAAGTGCTTGACTGAGTTTCGATATCACCGTTTCCGTCGGTTGTGCGGTCCGCTTGTGGCCGCCAGCCGGAAACGGTTTTTTTATTCGCGGCAAAAATTGCGTGTAGAAGATCACTAGAAATGAATGGCGTTCAGAGTTATAATGGTAGCGATTCTTGACCGGGAAGGGGTTTCCTATGTCATTTCTTGTAAACCAGCCGTTTTTGTGGATGGATTCGGGCATCTACCGGAAAAGCCCGCTTGAGCCTCTCTCCCGTGACGAAGCGTTGGCGGCTCAGATGAAGAGAGATGGAGCAGCTCCCATTTTACATTTGTGGGTGTATGACAAAGCCCTGTACCTGGGGCGGCGCGATGCCAAGCTCCCCCGGTTGGAGGACGCTTTACGCCATTTTGGACAGCAAGGCTTTGGCTGTGTGCTGCGGTCTTCCGGCGGCGCCTGTGTCCCGCTCGATGCTGGTGTGCTAAACTTGGCCTGTTTGCTGCCCGATACCACCATCTCTATCGATGCATTTTTCCGCTTCGTTACCGGCTTGCTCGCAGTCGGACTGCGTGACTACGGTGTCATCGAGTTCGGGGAGGTGACAGGCTCTTACTGTGCCGGAGAGTATGATTTTTCGATTCACGGAAAAAAAATCGGCGGCATGGCTCAGCGCCGCACTCGTTTTGGTTCCATCCTGCAGTTGTGCATCAATGTGGAAGACCAGCCCCGCGGAGAGTGGATGGAACATTTTTACGATTTGGCCGGCCTGGCTGAAATGGAGAAAAACAAGCCGATCCCCTTTATTGACGGAAAAACAGTGGGCAGTATTGATGCCCTCACCGGCAAAAGCGTCTCTGTAGCCGACGTCAAAGAACGGCTGCTTGCTGCCATTCAATCAGAATGGCCCGTACAGCCTGCAGCGTTTGCCGTTGATGCGCAAACACTTTCCGAGTCTCGTGTCCATTTGGCAGAAAGGCTTGACTTATTTGCATTTACAGCGGAAGAGTTGCGTAAACCAGACTGGAAATTAACAGCCGAACCGTAAAAACGTATTTCCTGGCAACCAGAAAAAAGCACGTGGATAAAACGTGCTGTTAAAAGCTTTAGGAGGAGATATGAATAGCAATCGAAAGGGGACTTTTCAGGATCTGAATGCCCTTTTTGTTTTTGGGGCTGCTACCGTATTGGTCATTCATATTCTGGGTTTCTTTATTCAGACACAGAGCGAGTATCCCTGGAATATGGACATCGAGGCTGTCTTGCTCATATTGCTGCGGTTTGGACGCTCGCTGTTTATCTTTGCAACGGGGATGCTGCTTTTTTACTGGTATCAGAAACGCCAGGTCGACTGGGGGGCATTCTGGCGAAAGCGCTGGAGAGTCATCGTTCTTCCCTATATCATTTGGACGGCGATTTATACAGTTTTCAAGCTGCAAACCGTTAACGTGGCCCAATTGGCTCCACAATTTTTTCACAGCCTGCTAACCGGCAGTTCTTTTTATCATTTATATTATATTCCGTTATATCTGCAGCTGAATTTGCTCTTTTTTGTTTGCAAGGAGTGGTTTGAGCGGTATTTGCGCTTTTGGATGGTCGCTCTGCTGTTTTTCTTGCAAAATGCGCTGTACGTCGCATTCCACTATTTATTTGCCGATCCTCAGTGGGCAATCGATTGGTCTGCGGGCCCGCTGCTCTCTCTGATCGAGCACGGATACGTAAGCGGTCAAAATTACGTCTATATGTACTTCTTTACTTTCGCACTGGGGGCATATGCCGGACTTCATGTGGATAAATGGCGGCTCTGGACAGATCGCATCAAGCTGCCAGCATGGATCTTGACAATCAGTCTGGGCGTTTGGATCGCGTACCGCTATTTGAACAACCACATCAGTTATGAACAGAGCCTGAATATTTTTGATCCGATTTACTTGATCTATACGACGAGCTTCCTGGTCAGTTTTTATCCGCTCTCCCGGTATCTTGGCAAACTACCGGCGCTCAGCGAATGGCTGTCCAAATGGGCGAGGTATAATATGGCCATCTACCTTGTGCATCCGCTGATCCTATTCCTGCTGGAGAGCTACGTCATCTTCCGGCTGAATTGGTCAACTCCGGTCTTAATGGCGGCAATGTTTGTAATTACCCCGCCATTGTGTATTTTCCTGTATGAGCACACCCTGATTTCCTTCTGGAACCAAAGGCCAAAACGCAAGAGCCGTAGACGGGTACAAATAAACACACATGGCGCCTAAACAACTTAGGCGCCTTTCACTTTTCAAAGCGATGGGTCCGTTCATTGTAACGCAGAAGCTGGTAGGAGCTCTTCTCCATCAAAGCGACTCCCGTCTGGTCCAAAGTGCGTTCCAAACTGAAATAAACCATGGTTTTTCCCTCTGGGTCCAGCTTTACGGTGGCATCGAGCACATCCATCGTCTCTTGTTGATTGCGGCGGTGGGCGATACCGCTCCAGGCCTCATGATAACCTTCGGGCGTCTTATGAATCACGTATAAGGCACGCTCATCTCCTTGCACAGCGGAGATGTCTGTCGTCAGAACCAAGTAATTCTCCCCGACAACCTGATAGCTGTATACGCTCTCCTGCTTGCTGAATACAGCTTCATAGTCACCATTTCGGCGTTCGTACAGGATTGTCGCCCCTAGTCCCTCTGGCAGTTTTACAGCCGCGAGCAGATCAGGAGCATCCGGCGTACCCTCAGTCGCCGAAGAGGGCTTTATAGATGCGTCTATTTTTCTTATCCCTATAGGGACAACTGTAATTTGGGCAGGAACAACCAGATTGCGCACGCTTTCATCCAGCTCTTTGCGCAAATCCTCCACGAGCCAGTCGGGGACTTCAGACATTTGGGCGCGATCAAATCCTGAGCCGTGCAAAGATAACTGTCTGCCCACAAAAAAACCGGCTCCTGCAGATAAGATCATGAACAGGGCAACAGCCCCCCAAATTGTTTTTCGCATGGCAACACAGCTCCTAGCAAAAGGGGATCCATCAGTAAGACGATTGAACCGGTAAAAAAGTTACGCCTGTTTTCCTACAAAATCCTAGTGTAAATAGCCCTGCGATCCTGCATACTACAGGGTAAGGGACGTTTGTTCCACACCTCGATATTTGCCCGGCTGTTTTGCCGGGCATCTTTGTTTTGTTTGCACGCAGCCCTACCCTTCCCTCTCTCCATACGGTATCATAGAGGTGAACCACATAAGGCGAATCAGGTTCGCCAATGTAGAGAAAGGTGGTGGACGTTGTTTGAATCCGGACTGGCAACTGCTCCATACAAAAATAAAAGATCTCGTAATTGCGTCGACAAAAGTAGCTCACGTACAACTGGGGAATTCTTTGGAACATGCCCTGCTCGTACTCATCAAGTCTGGCTATTCGGCAATTCCCGTATTGGATCACTCCTATCGCCTGCACGGTCAGGTCAGCACAACGAATATTTTAAACAAAATCTTGGGCTTGGAACGATTTGAATATGAAAAAATGGATGATTATACAGTCGATGAGGTGATGACGACCAAAATTGCCCGGATGAAGAATTCGGAGGAGTTTTTGAAAGCGTTGGAAATGTCGATCAACCATCCATTTATATGTATTGAGGACGAAGAAGGGGTTTTCCAGGGCATCCTGACGCGAAAATCCATCCTGGCAGTGGCATATCGCCATTTCCGCCAACTTCCTTACCCGGCGGCAGAAAATCAGGCCACTCCATCTGATGCTACATAGTGTCCCTCATTTTTGCTAAAAGAAAAAAGCAGGCCTGGCCTTTCGGCAAACAGGTCTGCTTTTTTTACTGGCTGCTTTTTCTGATAGACGGAACCATCCCTCTCATCAGGGAGCTGGCGTATTCAAGGGGATGGCGATAGGTCTGCTTAAACATTGCCATTTCCCCCGCGCTATAAAAGGAGTAGCGCTGATCTCGAATATTGATCTCGATGAGATAGGGGTTCCCTTTCCCATCAATCCCCATGTCCATTCCCAAATCGGCAAGCGAAGGGTAGTAGCTTTCATACTGCCTGGCCAACTGTATCGCTGCAAGCCCGATCCTTTCGATGATTTCCTTCTGCTGCTCAGGAGAAAAACTCTCTCTCAAAACGGTCTCCAGAGGGAAAGCTCGACCTCCGCGGGCCAAATTGCTCAGCTTGTTCTTTTGATTGGCCACTTTCGCAACCATTCCGCTTACAGACCACTTCTGCTCCCGGTTTTTTTGCACGGAGACCCGTATGTCAAATGTTTTGCCTTCATACCGGGCCAGAGGGATACCTTGCTGGATCAAGTACCGTTTGTTTCCGATCCACCTGGCAAGCTCCACAATCAGACCTTGCCGAGATAATACTTTTCGATACTGTGAAGAGATGAAATGGTAATGGTCCCCCTCTCGCTCGATGCGAACCACACCGATTCCTACCGAACCAATCGATGGCTTCACATAGACGATTCGATAGCGGTCGAGGAAATGACGCAGGTTGTCTCTTGAATAAGGGACCGTATGGGGCAAATAGCTGCGCACTTGCGGGTTTTTCCAAAGCATTTGATGGACTTTCCGCTTGTCTCTGACGACCAAACCGTTAAAAACGAGCTGTGTCTTGCTCAGGCTTCTGATTACTTGACGGGCTTTCAGGTCTCCTGTCAACACGCGGTTATGGATAACCCGCGGCACAGGAACCACTCTCGGAACCAAGCGGCTCCCATTCCAAAAATAGCCTTTCACCTTTCCGTTCGACAAGACATGGCGAGGATGAAAAAAGACTGGCTCAAGACCTAATTCTCTCCCGATTTCCACATAATAAGGCAGTCGTTCATACGATTTTTTGCCGTTGATGCCGTGTTGGATGATGTTCCAATCCAGCATGATTCCGACTTTATTCACGGAGTTTTGCCCCCTTGATGCATTCCTCATCATAGGGTATGTATATGACCCGGGAAGGGCGTGCCTATTTTCCCGAACATGTTTGTTTGCTCCTTCGACACCCTTTTGCATTCTTTTTTAAGGTTGTCGGAACATGCGCTTGCCCGGGAAAGAAAAAATCTCTGCCGCCAGTCCAAAGCTGCGAAATACAAAAATCAGGCCTCCGTAAATGGCAAAACGCTCCTCACATTTCTCTTCGTTCTATCGCCAGCAAAAAAGGGGCCTGGTTCTGCTGATTGAGATACTGGTATTGGAGCACCAAAAATTCCAATTGGCTGAGTTGCGAGCAATATAACTGCACCGCTTCCTTTTCAGCGGAGCCAGCCGGATGCCCCCAATAAACCATGACGGTCATAATTCCGCCGGGCTTCAAAAGGGACAGACCCGCTTCGATCGCCCGGATCGTAGTCGCTGCCTGGGTCGTGATCTCTTTGTTTCCCCCTGGCAAATACCCCAGGTTGAACATAATCGCCCCGACCGGCCCCGTCAGCTGCGTCATCTCCTCGTGGCTCGCTAATTTCATCTCGACCCGTTCGAGGACTCCCTCTCGCTCGAGGCGTTCTTTTGTTTTCTCCATGGCTTGGGGTTGGATATCATAAGCGATTACCTTGCCGGTTTCACCCACATGACGAGCAAGGAACAGGGTGTCGTTCCCGTTTCCCATCGTTGCGTCGATCACCGTTTCCCCGGCAACAACTCTCTCCCGTATTAATGTTCGTGCTACTTCCAAGACATTGGGAAACATCTTGCTTCTCTCCTCTCTTTCTATAGCGATAGATCTATCTGCAAACCGATTTTTGCTACATAACAAGTGCCGCTCTGGTACGCTTTCGCTTCTTGCCGCACTTCCTCTTCTGTGTACTCGTGAAACAGATGAGTGATGAGAAGGGAGCCGCAGCGCAGTCGCTCCGCCCATTCCGCCGCCTGCCCAACGCTCAGATGTCCATTTGGGCGTGCAGGCTTGTTTCGCTCCAGATAAGTACCCTCGCAAATAAACAAATCGGCCTGGCTGGCGAACGGTGTCCAATCCGTTCCCGGACCGCTGTCTGCTCCATATACAATCGTTTTTCCCGACGATTCCAATCGGATTGCATGGCAAGGGTCGCCATCTCCATGATCGGTGCGGAGGAATGAGACGCGGATATCCCCGATCGTCAAAGTTGTCGTTTCATCTACCGGGTAAAAACGAGTCGCATCGCGGTACACCAGTTCCGCCGTTTTTTCAGCAGGTTTGCCCGGAGCGTAAATCGGCAGCGGAGACTCTTGGTCCCGCTGGCCAAATAATTGATGGACCATGAGGCCGTACTGCAATACGCCGACATCGGCTACGTGATCATGGTGATAATGGGAAAGGATGAGCGCATCCAGATCGTAAACCGGCAGATGACGGGTAAGCTGAGCTAATACACCACTCCCGCAATCGAGCAGAAGGTTGGTATATGCGGTCTGAATCAGGTAGCCGGGAGTCGCTCCGGCAGGGCCCGGATAAGGGGACTGAAACCCCAGGACAGTAAGGAGCATATTCATCGCTTCCTCTCTCATAGGATGAAGTAAGTGGGACAGGAGGTTTGTCATGCAGCGTTCTTGGAAGGCCGCACTGCAAATTGCCTTTACGTATATCGGTACGGTGGTGGGAGCAGGCTTTGCTTCCGGCAAAGAAATTGTTGAGTTTTTTGTTCAGTATGGCTCCCAGGGGCTGGTAGGCATTCTGCTTGCCACCGGCTTGTTTATCTGGGGCGGAATCCGGGTCATGGTGCTATCCTATCGGATTCAGGCCGATTCTTACCAGGACCTGAGTACCTATTTGTTTGGACGACCCGTCGGTACTATCTTCAACATGCTGCTCTTGACTGTGTTGTTTGGAACAACCTCAGTGATGCTGGCTGCAACTGGAGCTGTCTTCCTGGAGTCTTTCCAATTATCTCCGCAGCTCGGGATTTGGGTAAGCATGATCCTGATTTTTTTGGTGGCACGAAAAGGCTTGTTTGCCATTCATTCCGTCAACAGCTTGTTCGTCCCCCTTTTGATCGGCTTTACCCTGCTCGTATTTCTATATTCCCGGCCTTGGCTGGATGACGAGCCCCTGATCGAAGCCGTCAAGCCTTGGGCCTGGCTGAGCTCCCCTCTCTACTATGTTGCCTTAAATATCTCGCTGACACAAGCTGTGCTCGTTCCAATCGGTCGTCACAGCTTTAGCGAGAGGCCACTGATATGGGGAGGCATACTGGGCGGTTTGGGCATTGGCATTCTTTTGCTGTTGGCCTATGCTTCGATGTCCGTTCGCATGCCGGCGATCGGCCACGCAGAGATGCCCATGATCGCTCTGCTGCAGGGCCTCGGCAAAGGGATTCCGTTTTTCTTCTCGATTTTGGTCTACACGGAAATATTCTCAACGCTCGTCGCAAATGTTTTCGGCCTCTCCGAACAGATCAAGAAGGCAACAGGCCTACGCCGCTATACGATTGTAGCAGGCATCCTGCTGGTCGGATACGCCATCAGCTTCATCGGTTTTGGTCCCTTGCTTCGTCTTCTTTATCCCATGTTTGGACAACTCGTAATCTTGTTCCTCCTGATGCTGTTTATCCAGCAAATCCGCGGGAAACCGACATCGTGACGCATTCTGGAAGAGCACTCCGCAGCCATCAAAAAAACCTCTCCATCACCCGGAGAGGTTTTTCTCATGCTTTTCATCAAAAGGTGCGAATATGCATGCTTACGCGAATTCAGCTACCAGTTTCGCAAAGTCTTCTTCGCTCATGCGAATATCTTGACCAGCCAAGGATTCTTCTTTAAATCCGGTTACCAGCTGCTCGTAAGCTTTTTGTTCTGTGTTTTGGTAGATCAGACCGGTCAACAGGCCTTTGTACTGCATGGAAGTAGCCATCGCTTTGATGCGGTCATGCGGATCATAGCCTTCGATGGTGTCTACCGGCACAATGTTTTCTTTGAACCAGTCATAGGTGTTTACCTTGTTGTAGGTTACACAAGGACTGAATACGTTGATCAGAGAGAAGCCCTCATGCTTGATACCCATTTCGATCAGTTCAGTCAACCCTTTCAGGTCGCTGGAGAAGGATTGGGCTACAAAGGTAGCGCCGACAGACAGAGCCAATTCAACTGGAGAAATGGCAGATTCAATCGAACCAGCCGGAGTCGACTTGGTTACGAAACCGGTCGCGGAACGTGGAGACGTTTGACCTTTTGTCAAACCGTAGATTTGGTTGTCCATTACGATATAGGTGATGTTCATATTGCGGCGGATCGCATGAACAGTGTGGCCCATACCGATCGCGAAACCGTCACCGTCACCGCCGGCAGCGATAACAGTCAGCTCGCGGTTCGCCATTTTCAGACCTTGCGCGATTGGAAGTGCACGACCGTGCACGCCGTGGAAGCCGTAGCAATTGATGTAACCGGAAATACGTCCGGAGCACCCGATACCGGATACGACTGCCAATTGTTCAGGTTCGAGACCTACGTTAGCAGCAGCGCGTTGAATCGATGCCTGTACGGAGAAGTCTCCACAGCCCGGGCACCAGTTTGGCTTTACGTTATTGCGAAACTCTTTCAAAGTCGCCATGTTTAATCAGCCCCTTAACTTCGCTATAGATTTCCTTCGGCAAGAACGGGTTTCCGTCGTATTTCAGCACGGATTGGATCTTTTCAGCGTGTCCGACGTGCTGTTTGAGCAGATTGGTTACTTGCGCTTGTGCGTTATGTTCAACTACGATCACTTGTTTTGCTTTTTCAACATGCGCTTTCAGTTGTTCAGCCGGGAATGGATGAATCAAACGGATTTGTGCATGGTTTACTTTTACGCCTTCGTTTTCGAGACGAGCTTTTGCTTCCTGGATCGTACCGATCGTGGAGTTGATTCCTACGATCAATACATCAGCCTCTTCGTGCTTCGCATCGAATACGACTGGGTTTTTGAAGGTTTTCAGCACGCCTTCCAGTTTGCGCATGCGCTTATCCATTTGAGCGACACGGTTAGCTGCGTTCTCAGATGGACGACCCGTCTGGTCATGCTCAACGCCTGTAACGTGGTGCAAGCCGTATTTTTGTCCCGGAATAACACGCGGGGAAACGCCGTCTTCCGTTACTTCATAACGCTTGAACAGGTCGTTCTGCTCTTTTTCAGGCAGTTCTTGTCCAGCCAGCAGTTTTCCGCGGCGGATCTCAACCTTGCTATAGTCAAATGGGTCAACGGTTTGTTTACCCAAAGAGAGTGTCAGGTCGGTCATGAGAATGACTGGGAGCTGATATTCTTCCGCGATGTTAAACGCTTCCACAGTGTCATAGAAGCACTCTTCAACCGTGCTCGGCGCGATAACGACTTTCGGAATATCGCCGTGAGTACCGTAGATCATTGCGTTTACATCGGATTGTTCTTGCTTGGTAGGCATACCTGTAGATGGGCCGCCGCGTTGTGTATCCACGATCACAACCGGTGTCTCTGTAATACCTGCCAGACCGATTGCTTCCATCATCAGGGACAGACCAGGACCTGCAGAAGCAGTCATCGCGCGAACGCCACCGAAGTTAGCGCCGATAGCCATTGTAATGGCAGCGATTTCGTCCTCAGTCTGAATAACAGTACCGCCAAACTTCGGCAGCTTTTTGATCAGATATTCCATAATTTCGGAAGCCGGAGTAATCGGGTATGCAGGCATGAAACGGCAGCCTGCGGCTACTGCACCGAGGGCAATCGCGTCGTTTCCGATCAAGAACAATTGTTTTTGACCTTCAGCCTTCTCCAGTTGGAATTCAGGGAGTTGTCCACCCGTCAATTCGTTGACAAAGTCAAATCCGCGGCGAATAGCCTCCATGTTCTTTTCGACTACTTTTTCGCCTTTGCGGAGGAACATATCTTCAACAATGTTACGGTAGCTTTCCGCCGGAATGCCGAGGATCGCGCTGGAAGCACCAATGGACACCATGTTTTTCATCAGGGACGTACCCAGTTCGTCTGCAATCTCGGACAAAGGAACGGTAAAGAAGCGAACTTCTTTCAGACCTTCCGGCAGCTTCGGGTTAAATTTCGCGTCCGCAATGATGATACCGCCTTCGCGCAGCTCGTGAGCGTTAAAATCAATGGTCTCCTGGTCGAAAGCAACGAGGATGTCCAGATCGTCGGAGATTGCGCGCATAGGCTTGGTGCTCACACGAATTTTGTTGTTGGTGTGTCCACCCTTAATACGGGAAGAGAAGTGGCGATAGCTGTACAGATGGTAGCCCATCCGATTCATGGCCATCGAGAAGATTTCACCAGTACTCTCGATACCCTCCCCTTGCTGTCCTCCAACTTTCCAGGAAAGTTGACTAATCATTCAGATTCCACCCTTTCAGTGACTGTGAGAAAAAGCTGCCCCACCTTACACGACAGGTTCCGATAAGATGTGACAAAATTGTGCATAGACTGTACCAATTGTAGTCCGAGCCATGCAAAAAAGCAAGTGCTTTTACTCAACTTAACTTTGACCTGAATAAAACGTTGAACTTGGTACATTAATGTTCTCAATGACTATTGTAGCACGTTTCGGAAAACACGCAACCAGTTTTCACGCATAAATTTCTGTACTTCCGCCTCTTTATAACGCTTCTGGAGCGCATTCACCAGATTGTGGTAATCGCCCGCTCTGGCAAGGTCTCCAAAGGTTGTCGTGATGCCGTCAAAATCGGAGCCGAAAGCAACATGGTCGACTCCTCCCAAAGCGCAAACATGATCCAAGTGACGAAGCAGGTCGTCGATCCAGACCGTTCTCTTTTCCGAGGTGACAAAGAAGTCTACAAAGGTCAGGCCCATCACGCCTTTATTGGCAATGAGCGCTTTGATCTGCTCATCGGTCAGGTTGCGCGGATGATCACATATGCTGCGGGTATTGGAATGGGAAGCGATGACCGGATCTTTCGACAGCTCCAGTGTATCCCAGAAACCGGGCTCGGCCACATGTGAGAGATCGATCACCATCCCCAGGCGATTCATTTCCGCAATCACCTTTCTGCCGAACATTGTCAAGCCTCCCGGATTCGGTTCCTGGCAGCCTGACGCCACGGCATTTCCGTGATTCCAGGTCAAGGTCATGCCTCGCAAACCCAGACGGTGCCAAGTTCTCAGTTGAACCAGGCTTTCTTCCAGTGCATGCGCCCCTTCTACAAACAGAATAGCCCCTTTGGTTCCCTTTAATACACATTCCTCCAAATCAGCGTTGCTTAGAATTGGACGGAACTGTTCACTCGCCACGCGCTCATGAAACAGGTCAAGCATCTCCAGCACGGCCTGAAAGCGCCTTCCGAACGGAACATGCTGCGGCACGTAGCAAGCGAGCACTTGTATATCCACATTCCCTTTTTGGAGGTCAGGGAAACCTGCCTGCAGCTCCTCATGCCCCTGGTAAAAATCAAGCTCCGGTCTCTCCCACAGCTTGGACAACACGTCGCAATGGGCATCAAAAATCCCCACAGCCACCCCTCCATATCTATAGAAGCTCTCTGACATGCATCACTCTCAAATCAAACCGTACCATACCTGCCCTGCTTTCGTATACATGAAAAAAACCTGTTCATTCTACGAACAAACAGGCAGTCCAAAGCATGTTCAGTTAGGAATTATCTGGGTTCTACGATCAGCTTGATTGCTGTGCGCTCTTCTCCATCAATCACGATGTCGGTAAAGGCTGGAATGCAAATGAGGTCAACACCACTCGGCGCTACGAACCCTCGTGCGATTGCTACTGCTTTTACAGCTTGATTAAGTGCCCCGGCGCCAATGGCTTGAATCTCAGCCGCCCCGCGTTCGCGAAGCACACCTGCTAGGGCACCAGCAACGGAGTTGGGGTTAGACTTTGCTGAAACTTTTAATACTTCCATCCTTTTGAACCTCCCGTCTGATAGGAATCCTCTCATCATTAGAATGATATTCGCATAACCCCTAAAAATTCCTGCAACTGCACATGAAAGATTCAAAAAATTCAAATCTTATTCTTATTATTCCATAAATGGATGGTCGGCGTCAATTCGGATTCTCTCTAGTTTCTTCGCATTCCCTGTTGCTTTGTCGATGGTTATGAGCACAGCGTTCAGTTGGGCCGGTTCCCCGGCTACCTCGAATCTCGCAGGAAGCTGGGTCATGAACTTTCTGATGACGGCCTCGCGATCCATACCCAAAATACCGTTCATCGGACCGCACATCCCGACGTCACACAAAAAGCCTGTACCCTGCGGGAGAACCCGCTCGTCCGCTGTCTGCACATGGGTATGCGTGCCGACTACCGCGGTAACCCGGCCGTCCAGATACCAAGCTAGCGCTTGTTTCTCTGAGGTTGCCTCCGCATGAAAATCGACAAAGATGTATTTGGTACGCTTTCGCGCCTGCTCTACAAGCTGATCCGCCGTTTGAAACGGACAGTCCAGCGGCGGCAGAAAAGTCCGGCCCTGCAGATTGATGACCGCCAGCTCTCCTTCTGATTGCTTGATATACGTAATCCCGTTGCCCGGAGCTCCCTGCGGGAAATTGGCGGGACGGATCAGGCGAGGCTCACCGTCGATGTAGTCGAATATTTCTTTGTTATCCCAAGTGTGGTTTCCCATTGTAATGGCATGGACGCCTAAGCCAAACAGCTCCTTGGCAATTTTCTCTGTTATCCCTCTTCCGTGAGCAGAGTTCTCTCCGTTTACAACCACAAAAGCGGGTTGGTACTTTCTTTTCAATAATGGAAGATACGTTTTGACGATGTCTCGTCCAGGAGATCCCATGATGTCTCCAATAAACAGCAGTTTCATTTCGCCTTCACCTCAAGTACTAGTATAGCATTTCTTGCTCGCAGAAAAAAAAGCGGCCCTTCTCTTGGCGCCGGCACTTCCGCAACGGGTTTGCACGGTCGTAAACATTTCGGCCATCGAAGCTTTTGACGCGCCGCTGCTGGCTCTTTTGTGATGAAGAAGCATTTTATTCGCTCGAAAAAGGGCAGCAACTATGACTCCGCTCATTCCCCACAGCGACGATAAAAAAAAGTAAAGTGGCATCTGCCACTTTACTTTGCATACTCGACTGCCCTGGTCTCACGAATAACGGTAACCTTGATGTGACCTGGATAGTCAAGTTCATTTTCAATTCGCTTCGTAATCTCACGTGCCAGACGAGTTGCTTCGGCATCGTCGATTTTCTCAGGCTGCACCATGACGCGAATCTCGCGTCCAGCCTGAATGGCGTAAGATTTTTCCACGCCATCGAACGACTCGGAGATCTCCTCCAGCTTTTCCAGACGCTTGATATAGGTTTCCAGCGTTTCGCGGCGCGCACCTGGTCGTGCGGCCGACAGAGCATCCGCGGCTCCAACCAGCATGGCGATAACAGAAGTTGGTTCCGTGTCTCCGTGGTGAGATGCAATACTGTTGATAACCACAGGATGTTCGTTGTACTTCTTGGCCAGCTCGACGCCAATTTCCACGTGGGAACCTTCCACTTCGTGGTCGATTGCTTTTCCGATATCGTGCAAAAGGCCTGCCCGTTTTGCAAGCTTCACGTCCTCTTTCAATTCCGCTGCCATCAAACCGGCGAGATGAGCAACTTCCATCGAGTGCTTCAACACGTTTTGACCATAGCTGGTCCGGTAACGCAGGCGTCCCAAGATTTTGATCAGATCTGGATGGAGGCCGTGAACACCTGTTTCAAAAGTAGCCTGTTCTCCGTACTCACGAATTCTCTCATCCACTTCCCGACGAGCCTTTTCAACCATTTCCTCGATACGAGCCGGATGGATACGTCCGTCAGCAACAAGCTTGTCCAGAGCGGTTTTCGCAATCTCCCGGCGAATCGGGTCAAACCCTGACAAAATAACGGCTTCTGGAGTATCGTCGATGATAAGATCAATCCCGGTAAGTGTCTCCAACGCGCGAATGTTTCGTCCTTCTCGACCGATAATTCGCCCTTTCATTTCATCGTTCGGCAACGTGACGACCGAAACGGTTGTTTCCGCCACATGATCTGCAGCACAACGTTGAATCGACGTTGTGATGATTTCGCGAGCGCGTTTGTCGGCTTCCTCTTTGGCTTGGGTCTCGATCTCTTTGATCATGACGGCCATCTCGTGGCGAACCGTGTGCTCTACCTCAGTCAGAATGATGGTTTTCGCTTCTTCTTGCGTCAAACCGGAGATGCGCTCCAGCTCTGAAACCTGCTCTTTATATAAGTGCTCCACCTTGCTTTGCATGTCCGCAATGGTTCTGTCGCGTTCGGCCAATTCTTCTTCCTTGCGCTCCAGCTGTTCCATTTTGCGATCCAACGCCTCTTCCTTTTGCAGAATGCGGCGTTCCTGGCGCTGGATCTCGTTGCGCCGCTCGCGCAGTTCCGTCTCTGCTTCGGAACGAAGTTTGAATACTTCATCCTTCGCTTCCAGCACCTTTTCCTTCTTGACGGCTTCCGCGTCCCGTTTGGCTTCTTCCACGATCTGTCGTGCCGCTTCCTCAGCGCTGGAGATTTTTGCCTCCGCGATGGATTTGCGTACGAAGTAGCCAATGGCAAGTCCGACAAGCAGCACGGCAACAAGCACAATCATCATAACTATGGAGTTTTCAAAAATGGCACTCATAGGCTTTCTTGTTTCACCTCCTTGTGGTAAGACATCTCCCCGCTTTCCAAGCATTCGTTATTCACGGCGTACTGCTGTTCTATCGCTCTTACGAAAAGCTAAAAAACAGGACCGATTTTACTCGGTCCGCTGAATCCGTACATCCCGTACGGTTCTTCAGTTGTTCACTGGGTACGAGCGATCAAATCAGCGAAAAGGTATGATACAGCTAGTAAATACATATCTATTTTATTATTTGTGAACAAGAATTGTCAAGAACATGCAAATGGAGCCATTCTAGTCCGCACCGTGCTCTCTCAGCTCTCGGCGAATCTCCTGAATGACTGATTGCGAGAATCCCTTCCTGTACAGCATGGCCAGAATTTTTTGCTCGTCGTTTCGATCTAATTCCCCTTCGAAGCGGCGCAGTTTCTTTTGAACCAGTGCACGTGCGGCACCAAGCTCATCGTCTCTGGTGACTGTGCTCATCGCTCCTTCGGCTGTCTCCTTGTCGATCCCCCGCTGTTTCAGCTCCATCCTCAGCATCATCGGACTTCTCGGCTTTAACCGCAGCCGTTCATTTACCCATTGCCTCGCAAAGGCCTGATCATCGATATATCCCATTTGCTTGCATCGATTCACAATAGTTTCCGCCACTTCCAGCGGATACCCTTTCTCTTGCAGGTAGGAGACTACCTGCTGGGAAGTACGCGGTCTGATCCCCAAATAGCGCAGGGCAAGCAAAAATGCTCTGTGCTCTTCCTCAGCCAAAAGGATTTCCCGCACAAACCCATCGTCTACTTCTACGCCTTTGGCAAGCTGATACTTTACCAATATATCTTCGTGGACCGAGAAAACCAGTTCATCACCGATATAAAAATGATAGCGATGCTTATTTTTTATATCGCGGTGAACAGCGGTGATCTTGCCGCTCTTCATCGGCTTCTCCCCTCTCACAAAACAGGAACAGCCTGTCTAGAGCGACAGGCTGCCACATTTTCAGTTTACTCCAGATCGAACATCGGTTCCTCATCTTGCTCAGGATCGACGACCGGTTCGGTTGCCGGGATGGAACCTGGGTTCAGGCTGTAGTATTCACGTACCTTGGCCTCGATTTGGGCTGCGATTGCCGGATTTTCCTTTAAGTAGATCTTGGCATTTTCACGGCCTTGGCCCAAACGCTCATCATTGAAAGAATACCATGCTCCGCTCTTTTGCACCACGTCGATTTCGGCACCGATATCAAGAATGCTTCCTTCCTTGGAAATCCCTTCGCCGTACATAATGTCCACTTCCGCAGTCTTAAACGGCGGCGCTACCTTGTTCTTGACGACCTTCACCTTGGTTTTGGAGCCGATCACGTCATTGCCTACTTTGATCGATTCAGCCTTGCGGACATCCAGGCGAACGCTGGCATAGAACTTCAGAGCTCGTCCACCAGGCGTTGTTTCAGGGTTTCCGAACATAACCCCTACTTTTTCACGCAGCTGGTTAATAAAGATCGCAATCGTCTTGGACTTGTTGATGGCACCGGAGAGCTTGCGCAGAGCTTGCGACATCAGACGGGCCTGCAAACCGACGTGCGAATCGCCCATCTCCCCTTCAATCTCAGCCTTCGGTACGAGTGCCGCAACGGAGTCGACGACAATGATGTCTACCGCGCCTGAACGAACCAGCGCTTCCGCGATTTCCAGAGCCTGCTCGCCAGTATCCGGCTGGGACAGCAGCAGTTCCTCGATGTTGACGCCCAGCTTGGCGGCGTAAACAGGATCGAGTGCGTGCTCCGCATCGATAAATGCTGCCTGTCCTCCCTGACGCTGTACTTCTGCAATCGCATGAAGGGCGACAGTCGTTTTACCGGAAGATTCCGGTCCATAAATTTCAATAATTCGGCCACGCGGGAATCCTCCCACACCGAGAGCAATATCAATGGCTAGAGCGCCAGTGGATACGGTGGAAACTTGAACGTTCGCCATATCCCCCAGCTTCATGATGGAACCCTTACCAAATTGTTTTTCTATTTGACGCAATGCACTTTCTAAAGCGGCGCGGCGGTCTGACAAATACGACACTCCCTTTCCAAATCGTTACTGTTATCTTCTTGTCTTCATCATACATCGAGACAGAAGGGTTTGCCAAGTATTTTTTGCGAACAAATATTCGCATAGAAAAACCACCTGCCCGAAATGCGGGGCTCGGTGGTTTTTTCCAGCCTTGCAGAAGGATCAGGAGCGCTTGCCGCGCGGCTTTGCAGGCTCCAGGTTGATCCGCTTGCCGTTTATCCGCGTCTGGCGCAGCGACTCGTATACAAACGGCGCCACTTCCTCAGGCACCTCGACAAACGTGAAGTTTTCGAAAATGTCGATGCGGCCGACAGCCTTGCCGGGGATGCCGACAGACTCGGAGATTTCACGAACCAAATCTTGCGGGCGAACATTCGCGTTGCGCCCTACATTCAGGAAGAAACGAACCATGCCTTTTGCTGCGCCGGTTTCACCAAAGTTGTAGGCTTCAGCCTCTTCCGTTTCGCCAATTTCACTGTGGAAGGCGAGATGCAGGGCTGCGGCTGCCACCTTTTCAGGAGGATACTGTTCCGTCAGCGATTCTGCGACCTTCGCGTACATTTCGGCGATCGTATCGTTTTCCAGAAGCGAGATCAGTTGCTCTCTTAGCTGCTCCTGCTTGCGCTCCGCCACTTCCTCCAGGGACGGAACATTGCGGGAGATGATCTGCGCTTTCGTCTGTTTCTGGATAAACATCATTTGTCTCATTTCGCGAGGGGTCACCAGCGTCATGGCGATACCTTTGCGTCCGGCGCGGCCCGTGCGTCCAATCCGGTGGACATAGCTCTCGGAGTCCTGCGGAATGTCGTAGTTGATGACGTGAGAGACATTTCCGACGTCGATCCCGCGGGCAGCTACATCAGTTGCGATCAAGAACTCGATCGAGCCTTCACGGAACGCATTCATTACTTTGTCCCGCTGCGCCTGAGAGAGGTCCCCGTGCAATCCGTCCGCCAAATATCCGCGTGTCTGGAGCACCTCTGTCAGCTCGTCTACGCCTCTTTTCGTCCGGCAGAAAATGATTCCAAGCTCGACGTCTTCGCTGTCCAGAATGCGGCAAAGGCTCTCTACCTTGTTGCGGTCAAAAACCTTGTAGTAGACCTGTTCAATCAGGGGAGCGGTCACTTCCTCGCGGCTCACTGCAATCGTTTCCGGCTTCTTCATGTACCGGCTGGCGAGGCGTTTGATCTCAGGAGGCATGGTTGCGGAGAAGAGCAAGGTTTGTCTCTCTTCCGGGAGGTGGTTGATAATCGTTTCGATGTCATCCACGAAGCCCATGTCGAGCATTTCGTCTGCTTCGTCCAGTACGAGTGTATGTACATTTTCCAGTCTGAGCGTTTTTCGGCGCAGGTGGTCGAGCACGCGTCCCGGAGTCCCCACGACCACTTGCACGCCTTGACGAAGCGCACGGATTTGGTGGCCGATCGATTGTCCTCCGTAGATCGGCAGGGTGCGGATTTTTTTGTACTTGGCAATTCGCATCAGTTCGCCTGCTACCTGAATGGCCAATTCGCGCGTCGGCGTCAATACAATGGCCTGCACTCTGTTGCCTTGCGTCACTTTTTCCACGAGCGGAATCCCGAATGCTGCTGTTTTTCCCGTACCCGTCTGGGCTTGACCGATCAGGTCTCCGCCCTCAAGCACTTTCGGGATGCACGCCGCCTGAATCGGTGACGGCTCCTCGAAGCCCATGTCATAGATGGCTTGCACAATTGATTTATGTAAAGGAAAATCAGAAAAAATCGTCATATACGTTCACCTTTCTTTAGTCGCTGAAGCGCGTAGAATAAAGCAAATTTGGCAGCACGTCCCACGATAGCGTGTCTTCTGCCGGCAAGTCGGAGCTCTTTGACAACAGTCGGCAGTCCATCTATTGCCACTCCAATGTAAACAAGTCCCACGGGTTTGCCCTCTGAAGGGGCCGGACCGGCAACACCGGTTACCGAAATGCCGCAGGTCGCGCGCAGTTTTTGACGCACGTTTTCGGCAAGCAGCCTTGCTGTTTGCTCACTTACCGCTCCGTCAGTGTCGAGTACAGCTTGGGGAACATCGACCAGCTCGCGCTTGGCATCGTTCGTATAGCATACGATTCCCCCGCGCATGACTGTTGAACTGCCGGGAACGGAGGTAACTAGCGAGGCGACTTTGCCGCCTGTGCAGCTCTCGGCGCATGCGATGGTCTTCCCGTTTTGTTTCAACTCTTCTACAAGGACCTCGTGGAGAGAGGTTTCCCCTTTGGCATAGATAAATTCGCCCAAACGTCTGTAAATCTCCCGCTCGACCGGCTCGATCAGCTTCTCTGCTTCGGCCACCGTTTTTGCCCGTGCCGTAATCCGCAGTGTAACCTCAAACTCTTTGGCATAAGGGGCAATCGTCGGATTCTCCTGGCTTTCAATCAGATCGAGCAGCTGTTCTTCCAACGCGGATTCGCCAATCCCGTAAAAACGCAGGACATGGGAGTGAACCACCTGCTGCTCCGGCAGCAAGCCGATCAAATAAGGCATGACGTACCGATCGGCCATCGGGTACAGTTCGCTCGGCGGCCCCGGCAAAAGTACAAATGTACGGCCATTGTGCTCTGCTGCCATCCCCGGCGCCATCCCCGTGTCGTTCGGAAACACCTGCCCGCGGTCAAAAACGAGCGCCTGCTTGCGATTGTTTTCTGTCATGACAATGCCGCGCTGGTGAAAAAACGATTCAATGCGTTCCATCGCCACAGGATCAGTCACAAGTCCGGCGTCAATATGTGCCGCGACCGTTTCCTTGGTCAAATCGTCCTGAGTCGGGCCCAGACCGCCGGTAAAAATAATCAGGTCGGAGCGGACAGAAGCTTGCTTGATGACCTGCATCAGCCGCTCGGTGTTGTCGCCCACAACCGTATGGAAATAGACTCCTACGCCGATCTCCGCCAATTTTTGCGACAAAAACTGCGCATTGGTATTGGCGATCTGCCCCAGTAAAAGCTCTGTTCCAACAGCAATAATCTCCGCTTTCATGCCCCTCATCCATTCTCTTTGAGGATTGAAAAAAGAGTCCAATACCCGTTTTCTTACGAGTATTGGATTACGTTGCGATTCTTGGCGAAGTAGTCATAGCCCGAGTATAGAGTGATCACTACCATGGCCCAGATCGCTACTGTATCAAATGGAATCCCAAAAATAGCAAACGGGAAGTTGCGGATAATCACGGCCGTGATCGCCACGATCTGAATCCACGTTTTTATTTTGCCCAAGGCGCTGGCTGCAATTACCTGTCCCTCTGCCGCTGCGACGAGACGCAAACCGGTAACAGCAAACTCCCGGCTGATGATGATAATCGCAATCCATGCCTCCAGCCTTTGCATTTCCACGAGAGAAATCAAGGCCGCAGAGATCAGCAATTTGTCAGCCAGCGGGTCGAGAAACTTCCCCAAATTGGTAACGATTTTTCTTTTACGGGCGATGTAGCCGTCTAGACCATCCGTACTGGCCGCTAGGATAAAAACCAATGCCGCAATCAGCTCGTTGTAGGTCATCGTCAGGCTGCCGATGGTAAAACTCCCGATATTGTAACGCACCAGCAGAAAAAACATGACTACGGGCACCAGGAAAATCCTGGCAAGGGTGATGCGGTTGGCGAGATTCACCTAGACTACCTCCCCGGCCAAGTCATATTCGTAGGAGTGCGTAATCTTTACTTTCACGATCTTGCCCAGCTCGCCTTTGTAGCCGGAAACAAACACTTCACCGTCAATTTCCGGTGCATCGTACTGGGTGCGACCGACGAAAATGTCATTGCGCCCTTCGTAACGTTCGATCAAAACATCCAGTTCGCGACCGACAAAACGTCCGTTCCGCTCAGCGGCAATCTCCCGCTGGATCTCCATCAGAATGTTTGCTCGCTTTTCCTTTGTTTCTTCATCGACATGGTCAGGAAGCCGTGCTGCTGGTGTATCGTCCTCATTGGAGTAAGTAAACACACCCAACCGATCGAATTTCACGTCCTTTATGAACTCGCAAAGCCGCTCGAAATCCTCTTCGGTCTCACCCGGAAAACCGACGATCAGAGATGTACGGAGAGCCACATCCGGCACCTGAGCCCGGATCTTGGCCACCAGTTCACGTGTATCCCGCTGGCGTCCTGGGCGGCGCATTTTTTTAAGGACATGGTCCTCGGAATGCTGCAGGGGCATATCCACGTATTTACATACTTTCGGGTTGGAGGCGAAAACGTCAATCAGCTCGTCCGTAAAGAAGCCCGGATAAGCGTAGTGAAGCCTCAGCCACTCTATCCCTTCCACCTCTGCCAGGCGGTTCAGCAGCTCGGGAAGCATGTGTTTTCCGTCGTAAATATCGGTTCCGTAATTGGTTGAGTCTTGCGCAATCAGACTGATTTCGACAATGCCCTGTTCGGCCAGATGCCTTGCTTCTTCCACAATGGATTCGATCGTGCGGCTGCGAAATCCTCCGCGCATGATCGGAATGCTGCAAAACGTACAGGCGTTGTCGCAGCCCTCGGCAATTTTCACATAAGCGGAGTAGGTGCCTGCTTTTACTTTCCGCTTGACTACTTCCTCGTACGTAAAAATGGGATTGCCCACATAGACCGGACGTTTTCCTGCAAGTGATTCCTCGATAATGCCGGTGATCGACATGAAGTCGCCCGTACCGACAATTCCGTCCACCTCGGGAATCTCGTTCAGGATATCCTCTTTGTATCGTTGCGTGAGACAGCCTGCCACTACCAGCGATTTCAGCTTTCCGGAGTCTTTCAGCTCGGCCATATCGAGAATCTTGTTGACCGATTCTTCCTTGGCAGCATCAATAAAACCGCAGGTATTGACGATGACGACAGTCGCTTCATCAGGATTGTCGACCAGTTCGTAGCCTTTCTCATCTATCAAATGGGCCATCATATCCGAATCGACCAGATTTTTTTCACAGCCCAATGTTACGATCGCAACTTTTTCTCGTGAGCCTACCTTCTCTGTCATCCTTCATTTCCTCCAATTGGTCACACCAGCCCAGATTACACCTATACAGTATAATATAAGCTACAACGGAGTGTCAAAGTTGAAGAACGCACAAAAGGCAAGCAAAATGCTTGCCTACTCAGTGACTGGCTGCCCCAAAGTGATGCTTACGTTGGATGGCATGAACTTCAGTTTTGATGTATCCAATGCCGTTCCGTTGACGGTCACTTGCACTGCACCCGGTTTGCCAAGACGTATATACGCTGTTTTTCCCAGCTCGATCTCAACTTCCTGATCCTTGGTCAGCGTACCCTGTTTCGGGAATTTCGTCGTCTTCGCCTCCGCCGCGCCATACCAGCAGTTTTCTCCAACCGCTTTTATTTTTACTTTGATTTTGTCGCCGCCAGTCAGGGTGTACTTGTACAGAGAACCTTGCTGGGATTCAAACGTCAGTACCGACTGCGGCACCTCCTCCGGAACAACCGGTGCTGTCGAACCGTTATCCGGCGTTGTTTCCGGCGTTACAGCAGGCGGATTGGGGGTTTGCGCCTGTGGCACTTGTGGCACTGGTGTCGGATTTCCTGCCTGGCCCGGTCCTACAACCTCTGCCCCTGGATTCAAATTGCCTCCGGGAACCGGCTGCGTCGAAAACCCGTCGCTATTGACAGCAGCTACGTAAATAACCCCGATGATCAGCCCTACAAAGAGCACCAGCAGCGTCTTGGTAACCCACTTGCCTGCTTGAAGCGGATTGCTTGTTGTAGCGACTCGCCGCCGGCGGAGCCGTTCCAATTGTTCCTGTGGAGGTTGGGCTGGCAGGTCCGACTGGAAATGGCTCATGATATGGTTTGGATCTAGCCCAACAGCTTCCGCATAGCTCTTGATGAACGCGCGCGCGTAAAAGTGGCCGGGCAGTACGTGCAAATGGCCCCTTTCAATGGCTTCTAAGTAACGCCGTTGAATTTTTGTGATCCGCTGAATGTCGTCGAGCGTAATTCCTTTTTCTTCGCGGGCCTCTTTTAGTACTTGACCTAGCTCAGACACAGCTTACCCTCCTTCATCTTATGTCATGTCAAAATTGTCGAATCCGCGGTTGTTGATCAGTTCGTATGTAATTTCCTCATCAGGGTGCTGCCGCAGCTCGATAATGTAATGGAACTCTGACAGTTCGTACTCCGACTCCCGCACGAAGACATCGGGATGTTCGATAATTTTGGCTGCCGGAAAGCTCATGACTTCCCGCAGGAGAGAATGATGCTTCTCTGTCGCACGCATGGTGGAAACAATCCCGTCAATCAAATATACATGATCAGCGGACATCTCATCAATGGCAAGCGAGCTGCGGACCGTCTGTCTGAGCAGGGTTGAGGAAAGAAAGGTCCATCGCTTGTTGGCAGAAACACTGGCGGCAATCATCGATTCCGTCTTGCCTACGCGAGGCATTCCCCGGATTCCGATGAGCTGATGTCCTTCCCGCTTCAAAATCTCTGCCATGAAATCGACGAGCAAGCCCAGCTCATCCCGCACGAAACGAAATGTCTTTTTATCTTCGCTGTCACGCTCGATATAACGGCCGTGCCGAACCGCCAACCGGTCGAGCATCGTGGGTGGACGCAACCGCGTTATCGTTATCTTGTCCATCTTTTGGATAACATTGCGCAGAACTTCCATTTTCTCGTCATCATCCGTCGTGAGCAGCATTCCCCTTCGCATATCGTCAACACCGTTGATCGTCACGATGTTGATCCCGAGCATCCCCAAAATGGATGCGACATCTCCCAATAAACCGGGGCGATTTTTTGAAATTTCGTATTCCATGTACCACTCTTTTTGCGCTTCCATGCCCGATCCTCTCCGACACCCAAATTTCTCTTCCTAAGTAGTATAACACGTTCCGAATAATCGACAATGGACGGAAAAGAAAAATCCCCAAAAGACGGGGATTTGTGATTCATTACGACCCTATTTAATTGCCGCGATTTACATTGTTTGGATCTTGGACCAGCTTGACCATCAGAGAAGCGAGCGCCTTCTGCTGCTCTTCGTCGCCGGCGTCCCAGAGCTGCTTCAGCAGGCGTTCCTGATCGTTTTTCGGATCGACCTGCTCAGCCAGGTAGCCCCCGATTTGATAGGCTACATTTTGCAGCGTGTCGCTCTCCATCCCCGCTTGCTTCGCCTGCTCAACCCGCTCGCCGAGAAACGCTTTCCAATCGCGAAAATTGTCAAGAACTGACATGTATTTTCCCTCCTCCTATGCATTGCGGTCCCCTATGCGACCGTTACATTGGTAGAGTTCCAACAAGCAGGGAAAAATATGCACGATTTTCTACGCGTACCAACCGCCGTTCGGACTGATGATCTGCCCGGTCACGTAACCGGCTTCCGCAGAAAGCAAAAACCTTGCGACGGCCGCAACTTCCTCTGGCGTGCCCAGACGTCCGGCCGGAATCTCGCTTGCAAGCATACTCACTTCCTCGGGTGAAAACCGGTTCATCATGCCGCCCTGTATGGCACCGGGGGCAACCGCGTTTACGGTAATGCCGTTTGGCGCGAGCTCCTTGGCCAGCGCCTTCGTAAAGGAGTTGACCGCTCCCTTGCCAAGCGAGTAAAGCACCTCGCAGGACGCTCCCGTCATCCCCCAGATGGAGGAGATGTTGACAATCCGACCAAAGCGCTCGCGAAGCATAGCGGGCAGTGCAGCCTGGGTCACAAAAAATGCGGACCGTACGTTGGTCGCGATCAAGTCATCGAACTGCATGGGCGACACGTCAGCAAAAAGGCCTACGTGATCGACCGATGCATTGTTGACGATGAGCAGCGGTGGGGTGATCATTGCTGCGAACATCCCGGCGATCTGGTCAGTATGACGCAAATCAGCCTGAAAGGCGTAGGCCGGGACCCCTTTTTCATGGCAAGCCTGAAGGATCGGCTCTACCTTGTGCGGCGACTGATGATAATGCAGGTAAAGCGGGATGCCTCTTTCGGCGAGAGCCAGGCTGATCGCCTGCCCGATCTCGCCGGAGGCTCCCGTAACCAATGCCCATGGCGGCGTACTGTACATAAACCTTCACTACTCCTGTGGCGAAGCGGAACGAACAATCGAGACAGCCATTTGCTCGGGAACAAAATGCTCCTTCATGCGCGCTTCTACGTCTTCGCGGGTGATCGACTCAAGCGTCGGCACCACGGAGAACAGCTCGTTCCCGTTGAACTTGTAGCTGGTAAACTGGTTGGCAATAAATTCAACCGAGTTGAGCGAACGGAGGAACAGCCCGATTTTTTTCCGTTTCGCCCGTTCAAAGTCTTCCTGGTTGATTCCAGCCTGCTGCAATTGGCGAATTCCCTCTTTGATCTGTGCCACGAGCTTGTCGGGATCAGGCGTATCTCCTCCCATAATGGAGTAGCCGTACTCCTTTTCTCCGCTGTAGTCGAAATCAAAGCTCTCCGTAATCAGCCCCTCGTTGTACCATTTTTGGTAGAGCGAAGAACTGGTGCCGAACGCGATGTCCAATACCAGTTTAGTGGTCAGGTCGCGCTTTAACAAGGCCTCTCCCGTCAGACCGTCTGCTTTTTCCTTATAGCCGATCAGGCATTTGGGCAAGCCTACCGGCAACTGAAATTCTATGCGCTCTTTGGCGACCGCAGACGGCTCCTGCGGAAACAAGCGCTCGATGACCGGCGTTGGCGGAAATTCTTTCGCTGCCTGGTTGTCGCGCACCCATTTCATCACGGTTTCCGGATCAAAGGAACCGACTACCAGCAGCACCATGTTCGCAGGATGGTAGAACGTTTCATAGCATTGATACAACGTATCCTTGGTGATATGGGAAATGGATTCGATAGTCCCGGCAATTTCAATGTTGATCGGGAACTTCTGGTACATGGCTTTCAACAGGTTCATGTACACTTTCCAATCCGGATTGTCGTCGTACATCGTAATTTCCTGACCGATGATGCCCTTTTCTTTTTCTACGCTGGCCTCGGTAAAATACGGCTCTTGCACGTAATCAAGCAGCAGATTGAGATTGCGGTCAAGGTTTTCCGTGCAAGAAAACAGGTACGCGGTCCGGTTGAAGCTGGTAAATGCGTTGCACGAGGCACCATTTCTACTGAACTCATGCATGACATCCATGTCTTTCTTCTCAAACATCTTGTGCTCCAGAAAGTGGGCAATCCCGTCTGGAACATGCACTTCTTCGCCGTTTTTCAAGCGAAAGTGACTGTCAATCGAGCCGTAACGAGTCGTAAATACAGCGTAGGTCTTGCTGAATCCCTGCTTGGGCACCAGATAGACAGCCAGTCCGTTTGGTAGCTTTTCCTCGTAGACAGTCTCATTCAGCTGTTCAAATACGGTCGTCTGCATATCAGGCATCTCCCTTCTTGTCCCGCAGCAAGTATATCGTGTCAATGGCCACCTGTGCCGCTACCCGCTTCAAATCCTCGACGGTGATCCCGTTGATCTGGGCGAGCAGCTCCTCCAGATGCCGCTTGCGTCCGCTAATCACGCCGTTATAGGCAAAGTCGATCATCATCCGGGCACTGTCCAGAAGCTCGCGAAATTGGTTGGAGAGTGTCGCCTTCGTCTGCTCAAGCTCCTCCTGACCGACATTTCCCTGCTTCATGCTCTCCAGTTGTTCCTTGATAATCGTGACAGCCCGGTCGAAGTTTTTCACATCGATCCCGGACATCATCATCATGATACCCTTGTGGCTCTCCAGTCTGGAGACCGCGTAATAAGCGAGGCTCGCCTTTTCGCGCACATTGACAAACAGCTTGGAGTGCGGGAAGCCGCCCAATACGCCGTTGTACACAAGCAGCGCCGGGTAGTCTTCATCCGCATAGCTGATCTGGGTACGGCAGCCAATGTTCAGCTTGGCCTGATTTACTTCCAGCCTGTCGATCACGACACGCTCATCGGCAACCTGTTTTTTTGCTTTGGTCGGCCCGATTTGCTTGACATCCTTGCGGTCAAGCTGAACGAATTTGCCGATTGCCGCCTCAACCTCTTTTTGCTCCACGTCTCCGACTACAAAAATGTCGATCGGACTGTGGCTCATCAGCTCTTGAAAATGGGCGTACAAGCTTTCGCCGCTGATGCCGGCAAGATCCTTCGTCCGCCCTTGGGCCAGGAGAGCAAACGGCTCGCCTTGGCACATCTCTTCCGTCACGCGCTGGTTGGCGTATTTCATCTTGTCGTCGATCAGGCTTTCGATCCGCTTGCGCAGCGTCTCTTTTTCCTGTGCAACGTATTTTTCTGCGAATGCATTCCCTTCCAGATAGGGACGGCTCAGCACGTCGCCCACAAAGCGGATCGCGCTTTCCAAAAGAGCGTTTTCCTGGGACAGGTACTTCTCGTTTGGGACCTCCATGTAGATCTGGAGGATTTGCCGCTCGCCTTTTTTCACAACGTCCACATCAAAGATCGCTCCGTAAAGAAAATCCAGATGCTCACGAAGCTGCTTGGTCTCCGGAAATCGGGCTGTTGCCCGCTTCATCACCATCGCCAGCAGAGCCGTCTTCGTGACGGTTTCCTCTGAAAGCTCTTGTTCGATCATGGTCACGATTGTCGTTGTCTTAAATTTGGCTGTAGGCATGATATGTACGTTTATACCGTTCAAAGCAGTGGTATGAAATGAAATTTCCTTTACGCTTTCGCTCATGGCCAAACTCCCTTCTCCGTCGACTTACTCCCCTCTATTGTAACCAATTGGAAGGGGGTTCAGCAAAGATCACTCCCTGAAAATAACCCACCCGGCAATAGCAGGAGCTACGGCCGGGCGGTTTGCCCTGCAAAAAGCGGCATTTACACAATCCGCCTTTTGCTGCTTTTCTTACATTATGCGCCGAGATAGGTGCGTACGACTTTTTCGTCATGCAAAAGCTCGTCGGCAGCTCCGCTCATTTCCACCTGGCCGGAGGAGAGGACATAGGCCCGGTCTGAAATGGCCAAGGCAGCGGCAGCCAGCTGTTCTACCAAAAGGATCGTTTTGCCTTCGCTGCGAAGCTGTGTCACCGTATCCAATATGAGCTTCACGTATAAGGGCGACAGCCCCATTGACGGTTCATCCAGGACGAGCAGCTCGGGATCCGACATCAGCGCACGGGACAGCGCCAGCATTTGCTGCTCTCCCCCGGACAAGGTCCCGGCCATTTGCTTCGCGCGTTCCTTCAGTCTTGGAAAACGGGTGTATTCCCGCTCCAGCCACTCGCGAACCTGACGTGGCTGCTGTTTGATCTTTGTGTACGCCCCCAGAATGAGATTATCCTCCACCGTCTGGTCTCCGAATACTTGCCTCCCCTGCGGTACATGGCCGATGCCGAGACGCATGATCTCATGAGCAGGCATGCCGGATATCCGCTTTCCTTGGAAATGAATCTCCCCTTCTCGCAGTTTTACCAGTCCCGTAATCGCTTTTAACAGCGTTGTCTTGCCCGCGCCGTTGCGCCCGATCAGAGCGACGACCTCCCCTTTCGCGACCTGGAGATTGACCCCACGCAGTGCTTCGGCCATCCCGTAATGAACCCGAACGTTATTAACCGACAACAAGCTTCGTCACCTCCTCCCCGCCCAGATAGGCTTCGATGACTTGTGGATGGTTCTTGATGAAAGCGGGATCGCCCTCGGCAATCTTTTTCCCAAAGTCCAGCACGGTGATTGTATCGCAGACGTTCATGACGATTTCCATATGGTGCTCCACCAGCAAAATGGCAATCCCCGAGTCCTTCACTTTGCGGATGACCCGAACGATATTGTCCACCTCATACAGACTGGCTCCTGCCGCAGGTTCATCGAGGATCAAAAGATCGGGCTTGGTGGCGAGTGCACGGGCGATTTCGAACAAGCGCTGCTGACCGTAGGAGAGCACTGCCGCCTGCTCGCCCGCTTTTTCGGCCAGGCCGACAAATTGAAGCAGACGCATCGCTTCCGCCCGGAAATGGCTTTCTTCTCTCAAAAAGCCGGGCGTATGCAGGATATTGGCGGCAAAGCCCTTCCGGTAGTGGAGATGGAAGCCGAGCATCACGTTTTCCAGTACGGTCAATTCGTGGAAAAGCTGCAGATTTTGAAACGTTCGGGTAATCCCGGCGGCAGCCATCCGATGAGGCGGAAAGCTGGTTACGTCCACACCCTTCCACGACAGCTTCCCTTTGGTTGGGACATAGACGCCGGAGAGCATGTTGACAGTCGTACTTTTGCCCGACCCGTTCGGCCCGATCAGCCCTCTTACCTCCGAGCCTTTTATCTGCAGATCGATGGCATCCACCGCCCGAAATCCGTCAAACTCCATGACCGCTGCCTGTACGTTTAAATCGGCTCCGTCCCGGCTGCCCATCTGGCTCGGCCCATCCGAATCAGGAGCAGGTAGCGAAGGTGTGCCGGAATATTGGTTCCTTTGTTTGAAGATGCGCTGGATCCCCCCGACGATCCCCTCAGGCAGGGCGATCAGACTAAGCAGCAGAATTCCGCCGAATATCAGCAGGTGGTAATTGTACAAGCTTTGCACCCATTGCGGCAGGAGGAAAATGACAATCGTCCCGACCAGCGGTCCCAGTCTCGTACCGGCACCGCCGACAATGACGCCGACAAGAAACAGAATCGATTTGTCGAAGGTGAAGGTATCGCTGTTGAAATACGCATTTTGAAACGCAAACAGCGCTCCTCCGAGACCGGCCGTGCAGGCGCTGATTGCAAACGCCAGCACCTTCCAGTTGCGGACGTGTACGCCTGCTGTGGCCGCAGCTACTTCACTGTTCCCCATCGCCCGGAATGTTCTGCCATATCGAGAGGTAAAGAGATTGTCGATCAAAACGGTGACGACAAGCGCTATGACAGCAATGAACCAGTAGTAAGACACCGTTCCAAGACCAAGTCCAAACAGCTTTGCTTCCGGCAAATACAAGCCTGCCGGTCCACCCGTCACTTCTACCCAGCGATTGGCTACAATCTCCACGAGCAAACCAAAGGCGATCGTCACCATTGCAAGATACGGCCCTTTGGCCCGGAGCGACAGCATTGCCACGAGTCCGCCCGCTCCGGCACAAATCAGGACCCCTAGCAGCAAGCTGAGAAGAAACGGCACCCCGGCTACAGTGCAAAGGCCGGTGACATAGGCGCCTATGGCATAAAATCCGGCATGCCCCAATGAAAGCTGGCCAGACAAGCCGACAAGCAGATTGAGTCCGGCTACGACAATATAGGTGTAGAGGAAGCCTTGGGCCATATGCACGTAATACGAGCTGGGAAACAGCCAGGGAAAGAAGTACAAGGCAAGCGCTATCAAGAGATAAAGGAGCCACTTTTTCATATCAAAACTTCTCCTTTACTTTCTTTCCGAGCAATCCTTGGGGCATAAAAATAAGGACGATCAGGATCAGCAAAAACGCGCTGGCATCCTTGTAGGCAGAACTGTAGAGAGAGAATACCTGCTCGATGACCCCGAGCAGCAGTCCGCCGATCAAAATTCCGAGCGGATTGGTCAATCCCCCGATAATGGCAGCAGCAAAAGCCTTTAAACCGAGTGTTGCTCCCATGAAAAACGCGGTATTGGTGATCGGTCCGACCAGGATGCCGCCGACGCCGGCCAACGCTGACGAGAGAGCAAAGGCGAGTACCGCCATCCGCCTTGGGTTAATGCCCATCAGCGACGCAGCATCCGGGTTGAAAGCGACAGCAGCGAGAGCCTTTCCGAGCAGCGATCGGTTCAGGAAGAAAAACAGGCAGGCCATGATGACGATGGCACAGATCGCGACAAAGATCTCGTGCTTGGTGATGCCCACGGAACCAAATCGGTAGACCTCATTTCCAAAAGGGGACGGAAACGGGATCACATTTCTCCCCCAGATCAGCATCGCAATATTGCGAATCATCAAGGAAACGGCAACCGTACTGAGAATCCAGCCCACGGACAAAACGTGGCCGAGGGGCCGAATCGTTCCCCTCTCCAGCCCCCAGCCAAGCATGGCCATAGCCGCTGCCACGACCACCATCGTGACGAGAACTGATACAAACAGGTTCATTCCTGCAGAAGTCACCGTACCCAATGTTGTCAATCCCACCAAAGCGCCCAGCATCAGAAAGTCTCCCTGGCCGAAGTTCATCGTCCGGGTGGTCACAAACGTAATGTAATAGCCTTGGGCAATAATCGCGTAAATGCTCCCCAGAATCAATCCGCTCACGATGGCTTGCAGCAATAACACTACCTCCTCTCCAGATCTTCCGTGCCACGAAGTCGTCAAGAGAACTTCGAAGCGCTAAGGCTTGACGATTACGCCATCCCTATAGGTCGCCAAAAACATATTGGAGCTGGTCAACGCTTCGTGATTCTCTTTTGTAAACGGCTGTTCCCCAATCGCCGTGATGCCGGTAAAGCCGGTCATATTTTCGATAGCGTCCCGTATCGCCTTCGGGTCTGTTCCCGCTTTCTTGACGGCCTGCAGGATCAGTTGCATGCAATCGTACCCTTGAGCCGATGCGATCGGGAAGATGTCTTCGCCGTATTTGGCTACCACCTTGTCGTGAAATGCTTTTGATTCAGCGCTTTGATCGATCGTAAAGGACTGAACCATGTAAACGTCCTTGTTGACCAGATCTCCCACCAGCTCTTTCACTGTCGGGTCCCCCATCGCCCAGGACGCGACCGTCAGCGGATAGTAGTTCAGCTTTTGCCGGGATTTCAAATATTGAGCCGCCTCCGGGGCAAGACCGTAAAAGATCACGACTTCAACCTGTGCATCGCGCATTTTGCTCAACTGCGCCTCCATGTTCGTATCGTTTACCTGGAACGACTCGGTTGCGGTCAAAGTCATGTTGTATTTGTCTTTCAGCACGCCTTCCACGTCCGTCTTGCCGCCCTGCCCGTAACCGGTCGTATCATGCAGCAGACCGATCTTGGTCAATTTTTTCTCTTCCACGACCCACTTCAGGATGGTTTCTACCTGCCCCTTGTCATAGGGCGCTACCCGAAAGATGTAGTTCTTGTCCTCCTTTTCATAGGTCTGGGTAATGGTCGTTCCCGTCGCGACCGGGATGATCTCCGGCACCCCGGCTTCCTGAGCAAACTTGATGTGGGCTTTTGCATTTCCGGAGTTGGCAGGCCCGACAAAGCCGACCACTTTGTCCTGCTGTATCAATCTCTGAACGATCTCAACCGATTTCTCGGGTTTGGCCTCGTCATCGTACACGATCAGCTTCGCTTTCTTGCCATCAGCTCCGCCCGCTTCGTTAAACTCGTCGACCGCCATTTGGGCAGCCCGCTTGACCGCTTCCCCGAACTTGGCCGTTCCGCCGCTGAGCGAAATCGCCAATCCGACGTTGAACTCTCCCCCGGAGCTCTGGCTGCCGGGTGCTGCTCCCGCCTGCGTCTGCCCGCCGGATTGACCGCCTGAAGATTGGTCCAGCTGCGGTCCGCATCCCGCTGCCCCCACGGCAAGTACCATCGCCAACGTAAACCACCATCTTGTCTTTTTCACTGCTGCCAGTCCCCCTCTTACCCAAAATTATTAGTGCATGACATATCCGCCCGAGATATTGATGGCCTGACCGGTGATTGCCGCAGCTTGGTCAGATGCGAGAAATACCGCAAATTCGCCAATTTCCCCCGCCTCCAGCAAGCGGTGCTGGGGCACGTTTCTGAGAATCACCTCTTCGAGCACTTCTTCTTCT
The DNA here is from genome assembly GCF_037964015.1 of Brevibacillus sp. FSL K6-6036. NCBI lineage: Bacteria > Bacillati > Bacillota > Bacilli > Caryophanales > Paenibacillaceae > Brevibacillus > Brevibacillus sp. FSL K6-6036. Next base: position 2,920,426 of record NZ_CP150173.1, read on the forward strand.
GGTACCTGGTAGCTTTTTGCGAGATCAGCCAATTGATTGCGGACGAGCGGCGTATCCACATACCCGGGGCAAATGGCGTTACAGGTCACACCTGAGTCTGCCGCTTCCATCGCCGTCACTCTCGTCAGTCCGATAATCCCGTGTTTTGCAGAACAATAACCGGCTTTAAACGGAGCACCGATTTTGCCATTGATCGAGGAAATGTTGATGATTCTGCCCCAGCCCCGCTGTTTCATCTGGGCAAAAACGGCTTGTGTCGCCACGAATGGTCCTACCAGCATGACCTCAATCATTTTTTGAAACGTCGCAGGATCATACGTCTCAATCGGAGAAACATGCTGGAAGCCGGCATTGTTCACGAGGATGTCGACAGCGCCAAGCTCTTTTTGGCAAACAGCAACCATCTCGCGGATCGAAGCGAAGTTTGACAAATCCGCCTGAATGGCGATTTTCTTTTGGCTGTCCCTCGCTTCCATGGAGTCAACAGCAGACCGCGCCTTCTTTTCGTCGATGTCAGCGATGGCGATCTGACACCCCGCGGCATACATTTTTTCTGCGATCGACAGCCCGATCCCGCTTGCCCCCCCTGTAATCAAAGCGACTTTGTCGAGTTTCAGATTTGTTAGCATAGGTCCTCCTTCCACACTTGTAACCGTTTTCAATTCAGAATATTTGCAACCTTTGTGCCAAGTGGAAAGGAGCAGAATTGATCGCTTTCTTGAATCTGAATGTTTCATTTTTGCGACACATTCTTGATTCAACTTTGCGACATGTTGCGTTTTTGCGACGATCATTCGTTGGGTATCCGGTGCTTTTCCAGCTTCCGGTACAAGCTTGCCCTATGTATGCCTAGCAGTTGGGCTGCCTGGACTTTGTTTCCGCCGCAGTGAGCCAGTGCAGCTTCGAGTACGCGTCTTTCCGTCTTGGCCAATTCCGCCTCAAGGTCAAACGAAGCATTTTCACTGTCAACAGTCACCTGTTTGTCCAGCAAATAAGGCGGCAGATGCTCTACATCCAGCTCACCCTGTTCCGCCAACTGTACGGCCCTCTCCAGCACATTGTTCATTTCCCGCATGTTGCCCGGCCAACGATGCGCCAAAAAAATCTCCTGCACCTGCCGGCTGATGCCTGTCACATCGGTATACAGCTCGTTGTTCAGCTTTTTGATCAGCTCATGGGCCAGCGCAATGATGGAGAGTCCGAGCACCCGGAGAGGCGGCAGGTTAATCGTGAAGACATTCAGTCGATAATACAAATCCTCGCGAAAGCTGCCTTCCCGAATCAATTTCTCCAAAGGACGATGGGTGGCCGCGATGACGCGAATATCCACGCTGACCGGTCTGGTCGCTCCGATCCGCTCCACTTCCTTTTCTTGCAGGACGCGAAGCAGCTTCGCCTGCATATCCAAAGGCATGTCCCCGATCTCATCGAGAAACAGCGTCCCGTTGTTTGCCAGCTCAATCTTGCCGGGCTTTCCTCCTTTTTTCGCTCCGGTAAACGCTCCGTCTTCGTACCCGAACAGCTCTGCTTCCATCAGATCCTTTGGGATGGCGGCACAGTTTACCCGGACGAACGCTCCATCCGCCCTGCTGCTCTCTTCATGGATTGCATGAGCAAACAGCTCCTTACCGGTCCCGCTCTCACCGAGGATCAATACCGAGGATTTCGTTTGCGCGATCCGTTTGGCCAGATGGACGGCTTCTTTCATGAGGGGGTGCTCGGCAAAAATATGGGCGAACGAGTATTTCGCTCCCATCATCCGCTTTAGCTCCTGACGGTAAAAGTCCAGCTTTCGCTCCATGATGTTGTAGCGTTCCACGATACTGCGCAGCTCGCGCAAATCGCTGAATACGACCTTGCCCAATGCGCCTACCGTCTCCTCCCCTTCCTTCAGCGGCATACGGCTTACGATGATCTCCCTGTCACCGATCCGCATTAGCTGGTCTATCTCGGGTTTGCCGCTCTTGATGACGAGATGCATTCTCGTATTTTCAATCACTTCCGTAACATGGCGTCCGATCGCCTCCTCAATCGTCGTGCCTAAAAAATCGCAGTAGCTTTGATTGATCATCGTAATGATCCCGCTTTTGTCACACATGACAATTCCGTCATATAGCTGCTCGACCAGCTCTTTGAACTGATGCAGCTCGCGTTCTTGTTCGGTCCACCTTCCGAGGCTGTCTGCCATATGGCCCAGAGGCTGAAAAATGGAAATGCCACCTACCACTTCTCCTGCAACAGAGAAAGGGAGGCGGTCAACGAGAAAAAGCTTTTCGCCATAGCGAATCTCTCTGCGTAAACTGGGTCGTCCCTGGCTCATGACCTGCAGCATATCAGAGCCGGGGGCAATACTGCTGATCGGCCGCTCCACAATCTCTTCTCTCTTCAGTCCCAAAAGCTGTGAACCGGCCGTGTTGACAAAGGTAATCATTCCATCCCAATCAACCAAAACAATCCCGTACGGAATCAAGTCTAAAAATTCGATCAATTCAATCTGCATCGGATTACCTCCTTTATGCTTCCACTTTACCGAAAAAAAGGAAAAGAAAAAAGGAGCGATTCGCGCTCCCTCTAATCATGCACTAAAAATCCGTGGCGTCCCATTCACTGAGATCGTCGTGGTCTGAAACGCTTTCCGCAAATCGCCCGCAATCGGGTTCCAGACAAAGCATGCCGTCCAGCTGACCGTCATGAAAAGGCAAGCCGTGATTCCCGCCACAGTAGGGACATGTCCACATATGGTGTCCTCCTTCTTCCTCATGGTTGAAGTCCTTCCATACAGGTAGTCTGCCCCAAATGCTTCCTTTGCTAATCAGCTGCTAATCAACCTTGTTGTTTTCCCAGTATTGCAGGTAGTAGTACGGATTGATTGCCCGATCGTCTGCAGTCCGATACAGTCCGAAATGCAGGTGAGACGGAAACATGCCATCTGTCCCAGGTGGTCCATAGCCTGTCGTGCCGACAAATCCAATCAACTGCCCGGGTCTGACCGTCGAACCTACTTTCAGATCAGGCGGATAGGCTGTCAAATGGGCGTAGTACATCCGGTATTTCCCGTTTTCATCGGTGATGTTGACTCGCCACCCGCCATAAGTGTTCCAGCCGATCCGATTGATCACGCCGTCTCCTACGCTGTAAACAGGCGTCCCCTGTGGTGCCATGATGTCAATTCCTTCATGGGAGCGGACTGTTCCCGAGTTTGATTCTGTCCACTCCCGCCCAAAGCCAAAGCTGTCTCCAAATGGCTGATACTCGCTTTTGCTGTCAAATGGGAAGACGTATCTTTCCGAGAGCAGCACAGAATGGTCCACCGCGGCAGACAGAGGGTTCACTGCCTTTTTCGCGTTACCCGGCAAAAACAGCAGTTGACCCGTGAGCAGATACCCGGCGTCGTCAGCATTGTTGCCTTGAATTGCAGAAACACTTGTACCATGCCGCTTGGCGATCGTCTCCAAGGTATCTCCAGCCTGGACGATATACGGGTTTCCTCGCTCCAAACGCTTCCTTTCATTTTCGGCGACTGGCTTTGTCCAAATCTTCGCCACTTTTGCCCGTTGGTCCCACGTCACTTCGTATCCCAAGGATTCACTGACAAACCGAATCGGTACAAGTGTCCTTCTATTTCTGACTACGGGTGCTGTATCCAGCTTTTTGCGGCTTCCATTTACATATCCCACTCTGCTTTCAGGGAACACAGCCACCTGATGGGCTCCATCCCGCAAGGTCACCTGGCGTGTATCCGGATCATAGGAAACATCTGCGCCCGAGTGCTCCGCAAGCAGGCGGATTGGAACCAAAATGCGTCCGTTCTGATGAAGAGGCTGTACATCGGAGAGCACCCCTTTGCCATCTATCATCATCGAGATGACGGGGCGTGATGTCTGGGCATGAGCATCCATGCTGTGGGTTATCGTGAAAGATGTCACAAGCAAAAAAGCGCCCAGAAGCCTGCTGATAAGACGAGGGCTGTTAGTATGTACACAGCGAGTCATCTTTTTCCCCCCTATGCGTTCAAACTCGTACACATTATCGCACAGGGGAGAAAGCAGGTTCCAGACGCAAAAAATGTTAATCAGCGAGATCCGGTATCATACACTTTGCCCAATGCGGCAGGAGCGCTGGAGCGTCCAACCACACCAGCCAACACCAGGATGGTGAGAATGTATGGAAGCATGAAAATCACTTCGGTCGGGACGTATTTGGTGAGACCAAAAATTTGAACCAGCGATTTGATCGCTTGCGCTACCCCGAAGAACAGGGCAGCCCCCATCGCGCCGGCAGGATGCCATTTCCCGAAAATGAGAGCGGCAAGGGCGATAAAGCCTTGTCCGGACACGGTATTGTGAGAAAAGTTGCTGGTGGTAGTAAGCGCAATCGTTGCTCCACCCATAGCTGCCAAAGCGCCGCTGATCATAACAGCCGTGTAACGCATGCGTTTTACGTTGATCCCAACGGTATCGGCAGCACGCGGGTGTTCCCCGACCGCCCGCAGGCGAAGCCCGAATGACGTTTTAAACAGCAGATACCAGGAAAGCGCAACCAGTGCGAAGGCAATATAACTGGTCGGGTAGCCTTCGAAAATGGCATGTCCCAAAATGGGAATGTCGCTGAGCACCGGGATGTGCCACTTGCTGAATACTTGCTGCAATGTCGTCGTTTGTCCTGCACCGTTGAAAATGATCTTGGTCAGGTAGACAGACAGACCTGTTGCCAAAAAGTTGAGGGCGACACCACTGACGACCTGGTCGGCTTTAAACGTGATAGAAGCGACCGCGTGCGGCGTAGCGAATAGCGCTCCGGCAATGCACGCTCCCACCAAACCGATCCAAGGAGCCAATGAGCCGAATGAATCCTGAGCAAAGAAAGTAAACACTGCACCGGTAAAGGCGCCGATGACCATCATCCCTTCCAGCGCGATGTTCACCACGCCGGATCGCTCCGAATACATACCGCCCAGAGCGGCGAATATCAAGGCAGTGGAAAACACGATGGTATCATGAATAAGGTTGCCGATAATCACTCCCCAATCCATCAGTTTCCACCCTCCTTCTTCTGTAAAAGTGGCTTAATGAAAAACTTGACGATTCCATGCGCTGCAACGAAGAAAATGACAGAGGAGATTACTACCCGAATCAGCTCGACCGGTACCCCTGCACCGAATTTCATACCGGCAGCTCCAAATGTAAGCATTCCAAACAGAATGGCCCCCAAAATGACACCAAGCGGGGTGTTTCCTCCGATCAGCGCTACCGCAATACCGTCAAAGCCGTATCCGGGCTGTGCAGCCATAATCGATTGGTAATGGAATACGCCCAAAATCTCGCACGCTCCGCCGATACCTGCGAACATGCCGCCGACGAACATGGCATTGACCACATTGCGGTTCACATTCATCCCCGCGTATTCCGAAGCATGCGGGTTTAACCCTACAGCGCGGAGCTCGAAGCCCGACTTTGTCTTCCAGAGAAGGATATAAAAGAATACCGCGGCCAAAATCGCAAGCAACGTCCCCCAATGCAGGCGGGCACTGTCAAACATCTGGGAAAGCCATGCAAAAGAGATAGACGCCGAATCCTTGATCATTTCCGAGCGCTGCTGGCCTTCTTGAAGGTAAAACGCCTTGACAACGTAGTTGGCAAAGTACAAGGCAATCCAGTTTAACATGATTGTCGTGATCACTTCGTTTACGCCTCGCGCAGCCTTGAGCCATCCCGCGATAGCGCCCCACAGTCCCCCGGCAAGAGCACCTGCAATCACTGCGAGCGGAGCATGAATATACGCCGGAAGATCAAAAGAAATCCCTACTGCCGTAGAAGCGATCATCCCGATAATAAATTGCCCCTCGGCACCGATATTGAAAAGACCGGTCCGGAACGCAAATGCCACGGAGAGACCTGTAAAGATCAGCGGGGTAATCTGACGAATCGTTTCCCCAAAGTTATAAGAGCTTCCAAATACCTTTTCAACCAGGGACGCATATGCCTGAATTGGATTAAAACCGCCTGCCAGCATGGCGACAGCGCCCGTCAACAGGCCCAGAATAATGGCAGCAACCGGTACGAGGAACGACTCCTTGGTAAAGATGGCAATGACTCTATTCACCGTTGCCGCCTCCTTGCATTCGTTTTCCACCAGACATCATCAAGCCAAGTTCTTGCTCGTCCGTCTGTTTTGCATCAACAATGCCGACGATCTGCCCTTCGTAAATGACCGCGATCCGGTCGGAAACGTTGATGATCTCGTCAAGCTCCAGGGATAGCAACAAGACGGCCTTTCCTTTGTCCCGCTGTTCAATCAGACGTCTATGGATAAATTCGATGGCTCCAACGTCGAGACCACGTGTAGGCTGAGCTGCAATCAACAGATCCGGATCCTTGTTCACTTCGCGGGCGATAATCGCTTTTTGCTGATTGCCCCCGGAAAGAGCCCGTGCAGGGGTGTGAATACTCGGTGTCCGCACGTCAAACTCCTCGATCAGTTTGCTCGCATGCTTGTCTATTGCCGCGTAGTCCAGGAAGCCGTTTTTATTGAACTCTGGATGGAAATACGTTTCCAGCACCATGTTTTCACTCATCGGGAAGTCAAGGACAAGACCGTGCTTGTGGCGGTCTTCGGGAATGTGCGACAAGCCCGACTCCGAAATGACGCGCGGTGTCTTGTTCGTTATATCTTGACCTTTGAGCAGCACACGTCCGCTGGAGGCTTTCCGCAGCCCTGTCAATACCTCGATAAGTTCACTTTGCCCGTTGCCATCGACACCCGCGATGCCGAGGATCTCCCCGCTCCTTACTTCCAGCGAGATGCTGTTGAGCGCATTGACGCCTCTGTTGCCCATCGCCGTAATATTTTCCACAGACAAAATGACTTCTTTCGGATTTGCTTCCTTCTTATCGACACGGAAGTTAACTTCACGACCGACCATTTTTGCCGCAAGGTCATCCGGATTTGTATCCTTTACCCCTACGGAATCGATGACTTTTCCTCTGCGGATGATGGTAACCGTATCACAGACAGCCATGATTTCTTTTAGCTTGTGGGTGATCAAGATAATCGTTTTGCCTTCTTTGACGAGGTTGTGCATAATCTCGATCAGTTCCACGATTTCTTGAGGGGTTAACACAGCTGTCGGCTCATCGAAGATCAGAATATCGGCGCCGCGGTAAAGCGTTTTCAAAATCTCTACACGCTGTTGCATCCCCACGGATATATCCTCAATTTTGGCTCGCGGATCCACCTTCAAGCCGTATTGATTGGACAACTTCTCGACTGCTTTGATGGCACTCTGCATATCTATCTGTAACCCGGATTTCGGTTCATTTCCTAATACAATGTTTTCTGTAACCGTAAACTTTTCTACGAGCATAAAATGCTGATGAACCATTCCAATACCAAGATCATTCGCTACGCTGGGGCTGGTGATTTTCACCGGCTTCTCGTTAATGAGGATTTCGCCCTCTTCAGGCTGATACAAACCGAACAAAACATTCATCAGTGTGGACTTGCCAGCGCCATTCTCTCCCAGGAGGGCGTGGATTTCCCCTTTTTTCACAACAAGGTTGATGTTGTCATTGGCAATAATGCCGGGGAAGCGCTTTGTGATACCGCGCATTTCAACAACAGTCTGTACAGGTTTCAACCATGTTCCCCCCGTTTTTGTGGGTCTAGTGTAGAAGGTAAAGAACAAGGCTAGTCGCTCGAACTAGCCTTGTCCGTGTGCAGTCTTAGAGGTCTTCTTACTTTTCTGGTACTGTAATTTCGCCTTTAACGATTTTTTGCTTGAACTCATCTGCCAGCTTCAATACGTCTTCAGGCACATTTTTCTTCGAGGTTTCTGCCAGGCCTACACCGTCTTCAGCCAGACCGAGCCATACGATTTTTCCGCCTTCAAATTTGCCGTCGATCACGTCTTTGGATACGCGGTAAACAGCTTCATCCACGCGTTTTACCATGGAAGTCAGCGTTACTTCATCACCAAATGTCAGGGACTGGTCTTTGTCTACACCAATTACCCAAACATTTTCGCCTTTGGATTTGCGGTCTTTTGCTTCGTTGAACACGCCATCGCCAGTTGCGCCGGAAGCGTGGAAAATGATGTCTACGCCTTGGCCGTACATTTGGGATGCAGTAGATTTACCGAGGTCAGGCTTGTCAAATGCACCCGTGTATACTTTTACTACTTCAACACTTGGATCAGCTGCTTTTACACCAGCTTCAAAGCCAACTTCAAAGCGCTTGATTACTGGGATTTCCATACCGCCCACGAAACCAACTTTTTTGCTCTTGGACATTTTCGCCGCTACGACACCAGCCAGGAAGGAACCTTCATGCTCTTTGAACAGAACGGATTCCACGTTTGGCGCGTCTACTTCTGCGTCGATGATAGCGAGCTTGCTGTCAGGGTTTTCAGTAGCTACTTTCTTCACGTGGTCACCGATAACGAAACCGATACCCCAAGTCAGATCCCACTTGTCTTTTACAAATTGAGTCAAGTTCGGGATGTAGTCAGCATCAGAGGTGGATTGCAGGTAGCTTACGTTGTCCTGCGGCAGGTTCAGGTCCTTCTGCAGTTTTTGCAGCCCTTCCCATGCACTTTGGTTAAAGGAGTTGTCGTTTACCCCGCCCACGTCGGTAACCATGCCGATGCGTGCAGTAGGCGCTGCTCCGCCTTGGGCTCCCCCTTCTGCTCCACCTTGGTTAGCACCACCTGGTTGTCCTTCTGGTTTGCTTCCACAGCCGGCCAAAACCAAAGACAGGCTAAGGGTTGCCACGGACAGGACAGAAAGTACCTTTTTCATGTCAGAATACCCCCTATTTTTAATGAGATGAAATTGTTGAGTGAGGTTTCCCTCACGTGTTACAACCGTCTGCGTACAACGTGAAAGTGAAATTTGTCAGCCCGAAAGTAATTGTGTGAATACAAGACAGGCCGTTCACTTTCGTCGTAGTGAATCTGTTTCAAGAGCAAGAGAGGCGTCGCCTTGTTGCACTGCAACAGGGGAGATACCTTTTCGCAATGTCCGAGCGGTTCCATATCGGCAATCGCATAAGCGATGCGGATCCCGGTCACGGACTCCAGCCACTTGAAAATAGATTCTCCACCCTCCGTATAGCCTCCAGGTACCAAATGGGCGGGTATGCGGTCAAAACAGTAGACCACCGGTTCCCCATCTGCCGTGCGAATCCGTTCTACCATGAGAACGCCCTCTCCCGGATTGAGAGAAAGCTTTTTCCGCTCTTCCTCCGCAGGTTCGCCGTAAGCTGTACGCAAAATGGTTGTGCCGGCAACATAGCCTTGGCGTTCGATTGCATCCGTCACACTAAAGAGTTCCCCAATTCCACCTGAAAAAACAGGTCGAGAATTAATAAAGGTCCCCACACCGTGTCTCCGAATGACAATCTTCTCTTCTTCAAGCAAGCGAAGAGCTTCCCGCAGCGTCGCTCGGCTCACACCCAACTGCTTGGAAAGGTCGGCTTCGGAAGGTAGACGTTCACCGGGTTTTAGCTTCCCGGAATCGATGTCGCTTTTGATCTTGTCCATTACCAAGAGACAAAGCGAACGGAAATTCCCCTTGATGCTCATCTTCCTCCACTCCTGCTTCCTCAGCTATTCGAATAGGTAGGACGTCAGACCTCTTGAAATCAAGAGAGGATAACAACAATTTCCTTCAATCCCGTAAAAATTGTACCCTAGGGGCGAATATCATGCAAGCCAATTTTTTTGACTAGATGACAGTTTTCTGACGATCGTCTCGTCTCTGCGCCCCGCAGGTACATTTATGAAAATCATGTTCATTTTAGGAAATGTTGCTCTCGGGAGTGGGCCTTGGCAAACGCACTTCTCTCGGCTTGCTTCCCTCGTAAGGCCCCACGACGCCTTGTGCCTCCATCATGTCAATCAAACGGGCCGCACGTGTATACCCAACCCGCAGTCTGCGCTGCAGAAGCGAAGCCGATGCCGTCTGGGCCTCTACTACGACTTGGACAGCCTGGTCGTACATATCATCGTCGACTACCGGCTGCGCGTCTTCTGTTGTCTCTTCCGGAATCATGTCTTCCTGGTAGCGTGCCTCTTGCTGTTCCTTGACAAACGTTACTACTTCCTCTACTTCCTTGTCAGAAACATAGGCCCCCTGTACACGGGTCGGCTTGGAAGCGCCCATCGGCAAATAGAGCATGTCTCCGCGTCCGAGGAGCTTCTCCGCACCGCCCATATCCAGAATGGTTCGGGAATCGGCCATGGATGATACGCCGAAGGCAATCCGGGAAGGGATATTCGCCTTGATCAATCCCGTGATGACATCTACTGACGGGCGCTGCGTAGCGATGATCAGATGGATCCCCGCCGCACGCGCCATCTGGGCGAGACGGCAAATCGCATCCTCCACCTCACCGGGCGCGACCATCATCAGGTCTGCCAGCTCGTCCACGATCACGACAATGTAAGGAAGTGGAGCCCCTTCTGCCTGCTGGTTGTACATCTCAATGTTGCGGCTGCCTGTCTTGGCGAACAGATTGTACCGCCGCTCCATCTCAGCCACGACTTTTTTCAGCGCAACCGAGGCTCTTCGCGGGTCAGTGACTACCGGTGCCAACAGATGCGGGATGCCGTTGTATACGTTTAGCTCGACCATTTTGGGATCGACCATCATCAGCTTTACTTCGTCCGGGCTTGCTTTGAATAAAATACTCATGATCAACCCGTTGATACATACAGACTTCCCGCTGCCCGTAGCGCCTGCGACGAGCAAATGCGGCATTTTCGTCAGGTCGGCAACGATCGGCTCGCCAGATATATCGCGCCCGAGGGCAACCGTCAATTTCGCGGAGGCATCCTGGTAAGAGGCCGATTCCAGCACCTCTCGAAGCGAGACAACCGCAACCTCGGAATTCGGGATTTCGATCCCGATCGCTGATTTTCCCGGAATAGGCGCTTCGATGCGAATGTCCTTGGCAGCGAGCGCCAGCGCCAAATCGTCTGTCAGACTGACAATCCTGCTCACCTTCACCCCGGTTGCAGGCTGCACTTCATAACGGGTAACGGCCGGACCGCGGTGAACCTCGGAGACGATGGCATTGACCCCGAAGCTTTTGAGCGTTTGCACCAATTTGTTCGCGTTGGACGTATGATCGACATCTTTGCCTGGAATGTACGCCTTTGGTCGGGTCAGCATCTGAATGCTGGGGAGCACATAAGGAACGCTCGGCTGCGTCCCTTCCTCCTCCAGCGTGCCAAAGATCTCTTCGTCCCCCTCAAGTGAAAAGGTAATCTCGCGCTCAACCGATGGTTTCGTGCGAGGAGTTGCAATCGCTTCCTCGTCCGCCTCGCTTCCCTGCTCGGTCACCAGCCTTTCCGCAAAATCGCGAATAAGCGGTGCGCTTGCATGCTGTGTCTGCTCTTCTCCGCCTGTTCCAGGCTGGCTGTCCCCTGAGGTGTCAGCATTGCCGGCATCAAAAGCATGTGTTGCGTTCGACGCGGCTGCCATCTGCGCTTCCTTGGCTTTCTTCGCTTCGCGCTCTTCTTCAGCCAGTTGCTTCCGCTTTTCGCTTTCATTTTGCAGCATTTGAACAGAATCTTTGACCGAATCTTTCATCTTGGCATACAGCAGAGCGATTTTGTCTCTCGCAAAAATGGCGATGTCCACGTAAGACAGGTTGAACAAAAACATGATTCCGGCCAAAATCAAAAAGCCGATAATCAATCCGGTACCGATCGGCCCGACGAGACCATTGCATAGAGCGAAAAATACCGCCCCCACCATCCCGCCGCCGACTCCGGTCGTCGACACCTTCTGGCTGTGGTCAAGCCAGATCCGATCCCAGGTGACGCGGATGATGCTCTGATCGGAAAACGTTCCTCCAGCCGTTACCTGCTTGTACAAAAACATGTGATCCCAGGTCAAAACAGCGACAAGTATGAGCAGCAATCCAAAAACGCGCAACGACATCCGCGGCGGTTTTCGGGTAAACATCATATGTACGGCCAGCCCCATGATCAATAATGGGATGGTAAAATCCCACGACCCGGCCAAAAAGCGGAATAAAAAGGCGAGAATGTTCTTTCCAAGCCAGCCGCTTTCCAAAAGTCCGATGAGACAAAGCACGATCATGACCAGTCCCAGCAGCTCCAGTTTGACAACAGAGGCAACTGCCGCTTGCGACTGTCTTTTTGCTCTTCTACTCAGGTGGCATGCCTCCCTTCTTTCGTTTCCATCACTCATCTATCACTCAAAAAAAGTCCGGACGTATAAAAAGGCAGCCGTTTGTAGGTCGGCTGCTGTTTGTCCACATCTAGTATAACACAGGAAATTCATAGAAATACAGGTCTTATTGCCCGAAACCTTCCGGCCGAAAACGAATCACTTGACCGGGTGCAAACGCCGGGTTGAGATAGTCCTGCGGATTGGGACTGATCAGGCGAACCATCTTGCCCTCGTAAGGACCTGTTTGCTCAACCACCATAGTCGCCTCACCCATCGGGAGCTCACGCAGGACTTGTTTCTCTACCTGATCCATCCCTTCGAACACTACTTCCATCGGGACCACGGAATAGAAAATCACTGCAGCACCTTCTCTCCGTTCCGGGCTTTTTCGATCAGCTCGTTCAGCTTTTTCAAAGCCTTGCCGAGCCCTCCTACCTCGTCAATCAACCCGTACTTGACCGCATCTGCTCCGATGACATTGGTGCCGATATCCCGCGTCAATTCGCCTGTCCTCAGCATCAGCTCGCGGAACTGGTCCTCTGTGATCCTGGAGTGGCGGGCGATAAAGCTGACGACTCGATCCTGCATTTTATCCAGGTATTCAAAGGTTTGCGGGACACTGATCACAAGGCCGGTCAAGCGTATCGGGTGAATCGTCATGGTCGCCGTTTCTGCTATGAAGGAATAGTCGCCAGCGACGGCGATTGGCACGCCAATACTGTGTCCTCCTCCAAGGACCAGTGTAACGACCGGTTTCGAGAGAGAAGAGACCATCTCCGCGATCGCCAAGCCTGCCTCTACATCTCCCCCGACCGTATTCAAGATCACCATGACTCCCTCAATTTTGCTGTTTTGCTCTGCCGCAACCAGTTGCGGAATGATATGCTCGTATTTCGTTGTCTTGTTTTGCGGCGGCAGCTGGATGTGACCTTCCACCTGTCCGATGATCGTCAAACAATAAATATTGCTTTCCAGTTGAGGAACATTGGTTTGCCCCAACTGCGTGATGGAGTCGAGCAAACGCTTTTTCGGATCTTCTGCACCCGGAGGCTGGCCAGGCTGTTGCGGTTCTGTCGGCGCGGTTTGCGGGGCCTCCTGATTGCTCCCAAAAGGGGGGCGATTCAAATAATCGGGCCTTTGTCTGTTTTGCATGAATCCTCCTCCTTCGCTGTCTGTGATAGTATGGGTCGCAGGAGGAGAAAAGATGCAAGCTTTGGAAGACAATCCGTTTATTTACCGTTCGCCAGCTTTGTCAGCTTGCCGATTGTTTGGTTGTATTCCGCCTTGTTTTCTGGATTTTTTTCTTCCTTCAGTTTTGTGAGCAGCTGTTTGGCCAGCAGCTTCCGCTCATTTGGAAATTCTGCGTTGAACAGCTTCAAGTCATTGTCAACCAAATAGTTAACATACCAATAGAAATTCCCTTTGTAGACAGCCGGGACATCAAGCTTGCCAAGTCCCTCCATAAAGGAACGGTACCACTGCAGCTTCATCGCCTTTTTCTTGTCGGCAGCGATATCTGGAAGCTTGGAGACCTCATATAGGTTTCCAAGAGAGATGGCATAATCCTGGTAGTATCGTTCGTTCTCTGTGATCGTCTGATTATTGGTTTTGATCATTTCAATGATTCTGTCTCCCAGGGAAAAAGACAGACTGCCTTTCCCTGCTGTTCCAGGCATCGCTTTGTAAGTGTTGTAGATCGAAAGAACAGCCCGTAATCTTTCATCCAGCTTCGCTGTGTTGTCTTTTTGCAGATCATCTAAAAATTTCACTGTATATTTTTCGGTCCAGGCGTGTACAGTCTCAGGGTATGCTGATGCCAACGGCTTATGAAAATCTTTAAGGACATTCATCGTAAAAGCGTGCCCCCATTCAAAGCGGGCAAAATGTCCACCAGGGATATGGTCCCGGTACTTGTAAATGTCCTCCCGAAAACGGTCGAGAGCTTTCTCTACGCCTTCTGCATACTGGTAAGCAAAATTGATATCCCTGTCCTCCACCCACTCTTCTCGCAGGTCGTCCCAGAGGTGCAGATTGCTTGCGACGCGGACAGCCTCCTGCAGGATCTTCACTTCATTCGGAGAAACGTCCTGCATTGACCCGACACGTGCAAACATGTCGAGCACAATCCCCTTTATTTCCTCTCTCTGCTGAGAGTAGGGAGCGGAAACCTTTTGCTCCCAGACAAGCTGCAGTATTTTCGTTTGCTGCAGATACAGATCGTTCAACCGCCGCAAAAGATACAGTTGATCGGGTGAAAGCTCAGCACCGTTAGCCATGTCGGGATATGCGAAAAAATCGGGTCCAATCTGATGGGACCATCCCCTCGTCGTCCGGCATCCCATTGTGCACTCTTTGTTTCGTTCTTCGGCCAGCTGTTTTTGATCCGTTTCTTTCATTTTTTTGACGATGGCAGATTCGGCCCACACTTGGGATGAGGGTACCAGCAAGCAGGCTACAATCGCCAGAGGAATGATCTTCGTTTTCAATATGATCGCTCTCCTTTGCTTCTAAACACATATAAGGGAAGAACCTTCAAGAAATACGTGTAGCATGTAATGTGACGTTGTACGCTTCGTGATTGTTTCAATCCAGGACTGTCAGCAACTTGGGAATTACATCCCGGGCATGGGATTGGTTCATTTTACCGTGCTATTCCATTTTTTTCAAAATAAAAATAAGGAGAGCAGGGCAAAAGCCTTGGCAAGTAGTGCAGGGCCACTAATTTCGCTGCAGTAAAGAGGCTTTTCAAGAAAAATAAAACAAGCCGAAAACCCTTGTGCAAACAGGATTTTCGGCTCGGATGTTGCTTGTAAGAAAAAAGCATTTTTAAACTTCCATGATGATGGGCAAGATCATTGGACGACGGCGGGTTTGATCGTACAAGAAACGGCCCAAGGCTTCCTTGACGTTATTTTTCAAAGAAGACCATTCATTCACATTTTCTTCCATGCATTTTACAAGTGTTTGGGTGACGATGCGATTTGCCTCGTCCAACAGCTCTTCAGATTCCCGAACATAGACAAATCCGCGGGAAATGATGTCTGGACCGGACAAAATCGTACCATTTTGTTTGCTGAGTGTAACGACAACTACCAGAATTCCATCTTGTGACAGTAATTTGCGGTCCCGAAGAACAATATTTCCTACATCGCCGACACCAAGGCCGTCAATCAAGACATTGCCAGCGTTGACCTTTGGCCCAAACCGTGCTTTTCCCCCGGAGATTTCCACTGTGTCACCGTTGTCCAACAGGAAAATGTTCTCACTTGGAACTCCCACCTGTTCTGCCAACATGGCGTGCATTCTCAGCATGCGGAACTCGCCGTGAATCGGGATAAAGTACTTTGGCTTCATGAGATTCAACATCAGACGAAGCTCTTCTTGACTGCCGTGACCGGAAACGTGCACAGCGCCATTCGGACCGTGCCCGCCGTAAATCACCTCAGCGCCAATCCGGGACAATTGATCGATGGTGCGTGCTACGTATTTTTCATTGCCAGGAATAGGTGTAGCTGCGATTACTACTGTGTCCCCTGGAAGAATATCGATTTTCCGATGGGCGGATCGGGCCATACGAGTGAGCGCGGACATCGGCTCCCCTTGACTTCCAGTGGATAAAATGACTACTTGCTCGGCAGGAAGCTTGTTCACTTCATCCGTATCGATGAACAGACCTTCAGGCACGTTGAGGTACCCCAGATCCTTACTGATATTGATGACGTTTTGCATGCTCCTGCCCACGACAGCGATCTTGCGACGATATTCGGTCGCAGCATCGACTACCTGCTGAATCCGGTGAACGTTGGATGCAAAAGTGGAAACGATGATCCGTCCTTCCGCTTTGCTGAACACATCCTTGATCGCAACACCGACAGAACGCTCCGAGCCGGTAAAACCGGGCCGCTCGGCATTGGTGCTGTCCGACAGCAGACATAATACGCCACGGTCACCGATCATGGCCATCTTGGCCAAATCAGCCTGTTGATTGTTTACCGGTGTCTGATCAAATTTGAAGTCCCCCGTATGCACTACGTATCCTTCAGGGGTTTCCAGACAAACGCCTACGCTGTCCGGGATACTGTGGTTGACGCGGAAAAACGTCGCCTTCATGTTCCCGAAATCAACTTCCGAGTCGCTGTTAATTAAAATGCGCTTTGTATCGTTTAGAATACCCGCTTCTTTTAATTTTGCTTCAATCAGACCCAGCGTCAATTTTGTCGCATATACCGGTACCTTCAAACGTTTTAGCACATAGCTAAGTCCGCCGATGTGATCCTCGTGTCCGTGCGTAACAATAATACCGCGAACTTTGTCGCGATTTTCCTCCAGGTACGTAATGTCCGGGATTACCATATCAATTCCCAGCATTTCCTCTTCCGGGAATTTTAATCCGGCGTCGATGACCACAATTTCATCGTCACATTGGACTACGTACATATTTTTCCCAATTTCGCCTACTCCGCCCAGGGCGAAAATGAGAACAGAGTGATTCGATTTTGCCAAAACGTGTAACCTCCTATATTTAGTTGTCTTTCACACTCAAATTAACCGCCCCAAATCACTTAGATTCATTATACCCGAATCGAAAAGTGGAACACAAGAAAAAACAACCACCCGGAAAAGTCATTTTCCAGAATAAAAAAGAGCACCTATCAGAATGAATTGGCGGGAATCTGACAGACTATAGGGTAACTTGCCGAAAAGGAGGTGGCCCGCATGTCTGTGTGGCAGAGGCTAAAGTACAAGAAAGAGACTCAGAAGCTCTCTTCTTCCAAGGCCACGTCTGGCTCTTCCTTCGCTGACAATCGGCGGTTAACCGCCAATCTAGAAGAGACGCTTGCTTACATGAGGCAGACATTTGGAGACACCGACGACTTCAAGATTCGTCGGTTTGATGTGTTTGGCCGCTTTCCGGCAGCACTACTCTACTTGGAGCACCTTACGAATCAACGGGAAATGAAAGAAGACATCCTGCGTCCGCTCCTCCAAAAAAACGGTACGCAGGATGAAAACGGAATTGTTGATAAAAATGAATTGCTCACCATGATCACAAATGACATCCTGATCGGAGGGAACGTATCTACCCAACATGAGATTCGCTCCCTGGTCGAGCAGGTTTTGTCCGGTCAAGTCGTGATTATCATCGACGGATTCGATAGAGCAATCATTTCGGGTTCCAGCAAAGTCGAGCACCGTGCTATTAGTCAGCCCGAAACGGAGCAAGTGATCCGCAGTTCCCGGGAAGGCTTTATCGAAAGCCTTGGCGTGAATCTTGCCCTCCTGCGAAACCGGCTTCCTTCCGTGGATTTGCTCGTCAAAACCGTTCAGATCGGTCGAAGGACAAAGACGAAAGTGGCAGTCTGTTATCTGCGGGATGTGTGCAATCCTGCACTCGCTAAAGAGGTGATAGACAGACTGCAGCGAATTGACATCGACGGCGTGATCGATTCCGGCTATTTGGAACAGTTCATCGAAGATCACCATTTTTCACCGTTCCCGCAAATACAAAATACGGAGCGCCCGGACAAATGTGTGGCCAACTTGCTGGAAGGCAGAGTGATTATTCTCGTCGACGGCTGCCCTTTTGCCTTGATAGCCCCAGCTGTGTTCAGCCAATTTTATCAATCTGTCGATGACTATTCCGAACGGTTCGTGCTATCCAGCTTTGTCCGGCTATCGCGCCTGGTAGCCCTTCTGTTTTCCTTAATTTTTCCATCTTTATATGTTTCTGTTATTTCTTTCAATCCCGAGTTGATCCCGACCGAGTTCGCCGTTGCTGTTGCCGGTGGTCGCGCAGGGGTCCCTTTTCCGTCCCTCGTAGAAGTGCTGATCATGGAAATCTCCATGGAAGTTTTGCGGGAAGCGACGATCAGGCTGCCTCAGCAGGTCGGCGGCGCACTGTCGATCGTCGGAGTGCTTGTGATCGGACAAGCTGCCGTATCAGCAGGGTTTGCCAGCCCGATTACCGTCGTTGTTATCGCTCTTACTACCATCGGGTCGTTTGCCACACCAGCATATGACATGGCTCTGGCCCTGCGACTTCTTCGCTTTCCGCTGATTATCCTGGGGGGAATCTTTGGGCTTTATGGGGTCATGGTTGGCTTGATTCTGATCGTAAACCACATGCTTTCTCTGCGGTCTTTTGGGATACCTTACATGAGTCCTCTCGTGCCTGGGCAATGGCAGGGAATGAAGGATACGGCAGTGCGTGGTCCCTTTTGGCTTTCCCGCAAGCGTCCTGAACTCTTGCACCCTCGTGATCCCAATCGGACAGGGACAAAATCCCAGGTAATCGAGCCTAGACCACATAATACGCTTGATCCGGTTTCTGTCGGAAATAGGAGGTGGGAGGATTCGGATGGAGACTCCACGTGAAATTACGTTTTTGCAGGCTGCAGCCGTGTTGATCAGCACCATCATCGGAGTCGGGGTTCTTTCCTTGCCGGTCATCGCCGTAAAAGCGGTAGATACCGGCGCCCCGCTCCTTACCTTTATCGGAACCATGATCGCCCTTTTTTCCTTGGGTATCCTGGCGGCGTTGGGGAAACGCTTTCCCCGCAAATCGATCATTCACTATAGCGAAGACATTCTCGGTGTCTGGATAGGCAGGATCGGGAGTGTCGCGATTATCTTCTTTTTTGCCGTCTTATCTGCTCTGACAGCCCGAGAATTCGGAGAAGTCGTCGTTACTGCTGTGCTCAGAAATACTCCATTGGAGGTCACTGTCATTGTCATGCTTGCCTTAGCGGCGATCTCTTGCCGAAACGACCTGAGCACATTCTCTTACATCCATCTTTTCTACCTGCCTTTTATTCTGGCTCCGGGACTATTAATTGTCGCTTTGTCTCTGCAAAACGCTGAGTTGATTAATTTGCAGCCCATCGCCCCGATTCACAAAGGCCAGTGGTTTTACGGCAGCTTGACCATTGCAGCCCTGTTTCAAGGTTCATTTATCGTTACCATGATTATTCCATCCATGCGCCATCCGGCGAAAACATCGATCGCCTGTGTGCTGGCGATTATCGTCTCAGGCGGTCTCTACCTCTTGATCGTGATTGCCAGCGTGGCGATCTTTGGAGCCGAGGAGACAAAGATGCTCATTTGGCCCACCCTTGAACTGGCCAGAATGACCTCTCTCCCGGCCAATGTCCTGGAGCGGTTGGATATTTTGTTTCTCGCTGTTTGGGTAACGGGTGTATTTACGACTCTGTTTTCCACCTACTACTTTACGATCCATTCGCTGAGCAATCTGCTTCGCCTCAGAGATCACAAGATGTTTTCGCTGTTTCTGTTGCCGGTCATCTTCGTGCTGGCCATGGTCCCGCAAAATGTTATGGATACCTACCGATTTATCCTTACAATCGGTCTGTGCGGCCTCATCATCACCATCGGTTACCCCGCAGTCCTGTTGATTATCGCGATTTTACGCAAGAAAAGGGAGGATCAACATGATCGGGAACACGCACAAAAAACACCTTAATATCGTTTTGATACTCGCTCTGCTCCTGCCTTTTCTGACAGGATGCTGGGACAGAACCGAGATCGAGACGAGAGCCAACATTCTCGGAATCGCCATTGACGTATCCGAAGATAACCAACAGATGCATGAATCCGAAGTAAACCATATGACCGGTATCTTCCCGGAGCCGAACAAAAAGCTGATCCAGATTACGGCACAAATTGCTGTACCGGGAAGAATTCCTCTCGGGCCGGAAAGCGGAAGCAACGGTTCGCAAAAGCCGGTCTGGCTCGTCAGCACCGTCGGTCATACATTGGATGACGCGATCCTGAACCTCCAGCAAGAAATTGCGGATCGACTTTTTTTCGGTCATTTGCGAGTCATTATCGTCAGCAATGAAGTTGCCCGCAAAGGTCTTGGCGATCTTAACGATTATTTGCGCCGAAATCCTGAAGTACGCCGTACTGCATGGATGATCATCTCCAATGGCAGAGCCTCAAAGGTCATGGAGAGCTCACCGCAACTGGAACGCATCCCTACGCTCTATCTTTCGGCCATGATGGAAAACGCCGTTTCTCTGGGCAAGTTTCCACGAGCGTTCCTCGGCCTATTTTGGAGCGCCTCTTCCAAATTGGGCCAAGAACCGTTTTTGCCAGTCGTTGAAGTAAAACGGCATGAAAACACCGAAATCTCGGGGATGGCATATTTTCAAGGAGATCGGATGGTCGGGGTTCTCCAGCCTTTAGAAATTGGGTTTTATATGGCAGTGATGGGAATCAAACAAGGAGGCTATTCCGCTTTTACTCCTGTCCCCGGCCAACCGGGAAGCGTATTGGTCCGCTCCCGCTCTCGCGACGCGCAAATTGACGCCGTACTGGATCATGGACAGCCAAAGATCAAGCTCTTTATCCACGTGGAAGCTGATATCGTTGAAAAGACAAAAAATACCCGGTCTTTGAATCAGCCAGGCCTGTTAAAAGACATCTCTGCCGAAGTATCGGACCGTGGCAAAAACACCATTAAAAATATTCTTGCCATGACCCAAAAGAACGGATCAGATATATTCGGCTTTGGAGAGCACGTTCGGGCCAAGCTCCCCGATTACTGGAATACCCACATCAAAACGAAAGAAAACTGGCGGAAGAAATTTAAGGAGTTGGATGTGGAGATCAACTTTACGACCACAATACGCCGCGTCGGAATGAGCCTGGGTTAGGAGGTCAATACATGAGTTTCTCCCTGCATCTCGGGTACATCTACTATGTAGTGTTTCTGGCGATAGCTACCGGCATATTCGTCCTTCTGATCGACTCCGAGACTTACCGGGCGGCAAACATGAAGAGAGAACGACGAGCCGCAAAGCTCCTCGGCTGGATCAACATCAGTCTGGGAGTGCTGGTTCTTTTCCTTCACTGGATGTTCAGTCCCTTGCTGGTCTGAGAACAGAAGCGAAACAGCAAAACGGGGGCCTTGGAGCGGCTCCCGTTTTTGGTTCGCTGTTTATCCCAACAGCGAATGGACAAACGCTTTTTCTTCTTCGGTCAAATCGACCAATGGCAACCGAACGCCACCGGTCTGTACTCCGAGCTTCTCCAGGGCCGCTTTGACCGGTCCTGGGCTGGGATAGGCAAACAAGCCTTCAAATACAGGCAGGAGTTTGCGATGAATAGCCGCTGCCTGTGCATGCTCTCCACGGAAAAACGCGGACATCATCTCGGACATTTGTGCACCTACCACGTGGCTGGCCACGCTGACGATGCCTACGCCCCCGATAGACAGTACCGGAAGTGTCAACCCGTCATCCCCGCTGTACAGCTCAAACCCTTCCGGCGCATGCTCAATGATGGATGCCATTTGAGACAGGTTGCCGGATGCTTCTTTCACGCAAACCACATTGGGCAATTGCGCGAGCCGGAGAGTAGTCTCTGCTGTCATGTTTACACTCGTACGGCCGGGAACATTGTACAGCATGACTGGCAGCTTGGTAGACTCGGCAAGAGCCTTGAAGTGCTGATATATTCCTTCCTGGGAAGGACGGCTGTAATACGGAGTGACGAGCATGACTGCGTCAACGCCGATCTTTTCAACCTCTTTCGTAAACTCGATGCTCGCCGCCGTATTGTTGCTGCCTGTACCGGCAATAATATGGCATTTCCCTTTTGCATAGGACACGACATGCTTGAACAAATCCAGCTTTTCCCTGGCGGACAGCGTCGGCGACTCGCCCGTTGTCCCGCTTACTACTACCGCATCCGTCCCGGTGGCCAGCAAATGATCAATAAGACGCTCGGTTTGTTCATAATCGATTTCCAGTTGTTGATTGAAAGGAGTTACCATCGCGGTAACCAATCGGCCAAAACGTGCCACTGCCCCCAACTCCTCTGTCTATTCTCACATGTATAATGTCATAGCTGCTATAAGTGTCCGGTATGCAGTTGGAATTGATGATGCAGGGCGCGAACGGCCCGTACCATGTCTTCCTCGTGCACCAGAACCCAAATGGTCGTATGGGAGTCAGCAGACTGCAGAATGGGAATGTCCTCGTGCGTCAAAGCTTCCACAATCTGAGCCATGACACCGGGAACGCCCGTCATCCCCGCACCGATTACAGAGACCTTTGCGCAATGCGGCAATAACTGAGGCTCGTATCCCATATCCGTCAAGATGCGGGAAGCCTTTTCTCCCATTTCATCATGGACCGTATACGCGACACCCAACGGATTCACGTTGATGAAGTCGACACTGATGTCATTCTTGGCCATCGCCTTGAATACCTGCAGCTGCGTATCGTAACGGCCATCCTTGTTGGCGACTTTGATTTGCGTAATATTCGGGACATGCGCGATCCCCATGACCAGCCGATCATGTACAGTGTACCCCATTCGACCAATCTCCAAAAGGTTGGTAACCAGTGTACCTGGATCATCCGAAAAAGTGGATCGGACACGAATGGGGACATTTGCCTGCATGGCAATCTCGACAGCACGCGGATGGATAACCTTCGCCCCCAGATGTGCCATGTTGCAGATTTCCGAATACGTAACCGTCGCCAGCGGCTGGGCCTCATCCACAATCCGTGGATCAGCCGTCATGATTCCGTTCACATCAGTGAAAATGTCTACCATTTCGGCATGGAGCGCGACGCCTAGAGCTGTTGCCGTCGTGTCGCTTCCTCCTCGGCCGAGCGTCGTAATTTCCCAATCCGGCGTCCGTCCCTGAAAACCGGGAACGATAACCACTTTCCCGGCTTCCAGCTCCTGCAAGATTCGCTTTGGTTCAATCGTCTCGATCTGCGCATTAGTAAAATCATCGCTGGTGACAATATTCGCCTGCCCGCCTGTCAAAATCGTCGCGTGTATTCCCTCGGCATTCAGCATGCTGCACATGACCGTTGCCGAGATGATTTCACCCGTGTGCATCAACAGATCCGTCTCTCTTTTGGGCAAACCGTTCCCGTTGCTGCGAATGAGCTGCAGCAATGTGTCAGTCGCGTAGGGATCGCCCTTGCGCCCCATCGCTGACACGACAACGACGAGGGCATAGCCTTCGTCGATTGCTCTTTTTATATGCGTAATAGCCCTGATCCGGCAATCTTCTGTTGTCAGTGAAGATCCACCGAATTTCTGGACGAGAATTTTCACAAACCTCTCCCCTATGCTCGTGCTTTGATGAGTTCTTCAGCGATTTGTACTGTATTCCAAGCAGCACCCTTGAGCAGGTTGTCGGACACAATCCACATGTGCAGTCCTCTTGGATGATGAAGGTCGCGGCGTACGCGTCCTACAAACACATCCAGTTTGCCTGCCGCATCCGTAGCCAAAGGATAGCGCTGCTCTTCCGGTACATCGGTCAATACGACGCCGGGAGCTTTTTCCAGCAGCGATTTTACTTCTGCCAGATCGTAATCCTCTTTCAGCTCTACATAGACAGCTTCGCTGTGTCCATATACAACCGGGATGCGAACGCAGGTAGCAGATACGAGCACATTGTCGTCCCCGAAGATTTTCTTTGTCTCGTTCACCATTTTCATTTCTTCATACGTAAATCCGTTTTCCGTAAACACGTCGATTTGCGGAATAGCGTTGAACGCGATCTGATGATGAACAGGCAGTTTCCCTACCGGAAGCACCTTGCACTCCGGTTCTTTGCCATCCAAAACGTCACGGGACTGCGTCAACAGCTCTTGAATGGCAGACGCGCCCGCTCCGGAGACTGCCTGATAAGTAGAGACGATGATCCGATCTATTCCATAGCGATCATAAAGGGGTTTCAAAGCGGCTACCATTTGAATTGTCGAGCAATTCGGGTTGGCAATGATCCCCTTGTGGGCAAGAGCGGCATCCATGTTCACTTCCGGAACGACCAGCGGGACTTCCGGGTCCATCCGGTAAGCGCTTGTGTTGTCGATTACGACTGCGCCGTGGCGCACAGCGTGAGGAGCCAGCTCCTTGCTGATCGCTCCGCCTGCGCTGAACAGGGCATAATCAACTCCAGCAAAGCTGTCCGGTGTCGCTTCTTCCAGAACGATCTCTTGTCCCTTGAACATGACCGTTTTGCCTGCCGAACGGCTGGAAGCAAGCAGCTTCAACTGCTTAATTGGGAAATTCCGCTCTTCTAAAATTTTGATCATCTGCTGCCCGACTGCGCCGGTTGCACCGACCACAGCAACGTTGTAGGTCAGTTGGTTCGCCATCTTCTACTCTCCTCCTAATCGCGCTCAAACAGTACTGGTTTTAGTATTGGTATCTTTCTATCAACAAGGGTTGCAATTGTCGGCCTTCTAACGCAGCCTCACACGTTTCCAAAATAAGTTCCATACGAGCTACCAGCGAGGTAGGTTTTTTGTCAGGAGCATCCTGTCCGAAAGGCACAAAATAGACGTTTTTCGCCGCCAGAAGCTTTGCAATATTGGCTGCGTTCAAACCCAATCCGTCATTGGTCGAGATCGCTATTACAACTGGCCGCAAGTTTCGCATCGTAGCCTTGGCTGCCATAAGCACGGGGCTGTCCGTGATGGCATTTGCCAGGCGGCTGGTCGTGTTGCCCGTGCATGGAGCAATCACCATTACATCCAGCAGCTTGGATGGACCGAGCGGCTCCGCCTCCGGGATCGTTGTGATCAGCTTTTCCCCGGTTATGTCCACAAGCTGCTTTTGCCAGCTCTCGGATGTGCCGAAACGGGTGTCAGTGGTAAGGAGCGTATTCGTAACAATGGGAACGACACGGGCGCCCGCGTCCACAAGCCGCTTGATTTGCGGCATGGTTTCCTCAAACGTGCAGTGTGAGCCAGACAGTCCAAAACCGATCGTCTTTCCCTGAAGTTTACCCATGCTGATTCCCCCTGGTGATCGTTTGCTCCCCGATAAGACGCGACAAGGTTTGGGCTAAAATCTGTCCGGCTGTTTTGGGTGCGACGATACCGGGTAATCCGGGTGCAAGCAAAGCCTTGATTCCCCGTCTTTCGGCATAGCGAAAATCAGTCCCCCCCGGTTTGGAAGCGAGGTCAAGAATAAATGCCGTTTGCGGCATTTGGGCGATGATTTCCGCTGTCAGTACAAGCTTCGGGATCGTATTGAAAATAAAATCGGCATTGTTCACCTGCTGTTTCAATTCGCTCATATGAAAGGGCGTCAGCCCCATTTCAAAAATACGTGCTATGTGTTCCTGACGTCTTGCCCCTACACGAACTCTGGCTCCCAGCGAATGCAGCGCACGCGCCATGGACATGCCTGTCCGTCCCAAACCAAGCACGATGGACTGCGAACCGTGTATCGTGATGTCTGTATGCTGGATGGCCATCATCAAGGCTCCCTCTACGGTCGGGATCGAATTGTAAATGGCCACATCATCACGATCCAGAAGTTCCACCAGCTCAATTTGCTGGGCGGCAAGCAGTTGCTTCAAATATGTCTTTGCCATACCCGTGTAGACAATGCAGTGCTTTTGAAGACTCGCTACATGCTCATCCAATAGCTGCAGCGGCTTAGAGCAGAATATGCTTTCCACATAGCCGTTGTCATCCGACCCGACGATGGGAAGAATCAAGGCGTCAACGTCTTTCAACACATCGCATGTTAATGGTCTTTTGGTTGCCCCGGTGAAGATGCTTTCCAGGTTGTCAAAGCCAATCAGCGTGACACTGGCATCCAGTTGAATGCAACGCTTGATCACTTCCAACTGGCGTGCGTCGCCGCCGATAAAGGCAACGTGTTTACCCGTTAGCATGCTGCGTTCCCCTTTCCACACATTTTACTGCATTAAACGATCGAAACGCAAAGGTTTTTCCGTGTGAAAAAGATAACGGAAAGCGTTACGTCTACCCCATCCTATTCGGCCGTATCCGGTTCGGTGACTAAAGCGCCTATTTTTCCAAAGCTTGTGACTGATTTTTATTTACCTGAATAATCACCATATCCGGCCCGATTTTGACGATGGCGTCCCAGGGAATGACCATGTCGTCGCGCTTCTTTCCGAAACCAAAAAAGCTTCCACCCGGTACGATAATCGCGTGGATGCTTCCTGTCTCGGTATTGATCTCCAGGTCAGAGTCGCCGATCACGCCCAATCGCTCCCCATTGTCCAACCCGATGATTTCCTTGCCGCTCATCTCGCTTAAACGCATGCACTCCATCCCCCTTATTTTGAACCGCCTCTCATGCCAGTTCTTATGAAGTGGCCGCTTCCTTTACGGACCCGCCATTCCGGGGCTCGTCAAGGTTATTCGTTTCTACTTTTATACGAAAAAAAATCCGGTCTATGCCGGATTTTTTCACAGGAGAATATCGCTTCTAACGTTGTCGGGGAAACCGTCCAATGGACTTACCATGGCCATGGCCAGCTTGGAGCGGAACAGCTGTCTAGCGACTGAAAGGACGGACTCATGCGAAACACGGTCGATCTTCGCGACAATCTCATCCAGACTGAGATGACGCCCGAGCAGCAATTCGTTTTTGCCGAGGCGGCTCATCCGGCTGTTTGTGCTTTCCAGGCTGAGCATCAAGCTGCCCTTCAACTGCTCCTTGCCCTTTTTCAGTTCTTTCTCGGTAATTCCATGTTCGGTAACATCGCGAAGCACATTGGCGACAATATCGAAAACCTGCCCAACCTGCTCCGGTGCGGTTCCCGTATAAATGGTGAATGTACCTGCCTCTTTGAAAGATGAATGATACGAGTACACCGAGTAAGCCAGGCCGCGTTCCTCACGAATTTCTTGAAACAGCCTGGAGCTCATGCTGCCGCCGAGCACGTTATTCAACAAGATCAGTGAATAGGTATCCTCATGGCCTACCTGAAAGCCTGGCAGGGAAATGCACAAATGTGCCTGTTCCGTTGCTTTATGGTGGGCAATCGAGCGTCCCTGGAACTCCGGCGTCCGTACCTCTTGCATCCTTGCATTTCGCTGCATGGAAGAAAATCTGCGCTTGATATCCTCAATCAATGCTTCGTCAAAATTTCCGGCCACCGTCACGACGGTATTGGAAGGGAGGTAATGACCATCAATGTAATCGAGCAAATTCTCTCTTTTCAAAGAGCGCAGCACATCTTCCGTCCCGAGAATCGAATATCCTAGCGAATGGTCCCCGTAGCTTGCCATTGCAATCAAATCGTGGACCAGGTCGTCTGGAGTATCCTCGTACATGCTGATTTCCTCGATGACCACATTTTTTTCCTTCTCCAGCTCTTCTGGATCAAATACGGAGTTAAAATACATATCCGTCAATACATCCAGGGCGATCGGCGCATGCTGATCGAGGATGCGCGCATAGTAACACGTGTACTCCTTGGAGGTGAAGGCGTTTACATTCCCTCCGATTTCATCAAACGTTTCCGCAATTTCCTTTGCTGAACGGTTCGTCGTTCCTTTGAAGAACATATGTTCAAGAAAATGCGAGATTCCGTTATCCCGTTCCGTCTCAAACTTGGAACCGGTTCCGACCCATACACCCAAAGCCACTGAACGTACGGATGGGATTTTCTCCGTAATGATGCGGAGCCCGTTCTCACATGTATATCGTTGTATCACATAAACCCTCCTCGGTTGCTATTCCATCCTTTGCTCGTTTGATTGCTTGCAAACAAGTTTTACTATAACAAAATACGCCTATTCTCACAATAAAGGGGGTGTCATCGCAGCCGCTTACTGGAAATTACTTCTGAAACCGGCATCGGCATCAGGCCTTTTTTCTTGGCGTCCTGGATCATTTTATCCAATCCTGCAGCTGTAGGTGCCGTTGGGTGCATCAGAATCAGAACACCGTTGCCCAGCTTGGCCTCGATGCGACTGACCATCTCGCCCACTGGCGGCTTCCTCCAATCGACCGTATCTGCCGTCCACAAAATGGTCTTCATCTGAAACTCGTTGTGAGCAATGTTGACCACCGATTGATTAAAGGAACCGGAAGGAGGTGCAAACAAGACCGGTTTTATTCCCAGCGTCTTTTGAATCACTTCCTGGGTTTTTGAGATTTCCTGCCTCATCCGCTCCACGCCGATTTTTGCCATATCCGGATGAGAATAGGCGTGGTTGCCGATCTCGTGGCCGCGCTCTGCAATTTTTTTGGCCAGCTCCGGGTACCGCTTCACCCAGGAGCCATCCAGGAAAAAAGTCGTTTTCACGCCGTGTTTGTCCAACGTATCCAAAATCGTATCCAAATATTCATTGCCCCAAGCAACATTGATCATAAAAGAAACAGCGGGTTTTTGCGGATTTCCGCGATAAATCGGATGGGCTCCCAGCTGTTCCAGCGAGATGGCGGGAGGGATTTCTTCGAAGACAAGCGCTCCGGGGCCTGCTGTCTGCGCGGTCTTCAGCTTTTCGAGGGAGGCTTCCACGTTCACAGCCAATCCGTTATATCCCGGAATGGCACGCCACACCCGGTCGACCTTCGCATTGATCGGCGCCTCCTCCCTCCCCTGCTTCCACTCGTCGATTTTCTTCCGAAGCTCATCCTCCTGCCCACCCGCAATCGGCTTGTCGGCCGTTATCGATTTGATTTTTACCGTTTCTATATAGCGATCGATCGGTCTGTAATTCAGGGTCAGTGCGAGCAATACGGCGCAGCCTACCGTAAACAGGATCCGAAATGTCACTGCTTTGTTCATCCACATGCCCCTCCCGGCTTTCACACGTACAAGTCCTTCTTTGTCCAATGTATGAGGAGAGCCGGGAAGATAGAAGGAAAAAGAAAAAGCTTCCGTACGCGAAGAGTCCTTCGAGTGACGAAGCCTTTGTCTGCGAAAAACGTCATGACGTTTTTCTGGGAAACGGTTAACCCGTTATTCTGCTTGTACTGGTGCGTTTTGCGCCGCTTGCTCTTTCAGAACAGCTTTGCGGGACAGGTTGATACGGCCTTGGTCGTCGATCTCGGTGACCTTTACCATCACTTTATCGCCAACGGATACGACATCTTCTGTCTTCGCTACGCGCTCTTCAGCCAGCTGGGAAATGTGGCAGAGCCCTTCTTTTCCAGCGAACAGCTCGATGAATGCACCGTATTTTTCCACGCGCTTCACAGTTCCCAGGTATGTTTGTCCGAGGGCTACCTCGCGCACGAGATCTTCGATGATCTGTTTTGCCCGCAGGTTTGCGTCGTGGTCCACCGATGCAATAAAGATGCGGCCATCCTGTTCAATATCGATTTTGACCCCGGTCTCATCGATGATCTTGTTGATGATACGGCCTTGAGGTCCGATGACATCGCGGATCTTGTCCGGATTGATTTGCATCGTGAGAATCTTAGGCGCATAGGGAGACAGCGTCTTGCGCGGCTCGGAAATCGTGCTGAGCATATGCTTGAGAATGGTCAAACGGCCTTCTCTTGCCTGTTCCAGCGCTTGCTCCAGAATTTCACGGTTGATGCCGGCGATCTTGATGTCCATCTGAATCGCAGTAACCCCTGTTTCGGTACCTGCGACTTTGAAATCCATATCGCCCAGATGGTCTTCCATCCCTTGGATGTCTGTCAGAATAGAGAAGGTTTTTCCGTCTTCGCCCATGATCAGACCCATGGCAATTCCGGCTACAGGTGCCTTGATCGGCACACCGGCATCCATTAAAGCAAGTACGCTGGCGCAAATCGAGGCCTGCGAGGTGGAACCGTTCGATTCAATTACTTCCGATACAAGTCGGATTGTATACGGGAACTCGGTTTCGGATGGGATGATCGGCTCAATTGCGCGTTCACCCAACGCACCGTGACCAATCTCGCGGCGGCCTGGAGGACGAAGCGGACGTGCTTCCCCTACGCTGTACGGCGGGAAATTGTAGTGATGCATAAAGCGTTTAGACTCTTCCAGCCCAAGGCCATCCAGGATTTGCACGTCGCCCAACGCGCCGAGGGTGCAGACACTGAGAGCCTGGGTTTGACCGCGCGTAAACAGTCCGGAACCGTGTGTACGCGGCAAGATGTTCGTCTCGCTGGACAGCGGACGAATTTCGTTCAGAGCTCGTCCATCGGGGCGAATTTTTTCTTCGGTGATCAAGCGGCGTACCTCTTCCTTGACGATGTTGTAGAGAACCTCGTCGATGGCCCGCTCTTGCTCCGCATAAGTCTCCGGATTTGCTTCGGCGAAATGCTGCTTGGTCTCCGCTTTGATCGCATCGATGGCGTCGTAACGAGCCTGTTTCTCTTCAATGCGAATCGCTTCTTTCAGACGCGCTTCAGCGTATTCCCGAACAGCCTGATTGACCTGCGGGTCTACCTCATGAAGCACCACAACCATTTTTTCCTTGCCGATCTCAGCTACGATCTTGTTCTGGAACTCTACCAGCTTCCGGATCATATCGTGACCGGTCATGATCGCTTCCAGCATGACTGATTCAGGAACCTGATCTGCTCCTGCTTCCACCATGTTGATCGCATCATACGTTCCTGCTACCACCAGGTGAATGTCGCTCTTCTCCATCTGTTCAACAGTAGGGTTAACGACGAGCTTACCATCTACACGCCCTACGATCACGCCGGCAATCGGCCCGTTGAAAGGAATCTCGGAAACGCAGAGGGCGGCAGACGTTCCGATCATGGCTGCGATCTCAGGAGAGCAGTCCTGATCCACCGACAGTACGGTGTTTACCACTTGGACGTCGTTGCGGAATCCTTCAGGGAACAGCGGACGGATCGGACGGTCGATCAGACGGCTGGCCAAAATAGCCTTCTCGCTCGGGCGTCCTTCCCGTTTAATAAACCCTCCGGGGATTTTTCCGACAGCGTATAGACGCTCCTCATAGTTGACAGTCAATGGAAAGAAGTCAAGCGGCTTCGGCTCTTTGGAAACCGTAACGGCAGAAAGAATAGCCGTATCGCCGTATCGAACCAAGACCGAACCTTGCGCCTGCTTTGCCATTTTGCCAAATTCCAGCGTCAGTTTGCGGCCTGCCAGTTCAAACTCGTATGTACGGAATTGTTGCTCCATGTTGCTAGCAGTCCTCCTTTACCTCATTGTGCACGATACACAATCATTTTCTACCTGTATGTATTATTTCCTGCCGCCATCAAAATTAAATGGGCAGCTTTGGCAGCGGTTTTAGATAATAGAAAAAGCGGGATGAACCCGCTTTTTTCTCCTGATACGAACTAGCGACGCAGACCAAGACGATTGATCAGTTCGCGATAACGTGTAACATCCAGCTCGCGCAGGTAGCCCAACAGGTTGCGGCGTTGACCTACCATTTTCAAAAGACCACGACGGCTGTGGTGATCTTTTTTGTGCGTACGCAAATGCTCGTTCAGATTGTTAATGTTTTCTGTCAGGATAGCGATCTGAACTTCCGGAGAACCGGTGTCATTTTCATGAGTGCGGAACTCTTGGATCAGCTGTGCTTTACGTTCTTGAGACAATGCCATCTTGACTCACCTCCTACATTTTATCCCCGTCAGCCGAGTTTGCCGTCGGTGAGAATCGGACAACCAAGCTGCGGTTTTTCTGCAACGTTATGAATTATAGCATACAGGCCCGCTAAAAGCAAAGACGAATCATGCATTTCCCTCAGCGAATTTTTCCTTGGCGACCTGTACATCCTGCTGGATTTGCGCGATCAGGGCTTCAACCCCAGAGAATTTTTGTTCATCCCGAATAAAGAACAAAAATTCTACTTCTACTTTTTCCCCGTAGATTTCGCGTTTGAAGTCAAAAATGTGCACTTCCAACGATTTTTCTTTCTTCTCCAATTCAAATGTCGGCTTGATCCCGACATTCATGACACCTTGATATACTTGTCCGCCAACGGTAAACCGGACACCGTACACTCCGTTCTTGCCGATCAGATAAGGACTTGAGACGCGTACGTTCGCCGTCGGAAAACCGATGGTACGCCCGCGTTTATCCCCGTGTACCACTTCTCCGCTGATTTTGTAAGGACGTCCCAGCAAGTGCCGGGTCTGTTCCACATCTCCATGGTGCAGGTATTCGCGAATGACCGTACTGCTAACTTTTTCGCCTAGGCGGTTGACCGGGCCAACGATGTCTACGCCGTATCTGCCCCTGGCAAGCTCCTGCAGAGTCTGGGCCGTTCCCATCCCCCGGTGACCGAATGTGTAGTCAAAGCCGACAACGACATGACGGCACCCCAATGGCAGCAAGCATTCTTCGATAAAGTCCTCGGGATAGACAGCCGCGAAGGAAATGTCAAAGCGAATGACGTACGCCAGGTCGACGCCCATCTTCTCGAGCTGCTCCAGCTTTTCCGGGAGGGGGGTAAGATACTGGCTGTACCCGGTTTGTCCCAGCACTTCCCGCGGATGCGGATCGAATGTCATCACAGCGCTTTTCCATCCATTTGCCTTGGCTGTGTCAATCGCTTTCTGGATTACCCGCCTGTGACCGATATGTACACCGTCAAAATACCCCAGAGCGACCGCGCAGGGGACAGGTAGCAAATCTTTTGGCAAAGGATAAGTCAAGGATATCGTTTTCACGGTTACACCTCAGGAGGAAAGACTTTTTCAGCCTTTGCAAAAAGGCCCTTGGGTCCAAGGCAGACGCGATGGATTCCCAGAAGCTGTTCTCCCGAAAAAAGACAGATCAGCGTACCTTCTTTAGCCGCAAGACCCGGGAGAGCGGTCGACAGTCCGTTCAGCACCGCTTTTTTTCGGTCGGGGGCGATTTCATACCGCGGTAGGAACGACAGCGCATGGGAGATCGGAATAACGTGCTTCGTTATATCCTCACCTGTCTGGACTGCTTCTTCCAGCCGCTCAAGCGGTATCGCTTCCTTTTCCAAAAACGGACCGCTTTTGACTCGCCGCAACTGCTTCATATGGGCAGGATACCCCAGAGCACGCCCAAGGTCAACACATAAAGTGCGGACATACGTTCCTTTTGAGCATGTGCAGGAAAAGGAAACGTCCACAAACTCGCCGTCCGTTTTTACCTGGTGAAAATCCAGCTCGTAAATGGTTACCTTCCTCGCGTTCCGTTCAATCACAATTCCTTCGCGTGCAAGGTCGTACAGACGTTTCCCGTTTACCTTTACAGCGGAGTACATCGGCGGGATCTGCTCGATTTCACCCAAAAACTGCCGGAACGCTTCCTCGATTTTCTGCTGTGTAACGTCATGCGGGTCGACCTGCTTGTGCTCGACTATTTCACCGCCAGCATCCTCGGTCGTTGTCGAGGAGCCGAGCTGCATGATGACGTCATAGCGTTTCGGCAGCTCCTGCAAATACTCCACCAGCCGCGTCGCATTACCGATACAAATCGGCAAGACACCGGTCACTTCCGGGTCCAGTGTACCCGTATGACCGACTTTCTTGGTTCCAAACATCCGGCGTACCCGTGCCACACAGTCATGGGAGGTCATGCCAGCCGGTTTATCGATCACCACGACACCGTGGACCTTACTCATTGTCCTTCACTCCCATGACTTCCCCCAGCAGGGCCAAGACTCGATCGCGAACCTCGTCCAATGATCCGTGAAGCGTACATCCCGCCGCTTTGGCGTGGCCTCCTCCACCGAGCTGCTTGGCTATCTCGGCTACATTGACGTAGCTGCGCGCCCGCAAGCTCACCTTGACCACATTCGGCTCCGCTTCCACGAAGGAAATGCCGACTTCGACACCCTCGATGTTGCGGCAGTAATTCACAAGGCCGCCTGCGTCTTCGCGGTCGGCATTCGCCTCGGCCAGATCCTGTCTGCTGACGCAAACAGAGGCAACCTGGTTCTGGAATGACAGCTTCAGACTGCCCAACGCTTGGCGCAAAATGTTCACATGCCCGAGTGTAATCACTTCGAGGCAACGCTCAGCGACCTCGCCCGGATTAACGCCATATTTGAGCAGACTGGCGGCACTCTCCATCACATGCGGCGTGGTGTTGGAATAGCGAAATCCCCCTGTATCGGTCAAGAGGCCGGTATAGAGGCATAGCGCCAAATCCGCTTGAAACGGCAAATGGCCGGCTACAGCCAGATCGTACAGGATTTCCGCAGTCGCAGCGGCATCGGTCCGGATCACATTGCATGTGCCGAATTCGTCGTTGGTCGGATGATGATCGATGTTTAACAGTTGCACATCCTGAGCAAAGAGATGCTCGACATTGCCCATGCGAGAGCGGTCCGCGCAATCGACAGCAATCACCGCCGAGAAAGACTCCTCCAGCGGTGACTGCGATACATTGCGAATCTGTTCAAATCCGGGCAAAAAGGAAAATCTGGCCGGTGTCTCGCCTTCGTTGATGACTACAAAGGTTTTGCCGAGATCACGCAGCATCTGGGCGACGGCCAACGCAGAGCCCGTGGCGTCCCCGTCCGGATTGACGTGGGAAAGAACCAGAAAACGGTCATGCTTCTTCATGAAGCTGACCGCTTCCTCCAAGGAACGGTTGTAATTACTCATCCTGTTTGTCCCCTTTTTCTCCATCCGTGGAGATTTCACGCAGGATGGTTTCAATTTTGCTGCCATAATCAATCGATTCATCCAATTTAAATACAAAATCCGGTATATGACGGAGCTTTACCCGTCTTCCGATCTCTGTGCGCAGGTAGCCCTTCGCTTTTTGCAACCCAGCCAGAGAGTCTCTCCGTTGTTCTTCGCTGCCAAAAATGCTGACGTATACTTTCGCAAGCTGCAGGTCGCTTGTCACCTCTACATCCGTAACGGTCACAAACCCGATGCGAGGGTCCTTCAAACCGCGCTGCAAAACGATGCTCAGCTCTTTTTTGATCTCTTCGCCAACCCGGCTCATCCGTGTCTTGTTCATATTTATCACCTCCGCTGGCTTCCTACTCGTAGTATTCCGTATCGGCTTGGATCAACTCCACACCGGGATGGTTTTCCACCAGCCGTATCATCGCTTGCATCTGATTTGCCAAAAAGGACATTTCATTGGCAACGGCAGCGATACCAATTTCGGCACGCTGCCACTGCTCCTGATAGGCCAGCTCTGCCGCGGAGACATGGAATCTGCTCCGCAGTTTTCCCAGAACGCTTTTGACAATGGCCCTTTTCTCTTTCAGATTTTGGCAGGCAGGCAGAAACAATTGAATCCGCGCACCCGCAATCATTATTGTTTTACTTCTTCCATGACGAAGGCTTCGATCACATCGCCAACCTTGATGTCATGGTAGCGCTCCAGCGTAAGTCCGCACTCGTAGCCTGCGGCAACTTCTTTGGCGTCATCCTTGAAGCGTTTCAGCGTATCCAGCTTTCCTTCGTAGATCACGACGCCTTCGCGGATCAGACGAGCACCGGCATCGCGGGTCAGCTTGCCCTCTGTAACATAGCAGCCTGCGATGTTGCCCACTTTGGACACTTTAAATACCTCGCGAATTTCTGCCTGGCCGATGATGGACTCTTTATAGACAGGGTCCAGCATGCCTTTCAGTGCTTGTTCAATTTCTTCAATCACGGTGTAAATAACCCGATGCAGTCGAATATCAATGCTCTCCTGCTCAGCCATGCTCCGCGCGTTTGGTTCCGGACGTACGTTGAAGCCGATCACAATCGCATTGGAGGCATTTGCCAGCGTAATATCGGATTCCGTAATCGCACCTACGCCTGTGTGAATGATTTTTACACGCGTTCCGTTGACATCGATTTTTTCCAGAGAGCCGCGAAGAGCCTCGACAGAACCTTGAACGTCAGCCTTGACGATCAGGTTGAGCTCCTTGATGTCGCCCTCTTGAATGTGCTGAAACAGATCGTCTAAAGATACGCGAGTGTTTGCGCGGCGCTCGGATTCACGCTGTTTGGAAGCACGGGCTTCCCCGATTGCACGCGCTTTTTTCTCATCTTCAAAGACCATGAACTGGTCCCCGGCTTGCGGCACGTCGTTCAGACCGGTAATTTCTACAGGCGTGCTCGGTCCAGCTTCCTTCATGCGGCGTCCTTTGTCATTTACCATGGCACGAACGCGTCCAAAGGCGGAACCGACGACAATCGGATCTCCGACTTTCAGGGTACCGTGTTGAACGAGGACAGTCGCTACAGGTCCGCGTCCCTTATCCAGCTCGGCTTCCACGACGGTACCGCGGGCCCGCTTGTTTGGATTGGCCTTCAGCTCTTGCACTTCGGAAACGAGCAGAATGTACTCGAGCAGCTCTTCGATACCTTGGCGCTGCTTAGCGGAAATTGGAGAAAAGATCGTATCTCCGCCCCATTCTTCTGCTACCAGCTCATACTCGGTCAGCTCTTGCTTGATTCGGTCGATATTGGCTTCCGGTTTGTCGACCTTGTTTACGGCGACGATAATCGGAACCTTTGCTGCCTTGGCATGACTGATCGCTTCAATGGTTTGCGGTTTTACGCCGTCGTCTGCAGCAACTACCAGAATGGTAATGTCCGTAATTTGCGCACCGCGCGCACGCATGGTCGTAAAGGCTGCATGGCCAGGCGTGTCGAGGAAGGTAATCTTCTTGCCTTTAATCTCGACCTGATATGCACCGATGTGCTGCGTGATGCCTCCTGCTTCGCCTGCCACTACGTTCGTGGAGCGGATGGCATCAAGCAGTGTCGTTTTTCCGTGGTCAACGTGACCCATGATCGTAACGACCGGCGGACGCTCCACCATATCTGCCGGATTGTCCACTTCTTCGATCGTTTCAAAGTTGGTTTCGTCGATGACGATTTTTTCTTCGACTTCCACATTGTATTCCGAACAGATCAATTCGATGGCATCGCGATCGAGATCCTGGTTAATCGTAGCCATGATGCCCAAATTAAACAACTTTTTGATGATTTCCGCCGGTTCCTTGCGAAGCTTCTTCGCCAGCTCTCCTACGGTCAAAGATTCAGTGAACGTAATTTTGCTAGGTGGCTCGAGAACAGGACGCTGTTGCTGCTGTTCGCGCTGGCCGCCATGCCTGCGGTTGTCCTGGCGTTTGTTTCCGCCTTTGAACGGCTGGCTCTTCTTGTTGTCTTCAAAGGTTTTCTTTGGTCCTGGGGCTTTTTTGATTTTTTCCCGTTTTTCCAAGCTTACCTTGTTCGGGATATTTACCTTTTCTTCAAAATCCTCGCCCGTGCGTACATCATCTTTTTCGTTCACCGTTGGCTCTTGCTGGTTGACTGGTTTGCGATCAAGCGGTTTCCCTGGTTGACTTCTCATATCGTTTGGTTTTCTCTCCTGATTCTTCCCCTGATTTTTTCCGTGCTGTGGACGTGATTGGTCTGGTCGTTGTCCACCTGGTCGGCTGCCAGTTTGATTTCCCGGACGGTCATTGCGGCGATGCTGCTGTTGCTGTTGATTCGACTGTCCGGTTCGTTGTGTTTGTCCTTTGGATTCATCCCGTTTCTTCTCTTCCGTCTTAGCGGGCTTTGCCTCCCGCTGTCCGGAAGAACGTTGCTGCTCTTGTTGTTTCCCGCTTCCCGAACGCAATTTGGCCAAATGCTCTTCAATCTTTTTGACCATCGGTTCGTCCATGATACTCATATGATTTGCAACTTCTATATTTAATCTCTTTAGCAAATTGAGGATTTCCTTGCTGCTCATGTTGTGCTGCTTCGCATATTCATACACGCGTGTCTTCATGAGATCACCCCTTCTGAATTAGGTGAGCAGACGCTGTATACTTTCCGCCAGTTTTCCGTCTGTTACGGCAATCGTTACACGCTCATCCTTGCCGATTGCACGGCCAAGCTCATAGCGGTCTGTTGCTGATACACACGGCACACCATAATGGGCGCACTTGTCCTGCACTTTTTTGGATGTATTGGCAGAGGCATCGGCAGCGAGAAGCACCAGTTTGGCTTTTCCGTTCCGAACGGCCTCGACGACCAATCCTTCTCCGGTAATGACCTTGCGGGCCCGCATCGCCAATCCCAACATTTGCGCTGCCTTGGGGATCATTGTCCCATCATCTCCAGCCATTTTTCACGAAACGCATCGTACTGTTCCTGGGTGACAGACATGTTGAGGGCTCGTTCCAACACTTTTTTCCATTTACCTGCTGCAAATGTATCCGGCTTCAGGCAGCTCTCCTGACGGCAAACATACGCCCCGCGTCCTGCCGCCTTGCCGGTCGGATCAATAATGATCTCTTCCTGCGGCGTACGTACGACACGTACCAGTTCTTTTTTTGGAAACATTTCCTGACAAACGATGCACTTTCGCAAAGGGATTTTCTTTTGCTTCATGGTTATACCCAATCCGCCCCCTCATCGCCTTCCTCCGCTTTCGGATAGACGATGCCTTCTTGGTCTGCCTGAGATTCGCTCTTGATGTCGATTTTCCAGCCAGTCAGTTTGGCGGCGAGACGAGCGTTTTGTCCGCGTTTTCCGATGGCAAGCGAAAGCTGATAATCAGGAACGATCACCCGTGTTACTTTTTCCGCCGCGTTCACTTCTACATGGAGCACCTTTGCCGGGCTCAGCGAGTTGGCCACGTATTCAGCCGGGTCCTCCGACCAGCGGACAATATCAATTTTTTCGCCCTTCAATTCGTTCACGATTGTCTGAACGCGAAGACCTTTCGGGCCTACGCAAGCGCCGACCGGATCGACGTCAGGATTGATGGAATGAACGGCAATTTTGGAACGGTCTCCCGCCTCGCGGGCAACCGACTTGATCTCAACCACACCGTCGTAGATTTCCGGCACTTCCAGCTCGAACAGACGCTTGAGCAGACCTGGATGTGTACGGGACACGACGATTTGCGGTCCTTTTGTGGTCTTTTCTACCTTGATAATGTATGCCTTTACCCGATCCTGGGATTTAAAATCGTCAGTCGGCATTTTTTCCGTAATCGGCATGACCGCTTCCGCTTTTCCCAGGTCAATGTAGTAGTTGCGTTGGTCCATACGCTGCACAACACCAGTCACGATGTCGTCTTCGCGTTCGATGAACTCGCTGTAAATCAAGCCGCGCTCTGCTTCGCGGATGCGTTGGGTAACCACCTGCTTCGCCGTTTGCGCAGCGATGCGTCCAAAATCCCGCGGGGTTACCTCGATTTCGACGATGTCATCCAGGCGGAAATTGGGGTCGATCTCCTGTGATGCCTCCAAGGAAATCTCCAAGCGCGGGTCAAGCACTTCCTCCACAACGGTTTTGCGCGCAAAAACCCGAACCTGCCCCGAGTGACGATTGACGTCGACACGTACGTTTTGGGCAGAATTAAAATTTCGTTTGTATCCCGAAATGAGAGCAGCTTCAATTGCCTCAATCAGTATATCTTTGGAGATTCCCTTTTCTCTCTCAATGGCTTCCAATGCCTCGATAAAATCGGCGTTCATGATTTTCGTTGCCTCCTCCTTTACCCACAGACCACAGTATTAAAAGACAATCGCCATTCGGGCTGTGTCAATTTGCTCCAGTGCAATGACTTGCGTTTTTTTCTGCTCTTTCACTGTCAGCTTACCATCTTCAAAGGAAATCAGCTCGCCTTCGAAAGTGCTTTCGCCTTCGATCGGCTCCTTTGTCGTGATATGTACGTGCCTGCCAACAGCTTTGCGAAAATCGCTTTCTTTTCGCAGAGGACGCTCTGCTCCCGGTGAAGATACTTCCAGGAAGTATGCGGTCGGGATCGGGTCCACTTCGTCCAGCCGCTGGCTTAGCCGCTCGCTGACAAGGCCGCAGTCATCGATGTCGATGCTTCCTGTTTCATTGTCGATGAACACGCGCAGAAACCAGTTGCTGCCTTCTTTTTTGTACTCGATGTCAACCAGTTCCAGACCCAGCTCGTCGAGAATGGGAGTTACCAGGTCGGTGACGATGTCTGTTACCTTGCTCAAGCAAGTACCTCCTTGTCAAATGAAGCATTAAGTTCAGCCAGAAAGAAAGAGTGGGTTTCCCCACTCTCGATCTGCGTTCGTAATAACCAGTATTTCCAAAAAAATTATAGCATAACAGCCCTTTGTTGACAACCGCGGCTATGAAACCTGTCCGAACCGGCTTGGGAAGGTCGCCAAACCCTCTCCTATTTTTTAGAACAGGGAGAGCTGATTGGATTCTGGCAATCCCTGAAGCGCTCCTTGTTCTTCCAAATATTCCAGAATGGTTTTGGAAATGCGGGAGCGGGTGAGCAGGTCCTCTTTGGACAGAAACTCCCCTTCCTCTCTGGCTTTTACGATCCCGATAGCGGCGTTCGTACCAAGCCCAGGCAAGGCATTGAAAGGCGCGATCAGCTTGTCGCCGTCAATGAGGAACTTGGTGGCATCCGAGCGGTACAAGTCCACATTGGCAAATTTGAAACCGCGTTCTACCATTTCGAGAGCCATCTCCAAAACAGTCAAGAGCGACTTTTCTTTCGGCTGTGCGTCATGCCCTTTGCCCTCGATCTCTTCGATCTTTTGGCGAATCGCCGAGGAACCTTTTACCATCAACGGAATGTCGAAGTCGTCAGCGCGTACCGTAAAGTACGTCGCGTAGAATTCAAGCGGGCGATGCACCTTGAAATAGGCGATGCGGACAGCCATCATGACGTAAGCGGTCGCATGCGCTTTCGGGAACATGTACTTGATCTTTTGACAAGATTGAATATACCATTCAGGCACATTGTTCTTGCGCATCTCTTCCTGATCTTCCTCGGGAACCCCTTTTCCTTTACGGACCGACTCCATGATTTTAAAGGCCCGGGATGGCTCAAGACCTTTGTAGATCAAATAAACCATGATATCGTCCCGGCAACCAATAACTTCCGGCAGTCTGCACGTTCCGCTGCGAATCAGGTCCTGGGCGTTGTTCAGCCAGACGTCGGTTCCGTGTGAAAGACCGGAAATCTGCACAAGCTCGGCGAAGGTCGTCGGCTTCGTATCCTCAAGCATCTGCCGGACAAACTTCGTACCGAACTCCGGAATACCGAGTGTCCCCATGTTCGTGCGAATCTGCTCCGGCGTTACATTCAACGCTTCTGTCGAGCTAAAAATCGACATCGTCGCTTTGTCATCCAGCGGAATGGTTTTTGGATCGATTCCGGTCAAGTCCTGAAGCATCCGAATAACGGTCGGGTCATCGTGTCCAAGAATGTCGAGCTTCAGCAGGTTGTCATGGATGGAGTGGAAGTCAAAATGCGTCGTTCTCCACTCGGACTCGTTGTCATCCGCCGGAAACTGAATCGGGCAAAAATCCTCGATCTCCATATAGGACGGTACGACGATAATCCCTCCCGGGTGCTGGCCGGTCGTCCGTTTTACCCCGGTACATCCGTTTACCAGTCGCGCAATCTCTGCATTTCTGAGAGTCATTCCTCGCTCGTCCGCATATTTGCGGACATAGCCGTACGCTGTTTTTTCCGCAACCGTGCCGATCGTACCGGCACGGTACACATAGTCCACACCGAACAGCTCTTGCGTGTATTTGTGCGCCCGCGGCTGGTATTCGCCAGAAAAGTTCAAGTCAATATCGGGGACCTTGTCCCCCTTAAAGCCAAGAAACGTTTCAAACGGGATGTCCTGTCCGTCTTTTGCCAGCTTATGCCCGCAGGAGGGACATTCCTTGTCAGGCAGGTCAAAACCGGAAGCGATCGAACCGTCCGTAATAAACTCGCTGTGCTTGCACTCCGGGCAACGGTAATGCGGAGGCAGCGGATTTACCTCGGTAATGTCGGACATGGTCGCAACAAAGGATGAACCGACCGATCCCCGTGATCCGACGAGATAGCCGTCAGAGAGCGATT
The DNA here is from genome assembly GCF_037964015.1 of Brevibacillus sp. FSL K6-6036. Lineage (NCBI taxonomy): Bacteria > Bacillati > Bacillota > Bacilli > Caryophanales > Paenibacillaceae > Brevibacillus > Brevibacillus sp. FSL K6-6036. The sequence continues at coordinate 2,962,126 of NZ_CP150173.1, forward strand.
TGGTCACGAGTCGCTGCGAGATAAGGTAAATGACCCCAAAACCGTGCTTGATAATGCTCGTCAGCTCTTTTTCCAGCCGACTCTCAACAATTTCAGGCAGCGGATCTCCGTACAGTCTCTTGGCCTTGTCATAGCACATCTGACGGAGCTCATCATCGGCCCCTTCGATGATCGGCGTGTACAGCGAATCCGGGATCGGCGAGACCTCTTCAATACTGTCGGCAATTTCATTCGGGGCGGTGATGACCACTTCGCGGGCGATATCTTCCCCGAGGAATTGAAAAGCCTCCAGCATCTCATCGGTCGTCATCAAATACAGCGGCGGCTGGTTGCCGGCATCGTGGGAGCCCTGCGAGAGCAAGAATACATCCCGGAAAATATCATCCTGCGGGTTGAGAAAATGAACGTCCCCGGTCGCCACCACCGGTTTTCCCAGCTCTTTCCCGATTTCCACGATCATCTTGTGATAGCCTTTCATCGTTTCCAGCGAGGGAATTTCCTCATTTCTGAGCAGCGGCGCGTAATGGGCGATGGGCTGCAGTTCCAGGTAATCGTAAAAAGCTGCCACTTCTTTCAACTCTTCCCTCGATTTCCCGCGCAGAATCGACTGCATCAGCTCGCCGTCTTTGCAAGCGGTCCCTATAAGCAAGCCTTCGCGGAATTTTACGAGCTGGCTCCGCTGGATGCGTGGCACCCGGTAGAAGGTTTCCACATGGGATTTGCTGACCAGCTTGTACAAGTTTTTCAGCCCGGCTTTGTTTTTGACCAAAATGGTTGCATGAAACGGTCTTCCGCTCTTGTAATCGACTTCGGCATTGCTCCGCTCGTTGAGGTCCATGAGGCTTTGAATCCCGGCTTCTCGCATATCTTTGAGCATATACTGGAACACGTGCGCCAATGCGACAGTATCGTCCAAAGCGCGGTGAGCGTTGATCAATTCAACGTTGAAGCGTTTTGCCAGCGTACCCAGGCGGTAGTTTCGCATCCCTTTATACATCATGCGGGCCAGCGGCAGAGTGTCCAAAAACGGATTGCTCCACGGCTCCATGCCGATCCGCTTTGCGCAGGCATTGATAAAGTTCTTGTCAAACTCCGCGTTGTGGGCGACGAGCACTGCATTGCCGGCAAACTCTTTAAAGCGGGGAAGGACAACTTCCAGGGTGTCTTTTCCGCGCAGCATCTCGTTGGTAATCCCTGTGATCTCTGTCGTTTTGGGCCCGATTTCCAACTGTGGATCAATCAGCTCTGTCCATTTGTCCACAATTTCCAGACCGCGCATTTTTACGGCGGCGATCTCGATAATCGTATGTTCGGCTGCGTTCAACCCGGTTGTCTCGGTATCAAATACGACATACTCCGTCTTTTCGTCGATCGGCAAATCACTCTCCGGCGTCAAATTGTAGATGATGTCGACACCGTCCTCTACGACATACGCCTCCATGCCGAGAATGCATTTGATGTTGTTCTTTTTGGCAATGCTGTATGCCTCCGGGAAGGACTGTACAACACCGTGATCCGTTACGGCAATCGCTTTGTGTCCCCACTTGGCAGCAGTTGAAATGAGAGATTTGACCGATGCGACGGCATCAAGCGCACTCATCGGCGTGTGGCAGTGCAGCTCCACCCTTTTCTCCGGCGAAGTATCTTTCCTGCTTACCTGCTCGATTTGATTGACGTCATTGGCCATCATGACCAATTCGCGCAGGAACGTATCGTGCTGGACGCTTCCGCGAACCTTCACCCACATGCCGTCCTTGAGCGCCTCCAGCATTTTGACGTCCTCTTTGTCGCGCGAGAAGATTTTGACGGTCAACGAGTCTGTGTAGTCTGTTACGTTGAACGTCAGGAGATGTCTGCCGCTACGCAGCTCCTTGACCTCAACATTGAACACCGTACCTTGGATCACGACACGGCGTTCCTCTTCCTGTATTTCGCAGATCGGAATCGGCGCATCCTTGATGTCATAGCCGATCATCAACGTAGTGATTGCTTCCGTCTGGTCGCTTCCCTTGCTGTCCTTCTCCTGCTGGACAGCACTCATGACCACTTCGACCAGCGCACGTTCTTCTTCTTCGCGCTGTTCCACAAAGGCCTTGTACGCCTCATCGCTTTCTTCTGCAATAAAGGCAAAACGGGGAACACAGCTTGTCGCTTTTTCAAACGACGACGCCAATTCACTATCGGCCCGTTTGCGTTTGGCCATCTCTACGGCCATCTCCGTCGGCAAGTAAATTTTGACTTCCTGCTGCTCTACCTGCTTGCGCGCCGTACGCAGAGTGACTGCCAACGAATTGAGGCTTTGCTCCAAATTTGCGAGCAGTACATCCCAATATTCCTGAACGGCAAATTCTACGGATGGCTGCTCGTGATAACGGAAACGGGCGTCCACCGAAGCCAGATGCGAGAACGTTTGCTTGAGCCGCTCGGAAAACGCCTTGAAAACATCAGCCGGAAGCAAGCGAGGAAGTGTAAAATGAAAGACCCATTCCTTGTTTTGACGATACAGCTCCAATTTGTCGATATGTGCATCAAGAAAAAATCGCTCCACCCAATCAGTTGGCAGGTCCATCTGCTTAACCAACAGTGAGAAGCGATGTTTTTGTTCTTGTAACCGATTCACGGTCTCTTCCACCTCAATCTCCCGATCTTACCCGAAAATGTCTCCCTTTTTCGCAAGGAGCGAACAAAAGAAATAAAAAAGGGATACTCCCCCATCACAAGGGGGCGTACCCCGACTAATTCGACAAAATCCGTGCAAGTTCCTGCTTGATTTTAGGACTTAAAACAGTTCCGCACCTGTACTGTCCACACGGGCGAGAAGCGATTTGACAAACGATACCAGTTCGGTTCGTTTCACTTCATGCGTTTCGCCTGTCCGGCGCACCCGCACCTCCACCAGCCCCTCTTCTGAGGCCTTGTCAGAAACAGTAATGCGAAGCGGCAGTCCGATCAAATCCGCATCTTTGAATTTGACGCCGGCTCGTTCCGGACGATCATCATACAGCACTTCAACACCGGCTGCCTCCAGTGCTTCGGTAATCTCCTCGCTGATCAGTCGCTGCGCTTCGACTTTGGCGTTTACCGGAATGACATGGACGTGGAACGGCGCGATCGACACAGGCCAAATGATCCCGTGTTCATCATTGTTTTGCTCGATCGCAGCTGCCAGTGTACGAGACACGCCGATGCCGTAGCAGCCCATGATCATCGGCTGGCTTCGGCCGTTTTCATCCAGATAGGTCGCGCCGATGGCTGTAGAGTATTTCGTGCCGAGCTTAAAGACGTGCCCCACTTCCACGCCGCGGGCAAACTTGATCAAGCCGCCGCCGCGGGGGCATTCATCTCCCTCCATAATGTTGCGCAGGTCAGCATAGCGGGAGACGGTAAAATCGCGGCCAGCCTGCACATGAACGAGATGGTAGTCCTTCTCGTTGGCACCAGCTACGCCGTCGGCAACATCCTGAACAAAGTTGTCGGCGATGATCTCCAGCTTCTCCTGGTCTACACCGACTGGCCCGACAAAGCCAACAGGTGTTCCAATCGCCGCCAAAATGTCCTGCTCTGAAGCCAAGCCGACATGGGTAGCATCATACAGATTTTTCAATTTCACCTCGTTGATCTCGTGATCCCCGCGTACCAGGACCATGACCAGCTTCTCATCCACTCGGTAAACGAGACTTTTGATAATCCGGCTGGCCTCAACATCGAGAGCTTGCGTCAACTGTTCAATTGTTTTTACATCAGGCGTGTGCACCTTCTCAACCGCCGGCGTATCTCCCTGCGGCTTCGCTGAAGGCTTGTACACCACTTCCGCTTTTTCCAGATTGGCTGCATAGTCGCCATTTTCCGAATAGGCGATCGTATCTTCACCGATATCGCAAAGCGCCATAAATTCATAGGTGCCTTTTCCGCCAATCGCTCCCGCGTCAGCTTCGACTGCACGGAAGTTCAGACCTACCCTCGTGAAAATGCGTGTGTAGGCATCGTACATCGCTTGGAAATTCTTATCCAGCCCTTCCTGCGTCGTGTCGAATGAATACGCATCCTTCATGATAAACTCCCGGCTGCGGATCAGACCAAAGCGAGGGCGGACCTCGTCGCGGAACTTCGTCTGAATCTGATACAGATTGATCGGCAGTTTTTTGTAGGAGTTGATCTCGTCTCTGACCAGGCTCGTAATCACTTCTTCGTGAGTGGGGCCGAGTGCAAAGGATCGATCATGACGGTCTTTCAAGCGTACCAGCTCCGGCCCGTACACATCCCAGCGGCCGGTTTGGTGCCACAGCTCTGCCGGCTGCATGGCTGGCATAAGCAATTCCTGTCCGCCTGCCCGGTTCATTTCTTCGCGAACGATTGCCTGAATTTTTTGCAGGGTCCTGAGCGCAAGCGGCAGATAGGTATAAATGCCTGAAGCTAACTGCCGCGCCATGCCTGCACGGAGCAGCAGTTTATGACTGGCAATTTCCGCATCCGACGGGACTTCCCGCAGAGTAGGAATCAACATCTGACTTTGCTTTAACACACACGTGTCCTCCTTCACGTTGCAGAGGGTCTAGCCGACCTGGGTGGTCTTTTTCTCTTCCACGATTTCATTGATTTCTTTCATCAATTCCTCGAACAATTCCGTTTCTTTTACCTTCCGTACAATTTCGCCGTTTCGGAAGATCAGGCCTTCGCCATTACCGCCGGCAACACCTACGTCCGCTTCCCGCGCTTCGCCGGGACCATTTACCGCGCATCCCATTACGGCGATTTTCAAAGGTGTTTTGAGTGTAGAAACAGCATCCTCCACCTTGGTTGCAAGTCCGATCAGATCGATCGCACAACGTCCGCAAGACGGGCAAGCGATTACGACCGGATCGTTGTTCACAATCTCAAGGCTGCGCAAAATTTGCTTAGCTACCTTGATTTCCTCAACCGGATCAGCGGTCAGCGAAACCCGGATCGTATCGCCGATACCCATTGACAGCACTGTACCGATCCCGACAGCGGATTTGATGCTACCAGAGAACTGTGTCCCGGCTTCGGTCACTCCGACGTGCAGCGGATAATTGCGCTTCTGCGCCATCAAAGAGTACGTCTGGATCATGGTCGGAACATCGGAAGACTTCAGTGAAATGACGATGTTGTCGTAATTGAGCTCTTCCAGAATGTGCACGTGATCCATTGCGCTCTCCACGATTGCTTCCGGAGATGGGTAGCCGTATTTTTCCAACAGCCGTTTTTCCACGGAACCGGAGTTCACCCCGATCCGGATCGGAACATTGCGCTCACGGCATGCTTCCACGACCGCTTTCGTCTTCTCTTTTGAACCGATATTCCCCGGATTGATGCGGATTTTGTCAATTCCACTCTCCAGGGCGATCAGCGCCAGTTTATAGTCAAAGTGAATATCTGCCACTAGCGGGAGTGGAGAACGTTCTTTAATCGCTTTGATGGAACGGGCCGCATCCTCGTTGATAACCGCCAGACGAACAATTTGGCAGCCTGCGTCATAGAGCCGCTGAATCTGTGCCAGCGTCCCTTCTACGTCCCGTGTATCAGCGGTTGTCATCGATTGAATGACAACACTTTTTTGTCCGCCGATTTGTACGCCTCCCACAAATACCGGTTTGGTCTCCTCACGCTTGTACATAGGGCACCATCCTTTATGTTTGTCAAACAGCCTGTGAACACTGCTTTATTCTGTAAACAATCGGTGTAAATCGTTCCATGTCACAACCAAAATCAACAACATCAAAAAGGCAAACCCAAGGAAGTGTACCATCCCTTCCTTATGCGGATCAAGCGGTCTTCCCCGCAGGGCTTCGATCAGCAGGAAGGCGAGTCTGCCTCCGTCCAAAGCAGGCAAAGGAAGCAGGTTGATCAGTCCCAGGTTAATACTCAGGACAGCTGCCCATTTCATCAGGATCGCCAAGCCTTGCTGAGCAAATTCGCCGGTCATCTTAAAGATTCCGACTGGTCCGCTAAGATCGTTCAATCCCACTGAACCTGTAAAGAGCATGCCGATACTCGTCAAAATCATCGTGGTAAACTCGTATGTCGATTTTCCGCCATACTGAAGCACTTGCGCCGGAGCGTAGGTGACAGCGTTGCCCACCATGATCTTCCCGACATTCTCCTCGTTCTTGACATGGACCATGGCATTGATCATCTGTCCTCCCCGATCAACAACGATTTCCAGTTGCTTGTCCGGCGATTTGCTGACGATCTCCACCATTTCTCTCCATGTCGATACAGGCTGTCCCTGAATCGTAATAACCTTGTCTCCTGATTGCAATCCCGCCTGTGCTGCCGGTCCTCCCTGGATGATCTCGCCCAGCACGGGCTCATTTACAGGTACTCCATAAACGAGTCCGATGACGATAAACAACACGAAAGCGAGCAAAAAGTTTGCAGCAGGGCCCGCAAAGATTGCCCAGAAGCGCTGCATAACCGTCTTTCCTTTAAACTGGCGGTCCAACGGGGCGATTTGCACCTCATGACCGTCTTTTACGAGCTGGGCTTGCGGATGCACCGAAAAAGTGCGTTGTTCTCCGTCTGTTTCCAGAACGATGGACAATGCTTTCTCCAGGTCGAAATCGACAATTGTACCTGTTACCGCACCTTTGCCTTCACCATTTGGGCCATCCAGCAGGATGCGGGTTACCTTCCCCACCGGATCTCGCTCCAAGGTCACTTCCATGTGCGGCTTCAGAACGTCCAGCTCAGGGTCCTCCCCCGCCATGCGTACCATCCCGCCAATCGGCAGCAGCCGCAGTGTGTATTCTGTTTCTCCTCGCTTTACGCTAAAAATCTTTGGTCCCATTCCAAGTGCAAACTCCCGGCACAAAATGCCGGCCCGTTTTGCCAACAGAAAATGACCAAGCTCGTGCACAAAGACAAGTACACCGAACACGATGACTATCGCGAGAATTGATTCCACTGAATCCAAGTTGGGAAAAGGCAAGAGAACAGCCACCTTTCATTCCGTTTTTAACGCTTGTTAACGCCCAGACAGCTCGCAGCCTGATCGCGTGCCCACTGGTCGGCTGCCAAAATTTCTTCCAGAGAAGGATGACTCGTGCCCTGATGGGCTTCGCACGTTTGGCGAACGATCTTTTCAATCTCCAGAAATGCGATGCTTCCTCGCAAAAAGCTGTCTACAGCCACCTCATTTGCAGCGTTCAATACAGTGGGGTGAGTCCCGCCTACTCTTCCGCACTCATACGCCAATTGTAACAGAGGATAGCGGTCAAAATCCATTGGTGCAAAATGAAGCGTGCCGCTCTTCACCAGATCGAGCGGTTCCGTACCAAGCGGCATTCTTTTCGGATAGCTCAGCGCATACTGGATCGGCACGCGCATATCGGGCGTACCCAGTTGTGCCATGACAGCCCGGTCTTTGTATTCTACCATAGAGTGAATGATGCTCTCATAATGGAGAACACATTCGATCTGTTCATAAGGAAGGTCGAAGAGCCAATGAGCCTCGATGACCTCAAAGCCCTTGTTCATCATCGTCGCCGAATCGATCGTGATTTTGGAGCCCATGCTCCAGTTCGGATGATGCAAAGCCTGCTCCACAGTCACATCGGCCAGCTCCTCCCGGCTCAAATGGCGAAATGACCCGCCTGAAGCTGTCAAAATGATGCGGGCGATATCCTCGCGACGCTCCCCTTGCAAACACTGAAAGATTGCCGAGTGTTCGCTGTCGACCGGAATGATCTGCACACCTCTGTCCCTGGCTGCTTTCATCACGATATGGCCAGCGCTGACAAGCGTTTCCTTGTTGGCCAAACCGATGGTCTTGCCAGCTTCTATGGCAGCGAGTGTAGGCGCAACTCCGATGCTTCCGACCACTGCCGTCATTACGAAATTGGCCTCAGCATGCTTCGCCGTCTCCTCTAATCCCGCTTCTCCGTACATAATCTCGACCCGGCTGTTCCCCAGACGTCCCTGCAATTCTTTGGCCGCTTGAGCGTTTCCTACAGAGACCAGTTCCGGCCTGAACTGTTCGATCTGTTCAGCCAGCAGTTCGATATTGGACCCGGCTGCCATCGCGACTACGCTAAACTCCTCCGGATGTTGAGACACCACGTCGAGCGTGCTTTTGCCGATGGAGCCTGTTGAGCCCAAGAGCGATATTCGTTTCAAACGCTTCACCCTCTATATACTTTCTATATGGCTTTTCCCGTTAGACAATGCCCAGTAAATGCAAAACCGGAAAGACAAGAATCATGCTGTCAAAACGGTCAAGAACTCCCCCGTGTCCAGGGATGATTTGTCCTGAATCTTTTACTTCAAAATGACGTTTGATCGCGGACTCAACCAAATCGCCAAGCTGACCCGCAATCCCACTGACGAGGGCAATGATCAGCGCCTTGTCCAAAGAGATTCCGCCAATCCATACGTTTACTGCCATAACGACAAGAACAGCCGCAAGCAAGCCGCCTGCGGCTCCCTCAATCGTTTTGTTCGGACTAATTGCAGGCCAAAGCTTCCGCTTGCCGATGGCTTTTCCCATGAAATACGCTCCTGAATCTGTTGCCCATATTCCCAGGATAACGAGAACTGTAAGCATCAGCCCTGTGTCTGGCAAATTGCGCAGCGCAGCCATATAGGCAAAGCCATAGCCTATGTATAACGCCCCCACCAATGCAAGGGCGGCGTGTTCAATGTGAAACTGATTTTTCCGAAAGACCGCGTACAAAAGCAAAAGAAGGGTTACGGGCAGTACCAGATCAGGCAGTATGACTCCTGTCTCTTTCGTAAAGGAAAGAGACGGCCACAACAGGCTGATCATGAGCAGATACGCCAGTACCCCTGCCACACTCAGCGGTTGAACCTTTGCCATCCGCAAAAATTCAAAAAGGCCTATAACGGCCAAGAAAAATACGAGCAACGAGAACCAATGGTCCCCTAAATAAACCAATAACAAAAAGCCTGCCCCACCAATGAGGCCTGTAATGATCCGCTGCTTCAACTGATTCCACCTCTCGGCTTATACCGCTCCGTAGCGACGAGCTCTGCCCTGGTATTCAGCAATCGCTTGATATAAATGTTCCCTGGTAAAATCGGGCCAAAGCACATCGGTGAACCACAATTCCGTGTAGGCCAGCTGCCACAACATAAAGTTGCTCAAACGAAGTTCTCCACTGGTGCGTATCAACAGGTCTGGATCTGGGATGTCACTCGTGTACAAATGTCGGGAAATCATCTCTTCGTCCAATTGTTCCAGGTCGATCTCACCCGCTTGCAAACGGGTACCTATATCTTTTACTGCTAAGGCAATTTCCTTTCGTCCCCCGTAATTAAGGGCAAAAATCAACTGCAGCCCCGTGTTTTGCTTCGTCCGCTCCTCCGCTGTTTCCAGCGCTTTCAGCGTATGTGCAGGCAATTCGTCTTTGCTGCCGACCATTCGAATCTGAACGTTGCGTTCGATCAATTCTTCCAATTCTGTCGACAAAAATTCCTGCGGCAGTTTCATCAAAAAGTCTACTTCTTCTCTGGGTCGCTTCCAGTTCTCGGTAGAAAATGCATACATGGTTAAATACTTGACGCCAATTTCATCGGATGCTTTGACGATCTCTTTTACCGTCTTCATCCCTGCCCTGTGTCCGGCAATCCTGGGAAGATTCCGCATTTTGGCCCAGCGTCCGTTCCCGTCCATAATTACGGCCAAGTGGTTCGGGACTGGTCCGGAGCTGTCAAACTCTACGGATGACCCCTGTTTTTCTTTTCGAGTCAACTTGCGCGCGAGATGTTCTAACATAAAGTGTTCCCCCAAAATGAGAGATATAGACATTCATCCCCCTCAGATGAGGGGGATCATGCATTAAACTTCCAGAATGTCCTTTTCCTTTTCCTTGACGATCTTATCGACTTCAGCGATGTACTTGTCAGTCGCCTTTTGAATCGTCTCCTGATGGCGGCGGGACTCATCTTCGGATATCGTTCCGCCCTTTTCCAGCTTTTTGATGTCATCGTTGGCATCGCGGCGGATGTTCCGAATCGCTACTTTCGCTTCTTCCCCGCTCTTGTTCGCTACCTTGACCAATTCCTTGCGGCGCTCTTCTGTAAGCGGCGGGATCACAATGCGAATGATTGTCCCGTCGTTGGAAGGAGTCAAACCGAGGTCGGATTGCTGAATCGCTCTGTCAATTTCCTTTAAGGAAGACTTATCCCATGGCTGGATGGTCAGCATGCGCGGTTCCGGCACACTGATATTAGCCAATTGGCTGATCGGTGTCGGTGTTCCGTAGTAATCCACCACAATCTTATCCAAAATGGCCGGGTTTGCACGACCCGCACGCAGGCTGGCAAGATCTTTTTTTAGTGTGCTGATGGCTTTGCTCATACGTTCTTCCATATCTTTCAATACGGTTTGCGGCATGTATTATTCCCCCTTAACCAATGTTCCGATCTTTTCACCCATAACGGCGCGACGAATATTGCCTTCTTCAGAAATATTAAAGACAATCAATGTAATGTCATTATCCATGCAGAGGCTCGATGCCGTGGAATCCATTACGCCCAGACCCTTGCTTAACACTTCGAGGAACGTGAGCTTGTCGTACTTCACTGCTGTTGGGTCAATGCTCGGATCAGCGGAATAGACACCGTCTACTTTGTTTTTAGCCATCAGAATGACTTCAGCTTCGATTTCGGCGGCCCGCAACGCAGCCGTCGTATCTGTGGAAAAATAGGGATTCCCCGTACCTGCGGCAAATATGACCACTCGTTGTTTCTCCAGATGGCGTATTGCCCTGCGGCGTATGTATGGTTCGGCTACTTGCCTCATTTCGATGGACGTTTGTACACGAGTCGGGACGTTCACTTTTTCTAATCCATCCTGCAGAGCGAGCGAGTTCATAATGGTTGCAAGCATCCCCATGTAATCGGCTGTGGCCCGATCCATGCCTTTGGAGCTGCCTGAGAGTCCGCGCCAGATATTTCCACCACCGACAACAACTGCAACTTGTACTCCCAATTCTACAATTTCCTTAATCTGGTTGGCGATGGAGAAAATCACCTTCGGGTCAATCCCGTACCCGATGTCTCCCGCCAGAGCTTCCCCACTCAACTTTAACACAACCCGTTTATAGGCAGGAAGTGGCATGTGAAACGGCCTCCATTCATGAAACATTCTCTGTGCTTTACCGGAATCCTCCCAGCTAGCCGAGCGACTTTTCCGATCACCGGGCAATACGTGCCTAGCGGCGATCCGCCTGCTCTTATAAAATAGGGAACACGCAGGTGTTCCCTATTTTTACGGTCATTACTGTTTATTAACTTGCGCCATTACTTCAGCGGCAAAGTCTTCTTGTTTTTTCTCGATGCCTTCGCCCACTTGATAACGGACAAAGCCCTTCAAAGTAGCGCCTTTTTCTTTCAGCAGAGCGGCAACTTTTTTGTCTGGATCTTTAACGAATGGCTGCTCAACCATTACGTACTCTTCAAAGTATTTGGAGAGGCGGCCTTCTACCATTTTTTCTACGATATTTGCCGGTTTGCCCTCAGCCAGAGCTTGGTTTTTCAGTACTTCGCGCTCGCGCTCGATCTCGTCTTGAGATACTTCCTCACGGTTGGCAAAACGCGGGTTGGATGCAGCTGCGTGCATACCCAGGTCTTTTGCCAGCGTTTCGTCTGTAGTTCCTTCGAGGACGACTACAACACCGATGCGGCCGCCCATGTGCAGGTAGCTACCGAACACGCCGTTATCGGATTTCTCCAGGATGGAGAAGCGACGGAAGGAAATGTTTTCTCCGATGGTGGAGATTTTTTCGTTGATCATGTGGCCGAGAGTTTCTCCTTGGCCTTTGAACGGCTGCTCCAGAGCAGCTTCTACGCTCGCAGGACGTTGGGATACAACGTGCTCAGCGATGTCCTTCACCAGCTCTTGGAACTCAGGGTTTTTCGCTACGAAGTCTGTTTCACAGTTTACTTCCACGATTGCCGCAACGTTGCCGGCTACAGCGCAGGAAGTCAAGCCTTCTGCTGCGATGCGGCCCGCTTTTTTCGCAGCCTTCGCGATTCCGCGTTCACGGAGAAGGTCAATCGCTTTTTCCATGTCACCGTTCGTTTCTTCGAGAGCGCGTTTGCAGTCCATCATCCCTGCGCCTGTACGCTCGCGCAGTTCTTTCACCGCTTGTGCACTGATTGCCATATCGTAGAACCTCCTTGGGAAAGTCGAATCTAAGTATAGGTGTTAAAAAGGGTGGACGGGGTTCTGAAACCCTCAGTCCACCCTCATACACTTGCTTACGCAGTTGTTGTAGCTTGTTCGCCGCCTTGGTTGCCTTCAACCAGAGCGTCAGCCATTTTGGAAGTCAGCAGCTTAACAGCGCGGATGGCATCGTCGTTACCTGGGATCACGTAGTCGATTTCATCCGGATCGCAGTTAGTATCTACAATCGCAACGATTGGGATACCCAATTTGCGAGCTTCTGCTACTGCGATGCGCTCTTTGCGCGGATCGATTACGAACAGCGCGTCTGGCAGTTCTTCCATGTGAGCGATACCGCCCAGGAATTTTTCCAAACGCTCTTTTTCCTTGCGAAGAACGATAACTTCTTTCTTCGGCAGAACTGCGAAAGTACCGTCTTCTTCCATACGGTTCAGCTCAGCAAGGCGAGCAGTACGTTTTTTAATCGTAGAGAAGTTCGTCAGCGTACCACCCAGCCAGCGTTGGTTGATGTAGTAGTGGCCTGTACGGATTGCTTCTTCTTTTACGGATTCTTGTGCTTGTTTCTTCGTTCCAACGAAGAGCACTTTTCCGCCGTTTTGAGCGAGTTCACGTACAAAGTTGTACGCTTCCTCAACTTTTTTCACGGTTTTTTGCAGGTCAATAATGTAGATGCCGTTACGTTCGGTGAAGATATAGCGTGCCATTTTCGGGTTCCAGCGGCGAGTTTGGTGACCGAAGTGTACACCAGCCTCGAGGAGCTGTTTCATCGAAATCACTGCCATATTTTCACACCTCCTTAAAAAATGGTTTTTTTGTGCTTACCTCCGCCTCACCGCATTTTCCAAACAAAACTGCCAATCTGGCAGCACCATTGCCGGAATTGGTGGACGTGCGAATTCAACACCGTTAATGAATATATCATATGACCTAAACGATTGCAAGAAACCAATCCCATTTCCCGCAAAAAAAATCGCCTCACTTTTTCGGAGGCGTCGCGATGATGGACACGATGTCAGCTTCGCTTGCCCCGAGGGGAATCTGATACGTGCCGACACGTATGCGATTGAGTTTGTTCTGTTTTTTCAACGTTTCTACAAACTGGTTGTCGGGTTCCAAAATCCCTGCGTCCACCAATGTGCGCTCGACACTTTCCGCCGTCGCTTTATATGGAATCTGGATCGTCTTCGTCTCTTTTGGCAAGGGCTCTGTCGGCACGGACACCTGAGAACTATCCGCCGGAACAGGCTGCTGCGGCTTGCTTGGATCAGCAGTTTCGGCAGTGGGCATGACCGAGGTCTCGCTTTTTGGTTCCTTTGCTCTCACCGGCGCTTGCGGCAGTGCTGCTTCGGGTTTCTCAGGCTTTCCCGCTTGCGGCTGATCCGGTGTCGATGAAACAGGGGCAGAAGGCTTCTTTGGCGGGGTTGGCAGCGGTTGGAGCTCAATCTTTTTTTCTTGTTGCAGCTGATTGAACTCTTCCTTAGAAAGAACGACCAGTTGCAGCTCTTCTGCAGCTGTCTCCAGCTGTTCCTTCGTCAAGGACTGGTGGGTTCCCGGGGCTTCCTTTTGTGTTGTAATTCCCAAAATCGATGCTGCCACGAGGAGACCGGCCCCGAATCCAAAAAAGATATCGCGCTTATTCATTGGCCGCTCCTGCCTCCCGCGGCTTGGCCAATGACAAGATCAAATCGATCTCTCCTCTGCCTGCCCCCAGCCTTTTTGCAATCTCGTCAGGCCCCAGTCCTTCTTGCATCAATTCGAATACGCGCCGATAGCGCTCACGCATGGAAAGCACATCCGCCGCCTCTCCGGAGGACTCCTGCTGGTCTGGACTTGCCGGCTGCCGACGGGCGGTACGCAGTTCAGCCAATTCCCGCTCCACTTTGTCCAGTCGCCCTTTCGCATCAGCCAGTTCTTTCTTGAGTTGTGCATTCGACTTGTAGAACGCTTCACTCTCAGCTTCTTTCTCTTGCTTGATTTGCAGGACAAAACGCTGGAGCGTTGCCTCCACTTCCTCTATATTCAGTTGTGGAGCGGCTGGCATGCGATCCCTTTTTGAACGTCTGGAAGAAAACAGCAGGGCCAGCACCATGATTGCCACCCCTGCCCCTGCCAAAATATAATAAGACCCATTCATTGTAGTCACCTATACTTCCTTCATTTTCTTCTTGATGGTAAGGTTACAAGGATATGTCGATGTAACGTCCGCGAAGAGGGTCGCGCATCGCCACTTCCCCAGACGCGGTGCCGCCATTTCCGGGAGATTGTGCCGCCTGTTTTGTAGAGGCTTCCAACGCCGACTCCTTGCTGCCCTGCTGGTCTTGTCGCTCTTTATCCCTCAGCTGGTTTTTATCTGTCTCGTTGACCTCTGCTGCACGCTGACTTTTTTGTTGGTCTATCCCTTTCTGCTCTTGTTGCAGGAGATGCTGCTCGTTGGTTAGCCGATGCTGGTATTGTTCCTGAATGCGCCCAACCTCAGTGGTTCGCGGCAGTGCCACCTGTAACTCAACCGTTTTGAGACTCATCAGGGCCATCTCCTTTTTCCGTATCGCTATGCTCAGACGAGAGTGGAAGTCGTGATCTCTCCGTTAACGACGAGAAAGCGGGTACGTGCAAACTCCTGCTTGATAAACCGGACCAGTTTGCCAAATACCATTTTAATGCCAGGATACATCGTGTAATACACATCAATGGCGGCTGGTGAATCTCCCTCCAGCTCCGCTTCCACTTCTTTTTTGCGAGCTTCGAGCTGTTTTCCTTCTTTCTCCAGAATCAGCCTTGTATTGGCCAGCTTGATTTGCATGGTCTTCTTTTCCGGAGAAAGCTCGCCATTTACCTGCAGGAGCTGGTTTAGTACGCCCAGCCCTTGATCCGTTTTGCGCAAATTTTCATACACAATTTGCAGTTCTTTATTGATCGATGCCAATTCCAGACGCAGCTCCGGCTTGACGCCAACCTCCAGAACCGTAGGCGTTGCACTCGTATTGCCTATCACACGAGCCGTTATTTTTTCTCCAGCTTGAAGCGTGCCGCCAATAATGATTCCTTTTGGACCATTACAAATAATTTGCTTTCCCGCCCGCACCTGGGAGAACATGATGCTCTGCGAAACCAGGACTTGATTGCCTGCCGTGACATTTGCATTTTGAATAAATGACGTCTTCACGTTGTTGCCGGCGATTACTTGTCCTTTGTCTTGAGCGACAATACCACTCTTGATCTCAACCGAACCTCCGGCTTCCAATTCGGCGCCCTCGACACTTCCGAGGACGCGAATATCCCCTGATGCCTTCACCCGAAAGCCAGTCGGAATGTTACCGCGAATGACCACCGTTCCCACAAAATCGATGTTCCCGACGCTAAAATCGACATCACCATTGACTTCGAACACAGGAAATACATTCACTTTATGATTGTCCGTAAAGGAAACCTGACCGTCTATCGCTGAATACAGCATCGTTTTCTCTGCATTCAACACCACATTTTTGCCGAGCTTCAGCACAGCTTCCTTGCCGGCTTTAGGAACGATGGGCTCTCCGGTAACCGCAATACCCGCTATTCCGGGCACTGGGGGTGTTTTCCGCGCCAACAGCTGCCCTTTAGCCACATTGGGAATGTTCGTAATGCTGTAATAGTCAACCCGTCCGTCTTCCAGCTCTTTTGGCCGTTTTTCGTCTTGATTTTTTTCAAGAAAGGTGTACTCGATCTCGCCATCCTTCCCGGCAACAGGAGCAGTTCCGTTCGCGATCGTAACGTACGTGTTCACAAATTTTGCCGGGTTGCTGCACAGTTCTTGGACGACCTGATCAAGAATTCCATGTGTAATTTTTTGTTGTCGCAATACTTCACGCACTTCTGTCTCCGTTATGCGAAGCTGCGATCCTAGCTCCTGGTCGGCAATCACCAACATGATCCCGGCTTCCAGTTTGTCCTGAGAGATTTTGACTTCGAGCTTGTAGTTTCCTATCGCTTCCATCTTTCTACCCCTCTCAAACCATGGGCCCTCTTCTCCCATTTTCTGTATCTTCTATTTGTAGCTATTTATCTTTTAGACAAGCTGAGACTTCCATCTGGCAAGTGCGGAACGCAAACGAAATATCGCCTTGGAATGAAGCTGCGAGATACGCGAGGGTGACAAGCTCATCACATCTGCAATTTCCGACAAGGTCAGCTCCTCAAAGTAAAACAAGGAAACGACAAGACGCTCTTTTTCCGGCAGCTTGTCGATGACGGCGGTCAACACTTCTTTCAGGCCTGCCAATTCAGCCACCTGATCGGGACGCGGTGTCACTTCATCGACGATGTAGGAATGCCTTGCTGTCTTTTGCTCCTCTTCTTCCCCCACAGCTTCATCTATAGAAATCATCGTGGCGAGTGAAGTTTCATAAAAGACCTGCTGCAAGTCTTTCTCCGAAATGCCGAGGTAAGAAGAAACCTCGGAGTCAGTCGGCGCTCGCAGTTGCTTTTGCTCCAAGAGCGTATACGCCTCTTCGATCTTCTTTGCCTTGTCTCGAACCGTCCTGGGGATCCAATCGTTCTCCCTCAAACCATCGATCATGGCACCGCGAATCCGCCACATCGCATACGTCTCAAACTGAAGCCCGCGGGTATGATCAAACTTGGCCAACGCGTCCAACAAGCCAAAGCGGCCATAGCTGATCAGATCATCTTTGTCCACATTATTCGGAAGGTTGATCGCAAGCCTGTTGGCTACCTTGTCCACTAACGGGAGATACTGTGTGACCAGATCCACCTCCGCGTCCCGGCTGCCTTCTTCTTTCCACAATACCCATTTGTCAAACTGCCTTGCTTTTTCTTGATTGGTTAGCCGTGCCACGATTTCGTCACCAACCTTTACTCATCAGTTAAACGCCTCACAACATCTGCAACGGTGGTGGGATCATGCGCCAGAGGAGCGCTCCCCATTTGGTCCAGAGACAGCGGTATAAATTCACCGTCTCCCTGGGGATCATCCGGCTCTCCGGAAGCCGAGGGGACGCCCCCCTCGGCAGCTTCTGCCGGAACCATGGTCTCAGGGGCTTGGAAAGAGCCCATGATTTTAGCAACGAGCCAACGTATCGGGAAAGCTGCAAGAAAAAAAAGGATAAATGCATAACCGGCGCGTTCCAAAGAAACCAGCCAGACGTTTCCGGCCAAAGCCGTAAAAAACGTAATGACAGAAGCAAGTGCTCCGAACCCTGTATTCACCCACATCGTACCCAGCATACCTATACTTCCTTCACACCTTGATTGACGGTTCGAATTTGCAGAAGACCCGTAGCCGCATCAAACTCGATGGTCCTCCCGCAATTTCCTCCTGTATCCTCGGCAACTACTTTTATCTTTGCCTGCTGCAGTGCCATTTTGCACGCCTCTACATTTCGCGGTCCGATCCTCATCGAGTCACTCTTTCCGAGGAATGCAAACATCTGAGCTCCGCCGGCCAGCTTTGCCACCATGTTGGTCGTCGATGCTCCAGCCAGCTTCATGTCCTGAATGAGACGGGGGATAGCGGTATCGGCGTATTTCCCGATCGCGATCTCCCCGCCTTTTCCGAGAGAGGACTCAGGCAGCATGACATGGGCCATCCCGGCAACTTTATGTACAGAATCATACAGGACGACTCCCACACATGAACCTAACCCTGTAGTCCGTAATCGGTCAGGAGATTTTGCAACTCCGAGGTCCGCCATCCCAATTTTAATAATCTCCATCGAACGGTACTCCTAATGATCGAAATAATGTCTTTAAGGATTCGGGATCAGGGATCAGAAAAAAGTGACCTTGGACTTGTTCATTGCCTTCAAAGAAAGCCGTATCGATAGTGAGCGCGAAGTCCCCTGCTTGTCCCAGTTCCAAAAGTCCGTAGCTGAGAATGGCCCCCGCCATATCGATCGCCAGAGCCGGTACGGATGGCTGCAGATTCAAATTCGTAAAATCAGCCAGCGAAGACAAGTAGGAACCGGTGAGGATGTTGCCGATTTCATGAAGAGCGGAAGCCTCGTACTCTGTCCATTCTTCTACATCCTTCACTTCGCCGATAATCTGCTGCAGAACGTGCCGAGCGGAAGCCATATCCAGGATGAAAAACATGTTGCCCGGACAATCTCCCTCAACCCGAAGAAAGACAGTAACAACGACCGCCTCTGGACCTCCGACGCAGTCCGCTACTTCGTCAAAGGGAATAATTTTTACCTGCGGCACCTTCATGTCGATTTCTTTTTGTATCAGTTTGGAAAGTGCAGTAGCCGCGTTGCCAGCGCCAATGTTCCCTACTTCCCGAAGTACGTCAAATTGAAAATCGCCAAACTTTGTAAAGTATTCCATCCCTTATCCCTCAAAGGAGTCAAGTTGTTTGATTTCCTCGTTGCTCAACACCTTATCCAGATTCAACAGGATCAGCAGGCGTTTTTCCAGCTTGGCCACTCCGCGCAGGTAGGCGGCCTCCACTCCTCCGACAACCTCCGGCGGCGGTTCGATCGCGTTCACCGGTATATCGATCACATCATTAGCCGCGTCTACGATCAGGCCTACTTCCAGTTCACCAACCGCCACAATAATAATCCGCGTCGATTCGGTATACGCTGTCTCTTCCAGACTGAAGCGATTGCGCAGGTCGATAATCGGCGTTACAACTCCGCGCAGGTTGATTACCCCTTTGACAAATGCCGGAGTTCGCGGAACGCGGGTAATATGCTCCAATTTCTCAATCGATTTGACCTGATTTACATCAACTCCGTATTCTTCGTCTTTCAAGCGAAATACGATGACTTTTACTTCTCCGATGATTTCCTTTTGCTCGAGCATACGGCTGCCCTCCTCTTACTTAATCAGTGCGTTGCAGTCGATAATCAGCGCTACTTGTCCGTCTCCCAGGATCGTTGCCCCAGAAATGGCGAACACGTTTACCAGGTACTTGCCGAGTGACTTCAGGACGATTTCTTGCTGGCCAATAAATGAATCGACGACAAGTCCGGCCATTTTTTCACCCTTGCGGACGATTACGACTGCTACTTCGTCATCTTTGTCCGCTCCGTTATCCGGAATCTGGAAGATTTCCTGCAACGAAACGAGAGGAACCACTCTTCCGCGGAAATCAATGACTTTCTGGCGATGCGCCATCATGATTTGATCTTTGCGGAATACCGCTGTTTCAATGATAGAACTGAGTGGAACAGCGTATTTCTCGTTTTGAACCTGAACGAGCATGGCCGAGATGATCGAGAGCGTGAGCGGAAGCTGGATCAGGAATGTCGTTCCCTGTCCACGAACAGAGTCGACGCTTACGTTTCCGCCCAGGGACTCAATCTTCGTTTTCACTACGTCGAGCCCGACTCCTCGTCCCGAGATGTCCGAAATGACCTCAGCGGTACTAAAGCCTGACGAGAACAGCAGTTCAAAGATTTGCCTGTCGCTCAAGGAATCTGCGTTAGCCGGATTTACGATGCCCCGTTCAATCGCTTTCTTCAGAACTTTATCTTTGTTAATGCCGGCACCGTCATCTTTTACTTCGATAAACACATGGTTTCCGCTATGGAAGGCACGAAGCTGAATCGTTCCTTCCTCCGGCTTGCCAGCCTGCTTTCGTTGGGCTGGAGATTCCACACCGTGATCGAGCGAATTTCGCAGGAGGTGAACAAGCGGATCGCCAATTTCATCGATGACCGTCCGATCAAGCTCTGTTTCCGCGCCATATATCTCCAGATTTACTTTTTTGTTTAAATCTTTTGCCAGGTCGCGAATCATCCGAGGGAAACGGTTGAATACTTGCTCGACCGGAACCATGCGCATCGTCAGAATGATGTTTTGCAAATCGCCACTGATGCGGCTCATATGCTCAACGGTTTCCTGCAACTCGCTCTTGCCGAGTTCGCGGGCCAGCTGCTCCAAACGCCCACGGTCGATAACCAGCTCACTAAACAGGTTCATCAGGACGTCCAATCTCTCGATGTCTACGCGGATCGTTTTTCCGCCCGCCGTCACTTTTTTCACGGCCGTGTTGTTCTGTGCGGGTCCTTCGGCTTTTTTGACTTCTGCAGGCGCAGCGGCTGCAGCAGCTACCTGCTGCTCTGCTTGCTTGGCTTGCTTTCCTGCTTCCTTCATTTCAACCGGTTCTACGAGCACTTCCTCAATTTCCGAAATATTACTGATTGCTTTTTTCACTTTCTCCAAAGGTTCCATCGTGACAAAGACTACTTCGAAGGAAAGATCAAAGCGCTCGTTTTCCAAATCCTCTACCGCAGGTGTCGATTTGATCACTTCCCCCATCGACTCCAGCTGGTCAAAAACCATATACGCACGGGCTGCTTTCAACAGGCAGTTCTCCTGCAAGGTTACTTTGATCCAGAACAGGTTGTTGCCCGCTTCCTTCGATTGCTTCAAAACCGTAAGAGAAAACTCGTCCAGATCGTACTCGCGGTTGCCGTCTTCGGAGCCGCCAGCAGCGACTTGCTCGACTGACGCAGTTGCTTCCTGGGCTGCCACATTCGCAATGGCAGAAAAATCCCCCGATACGATTGCCCGCAGTTTAGCAACTGGCTGTGACACGTCTGCCGAGCCATCTCCGCCTTCCATAATATTCATGACCATGCCTTCAATCAGGTCAACGCTTTGGAAAATCACATCCATAATATCGCTGTTGATTTTCAGCTTGTCATTTCGGATTAAATCCAGCACATTTTCCGCTTCATGGGTCAGACTCGCCATATCCTCAAAACCCATTGTCGCCGACATACCTTTTAGCGTATGCGCGGAACGGAATATTTCGTTGACGATCTGAGTGCTTTCCGGATCATTCTCCAAAACGAGCAAGTTCGCATTGATCGCTTGCAGGTGCTCCTTTGACTCTTCAATAAACATGTCCAAATATTGATTCATGTCCATGGGTGTTCCACCTCCCAAAATCAGTGCAGCAGCTTGCAGAGTGTTTCTGCAATTTTGTGTAATGGCACGACATGATCAGCGAGGCCTGCCTGGATGGCCGCACGCGGCATCCCGAACACGACACATGTCGATTCATCCTCGATAATACTCGTTACAGGACCTATTTCCTTCATTTTGATCAGGCCCTTCGTCCCATCATTTCCCATGCCTGTCATGATAATTGCCCATTTGTCTACTTTTGTCAATCGGCTGACAGACTCAAAAAGGATGTCGACAGAAGGACGGTGACCACCTCGGGGCTCTTCCTGATGCAGTTTGGCCTGCAGTCTTCCGTTCGTTTGTACAACTTCAAAATGATAGCCGCCAGGTGCGATGTACGCGGTTCCGGGCTCCAACCATTCTCCGTCTGTTACCTCTGTTACGCGGATCGCACAGAGAGAGTCCAGACGCTGTGCCAGCGATTTTGTAAAACCGGCTGGCATATGCTGCACGATTGCTATCGGAGCAGGGAGCTGACTGGGCAATGCTGTCAGAACAGTTTGCAGTGCTTTGGGGCCTCCGGTTGAAGTTCCCAGCACCACAAGCTTGGCCGAACCGGATGCAGCTCTGTTTACAGGCATTTCAGTCGATGCCTGCCGGGGTGCAAGCACAATGTCTTCCGTGGCCTTGGCTGCGAACAGGAACGGGGAAGCAGTACTCTCTGCATGAAGCTTAAACTTATTCGTTCTTTTCTTGGCTTGAGAGGCAGCTTTCACTCTCTCGATCAGACGATCGCCGACTTTGTGAATATCAAGTGAAATCGGCCCGGATGGCTTTGCAACAAAATCGATGGCTCCGAGCTCAAGCGCTCGAATCGTTGCTTCTGCGCCCTCTCTGGTCAAGCTGCTCAACATCACTACAGGAACAGGACTTTGCTTCATTAGCTGTTCCAAAGCTTCCAAGCCATTCATGATCGGCATTTCGATATCCAGCGTGATTACATCAGGCTTCAGCTTGGCAGCCTTCTCCACGCATTCAAGTCCGTTCTTCGCACGATCAATTACTTCGATTTCAGGGTCGCTTTGCAGGATGTCAGAAATAACCTTACGCATGAATGCCGAATCATCTGTGACGAGAACACGAATAGTACTCATCCGCCATCGCTCCCTTCCGAAGTCTAGTTGTATTATGGGATGAAGCCCTTCAGCTTCTTAAAGAAACCTTTTAAACCTCCTGGTGAACCGGAACCCGCTGCTCCAGCGCTCCCGAGATATGCAGCTACCAGATTTCTGATGCTTTTGGAAGCTTGCGATTGCGGAAAGGCAAGGAAATACGGACGCTGCTGTTTTACAGCCTTTGTGACATGATCGTCATCCATGACATAGCCGAGCTTGCTTATCTCCATATCCAGAAATCGTTTGGCTACCATGCTCAATTTGTCCGCAGTGGCTTGTCCTTCACGATCCGACGTTGCCCGGTTAATGACAAGGCGTACCTTCGTCTGAGGATTGCGGGAGTGAATCATTTTAATTACAGCATACGCATCCGTAATAGCCGGCGGCTCTGGCGTCGTGACCAAAATCACTTCATCCGAAGACAGCATGAATCGCAAAGACTCCTGAGAGATGCCCGCCCCGGTGTCAAAAATAATCGTATCGGCGTAGCCGTGAAGCGGTTCCAGCTTTTGAAACAGGATATCCAGCTTGTGGTTGTCGAGCTGAAGAATTTGGGTAAACCCTGAACCTCCCGCGATAAATTCCAAATTTCCGGGTCCTGTCTCCATGATGTCCCAGACTGTTGCCTCTTGATCGATCAAATGCAGCAGGTGACGCTTTGGCGTAATTCCCATCAGTACATCCAGGTTTGCAAGTCCCAAATCGACATCAAACAGGATAGCCTTGTGCCCTTTTTCGCGCAAGCCAAGTGCGAAATTCAGGCTGAAGTTGGATTTCCCTACTCCCCCTTTGCCGCTCGTCACCGTAACCAACCGCGTCTGCCGGGAGGACGAATTCTGCTGCATTCGCTCACGAAGTCGTTTTGCTTGGTCATGCATACGATTCATTCCCCCATTATCATGTTAGCTATCAGTCGGGGGGTCGCCACGATAATATCGTCCGGGACATTTTGGCCCGTAGTCACATAAGAAATCGAGAGCTCCGTCTCAAACGCTACGTTTAGCATGGCCCCATAGGCATCCGTTTCGTCCGCCTTTGTAAAAATGACCCGGGAAACCGGAACATCGTCAAAATTGCGGATGATCGTCTTCATGTCGCTGTATTTGGACGTGAGACTCAGTACCAAAAAGTTTAGACTGTTTTGATCTGCCACCACCAAATCGCGAATCCCTTGCACATACTCGTCATTTCGGTAGTTTCTTCCCGCTGTGTCGACAAAGATCAGATCACACCCGCTTAATCGCTCCATCGCTTGCGGAATCTCTTTCGGAGAAAAAACCACTTCAAACGGTACATTCAATATGTTTGCGTACGTCTTCAGTTGTTCAACGGCCGCAATCCGATATGTGTCTGCCGTAATAAAGCCGACTTTCCGCTTTTCCTTTAACATGCAGGCTGCCGCCAATTTTGCGATGGTCGTCGTCTTTCCCACGCCAGTCGGTCCAAAGAAGAAAGCATACCGTACGTCTTTTTCGATGCAAGATGGCCGTTTCACGGCTTTTTCGAGACGCTTGGCGATCAATTCCTCCGCTACCTGCGAGGCCTTGGCATCATCCCAATCAGTCTCGCACTCCAGAATGACTTGCTGAATAACCTGCGCTGCAGCCTCCTCAGTTACCTCTTGCTGCCTCAATCGGCTTCTCACCGCTTGAACCGGCTGGGGCAATTGCTGTGTCATATCATTGGTCAACAGCTTTTCAAACATCTGCCGCATGCTGCGGACCTCAAGTGCGATCTGATCGCTCTGCTCACTCGCCGACGGGGGCGAGTCGGTTTTCGAGTTCCGGGGTTGGATCGGTTCTTTCATTGGTTCTTTCATTGGTTCTTTCATTGGTTCTTTCATCAATTCTTTTATCGGTTCTTTTTCTGGGTGGTGCTCTTTCAGAAGATTGTCTGATCCGTGACGTTCCGCCTCCACCCTCTGCTCACGTGTATCCTGCTTGCCGAAGAGGACTGGTGCAGCGTCTTCCGACAGCGGCTGGCTCCCAATGCCCTGGCTTTTGGTCTGGGAGCTTGCCGCAATAGACTGATAGGCTCGCTGGGCAGTGCTCGTGCCGGTCGTTACAGGTCTGGCGGGAACGGTCCGCTGTCTGGCCGCAGCCGAGCTTTTTTGCTTTTCGGATTCTTTGTCGTCGACAGCCGCGACCACCTCAATTTGCTGCTTTCCAAAAAAACCGAGAAAGCCTCCCGTCTTGATTGCTTTGGAATTGAGAATGATGGCTTCGGACCCTAGATCAACACGAATTTTGTCAAGTGCTTCCGGCATGGAATCGACTATGTATCGTTTTACTCTCACGAAATGTTCACCATCCCTACACTTTGCACTTCAACATGTGGCTCCAGCTCGCTGTACGACAGAACAGGAACATCCGGCATCATCCGCTCCATGAGCTGACGCAGATACATGCGGACGGCAGGCGATGAGAGAATGATCGGCTGCTGTCCCGAATTGACCATTCTGCTAACCTCCGCTGACATATTCTGATAAATGCGCTGTGATGTTTCCGGATCGATAGCCAGGTAGCTGCCCTGCTCAGTCTGCTCTACGTGCTCGGAAATCGTCTTTTCTAATCCTGGTCCGGCGGTGATGACGCGGAGCGGCTGTCCCGGCTCCGTATATTGCAGGGTGATCTGGCGCGACATCGCCTGACGCACGTATTCGGTCAACACTTCCGGATCTTTTGTGTACATCGCATGATCAGCCAATGCTTCCAAAATGACTGTCAGGTTGCGAATCGAGACTTTTTCACGCAGAAGCTTTTGCAGCACCTTCTGCACTTCGCCGATCGACAGAGAGCCTGGAATCAGCTCATCGACGAGAACCGGTGCCACCTCTCTAACATTGTCAATCAGTGCCCGCGTCTCTTGACGTCCAAGCAATTCATGAGCATGACGCTTGATCACTTCGGTCAAATGAGTGGCGACAACAGATGGAGGGTCCACAACCGTATATCCGGAAAGTTCAGCAATCTCCTTATTTTCTTCTGTTACCCATAAAGCGGGAAGACCAAACGCAGGTTCAACGGTTTCGATCCCGACGACCGAATCATCGTCAAAGCCCGGGCTCATGGCGAGATAATGATCGAGCAGGATTTCTCCCGTCGCAATCTGATTCCCCTTGATTTTGATCACATATTCATTCGGGCGAAGCTGGATGTTATCCCGGATGCGGATGACCGGCACGACAATGCCAAGTTCCAAGGCAACCTGGCGTCGAATCATAATGACGCGATCGAGCAGATCACCACCCTGCTTGCTGTCCGCAAGCGGAATGAGTCCATAGCCAAATTCAAATTCGATCGGATCGACCTGAAGCAGGTTGACGACGCTTTCTGGACTGCGCACTTCTTCCAGCTGCTGATCTTCTTCTTGTTGAGCCGTCTCTTCCCAGGCCACCTTTTGCTTCCGCGTCATTTTCCATCCGGCAAAAGCGAGCAAGCCGGAAATCGGAACAACAGGCACCAGACCAATGGGCGTGAGCAAGCCAAGCAGGAATATTCCACCGGCCACGATAAACAGCAGGCGCGGGTAGCTGAATAGCTGATTGGCGATATCTTCGCCCAGTCCGTCTCCAGACGTTGCGCGCGTTACGATGATACCGGTCGCAGTCGAAATGAGCAGCGCCGGGATTTGGCTGACAAGCGCGTCACCTACGGACATCGTTGTAAATTTAGAAGCGGACTCGGCAAAGCTCATGTCATGAATCACCATGCCGATGATAAATCCACCGATAATATTCACGATAAAGATGATAATACCGGCGATGGCGTCCCCTTTCACAAACTTGCTGGCACCATCCATCGCGCCGTAGAAATCCGCCTCGTCTTCGATTTTTTTCCGACGGGCCCGAGCTTCTGTATCGGTAATCATCCCGGCATTCAAGTCCGCATCAATACTCATTTGTTTCCCTGGCATTGCATCCAGGGTAAAGCGTGCTGCAACCTCGGCAACGCGCTCCGAGCCTTTTGTAATCACGATAAACTGAATAATGACAAGGATCAGGAAAACAACAAAACCTACGACCTGATTGCCGCCTACGACGAAGCTGCCGAACGCTTCAATAACTTTTCCGCCCTCGGCATGCGAAAGAATGTTTCGCGTCGTCGAGACGTTCAAAGCCAGTCGAAAGAGTGTCGTAATCAGCAGGACTGTAGGAAAGATGGAGAACTGCAATGTCTCCCGCGTGTACATAGACACTAGCAAAATCGTCAAGGCAAGGGAGATGTTCAATATGAGAAGCAGATCCAACAACTCGGAAGGCAGTGGGATCACCATCATGACAACGATACTAATGACAAACAAGACCGTACCTAGCTCTTTCATCTTTAATCCCACCGTTAGTCCTCCTCTCTTCTTTGTTTTACTTCACTTTCCCTTGCAGTTTGTATACATAGGCGAGAACCTCGGCAACCGCTTTAAACAATTCTTCAGGTATCGGCTGACCAATCTCCACCTGGCTATGTAGAGCCCTGGCAAGAGGCTTGTTTTCCATCGTTACAATACGGTGTTTCTTTGCAATTTCCTTAATCTTCAATGCCATGTAGTCTTGCCCTTTGGCAATCACTGTCGGCGCGTGCATCTCATTGCTGTCGTAGCGGATCGCAACCGCAAAGTGAGTCGGGTTGGTAATCACTACATCGGCTTTCGGCAGCTCCTGCATCATGCGCCGCATTGCCATGCTGCGCTGACGCTCACGAATCTTCCCTCTAATGAGGGGATCACCATCTGATTGTTTGTATTCGTCTTTAATATCCTGTTTGGACATTCGCAGATTTTTTTCGTACTCATATCGTTGATACAAGTAATCCAAAATAGCCAAGATGAGAAGCAACAGCCCGATTAGCAGTCCCAGTTTGGAAGCTTCCGCTGCAGCAAAGGAGAGCGTCGCTTCCAGCGGTTGCATGGAGAGCTTGATTAATTCATCTCGCACATCCCACAAGATCATGTAGGCAACCAGTATGCCTGTACTGATTTTTAAAAGCGATTTGGCCAGCTCCACCAATGAACGGAGGCTGAACATTCGTTTGGCCCCCTTGATAGGATCCAATTTTTCCAGTTTGAACTGAATCGTCTCTGTCGTAAACAGCCACCCCACCTGGGCGTAGTTTGCAAAGAGGGCAACTAAAAAAACAGCGGCGAGCACTGGCCCGGCAATCTTGACTGCTTCCCAGGCAACCTTCCGGATAATGATTGCCAGGTTTTCTTCATTTACTTGCCACGTCGCAAAGGTGATCAGGGACTCTCTCATCAGGTTTTCAAAGGAATGAAACATAGTTGCACCAAAAGCGACGAGCATGAGAAACGCTGCCATCAGGCTAAGCGCCGGAGACAAGTCGGCGCTTTTCACCACTTGCCCTTTTTTACGGGCATCCTGTTTCTTTTTGGGAGTTGCCTTTTCTGTCTTCTCTCCGCTGAAGTATTGGAGGTCGACAGGGTACAAAAAAGTTATTCGGTTCATCCTGTTCCTCCGAGCAGCTTCATCATCTCCGCTAACGATCGAAACATTTTTTCGAACAAACTGCTTAACGTCAGGAGAAATGCAGGCATCACTACGATTAACAGAAGAAAGCCTGCCAGCAGTTTGATCGGAAATCCAACAACAAAAATATTAAATTGCGGGACTGATTTGGCGATAATACCAAGAGAAAGGTCTACCAGAAACAATGAAACGATTATCGGCGTAGCAATCAGAAAGGCGCTTAGAAACATTTCCCGAAATACTTTTACCGCCAGCCACATGACCTGTTCGCTGCCCAAAGCAGCCCATACGGCATCGATTGGAATGGCTTGATAGCTTTTGATGATTCCGCGAATGAGCATATGATGTCCATTCATGCTCAGAAAGTATAGCATCGCCAAAACGTTTTTGAATTGGCCCGTAAGCGGAACGTACGCACCGGTCCGCGGATCGATGACGTTGGCCATAGCCAGCCCCATTTGCATATCCATGATCCCGCCCGCAACCTGGACAGTGACATACATCAACTCGCAAATATAGCCCAATATGACGCCGACCAATGCCTCTTTGATGACGTAAAGGATAAATGTCAAATCCATCGGGATTGCCCCTTGAACCGGGACAGAACCAAAACTGATGACCGCCATAAACAAAGCCAAACCGATCTTAAACTGATTCGGCACGCCTTTCATCGAGAAAAACGGAGCCGATACGAAGAAAGCGGTCAGGCGGACAAATACAAGCAACAACACAGGTAGGTGAACCAAGAAGGCTGTCATTGGTTACCCGACAAACTTGTGGAGATTCCCAAATATCCCCATGGTGAACTCGAGCATGATTCGCAGCATCCAAGGGCCGACAGCCAGGATGGTGACCAGGATGGCGACGATTTTGGGAATAAAAGCGAGCGTTTGCTCCTGAATTTGTGTCGTTGCTTGAAAAATGCTGACGATCAACCCTACCAGCAGACCTACGCCCAGCGCCGGAGCAGCGATCAGCAAAATCGTATAGACAGAGCTTTGGGCAACTCTCATAAGTAACTCTTGTGTCATGCTCTACCCTCCTTGGCCGGGTTCCTCTCGTACGCTAAAAGCTGGTCAGAAGAGATTTGACTACCAGGTACCAGCCATCGACCATGATGAACAGCAAAATTTTGAACGGGAGTGAGATCATCACCGGGGGAAGCATCATCATCCCCATTCCCATCAGAATACTTGCAATAATCATATCGATGACAAGAAACGGAATAAAAATCATAAAACCGATTTGAAATGCTGTTTTCAGTTCACTGATCGCATAAGCGGGAACCAATGCAGTAAGCGGAATATCTTGTACTGTCTTCGGCCGCTCTGCCTTTGCAAACTCCAGAAACAGCGCCAGGTCCTTTTCACGTGTCTGTTTGGCCATAAATTCCTTGAATGGGATGACCGCAGCCGCAAACGCCTGTTCTTGCGATAATTGCCCCTGCATAAAAGGCTGGACAGCCGTCTCATTTACCTTGGCCAATGTCGGGGACATGATAAAAAAGGTCATGAACAGAGCGAGTGCGATCAATACCTGGTTTGGTGGCATTTGCTGAGTTGCCAATGCATTGCGGACAAACGACAATACGACGACAATTCGCGTAAAGCTGGTCATGAGCAGCAAAATGGCAGGCGCTACGGACAGAACTGTCAAGATCAACAGCAATTGAATGGCTGTCGAAGTCTCCTGCGGCGTACCAGCTCCGCCCCCAATTTTCAAGTCAATCGTAGGGACCAATGATGGTTGAACCGGTGCTGCTGCCGCCATATCCGGTATGACCAGCAATGCGAGCACAATCACGAGCAGCTGCAGTATTTGTTTCATCCCAAATCTCCTCTGTCCTTACCTTGCTCATCCATCCAGCGGACATTTTGTTCCGAGCGTTTTGTTACCGTTCCCCACTGGTTTCGTAGGATTTCTTCAAACGTACGACCTTGCCCATCGGAAGGCTGGAAAAATTCGTCACTGTTCTTTCGATTGCCGCCAAATGGGAGCCATTTCAGCGGCGATGGCAGCGCGCCTTTTATTTCTGCATCTGCCAAAATCAGGTCAGCTTCCTCTCCAGCCGGTATGTGATGAAGCAATTGAACATTTTCACCGACACCGAGCACGTACAATGATTCTCCGATCATTACCACTTGGACCGACTTCCCATTCCCGAGCGGTGCCATACTGATGACTTTAATCGGCCCTTGTGCCATTCCAACCTGACGCTTTGACAAAAAACGCAGCAACAAATAGATGAGAACCAGAATGATGCCCAGTGAGAAAATAACCTGTATCAGGTAACCCCACATACTGCCAGACCCGCTTCCTGGAATGGGTGCCGGTTCCTGTGGACCGGCGGACCCATCAGTCGATAGCGTGCCTTTTTTCAGTGCATCGGCGACAGAACTGCTCTCCGCCAAAGCCTGAGCCGGAAGGGAAGCGACGAACAACAACAGCAGGCAACAAATCCAGATGAGCCGCACCCTTGTGTCCCGGAGTTTCATCATTAGCTCAACGTCTTTTTGATCGCTTCCAATACGCGATCTGCCTGGAACGGCTTCACGATAAAATCTTTTGCTCCTGCCTGAATGGCGTCAATTACCATTGCCTGCTGCCCCATCGCAGAACACATGATGACACGAGCATTCGGATCAATCTTTTTGATTTCTTTCAGTGCCGAGATTCCATCCATCTCTGGCATGGTAATATCCATGGTGACCAGGTCAGGACCGAGTTCTTTGTATTTTTCTACTGCCTGTGCTCCGTCGCTTGCTTCTCCGACGACGCTGTACCCGTTTTTAGACAGAATTTCTTTAATCATCATGCGCATAAATGCTGCGTCATCAACAATGAGAACTTTGTTAGACATGGATTAGCTCCTCCTCGTTTTTACCGTTGTTATTGCAATTTCGAAACGCGGTCAATCGGACTGATAATGTCGGTTACGCGAACCCCGAAGTTTTCGTCGATGACCACAACCTCGCCTTTGGCGATCAATTTGTTGTTTACCAAAATGTCTACATGCTCACCAGCCAGCTTGTCCAGTTGGATGATCGATCCGGCTGAAAGATCCAGTATGTCTTTGATCAGCTTCTTCGTACGGCCAAGCTCGACTGTCACCTGCAGAGGAATGTCCAATAGCAAATTCAGGTTCTGTTCGTCAGGTGCAGCCATCATACCGCCACCGAACGGAGAAAATTGCGCTGCTTTCACATTGGCAACATTCATCGGCTGTGCTCCAAAGTGCTGGGGAGCGTGTGGAACCGGCGGCTGGACATATTGCGGCGGGTACGCATAAGCCGGTGGATAAGGATGCTGACCATATGGATCCTGGTACATCGGCGGAGCCTGATAACCCATCGGCGGTGGTGCGTAACCAGGGTGCGGCGCTTGTGCCGGCTGTTCTGGATAAGGTGTCTGTGCAGCTGCTGCTGGCGGCTGAGTGGCTGGACTTGCCGGAATCGTTGGTTCGGTGTGGCCAGCCGGCTGACTAGGAGCAGAGGGCGCTTGAGCTTCCTCAGCAGGACTTGCAGCAGCGGCATCCGCATCTGATGCGCCAGTCAGACGTCCGATCATATCCTTCGCAAAGGATAGCGGCAAGAGCTGCATGATATTGGAGTCGATCAGCTCTCCTTGCTCCCCTACCTTTAAACGGAATGAGACTTTGACCAGCGGGGTGTCATCCTCCGTGAAGCTGTCTCCGCCCTTCCCCTGCGCAAGATCCATCACATCAATCCCTGGCGGTGTGATGTTTACCAGTTGATTAAAAATGGTAGACATCGACGTGGCTGCAGACCCCATCATTTGATTCATGGCCTCTTGAACTGCACTTATATGCAGATCGGACATTTCCGTCGTGCTCGGGCGACCATCCCCGCCCATCATCAGATCGGCTACAACCGCCGCATCTTCCATCCGGACGACAAGCAGGTTGACGCCTTTAAAGCCATCTGTATACTCTACGTGAACTGCGACATGCGGCATGGGAAACTCTTTTTCCAACTCGCTGACTTGAACCATCGAAACAGTAGGCGTCGTAATATCCACCTTTTGGCTTAACAAGGTAGAGAGAGCCGTTGCTGCACTGCCAAAAGAGATGTTTCCAATCTCTCCAAGTGCGTCTTGCTCAAACGCCGACAGGTAGTCGGCCACATCTGGCACGCTCTGTTGTTCCGTTTCCTCTTCTACCAAATTGTTTGCTCGCAGCAGCGCGTCAATTTCTTCTTGAGAAAGCATGTCTCTACTCATTCATTTCCTCCCCTTCCTCAAGGACTTCGTCGATCTGCACCGCAACACGACCTTTTTGCGTGCCGGGCTGTCCCAGGAACTTCAGTTGATCTCCCACTTTAATTCTCAACTTGTTATCGACGAGATGATCGAGCTGGATCACATCACCGACCTGAAGCTGCAAAAACTCTCCTACGGTGATGGCAGCGGTACCCAACTCCGCGATAATCGGCAGGCTGGCTGCTTTCACCCGCTCCTCAACCCGCAATCGCTCCTCTTCATCCCTCGTTTTCTTCTGTTTGGAAAACCAGTACTGTCCGGACAGCTTCGACATGATTGGCTCCAACACGACGTGTGGCAGACACAGGTTGATCATCCCCGTCGTATCTCCAATTTTTGTACTAAAGGAGATAACCGCCACGATTTCGTTCGGAGAAACGATCTGCATGAATTGGGGATTCATTTCAAGCCCTTCCAAATACGGGTCCAACTCGATAATTTGTTTCCACGCTTCATGGAAGGTATCCAATGCCTTTCCAAACACGCGCTCCATCACGGTTGTCTCGATTTCTGTCAGTGCCCCCATTTTGTCGGGGATAATTCCTTGCCCGCCAAGGAGTCGATCCAGCATCGTGTATGCGATGTTTGGATTCACTTCCAAAACCATTCGGCCTTCAAGTGGTGGCGCCTCAAAAATATTGAGAATCGTCATCTTCGGAATGGAGCGAATAAACTCGTCATACGGTAATTGGTCGACGGAGGCAACTGTTATTTGCACGAAGGTACGAAGCTGAGCTGAAAAATATGTCGTCAACAACCGTGCATAGTTTTCGTGGATACGCGTCAATCCGCGAATCTGATCTTTGGAAAATCGCAATGCCCGCTTGAAGTCGTATACTTTAACCCGCCGCTCAGTCTCTTCTTTTTTCAGCTCGTTGGCATCCATCTCTCCGGAAGAAAGTGCTGCCAACAACGCGTCAATCTCACTTTGTGAGAGAACCTCGGCCATCTGTCGTCACCCCCTTGCTATGTATTCATTCATCATTTGTTAAGATAGGAGCTGTTTCGTTGTGATTACCTGAACGATTTTGCCTTCCTGCATCAATGCGCTAATCTCGTTCATGATTTTGGCTTCCAGCTTGTTGATTCCCTCTGTTCCCTTGATGTCATCGGGTTCCAGACCTGCTAGTGTCTTGATGATAATCTGGTTCACCTGAGGCAGGCGTTGCTCCAGCTCTTCCTTGGAACTGCTGCTGTCCGCAGTGATGGTGAAACGAACGATGATGTAGTTTTTGGAGAGCAGGTTTGTGGTAATCTCGCCAGTGTCAACCGAGTACTCTTGCATTTCCTTGGCCGAAAGAGCCTTTACCTCTTTGGATTCGTCATGGCTTGCTGATTGTGCTGCAGGGGAGAGATAGGTTTGCCAGAGCACGAACGATATGACTCCTAGAAGCGATATCGCAATAATGATGATAAGGGCCATGTTAAACAAGCGATTTTGAAACATTTTTTGCGCCTCCCGCTATTCAATGGAATCGTCTTCCGGCATGCGCGGCGGTGTAAACGCCGGGAACGCGTGCTGGTAGAAACGCAGGATCCGCGCGATCACTTCCTCTGCCGTTTCTTTCACGATGTGCTTTTTCCCCGTAAGCAAGGTGATAACCGTATCGGGAGTGGACTCCACCGTCTCTATGTGCGTCGCGTTCAAGTAAAACTGTGCGCCGTTGAATCGGGTTAGTTGGATCATCTGCCGCTCCTTTCGGGTTGTAGGGGGGAGGAAGCAAGCAGCTTCACTCCCCGATCCCCTTTACACATTATCGTTTCAGATTCACCAGTTCTTCCAGTACCGTATCAGATGTCGTAATGATCCGGGAGTTTGCCTGGAATCCGCGCTGAGCAACGATCATCTCGGTGAATTCCTCGGACAGGTCAACGTTGGACATTTCCAGCTGTCCGGAGATGATGCTTACTTGAGCCTGAGCAGCTGTGATCGGCGTATCAGGAGCACCATCGAATGGGCCAGCATTGTTCGTATTTTCATACAAGGAATTGCCGATTTTTTTGAGCCCGCCCGGATTGTTGAATTTCATGACGCCAATAGTGAACGGCGTGTCCAAAGCACCTTGCGCGTCAACCGTAGTGACCACCCCATCTTTTCCAATCGAATAGGAAACGTAGGTGTCCTGCGGGATTTGAATGGTTCCTCCACCGCTGTCTACGAGCTTGAGACCCTGGGAGTTTACCAAGTATCCTTGCGAATCCCGGGTAAAGTTCCCTGCCCGCGTATAGTAGAAGGTAGTGCCATCGTCGGGCGTTACCATGAAGAAGCCGTCGCCTTCAATGGACAAATCGGTTGGCAGGTTCGTTTGCATAGGGCTGCCGGCAGAGAAGACAGTATCAATTGAAGCCATTTGCGACCCCAAACCGATTTGAATCGGGTTTGTACCGCCTTTCCCTCCCTGATCTGCTGGCGCTGTCGCTCCCGCGATGTTCTGGCTGAGAATGTCCTGGAACATGACGCGTCCTTTTTTGAAGCCTACGGTATTCACGTTGGCGATGTTGTTGCCGATCACATCTAGTTTTGTCTGAAATCCGCGCAAACCTGAGATGCCCGAATACATAGAACGCAGCATAATGCGATTCCTCCTCGATAATATTCAGTAATTGACTGCTTCAGTCAGTCGGCAGTCCGCAGGCTTCCTCCGAAGAGGTCCAGCCCTCATTCGTTACACAAACACAGCACTGTCTATATTGGTAAAAACGCTATCCTTCATTCGTCCGTCATCTACGGCAGTAATCACTTTCCGATTCTGGATGCTGACCACGAACGCTACATTGTCCATCATGATCAGAGATTCCCTTGCGCCTTTGTCGGCAGCCTTTTTGACGCCGCCAGCCAGACGGTCCATCTTGGTCTCATCCAGGCTGATTCCTCTTTCATTCAAACGGTTCAACGCATGCTGACTGAAAGTGATCTCCTGAGACCTCTTGGCTTTCTCAACAGATTCCGTCAGGTAGTCGCGAAAGGCTTTCCCGTTTGTCGCAGAACTGCCTGAACGTGCAGGTACGGTATGGCTTGGTTTGACAGGAAAGTAGGTCTGCCCGACGTTAAACGAGTGCATGGCGGTTCCTCCTTGTCCTATTCCTTAGCCGGAATAACCGATTTTACTGATCTCATCGCTGCCTTCTACAAGAGCATCGAGCGAGAATTCAGCTTTGTCCTGCCTGTCGCTTTGCTGATTTTCATTGTTTTGCTGCTGCTGGCGTTCTCGTTGCTGCTGCTGAAATGGCAAGCTTCCAGCCTGTTGCTGCTGATTTACCTCCAGACGGTCGACTTGCAGTCCTTGCTGCGTCAATGCAGCGCGCAGCTGAGGCAGCTGGTTGTCCAGCAATTCTTTTCCGGCGGTTGTTTCCGCGGAAAAATGAGCGGTAATCATCCCGTTATGGGAAGTGATTTTGACGTCAACCTGTCCGAGAGACTGCGGATACAAGATCAGCCTTGCCTCGTGCACCCCGTCCACTTGCGTCAGCTTCATTTGCTTCACAAACAACTGTGTCACCTGCTGGCTGAACTGATTCGCGTGGATTGGATGGCCGCCAGTCGGAACATTTCCTTTTTGCCCAAACGTTTGCACATTCGGATTGTTCTGTTGTGCAGTCAAAGGATTGGCGTCTGGCTCCATCATGAAATCTGCCGTTTGCTGCTGGCTGGTTGGAGCGGCTGTTTTCGCCTGCACACCGGCCTCGGCCTGGTAGCTGGACAATGCGTGTGACACGCGCACCGGCTGCATCGTCGACATCAGGTTTGTCCGCTGTGACATATACGCTGCAGTCGACTGTTCCTTTGAACGAGCGGGCACAAGGCCTTGGGGCATAGTCTCATTGGATTGGTTGAGCGCCGCCATAAAATTGGCCAGCTTTTCTGCTGTTGCTTGGGAAAGTCCCCGTTGAGTGAACGTAGCTAGCAAGTTCTGAACTTGACTGTCAGACAAGACCGCTGTCTTCGGAAGCTTGTTCATCATGTCAGCCAGCTCTTTTGTCTTTGCTTCCAACGAATTGACGATGTCATGGCTCTGGGACTGCGACGTTGCAAACAACTGTTGGAGCATGGCTAGCAATTCAGCAATTTCTTCCTGGTCTTCTGTGTCCATTCCGTCCGCTTCAACCTGAATGACAGCATCCTCCATTCCCTCTAATTGTTCGAGAGCTGACATCATCTGCATGGCAAACAAATTCTCCAGAGTCCCAGGCAGTTGCTGACCAGCCGTCCCCGTCAGAATGGCTGAACCGTTTGCAGATGTTCCTACCGAAGCGGGTACTGCTGGCGCAGCGACATTGGCTACATTCATCTCTGTCACCTCCTCTTGTTTTTTGTTGCTTATGGAAAACGACAAGCGAACAAGCTTTAGGCTCTTCTCCGCTTATCGAAGCAACTCGCTGGTAATTCGGGCTGCTACATCTTCTTTCTTTTTGCTGTCTTCCTTGGCTACGGCCGCCAGGATAGACGCCCGTTTGTCATTGGACATGCCCGCCAGAATCGAGATTGCACGGTTCTTATTGGTCCCCATGAGCGAGCGGATAATGGAGGCCGCATCCTCGGCGGGCATCTGTGAAAATGTCTGAACAAGCGCGTCCAAGCTGGTCGTATCTTTCCTCGTTTCGCTCAGCGCTTTTGTCAGCACTTGAACTCTCTCCTGCAAGGCTGCGATGTCGTCGTCTTTGTTTACAACCGAGTCCTTCAGCAGGATCGAGATATCAGCAGCTTTTTTCGGGTCCATTTTGGCCAAAATGTTCGCCTGCTGATCCGCCTTCATCTTCTTCATCACCGTAACGGCTTCTTCCAGACTTAAATTCTCTACGATGGCAGCCGCGTTTTTCGGCGACATCGTAGAATACAGCTTCGCCAAATCCTGGTACTGCTTTTGGCGTTCTTCCTCTGTCGTCCGCTTGTCCTCGATCATTTTTTGCAAATCCTGAACTTGTTTCTCCAGCGCTTGAATGGTGGCGTCCTTCTTCTCTGCTTCTCCTTGCAAGCTGGCGATGGTTTGCTGGCTTTTTGCTTGTTCTTCCTGCAGGCTTTGTACCTGTTTTCCCTTATCTACCATTGGTGCTTCTCCATCGCCTGCCGCATAATCGTCGGGAACTAATTTTTCCACGTAGGGAATGCTGTTTGCCCATGTAAGCACTTGTCCCAAGACGTTGACACCCAGAAAGCTGAGAAAGACCCCCCCAAGGAGTGTGGCAAACAGAGCAGGGATGACAATCATGTAAAAGAACCATTCCCACCTGCTGTATTCCCGTTCTTCTTGGATCTCTTCCATAGTGAACCTCCATCAGTTGCTTTTGCGAAGATAGAGCTGCGTGCCAATTTCGTCCATCTCTTTTTGTTCCCGTTGTTTTTCAGCCTCGAGATACTGCCCATGGGCCCTCTCCCGGAGCTTATGCCACAATTGCGTTTCTTTCATGCGCTCTGTCAAGAGCATTTGACACCGTTCCATTTCGCGTACGCATCCATACACCATTTGCTTCTGGTTGTGGATAGAACGCTCGACTGACTGGCGATACCGCGTAATCTCCATAAGGTGTGCAACACTGACAGGCTCGGCTTGAACGGAGTGCAGCATCCCTGTCGCTTCTTCATGGAGCTCATGCAGCTGCCCCAGCTTCCACTCTTCTTCATTCTTTCTTTGGATTGACTTGCCGAAGTCCCATTCAGCCTGTTCCTTCTCTTTCTCTTTCACATCCAAAACCTTCTGGAGATGAAACTGGAACACCTTCACACTAGTTCACTCCCCCGAAATGAGCTGTCAGCGCCTTAATGGCACTTTGGAGATCCGAAGGCTCATGGGTGCCCTGCATCGTAAAATCTCTGATCACATCTCGGTAACGAATCGCCTGGTCAATCTCCCTGTTCGTGCCCGGCTTGTATGCTCCAATATTGATCAAATCCTCTGCTTCCTTATAGGTAGCCAAATACCGCTTCAACTGACGGGCTGCCTCCAGATGATCGTCTGTACAAATTTCGTTCATCACCCGGCTGACGCTTGCCATCACATCGATCGCCGGAAAGTGGCCTTTGTGGGCGATTTTCCGGTCAAGGACGATATGCCCGTCCAAAATTCCGCGAACAGCATCGGCAATCGGATCGTTCATATCATCAGAATCAACGAGTACAGTATAAAAGGCTGTAATACTTCCCTTGTCTGCTGTACCCGCACGTTCCAGCAGCTTTGGCAGCATGGCAAAGACGGAAGGCGTATAACCACGAGTCGCAGGTGGCTCCCCGATGGCCAGCCCAATCTCGCGCTGCGCCATGGCAAAGCGAGTCACTGAATCCATCATCATCATGACATTGAGCCCGCGATCCCGGAAATACTCGGCGATCGAGGTCGCGATCATGGCACCCTTGATCCGTATCATAGCGGGTTGATCCGAAGTCGCGACTACGACGACCGATCTTTTCAACCCCTCTTCACCGAGGTCGCGTTCGATAAACTCCATGACCTCGCGCCCGCGCTCCCCGATCAATCCGATCACGTTAATGTCGGCTGTCGTATTGCGGGCGATCATGCCCATCAATGTACTCTTACCGACACCAGACCCGGCGAAAATCCCTACGCGCTGACCTTTTCCGACTGTCAACAATCCATCAATCGCCCGCACTCCGACACTAAGCGGCTCCTGAATACGCGGCCGCAACAACGGATTTGGCGGCATGTTCGATGTAGGATATGAAGCAAGGCCCAGCGGAAGGCTGCCCTGGAGCGGACGGCCGAGCCCATCGAGAATTCGTCCGAGAATTTCCGGGCCTACTTTGACGTGGAGAGAGCGGCCAGTCGCTACAACATCACTGCCCGGCCCGATTGCGGTCAGTTCTCCGAGCGGCATCATCAGCACTTTATTGTCTCGAAAGCCGACAACTTCTGCTGCAATCGGTTCCTCGCTTTGACTTGCATAGATATGGCAAATTTCTCCGAGCTTAACCTCCGGTCCCTGCGATTCGATCGTCAACCCTACTACCTGGGTAACCTTTCCATTGACGCGTACCGGATCTATTCCTTGCAGGATATGTCTGTACTTGCCTACATCAAGAACAGTCATGCCTCGTCACTTCCCTTGGCAATATCCAGCAGCGCTTGTCTGATTTCTGTCAATTGCGTATCAATCCGGGCATCCACGCTGCCCAGCGGGGTGCGGATGACACAGCCGCCCTCATCTACCGTGTGGTCAGGGTAAATCGCAATCTCTGCTTGTCCATCCAAAAGCGCAAGCAGCTGCGGGCGGTGCTGCTGAACAAAGTCAAAGTGACGCTGATTGACGCAGACAGTTATTTCACCGTGCACCCGCGAACGCTGAAGCGTATTTTTTACGATCTCAAGGACAGCTTCCGGAGATGCGCTCAACTCATTGCCGATAATTTTTTTTGCAATTTCCAGGCTTAACTCCACCAGGAACGGTTCAGCTTCAGAGATGATTCGCTCTTTCTCCCGGTGGGCAAACTCCAACAGATTCCGAGCTTCTTCTACCTTTTCACGCTCTTCCTCCCATGCCAGCTGCTTGCCATCCTGAAGACCGGCTTGAAACCCTTGTTCTCGGGCTTGTGCTTCGGTTTCGGAAAAAAGCGCAGCTGCTTCCTGCCGTTTGTTTTCCCACCACTGTTCAATCTCCGCAAGGGCATCCTGCCGAATTTTTTCAGCCTGCTCCATCGCTTCGCGAAGCTGTCCCTGCGCGGTTTCTTCCGCATCCTGGAGAATTATTCCGGCTTCTTCTTCTGCATTTTTTACAATTTGTAGATTTTCTTGCAACCTTTCATCCGATTCAACCGTCTGTATGTGTGTAGACTTCACAGAGAGAAGAAAAGATTCGTCCGATGTCTGATAGTGAGACAGCTTGATAATCCTAGACAATGATATCATCTCCTCCGCCGCGAGCGATGATGATCTCACCCGCTTCTTCCAGGCGGCGAATGATCGCGACGATACGGGACTGCGCTTCCTCTACATCACGCAGACGGACAGGTCCCATAAATTCCATTTCTTCTTTGAATGTATCTGCCATCCGTTTGGACATGTTCCGGAAGATAACTTCACGGACTTCTTCGCTGGCAACTTTAAGCGCAAGCTGGAGATCTGCATTTTCCACATCGCGGATAACCCTCTGAATGGAGCGGTTGTCCAAAGTAGCGATATCCTCGAAGACAAACATACGCTTTTTGATCTCTTCTGCCAGCTCTGGGTCTTGTATTTCCAAAGAATCCAGAATCGTCCGCTCTGTACCTCTGTCTACACCATTAAGAACAGCGACAATCGCTTCGATACCACCAGCCTGGGTATAATCCTGAGTAACGGTGGCTGACAGTTTTTGTTCCAGAACCTGCTCCACTTGCGTGATAACCTCCGGTGACGTGCTGTCCATCAAGGCGATGCGCTTTGCTACCTCCGCTTGTCTCTCTTGAGGAAGCGCGGAGAGAATCATCGCTGCCTGTTGAGGTTCCAGATAAGAAAGAACTAACGCAATTGTTTGCGGATGCTCATTTTGGATAAAGTTCAGGATCTGGCCTGGGTCCGCTTTTCTTGCAAAGTCGAATGGACGAACCTGAAGATTTGCTGTCAAGCGGTTAATGATGTCCATTGCCTTGGTCTCGCCAAGTGCTTTTTGCAGGATCTCCTTGGCGTACGTAATTCCGCCTTGAGAGATGACTTCCTGAGCGACCGCTATCTGATGGAATTCTGCCAAGATCTTGTCCTTTTCATCCGCGTCTACCTTACGAACGTTGGCAATTTCCAACGTGAGCTGCTCGATCTCGTCCTCTCTGAGGTGCTTGAACACCTGGGCGGAGATTTCCGGCCCGAGAGAGATGAGCAGGATCGCAGCCTTCTGTCTTCCTGACAATTCTTTTGCGCCGCGAGCCATTTGCTTTCACTCCTTAATCTTCAGCTAACCAAGTACGAAGCAAAACAACGAATTCGTCCGGCTTGCTGCGCGCCAATTTTTCCAGTTGTTTCCGCACCACTGCCTGATCTGTATCGTCTTGATAGGTTAAATCGGGTACCTCCGTCGGTTGCATCGACATGACATCTGCGACTTCCTCTTCTTGCTGTTTGGCCTGGCGGCGTCTGCGGTAGATCAGGTAGGCAACCGCTCCGAGAGCCAGCAAGGCTACAGCACCCGTACCATACAAGAGGGCAGGAGTCAGACTTCCGGAACCATCAACTGCGACTTTTCCGGAGAATGGACGCGGCAGAACAGAGATGTGCTTGTCCAGTTCTTCTTGTGTCAAATCTATGCCTTTGTCGCTTAACGTAACGCGAACCACATTGCGAAGGACTTGCTTGATACTGTCGATAGTTTGTTCGTCGAGCTGTCCGCCTTCGGGTGGTTCTACCCCAACGTTGATCGTGATGTCATCGATTTTATAGGGACTCATTGAAATATTGCGGGTGATCCGGTTGACTTCCCGATTGATCGTGTCATTCAGTTCTTCATACTGACTGTTGTTGCCCTGCGGCGTACTGCCCGGGTAGCCTGGCGTGTCGTTCGCTCCCGTTCCCGCGATTCCTCCGGGAGGGGCGCCCTGGCCGCTAAAGGTTTTCGATAATTTTTGCGATGAGATGATAAGTCCTTCGTTGTTTTCCTTGTCTGGCGCTTCAACCAGATTCTCAACACGGTTTTCCTTGTCAAAGTTCATGCTGATAAAGGTATGAACAATGACTTTGTCTCTGCCCATAATCGTGCCCAAGAGCGTGTACAAATTTTGCTGGATCTTTCTTTCCACATCTGCTTTGATCTTCTCTTGCTGCTCGTAAGCTGTCAGGTTTCCTTCTGGTTCACTGCCGTCAGTTCGCTCCAGCAGATTGGAGTACTGGTCGGAAATGGTAATGTTTTCAGGCGACAGCTTGGGTACGCTGCGGGAAACAAGCAGATACAAGGAGTTGATCTGTTTTTGATCCAGTCTGGTTCCGGGCTCGACATCAACGATGACCGAAGCTGTCGCGCTATCAGGTGTCTCCGTCACCCAAACGCTTTCCTGCGGCAGAGTAATCATTACCTGCGCGGTGCGAACACCTTTTACCCGTTCCAGCATTTTTCTCAGTTCTTGCTGCAAAGCTTCTTTTTTCATCACGTCAAACTGACGGTCTGTTACTCCCAGGGTGTTAGAAAATATTTCTGAGTTGATGCCTGCTTCGCTGGGGATCCCTTGTGCAGCCAAGTCAACTATGACATCCTGAGCCATTTTTTCTGGCACTTCTATACTTGTGCCGTTGTCTGTAATTCGAAATGGAACTTTCTTTCCTTCCAGTTCCTGCTTGATGATCCCGATTTCCTGTTCACTTAACCGCTGGTTGTATAACGGCTTGTACACCGGCTGAGAAGCGATGTATATGTATAGGCCAAGTGATATGAGCAAAAACAGCGCGATACCGGAAATCATCCATTTCTGTTTAGCAGGCAGCTGGTTCCATTTCGCCAAAGCTTGATCTTTATATAGTGCTAGACGCTCGTTCATGGTTCACCTCACCAATGATACCGCCAAAACATTAAAGTGGCATGCGCATGATTTCCTGATAGGATTCTATGACTTTGTTACGAACTTGCATGGTCATTTGCAGCATGACAGAGGCCTTCTGCCCTGCAATCATGACCTGATGGACATCCTGAACTTGTCCCATCGCAAACTTGTCTGCCAAATTTGCCGATTCTACCTGGGCCTGGTTGACTTGGTTCAGTGCATCGGAAAGATACGCTGAGAATGATTTGCTTACC
Source organism: Brevibacillus sp. FSL K6-6036 (assembly GCF_037964015.1). Classification (NCBI taxonomy): domain Bacteria; kingdom Bacillati; phylum Bacillota; class Bacilli; order Caryophanales; family Paenibacillaceae; genus Brevibacillus; species Brevibacillus sp. FSL K6-6036. Next base: position 3,004,790 of record NZ_CP150173.1, read on the forward strand.
TCATCCGGCGTATAGGTCTTGGTCTGGATTTGAGGCTGCACTCCGCCAATCCGGGAAAGCGCGTTAATATCCATCCGTTCTTACTCCTTTCCCTACTTGATTTCCAGTGCTTTCATCATCATGCTCTTCGCACCGTTCAGTATGGTAACGTTCGCTTCATAAGCTCTCGATGCGGAAATCATATCGACCATTTCCTTCATCATGTCCACATTCGGCATCAGAACATATCCGTCCGCATCCGCATCCGGATGTGTCGGATCGTATACCCGCTTAAATGGGGTATTGTCTTCGCGAATGGACGTTACCCTCACTCCCTGCTCCGTTCTGCCGGACACCATGCCAATCGCTCCTTGCAGTACACTGTCGAAGGACTGGCTGGGCGCTTTCGGGGACAGCTCAACCATTTTTCTTTTGTAAGGCTGCCAAGCCCCGTTTACAAATGTAGCGCGGGTCGTATTTGCGTTGGCCACGTTCGCTGCAATTGTATCCAGTCTGAGCCGGTTTGCAGTCAGAGCGGAAGCGCTTGTATCAAGCCCTTGGAACAAACTCATTCTTATCTACCTCCGCCTTCAATTACGCTGCGCAATTTTTGAAAATGCCCTGCAGTCAATTGGGTTAACCCATTGTACCAGATCTGGTTTTTGGCGTACTCGCTCATCTCAAACTCAAGATCCACGTCATTGCCATTGTTTTGAACGAAGTTCTCTGGGTTGGAGACAATTCTCGGCACCACATTCAAACCGCTGTCGGCAAACGGGATATGCCGGGCATTAGTACGATACGCCTGCAGTTTTTGTTGTCCTGAAGCCCCATTCATCTCTTGTTTCAGTAGGTCTTCGAACACAACCTGCTTGCTCTTAAATTGCGGGGTGTCAATGTTAGCAACGTTGTTGGCTATCGTTCTTTGTCGAAGCATAGCGGCGTCCAAAGATCGCTCCAAGATTCCTAAATGGTTACTGACTAGCATTTTTTCCAAACTCCCCCAATCTTGCTTTCGCTCCATTCCCACAAATATTCCATTTTTTCCTGTTAATTCGACACAAGAATACGACTCAATCATAGCAAAACTGCTATGGCGAAAAAAGCCCTATTCTCACAAGTTGTGACAAAATGATTCAATGGGACTAAATCCCTGATGCTCCCTATTTTTGTTAGTGTGATGGAAAATTGTAAAAGAACCTTACATATATTTGAATAAACTAGCTTTTTTAGTTAATAATTTTTGACCGTTTCGATTTAATTCCCCCAATTTCGACAAATATCTAGGTACAAATACCTAGAAAAAAGGTGTAGCACGTTTAGCTACACCTTACCTATTCCCGTTATATATTCATTTGAAACCTATTTATTTGCATAGCCCGCTTACCTGGAGCCAAAAAAATGTCATGAAGTTTTCAGCTTTTCCAGTTCTGGAAGCAGCTTCTCATTCAGAACCTTAATGAAGGTCCCTTTCATACCCAAGGAACGGGATTCGATCACGCCAGCACTCTCCAGCTTCCGCAGTGCATTTACAATGACAGAACGGGTAATGCCCACGCGGTCTGCAATTTTCGAAGCGACAAGAAGACCTTCTTTTCCTTCCAGCTCCTCAAAAATATGTTCAACAGCCTCCAGTTCACTGTAAGACAGGGAACCGATCGCCATTTGCACAACTGCTTTGCTGCGTGCTTCTTCCTCAATTGCCTCGGAACGTTCACGCAAAATTTCCATACCGACGACAGTTGCCCCTACCTCTGCGAGAATCAGGTCATCGTCGACAAACGGGTTGTTGACGCGTCCAAGGATCAGGGTACCGAGTCGATCACCGCCGCCCATTACCGGAACCAATGTCGTCCAGCCTGTGCGGAATACTTCTTTCATCTCCACTGGGAAAATGGTGTACGGGCTGTCCACATCCAGGTTTGCGGACGTCTCTTCCACTTTGAGCAAGCCAAGGCTGTACTCTTCAGGGAAGCGGCGTTCTTCGAGCATTTTACGGATGCGCTCGTTGTCCACTTCTTGGTGGATCGAGAAACCGAGCAGTTTTCCCTTGCGGCTGACCACGAAAATATTTGCTTCAATTACATCGCTTAATACTTGGGCCATTTCACTAAAATTGACCGCGTGTCCCGCTGACTTTTGCAGCAGACGGTTAATTCTTCTTGTTTTTGACAACAGATCCATTATGGTTTCCTCCCAGTCAATAATTGACCATCGTATGTTTTATAGGATGTATTGGCTCAAGTCCTTGTTGCCAACGATAGAGCCAAGCTTTTCACGCACATACTCAGGCGTGATCTGCACCACATCCAGATGAATGTCAGGGGCCTCAAAAGAAAGGTCTTCCAAAAGCTTTTCCAACAGGGTGTGAAGCCGTCTCGCACCGATGTTGTCGGTTGACTGATTCACTTCTGCGGCCAATCGGGCAATCTCCGAAATGGCATCCGGGGTAAAATCGACCCGAATCCCTTCTGTTTCGAGAAGAGCGATGTATTGCTTCAACAGCGCATTTTTCGGTTCCGTCAAAATCCTGACGAAATCCTCCACCCGCAAGCTGGTGAGCTCGACCCGGATCGGAAAACGTCCCTGCAGCTCCGGAATCAAATCGGACGGTTTGGCGATGTGGAAAGCGCCAGCTGCGATAAACAAAACAAAGTCAGTCTTTACGGGACCGTATTTTGTCATCACGGTAGAGCCTTCCACGATGGGCAGGATGTCTCGCTGCACACCTTCACGCGATACGTCGGGGCCTCTCCCATCCTTGCCGGCGATCTTGTCGATTTCATCAATAAAGATGATGCCGTGGTTCTCGGCACGCCGAATCGACTCCTGCGTGACTTCATCCATATCCACCAGTTTTTGCGCTTCTTGCTGAATTAATACCTTTCGTGCATCTTTAATTCGCAATTTTCTCTTCTTCGTCCGCTTCGGCAAAAGATTGCCCAACATATCCTGCATTTGCATCCCCATTTGTTCTGTACCCGGAACCTGGAACATATCAAACATGGAGGGGGATTGGTCCTCCACATCGATCTCAATCATCTGATCTTCCAGTTGTCCAGCCTCCAGCTGCCACTTAACCTGACGTCGCTGCTGTTCAATGGAAACGTCCTCGGGTTCAGATGATTGCTGTTGCTGTTGTCCGCCTCCGAACAACATTTCCAGCGGGTTTTTAAATGACTGCTGCTGCTTTCGCGTTGGAACGAGGATATTTACGATGGCCTCGTTGGCCAGTTTCTCGGCCTTTTCCTTTACGGATTCCATCTTCTCCTGTTTTACAGTGCGGATTGCTGCCTCTATCAAATCCCGAACCATCGACTCTACGTCACGGCCTACGTATCCGACTTCCGTAAATTTGGTGGCCTCGACCTTGATAAAAGGCGCGCCCGTCAATTTGGCAATCCTGCGAGCGATTTCTGTCTTCCCCACACCTGTCGGCCCGATCATCAGGATGTTTTTCGGTATGACTTCATCCCTCATATGCTCCGGAAGCATGTTCCGGCGATATCGGTTGCGCAAGGCCACGGCTATCGCTTTTTTGGCTTGACCTTGTCCGACGATGTATTTGTCCAGATGCTCTACAATCTTACGCGGGGTTAATTGTTCAAGGCTCAGCACCAGGAGTCCTCCCTTCCTTTCACTTCATCTCGTCGACAACGAGATTGTCGTTGGTGAATACGCAAATCTCAGCAGCTGTCCGCAAAGAAGCTTCGGCAATCTCTCTCGCACTCAGATGCGGCGCATACCGTTTCAACGCCCTGCCTGCAGCAAGCGCAAAGCTTCCTCCTGACCCAATGGCTAGAATACCGTCGTCCGGCTCGATGATTTCACCGTTTCCAGAGATCAAAAGCAGATTATTTTTGTTGCAAACGATCATCATCGCTTCCAGTCTCCTGAGGACTTTGTCCATTCGCCATTCCTTTGCCAGTTCCACAGCAGCTCTTTGCAGATTGCCGTGGTACTCCTCCAGCTTTGCTTCAAACTTTTCAAACAGGGTGATCGCGTCTGCTACCGAGCCGGCAAAACCGGCCAGCACCTCACCGCGATACAACCGTCTTACTTTTTTAGCGCCGTGCTTCATTACCATGCTGTTGCCGAACGTGACTTGACCGTCGCCAGCCATGGCCGCTTCTCCGTTATGGTGTATGGCAAAAATTGTAGTAGCATGAAACTGTTCCATTGCAGATTCCTCCCGCTTATGTACTTCCGGCCGATCCTGGACGGGAATGACCCGCACGTGGATGGGCTGCGTCGTAAACGTGGCGCAACCGTTCCTTGGTCACATGCGTGTACACCTGGGTTGTCGAAATATTGACGTGACCAAGCAGTTCCTGCACCGTACGCAAATCCGCACCTCCATTCAGGAGATGGGTAGCAAATGTGTGGCGAAACGTATGCGGCGATACGCGCAGATTGAGCGCGTGGGCCTCCACATGCTTGTCGACGATACGGCGGACACTGCGGTCGGAGAGCGGCTCCCCGCGATAATTGAGAAGAAGGTACCCGTGGTCAGCCTTGCCGGCAAGAAGCTTCTTCCTTCCATTATCTAGGTATTGCCGAAGAATGTCGCACGCATAACTGCCGATTGGAACATATCTCTCCTTCGCACCCTTCCCGTAAACAAGAGCAATCCCCATGCTTGGGTTTACCGCTTCCAATGTTAGTGTTACCAGCTCCGACACGCGAATCCCACTTGCATACAACAGCTCGAAAATGAGCCGATCCCGCATGCCAAGTGGGGTCGAAGTGTCAGGCAGGTCAAAAAACGATTGGATTTCGTTCGGATACAGGAAGGATGGCAGTTTCTTCTCCACTTTTGGTGTCGATACCAATTGAAACGGATTTTGCGCCAGTTGACCTTCCCTTAACAAAAAACGGTACAGACTTCGCAAACTGGACAGCTTGCGGGCGATGCTGCGCCGCGATAGACCCTTTTTAGCCAAATGAGCGAGAAAGGAGCGGCCGTGCAAATAAGAAACAGCAGCAAATACAGGGATTTGGTGCTGTTCCATAAAGGCGACGAATTCGCTGATATCTGCCACGTAATGCTTCACCGTATGAGTAGAGGCGTTTTTTTCGACACGCAAATAGTCCACAAACATATCAATTTCCGTGGATATTTGCTGTGAATTGTCCATCTGACGCGCACCTCCTCAAAGGCACCTATATAGTAACATAGCCAAAAATCTGATATCAACCTAATTTGTGTCGTTTTTGTGTAAAATTCTGAATTGTGTCTAGCGCCCGCTCAGCGAGCTTTTCGTTTTTCTCCCGTTTATTGCGAATGCGCTTCTCGAGTTCCGGCACCAGCCCGAAGTTGGCATTCATCGGTTGGAAATTGTTTGGATCGGTTGTCGTGATGTAGCGTGCCATGCTGCCCATGATCGTTTCCGGAGGCAGTACGAGCAATTCCTCGCCTTTTGCCAGTCTGGCAGCATTCAGTCCAGCAAGCAAGCCCGACGCGGCCGATTCTACGTAACCTTCCACACCAGTCATCTGTCCCGCAAAAAACAGTGTATCCCGGTCCTTGTACTGATAGGTCGGCTTCAACAGCTTAGGGGAATTGATAAACGTATTCCGATGCATGACGCCGTAGCGGATGATCTCGCAGTTCTCTAGACCTGGAATCATCGAAAAGACGCGTTTTTGTTCCGGCCATTTCAGATGCGTCTGGAATCCGACGATGTTGTAAAGGGTTGCCGCACTGTTGTCCTGACGAAGCTGCACTACCGCATACGGCTGTTTTCCGGTGCGCGGATCGATCAGTCCGACAGGCTTTAACGGGCCAAACAGCATCGTTTGACGGCCTCTTTTTGCCATAACCTCGATCGGCATGCAGCCCTCAAAGAAAATTTCCTTCTCAAAATCCTTGAGCGGAACAGCCTCGGCTTCGATCAGGGCATCGTAGAAGCGGTTGAATTCCTCCTCCGACATCGGGCAGTTGAGGTACGCGGCTTCGCCTTTGTCATAGCGCGAAGCCACAAAGACCTTCTCCATGTCGATGGAATCTTTCTCAATAATGGGAGCAGCTGCATCGTAAAAGTACAGGTACTCCTCTCCTGTCAAAGACTTGAGCCTTTCAGACAAAGCGGGCGAGGTAAGCGGTCCCGTCGCAATTACGACGATACCGTCCGGGATCTCTGAAACTTCTTCTGTCATTACTTCAATCAGCGGATGGTTCCGCACAGCGTCGGTCACATACTGGGCAAATTCATGCCGATCGACTGCCAGCGCCCCGCCAGCAGGTACGGCACATTTATCCGCAGCGCCAATGATGACAGATTCGAATCGGCGCATTTCTTCCTTTAACACGCCTACTGCATTGGTCAGCGAGTTGGCACGCAAAGAGTTGCTGCAAACGAGTTCGGCAAATTTATCGGTATGATGGGCCGGCGTCTGCTTTGTCGGGCGCATTTCGTACAGTTTGACGTGTACACCCGATTCGGCGATCTGCCAGGCTGCTTCACTTCCTGCAAGCCCGGCGCCGACCACAGTTACATACGGTTGTTTTGTCATGCTGTTATCCTCCATACGTTCTCAGGAATCCGCTTAGGAATCTGCTTCTTCCTGGTAATCGCAATTGGTGCACACCACGCTGACGCCCTGCTTCTTGCGTTTCTTTTCGACCAGCAGGCTGCTGCATTTCGGGCAAGGACGTGCAATCGGTTTATCCCAAGAGACGAAATCACAGTCTGGATATCGGTTGCATCCATAGAAAATACGGTTCTTCTTGGATTTACGTTCGATAATCGATCCGGTTTCACAGTTTGGGCACTTTACGCCGATTTCTTTGACAATCGGCTTGGTATTCCTGCAGTCCGGGAACCCGGAGCAAGCGAGAAACTTCCCGAAACGTCCGAGCTTGTAAACCATGACGCTTCCGCACAGCTCACAGAACTCGTCTGATTCTTCATCTTTGATCTCGACTTCTTCCATCTGTTCTTCAGCGACTGACAACCGTTTTGCAAAGTCTTGATAAAACTGGTCCAGCACCTTTACCCAATCTGCAATACCTTCTTCGACTCCGTCCAGATCCGATTCCATATTTGCCGTAAATTCAACATCGACAATCTCCGGAAAGAACTCCTCGATCATGGTAACGACGAGCTCTCCGAGTTCTGTCGGCAGAAAGCGTTTCTCCTCTAAGGCAACGTAGCCACGCTTTTGAATGGTTTCGAGTGTTGGAGCATAAGTGGAAGGACGTCCGATTCCTTGCTCCTCCAGCGTCTTGATCAGCCTTGCTTCCGAATAGCGCGGAGGAGGCTGGGTGAAGTGCTGGGTGGGCTCGATCTCCTTCAATTCAAGGGATTCTCCTTCTTCAATTGGAGGCAGGAATGATTCTTCCTCTTTATTGTCGTCGCTTCCTTCTATATATACCTTCATGAATCCGGGGAATTTTACCTTGGAACCGGTGGCGCGGAAGGTCACCCCGTTTACATCAATATCCACACTCATCGTATCCAAAACGGCGGAAGCCATCTGGCTCGCCAGGAAGCGCTCCCAGATCAAGCGGTACAAGCGGAGCTGATCCCGACTGAGGACCTCTTTCAACTGGTCGGGCGTCCGCAGCACGGAAGTCGGGCGAATCGCTTCGTGAGCATCCTGAGCGTTCTCGTTTTTCGCTTGTGTTCTCTGTTCCGTCAATATGTAGTCTGCACCGAAATTCTCCAGGATGTACTCTTTTGCTTCATTTTGAGCAGTCACGGAAATTCGCGTGGAATCCGTACGCATGTAGGTAATTAGACCTACCGCTCCCTCTTTGTTGCCCAGGTCAATCCCTTCGTATAGCTCTTGGGCAATCCTCATCGTTTTGGCTGTTCGGAAATTCAGCTTCCGAGCCGCTTCCTGCTGAAGCGAGCTGGTAATAAAAGGCGGAGCCGGATTTCGCTTTCTTTCCCGCTTGGTCACCTTTTTCACCAGGTAAGGATGATTGCCGATCTGCTCGATCACCTGTTTGACGTCGGCTTCGGACTTCAACTCTGTTTTTTCGTCGCCAATCCCGTAAAATTTGGCTTCAAAAACTTTTCCTTTGCTGATTAACATGCTGCTGATCGTCCAATACTCTTCGGGAATAAACTGTTGAATTTCTCTTTCCCGATCCACAATCATCTTGACAGTGACAGTTTGAACCCGCCCTGCGCTCAATCCTTTGCGGATCTTTTTCCAAAGTATCGGGCTGATATTGTAGCCGACGAGACGGTCCAGAATTCGTCTCGCCTGCTGGGCATTCACCAGGTCCATATTGATATGGCGAGGATGCTTGAAAGCCTCCTTGATGGCGTCTTTCGTGATTTCATTGAAAACAACCCGCAGAGGCTGGTTCATATCAAGGCCAAGATATTGAGCCAGGTGCCAGGCGATGGCCTCCCCTTCGCGGTCCGGGTCGGCTGCGAGATAGACTTTTTTCACTTTTTTCGCAGCGTCCTTCAAGGTTTTCAAAACGTCGCCTTTGCCGCGAATGGTTATGTATTTCGGTTGAAACTGCTGATTAACATCAACGCCCATTTGGCTTTTTGGGAGGTCGCGTACATGGCCCATGGACGCTTTCACTATATATTTGCTTCCCAAATATTTTCCAATTGTTTTTGCTTTCGCCGGGGATTCGACAATCACTAGCGTGTCAGCCATCTTTTTCCTCCCCTTTCTGTAAGGAATCTCCCCTATTATTAAATATGCTTATCCGATTTGTCAAACACTTGAAGCATGAAGGCTTCGGGAGGATTCCAGCGATTCCGGGAGAAAGTGACTATCGTCTCACATAATATCCTCCCGGTAGGCTGGCAATCACATTTTTACTTTCCAGCTTTAGTAATGTCCGAAACAAGCAGGCCTGATCAGCCCCGGAAAGACGTCGGCCTACTTCATCCATATGGATCGGTTCGTGGCGGATATGCTGAAAAAGCCGTTGTTCCTCGTCATCCAGTGCGACTTTCCCGTCCGCGAAAGCACCCGAACCCTTTTTCTTGCTCGCAATGACCGCTTTCCAATAAGGTGGCAGCTCATCGAGAACATCTTCAATGCCTGTTACTAGCTTTGCACCTTGTTTCACCAAGTTATTCGGCCCAGCGCTTACCTCGGAAAATATGGGTCCGGGCACAGCAAAAACCTCTCGCCCCTGCTCGAGCGCACAATCCGCTGTAACCAACGACCCGCTCCTCTCCGCCGCCTCAACGACCACTGTCCCTACACTTAAACCGCTGATAATCCGGTTGCGCTCGGGAAACAGGCCAGGTACCGGCGGCACACCCGGCGGATACTCGGAGACAAGCAGGCCTGCGGATTCAACCTCTCGGAACAAGGGACGGTGGGCGGCAGGGTAAACGACGTCGATGCCGCATCCCAATACGCCGATTGTCGCTCCTTTCATCCGCAGGGCAGTCCGATGCGCCTCTGCATCAATCCCGTGAGCAAGACCGGAGACGATAACCAGACCTTTGCCACAAAGCTCCTTGACCAGTTGTGCGCAAGCGGCCCGGCCGTAGGGCGTTGGCTTTCTGGACCCGACAATGCCAATCGCAGGCCCGGCGATCAATTCGATATTTCCTTTGTAAAAGAGTGCAAGCGGGGGATCGGAAATGTTTCGCAGCAGAGGAGGAAACACCTCTTCCCAGCATCCGATCACACCGATACCGTTTTGTCTTAAAAAAGTCAGACGTCTTTCTGAATGCACTCCGCTCAGCCGTTCTACTCCCGCTCCGATCAGCTTGACGGGGAATCCGGCTTCTGCCGCAACCTGACGCCACCCTTTGCCCACTGCCGTAAATGACCCATGCTTCTCATATAACTCTCGAAGCCTTTTTCTTCCCAGCCCCGGAATGCCCACAAGCCCGCAATACCAGGCAATCTCTTCTTCGTTTCCGACAGGTGTCATCCCTTCTCCACTCTCCCTTGAGCCCCTTTTTCATTAATTTTACAAAGAGACAGAGAGTCACTCTAGAAAACCTGGATATGCGTTTTTTTCTAGTAGTCGACGTTTGTCGGAGCTTTTATAACAAAACATGAGCTGATTTGACAACATTGGACCCGGGACAAAAAAAGAAAGGGCAGGCACAAGGCCTGTCCTTTCTATGGCTAAAGCAGGAATCCTGCTTAGTTGCTCATTACTTTTTCGAGAAGTCCGCGTTCTTTCAGTACTTCAACCAGCGTTTCGCCAATTACTGCAGGGGTTTTCGCTACGCGAACACCGCACTCTTCCAGTTTGGCAATTTTTTCAGCAGCTGTTCCTTTACCGCCGGAAATGATCGCACCAGCGTGGCCCATGCGCTTTCCTGGAGGCGCTGTTTGACCGCCAATGAAACCGATAACCGGTTTTTTCATGTTGGCTTTGATCCATTCTGCTGCTTCCTCTTCGGCTGTACCACCGATTTCACCGATCATGATTACTGCTTCGGTATCCGGATCTTCATTGAACATTTCCAGAACGTCAATGAACTCCATGCCTTTTACAGGGTCTCCACCGATACCTACAGCGGTAGATTGACCGATGCCGCGGGTAGAGGTTTGGTGAACCGCTTCATAAGTCAAGGTACCAGAACGGGAAACGATACCCACTTTACCTGGCTTATGGATGTAGCCTGGCATGATACCGATCTTGCACTCGCCCGGAGTGATAACGCCAGGGCAGTTTGGTCCGATCAGTTTTGTCTTTTTGCCTTCCATATAGCGTTTTACTTTCACCATGTCCAGAACAGGGATGCCTTCGGTGATGCAGATTACCAGATCAAGACCTGCATCTACAGACTCCATGATGGAGTCAGCAGCGAAAGCAGCCGGAACGTAAATCACAGAAACGGTCGCGCCTGTCTTTTCCACTGCTTCTTGCACAGTGTTGAATACAGGAATGCCATCGACTTCCATGCCGCCTTTGCCAGGGTTTACGCCGCCGACCATTTTTGTTCCGTACTCGACTGCACCTTGTGCATGGAAACGACCAGTTGCACCAGTAATGTTTACGGTAATGACTTTCGTGTCTTTATTAACAAGAATACTCATCGCGTATATTTCCCACCTTTTTCATCACGTGTAGATACCGCTCGAAAATATGGCCTTTCGAACCTGTACGTCAGGGAATGTTTGTTATTTTACCAACGCTACGATCTTTTCAGCGCCATCTGCCATGGACTCGGCAGCCACGATGTTCAGACCGGATTCGTTAAGAATCTTTTTACCCAAATCGACGTTGGTACCTTCCAGACGCACAACCAACGGACGATCCAGTTTCACTTGTTTGGCAGCGGCCACGACACCATTTGCGATGACATCGCACTTCATGATACCGCCAAAAATGTTGACGAAGATCCCTTTTACTTTCGGGTCTTTCAGGATGATCTTGAATGCTTCCGTTACTTTTTCTTCCGTTGCGCCGCCGCCTACATCGAGGAAGTTGGCAGGGTCGCCACCGTAGAATTTCACGATATCCATGGTTGCCATGGCAAGACCCGCACCATTTACCATGCAGCCGATGTTTCCATCGAGTGCGATGTAGGACAGGTCGTATTTGGAAGCTTCGATTTCTTTCTCATCTTCTTCGTCCAGATCGCGCAGCTCTTGGATGTCAGGGTGGCGGAACAGAGCGTTGCTGTCGAAGTTCAGCTTGGCATCCAGTGCCATAACTTCGCCGTCGCCGGTAACAACAAGCGGGTTGATTTCAGCGATGGAGCAATCTTTGTCAACAAATGCTTGATACAAGCTCATCATGAACTTGACAGCCTTGTTAACGAGTTCATTTGGAATGTTGATGGCATAAGCCAGTTTGCGTGCTTGGAAAGCAGTCAGACCAGTTACCGGATCGATTACTTCTTTGATGATTTTCTCAGGGGAGCGCTCTGCAACCTCTTCGATTTCAGTACCGCCCTCTTCGGATGCCATCATAACGACACGACCCGTTGCACGGTCAACTACCACACCCACGTAGTATTCTTTCTTGATGTCGCAGCCTTGTTCGATCAAGAGGCGTTTTACTTCTTTTCCTTCTGGACCGGTTTGGTGAGTCACCAGAACTTTGCCGAGGATCTCTTGGGCGTATGTACGAACCTCGTCGAGGTTTTTCGCAACTTTCACGCCGCCAGCCTTACCACGGCCACCTGCATGGATTTGCGCTTTCACCACAACAACCGCTGTGCCCAGCTCTTTTGCCGCTTCAACCGCTTCATCGACAGTGAAAGCAACTTTTCCCTCAGGAACTTTTACACCGTACTGCTTAAGTATCTGTTTGCCTTGATACTCATGAATGTTCATTCTCCATCCTCCTATGGCAGATAAAGATCGGCAGTCCAACCGTGCCAAACGCTTTTTGCGCATGATAAAAACTGCCACTATCAGTGCAACATGACTATTCTACGACAAAATTCGCAAAAGTGGTAGTGTCATGATCGGTTTCTTCTCTTTTATCCTGACCATATGAGGTGAACTTCATGAAATTCGGCTCTTACTTTTTTGCTCCGAGGAGCCGGATCATTTCTTCATCAAGCTTGTTTTGGGAGTACCATTTCCCTTCGTAACGGAAATAGTCGTCAAAAAAATGTATGGTATGATTTTTCTCTCCTACCAAAAACGTTAACTGAAACCTTTCTTTCCCTACATTTTGAGGTACTTTTGTCAGGGCGACGCTGTTTTTTAACAGGCGGATACATTGATGAGCCATTCCTTGCTCAACTGTAGTCTCTGTCGGCTTTTTTTCCAACGCTGGCACTTTCTCGTCCCCAGTGGCGATCAAGCGTATCGAAGTGGCTTGATAAAGCTGCTGAAAAGAATCATCGGTCGTTTTCCGGGGAGGCATCCATTGGGTCAGCTTGGAAAACAGCGAACCTTGAATCCGGTAATATTGGGTCTCCCGTCCGAACGGAATGGCAATCATCGTTGGTGTAAGCAAAGTCGCGTCCAGCATTCTCTCCCCGGTGTCTACCCTCAGTTGATAGTACGGATGTAGCGGATACTGCCGTTTTTCCTTCTCTATGAGTGGTTCTGCCGCTAAAAACGTCTGCTGGACCATTTCTGTCTGTCCATTATCCAAGGACATTGTTTGGTTCAGATCGACAGCAGAAAGCACTGCATTCTTGTATGTGCCCGACAGCAAGCCGACTCCAGCCTGACGGTAAATCCATTGGTACAGCTTCACGGCACCCTGTCCCCGGTATGTATTTTCTCCATATTGACTGGCCTGCTCTCCCACTTCGACAACCAACGGAGCCTGCTTTGACCGGTACAAAACAAGGGTATATCTGATTTCATCGCGGGTCAGTACTTGATCAGACTTGTGCAGGTCTCCTCCCTGCTCGGGCAATTCCTTGAGAAACTTTTGCAATTCCAGCGGAACTTCTACACCATCCGTAGACAGTACGGTAACCTTTTCAACCGACCCAAGTTCGTTATCCATCTGTTTTTTCATGTCAGCTGGTTGTCCATTCGTGTTTTCTGCGCACCCAGCCAAGAGTAACCCGGCCATTAGTACCGGGAACAGATACGTACGCAAATTCCCCTTCATGCAGGTACCTCCCCATCGTGTTCGCTTTTCTGTCAACACACTCACAGAAGCCCCAATCGACGGCTGATTTCGCTGCCCAATTTACGCTTCACGTAGATTTCCCCAATCTGGTGTGGATCTTTGACTGCGACAGAGCGATTGTTCGTTCGGATGGCTACGAATTTTTCGTTGTTCTTATCCAAGCCGCATACCAATTCTGAGCCCACTTCCACGAAAATGGCGACCACATATTTGTCCTGCACTTTTCTTACTGTAATCTTGGGAAACGGAGTCAAAAACGGAACCGTCTTGTCCTGGATGTACTGTGTAATGGCCAGAACGTACTTGTCCGGGTCCCCATATTGTTCCACTTCATGGTTTACTCCGATGATTTCCCCCTCATCGGATATGCCCAAAAACAGATTGCCGTTATTGGAATTGGCAAAGGCTACTACCGTTTTAATAATGCCGCTTTTGGAAAGGAGAAAATCCCGCTTAAACTCAATCATGTCATTTTCGCCGAGCTGTGTAGCAACGACAGGGTCATCCACCCGTCCCAAATAGCGAAAACGGCTTATCGCGCCCAAGCGGTATACGTACTCCTCAAAAATATCGGCCGGCAGTGAAATATCGGTTAGAATCATATCTGCATTTTGCCAGAGCTTGTAGGTTTGCGGCGAGAAACACATGTCAAATAAAACGGAGCTTCCCAGAGAACGAATGTTCATCCCGATGGCTGCCGGCTGGGCTTCCAGCGGTTGATAAAGGGCGCTGCTCTCCACTTCCAGTACCCCGTTGTACAAGAGATAATCGAAGTAATGGCGAGGCAGTGTGACAGCATTCTTCAGCAGCTCTCTGGATGTCGGCGGTCGTTTCGTGACGTGATAAAAGTCAAAGTGAACGCTTTTTTCATCCGTTTCCTTGATGATCGCTAAAAATGTACACGTATGGCGCATAATTCCCTCTTTTGGCTCCTGGTTCATTTGTCTTATTCTATATCAGCCCTTCAGCGATTGACCAGTATTTTTCTGTCAATTGCGGAAATGAATCCGGTTTTCCAGAAATTTGACTTGGATGTTTTCCCGTTTTCAAGGTGTTTGATTGCCTATTTTTTTGAGGTTATTGATACTTTTGCAGGATCGACTGCAGCTTGAGAGACAACCCCAAATCACCCTTCACTTTTAGCTTTCCCATCATGAAGGCCATCGTTGGATTTAATTCCCCCCGGACCAGCTTGATGAAATTTGAATCAGACATCTCCAATATGCAAGCGGCTTCGTCCGGACCACCTTCGACCACACTTACGGCGTTCTCGCTAAAGGTTATCTGGAAAAGACCGCTGTCCTTGAGCTGAAAATGGAAGACTGCCCGCAGTCCTTCCAAACCGGCCGGATTCGCGTTTATTTTGTCTGCTAATGCCGCCATTGTCTCTTGTACTGTCATACGGATCACTCCTCAATTCTCTTTTTCAGTTTTTGGTCCATTCTGTCCAAATATTCCTTCTATTCATTAGCATAGTCCGATTCAATGTGCAGAGTAAAGCAAAAAAGAAGCCGGACCTTCCTGCTGTCCGGCTTCCTCTTCTTTTTGGGGGTTACTGCTGGCGTTTATGATGCGTCGATTCCTGCACTGAGAGTAAGGCTTATCTGACTCTGACCGCTGTTCCGGTGGCGATTACCATCATCATGCCTTCTCTGAGGGTTTCGAAGTCGAGATCGACACCGATGACAGCATTCGCGCCGAGAGCACGTGCCCTGTCTTTCATTTCACGCAGTGCCATCTCTCTTCCTTCTGCAAGCTTGCTTTCATATGCCCCGCTTCGGCCGCCAATAATATCCGTAATCCCTGCCAAGAAGTCACGGACAACATTGGCGCCTAAAATAATTTCCCCACTGACTATATCGAGATACTCCTCGATTTCTTTCCCTTGCAATGTACTCGTTGTTGTAACGATCATCCTCGCACCCTCCCGCTTGTTTAAACTAAGTCGTCTTTCTACTAATACGTTATGATGTCACTCCAAGTTTCACATGTCGCTGTTTTACATACTGTCGCTTCACTCGTTCACGTTTCACATGTTGCGGTGCCTAATCCTTCGTTTATTAACGTTTGTTTTGCTGGTGCTCCCTGGATGTGGGCTCGGTCTGCGGAGCCACTTCGGCCGCCTTGCCCTTGCTGCTCTGCTTATGCAAATCGATGTTTTTGTTCTTGGACATGCAATCCTCCTGCTACAGTGTTTTTCTACAGTATGCCCGGAGCATCTCCTCATATTATCAGAGGACACGGTGCATTCTATTGGAAATGGAAACGACAGGAGGCCAAAGATGAAAGAGCCTTTTTGGACAAAGCGGCATGATTACGCGGATGACGCAGATGGCTTGCAGCAATTGGTCGAGGTCATCAACGCCAAGGGAGACACCGGCGAGCTTAACGAGATTCTGTCGGAAGATGAATCCATCGGAAGTCAATCCGATGCCGAATCAGATCGGCTCAAGCCCTGACATTCAAAAAAAGAGTATCCTTCATGAAGAGGGGCACTCTTTTTTGGTTTTCCCTCACCTGTTTTGGTGATACATTATTCGTATTGTATTTGTAATTGCGAAGGAATTGATGCGGAGGATTTGGACATGAATGGAATTCGGCTTGCTTTACAGGACATTAAAGAGATGTGGTCCTCACACCTACTGAGAAGGTCCGTACTTGGCTTGATGATTCTGCCCTTGTTGTACAGTTTTCTCTATCTCTGGGCTTTTTGGAATCCGACCGAGCTTGTCAACAAGCTTCCCTTGGCCGTCGTCAATCTGGATCAAGGGATGGTCCAAGGCGCCAAAAAGGTTACCCTCGGACAAGATTTGACGAATAAACTGATTGCCGATGAGAAAACCAATTGGCAGGAAGTTTCCTTGGCCGAAGGTGAGGAAGGGATCAACAAGCTTGACTATTTTATCTTGTTGGTGATCCCTGAGGATTTTACTGCAAAAGCGTATAGTGCAGGTACTTCTGCTCCAGAACAGACTCAGCTTCAGTACCGCATTAACGAAGGTGCAAACATGCTGGGAGCAAAAATTTCCAGAACCATCGCAGAAACTGTAGAAAAACAACTCCAGCATGAGCTGACCACACGATATCTTCAAGTGGTATTTGACAACTTGATGGAAGGCGGAGAAGGCCTCCAAAAAGCGGCTGATGGATCGGCTGCACTTGCCGCTGGAACCGTCCAGGCCCTAAACGGGGCAAATGCGTTGGCAGCCGGATTAAAGGAAACTCATTCAGGGATGGCAAAATTGTCCTCTGGACTTGCTGATTTGTCGACAGGTGCCAATCAACTGGAAAACGGAATCATACGGTTGGACACAGTGGCCGGACTGTCATCTGCCGCAATCGGAAAAACAGCGGAGCGCTTGCAGTCCCTTGTCTCGTCATCTGAAAAACTGTCAAGTGATTTGGATGTGATTTCTGAAGGAGCACAAGCGTCAATCCGCGAGCTGCGCAACGGTCGCCAGGCGATAGCAGCTGTCGCTGACTCTATCAATACCAGCGCTCAATCTGCAGCCAAATTGCGCGATGATGCACTGGCTCCAGTCAATACAGCACTGGATAAGCAGCAGGCAGCTATGGACGAACTCAATCATTCTCTTGTCAGCTTATTCGATTCGCATCCCGAGCTGAAGAATTCTGAAGCGGGAAAAAGGGCCTTGAATGCGCTGGAAAATGCCTCACGCTACCGACAAACCGTACGGGATGATATGGAGCAGGCTAAGAATTCGGTCGACCAGCTTAGAGCCGATATGGCTAGTGCCCATTCCAGACTGAATGAGGCTGACCAGAGTATTCAAAAACAAACCGATCAATTACAGGCGGCGCTGAACCGTATTCATAGCGGCATAAACGGCCTTACGAGCAAACTGAGAAACGATGCCGCCCTCGCTTCACTGCCAGAGCAACTGCGAAGCTTGTCTGAAAATATCCACAAGCTGCAGGAGGGCAGTACGGCCCTGGTAAATGGTTTACAGACCTTTGGCCAAGGCTTCTCCCGTTTGCAGGAGGGGAATTCCAGACTCATGGATGGAGCCGACAAACTAAGCAGCGGTCTGGGAGAAATCTCCCGCGGGCAGCATGAGCTGACCCAAAAGCTCCAAGAAGCAGCAGGCATGGCCAAGCAGGACGGGAAGGCCGATCAGCGAGTTCAGGTTATTGCCGACCCAGTCGTCGCTGTTGAGCAAAATCTGCATCCCGTGCCGAATAACGGCACCGGCTTTGCTCCATACTTCCTCGCGCTCTCGCTCTGGGTAGGCTCATTGGTATTGTTCTTTGTGATCGATATCAAGAAGGTATATGCGATGCCGAAACGACCGCTTTCTTATATCACAAACAAATATTTTGCTTTGGCTTCGGTCAGCATCCTGCAGGCGATCATTTCGGTGTTCATCCTGCATGCCGGACTGGGTGTCCATACGGAGCTCCCCCCTCTCCTGCTTTACGGTTTTGCTATTCTGATCGGACTGTGCTTTACTGCCATTTTGTTTATGCTGTTGTCTGTACTCGGCAATGATGTGGGAAGATTTGCTGCTGTTCTCGTATTAATGCTGCAGCTCACCTCTAGCAGCGGGTCCTATCCGGTCGAACTGGAGCCTGGCCTCTTTTCCTTTATCCAGCCGTTTTTGCCGATGACCTATGCAGTGGAGGGACTGCGCCAACTCATCTCTGTCGGCAACACGGGAATTCTGCAGATCGACGCCCTGGCTCTCTTCTTGTTTGGACTGGGAGCATTGGTTCTGCTTTACGTCACCAAACGCCGCAGTATTTTTGAGGAGATCAGCCAATCTGTTTAGCTTTGCAAGTTGTCTGTGATTCCGGTATGATTACCGGTATGAATCATGGTCAGGAGGCAGTTTTTTTTGACACTCACCTATAACAAAAAAAGATTTAGTTCCGTTCAAATCATCGTATTTTTGTACTTATGCAGTGTGCTGGTAGCTTCTATTTTGCTATGGCTGCCGTTTTTCCACCTTCCAGGTGTGAGGCTCTCCTTCATCGATGCCATGTTTACTGCAGCCAGCGCCATTAGCGTAACCGGACTGAACGTAATTACGATTCATGAGGTCTTTAATCAAAAGGGGATTATTCTGCTTACGCTGCTCTTTCAAGTTGGCGGAATCGGGATTATGACATTGGGAACCTTTTTTTGGATGATGCTGGGGCAACGAATTGGCTTGGAGTACCGCAAGTGGATCGCAACCGACCACAATCGCCCAACCTTGGCCGGCCTGGTTGAATTGATGCGCAACATCATCGTACTCGCCGTAGTAATCGAGCTTGTAGGGACCATTTTGCTCGGCAGCTATTTCCTGATCGCAGGCTATCACCAAGATTGGTACGAGGCTTACTACTACGGATTTTTTGCCGCCGTCAGCGCTTTTACCAATGCAGGCTTTGACATCTACGGAAACTCCCTGCAGGACTTTTCCCACGACTATATCCTGCAATCCATCACAATGGGCCTGATCATCTGTGGTGCTGTTGGCTTTCCCGTTCTGATCGAGCTGAGAAACTACTTTGCCCATCGACGAGTAGGGCAACGATTTGCCTTTTCTCTATTTACAAAAATTACGACTGTTACTTTTTTTTCTTTGATTGTTGTTGGGACATTGCTCTTTTTCCTGTTTGAAAAGGACTTCTTCTTGCAAGGAAAGAGCTGGCATGAATCACTGTTTTACTCCTTGTTTCAGTCGGTGACAACGAGAAGTGCCGGGCTATCCACAATGGATAGCAGCCTCCTTTCCACCCCTACGATAGTAGTCCTGGCTGGCCTGATGTTTATCGGGGCTTCTCCAAGCAGTGTAGGGGGCGGGATTCGGACGACCACCTTCTTTGTTCTCGTCGCTACAGTGGTCGCATATATGAGAGGCCATAAAGACGTAAAGGTCTTCCGCCGGGAACTGGTCGAAGAAGACATCATTCGTTCGTTCATCGTCTTCTTCGTTGCCGTCATACTTGTCATCGCAGCGGTTGTGTCGCTGATGTGGATTGAGCAGCTCCCGCTTCCGCAGGTTCTGTTTGAGGTGTGTTCCGCCTTTGGAACGACAGGACTGTCTATGGGAATCACCCCCGAGCTGAGCGGTGCCGGAAAAATGATATTGATTGTCATGATGGTCATCGGCCGGATCGGGATCATCAACCTGTTGCTCTTCCTCAAAAAAGACGATCGCATTATTACGTATCACTATCCAAAGGAACGCATTATCATCGGCCAGTAAATATTGGGGCCGGACGAGAATGCAGCTTTTTGTACGAGTTTGCAGTCCGTTTCTTTCCCTCGACCCTCTTCATCTGAAGAGGGTTATTTTTATATCGCAGGAGAAATCAATGATGCTTTCCCATCCGCAAAACTCTCGTTCAAACAGCGATATTGCGATCTAGCGCCCTGTAGCGGATTGCTTCCGCCACGTGCGCGGACCCAATATCTACCGCTCCCGCCAAATCCGCTATTGTCCGGGCCAGTTTTACGATCCTGTCGTAGGCTCGGGCGCTCAGCCCCAGCGTGTCGAAAGCCATCTGGAGCAGCTCCTGTCCCTCCTTGTCCAGTTTGCAGTAACGACGCAGTTCTTCTCCATTCATTGCGCTATTGAACGGTGCTGCAGGGCGATTCGCAAACCTCTTGCTCTGGATCGCTCTGGCTGCTTCTACTCGAAGGCGAATTTCAGCGGAGCTTTCAGCTGCGTTCCTTTCGTTCAGCAACTGTACCGGGACTCTTGGCACTTCTAGGTGAAGATCGATACGATCGAGCAAAGGGCCGGAGAGCTTGGCGCGATATCTGTAAATTTGCTGCGGTGTGCACGTGCATTCACGCTGGTCTTTTGAGCCGTAGAAGCCGCACGGACAAGGATTTAACGACGATATCAGCAAAAACCTTGCTGGAAACGTAAAAACGTGCCGCGATCTGGCGATAGTCACAACTCCCGCTTCCAACGGTTGCCGAAGCGCTTCCAATACGTGCCGTGAAAACTCGGGCATTTCATCGAGAAACAAGATGCCGCCATGAGCCAGACTGCATTCCCCCGGTCTCGGGCTATGGGCTCCTCCGCCGACAAGCGCTGCCGTCGTCACTGTGTGATGCGGAGAGCGAAATGGCCGCTCCTGGATGAGTCCTCTTTTATCCGTCAATTGCCCGGCGATACTGTAAATTTTTGTAACATCATACGATTCATCCAGATTCATTTTTGGCATGATGGACGGCAAGCATGTTGCCAGCATTGTCTTTCCGGAGCCTGGAGGGCCCATGAGCATCACATTGTGAAAGCCGGCGGCAGCCACTTCAAGTCCCCTCTTTACAAAAGTTTGACCGTAAACCGAGGAGAAGTCGGGTAAAGACTGCCGGGCAGAGTTGTCATCTGACCTCTCTTCAACTCCCTCCGGCGCTTCGAGGGTCGTTGACCAATACTTTACAGCAGCGCTTAAACTCGCAGCCGGCAGAACGGTCAATTCGGCCAATTTCGCCTCGGCGGCATTTTGCTCAGGCAGGATCACATGTGTAAAGCCTTCCGCCTGTGCCTGCAGCAAAATGGGCAAAACACCGCTGACCGGCCGCAATGAGCCGTCCAATGCCAGCTCCCCCAGCAGCAAAATTGCTTCTCTTCTCTGTGGAATCTGTTTGGACGCCAGCAGGATTCCCATTGCGATAGACAAATCAAATCCGGAGCCTTCCTTTCTCAGATAAGCAGGAGCAAGGTTGACTGTAATTCGCTGCATCGGGTACTCGAAGCCGGAGTTGCGAAGCGCTGCCCTGACGCGATCGCGCGATTCTTTTACAGCTGATCCCCCTAAGCCAACCAGATCAAACTGGGGCAAACCATTAGCTATATCGGTTTCAACAGCGACCAGCATGCCGTTGATCCCGTAAACAGTACCGCAAAAACTGCGCGCGTACATAGACAAGCATCACCTCTTGCTTCCACTGTAGAAAAAGTAAGAGGGGGCTGGCAAATAAGTTTCCAGCAGCCATAAGCGATGGTACAATAATAGCTGGAAATTAAAGTGAAAGGAGTTGAACAAATGGATACGACGATTGAAAGGGCACTCGGCGTGATGCTGGAAAACTGGGACCGGTTAAAGAAAAGTCAGGAGGATGACGCAGAGGAAGATGCAAATCAATTTGAGGCCTCCTTCTACGCTTTGATAGATGAGATTCGGGACTGGTTCGCAGGCCTGGAAGAGGCGCCCAAGTCGCTTGACGAAGCTGTTCGACTCCCCGAGATGGAACAGATTTTGAAACGATTGCCTGGCGAACTCGTCTTAAATTTTGAGACTGAGTTGGAATTGATCGTCGAAGGGGAAACAAGAGAGGAAGACGAGAGGTACGACTAAGGATCAGCATAAAAATTGATAGAAACAAAGGAAAAAATATGATGAAAAAGAAATGGCTCCTCATTGTCTCATTAGTCGCTCTTCAATTTGCATGTGCTTTTTCACCTGCTCCTGCGGAAACGGATTCTGCTTCCACCCCCATTTTGGAATACCATTCCATCGTGGATAATAAAGACAACATGTATTGTGTCGACCCCGTTACTTTTGAGGAACAAGTAAAAACAATCTTGCAAATGGGCTATCAGCCAATTACGGCATCAGAATTGCTCGAAATGTGGAAAGACAAGAAAAAGACGGTCTCCAAGCCTATTTTGTTAACATTTGACGATGGTTATAAAGACAATTACACCACTGCTTTTCCCATTTTGAAAAAATATCAAATAAAAGCTACCGTGTTCCTCGTCACTTCCTCCATCGGGAAACCGAATTTTTTGTCATGGGATGAGATTAAGGAAATGCAGGAAAGCGGTTTGATAGATTTTCAGTCGCACACGATTAGCCACCCAAATCTGTTGAAATTGAAGGCGGAAGAGGTACGGAATGAGTTTATCGAGTCAAAGCGAATGCTGGAGCAGCACCTGAACAAACCTGTACGGATCCTCGCCTATCCATACGGCTATCATCGCCCTTACATGTTTCCCATGTTAAAAAAGGCTGGTTATGAAATGGCGTTATCCACGTATCCGGGTCTGGCTGGGGAGCGGCAAGGAATGTTTGCTGTGCGTCGTATCTCGACAACCAAGGATCCTTTGGTATTCCTTCGTTGAATGAATGGCTCCTTTTTGGGGCAGGATCAGCTTAGAAATCGGTTAAAACAAATTGACAAAGGATTGCTGTGAAACTGTCAGCAATCCTTTTCTTCGTTTGAGTTCTAGCTGGTTTCAGTTGATTAGATGAATGAAAACTTATGGATAATGGGGGCCCTCGTCTTCACGTTTATTCCCTAACCAGCGAAGTGCTTTGCACTTCCTGCTTGCTCGCTGCACATTCCAGACAAAAGCGTTTCGACCCGGAAAAAGCGGTGTAGTACTTTTCTTTTGAACATCTTCTGCATTTCCAGTAAAGAGCACACGACATCGAATAGTTCTCCTCCGGCGCATTCCTCTCAAGCTCCACGTGAGCGCGATGCTTCATTAACAAATTTGCCGTGTTGATCGAGTCTGTAAGAGCGGAGTGAAGCCTTCCCTGAACCTCCAGTCCCGATTGCAGGACAGCGTCCTTCAGCTTCATTTGTGTACGACCGCTCAAGTACTGGCTGATCGCCGGTTGAATATCATTATAATTTTTCAACCAGTTCAGGCTTATTCCGTATCTCGCGCAATGCTCAACGAATAGTAGTCTGTCATCCCCTCCCCAAGAACATAAATAATAGTCATCACCGAGCCAATCGATGAACTGCCGAATGCCTTGCTGAAACGGTACTACTCGCTGCAAATCCGCTTCTTTCATCCCTATGAACTTTCTTGTTCTCAGGCCGATCTTTCCTCTTATCTCTGGATGTGTATAGCACTGAAATGTTTGCATCTGTGCCGACTGAGGATCAGATAAGTTTATTTTTCTTGCACCAATCTCGATAATTTCGGGAGTTTGCCCCTTTTCGTATGTAAATGTAGTCTCCAGATCAAACACAACTGCATCCATATCTTCACCTCAAGTGCACCATCATGTAGTCAATCAGTTTATTATAACTCAGCAGGCCCTACTGCCATACGATTTTCAAATATTTGCGATAGAGTTCATCAAGCTGCTGTGTTGGATCGGCAATGACGCTCCTTTGCAAAGCTGCGTAATCCGTATAATGTGTCATTTGCTCTTCGATGAACAGATGTAATTCATCGATCCGCTTTTCCAGATTCAGCTCCTCTCCCGCTATCTTTCTTTTCAACAATTCCTCGATTATGTGTTTTATCTGTGAATCATCGAGCAAATCATCGAGCAATTCCTGAAACAATATGGGCGGATTCGTGTTGTATTTCTCGATCCACATGCATGCCAGCAGAGGGCGAAGCACGTAAAAGTATTTCTTTATCCGGACCTGTTCGCCTTGCAAATAATCCCGATAATTGCCTTTGGCCATGCTGAGATAATGGTGGAGGGACGACTTTGGAGAGAATACTTGATGCCTAATATTCAGCATCTCCTCTTTAAAACCGTACGCATCGTGATAGACAATATCGGAATTCAGCCATTCCAAGAGCGGCGGATTCGATTTTCGAAACAGCTTTAAAGCCTTTCTGATATCCCAACCGCTACTATCAAGTACATCATTGATCGGCTCCTCGATGACATCCCTTTTGTCGTCGATAGACAGATACCACTCAAGGGGTTTGATATACACAAACCTCACGTCGTAGTCACTGTCTTGAGACGGAAACCCCCATGCCCTGCTCCCTGATTCCACAGCCAATAAAATGCGTACCTGATGCTCTTCTTCTATTCTTTTGAGCGCTTTTTGAATGGTTTCGATCATTTTTCGTCCCTCGTCCTTCTGATCCACGTCATTCCTTGCCATTTTTGCTTTTTTCGTAAGCAGTTCAATGATTCTCTCATTTTGATCAATTTGGTGATAATATTGGAATTGAGCCCATTTTCATTCCCAACCGGACACACTGTTTTCGATTGAGATGGCATACCGTAATTTGCTTCCTAGCAATCAAAATGACTATCTCCACCGCCTCTTCCATTCATGAACCTCATAACGCTTCCTCAAAACCAATATAATGGAATATACTTAATGAAGCTACTAAAGTATGCAATCCGACTGAAGCTCGTCTTCCTTTTTACAGATAACTCTCTCCACTTCTTAGTACGATTCTTACCAGTAGGAGTTGTTCCCATTGATTTCGCTCAATTTCGCTTTTGAGGAAAAATACCGTTCGCATACTGTTACACTGAACATAGAAGAAACCGCTACTCCCGATACATACTCGCATGCCATTGAAAAACTTATTCATGACTTTATCCCCTATATCGGGAAGACGCAAAATGATATGTATTCCCTTGAAATCATCGTGGCCGGGGAGGAAATCAGCGAACCGGCGTTTTGGGAAAAGGCGATTCTTGATTTTCGTTTGGAGGACTTGGCAATCCGTTATCACAAAGCATTGATACATCTTGTTAAATCCTCAAAACCTGTTTGGCTCGATGAAGAAAATCCTGCTGGACGAAGTGCAGCCTTTTATCTGTCCAAGCTATCAGTCGCTAACCTCCCCTATTCCACTGAGTACATAAAATGGCACGACATGGATCACGAAGTGTCAGAATATCAGGATATCGAGGAACTGATTAAAATGTACGGTTGGTGTCCTGAAACTTTGGAGCTCGCAGCCGTTCGCGGCGGCATCGGATGTGGCCAAGAGGGGCTCTGGCAGTTTGACAGCTTTGTGAAAGAAATGGGGTTAAGGGAATACTTGCTGGAAAACAATTTGCTGGATCATTTTGTCTTTGCGGTATTCCTGGAGAATTACCTCAAGCATTACGGAGAGATCATGAAGAACAACCGTCATTTTCATTGGCCATTGTCATACTGCCTTGATTTTGTTTCCGATATTCTTGCCGATTTGATCGAAGATGAGGATGTCGCTGGGGAATATTTTGCCAAATGCCGCTCCATTGCCGAGAATTATTACGCGGAGCATAAATTGCCGGTGTAATTCAGATCGTGATGTGATTTCTCTACCAGGACCATGACTGGAGAAATGATTGGGAAGCTATGAACAGCAGAATTATGCCTTTCCAAAGGACAGGGAGTGACCGTTGCGGAATGAATGCTCTGCTCAGGGGAACAAAAAAATACCCCCCGGCGAAGCCGGAAGGTCAAGAGATGGTGCTTGGAGGAGTTTCATCGCGTCGAGTACAGTACATAGTACGCGATCAAACGGCCCTCTGCTTTAGACGCATCCCCAGTAGGCGGCCTATTTGGCGCCCGTTTTTCGGTTTTAAAAGGCATACTCGACATGGGTAATGACTGGTGCTTGGACCGTAATGTCCATATTGGCCCTATCGTTCGCTTTGCCCGTATGATACTGGATCCCCACTACATCAAAGCGAAACTGTCTCACCGAAATCATCTTCGCTTGCATGTACGTGAGCGCCATCTCCCTCAGCTTTTTTTGCTTCTGCCATGTAATTGACTCTAAAGCAGAGCCGTATCTCAGGCCGCTTCGAGTACGAACCTCGACGAACACAAGAACATCCCCGTCCCAAGCAACCAGGTCGATTTCTCCCCTCGCTGTCCGGTAATTCCGTTCTACGATCCGAAGCCCTTTTTGCTGCAAATACGCTTCCGCCATGCGCTCGCCTCGATGGCCCAGTTCACGGCGTGCATCATTCACCCCAACTTTTTCCCTCCTTTGTCCAGACGGTAGACGAAAGCGAGGACTTCCGCTACTACCTGGTACAGCTCGGGAGGGATTTGCTGGTTCAGATCGAGTTTGCCCAGCACTTCTACCAGTGATGGATCTTCCTGAATCGGAATATTGCTGTCTTTGGCAGCCTTCAGCAGGTTTTCCGCCACGTAGCCCTTGCCCTTGGCCACAACGGTTGGCGCCTCCATCACGCCAGCCTGATAACGCAATGCAACGGCTTGCTTTCGCTTTTCTCTTTCAAAGGGATGGGTGCTCATACGCGAAAATCTACCCCCTTGTAGTCTGCAAGCATGTTTCCACTATTACCGCCCAGCCGGGGGGCCGTCCGTTTCGCGTCCGCGTCCGGGATGCTCTGTACCCTCATGGAGGAGAGCTGATAGCCAATGCCTTGCAATTGGTCAGCCAGACCCTCTCGCATGTTCTGGACGAGCGGTTCTACCCAATCATTGTTGTTGAACACCTGGATATTCACAATTCGGTTGACGATCCCGACATCCAGCATGGTCGTGCCCATCGCATTTAGATCGAGATGGAAAAACAGGCGGCAGTTTTCCGGGTCCAGCTCTCCTCCGCCTTTTTTCTTGGACTCGATTTGTACATAGGCCGTGTCCTCGCCATCGTTTGTCCGGATAGGGATTTGCATGACCACTTGTGCAAACGGCTGATTGGAGGGCTGTGCGAGCATGAGCTGCTGTCCGGTGACTTGCTGCAGCAGAGTGTCTGCCGCATCGCGCAGACCTGCAGGCATGCCGTTTTGCGAACTGGAGGCAAGCTGCAATAACAGGGACTTTACAGACTCCAGTTGCCTCTGAGCTTCTTGTGCACCCTTCATCGCATGTCCCAACGCATCGCGCTCGTGGGAAAGCCCCAACTGACGAAACATCTCCAAAATCGGGTGGTCATTTCGCGGAGTTTGCGAGGACTGGAGGGATGCTGCTCTGTCGGTACCTGTACCGATCGATTCCGCTTGCCATATGCCCGCAGGCTGGTCGGCGGAAGTGGTCAGACCTCCGGCTCGTGGCTGGCTGAATGGCTGATTCCCAGACCTCGAGACCTGCTCTGTCAGCGTCCTCAACTGCTGCTCGCCGAACTGCCCAGTCGCCGCTCCTTTTGCATGGCCGGCCATAGCTGCAGAATTTGACGCTGGCTGCGGTGATTCGGACACATCGCCATGTGGCAAAGCGACTGGCAGTTTGGCGACTTTATCGCGGAGCTGTCCGACAATCATCCGAAGCTGGGCGTTCAGAAGATCGGCAGCCGCATTTCCCGCTCCACTGCCGCCTGAAGGCCTTGCTTGGCTTCCGTCTTGCGAGAAGCGATTCGCCCCTTGTTCCTCAGATTGCAAAAAGCTGTCGGCTTGGTTCAAAAAATGTTGTATCACTTGAGCGAGCGGCTTTTCTGACAGAAATGCTTTCAAGCCTGCAATTGAGTCGGGCGTCACCGGTAGATTGCGCTTCAAGGCAAGCAGGAACGCATCCAGTGTCCCCTGATCAGCCCCCAACTGCTGTGTCACGGCAGCATAGCTTTGTACAGCATCCCGATTTACAGGAAGGTTTGACGAAACCAGTGCTTGGACGATCGCTCGGTTCTCTTTTGTTTCCGCGAAGCCCAGAGATCTCATCAAGCCTTCGAGGGATGCATCTGCGACCGTTCCACCCTGCGGAGAGTTCAGCACCTTCAGTGTGATGACACCGCTGGTCGGCTGGACTTGAAGCCAGGCTCGCTGGCCTGCTTCCAGATTCGCTTCCAGCTTTGCCTGGACCTGCATCCCCCCGATCTGGACCAATGCCATATTTTCTGGATATGTCCTCACTACCGCTCCTGTAAATACTTGGCCAGGTGTAAACTCAATCGGTTTGGGAGCCGCAGCGCCGGTGCGCTGCATGAGTGATTGTACCATTTGCGCAGGGGAAAACATGTCATGCCTCCTATATCGCAAGCCCGGTGCCGGAGCGTCAGGCCTGCGCCTTTACCCCGGTAAACGTCCTCCGATGGATCGGGGTCGAACCGCAGCGCTCCAGAGCCGCCAGATGCTCCGCCGTACCGTAGCCAGCGTTTTTTTCAAAGCCGTATTGCGGATAGATTTCTGCGTATTTTGCCATGATTCGGTCTCGTGTCACCTTTGCGACGACCGAGGCCGCCGCGATGGAGACACTTTTGCCGTCTCCGCCGATGATCGGCAATTGTCTGTAGGGCAGATCCTTCAACTGAACAGCGTCGATCAGGCAAGCGTCCGGGGCAATCGAAGCATCTGCGATAGCCAGCTTCATCGCTTCTTTCGTCGCTTCCAAAATATTGATCTCATCGATGCGTTCGGCGGATACGATGCCAATCCCGACCGCAACCGCTTTGGATGCAATGACTTCGTAAAATGCTTCTCTCGTCGCAGCCGGCAACTTTTTCGAATCATTCAAACCAGGCAGGTAAAAATCTGGCGGCAAACAGACAGCCGCAGCCACTACAGGCCCCGCCAGAGGGCCTCGTCCTACTTCGTCGATGCCGAGAAGATGCTCATATCCCTCAGCCCGGAGCGACCGTTCAAACGTGGTCATCTCCTCCCACTGGCAGGCAAGCTTCTCCTGTCTGGCCTTGGCTTGCTCCATTTGGCGCACAAGGTCATGCACGCCTTTTCGTTTATCTTCTTTCAGCAATTGTAAAAAATCTTTCGGGACCTCGTCCATTTTTTCTAGCAGATCCCGTATTTCTTTTATCGACATTTCGGCCAGATTCATTGATTCCATCACCTTACGCTATGTATTTACGAAAAAACCCGTCTACCCATTGGATAGACAGGTGTGTATCTGTAAGCCTCCTAAATGAGGGCTTGCGGCTTGCCGATCGGTTCTTCCATTTCCCAATCGATGGGGCGCTCCAGCGTAACGGTCCCCAATTTGCCTGACCGCAGGTCGCGCAAAAACAATTCGGCTGCCTTGTCATAGTCGATTTCTCCGCCTGATATGAGGCAGCCGCGCTTTTTGCCGATTTCCTCGAGCATGGTGACCCGGTCTTGGGGCAATTCCTTCAGCTTGAACCGCTCTGTCAAGCGTTCCGGGTAATAGTGCATCATGTAGCTGATCGCAAAGAGCGCCACTTCCGTAAAATCGATCAATTCATCCTTGATGGCGCCGCTCGCTGCCAGCCGAAGACCGACCATCTGGTCCTCAAACTTCGGCCACAGAATTCCTGGCGTATCGAGCAACTCCAAGGTGTCGCCCATTTTTACCCATTGCTGCGCCTTGGTAACAGCCGGTCTGTCACCCGTTTGCGCCACGGCACGCTTGGCCAGTCGGTTGATCAGCGAGGATTTCCCCACGTTTGGAATCCCGAGAATCATAATCCGGATCGCTCGGGCCTGCATGCCGCGCTCCGCTCGCTTGGCCAGCATATCCGCTGCCAGCTCCCTGCAGACTTCGGGCAGCCTGTTTACACCCTTCCCGCTCAGTGCATCGATCGGTAGGGTGCGGAGGTTTTGCTCCCGGAAGTATCGAACCCACTCTTCCGTTACCTTCTCATCTGCCAAATCGGCTTTGTTCAGCAGCAGCAGCCGCGGTTTATCGCTCACGATCTCGTCGATCATCGGATTGCGGCTGGATAGCGGCAGCCTGGAGTCAAGCAGTTCGATTACTACGTCAATCTGCTTCAGCTTCTCCGTAACCTGTCTGCGGGCCTTTGCCATATGTCCGGGAAACCACTGAATGGCCATGACGTCTCACCTGCCTTTTTGTCATACATATTCGTCCGATCAACGGGTTACCCGTATGTCGGAGAAGGGCCAAAATACAAACTCGGCACGTCCCACCACGCGATCCAGCCCAACTGGGCCGATGGCGCGGCTATCGTGACTGTTCAGGCGATTATCGCCAAGCACAAAAATTTGTCCTTCGCCGATCTGGAAGGGGCCGAAATCCTCAGTCAGCGGAATCTTCCTCTCCGCTGCTTCCTTGCGATTTTGGGCCAAGTAGGGCTCGTCTACGACTTTCCCGTTTATCAATAACTGGTCATCTTTCGCTTCGACCGTATCTCCCGCTACCGCGACAACCCGCTTGATATAATCCCGTTTTTCCTCAGCGTGGAAAACGATAATATCGCCGCGCTTCGGCTCGGAGAGATAGTAGATAGCTTTGTTGACCACCAATTTTTCGTTGTTATGTAAAGTGTGCTCCATCGATTCACCGTCTACGATGAAGGGGGCGAACAGAAACGTTCGGATGATAAACGCCAAAATGATCGCTATGCCTAGTGCCTTGAGCCATTCCCATGTCTCGTTTTTGGCTCGGCTGGAGGCGACTTCTTCGCTCATATTTCGATCCCTCCGCTTCTGCCGGTATGTTCCCCGAAATAGGGTTTCTCCATTCTTCTGCAATGGAAAAAGAGGCCCGGCTAGCAGGCCAGACCCCTTTTCTATCGAACACTTGCTATTATCGACGAATTTCCTTGATGCGGGCTGCCTTACCAACGCGATCGCGCAGATAGTACAGTTTCGCACGGCGAACTTTACCGTGGCGCACAACCTCGATCTTGTCGATCTTTGGAGTGTGTACCGGGAACGTACGCTCAACACCTACGCCGTAAGAAATCTTACGAACAGTGAAGGTTTCGCTGACACCTGTACCACGGCGGCGGATCACAACGCCTTCAAACAGCTGGATACGCTCGCGCTGACCCTCGATAACCTTAACGTGAACACGAACAGTGTCACCAGGTCGGAACGCAGGAATGTCCTGTTTCAGTTGCTCTTTTTCCAATTCACGAATTACTTGGTTCATCCTCAATTCCCTCCTTCCGATCAGACGTTCTTACTCGTCTATCAATAGCCGGCATGAAAACCGGGATACGAGTAGCGGACCGCCTTAGTCAGCGGGCAAAATTGCCACAAGAAGTATATTAGCATATTGATCTGCAAACTACAAGGTTTATTCCTTAGACAAGCCCGAATTTTTTTCCTCTTGTTCCAGCTCGCGCAGCAGCTTCTGCATGTCCTCGGTCATTTCCATAGCAGCCAGCAGGTCGGGCCTGCGCTCTTTTGTTCTCCTCAGGGATTCCTTCATCCGCCAGCGAACAATATTGGCATGGTGGCCCGAGAGCAAAATATCAGGCACCTTCCACCCGCGGAACTCAGCCGGGCGCGTATAGTGAGGATGCTCCAGCAATCCGGTGGTGAAGGAATCCTCCACAGCCGAGCTCTCATTGCCCAAAGCCCCGGGTTGGAGGCGGACGACACTGTCGATCACAACCATGGCAGCCAGCTCGCCACCTGTCAGCACGTAGTCGCCGATCGATATTTCATCGGTCACGAGATATTGGCGGATGCGTTCGTCATAGCCTTCGTAGTGCCCGCATATAAACACCAGGTGCTCTTCACGGGCCAGCTCCTCCGCCAGCTTTTGTCGATACGGCTTGCCTTGCGGACACATGAGGATAACCCGAGGCTTCGCCTCAGCGGTTACTGCCTCGACAGCCCGAAACAACGGTTCCGGCTTGAGAACCATGCCCCCGCCGCCGCCGTATGGCGTATCGTCCACGGTACCGTGCTTGCTCTCGGAAAACTCCCGAAAGTTTGTCACGTGAAAGTCCACGATTCCCTTTTCCTTGGCCTTGCCGAGAATGCTGCTCCCCAAGACTCCTTCGAACATTTCGGGAAACAGTGTCAATATGTCAATTCGCACCCATTGTCCTCCTCTACAGCAAGCCTTCCATCAGGTGGCAGACAACGCGTTTGCCGGCAATATCGACTTCCTTGATGCAATCGTCAATATACGGCAAAAGGATTTCTCCGCGCTTCCCTTTTACGACCCATACGTCATTGGCACCGGGCTGGAGGACATCGACGATTTTTCCCAGCTCTTCTCCCGTATCTGTCACCACCAGACAGCCTACCAGCTGGTGTATGTAAAATTCGTCTTCCTCCAGCTCCAGCAGGGCATCGTCCGGGATTTTCAGTTCGCCGCCCTTGTATTTCTCCACGTCGTTGATAGACGAGTACCCTTCAAAACTAAGGATTTCAAAATCCTTGTGGGAACGGCGGGTCGCTACTTTAAGCGTGATCGGCTTGTCCAAGGAAGGGTGGAACAAATACAGCTCGCTGCCTTTTTTAAACCGCTCGTCAGGGAAATCAGTCGTGGAAATGACCCTGACTTCTCCCCGCAGCCCTTGCGTATTTACCAGCTTTCCCACGGTATAGAAACGCTTTTCACTCATGCGGTTCCTCCTTTCGGTTCGCGAAAACCTGTGTTTCGAGTACAAGCAGTGACGAAGCACGGCTGTTTACCCGTTAGTCGGCGGTCCGTTTCTAATCTCGTTAACGACACCGTCTTTTATCAGGATTACCGTTCCTGACATTTTTTCTTCCCAAACGTCGCCAATTTCAATTTGAACCGGGCTTTGTACCGTCATATAGTCCAATTCCGCACCCGCAGGCAAGGTTTCCACCAGCCTCATCTGTACATGCAAATGCTCCTGCTTTTCCTGGCGGCGGCGCTCTTCCTGCGAAATTTTTTCCTGTACCTGCTGCAGCATGTCTGCCGATCGTTTGCGGGCATCAGCCAAAAGCTTTTTCGCCTGAAACTCCCACTGCTGCCATTCGTCCTGCTGTTGGCGAAGCTGCCTTTGGTACTGCTCGGTTAGCGCGGCACGAGACGCTTCGGTCAAAACGATTTTCACCTGGACCGTACGTAAGATCGTGAGCACGTCTGCCATTTCCTCCCGTAAGGACTAGTCGACATCTGGACCTATAGAAAAAAGACTGGGACACCTCCCAGCCTTTCCTAGACAATCTCAACCGTGACCCGCTTGTCCGTTTGCACAGATGCGGCGGTCACGACAGTGCGAAGAGCCTTCGCTATTCGCCCCTGCTTGCCGATGATCTTCCCCATATCATCGGGATGCACCGACAGTTCGTAGACGAGCGTGCGCTCTTTCTCCACCGCATTGACACGAACTTCATCAGGATGATCGACGAGAGCCTTTGCGATCGTTTCGACCAGTGCTTTCATCATCGGACCTCCAGATGAACGGCTTACTTGCCGTATTTCGTTTCGTGTACTTTCGCCATAACGCCTGCTTTGGAGAGCAGGTTGCGAACGGTATCAGTCGGAGCTGCACCGTTCAGGATCCATTGCACCGCTTTCTCAGTGTCAATGTTCACAACAGCCGGTTGAGCAACCGGGTTGTAGTAACCGATTTCCTCGATGAAACGGCCATCACGCGGAGAACGGGAGTCAGCAACAACTACACGGTAGAATGGAGCTTTCTTGGAACCCATACGCTTCAGACGGATTTTAACTGCCATGTTGTTCACCTCCTATATGGATCAACGCAATCAACTATGCGTTGGCAATGCTTATCTGAACCATCGCCGCCCTTGCTTTTGCAAAAAGAGGCGAAGAGATCATCCCACTTATTTAAATGGCGGCTTGAAATTGAACGGGAAGTTGTTTCCTCCCTGATTGCCGCCTTTGCCCATGAACGGAAGTCCGAAGCCTTTTTTCTTCGCCTTCTTTTTCATCTTGTCCGCGACGCCGGTAAACTGCTTCATCATTTTTTTCATCTCGTCAAACTGCTTGATGAACCGGTTTACTTCCTGAATCGTTGTCCCGCTGCCTGCCGCGATGCGTTTTCGGCGGCTGGCGTTGAGCAGCTCAGGGTTGGAGCGCTCTTCTTTGGTCATCGATTTGGCGATCGCCTCGACACGGGCAATCTGTTTTTCATCCACCTTTACGGAGCCCTTCATCTTGTTCATTCCCGGCATCATGCCGAGAAGGTCCTCAAAAGGTCCGAGGTTGCGCATTTGCTGCATGGCGTCGAGGAACATGTCAAACGTAAATTCCCCTTGGCGCATCTGGCGTTCCATCTCTTTGGCCTTCTCTTCATCGACGGCTTCCTGCGCCTTTTCGATCAGGCTGAGCACATCGCCCATCCCGAGAATCCGGGAGGCCATGCGATCCGGGTGAAACGGCTCCAGAGCATCCAGCTTTTCGCCCATCGCGGCAAATTTAATCGGCTTGCCTGTCACTGCTTTTACGGACAAGGCTGCACCGCCGCGCGTATCGCCGTCAAGCTTGGTCAGAATCACGCCCGTCAGCTCCAACTGGCTGTTGAAGCTCTCTGCCACGTTGACGGCATCTTGACCTGTCATCGCGTCGACTACGAGCAAAATTTCGTCCGGCTTGGCTACTTCGCGCACTTGCTTCAGCTCTTCCATCAGCGCTTCGTCAATATGCAGCCTGCCCGCCGTATCGATAATCACATAGTCGAGGTGATTGGCTTTCGCATGGTCGATCGCTTGTTTGGCGATCTCGACCGGACTTACCTGATCACCCAGAGAGAAAACGGGAACGTTCAGTTGATCCCCCAAAACCTGCAGCTGCTTGATGGCTGCCGGACGGTAAATGTCGGCTGCAACCAATAGCGGTTTGCGATTTTGCTTTTGCAAGTACTTGGCCAGCTTGCCAGTCGTCGTCGTCTTACCGGCCCCTTGCAGACCAGCCATCATGACGACTGTTGGCGGTCGGTGAGACGCGGCCAATTGGGCGACGTTTCCGCCCATTAATTCGATCAGCTCTTCGTTGACGATCTTGATGACCATCTGGCCGGGAGTGAGGCTCTTGAGCACCTCTTGCCCGACTGCCCGCTCTTTTACGCGAGCAACGAAATCCTTTACGACCTTGAAGTTGACGTCGGCTTCCAGCAGGGCCAGACGGACTTCGCGCATCGCCTCACTGACGACGGCCTCGTCGATCTTGCCTCTGCCGCGCAGTTTGTCAAATGCGCTCTGCAGCCGGCTGGCTAAGCTTTCAAACGCCATACGAGCCCTCCTAATCCATCTCTGACAGTTGGTGGAGCAAAGTCATCAAGTCATCTCTCGCTCCGCTGTCCGCAAGTCCCTCGACAATGCTCTCCATCCGGTTCAGCAAAGCCTGCCGCTGTTCATGCCGGGCCGACAAACGCAGCTTGTCTTCGTATTCGAAGAGCTGTTTCTCTGCCCGCTTGATGTGATCGTACACAGCCTGTCTGCTGACCTCGTGCATCTCGGCAATTTCGCCCAGCGACAAATCGTCCAGATAATACAATTCCAGATATTCGCGCTGCTTGCCCTTGAGAAGCGGTGCGTAAAAGTCAAACAAGAGATTAACTTGATTGGTTTTTTCGAGCATGTAACCAATCCTTTGCTGAGAGGTACTCGAATCATCCTGTAAAGACTTTTTCCTTTACAGCACGATACCTATACTACCTAATTCCCCATGTACTGTCAAGCTTTTTTATTGACAAGATTTTTGGAACAACAATTACGGTTCCTGTACGCGAAAGATCAAGCCTCCGGCTGCTGCTCGCCCTCTGTCTCCTGCGCGATCAGTCCGGCGAACAAGGCGTGGACAAACTGTTCCGGGTCAAACGGCTGCAAGTCGTCCATCCTCTCGCCAAGTCCCACGTATTTCACCGGGATGTTCAATTCGTTGCGAATCGCGATGACGATGCCGCCTTTTGCCGTACCGTCCAGCTTTGTGAGGACAATCCCTGTCACGCCGGCAGACTTTCCGAACGTTTTCGCTTGCGAGAGCGCATTTTGTCCCGTCGTGGCATCGAGCACGAGGAGCACTTCATGCGGCGCTCCTGGCAATTCCCGCTGCAGGACGCGGTGGACCTTGCTCAGCTCTTCCATCAGGTTTACTTTGTTTTGCAAACGTCCCGCCGTATCGCACAGGAGGATGTCCACTCCCCGCGATTTTGCCGCCTGCACTGCATCGTAGATCACGGCCGCGGGATCGGCTCCCTGCTGGTGCTTGATCACGTCCACGCCTACGCGGTCTCCCCACACTTCCAACTGTTCGATGGCGGCTGCGCGAAATGTATCGCCGGCTGCCAGCAGCACTTTTTTGCCTTGCTGCTTGAACATATGCGCCATCTTCCCGATCGTCGTCGTCTTTCCGACGCCGTTGACGCCGACAAACAGGATGACGTTCAAGCGGCCGTCCTCGATGTTCAGGCCCGCGTCCATGGAATCGTCATTTTTCAGCAGGGCAACCAGCTTCTCGGACAAGATCGGCTGCAAGTCCATCGCGTCTTCGATCTTTTGCTTGCGAACCTCGGAGCGGAGCTCGTCGATCAGCTCCATGACGGTATTGACCCCGACATCGGCGGTGATCAAAATTTCTTCCAGCTCTTCAAAGAAGTTCTCATCGATTTTTTTGTAGCGACGGACGAGATCCTCCACCTTTTCCACCAAGAGGTCTCGGGTCTTGGCCAATCCGTCTGTAAACTTCTGCGTGACTGCTTCCGATTTTTGTACAATCGCATCCCGCAAGCGTTTAAAAAAGCTCATCTTCATCTTCCTTTTCTGTCTGAGTAAAAGCGCCATGCCTTTACATGACTGGCTTTATCGGGCTTCTCAAGCCGACTCGATATATTTGCGCGTGTCCTCCAGCTTGACGGAAACGATCTTGGAAACGCCGCCCTCCTGCATCGTGACACCGTACAGCACATCGGCGCTCTCCATGGTGCCTTTCCTGTGAGTCACGCAAATAAACTGTGTCTGACCGCTGAATTGATGCATGTATTCGGCAAAGCGGTTGACATTGGCCTCGTCCAGCGCAGCCTCTACCTCGTCGAGCACGCAGAACGGCACCGGCTTGACCTTGAGTATGGCAAACAGCAGGGCCATCGCTGTCAGTGCGCGTTCTCCCCCTGAGAGGAGGGCGAGATTTTGCAGCTTTTTGCCGGGTGGCTGGGCGACGATGTCAATGCCCGTATCGAGCAGACTGTCTGGATTGGATAATACCAGATCGGCCCGGCCTCCGCCAAACAACTGGACAAATACGTCCCGGAACTGCTCCTGGATCGCGTCAAAGGTCTCCTTGAACCTGCGGGACATCTCCTGGTCCATTTCTTCGATCACCTGGTAGAGCATCGCTTTGGCTTCATTCAAATCCTCTTCCTGGGCACTGAGGAATTGCTGTCGCTCCGAAAGGCGTTCGTATTCTTCAATCGCGCCGAGGTTTACTGTACCGAGCGCGGCAATTTCTTTCTTCAAGCGGTTGACGATTTGCTGCTCGCTTTCAATCTCGCCGCGCGGCGGATATTTTTGCTTGGCCAGATCATAGCTCATTTCGTACTCTTGGGAGAGTTTGTTCAACAAGTGATCCAGTTCGACGTCAAAGCGGTTGACCTTGACCTCCTCCTGATGCAGGCTGTCTTCCAATGCTTTGAGCCGCTTGCGGATCTCTTTTACCTCCAGCTCCACCTGCTCCTGGCGATGGTACAGAGTCGCGCGTTCGCTACGGCGTTCCTGGATCAGCGAAGCGACTCGCTCTTTATCCTGGCGCAGCTCGGCGATCTTCTGGTCGAGCTCGGCACTGCTTGTTTCGTTCGTCGCCTCCAGCTCGTCGTAGGAAGCAAGTGTCTTATTCAGCTCTTCCCATTCGCGCTGCAGGGTCTTCTTTTGCTCTTCCAATCTCTCTACCTGCTCGACGCGGGATTGATGCTCAGAGCTCACCTGCGCATCCAGCACCTTCAAGCTGGTGATCCGTTGATTCATCTCTTCTTTTGATTCCAGTTGCTCCTGACGCTTTGCTTCCGCAGCGGCAATCTGGTCCGACAGCGCTTTTTCTTCCTCCGTCATCAGGGCGAGAGCTGCTTCCAGCTCCTCCAGCTTTTTGCGGGCTTCATTCATTTCCCGTTCGTAACCGGCAATGTCCTGATCGACCACGAGCAGCCGGTCGGAGAGATTTTTCCCTTCTCCCTCTGTCTGTTGCAGGATGACCTTCACTTCCTGCTCCTTGAGGCGAAGCTGTTCTCCCTGATTGCGCAGCTGCTCCTGCTCCTGCTCGATCTGAAGCAGCTCTTTGGTTACATTTTCCACCAGTGTAGTATGCCCAATAATGGCCTCGTCGATCTGGGTCATTTGCGCTTCCAGCTCTTCAGCCTGACGGTTTCTCCCCAGCAGGTTCGTCGAGTTTTTCTTCAAGGCGCCACCCGTCATGGAACCCCCGGCGTTGACGATGTCCCCTTCCAAAGTCACGACCCGGTAGCGGTACCCGATCGTGCGGGCTACGCGATTCGCCTGTTCAAGAGACTCTGTCACGATCACATTTCCCAGCAGTGACTCTACGATGGTCCGATACGCAGCATCATAGGAAACCAGTTCGCTGGCAATGCCGACGACGCCCGCCTCCTTGCCGAGAAGGCGCTTGTCCTCCGGCTGCAGACTGCGCGGACGGATGACATCCAGCGGGAGAAAGGTAGCTCGTCCCGCGTTGTGCTGCTTCAAATAAGCGATGGCAGCCCGGCCGGCAGCCTCATTTTCCACCACGACGTTTTGCAGCGCTCCGCCAAGGGCCACTTCCATCGCTGTCTCGTATTTCTCCGGTACGACAACCAGCTCCGCCACGGCGCCGTGAATACCTTGAAATCCGCGTTCCCGGGCCTTCAATATTTCCTTTACCCCTTGCTGGAAGCCGGCAAAGTCAGCCTGCATTTCCTTGAGCATATCCAAGCGGGAACGGATCGCTTCTTTGCGCTGCTCCGCCTGCCTCAGCTCGCGCCGGGCCGTCTCCAACCGGGCTTGTCCCTCGCGAATCCGTTCGAGTGATTCCTTGTAGCGGGCCAGCGTCTCCTCAAGTGCCGCTTCGATCTCCCGAAGCTGCCCCCGAAGCTCTTCGATTTTTCCGATCCGGGTCGCTTCCTCCTGGTCAAGCCGCTCTTTCTCGCTCGAAAGTCTTTCTGCACGGGCAAGGCCTGTCTGCAGTAGCTGCTGCTGATGGCGAATCTCATTTCGCAAATTGGCCAGATCGTTTACTTTTTCAAAGTAGTCGCCCTTTAGCCGCTCTACGTCGTCGGTCAGCGATTGGACCATGGCGTAAAACTGGTTCTCCGCCTCGCGCAGGGCAGCTTGGGCTTCCGAGAGCCGCTTGCTTGTCTCTTCCTTGCGGGCCAGCTCTCCCTCTAGTTCCGCTTCCACGGCGTGCTGCTTTTCCGTAATGCGGTGAAGCTGCTCGATTGTTTGCGAGCGATTGGCTGCCAGGTTGCGCAGCCTTTCTTTCAACACTTCCCGCTGCCCCTCTACTTTTTCCGTCTCCTCACTGACGGTCAAGAGAACCTGCTGCAACTCCTCAATCGATTCATCTATCTGGCTGACGTGAAACTTCGCCTTCTCCAGATCGGCTTCTCTGGAGGATGCCTGCGCCGACTGTCCGGCCAGCTCTTCCTGAAGCTCCTGGACGCGTCTTCCCGCTTCCTCCCACTTCGCATGGGCGGCTTCGATCTGCTGTACGTAAAGGGAGATTTCATGCTCAACCAGTGTCTGATGCAATTGCTTATAGGTACGTGCGGTTTCGGCCTGTTCTTTCAAAGGGCCGACCTGCTCGTTTATCTCGCTGACAATATCATGAATACGAACGAGATTTTGTTCCGTTTCATCCAGCTTTTTCTCTGCTTCCCGCTTGCGGCTCTTGTATTTGACGATCCCTGCCGCCTCTTCGAAAATGCCGCGGCGGTCTTCGGATTTCGTGCTGAGGATTTCCTCGATCTTTCCTTGTCCGATGATCGAGTATGCTTCTTTTCCGAGCCCGGTATCCATGAACAGCTCCATAATGTCCTTGAGCCGGCACGCTCGTTTATTTATGTAATATTCGCTATCGCCCGAACGATACACCCGACGGGTCACGGATACTTCCGAATACTCCACGTCGAGAGACCTGTCGGTATTGTCCAGCGTTAAGGTCACTTCTGCATAATTTACCGGTTTTCGCGAGTCGCTGCCGGCAAAAATGATGTCTTCCATCTTGGCTCCGCGAAGAGACTTGGCGCTCTGTTCGCCGAGCACCCAGCGGATCGAGTCCGAGACGTTGCTTTTGCCGCTGCCGTTTGGTCCGACTACAGCGGTGACACCAGGGACAAATTCAAGCTCTGTCCGGTCTGCAAACGATTTGAACCCTGCCAGTTCCAGGCGTTTCAAATACATACGAATGGTCCTCCTACCAAAAAAGCTCCTGTTTTGAAGCTCTACAAAGAAACTGTCACTACTTGAATAGCGTTCTAAAAGAAAGCTCCTGCCTGGGACAGGAGCGCAAGATTTTTTCTAGGACATTCCCTTTATAGTGTACCATATAACTGCAATCGAGCGGTATCTTTCTCCGTCCTGACAGATGGAGCCTTTGCTGTACGCTTCTACAAACCATATGAAAAAAGAGCGAGACAAGCACAGGCGCTTCCTCACTCTCCTTCATACTCATTTTCCGTATTACTTGGCACCGAGTAGAATCAATGCTTTTGCGGCTGCCTGTTGTTCCGCTTCTTTCTTGGAACGGCCTGTGCCAACACCCAGCGACCGATTGTTCAAAAGCACTTCGGACACAAACTCACGGTTGTGAGCAGGGCCTTTTTCTTCCAATATGCGGTAGTTGATTTCACCCAGGTTATCCTGCTGAACAAATTCCTGGAGCTGGCTCTTGAAGTCCGTCAGGTTGGTAAACTCCCCTTTATCCACGCGCGGATAAACGTATTTTTCCATAAAGGTGAAAACCGCATCCAGACCTTGGTCCAGGTAAAGCGCTCCGATAAATGCTTCAAACACATCTGCCAACAGAGCGGGCCGCTGCCGGCCACCCGTCAATTCTTCCCCTTTTCCCAAGAGAACGAGCTCACCAAAGCGAAGCAGCTCAGCAAACTTTACGAGTGAGGGCTCGCAGACGATCGCTGCTCGAAGCTTGGTCATTTCGCCCTCGCTCATCTTGGGAAAAGTTTTATACAGGAACTGGGAAACGGTAAGCTCCAGGACAGCGTCGCCGAGAAACTCCAGCCGCTCGTTATCCTGTATACGCTTG
This sequence comes from Brevibacillus sp. FSL K6-6036, assembly GCF_037964015.1. Lineage (NCBI taxonomy): Bacteria > Bacillati > Bacillota > Bacilli > Caryophanales > Paenibacillaceae > Brevibacillus > Brevibacillus sp. FSL K6-6036. The sequence continues at coordinate 3,045,778 of NZ_CP150173.1, forward strand.
CCGCGTTGCTCGTTGACGTAAGAAGAATGGGTGAACGCTTGCCGCAAAACACTCTCGTCGCGAAACCGGATGCCAATGGTTTCTTGCAGCTCGGCGAAATTCATCACCCTCACCACCATCCCCGAAGACTTCCTACTCTTTTTGTGAGCAGGGACCATTTATGCCTCGTAACGCTTTAAAATAATGGTTGCGTTGTGACCGCCAAATCCAAACGTATTGGAAAGGGCCACATTCACCTTCGCCTTGCGTGCTTCATTCGGTACATAATCCAGATCGCACTCTGGATCGGGGTTCTCCAGATTAATCGTCGGCGGCAAGATTTGATCACGGAGCGCGAACGCCGTTGCAATCGCTTCTACCCCGCCTGTTGCACCGAGCAGGTGCCCCGTCATCGATTTGGTCGAGCTGACTGCAAGCTTGTATGCATGCTCGCCAAACACTTCCTTGATCGCCATCGTTTCCGCAATGTCCCCTTGACCCGTGGAAGTACCGTGTGCATTAATGTACTCCACTTCGGAAGGTTCGATACCTGCGTCTCTCAGTGCGTTCTTCATGCAGCGGGCAGCACCCTCGCCTCCCGGTGATGGAGCGGTGATGTGATGGGCGTCCGCGCTCATGCCGTAGCCGATCACCTCTGCGAGAATGGTAGCCCCGCGTTTTTTCGCGTGCTCAAGCTCTTCGAGAATAAGCACGCCCGCACCCTCGCCCATGACAAATCCGTCGCGGTCACGGTCAAACGGCCTGCTGGCCTTCGTCGGTTCGTCATTTCGCGTAGACATAGCCTTGGCAGAACAAAAGCCGGCAAACGCCATCGGACGGATCGTCGCTTCTGCGCCCCCGGTGATCATGACATCCGCTTGATCGTATTGGATCAGGCGAAGCGCGTCGCCAATCGCGTTCGTTCCAGTCGCACATGCGGTAATCGCACTGGAAGTAGGCCCTTTGGCTCCGTATTGAATGGACACGGCTCCAGAAGCCATATTCGCGATAAGCATCGGGATAAAGAACGGGCTGACGCGGCGCGGCCCTTTTTCCAGCAGCACCTGATGCTGCTCCTCCCAAGTGCTGAGCCCCCCGATGCCTGATCCGATGTATACACCAACACGTTCGGCATTTTCAGCTGTGATTTCCAGCTTGGCGTCCTCCACAGCCATCTTGGCAGCAGCCAGTCCAAACTGAACGAATCGGTCTGTACGTCGAATATCTTTTTTATCCATATAGTCTTCTGGATTGAAATCTTTGACTTCCCCTGCAATTTGCGTCGGGTAGTCAGAGGCATCGAAAGAAGTAATCGGTGAAATGCCCGACTTTCCTTCCAGCAAGCTATTCCAGAATGTCGTCGCGTCATTGCCAAGCGGCGAAACAACGCCAACGCCAGTAATCACCACTCTGCGTTTCATAAGGTATCACCTCTATAATGAAGTCAGCCATACGCTTCCTTGTTGCTTTTTAGGGGTTGAACTGCGATCGGAAATGGAGAAAGGAAGGGGGAAGCCCCGACCATGCGGGACTTCCACTGAATGGAACTACTTGTTAGCTGTTATGTAGGAAACAACCTCACCAACAGTAGTGATCTTTTCAGCGTCTTCGTCGGAAATTTCCAGATCGAATTCGTCTTCCAGTTCCATTACCAGTTCAACAACATCCAGGGAGTCAGCACCAAGATCTTCTTTGAAAGAAGCCTCCAAAGTGATTTTGGACTCATCTACACCCAGACGATCTACGATGATTTTTTTCACACGATCAAATGTATCTGCCATTTTGCTTCACCCCCTCTCCCCGTAATTATAGTGGATGAGCCTATGAAAAACTAGCAGGCTCTTTGTTACATGTACATACCGCCGTCAACGTGAAGCGTCTGTCCGGTCATATAGCCAGCAGCATCTGAAGCCAGGAACAGAACGACGCGGGCGATGTCCTCGGCCTGTCCGAAACGGCCCAACGGGATTTGACCCAGCATCGACGATTTCACGTCTTCCGGCAAAGCGGCGGTCATATCGGTATCGATAAAACCGGGAGCGACCGCATTTACCGTGATACCGCGGGAGGAAAGCTCACGCGCAGAGGTCTTCGTCAGTCCGATCACGCCCGCTTTTGCGGCCACGTAGTTGGCCTGGCCCGGATTGCCCATCACACCGACAACGGACGTAATGTTGATAATCCGGCCGGATCGCTGCTTCATCATCGGGCGGGTCGCTGCCTTGATGCAGTTGAACACGCCTTTGAGATTGATTGCGATCACATCGTCCCATTCCTCTTCTTTCATCCGCATCAGCAAATTGTCGCGGGTAATTCCCGCATTGTTGACGAGGATGTCAATGGTTCCAAAGTGATCCAAAGCCTCTTTAAACATATTGTTTACTTCTTCGGCATCGGCTACATTCGCCCGTACCATAATCGCGTCGCGGCCCAGCTCTTTCACCTTGGCAACGGTTTCGGCCGCAGCCGCTTCACTGCCTGAGTAGTTCACCACGATATTGGCTCCCGCTTCAGCCAGAGTCAAGGCGATCGCACGCCCAATTCCCCGGGAAGCACCCGTAACGAGCGCCGTTTTTCCTGTGATCATAGGATACCTCCGTTCAACAGCTCCGTCAGCGATTCCATATCCTGTACGGAGACGATTTTCGTCTCGGCCGGGGCGATTTTTTTGATCAAGCCTGCCAAAACTTTTCCTGGACCTACCTCAACGAAGGTTGTGACCCCCTGCTCGACCATCCATTGAATGGTATCTTCCCACAATACAGGGGCCGCTACCTGTTGGATCAAGCTGTCCACAATGGTTCCCGCATCCGAAACAGGACGAGCCGAGACGTTCGCCACTACCGGCACAGAAGCAGCCTGTACGCTGACTTCTGCGAGCACAGACTGAAGCTTATCGGCCGCAGGCTGCATCAGACTGGAGTGAAACGGTCCGCTTACGTTAAGCGGCAGTACCCGCTTGGCTCCGGCTGCTTTGGCCTTTTCGCCTGCCAGCTTTACGCCCTCAGCCGATCCGGAAATAACGATCTGTCCAGGGCAGTTCATATTGGCTAGTTGGACAGGGTTCCCGGCACCGCTGACTTCCTCGCAAACAGCATGCAGGGCTCCGCGCTCCATCCCGAGAACGGCTGCCATGGCGCCCTGGCCTGCCGGTACGGCTTCCTCCATGAACTGGCCGCGTGCCCGTACGACTTTCACCGCGTCCGTGAAGGACAGGGCTCCTGCCGCCACCAGCGCAGAATATTCGCCCAAGCTATGGCCCGCATAAAAATCAACCTTCATATCCGCTTTCTTTTCCCGAAGCGCCTCCAGTACGGCTACACTTGCCGTCAAAATGGCCGGCTGTGTATTGGCCGTCAGGCGAAGCTCTTCTTCCGGACCTTCAAAGCAAAGACGAGAGAGGGAAAAACCGAGCGCTTCATCGGCTTGTTCAAAAATGCGCCGTGCGGCATCTGACTGTTGCGACAGCGCCTGGCCCATTCCGACAAATTGAGATCCCTGTCCCGGGAACACAAATGCCACCTTACCCATTACTTTTCTCCTCCTTCCGCTTCTTGGGTCGACCATTTAAGCAAGGTCGCACCCCAGGTGAGTCCGCCGCCAAAGCCGACGAGAATCACGTTGTCTCCTTCCTTCAGCCGCCCTTCCTGGATCGCTTCGTCCAGCGCAACAGGGATCGATGCGGAAGACATGTTTCCGTAGCGGTCCAGGTTAATGGCCACTTTATCTTCGGAGAGGCCGAAGCGTTGAATCGCCGAGTCAATGATGCGCTTGTTTGCCTGATGCGGCACCAGCAGGTCGATGTCTTCCTTGGAGGCACCCGATTTTTCCAGCACGGCTTCCGTAGCGGAGTTCATGACACGCACCGCAAACTTGAACACTTCTCCGCCAGCCATCGAAATGTAGTGGAGATTGTTTTCAATGGATTCGGCGGAAGCCGGGATTCGGGAACCGCCAGCCGGTTGAGACAGAAGTGCGCCGCCCGATCCGTCTGCCCCCAGCTCAAATGCCTGGAACCCGAGACCATCCTTGACCGGTCCGAGTACCGCAGCCCCTGCACCGTCTCCGAACAAAACGCATGTATTGCGGTCCTTGTAGTTGGTGATTTTGGAGAGCGTCTCCACCCCTACGACGAGGATATAACGGTACAGTCCGTTGGCGATGAACTGGCTTCCCGTTGCAATCCCGTACAAAAATCCGGTACACGCAGCCGAAACATCCAGTGCCGCGGCTTTCTTCGCCCCCAGCTTTTCTTGCAAGATGCAGGCTGTCGATGGGAACATCGTGTCAGGCGTAACCGTAGCCACAATAATCATGTCAAGCTGTTCCGGACTGATATTCGCTTTGGCCAGCGCTTTTTTCGCGGCTTCCAGGGCCAAATCGGAAGAAGCCTGCTCCGGTCCGCAAATGCGGCGTTCCCGGATACCCGTGCGGCTCACGATCCATTCATCCGAGGTTTCCACCATTTTTTCCAGATCAAAGTTGGTCAGCACTCTCTCAGGTGTATAGGAGCCTGTCGCCAAAATTCCTACCGAACGCGTTCCTTTCATCTGTTCTCACTCACTTTCTCCCGGTGTATTTTTCTGCAAGGCGTCCTGAATGTACCCGTTCACATCCTGTGAAACGAAACGTACGCCACTGGCTATCGCATTTTTGACCGCTCGTTCGTCTGACGAGCCGTGCGCCTTGATGACTGGTCGCCGCAATCCCAAAAGCGGTGCTCCTCCGTATTCCGCGTAATCCATCCGTTTGCGGAACCGGACCAGACCCGGTTTTAGAATAGCCGCCCCTACTTTATTAATCAAACTGGAAGTAAATTCCTGCTTCAAGACAGAAAAGATTGTCGCTGCCGTGCCTTCCATTGCTTTTAACAGCACGTTTCCAACAAAGCCGTCAGAAACAAGCACGTCGCACTCGCCCTGCATGACATCGCGGGACTCCACATTTCCGATGAAATGCAAATCGGCATCCACGAGCATTCCGTAAACGGCTTTTGTCAGCTCGTTTCCCTTGCCTTCTTCCGTCCCGACGTTCAACAGCCCCACGCGGGGACGTTCAAAGCCAAGCACCTTTTCCGCGTACAGGCTTCCCATGATTGCGTATTGATAGAGATGCTGCGGCTTGGCGTCCATATTGGCTCCAACATCAAGCGCCAACGTGACCCTTCCTTTGATGTTGGGGATAAAGGCAGCAAGCGCAGGCCGTTCGATTCCTTCCATTCTTCCGCACAGCAGAAGTCCGGCAGTCATAAGCGCACCCGTATTTCCTGCCGAAATCGCAGCATCTACCTTGCCTTCCTTGGCAAGCTGCACCGTTACGACGAGAGACGAATCCTTTTTTCGCCGGACGGCCCGCACCGGTTCATCATCAGCCTCAATGATTTCCGACGTATGGTGGATTTCCAAACCGGACGGAAGCTCTCCAGGCAGTTCACGCCGTATGGCTTCCTCGTCTCCCACCAGCACCACCGTTAAAGCCGGATTCTCTTTGACTGCCTCCCATGCGCCCAGTACAGCGCTTCGCGGAGCGTTGTCTCCTCCCATCGCATCCAATGCGATTCGCATCCGTGTCCCTCCTTGTTTGCTCATATATTTCTCGTGCTGACATTTGACATCCCGACGACTCGGAATGTCGCTGTAAAAACGAGCTCTCCCTGCACCTTTGTTTCGACGCGAACCTTGCATTCATCGCCATCGCGATTTCGTACGACCGCTTTGGCTACCAGCTTTTCGCCCAGTCTGACCGGGCGGACAAAGCGAATGCGTGCAGTCGCGGTCAAAGCCACATCGGCATCGATGACAGCGACTGCCAGTGAATTGGCTTGCGCAAATATGTAGTGGCCTCGAGCGATTTGTGTCCGAGCAAAAACATGCTCTTCTTTAATTTCAAGTACAGAGATTGCCTGTACGTCCAGTTGAAGGTCAACCACGTCGCCGATCACTTCATCGATCCCAAGCGATTTTACCGGGTCGAGATTTTTTTCGGCAACGGACTTGATACGCTCGCGCAGCTCCGGTATTCCAAGTTCCAAACGGTCTAACCGTATTGTTTGAATACTGACCTGAAATAACTCAGCCAGATCCTCGTCAGTGGCAAAAGGATTCTCCTGCAGAAACTGCACCAGACGATTCTGGCGGTCTTTTTTTGGCAAGCGGGCGATGCTCAACACCCCCAGTGCGTCTTTATTCGCATCCATATGTTTACGAGCTGTTTTTAATACCAGGTACCAACCAAAGTATAAGGGAGGATGCTTGCAATTACAAGTAAAGATCAGGGGTTGCGGCAAAAAAACGACCATAGACCTGTGATTTTTGAAGGGGAATGGTTCCCCAAGGTCCATTTTGAAGCAAAGACCTTCGCCTGAAAGAAAATCCGGCTTCCATCGCCGGTCGAGCAATGTAAATACAAAAACTAAAAAGGAGCCCCGACCATCAGGAGCTCCCCTTTGATAAATTTGCCTGCCGTCACGCTGTTGCCATAACGCCGGCCCGGCAAAGTTTATCCCGTTTCACTATTCGGTTGCATCCTCTTTAGCCAAGTGCTTGGTCGCCTGAATCCAGTCCACATTGTTGGCCCGCAAGGCATCCTGAATCTCTTCGGCAGGTTCTTCGTCCGTAATGACGACATCGATGCGCTCCAGTCCCGCTACCCGATACAGCAGCTGGACGCCGAATTTGGAGTGGTCGGCAAGCACGTAGATCGCGTCCGCGCGGCGCATCATCTCCCGGAGGATCAAGCCATCCTCCTCAGACCACGAGAACAAGCCATGCACTGTGATTCCGCAAGCCCCGATGAACAGCTTGTTGACGTGAAAATCGGAGAGCATTTGCACCGCTCGGGGACCGTACACATACCGGTTCTCGAGATCCAGATCGCCTCCGAGCAACTTGACAGAGACATTGCCCTTGTCGGCGAGAACCGCGGCAATATCAATCGAGTTCGTAATGACCACGTTATCCTTGGATTCCATCTTCTCCGCTGCGAAGCGAACCGTAGTGGAGGCATCCATCATCACCGATTCGCGGTCCTGGATAAAACGCGCTCCAAGCATGCCTATCGCCCGTTTCCCCTCAGACTCCAGCTGAAGCCGTTCCTGATAGGAGCGGATTTGTCTTGCTGAGCCGGGCAGGATCGCCCCTCCACGGGTGCGGACAATTGACCCCTGCTCCTCCAGCTTGAGGATGTCTCTGCGCGCCGTATCGCGTGAAACCTTGAATTGCTCTACGATATCCTGGACGCCGATACGCTCATGCTGCTCCAGATAGCGAAGAATCGCCATCAATCGTTCTTCCTGGTACACACAAGTCAACTCCGTAATGGATTTGCATCGTTCCTTGCTTCATTGTATGCATTATTTTCAGCAATTTCAAGTGAAATCAAGTCATTTAGGTGCGTTTTATTTCATTTTTCCTTTTAAACACTTACAATGACTTATACAAGCTTCATTCTATGCAATACTCCCCACTCCAACAGCCAAACAAAATAAAAAAAGCAAGGTGATTTCTCACCTTGCTCTTCTTACTTCGACACTTTCACACCTTTGTAGTGTCCGCAGCTCGGGCAAACGCGATGCGCGAGCTTGTATTCGCCACAATTATCGCATTTGATCATGCCAGGAATCTCTAATTTGAAGTGCGTACGACGCATTCTTTTACGGGTTTTGGAAGTTCTCCGTTGAGGTACTGCCATCTTCCTTACACCTCCTTCAACTGGTAAATGCTCAAGAAGCTCTATAGGGTGGATGGAATAGGCGAAACGCTTTTTGCCATCCGTTCAAAAATGAGACGCGCAGACCATCAGATCTGTCGTCACATCTTGAAAACAAGTTTACTTTCCGTCCTTGAAAAAGTCAGCCAATCCGGCCAAACGAGGGTCGATCCGCTCGTTTTTGCAGCCGCACGCTTGCTCGTTCCGATTGACGCCGCAGGTCGGGCACAAGCCCTTGCAATCATCCTCACAGAGAGGAAAAGCGGGTATGTCCAACAAAAAATCCTCTTGCAGCAAAGGAATCAGTTCGATTTCATCGCCTTCGAGCGGGATGATATCACTGTCTTCCTCATCTGCGAGCAGTGATTCCTCAGAGGCGAAGGTTTCTGAAAACGGAACCTCCGTATGCTGACGAAACGGCCTCAAACATCTGGCGCAAACGTAATCGACATCGGCTTTCATGTTTCCATTGACGTAGTACAGGTCACCGAGCTTGGTCGCTTCGCCCGACACTTCTACCGGCGTCAGATTGCGAATTTCGTGATGACGGCGCTTCAGCTCGTCCGCATCCAACGTAAGTCGAAATGGCAGCGGCTCCCCTTTGCGATGATCCAAGTCTACAATTTTAATATTCACGGCTTTTCACCTCATGCACAACAAGGATGATTATATAATCTGGGTTTTTCTTTGTCAACCATTTTTCCTTGACAGCAAGTCCGCTCAAGATTTTTTCAGAGGCTGAGAACGAAGGTAAACAAGTGCATCCTCCACTGTACGGACTGGCACTACTTTCATCGAGGTTCCGATTCGTTTTGCCGTAGCCAGCGCTTCCTCGTAATTGGAGATCGGTCCCTGATCATCCTGCGGTGCAAAAAAGATCTCTGCTCCTGCCTTGTCTGCAGCGACAATTTTGTGGTTGATTCCTCCGATTCGTCCCACAGTGCCGTCGAGCGAAATCGTCCCCGTCCCTGCTATTTGATAGCCGCGGGTCAGATCCATTTCCGTATTGAGCTGATCATATATCTCCAGCGTCATCATCAACCCGGCGGAAGGGCCTCCAATGCCCTCGGAAGAGATCGTCACCCGATTGGGCACGATAATTTCCTGCTTGTCTTCGGGCCGGATGCCGATCCCGGCATTTTTCGATTGGGGCAATTGATCGAGAACCAGTGTCTGCTTTTGCTTCTTGCCGTCCCGCGTAAACTCGATCTCGACGGAATCCCCCTTGCGTTTTTCTGACAAATACCCGAGCAAGTCCTCTTTTCGGGACATTTTCTTCCCGTCTACTGAGGTGATAACATCCCCTATTTTCAGCACATTTTTGGCCGGCATGTTGTCAACCGTGCCCATCACCCAGACGCCCTGATTTTCCACCTTCACGTCGTATCCCGCCATCCGGAAAGCGACAGCCTCCGCAATTTTTTGCGAGTTGTCCATGACCGCAAGCTCGCGTCTGGTAAAGTCCTCGTTGCTTTCCCCTTTGCCGACAACCAGCTCTTTTTCCATCAGCTCGGCATCCGGGGAGAGCTGCGCGTACAAATACCAGGCAAGATTGGCCTCTCCCATCCGCACGGTCGTCAGCATAAAGGCACCGGTCTCGTCTTTTTCCCCGCCTTCGACATCGATCATCGGGGCCAGCTCAATAGCAGAGCCAGGTCTTGTAACATAATACGGCGTAGGTACAAAAAATAACAACCCCAGGGCAACCGGGATTACAACCATCAGCCAGCGGGCAAAGCCGTTTCGCCCACTGGCACTCCGGTGTGTCGTTATTCTTTCTTCACTCATTCTCCTGCCCCCAGTTCGCGATCATTTCCTGAATTTTGTCTACGTATTCCAGTGCCGCCTGTTCTCCGAGCGCAATAATCTCTTCTATTCCTGTATACGCGATACTGCTATAGTGTCCAACATCGGGGCGAATTACGAGATCGGCTGAGAGGATTCGATGGCGCAAAATCTCCCGCTCCATCACGTCGATTGTCTGGGCGATGACATCAAAAATGGTCGTTACTTTCATCGGCGTATCAAACAGCGCGACATCAACGGCGATGACCAGATCAGCTCCCATGTCGCGGATGACCGTGATGGGGACACGGTCGATGACCCCGCCGTCCACCAGCAGCCTTCCGTCCACCCGCTCCGGTACAAAAATGCCCGGAATGGAGATGCTGGCACGGACAGCCTGATCGACCGGGCCTTCCTGAAACACGACCCGCTCTCCCGTCTCGATGTCTGTCGCCACGATGGCAAGCTCCCTTTGCAGTTCCTCAATTCTTTTCCCGTGTGTCAGCAACCGAATTAATTGCTTGATTTTCTCGCCCGTCACAAAGCCAAGGCTCGGTACCGTCAGATCGAGCCAATGCTTGCGCTTCAGGTTGAGGGCCAGCTTTTCCATCATATGCGGCTCAATGCCGTTGGCGTAAACTGCCGCAATCAGACTGCCCATACTGCTTCCCGCCAGCATATCGATCTTGATGCCATGGGCTTCAAATACCTTGAGGACGCCGATATGGGCAAATCCCCGCGCGCCCCCCGATCCCAGGGCAAGCCCTATCTTTGGTTTCCTTCTCTTTTCCATGTCCACATCCCCCTTTTCAAGCGTATGTGGCCGATCGCCAAACTTTTCATGCAAACAACGCAGGCGAATAGTTTTGTCCTTCCTCACGTAGACATGTACTATCTAGCTGCAGGACAGGAGGTAGCCATGACACGCCGCTCTCCCATTCTCACATTGTTATACGCTTGTTCAGCGATCGCTCTGGTCATCATTCTGGTCTCCCATCCGCAGACGTCCTTCGAGGCGGCGATCCGGGGCTTGAAAGTATGGTGGGAGATTGTCTTCCCATCCACTTTGCCATTTATCGTATTGTCTGAAATTCTGATGGGCGTAGGTGTCGTCCACTTCGCAGGCGTTTTGTTAGAGCCTTTGATGCGCCCCCTCTTTAACGTTCCGGGGACGGGCGGCTTTGTGCTTACGATGGGATTCGCTTCCGGGTATCCGGTCGCAGCCAAGCTGACAACCAGACTGCGGGAACAAGGAAGCATAACGCAGGCAGAAGGAGAAAGACTGGTCTCGTTCACGACGACAGGCGACCCCCTGTTTGTCATCGGGGCAGTCTCCATAGGCTTTTTCCACAGTGAACAGTTCGGTTTTGTCCTCGCCTTCAGCCATTACGCGTCCGCTTTGCTGTTGGGGGTGATATACCGGTTTTACTCGCCTTTTGCCCCATCCAGCAGACCTTTGGAAAAAAATCGCCTGCCCCTGCCGCTTCGAGCCTTGCAGGCGATGCACCGGGCCCGTATTCGGGACCGTCGGCCATTCGGGCGGCTAATGGGAGAGGCGGTTCAATCAGCCCTCCATACTTTGCTGATGATCGGCGGGTTTATCATCGTCTTTTCCGTCCTGATTCAGTTGTTCGCCACGATTGAGCTGACCCGATTTTTAAGCAGTCTGCTCGCCGTGTTTCTCGGTCCTCTGGGCGTCCCTTCGGCCTTCTCCTCCGGAATTATTGCCGGTTTGTTTGAGGTCACGCTGGGTGCTCAAGGAGTGAGCGTCGTCAGCTCTTCCGTACCTATGATCTGGAAAGCGGTCGTTGCCAGCGCCATTATTTCGTGGGGTGGGCTCAGCGTGCACGCTCAAGTGGCAAGCATCCTCAGCGAAACGGACATCCGCGTTGCTCCGTATCTGATCGCTCGGGTCATTCACGCCGGCCTCTCCGCTTTACTGGCCTTTTTCTGCTGGAAACCGTTAACGGCTGCTTCTACCTGGTTTTCCGAAAGAGACGTCCCGGTGTTTATGCCGACGACCTCCGGCGTGCCTGTCGTGAGCTGGTGGGATTCCTTGCTTCATTCCGGCCTCGCAGCAGGAGCTCTCCTGTGTGTTCTGCTGCTGCTCAGCTTTTTGTTGCGCGGCACGAAAGGCCACAAGCCGCAATAAACCGGAGGCAAGAAATCAACGGAGAAGGTGTCACTTGCCGGCAAATTTTTTCGCCAGCGCATCCTCTACCGGGGGCGGCACCAGCCCTTTAACGCTTGCGCGGTATTTGGCCAATTCCCTGACGATGCTGGAGCTCAGGTAGGCATACTGCGGGTTGGTCAAAAGAAACATCGTCTCTACATCCTCGCCAAGCGTTTTGTTGGCCGCCGCGATTGGCATTTCATAGTCAAAATCCGCATTTGAGCGCAGACCGCGGAGGATAACGCTTGCCTTCTGTTTGCGCATGTAGTCCATCAAAAGTCCACTGAAGGAATCGACTTCGACATTAGGCAGGTGTGCGGTCGACAGCTCCAGCATTTCTACCCGTTCCTCTACGGTAAACAACGACTGCTTTTGCGAGTTATTCAGTACAGCAACGATTACTTTGTCGAATATCCGGGCACCTCGCGCTATGATGTCGAGGTGTCCGTTCGTTACTGGATCGAAGCTTCCCGAACATACGGCAATCCTCATAGATTTCCTGCCCCTTTGCGTAGTTGTAGAATCATTCCGGCTGCTGGTCACTTTCCGATGCAGCTTTTGGTTCAAGTTCGTCCGTTTGCTCTTGCTCCTGCTTTTGATCCGTCGCGCCGCCCGGTTCGAAGCGGTAGATGGTAATCGTCGTTTCACCATATGTAGACGTGCGGTCAAGACAGCATTCGCCAATCACGTCGGGCAAGCGGATGGCGCTGTCGTGTTCGGCGACGATCCAGGCTCCTTCCGCGAGCAGTCCTCCCTCCTGCATCTGCATGATCTCCTCGGCGATATGCTGATGGGCATAAGGTGGATCGAGAAAAACAACATCGAAGGCGATCTTCCTTTTAAAGAGCTGCTTTAATGCTCTGCCCGCATCGTTACGGTACAGCTCGGCCCTCTCCTCCAGCCGGCAGGCGGCTACGTTCTGTTTGACGACGGAAAAGGCCTTGGGATCCCTTTCCACAAATACGCATCGCTCGATTCCCCGGCTTAACGCCTCAATCCCCAAACCGCCTGTACCTGCGTACAAATCAAGAGCAATTCCGCCCGAGAAATAAGGACCAATCATATTGAAGATGGACTCTTTTATCTTGTCAGTAGTCGGACGGGTCCCTTTTCCGGGCACCGCCACCAGCTTTCGTCCCCTGTGTTCACCTGAAATTACGCGCATAAGCCATTCACCTTTGCAGTCTGGTTTTATTCCTCTTGGTTGAGAATGATTTCATACTATCACAACGGCCTAGGCCGGTAAAATTATTCAGATGGAAAATTTTTTCGCAGATGCTGAATAAAACGCACCTCCACTGGAAAAGAATATGGATAGCGACGCAACGGTGTCGCTGACAACCGCGGAGAAGACTTACGTTTCCCCATAAGCTCTTCCTCCGGTTTCTCCTCTCCCATAATTGAAAAGCAGTTCCTACTCGCGCACGGCGTGTCTGATAGGAGCATTCCGTGCCACCGCTCCCGAACAGGGAGAGATGGACTGCTGCCTCACTGCATTTGCGGTGAGGTTTTTTTTCTGTCTGCAGGGCACACTAACGCCAGTTTCGTGTACTGGAGGGATGAAACATGGCTGAAAAACTTCCATCGAAGCAAAAGCAGGAGGCTGCAGCGGCTCAGTCACGCGCTGACCGGACAGGAACAGGCAAGGAAGAAGCTCGCCTCATGCAGTCCGCAGCAGATCAATCGGACATCGTCAAGCACGGACAATAAGCAAACAGGCCAGCCTGAAAGCGAAGGCTGGCTTTTTCTATGGAAAAAAGCGCTGCTCCCACAACGGCGCAAATCGCCTTCTTTTCCCTACCCGATCCGATCAAAACATGCGGATACTAACGTAACAAGAGCAAAAAAGGGGGATTTTCGTGCATACCGTCTGGAAGGGGTCGATCAGCTTCGGACTGGTCAACATACCTGTGCGAATGTTTACTGCAACTGAAGAAAGGGATGTCCGTTTTCGCCAGCTTCACAAGGAATGCCATACACCGATCCGGTATACGAAAATGTGTCCGCATTGCGAAAAAGAAGTGGGTGCCGAAGACATCGTTCGCGGTTTTGAGTATGAAAAAGGAAATTACGTCATTATTCAAGACGAGGATCTGGAAGCCATTACTCCCGAAACGCGCAGAGCCATCGAAATTGTAGATTTTGTCGACTTGACCGAGATTGATCCGGTTTATTTTGACAAAAGCTACTTCCTTTCGCCACAAGAAACCGGGGACAAGGCTTACTCCCTGTTGCGGGCAGCGATGAAGGAAACGGGAAAAATCGCGATAGCCCGGGTGACCATGAGAAACAAGGAAAGTCTCGCTGTCATTCGCCTCTATGAGCACTGCATCATGATGGAAACGATCTTTTATCCTGATGAGGTGCGCCCGGTAGCTCAGGTGCCTGCGCTTCCAGAAGCTGATGTGGCGCTGGCGGAAAATGAACTGAGGATGGCTGCCGAGCTGATCAATAATATGACGACAGCTTTTGAGCCGGGCAAGTACAAAGATGAGTATCGAAGCAGCCTGCAGGCGCTGATCGAAAAGAAAAAGGAAGGAAAAGAAATTGCCGTGGCTCCCGCTGCGCCGCGCGCCAACGTCGTCGATCTGATGCAGGCGCTCCGAGAAAGCTTGGCGGCGACTGGAGATCAGGCCACTCCGGCAAAATTGGAGCCGCATCCAACGCCAGCCCCTCCAGCAGGAGTCAAGAAGCAGCCTGGAATCAAGCCCGAACGCAAAAGCCCCGAAAAGCCGACCGCCGCGACAACGACAACAAAAAAACTGCGCAGAAAAAAAGCAGAAACGTCCTGACCCGTCTCTGCCCTTGTTTATCTGGCCAGCCGTTCATCCGGCTCAATATGAATGTGCACGGTCCCGATCTTGTGTTTTTCCTTCATGTGTTTCTCAATCTCTTCTGTAATGACATGGCTCTCCAACACATTCAGGTCCGGATCGACATGAATAACGGCGTCGACGATTACACTGCTTCCCAGGTATCGGGCTTTGATGTCTTTGATCTCGGCGACACCGGGTATTTGTGAAATCGTGTTACGCAGGACCTCCAATTCACCGTAGTCAAATCCATCGGTGAGACGGTGGGCGGCTTCTCTGAAAATCTCCCACGCAGTTTTCAGGATGATCACGCCGACTACAAGCGCTGCCAGCGGGTCCAGCCAATGGAGTTGGAACTGGGCCCCGGCAATCCCCACAAAAGTACCGATGCTCACCCATGCGTCGGAGCGGTTGTCCTGCGCAGCAGCAGCTACAGCTTGACTGTCAATCAATTTGGCCAAACGGATGTTGTAACGGTAAACAGCCAGCATCACCACAGCAGAGCCCAGCGCCACCCATGCAGCCACCATATCGGGCGCCTGCACCTCCGGATTGAACAGGGATGGCACGGCCCTCGTCAACACTTCAATTCCGACCGCAAACATAATGAAGGAAGCGACCATCGAAGAGATCGTCTCTGCCCGGAAATGCCCGTAGGGATGATCTTTATCCGGCGGCTTGCGGGCGATTCGAAGTCCAATCAAAACAGCAATGGATGCTATCACATCCGTCGTGTTGTTCAATCCGTCAGCCAGAAGCGCCTCCGAGTCGGCAAACAAGGCAACGACAACTTTTATGATCGAACAGAAAATGTACGCGGCGATACTGATCCACACCCCGCGTTCTCCCTGCTTTAAATTTGCGTAAACATCCATCCGAACCACTCCAATACAATCCATTTCAAGCGATCTTCATCGTATCAGACCCGGTTCGTGTGGGTCTACAGAAACAGTTTTAGTCTGACCCATGATCGTAGAGGGGGGGAAACTATGTTGGCCTTGGTCAATTTTTCAACTCTCCAAAACACAGTGATCAGCAGGTACATCAACAACCGCTTGAATACTGGGCTGTCGCAGTGTGTATCCCTCTGTCCACTCGGCAAATTGGACCTTCACCGTGATCTTTGGCGTCAACCAGACAGCTCCTTTGACTCTCGATGGTTTGTTGGCAAAGGGTGAATTCTGTTGCGTCAAAGGCGCTATCCTTTCTGTAAGGGCCCTCCAGTCGCTTTGAGTGAATCTGCCTGTTCCCGCATGGCCAATGTAAAATAAATGCCCCTCTTGATCATACAACCCCAAAAGAAGGGCATTTACGATGTTATCGCGGAGTGTCACTCCCCCAACAACTGCGATGGTGTCCCGGTAATATTTTTTCTTTTGCCACTGCTTCTCTTTGCCGCCAATGACATATTTGCTGTTCAGATCTTTCATGACTATGCCTTCCATCCCATGCTGCTGGATAACATCATACAAAGCCTGGCCATTGTCATTGCCAGGAACCAACTGGACGTGCTCATTTGGCATGATGATTTCCGACAGCAGGCTCATGCGTTCACGCAACGAACGATTGATAATCCACTCGCCATCCAGGAAAATCACATCAAAGATCATGTAGGTAATCGGAACCGCCTTTTGTGCCTGACTGACTTTTTCCGGTCGCCGAATGCCATCCCGCCGCATCACTTCATGAAATGACGGTTTTCCGTCAGACCCTAATGCGATGACTTCTCCATCCAGGATTACGGAGCGAGCTTTGCAGTATGTTTGTATGTCAGCAAGCTCCGGAAATTGGATTGTCCGCTCATTTTTTCTCCGGTTGAACAAACGCGTTTCCTGTCCGTCAAAGTAGGTAACAATTCGGACCCCATCCCATTTAACCTGGGCTATCCAGTTCGGCCCTTCGGGGATTGTTTCGCAGCTGATCGGTTCCATCGGAATGATTGGATGCATCCTTTCACCTCATGAAAAGGATTAATTCGTACCTCTTACCATCAACATCTCCACATTCGGCCATTCAAATGCATGATGCGGGCAGAACACAAAAAAGCGGTTCTTTTCTTAGAAACGGAGACAGCTTTGAATCACTCGTTTTTGGCTGCTGCGAAAAAAAGCAGTGCTAGCCCAAGACAGAAAGGATAGCCTCAGACTTTGCACTGCCTTTATTTATTTCTGTTCATCAAGTTCTACAAAGTAGTGGTCCTTCCGATATGACACTGCCTCCATCGTAGCTATCAGATTTTCCTCGTGACATTTATCGATCCGATAGAATCCTGTACGAACGTTTCGTTTAACCTCCGTCGCACAGGCAACGATTCTGTCTCCGGCTTTGCTGATTCCATAAACTGAATAGTGGTGGAGATGCCTCAAGGATGTATTTCCGTACGCGTTACAGGCAACCGAAAATGCGTGGTCAACCAACGCATAGATAACTGCACCATGTACGGTTCCCTATGCATTTACCATATGATTTTGAACATCCGGCACCGCTTCCGCAAAACCGGCCTCAAACTTTGTTACCTGAATACCTGATGATCGGGCATACGGGCCGCTCTGTACCTTTGATCATTGCGGAACTCATTTTAACGGGAAAAGCAAAGCGTCGAGGAAAAAAGGCAGCTTGCCCAGTCGGCCAATTCCATTTTTTCTGGTATGTTCCGCAAGCTGCAGGAAATAGCCGGGGATGAATCCACTCCGCTTTATAGCGACATGCTCTCAGATTTGGCCGCTTTATGTTTGCTATGGTACCAAATGCCAACTGGTATCAGCAGCAGTGAAAGAACGCCGCCGCCAAGCGAAAGGGCCGCGTAGCTGGAATACGCTACGACCATGCCGGATAATGCTCCGCCCGAAGCCCCCGCCAAAGCAACCAGGACATCAATGGTACCTTGCGTTTTTGCCCGAGTAGACGGGTTGGTTGCATCTACGATAAGCGCTGTGCCGCTGATCAATCCGAAGTTCCAGCCAAGCCCGAGCAGAGCGAGAGCAATCGTGAGCAGCAGCATGGAATCTGCAGGTGCGACAGCCGACAGGACCCCGGCTGCAAGCAGAATCGCCCCAGACGCAAATGACATCGCCACTCGTCCCACCTTGTCAACGAGAATACCGGTCACAAGAGACGGCAGGTACATGGCGCCAATATGAACGCCGATGACCAACCCTACCTCACTGAGCCCATGCCCGTGGTGTTTCATGTGAACAGGTGTCATCGTCATGATCGCGACCATAACGATTTGGGTTAAAATCATGACGGTCGCCCCGACAATAATGCCCCGGGTGTTTGCGGATACGAGCGAGCTTTCTTTCGCAGCCGGGCTTTGATCCTTTTTGTGTGCATCAGCGATTGCCTTGGCTACAACGAATGGGTCCGGACGGAGGAAGGTCAGAAATACAAGCCCTGCCAGAATAAACGCGGCGGCACCTAGAATGAAAGGACCTGCCAGAGCCGGAACTCCGATCGAGGCGGCGAATCGCCCCATTACCTCCACCAGATTTGGACCAGCAACCGCACCGAAAGTAGTGGACACCATTGCAATACTGACTGCTGTTGCCCGCTGTTGCGGCTTAGCCAAGTCCGTCCCTGCATAGCGTGCTTGCAGGTTTGAAGCCGTGCCTGCACCATAGAGCAGCAGTGAAGCGAAAAGAAGCCATATATTGTGACCAACAGCCGCAAGCACTACCCCAACCGCACCTACGCCACCAGTCAAGAATCCTGCTGCGAGTCCAAAACGACGTCCGAAACGCTGAGAGAGCCGCCCGACCAGCATCGCGGCTACTGCAGAACCAAGGGTGAGCAGCGCGGCAGGAATCCCCGCAAAGCTGTCCGTTCCGAGCATATCCTGGGCGAGCAGCGCTCCGACCGTTACCCCGGCTGCAAGGCCGGCTCCTCCGAAAATTTGTGAAATGACAACGATAAGCAACGTCCGCTTGTACAACTTCCCCTGCATTTCCGGGGATTGAATGTAATGGTGGAAGCTCGATTTTTGATTTTGGTTTGCGCTTGCATCACAGGGTTCTTTTGACACGAACGGGAACCACCTTTCCAGTCTAAATTTTGGGCAGCCTTGCATATTGATCGGTTTCATGTTCCCGTTTCGCATGAATCAGGCAATCAAACCGTTGCGAGATCATCAGGCAAGAAGAGGCTGGCTGCATACTTACGAGCAAACAAGTATTGGCGAAGATTGTAAATCCACTTCATGGAAAAGTCAAATCATTTTGAGCAATCCCAGGATTGCAAAGGTCGTACAAGTGTAAAGCCGGTTCCACCCTTGCCCTGGTGAAAACCGGCTCTTTCCGACAGCTCAAGCTCTGTTTCTCTAAGCCCTTCTCGCGATTGATTTTGCTCGCTCCATGATATGATTCAGGGACTGCAGTTCCAAATAAGAGAAGATAAACGCCGCCAAAAATCCAAAAAAGTAAACGGCACCGAAAACTCTTCCCCATCCCCCATAAAAGGGCTCTATAAATGAACCGATCAAAAGAGAAATCGTGCATATGGCAAAACATATCCACCACAATCGTGTGTATCTGCGATATTTCTTTAGGAGAGGGTGGCTGCCTTGATCCGAGCCTGCTCTCTTTCCTGCCTTTTGCCGTGCGGACAAGAACAGCAATAGCAACATTGGCCATTGGATCAACGGAACAAGTACAGGCAATACAAAGCCGATGAAGTTATTCACGTCGTTTATGTGCTGAAAGGTAGTAATGCTGAGGATCAGGACAAACCAGCCAAACGGCCCGTTGCAATACGTATAGTCCTCCCTTCTGGTCAACGTCCCGATCCCGATCAGTAGGGTCAAGTAGGTGATGACCACTTTAATCGCGAAAGCGGGAAACCAGATGCTGAACAGCATCACCTCGAACCGGTCGAGGAAGTCAGTCAAGTGGATCTGCTCAACGAGAACATATACGGGATAATTCAAGCGGCTTGTGATCAGGTATCCCATGACACCCAGTTGAATAATCAGGATCAGCATTATTCCGAAGCCGGCCATCGTCGCCCCGTGCTTAACCGCCGAAAAAAACAACCGGGATTGGGAAATGGCATGCAAAAAAGCGCCAAAAACAAAGATATCCCCGTACAACCCCCCTGACATCCAATTGCTCAGCAGCAACGCGACAAACTTGCTGTCCATAATCGGCTCGAGTCGTCGAAGATCATATTCGTTGGACAAGATAAAATACATCGAGAAAGAGAGTATAAAAAACATCGGGAAATACATCTCATTTACCCGAGCCGCCACTTCCATGCTGGACCGCCCGAAATACTGGAGAACCACGACAAAGACGAGAAGAATAATCTCCAGCGGGGTCTCGCTCAGCAAACTGAGATGCAGAAAATGACCGACTCCTTTTATATCGCGCAAAAGGATGAGCAAGAAAAAAAGCAGCAGTATTCCATTAAGCAGGCTGCCGGCAACACGCCCTCTGGTCTCTATCAAGATTTCAAATATGTTCTTCCCCGGATAAGCCCGAATGAGCCTTTCAAACACATAGGCGACAAGAACCGTATACATGACAGGCAGCAATTGGGACAGCCAGGCATCGTTTTTGGCCACGACCGCCAGTTGCTGCGGAAGGCTGACAACGGCCCCTGTCATAATCACACCGCTCGTCAGCCAGGCGATCTGGCGATGGTTGATCACTTGTTTGACTTGCAAATTTTCCTGCCCCCTTAGTAAAGGCTCATCATCCATGCTTTAACCCTTGACTCGAAAGCACTGATCGTGTTTTGAAAGGGCTTGAAGATATCAACCTGGTAAAACGCAGCGACGAACAGGCACAGCGTTGCGATATAGAGCAGATAGATGACCACTCTCATTTTTGAAGAACGGTGATGCTGTAACATGATGTCACGGATTGCCATCAAAGAGAAGGAAAGGAGAAAAATCCCTGCAAAAATCAGGTTCATTTTATCTCATCTCCTCCTTGGTTAGGTTCTCTGTGGTTTGTCCGATGTTTGGAACAGTCGCTCTGGTACGAATCTCAAATGTCACTGCTTTCAAATGCTTGTCCCAGTTTTCGCGAAACGATGTTTTCCATAGCTGAGGATATTTTCTTGCGAGCACCAGTCCCAACCCCGCTATGTCGCTCTGGTTTTTCACCATTTCCTGAAGGGTTGTTCGTATGCCTTCGCTTATGTTGGCAGCCAGCTTGTTTTCCAGCATGCGCAAATTCTTCGAGTTTCCCCAATCGGTACCGCTGTGATCTTCAATGATTGCCGCTCTCGCGTGGACGTTTATTTGAAAATGAACCTTTCCATTACGGACGATCGGTGTAATTTCCATCCTACCTTGATTTACTTGAACACTGATCCTGTTTTTTCGGATATCAAAATCCGTAGCGTACGAATAGAAAGTCGGTTGGAACCATCGAATCCCTTTGGCATGCTCCAAGGTTAAAAAATGAGCGAACCGATCATCGCGAAACATGGAAAAACCGATCAGCTCGATTTCCTTTGATTTCCCTTTTGGTCTGGAATCAACGCTTGCCAATACTGGCAGATACGCATCGACACCAGGTGTATTCAACATCTGCGCAATGTCTTTTACCGTAACGGTAACACCCACCATTTTGATCAATTCTCTCATCGCTTCCGCAGAAAATCTCTCGAACTGAGGCTGGGCTTTGAGAAGATCGAAGCCTTTCCCTTTCGCCACGACCATGTATGCTGTCAGGCGGTTTTCCGGAAAACGGGCGATGACATCAAGTATTTCTCTCAGCCCTGATTTGGCTGTCTCCTCGCCAATGACAATCACCCGATGATGGGCGTAAAAAAGCTTTCGACTCATCCTTGACTGCAAAACGTTGTTCGCTTCCCGGAGTGTTTTTCCGGTAGCCGAATCCACATAATAACTCTTGTCTCCACTGGTCCCTCCACCACCGCCGGAAGGACCTCCGAGACTGCTGACCAG
Source organism: Brevibacillus sp. FSL K6-6036 (assembly GCF_037964015.1). Taxonomy (NCBI): domain Bacteria; kingdom Bacillati; phylum Bacillota; class Bacilli; order Caryophanales; family Paenibacillaceae; genus Brevibacillus; species Brevibacillus sp. FSL K6-6036. Next base: position 3,067,148 of record NZ_CP150173.1, read on the forward strand.
GGGGAGTTGTACAGACATCCGGTACAAGCCGTCCTCTTCCTTATCCACCGCGAAAGCAAGGATGAGCGCCAGATCGTTCACTTCTACCCGATCCCAGCACCCGGTAAGCAGCAGTGAATGAATCAGGATGACGATGATACTAGCAATTTTGAAGCGGGAACTCCTTTTCACAGTACCACTCCCCCGGTTATTTCTGTTTATTTTAGCCTCCTCAATCGCTCGTTTGTCTGGACTTATTGATCGAGGCTGTGTTCAAGCGTTTTTCGTCCTCTACCCCCGTAAAGCTTGGGCGTTTCTCCATTATTGTCCAAGGAGCACGAATCAGCACATCCTTGAAGTCGCCTATCGACATCGGCGCCAGCGGGGAAAGGTACGGCACCCCAAACGAGCGAAGGTTTGCCATGTGTCCCATAATCAGAAGAATGCCGACCAGAATGCCGTATATTCCCAAAAAGGAGGCGGCAAACATCAATGGGAAACGAAGCATCCGCAAAGCGATCGATGCATTGTAATGCGGCAAGGTGAAGGAAGCGATTCCCGTGATCGAAACGACAATTACCATCGGTGCCGAAACGATTCCCGCCTGGACGGCAGCCTGTCCTACGACAAGCGCCCCCAGAATGCTGACTGCCTGCCCTACTGTTTTCGGCAATCGAATCCCCGCTTCGCGCAGGGCCTCGAACGAAATCTCCATGATCAGCGCCTCGACAATCGCCGGAAACGGAATGGATTCCCGCGCTGCCGCGATGCTCAGCAATAAAGTGGTTGGGAGCATCTCCTGATGGAAGGTCGAAATCGCTACATAGCCTGCCGGTGTAACAAGAGAAATAGCCAAAAACAAATAGCGCAGCCAGCGGACGAGTGTGGCCATCTGAAAGCGTTCATAGTAATCCTCGTTGGCTTGCATCATCATCCAGAACGTAGTCGGAACGATCAGGACCATTGGTGTCCCGTCGACAAAAATAGCAATCCGCCCTTCCAGCAAAGCGGCTGCAACCGTATCAGGCCTTTCCGAATATTGGACCTGCGGAAATGGCGACAAAGCATTATCCTGGATCATCTCTTCGATATAACCCGATTCCAGAACCGCGTCGATCTCGATGTGCTCGATTCTCGAAATAACCTCGTCCCGTAAAGCAGGGTCTACTATTCCTTCCAGATAGGAAACGACGAGGTTCGTATTGCTCTCCTTGCCAACGACGATTGATTTCATTTTCAATCGGGGCGTTTTCAGCTTCCGCCGGAGAAGGGACGTATTCGTCCGGATATTTTCAATGAATCCCTCCCGCGGCCCCCGTACGACAACTTCCCCTTCCGGTTCGTTTACGGAACGTTTTTCGGCTCCGCGAATCCCGAGCGTGAGAGCAATGTCGTTGCCGTCTACGAGAATTCCCGTATCTCCCCCAAGCACAGCCGACAGAAAATCCTTGTAGCTGGTGACCTCGGAAATTTGCGAGACGGGGAGAACTTCATGCTCGATGCTCCTGATGCTCTCCCGGCCACCCTTCAGGATCATCAGCGCCCTCAGTGCTTCATTAACGGATTGCGTATCAATCAAGCCATCTACAAAGACCGCACAAGCTTGAACACTGTCTTTCAGTTGAAACTCACGCAGAACAAAATCCGAGCAATCCTGAAACAGATGTTCAAGAATCTCAATGTTCTCTTCCAAAGAAGAACGAACGGGAAAAGACTCCAGCTCGCTCAGACTTTTTTCGTTTAACTGGGCAATATTTTGTTCCTTCTTTGACTGACGAGTATGCTTCATACGATTCACCAACTGTTAGTAAGCTACCCGTATTATGTTACTCGGGTTTCCAAAATATGCAGGTGCCTCGCTTGCATATGTTTGGCCAATGCGGGAAAAGTAGGGGCAGCACTAGTCCCAGAGGGAGGGATTTGTCTTGCCTACTGAAGCTGCTGACATTACCGTTGCCGTTGCGGGCAAGGAATTGACGATTACGAATACAACCAAACCGCTTTGGCCGGAAGCAAACGTCACCAAATGGGATTACATCGGTTATTTAATGGAGGTCGCCTCTCCGTTTCTGGCTTATACGAAAGACCGCCTTTTAACTGTTATCCGTTATCCCCACGGCATCCACGACAAGCATTTTTATCAAAAGAACATTCCTGAGTACGCTCCGGACTGGATCGCTTCCAGCGTATGGGAAAATACCGCTTATCCCCTCTTAAATGATGCGGCGACTCTTGTTTGGTTGGCGAATCAGGCGGCACTGGAATGGCACGTCTCGTTTCACCTGGCGGGAGACGAGATACCGACTGAGCTCGTTTTCGACCTTGACCCGTCTACACCGGAATTCGCTCCCGTCGCCGAAACGGCCATGCTTTTGAAGGAGCTGTTGGACGATTTGCAGCTCCCCTCTGTCGTCAAGACTTCTGGCGCATCGGGCTTGCAAATTTACATTCCGATCGAACGTCGTTATACATTTGAACAAACGAGACAGGTCGGGCATTTCTTGGCGACCTACCTGGCGGAAAAGCGGCCTGATCTGATCACATTGGAGCGCCTGGTCAAGAACAGGGGCACGAAGCTCTACATCGATTACTTGCAGCCCTGGCGGGGAAAGACCTTGACCGCCCCCTATTCGACGCGGGCCCGCAAGGAAGCGACCGTTTCCACACCGCTTCGCTGGGAAGAGGTTCCCCATATCCACCCGACTGATTTCACCGTCCATACGGTTCCCGAACGGTTGCAAAAGTTCGGCGATTTGTTCGCTGCCGTCCATGACCAGAAGCGTGCTTCCCTTGATTCGATCCTGGCCTTTCTGAAACAAAAGCCATAAGTGCGGCGGTCCACAGGCTGCCTGCTGTTGCCATCTGCACAATTGGAACTGCGCATGCGATTTGTGCTATACTGTGCAGAGATGTTTGGAGGCAAGGAGGAATACAACATGATTGATCCGATAGCATTATCACTTGGCCCCATCAATATTCGCTGGTACGGAATCATTATGGGGTTTGCGTTTTTTCTGGGAACCTATCTCGCCCGCTACAATGCCAAGCGTTCGGGCATAGATCCTGATCACGTCCTGAACATGGTCGTACTCATCATTCCCGCTGCCATCATTTGCGCTCGTGCTTACTACGTCATTTTTGAGTGGGACCAGTACAAAGACAATCTCCTCTCCGTTTTCTACGTTTGGGAAGGAGGGCTGGCGATTCACGGCGGCTTGATCGGCGGCGTTCTCGCCGGTGCCTGGTATGTCCGCAAGCACAACCTGCCGTTTTTGCTGCTGGGGGATGCGATGATTCCCAGTGTCATTCTGGGGCAAGCGATCGGCCGCTGGGGCAACTTTATTAACCAGGAAGCGCACGGCGGACCGGCAACTGCGGAGTACATGGCTCATTTTCCTGCGTTTATCCGCGACCAGATGTACATCGGGGGGCAGTATTACCACCCAACGTTCTTCTACGAGTCGATGTGGAACCTGCTCGTCTTCGCCATCCTGATGGCAATGCTGTACCGCTTCAAACGCTTTGACGGACAAGTATTGTTCAGCTATCTGGTCCTGTATTCAATCGGCCGCTTTTTTATCGAGGGCATGCGTACAGACTCTCTCCTGATCGGCGGAACATTGCGCGTTGCCCAATTGGTCAGCCTTTCTCTAATCGCGGTGGGCATTATCTTGCTGATCGTGTTTGCGAGAAAAAGCAGACAGTCCATCCAGTCCCACAATACTTCAGAATAAGAAACAGAATGACAGAGCCACCCTCCAACGAGCGGTGGCTTTTCTTTCGGGGCACCTGCGTCTGAATTGTCGAAAAGATGGGCATACTAAGGAAAAAACAAGGCGGGTGTTTTGATATGAATGAGGGTATGTTGGAGGACTACCTCGACAGGGATGTCCGGGTTCACTTCGCACCGGCGATGATTTCCGCTGGTACATCCTCCTTTGAAGAGGGGCGGCTCTACGATTACAGCGAAGACGGCATTCTTCTGGAGATGACGGACGGGTCTCTCGCGTATATTCCCATCTCATCCATACGCATGGTCACCATCAAACCGAAACAAGGCTTTTGGGCGCGTCTGACGCGTCCGTCATAACTTTGCTGGCAGCAAAAAGCGTCCTTCCCCGTACGGCAGGAAAGGACGCTGGCATTTTATTTATGAACGCTATAGACGAATTCCTTTTACAGGAACACATCGTACACCACGTAACAGGCAGCAGCCAGTAAACCTGTAGCCGGCAACGTGATTACCCATGTGACCAAAATCCTTCCGGCAAGCCCCCATTTAACAGCTGAAAACTTTTGGGAGGCACCTACGCCAAGAATCGAGGAAGTAATTACGTGCGTTGTACTGACCGGCAGCTTGAACGCCGTAAAAATGGTGATGATCATCGCCGACGAAAGGTCTGCAGAGAAGCCGCTGATCGGCTTGATTTTCATGATCTTGCCGCCCATCGTCTTGATAATCCGCCAGCCGCCGACAGATGTCCCTAGTGCCATCGCCACCGCAGCGGAGATTTTGACCCAGAGAGGAATGGAGAAGTCACCGTTTTCCGGCGTCATAAATCCACCGGAAATCAATGCGAAGGTAATAATCCCCATCGTTTTTTGCGCATCGTTGGCTCCATGGCTAAAGGATTGCCAGGAGGCAGCTACGACCTGCAGCATCCGAAAACCTTTGTTCGTCGGATGATACGCCATATTGGCTACGATCGCCGAAATGATCTTGATTACGGTAAAACCGACGACAAATGCGATCAATGGAGAAAAAATCAAGGCTTGTACAATGCTGATAAAGCCTGCCATGTTAATGGAACCGACGCCAGCAGCACCTACGACTGCCCCAGCGATCCCGCCAATCAGCGCGTGCGAGGAGGAGCTGGGAATTCCGAACCACCAGGTGATCAGGTTCCACAGGATGGCTGACGTCAATGCAGCAAGCACGACGACCAATCCGTTTTCCAACTGGAACGGGTCGGCAATCGATCCTCCGATCGTTTTCGCTACCCCTGTGTACGTGAGCGCCCCGATCAGATTTAAGAACGACGCGATAATGATAGCCGTGCGCGGGCTTAACGCTCGGGTAGACACTGAAGTCGCGATGGCGTTAGCGGTATCGTGAAATCCATTGATAAAGTCGAAGCTAAGCGCCATGATCACAACGAGGATCAGGATAATCATATCCGGGGAAAGACTAGGCATTCTTCAGCACGATCCCTTCTACCAGGTTGGATACGTCCTCGGCAAAGTCGGCACAGTCTTCCAGTTTGTCGTAAATTTCCTTGAGCTTGATCGCTTCGATCGGATCAGCGTTAGGAGCGTTGAGCAAATCAGAAACCATTTTACGGTAGTTGGAGTCGGATTCATGTTCCAATTCCTTGATTTCGGCAGCGTATTTGGATACGACCTGATGATCCAGTTTGCGCAGCGTACGGATCAATTCGATCAGCTTCGCCGAGCATTTCACCAAAATGTTGGCCTGTGCAAGCACGCGCGGATCTGGCTGGCGCACCTGGTACAAGTACATCCGGTCTGCTACGCCGTCGATGTAGTCGATCATTGAGTCCATCGTATGGGCCAACTGGTGAATATCTTCCCTCTCCAGCGGAGTGATAAAGGTAGAGTTCAATTCATTCATAATCCGGCGAACGATCTCGTCCCCTTCTTTTTCCACCGACTTGATTTCTTTTACTTTGGATTCCAAGTCCTGGTAGTTCCCGATCATTTCATAAAACAGATGGGTTCCCTTGTGGACATTGGCAATTTGCTGCTCGAACAAGTCAAAGAAGATGTGCTTTTTGCTTTTTAACATAAGATCAGTCGTCACTCCTTTGAATAACTAACGCCTCACCGATTATATCGAACAACTTTGTGAAGGTAAATTTAAAAACAAGGACAAATGTGTATTTTTTTCTTTAAGAAATTGTTAAGTTTTTGTAAAGACAGATGACAAATGAAAAATGATGCGTTAAAACGGCCCCGATCCTTATTTTCTGAAAGGATAAAAAAATACCCGTCCGCCTAGGGTACGAGTGTTAGTGTTGCCAGTTGTTCACTTTTTATTTCCCGGCTGCCAGCATGCCGTTTTTTTCTTTGACTTCCCCCTTTGCTGCCTGGACTCGGCAGCAGGAATCAGCGGCGGTGCGTGATCCGGTAAAGCTTGCGCTGGCTGGCGTAGCCTTCGACCAATTCAATATCGTTGTCATATGCGTGAAACCTCTTCTTTAACAAGGCACGGAGTTCATCGTGTGTCTGGCTGTCCCTTGGAGATCCTGTCACCTCGACGACAAGCATTCCCTTGAGTGTCTCCCCCGTTATGGCCGTTCTCTTTTTGCCCGGTTTGACCCAGAGAGTCAGCTCTGTGACCTCCCGCTTCCATTCCGCCGCCTTCTCCAGCTCCTGGCTGATGATCTGAAAAGACTTCCCGGGTAACTGCTTTCTCCTCGCCGCCTCCATCTCCCTGCTGGCCGCTCGTGCTGCACGCTTGGCAGAAACGACGCGGCTCGGCTGAATTTCGAGCGCCTCGACTCCGCATATCCGGTCGAGAAGCCTTGGCAGGCGGTGCAAGAACTGCAGGATTGTAGCGTAAGGAGGGTCTTCGCCGCAACGCTCCGTGACGACTTTGTAAAGCCCGTTTTCCACCATTTCGGCGATCATCAGCCAGCCCGGTCCGTCTGCCTTTCGTACGGTCAATTTCATCCTTCTCACCCCAACTAATTGTATATACAACCATTAGGGTAACAAAAGGATATTGCATATGCAACCATCATTTCTCCAGGTGGTCCCTCAGCCTTACCACCATGCTTAGAAACATGTCTTGTTCAGCTTTCGAAAATGGCGCAAATACGCTTTGCGTGAAATGGTCCCGTACTGCCTCCAATGTTTCTTCTATGACCTTCACTTTATCAGGCTCCATTTTTACGATGTAGCTTCGGGCGTCCTGGGAATGGGGCTCCGTTTTCAGCCAGCCTTTTTTCAGCAAACCGGGCAAAATGCGCGATATCGTCGTCTTGTCACGCAAAGTCCGCTTTCCCAATTCCGAGGGAGTGAGCCCGTCCGTTTGTGCGGTCGCAACCAACAGTTGCCACTGCTCGGGAGTTATGCCATACGGCCCAAGCGCTTTGGCTGTCTCTTCCCTGATCAGTTGGCCTACGCGATGAAGGTTGTGGCCGAGGCTGTCTCGAAAGCGATCTGTCATGTACCCTGTCTCCTTTTATTCTACCCTTGGGGGATCTGGTCTTCCTGCGATAATGCAGTTACTTCCTATAGAAACACAGGAGTAAGCATCCGTCAAAGCTCTTTTATAGCTTTTAAATCTCTGAAAGTTGCCAACAGAAACAATTTCCTTTCTTTTCAATAGACGCTCCCTTATACTTATGTCTTACTAAATAACCTTTTATCGGAAGAGAGGAATTTGTCGCATGGCTTGGCTGCAGAACATCATCTCACGCTATGATACCACGATTTGGATACGCGTGATCGGAACCATCCTGACAACGTTTGCCGGTTTTATGCTTCGCCCTTTTCTCGCTTTCTATTTGTACGATCGGATGGATGGGAATCTTCTGGTAGCAGCAATGGTTACAAGCCTTCAGCCTCTCACCAGCATCGTGGCCAGCGTATACGCCGGTGGACTTGCCGACCGCTATGGACGCAAGCCTTTGATGGTGGCCGCTCTGGTCATCGAGTCGATTTCGATGGCGGGCTATATTTGGGCCGAATCCCTGATCGCCTTTGCTTCTCTAACCATCCTGAATGGAATTGGAGCCGCTTTGTTCTGGCCTGCTGCCAGCGCCCAGGTGACAGACGTCGTCCCGGAAGAAAAGCGCAGCGAGGTGTTCGCCCTGCTCCATACCGCTTTAAACCTCGGAGCAGCCGCAGGCCCTCTTATCGGGGTCACGCTTTACAAGATCAACCCGGCTATCGCCTTCGGAATTTGCTCGGCGACGCTCATGATCTATTGTCTGTTGATCATGTGGAAAATCCCGGAGACACTCCCCAAGGAAAGAAGGGAATCCGGCAAACAGAAAGGGGGGCAGCCAGAGGACGTGTCAAAAGCGCCGAAGCTCCGCTTGCGGGAGCATACCACCCTGCTGTGGATGACATTGGCCGCAATCCCCGTCTCACTGTTGTACTCGCAGGTGGAAATTATCCTGCCGCAGCACTTGCGCACTCGCTTTGACGACTTCCTGACGGTATTTGCCACCTTGATGACAATCAATGGAGTACTGGTCGTCTGCTGTCAAATCGCCATTGCCAGGTTTGCCGATCGGTTCCCGCCCGAGCGAATTATTCTCGCCGCTTACCTGCTGCTCGGATGCGTCGGATTCGGTTACGGTTGGGCCCCAGTATTCTGGCTGCTCGTAGTGGCCGAAGCCATTTTTACGATTGGCGAGATGCTCTATGGCCCGCAGATCCAAAAGGCGATCTCCGTACTGGCACCAGCGGAGCTCCGAGGGAGATACTTTTCCATTTTCGGCGCGAACTGGGGAATCACCGGTACGATAGGTCCGTCCACCGGAGCCGTCGCGTTTCGCAATATCGGCGGCGCGTACTGGTTTTCCATCGTCGGTCTGCTCTTGCTGATCGCCGGAGTGTTTCAATACGGTTTGGTGAAAAAGGCTGTCAGAAAGTCGTCTTCCGCACCGGCAGAAACTTCTGTGAATATGTCCGCATCATGAGCCGCAATTATTGTTGCTGGAACAAATAGGAACATACCTGCTGGCGGAATCTTGGCTGCGGATTGCAAAACAAGCTAATGTCTGGTCGTTGCCAGGCTTTGGCTTGTTTTTGTTTTGCTTGCTTCCTGTCACGAATGTATTCCTTGCGGTAGGGAAAAATGCTTTTAGAGGAGGTGAGCTCGCTGGCGCGGATTACTGCTGCTGCTACCGCTGTTCCTGCTTATGAAGTGACGCAAAAGGCTTCGATGGCCTTTGCCCGCCTGTTGTTCCAGGATGCTTTTCCGGACATCGACCGGCTGATCAGCATTTTTTCCCACAGCCGGATTCGCAAGCGGCACTTTTGCATGCCGCTGGAATGGTTCGGACAAGACCACAGCTTTGCCGAAAAAAACCGGTTGTACATACAACACGCTGTAGCTCTCGGTGCCGAGGCGGCGAAACGCTGCCTTGAGAACAGCAATTGCAGAATAGACGATATTGATTGCCTTGTATTCGTATCCAGTACGGGTATAGCCACACCCAGTATCGATGCCCACCTGCTGAACCGCCTGGGACTGCGCTCTGACATCACCCGCATTCCTCTGTGGGGGTTGGGCTGTGCGGGCGGAGCGATGGGACTCGCCCGCTCCTGCGAATATGTCAACGCCTACCCCAAGCGCCGGGTCCTGTTGCTCAGTGTGGAGTTGTGCGGCCTGACATTTATTCGCCAGGACGTTTCCAAAAGCAATCTGGTCGCCACCTGCCTGTTCGGGGACGGCGCTGCAGCTGTGCTCATCGAAGGGGATGAAGTGGTACATACAGGCGTCTCTGATCAGCCGCAGCTCCATTTTTGCGCTGCCCGCTCCAGGACGTGGTCCGATTCGCTCGATGTCATGGGCTGGGAAGTGACCGACCCGGGACTGAAAGTTGTCTTTTCCAGAGATATTCCCACCCTGATTCACAAATCCATGCGAGAAGAGCTGGAGAGCTTTCTTGCGCCCCTCGGCACAACCGTGGAGAAGCTGAGGCACTTTATTTTCCACCCGGGCGGCGCAAAGGTGCTGAACGCCTACCAACAAGCATTGCAGCTCCCCGCTGACTCGATCAGGTTTTCAGAAGAGGTTCTGCGGGATTACGGAAACATGTCGTCCCCTACCGTCCTCTTTGTGCTGGAAAAAAGCTTGCAGAAGCCGTGGTCGAAGGGAGAACAAGGCCTGCTAGCTGCCCTTGGTCCCGGCTTCAGCTCGGAATTCATCCTGCTGGAAGCGAGGTGAGGCCGTGTCCTTTTTCCTGATTGTCTATATGGCTGTTGTCCTCCAGCGCCTTCTGGAGCTCAGGCTCGCCTCGCGAAATGCCCGGTATTTGCGTTCGATTGGCGGGTATGAAGTCGGTGCTGACCATTACAAGTACATCGTATTTCTACATGTCGGTTTTTTTGCCGCGCTGCTGGCCGAGGGCATCTGGCGAAAAGGCATGCCTGCCCCTTGGTGGCCCCTGTCTTTTTCGCTCTTTCTATTCGCGCAGATTCTTCGCTACTGGTGTATCCTGACTCTCGGAAAACGTTGGAATACGCGGATCATCATCCTTCCCGGCGCTCCCCCGATTACACGCGGCCCTTACCGTTACATCCGGCATCCCAACTACTGGATCGTGACGATCGAGCTTTTCACACTGCCGCTGACCTTTTCCGCCTATGTTACAGCCATGTTCTTTACCATCTGCAATCTCTGGCTGCTGCTGCGGGTCCGTATCCCAGCCGAAGAACGAGCCGTATACAAGCATCGATAAAAAGAACCCGACGCTTCAAATCGGGTTCTTCCGCATGTTTATTTCACATGATCAGCGGGTAGATAGAAAGTACGATTTTTTTAAGTACCTTCCCATTTTCCATTACTGACACGAGGTGACCTGTTTTGAAAACGACCAGCATGGAAGGCCCCCATGAAGTAAAACACATCATCATCCGTGAATTTTACAGCATGATTGAGCACTTGCCTGATAACGATCAAACCGCCACGATTCAAAAACTAGTCCGTTACTTGCAAGGGCTGCTGCGCATCAAGCAGGTAATCCCGCCCGTCGTAGAGATCATGACCTTGATCAAGAAGGCAAAACCGACCTTGTACAGCGCCACACGCAGAACGGTGGCTGCCACCAGCAATCTGCATATGCTGTTTCAGGTTGACATGGACCCTGTGCTTGCTGAACAGCGCATGCGCGATTTTATAAAATAACGGTTGCCGATCAGGAGCTGAGGTTTTCTGGGTTGAGACATTCTAATTCCGGAATGACAAACCGGCCGTCCTTTCGGATCAGAACTTCGTCAAACCAGATCTCCCCTCCGCCCCAATCCGGTCGTTGGATCGATACCATGTCCCAGTGGACAGAGGATTTGTTTCCGTTGTACGCCTCGTCATAGCACTGGCCCGGCGTGAAGTGGAAGCTTCCGTCAATCTTTTCGTCAAACAGAATGTCCTTCATCGGATTTCGGATCAGCGGATTTACGCCGATCGCAAACTCTCCGATATAGCGCGCACCCTCGTCTGTATCCAGGATAGCGTTCAAGCGCTCCGTATCGTTGGCTGTCGCCTTCACGATTTTGCCCTGCTCAAAATGCAGGCAGACCTGTTCGAAAGTAAATCCGTTGTACGGAGTCGGCGCATTATGCGTAATCACTCCCTCTACGGAATCCCGTACCGGCGCTGTGTACACTTCTCCATCGGGAATATTGCGCAATCCGGCACATTTGACAGCCGGGATGTCCTTGATGGAAAAACGCAAATCAGTGCCTGGTCCTACGATTCGAACGCGATCTGTCCGGTTCATCAACGCAACAAGGCTATCCATCGCTTCGTTCATTTTACTGTAATCAAGGTTGCACACCTGGAAGTAAAACTGTTCGAAAGCATCGGTACTCATGTTCGCCAATTGCGCCATGGACGGATTCGGATAGCGCAACACCACCCATTTTGTCTCAGGCACCCGGACATCCATGACAGGCAGCTCGTAAAGACGCGAGTACATACTCATCCGATCAGCCGGCACATCTGCCATCTCATTGATGTTGTCGCCTGCGCGTATCCCGATATAACAGTCCATCTGTTTCATCAAGGCTGTCTCATGCTCCGCCAGCAGCGTCAGCTGTTGCTCTGTACACTCTTTGGCGAGCTCCCGTTTGATCTTCGGATCGACCAGTTGAACAAACGGGTTTCCTTTTGCCAGATACACCTCCCGAATGATCGCCTGAACCAGCTCAGGCGTATGGCCTACCGCATGTATCAGTACATTTTCTCCCGGCTGAACACGGACAGAATAAGAAACAAGATTGCGCGCCAATTCCTCCAAACGCGGATCTCTCATACGTTCACCCCTTTTTCAATTTTCTGACTCCCTTCTATTGTTCGCAATCAACCCTTGCAAGTCAATAAAAATTTTTTTATTAAAGACCGGCAGCTCGGACCGATTACACATACCTAAACAAAAAAGCAGCCTCTTCCCGGTGGAAAGAGACTGCTTTTTCGCGTTCATTTATTGGACTGTTCCTTATTTATCGCTATCGGATTCAGGAGCGGACCATACCCAGCCGGAACGAGTTCCAGTGTCAGCACCTTTGCTGGAAATGACGATGGTATTGTCCTCTGTCGGAGCAGCTACCCAACCAGTGCGTGCAGCTTCTTGGCTAACAACTGGAGAGATGACGATTGTTTCGTCTTCCTTCGGCATTTGAATCCAACCTGTCGGCTGAACATTTTGCGCCTGACCGCGCTCCAAAATGACATACTGGTCTTCTACCGGCATGTTTACCCAGCCTTGTGTTGGTGCTACGAAGGCACCCCGGTCGCTGACTACGATTGTTTGATCTTCCAGAGGGGCATTTACCCAGCCTTTAGCCGCAGCATTGCTGTCAATTTTATTGGTAATGGTGATCGTTTGATCTTCCAATGGCATGTTAATCCAGCCGCCTTGGCCGTTTCCAAATACAGGTTTTTCAGGTTGAGTCGCTACTTCTTTAGCAAATGCAGCGTTCGTAAACAGCGTTGCGCCCAGCACCATGGTTCCGAGCATGAGAGTTGTCATTTTTTTCATCATTCATACACTCCTGTCTTTTCACGCTGTCCATGAAATATCTCTTAGCCGCTATGCTACGCGATACCGGTTGCCCAACAGGCAAACGCGATCCTTCATTCCTCGAGGCCTTGTTTCATTTTTCGCAAATAGGTTGCAAACTGCTCAAGCTCTTCGTCGCTCAAGCTCTTCAACAAGCCCTTCATCAGGTTCCTTCGCTTGCATAGCAACCGTTCGATCAAGGGGATCGCTTTATCGGATACGGTTACCCAAACAACCCGCCGGTCCTGTTCATCGCGAATTCTGTTGACGTATCCGGCTTTCACCAGACGATTCAAAGCAATCGTCGTTGCACTGTTGGATTGCCGTAACACAGTTGCGAGATCCGAGACGGTACTGCGCTGCTTGTCGTAGAGGACACGGAGCAGTATGAATTGTTTTGGACTGATAACCTCATCTTCATCCAATAGCCAGTGACTGATAAAGTAACGGGCCATCTCGATAAAGGCTTGATCCAGTTCCTCGATTTGAACAGCGCGAGACATTTCGCTCACATCATCACCCATTTTCAGAAAGTAAATACTTTTACTATAAAACTATATAGCGTTTGGTTTTATAGTGCAAGTATTTCGATAGTTTCTGCGCATTTATGTACCCGCCTGAAAATAGGTTGATACGAGAGTGGACAATGCGTTTATGATTTAATATTTTTACTGTAAAACTAATTTGCAATGTCATATTACTTCATAATGAAAAACATGGCAAGATGTTTAATGGTGACGAATTTGTGAACAGGAGGCAAGTCCCATTTCCCACCGATTTCCATGAATCCGGCTTCTTCTTCGCTTTGAAAGCATGTATAATAAGAACATCTGTCGGTTTTTCCCCAAAACGTGAGAAGACCCGCTACATACAAAGATATGCCGACGGAGAAACTTGTACATGGGAGATTGCTTATGGAACAAATTGAACGTGCTGCCAAGTGGAAAACAGAATTGCTTGATTGGGTAAAATCGTTTGTCTTGATTGGCGGACTCACCGCTTTTATCTATGTCTTTGTCATGGCGCCTTATGTTGTACAAGGCCGCTCCATGGAAAGCACACTGCACGACCGTGAACGCGTCATCGTCAACAAGGCCATCTTCTATTTGAAGAACCCGCAAATCGGTGATATCGTCATCATTCACCCGGATGCTTCGGGGGAAAATTGGATCAAGCGGGTCGTCGCCCTGGCCGGCGATACGGTAGAAGCGAAAAACGACCAATTGTACGTAAACGGCCAGCCTGTCAACGAGCCGTTCCTGACAGCCAACAAATTAAAAGCTGCTGCTGAAGGTGTCACGCTGACGGAAGATTTTGGACCGATCACAGTTCCGGAAGGACATATCTTCGTGATGGGTGACAACCGTAACAACAGCATGGACAGCCGTGCAATCGGGCCTGTCAGCCTTGATCATGTCGTGGGACGGGCCGAGCTTGTCTACTGGCCGCTGGGAAGCATCCGTCTGCCCAAGTAATTGCAAGCGAGTAATGAATCCTCTTCCTTTCGCTCATCCTATGATGGTACGGCATAACGATCATCAGGAGGTTGGGAAGATGCACAATTTGCAACATACTCAGCAGGAAATCGCTCAGTGCAAGCAAATCGCTCAGCAAATGATTCAGCAAACGATGCAAGCGAGCAATACGTATCGGCAAATGCTCCAACAGGAACAGCAAAACGCAGCCACTCTGCAACAGCTTGCTGCGCGTGAATTTGAGGCCGTTCGGATGATTCAACAGGCTTTGCAAGGACATGATACGGCTATCCGGCAGCTGCAGCAGGTCATCTCTTACTGCGATCAAATGGAACGCGAGCTGCTTCAAAGATCGTACCAGCAGCAGACCGCTTTCTCTCAGCCGTCTTTGACCGCAGTTACGGGAAGACAGTAGCTGTTATTACCGGGAGTCCTGGCTGCCTGGATTTATCCGGGAAACCATTCAAAAAACATGCAAAGAGCATGACGCGGGGGATTGTCCGTCCTTCCCGCGTCTTTTTGTTTGGGAGCAGTTCTCTGTGCAATGACAAAAAAATACCGCCAGATAGCAGCTACCTGGCGGATGGTTTCCTTGAAGCGAATTGGTCCTGTTTGTTTACGATTGGCTTTGCACAGCAACAGCATCCTGGAAGTATTCCTCCAGCGTGATGCCCTTTTCCATGATTTCTTTGGCCATCGTCGTTCCTACATACCGCAAATGCCACGGTTCATACGCATAGCCCGTGATCTCTTCCTTGCCCTTTGGATAGCGGATGATAAAGCCGTGCTCTGCACAGTGAGCGGCGAGCCACTTTCCTTCCGGCGTATCGGCAAACGGCTCTTCCAGTCTGGTCCGGGAATCGGCACCGGAAACGTCCATGGCAAGCCCGGTCTGGTGTTCGCTTTTGCCGGGATTGGCACTGTAACGGGCAGCGTGCTCTGCTCCCTGCGTCTTTACGTAGCCGTCAAAGAGCGATTTTTGCGTCCGGTAGGAACGATATCCCGACACGCCGTACAACTGGATTCCGTCTTTCTCCGCGGCGGCAAACAGCGATTCGAGAGCACGAGCGGCGGGCTCGCGGAGAAGCTTTTTCTCAGCCTTGCCGGAAAACGGGAAGGGGACGTTTGGTTCCGTTAATCCTGGCGGGATATAATCGACAGGCAGCGAGCGCTGCTTGTTCACAACAACTGCAAGATCAGTAGGATTGGTTACAGTCGGAACACTGTTTACCATCATAATGGTTTCAGCAAGCGACGATTTCACCGTAATTTGAGCCGTTTTGGTTTGCCCCTGATATTCTACGGTTACCTCTGCCTTGGAGCCGATCGCTGCGTGCTCGGAAATGGCCAGCTTGCCATCCGGCGATACCGTTGCTACGTCTGGCGCAGAAATGTGGTACGTGACTCCTTCTCCATGAGGCAGTGCTTTCTCGCTTCCCGGAGCGAGGACAAATGTCTCAGGAATGGCATTCCAGTCGATAGATGGCGCTTCTGGAATCGTCGTCTCTTCTCCTGTCGCTTGTCCTTCCGGTGCCGTAGTCGATTGTCCGCCTGATCCAGAGATCCACGTGCTGACATCCGGAGCTTCACATCCTCCCAGAAGCGCGCCGGAAAGTGCGGCTGCGACAGCGAGAATGACTGTTGGTTGCTTTTTCATCGGTTATGCCTCCTGGTTTCCATCAAGACAAATACAGTCTTCAGTGTCTTTACTACCTTACCATGTATGAAGACGTATGAAAAGAATGGAACGTAACGGGCCAATTGGCTGCCGCGACTCATTTTATTCTGCCGCCAAGCGCTGAATCAAAGGCACAAGCCAATCAGAGAGCGACCGAAACGCATAGCCTTCCCTCCGGGCTTTGCCCGTATCCAGAACATAGGAATCCGGGATCGCAAACGGAGACAGCTGTTCGGCCGTACCGCCGGTCAAGATTCGGGCCGGTTTGCCGATTGCGTCTTCGACTGCACCGAGCAGTTGGGGAAGTGTCCATGCGTCGTCAGAACAAGCGTTGTAGGGCCCGCAAGCCTGAGCGGATTCGCCAGCCCACTGCAGAAACCGGGCCGCTTCGTCCGCGTCTATATAGGATTGCCTCGCATGCGGGTTTCCGACATAGATCTCTTTTTGAGCTCGTATCTGGTCCACATAAAAATGCAGCCTCTTGGTATAATCCTCCACACCCAAAACGATGGGAAATCTGACGGCAATCACCGGAAAGCCGGCTTTTTGAAACAAGGCGGCCTCCGCTTGCCGTTTTCCCTCTTCATAGGAGACCTCTTCTCTCGTACCGGCTGTGATCGGATATGAATACGGGTCAAAATCAGCTTCCCTCCTGATCAGCGGAGAGTGTTCGTACACAGCTCTTGAGGAAGTGACGACGAGTCTCTTTACTTTCCCCTCCAATACTTGCAAAATGTGGCTCGCATTTGCTCCCGTGTAGCAGAGACTGTCAAAGACCAGCTCCCATTCAGAGCTTCCGATGCGTTTCAAGGAATCCAGATCATTCCGGTCTACCTGCATACGGGCAATCTCGTTTCCAAACGGGTCGGCTTGCCTTCCCCTGGTGGCGATCGTGACGTCATAACCGCTATCAACGAGACCTTTTACCAGCCTTTTTCCAAAAAATCGCGTCCCACCCAATACCAGAACTTTTTTCATCTCGCACTCCTCTTTCTTTTTTTTTGGTTGTCGGTAAACTACTTCTCCTATTTCGCACGCATCCCCTGCTCTCTTTGCATGAAGAAAGGGAGCCCAGTCTTGGAGTGGTCAAGACCCCATTTAGTGGACAGTAAGAAAAAACCCGACCGTTAGACCGACAGCTGACGTCTGAATTCAACAGGCGTCAGCCTTTTTAATTTTCGTTGTGGTCGACTTTGGTTGTAGAATTGAATATATTCCTCAATTCGCCTTTGTGCCTCATCCACACTTCGGATATCATAAGGGTAGAGCCCTTCCGTTTTGAGATGCGAGAAGAAGCTCTCCATCGAGGCATTATCATAACAGTTGCCTCTCCGAGACATGCTGATTTGGGCGCCAACCTTCGGCAACATGTCGTGGTAAGCGTAGGACGTGTACTGGAATCCCTGATCGCTGTGAACGATCAGTCCAGTCACGTCTTTCGTCTTTTTAAAGGCTTTCTCAAAGGTCCGTAGGACCAACTGATTGTCGTTGCGAACTCCAATGTGGTAAGCCACAATCTCATTATTAAACAAATCCTTAATAGCAGACAGGTAGAGCCACGTATCCGCGACACGATACTGTGTGACATCGGTTACCCATTTTCGATTAGGTGCATCCGCTTTGAAATTCCGCTGCATCACATTCTCAGCGACTCGTCCACCTTCGGTTGAAGCATAGTGACCTCGATATTTGCGGCGTATTCGAGAACGGAGCTTCATTTCTTGCATCAGACGTAGTACCTTCTTATGGTTGACCCATACCCCGTGATCTCGTAAGAGAAACAGCTGGGTTTGTCGATACCCATATTTACCATCATACTTCTTATAAACTACTTTGATGAGGTCTTTCACGGGCTTGTCCCGGTCCGCTTGTTGCCGTTTCAAGTATGCATAGTATCCACTTCTTGAGACTCCAAACAGCTTGCAAAGTTCACTAGTCGTATACTCACCAGCTACTTGCTTGATCGCCTCATACTTATGGGCTGCACCTCCCGCATCCAGATTTTCAAACACTTTTTTAGCATCGAGTTCTCTCGTTTTAGCTTTTTAACATATCGATCTTGATCAACATATTCTTCACGTCTACCTCGTTGATCCATCAACCCAAATTCGCCTAACTGTTTATATTTTTTCATCCATACTTTAAGCCGGTGGCGGTCCGGAATCCCCAGATGCTCCATGATTCGACGGTATGTCCATCCTTCTTCGATATGCAGTCGTATGGCTTCCACCTTTAATTCGTGAGAATAACTTCTAAACGTTTGCCCCTTTTTCACCATAAAAAATGCACCCCTTAAATTTCATCGGATTTACCAGGGGTTTAATCCAATGTCCATTCTAAGGGGTGCACTTCAGAGCTCCCCATTGGCTTTTCATTTTGCTTGGTCCTGTCGGAATCCAGTCTCTATCTCCTATTGCTTTTGCAAGGAGACAACTTTTTCCTTGGCATCCCACGTCACCGTAAATCCTAGCCCCTCTGCTACTTTTTTGACGGGCAGAAAAGCGCGTCCGTCGATGAAGGCCTGCTCGCTCTGGAAGGAACCTGGTTTTGCGTGCAAGCCGAGCAGCAGTTTATCGGCCTGGACGTAAGGCTCGCCTTTGTACCAAGCCAGTTGATCTGCCGTATACGGATACAGGTTTCCGTTTACCTTTATCTGGAAGGCTGCTTTTGGCGATTCCTTCGGGGCGGGCGGCTCGGCAGACGTATACGCGACCGCGTCTACGCCCAGCACCGTTCCCTCACGGGTATTGTCGGCTCCGCCGTACATCCTGCCGTTTTCCAGGTCGTAGATGATCGCCTGCACGTTTCCGATGTTTTCCGGCTGTGCCTTGAACGCATGCCCCATCCCCATCAATTGAAGGATCACATCCTGATCAATGCCTGCCTCCCAACTGACCGTCGGATAGCTGCTGGAGAAAATCCGTGGAGAGAGGATCGCTTCCTGGATCGGCATATCGTGTTCCAGCACATTCAAAATCGTCTGGGAGACGGAGGCGATGATCGTCGAGCCGCCTGGCGATCCGACCGCCATAAACGGCTTGCCGTCCTTGAGCACAATCGTCGGCGTCATGCTGGAACGAGGCCGTTTCCCCGGCTCTACCTGGTTTACCCCTCCGGGAACAGCATCGAAGTCAGTCAGTTCATTGTTCAGCATGAAGCCGTAGCCCGGGACCATGATGCCGCTGCCAAACACGTCCTCGATCGTAGTCGTATAGGAAACGAGATTGCCCCACTTATCCATGACCGCAAAATGCGTAGTCTGTTTTACCGGAGACACCTCGACCTGAGACATGGCCTTCACCGCTTTTTTGCCCTCGTACCGCCATGGGTCTCCCGCCTTCACATCACTGCTTGCCTTTTCCGGGTTGATCAGCTTTCTCCGCTCACTGATATACTCATCATGGATCAACCCCTTTTTCGGCACCGGGTAAAAGTCCTCATCCGCCATATAAGCAGCCCGGTCGGCATACGCCAAATGATTCGCTTCGATCAGCCGATGGAGATACGCGGCAGAAAGAGGGCCGTCCTTCTTGTTGTCGAAGCCCTCCATCAGCTTCAAAATCTGGATCAGAGTCAAACCGCCAGAGCTGGGCGGAGCCATCGAGACTACCTCGTACCCGCGGAAAGTGCCCTTCACCGGCTCCCGTTCTTTTACCACATAATTTTTCAGATCCTGCATCGTCATGGCTCCGCCTGTGCGCTGGACCTCCTTGACCAAAGCCTCGCCGATCCCGCCCTTGTAAAGTGCATCGGTCCCTTTTTCCTTGATCAGCTTAAACGTTTTGGCCAGCTCCGGCTGAATCAGAAGCTCTCCCGGCTTCAGCGCCTTGCCATCCGGAACAAACACCCGGCCAGCCGTACCGTGTTTTTGGAGCTTCTCCGCAGAGTCCGCAATATGCTGGGCGGTGATCCAGTTCACCGGCACTCCTTTTTCGGCCAACGCGATGGCTGGATCGATCACTTCTCCCAGCTTCATTGTTCCGTACTTTTTCAAAGCAGTATCCAGTCCAAGCAGGGTACCCGGAACCCCCACTGCCTTTCCGTTGGTATGACGCTCTTCAAAAGGTACCGGCTTCCCGTCCTTATCCAAAAACAGCTTCGGATCAACTGCTTTCGGCGCCATTTCCCGACTGTCTATGACTGTGATTTTTCCTTCCTTTTTCAGGTAGATCATCATGAAGCCGCCGCCGCCAATGCCGGACATTTGCGGTTCGACGACATTTAGCGCCAGTTGAATACCGGCAGCGGCATCCACCGCATTGCCTCCCTGCTGCAGGATATCCTTGCCCACCTGTGCGGCTGCAGGATGGGATACCGCCACGATTCCTTTCGTCGCGCCCGTCGTTCCCTCGGGAATGCCCGGGACCTTGGCTTGCATGGGGACAGCCAGCAGCAAAAAAGAAGCTGCCGAAGAGACGATTGCTTGAAGCTTTGTCTTCGTCGTCGCTTTCACCTTCCTCATCCTTTCCTTCCCGTCTATGTATTGCCTAGCTTCATTATAATTTTGAATATTCCGACCAGTCAACGTGGAGAAAGTCTTATCCACCCGGAGAGGACAGCCGGAACGACGTCAGAACGAAAAAAACCCTTTCTCGTTTGCAGAAAAAGCCTTCTTTTCCTGCTTGCGAGAAAGGGATTTCGTCTGTCTTCCCATGACTGTTACGGCAAGATGACCAAATTGCTAGATACCGGCCGCTCTTTGCCTCCGGATGGACGGTTCAGCAGCTTGCCGTTGTAGAAGAAGGCACTGGAGCCGCCGCCGTCCAGATTATAGGCATCCACGACGTGAAACTCCTGCAGCTTCCGCTGAGCCTCTTCCAAGGTTACGCCGTTGCTCCACCCCTTGCGCCGGCCGTCGATGACGATCAGCAGCAAGTCGCCATTGTCAAAGTGACCAATCAGTGTCCGCGGCTGACGTGTATTCGCCCATTGCTTCGGTATCGTCATCCGCTTGCCGTTTTGGAGCAGGGTCGGCAGGAAGCTGGCCCCTTGCAAAATGCCCTTCTTGGTAATTTCAGCCTGAGAGGAAATCTTTCCTCCCACCAGTCGCCCGTTTTTGTTAAAGCCGACGAAGCTCAAATCCGTATTATTGGAAAACGTGCGAATCTTGCCGTCAACGACCGTTGTGCCAATCGGCGTCAAATATCCGCCTTTGCTCATAAAGCCCCCTGCATTGATCGCCAGTATGGCGCCAGTCCGTCGGGCTGCGTGACTCGTCGTCTCTCCGCGACTTTTGACCGAATCGCCCGCGAGCACCATCTTGAGGGCATTTGGATTGTTTAAGCGGACTTTGGCCATGTACCCCCGATAGCCTGCTTCCTCCAGGGAGTAGACCTTGACCGTTGCATTTTTGCCAAAGGTTTGGCCAATCGGGTTGCCGAGCATGTTGGCCAGGAGCTTGTCCAAGACGTCCGCCGATTTTTGCGTTTGCGACTTGCTGGCCTCCAGAAGGTTGTGGATCGATTGGTTCTGCTTCTCGTACTCTTCTTTTTCCTTGGTGGCTTGCTCGCGGATGTCTTCGATCAGGAGTTCCGTATTGCGAAGCAGATCTTTCGTCTCGTTCATTTGCTCCTGCAGCATGGCCACCTGCTCGTTCGCGGCCTTTGCTGATAATGCCAACCCTTCGTAAGGCAGCTTGTCTACCGGATTGGCCTGGGAGAACGCCAGCAAAAAGCCGACAGCTGGAGCGAGCAGAAACGCAAAGAAGCGATGGATCTTACCAAGCACGAGCCGCATCCTCCAGTTTTTTCAGCGAAGCTTTCAAATCGACCAGTTGTTTGTTCAATTGATCGATCCGATCCTGCAGGGCCTGCTTCGTCTTATTGCTTCCGCCGAGCGTCTCTCCAGTGAGCTGCAGCTCCTCCTCGATGTTGGAAAGCCCGCTTTGGACCTGCTTCATCTCATCTTGAACCAGTGCGATCTGCTCCTCCATCGCCTTCATTTGCTGAGCGTTCTGCGTCTGTATCGCCTGAATTTGCTGGCTGACCAGCTGCTGCTGCTTGTCCAATGTATGTACGGCAAAAGCGTACCCGGCCCAAGCCAGCCCTCCCCACAGCACAACAGCCAGGACGATTGGAACGGCTGAGCGTTTCTCCTCCGAGCGGGGCGCTAGCGTTTGAAACAAGCTTTTAAACAAACCGTTGCGCTTCCGTCTTCCCTGCTTGCTTTGATCGGGAGCATGTAACGTTGTGGATGGTGACGACGATGCGGACAAAATTTTGTCGCTCATCAGTTCCCCCTCCTTTCGTGTGACAAAGAATGAGGTTTTATTATATCATAAAACAATTTTCGACACCTCTTTGCGCAAAAGATCAGGACCATCGTCCTGATCTTTATCTTCCGATCATCCATTCATGCTTGAGCTGCTCATGAAGCCGCAGGACAAACCCGACCGGATGCGCTTCCGCCGCCTGTCCATCCGGCCAATCGATCCGCGTGCAGATGCGGCGAACAATCTGCATGGCCAGTTCAATCCGTTTCCCCTCAGACAAAGAGGGAAGTCTGTCTACGAAGGTTGCCAGCAGGTTCCAGTCCTCACGTGTAATGGCCCGCTTTTGCCGCTCGTCGAGCAGTACCGGCGGGGCTTCCGCCTTCCATCTCTCCACCTGTCTGCCCCATCGTCCGCGAAAACGGGTACGGGCCGCGCCTTCCTCGACCACAACGATCGTCCCTGCCACCAGGTCGCCGATCCGCTTGTCTCGCGGATGAAAAAACGAAACGATGCTTCCCAGCAAGTAGCCGGTCGGCAGGCTGTCAATAATCCGAAACAGATTGCGGATCACCGCTGACAAAAACGTTAGTGATTGACCATTCTCCTGAATCACACGGATTTTCATCCATTTTTTGCCAGGCGTCTGACCGGCTCGAAAGTATTCCCAGACAAAGAAGTAGCCAAAGTTGAACAGGAACAGCGCGATCATTATAATGGCAATCGCATAGCTCTCCGACTCCAGGAAAATATCCTCTCCATTTCCAAAAACAACTATGCCAAACAAAATAAATACAGTAATATTAACCAAGAGAAGCAGCCCTGTATCGATCAGATGAGCAGCCGCCCTGCTACCGAGACCGGCTGTCTGAAACCTTAGCTGGACGTGCTCCGGTGTGACGATGGCAACTTCTCGTCCCGCCTGGTTTGGTATGTGTTGTTCATTCATGCCGGTGCTTCACCCTTCCTGTACACTACACTCTTTATGAAAAAATTGAAAGGAGGCCCTTTTCGTGAATCTGACATCATTTTGGCAGGCGCACAAAGCAACCTGGGCTGAGCTCGACCGCTTGCTGGAGCACTTTCAAAAGCGCCCCCGTTCTATCGGGGCGGTGGAAATAGACCGTCTGACGCTTCTGTACAAAAAAGCTTCCGCCCATTTGGCTTATATCCGAACCTACCATCCAAACGATGAGGTGACCCGCTATTTAAACCAACTGGTAGCACGGGCCCACAACATCGCTTATCAACAGCAGTCCAGCAGTCTCGGGCAGCTGTCCCGCTTTTTTTGGGTCCATCTGTTTTCGCTGGTGCACAAGCGGATCTGGTTCATCGGCCTGGCCGGGCTCCTGTTTGCCATTGGCGGAATTTCCGGCTTTGCAGCAGTCATGGTCGATCCATTGAATCTGTATTACGTGCTGCCGGAGGGAATGGCTGCCCAAATCGATCCCAGCCGACTGGGAGAAGGCCATGATGCCATCAACAGTCCGCTTATGTCCACCGCGATCATGCTGAATAACATCAAGGTGGCATTTCTGGCCTTTATCAGCGGCATTACGCTCGGCGTGTTCCCCGTTTACCTGCTGCTTTTCAACGGCCTGTTGGTCGGAGCGTTGGCATCTGTCTACAGCCAGGCTGACAGCAGCTATGCCTTCTGGGCTTACATCCTGCCTCATGGCGTGATCGAGCTGACGGCCATCTTTATTGCCGGAGGAGCCGGACTCCACATGGGCTATCGGCTCCTTGTACCCGGCATTTACCATCGCAAATTTCAGTTTTTGCAGGCAGCGAAGGAATCCGCACAGTTGCTGCTGGGCACGATGCCGCTGTTTGTCATCGCCGGGATCATCGAAGGGTACATTACTCCGTCTTCGCTCTCTTTGGAGGCGAAGTACAGTGTGGCCGTGCTGACGCTCCTCGCCTTGGCCGGCTGGTACCTCTACGGATTGTACCGCCATCGCCGCAGCAGCGGTCAGAGCGCTTCTCTCGACTTGATGTCCAAATAAGAGTTTACAACAGTCAGCGTCAATTGATCGGCCGGAATGTCCAGTACCTGGATGCCCGCGCCGATCATTTTTTGTTGAAACGCTTTGCGGTCCAGCCAGAAGCGCTGCGCCAGCGCCTTGATGTACGCCAGACGGCTGTCTTTGGTCTCCGTCCTGCTCCACTCATGCAGCAGCGGATCAGCCAGCGAGAGCAGCAGCAGCAAATGACTTCGCCGCAGTCTCCACAGGTATGCTCCCAATTGATCCTCCAGCAAGTAATTCTCCATGTCGGAGAAGAGGACGATCAGACTCCGCCGCTTCTGCTGCCGATGCAGGTACTCCAGTGCCTGCAGAGGATTGGATTCGACAAAATCGCTTTGCAGATCGTACACCGCTTCGACGAGCGTATGCAGGTGGGCGAGCCCGCGGCCAGGCGGCACATACGTTTTGATTTCGTGGGAAAAAGCGAGCAACGCTACTTGATCTCCCTGCTTCAACGCAACGGCAGCCAAGGTGAGCGCCGATTCGATGGTCAAATCCAGCTTCGTCTTCCCTTCCAGCTCGACGCCCATCATCCGCCCGCAGTCCAGGAGAATCGTCAGCACTTTGCCTTGTTCCGGACGGTATTGGTTTGTCATCAGACGCCTGCTCCGCGCTGAGGCAGACCAGTTTATGTAGCGTGGATCATCATCCTGCACATATTCGCGGATCGCATGAAATTCTGTACCGCTTCTCGTACGCAAGAGAATTTTTTTCCCGTCCACAATCAAGCTGTCCTGAAGGGACTGCAGATAGCCCCGGACGGCGGTGAGATCCGGATACACCTTGATCTTTTGTTCACAGGGGATTTTCGCCTGCTTTTCCCACAGCCGGATTTTTCCCTGATAGCGCAAATACAAATAGGACAGCGTAAACAATCCCCGCTCGTTTCCTCGCGTTGTGTACGATACCGTTTCATACTTTTGTTTCAGAATGCCCTCTACCGCTTCCGGGCGGTCAAAGGAGATGGGCAGATCGTCTCGCAATCGGAACAGGATCGGTTGACCGCTGTGGTTCTCCAGCTCGATTGACACCGTCAGTTCCTGGCCGATGTCGGTCTGCTCAGGCAGCCTGCGAACCGCTGCGATCTTCTTTGCTCGGGGCATCGTATACCAGTCGGCGATGCTCGCCAACAGCAGCAAAGCGTTGTACATCCAAAAAAGCGCATAACCGAGTCCGGCCAGCGAGCCTGCCGCAGCGACTGCAGCACCACACCCGAGCAGGATGATCATTCTCTTGGTGGGCAGCACGCCATTTTCCAGCAGCCTGTTAACGAGGGACCGGAATGGCCGCGAGCGTTTCGTCGATGATGTGGTCACTGTTTCCCCCCTCCAATTCCACTTGTGGAGCCACAATCAGCCGGTGACGGAGGGCTGGACGGGCGACAGCCTTGACATCGTCTGGTGTGACATACATCCGGTTATCGAGCAAAGCCCATGCCTTGCTTGCCATGAGTACGGCGATGCCTGCACGCGAACTGGCTCCCAGCAATAGTCTCTTTGTCTCCCGCGTCTTGCGGATGATCGTCGTGATGTAGGCGAGAATTTGCTCCTCCACCACTACGTCCTCCAGCTTTTGCCGCTGCAAAACAATCTCCTCGATTCCGCATACGACCGTTTCGCTCTCCTTCTTTTCGGCAAAGAACGGAACATGCTGCTTCAATATCTCCAGTTCCTGCTCCTGTGACGGATAATCTACCTGCAGCTTGAACAAAAACCGGTCCAACTGTGCTTCCGGCAATACATAGGTCCCCTCGTACTCAACCGGGTTTTGGGTAGCCATGACAAAAAACGGATTCGGCAGCTCGTAAGTGACCCCGTGTATCGTCACCTGGCGCTCTTCCATTGCTTCCAGCAGCGCTGCCTGTGTCTTTGGCGGGGTACGGTTGATCTCGTCCGCCAGCAGCAGATTGGAAAAAATCGGTCCTTTAAGGGTTTCGAACGAGTTTTGCTGCATATTGAAAACGACGTTTCCGACAATGTCGCTCGGCATCAGGTCAGGCGTAAATTGAATCCTTCTGTATTCACCGCCAATCAGCCGTGAAAGGGTCCGGACCATTTTGGTTTTCCCGATGCCGGGCACCCCCTCCAGCAGAACATGGCCTCCAGCCAGCATGGCGGTAATCAGCAGGCGGATATTTTGCCGTTGTCCGAATACGTGCTTCTCCATTTCCTGTAGCAATTGCTGCACGTTTTGCTTCACTCCTTTTCCAATCGCTTGGTCACATCATCTAAAAGCCGGCTGTCGGCTACCAGCCGTTTCGCCGTGTAGTGCCGGTCTTTCTTTGCGTCATCCACCCGGGCGAGAGCGTGGCTCAGCTTGCCGGCCTCTTGCGCTGTCCAGTGGCTTTCAGCTACCCGGACGATTTCGTAATCGGTCGTGCCTTTGTGCAATCCCCATCGGTCCGCAAGCAACTGACGCAGGTACGCCTCCCGAATCTGCAGAGCGTCCTTGGCCAGCCGTCGCCGTTCGTACCAGCTCGAAATCGCCAGAAGCGTTTCATCTCCACGACGAACTGTCCATTCTCTAAGCGTATAGACGGGGCCAAAGCGTTTCCCCTTCCACCAGATAAAGAGCAGCAGAGCGATGGCGAGCTGTGCCAGGCTGGCAATCAGCCAGTCCGGATAGATCGCCAGGATTCCCGGTCTCTGCTGATAGCCGTGATGGTACTCATCTATCCAAAAAACGCTCCAGTCTCCCTGGAGGTACGGCCAGATCAATTCAAAGTGGTTATGTTCCATTATCTTGCCGTTCGTGAGCCACTCCGGGACGAGAAACAAGCTTACTGTCCCTTCTCCCACCCGGCTCCGCCCCGCCAGAATCCCCTCCTGGTCAGAAAGCAGTGGCTCCATTCCATCCGCAGGATCGATTCTCCACTCCGTATCTGCCTGTCCGAAGCCGGGATTGTTCAGCAGCGAGCTTTCTACTCGCCGTTGTTCCGACTCGTAGCCTCCAACCAGACTGACGCTTAGGTCGGCATCCTCCCATCCTTCCGGCTCCCTTTGAAAGATGAGCAAGTCATTCCCTTTTTCCACCCATTGCAGGAGCTCTTCCTGTTCTTCCTCCTGCAAGCTATATGGTTCTACAAGCAGCATGGCCTGGCTTGTTCCTTCCGGAAGGAATCCCGTCGGTTTTCTCCATTCCTTGATTGCCTCACGTTTTTGTCCCAGCAGCTCCATTACTGCCTTCGTTCCATTGGGGTTGGGAGAAAAGGAGACATAGGCAGAATACGATTGGCTCGACGGTTTGAGCAGCATGATTCCCGCCACTAAGAAAAGCAGGATCGCCGCTCCCAGAACCAGTCTTGATTTAGCGGCGTTCGTCATGTTTTCCCTCCCCGTGCAATCTCCTCTCCAATTCGCTCAGCGATTCCCAGAAAGCAGCCGGAGCAAGCTCGGCCCTTCCATACCAAACCTGTTCAAAAAGACGGGCATGTGTGCGGAAGAACGTTTCCCACTCGGGTTGCCTTGCCTGCAATTCATCGAGGTACTCCCAATTTGTCTTCCAGCTCTCAATCCGAACCCAAGAGCGCTCCTGCATAAAACTGAGCAGAGCCAAAAAAGAATAGCGCACACCTTCGCGCCAGTCTTCTTTTTGTCCCCGTTCTTTTGCCTCGCGCAAGTAATCGGCATACGTGCGGATCCGTTCTTCTCGGGCGAGCAACTGGTTCTCCGCCGGGCCCCTGCGGACCATTCTCCGCCACCAGATCAAAAGAAAAACGATGACGCCAATCACAGCCGCGGCAACGATAACCTTTGACAACACGCTTGCCGTCCCCGGACTGACATCAGCCGACTGCAGCATGCGGGCAATCGTATCGAGGATTTCCTCGAAGAGGGCATCCAGCCAGCTCTTCCCCTGCTTTTTTACTTCCCCAAATTCGTCTCTGGCCAGAATGTCCGCAAGCCTTTCCTTGTCTTGGGTAAGCATTTCCGAATCGATCATGGCCTATCTTCCGCCCCCGGGGCAGTAAATGCCGGTTCTGTCTGTTCCTGAAGCAGCGCTTCGACATCCGTTCCGTCGTGGCGTACTTTCAGATCGAGATAGGCAAGCGAGTAAACGATCATCATCCACGGAGTCAACAGACATGTGAACAGAACCATCAACAGCTGTCCCAAAACGGATATGCCGAATATACCCATGAGAAGGGCCTGAATGCCCCCTGAAAAAATCGAATAAATGACCATGAGCACCAGGTACAGCCCGACTAACCGCCAGAAGTTCCCCTTCGTCAGCCTCCAGCTCCGTCCGATCCCGATCCCGTCGCGTTCCACCAGGACAACCGGCAGAAAAAACGCCCAGCGCAGGAGAAAATACCCGGGAACCAGAATCATCAGGACCAAAAACAGCAGATAGGCCAAGATGGCGAAGATGACGATGACAACCGGATTCGGGTCGTCAAACTCAAACAAGCTGCCAATGCCAATCCCCAGCATCGACAATAGAAAAATAGCCACGCCAAACGCGAGCATAATGCCAATTGCAATCAACATATAGACGACCGTGCTTCCTGCCATCGGCCAGAACCTTCCAAATGATTGCTTCAAAGAAGCCTTCAGCGAGATCGATTCCCCGTACACAGCAGCCTGAGTAACAAGCAGCGTCGCTCCCTGCAGCTGCGGATAGACCAGCAGGATACTCAGCGGCAGCCACAACAGCAAATACACCAGCAATTTCCCGATGTCGTCCGTCATTGCCTCATCCGATTGGATAAAACGGTTTTGCAAAAACTCTTCAAAACTGCTCGAATCATCGTCCGATACCAACAGCGGCATGCTGCCTACGTCATTGAGCAGTACCTCCTGCAGCAACAGCAGCGGAGCAAACAGGATTAGTGCCAACAGAAAAAACGTGGTAAAATGTTGGCGGTACACCGAAAAGCTCCGGTCCAATAAGCCCCCCACTCCCATGGGTTCAAGCCGCTTTCGATCCATTCGTGAAACCTCCACCATCTCTGTATTTGGGATTACCCGACCATTATACACGATTTTCCTCTTTTTTGAAAAAATTCCTCTCTATTTGACACAACATGTCGGAACACGAAGCCCTTGCAAAAAGAAAGCACTGCTCCTTTTGATGTGCAGTGCTTTTTCGACTCCATTTTTCTATTCCGTGACGCGGATCACCGCACTCGCCGCTCCCCGCTTTTCGCCGTCCTCTTGTTCTACCTTCACTTCAAACGTAAACGTCCCTTTTCGTTTGGGGACAAAGCGGATCACAACCTTCTGGATTCCCCGCTTTTTGTCGTATTGCCGCGTAATTTCCTCTGCCTTGTAATTCCAGGAGATTTTATGATCCTCCCATTTGCCGATCTTGTAGTAGGCTACCAGGTAAATTTCGTCTCCCGCTTTCATGGTCGCTGTGCCCGGACTGAGAGAGACAAGTATCTTGTCATGGTCCTCGACGGTAAACTCGGTGACGGCGCTTGCCTCAATTGTCTCGCCTGTCTCTTCGTCCTCCATACCCGCAAAGAAAAATGGCTTGTAAACTCCCGGTATTTTTGGAGTAAACGTCCCCGTCGTCACGTACTGGTTGTTTTTTTGATCCAACTCAGTCTCCAATTCCTCTACAGGCTGTGATTGATCAACAGAATTAAAGAAAAACATAAACTTCGGCTCGGATACGAGTTTACCTTTATTGGGTGTATAGACAGTAAACTTGATCGGCTCGCCTACCTTATAATATTCCTTCTGCTCAATTTTAAAGATGGACTCTACAGAAGGATTCATGGGCGGCATATTGTCAACTTGGATCATTTTGCTCGCATGTCCGAACCACTTTTGCTCTCCGTCATCCATAACGATTTTGTACACGAGCTTATAAGAAGTGATTCGACTTCCCGTCGAAAAGACACCCTTTGAGACATACTGGCCGTCGACCTCTTCGGTTTTCACAGGAATATCCAGTCGTTCTCCTTTCTCACCGTAATTGTCGATGGACATCTCGACCTGGACCAAATCGCCCTTTTTCTCCGTCATGGCTATGGCTGTAATCTCTTGTTCGTAATTATATTGCTTGTAGTCTGGTGTTAAACGAAGCTGACTCTCCAGTTCACTCGCTGTTTCTTCCGCAGTTGCTGGTTGAACGCAAAAGAAGCCAAGTCCAACAGCCAACACGGCGGTCCAAACAAACATTGACCAACTGGCTTTGTTGCTTCCCGGAAACCATCTGAAGCGCTTCATACCTTACAATCCTCCTCGGCCATATGGCTTAGGTCATTTTCTTTTATTATAGCGAAACAAATCGACTTTTCATCCATTTTCCAGTTATGTAAATATACAGAGTTCACACGAGCAAAAAAAATCCTCCAGCCATTGAATCAATAGCCGGAGGCATAGTACGTGAATGGTTCTATTATATGAAAAAGGCTCGGGAATTTCCTTCGTAGGTTGCTGGCAAGTCAGGCAACATTGCCTTGGATTGGTGTTTTCTATGTAAAGAAACAGGCCCATTTTCTTGAAAAAGATCGAATCCCCTCTTCCTCTCCCCGCCCCTACCGGTTTATACTTGCCGCATATTCTTCCTTGAACTGTTTATTGTACGACGAGATCAGACTCACCTTTCGCAGCAGCTCCTTTAAGCTATGGCTGAAAAAATCCGGCTCCTTGCATCCGTCCACATGTCCGACAGCAACCGATATGGATACTCCTTCAAGCACCATTGGCCGTCCGATCTCCTCGAGATATTCCTCTACTTGCTCTTGATCCGCTAACGATATCAGCACAAATTCATCGCCAGCATACCGGCACAAATAGTCGTATTTCTCCTTGGCGAGCGCGGAAAGCCGTTGAGATAAAGTCCGAATCACGTCATCGCCAAATGGATGGCCGTATTCTTTATTGATTCGACCAAAATCGTTTATGTCCACAAAAATCAGGTGGAACGGCTGACGCTGTTTGAGGAACTCCTCTCCAATGTACTGTATATAGGGAGCCCGGTACAAGCCTGTATGCGAATCCATGAACTCAGCCAGCTTTCGCATCACTTCTTCGCGAGTCACCAGCCCCTTCATCTCTGTCTTGTCCATGACGAGAATCCGTTCAATCTGATTCTCCGTGAGCATGCGATAGGCGTCCCAAATGTCGTGATCGGGACTGATCGTGACGGGATTGGGAGTCATGGCATCTGCTACGATCCGATTGGGATGGGATGATCGGACATCCCGGGAAGTGATGATTCCCTGTACCTGGTCGTGATCGACTACAATCAGCGACCCGATCTTCCATTCATTCATTTGCTCCGCCGCATAGGAAACACTTCTTCCCGACGTAATGGTGTGAACGGAAGTAGTCATGATTTCGGAGACCTTCATGACAGATCCACCTCGCGCTGAACAGAAACAGCGATTTTCAACTCAGAGCGAAGAACCATCGAATCGCTGATCATGTTTTCTGCTTCCTCCAGAATAATGTTCATCAACACATCTCTATCCAGCATCTGCATCAGCGAATTTCGGATGAGGACAGCCTCAATTCTCGGATGATCTATCTTCACCAAAGTAAATTGCTCCGGCGAAAGCGCCTCTGCCATCCGCCTGACGGCCTCTGGCCCAATGGGGGCTTTTCTTCCTACGATTAAGAGATCCTGCATCGGCGGAACCTCGAATTCCGAGATTCGTAGAGAAAGCGTCGCTTTCCGGGAATACACGTTTCTGTCACTCATCACATATTTCCTCCAGTATGTACACTTTTCATGAATATCGATTCAGTCGTCCCGGTTTCCCGAGGTAGTAGCCCTGACCGGTTTTTACGCCGAGGCTCGCGGCGCAGCAAAAATCCTCCTCGCGCTCAATCCCTTCCAAAATAAGCTCAGCTTCATCCCGGCAGTACTCAACCAAAAGCTGTACGATTTTTTGTTTCTTTCCTGAATGGGCCAAGCCATCTGAAAAGAACTTGTCCATTTTAATAAAATCAGGGGAGATCTCGACAATCTTGCGAAAGGTTGTCGCTCCTTCTCCGACGTCATCCAGCGCGATCTTGAAGCCGATCTTTCTAAGCATGGCGATTCTTCTCGTAAACAGCGGGTTCAGCCATATTTTTCGCTCTACGATAGATTCGTTGATTTCCAGAACAATTTTGCTCAGATTGGGACGAAACCTGCTCATGATGCCATCAATAAATGCCGGAAACTGATCCTCCACGATCGTAGACGGATAAATGTTGACAAAGAGAAACTCTCTTTTTTCCTGCCTCTGCTGGGGCATGAAAAAAACAGTCAATGCCTGTGAAATAGACAGGGTATCCAATTCAAATAACTTATTCTGTTCAGTCGCCTTTTGGAACAATGCTTCAGGGCCGATAGGGGATACGCTGCGAATCAGCGCTTCATATCCTATAACCTTTTTTTCCGGAAGGTGACAAATCGGCTGGAATACGTGGTAGAATCGTCGATTTTCAATAAATTCTGCTATGCTCTCCATCGTCTTACCTTCCTTACATGTTTGATTAAAATGATCGTACCCTGCACCCTCTTCAAACGGACACGCCAGCTGGTTGTACAACCAGCCCGATCATCTATTTAGGTAAATAGACTCACTATTCACAAAGAGTCCTTTTGACAAATAGCTCCATTATCCCTAATTATTCGCTAATTTTTACCTAATTCCTTTTCTTTTTTATGTAATTTGAACTACCTGATTATTTTTTTCTGTTGGCAAGGATATTTTTATGGAGTAAACGCTTTCTTTTGAGCGCAAAAAAACCTTTCCCCAGCCGACTCTCGGTGAAGAAAGGTTCGTTCTTGTCGATTTTGTTTGGCTTGCGGTCTTACGTCGTCAGGTTTCCGCTTGCCTTGCTCTTTGTGACGATGTGATGGCCGACGGGCAACCCCCGCTGCTGCAGCTCGTCGGACGTGAAAATTTGGAGCGTCTCACTTTTGCATGGCATTGGCATCAGGCCGCCGAGAGGGCTCATCACTCGCCCGTTTGTGTCTGTCTCGATCACGACGTACAGCCCCTTGCTCTCCAACTGCTGGATAAAGTCAGTCCAGCGCTTGGCGGTCATGTGCCCCACGTGCTTCGTGAAAATGACACCCATTTCTTGTGCTAACATGTACAATCCCCTTTGGTTCCCATCAAGTTTGATCAGTTAAGACATTCTAACGATACAAGGAAACATTCCCTTCTGGCAAAATGCGTTTTGAACAATAATCTGCGAAAAAATCCGGTTTTTCCCCGCTTATCGTTTTTAAGACCCTTCCCTCGTCACCGCACACAACTTTTCACCGCGGGCCGCTGTTTTTCGCTGTTTGTCCTTGTCCTCCCTATTTTTACCGATAGGTGACCGCTTGTTTTCCCAATGCTTCCCAACTGTTCTTCAGCGCCTGGTGAGCTACTCTCCGCTGTTTTTTTACTGTCAGCGGATCGTTGACATAGGCGTAAGTCTCATCGTATCCGACCAGCAGTACGGCATGCTCGTCAAAAGGAACCACGATCTGTTTGCCGTCGCTGTCCCAGTACTCCCACTCAGTCGGCGGCGTAAAGTCTCCGGTCGCCCATATGACTACGGGATACCCTGCGGCTACACTGTCCAGCAGCGTCTCGTAGCTTTCTCCAGTCAGATTGACCGTCCGCTCCCCCATATAATGCCGAAGCAGTTCCTCCAGCGGTTTATTGTAGACGGCAAAGCCTTTTTTCTTGCCTGTCATATCCCCGACAAAGCCTTCAGCCGGATCCCCCCATTTTTTGATATCGCCATTTTGCTGAACGATCCGTTCCGGGTCCTTTTTAACTTGCCGGGCCAGCGTCATTTTATCTACGGAATGACCGGCATGCTGCAGCAGCA
Source organism: Brevibacillus sp. FSL K6-6036 (assembly GCF_037964015.1). NCBI lineage: Bacteria > Bacillati > Bacillota > Bacilli > Caryophanales > Paenibacillaceae > Brevibacillus > Brevibacillus sp. FSL K6-6036. Next base: position 3,101,055 of record NZ_CP150173.1, read on the forward strand.
TCGCCAAGCTCGTCACCTCGCAGCCGTTCTTTAATTCCGGATTTTGCGCGATAACGGGAATATCCAGCATCGCTTGAGCGGGTCTGGCTGTATTTGTATGCAAGGCCAGCCGCGGTGCCGGAATCGCTGATTGTTCGCTGCTTGGGTGCTTGCTGCTTAGTCGCTCGCTGCTTGGAGCAGGCTGGGATTGTTCGGTTTGCGGCGCTGCTGCACCGCATCCCGTCAGCAAAACTCCCCATGCCGTCAGAGTGGCAATGGCCGTTTGTCTCACGGAATTGATCCCCTTCGATTTTATCCACAGGATGCCCTGGAGTCGTGCAGTCCATGTACAGACTCTCTCAGGAGATCGCTTCCAGCTCTACCGCAAGCAGGCTGGAAAAGGGAATCCAGACGGTCTTCTTATCCGTGTGCAGCTTTATCTTTTTTAATGCCTGATCGACGTGGGCGATTTTCCCCGCCAAACCGCAAGCACTTTTTCCATCGTAATACGTCAGCACGACACCCTGACCTGTTTGCAGTGCCTCCCAGATACGCCCGCTTATTTCAGCCATCTGCTCCTCGTCGAGCCCAGGCGGCACATAACGAAGCTCTTCCGCTTTGATCCTGATGTACATCTCACGGTGCTCCGGCAGCACAAAACGGCTTGCCACAAACAAATTATCCCGTTTGGAAACGCGCTTTTCCCTCATGTCCTTCTCTCCTCTTTGCTGACTGCGCCTTGTTCTTCCTCTCGCCTCTGAAACATTGCTCGCGGTTCATCCGCAAAGGATTTCGGCCTTGCCGTCATCCAGGAGCGGGCCAATTCCTGACACTCGGAGCGAAGCACTTCGATGGAATAGACCGCTTCCCTGACATATCCGCGATGTCGGTACTGTACCACATAGGTGCCATCCTGCCGGGTCGCCGTCAGCAAAATGCAGCCCATCTGCCGAAGCCGGCGCCGCAACTGATGATGCTCCCGCTCTGCCCAGCGGGACAGCTCCTGAAAAAACCAGTCGTACGAAATTTTGAAGGGAACGGTCCGCCCCTTTCCCATATCGACCATCGCAACCCGAAACAACAGGCCAAACAACACGTACAAGCGGACCAGTTCTTGCTCTTCCTCGGCGTCCTGCCTCTCCGTCATTTATAGTGCCCCCCGATCTTGCGAGCACGCTCACGAGCCTGCCCGGCTCCCGACATGGAAGCGGCACGCAAAATCGCATCCGCTCCGTAGCGATTGCGGATATCGTCTACAGCTCGGGCAAGTGAACGCTGCTTCTGAGTATCGGTAAAGAGGTTGAGCTGAACCACGTTGTCAGGCACCAGCTGCTCCAGACTGACGCCGACGCTGCGAACAGGGGTTTCCTGCCAGTGCCGGTCAAACAGGCGGCAGACAGCTTCGTAAAGCGTCATCGCGTCATTGGTCGGCTCCGGCAGCTTGAGCTGACGTCCAAATCCTGTCGGCACGTCAAAGTCGGCTCCCCGGCATCCAACCGATACCACCCAGCCCATCAGCTCTTTGCTGCGGGCCCTGCGGCATACCTCTTCACACAGCTCAAGCAGCACCACCTTGATGTCAGTAGCTGTATGGTAGTCGCGCGGCAGCGTCATGTGGTGACCGATCCCCTTCTGGGTATCATGCGTACGAGGCGAAACGGGCGAGTCATCCATGCCGTGCGCCGTACGCCACAGCACCTCCCCATTGACGCCCCAGCGCCGGGTCAACACAGCGGGCGAGAGCTGCGCCAGCTGCCCGATCTGGTATACGCCCATGCGATGAAAATGCCGTTTCATCCGCGAGCCTACTCCAAACAATTTTTCAATCGGCAGCTTCCAGAGCGTCTCTGCAAGCTCCTCCCGCTTCAGCCAGAAAATGCCTTCCTCCCGCTTCTTGGCGAAATTGTCGCACGCCATTTTGGCCAGCACCTTGTTTTCTCCAATACCGACCCGTGAATGTACTCCTGTTTCCAAGCGGATGCGCCGCTGGATCTCCTCTGCGATTTTCCACGGACCTCCAAACAGCCGGACACTTCCCGTCACATCCAAAAACTGCTCGTCGATGGAATACGGCTCCACCAGATCGGTAAACGACTCGAATATGCGAGTAATTTGTACAGCCACACGGATATAGGTCTCCATCCTCGGGCGAACCACGACCAGATGGCGGCACTTTTGCTGAGCCTGCCACAAGGCTTCTGCCGTGGTGACGCCGTACGACTTGGCAATCGGGCAAGCAGCGAGGACCACCCCGCTTCTTCGTTCGGGATCGCCTGCTACGACGATCGGTTTGTCGCGCAGCTTCGGCTGAGCCGCTTTTTCGATACTGGCATAAAAGCTCTGCATGTCAGCGAGAAAAATAATCCGTTTGTTGTCATGAGCCATTACAACCATCCCCTGAATAGGAACAAATGTTCCCGTTTCATTTCTGTTCTTATTATAGCAAACAGATGTTCGCTTTTATACCATGTACTTTTAAAAAAGGGCTGGAAATTGAAGGAAGTCGCCTGACAGGAGAGAAATTAGTAAGCATCAAAAGCGAAGGAACCGGTGGAGCGCCCGGATGGACATCCCGTAACGAGCAGCAAGCCGGATCAGGAGCTTCACGAGCAGAAAGGAGAAAAGGATGGACATTCGTCTGCGTCCCACTGCATTGGCAGATATACCGTATGTATACGAAACCGAACAGATGGAGGAAAACCGCGCTTACATCCTGCCGTGGGAGAGCACGCGGCATGAGCAGTCTCTCGCAAACCCGGATATCCGCCATTTGATTGTAGAAGATGCGAAGAAGGGGAACAGCGTGGGATACGTGATCCTGGCCGGACTGGCCAATCCGCACGCGAGTATCGAATTCATGCGGATTACCATCTCCGAAAAAAGAAAAGGATACGGGCGCAAGGTGCTGCAGGAGATCAAAAGGCTGGCTTTTGACGAGTGGGGGGCCAACCGCCTCTGGCTGGACGTCAAGGAGGAAAATCGACGAGCGCTTCAGCTCTACCTGTCGGAAGGCTTTATCATGGAGGGAAAATTGCGGGAGTGTCTCAAAACGAACGATCGGTACGAATCGCTGATTGTCCTCTCCATGCTGGCACGCGAGTACAAAAGCTGGACGCAAACTTGACTGAACGGAGTTATACGCCAAAAGCAAAGATAATGGTGCAAAAGATGAAGGTGCAAGGAAACGCAAGCCGGGAAGAAAAGGAAAGTGGAGACTCTCGTGCTTGCAAAATGCTTGCCGGGTGGTGGAATTAGCGAATATAGCACCATCCGCTAATTCCACTTGCCGACCGTTTTTCTCGTCTTGCAGAATTCAAGCTGGTCTTCACATAAGAGGTGCGCTGTCTACCAAACTGTCTCCATCTGGGAAAGGCTTTCCTGCTCAGTGCGGCTGAAGGTCGCCGCTGCTCAGCAAGTACAGCCACTGACCGTCAGCGCTTGCACCGATAAAGCTGATTCCGAAGGAGAGGTCTGTGATCAACGTGTCCGTCTTTCGCTGGTCAGCGTCAAAAGCCATAATGTCCATCGCGACCGCGTGCCCTTCCTCGTTCTCTTTATGTCTCGCAAACAAATACCGGTGACTGTTTGGGAGCCACAACCCTTCTCCCTGGAAATCCATCAGGTGCTCCTTTCCTTTAAACAGCCCCGCATTCCAATACATCTGATACATCCCGTCATCGGTTTGCGTATAGCCAGCCCAAGCATCTCTCGGAACAGGCGGGTTCCACGCGCTGACCTTTTCCGTCTTCCAGTCATAGCGGTAACGCAATTGGTCGAAGGAACTACGGCTCTGCCGCATCGCAAAAGTGAACTGCCGCCCGTCATCATCAAAGGAAATGGGGATGACATCTCCGTACATTTCATCGATAGGCACAAAGCCTTTCAGCGCACCGGTCAACCGCTGCTTTTCTCCGGTTTCCAGGTTCAGCAGCAGCAGGTCCAGATTTTGCTCCTGGTCTTTGGGCCCAACAGCCATGATCAGCTTTTTTCGGTCATGGCTAAAGTCGGCTCCGTGAACGAATTCCCCTATCTCGACGGGAACCGCAGTTTCACTGACAGGCATGTTTTGCCCCTCTTGCGGTGCCGCATAAAAAAAGCCGCGCCGGTCGGCAACAAATGCGCCTTCCCCCCGGTAACTGGTGGTCAGCTCCACTGGATAGCGAGTCAGCTCGTTCGTCTGCCTGTCATAGATCCCGTACAGGAGGGGATGCCGCGCGTCGCATTCGCAATATTCCGTATACCGCCTCAAGAGCAGATACCGCTGCTCAGGGTCGAGAAAAGAGTCGCTATGATACGAGCCGGGATACCCGCTGATCTGCTCCCGCACCTTTCCATCCAGGCTCACCTTCCACAATTGGTTGGGAGCAAGAACAACAGCCAGGAAGCCAGGGGGTTCCGACAGAACATGGCCGCTGGCGGTGCGTGCGCCTTTTACATCCAATACATACTCCTTTATTCCGTCTTCCGGCTGTACTCTCGTCCTGGGTGTCGCCCGGAGGTGAAGCTGTTTATCATGGACCCAACGGAACTCCAGGTCGGGCTCGATAAACCATTCCTCGGCAGACGCCTTCTCTTTTATCCGCGATTCAATCGCTTCTACCACACTGCTTCGGTCCATCGCCTGACGAAAGAACAACGTAAATGTCTGCGGTCCACTACCAACCGGAGTCCTGATCGGAGATTGCAGTACCGGCTCCTCATCCAGTCGGATCACAACATCTGCTTTCATCGATGCATAGTCAAACGGAATCTCTGCTGGATTCCACTCGGCGGAGGAAGGCGTTGGCGGATGCCCGGAGGAGGAATTCGGGGTTGTCCCCGGAGTTGTACTCCCAGGTGGCGCTTGTGATTCCGGCTGTTGATTTCCGCCGCTGCCGGATGGCGGTGTGCCTGTGCTTGCGGCAGGAACACATCCGGTTAAAAGCAATGTGCCTGCGAGAAGCAGCGCGAATGCCTGTAAGCGTTTCATCTGAACCATGATTTCGCTCCTTTGACTTCTTAACAATATTTCCCTGTAAGACGTAGGAAAGCGTGTTTCGTTTCAGCCATACGGCCGGGACTGGTGGGAATTACAGCGGAATTGGCTTGAGTTGGCAGCATCACAACTCATCTAGCATCACAACTCATCTTATGCTGTCCCGCTTGTTTGATCCTTCGATAAACAAAGTTCATTCCAACAAAAAACGCCCTTCCGAGTCCATTCACTCGAAAAGGCGCAGTCGTCTAGCTGCCTTCTATCCGGGACGTTTTGGCTGACGACGATCAATCAAAGACGATCCCGTCCAAAACACCTTCCCGCTTCAGATAACTGCGAAGCCAGACGTATTCCTTGTTTTTCCAAAACTCTTCCTTCTCTACCAAAGCAGCCGTCTCCTGGCGAGCCACTTCCAATGCCTTGAAATCGCTCATCAGATCGGCCACCTTAAATTCAGGCAAGCCGCTTTGCTTTGTCCCGAAAAAGTCGCCGGGACCGCGCAGTTCCAAATCGCGGCGCGACAGTTCGAAACCGTCTGTCGTTTCGCACATAACGCGCATCCGCTCTTTTCCGATCTCCGATTTGGGATCGGCGATCAGCACGCAGTACGATTGCTCCGAGCCGCGGCCAACACGGCCTCTGAGCTGATGCAGTTGGGCAAGCCCAAACCGCTCCGCATCATAAATGATCATGAATGTCGCGTTTGGGACGTTTACCCCTACCTCTACCACGGTCGTCGAAACCAGCACCGCATACTCCCCGGAAAGAAAGGCCTGCATCACCGCATCCTTTTCCTTTGCTGGCAGGCGCCCGTGCATAAGACCGACCCCGTACTCAGGAAATACCTGCGAGAGCTGAGCATGAACGTCAATCGCATTTTGCACGTCCAGCTTTTCCGACTCCTCGATCAACGGGCAGATGACATACGCCTGCCTGCCTTTCACGAGTTCCTCTCGCATTTGCTCCAGCACCTGGTGAAACTGCTCATGCTTTTTCCACGTAGTCTCGATCGGCTTGCGCCCCGCCGGCATCTGGTCGATCGTGGAGACATCCATGTCACCGAAGGCGGAAATCGCCAGCGTGCGCGGGATCGGTGTGGCCGTCATGAACAACACGTCGGGAGTAAGGCCTTTGTTTCTCAAAATGCGCCGCTGCTCCACCCCGAAGCGATGCTGCTCGTCCGTGATTACCAGGCCGAGCTTTGAGAAAAACACATCCTCCTGAATCAGGGCATGAGTCCCGACAACGACGTCAATCAAGCCCATCTGCAAGGCTCCGATCACCTCGCGACGCCGTTTGGCTGTAAGCGAGCCGGACAGCAGCGCCACCTGGATGCCGTGCGGGGAAAGAAGCCCTGTCAGCGACTGGACGTGCTGCTCAGCCAAAATCTCTGTCGGCACCATCAAAGCGCCCTGAAAACCCGCTTTGACTGCCGCAAACAAAGCGATGGCCGCGACTACGGTTTTTCCCGAGCCGACGTCCCCTTGAAGCAGCCTGTTCATTGCGTACGGCGAACGCATATCGGTGAGAATCTCCTTGATTACCCGCTTTTGTGCATCCGTCAGCGGGAACGGCAACGACTTCACAAAGGTGCGCAATTCCTCCATCGGAATTTGCAGAGCCGTCCCTTCGGTCTGCTCCCGGGCAATCCGGCGGAGCGCCTGCATTTTCAATTGGAATAAAAAAAGCTCTTCAAACATGATCCGCCGCCGCGCCTGGCGTCCGTTCTCGGCATCCTGCGGAAAATGGATCGACCGAATCGCGTCAGGCCGGGGCATGAGCCGGTAGCGACTGACGATATCGGTCGGCAGAATCTCCGGGATTTGCTCGCCGTACTGGCGAAGCGCCTGCTGGATCGTTTTTCGCAAAAGCGTATGGGTCACATCTCCGCCGAGCGGATAAATGGGTGCCAGTTCCCCTCTCTTTTGTGCCCGGTCGGAGTCGGTTTCGGTCATTTCACTGACGGTGATTTGCAGCTTGTGCTTGTCCCACTTTCCGGTCACGAGAATTTCTTTTCCCGGAGAGAGCCTGCTTTTCACGAATGTCTGGTTGAACCAGACCGCCGTCACCACCACTCTGTCCATGACCAGCTTGACGGAGATACGCGATTTTCGCTTGCCGTAAAAGCGAACAGAGGGTTCGCCGTAGACCGTGCCTGCCAGCGTTACCCTCTCTCCGTCCTTCACCTCTGTCAAATCGCGGACGCGGTAGTCCTCATAGCGGCTCGGGAAATACTCCAGCAGCTCCCCCACAGTCTCAATGCCCAAACCTGCGAAAGCTTTGGCCCTCTCCTCGCCTACCCCATGCAAGAGCGAGACGGGCGCGTCGTACCATTCGTTCATTTACTTTTTCTCCAGCTGCACACCGAAGATTTTGGCCTCGATCTGGCGTCCGGTCTGCGTCGCGGCCAAACCTCCCTGTGCTGTTTCCTTGAGGGTAGTCGGCATGGAGCAGCCAATCCGGTACATCGCTTCAATCACTTCGTCAGTCGGCACCACACTCTTGATCCCTGCAAGCGCCATATCGGCAGCTACGGTTGCGATCGCGGCCCCCATCGCGTTCCGTTTGACACAGGGAACCTCTACAAGTCCGGCCACGGGGTCGCAAACGAGACCGAGCATGTTCTTCAGGGCGATGGCGACAGCCTGAGCCGACTGTTCCGGCGTACCGCCTGCCATCTCGACAATCGCAGCGGCAGCCATCGAGGTCGCCGAGCCCACTTCCGCCTGGCAGCCGCCGGCAGCACCGGAAATAAACGCGTTATTGGCAATGCAGTAGCCAATCGCTCCGGCAGTAAAGAGGTAGTTGACCATCTCCTCGCGCGTCGGCTTCAGCTTGTCTGATACGGCAAACAAGGTACCTGGCACAATTCCGCAAGCACCTGCCGTCGGCGTAGCCACAATCGTGCCCATCGCCGCGTTTACTTCGTTCACAGCGACCGACATGGAGACGGCATTGAGCAGGGTGGGGCCAGACAGAAACGGCTTTGTGCGCATGTACTCCTGCAGTTTTTTCGCATCGCCGCCAGTCAGTCCGCTGTGCGAACGGATGTCTTCCGTCAGTCCGCGCCGGACGGCTTTTTCCATCACGTCCAGATTCGTGTACATATCCGTTAAAATGGTCTCGCGAGTCCGCTGGGAAACCTCCATCTCCGCCTCAATCATCACCTGCGAAATTTTTTTCCCTTGGGACTCAGCCAGTTCTACCAATTCTGCTACGTTGCGAAACATGTCCTGTTCACTCCTCTCCTCCCGCTTTACTGTAAAGAAAGCAGTGAGACATCAAAAATATACGGGATGTTCCCGATTTCCTCCAGCACCTCTGGCAGGACGACAGAATCCGTCTCGATCGCCATCAGCGCGCGTGACCCGCGGTCGTGCCGGGAGACTTCCATCAGTCCCACGTTGATTTTATGCTGCGTGAGCACCTTGGCTACGCCGGCGATCATTCCGAAGCGGTCTTCGTGCAAAACCATCAGTGTCGGCGTATCGAAGCCAAGCTGGAAGGCAAAGCCGTTGAGCTCCGTTACCTCGATCTTGCCGCCCCCGATGGAAACACCGACTACCTCCACATCCTTCTCATCGTCGCTCAAGCGAATCCGCGAAGTGTTCGGGTGACCGGTCAATTCTTCGGAAGTGTTGATCACAATATCGATACCCAGGTCTTTGGCAATCTGCAGGGAGTCCTTCAGCCGCAGATCAAACGTATCAAAATCAAGAATGCCCGCGACTGTCGCGACATCGGAGCCATGCCCTTTATACGTTTTGGCAAAGGAACCGTAAAACGTGATCTCCGCTTTTTTCGGCTGTCTGCCAAAGAGCTTGCGGGCTATCCGCCCGATCCGGGCAGCACCGGCTGTATGGGAGCTTGAAGGTCCGACCATGACTGGACCGATAATGTCAAATACACTTTTATATTTCACCCGGTTCTCCTCCTGAATGCAAAGGGGTTCTCCACCTTGAAAGGTTTACTCTCATTTTATCTTACCGCCTCTGAAAGCGCTACAGGTTCCTCTCATTGAAACTGGGCCATCACCCATTCCTGCGGCAGCTCATATACTGCAGCACGGAGCATGATTGTGCAAGCGCGATTTGACCAGGAAAGGAGCGAGCAAGATGAGCGAACGGAAGGACCCCGGAAGAAGAAAATGGACAGGCGTGGAATATCTCGGCATTTTCCTTGTTTTGTCGTCTCTGGCTTCCCTGTTGTTCTGGCCGCATGCGCTGGCCGGCCTGTTCGATGCCATTATCAAAAAAGTATTTCCGATTGTTGTCGACATTTTCCTCACGGGGGAAGTGGGAATTGCCGTCATTGTCAGCGTCATCGTCGGAAGGATGCTGGAACGGCTCGGGTTTACAGATGCGCTGTTCCGCGTATTTGCTCCTGTCATGAAATGGCTGTCCATAAATCCTGCCGTCATTATCCCGAGTGTCTACAATATTCTCGGTGATATCAATGCCGCCGGGCGGATCGCCGGTCCGATCCTGATGCGGGCAAAAGCGACAAAAGCGGAACAGAAAATCGCTGTCGCCACGATGATTCAGTCCCAGCAATCATTCGCCACGTTCATGATCGGACTGATCGCTCTCGCCGCCACCGGAGCCGCTGTTTTTCCGGTCGTACTGCTCTCGATCTTTGTCCCGCTGATCCTCGTTCCCTGGCTTCTGTCGAAGACAATCTACCGGGATACCCGGACAGTAGAGCTGGAGGAGCTTCCGCGTTTTACTCCCGGCACCGCTTACCTCAAAACGGTCTTTGACGCTGCCAAAGAGGGAACGGAACTGCTCTTGCTGGTCATTATCCCCGCGGTTGCTGTCGTATTTGGGGTCATCGGCCTGTTGGAATACATTGGCGTTTGGCAACCGATCGAGAACGCTTTTACCCTGCTGCTCTCCGCTTTGAGCATCGAGCCTGCGACAGGCATGCTGTCCCTTTTGGCCAGTCCCACGCTGGCGATGGCTGAGCTGCAAAAAATCGCCGCGAGCATCGACCCGCGCCTTGCTGTCGGTTCCTTTGTCCTCGCCTCCTCGGGACTGCCCTTGTCAGTGATCTTCGGACAGGTTCCTGCGACATGGGCGGCCCATTCCGACTTGACGGAGCGTGAAGCGATGGCAGCCGCTGTCATCGGCATGCTCATGCGGCTCGTCACTGCTTTTGTGATCGGATACTTTGTGACGCCTTGGGTGGTGTAAACATGAGCGGAACGTATATGATCAGGGCCAAGAAGCTGGTGACCGTAACCGAAAAAGGCAGTATCAACGACGGAGCCATGCTTGTGAAAAACGGGCTGATCGCTGACATTGGCCCCTGGGAGAAGCTTTGGGTAGAGCATCGGGCGAATGGAGTGGCTTTGCTCGACTGCCGGGACTGGGTCATTGCCCCTTCGCTGGCGGACTGCCATACCCACCTTTTGGAGTTCGCTCCCGGATCACTGTTTCCGGTAACGGAAGAAACACATGGAGCCGCCGGCATGTCGCTTCTGCTCAAGGCACTGTCCTGCGGGATTACGGCCCTTGGGGAACAAATTTGCGGGCATCCAAAGTGCGGCTTCGACCTCGCTTTTTATCGTCGTCTCGCTTCCTTTGTGCCCATCGATGTCTGCTTTTCTCTGTCCAGTATCTCGATTGGATTTTCGCAGCTTGCTCATTTTACCGCGGCTACCGGCCCCCATCCGGTCGAGAGGGAGCGCTTAGCTGCCCCTGAGATCGTACAAGTGCTGGCGGGCGAGAGCGAATACCCGGGAGAGAATCTGTTTCTCAACGCCACACCGGCCAATTTCAAGCCGGAGGAGGTCCCTCGGGCGGGCGAGATCATTTATGAACAGAGCGAATTGACCCGGGTCGTCGATGCTTTCCACCGATCGGGCAAATCGATTGGCGTTCATGTCGGCGGCGAAGAAGCGATCCGTATGGCCCTTGCTGCAGGAGTGGATGTGCTTCATCACGCTCACGGGATTACCGAGCAGCAAATTATCGAAGCTGCCCAAAAGAACATAAAAATAGTCGCGACTCCGCTGGGCGGCACACATGAACTGCCGAATTCCCCGGAGCAAATCAGCCGCTTGGTTCAGGCCGGGGTGACCACCGCCATTTCTACCGATGCCTACTTGCCTCCACACGAGCAGGCCTCCTGGCTTTCTTTTCCGGATCGGGAATTAAAGGGGCCGGAGACGCTGATGGCCATCGCCCAGCCTGCGATGAAGCTTTTGCAAAAGCAAGGGTATGGGGAAAACGAGATCCTCTCGCTCATCACCCGCAATCCAGCAATGGTCCTTGGGAAGGAAAAGCGTTACGGCAGTTTGGGAAAGGGACTGGAAGCGAATTTTCTGGTGACAGCAGGTGTGCCTGGACTGGAGATAACCTCCGAAGAGGACATCAGGCAGGTGTACTATCGCGGGGTGAAGGTAATTGATCGTATCGGAGAAGGCTGATTGAGCTGGTAGCGCAGAACCTCATCCCGGTATGGGAAGGGAAACAGGCAGAAGAGACAGTTCGGGTGGCGTCTGCTTGAGACACCCAGAATTGGGAATCGTCACGCTGGATCTGTCAGAAGTCAAGCGGATTAAAGAGCAGTACCCGTTTATCTACATGGAGAGCCGTCGGGCAGACATTTATAAAGCGAATCACTTGGTATAGAAACTGATGGGGAGGCTAGGCACTTTCAGCCTTGCCGCGTTAGAGAATACAGCGCAATGCTTTTCCCGTTGAACACGATTTCACGTTCAAAGTTCATGCCTATTTTCCGCGCTACCTTCACTGAGCTATGATTGTCAAATTGGATGAGCGAGATCAGCCGCTTTTTTCCCAGATGAGACAGGCCGAAATTCCGCAAGGCCAGGGCAGCTTCGGACGCATAGCCTTGTCCCCAATGCCTTCTCGAGATCCAATACCCAACCTCTGTCTCTTTGCGCTCATCGACGAGCTGGGGAACAAGTCCTGCGTACCCAATCAGTTCACCATCAGACTTCCTTGCCACGACCATCAGTCCAAGCCCCTGCTCCTCTTCATAGCGGTTCATCCACATGCGCAGCCGTTCGGCGGTCTGTTCTCTGGTCCAGACATTCCCTTGACCGATATACCGCATCACCTCCGGATCACCTGTCATCGACATCAAAAAATCCAGGTCCTCTGCTGTATACGGACGAAATACAAGACGCTCTGTCGCCAGCATGCAAATACACCCTCCTTGTTTTTTCAAACATGCTCATCGTGTAAATGACAGTCCCCCTGTTTTCCAGAGCATATGGTCCGCAACTGCCATGCAGCGCCGCAACATGTACCGGGAGAGCACAGGACCGTATAAAAACCTCCTCGAAGCACACGAGGAGGTTTTTCTTTCGAAAAGGACGTCTATTCTTTTACCATCACAAATCCGAGCAATCCCGGGCCTACATGGGTACCGATTACCGGGCCGATCTCCAGCAAGAAAGACTCGGTCACCTGAAACTCCTGCTTGATCGCCGCCAAATGCTCCGCCGCTTGATCAGGTACGGCGCTGTGCAGCATCGCTACCTTCACCGGCTGGTCTGAGGCGTATTCCTTCAATGCTTCCTTCACACGGGCGATCGCTTTTTTGGTCCCTCTTACTTTGTCAAAAGCAGCTACGTACCCCGCAGGGTCCAAGGTCAGAATCGGTTTAATGTTAAGCAAGGAGCCGATGACCGCAGAAGCCTTGCCAATGCGGCCACCCTTTTGCAGAAACTCCAGCGTGTCAACGATGAAATAGACCTGCACTTCATCGAGAAAACGATCGATCATGTCGAGTATCTGCTGCTTGCTCTTCCCTTCGCGCGCTGCTTTGGCCGCTTCGACACAGAGCATGCCGTAAACAAATGAAGCTTTACGCGAATCAATGACGGTGATATCAAGCTGTTCTTCCATCATCGATTGTGCGATGACGGCAGACTGATACGTACCTGAGAGCGAACCGGAGAGCATGATGGCGATGATTTGGACATCTTTGCCGTGCTGCTCCCGAATTTGTTTGTACGTTTCAGCGAAGTCGAGCGGGGATGGTTGAGATGTGGTCGGCATCACATCCGTATGCTTCAATTTTTCAAAAAACATGGCAGATGTAATGGAGACCCCGTCCAAATACGTTTCTTCTCCAAACATCACCTTCAGCGGAACTGCTACGATTCCGAGCGACTCCCGCAGCTCGGAATCGATGTCAGCCGCACTGTCCGTTACGATCACAATGGACATCTACACAACTCCTCTCCAGGGAAGCGAGTCAAAAGCGCAGCCCTCTATGACTACTCTACAGCGAAAATAAACGGATAAAGCGGCTGTCCGCCCTCGTGGATTTCCACGTCCACGTCCGGGAAAGCTTCATCCAACGCCTGTGCGAGTTCGTCCGCTTGATTCTCTTCAGCGCCTTCCCCGATAAAAATCGTCACGATGCCAGTCTCGTCATCGACAAGCTGGAACAGCAGTTCCTTTGCGATCGCCATCATATCCGGGCCGGATGAGACGATCTCTTTTTCAGCAATGCCGATAAAGTCTCCCTGCTTGATCTCGACATCGCCCATTTTCGTATCGCGAACCGCATGGGTTACCATGCCTGTTTTCACTTGTTCGATAGAAGCAGTCATTGCCTGCTGATTGGCCTCCGGAGACGCGCCTGCGTTAAAAGCAATCAGCGCAGCCATCCCCTGCGGAATGCTCTTGGACGGAACAACCGTAACGGACTTGTCCGTCAGCTCGGCCGCCTGCTTCGCCGCCATCACAATATTGCTGTTGTTCGGCAAAATAATAATCTCGTCTGCATGCAGCCCGTCAATCGCGGAAAGGAAGTCTTCCGTACTCGGATTCATCGTTTGGCCGCCTTCCACGACTACGTGAACACCCATGCTGCGGAAAATATCGGCCAGTCCAGGACCAGCCGCAACAGCAATCAATCCATAGGGCTGAGCGGCTGCTGCCGGAGCAGTTTCAGCAGGCACCTGTGCGGCCGCTTTCCGCTCCTCCTCGCGAAGGATGTTGCCGTGCTGTTCCCGCATGTTTTCGATCTTGATCCGATGCAGGCTGCCAAACTGCTGTGCGTATTGGAGCACGCTGCCGGGGTGCTCGGCATGTATATGTACTTTGACCATATCATCGTCAGAGATGACTAACAGAGAATCCCCCATCTGATCGAGCTGGGTACGGAATGCCGCTTCTGAAAACGGCTTTTTGTTGGCTTCCGTGCTATGCGTCAGCCAAACCATAAACTCTGTACAGTAGCCAAAATGAATGTCCTCTGTTTTCATATGGACTTGTGCATTGTGGTGCTCGTGAACCAGTTCTTCCATATCGAGCGAAGCAATCGATGGCTTCGCTTCCTTGACCTGATCCGCCGTTTCACCGCGAAGCGCACGGATGAAGCCCTCGTATACAAAGAGTAGTCCCTGTCCGCCCGAATCCACCACGCCTACTTCCTTTAGGACGGGCAGCATGTCGGGTGTGCGCAGCAGCGTCTCCTGGGCCTGCTCATAGGTTCTTTCCATGACGAAGAGAACATCGTCTGTCGTGCGTGCCGTCCGTACAGCTGTTTCGGCCGCTTCTCGGGCTACAGTGAGAATCGTGCCCTCAACCGGCTTCATCACTGCCTGGTAGGCGGAATCTACTCCGGCCTTTAACGCTTCGGCAAACTGGCGGGCGTTAATCTCGTCTTTTCCGTTTACCGCTTTGCTGAATCCGCGAAACAACTGGGAGAGAATCACGCCGGAATTCCCCCTCGCTCCCATCAGCAGACCTCTGGCAAGAGCGGCCGCAGACTCTCCGATCTTGGGAGATTCCTTTCGTGCAAGTTCCTCTGCTCCCGATGTGAGCGTCAAATTCATGTTTGTCCCCGTGTCACCATCTGGAACGGGAAAGACGTTTAATCCATCCACCACTTTGGCGTTGCTGGACAGGAGCCTCGCCCCCAGATAAACCATCCGGCTAAACAGCACGCCGTCAAGACGCGTATGTACCAACTGATGTTCCTCCTTACGTATCCCTGTCTGTACGGACTCCCTGTACAAAAATATTAACTGCTGTCACATCAATGCCTACCATCTGCTCCAAGGTGTAGCGAACGCGTCTTTGAACATTGCCGGCAACCTCAGAAATTTTCACGCCGTAAGTGACGATAATATGCATGTCCAGAATGACTTCACCGTTCTGGTTATGGACGACTACCCCTTTGCTGAGGTTGTCTCTGCCCAGCATCTCGGCAATTCCGTCTTTGAGCGCTTTGCGTGAAGCCATGCCGACCAGGCCGAACACTTCCATGGCGGCGCCTCCAGCGATCCGCGCGATCACATCTTCTGTCACATCGATTTTACCAAGAGGTGTGCTCATTTCCACTGTCATGCAAGGACTCCTCCTTTTTTCAAACGGCATCGCCGTCTATTGTAACAGTAACCGTACCAGTAAGCATGTACGACATTGCCACCATCCATACCGCATAGATCTGCTCCGATATCCACTCACCTATTGCAAAGTGCGTGTACAAAAAATGCCGCTTGTCAAAAGAACTTCTTCGATTGAAGAAGCAGCAACCCAATGCATTTCCATGCTTCTCCCAATTTTACACTATCAATAGGTAGAAATGAAGCGTTTTGTCGAATGACCCCCAAAACAGAAGGAGAATGGCTTTTCCTCATGTCAAGTATTGCAATTGACAGGGGCGTATGCTAAGATAAGCAAGTGTTTGTATTATCTAAACAAAACAAAGTATCCCGTTTATATGCATCTGAGGGAGGTGGATCGTAATGGCACGTCGCTGCTTTGTAACTGGCCGTTCTGGCAAAACTGGTAACGCTCGCTCCCACTCCATGCGCGCAAATCGCCGCAAATGGGGTGTTAACGTACAAAAAGTGCGCATTCTCGTAGATGGTAAACCGAAGCGCGTTTATGTAAGCACTCGAGCGCTGAAATCCGGTCTGGTAACTCGCGTATAGTTTCGCGTTTCAACCGAACATCAGTAAAAAAAGCACCCACGAGGTGCTTTTTTGCTTTTCTGCTGCTTCCCCTGCTTCGACTGAAGGAGACCGCTGCCTTCATTTCTTCTTATTAAATGCCTCGATGACAGCGCGAATCATGCCACCTATAAACTTCGGCAACTTGATGGTGTAAAACCGCATGACTACCCCTCCTTACCGAAATTACTTCTTGTGATACAAATACCAGCCGGCCCCGATGAGTCCTACCGCCAACAGGCTATACCAAACCCATGGAGGTGCCGAGTACAATAGAATGGTAATACCTCCGACAGCCAATGCCACCCCGAGAACACGTCGCAAGGCGCCCCCCTGTCGCAGGCGAAAGGAGCGCAATCCCATTTCATGCCGCACCTCCTTCGGGCGTTCTTTCGAAACGTGCATATTACATCTTATTCCGCTCTGGGATAAACATGTGTCTCACCTTGTCGAAACAAAAAAAATTCAGGCAACATTTCGCTGCCTGAATACTCTATGCGGCACCAGCCGCCAATATGCGTGTTTCTTTGGTAAAAGCTTCGTTACGCCAGTCTGTTTCGCACCGGGAACAAAAGCTGAGGCGCACTCGACATGACGACGGTCAAAACAATCCCTGTGATGATCATTTCCGGAAGCAGATAGGTGATGTTGTAGACGAAGGAGTACAGCGCAGCCGGCATGCCCTCTGGCGCATATTTGCCGAACCAGATCACCCCGGAGAGAAAGTGACAGACAAACCGTCCGATCACGCCGACGAACAGGACGCTCCACAGAGCCATAACCTTGTTCGTACGCTTCTCGATCGCAGACAGGCGGACAAGCCCTGCCAGTCCCAGAGCGCCGAATGCGACCGGATAATCGAGCAGCAGCTGGACCGGATGAACGTAACCGCTGCCAAAGAAGGTTTGCAGTACACCAACCAGGATACCGCATGTCACTCCCGGCAAAAGGCCGCGACGCACCGCGAGCAGCGCGATCGGCACCATCACGAGGGACACAGATCCCCCTTGCGGCATTTGAAATACCTTGATCTCGCTGAATACAAGAGCGAGCGCTGTCATCATCGCCATTTCCAGCAAGATAAGCAATCGTTGCCTAGACATTTGTTTCTACACTCCCTTTTCATTTGTAAAAAGGCAATACCGAATATAAATAGCAGAATACACCAATAATTACTCGGCTCAACCTGATTCTAGCCCAAGGCCGAATGTCTGTCAAAAAAGAAAACGCTTCGCAGCCCCAAGGCTCCGAAGCGTAAAAACCACTCGTTGTTACAGCATTTTTTCCAAAAACTGCTTGGCCCGCTCGCTTTTGGGATTCGAAAAGAACTCGCTCGGCGGCGCATCCTCCACCAATCTTCCTCCGTCAAGAAAACAGATGCGGTCGGCGACCTCGCGGGCAAAATTCATCTCGTGCGTCACGATCGCCATTGTCATCCCCGTATCGGCAAGTCCCTTCATGACATCCAATACCTCTTTGACCATTTCCGGGTCGAGCGCCGATGTCGGCTCGTCAAACAGCATGATTTGCGGTTCCATCGCCAAGGAACGGGCGATCGCAACCCGCTGCTTCTGTCCGCCGGAAAGACGATTCGGGAAGACATCCGCCTTGTTGGACAGCCCGACACGAGCGAGCAGCTCCCTTGCCTTGGCTTCCGCCGCCGCTTTGGAGAGTCCCTTGACCTTGACAGGAGCGTACGTGAGATTGTCCAGCACGCTCATGTGCGGAAACAGGTGAAAATGCTGAAACACCATGCCGATCTTTTGGCGAATGCGCATCACATCCGCTTTCGGATCCGTAATGGCTTGCCCGTCGATGACGATCGTTCCCTTTGTCGGGGTCTCCAGCAGGTTCATGCAGCGCAAGAGCGTCGATTTGCCGGAGCCGGATGGACCGATGATCGCCACCACGTCACCGCGGCCGATCTCAGTGGAGATGTCGTGCAAAACATCGAGCGAGCCGAAAGACTTGCTCACATTCTGAATCTTAATCACTGCGTCTCATCCTCCTCTCCAGCACACGCGCCACCCAAGTGAGCAGCATGACCATGACGTAATAGAGCAAGCCCGCCAGAAGGTACGGCTCAAAGTAGCGGAAGATCGTCCCTTTGACGATATTGGCGTTCTGCATGATGTCCGCAAGGCCGATCGTAGATACAAGTGCCGATTCCTTCAAGAGCGCGATCGTTTCGTTTACCAATGCAGGCAGGATGTTTTTCACTGCTTGCGGCAAAATGATATCCGTCATCATTTTGCGGTACGGAACGCCGAGAGCTTTGGCCGCTTCCCATTGCCCCTTGTCTACGGCCATAATTCCGCCGCGGATCGTCTCGGAGATGTACGCCCCGGAGTTGAGCGTAAAAGTCAAAACGGCGGCTTCAAACGCTGAAATGTTGTAGCCTGTAATCTGCGGCGTGGCAAAGTAGACGAACGTCAGCTGCAGGATGAGCGGCGTGCCGCGAAAGACAGACGTATATGCGACCGCAAATCCTTTCAGCAGACGAATGTTGGAAATTTTGATGAGTGCCAGCAAGGAGCCCCAGATAAAACCGAACACGACCGACAGAAGTGTTACCTGTAATGTGACCTTTATCCCGTTTACTATAAAGGGGATATAGGGCACAATTTGTGCAAAATCCAAACTCATGCCCTTTCGACTCCTTTTCGAATAAAACTGCGCTGTCTAGACCGGGAACAAGGCCCTTCTGTCAGCTGATTATTGGCCGAACCATTTGTTGATCAGCTTGTCCATCTCGCCGTTTTCCTGCATGGTCTTGATCACCTTGTTGAACTCTTCCACATGCGGAGAACCCTTCGGGAATGCGATAGCGGAGCCGTTAACCTCATCGCTTTGGATGGTGGTGAACTGCAGTTCCGGATTCGCTTCCACATAACCCTTGGCTACAGTATCCTCCAGGATCGCTGCATCCACACGGCCTGTTTTGACTTCTTCCACGATCTCACCGGTTTTGTTCAGCGAAACGATCTCCAGACCTTGGATGGTCTTTTGCAGTTCCTTGGCCGCACCTTCCTGAATGGAGCCGGTTTGTACGGTGATCTTTTTGCCCGCAAGCTGCTCCGGCTTGGTCAGATTGCTCTCCTTTTTGGCGACAATCGTATTTTTCGCATCATAGTAGATCGTCGAGAAGTCGGCGTTCTGCAGACGCTCAGGCGTTGGGGTCATGCCTGCCATGACGAAATCGGCGCGCTTGGTCTGAAGCGCCGGTACCAGTCCGTCAAAGTTCATGTCGACCACTTCGATTTCATAGCCGAGCTCTTTTCCAATGTACTTGGCAATGTCGATGTCAAATCCGACGATCTCGTCCTTCCCGCTGGACAAATCGTGAAATTCATACGGTTTGTAGTCAGCAGATGTAGCCATGACCAGCTTCTTTCCGCCTCCTGCGGCTTGTCCGGCAGAATCCTGGCCTGCAGGCTGCTGTGCAGTGCCCGGCTGATTTCCTGTGCCGCAGCCAGCCAGTACGGCTACAGCCAAAAGAGAAGAAAGTGCAAGTGAAGCGAGTGCAGATTTTTTCATGATGAATCCCCCTTCGTCATCTTGTATCTGTTGAATCGTTTTACAAAAAACATAAGTGCAAAACTGTTTGTAACAAGGAATAAAAAGAACTTTGCCCAACAACTAATATTTATACAATGAAATGAGTATTTTAATCAATACTAAAATTATTTCGCTGAATATTTATAAAATTCACATAGAAATATGGACATCATTTCTGATCCGCGATTCATGACAGCTGGTTCTTGTTGTTTCGGTACGAGCTTGTCTCTTTTTCTCCCTTTCACTTTAAAGCGAAATGAAAAAGATGATAGATAATGAACAAATTTACAGAAAAAAAGAATCATTCGTCAGCGCTTTCTGGCATAATGAATAGGATCAAAAACAAACATACAATCACAGGAGGATGGAATATGACTGTGAACTGGACAGCATACTTCCGCGATCAGCTGCCAGACATCCTGGAGGAGCTTCGCCGTTATGTGGAAATGGAGTCGCCTACACACAACAAGGAGGCCGTAGATCGGGTAGGCGCATTCATTGCCGACCGTTTCCGGGCCCTCGGCTGCCGGGTGGATACATATCCGCAACATGAGTACGGAGACCAGCTGCGCGTGGAATACGGTGAGGGCGAGGAGCAAATTCTTGTTCTCGGTCACTTCGATACGGTCAAAGAGATTGGCAGCTTGAGCCGCGAGCCGTGGCGGATCGAGGACGGCAAGGTTTACGGGCCGGGAACATACGATATGAAAGCGGGAATTGTCTTTTGCTACTACGCATTGCGGGCCATCATCGAGCAAAAGCTGCCCCTCTCCCGCAAGCTCGTTTTCTTCTGGAATACGGACGAAGAGACAGGCAGCCTGTCTTCAGAGGAGCTGATCAAGGAAGAGGCCAAACGGAGCCGGTGCGCGCTAGTAATCGAACCGGCAGCCGGTGACGGTTCCCTCAAGACAAGCCGAAAAGGCGGCGGAGAATTTTTGCTGAAGGTCAAGGGCCGGGCCGCACATGCTGGGAATGACCATGCCAAAGGAATCAATGCGATTGAAGAATTGGCCCATCACGTGCTGACGATTCAATCCTGGACGAATTACGAGGCTGGTACCACCCTTTCCGTCGGAACCATCCAAGGGGGCAGCGTGAGCAACGTCGTGCCGGATTATGCAGAAGCGGTCATTGATGTAAGGGTGTCTACAGCAGAGGAAGCGGTACGGATTACCCGCTTGATGCACCAGCTGCAGCCTGTCCTGCCTGGTGCCGAGCTGATCGTCGAAGGAGGCATCCCGAAACCGCCGATGGAGCGGACAGCCGGGACGGAACATTTGTTTTTCCATGCCCGCGAACAAGCGCGTTTGGAAGGCTTCGATTTGACGGAAACAGGCGTAGGGGGCACCAGCGACGGAAATTTTGCCGCTTCAGTCGGGACGCCCACACTCGATGGTCTGGGACCGAATGGCGATGGTGCCCACGCATCCCATGAGCACGTCGAAATCGACAGCATTCCACAAAAAATCGCTCTCCTGGCAAGATTGTTCACAACCTTGTAATTTTTCCTTTTTGTGCATATAATAGGATAAAAATATAGGAGTGTGACAACATGGAAACAGCAAAACCATTGCCAATTAACCCTGTCGGTTTTTGGCGACGCCTAGGTGCAAACTTGCTTGATGGAATTATTATTGGTGTTCCATTGATCCTTCTCACCTGGTTGATCACAGGAGGCTTGGAGGACAATCTCGTCTCTAATCTGATCTCTACCCTTTACTCCCTGCTGCTGCCAGTATTTTGGTATGGCTATACGGTTGGGAAGAAAATCGTCGGGGTTCGCATTGTGAAAGTAGACGGCAGCCCGGTCGGCATCGGCACGATGCTGCTTCGCCTGATTGTCGGCATGGGACTCGTATACGGTCTTACTTTTGGCATTGCGGCCATCGTCAGCGCCATCATGGTGGGCGTTCGCGAAGACAAACGCGCCATTCACGATTTGATTGCAGGTACGTATGTGACTTCGAACCAGCCATAATACTCATTATCATCAAGTATGCAAAAAGACCGGGAGCTGATGTCCCGGTCTTTTCATGCACTTTTTTACCCGCGAATCGCAGCAATGGCCGCTGCCCGATCCGCCTGATTGAACACCGCGCTGCCAGCCACGAGGACTGTCGCCCCCGCTTCTTCGCACAGCCTGGCTGTCTCGGGGTTTACCCCGCCGTCAATTTCGATCTCGACGTGCCCCAAACCGCGCTCGTCCAGCATCCTGCGCAGCTCTCTGATTTTCGGCACGACGCTGTGGATGAACTTTTGTCCGCCGAACCCCGGGTTGACCGTCATGAGCAGAACGATGTCCAGGTCGCCAAGCATCGGTTCAATGGTCGAGACCGGTGTAGCCGGATTCAGGACAACGCCTGCTTTTACTCCCTGCTCCTTGATCAGATGGATCGTTCGATGCAGGTGACGGCAAGCCTCCTGATGGACAGTGATCCAGTCTGCTCCGCTCTTGGCGAATTGCGGGATGTAGCGGTCTGGCTCTTCGATCATCAAGTGGACGTCCAGAGGCAGCGTCGTCACCGGACGAATCGCATCGACAATCAAAGGTCCAATCGTAATGTTGGGAACAAAGTGTCCATCCATTACATCTACGTGAATCCAATCCGCGCCTCCGCGTTCAACATCGCGGATTTCCTCGCCCAGACGGGCAAAGTCTGCGGACAAGATTGAGGGGGCGATTTTTACCATGGTTTGTTCCTCCGTTGGTATTCTTTCAGTTCTTCCCGAAATTGCTTGTAGTGCTCGTAACGCTCCAGGTCGATTTTGCCTTCCTCCAAAGCGCTTTGGACGGCACAGGAGGGTTCGCTGACATGAAGGCAGCCGCGGAACTTGCACTCGCTGCTGAGAGCGGCAAAATCACGGAAGGCCTCAGCCAGATCGAGCTCGTCGATTCCGATGAATTCAAGCGAGCTGAATCCCGGCGTATCCGCTACATAACCGCCGCCCTCCAGCGGAATCAGTTCTACGTGGCGGGTTGTGTGGCGTCCCCTCCCCAGCTTTTGGCTGATATCGCCTGTCTGCAGACTCGTGCCAGGGAACAAGGCATTGATCAGGGACGATTTCCCCACACCGGACTGACCGGCAAAAACAGAGATACGATCACGAAGCACCTCCCGCACCGAATCAATCCCGCGCTCCTGCTTCGTCGAGGTAGGGATGACGCGGTAGCCGATCGCTTCGTACTTGCGAACGATCGCCTCCACATCGCTTTCCGAAGCCTTGTCTGCCTTGGAAAGTACGATTACGGAATCGATGCCTGCATTCTCCGTATGCACGAGAAACTTGTCCAGCAAAAAGGAGGTGAAAGCAGGCTCGACCATGGAAAAAACAAGGACTGCCTGATCCACGTTGGAGATGGGAGGACGAACCAGCTCACTAGTCCGTTCCCCCACTTCCATGACATATCCTTCCGTCTCACTGGTCGGATCGTACACGACCCAATCCCCGACCAGCGGATTTACTTTGGCTCCTTTTTTCTTGAACAACCCTCGCGCCCGGCATTGGTAAACCCGGTTGCCGTCGTCCACATAGTAGAACCCGCTTAACGCTTTGACGATCCGTCCTTCTGGCATTCATGTCCCCCCAACTGCTTAGTACATAATACTGTCGTAACTGATTTCTTCGTTAGATAATTCCACACCGGCGCGGATAACCTTGATCGTTGCCTTTTTCTTCGGAGACAGGACAATGGGAATATCGAAGGTCCTGCTTTCCGTGATTTTCTCGTCTACGACAACCTGATTGTCTCCCCTGGCGTCACTGACAGTGATTTTCACCGGGATTTCTCCCTCACCCGGATACACTTCTACGTAAACCGGGGTGCTGGTGATCTTGGCGTCTGCCGGGTATTGCCCGTTGCTGACTGTAACCGGGATGGCTGTGCCCTTCTCGACCTTCATCCCCGGATCGTACGGCAGGGTGTGAATCACTCTGTTGGGCTCGCCATACAGGTATGACGGCTCTGCTTTGATCGCTGTTTCATCGATCAAAAGACCTTGCTTGAATAGCTCTATCCGCGCTTGCTCCAGCGTTTCCCCGCGAACATCGGGCATGGTTACCTGTGCCTTTCCTTTGCTCACTTCCACGAGGACTTCCGTCTTGCCGGGCACGACCTCCTGATCAGCCGGCGGGAATTGATTAATGACCTCACCTGCTGGGACGTCATCCGATTCTTTTTCCGTGAACGTCTTGTCGGTTATTTTGAATCCTTTTGACTTCAGTTCATTTTCTGCGACTGTCCGAACCGTCCCGACCAGATTCGGCATTTTGATCGCCTCTTGTCCAGTGCTGACATACAGCGTAACGACGGCATTTTCCTTCAGCTTCATCGGTGGTGACGGGTCCTGGCTGATGACCATCCCTTTCTCCACCGTATCACTGGCTTCCTCCACGACGTGGGGGACGAGCTTGGCCGCCCGGATCGCCTGTTCCGCAACCGTCCGTTCGCTCCCCTGGACGAGCGGCACGTCTACTTCCGGCACAGAAGGAAACAGCTCCATGACCAGATTGAAGCCCAGAAAGGCGAGAACGAAGAACAATCCGACCGCTCCCGTCCACAGGGCCGTTTTCATCCACCATGGGCGTTTGGCTTTCTCCTCTTCGGTCTCCTGGCGCGATGGCGTTCCTGTCCGCCCTTGTCCTTCCAGCATTTCCTGCGTAATGACGGGATAGGCTTTGGTCGCTTCATCGTCAACAGGGAACTGGATTTTTTCTTCATTCAGCCGCTCCGGCAACAGGCACGTTTCCAAATCATCCAGCATTTCGCGAGCCGATCCGTAACGCAAGGTCGGGTCCTTGACCAATGCCTTCAAAATGACGTTCTCCACGCTTTGCGGGATGGCTGGATTAACCTGACGCGGCTCCGGCAGAGGCTCCTGCAGGTGCTTCAGAGCGACAGAGATCGGCGACTCACCGGAAAAAGGCAGCTTGCCGGTCACCATTTCATACAGCACAATACCGAGCGAGTAGATGTCCGATTTTTCAGCCGTAATACCGCCACGCGCTTGTTCAGGCGAAAAGTAATGAACGGAACCGAGCACCGAATTTGTATGGGTGATTGTCGTTGAAGTAACGGCTCTCGCAATGCCGAAGTCCGTTACCTTGATACGGCCGTTTTTCCCGATCAAAATGTTGTGCGGCTTAATGTCGCGGTGAATAATCTGGTTGGCGTGCGCATGATCCAATGCATCACAGATTTCCGCTGCGATCTCCACGGCATCCTCAACCGGAATAGCCCCGTTGCGATTTATCAATTCTTTCAGCGTATACCCTTCCACGTATTCCATGACCATGTAATGGGTATCGCCATCCTGTCCCACATCGTAGACACCGACTACATTGGGATGAGACAGGCTTGCCACCGCCTGAGCTTCCCTGCGGAAACGGGTGACGAAATCTTCGTCCGTCCCAAATTGCGAACGGAGCACTTTCACAGCTACCGGTCGATTCAAAACCAAGTCTTTGGCCCTGTACACGATCGCCATCCCGCCTCCACCGACGCGGGCTTCAAGCTGGTAGCGTCCCCCCAGTCGTTGACCTTCCATCTCGCTCACCCCTCTTTCTGAACGGTGTCAACCTTTGCCTGATTGCGAACGGCCACCAACGTGATATTATCCTCGCCGCCTGCCTCCAGGGCCTGATGAACCAAACCGTCCACCTGATCCTGCAGGGACACCGGCTTTTTCAGCCAATCAATCAAAGATGCGGACTGCACCTTATTTGTCAAACCATCTGAGCACAGCAGAACGACATCGCCCTCCGACCACTCAAACTGGCCAAGGTCGATGCGGACATCAGGCTCCGTACCAAGCGCTCGCATAATCACGTTGCGCTGCGGGTGAACAGATGCTTCCTGTGCAGTGATCTGACCGCTTTTCAACAGCTCGTGAACAAGCGTGTGATCCTCTGTCTTCTGCACCAGCTCTTCATTTTGAAAATGGTACAGACGGCTGTCCCCGATATGGGCGGTTACGACCCCTGTCGGCCCGAGCAAAGCGGCCACAACGGTCGTGCCCATGCCATTGCATTCCGGGTGCTCCTGCGCGTATCGATAGACTTCGTCGTTGGCGAGCAGAAGAGCGTTCATCAGCTTCTCCCGTTCGTCCTCCCGATCCAGTCCTGTATCCAGATGACGCAGTTCTTTTACTATTCGCTCAACGGCAAGGCGGCTGGCTACATCGCCAGCCTGATGCCCGCCCATTCCATCTGCTACGACTGCTAACACACGTCCGCTCACATCGGCTATGCACGCATAAAAATCCTCATTGACCTGGCGCACGCAGCCGACATGAGATTTCATTGCCATTTCCATGGAATCACCCCACGGTTTCTTTCGCATATTGGGCTCTTAACTGTCCGCAGGCAGCAGCAATATCGCTTCCCTGCTCGCGCCGGATCGTGACGTTGATGCCCCTGTCCTCCAGGATGTTTTTGAACTGGAAGATTTCATTTCGCGGAGTCCGTACGTAATCCCGCTCCGGCACATAGTTTACCGGAATCAGATTGACGTGGCACAGCATGTCACCGATCAGATCGGCCAACTCCTCGGCGTGTTCGGGCTGATCGTTTGTCCCGCCGAACAGGCCGTACTCAAAGCTGATGCGTCGTCCGGTCTTGGCGATATAGTAACGGCATGCCTCCAGCAGCTTCTCCAACGGGAAGCCGCGGTTGATCGGCATCAGCTTGGTCCGCAGCTCCGTATTCGGGGCGTGCAGCGAGATTGCCAGATTGACCTGTCCGCCGCGATCGGCAAACTCGTAAATTTTCGGTACGATTCCGCTTGTGGATACCGTAATATGGCGGGCCCCGATGTTCAGGCCGCGATTGTCGTTAATGATTCGCAGAAAGGCGATCAGGTTCTCGAAGTTTTCGAACGGCTCGCCAATCCCCATAACGACGACGTGGCTGACGCGTGCGCCCTCCTCATCGAGCTTTCGCTGCGCCATCAGCACCTGGGCGACGATCTCGCCGGCGTCCAGGTTGCGCTTCAATCCGCCCAGCGTGGATGCGCAGAACGTGCAGCCGATCCGGCAGCCCACCTGGGTCGTCACGCAGATACTGTTGCCGTAGCTGTGACGCATGATTACGGTCTCGATGGCGTGACCGTCGACAAGCTTGAACAAAAACTTGACGGTTCCGTCCTGAGAGGTCTGGTGGGTGATCTCTTCCATCGCTTCGATCCGGAAAGTCTCGGACAGCTTTTGGCGAAGGTCTTTGGAGAGGTTGGTCATCTCTTCAAAGGAACGGACGCGCTTGACGTACAGCCAGTCAAAAATTTGCTGGGCACGAAACGCCTTGTCTCCGATTTCGACGAGCCATTCTTTCATCTCGTCCGGTGTCAAACTGTAAATGAGCGGCTTTTCGCTCGTATAGGAAGTCAGTGGCATTCTTCTTTTCACATCCTCAAGTCATTAGCTTGGTGCAAATCGTCATCTTATCATTGTACCCTGCATTGTCTGTCGCATCAAACAAGAAATCGGTGGCACAACGCAAAATGCATCGCTTCTCCTAGTGTAAACCATTCCATCCGAGTACAAACGGCAAGGGAGCGGCTTATCCGGAAAACGGCATGCCACCCCCTTGTTTGCTACGCTTTTCGTTTCAATCGGGCGATGAAAAAGCCGTCACTTTCAAAGTGGTGCGGCAATACTTGAACAAAGCCCTCAGTAGTGTCGATTTTATCGCGAACCGACGCTGGCAGGTCGTCTGCAAGCGTTCGATCAAGCTCAAAAGCCGGGTGATTTTTCACAAATCGCTGAACGATTAGCTGATTTTCCTCCGGTTCAATCGTACACGTGCTGTATACGAGCAAACCTCCCGGAGCCAGCAGCGCAGCTACGCTTTCCAGCAGCTTGTACTGAAGCTCCGCGATTGCTTTGACGTCATCCGGCGTCTTGTTCCACTTGAGATCCGGCTTTCTCCGAATCACGCCAAAGCCTGTACAAGGGGCATCCAGCAGGATTCGATCAAATGTACCCAGTTTTTTCTCGCCTAGATGCAAGGCGTCTGAAACAATCGGTTCGATAATGGTGATCCCCAGTCTCTTTGCATTTTGGGCAATCAGATCGCGCTTGTGGGGATGCACATCACTTGCGATGATTTCTCCGCGGTTCTGCATCAGCGCGGCGATATGGGTCGTTTTCCCTCCCGGCGCCGCACAGGCGTCAAGCACCCGCATGCCCGGATCGGCAGCGAGCGCAGGGGCCACAAGCATAGAGCTTTCGTCCTGAACAGTGAACAATCCCTGGCGGAACCATTCTGTCCCGGCTGCATGGCCGCCTTCCATGACAAGGCCGTCTGGACTGACGACGGAAGGCTCGACTGCTGAAAACTGCTCCCTCAGCTTGCCCAGCAGCTCATCTCTCGTGGACTTCAGTGTATTGACCCGAATGGAAGTGCGCGGCGGGCGGTTGTTGCTTTCGAGAATCCGCCTCGTCTCTTCTATTCCGTATTGCCCCGCCCATCTGCGCACAAGCCATTCCGGATGGGATTGTTCAATCGAAAGCCGTGCAGCGTCATCACCGCTGCCCAGCTTGTCCCACAGATCGGGACTGCGAAGAGCGTTGCGCAAAACGCCGTTTACCATTGAGGCGATGCCCTGATGTCCTCTCCGCTTGGCGATTTCTACCGCTTCATGGACGACCGCCCGATCGGGAATCCGGTCGAGAAAGCGAATCTGGTATAGACTGAGGCGAAGCAAATTCTTCACCCATGTCTGCACCTTCTTGCCCCGTATGAAACGATCCAGCGCCGTATCCAGCGTCAGTCGGCGCTGGATCGTGCCATACACCAGCTCCGTCACCAGCCCGGCATCGGGAGCGCGCAACTCCTCTCGGTCCAGGACGTGTTTAAGCTCCAAATTGCTGTAAGACTGATGTTCTTCCACCCGGTTCAAGACATCGAGGGCAATGTCACGCGCACCTTTTTTTGCCACTTGTCATTCTCCTACCTTTGTGCCGATTTCCAAGCTGCCGCCCGCTCCCCGCAAAAAGTCGAGAGCGCTCATCCGTTTTTTCCCTTCCGGCTGCAATTCGGTGAGCTTGACCGCCCCGCTGCCGCAAGCGATTACCAAGCCGTCCTGCTCGAGGGCGATGATCGTGCCCGGCTCGGCGCCTTGGCTGGTCGCAGAATGCTTTTCTACCCACCATATTTTCCAGTTTTTTCCTTGATACGTTGTAAAAGCAACTGGCCATGGGTTTAATCCTCTGACCTGGTTGTACACTTCCTCCGCTGTTTTGGTCCAGTCGACCTTCTCCTCGGACCGCTTGATCGTCGGAGCAAACGTCGCTTGCTCGTGATCCTGCGGCTCAGGCACGATTTCTCCGGCCAGAAGTCCCGGAAGTGTTTTCACCAGCAGCTTGGCGCCTTCTGCCGACAGCTTGTCAAACAGTGTGCCTGCTGTATCCCGCTCTTCGATGGGGACGGTGACTTTGGAGAGCATGTCGCCTGCGTCCAAAGCTTCCACCATGTACATGATCGTTACGCCCGATTCCTTTTCCCCGGCGATGATCGCCTTGTGGATGGGAGCGCCGCCCCGGTATTTCGGGAGCAGCGACGCATGGACATTTATGCAGCCAAATCCCGGTGCTTCGAGCAATTGCTTGGGCAGGATTTGCCCGTATGCAGCCGTGACGATCAGATCAGGGCGAAGCGAAAGCACTTCCTCCAGCGCTTCCGGCGCTTTGATCTTCTCCGGCTGCAGCACGGGAATGCCATGCCGCAAAGCCGCCTCCTTCACCGGAGGCGGCGTCATCACTTGTTTGCGTCCGACAGGCCGATCAGGCTGGGTGACGGCCGCAACAACCGTATACCCGTCTGCGATCAGTGCCTCCAGGCAGGGAACGGCAAAGTCGGGCGTTCCCATAAAGAGTATGCGCACGTCTTTCAATTCGATTTATTCCCCTTCCTCGTCGGGATTTACCGTATAAACCCGGTCTGCCACGTCAATAAACAGAACGCCGTTCAGATGGTCAATCTCGTGCTGGGCACAACGGGACAGAAGGTCGTCCGCTTCCATTTCAAAGACATTGCCGTTGCGGTCTTGTCCGCGCAGCTTGATCCATTTGTGGCGGCGGACATCCCCGCGCAGTCCCGGGATGCTGAGGCAGCCTTCCGGATAGTCAAACTGCTCTCCTTTGTGGTCAATAATTTCCGGATTGACCACTTCGATCAGACCGTCGCCGCAGTCCATGACGATGACGCGTTTGGAAATGCCTACCTGCGGCGCCGCCAGGCCTACTCCGTCAGCATCGTACATCGTTTCCGCCATATCATCGAGCAGCTTGTGCAGGTTGGCGTTAAAATTTCTTACCTGGATTGCTTTTTCCCGCAGGATTGGATCTGGGTGTTTGACAATTGTGCGAATAGCCATTTGTTGTTTATCCTCCCTAAAGCAGTACGTACGGATCGACGTCAATCGTCATCAGTACCTTCTGCTGTTTGTTCCATTCTTCAAATGCGGATGTCGCCTGGGCCAAAAGGTCCGGCAGCCGCGATTCATCACGATATTTTAACATGATTTGGAACCGAAATCTATCTTTCACGCGTGCAATGGGCGAAGCGACAGGGCCCAGCAAAATCGTCGTCTCCGCCAACCGGGGACGTAGATAATCGGCGACCAGATGTGCTGCTTTGATGACGACCGGTACTTCCTCATGGGAAAACGTGATCAGCACGAGCCGGAAATACGGCGGATAGCCAGTGCGCCTGCGCTGCAGCATCTCTTCCCGATAAAAAGAAGGGTAGTCATGCCTTGTCGCGTGCATGATGCTGTAATGCTCCGGGGTATAGGTCTGAATCACCACATCCCCTTCCAATTCGTGGCGTCCGGCGCGTCCGCCTACCTGGGTAAGCAGCTGAAAGGTCTTCTCGGCGGCGCGAAAATCGGGTAAAAAGAGCGACGTATCAGCGGCAATGACGCCGACCAGTGTGACGCGTGGAAAATCAAGCCCTTTGGCAATCATTTGCGTACCGAGCAGCACATCTCCCTGACCGGTGCGAAACTTGCGGAGCAGCTCTTCATGCGCCCCTTTTCGCGAGGTGGTATCCACGTCCATGCGGATCACCCGGATCCCGGGAAACAGGCGAGCCAGCTCCTCCTCGACCTTTTGCGTTCCCGTTCCAAAAAAGCGGATATGCTCGCTCTGGCACTCCGGGCAGTGGCTCGGCTGCTTGATCGTATACCCGCAGTAGTGGCAGCGAGCCGTGTGATTGGTCCGATGGTAGGTAAGCGAAATATCGCAGTGGACACAACGAAGCGTATAGCCGCAGGAGCGGCACATGACGAATGTGGAAAAACCCCTGCGGTTCAAAAACAGCACCATCTGCTCCTGACGCGCAAGCCGCTCTCCGATCATCTCATGCAGCTGACGGCTGAACATCGAGCGGTTTTCGGAACGCAGCTCTTCTCTCATATCGACGACGTGAACGCGGGGAAGCGGGCGGTTTCCGACGCGGTCAGGCATCGAAAGCAGCGTATAGCGGCCCCGTTCGGCCAGCGCATAGGTCTCCAGGGCAGGTGTCGCGCTGCCCATGAGAAGAACGGCGTTGTTTTCCTTGGCCCGCCAGATAGCGACCTCCCTCGCATGATAGCGCGGTGTCTCCTCCTGCTTGTACGAGCTTTCATGCTCTTCGTCGATGACGATCAGCCCGACGTTTTGGAACGGGGCAAAAACAGCGGAGCGGGCCCCCACGACGACGCTTACCTCTTTGCGGATGATCTTGCGCCACTCGTCATACCGCTCTCCCTGGGACAGGGCGCTGTGCAGAACCGCTACTTCATTGCCGAATCGGGCCTTGAACTTCTCCACCATTTGCGGAGTCAGCGAGATTTCCGGCACCAGAAAAATCGCTTCCCGCCCTCTGGCCAACGTCTCTTCGATCGCTTCGAGATACACTTCTGTTTTGCCGCTTCCGGTCACTCCATGCAAAAGAAAGGCGCCGTACTCGTTTTTTTTGATCGACAGCTGCACGGCTTGCAGGACATGCTCCTGTTGGTCGGTAAAGACGGGCTTTTGGGCTGCCGCAAAACGCCTGTGCGCATACGGGTCTCTGTATACCTCCAGTTGTTCGATCGCGATCCAGCCTCGGCTCTCCAGGCTTTTCAATGGAGAGCGGGTAATCCCGAGCTCTTCCTGCAGCATTTTTACGGAGAAGGACTGGCCTTCCTGCTCGATCAACAGCTGAAGAACCCGCCGCATCTGCTCCGCCCGGGCCGGCAGGCTCTCGGCCGCTGCCGCAAGCTCCTCGCGAGTCAGCAAACTGCGGACAAACGATTGCTGTTTGCGGGTCACCCGATCGGTTACTTGATAGCCTGTGGAGAGAAGTCCGCTCGAAATCCACCCCGGCACGAGCATGGCTTCTTCGGGAAAGTGCTTTTCCACCTCGGCAAGCGGCAGCTGCTTTCGTCTGAACAGCTCCCACAGCAGCGGAGAGCGGCCGCACATCTCTTCCTCCAACTGGTCTGAGGCGAGCAGCCATTTCTCCGACTTCCCCTTCAATACCGCCGGAATCATCGCCTGCAAAGCAGTTACCCATGGACAAAGGTACTGCTTCGACATCCATTCCCCCAGTCTGATCAGCTCGTCTGAGAGCGGCGGCTGATCATCGAGAACCTGTTCGACGTCCCGCAGCTTGTCAGCTGCTCCCTGTTCGGCCGCTTCCTCCAAGCCGATGACATATCCCTGCAGCTTGCGGGGGCCAAATGGAACGATGACTCTGCTGCCCGTTTTCATCAGCGGCACGAGCCACTCAGGAACGCGGTAATCGAACGGCCGGTTCGTCCGGTTTACGGGAACATCTACAATGACACGGGCGATCATAGCTTTTCGGGCAGAGGCTGATGGTCCAGCTTGAGCAAGATCGCATCAAGCAATTTATCCGCTACTTCCCGCTTGCTCAATTTGTCCAGCGCCACCTGCTCTCCCTCCCTTGTCAACAGGGTGACGATATTGGTGTCGCTGCCCATTCCGGCGCCTTCCAGCGAGACATCGTTTGCTACAATCATATCCAAATTTTTTCTGTCCAGTTTCCCCTTTGCATGCTGCAGCACATCCTGCGTCTCTGCGGCAAAACCGACGACAAACTGCTTTTCCTTTCTCTGCCCTACCTCTTTGAGGATATCGGGTGCCTTGTCCAGCTCCAGGACGAGTGGCCCCTCTCCTTTTTTCATTTTATGCTCGTGCACCACTTTTGGCCGATAGTCGGAGACTGCGGCTGATTTGATGACAATGTCGCTGATCGGCAGTTCAGCCATGACCGCATCGTACATTTCCTGCACCGATTCTACCGGTACGAGCTTTACTCTGGCGGGCGGAGGCAAATGTGTCGGACCGCTGACCAAAACGACATCTGCTCCCCGTGCCTGAGCGGCTTCGGCGATCGCATAGCCCATTTTGCCCGAAGCATGATTGGTGATGTAACGGACCGGATCGATCTTTTCTCGCGTCGGGCCGGCGGTTACGAGCACCCTTTTCCCTTTCAAATCCTGCTTTTCCCGTGTTTGCTCAGCAAAAAAGCGAATAACCGCTTCTACGATCTCCTCCGGCTCGGCCAGCCTGCCCTTCCCGACCCAACCACAGGCAAGCAGCCCTTCGCCCGGTTCGATGAAGCGATAGCCGAAATCGGTCAGTTTTTGCAGGTTTTGTGCAACTGCCGGATGATGATACATATTTACATTCATCGCAGGTGCCAGCATGACCGGCGCTTTCGTGGCGAGCACAGTGGTTGTCAGCATGTCGTCGGCGATCCCGTTGGCCATTTTTCCGATCACATTGGCTGTAGCCGGGGCGATCAGCACCAAATCCGCCTTGTCCGCCAGATCGATATGACTGATCACGCTTGGTTCCGGCTCCTCAAATATATCTGTATACACCGGCCCATGGGACAGCGCTTGAAAGGTGAGCGGCTGTACAAATTTTGCGGCGTTCTGGGTCATGATGACACGCACCAAAGCCCCAGCCTGGGTCAGCTTGCTGGTTAGCGCCGCAGCTTTGTAAGCGGCTATTCCCCCTGAAACACCCAATACGATTTGTTTGCCTGTCAAAGGAAGCATCCATATCTCTCCTCTCTAGGTGGGTATCTCCAGTCCGAAAAAAAACAACCTGCGCGAGGTTGTTTCGTAACGAGGTACGCGGTTAACGGTCCGCTTATTTCCGAGAATCAATCGTATCGTGGATCAGCTTGTCTTCGATCAGCTCTTCCAGCGCTTGGCCAACAAACTTCTTGGACTTTGGCTTATCCACCTGCACAGCGCTGTTCTCGCGGATTTGGCGGGCGCGCTTGGAAGCGATCGTCACCAGCGTATATTTGCTTTCAGCCTTTGCGGTCAGCTTGTCAATCGAGGGGTACAACATGATTCATTCAGCCTCCTTCAACCATTTGCGAAACTTGTGGATTTGACGTTCTTTCTTTAAATGTTCGGCTGTAATGATCGATTGAATACGTTCGCAGGCACATTCAATCTGATCATTTACTACTACGTAGTCGTACTGATCCATCAGTTCGATCTCCGTGCGAGCCATTTCCATGCGGTGACGGATGGTTTCCTCTGACTCCGTGCCCCTGCCCACGATCCGATTTTCCAGTTCGGCCAAATCCGGCGGAGCCAGGAACAAAAACGTCCCCTGCGGGAACTTTTGCTTAACCTGCAAAGCTCCCTGCACTTCAATTTCCAGGATCACGTCACGCCCGCTGTCCAAGGTCTCTTCCACGAACCTGCGCGGCGTTCCATAGTAGTTTCCTACGTACTCTGCCCATTCGAGCAGCTGGTCCTGCTCGATCATCCGGCGAAATTCTTCCTTGCTCGTAAAAAAGTAGTTCACTCCCTCTACTTCACCCGCACGCGGCGAACGCGTCGTGGCAGAAACAGAGTAGACCAGGTCCGGCATGCGCTCCCGAAGGGCTTTGCAAACCGTTCCTTTCCCTACGCCTGACGGTCCAGAGAGAACCAGAAGGAGACCCCTATCGCTCATGAATGCATTCAACTCCTGCTTTATTCGTCCGATTCATCGTCTTTGTTCGTCAGCCGCTGCGCGACCGTTTCCGGCTGAACCGCGGACAGGATGACATGGTCACTGTCGGTGATGATCACTGCCCTTGTTCTTCTGCCGTATGTAGCATCCACCAGCATGTTGCGGTCTCGCGCTTCCTGGATGATCCGCTTGATCGGCGCGGACTCCGGACTGACAATGGAAATAATACGGTTGGCGTTGACGATATTGCCAAATCCGATATTAATAAGCTTAATGGCCATGACGGCACCGTCCACCCCTTCATCGCTACTCGATGTTTTGAACCTGCTCTCTCATCTTTTCCAATTCTGTCTTGATCTCGATGGCCAACCGTTGAATGGAAAGGTTGTTGGCCTTGGAAGCTATGGTATTGGCTTCCCGATTCATCTCCTGCAGCAAAAAGTCGAGCTTCCGTCCAACTGCTTCCGGCTGTTTCAGCAGCTCTGAAAACTGTGTGCAGTGACTTTCCAGACGGGTAATCTCTTCGCTGATATCGCTTCGATCTGCGAAAAAGGCAACCTCCTGCGCCAGCCGCTGCATGTCAAGCTCAAACGGTGCGCCTTGCATCCATTCACTGATACGCTGCTGCAACCGGGCTCGGTACTCCTCCACTACGACAGGAGCGCTCTGGGCGATTTCTCTGGTCCAGGAGACAATGTCGGCAAGCCGACTGCTGATATCTTCCGCCAGCTTTTGTCCTTCTTTTTTCTTCATCGAAAGAAGGTCTTTCGCGGCTTCTCTCGTCACTTCCAGAAGCGGCTCACAGAACGACTGGGGCTCTACCGCTACTGTCTCCTTCTCGGAAATCACCATCGGCAGCTGCAGCAAGTCTTTCGCTGCCAACGGTTCGCTGAGAGAAAACCGATCGTTCATTTCACGCAACGCCCTGACGTACTTTTCTGCGGCGTCCCAGTTTACTTGAAACTCTGCCTCGCTGGATGCCGCCTCATCGATCGAAATCATCACTTCTACTCGCCCGCGGCGGACGTATTCGGCCACCAGCTTGCGAACCGGATCTTCCAGTACACCGTAGGCTTTCGGCAGTCGAACGATGATTTCCGCATAACGATGATTGACAGCCCGCATCTCCACGGACAACCTGAAAGCCCCGTACATGGTTTCCTTTCGGCCATAACCAGTCATGCTTCGGACCATGGATATCACTTCCACTGTCGTAAAATCGTTAATTCATTATAGGAGACAACTCTTTGCAGTGTCAACCAAAGCCGCCCATGCTTCCAATACCGTCAAAGGGGGTAATATGTTACACTGTGTCTGACGCTAGGCGACAATCATCCTTATTTATGAGAAGAGGTCATGAACCGTTCACAGCGTATTTTGTATTTTTTAAGAGCTAGAGGTGAAGAAAATGGCTTTTGACGGTGTTGTGACTCGTGCCGTTGTACAAGAACTAAAGCGATGGGAGGGCGCGCGGATTGCCAAAATCCACCAGCCCCATTACAGCGATATTGTCATGCAATTGCGAATGCAGGGGGAAACGGGCAAGCTGCTGCTCTCTGCCAACCCGACCTACCCCCGCCTCCATCTGACTACCGAGGATTTTACCAATCCGATGGAGGCCCCGATGTTTTGCATGCTCCTTCGAAAGCATTGCGAAGGCGGATTGATCGAATCGATTGAGCAGGTCGATATGGAACGGATCGTCCATATGGATATCCGTACCCGCGACGAGCTGGGCGATACGACGCGCAGGCGGATCGTAATGGAGATCATGGGAAAACACAGCAACATCATCCTGCTCGACCCGGCGACCGGTGTAATCCTGGACAGTGCGCTGCATGTGACTCTTGCCATCAGCCAGTATCGGCAGGTGCTTCCAGGCAAAACGTATGTCGCTCCGCCCGGTCAGGACAAAAAAAATCCCCTGCTTGTATCCCAGCAGGAGTTTATCTCGCTGTTTAACTGGAACGGCGGCCGTTTCGACAAGCAATTGGTCGATACATTTACGGGGATGAGTCCCCTGCTCGCAAAAGAAATCGTTCACCGCTCCGGCCTGCCGACCCGCGAAGCATTGTGGCAAGCGTTTTCGCAAGTGATGCAAGACATTGCCCGACACGACTACGTCCCTCATTTGGCCGTGGCCAAAGACAAAACATACTTTCACGTCGTTTCCCTGACACATCTTCAAGATGCTGCCATCACTTCCTTTCCCACCGTCAGCCAATGCCTGCAGGGTTATTTTGAAGGAAAGGCACAGCGGGATACGGTCAAGCAAAAGGTTCACGATCTGATCCGCTTCGTAACCAATGAACGGAACAAAAACGTCAAAAAAATCGAGAAGCTGGAGCAAACCCTGGTGGATGCCCAGGAAGCGGAGCAATACCGCCTTTACGGCGAATTGATCACGGCCAATATGCATCTGCTGAAACGCGGAGATACCGTGCTGGAAACAGTCAATTGGTACGACGAGGATGGCGGTGTCGTCCGCATCCCGCTCGATCCCCTAAAAACACCTTCGGAAAACTTGCAGGCGTACTATAAACGATACAACAAGGCCAAAAACAGTCTTGGCATTGTAGCGGAACAGATCGCGCAGGCTGAAGAAGAAATTGTTTATCTCGACGGCCTGCTCGTTCAGTTGGAGCATGCGACTGTACAGGATACGGAAGAGATCAGAGAAGAGCTGGCCGAGCAGGGCTACATCCGCAACAGGCAAAAGCGTCAGGCCAAAAAGAAAAAAGACCACCGCCCCGAGCTGGATACGTATACGTCCTCAGAGGGTGTGGAAATCCTGGTAGGCAAAAACAACAAGCAAAATGAATACTTGACCAACAAGCTGGCGTCCTCGGGTGATACATGGCTTCATACCAAGGATATCCCCGGGTCCCACGTCGTGATCCGCGGGCGAGATTTCTCGGAACAAACACTGAAAGAAGCAGCGCTGCTCGCCGCCTATTACAGCAAAGCCCAAAACGGCAGTCAGGTTCCGGTCGATTACACACTGGTGAAGCATGTGAAAAAACCTAGCGGAGCCAAGCCCGGATTCGTCATCTACGAGCAGCAGCGCACTCTTTATGTCACACCTGACGAGAACAGCGTGCGTCGGTTGAAATCGAATTTCCGCGATACGAATAGCAAGACTACCTAGGATCATACTAAGAGCATGAAAGGAGGTGTTCGTTCTTGAGCATCTTGATAAAGCTCCTCTCAAACGGGATTATTGCCGTTCCGGGGCTAATGTGGTCGGGAACGTCACTCTCATTTGCGCTCGTCACCAGCGTAGTCATCAGTCTTATCTCTTATGTGGCCGGGGATCTGTTTATCCTTCCGCGTACAAACAACACATTCGCCAGTACGGCCGATTTTGGGCTCGCCTTTGCCCTTCTCTGGCTGAGCTGTGCCCTATTTGCAGTGCCCTACCGTCTTTCGGGAATATTTTTAACCGCTTTTGCCATCTCCATCGTGGAGTATTTCTACCATAATTACTTGCAGCACCGCGG
Organism: Brevibacillus sp. FSL K6-6036; assembly: GCF_037964015.1. NCBI lineage: Bacteria > Bacillati > Bacillota > Bacilli > Caryophanales > Paenibacillaceae > Brevibacillus > Brevibacillus sp. FSL K6-6036. The sequence goes on from NZ_CP150173.1 coordinate 3,138,984, forward strand.
TGTCCACCATTCCAGACACCCGGGTTGATACACGACTTTGACAGCTAAGGAGGATCGGGATGAACGTCATCGGGATCATCCAGACGGACTTGAATGAATTTAGCGTCCTGTTCGAGCCTGAGCAAGGTGGACAGCAGCAAGGCGGACAGGGGCAGGGACAAGGACAGCAATCACAGCAGCAGGGTAGCGGAGATCAGGACGACTCCATGTTCCTCAGCTTTTTGGAGGACCAAACCGGCGACAGCAGCGGCGGTCAAGACCAAGGGGGAAACAGCGGCAATCAGCAGCAGAATGGTCCCCAAGAGCTGACTGTTCGGATCAAAGGCATTCCCGAGGGCCAGAAAGCAAACTTCCTGCAAATGTACCAAATCATCCAGGATGCAAAGGACAGCAAGGACCTGGAGCAGACGCTGACCATCGTGAACAATGGCGATCAGCAAAATCAAGGCGCAGGCCATAACATGGCCGGCGGGAATAACGGAGGCGGCGGCAGCAGCTTTTCAGGAGGCTCCAATTCCTCCAAAAACCAATAGCGTCCCACATCACGAATAACAAAAAAACCTGAAGCGACAAGGCCTCAGGTTTTTTATGTACAATTTTTGCCACATAGGAATGGAAATTGCTTTCCAGGCTTGGACAAAAAAATCCCCCGCTCTGCCGTCCGACCTAATGTTTCTGTAACCTGTGCTCACACAGGTGGGCGACCCGTCCACGTTTTTGCCTTCCCATGCGTCCCATACAGGGAGGTGGGCCTGACATCCGCGTGAAGTTCTGTCTCCCAGAAAATACGTATAAGGTTAGAAACATATACAGCCTAACGAACATCGCAGGATCTTGTTGTTATTTACTTTACCATAGGTTAGCCCTGTTCTCAATGGATAATTTCCCCTGAAAGGCCCGTTCTTTGATGAAAAACTCTCTTGGCGCTTTACTCTTTTTTCAGCCGCTGGCGGATGACCGTCTGAAACTCTGGATGGGCGATCAGTTTGGGCTGCTGCTGTTTTTCCCAGGCTAGAGCCTCCTCCATGTTGAGCTCCAGACATGCTGTCAATCCCATTTTGGTGGTCTCCCACGCCAGCCTCGGCATCCGCAGCAGGACTTTCGCAAGCTGGTTTGCTTCTTGTTCAAGAGCCGCTGCATCGACTGCCTTGTAGATCAACCCTATCTTCTCGGCTTCGCTTCCGCTGATTTTTTCTCCCAGCAAAGCCAGTCGTTTTGCCTGGGCCATACCGACCAGCCTTGGCAACAAATACGTGCCGCCAAAGTCGGTAGTCAATCCGATATGGACAAACGGTTCCTGAAGCACGGCCTCCTTTGCAGCCAGGACAAAATCCGCATGGAGAGCAAGGTTTAGTCCTGCTCCTACCGCCGCGCCTTCCACAACAGCAATCACAGGTTTGGGCATGTGATGCAATTGCAGCAGAAAGTCGTTGATGATGGTCAGCGCCTGATGGGCTTGATCCGATTCACTCAGCATGCTGAGCACGCTTAAATCGGCGCCGGAACAAAAATTTCCGCCTGCTCCCCGAAAGATCACCACTCTTACTTCTTCCTTGGTAGCCGCAAAGGAAATCGCATCTTTCAGGAGAGAAAACATCTCGATCGTCATCGCGTTCAATACGCGCGGACGATTCAGCACAATAGTCAGAACCCCCTCATGAAGCTCGGTATAGAGAGGAAGTGTCTGTTGGTCATTCATTCACAAAACCTCCGTTTATGCTAGTATTCAAACGAAAATGACTCCGTCCCTTCCCAATTGGGCCAACTCTTCAAGCGACAGCCCCAGCTTCTGCGTCAGTACCTGGCGGGTATTCGCTCCATAACCTGGCGGAGGCGATAGGTCCCGGACCGGCTCGTCCCTGTCAGAAAGACTGGCTCGGGTGCGAACCTGCAGTCTCTCCCCGTATTCTCCTGCTTCAAGCGTAAACGTCAGTTGTCTGTTTTTTATAAAAGCGCTATCCAGTATCCATCTCCTCTACGGGAGTCAGGCAGCAGTCCACCTCGCTTCCCAGTTCCCCCCACTCGGGCTGTGTCCTTGATAGAAAAAGCTTTTTCATTTCTTCGTACACATGCGGGTGTTCGTCGAGCCCCGCCCCGTACAGGTCTTCCCAATCCTCGCGGCCGACTGCCCTGCAGAAATTGAGCCAGAACTTTTCCTCGAGGGCCGCGAGAACGACGTACTTTCCTTCCGCTGTTTCAAAGATCTGGTAGGCAAGGCGACCTTTAAAAAACCGGGCCATCTCTTCTTCCCGTGCATGTTGGGCGCAAAGGACGTGCATGCCCATCCAGGAGGACAATGCGTCAACCAACGAAATGTCCAGATACGCTCCCTGGCCTGTTTGGTACCGCCTGATCAATGCCGCGCAGATTTGCTCGGATGCGTACATGCCGCCCGCATAATCGGCAATCGGGACCTCTGCAGCCACCGGTTTTCCGTCCTCGCCGCGGATCGCAGCAAGGAGTCCGCTTGCGGCCTGGAAGTTGAGATCATGCCCGCCTAGCTGATGCATCGGGCCGCTCTGTCCATACCCGGTAAGGGAGCAGTAAATGATGGAGGGATGGCTTTTGGAAAGTCTTTCGTAGTCAAGGCCCAAGAGCTTCATTACTCCGGGCCGAAAGCTTTCGACAACTACATCGGCCTGCCTGGCCAACTCATACGCCAGCTCTTTGCCTTTCCCCGTACGAAGATTGAGTGCCACGCTTTGTTTATTTCGGTTGGTAGAAAGAAATATTGCTCTTGCCTCCCCGATTCTCGGTCCCATTGCCCGTCCAGGGTCTCCGGACGGATGCGTCTCCACCTTGATCACTTCTGCTCCCAGGTCAGCCAGTCTCATGGTGCAAAACGGTCCGGGAAGATGGCGCGAAAAATCGACTACCGTAATCCCTGTCAACATGGCTTTGACCGCTCCTTTCCAACCCTTTCCATGTTCATTTCGTTTTGAATGCCTTCAATCCTCTTTTTTCCAAAAAATAAAACAGTCTGACAACAAAAAAAAGCGCCCGACAGAAGACCTGTGTACACACAGCTTCTGTCGGCGCTTTTGGTGAAAGACGGATCGCATTCTTTCACATTTGGAGGTATGACCGCTGGCGGTCAGCACATGCTCCCGCTTAAATGGGAAGCATGTTATTTCTGTTAATAGCGGCTGTCGTAACCACCGCTGGAGGAAGAGGAGTCGTGACCGTAGCCGCCACCATACCCTTTTTTATAGCTATGGCAGTCGTACTTATAAACGGGTTTGTAATAGCATTTTTTCTTGTAGTATTTCTTTTTGCAGCATTGTTTGTGATAGCAATGGCCGTAAGACTTTTTGCATCCGCAGCTCACTCGCTTCACCCCCTCTTCACTTGGTACAGTTACAAAATATGTCGAGGGGAGTGCTTCGGCACGGTACATGTATCTATTCAATGGGAAAATGAGCATCCGCCCTAGCTAGAGGCTTTTTGACTCGAGAAACGGTTCCGCCGGGGAATTCCTTTGTTTATTTCGCTCCGCCCAGGCCACACCGATGAGAACGAGAAAACCTCCCAGCACAGTCATTGCGGTCAAAGGTTCGTGAAGAAACAGAATAGCCGTCGCCACATTGATCAATGGTGTTGCATTCAGGTAGATGCCTGCCCGGGCTGCGGACACTGTCTTCAATGCCTGATTCCACAAACTATAGGCACAAACCGTGCAGCCGAGCGTCAGGAAGAGAAAGCAGGCAAAGGTCTTTCCGTTAAAAACAGGGGGCCCGTACATCCAGACCTCCGCCAGGGCGAACGGAATCACCATGATTCCTCCGATCAAAAGCGTCAGGCAGGTAAACCATTCGCTCGGCATCTTCTCTTCCCCTGCGGGCCGTTTTTGTTGAATCACATAGATCGCGAAAACAAATTCGCCAGCCAAAACGAGCAAATCCCCCAAAACCGAGAAGCTGGCTTTGCTTTGAGATTGCAGTGTGATCATGAGTACGCCTGCCATTCCGATCAGCAGGCCGAGCCACTGGGAGATTGTAACGCGCTCTTTTAAATAAAGAGCCGCGAGCGAGAGTGTAAAGAGCGGCAGCATCGCAGCGATCATGCTGGCGTGCACCCCGCTGGTAAGAGACATCCCGGAAAAATTGCAGAGAAAGTATCCAGCGACACCGGTAAATGAAAGCATGGCCATTCGCTTCCAGGGAATGATAAGTCCTTCTTGCTGGGCGCCAGCATGACGCCTTGCTTTGGCGTTTCGTTTGGCAAAGAAAAAAAGAATGAATCCGGCTGTAAGAAGTCTCATGCACATCAGGGAAAAAGGGTGCAATGTTTCCATGGCCCATTTTACCGGGACGACCGTCAGGCCCCATAAAAAAACGGCTCCCAGCAGCATCCAGCTCGCTTGTTTCATGAAATTTTCATCTCCGTTGGCTTTTACTGGGTGACGATTTTCCTTAGCTCATTGATCCCGTGGTGGTCAGGAATTTCCTGAAATTCCTTCACCTTGGGCAGCGTCAGGAGATGCGGCCGGGTCATGTAGCCCGGTTTGGAGATGTAAACGACGTCGCAATGGGCTATCAGCTCGAATACGTCCGGGGAATTGGCTTCTATCGTTCGCAAATCCAAGTGGGTAATACCGGCATTATGCAGATCGGCGATCATTCCTTCGGCTCCACGGAGGGTTGCGCAAATGAGACCTACCTTGGTTTGCCGCGGGTACGCCTCCATGGCAGGAATCACGGTAGTCGGGTCCGGAATGAAATCGAGACTGACAATCGGCGGTGATTCGCGCGGCAACGCCTGCTTCACTCTGGCGCTGACCGAAGGATGCGTGACAATCGCTTTATACTGGCACAATAGTCCTCCTTCTTTCTCCAGCCAATCCCAAAAGTCATCCAGTGTTCGCCCTTCCACCATCGCACTGGGCAAGTGATATTGGACCAAACGCAAATATTCGGCCAGCTCCAGCTCTGTAAAACGGATGAAGAGGACGGGAAACTGATTGATCTCATGCATCACTACGGAAAGCACCCGCGTGAATTCCTCCATCGAATACCCCATAGCCTTTACTTTGTGAATCGTCTCTTTGGCCAGCAAAGCTAGATGGGCGGGGTTGCGGGTCAGCAGGGGATCATTGACAACATTGCTGACAATCGTTCCTCTTCCTTGCCTGGAGTCGACCAGGCCCTCCTGTTGAAGCCGCAAGTACACGCTGCGAATCGTGTTGTAGTTTACCTTGAGCTGTGCCGCCAGTTCTCTAACCGTGGGGAGCTGTGCATGAGGCGGCAATTCACCGCTGCGTATGGCCGCTGCGATCTGCTGGTACAATTGTTCGTGATACGAAACATTGGAATCCTTTTGCAAAGACAGGCGAAGCACGTGGCAACCTCCCCGTATATCATTTAATTTCAATCGTAAATCAATTCTGAATGTATCGTCAACATGAACAATCAGGATGAACCACGCTGCCGTATGAAATACTAAGCGTGACGATTACATCGCATGGAAAGAGGGGAATATAGATGGGCGAGCGCAGCCGTTTTCACGAGGGAGACAAGTCTCCGAAAAACGCCGTATACATGGAAATCGGGGAGACTGGAGCGAGTGTCCAGGACCCGATGATCATCGAACTGGGGAAAGGCGACAAATTTCCTCCCACCCGGAACAAGAATCGGGTTTGGACTCAAAAGTAAAGAATAAAGAGAAGAACCAACCCCCACCGGAAGGTTGGTTCTTCTTCATGTATCAATCAGCGCCTTCGTCTTCCTCGCCTTCTTCGTCATCATCGGTCACGTAAATAATCGAAACCCCCATGCTCTCAAGCAGCTGGAGCACTTCCCGGTTCAGCGTCTCGTCCCAGAGAAGCCCCAGACTCTCAACCAGCTCCAGCTCCTCCAGATCACCCGTTTCCGCATCTTGTATCAGTTCAATCACATCTGTCAATTGCTTCTCTTCCAGAATGGCAAGAATTTCTTCTTTGGTCATTTTCTTTCCTGCACCTCGTTTTCTGTATGTATCCTCCTCTATAATAGTACATAGTGAAAACGGAAAACAAAAGAGTGAGGTCATCGTTATGTACCCCCAACCCTATCTGGAATACCTGATACAGTTCCATGCCGAACGGGATTATTTTGAATGCCACGAAATTCTGGAGGAATATTGGAAAGAAAGCCCTCCCGGAGAAAGAAGGGCGGTTTGGGTCGGCTTGATTCAAGTAGCCGTGTCGCTCTACCACCAGCGCAGAGGGAATTTTGCCGGAGCCATCAAAATGATGGACAGCGCGATCAAGATCCTCAATAGAGAGAGGACCGACGTCCAGTCGCTTGGCCTGGACCCGGATGCAACCATCCAAACGCTCAGCCAACTCCTTGCTGAGATGAAGCAAAACAGTCCCTATCACAGCATCCGATTGCCTATTGCCGACCCGGCCTTGCTGGCCGATTGCCGGAAGCGTTGCGAAGAACGAGGCCTTCATTTTGACAGCGAAAGCGATCTGTTCAATACATTTTTGTTACATAAACATACACAGCGGGACCGGTCGGATGTAATCGCCGAAAGGCTTCGCCGGCTCGATGAGCGCAGTCAGCGGCGCTCAGGCAGCACCGATGCGGATAAGTAAGCAGCAGGAATGGCCTCGGCAAAAAAATAACGTTCCGAGCCTTGATAAAAGCGTATCTTTTGCTGCCATGCATCGTGGGCACTGACTGCAAGCAAGACCAGTGTACCTTGCTCCTCACCGATATCGGCCGGGCTTGCAGCCAACTGCACATGTTCGTTTGCAATTGGCAGGAGTCCTCCCTCGGCTATTTGCGGGATCAGCTTTCGATGCGTACCATAAAACAGCTGCGGCGGCGGCTCCACCTCCTCGCCCCATTTTTTCGGACCTGGCAAAAACCCGTACGTAGCGCGGATCAACGCTCCGCCATCCCAGTCGATCCGGTGCTCCGGATCGTGATCGACCACTTGCCGGATGTCGTTCAGGGTGACACCGCTGCAGCCTTTTAACGTGCGGATGTAGGCCAGCAAGGCATTCACAGGCGTATATCCATATGTATCAAAATAAAGCAAAGGCTGTTCTCCGTTTTGTCTGAGAGCCGAGAGCAGCCTTTTCCGCAGCCGTTGTTCTTCATAATCCTTGAGCATTCGGCACCCTCCTATGGTCAATTCAGTAAACCCAGATGTGCAGTGCGAGAATGATCCCCAAATCGGCCATGAGGTGGCTCAGCCAGGTCGCGTAAACGGTCGGTAACAATCCTCTCAGCCAGCCCCACAAAAGGCCCGTTCCAAACACAAGTCCCGTGATCAGCACTCCCCATAACAATCCAAACAAAATGACTCCGACGACGAGATGATACAAGCAGTAAAAAAAACCGCTTATCAGCACAGCGACAGGCCGGGCCAGCGCATCCAGCAGACGCTCCAGAACAAAGCCGCGCCAGAGCAGCTCCTCCAACAAGGAATTGACAACGACCAAATACAGGGAAAACGGGAGAAGCCAGTCAGGTGTCACTCCCCAATCATTTAGCGTGTATTTGACGTGACTGGCGTTCACTATTCCCCCGCTGATCAAGAGCCAGGTCCCCGCCATCACTCCCGTCATGAGCATCGCTCCTAGGCCCAGACCGTATAGCATTCCTTTTTGATCAAAGGGCACCCATGCCCGCTTCCACTGTGCGGACAGCTTTTCTTCCCACATGCCGTGAAACAGCGGCACCAACAGACAAACGAGCAAGTGAAACAAGAGAAAGGTGGCAAACAGGCTGCGTTTTTCCACCAATCCGTAAAATATCGCCAAGGTAGCTGAAAAACCGTAAGCCACCAATAAGAGCAAAGCTCGCTTTCGTTTCACAGAGGAACACCCTTTTCCCTTTTGACAAATATAGGGTTCCCCATTTTCCGTCGCGCATACGACAGCCGGGAATCAATATACAAAATTTTGGGCAAATGCTATACTGTGTGAATCCAATTAATAAAAAAATTTTGAATAGGCAGAAGGAGTGGCTTAGATGTTGTGGCGAAATCGTACCTTTCTCCTCCTAATGACCGGAGAAGTGATCGCTGGTGCCGGTATGTGGATTTCCATTATCGCCAACCTCCAGTTCATGCAGCACATGATCCCTTCCGACACGGTCAAGGGATTGATTCTGATGAGCGGACTGATCGTCAGCATTCTCTTGTCACCAAAAGCCGGCGTCATGATCGACCGTTACGACAAAGGAAAGATCATGCTTTATGCGAGCCTCGTGCGTTGTCTCAGTCCGATATGCATGCTCCCTGCGATCTACTACGGCTCCCTTTCATGGATGGTCGTCTCTCTGGTCATCATGCAGGTCTCTGCCGCTTTTTATTTTCCGACCGTGCAGTCTTCCCTGCCAGCCATCCTCAGTCCGGCTGACTTGTTGAAGGCAAACAGCGTCTACCTCAACCTCTCGACATTGTCACGGATTGGCGGAACAGCCGTAGGCGGCATACTCGTCGCGAACATGGATTTATCCCAGCTCTACCTGTTTTCGCTCGCGGCTTATCTGGCTCTGGCCTTTGTCACCAGATTTTTGCGTATCCCCGCAGTCGATTCCCGCAAGCGACAGGAAAAGGTGGAATTCCGCGAGGTGCTGACCGTGACGAAGAAAGACCCTGCGCTGATGGTTGCCTTGCTCAACACAGGCCTGATTACGCTGTTTCTCGGCGGCTTTAACCTGCTCGTGCTCAATTTCAGCGAAATCCAGCAAAGTCCCGAGCTGATGGGCTGGATTTATACGGTAGAGGGCATGAGCATTTTGGCGGGCGGACTCCTTGCCAAGCGTTGGATTGGCGGACGCAACCTGATCGCCGCATCCACTGTTTTGCTGTTCTTTTTTGCCCTTTCGCAGTACGGCATGTCGTTTGCAGACAGCCGGTTCATGGTCTTGGCTTCATTTGGCGTCTTTGGCTTTACCGTCGCTTTCTTTTTCCCCGTGACCACGACGATTTTTCAGCGCCGGCTGCCAGAGCACCAGCAAGGCCGGTTCTTCTCCTTCAAAGGGATGCTTGACCGCGGGTTCTTTCTCGTCGCTTTGGGAACGACCGGGATTTGCCTCGATCTGTTCGGCGTCTCCGGTTACATGCTCGGGATCGGCTCCGTTACGCTGCTGATGGCCGCGCTGACGATGGTGTATAGCAAGAAGCACAAACTCGACGTCCGCGAGACGGATGAGCCTGCAGTCGCCTGACACCCGTCTGACTGCGATTGCTTGCAGAAATGGAAAAGAGCGCTTTCCTCTTTTTTAAAAAATGGTGTAAACTAGTACCATCATGGAGTAAGGAGGAGCATTTCCATGCACATCCTGTCAACGACCGCTCTCGGGATGCTTATCCCGTTACTCATGGCTACCGCGGTTATCTTTCTGCGACTCCGCGGACAGAAAAAGCCGGTCTCCGCACGCCGGATAATCCTGCCGCCATTGTTCATGTCAACCGGTTTTGCCATGTTTCACTTTCCGGAAACGGCAACACCGCTGATCTACCACGTGATTGCATTTGGTGCAGGGATGATTCTTTCCATTCCGTTGATTATGACGTCCCGTTTTGAAATTGTCGGGCAGGACGTATATTTGAAACGATCCAAAGCGTTTTTTATGATTCTTTTGGCGTTGCTCGTTATCCGGACCGTGATCAAGCTGTGGGTCAACGACTCGTTTTCAGTCATGCAGACAGCCGGCCTGTTCTTCGTCTTGGCGTATGGCATGATCGTTCCGTGGCGACTGGCGATGCTCTACATGTATCGCCAATTTACCAAAAATCCTGTCCGGGAATCGTAACAAAACACGTGCTTCCAAAAAAACAAGAGCAGTCCCCTGCGGAAAACCAGGGAACTGCTCTTTTTCGCATCAAATGGACGACCACTCGTAGTTGCCGCCGAAAATTCCTGCGCTGTGCACGCTGGAGCCGGGACCTGCAAAACGGATGAGAAAGGGACGTTCCCCTCTGGTGGACAACGCATCCCTGGTGACACCGGCTCCCATCGGTTGACAGAGCAGCAGATCGGCCCCGTCGCATTGGATGCGCCGGCATTTGGCTTGCAGCCGTTCGTCCGCAAATTCTTCGCCTGCCACAAGACCGAGCCACTCCTGCCAGTCGCGGGCCGCTTCGTCCAAATTGCCGGTAGCAAGCGCAATGTATGCGATTTCTTGTGAGCCGTTTTCATGCGGGGCGATCATCCCTCGTCTGGTCAAGTCATTCACTCTGGCTTCATCTGACTCATCCCATTGGATCAGAAAGGGAATGCGGCGCTGCTTTTCGGCCCCCTCGGCAAAAAGCATTTTCCACTGAATGAACGTGCCGTCCTCCCGCTTTCTGCTGCCAGGCAACGGCCCTGTCACCTGGTATCCGCGCTGTTCAAAGCGCTCTGCCCACCGCTCGATCTCATCTGTGCGAAAGGCAAGCTGCCCCATTCCTTCGCCGACTGTCGCCTCGGCAACCAATTGCCGGACGAGCGGATTCTCTGCACTCGCGGCAATATCGGGAAATTCTACGGCGAGAAACTCCACGTAGGATAAGCCGAAATAGCTGAGGCTGTTGTAAGTCCCCCACGATTCATGCCGTCCCCCCGCTACAGTATGAAAGCCCGCCTTTTTCAGCCGATCAGAAGCCTCCAGGGGTGGTCTGTAAAGAAAGTGAACGAGGTGATCAAACGAAAGTTTCATCCTATCCGCCCTCTTTTCTTGAACGTCCTCATAATGATCGTTTCAAAAAATAGTACCTGATTTTTGGGAAAAGTCAATTGATTCCCCAACATGATCGGATAGGTCCTGCTCATTTCGCGGGAGATTTTTCAGCGAATGCAGGTAGTTTTGCGCTTCGGCATTCTGGCGAGCTGCCTCTGCAGCGCTCCAGCCCAGCTCCTGTGCCATCAGCCGGACGACAAGCTCTCTTAGCTCCTCGGCCTTGTGCAGTTGAAAATAGGTCCATCCCGTACGCAGTCGGAGGAAATCAACGGCCTGGACGGTCATTTCTTCCTCGATTGCATACTTGATCTGTGCCGCCAGCAATTGTTCCCGGGTGGGTGAGCCCTCGGAAATCCGCTTGTAAATGCTCAATGTGTTGCTACCGAAAGTATCGATCCACTCCTGCGCTATCTCCGTTTCTACTCCCAGCTCGATTCCCTGTCGAAGCATCTCTTTTTTCCAATCCCCGTACTTTTCATATCCATGGTGTTCCCCTCCGCTGATGACAATGCGGTCGGTGGAGCAAGCCGGGTACTCCTTGCCTTCATTCTCCTTCAGCTTGTGGGCGATCGTGTCGACCACTTTTTCCGCCATCTTGCGAAAGCCCGTCAGCTTGCCGCCAGCGATGGTGATCAATCCGGTAGGCGAGTGAAAAATTTCATCCTTGCGGGATAATTCCGACGGTCCCTTTCCTTCCTCGTAAATGAGCGGACGAAGCCCGGCCCAATTGGAGTGGACATCTGCCGGCTCCAGCCTGACGGACGGGAACATGCTGTTTACGGCACGGAGCAAATAATCCCGGTCCTCTTCTGTCGTGCGCGGATGGTCAATGGAATGCTCGTAGGCCGTATCCGTTGTGCCGATGTACGTGATCCTTCCTCTGGGAATGACAAAAACCATCCGTCCATCCGGCGTATCAAAATAGGCGGCCTGCTTGACCGGCAATCTGTCCGCCGATACGACCAGGTGAACACCTTTTGTCAAATAGAGCCGTTTGCCTTGCAGGGAGCCGTCCACTTGCCGTACGCCATCCACCCATGGCCCCGTCGCATTGACGACATATTTGGCATGGATCGGGTAGCTCTTGCCTGTTAACCGGTCTGTGATGAGCGCCCCCTTCAACATGCCGTTGTCGTACAAAAATTGTTCAGCCTTCGCGTAGTTAACGGCCGTTGCGCCCAATCCGACAGCTGTTTTCATGATGTCAAGCGTCAGGCGGGCGTCATCCGTCCGATACTCAAAATACAGGCCCGCGCCTTTTAACCCTTCCGTTTTGAGCAGCGGCTCCCGCGAGAGTGTTTCCTTTCTCCCCAGCATCTTGCGCCGTTCCTTCCGCGCCACTCCGGCGAGCCAGTCGTACACGTACAAGCCGACAGACGAAGCCAGGTAGCCGTAGGTCCCTCCCTTGTAGATCGGCAAAAGCATCGGTGCAGGGATCACCAGATGAGGGGCATTTTTGTACAGAATGGCCCGCTCTCGTCCCACCTCCTGAACCAGCCGCACTTCCCCTTGCTTTAAATACCGCAGACCTCCGTGAATCAGCTTGGTCGACCGGCTGCTCGTGCCAGAACCAAAGTCGTTCATTTCCAACAAGCCTACCTTCAGTCCGCGTTTGCTCGCATCAAGCGCAATGCCGGCACCGGTAATGCCTCCACCGATGACGAGCAGGTCAAGCGTATCTGTGGACATTTGCTGCAGAAGTTCCTGTCTGGTCCGTGCTGAAAATCGGTTACCCACTGGTTGCCTCCTCTCCGGCTTCGTGCCGGATGTTTTTGATCAACGAAAAAACCCCCATGAAAAGATCGGCCTGCCATGCAGACATGCCGTCTTTCCAAAGGGGTATCTCCTCATCTCTTCCCTTTTTCCTATTCAGGTGAAAACCAAAATTCTTTTGTTCCGACCGACACGGCCAGGGCGCCAGCCGCCAGTGCCTCGTCGATTTCCTGCCTGGTTCCGATCAGGCCGCCCGCGATGATCGGCAGCGGAGTGAGCTCGGTCATTTCCCGGATGACTCTGGGCATCACACCCGGCATGATCTCGACAGCATCGGGGGCGCTCTGCTCAACTACCCTGATTCCTTTGACTACCGCATTTCGGTCAATTAAAAATATCCGCTGAATCGCCATCAGATCCATTTCCTTGGCAACTCGGATCAGGTTGCTTCGCGTGGAAATAATACCGGTAGGGGCGATGTTTCTTGCCACATAGGCAACCCCGCTCTTGTCCGGTGCGATCCCCTCGATAAATTCCATATGCAGAAACACCTGTTTGCCTGCTGCTTTGCTTCTGTCGACAAGCTCCTGAATGTTAAAAATGGAGCCGGTCAACAGAAAGATGATATTGACATTGCTTCTGAGTGCGTCATCCAAATCGGCTTCGGATTGGACGGCAGCAATGGTTTCATACTCGACCAGATCTACAATAGGATACATCCGCTACCTCCATATGGTGCTTGGTTGCTCCCATTATAGCATCGCATGTCTAAAGATTCACAATTTCTTTAATACTGTTTAAAATGTACCGCGGATTGTATTCGCTTTGCTCGGCCATTTCCCTGGTCGAAATTCCGGTCAAGACCAAAACGGAGTTCATGCCTGTATCGTTCCCCATTTTGATGTCCGTTTCCAGCCGATCCCCTACCATGTAGCAAGCATGGTAGTCCAGACCGAGGTGACGTACGGCCGCTTCGGCTGCTATCGGAGAAGGCTTCCCGACCACCAGATCAATCGGTCTTCCCGTCGCGCCTTCCAGTGCCCCGATGAAGGCCCCGGTATCGGGTATTTGGCCATCCTCCAGCGGGCAGGTGCGATCCGGGTTGGACGCGATCACCTTGGCCCCGCGAATGGCGGCTTGATACAAGTCGTTTAATCCGTCATACGTGAACTGGCGATCCCAAGAGAGAACGACATAAGACACTTCATTCGGGTCTTCGCTCATCTGTATGCCGTGCGCGCGCAGCTCGTCTCGAATCGGCTGCTCGCCGATCACCAGTACTTTATCTGTCGGAGTCATCACTTGCTGAAGGTATCTGGCTGCGATCAAGGATGAGTTCAGCACATCCTCCACTGTGGTGGGAATTCCCATTTTGGTCAGCTTTTCCGCGTAGGATTGACGGGTCGCGATCGGTTTGTTGGACAGAAACACGACCTTGTCCCCGCGGTTCCTTAGTTCCTGAATCGCTTCTGCTGCTCCCTCGATCAGGCGGTCTCCGAGATACACCGTACCGTCGAGGTCGAAGATAAACCCCTTCACTGCCTTTCCTCCTTAGTACAGTTGATCCTTGGTCAATTTTTTCGCCAGGTACTGCAGGACAATGACGATCGCAATGATCAGAATCGCCATCGCTGACGCGGTGTAGTATTCACCCCGCAGCAGGTTTTGGAATACCGCCAGGCTCATCGGCGCCCAATCTGTCGGGGCCAGAAGCAGGGAAATGCTCGTTTCCTTGATCACCGTTACGAATACGAGGATAGCACCCGCTGCAATGCCGGGCAGCATCAGCGGTCCGATCACGGTCACGGCGGCGAGCAGGTTGGATGCCCCCATATTTACCGCTGCCTCTTCGATATCCTTGCGAATCGCCATCATCGAGCTCATCGTCGAGCGGATCATGTACGGCATTCGCCTGATCGTATAGGCGATGATGAGCAAGATCGCTGTTCCCGTAAGCTTCAACGGAGCGGTATTAAACGTTTGGATAAGCGCGATTCCCAGCGAGATGCCCGGTACGATCAGCGGAATGGACGAGATAAAATCAAGTCCCCCGGAGTTGCGACGCACGACAAAGTAGGAGACGAAGGTGGCAATCACCACGCTCAGGACCAGCGCTCCGCCGGCAAGAACCAGACTGTTTAGAATATTTTTATGCGACGTGCTGAAAATCGTCAGATAGTGGCTGAGCGTATAGCCGTCCGGCAATGCGTGACGTCCCCATGTAGTCGCGAGCGACGACAGGAAGATGGATGCGACACCGAGTACGGGAATCAGTACGACCAAAAAGGAGTAGGTGGTCAGTACGGAGACTACGCCCTTGTGATCGTTCATTTTTTGGCGAGTCGGTTTTCCCGAGATCGTGCCGTATTCCTTTCCCTTGATCACGAGGCGCTGGAGCCAGAAGAAGAAGGCTGCGACCAGGAGCATGATGACGGTCAATACCGCGGAACCTGCCCAGTTGAAGAAGCCGGCCATCTCCCGATACGCTTCGACCACGATCAGGTTGAGATCTTTTGGCGCCAAAATAATCGGTGTCCCGAAGTCGGAAAAGCTGACGGTAAAAATCAGCAGCATGCTCGAAACGATCCCCGGCATCGCCAGCGGCAAGGTCACTCGCATAAACGTGTACCAACTATGGGCACCGAGGTTTTGCGACGCTTCTTCCAAGGTCAGGTCGCTGATCTTGAAGGCTGCCACCATCGGCCACAGGGCGTAAGGAAAGAAGTAGAAGACCTGTACGAGCACAATCCCGAGCATCGACTGGATGTCAAAAAGCACGCCTTCCCCGCCCAATGCTTGGTAGATGTGATTGACCCACCCCGTTTTTCCGAACATCAGCATGAAAGCATAGGACGAAATAAACGTGGGTACGACCAGAGGAATTGTACACAGTGTGGCAAAAAGTCCTTTGAACGGCATTTTCGTCCGCGCAAAGGCGTACGCAATCGGAATGACAACGATGGTCACAAGCAGTGCTACTCCGGTACTCAGCTTCAGGCTGTTCAGGAGGGCATCAAAGTAGCCCTTGCCCTCAAACAGCGAGGAGTAGGCCTCCAGAGACACATTGGACAGCTTCTCGATTGTCTTTGCCAGCGTTTTTTGGCTGACCAGGCTGCCGAACAGGTTGATCGGCTGGCCGGTAAAGCTGACGAGCAAAATCGAGAACAACGGAACCAGGAGAAACAGGAAGAAGAACAAGTAGATAAACCATTTCAGGACCGTAAACCCGCTCAATGATTCGAGAAATCGCTTTTTCATAGGATCACCACTAGATGAGGATCGATGGAAAGATAGACCTTTGTGCCTGGCGGAAGCAGCGGCGTTCCTGCTTCAAACGTCTTGTCCACTTCGATCTGCATGTTTCCGACCTGTACGTCATAGCGAATGCTGGGTCCAAGGTAGGTAGACATGGTGATGGTACCCTCTATCGATTTATCACCTGCATCGACCGGTTCTCCGGCAGCCAGGCGAATGCTTTCAGGGCGAATGATTACCTCTACATCTTCACGTTTCGCGGAAAAAGCCGATGTGAGCAGTTGCCCGCCTTCAAGCTGAATGACTGTACCGCTTGCCTCCGTTCCTTTTACCTTGCCCTTGAAAATATTGGACGAGCCTACGAAATCCGCTACAAAAGTGGAGCCCGGATTGCTGTACAGCGCGGTGGGCGTGTCCACCTGCACCAGCTTGCCTCCCTGCATAACTGCGACCCGGTCAGCCATGCTCATGGCCTCTTCCTGATCGTGTGTGACAAAGATCGTCGTAATTCCTACTTTTTGCTGAATCCGGCGGATCGTGACCCGCATGCTGTTGCGCAGCTTTTTGTCCAGGTTGGAGAGCGGTTCATCCATCAACAGCACAGCCGGCTCCATGATCAAGGCCCGAGCCAGCGCCACCCGCTGCTGCTGGCCGCCGGAAAGCTGTCCTGGCAGCCTGTCGGCCAAATGACCCAACTCTACGAAATCCAGTGCATCTCTCACCTTTTTTTCTGTCTCTTTGTCCACCCTGCCCAATTTCCGATTGAGCATATTGCCGAGGACTGCGAGCTTGGTGCCGAAGCCGCCTTGGTAGAAACGGCGCACCTGCAGGCTGTAGGCGACATTTTCAAATACATTCAAATGAGGGAACAGCGCATAGCTTTGAAAAACCATTCCGCAATTGCGCTGGTTGGCGGGGACGTTGCTGACATCGCGGTCCCCGATAAAAATTTTGCCGGATGTGGGACTTTCAAACCCGGCCACGCAGCTCATAGTCGTCGTTTTTCCGCAGCCGGACGGGCCGAGAAGGGCGAAGAACTCGCCCTCCCGAATGTCCAGACTGACGTCTTCCAATGCGGCGATTCCGTTAAACGATTTGTGCAAGTTCTCAATTCTGACCGACCCCATGGAAGAACCTCCTTATTGGAATTTTTGCCGCCATTCGTTGCGTACGCGGTCGTAGTTTTGCACGACCCAATCTACGTCGAGCTCCTGTGCATGCGGGATGACCTTTTCCAGCGTGAGCGGCGTTTTCGATTCAACCTCTTTGGAAATCGGGATATGGTACCAGTTGGCAAGCGTTTGCTGTCCTTCCTTGGACAACAGGTAGTCGATCAGCGCTTTGCCGCCGTCAGGGTTCGGTCCATCCTGGACAAGAGATACCGGGTTGACGATGACAGGAGTTTTCTCAGGAACGATAAAGTCCACCTTTTCCCCCTTTGCCTTCATTTCGTATGCCATGAAGTCAAATGCGATCGCGACATGGGCTTCGCCTTTGGCTACCGCTTTTCCGGGCGCCGAGCCGGAGTCAGGCATCGCGCTCATCTGATCGACCAATTTTTTGAAGTACTCCCAGCCTGGTTCCTCCCCGCGCTCCATCAGTTGGCTCAGAACCGTAAGCGTGGCTGTTCCGGATGCTGCCGGGTTCGGCATTTGGAGCTTGCCTTTCCATTTCGGGTCCAAGAGGTCGTCCCATGTTTTCGGCGCTTCTTCCGGTTTTACCAGGTCGGTATTGTAAACAAACCCGAGGACGAACACCTCTGCTCCGATCCATTTCCAATCCTTGTCGCGGATTTTGATCCCGTCGCGCACTTCCGGCCAATCCTTGATCGCTTCAGGCGTATAGGCCGTAATAATATCCTTGTCCTTCGCCGACTCAAACGGCAGGAAACCGCCTCCGCCATACCAGACATCCCCCATCGGATTGTCCTTTTCGGCAATCATCTTGTTCACCAGAACGTTGGTGCCGGCGTACTGAATGTTAACGGTCGAGCCCTTGAAAGCCTTTTCAAAATTCTGACCAATTTCTTTGGTCATATCAGGTGTCTCAGGCGAGTAGAGTGCAATTTGACCCAGTTCTTTTGCGGCACCCGAACCCCCGCCAGCTTCTCCTTGGCCCGTACTGGATGAGCCCGTATCCCCCGAGGAACACCCCGCTACTGCCACCGTCGACAACAACGCCGCGGTCGCTACGACATTCAGCCACTTTTTCACCATTTGTCAGACCCCTCTTTCTATTCGTGTTCATTTTTCTGTTGATCGAATAGGTTTGACGATAATGAAGAAAAAGAAAACCCTTACGTATATAAACACACTCCTCCCCTTAAAAGGAATGTGTTTACTGGTAAGGGTTTTCTCCGTTTTCTCCGCCTAACCGTATTTCCGTATGTTTTCGTGCTGCACGATCAACTTTTCTAAAGTATAACCATAGTTTTCAATAACTGTCAATGAAAATGCTTACACAAATGCTGCCGCAGCCCGGACAGCCTTTTGCCAACCGGCATATAGCCTGCTGCGCTCCGTCTCTTCCAGTCTCGCCTCGAATGAGCGCTCAACCTGCCAATTGTGCGAAATCTCCTCTTTGCTTTTCCAAAAACCGATGCCCAACCCGGCCAAATAGGCGGCACCGAGCGCCGTCGTTTCATGTACGCGCGGACGCTCGACGGTGACACCGAGAATATCGCTTTGAAATTGCATCAGGAAGTGATTCGCTACGGCACCGCCGTCTACGCGAAGCTTGCTCAGCGGAATGCCGGCATCTGCTTCCATGGCTGCCACCACGTCTCTGGTTTGGTACGCCAGCGACTCCAGTGTGGCCCGGATGAAATGCTCTTTTTTGGTTCCCCGGGTCAGTCCAAAAATCGCGCCGCGGACCTCGCTGTTCCAGTAAGGAGTGCCCAAGCCCACAAAAGCCGGGACGACATAGACGCCTTCGGTGGATGACACGGCCGTTGCGTAGCGTTCGCTGTCTGCCGAGGTTTTGAGCATGCGCAGGCCATCCCGCAGCCATTGGATTGCAGAGCCTGCGACAAAAATGCTCCCTTCCAGCGCGTACTCCACTTTTCCGCCAAGGCCCCAGGCGATCGTCGTCAGCAAGCCATGCTCGGAGCGAACGGCTTGTTCTCCGGTGTTCATCAGCAAAAAACAGCCGGTGCCGTATGTATTTTTGGCCATGCCCCGCTCGAAGCAGGCTTGCCCGAACAAAGCGGCCTGCTGGTCTCCTGCAGCCCCCGAGATCGGAACCTCGACGCCAAAGAACAAATCCTTGTCGGTTACCGCATACACCTCCGAGCTGCTTCTCACCTCAGGCAGCATCGCACGCGGGACATCGAGCAGAGCCAGCAGCTCATCGTCCCACTTCAAATCAAAAATATTGTACATGAGTGTGCGCGACGCGTTGGTATAGTCGGTCACATGCGCCCGGCCGCCGGACAGCTTCCAGATCAGCCACGTGTCAATCGTTCCGAACAGGAGGTCGCCCTGCTCCGCCAAAGCGCGGGCGCCTTCCACATGGTCGAGAATCCATTTTACTTTTGTGCCCGAAAAGTAAGCATCGATCAGCAGACCGGTCGTATCCCGAAACAATGGGTCGTATCCCTTGCTTTTGAGCTCTTCGCAAATTCCCGCTGTCTGTCTCGACTGCCAGACAATTGCGTGATAGATGGGCACTCCGGTATGCTTGTTCCACACCACGGTCGTCTCGCGTTGATTGGTGATCCCGATGGCTGCCACTTCCTGCGCCGAAACATTGTGGCTGGCCAAAACCTCGCCGATTACGCCGACGACCGATGACCAGATGTCCAGGGCATTGTGCTCTACCCATCCTGGCTGGGGAAAGAGCTGGGGAAATTCTTTCTGGGCCATCCCGACGATGCTTCCTTGCTTGTCGAACAAGATGGCCCGGGAACTGGTCGTCCCCTGATCGATTGCGAGCACATACTTTTTATCCATGAGCTTCCTCCTTCTACCGCGGGATATGGGCACCCTTTTTCTCCTCTATTAGGGGTGAAACCGGATGCGGTCTATATCCCGAAGCATTGGGCCGTCTCCGCTCACAACACGGGAAACACTTCCGCCC
This sequence comes from Brevibacillus sp. FSL K6-6036, assembly GCF_037964015.1. Taxonomy (NCBI): domain Bacteria; kingdom Bacillati; phylum Bacillota; class Bacilli; order Caryophanales; family Paenibacillaceae; genus Brevibacillus; species Brevibacillus sp. FSL K6-6036. Next base: position 3,158,690 of record NZ_CP150173.1, read on the forward strand.
TGATGCCGAAATCGCGGTGCAGCGCCTTCTTGTGCTCCTCTGCAAAACCGCTGGCAATCATGCCGATGCGCAAGACGCTCGCCCAGTCATATTGTATTCGCTGTTTTTCCACGAGAACTCCTGCCCGATCCAAAAAATGCGTGACTTGATCAGGCGTTCCCCGCAACGCTTTACTTTCCAGATAGCAAAAGCACCGCTTCTCCCCGGCTTCCCGATTGCCTGCCGGCTCGCTTTCCTGCCAGACCGGCTGAGGAGTGAAGCGCTGGGTCAGCAAATAGGCCAGATCCTCCACCACAGCGCTTGCTGTCGGAAGCTCGCCTGCCCCTTTGCCCATGAACAAAAGGTCGCCGACGATATTGCCCGACACCTGCACGGCGTTGTAGGCATCCTGCACCTGCGCGAGTGGGTGATCCAGCGGCAGAAGCGTTGGACGGACGGAAAGCTGTAGACCGCCCCCGGCCTTGGAAGCCTTGGCCAGCAGCTTGATCCGGTACCCCAATTCGCGGGCGAGGCCGATCTGTCCGAGATGCAGCTTTTCAATCCCCTGCCTCTCGGCTGCATGCAGCGGCAGCGATTCACCAAATACGAGCTGGGCGAGGATGTACGTTTTGTACAAGGCATCCCAGCCCTCTACGTCCGAGGCAGGGTCCGCTTCGGCGTAGCCCAGCTCCTGCGCCTGCTTCAGCACTTCGGCGTAGGGAAGCTTTTCCTGTTCCATCCGCGTCAGGATGTAATTCGTCGTCCCGTTTAAAATGCCGCTGACCGATACGATGTCATTAGTCCGGAGAAACTGGCGCAGCACGCCGAGAATCGGAATCCCTCCGGCTACGCTGGCCTCGTACGCGAGCTGAACGCCGTGCCGATTGGCTAGCCGCACCAGCTCCGTTCCGTGCTTGGCAAGCAGCTCCTTGTTCGCGGTGACGATGTGACAGCCCTTTTCAATCAGTGCACGGACATAGCCGTATGTCGGCTCGACGCCGCCCATCACCTCGACGACGATGTCCACGTCCGACGCCAGCACTTCTTCAAACCGGGTCGTGATCAGATTGTTCTCAATCGGTACAGACCGCTGCTTTTCCGCATTGCGGACCAGCGCCTTGACCACCTCGACACGTCTGCCCAACCTGTCCGACAGCTTTTGCTGCTGAGAGCGGATCGTTTTCAAGACGCCGCCCCCCACCGTCCCTACGCCAAGCAATCCTACTTTTACCACACTTGCACTCATGTACTCCACCTCTTTTTCTCATTTCAAACATAAAAAAGGCCTTCTTCCGTTTAAGAAGAAGGCTCGCGAGCTACAGGGGGCCTCCTTCTCATCTGCCAAGACATACTGCTGCTGTCTTGCAGGAATTGGCACCTTGCCACAAACTGCGTGACGGTTGCCGGGCTTCATCGGGCCAGTCCCTCCACCTCTCTGGATAAGAAAGAAGTTATGAAGTTGCGATAACTCAAAAACATTTGATCATACAAATAAAAAACCTTCTCCCGTTAAGAAGAAGGTTGGCATCCGGAATGGACGTACTCCCGCTTCTTATCTGTCAAGACTGTCATCAGTCCTGCAGGAATTGGCACCTTGTCACAAACTGCGTGACGGTTGCCGGGCTTCATCGGGCCAGTCCCTCCGCCTCTCTGGATAAGAACAGTATTTTCCTGTTGGCAACATTGTAAGGAATTCGGTTTGAGCCGTTAACCAGATATTTCCGACATTTCATCTTCGGACGATTCCTTTCATTTTTGAAAAGAAAGGTTTCTCATTTTTAATAAGGTGTTCTCATGCAGGTGATGGCGCACCAACAGACATTTCCAGCACTTTGTTTTGGTTTTTGCTTTCTCAATAGTGAGAATAATGGTACTGCCGATGCTCCTTCATACTGCACAGGAAGCAGCCGGTCATTTGGTATCATTCTTGCATATATTTTCAGAAAAGTCAGAGTATAATTCCCTTTTTCCATTCGCATGGGACGTCGGGTGCGTCGAATATACATGAATAAAAGACGCTCCACTCTGACTTTTTCAGCAGGAAGGAGGTGCTTTTTTTGAGTAGGCTGCTGCCTGTTTTGATCCACGATCGTCCCACTTAGCTTCGGTTTCTACTATGATCTGCCCGTGTGCAGAAGGAGGGTGTTTGGATGAGACTTCGTCCGCGTGAACCAATCGATGTTGCGACACAAGTCGCGGTATTTCCTGCTACGATCGATCTGCATTTGCAGAAATGGCTGTTTCGAATGCGAAGATAGAACGTTTTCCAAAAATGGAAGGAGGACTCTATGCGAGTCGCTATTTTAGGAGTTGGCGGTGTAGGACAAGTAAGCGCGTGTGAAATCGTGAAATCGAAGTATTTGCAAAAACTGGTGCTGGCAGATATATCGATCGGCCCGGCTGAAGAGCTGGCTGCCGAGCTGCGCCGGGAGACGGATGTGGAAATCCAGGTAAAACGTGTCGACGCACGCGATGTATCGAGCGTCCAATCTATTTTGACTGACATTGACGTACTGCTGCATATCGGCTTGCCGGAAAACAACTTTGAAGTGATGAAAGCGTGCCTGAACACGAAAACCCATTATATCGACACGGCTTCCAGCGGCCCGCAATGGCTCCGCAAGCAGCTAGCCTGGACCGATAAATTCAAAGCGGCAGGCATTCTCGGAATCATGGGGCTTGGGTGCGATCCCGGCTTCTCCAACATCGCGGCGCGGTACGCTGTGGATCAGTTGGACGAAGTCGATGAGATTTTGATTCGCGACGGCGACAATTCCGTCGTCGACTACGACGGCTTCTGCTCCTTCTTCAGTCCGCAGACAGCCATTCAGGAGTGTTTGGCCAAACCGAACTTCTGGACGGCTGACAAGGGTGAACAATACTTGCCTACTCCCTTTGCCAACAAAGAGGAGTTCGAATTCCCCGAGCCGATCGGCTGGCTGGACTGCTACAACGTGGAGCACGAAGAAGCGACCACTCTTGGCGAGACGATTGGCCGCGCAAAAGGGTGCAAATACGTGGACTTCAAGTACGCCCTCCATCCCGACTTTGTGAATACCCTCAAGGTGCTGAGCTATCTGGGACTGGACAGCGACGAAGAGATCGAGGTCAAAGGCGTCAAGGTAGCGCCGCGCGATGTAGTCGTGACGACCATGCCGAAACCGGCCGATCTCGCCGGAAAAATCCACGGATACTCCTCCGTCGGCGCACTCGTCAAAGGCAAGAAGAACAACAAGCGAAAAGAAGTTTACGTCTACACGATCGCCAATCACGATGAGGTTTACTACAAGACGGAATTTCAAGCAACGATCTGGCAGACAGGCATCCCGCCGGTCGTCGCTGTCGACATGATCGCTGAAGGATTGTTGACCACGACCGGCTGCATTCCGCCGGAGCTGATCGACCCGCTCCCCTTTTTAGAGCGGTTAAAGGCTCGCGGCATGACTTGGGATGTGATTGAGAAGACTGCCCCTCTCAGGCAAATATCGTAGTACGTAACTTGAGATATAGAAAAAGATCGGGATTGGCAGCTGTTGCCGCTGTCCCGATCTTTGTTAAATACAGATCGGGTACGTTTCTTCCGATTCATCAATCCTACATGAAACGAAGGTGAAACCTCTCATGATGGAGAAAAAGCGGACAAGCCTGTTCATGCTCATCTTAGTCGCTGCTCTGGTTCTGTTGACCGGATTGACTGGTTGCGGAAGCAGCTCTGTCCAGCCGGGTCAGCAGGTCCAGGGGAATGGCGCTCCCTCGTCGGGAAATGAAGCTGCCAAAGCGGGCGGAGACAGCCAGGCAGGATTGTCCAAATCGCTCAACCTCTTTATCTGGTCGGAGTACATCCCGCCAAGTGTTCTGGAGGCATTTGAAAAAGAGTACGGCGTAAAGGTGAATATCAGCACCTACTCCTCGAACGAGGAAATGTTCGCCAAACTGTCTGTCAATTCTTCGGGCTATGATCTTGCCGTCGCGAGCGACTACATGGTAGACTTGATGCGCAAACAGCAATTGATGGAAAAGTTGGACTACTCCAGCATCAGCAACATCAAAAACGTCGGTCCGGAGTTTTTGAAACGCTCCTCTGATCCCGAGGGGGCTTTTTCTGTGCCGTACATGTGGGGAAATGTCGTGATTGCGGTCAATGCGGACAAGGTTTCCATCCCCATTTCCGGTTACCGGGATCTGCTTAACCCAAAGTTGAAGGGATCGCTGGTCGTACTGGATGACGCCCGCTCGATGATCGGCATCGCCAATCAAATGCAGGGCAAGTCACTGAATGAGACGGACCCCGCCGTACTGGAAAAATCGAAAGAGCTGCTCAGCCAATTGATGCCCAACGTAAAGGCTTTTGACAGCGACAGCCCGAAGACGCTGCTCGTATCCGGCGAGGTGGCGGCCGGCATCGTCTACGGTGCCGAGGCTTCGCTAGCCCGTCAGGAAAATCCGGCGATCAAAACGATACTGCCCCAGGAAGGCATGGAGCTTTGGCAGGATAATTTCGTCATTCCCAAGGGCAGTCCAAACAAAAAAACGGCAGAGACATTCATCAACTTCATTCTTCGCCCGGACATCAGCGCCGAAATCTCCAAACATTACCCGTATGCGAATCCGAACCTGGCCGCCCACGAGCTGATCGACAAGGCCGTTTTGGAAGACCCCGCCGTCTATCCGCCGAAGGAGGACTTGGCAAAAGGGGAATACATGGTGGACATCGGGGATGCCGCCAAGCAGTATGACCGGATTTGGTCGGAAATTAAACTTGAGTAAAAAGGTGGATGACGCGTGAAACGGACAACCTGTTTTCTGGCAAGCCTGCTGCTGCTCGGTTCCCTGGGCAGCTATGGCGCAAATGCTGCACCTCTGCCTGCGGACAAGCAGGCCGATCTGATTTTGCAAAATGGAGCCGTTTACACGGTGGACAAAAACCGCAACTGGGCGGAAGCCGTCGCGGTCAAAGACGGGCGCATCCTTTTTGTCGGAACCGATGCCGATGCGAAAAAATATGCCGGCCCCAAGACCGAAGTCGTCGATTTGAAAGGCAAAATGGTGCTGCCCGGCTTCTTCGACAGTCACACCCACGCCAGCGAAACGGTCAAGCAAATTCATTCTGTCGATCTGTACGGCAAGCAATCGGTGGATGAATATTTGCAGGCCGTGCGCGAATTCGCCAAAAAGCATCCCGATGCCAAAGTCATTACCGGTATGGGCTGGAGCAACCCGCTGATCCCGGGCAAAGGGCCGAGCAAAAAAATGCTCGATGATGTCATTTCGGACATTCCCGTCGTGCTCACTTCGGAAGACGTTCACTCTGTATGGGCAAATTCAAAAGCACTCGAGCTCGCCGGCATTACCAAGGATACGAAAAATCCCGAGGGAGGCGTAATCGAACGGGATGACGCCACGGGCGAACCATGGGGGACGCTCCGCGAAAAAGCCGTTGATCTGATCGCCGACGTGGTTCCCGAATTTACTGTCGACCAGTATATGGATGGCATCCTGGCCTATCAGGAAATGGCAGCAGAACGCGGTGTCACGACAGCCCACGAGCCAATGATCGGCGGTCCCAACGTTCTGGCCGCCTACAAAAAAGCCGAGGAAAACAACAAGCTGACCATGCGTTTCCGCAATTCCTTCCTGGCTGATCCCGGAAAAGGGCCGGAACAGCTCCAGGAGTTCATTAAGGAACGGGAGAAAAACAAAGGACCGCTCTACCAGACAAACAGTGTCAAAATCTTTATGGATGGCGTAATCGAAGGCAGCACAGGTTATTTGTCCGAGCCTTACGAACATATTGATTCACATGGCGAGCTTGTCTGGAGGCCGGACAGCTACAAGCAAATGGCAGCGGCCATCGACAAATCAGGCTTTCAGGTTCATGTTCACTCCATCGGAGATGCGGCCACTTCGATTGCGCTGGACGGACTGGAAGCGGTGCAAAAAAGCAACGGCAAACGCGACTCCCGCCATCTCATCACCCATCTCCAGCTTGTCAAGCCGGAGGATATCAGCCGCTTCAAGGCTCTGGGAGTGATCGGAGTTCCTCAGCCGTTCTGGTTCTTTAAAGAACCGGGCTATTACGAAGACATCCAGGTACCGTACCTCGGTCAGGAACGGGCTGACCGCGAATACCCGATGAAGAGCTTTATTGCCGCCGGGGTACACATGGCCTCCTCGAGCGACTATCCGGTGACGCAGGAGTTCTCTCCCCTGGATGGCATCGAGCGCGGCGTCACTCGGGCGGAGCACGGTTCTACCGATCCCGGCGACATTCTCTGGCCGGAGGAGAGAGCCACGCTGGCTGACATGATCGCCAGCTTTACGATCGAAGGAGCGTATGCCAATTTCCTCGAAAACGAGACTGGCTCCATCGAGATCGGCAAAAAGGCCGACCTGGTCGTCCTGGAGAAAAATCTGTTTGAGATCCCGGCGACCCAGATCAATGAGACAAAGGTTCTGCTCACCTTATTTGAAGGCAAGCCGGTTTATCGCGACAGCTCATTTGGACCGGCAGGCAAATAGCGTTTGATAAACAAGAAGCATGTTTTCCTCAGGCAGCCGACCGGGAGCGCTCTGCAAAATTCTTTCCTGAGCAGAGCTTGGCGGCTTGGTGGAAAGCATGCTTCTTTTCGTTTCACCTTCGCAGTCTGTTTGTCATTCTAACAACTTTTTAACCGTCACAGCCTGTTCGTTATCCCAACTCGATCTATAAACCGCTCTTCCTCTTACATCCACATTTCCGGCAAGAGGTACCCGGAAGCTACCCACCTCGTCGGTCCTCCGAGAACGATGTCTCTGACCAGATTGTTTTCAAGGCGAAAGGAAACCCTAAGCTCTCCTCCCCTGGTCAAGACTGTTACCGGCGACGCGACCAGACCGAGCAACGACGACGTGATTGCGCTGGCCGTCGCACCCGAGCCGCAGGCGAGCGTCTCTCGCTCTACTCCCCTCTCATACGTCCGGATCTTGAGCTTGTTTTCGTCAGCTATTTGCACAAAGTTCACATTGACGCCGTCAGGAAAGATCGAGTGATCGTACCGGATCGCTTTTCCCCAGGCTGATACCTGCTCGTCACTCATCTCTTCTGTATCCGCGACAAACCAGACCGTATGCGGCACACCGACCACGGCAAAATGGTATTGACGAGCTCCATCCATGGCTTCATAACGGCGATTCAGGAAAAAGTCAGCCCTGTCCATTGCCGGAAAGTACACGTCTACCCATCGACCTTCCACAAGAGAATGATACAGGCCGTCTTTGGCAGCAAACCGCATCGCTGCAGGCGCAATCCCTTTTTCAAAGGCGTAACGGGCAATACATCTGGCCCCGTTCCCGCACATTTCCCCTTCGCTGCCATCTGCGTTGAAGTAACGCATGGAAAAATCGGCAACGTCGGACTTCTCCACCCACATGCATCCGTCAGCTCCCAATGCCGTTTCCCGATTGCACAGCCGACGGGCGATTGCTCCGAGCTCCTTGCCCTCCCATTCTTCCTGCCGATTGTCCATAATCAAAAAGTCGTTGCCGCAGCCATGCATCTTCGCAAAAGGGATGCACCTTTTCATGATCTCAATGGAATTTCCGGGATTCATGCTTTGTTCATCCACCCTTTGCCCTCGAGGATGCGAGAAACGAGCATGCTGGCGGCAGTATCCCCGGTAGCGTTCACCATCGTCGCAGGGGGATCGACCAGCGTTCCGATCATCGCGACGATCGGCAGTGCTTCCGGCGGAAAACCGTACATCGTAACGATCAGCATTTCCCCGATAAAGCCGCCGCCCGGGACGCCAGACATGACCACACCGCTCAGAACAGCGATGACAATGGCTGTCACGTATGTCTCAAACCCGTGAAACGGCATTTGAAACAAGCCAAACAGAAATGAAATTTTCAGAATGGCGCTCAGACAGGAACCATCCATATGGGCAGTGGCTCCGAGCGGGATGACGATCTCGCGGATGTCCTTTGGCACACCGAGCCGGGCCGTCGCTTCCAGATTGACTGGAATGGTCGCTACGCTGCTCGATGTCGCAAGCGAAGTGACGGCAGGAGAGACGGCTGCCCGCCAAAACTTTCCCGGACCTCCCCTGCCTGCTGCCATATACGCATACAACGTGAAGAACAGGAAGAAATACAAAATTGCAATCGGATAGTACACCGACATCGCCCGGGCGTACGAACCTAACAGCTCCGGCCCGAATACCCCGACGAGCGTGGCAAAGTAGGCACCCAGCCCAATCGGAGCATAGTACATCAGCAGCTTGATCAGCTTGATCATTACCTCGGACAAAAGAGAGAGGCCGTCTGCTACCCTCCTCCCTTTTTCTCCGGTAAGACTTACCGCAAGGCCGAACAAGATCGAAAAGACAATGAGTGCCAGCATGTTTTTCCGCGACAGCAGATCGCTAAAATTGGGCACGGTAAAGGCGTATACGAACTGCTCTCCCGTTTGCAGCGGCTTCAGCTCGTCCGGTGCTTTGAGTTCGATTTGAACACCATCAGCCGGCGGAACAAGCGAAACTCCGACGATCATCAGCACAGATGAAACGATACCCGTAGCGACAAAGACTGCCAGCATCACGCCCAGGATTTTTCCCAGCCGCTTCAAGTTTGCGATGCTGGCTACCGCGCTGCTGATGTTGACAAAGACCAGCGGCACGACAATGGTGAACATCAGATTGATAAAAATGTCGCCAAACGGTTTGAGCACATCTGCCTTCGGTCCGGCCACCCACCCTATCACGCCGCCGATGAGGATCGCAACCAACAAAAGGATGGGATACCGATACGCTTCCCATGCCCGGCTTTTCCCGGATTCCCCCATTATTTTCACCCCTTTTTGGACTTGTGTGGAGTTGTCTACTTAAATATATGGAGGAACGCTCGATACATTTCTGAAAATTCACTAAAATAATGCCTGTTCGTTCAAAGTACGAGAACAGGGGAAAGTGTAGCACTATCACCCGCTTTAAGACTTGAAGCTTCTCCACTGACAAAAAAACTTCTCTCGAATGGAGACATTTTTCCATTCGAGAGAAGCTGATTACTCGCCGAGCGGCCGCGGATTGTAGCTGGAGCCGGTCCAGTCGGTCAACTCGCTGATCGCCTTCCATAACACCGGATAAAACTCGTGTCGGACCCCCTTCTGCAGCGCTTGGGCCGGTATCCCCTTGAGGCTGTTTGTCTCCAGGCCGATCATCCGGCGCACTAGCTGCAGATGCTGATAGCGAAAGCTTTGGAAGCCCTCGTCAAACTGGATCAGCTCCTGCATCAGCTGATACAAGGCGAGATGTGCCGTGGGCTCTTTGTGCACGTCGAGAGGAGACAGTCCCTTTTCGCCCAGGAGCTTTTCAAATGGCTCCCAAAGGGTCGGGCCAAACTGGAGGATCTGATTGAACCCCGGCGAATCCTGTCCGCTGCCCCTCCCGAGCGCGAGCCGTATGGTATGGTAATCCAACGGACTGATCACTTTGACCATCGTAAATACTTCCGGCAGATGCTTCATGTGGAGATTGACGCGGTGCAGATGTTCCTTTGCCTTGTCAGGCTCCCCTGCGACCATCGCCGATTTGGCCATTTGCAGATATTGCATGACGAGTTTGAAATGCAGCTCCGCGATCTGATGAATCACCTGAAAGGTCAGTTCATCCGCGCACGCCAACTCATCCTCACGCTTTTGCAACCCGAGCAGTTCCTCTGTCCGAATGTATTTCTCGTAATCCGACAGCTCTCTGGTCAACGGCTTTTCCTCCCCTTTTTCAAGTAACAGCGAGCAGCATGGCCGAAAGCATCCGGCTCCGGATGTCTTATTCATTTCCCTGTGCTAAACGGCGCAATACGGCACGAACAGGACTTCCGTCCGCCTGGACGAGCGGCAGCGGCAGGGCTATCAGCTCGTACTGTCCCGGCTCTACATGATCCAGCAGCAGCCCCTCCAAAATGTGAATATGGCAGGCGTGCAGACTGTGATGAGCCGGCAGCTCCTTGCTGTCCAGCGGATCGACCGACGGGACGTCGACACCGATCAGGCGAATGCCCTGCTCCGCTAAAAAAGGAGCCAGATCAGAGCGGAGATAACAGATATCAGAAGGAAAACGCCCAGGATCGGGCCACGAGCCGGTACGGAGCAAAAGCCGTTCCACCCCTGTCAGATCGATACCGTCCAGATCGGCGGCTCCGACGCTCTGTTTCCCGGACACATCCAGAACTATAGCCGGACCGATGTAAATCTCGATCGGCAAATCAAGAATTTTATTCCCGTCATCGTCAAAGTGATAAGGAGCGTCTACATGTGTACCCGTATGCAGGCTCATCGTCAGCTTGCCTACATTGACAGAGCCGCTCTCGGATTTCGGCCAGCTCACCTCGTAGTGAAACGGCGTATCGCCAGGCCATGTAGGGGCACCGGGCGCGAGCGGACGCGATATGTCAATCCAGTTCATATTCCTGGCAGCTCCTCTCCTGCGTTTCCGGCAGATTTATTGTGCTTCAAGCGACCACGCCGCGTTTGTTCTCGTAACGTTCATACGTCCGCTCCTCCATAATCCGCTTCAGGATTTGGACGGCACGCCATACATCATGGTATGAGGTATACAGGGCTACTGGTGCCAGGCGTATCACGTTTGGCGCCCGAAAATCCGGAATCACCCCGCTATCTTTCAAAGCCTTGCAGATGCGGGCCGCTTCCGGATGCTCCAGGCTGACATGTCCCCCTCTCCTCGCATCCTCTCGCGGATTTCCGATGACAAAGCCGTGATCCGCAAGCTCCTCATCAAGCAGATCCATCAAATAGGCAGTCTGCTGCAAGGACTTCTGGCGAATCTGGTCTATTCCCGCCTCCTCGAACATGGACAGCGCTCCGAATAAGGGGGCCATGCTCAAAATATGCGGCGTCCCGATCTGGTACGCTCCAGCCGTCTGCGCGGGCGAAAAGCTCAGCTCCATATCAAACTGTTTCTCTTTGTCCGATCCGAACCAGCCGGCCAGTCCTGGCAACCGCCCGAAGTGCTTCCGGTTTACGTACAGCGCGCCAACACTGCCAGGCCCGCCATTGAGGTACTTGTAGTTGCACCAGTAGGCAAAGTCGACATCCCATTCGCTGAATCGATGCGGAATCGCACCGACCGAATGACAGCCGTCAAAGCCGATCATGATTCCCCGCTTGTGCGCTTCCTCCGTCAATCGCGGGATATCGAGGAGCTGTCCGCTTCGATACAAAACAGTGGGGAGGACGATCAGGGCGATCTCTTCAGTCATGCAAGCGATGATGTCGTCCTCCTCCAGAAAGCGGCCATCGCGGCTGGCTGCCAAGACCAGATGCTCATGCGGATCGAGTCCACGCAGCCTGATCTGGCTTTGCAAGGCATAAATATCCGAGGGAAAGGTAAGCTCATCGGCGAGAATTTTGGTCCGTTTCCCCTCAGGCTGATAAAAGGTGGACGCCAACTGGTGGAGATTGACCGTTGTGGAACCGCTTGCAATCACTTCATCGGGATCCGCTCCGACAAGCGGCGCCAGACAAGCCCCCAGCCTCTCCGCCTGGTAAAACCACGGTCGCTCCCCTTGTGTCCACCCATCAATCCCCATCCGTTTCCAATCGTTCAGCGAGTCCATGAGGGTACGCTCGGCCCTTTTTGACAACATCCCAAGCGAGTTTCCATCCAGGTAGACAATACCTTGCGGAAGGTAGTACTCTTCGCGAAAAGGACCCAGAGCATCGCGATTGTCCTGCTCCAGAGCAAATTCTTCCGTGGGCGAAAACGCAGATTCCTTCAAGGGAAAACCTCCTTCGCATCGGTTGTTAGCACAAGATTACAGAAAAGTTGACATAGTGTCAATATTTTGAATTAGTTTGCTTTGGAGTCCGCCTCTCTTCCTTTTTCCCTTATTTCCCTGTATTCTAGTTGGTAAAGGAGGGCGGTGCTGTGGAAGAGACAAAGAGCGTAACGGATGGACGCCATTTGCGTTCGCTGCACACCCGGCACAAGCTGTTGGAAGCAGCCAAAGAAGTATTTCGCGAGGAAGGCTTCCACAAAGCGACGATCTCCCAGATCATCAAGCGGGCAAAAACAGGATACGGTACCGCCTATGTCCACTTTACAGGCAAGGATGACCTCCTGATCGTTTTGATGGAAGATGTCATGACGGCATTCTACAGTATTGCAGAGCTTCCCTTTACACCCGCTTCCCGCGCCGAAGCTGAAGAGCTTATTCTGTACCAGACGACTGCCTTTTTACGAATGGCTGAGTCTGAGCGCAAGATGCTGCAGGTATTTGGAGAGGCGATTGGCGTCTCGGCCTCTGCTTCGCAAAAATGGGCCGAGATCCGCGAGCGCTTCATCAACAGAATTGCCCAGGACATCGCCTATTCCCAGCAGAACGGCTTGGCACGGACCGGACTTGATCCGGAGCTGGTCGCACGCGGCTGGTTTTACTCGCATGAAATGTACCTCTGGGAAATCGTTCGGGGAGAACATCAAGCTCAACTGGACGAGATCGCGAAAACATTGGCAGCCATCTATACGGGTGGATTGTATTCATAAGCAGCAAAAAAGAGACTTGCAGCCCGCTTGTTGACGGACAAGTCTCTTTTTTCCGGCATTTGTACAATTTCATTCCTTTTCACGGAATTTCGGTTTCCACTTGGGGGTTCTTCATGAAAATGAAAAAAAAGCGATCTACCCGCGTTTTATTGCTGTTGTCGCTGCTTGTTCTACTGACGGTGTCTCACGCAGCCTACAGCATTTGGTCCTTTGCCTCCGTCCGCTATTGGGGAAAGACAGATGCGGCCATCGTCCTCGGAGCAGCCTTCTGGGATTCGCAGCCTTCCCCGGTGTTTCGGGAACGGATCGACCACGCTATCTGGCTGTACCAGAACGGGTATGTCCAAGGAATCCTGTTTACAGGCGGCAAAAGCGCAGACAGCGCCGAAGCCGAATCCGAGGTGGCTCGCGATTACGCCATCAAGCATGGGGTGCACCCTGCCGATATTTTGGTGGAAAACCGCTCTACTATTACGGAAGAAAACCTTTCATTCGCACTCGAGGTTGCCCGTACCGCAAACTGGCGCAGCTTTACGATTGTCAGCGATCCGCTGCACATGAAACGCTCTCTGGCCATGGCCCACGACCTGGGGATGGAGGCATACTCCTCGCCGACGCCCACCTCAGCCTATCAAAGCCTGAAGACAAAAGCTCCTTTTTTTCTTCGCGAGCTGTTCTATTACCTCGGCTATCAAGCCAGCAAGCCGCTCAGGTGGCTGGGCCTTTACCGATAGCGCCCCCATTTTCGCACTGCCCGGTAAATGAAAGGGGAGATCCATGTATATATGCAGAAAGGGACGTAGACCATGGCGAGGACTCCCGCAGCCCCCTCCCAGTCTAGCTTGCCGAAAAGAAAAACGGCCCCGATAAAACAAATCCACCAGACGACCGGCCCGCCCGTTTTCTGCATCAAGCGATTCGGGAAAAAGACCGGATGGATGATCTCGTCGATTTCTTCGATCGCATACAAGAGCGGTTCATTGCCGGGATCCAGCAAATAGGCCTGCCGGTAACACTCCCGGGCTTCCCGATAATTTCCCCGATCCAGTGCGGCCAGCCCCATTTTCAGCAGCTTGTCAACATCACTTCCGGCGATTTCGTTGTATTTTCGGATCGTTTCCTGCTGGGCTTCGACCTCATCGTACGCCCGCAAAAAATGGTAATGGTAGTGCAGGACGACTTCGCTTTCCGGGTCGACTCGCATCGCTTCAGCCATCAACAGCTTCGCCTTTTCCTCGTAACCGGTGACCAGCATCAAATACCCGTATTGGGCGAGCAAATCGCCGTCCTGCGGATTTTTGGCAAGGCCGGCCAAAAAAAATTCTTCCGCCTCAGCGTAAGCGCCCTTTGCCTTGCAAATAATACCAAGCAGCGAGTATACCTCTTCCCCGAAGTAGCCGACGCGCAAAGCTTCGCGGGCAAACGTCTCGGCTTCGTCCAGCTGGTCCAGCTTGAAAGAGCAATAGGCTACGAAGAACAGCAGCTGACCGTCCTCCTGACTGGTTGCCAAAAACGGCATGAATTTTTCTTTTGCCTGTTCATAGCGCCCCATGTGGTACAAATGCATGGCTTCCTGCCAGGCTACGTTATTGTCATCCCTGATCAAATACATCGTGAATCCCCTTCCCCATCGTCACCAGCCAACTGTCGAATACGATTCCGGCCACCACGGCAAGCAGTCCCCACCAAAAAATCGGCTGATCCTCACCGATGATGACGGAATGCAGCTTGTAGCGCTTTCGTTGGGCGTATCGATAGACAACTGCCAGGGCGACGCCCATGATCCGTGACAGAAGCGCTACGCTGTCGGCTCCCGTCCAGGCGACGTAAGCGAGCTTCAATCCGCAAAGAAGCAAGCTGGTTCCAAGCAGCATCGCGATCATCTTCTTGCTGCACCGCAGCCATATCGCATTTCTCGTACCCAAAATCATGACCGGCAGCACGCCGCCGAAAAAGCCGAGATAAAAAAAACGATCAATGTCGTAAGATTTGGTTACACGTATCTCTCCATTCGCCAAAGAAGGCTGTAAAAGCTCCCGGTTCAACAAACTGTCATCTCCAATCCCGATAATGCAAACACCATTAATCTTACTAGCATACCAAGCATTGTCAAGAATTGACAAACAAAAAGTGCCCGGTTTCCTACTGCGAAACTTTGGGCACTTTTTTCCGTTCCCCCTGGCTGATCTCGGCTCCTACTTCAAAGGAAATCCCTGCTTCCTTAAAAAGTCGCCAAGATGCGGACGCCTTGGTTTTTGCAAATAATCGGCCATCTGTTTGGTCCAGCCTTCCGCATGATCTTTCCTTGTTCTGCGGGCATAATATTCGGCGGAAACCGCTTCGTACTCCTCCAGCGCTTCCGGCAAATGCTCCGTCCGGTATTCCTCTTCATGGATGACCGCACGCTTGGGCAGTCTTGGCTTTTGCTCCACGTCTTGATCGGGATAGCCCAGGCACATGCCCATGATCGGAGCGGTTAGCACAGGAAGCTTAAGCAGGCGGGCGACATCCTCCGGCTGATTGCGTATTCCGCCGATCATTACTCCGCCCAGACCGTGAGAACGAGCGGCGACTAGCGCGTTTTCCGCTGCCAATGCCGTATCTACGGCGGCCACCAGCATATTTTCCACCTCGTCAGCCAAAAATTCGCTTCCGTGCATGTCGCTCGCCAGCTTCAACTTGTAGAAATCAGCGCAAAACACAAGAAAGACGGGACATGTCTCCACCCATTTCTGTCCCCCGCATAGCTGGGCCAGCTGTTTTTTCTTTTCCGCTGAACGCACGACGACAATGCTGTAGGCTTGAACGTTGTGCGAGGAAGGAGCCCACTGGGCGCTTGCCAAAATATCCGCAAGCACGTCGTCCGGGATCGGTCTGTCCGTGTACTTGCGGATGGAGCGGTGCGATTGGATCAACCTGGTTACATCTGTCTGCATCGTATGCCTCCTGTCGGTAACTGAACGAATATTTGATCAAGCTTATTCTTCCTTATGGTTTGCCGATTCGGTTTTTCCCCCGTAAGCCTGATACCACTATTATAGCTTGTCTGCCCCTCTTTCGTCTGAACAGCAAAAAGCTGCGGGAAAATCCGCAGCTTTTTGCACAAGCGTGATGATCTGTTGTCCCTCTGCTTCGTGCTACACGCGATCAGGAAGAAAAAAAGGTTCTGGGCGATTTGCGCCAGTCGGCGAGAATGGATTCCTGATCAGCAGTGATAACTCCGTTCTCTTTGGCAGCTTCCAGCAATGCCGTATAGTTGGACAAGGTGCTTGCCTCAATGCCGGCTTCCGCGAACAGCCCCGAAGCGTCGGGGAATTGGTAGCTGAAGATCGCGATCACGCCAAGCACTTCGGCTCCTTCCTCCGCTACAGCCTGGGCCGCCTTCAGCGAGCTTCCGCCTGTCGAGATCAAGTCTTCGATGACGACTACTTTTTGGCCTTTGTGGAGGGCGCCTTCAATTTGATTTTGACGCCCGTGGCCTTTTGCCTTGTCACGAACATAGATCATCGGCAGATCGAGAATTTCCGCCACCCAAGCCGCATGCGGAATGCCAGCTGTCGCCGTGCCCGCGATCACTTCCGCTTGCGGGTACTTTTCGCGGATCGCTTTCGCAAATGCTTGCGCGATCTGGCGGCGAACAGTCGGGTAGGACATCGTGATCCGGTTGTCGCAATAAATCGGAGACTTGATCCCCGACGTCCAGGTGAACGGTTGATCCGGCCGCAGATGCACGGCCCCGATCTCCAGCAATTTGCCCGCGATTTCCTTGGCAGTAGTTTTTGTATTTGTCATCATTGCTTTTCCTCCCCCATGCGCGCTAGATGCGTGCCGCTTCTGCCTCTTGCACGATTTTTTCCCATGCTTCCGCCGGGTCCGGCGCACCCGTGATCGCCCGGCCGATGACCAGATAATCGCTGCCTAGCTGAAAAGCCTTCTCCGGTGTCGTGATACGGGTCTGGTCTCCTTTGTCCGAACCGAGCGGCCGTATCCCCGGAGTCACAGTAAGAAACGAGCTGCCCGCTGCCTGTTTGATCACGGGGACCTCCAGAGGAGAGGCAACGACCCCATCGAGGCCCGCTTGCTTCGTCATCATCGTGTAGTGTACGACTACATCCTCGACATTCCCGGGAATAGCCAGCTCCTGGTTCATCGTCGTTTTCCCCGTAGATGTCAGCATCGTGACTGCGATCAGGAGCGGGCGTGCAGCGCCCGCCGGCGTTCCTTGCTCCAGGCCTTCCCGTGCAGCGGCCATCATCTGTGTGCCGCCTGCTGCGTGGACGTTGACCATGTCTACCCCGTGGCGGGCCAGGCTTCGCATCGCTCCTTTGGCCGTGTTGGGAATGTCGTGCACCTTCAGATCGAGGAAGACTTTGAGGCCCTTCTCTTTCAGGAAGTGCACGATTGCCGGACCTTCCGCGTATGCCAGCTCCATTCCCACCTTTACATAGCGGACCCGTCCATCCAGGCGCTGCAGACATTGCTCTACTTCTTTTTTGGTGGAAAAGTCCAGCGCTACGATCATCCGCTCGCGAACATCTGTTGGTTGTGATTGCACACTACTCTCCTCTTTTCTATCCCGTTTCATTCAAGCTTACCGTTCCCTTACACGGTTACCGCAACTTGCGCGCCAGAGCGCTGCGCCGGCATGGCCTCCGTGGAGAAGGTGATCGTCTCCAGTACATGCAGAAGTGCCGTCGCCGTATCCAGCGAGGTGAGACATACCGCCCCGTTTTCCACCGCTTCGCGTCTGATGCGGAATCCGTCGCGCTGCGGCGTCTTGCCTTTGGTCAAGGTGTTCAGCACGATGTTGGCTTCGCCCCTGTGAATCATGTCCAAGAGGTTCGGTGTGCCCTCTGACAATTTGTTCACGCGGGTGACGGGGAGACCTGCCTGCTCCAGATAGTCGGCTGTCCCTGCCGTAGCCAGCAGCTTGAACCCGAGCATGCGGAAGCGTTTGACGATACCCAGCGCTTCCTCTTTATCCTTGTCTGCCACGGTGACCAGCAGGGAGCCGTGAGTCGGGATGTTCATGCCCGCAGCCACCAGCCCTTTGTAAAGCGCTTTGGCCAAGGTGCTTTCACGCCCCATGACTTCCCCGGTCGATTTCATTTCCGGTCCGAGCGTGATGTCTACCCGGCGCAGCTTGGCGAAGGAGAAGACAGGCACTTTGACGGAAACCATCGCTTCTTCCGGATGGTAGCCCGGTGTAAAGCCTTGCTCTGTGATCGAGTGGCCGAGGATGGCCTTTGTCGCGATGTTGGCCATCGGAATGCCGGTTACTTTGGAGAGGAACGGCACGGTCCTGGATGATCTCGGATTCACTTCGATCACGTACGGCTGGTTTTTGTAGATGACAAACTGGATGTTGAGCAGCCCTTTGATTTGCAGTGCGCGGGCCAGCTTGGTCGTCATCTCGATCAGTTCCTGCTTGATCGTATCTGACAGAGACTGCGGCGGATAAACCGCGATGGAGTCGCCGGAGTGCACCCCTGCGCGTTCGATGTGTTCCATTATTCCCGGGATCAGGACGTTTTCGCCGTCACAGATCGCGTCGACTTCGGCTTCGGTCCCTACCATGTAGCGGTCGACCAGCACCGGGTGATCCGGGTTTACCTTTACGGCCTTTTCCATGTACTCCAGCAGCTCGTCATTGTTGTAGACAATCTCCATCGCGCGTCCGCCCAGCACATAAGACGGGCGGACCAGTACCGGGAATCCGAGCTCTTCCGCAGCCACGACTGCCTCTTGTACCGAGGTGACCGTTTTTCCGGGCGGCTGGGCGATGTTGAGATTGCGTAACAGAGCCTCGAACTTCTCCCGGTTTTCTGCTGCGTCGATGTTCTCCAGGCTGGTTCCCAGGATTTTGATCCCCCGGGCTGCCAGCTTGTCTGCCAGATTGATCGCCGTCTGACCGCCGAACTGGACGATCACGCCTTCCGGTTTCTCCGCATCGATGATGTTCATTACGTCTTCGATGTAGAGCGGTTCAAAGTAGAGCCGGTCGGATGTGTTGAAGTCGGTGGAGACCGTCTCCGGGTTGTTGTTGATGATGACCGCCTCGTAGCCCGCTTCCTGCAGCGCCCAAACAGCGTGTACGGTCGCGTAGTCAAACTCGATCCCCTGTCCGATGCGGATCGGACCCGAGCCCAGCACGATCACCCGCTTTTTGCCTGTCTCGATGCGCTCATCCTCTACTTCGTAGCTGGAGTAGTAGTAAGGCGTTGACGCCTCAAACTCAGCCGCGCAGGTGTCTACCATTTTAAAGACCGGCGTAAACCCGTGCTGCTTTCTGAGTGCGCGAACCTCGTCTTCGGTTTGCCCCGCAAGCTCGGCGATTTTCCTGTCCGTAAATCCGAGGCGCTTGGCTGTATACAGCTTTTCTTCCGTCAAACCTTGAGCCAGCTCCGACTCGAATGCCACCAGCTTGTGGAATTTGTGCAGGAAGAAGAAGTCGATTTTGGTCAAGTCGTGAAGTCTCTCAAGGCTCCATCCGCGGCGCAGCGCTTCTCCCAGAAGGAACAGCCGCTCGTCGTCGGCAGCGATCAGGCGAGCCGTCAGCTCTTCTTCGGCAATTTCCGATGCGCCTTTCATCTCCAGGTGATAGGTGCCCACTTCCAGCGAGCGGATCGCTTTCATGATCGATTCCTCGAATGTTCGACCGATCGCCATCACTTCTCCGGTCGCCTTCATCTGGGTGCCCAGCTTGCGGTTGGCCGATTGGAACTTGTCAAATGGCCAGCGCGGGATTTTGCTCACGACGTAGTCGAGTGTCGGCTCGAAGCAAGCGTACGTTTGTCCGGTAACCGGATTGCGCAGCTCATCCAGGGTGTAGCCGATCGCGATCTTTGCCGCCATCTTGGCGATCGGATAGCCGGTCGCTTTGGAGGCCAGGGCCGAAGAACGGCTGACGCGCGGGTTGACCTCGATCACGTAATACTGGAAGCTGTGCGGGTCAAGCGCATACTGCACATTGCAGCCGCCCTCGATGCCCAGTGCGCGAATGATGTTCAGCGCGGAGGAGCGGAGCATTTGGTACTCGCGGTCCGACAACGTCTGGCTAGGCGCGACAACGATGGAGTCGCCCGTATGCACGCCTACCGGGTCGATATTTTCCATGTTGCAGACCACGATGCAGTTGTCATTGGCATCGCGCATCACTTCGTATTCGATTTCCTTCATGCCGGCAATGCTTTTCTCGATCAGGCATTGCGTAATCGGCGAGTATTTCAAACCGCTGGCGACAATCTCGCGAAGGCTCTCTTCGTCCGCGCAAATGCCTCCGCCGGTGCCGCCCAGCGTGTAGGCCGGACGGACGATGATCGGGTAGCCGATCTCGTTGGCAAAATCGACTGCTTCTTCGACCGTGCTGACGATTGTGGAATCCGGCACCGGCTCGCCCAGCTCCTTCATCAGCGCACGGAACAGCTCGCGGTCTTCCGCTTGTTTGATGGAATCCAGATTGGTACCGAGGAGCTTGACGTTCTCCGCTTCCAGCACCCCTGCCTCGGCAAGGGCTACCGCCATATTCAAGCCTGTCTGTCCGCCGAGCGTCGGCAAGAGACCATCCGGCTTTTCCTGCCGGATGACACGCGTGACAAATTCAAGCGTGATCGGCTCGATATACACCTTGTCTGCCATATTTGTATCTGTCATGATGGTGGCCGGATTGGAGTTGATCAGGACGACCTCCAGTCCTTCCTCTTTCAGCGCCTGGCAAGCCTGCGTGCCTGCGTAGTCAAACTCTGCCGCCTGCCCGATCACGATAGGACCGGAACCGATAACCAGAATCTTTTTCAAATCAGCGTGTTTTGGCATGCGAACTCTCCTCCTTGGCGTTTTCCATCATTTCGATAAAGCGGTCGAACAGGTAACCCGAATCATATGGACCCGGAGCGGCCTCTGGGTGGTACTGTACCGAGAAGGCCCGCTTCTCCGGGCAGCTCAGCCCTTCCACGGTTCCGTCATTGAGAGCCGTATGCGTAATCGTCAGACCGGTTCCGGCGATCGACTCTTCCTTCACCGCGTAGCTGTGGTTTTGCGAGGTGATATACGTGCGTCCGGTGGCGACTTCCTTGACCGGATGGTTGCCTCCGCGATGCCCGAATTTCATCTTCATCGTGTCCGCCCCGGATGCGAGCGCGAACAACTGGTGGCCCAGACAAATTCCGAAGATCGGGTATTCTCCGAGTATTTCGCTGATCATCCGGATCGCCTGCGGGACGTCTTTCGGATCGCCGGGGCCGTTGGAGAGCAGGATTCCGTCAGGCTGCAAGCGGCGAATTTCCTCGGCGGTCACGTTGTACGGCACCACGACCACATCGCATTGGCGCTTGGTCAGCTCACGCAGGATGCCGTGCTTTGCGCCGAAATCGACCAGCACCACGCGATGTCCCGTCCCCGGGCAGCTGAAAACGCTCTTGGTCGATACGCGGGCCACCTGATCGGTCATGAGCGGCGTGCTGCGCAGCGAATCAAGCAATTCGGAAAGCGGAGCGTCACTCGTCGTGATGAGCCCTCTCATCGTTCCGTGGTAGCGGATTTTCCGTGTCAGCATCCTCGTGTCCACCCCGGCGATTCCCGGGATGTCGTACGCCTTGAGCAGCTCGTCAAGGGTGCTGGTGTTGCGCCAATTGCTCGGTTCGTCGCAGTGCTCTCTGACCACAAATCCGTGGATATACGGACGTACAGCTTCGAAGTCGTCGCGGTTGATCCCGTAGTTTCCGATCAAGGGATAGGTCATCGTGACGATTTGTCCGCAGTAAGACGGATCGGACAATACCTCCTGATAGCCCGTCAAGCCCGTGTTGAACACGACTTCACCGTATGTTTCCTTCACCTTTCCAAACGCCGTTCCGACGCATTCCGTACCGTCTTCCAAAATCAGTCTCGCTCGCATCTTCGCTCCTCCTTTTTTA
This sequence comes from Brevibacillus sp. FSL K6-6036, assembly GCF_037964015.1. Lineage (NCBI taxonomy): Bacteria > Bacillati > Bacillota > Bacilli > Caryophanales > Paenibacillaceae > Brevibacillus > Brevibacillus sp. FSL K6-6036. The sequence continues at coordinate 3,180,123 of NZ_CP150173.1, forward strand.
CGCTTGGCGGTAAACGATTTTTCCGTCAACCAGTGTTACTGCAGGCCATCCTTTGCATTTCCAGCCGGCAAACGGCGTGTTTTTGCCTTTGCTCGCAAACGTATCGGGGTCTACTTCTTTTTCTGTATCCAGATCAATCACGGTCAGGTCGGCCGGTGCTCCGATTTCCAGGCGTCCGTATGGCAACTGGAAGCAGTCAGCCGGTTTCACCGTGAGAAAATCGACCAGTTGTTTCAATGTAAGCTCGCCTGTCAGAACGAGGTTTGTGTACAGCAGCGGGAAGGCCGTCTCCAGACCGACGATGCCAAACGGCGCCCGCTCCAGGCCGTTTGCCTTTTCCTCTGCCGTATGCGGGGCGTGGTCCGTCGCGATGATGTCGATCGTGCCGTCCTTCAGACCTGCGATCAGCGCCGCGCGATCGTCCCGGGACCTCAGCGGCGGGTTCATCTTCCAGTTCGTATTCAAATCTTCCGGGATGTCTTCATCGCACAAAAGCAGATGATGCGGAGTCACTTCGCAGGTGACGTTGACTCCGGCGCGTTTGCCGTCGCGGACCAGCCGTACGGATTCCTTGGCGCTGATGTGGCAGACGTGATAGTGAACGCCTGTCTGCTCGGCCAGCAGAATATCGCGTCCCACATGGACCGACTCAGACTCCGACGGGATGCCGGGCAGTCCGTGGCGGGCGGCCACAACGCCGTCGTGCAGCGCGCCGCCCGGAGGCAAGAGCGTGTCGTCCTCGCAGTGGGCGACGATGGAAAGACCCAAGGCCGCCGCCTCCTGCATCGCTTTTTTCATCATGCCGGCCGATTGCACGCCTACGCCGTCGTCTGTGAGGGCAAAGATCCCTGCTTCCTTCAATCCGGCAAAATCGGTCAGCTCTTTGCCCAGCTGGCGGATCGTAATTGCGCCGTAAGGGAGGACGCGGGCAGCACTTGCTTCGCGTGCCTTATCGTGGATGTAGCGGACTGTCTCGACACTGTCGATGGAGGGCCGGGTATTCGGCATGCAGGCAATGGTCGTAAATCCGCCTCGCACCGCCGCATTCGCTCCGGTCGCGATCGTTTCCTTTTGCTCCAGGCCAGGCTCGCGAAGGTGGACGTGCACATCGATGAAGCCAGCGGAAATGAGCCCGCCTCTGCAATCGATCCACTGGTGTCCGGCTCTGTCTACCTTTTCCGCTATCGCCGTGATCCGTCCGTCAGTGACCAGCACCTCTGCGGGGATCAGCTCTCCCGTCCGATTGATCAGTTTGCCGTTGCCAAGGATGATTCCCATTTCACATCGCTCCCTCTCAGTAATGTTTCCATGACGGCCATGCGTGCCGCTACGCCGTTGGTCACCTGCTTATGGATCAGCGACCGCTCGCAGTCGACCAGATCCGTGTGAATCTCCACTCCGCGATTCACTGGAGCAGGGTGCATGATCACCGCTCCCGGCTTCATCATGCGTGCTCGCTCCAGCGTGAGTCCGTGGGCCAGATGATACTCTTCCTTGGATATGAACAGCGAGGAGGTGTGCCGCTCGAGCTGGACACGCAGCATCATGACCACGTCAGCCATCCTGACGGCTTCGTCGATTTCGACGATTTGAACTCCATGAGGGACGAGCTGGGGTTGCGGCATCATGCTCGCAGGTCCCGCAAGCAGCAGCTGGGCGCCCATTTTCGGCAGAGCGTGCAGATGCGAGCCGAGGACGCGGCTGTGCCGCAAGTCGCCGATGATCGCGACGCTCAGCCCTTCGATTTTGCCAAATTGCTGCTGCATGGTCAGCAAATCGAGCAGGCACTGCGTCGGGTGTTCGTTCGTACCGTCCCCGGCGTTGATCAGCTGGAGCTCTACCTGATCAGCCAGCTCTTCAAACAGGCCGTCCTTGCGAGTCCGGATGACCGCTGCTTCCACGCCCATCGCTTCCAGTGTTCGCACTGTATCCAGGATGGTTTCCCCTTTTACCGTGGAGGAGGTCTCCGGGATGAAGTTCAGTACATGGGCACCGAGCCGCTTCTGGGCTACCTCAAAAGAGAATCTGGTCCGCGTACTTGCTTCAAAGAACAGGTTGGCGACGAAGCGTCCCCGCAACACCTCTGATTGCACGCCCGGACTCTTTGCCCAGAAATCCGCACGCTCCAAAAGGCTGCCGATCTCTTCTCTAGACAAATTCTTGATTCCAGTCAGATGCCGCATGTTACTCATCTCGAATCCCTCCGTTATTTCCGATTTCTCCAAACCGTCTGTAGATGTGTGCAAAAAAAGCTTCTTGCCAAGCTGCCGCGTGAGGCGGGCATAGGCAAGAAGCTTTTCGCTTCGTTCGACAAGCAGGGCAAACAGCGCCCTACTTCCTTGCCAGCCTCACGGGACTGTTTTAAAGGAATTTGGAACGTGTCAGGATTGTGCTTCGCGGTGAGCTTCCCCCATCGCCGATTCTTTCCCCGGGAGAATCACGTGCAGGATGATCCCGAGGAAGGTAGCGAAGGCGATGTTGTCAATCGTCAGATTGTGCAGGAATGCCTGCCAGAAGGTAGCACCTTCGAAGCTTATTTTGTAGCCGCCGATCCCGGTTACGAGGATCGCGGCAGAGATGATCATATTGCGCTTGTTGGAAAAGTCGACCTTGTTTTCGACGAACATGCGCAATCCTTGGGCGGCGATGATTCCGAACAGGATAATGGAGACGCCGCCAAGCACCGGTGTAGGGATGGTCATCAGCAGCGTGCTGATTTTGCCGACGAAGGCGAACAGGATGGCACAGACAGCAGCCAGTCCGATCACGACCCGGCTGTAGACCCGAGTGATTGCCAGAACTCCGATGTTTTCGCCGTACGTCGTCGCCGGAGGTCCTCCGATGAACGCGGCCAGAGAGGTCGCAATCCCGTCACCCAAAAGGCTGCGGTGCAAGCCGGGGTCTTTCATCAGGTCACGGTCCATGACTTTGCTCGTAACAAGCAGATGACCCAAGTGTTCTGCCAGTGTCACGAATGCGACCGGCGCAATGATCAGCGCTGCAACCCATGCGGAAGGATTGCCGATTACAGCTGCAACTTCGCCGAATTTGAAGTGATCGTGAAACATCCCCGAGAAGCCGACAAACCATTTTGCTTCAGCCACTTTGTTCAGGTCGATCAAATCGGGATGGCGGAGCAGGGTGTAAAGATACCCGACGATGATCCCGATCAGAATCGGAATCAGGGCGAAAAATCCGCGCAGCATCACTGCCGCAAGGATTGTCACGATCATCGTGACAAGCGAAATCTCGATGGAGGTCAAGGACAGGTGCGATTGTCCGTCTACCGTTACCTTTGTCGCCATATCGACAGCGACGACAGACAGGCTAAGTCCGATTACGACGATGACCGACGCAATTACCACCGGTGGCAGTACCCGATCCAGCCACTTGACACCTGCCTTCTTGACGATGGCCGCCACGATGATGTAGACAAGGCCTGAGAGCAGACAGCCGAGCAGTGCAGTGCCGACTCCGTAAGCCTGGCTCACTGTGATGATCGGACCGATGAAGGCAAAGGAAGAGCCCAGGTAGTTTGGAATCTTTCCTTTTGTAATCCAGAGGAACAGAAGCGTCCCGATCCCGCTGGTAAACAGTGCGGTCGCCACGTCCAGGCCTGTCAAAATCGGCACCAGTACAGTCGAACCGAACATGGCAAACAGGTGCTGAATGCTGAGCGGCAAAAGCCTGGAGATCGGCGGCGTTTCGTGCACATCAACAAAGTTTTTTTGACTCATTTTCGATATCCCCCTGTGCGTGTATAACGTTTCTGTCTACTAAAAAACCTCTTTGCGAGAGGCGCAAAGAGGCATACTCCTTCCATCGAAAGACGGGAAGCAAGTACCTCTTTGCAACCTCACGGGATTGCCATTTAAAGAGGTGTCATGCAGTTAGATCAACTGGCGAATGGTCACCATGTCCATGGCGTCCACTTCCGCTAGCTGTACATCGATAATTTCGCTACGCGAGGTCGGAACGTTCTTTCCTACAAAATCCGGCCGGATCGGCAGCTCGCGGTGGCCCCGGTCTACCAGTACGGCCAATTGAATCATGCGCGGACGCCCGTTGTCGATCAGCGCGTCCAGCGCCGCTCTCACCGTACGGCCGGTAAAGAGCACGTCGTCGACGAGAATCACCGTTTTACCAGTAATTTCATCAGGCAGTTGGGAACCGTGGAGTACGGCGTCCTCGGACTTGTGCTGCAAATCATCCCGGTAAAATGTAATGTCCAGCTGTCCGACAGGAACTCTTACATTTTCGATCAGTTCGATCCGCTCAACCAATCGCTCTGCAAGGTAAATCCCTCTCGTCTTGATGCCGACGACGATGCAGTCTTCCACGCCCTTGTTGCGTTCGATAATTTCGTGGGCAATCCGGGTTAAAGCCCGACGGATCGCAGCTTCATCCATAATCACGCTTTTGTTGATCATGTGTATTTCCTCCCCCGACTGACAGCTTGACATATTTGACGAGATGAAAAAAAGCTTCTTGCCGGTTGACAAGAAGCCACTGGGCATGACAGAAGAAAAGCGGCAGAGCCCCATTCTCTTTTGTCCATGCTTGTATCCGTGCCCTTGCCAGCCTCACGGGACTGGATTTAAAGGTTCTCGATTCGTCAGAACACATTATGTCATGAATCGGGCAAGGTGTCAACACTTTTTCATATTCCTCGAATCATTTCACTCAGATTGAATCCAGTAAACTCCCACCCATTCGGGCAAATAATTCGCATAGTATCCCGGGTCACCCGTCACATGGCGAACCAGCTCTTTCTCTTGCCCATCCGTTGTGCGAGCGTAGACAGAGCCATGCTCAGCTCCATCCAATCGGACAAAGATCAGCTGCTTTCCGTCTGGAGAAGGGTGGGGATACGTATCGGCTGTACCCTCGGGTCCCTTGGTGACTGGCAGCGCACGGCCTTGCGTATCTCGCATCCAGATTCGTTGTCCGGGGATAAGAAGCTGTTTCGGATCGTAATTCCCGAGCCATTTCGCATTTTCAAACCCTCTCGCAAAATACAAGCTGTCCACTGCTTTCTCGGGCCAACGCGGAAGGGCGTCCACTTTGCCAGGCTGTCCTGCATGTACAATCTTGCCGTCTTTATCTGCAAGGGTCAGATGTTTGTTTTCCGTTGCGATGCGTCCGCTCCCGTCGATAAAAGCCAATCGGGAACTATCCGGCGACCAGGAGAACCATTCCGGATAAGCCAGCCCCACCCCGATCTCGACCGGCTTTCGGTCCGGCTTCGTCAGGTCAAAAAGCTGAATGCTTACGCCATCGGCCGACAGTGAGCCCGATGAAACCCGGACATAGTAGGCCACCCGTTTGCCGTCAGGGGACAATGTGAGTCCTTCGGCCGAATACGGATAGATGCCTTCCTCGACATTCGGCGGCCCCCCCAGCGCATAGGCGGCCAGCTTTTTCCCTGCAAGATCGGTCAACTCCAAAGTAATAGGACGCCCCTTTGCAGCAGGAACAGACACAAGCAGACGCTTTCCATCCGGCAGCCAGGCAAAATCCTCAATCTCCCGCCTTTGCTCCAGCAGCTTCTGTACCCGCTCCCCATCCAGTCTTGCCACGACGAACTCGGGAGAATAGGCATTGTCTGGACCACCTGTTTGAGTGGATTGAACCATGTATGCAAAGGTCTTTGCATCACTCGCCCATTTCGGTTTCTCCAGAACCCGGCGCGGGTCCACCTGAAAGGCTCCGGATCCATCCGCTTTCACTGCCCACAGAACATTTCCGGATGAAGCATCAGCCGGATTTTGGTTGTGCAAGTAAAACAGCCATTTTCCGTCTGGCGACCATCCTGCAATCTCCACTGCACCGGTTGTCGTGATCTGCTTGGGTTTTGCCTTCGGGTCACTGCCGTCCAGCAGCCATAATTGCGCGTTGCTGGTAAACGCCACTCTTGCAGGTACGCTCGCCTCAAATATTCTCTCAGGTGTCTGGATTTGTTCGGCTGCACTGCCGATACCGCTGCCAGCAAACAGCACAACTGCTGCGCAAACGATACCGGACAGGATGGAAACCCACTTCCGCATCGCATTTGCCTCCCTCATTCTTGTTCAATCGTACGACGCATTTCGGCTGTCTTTTGTTACCTCCCAAACAAAAAACGCCAGGGAAATGATTTCTCAATCCCTAGTAATCGCATCGCTTTTATGTGACACCTATACCAAGGCTGGCTCCATCAACAAAAACAGATTTCCGTACAGATCGGCAAAAATGGCTTCGCGCCCGTACATCTGATCACGCGGCTCAGTGACAAAGTGCACTCCCCGTTCGCGGAATGTCGCATACGTCTCGTCAAACCGATCCGTCTCCCACACCCACATCGGATTTTTCCCTACCAGGGCCAGCATTTGTTCCGCCGTCTCCTGATCGTGCCAATGCGTCGGGTCGTGCAGCACAATTTCCACTTCCTGCCCCGGGAGTCCGACCGTCAGCCACCAGGCTCCCGAGTCCATTTTGGCACTCATCCGCACCTCAAAGCCCAGCTTTTCCGTGTAGAATTGCAGCGCCTCTTCGCAGTCCCTCACGTACAGCGTGACATGTGCCAGTCTTCGCAGCATACCTTTGCCTCCGTTACTGTGATCATCTTGAAAAAGCCCTTCCAATCGTACGCTTTACGCTTGCCGCAAATAATCGATCACATCGACCATTTCTTCTGGCAGCGGCGCTTCGAACTGCAGGCGCTCCCCTGTTCGCGGGTGGTCAAAGCCCAATGTTTTGGCGTGGAGCGCTTGTCCATCCAGATCAAGCGTGTTCTTCGGTCCGTACTTCGGATCTCCAGCCAGCGGGTAGCCAATGTACTTCATATGTACACGGATTTGATGGGTTCTGCCCGTCTCCAGCTTCAGCTCAACGAGTGTATACTCTTTGAAGCGTTCCAGCACGACAAAATGAGTCACGGCCGGCTTGCTGTTCTCAAAGACGACTGCCATCTGCTGGCGATTTTTCGGATCACGGCCAATCGGCGCGTCAATCGTTCCCATCTCGTGCGGGATGACCCCGTGTACGATCGCCACGTACTTGCGGTCTACGGTATGCTCCTTCAATTGATGGGCAAGCGACAGATGCGCCTTGTCGTTTTTTGCCACCATCAACAGTCCCGACGTGTCCTTGTCGATCCGGTGGACAATACCCGGTCTGAGGACGCCGTTGATCCCGGACAAATCCTTGCAATGGGCAAGCAGGCCGTTCACCAATGTCCCCGAATAGTGTCCCGGTGCCGGATGGACGACCAAGCCCCGCGGTTTGTTGACGACCACGACATCGCTGTCCTCATAAACAATATCCAGCGCCATCTGCTCCGCCTGGATCTCCATTTCTTTCGGCGCCGGTACGCGCAGCGTCACCTCATCGTCGGCAGACAGCTTGTAGTTGCTTTTGATCGGCTCTCCGTTTACAAAGACTCGGCCTTCCTTGATCCAGGCCTGCACCTGAGAGCGGGACCACTCCTCGTTTTGCCCGGTAATAAATTTATCGATGCGCTCTTTTGCATCCGATGGCTCTGCCACCCAGTCATACCTTTCAAACAACTCCAAATCGTCCATGATACTCTCCTCTGGTGTAGTCACTCTAGTATCCGTCAATATCCGTTTATCCATTAAACGGCCTTGCGCTTGCTATCCAGCAGAACATCGAGCAAAAGCAGCCCCACACCGATTGTAATCGCCATGTCGGCTACGTTGAAAATAGGGAAATTGATCACTGTCACATCGACAAAGTCGACTACTTTCCCTGTGGTGACGCGGTCAATAAAGTTGCCGATCGCTCCGCCTAAAACCATCGAAAGCGCAAGTGAAACACGCGGTTGGGACTTGCCGATCCGAATAAGCGAGATCAAAATGCCGACCACGACCGCGATCGTGATCACAACGAACAGCATTCGTTGGTTCGCAAGGATGCCGAAAGCCGCTCCCGTGTTGCGATGAGATGTCAAATGAAGCACATCCTGAATCAAGGGAATCGACTGTCCCAGCTCCATATGTTTTACCACCAGAGACTTTGTCCACTGGTCAAGCGCAATAATGGCGGCAGCGATGATAAAGTACATAAATGGAAGTCCTCCTTAAGTCCCGACTACAGACAGCCGCAAAAGATTCACGTCAAAATATTATTGTACCATAGGTGGAATAGCTCAACAATCTCGCCTCTCGGCCACTTACTTTCGCAGCAGCCTGGACAGCTTTTTGTAATAGCGATACCCTCTTCGGATCCCTTCCAAAAGCCACAGCGGCATTTTCCAGCCGCGGTCTTTGATAAACGGCAAATAAAACCGATAGTACGCTTTTCGCAGATCACGCCACTTGCTGTCCGGCTTGTCGCTCTTGTAGTAGTCGGAGACGTCGATCAAATAGCCGCGGCCTCGATCCATCAAGACGTTTTTGCCGTGAACGTCATGTGGAAACAGGCCTTTCGAGCGGGCCTCCTGCAACGCCTCCTCCACATCCTCGATCACCTGGGGAGGGACGGGAATCCCGTAGCGGAAGCAATCGTACAAGGAAATGCCGCGTATCCGCTTCAAGACCAGATAGTGCGGCTCCGCCTGGTAGCATACCGGGAACGAACGTGTCTCCCCCAGTTTCCGGTAGACCTCGACCTCTTGTTCCCAACCCGGCCGTCCCGGTGCGTACAGCTTGACGACGACGTCGGGATAATCGGGATGTCCGAATACGGCCGCATAATTTCCCGTACCGACCAATTCCCATGGATAGGGGGTCGACAGAACGACCACAGGATCATCCGGTGAGCGACTTTCTATTTTTACCGTTTGCAAAAAGGGGGTTAATACATCCCGATGAATGCGCATGTGTCCACTTCTTTCATGAGTAAAAAGCTGGCATTTGGCAGTCTGATGCAAAAAAAGCATCCACTCGTTCCTCCAGACAAGATTTATTGGGCGGGTCGAACGAGACCAAGATAGCTTCTTTTGATTCTAGCAAAACGCCAAAACGGTCGGCAACTCACAAAAAGGCCCTTTCACCGGAAAAAGTGAAAGGGCCGCCGATTCTACGCGTTGCTGGCTACGAAAACCAGTCGCGGATGGCTTCCGTTATCTTGTTCAGCGCTCCGACACTCGCTGCCTCGCAATAAATCCGCAAAAGCGGCTCTGTACCGGACGGGCGGATCAGGACCCAGTGTCCTCCCTGGAGCAAGAGCTTGATCCCATCCATTCTGTTCACGCCTGTGACAGCATAAGGTCCCACTTTTGCAGGAGAAACGGTCCTGATTTGCTCCAGCCAAGGCGTTTTCTCCGGCAACCGGATGTCCATACGCGTACTGAACAGTTCGCCAATTTCGTCATACACGTCCCGCAGCGTCTGGTCGATGCCTTTCTTTTCCCACGCACACATCTCCGCCAAGAGCAGGTTGATCAGGACGCCATCCTTTTCCGGGATGTGACCCAAAATACTGGCACCCCCGCTTTCCTCTCCGCCCAGCAGCACGTCGCCTCGCATCATTTGGGCACCGATGTACTTGAACCCGACAGGCGTCTCCACCAGCTCCAGATCGTAACGCTCCGCCAACCGATCGAGCAAATGAGTAGTAGCGACCGTCCGAACGATTCTGCCGCGAAGCCCCCTGTTTTTTACGAGATGATAGGCGACCAGAACGAGGATGGCATTGGGCGTCAAATACTGGCCGAACCGGTCCACGACGCCAAAGCGATCCGCATCGCCGTCATTGGCGAGTCCCAATGCCGCTTTCTGCTTGATGACCTCCTGCTTGAGCAAAGAAAGGTGCTGATCCTTTGGCTCGGGCAGCTGTCCGCCGAAAAATGGATCAGCTGTTTCCCGAATCCCGCAGGTTTCTACGCCTGCTTCTGCAAGCATGCGGCTGACATAGCCAATCCCGGCACCGTGCATGGGATCGACCACAACACGAAGATGCGCCTGCCTCATCTTGTCAAAATGGATCATGCGACGCAGATGGGCTTCGTAGTGGGGACGCAGCACAATTACTTCAAGAAGCCTGCGGGCTACTGCTTCCTCAGGGGTGATCGACAGCACTTCTCCCCCGTTTTGAATGCGCTGAATTTCCTCCTCCAGTCTCTCGGTAATCTCCGGCGTTGCCGGTCCCGCGTAATCGGGTATATACTTGATGCCGTTGTATTCGGGAGGATTATGACTGGCCGTGATCATAATCGCCCCGCTGACGGCAAAATGCTTGACTCCAAAAGCGACAACAGGCGTCGGGACGGATTCGTTTGCCAAATACGTCCGAATGCCATTGGCGGCCAGGACACCGGCAACGGCAAGTGCAAAGCGTCTACCCAAAAACCTGGTGTCATGACCGATGATAATGCCTTGCTCCTCCTGACCGATTCCCTTCGTATAAGCAGCAATGGCTTGGGCCACGACCCGTACATTTTCCATCGTAAACTCATCAGCTACGATGGCTCGCCAGCCGTCCGTGCCAAAGCGTATTGCAGTCACATTGTTTCACCTCAGCTCTCTTGCTTCATTTCTCTCGTCTCCTTTATGGATCCATTTAAAATGGAAAGGCTGCAGATTTCCTTCCTCCCACATTTTACGCCGCGATTTTCCCCCTGATAACCATGGACAACCGGCTATCTTTTGCCTCACTGCAAACGGAGCGCAGCCCGTCTCTGAAGAACCAAATCCGCCAGCGAAAGCTCCTTTTTGCAAAGGTAATCTACGATGCACATGAGTATGTAGACAGCATCCAGCTTCGGATGGAAACGGGCCTCATTGGTTCCCTCGCTTCTCGTCTCGCTAAAGATCATTTGCAGATCGGCAAGCTGGTCCTCCGTCAACCGCTCGCCCGTATGGGAAAACAGCTCGAGCGCTTCCCCGCTTTGCAGAAGCCGTACGCCCATATCCGCCTGATAGCTGCTGACGCCGTCGGCAATCGAGCCAACCAAAGCGGTCATTCCCAGTTCAGTGAATAAAGGATATAAAAGGCTAAGCAAAAAACGGGATTCACATTCAACCAGTACTGTATATCCCCTGTGCTTGATTGTTCCGCCATCGACTTGCATAAACAATGCCTGTTTATACGCATCCCAAACGCGATGCTCCACATGCAGCTGACCCAAGCGCCCCAGGGAACGAGCGTACATCTCCTGTCTACATGACAACTCGATGCTTTGCTGCATCTCACGGTTGATGGGCAATCCGTCTTGATCCGCAATTCGAAGCGTTACCTGCTTTTCTCCATGCTGCTTTGCCATCTGGATATGGATGCCGCCGGTGCAGGAAAGGCTTTGTACACCATAGCGAAGCTGAGGCGCAATACCGACACCGAAATCGATTGTATCAATCCCTGCTGCACATAGGCTGGTCATGACGCTATGCTTGAGCAATTGAGCAAATGGATGATCGCAAGCGCAAAGCGCTATTCGGCTCCCCGGCGGAAGCTGATAGGCGTAGGCAGCAGCCAGTCGGGAAACAAACTCCGGGGTTATGTCAACATTCCCTATCCCCGTAATCCCTTGGCTGTCAAACAACCTCCTCGGCTGCGTATTGCCGAAAATAACCGTATGGTTCACCGTTGCTCCTTCCTCAATTCCTTTGTGGGGCCAGATCAGCACACCGGCTTTGACACTGGCTGCGCGTCCGATGCGGCAACCATCCCCCACGACTGTGTTCTCCCCGAGCAGGACGCAATCGCCGATGCTTGTGTTTCTCCCGAGGATACTGCCCGACACATCCGCTTGCATCCCGATATAGCTGTTTTCCCAGAGGATCGTTTGTGTCAATGCTGACCCTTCTGCTACGACAGATCGGCTCCCGATGACAGAGTAAGCCCCAACCGATGTCCCTGTTTGCAGGTGGACCCCTTTTCCGATCAGGAGCGGTCCTTCCAATCTCACAGAGGCATCGATTGCAAGATCTCCCTCCACATAAATTCCGGGAGCCAGCTGCCTGGCGGGGATAGCCCTGTCCACCTTGCCGTCCAGCAGATCGCATTGAACCTGCTTGTATTCCATCAGCGAGTGTATTTTCGACCAATACGCCTTCATGACATAACCGCTCAGAGGGATTCCCTGTTGGAAAAGCGAGTGAACAAGCTGTTCCGGTTCCGCTAGTTCGCCTTCATCCTCAAGCAGCGAAAAAATCTCCGGCTCTATCAACACAATTCCCGTACCCAAGGCAAAACTGCCTTCTTCGACTGATTGTTCCGCAACCCCTGTTACGTTGCCTTCCCGATTTGTCCATACGTGGAGACCTTCCAAACGAGACTCGTCACCAGACAGCACCAGAGTCGCCATCGAACGCCTTTCCCGATGGAAGCCAATGGCTTCCGACAGATTGCAGTCGGTCAAGATGTCTCCGCGAATGACGACGCTTGTATCATTCAGAAATTCCGCAAGGCTCTGCCGATTTTTTTCATCGCCTGCAGACAGCCTCTGCTCCTCAAAATAGGTAAGTGCAACGCCGAACCGGGAACCGTCGCCAAAGTAATCCCGAACCAGCTCGGGAAGGTACTCTAGCGAAACGGCAATATCTGTAATGCCATGCTGCTTTAAGAGCTCGACCGTGTACTCCATGCACGGGCGATTCAATAGCGGTACCATCGCTTTTGGAGTACGAACGGTCAATGGAAGGAGCTCTTCGCCCTTTCCGTCCGCCAAGATTACAGCCTTCATCCACGGTACCTCCTTGTTTGCACAATCATCCGGAACCCCCGGGAAAGAAGCGTACGTTTACTCTATTCCGATTTTCCGGCCAATAGAACAAAACGGCGGATTTACTGCTTGAAATGAATTTGTCCTCTATCGGCTGCCTCCCGCATGCAGTCTTTGCCAAAACATCTGATTCCTCGCTGGCATCGTCACTGGCTCCGAGCGCAGGACAGGACAAAATCGTCTATCGTGAAATAATCCGAAATCAACGAGATACGTTCCACCCGGGCGCAAGCGATCAACAACAGTTTCCCTTGTATCCGCCTGCACGCAAATCTCTCTGATGGGATGAGGAGGTTTGCCATTTATTCGCAGATTCGTGGCATCGTACACACGAAGCCCTTGGGCTACTTCTTGTTCGTCAGCCTGCAGGTAGGAAGCAATCATCCGCAGCCGGGCTGCGCCTATTTCCCACTTTACACAGAAGGCGTCAGGTCTTTTTACAGCAGTCAAGATTCTGTTGTGGCCAAACGGACACGGGCTCTCCTGAGAATCGGACTTCGACTGTGAATGGATTGGAACTGGTTGAATGAGCACCGTACATCGCTCCCTTCTGTCGTATTCCCATATGTAGTTCTTCTCTCCTATCCCACGAAGACTGTTTACGGATCAATCACCATTGCAATCATAGCGGAAGTGGCAGACAAAAACTGTCGAACGCTGCAAACATATCGCTTGTTCTTTTGTCGAGTAAACAGCTCTTTTTCGTCATCATCGTACAAAAATCGTTTTGACCGTTTTGATTGGAGGGAATCACTTAAAATTGTTGCATCTTGAACGAGGAGAAAATTTATGGAAAATCTCTACATCGTAAGCAGCTATTTCCAGCGACCTCAGGCTACATAGCTGTTTCAACTCAAAAGAAAAGAGCCCACCTGTGCGGTGAAGTGCACCCCTTAGAATGGACATTGGATTAAACCCCTGGTAAATCCGATGAAATTTAAGGGGTGCATTTTTTATGGTGAAAAAGGGGCAAACGTTTAGAAGTTATTCTCACGAATTAAAGGTGGAAGCCATACGACTGCATATCGAAGAAGGATGGACATACCGTCGAATCATGGAGCATCTGGGGATTCCGGACCGCCACCGGCTTAAAGTATGGATGAAAAAATATAAACAGTTAGGCGAATTTGGGTTGATGGATCAACGAGGTAGACGTGAAGAATATGTTGATCAAGATCGATATGTTAAAAAGCTAAAACGAGAGAACTCGATGCTAAAAAAGTGTTTGAAAATCTGGATGCGGGAGGTGCAGCCCATAAGTATGAGGCGATCAAGCAAGTAGCTGGTGAGTATACGACTAGTGAACTTTGCAAGCTGTTTGGAGTCTCAAGAAGTGGATACTATGCATACTTGAAACGGCAACAAGCGGACCGGGACAAGCCCGTGAAAGACCTCATCAAAGTAGTTTATAAGAAGTATGATGGTAAATATGGGTATCGACAAACCCAGCTGTTTCTCTTACGAGATCACGGGGTATGGGTCAACCATAAGAAGGTACTACGTCTGATGCAAGAAATGAAGCTCCGTTCTCGAATACGCCGCAAATATCGAGGTCACTATGCTTCAACCGAAGGTGGACGAGTCGCTGAGAATGTGATGCAGCGGAATTTCAAAGCGGATGCACCTAATCGAAAATGGGTAACCGATGTCACACAGTATCGTGTCGCGGATACGTGGCTCTACCTGTCTGCTATTAAGGATTTGTTTAATAATGAGATTGTGGCTTACCACATTGGAGTTCGCAACGACAATCAGTTGGTCCTACGGACCTTTGAGAAAGCCTTTAAAAAGACGAAAGACGTGACTGGACTGATCGTTCACAGCGATCAGGGATTCCAGTACACGTCCTACGCTTACCACGACATGTTGCCGAAGGTTGGCGCCCAAATCAGCATGTCTCGGAGAGGCAACTGTTATGATAATGCCTCGATGGAGAGCTTCTTCTCGCATCTCAAAACGGAAGGGCTCTACCCTTATGATATCCGAAGTGTGGATGAGGCACAAAGGCGAATTGAGGAATATATTCAATTCTACAACCAAAGTCGACCACAACGAAAATTAAAAAGGCTGACGCCTGTTGAATTCAGACGTCAGCTGTCGGTCTAACGGTCGGGTTTTTTCTTACTGTCCACTAAATGGGGTCTTGACCACGGTGGCCCCGGGCTAGAAAAACTTTTTCCGATCTCGTTCTTCTTTCAGTATTTCCACTGCTTCCCTGAAACGAAGCGAGTGAATGACCTCCCGTTCACGCAGGAATTTCAGACCGTCCTGCAAATCCACGTCATCGGTCATATCGATCAGCCACTGATAGGTCGCTCTCGCTTTTTCCTCTGCGGCGATGTCTTCGTAGAGGTCGGCGATGGGATCGCCCTTGGCTTGGATGTAGGTTGCAGTCCAGGGGACGCCGGATGCATTTTGATAAAACAATGCCTTGTCGTGGTTGGCGTAATGATCGCCAAGCCCGTTTTCTATCAGCTGCTCGGGCGTAGCGTCTTTCGTCAGTTTGTAGACCATCGTCGCGATCATTTCAAGATGAGCGAACTCTTCCGTCCCGATATCTGTCAATAGGCCGATGACCTTGTCAGGAATCGAGTACCGCTGGTTCAGATAGCGGAGAGCCGCAGCCAGTTCACCATCCGCGCCCCCGTACTGC
Organism: Brevibacillus sp. FSL K6-6036; assembly: GCF_037964015.1. NCBI lineage: Bacteria > Bacillati > Bacillota > Bacilli > Caryophanales > Paenibacillaceae > Brevibacillus > Brevibacillus sp. FSL K6-6036. The sequence goes on from NZ_CP150173.1 coordinate 3,195,440, forward strand.
TCAAGCAGGAATTTTGCCATACGCGGATCGCATTTGCTCACGCGGACAGGATATTGCAGTTTCTTTTCATACACCCACACGATGTGTTCTCCTCCTCGTCTTTATACCTGCCAGGGCCAAGGCGTGTCGTTCCACTGCCACGGGTAACCAGAAAAACTGAGACCAAATTGCAGCAGCGGTCCGTAGCTTGCTTCAAATTCACAAGCAACCTTCCAGCGCTCCTCGGATATTTGGTTGAACTGCTGCAGCGCGTCAGCGTCATTGCTATGTGTATCGAGATAGAGCGTCAATTCGACCAAGACGAAATCGAGTGCCTGCAGTTGATGCAATAGTTGGTAGTATCGCTCGTCAACAGGCTTTGGTTCATTCATTTTTTTCTCCTCCCTTCGCTCCTGTCGCCGCGTCCTTCATAAGGGCTGTACAGCTCTGGCCACAGTGTGCCGTGGAATAGCGCCTCACGAGGTGAAAACTGCGGCAAATTGGGAGGTTGGAAGTGAATAAATAGCTGCGGCGGAACCACATATGTCTTCACTCGTTGCGGAGGGCAAGGATCAAACGGGCTGACATACGGATAATAGACTCGGTACTGGGAGTACAATGCTGAAACCTCCTTGGGGATAGGTCTTTGACTAACCACTACCACTCTATGACAATTACCCATGCCCGGTGTTGGGCAATCGCCCGATTCGCGTAAATAAAAATCGTCTATTTGCGTATGACAATCGTTCCGGTCACAGGTCAATGCGTCCAATTCTCCGCCTCTCAGCTTTAGGAGAAGAAATGTCTGTTCCTCTCCGTCAGTTATTGATGATGAAAAAATGCATGCGATTACGATTGGAAATCCTGCATGTATGTACAAACAAAAAAGACCCGCTTCTGAAAGCGGATCTTTCTCATACGGATTATCTTCTCTTGGTTATTCGTCCGTAGCCCCCTACCTTCGTACGCGGCGGCGATTTGCTTCGGGGCGTGGAAAAGATCGACGACTTCTTGCTGGAGCTGCTGTCAGAAATGCTGCTGCCCTTGCTTGAGGTTCGGGTAATTTTTCCTTTCTTGCTCGAGCCTGAAGACGTATCCACCGGCTTCTTGGTGATGCTGCCCTCGGAGCCGACGGTCGTATCTTTTCCTTTCGCTCCCCGTTTGATGATGCTGCCGGTTCCCTGCGTTGTGATCGGCGGAGCCTTCTTTATCTCTTCTGCAGTAGGTGTACGGTACGTCCCTGACGGTTTGTACACTTCCTTGGTCGTGTAGCCCCGGTACGTACCCGGATAGCTTTTGTGGCCATCGAACAGATCACTCAGGATGCTTGCAAGGATGTACCCTTCGAGGAAGGACGGATTGTAGTTTTGTCGAACAAATTCCTTGCTGTCCACTTCGATGAGCGTATCTGAAGGCTTGGCCTCATCCTGCTGCAAATGATACCATTCATCCGAGTAGACCAGAAACATGTGTTTCTCGTCCTCTTTGGAGATTTCGTCCGGCTCTCTTTGCGCGGACAACTCCTTGGCCACTTCCGGCACCGTTTTATTTTCAGCGCGGTAAACGCGGGAGGTCTGGCTTCCGTCTTTGGAAATCACAGATTCCAGCGGATAGGTTTCACCTACTGATTGGGTGTTGCACCCTGACAAGGCAAGCAGCAACAGGGCCGGGACCAGGATGAGCTTGATCGCTTTATACAGTGCCTGTCGCATGTCTCTCCCCCTTTACGTCCCGCGAATAATCTGCACGTCGGCCGGCAGGATGCTCTCCCCTTCATACAGCATAATGCGTCCGTCTTGCCACTCGATTCTGAGCAGCCGCCGGTCATCTGATTGGAACTGCCAAATATGCTGCTCCCCCGAGGATTGGAACGCTGTGCTTCCCGTCGCCGTCACCTTTCCGGAAAATTGCTCCTCCAGATGGTAGGTGGCATCGTCCAATTCAATCGTGCTCGGGATTTCATCCACTGAATCCAGCCGCCCGTCAATGACGTCATATAGCTGATAAACCGTCCGCTCCCGCTCTTCAATCAAAAAGTAGCGCACTCGATTGCCATCCTGCAAAGTGAGCATCACAGCGTTCCGGTTGAGATTGCGGGTCTTGCCCGTCACTTGATAGGTCTCCAGCGAGACTTCGATGACATCTCCCGGTCCGATCGCAAGCAAGCTCTCTTCCTCATGAGGAGGCTCATGCTTGGCAAAGATGTTTTGGATTCTCTTCCATACACTCATTGGTGAACCCCTCTCAATCTAACCATTTACAGACAGGCCCCCAAAATCAATGCTCCAACGACATGAAAGGACCCGGCCAGGAGCGCATACGCTACCATTCCCTGCTGGGTGCCTTCATCCAGATCCAGGCCTGTAAACGTTTTTAACAGCCTTTCCACCACAAATTCCAAAATGAACAAGATGATAAAAGATACCACCGAGACGAGCAGCGCTTCCCACAGGTCATTGGATGTCGCAATCGACTGCGACAGAATGTATCCCTGTGCAAACAGCTTCATCACAAATCTCGTCGTGACGGCCACATTGCCTTTTTTCATTTCCGTCAAATCTTTGTATCTGGTAAACAAGGAATCTATCCACATGAGCACAAACAACAAGATAGCCCCTGCTCCCGTCCAAACGAGCATGGCGAGAATTTCTCTCCAGGCCACTGACAATCCCCCCACGCATCAAGTTCATTCAATCCGGAAAATCCCGTGCCTTCGTCTTTCCCTCGGCTCCAACCGTCTCTGCTGATAGAAAGCCGGCTTTGCCAAGCCTTGGCTGAACGCAGTGCCCAAGGGGACACGGGCTTCAATAGTTGTACTATCGGTCCATTACGCATCATTTCGTTACTTCCTGCGACGAAAAAAGGGGGACCGCCCAGGCGGCTTACCCCTCGTATTTTTTCATCAGCGCAGCAAGCTCGTCTTCAACCTGCTGATCCTTGCTCAGTTTGGCAATTTCTTCGTCCAGAGAGGATTGTTTCTTGTACAGCTCTCCGCTCGCTTCCGCTTCTGCTTCCAGCTGCATCGCTTTTTCTTCCATGCGCTTCAGCCCGGCCATAGCAGTACTGGAGTCGAACCCGGACATCGATTGGTTGATTTGCTTTTGCGCTTTGGCGGCATTCACGCGTGCAGCCAATGTTTCCCGTTTGTTTTTCAGCTCGGTAATCTGCTTGCGCATTTCTTCCAGCTTTTCGCGCAGCATATCGGCAGCAGCCTTGTTTTGCTCATAGCTTGTTTTGTACTCGGCCATTTTTTGCTCGGCTGCTTTCTTTTCTTCCAGCGCGCGGCGAGCGAGGTCGATATTTTTCGCCTGCGCTGCGACATGGGCCTGCTCATCGCGTTTTTTCACCAGGGCTTCCTGCTCTTCATACAGTTGTTTGAATTTCTTTTCCAAAACGATCTGAGCAGCCACCGCTTTTTCCGCTTCCGCCAGGTCTTCCTGCATGTCACGCAGGTATTGGTCGGTCATTTTAATCGGATCTTCCGCTTTTTCTATAAGCGCATACAGATTGGACATGGTCAGGTCGCGAAGTCTTTTAAAAATGGACATAGGTCTTTTCCTCCTCGGATAAGGAACTTGGAAATACAACTTTAGACGCTGTACCTCTTTCTCTATATAGGTACGGATGAGTACAAAAGAAGTTTCAAAAAACGATAGGACTCAGGGCAGAGAAACTCTTTTCGCTCCCCGATCACCCATTCAAGGCTTCAGCGCCAGTATTACGAGTCCTGTTCGACCTTCACTCTTTTCTCCTCCTCGTCCCAAACCAGATAGGCGTCAAAACTCTCCTGTCCTTTTTTAAATCCCTTGATCTTGTTGCTTTTGCCCTGCTCCATCAGCTTCTTGGCATTGGTTTCGGTAATCTTCTTGCCCATGATCTGCTTGGAGATGGTCACGCTGCATTTTGTCTTTTGGTAGTTGCTGCAGCCGTAGAAATCTCCCTTGTCTACCAGATCTCCGCCGCATACCCGGCAGGCGGCCACCTTTTTGCCGAGTCTGAATCGCGAAGCCTGTTTGGGCAGGGCCTGGACATCGTAGTCCTGCAGGTTCCATTCCTTCGATTGCTCCACGGCGTCCTGGACGATCTTATGGGACAATTTTCGCACTTGCTCCATGAACGCCTGGGCAGACGCCTGTCCCTGGCCAATCTCGGCCAGACGCTGCTCCCAACGCGCCGTCATCTCGGCGGATGCCAGAATCTTGTCTCCAATCACTTCGATCAAGAGAATGCCTTTTTGCGTGGCAAACACCTGGTTCCGTTTTACCTCGATGTACTTGCGCTGCTTCAGCATGGCGATGATCCCGGCTCTGGTCGCTTCCGTCCCCAAGCCTTCCGTCTTCATCAGGACCTTTTCCAGCTCCTGGTTGTCCAAATGCTTGCCCGCCGTTTTCATCAAGGTGATCAACTGGCCTTCCGTGTATCGCTTGGGCGGCTGCGTCTTGCTCTCCTTTACCTTTACCTTGTGCACGCTGCCCTCTTCGCCCTCTGCAAGCGGCGGCAAAATCTCATCGTCGCCGTCCTTCTCCTGGTCAAACAACACAGTTCGCCAACCGGCACGCACCTGAACCTTTCCCTTGCTGACGAACTCTGCCCGTCCCTCCACCAGCGTCAGCACGGTCGTATAGTCAAATAATGCGCTCTCGCAGTGGGCGGCGATCAGCCTGCGCGCTACCAGGTCGTAAATTTTGCGCTCTTCATCAGGCAGCTTCGCGACGTTCGGCACCTGCTCCGTCGGGATGATCGCATAGTGGTCCGTCACTTTCTTCTGATTGACGTAGCGGCTGTTCCCTGCAAGCGATGTCTTGGGCGTCGGAAAATAGCCGCTGAACGCCGGCTGCTTTGCCAGCTTGGCGAGAATATCGGGAAAGGTCCGCGCCTCCTCCGTGGTGACGAAGCTGGAATCGGAGCGCGGGTAGGAAAGATATCCTTTCAGGTAGAGCTTCTGTGCCACTTCAAGCGTCTTTTGCGGCGAGAACTTGTAGAGCTTGTTGGCGGTTGCCTGCAATGCCGAGAGATTAAACAGATAGGGCGGCAAATACTCCTTCCGTTCCTGCTTCACCTCTTTTACAGAGGCTGACTTCCCGCGGCAAAAGGCGGCGATCCGCTCTGCCATCTCCGCCTGGTCGATGCGGGACTGCCCGTCCTTTTGCCAGACGCCCTCGTACTTCTTGCCATCGATCTGAAAAGTGGCCAGCACCTCCCAAAACGGTTCGGGCTTGAAGTTCGCGATTTCCTTTTCGCGCTTGACGACCAGCGCAAGTGTCGGGGTCTGAACCCTCCCCGCTGAAAATACATCGTTGATCCCCTTGTTCTTCAGCAGAATCGTGTAGACACGGGAGGCGTTCATGCCGATCAGCCAGTCGGCACAGGAGCGGCTGTAGGCTTCCTGATACAGGTTTTGCGTCTCCGTTTCGTCCAAAAGCGACTCGAAGCCCGCGACAACGGCCTTCTCGGTCAGAGAGGAAATCCACAAGCGCTTCATCGGTTTTTTCACGCCGCACTGTTCGATGATGGTCCTGACGATCAACTCGCCTTCTCTCCCCGCATCACCGGCGTGGATAATTTCACGAACATCAGACCGTCTGAGGAGCTGCTTGATGATGGCAAACTGCTTGGCTTTGGACCGTGTCACCTGATGGCGAAACGTCTCCGGAATCAGCGGCAGGCTTTGCAGTGTCCATCTTTTCCAGGCTGGATTGTACGCTTCCGGGGGAACGAGCTCACAGATGTGGCCGATCGCCCATGTGACGAGCGCCCCCTGGGGAAACAGGCGATTGGGGGCGATCTCAAGAAATCCCTGCTTTTTTCTATGTGTAAAGGGGCCGGCCAGTTTCATGGCTTGGTCCGGCTTTTCTGCTATGACAACCTTCATTTCCTCGTTCTCCCTATGCTATTTGTACAGGTTTTGTTGAAAAGCTTGTTCCCGTTCATTTTACACTATCCGCTTCCCTCCTTGCGAGCGGATGGAAAGCACAAAAAGGGAGCAGTCTCCTGCCCCCGTTTCCCATATGCTCGTTATTCGCTTCTCGAATGCAGCCTCGGTCTATCCGGTCTGACCGTTGTCGGCTCCCGCTGAAGGCGGACTCGGCACCCACTGCTGCGGATTGACAATGTCGGGAGGCGGCATGTCTGCCGGCGCAGGCTGACCTTCACCTCCCGGAACAGGAACCGCACCACCTTGCCCTTCTCCCGGTGCAGTATTGACATCCGGCTGCATATCACCTGGGGGCTTCGGAGGCTGCGGACTCGTTTGCTGCTTGGTTGAGCCAGAGTCCGGCTTTGCGGACGGCGGCTTAGCCGGAGTTGCATGACTTCCGCTGCCGGTGGACGGTTTTGTTCCCCCGGAAGGCTTGCGGGGCTCCGCACGGGCTACCTCCGCGATCGCAGCGTCGTTCATCGCGATTTCGGATTGAGCGCCCCGCTCGCTTTGCAGAATGCGGCGGATCTCATTCATGTTTTCCCGCGGCCACAGCGTATACAGCAGGCGGGAATCCCACAGCGCCCCGTTGTCAAGCGAAACGATGTCTTTCGAAGAGAAATTGCTGAAATCCATGGCCAAGCCTTTGATTTGATCCTTCGACAAATCGGTTTTCACATGCTTGCCGGCTGTTTCCAAAACAGCCAGGGCCTTCGTCAGTCCATCAGCAGAGGTCATCTTGTCGGTAACGGCTTTGATCACCTCTTGCTGCCTCCTGTTCCGGTCGAAATCGCTTGAATCGTATTTGCTACCCCTTCTGTCTATACGATGGCGGACATAGCCGAGAGCCTGCTCGCCATTCAGCACCTGTTTGCCAGCCCTCAGCGTCCGGTAAACACCCCCGCGCGGCAATTCGTAGACCAGCTCGCGGTCGACAGTTACCTCGACTCCTCCCAATTTGTCGATAACGGCCTTGAAGCCTTCAAAATCAAGCAGGATATAGTGGTCGACCGGGATGCCAAACATGCTCTCCATCGTTTTTTTCAGGATGGTCACACCGTTTTCGGTCACAGGCTCTCCCTTTTTCTCCGCCTGCTGCCTCAGCCCTTCTCCAATGGCGAATACTCCGTTGATCTTGTGGTATTCCGGGTAGCCGGGCACCTTTACCCGCGTATCCCGCGGAATGGAGACCATGCTCACCTTCTTGTCATCCGGATCAGCGACAGCCAGCATGAGAACATCCGTATTCAGCATGCCGATGTTCTGGCGTGTATCCGTCCCGATGATCAGGATCGAAAGCGATTTGTTTTCTTCGTAATGCTGTTCGACTACGGGCTGATCCGGCAATTTGTACGGGTTCTCGGTTACCTCCGTCAGCGTGTCATCCAGCTTGGAGAGGACATATCCCCCGCCGATGATGGCTGCTAGCAGAAGCATGCTGCCGGTCAACATGAGCCACAGCTTGAGACCCTTTTTGCTCCGCTTGGTCCGCCTCTGCTTTGCCGTCGGCACTCCGTTCTTTTGTGTATTCCCCAACATCCAGTCACTCCCTCGAAAAGACAGAGAAGTTTTTGTTCTTGTAAAATTATGTCTCATTCTACCATACCCGGGTCTATTTTTGTAAAACTTTGGTGAAGGCTGCTTGACGATGCCATTTTTTTCTCCTATTATGAAAATCACAATAGAGTTAGTCATTCAACTAACTAATCAATGTCAAGAGGGTGAGTATATGGCCAAACCGAACGTCATCTCTCGTCAGGAATTGCTCCAATCTGCCCGTCAGGTAATCGCAAGCCACGGGATGCAGGCCCTTACCTTGAAAGCTGTGGCCGAGGGAGCAGGCGTTACCCAAGGAACGGTGTACTACCATTTTCGCAACAAAGAACAACTGCTTCTCGAGTTGATTAAAGAAATGTGTCAGGATTCCTGGCATGACCTTCTGGCAGATGCCGGCCAAGGCGAAGCCATTTTGGAAAAGGCGCTCGCTTCCGCCCGGAGCCGCTGTACCCATGATTCTCCGTATCATCGCGTCTATTTCTCCTTGATCGCTGCGGGTATCTATCAGGACTCATTGCGCAGCGAGCTGGCCCTGCTGCAGGACCAGGAAAATCAAGCGCTTGGCGAGATTGTCAAAAAATTCGCGGGGGAGCGTACACCTGTTGATATTCCAGCCGAACGCTGGGCCCCTCTGTTCAATGCGTGGATTGACGGACTCGCCTTGCAGGCGCTGCTGTCGCCCACCTTTGATGCCGATCAGGCGTATGCCGACCTCGCTCATGTCATTTCATTTCTTGTTGGAAGGAAAGGAGCCGAATCACGATGAAACTGTCAACACGCGAATGGGTCACTCCGGTTGTCTCCGGCGCAATAGTCTGGCTGCTGGTCACGTTATTTTTCCGTTACTTTGGCCATCACGTACTTGTCAGTGTGACACACGACCTGTTTTTCCCCGTCTTTCTCGGACTGGAAGCTGTCACGGCCATCGCTCTTTACTTGGTGGGCCTTTCCTACCACCTGATTGATCCATCAAAGTACGGCCTCGTCCGCTTCGGGATGCTTGGCACAGCCGTAGGACTAATGCTGGACAGCATCTCCCTTTCGAATCACACTCTCTTCTTCCCGCACATGAGTGATGAGCAGGTGCTTTCCTTCTCGGTCTGGGTGGTCTTTGCCTACGGGTTGTACATCTTGATCCCGGCCTGGCAGAACACTCTTGCACTCGCCCGTCGAAAGGGGTAGTCTAAAACTGTCTGGATCATCATAGAAAGCATATATATAGAGAGCGTTTGGCAGTCTCTTTTTGGAAAGGGGGACTCGTGTGGAACATGTTCAGGTACTTATCGCTGGCGGCGGCATAGCGGGAATGTCGGCCGCCATTTGGTGCGAACGGCTCGGGTTGTCCTGCATTCTGATCGAGAAAACGGATCGGTTGGGCGGCCAGCTGGCGCAAATCCACAATGAAATCTGGGATTTTCCTCCGCATATTTACGCGGACGGAACGAACCTTCTTGAAGAGCTGCAAAGTCATAAAGTGCTTCGAAGCCTGCAAGTCCGGTTTGGTGAAGCGCTGACCTCGGTCGATCCCACCAAGCGAAAGGTAACAACCACGCGGACGGCCTATCAGACAGACTATCTGATCGTTGCGACAGGCGTAAGCCCTAATCAGATTCCTGCCCTCGCGGATTGTTCCAAGGTACTGGCCCCCTGGTTTTCCACTACCGCCGAGGCGGAAGCAGTCACCGGAATGGACATCGCCGTCATCGGCGGAGGCGATCGTGCAGCGGAGAGCGCCTACAATCTGAGCCGCTATGCACGGACGGTTCACCTCTTGGTGAGAAGCGCCCACATGCGGGCCCGCTCCCAGTGGAGAGAACGACTTTCCACGCTTCCTTCGCTGACGATTCTGTGGGAAACGGAGGTCGCCGCTTGCTCGGAGCGGGATGGAAAAGCTGTTTTGTCCCTTCGCTCCTTTCGTCCGGATACGCCTTCAACAATAAGCGTCGATCGCATTTTGCCCAGAATTGGGGTTCACGGCAATGTTGACGGGTTAGACAGCCTTTTGGGAGAAGAAAATTCCCGCTATCTGCCGGCAGACAATTATCAGCAGGTCAAAGGGACAGAATGGATTTACGCGATCGGTGATGTCACCAACGGTGCGGATTATGGCAGCCTGTCTTTGGCGGCAGGTCAGGCGATGAAGGCAGTAAAGCACATTTCACTCCAACTGAAGGAGCAGTGAAGCATGCATGAATTCGTAGATGACTTCGGCTTCTCGGTTACCCTTACCTTTGATCCTGCCGTCTTTCGCCAGCGTACCGCCAAGCACGTCCTCGTCTTCCCCTTTTGGCAAGGAAAGCTGGTGTTTACCCGTCATCGGACGCGAGGGATTGAACTTCCCGGGGGAAAAGTCGAGCCCGGTGAAACAAGCCTGGCCGCCGCCGTCCGGGAGACCTTTGAAGAGACGGGTGCTGTCCTGGAAGCAATCGAGAGGATCGGTCAGTACACGGTTGGCGGTGAAATCGTAAAGGATATCTACATAGCCCGGGTGCTGCATCTTGCGGATCTCCCAACCGGAACCGATGTGGAAGAAGCCGTTTGGTTTGAGGAAATACCCGTAGCGGTAAAAGGGCAAAAACCGTTTAGCCGATATTTGTATGATGACGTCTATCCGTTGACGCTTGAGCAAGCAAGGCGCCATCCCTTTTCCGCGAATGTGAAAACATGAAGAGACAGGCATCTCCTTTAAAAAGGCGGATGCCTGTCAGCTTTTTTCCTTGTTTTTGGTCCCTTTGTTCTTTAACAAGGCGTCCATTAAATCGTTTGGATCGAATCCAAACCTTTTTATCGCTTCCACGCGTCGTTTGTCCTCTTCGCTCTCCCGATGGATGCCAAGAATCTCCGCTACCTGCTCCATCGCCTTTGTCTCTTTGGCGCTTTCCTCCTCTTCTTCCGACGGCTGCTCCGAGGCAGCATCCCCTGCTTGCTTCGGTTTCAAGAAGAAGATCGCCACCACCCCAAATAGTGCAGCCAGCCCCGCAATCGAGAGGAACATCACGCTTCTTGACCTATCCAAAAGCCAGGTAAACACAGGCGGTCCGACGGCTACACCGATAAAACGGACACCGCTGTACAATGAGGTAATCATCCCCCGCTCTGACTTCTTTACAGCCCCGATGATCATACTGTTCAGGCAGGGCAGGATTAATCCCGTACCGACACTTCCAATGATAAGAACGCCCGTCAATACATAAGCACCTTTTACAAAATTGGCGATAACGTAGGAAGTGGCAAGCAGGAACATCCCGATGATGACAAAGAGGCGCATGAGCCCTAGTTTTTTCTTGATAATCAATCCGGTGATGTACGCTGTGATGCTCATCACCAAAAGGGGAACCGCCAAAAATGCGCCTTTCAAGAGCCCGTCGATTTTATACTTTTCTTCCAGGAGGTCGGACAGATAGAACAAGACCCCGAAAAGCGTAAACAGACAGATGCTCCCGATAAAAAAGGCCGGAATCAACCAGCGCCCATGCTGCCGAAAGACTTGCCCAATCGACTGCAGATATTGGCGAACCGGCATCGGCTGTTTTTCCTGTTTTTTTTCCTTGGTAAAAAACAGAAACAGCAGCAAAACCACTCCGCAAATAATGGGAAAAGCCAAGAACACCATATACCACGCAATCATCGCCAGGAGCGAGCCGAAAACCGGACTGAGGACTTTCCCAAGCCCGTTGGACGTCTCCATCAAGCCAAGCGCCCGGCTTTCCGAGGCGCCTTTGAACAAATCTCCGGCCATCGCCATCGCGATCGGAGCTGTTCCTGCCGCTCCAATCCCCTGCATTACGCGACCCAGCATGATAAGCATGTACGGATTGTCCCACCAGAGCGATGCCAGACCGGCCACCAAGCCGCCTGCACCATAGAGGATGAGCGACAGGATAATGACGATCTTGCGTCCGAACCGGTCTGACAAATAGCCCGCAAGCGGAATGACAATTCCCGCAGAGATCGAAAAAGCAGTGATCAGCAAGCTCGTCTGCAAGGCAGTCAGATCCATTTTGGATTTCATTGTGGGCAATACAGGGATGAGCATTGAATTGCCCAGCACCATGACCAGCGGGATGCCGGTTAAACCAACCAGATTTTTTGTGTTTTGCGCCATGTCCAATCTCCCCGTATTTACACGTATGCGCTGCCGTCCCAGCGCAATGCGTTTATAATTCTCCAATCCGGTTCAACACCAATACCGATGCCATCAGGGACGACAGCCAGTCCTCCCTGAAGCTTTATTGGGAATAATTCCGTAAACGGATTCTCCATGACGTCCCATTCGACAGGCTCGATTTTGTCTCCGTCCATTTTGCTCCAGGCCGGCAAGCAAGCTTGTGAGCAGATGGCATAAAGACGGGCCAGGGAGCCGTCGTAAACATGGGGGGAAACCCGATGCCCAAAATTTCGGCCTATCGTCAGGTTCTCCCGATAGCTGTCTATGCCTTCCGAATGAACGGGGTCAGGTTGAATCAAGTCAACAGCCCCATTTTTTAACAGAGGTAAAAATTGATTACATCTAATCAAATTCTCCCCGCCTGCCAAAGGAACCGAAAGAGCTGCACGAAGCTTCACATACTCCTCGGTCCTTTCCATCGGCATCGGCTCTTCCATCCACAACCAATTTCCATAGCGAGAAAAAACTTGCTCCCACTTGCGGGCAGTCGCCAGATCATAGCTTTGGTTTGCATCCAGAGCCACCTGAACACTTTCCGGAATGGAGGCCTTCAGTCGTTCAATATGCCTCCGGTCCTCCTGCCAGCACCTGCCTCCGACTTTCACTTTGACCATGCGAAAACCGTTGTGAATCTGGGCTTCGACGAGGCGGACTGAATGGAGCGGCCAGTCTTCTCTATCGCTGTACGATTGAAACGAGGCGTAAACCGGAATAGAGCTATGCAAGGCACCTCCCCACAGTTCGCACAGTGACAAGCCTGCCTCTTTTGCCACAATTTCAGTCAGAGCCATGCTCACCGCCACGGCAGCACGCTGGTGCCATTTTGCGATGGTGGAGACGATTGACAACCGGTCTGTCGCCCGCTTTCCAAGCAAATAAGGAATGATCCTCTCGGAAAAGCCTTTTTCCAGTGTGGGCAGCCAGTCAACCGCTTCACCCCAGCCTTCGGTGCCGGAGTTGGTAATGATCCTGATCAGGAAACAGGTCCGGTATTTTTTGTACCCATTTGCGTCCCCATACGGCTGCCCAAGCGTGTAGAGCAAGGGATACGTCTCAACGCGTGCGATCTGCATGAAAGTCCTCCTGATTTACATCAAATCATTTCGCCCTTCCCGCTCCGCTCTTTCTTCCAAGGCATCTTCATAATTCAAGAACTGCCCTTTTCCTTCGCCTTTGCGCATATACTCTTCATACGTTCCGCTGCGCATGAATTTGACGCTGTCCGGCCCGTGATAGCCGTGAATATCCGTATATCCGATTTCCTCCACAGCCTCGACAAACCCGTCTGGCTCGTCGCTTTCTATATACATTTCCTTGTAGTCGGTTTTGTCATTATCCACGAAGGAAAACGGCGTGCTGGAGGTTCCCCACGCCTCGACGATTTGCCAGGCATCCTCGCCGTCGAAGCCGTTTTGTCCCTCTTTTTCATCCAGAGAAGTCCGCCCAAATGGCGGCTGGAGGAATTCTTCCTCGATTGGACGCGATTCGTTGAGGTTCGGAGCAGGTGCATGTTCCTTGCACGTCTGGGCTTGAGGCAACGCTTCCAGACGCTCCTCCATTATGTCCTGTCCGCATACCGTACAGATGCCGTATGTGCCTTCCTCCATTCTGCTCAGCGCCTGATCGATTTCCTTTAGTGTTTCCCTGTCCAAGCTGTCCAGGGCAAGATCCTTTTCCCGCTCAAACATTTCGCTGCCGATATCGGCCGGGTGGTTATCGTACATGGAAAATTCCTGTAGGGAAGTAGACATCGGTTCGCGCATTCCATAGTGGTCCTGCACCCGATCCTCCAGTTCCTTCTTCTGCTCTAGAAGTCTTACCCTGAAGCGCGCCAGCTTCTGCTCGTCCACGTATGACACCGTCCTTCCTTTGTTATCTCTGAAGGGTAGTATGTCTATTCGCTGTTCAAATTAACCCCGGCCGCAAATACGCCAACCGTATCAAGGTAAAGGTCATGGAGAAAAAAACACTATTCGGAGGGATAACAAAAAGTCGCCCGAAGTCATGACGACTTGGGCGACTTTGACAAAAACTGCTTTTCATTCGTCGATTTTCAGTTGTTTTTTGACCGATGAAAGGACCTCTTACTCCGTTACATGTGCATAGTGTTCGTTGACAACGGATGCACAGCGCTTGCAGATGGAAGGATGTGCACTGTCGGCACCGACATCCAGCTTCACGACGCGGCAGCGTTCGCATTTTACACCGTCAGCAGGAGCTACCACGACAGAGATTCCTTCCAATGCAGCCGCTTCCGCAGGAGCAGGCGTTCCGTACGGATGCAGGTCAACGTGGGCAACGATGAACAGGTCGGCCAGATCCTCCATCGAAGACAGTACGCTTGCCGTCTCTTCCGTTTGCGGATAAAGCGCCAGCTTGGCGTCTACGGAGTTTCCGAATACTTTGTTCCGGCGCGCTTCTTCCATAGCCTTCAGTACCTCATCGCGTACTGCGAGGAACGCATCCCATTTGCTGAGTGCTTCCGCTGCAAAGCCCAAGTGCTGTTCATTTGCTTCCGGCATGTCAGTCAGCTGAACACTTGCTTCTGTCACACCCGGGATAAAGCTCCATACCTCATCTGCTGTATGCGGCAGGATCGGTGCCACCAGCTTGACCAGGCTCATCAGACAATCGTACATGACAGTCTGCGCTGCGCGACGCTTGAGGTTATCCGGCGCCTCCACATAGAGTCGGTCTTTGCAAATATCCAGATAGAAAGCAGACAGATCGATGACGCAGAAGTTGTGAACGGCATGGAAGACAGTGTGGAACTGGTACTCGTCGTAAGCCTTGCGCGCACGCTTGACTACTTGCGCTGCTTTGGCCAGGACATAGCGGTCCAGCTCGCTCAATTGCTCGTAGGCTACGCGGTCTTTCGCCGGATCGAAGCCGTCCAGATTCCCCAGCAGGAAGCGGAACGTATTGCGCATTTTGCGGTATACTTCCGCGATCTGGTTGAGGATCGCGTCAGAGATGCGCGAGTCAGCCTGATAATCGACCGAAGCTACCCACAAACGCAGGATGTCCGCGCCAAGCTTGTTGATGACTTCCTGCGGAACGATCGTGTTGCCGAGCGACTTCGACATTTTGCGCCCTTCTCCATCCAGCGTGAAGCCGTGGCTCAATACCGCTTTGTACGGTGCTGTACCGTATACGGCAACGGCAGTGGACAGCGAGGAGTTGAACCAGCCCCTGTATTGGTCGGAGCCTTCCAGGTACATGTCAGCCGGCCAGCCCAGTCCACGCTCTCTCAATACCGCTTCATGGCTGGAGCCGGAGTCAAACCATACATCCATGATATCTGTTTCTTTGCGGAATTCCGTGCAGCCGCATTTGCCGCAGGACAAGCCTTCTGGCACCAGCTCATTAGCCTCGCGAGCGAACCAGACGGACGAGCCTTCTTTGCGGAACAGCTCGGAGATGTGCTCAATCGTTTGGTCATTGATGATCGGCTCGTTGCAGTCTTTGCAGTAGAAGATCGGAATCGGCACACCCCATACGCGCTGGCGGGAAATGCACCAGTCTCCGCGGTCGGCGATCATATTCGCCAAACGGGTTTCTCCCCAGTGCGGAATCCACTTCACGTTTTTGATGGCCTCGAGCATGTTTTCACGGAATGCATCAATCGAAGCAAACCACTGTTCTGTCGCACGGTAAATGACCGGCTTTTTCGTACGCCAGTCATGCGGATACGAGTGAGTGATGAAGCCCAGCTTCAAGAGCGCGCCTGTCTCATTCAGCTTTTCCGTGACCAGCTTATTGATATCTTCGTAGAACAACCCTTCGAAGCCGGGAGCTTCCTTGGTCATTTTTCCTTCGTGGTCCACAGGACACAGTACGCCAAGGCCGTATTTTTGACCGACAGCGAAGTCGTCTTCCCCGTGACCCGGAGCAGTGTGAACGCAGCCCGTACCGGCGTCGAGCGTTACGTGCTCGCCAAGGATGATCGGCGACTCGCGATCGTAGAACGGATGCTTGGTGACTACGCCTTCGAGCTCCTGCCCTTTGAAGGTTGCCAGCACCTCTACGCTTTCCCAGCCGATTTCCTTGCTGGCCGCTTCCAACAGTCCGCCCGCAAGTACGAATTTGCGTCCGTCGGCTTTGACTACGTTGTACTCCAGTTCCGGATGCAGGGAGATCGCCAGGTTGGCTGGCAGCGTCCAAGGCGTGGTCGTCCAGATTACGACACCTGTTTCCGTATCCAGCTTGCCTTTTCCATCCTGTACCTGGAAGCTGACGTAGATGGATGGCGAGCGCTTGTCCTTGTATTCGATTTCGGCGTCGGCAAGCGCAGTCTCCGATGACGGGGACCAGTACACACAGCGCAGCCCTTTGTAGATGTAGCCTTTTTTCGCCATTTCGCCAAAAATCTTGATTTGACGTGCCTCGTACTCCGGCAGCAGGGTCACATACGGATTTTCCCAGTCACCGCGAATTCCGAGGCGCTTAAATTGGTCGCGCTGCTTGTCGATGTAGCTCCAGGCGTACTCTTCGCAGCGTTTGCGGAAGTCATTTACCTCGATGCTGCGGCGATCCAGTCCTTGGGCGTTGATGATTGCCTGTTCGATTGGCAAGCCGTGCGTATCCCAGCCCGGAATGTACGGAGCGCAGTAGCCCGCCATCGATTTGTAGCGGACGATAAAGTCCTTCAACACTTTATTCAAGGCATGGCCGATGTGGATGTCGCCGTTCGCGTAAGGAGGGCCGTCATGCAAAATGAAGCTGGGGCGTCCTTTTGTCCGCTCCTGCACTTTTTCATAAATATTCAGCTCTTCCCATTTTGCCTGCATGTCAGGCTCGCGGGCCGGAAGATTCCCGCGCATCGGAAAGTCTGTTTTTGGCAGTGCCAGCGTTTTGCTATAATCCATTGTCTGATTCACTCCTACAGAAAAATATAAAAAAGCTTTCCCTCATCCCCTGTAGGGACGAGAGAAAGCTCCCGTGGTACCACCCTGATTGAACAGAAATCAGCCGAAATATACCGGCACAAGCCCTGTTCCTCTTGATTCATTCGTAACGAGAATGACGCGCTCACTTACTCGACCACCGCACGACGCAGCCAGCAGTCTTTCGGTTATTGAACTCCCGGGTGATTTTCAGCGGCAAGCAGCAGTCCGGTTTTCACCGTCCACCGGCTCTCTAAGCTGCGCTCGATCGCTTACTCGTCCCGATCATCGTTTGTCAGCGAGTGTATAGTTGTAAAGAAAAGTTTCAATAAATTATAGTACCATCATAGCCCTGGCGTCAATGGATTATTCGGCAAGCACTGCGGAAGACGAATCTGCTTGTTCGATATCGTCCCACGCGCCGTTTTCCAGCATCTCCAATTGGGCTTCGAGCAGCGTACGGAAACGCATCCGGTACACAGACGCCCGTTTCTTCAACTCTTCGATCTCGATTGCAATCTTGCGAGACTTCGCCAACGCTTCGTTGACGATCCGGTCTGCATTTTTCTCCGCTTCTTTCAGGATCAACTGAGCTTCTTTTCTTGCGTTTGACTTCACGTCTTCGGCCGTTTCCTGAGCGACGAGAATGGACTTGCTCAAGTTTTCTTCCAGGCTTTTATAGTGATCCACACGCTCATTCAGTATGGCGATGCGCTCTTCCATTTCTTTCTTTTCCTTGATCAGAAGCTCAAAGTCCTTGATGATCTGATCCAGAAATTCATTTACTTCGTCGACGTTGTAACCGCGGAATCCTGTGCTGAATTCTTTATTGTGTATATCTAACGGCGTTAAAGGCACATGTACCCCCCACTTCTTCCGATAATCGTACTGACATTTTCGACAGCTTCCACATCATTTCCTGCCGGATTTTGCAATTTTTTAAGCCCTTCTATGATTCTATGTAACCAAGCCGACATTCATTCGTAACCTTCCACTGCGAGTAGCTCCGGCCACTTC
This sequence comes from Brevibacillus sp. FSL K6-6036, assembly GCF_037964015.1. Lineage (NCBI taxonomy): Bacteria > Bacillati > Bacillota > Bacilli > Caryophanales > Paenibacillaceae > Brevibacillus > Brevibacillus sp. FSL K6-6036. The sequence goes on from NZ_CP150173.1 coordinate 3,212,964, forward strand.
GAGCAGCTTGAAGCGTCCAAAACCGGCGAGGGAAACCATATCTCCCGTCTCTAGCTGGTAGGACGGATCGTCTACCACCTTCCAATTGACCTTCAAACGGCCGGCACGGATCGGGATGACCGCCTTGGCCCGTGACAGATGGTACACCTCGCCGATTACCGCGTCCACTCGCGGTGAGGGAACGGTGATGGTCTTTTCGGTCAAACGCTCTGACGGCGCCTGAAAGGAGGCCCACTCCACTTTTTCAAACGAAACGGGCGTACGGTGAATATGGGTCACTTGAACGCGGACAAAGTCAGCCACTTCCTCTGCAACGACGGCAAACAAGCCGCTTTCGTCCACGATCATATCCCCGAATTTCTCCCGCTTGAGGCCTGCATTGAGCAAGGCTCCCATCACATCCCTGTGCTCCAGCCGCTTAAACCGCTGATCAGCAGCGATGTGCAGCAAGGTCAAACGAAACTCCTCCGCCTCGGGGGTCAGATAATCAGGGTGCAGCATTACACGAACCCGCTCTGCCCCTTCATAGCCGCCGTTTGCGGTAACCGAGACGTCCTGTACCTGCGAGGTCAAGCTTTTCAGTATGGCCGCTTGCCGCGGGTCCAAAAAATCAGTAAGGCGCATGGCCTGCTTCCGCTCTACCAGCGTCAGCATTTCCAGCGCCCGTTCCACAAAGGGAAGTTCTTCTTTTCGAAAATGGTCGTATACACTCATGTGACCGGCTCCTACATATACAGCAGTTTAATGAGGATTGTCTTCAATCCGCTGTGGGCAAAATTCAGTGCGATCAACGCTACGATTGGAGATATGTCAATGAAGCCGAGCGTCGGTATGAACCGGCGAAACGGAGCCAAATACGGTTCCACCAGCCGCTCCAGCAGTTGCCCGATTCCCGTATCTCTCATCTGAGGCACCCACGACATGAGGACATACGCAATCACCATAAACTGATAAACCGTAAAGGCAAAATCAATGATCGTAAACAGAATGGCTGTCATTCACTCACCCTTTATCCTTTTCAAAGTAACAAGCATCATGTTACTCATCCAAACTTCGCTTCCGTTCAATCAAACACTTTTATTCTTCCACCACGCTGGAAATGGTACCCTGGATGTCAACATGATCGGGTGTGCAAACAAAAATGTAGTCTCCGACTTTTTGGATATCGCCGTTCAGCGCATAGACAGTGCCGCTGAGAAAGTCGATAATCCGTTTTGCCTGTTCCTTTTCCACCCGTTGCAAATTGACCACGACTGGTCTGCGGTGACGCAGGTTGTCAGCGATGTCTTGGGCGTCACTGTATTGACGGGGTTCGCAGAGGATCAAACGGATTCCCTCCTTCTCCCGTGTCTGAAAAGGAACGACATTGTTCGCACGCGCTGCAGGCTGTCGTCTGGCAATAGGCTCTTGCTCTTCGCGTTCCTCTACTACCGTCTCTTCGAAGTATTCCTCGTCTTCCAATCCCAGAAACCCTTTGATTTTATTCATAACGCTCATAGCAATCCTCCTCTCGTGAATGGTCGATTAGTCCGGCTTGACCAAAACCGAGCCTAGCCGAATATATGTAGCTCCTTCTTCAATCGCTACTTCAAAGTCGTTGGACATGCCCATCGACAGCTCTGTAATTTCCGCATGCGGAAACTTCCATTCATTGATCCGCTCTTTCCATTCTCGCAGACCACGAAATACAGGCCGCACCTCTTCCGGATCATCGACATGAGGCGCCATGGTCATCAATCCCGCGATCCTTATATGTTTCATATTACTGGTTTCGCGCAAAAAAGCCAATACGTCATTGGGACTAAGGCCAAATTTTGTCTCTTCCCCGGAAATATTGACTTGCAAAAAGCAGGGAACGACAAGATTCAACGCTTCTCCCCGTTTCTCTATTTCCCGGGCCAGGGACAAGCGGTCCAGAGAGTGAATATAGGAAAAGCGGCCGACGACCTCTTTGGCCTTGTTTGTCTGCAGGTGGCCGATAAAATGCCAAACTCCCTGCTCTCCCCATTGCTCGTATTTGGGCAGGGCATCCTGGACCCTGTTTTCGCCGATGTGCTCGACGCCGACCTTGAGCAAATCGCCAATGGTGTCGGCACCTACATATTTCGTAACCGCGACGATCTTTACCTCGCTGCGGTCGCGCCCCGAACGGCTGCAGGCAGCCGCTATTCTCTCTTCGATTCGGTCCAATCTTTCTTTCAGCAATTCCTGTTCCCGCGTCATAACTTCTTCCGACTCCCTTTCCAAACAAAGATCTATTTCAACGATCCCGCCATCCGATAAAGGAGGCCATCCTTCCCGTCTTCCCTGCAGGTCCCGCTTCTCTCCGATGGGAGAAGAACAGGTCTGTACGGCAGCTTGTACACCATTGGGTCCGTATTATGTTATCGGGCAATATTCCGCATTCCGTTACAATTTCCTGATTGAGTCTGGGCAAATCCAGCAGGTAGCGCCCATTTTCACGCGGGGACACTGCTGGCGACCAATTTTTTGCGGCTGCCCGTACCTGCCCGATAATCCGCTCATCGACCTCATAACAGTTCCCGCATATTGCCGGGCCGATCGCCACTTTCATGTTTGCCGCTTTTGCTGCGTAGTTGCGCTCAAAAGCACGCACCATTTCCTCGGCAATACGCGAAACAGTTCCTTTCCATCCGGCGTGAGCCAGCCCGATCGCCCCCGTCTCCGGGTCCAGAAAGAAAAGCGGCACGCAATCTGCGTAAAAAGACACAAGCAGGACTCCCTGTTTATTTGTAAATAGCCCATCCGTGGCTGCAATGACGTCTTCCAGACTTTCTCTGCCTGCCCCTCCTGCCACTACCTCGCATACCCGGTTGCCATGCACCTGGTCTGCGCAGGTCCACGCATCGAAGGGCATGCCCAGCTCCTCGGCAAGCCGCTTGCGGTTGGTTACCACGTGGGAGGAGCTATCGCCGACATGCAGCCCCATGTTAAACGATCCGTAAGGCTGCTCGCTTACCCCGCCGGAACGTGTGGTAAAGCCTGCGACAAGACCGGGAAACGCTTTTTCCCACTCCTCCAGCCGAAGCCCTGCTTTCCCTGTATGTCCAACAAATGGTTCGTTCATGCCGCCACCTCTTCCTTCGTGATAGAACCGTAGAAAAACCGGGTTGTCCATTCGCATGCTGGACTCTCTTTTCTATGGCTAATGATACCATAGCCCAAAAGAAAAGAAAGGCTCTCTTATGCCTTTCTACGAGCGGTACTCATCCTCGGTGCTGCCCTTCACGTCTACGCGAAGCGTCTCTTCTACTCTCACAAGAACAACGTCTTTCCCGATTTTCACAATGTTGCGCCAAGGGATGACATAATCATTGCCCGATGAAAAAAATCCGAGAAACTTACCCGGTCCGGGGACGACGATGGCCTCTACCCTCCCGTGGCGAAGGTCTATTTCCAGGTCGGATATCTGTCCAAGCCGCTTGCCGTCCAAGATGTTGACTACTTCTTTGGTCTGGAAATCTGAAATCTTGACCATCTGCTCCTCACCTACTTTTCTCCCCTTCCCTTTCATTATATGAGCAGGCGGGCGATTATGTCCGAAATCCGGCGCAAAAGAATAAGCCCTGCAGTGCCGTTCCGCAGGGCTTGGACAAACTGATAATGTTACGATTGCACGTGTTTTTGCATATGGGCGATCGCCGCTTTTTCCAGACGGGAGACCTGCGCCTGCGAGATGCCGATTTCCTCGGCTACCTCCATCTGCGTCTTCCCTTCATAAAATCTCATCGAGAGAATCATTTTTTCCCTCTCGCCTAAACGCTGCATTCCTTCACGAAGCGCGATTTCCTCAACCCAGATGACGTCCTTGTTCTTCTCGTCGCTAATCTGATCCATCACGTAGATCGGATCGCCGCCGTCCTGATAGATCGGTTCAAACAGAGAAACCGGGTCCTGGATGGCATCCAGCGCGAATACGACGTCTTCCTTGGGAACATTGAGCTCCTGGGAAATTTCCATAATGGTGGGCTCACGCGAATGCTTGTTGGTCAGATTGTCCCGCACTTGCAGCGCTTTGTAGGCGATATCCCGCAAAGACCGTGAAACGCGAATCGGGTTGTTGTCCCTCAGGTAGCGGCGGATTTCCCCGATGATCATGGGCACGGCATAGGTCGAAAATTTAACGTTTTGCCCGAGATCGAAGTTGTCAATGGCCTTCATCAGTCCAATGCACCCTACCTGAAACAGATCGTCAACGTACTCTCCTCGATTGTTGAAACGCTGAATGACACTCAGCACCAATCGCAGGTTGCCGTTGACCAGCTTTTCCCGCGCTGGCAGTTCCCCGCCCTGCAAGCGTTCGAACAGCTCCCGCATTTCCTTGTTGGTCAGCACGGGAAGCTTAGAGGTGTCTACCCCGCATATCTCTACTTTATTGCGCGTCACGTCTTTCCCTCCTCGAAGCAAGAAAAAAGTTCCTAACCCGGTTGTCTTGAAAGGCCGCGTTCTGACGCGTACCCGGACGAGAGAGTGGCGGGACCACTTTCTGGCACGGTTTAGGAACAGTATCTCCCTCGATTGGGAAAATATGCGTTAGACCATTTTGTTGAATTCTTTTCGCAACCGTTTTATAATTCGCTTTTCCAGACGGGAAATATAGGACTGGGAAATGCCAAGCAGGTCGGCAACATCCTTCTGCGTCTTCTCCTCGCCTCCCGTGAGGCCGAAGCGCAGCTCCATGATGACGCGCTCCCGCTCTGTCAGCTTATCGAGTGCTTTTTTCAACAGCTTGCGGTCTACCTGGTCCTCGATGTTTTTGTAAATGGTGTCGTTTTCGGTGCCGAGGACGTCCGACAACAGCAGCTCATTGCCATCCCAGTCAATATTCAGCGGTTCGTCAAAAGAAACCTCCGACCTGATCTTGTTGTTTCGGCGCAGGTACATCAAAATCTCGTTTTCAATACAGCGCGAGGCATAGGTAGCCAGTTTGATGTTTTTCTCGGGATCAAAGGTGTTCACCGCCTTGATCAACCCAATGGTGCCAATGCTGACCAGATCCTCGATGTTGATCCCGGTATTTTCAAATTTGCGGGCAATGTAAACGACCAGCCTCAGGTTTCTCTCAATCAGCATGCTCCGTACAGCGGGATCGCCGGAAGGCAATCTGCCAAGCAAGATCTCTTCCTCTTCTCTGGTCAGTGGCGGAGGAAGGGCCTCGCTTCCGCCGATGTAGTAAATTTCCTCGGCTCGTGCACCAGTCCACAGCAGGAAACGGTACCAGAGTAGTTGTAATTGTAGGCGAAGTTTTACATACATTTTCGTTAGCCCTCCTGTTCGCGTACTGCGTATTCTTCTTGGAAAGGGGTCTCTATCATCGCAGGGTGTACGATGGCCTGGTATTGCCCGTCTGCTGCCAATGGAATCGGGTTGAGACCAACCAGTACTTTCTCGCTCACATAGCGCTTGCCGTCCTGCACGATCAGCACTTCGTCCGGTTTGAGCGCGATCAGAAAGCTCATCCCGCTGGAAACGCTGCGATACGGAACAAGCCGAAGACGAGACTGCCACGCAGGCGGCAGCTCCTCCCACACACCGTCCATCTGATTGACCGCTCCTTCGCTTTTTTCGATAAGCGTGGCGAGAGCTTCCGGCAGGATGTGGGCTAGCAGACTGCTCTCCAAAATCATGACAGGCGTACGGGTAATCGGCTCATGCAGCTGGTTTCCCGTGTCGACCAAACCTCTGCACAAGACGGTTTCACCGGCGAGCTTCACCCTTACCTCTGCGAGAAAGGCTTCGATCCGTCGCGGCTGCGAAATAGCCCCATAGCTTTGCCTGCTTAGGAAGAAAACGAGCACGAAGCCGGCCAAGAGGATGCCGAGAGTAGGCGTGAAGCCGACGCCGAAACCGTCGTTGTGGACAGTGACCAGTCCATTTACGACCTCGCTTTGCGTCGAAAGAAAATACTGGAGTCCAAACACTCCCCCGCCGAAGACAAAGGCCACAAAGTAAAAGATGACCAAATTATGCAAAAAACCGAGCAGCCTCCTTCGGCCAAAGGCAATCCACAGCATGATGACGGAAAACAGCAATTTTACAGCCCACTGATACATCGGTGCAAAAGCTGGGAAAAAGAAGAAGGCCAGATAGGTTGACCCAAACAAAGATGCCAGAGAAATCCGCCACCACCGCACCCGCTCTTTGCGAAAATATGCCGTAAACCAAAGCAGCAAGGTATCAATGGCAAAGTTGAGGAGTAGAATGATATCGAGATAGACGATCACTCCGCTATCACCCCCGATCCCGAAAAGACCAGGCCGCTCCCGGCCTCCCCGGAGGGTCGTACCTATCTCTGGCCGCTATCCCTTCCGACCAAGGCCAGTATATATCAATGTGTATGTAAAGTCTGTCAATTCTTGACCGTGTTTTTTCGGATTTTTTGTAGAAGATTTTGGGTCCTCTGGGTGAATCCCCGGTTCCGAAACAGCGCTCTCAGCATCTGATGTATAAAACCCATCAGAGAGGCAGGGAGCTTCCATTTGAGCAGAAAAAACAAGCAGTCCTCTCACAGCCATGCCATCGACTTTATCCGCTTTGGCGATATCCCGGGTCATATCCACTCTTATTCCACACTGACAAGTGTAGACGACCGTCATCGCCATGAAGTCCGAGGCCGAACCTCCCCTCCCTATCAAGGAACAGGGAGAGGACATTTGCATTACTATGAAGGCGTCACCTCCTATGATGACGGGCATGTTCACCGCTTCCGCGGATGGACCGGCCCTCCGATCCCACTTCCCGGTGGAGGACATTACCACGATTTTTCTGGCGTAACGACATTTGACGACGGCCATACACATTCGTACCGGGGAAGAACCGGAAAAGACTATGGATAAATAACGCCACGCACGCAAAACAAAAAACCTTGCTCCGTCATGGAACAAGGTTTTTCTAATGGTCATATTTTTGCCAAAACGCGAATTTACTTTTTGTTGCGGCGACGGTTGCGCAGGAAGGCAGGAATGTCCAGATTGTCCAAATTGCTCATCGAGAAGAAAGACTTCTCTTCTTCCTCTTCCTTCGCACGGCTCGCTCCCGTATTGGAGATAGGTGTCGGGCGGTTGCCTGTCTGAACAGGCTGTTGCACCCGGCGCTGTCCAGTGCTTGTGTTTTGCCGCTGGTAGTCTTCAAAGCCGGTAGCGATTACCGTTACAACGATCTCGTTTTTCAAATCCTCGTTGATGACCGCACCGAAAATCATGTTTACATCCGGATCAGCCGCAGATGAAACGATGTCTGCCGCTTCGTTTACCTCGTACAAGCTGAGGTTTGTCCCTCCCGTGATGTTCATCAGAACCCCGCGGGCACCATCGATGGATGATTCCAGCAGTGGACTGGAAATGGCACGGCGAGCCGCCTCAGCCGCTCTGTTTTCGCCGCTGCCTTCGCCAATCCCCATCAAAGCGGAACCGCGCTCGGTCATGATCGTTTTAACGTCAGCAAAGTCCAGGTTGATCAAACCTGGAGTAGCAATCAAGTCCGATATCCCTTGCACACCTTGACGCAGGATGTTGTCCGCTTCACGGAACGCCTCCAGCATCGGTGTATTTTTATCCACGATTTCCAACAGGCGGTCATTCGGGATGACGATCAACGTATCGACTTTTTCCTTCAACGCAGCGATCCCTTGCTCGCCTTGTGTAGAACGCTTCCGTCCTTCAAACGAAAACGGACGAGTTACGACCCCGACTGTCAGAGCGCCCAGCTCTTTGGCAATTTCAGCTACGACAGGAGCCGCACCGGTACCGGTACCGCCGCCCATTCCAGCCGTTACAAATACCATGTCAGCCCCACGCAGGGCTTGCTCGATCAGATCGGCACTTTCTTCAGCGGCTTTTTTTCCGATTTCCGGATTTGCCCCTGCTCCCAGTCCTCGAGTCAGTTTTTCTCCGATCTGCAGCTTGATATCAGCACTGGAGAGTTGCAAAGCTTGCGCGTCAGTGTTCAGAGTGATAAATTCTACTCCTCTTAAACCTCCGGCAATCATACGGTTAACCGCGTTGCTACCGCCACCGCCGCAACCAATCACTTTAATTCGCGCATAGGATTCCATGTCCATATCAAATTCCAGCATCTTGCTAGTCCTCCCCAATTCAACATGAGAAAAGCTTCTGTGTGGTGAAGCCGGTTGGTTGTGCGGTTCATCGCCCGCAAGTGACTACTTCCCCGCGGGCAATGTTCGTAAACATCAGCCGATTCACCGTATTCGGAGTCTTGAGGTTACAGGCGGTTATATAAACTCGCTGAACCAGTTTTTCACTTTTTCCATCAAACCGCCGCCTTCTTTCGGCTTGGAAACGGCTGCAGGCTTCGGCCCGCCTTTAAACGACGGAGGAGCTGTACGCACGCTGCGACGCTCCAACTGGTGCAGAGCGTACTGTATCAAACCCACGCCTGTTGTATAGGCGGGGTCTCGAACCCCGATATAATCAGGAATCGCGACGCGCACCGGCGCATCCAGTTCTTCCTTTGCCAACTCCAGCATGCCTGGCATCGCAACCGTTCCGCCAGTCAATACGTATCCGCCGGCAACCTCATCATGGAAACCCAGCTTGTAGACCGCATCTTCCACGAGGTTAAAAATCTCCGCTGCACGCGGTTCAATGATATTGGCTAAATCCACCTGAGTAAACTGTTTTTCCACATCACTGCCAATACGGGTTACCTTGAATTTTACATCCTCCGACGCTTCGTCGATCAGAGCGCAACCATTTTTCGTCTTCACGCGTTCAGCTACATCCGTATGGGTCCGAAGTCCTAAAGCGATGTCGTTGGTAATATGGTCGCCCCCGATGCCAATCACGGTCGTTGCTGCCAGTTTTCCCTGCTCAAATACACCGATGGTGGTAGAACCCGCACCGATGTCAACCAGAACGACCCCCATATTTTTGTCATCCTTGGAAAGAGCTACCGTGCTCGAGGCTAGCGGTTGCAGAAAAATTCCGGCTACGCGAAGATTTGTCCGCTCCGTGCAACGAACGATATTATGTACGACAGTTTTCGAGCCTGTGACGATCGTGCCTTCCATTTCCAGACGGACACCAATCATCCCTCTCGGGTCCTTTATGCTGCCCTGCCCGTCGACGATATACTCTTTCGGAACGACTTCAATGATCTCCCGGTCAGGCGGTATGGCAACAACTTTTGCTGCCTGAATAACTCGCTGGATGTCTTCATCTCGTATTTCACGGTCTTCGCTGGATACAGCGACAACCCCTTGGGTTTCATGCAGTTCAATGTGGTTTCCTGTGATACCGACGTATACTTCATCAATCGATACCCCAACCATGCGTTCAGCATGGTCAACAGCTTCCCGGATGGCATGCACAGTTTGGTCGATGTCGACGATCACACCCTTCTTGATACCCTCCGAGTGTGCCTGTCCGACTCCGATGATGTTGATGGAACCGTTGTTTACTTCGCCGATCATGACGCGAACTTTGGAAGTTCCAATATCTAGGCTGACGATGAGTTCATTGCTTACCAAACCTGTGACACCTCCCTTGCTACGTCTTTTGTCGTCATAATGTGAATACATCTGCGTAATTTATTCAACACAGGACTACCATTCCCTTTTTTTGATCATGAATTTTTGTAAAAATATGACCTTCTTCCCAATTTCGAGTGATTCTCTATTCCTGCTGGTTAATCCAACGGGATAGGACTATCCGACGAATCACCGCCAAATTGTTAAACAAACGCACGCCGAAAGCAACAATCGCGGCAAGGTAGAGGTCGATGCCGAGAAAGCCTCCGATAAATGCCAGTCCGGCCGCAAACAGCGTATTGAAGAAAAAACCGGACATAAAAACGCGAACATTAAACGTGCGTTCCAGATAGGAACGGATTCCCCCGAAAATCGTGTCCAGACCAGCCAGAAGGGCGATAGACAAATAGCTGCTGTATTCTTGAGGCACGCGCCAATCCAGCATAAATCCGACAGCGATGCCAACGATGAGTCCGATAAGCGGGAGCCACATGTCAGGATTCTCCTTTTTCTTTGACTGGTTTCATGTATTGGATGGGGCGCTGCTCCCGATTAGCCGGTATGATCAGCTTGTCCCGCTTCTCTGCGATAATCTCCTTGTTGGCCAGACGAAAGTTTTCTTCCACACCCTCCAGCTTGAGCGCCGACAGCAGCACGTCCGGCTCCCCGAGCGCTTTCAGTTCGTAAGGCGGCTGAATCGTCCTGGTATCAATCTGAATCGCATTGCCGACATAACGGATCGGTGTCGTTGCCACCATTCGATGCCCATTGATGGACACTGCCTGAGAACCGTTGGCAAAGAGAATATTGACGAGCCATCTGAGGTCTTCATCGTCAATCGTATAGCCTCCGATTACCGGCTCGGTCATCCCTCCGTCGAGGCCCGCTTCCGCAGGATTCACCTGGGCATCAACGACCCGAAGTATGATCCCCTCGCCTTCCACGCTGACCATTCCCGCCATTTTCCGGTTTCTCGCCAGCTCTTCTTTCATGACAGAAAGGCTCTCATCCTCATTGAGGGCGGTCTCATACTGATAGTAAAGCTGATTGTATTTGGAGATGTCAGCCAGAAGATTTTTGTGCTTCTCCAGCTCTTTCTGAAGCGACGTCCGCAATTCCGCTATACTGCGTGATTCCTTATGTGCCGGATGAAGGCTGCTTCTGAGCTGTACGGTCAACATAACCCCTATGATAGCACTAATAATGGCAAGAATAAATGTGATTTTACGGCTTTTTTGCAACATGAGAAACGCTTCCTTCACCTAGGAATGTTTGGTCTTGGCGTCACCTACATAAGCTGGCAGTTTGATTTTTTCTTTTTTTGAAACATCAATCTGTACAAAGTCTTGCAGCGTTTGGATTACGCCGCCCGGGAGATTCAAGGCCGCCTCCAGCGTATTTGGCTCTCCGATCGCGGAGATGACGAAAGGCGCCGCCGACTTGATCCCGTTTACAATAATGGTCGGACCTACGCAGCGAATGGCCGAATTGCTGACCAGCCGTTGCCCGTTGATGCTGATCGCCTCAGCACCGGCGGCACGCAGCTCGTTTACAACCAGCCGTACGTCCTGTTCATGAACGATGTAATTCGCGACGTCCATGCTGCTTCCGGCATTTTGACTGTCCTGCATGGTTACAACGAGCCCTGGTCCTTCTACGGGTACAACCCCGGCCATCATCCTCGCTGCCTCGAGCTGACTGAGTATGCTCGCGCCTTCCGATTTTCGCTGCGCCATCGCCTCCTCGATCTTTCCGACCTGCCGCTGCAAATCGAGCAGCTGGTTCTCCAGGTGCCGGTTTTGCTCCTTTTCAGCCAGAATACGCTCGGTTAATTGCGTCTCTTGCTGAAATTGCTGGTCGTTCAAGCGTTCCCGTTGCAACAGCTTGGTCGTCTCGACCGAAGTTGCCACAAGAAAACCCGTACAAAAAGTGACGAGAGTGAGGTACAAGTTAAATTTATGACGACGACCCATTTTGCAGCTACCCCTTTTACCCATACTTAAAACGATTGGGGCTATTACCCACCGGCAGGAAGCTGAATGGGCGCCCCAGGATTCGAATACGGTACGAACCATGGCTGCTCAAACAGCGAAAGAACCCCTTTTACCCCTTTTGGCAGCTCCTGCACGATTGTCGGATACCAATTCAGCATAGTATCCAGCTTGTACACGACACTCCTGACCTCGTTTCCGTCCCTCATGAACAGAGTGACCCGCTGATTGTCATAAATCGTCGGCGTCAGGGCGATATCGGAAATCTCCCCCAATACTGCAGGGGACAGCTTCGCCAGCGCTTTTGCCAAGTCCGGAAGCATTTCGGGATTTGGCCATGAACTGATTAGCGGCCTGTCCACCATCCGTTTGGAAAAATCCACCTGTCTGAGCACTTTCCCGTTCTCCAGGAGCGGAGCCCTGCTGCCATCCTGTCCATTCCAAAACGCCACACGTTTGAATTCGGTTACATGCAAGCGAATTACGCCGGGAAAGGATCGTTCCACAGAGATGGTTTTCACCCCTTCCAAAGGCTTGCTCGCTTTTTGCACCTGGCTTTCCCACACATTCAAAAACTGCATGCCAAGTGTCAAACCGGAATGAGCGATGATCTCCTCGCTCGAGTACATGTCGTTTCCATACACCTGAATTTCCTGAACCTTGCTGTACGGCGAGCGGATGAACAAGACGATCAATACGATCAAAAAAAACAGGACGAGCAAAACAACCAGCTTGCGATTTCCTTTGCGCCGCGGACGCTGCTCTTTAACGTGCGGAATGCGTTCTTCGATTACCGCCATGACTCAACCCTTCCTCACTACGCTAGCGTGTCACGCGCCGAGCACTGATACACGATTGTTCCGTATCCAAGGAGACCTGCTTTCCGGCAAATCACCTCACAAATAATGGCAATCCTATAAATAACTGCCACCATACAAAACAGGGAAAGCGGCATAGCATATGCCGCTCACTTTCTTCTTGTCTATATCGACACGCGGGAAATGCGGGCACCCAGCTGCTGCAGCTGCAGCTCCAGCCGTTCGTAACCACGGTCGATATGATGAATCTGTGATACCGTGGTCGTGCCTTCCGCCGCCAATCCCGCCAGAACAAGTGCGGCACCTGCCCGCAGGTCACTTGCCTCAACACTCGTACCTGACAGTTTGTTTCCGCCGCGGATAATCGCGGAACCCAGGTCGACGTAAATGGAGGCGCCCATTCGCGCCAATTCGTTCACATGTTTGAATCTTCCTTCAAAAATCGTCTCCTTGATCACACTTGTTCCTGTTGCCTGTGCCAAGAACACCATCAACTGCGCTTGCAAATCGGTCGGAAAACCGGGGAACGGGGAGGTAATTATCCGTTCGTAGGCAAGCGGGTTGCCTGTGCTCTTGACTTCCATTATATCATGGTAGGTCTTGATTTCAACACCACAGCTACGGGCGACCTCAATTAATGCGGTGAGATGCTCGGGGATGATATTGGTCAGTTCAATGTGTCCCTTTGACACTCCGACCGCCAGGAGATGAGTGCCCGCTACGATCCGATCGGGGATGATCCGATAGCTGACTGGACGCAGCCTGGTAACGCCGTTGATCTCGATCGTATCCGTTCCGGCGCCGCAGATGCGTGCACCCATGGCGTTCAGGAAGTTTTGCAAATCGACAATTTCCGGTTCCCTGGCGGCATTGCAGATACGTGTCGTTCCCTTGGCCAATACAGCAGCCATCATGATGTTTTCTGTTGCCCCCACACTCGGGAAAGAGAGAAAGATGTTAGTACCATACAATTGATCTGCCCGAAACGTAATATAGCCCTCTGCTTCCTCGATTTTTGCTCCCAGCGCTGTCAAGCCGGCCAGATGCAAGTCGATCCGCCGCTCTCCAATCAAACAGCCGCCTGGCCGGGAGATGGTCACCTCGCCCAAACGTGCCAGAAGCGGTCCGGCCAAAAAGATCGAAGAACGCATTTGACCCATCAGATCATCAGGGACATGCGACACGGAAACTGAGGTCGTATCCAGATCGACACTTCCGTCCGCATGCTTTGTCCTGGCTCCCAGTGCAGTTAAGATTTTCAGCATCACCTCGATGTCTTTGAGGTGGGGAACATCATAGATATAAAATTGCCCTTCCGCGAGAATCGACGCGGCGAGGATGGGAAGGGCAGCATTCTTGGCTCCTTGGACCCGAAGCGAACCAGACAGAGGTCTTCCGCCTTCGATCGCAAAAGTATCCAAACTTTCACCTCCGTGTTACCCCTCGCCCACCACCAACACCTCCGGATGCAAATCAACGCCAAACTTTTCTTTGATCGTGCAGCGGATGTGCGTAATCAAGGTGAGGACGTCGGTAGCCGTAGCGCCTCCCCGATTGACGATAAAATTGGCGTGAATCTCGGAAACCTGAGCTCCCCCGTAATGAAATCCTTTCAGGCCTGCAGCCTCGATCAGACGGCCGGCGTGGTCTCCAGGCGGATTGCGAAAAACACTTCCGGCACAAGGCATTTGCAACGGCTGCGTGATGCGGCGCCGCTCCTTGTTGGCTGCCAGTGTAGCAGCTATTTCTCGGCGGTCGCCCTGGCGCAGCCCAAAGCGGGCTTCCAAAACAACTCCCTTGCGCTTTTGCAAAAGGGACGTCCGATAGCTGAAGCTCAGTTCTTCGTTGTTCAACACTTTGACTTCACCATCATCAAAGAGGATTTCGGCTTCTTTGATAATACGTGACAAATCCGATCCGTGCGCCCCCGCATTCATGTAGACGGCCCCGCCTACTGTACCAGGAATGCCTCCCGCAAACTCCATACCTGTTAATCCCTTTTTGCCTGCCTCCACCGCCAGGCGGATCATGGAATATCCGGCACCCACACACACCTCTTCGCCCCTGAATTCGCAGTGACTCAAGCCCTCAGCCACCTTGAGCACGGCTCCGCGTATCCCTCCGTCCCTCACCAGAAGGTTGGAGCCGCGCCCGATTACACTCCAAGGAATATCATGACGATGGATGATTTTCAAGGCTGTCAACAACGCTGACTTATCCTTGGGCTGGATTAACAAATCAGCAGGACCCCCAATCCGCCAAGTGGTATGATTGGCGAGAGGTTCATCGGTCCACACTTTTCCAATATCCGCCTGCCTCAATTCATCTATGATCTGCTTCATTTGTGAACCTCCTGATACACATGCTAGGTCGGACCTAGGCCTTATCACGTGTTTGCTCCATACTATGCGATCGCCCATATTGGCGTGACAGTCGCCCAAAAAAGACCCTTCTACCTTTTAAGCTCCCCTAGCACCTGATAGATTTTCGTTGCGGCATCAGGCATTCCAAGCTGGCGAGAGCTCTTTTGCATCGCAGCCCACCGCTCCTCGCTTCCCAAAATGGCAGAAAGGGATTCCAACAGCCTCTCTCCGCTAAGCTCGTTTTCCAAAATAACGATGGAAGCTCCTTGCTTCTCCAGTCCGCGCGCATTTTTTTCCTGATGGTTGTTGGTAACGTACGGACTCGGAACCAGTATGGAGGGCACGCCCAACGCTGTCAGCTCAGCCAGGCTTGATGCCCCGGCACGGCCTACCATCAAGTGGGCGGCTGCAAGCAAGTCCGGCATATTGTGGACGAACGGATAGACGGAAAGGTTGCGGGGCTGCTCCCCTTTTTCTTTCAATGCAGCCGAAATGGAATCGTAGTGAACGTCACCTGTCACGTAGACAAAATGGGTGCGGGGAAACTCCTGCATGCGCGGTACAATGGCCAACGTCGCCTCATTGATCGCTCTTGCTCCGCGGCTTCCGCCAAAAATCAGCACCACACGCTTGTCCTCGCCTACACCGAGAAAAGCTCTTCCCGCCCGCGGATCTCCATGCATCACCTCGGTGGCCCGAGGATTGCCGGTCAGCACTGTTTTTCCCGCAGGAAAAAACGAAAGCGACTCCTCAAACGAGACAGCTACGCGATCGACATAACGGGCCAAAAACTTGTTTGTCAAACCCGGTACGACATTTTGTTCATGAATCACCGTAGGAATCCCGAGACGAGCCGCAGCATAGACAACCGGGCCGCACACATACCCGCCCGTGCCGATGACAACATCAGGCCGGAACTCGCGCAGCATCCGTTTGGATAAAGAGACAGCCTGGATGAATTTCCACAGTGTTTTTACGTTATCGAAAGTCAGCTTCCGCTTCAGACCAGCGATCTCGACTGATTGAAACGGAATGTCCGTCCGTGGAACGAGCTGTGCTTCCAAGCCTTTTTTACTGCCTATGTACAAAAAGGCAGCCTGCGGCTGTTGGCGAGAAATTTCTTTCGCCACCGCAAGCGCCGGATAAATATGTCCACCTGTGCCTCCACCCGTGAGGACAACACGCATAGTAATCACCTTCACCCAAGTTTGCCGTTTTCCCCTCTTCATCTGGAAAAACGCGAAATGTTTAGTAATACCCCTACCCCTGTAAGCATCAGCGTCAGCGATGACCCGCCGTAGCTGAGAAAAGGCAAGGTGATTCCGGTAACCGGAAACATGCCGGTAACGACGCCGACGTTGATCACGACCTGAATGGCGATCATGCCGATAATCCCGAGCGCCAGCAGGCTGCCGAACAGATCGGGCGCCGTAATGGCCGTGCGCATGCCTCGCCACAGAAGCAGAAGGAATACGAGCAGCACCAGTGTCCCGCCGATGAAACCAAGCTCCTCGGCGATGACCGAGAAAATAAAGTCATTATAAGGCTCCGGCAGATAGAAATGCTTTTGTCTGCTCTGTCCGAGCCCCAGGCCGAACAAGCCGCCGGGGCCGATCGCATAAAGCGATTGAATGATTTGATAGCCTGTGCCCAGCGGGTCCTGCCAGGGATCGAGGAACGATGTGATCCGTTTGATCCGGTAAGGAGCCGACAGCACGAGCCCGACAAAACCGGCGACACCAATCAAGCCGAGGCCGACAAAATGGCTGATCCTGGCTCCTGCGGCGAAAATCATCATGACCGCCGTCCCCATCAGTACAGTCCCTGTGCCAAGGTCCGGCTGCAGCATGATCAAGCCAAAACAGACAACAGGGATCGCCAGTGCCGGGGCCAAACCTGTCCGAAACAGCACGATCTGTTTTTGATTGTCTGCCAGCCAGCGCGCCAGGAAGGCGACGACACCCAGCTTGGCAAACTCGCCCGGTTGAATCCCGAACGCTCCCAGACCAAGCCAGCTTTTTGAACCATTTACCTCAATCCCGATGATCAGAACGACGATCAAAAGGCCGATGCTGATCATGAAGCCGAGCTTGGCCCACTGCTTCCATACCCAGTAGTCGATATTCATCATCAAATACATCGAGGTGATCCCGAGCAAAGCAAAGATCAACTGACGCTTGGCAAAAAAATACGGATCGTTGAAGGGCGCTCTTGTTGCAACGATGGCACTTGCGCTGTACACCATCACGATGCCAATTCCTAATAAAAAAAGTGTTGCAAAAATAATCATGAAATCGGGGGCAGAGCGTACCTTGCTCATCGTGCAAAGTCATTCCTTTCTCACGCCGTCCCGAGATGATAGTCATTTGGTGAGACCGTGCAGGGACAAGGCGTTATGCTAGGCTTGTTTTAAGTCTATGCACAACGTCCTTAAACATGCTCCCCCTCACCTCAAATGAAGGAAACATATCCCAACTCGCGCATGCCGGACTCAGCAGGACAACGTCACCCGGCACGGCTGCCTCGGAAGCGGCAATAACGGCTTTTTCCACAGTATCGACATGGATCAGCCTGTTGATTCCTGCTTCTTTGGCTCGAGCCAGCAATATCGGTGCCGTCTCGCCGAAGGCAATCACAGCTTTGACATTTTTCTGCATGACCGGAATGAGGTCGTGAAAAGTGACACCTCTGTCCAATCCGCCGCAAATCCAGATCGTCGGTTCAGACAGAGCCTGCAGCGCTCGCGAAGCAGCCTCCGAATTCGTCGCCTTGGAATCATTATAGTACTTGACTCCTGCCACGGTCCCGACAAATTCCATCCGGTGCTCTACTCCGGCAAAGCTAGACAGCACCTTGGCGATTGCTTCGCTGCCCGCGCCTGCCAGCTTGCCGACCAATGCAGCCGCCAGCGCGTTGTCCAAATGAGCCACAGACAATCTGTCCAGCGGCAAAATTTCTTCCCGCTCCCCCGCTGCGTCTACGTAGACGATGACTCCATTGTCTACACAGACGCCACGCGGAACGGGCTGTTGCTTGCTGAAGTAATAAACCGATGCTCGCAAAGCCTCATCCGCAGGCCAAGCATCCGGCTGGTCGTAAGGCAAAATGGCGATGTCGTCAGACGTCTGGTTGGCAAACAGCTTCCATTTGGCTGCCTTGTACTCGTCCATCGTATGATGATAATCGAGATGTGCCGGATAAATGTTCATCAGCACGCCGATTTTCGGTTTGAACGAAAGCGTCCCCATCAGCTGAAAGCTGCTCAACTCGGCGACCAGCCATTGATCCGGACGGGCTTCTTGGGCAAGGCCGCACAAAACGGTTCCGATATTGCCCCCTGTAAGAGCGTCGATCCCCGCTTCCTGCAGAATCAATCCGACCAAAGTGGTTGTCGTGGTCTTCCCGTTGGACCCCGTAATTCCGATAATCGGCGCCTGGGAGACCTGGTAAGCCAGCTCAACCTCCGTCACAACCGGAACGCCCAGCTCGATCGCTTTGGCTACCGGCGCTGCCTCGTACCGAATCCCCGGATTTTTCACCACAAGCGCTACTCCCGGGTGAATCAAATCATCCGGATGGCCGCCGCAGATCACCTCGATGCCGAGCGCTTCCAGCTCGTCCGCGCCCGCCGCTTCCTCGCGCGGCTTTTGGTCATTTACGACAACATGCGCACCAAAGCGGTGCAGCAGTTTGGCCACCGCTACACCGCTCTTTGCCATGCCCAGAACGACGACGTGCTGATTTTGATAGTTGTTCATCGCAGAGTCACCACCTCGAGGTAGACGCCCAATCCAGCGAAGAAAATACCCACCAGCCAGAACGTGACGACCACGCGCCACTCTGACCAGCCCGTCAATTCAAAGTGATGGTGCAGCGGACTCATGCGGAAGATGCGCTTGCCTCTCGTTTTGAAAGAAACAACCTGAAGGATGACAGACAAGGTTTCAACGACGAAGACGCCGCCGATGATCGCCAATAACAGTTCGGTTTTGGTCATGATCGCAATGCCTGCCAGCGCTCCTCCAAGCGCCAGCGAGCCGGTATCGCCCATAAACACGCGGGCGGGATGAGCATTGAATACGAGGAATCCGAGAACCGCGCCGACTACAGAGGCGCTGAAAATGGCTGTATCGTAATTCTGGCTGAACCAGGCAATGATCGCATAAGCTCCAAATGCAATCGCTCCTGTCCCCGCCAAAAGTCCGTCGAGACCGTCTGTAATATTGACGGCATTGGTGGTACCGACCAACAGGAACAAAAGGAACGGAAAGTACAATACTCCCAGTTCAATGTTCCAGGGAGTGCCTGGCAAATGGAGCGAGGTGTCATGACCCATCAGGTGCAAAAGATAATAGGCACCGATAGCTAAAAGGATTTGGCCGGCAAATTTTTGTTTTGCAGTCAGTCCCAGATTGCGCTTTTTGATAATTTTGATGTAGTCATCCAAAAAACCGATCAATCCGTATCCAATCGTGACCAGCATCAAAAAGAGAACTTCGATGGTGGCATTGGCAAATTTAAGCACAGTGAATATGAGTGCCAACAAAATGATGGTCCCCCCCATCGTGGGGGTCCCTGCTTTTTTCTGATGGGATTGTGGTCCTTCCTCCCGGATCGCCTGCCCAAATTTCAAGCGGCGCAGGACGGGGATGAACAAGGGACCGATGAGTACGGCGATGAGAAACGCGGCTACGATCGTGACTAGGAGTACGTTGTCAGCGAACATGCCCGACCCTCCTTTCTCTGATGCTATTCAAGAATATGTGCTTCTATTCGTTCTTCTGCCCTCTGATAGCTTCTTTTGCCACTTCCCGGTCATCGAAAGGCAAAACCTCGCCCTTGATGATCTGGTACGTCTCATGGCCCTTTCCGGCGATCAGGATCACATCGCCATCAACTGCAAGGGATACGGCATGCCCGATCGCTTCCCGTCTGTCCACGATGGAAGTGTAACGGTCCGGAGCGGTTTTCTTCAGACCGGCGAGCATGTCATCGAGAATCGCCTGCGGGTCCTCGGACCTCGGGTTATCTGAAGTTAAGACGGTCAGATCAGCGTATTTCGTTGCAATTTGCGCCATAATCGGGCGCTTTGTCTTATCCCGGTCACCGCCGCAACCGACGATGCAGAACACTTTTCCTTTGGCAAATTCCTTGATCGTCACAAGCGCGTTTTCCAGACTGTCCGGCGTGTGCGAATAGTCGACGAGCACGGCAAAAGGCTGCCCTGCATCAACGGACTCAAACCGCCCACTCACGCCTTGCACCTGTTCGAGACTGGACTTGATCGCCTCTAGCGAAATTCCTTCGGCCAATCCGACCGCCATCGCCGCCAGCGCATTGTAGACGTTGAACTTGCCCATCAGCTTCAAAGACAGTTTGACAGAGCCTTGAAACGTATGGGCGACAAATGTCGTCCCTTTTGTGCTGATCTCAATGTCCACCGCTCTGATGTCAGCAGGGTTGTCAATACCGTACGTGATGACCCTGGCCGGTGTGACGGTGGCAAAAAAGCCGGACGCCTCGTCATCCGCATTCAGCACGGCTGTTTTCATCCGCTGCGGATCGTATTCATTGCCCAGTTGGGCGAACAAAAGCGACTTGGCGTGGCGGTAATTCTCCATGGTCTTGTGGTAATCGAGATGATCCTGCGTCAAGTTGGTAAAGACGGCTGTATGTACATTGCAACCGCGGACGCGGCCCAGCTCCAGCGCATGGGAAGACGCTTCGATAATGGCGTACTCCGTATCGATATCGCGCATGCGGCGAAAGCTTTCCTGCAGCTCCAGCGCATCCGGCGTCGTGTTTTTTACTTCCTCGGTGACATTGCCGATTCTCATGTGAATGGTGCCGATCAAACCGGTACGCTTCTGCTGATCAGATAAAATCTTGTCGATCAGATGGGTCGTGGTCGTTTTTCCATTGGTACCCGTAACCGCGATCACCTTCAATTCACGCGTCGGGGACCCGTAAAAGCGGTCAGCCAGCATCGCCATTGCCCGACGGGTATCAGGAACCCGAACAATGGTTGCTGGCACGTCCACATCCTTTTGAGCCAACACAGCCACGGCTCCCTTTTCCACCGCCTGCGCTGCAAACGTATGTCCATCCACGGTAAAGCCAGTCAAACAGACAAATAAAAAGCCGGGCTTTACTTTGCGTGAATCTGCTGTTATTCCTGTAATTTCGATGCTGTCATCCCCAGTAGCATGCACTGGCAACAAGGGAGCAAGCAGATCCCGAAGCAACATAAAACTGGCACCCCATTCTTTCCCTATTATAGACAAAAGCCAAGCAAATTCTACAAAAGCGGAGGGTGAGCACCTGTGTACAAGCCTCTTCCGCTCCGCTCCGAATACTCATTTTATAGCTAATCGCTTGATTTGTCACCAAGGTAGATACGAATTTTTGAGCCTTCCTCAATTTTGACTCCGGCCGCAGGCGATTGCTGGATGACATGTGACCCCTTGCCTTCGACAACGAGCGGCAGCTGATCATAGGTCGTTGCCACCTCGCGCATGGAGAGCCCCACCATCTGCGGCACCTCCAGGTAGTTCTTGTCGCCAAGCGCCCTGTTTACTTCCCTTTCGATCCCGTCCTTGCGTTTGGGTACGCCCAAGTGCTGCAGGGACGACTCCAAAATGTTCTTCACGCTGGGCGCGGCAATCAGTCCGCCGAATGCGAGCGCCTTCGGGTTGTCGACTGCGAAATAGACGAGTATCTGGGGATCGTCTGCAGGGGCGAAGCCGATAAAAGACACGATGTACTCGCCGTTTACATACCTGCCGTCCCTCACCTTTTGCGCCGTACCGGTTTTTCCGCCGACGCGGTAGCCTTCGATGTACGCGTTCTTTCCGGTTCCTCTGGCCACGACACTTTCCAGGGCGTAGCGGACTTTTTCAGAAGTCTCGGGAGTGATCACCTGACGAACCTCCGTTGGCAGCGTCCGGCCGACGATGTCATGCGTAACACTGTCCCGCCACTCCTTGGCGACGAACGGTTTCATCAGCTTCCCGCCATTTATCGCCGCCGAAACAGCAGCCATCTGTTGGATCGGGGTCACCGAGACCCCCTGCCCGAATGAGGTCGTACCCAGTTCAACAGGTCCTACCCGATTCAGATTAAACAAAAGACCGTTCTCTTCTCCAATCAGGTCAATGCCCGTCTTTTGGCCAAATCCAAATTTTTTGATGTACTCAAACAGCCTTTCCTTTTGCAGGCGTTGCCCCATGGTGACAAAGCCGGGGTTGCAGGAATTTTCCACGACTTCGAGCATCGTTTCCTGCCCGTGCCCCTGCCGCTTCCAGCAGCGCAGACGCTTGCCCGCGACCATGATGTAGCCGGGGTCAAAGAAGCTTTCGTCCAGCTTGACCTCACCTTCGTTGAGAGCTGCGGCCAGTGTTACGATCTTAAAGGTGGAACCGGGCTCGTACGTTTTCCAGATCGGCAGGTTCCGGTTGTAGATTTCGCTTGGATAATCCCTGTACTTTTCGGGATGGTAGGTTGGGCGGCTGCCCATGCCGAGAATCTCGCCTGTCTTCGGGTTCATTGCGATCGCAAGTACATCGTCCGGCTGATATGCAACCATCGCTTCATCCAGCTCCCGCTCGATAAACGACTGAATTTGACTGTCGATGGTCAGGTACATATCCATCCCGTCGACCGGCGCTACGTATTCTTCTGACCCGCCCGGCATCGTTTGTCCTGTCGCATCGGCAAGATAGGATACATATCCCTCTTTGCCTTGCAGGAACTGGTCGTATATCCGCTCAAGTCCGGTCAAGCCCTGGTTGTCGATGCCCGTAAAACCAAACAGATGGGCTGCCATCGTCCCGTTTGGGTAGAAGCGTTTGGAATCTTCTACGACGACAATGCCCGGAAGGTTCAACTCCTGGATTTGCCGCGCTTTTTCTTCAGAAATTTTCCTGCCGCCTGGAACGCGATTGATCCTCTCTTTCTTCATAATCCCCTTGTAAACGACGTCTTCCGGCTGGCCCAACAATACTGCCAGCTGCTTCGCCGTCCCATGCGGGTCTTTGATCTGAACCGGAATCGCGACCACGGAAGGAACGCTGATGTTTGTCACCAGCTCCTTGCCATTGCGGTCAAGAATTCGCCCTCGCTTCGGCTCGTATTTGATGTCGCGGTTCCACAGCTTCAACGCCTTTTCCTGGAGCTCCGGCCCCTTGACCAGTTGTACGTAGCCTAGCCTCGTAATCAGAGCCGTATACAACACGATTCCGATAACCAATGCGACAAAAATGCGGCGTCTCACGGTTACATTGGATACCCGCACAGCGAGTCCCCCCTTATGACACAGGTTGTCTCATTCCTACCCTATTCGGAGGGGGGACAGGTTAGAACCTATGGCTGTGCGGTTGTCGATCCGGCCGGAGCAGCAGGCGGCCCTGCGGGAATCTGCTGTGTGCCCGGCACAGTATTGTTTGGGTAGGGATACTGCCAGGTTGCTTGTCCCTGCGGCAAGCTTTGGCCTGTTCCGACCGGCATTTGTCCCGCACCGGCAGGTTGCCCCGGATAGCCTTGATAGCCCTGATAGCCGGAATAGCCTCCAGTCGGAACAGCTTGTGTTCCCGGGGCGATACCTGTGCCCGATTGCACGGCTCCTGGCGGATAAACCGGTGGATACGTTCCCGGTGTCCCAGATGTCCCTGTCGTCGAAGCGGGATTGCCACTCCCTGTCGTACCTGTCTGGGGAACTCCAGGTACGGTCGTATTCCCGCTATCGCCTTGAGGTGTACCGTTACCAGGCACTGTTGTTTGCGAAGAGCCTGGTGGAGGCTGCCCTCCAGCAGCGTTCGCTGCACCGGACTGGCCATCAGGCGAATTTGCGTCCGGTTGGGCTCCGCCCGGATCTGTTGCCGTTCCTGGCACCACGCCTTGACCAGGCTGCAGTGCCGGAGAAAGCGGACCGGATGACGGCTGGAGAGTAATCTGAAGCTGCTCTCCTCCTTTTAACGCTGTACCTGGCGGAATATTTTGCTGCGTGACGAAGCCGGCGCCGTACGAGGTGATCTTGAGCTGCATCAGCGATGCGAACTCCATGACTTCGCGCAGCGATTTCCCTTTGAAATCAGGCATTTTTGAACCTTCGATTCGGTCTGTTACAAGCGTGACCGTCGATCCGGGCACCACTTTTTCATAAGGAGCCGGGTATTGATTGACAATCTTCGTCCCGGTTCCCATGATGTTGACCGTGATGTTGTCCTGCTCTGCCCTGAGCTTGGCGGCTGTTGTAGACATCCCGACCAGCTTGGGCATGCTGACCTCGCGAACTTGCTCTGCCTTTGCAATGGCCTGCTCCGTCACCGTTTGGGCATTTTTCTCGGCTCCTACCGCATCCGGCTTTTGCTGCAGGTACTGGAGGCTGCGCTCCATGACGGATTTGAAGATCGGCGCTACGAAATTTTTTCCCCATGAACTGTAATGCTCGTTTGTGGTCGGGTCATCCACGACGACGTAGACAAGCAAACGGGGATTGTCTTTGGGAGCAAAGCCGATAAAGGACACGATATAGTGCTGCCCCTCCATAATTCTTCCCTTGTCGTCGTACTTTTGGGCCGTTCCCGTTTTACCTGCAACATGGTAACCGTCTATAAAGTACGATTTCCCTGTACCATGCTCTCCGGTAATGACCGTTTCCAAAACATCACGAGTCTTTTTGGCGGTCGCCTCGCTTACGACACGGTGGACCACTTCCCGCTGGCTGCGTTTTACGACTGCTCCCGTCACCGGATCGCGCATTTCTTTTACGATGTGCGGCTTGAGCAGCTCGCCGCCGTTGGCGATGGCTCCTACCGCTGCCACCTGCTGGATCGCGGTGACGGCCACCCCTTGCCCAAAAGTGGTAACGGCAATGTCGCGCTGGGAAGCCGGTTTCAGCAGGTTGTTCAAAATCCCTTTCTTCTCGTACGGCAGCTCGATGCCTGTCGGCTTGCCGATCCCGAAATTCTCAAAGTACTTTTTCAAAAGCTCAGGTCCAAGGTAGTCGTATCCCATGATGACAAACACGACGTTACTCGATCTTTGCACCCCTTCAAGGAAGGAGATGGTGCCCCAGCCCGCCCCCTGGTTGTGGTCGCGGATGGGCGGCTTGAATTTCTTGTACGTCCCGGATTGATAGTATGCGTTCGGATCGAATTTGCCTTCTTCGATCGCTGCCGCCAGTGTAATAATCTTGAATGTAGAGCCCGGCTCAAACATGGTGGTTACGGCGTGATTCGTAAAGTTGGTAATCCCGGTAAAGTACGTATTCGGATTGAACTGCGGCCGGTTGCCCATCGCCAAAATCTCGCCGGTCTGCGGGTCCGCCACCACGACAGTCGCCCCTTTTGGCTTGTACTCCTGCTCGGCCTTGTCGAGCGCTTGCTCCACGTAATCCTGGATCGTCTTATCGATCGTCAGGTAGATGTTCATGCCGTCCTTGGCCGGCTTGTACTCCCGTTCGCCATCCGGCAATTGGTAGCCTACCTTGTCCGTGACTACATGCATCTCTCCCTTTTCGCCCCGGAGCTCTTTGTCGAACTGGAGCTCGATCCCCATTTTGGCCTCCTCTTCAAAGAAGTCCAAATAGCCGAGGACATGCGCTGCAAAGCTATTGTTCGGGTAGTACCTACGTGTCGTTTCGGTAATAATAATCCCCGGGAGTTGGTTGGTCTTCACTTTTTCTCCGCTTGGGAGCTGGGGGTACTGCAGGTTTTCAATGCCGACTTTTTGATTTTCGCTGATCTTTTTTCCGTATCTTCCCAGCTCAACAACTTGATTTGGCTTGGTCAGGATTCTCAACAGCTCATTTACAGGGGCATTCAGGATGGGCGCAAGCGCCTGTGCAGTATAATAAGGATCTTTCACGACATCCTGATCCCTGTCATCGCGAGGCTTGAGCCTTGCGCTCACATCATACGCCTTTCCCTCATAGGCCAAAATTTCCCCATTCCTGTCCAAAATGGCTCCACGCTTTGGCTTCAGCGTTTTCTCCAGATCCCACTGCTTTTGCGCGATTTCCATAATGCCTGTCGCTTCCACCGTCTGAATCCACCAAAGACGTACCGTGAGCGAGGAAAACAGTACGATTACACACAGGGCCAGGAGGATAATGCGCAAATTCACACGCCGTTTCAGTTCCATTTTGTTTCACTCCAAACCAAGGATATTCCATTGCATATCAAAAAACCGACTGTCAAAAGAAAAGCTTCCGTCGAATCATGTTCGACGAAGCCGGCGGATCTGCATTCGAACAGTCTTTTTATTCAGAAGACATTATGAAAAAATGTTACTCACTTGCGCAAGTAACATTTTCTACAGAGCTCATTGCTGTCCCGTGCTTGGGTTATGGCTGTTTCTTTTGACTCGCAGCTTTGCTTCCTTTCCCGTCCTTTTTTGCAGCTTCTTTGGATTGACCTACCAGATGAGCCGCTTCCGGATTGTACACCATTCCCATTCTCTCCGCTTCCATGATGATCCGATCGCGGTTGCTGAGCTGCTCGATCTGCAGCTGAAGACTGGTGTTCTTTTCCTTATTTATTCTGATCTCTTTCTTCAGGCGCTGTATTTCATAGTTGTACTGCGAGATTTGCGAATAACGAACACCAACCATCCCCACACCTATGACAACCAGGGTGATAAAAAACAGATACATCAGCTTCTCCTTGGTTGGTATAGACGGTTTGATGCGTACAGTCCGCTTCGTTTTCTTCTTGGTGACGGAACCTGGTGAATCCTCCAGTTCTACCGCGAGATTACTCCGGTAGTAGTAGCTCATCTCGGTCTCACTCCTTTTGCTCTGGCTGCGAGCGTCTCAAATTTTTTGCCGCATTCTTTTTCTATAACCTTTCAGCGACCCTCAGCTTGGCTGAACGCGCCCGAGGATTAGCCTCCAGCTCTTCTTCTGACGGCAGGATCGGCTTTCTGGTCACGATCTTGACCGTGGCCTTGTTTCCGCAGGCACATACAGGAAAGGAAGGGGGACAAATGCACCCTTTGGAAAAATCCTGATAAACCTGCTTGCAGATCCGGTCTTCGAGGGAATGGAACGTAATCACACTCACTCTACCTTCGGGACGCAGAATGCCGATCGCATCCACGATCGCATCCCGGAAGGCATCCAGCTCGTCATTGACAGCGATCCGGATCGCCTGGAACGTCCGCTTGGCCGGGTGGGGACCGGTACGGCGCGCTGCGGCCGGAATGGCTTCTTTAATAATTTCCACCAGCTCCCCTGTCGTCTCTACAGGAGCCTGCTGCCGCCTTTGAACGATTTGCCGGGCAATTCGCCGGGAAAATTTTTCTTCGCCGTATTCCCAAATGATTCGGGCCAGCTCCTGCTCGTCCCACTCGTTGATGATGTCGTAGGCGGTAAGCTCTCCCTGCTGGTCCATCCGCATGTCAAGCGGTGCGTCGGCATTGTAGCTGAATCCGCGCTCTCCTTCATCCAGCTGCGGAGACGAAACGCCCAGATCAAACAGTACGCCGTCTACACCATCGAGGCCCAGCTCAGCCACAATTTCTTTCAGATGGCGAAAGTTGCTTTTCACCAGCGTTACCCGATCTATGTAGGGAGCAAGACGTTCCTTCGCGTTATCCAGTGCCCAGTCATCCTGGTCAACCGCAATCAGTCGTCCGCCTGGCGCAAGCCGCGAAGCGATCAGACTGCTGTGCCCGGCGCCCCCGAGCGTACAATCCACATAGATGCCATCCGGCCGGATGTTCAGTCCGTCAACGGCTTCTTCTCGCAATACAGTTACATGATGAAAGGACAAAGCCGTCACTCCTAATTCAACGGGTGCACCTGAATGGTTCCGACGCACCGCATTTTCTCTGATTCCTATAAATCAAAATCCACCAGCTTCTCCGCAATCTCGGCGAAAGATCCTTCCGACTCCGCAAAGTAATTTTCCCAACGATCCTTGCTCCAGATCTCTACCCGATTGGATACACCGATGACGACGCACTCTTTTTGAAGCGCCGCGTAGTCGCGCAAAGTAGGTGGTATATTTACCCTTCCCTGCTTGTCCCACTCGCATTCCGCCGCTCCGGAAAAGAAGAACCGCGTAAAGGCGCGAGCATCCGCTTTGGTGAACGGCAGCGTCTTCAGCCGCTCCTCCAATGCTTTCCACTCTTCTGGCGGATAGACAAACAGACATTGGTCGAGCCCGCGGGTAATGACGAAGGAAGCCCCGAGGCCTTCACGGAATTTGGCAGGGATCGTCAACCGGCCTTTTTCATCGATACTATGTTGGTATTCACCCATGAACACGGCCTGTCCCCCACTTTCCTTCCGCTGACCTCCACTTTCCCCCACTTTTCCCCACTCGGTCACCTACTTGCTATTATAAATAAAAAATCCTGCTTTTGTAAGCAGGATTTTTCGTTGATTTTTTTACCGGGAAAAGACGCGTTTCGCGAAATTATTCGACCCAGCTGTCCAAGTATGCTTTTTGCTCGTCTGTCAGCTTGTCGATTGTGATGCCGAGTGCCTCCAGCTTGTAGCGGGCAACCATTTCGTCCAGCTCGTAAGGCACGTTCAGCACGTGTTTGCCGATAGACTCGTAGTTTTTGTTTACGTATTCGAGAGAGACGGCTTGCAGGGCAAAGGTCATATCCATGATTTCCGCCGGATGGCCGTCACCGGCAGCCAGGTTGACCAGACGTCCTTCGGCCAGGAGATACACTTTTCGACCATCTGCCAAGACAAATTCCTCGATGTCTTTGCGAACGGTGCGCTTGGATTTCGACATCGCTTCCAACTCAACCTTGTTCACTTCGACATCGAAGTGGCCGGCGTTGGAGAGAATCGCGCCATCTTTCATGACTTCAAAATGCTCTTTGCGGATGACATCGCGGTTTCCGGTCACTGTGACGAAATAATCGCCGTGCTTGGCCGCTTCGCTCATCGGCATGACTTCGAATCCGTCCATGTACGCCTCTACCGCTTTGATAGAGTCGATCTCGGTGACGATCACTTTCGCTCCAAGACCTTTCGCACGCATCGCAACGCCTTTGCCGCACCAGCCGTAGCCGACGACAACTACCGTTTTTCCAGCGACGACCAGGTTGGTGGTCCGGTTAATGCCATCCCATACGGATTGGCCTGTACCGTAGCGGTTGTCAAACAAGTATTTGCAGAATGCGTCGTTTACCGCAACCATCGGGAATTCCAGCTTGCCTTCCTTGTCGAGCGCTTTCAAGCGAAGGATTCCTGTCGTGGTTTCCTCGGCACCGCCGCGCACTTGGGAAAGAAGATCGCGACGCTCGCTGTGCAGGATCGTCACCAGATCGCCACCGTCGTCAATGATCAGGTCCGGACGCGTTTCCAGCGTTTTGATCAGATGGCTTTTGTACTCTTCCGGAGACGGATTGTATTTCGCAAAGACGCGAATGCCGTCTTCCACAAGTGCTGCGCAAACATCATCCTGTGTAGAAAGCGGATTGGAGCCGGTGATGGTTACCTCGGCACCGCCGGCTTGCACCACTTTCGCCAGGTAGGCGGTTTTTGCTTCCAGGTGCAACGAAATCGCTACTTTCAGGCCTGCAAACGGCTTTTCCTTTTCAAAGCGCTCGCGGATCCGGTTGAGGACGGGCATATGTTCTTTTACCCAGTCGATTTTCAGGTGGCCATTCGGCGCAAGCGCCATATCTTTTACGATGCTTTCAGAAACCATGTTCATGAGCGGATTGAACCTCCTTCTTCTACAAACAAACTATGATTTATCTTACCACATGATTTTTGTTTTTCCTATCCGTTCCATAACCCTATAACCAAAAAAGCAACTATTCCGCTTTGTTTTTGCCATTTAGATCTCACGGGCAGGCATCCCTTCGGTCAACAGATTGAAAAAGTGGCGCATCGCTCGCGGCATCCACTTCTTTTTATGGTATACGAGCTGGCGGTAAACGCGAATGTCTGGATGCGTAAAGGGCAAGACCGAGATCGTCCCCTTTTTCACCTCTTCGGCCACAGCGATCATCGGGACAAGTGCGATTCCCAGCCCGTATGCCACACACTGCTTGATCGCTTCCAGACTGCCAAACTCGAGCGAGGGTTCCAAGCTCGCTCCACTGTCGCGCAGGACTGACTCGATCATCGACCGATAGCTGCAGCCCGCCTCGGGAAAAATCCACTGTTCGCCATTGAAGTCACTCGCTTCAACCCGTTTTCGCGAAGTCAGCGGATGTTCGGGAGATGCAATGACGACCAGTTCTTCTTCTCCGAGATTTACGCTTTCCAGGTCGGGGTGGGATTGCAGCCAATCGAGTACAACCGCAAAGTCGTAAGTGCCCTCCTTGACACCCTGACGGAGCTCGTAGCAGATCCCCGGATTGAGCAGCACCCGAATCTGCGGCTGCTCGCGGCGAAACTGCTGCAAATAGGGGGGCAAGTAAAAAGCGGCGAGAGATTCCACTGTCCCGATGGTCAACGTGCCGGCTAGCTGAGCCTCTTCACTCAGTTGGGCCTTCGCCTCATCAAGCAGTCCGAGCAGCTGCCCGCTGTATTCCAGCAGCACTTCTCCGGCATGTGTCAGCCTGATTTTTCGTCCCCACCGCTCGAACAGGGTGACGCCAAACTCCTGTTCCAGATTCTGTATCTGAGTCGTAACACTGGATTGGGCATAACCAAGCACTTCAGCCGCTCGGGTAAAGCTGTGCCATTTCGCCACTTCGCGAAAGGTCTGCAAATAACGGGTATCCATCGGGCTCTCCCCTTTATTATTAAATCGTTTTTTTCGATTCTCATCATCGAATATTATAGATAACTCCGATGATAACGTCTATGCTACACTTCAAATACCAACAAATAAATAGCTTTCGGGAGACGAATTTACATGAAAAACTCGACTTCTCACACGTCAGGACTGGCGAAAACGCTGTCGCTTCCCCATATCGTCGCCCTGTATATCGGTGCCGTGATCGGTTCGGGAGTGCTGCTCATCCCCGGGATGGCGGCAGAAATGGCCGGCCCCGCCTCTGTCCTCGCCTGGCTGTTCATGGCCATCCTCGTACTGCCGATGGCCATCACCATGGGGCTGTTGTCCGCCCGACACCCTAGCTCAGGTGGCGTCTCCACTTACGTCAGGATGGCTTTCGGAGACCGCTATGGAAACATGGTCGGCTGGTTTTTTCTGTTGTCGGTTCCGATTGGCGCCCCGATCGTCGCTGTCACAGCGTCCCACTATGTCGCTGTCCTTTTGCAGTGGAGCCAGCTTCAAGTGTATCTCGCTGCAGGACTGATTCTTGGTTCTGTCGTCCTCATGAACGTATTTGGCCTGAAAGTCGCAAGCCGCGTCCAGACGGTTGTCGTTTCATTGATCGTGGCTATTTTGGTGATCGCGGTATTGGCCGCGCTGCCCCATGCTTCTGCCAGTCACTTTACTCCGTTTGCCCCGAATGGCTGGCTGAGTGTCGTGCAAGTGGCTGGCCTGTTGTTCTGGTGCTTTATCGGTTGGGAAGCGGTGACACACCTCTCCGAGGAGTTTGTCGATCCGGAGAAAAACGCGGTCCGCGGCGTCCTGTGGAGTGCATGCATCGTCGCTTTGCTTTACTTCGCCGTTGCCCTTATGACCGTTGCTACCCACAGCTATGGCGAAGGCCGGTCGGAAGCATCTCTGAGCGTGATGGTTCAGCTTTCGTTTGGCCCGATCGGAGGGTGGATTGTCAGTGTGACGGCCCTGTTTATCTGCGTCGCTGCGGCCAATGCGTATATCAGCGCCGCTTCCCGAATTGCCTATGCTTTGGCTCAGGAAGGCACGGCCCCGCGCTGGTTTGGCCGTCTCCATTCCAAATACGGGACGCCGGTCGGCGGACTGCTCTTTTTATCGATTTGTTTTTTCATCGTTCTATTCGTTCTTGCCATGGGCTGGATTGATCTCGCTCGTCTCATCCAGTTTCCCAACGCGACTTTTTTTGCCACCTATATCGGGGGCTGTCTTGCCGGTGTCCGACTCTTGAAGAACAGCCGGTATGGACGTATCGCTGCCTGGACATCGCTGATCGTTACCGGTGGGCTTTATCCTTTTCTCGGATGGTCGGCGCTTTATCCGCTGGTGATTGCCGGCGTTCTCCTGATATGGGAAAACTGGCAGCGAAAAGCTTCATAACCTGATGGCAAAGGAGCGGGCTTCGACATAAACAATGGGCATATGAATAGGTATCAGTCCAAAAGATGATAGTAAAAACGATTCATTTCCCAAACAAAAAAACAGCCGTTTCCGAAACAAAAAACAGCCGTTCCCTGCTTGTCAAACTTGAGCAGGAATGGCTGTTTTTCTTGTTCTCCGGCTTTACTCCGTCCCAGTTTGCAGGACAGTCTGGCAACCGTCAAACGAGCACGTGTAATCAATCTTTGTTTTTGCTGCCACCGTATCATCATCGTTTCGCTCGTCCCGTTCTATTGAAACGGGCAGCAAATTTTCCGCCTTTCCGGCAGTCCCTGCTACTCGTCTTTTCCGATCAACCGGAAGTCCTTTCCGTCCGCGGACGCGAGATAGAACGTCCTGTCTACACTGCCGCCCAGCTCTCCGGAATAGTATTGGACGGTCATCCGGTACTTGCCCTCGCTGATTTTCGCGTAGTAAATCAGTTCGTCAAAACGCGGAAAGCGAATGAAATCATAGACGTCGTATTTCATAAACGAGAAGTGCTCTTGCAGGAACTTTTCACTGACGGGCAGCTTGTTTTTTTGTACGTAGCTGACCAGATCGTCGTATCGCCGGATTTTCTCCTTGTCCATAACGGTTGTGACAAAGCTGTCTACCGCTTTTGTCATCGCCTGGCGCTCCGCCTCGGTTACCTTCCCCGGGTACAGCTCCTCCTGCGCTTCCCTGATCCTGTTCAGGAGGACCACCGCCTTCGCCCTGCTGACTTTGTCATTCGGGCGGAACGTCCCGTCCGGGTAACCAGCCATAACGCCTAGTTTATAGATCGGATACACCATCACTACCTGATGCTCATTGTCCACTGATACATCACTAAAAAAGCGGGACGTCGTACCCCGGTATTTTTCTCCCTCTGACTGTTTACCCAGCGCAGCCAAGGTCAATCTTGCCGCCTCAACGCGCGTCAGCGGCTCCTCAGGCTTTCCGCTCGGCAGTATGCCAGCTGGCAGCAAATGCTTATACGTTTTTTCCGACCAGCGGCCCTTCACGGGTTTCAGGTAAAGGTCCTGCGCGAAATCATCCGCTTCGTGTCCGTTAAATGGCGGCAGCATGCGCTCAACCAGCGCCATGAACTGCTCCTGGGAAACAGGTGTCTCCGGCCGAAACGTTCCATCCGGAAATCCTTGGACCCATCGTGCGCTTACCGCTTCTGCTATCTCTTTTTTGGCCCAATGCCGCTCGGTATCCACGAAGGTACCGCTGCTGGCTGCCAGATCGCTAATGCGGGCCTCGGCCGTCTGTCCCCCTGCTCCCAAACCGGATAGCAGCCAGGTAACAGAAAGAGCAACGGTCAACACCCATCTGCCTGTCGTCATTTTCTTGCCTCGCATGAAAAGTTTGACCACCTTTCGGAGAAAATCTCCTGTTCAAAAGGTATGACGTTTATATGCATGAAATGTTTCGACAAATCCCAACAAAACGGCAAGAAAGTTTTTCCATGGTGCATGGTCAGACCCTTCATTTCCGGGAGCACAAAAAAAGAAGCCGCAACCCGATCACAAACGGTGCGGCTTCACTCATGTTATCCGGTTTTACAGATAGACAACCTGATGGCTGCCATCGTGGACGAGGGGCGCTTCCACGAGCCGGTCGACAAGCGACAGACCGTATTTGTTTACGAACGGGATAATCGACAGCTTCCTCTCCTGCAATCCTCCTGCAGGATTCAGCGCCGCTTCCAGCCTCCACAGACGCCGCTTCCCGATATCTTCCCGCTGCTCCAGCGCCAGAACTAGCCGCCGCTCCAAAAAGTCTACCTGTTCCAATAGACGAGCCGCATTTTTCTCCGCCAACTGCTCCATTCCCGGCTCCAGGAGTGCAACCTCGCTGACGAGCGGCTGATACAGCTCCTGCATGGCGTCCCGGACATGCTGAAAGCGGTCCGTCAAGGGATGGGCTCCCCTGCTCGCTTCCCATTCCTCCTTCCACGCGGCAAACGAAGCCAGCGCCTTGTCGATGGGCAGGTCGAAATCTTTCAGCAAGCGGGCAATCGCCCCTTCAACCAGGGTGACGGAGACCCGCGGGAGCACGATCGGCAGCTGCTTGCCAAAAGCGGCAAACATCTCCTTGAAATACGCCCAGTAAGCAATCTCCCCCGCGCCAGCCACAAAAGCCAAGGTCGGGAAGAGATGCTCCTGCATCAGCGAGCGGGTGACTACATTGGAGCTGAATCGACAGGGATCTGTCTCGGCCAGCTCAATCATCTCCTCGCGGGTATACGTTCCCCGGCGGGTGACGAAGCGATCTCCGTGGCGGAGCAGCTGCAAACGATCCTTTCCTTCATACAGGAAGAGATTCGCCTCCTGTCCCCCCACCTCCAGCTGAAGCGGGTAGCCTGCACTCTCCAAACGGCCAGCCGCGTCGGCTACAAGCGCGCTGAGCTCCTCATTTCGCTGCAAAACTTGCGTAAAGACAGGCTTTTCCAGCTCTCTGACAAAAGGGAGAGAAGATTCGACCAGAATCAGGCCGTGCTTGCCAAACAAACTGGCCATCAGGCGGGCAAACCAATCGACGACGGTTTTTGACGATGCAGCAGCCTCTTCCACCCACCTGCGGATCGCCGCTGTCTCCTCCGTCTCTGTCAAATTGGCGAACAGCTTCTCCATGAATGCCTCGTACTCCGCACGTCCCAGCGGCACACTGCTGGCCGAAGGGCGTCCCGTACGCGGAAGGGAGATTTTCTCCTTATGCAGCTTTGTCTCTTGATCGGTGAGCCAGAATGTGTGGTCAATCTCATCGATGTCGTGATCCTCGCCGGCAATCCAGAACACAGGAACGACTTCTGCATTCAACTGTGCCGAAAGCTGCCTTGCAGCCTGAATCAGATGGACAGCCTTGTAAATCGTGTACAGCGGGCCAGTAAGGACACCAGCCTGCTGGCCGCCGATCACAACCATAGTACCCTGCTTTCGCAGCTTTTCGATCCCTTCCATCGCTCGCTGATGATTGCCGATCGCTTGATTGTAGGCAAGCAGCCCATCAGCTAGTTTGTCTCTGTGAGGAATCTCATTGTTTTCAAGCCATTCGAGCCGTTTCCGATACGATTCCATCTGGTACGGGGGATAGGTAAAAAAACGTAGCGCGTCGGCGTTTCCCAGCTGGTAATCATGAGCCAGCCGGTTGGCCAACGGCAGCGATACGCATTCAACATTCATAGAAGCTCACCTTTCTTACTCCATGTCACTGCAAATTATACCATGCCCCCCTCCCCCAAAAAAACAAGACAACCCGCCGTAATGGGTTGTCAAAGTGTAATTGCCATTGTATGAAATTAAAATTGCGGCGGAGTGACGGACCAGATCAGAACCGCTTCTTCCTCGCCCGTATTTTCGACACTGTGTGATTTGGTGCTGTCGAAAGTGATGCTGTCGCCGGCCTCCAGTACGTGCTCTTCATCGTTGAATCGCACGGTAACCGTTCCCTTCGTGACGACAAAGCACT
Organism: Brevibacillus sp. FSL K6-6036; assembly: GCF_037964015.1. Classification (NCBI taxonomy): domain Bacteria; kingdom Bacillati; phylum Bacillota; class Bacilli; order Caryophanales; family Paenibacillaceae; genus Brevibacillus; species Brevibacillus sp. FSL K6-6036. The sequence continues at coordinate 3,248,250 of NZ_CP150173.1, forward strand.
CTTCTCCTTCGCCTTGCACGAATTTGTCCACTACCATTTCGCCTTTTTGCAGCTTTACTTCCAACATACCCAGTTTTGAGCTTCCCCCCGCAGACAATAACGCGTACGTCCCTGTTGACTCGGGAAAAACCATCTGTCTGCGCTTCGGCTTTCGCGTAACGTGGACCTGCTTCTGGTCGATGTCCTCGAAGAAATGGATGATCGAAGCCTCCAGAGCCTTCGTGATTTTCCACAGGGAATCAAGAGAAGGCTGAGAAATGCCGCGTTCGACCTGGCTGAGCAAGCCCTTGCTCAGTCCTGTTTTGTTCGCCATAATCTCCAGGGTAAAGCCACGCTCTTTCCGAATCATTCGAATCTTATGCCCAATCGATTCGATGGGAAGCCTCATAAATCCTACCTTCTTTCTTTATTGGTATGTGTATCGGTGCCGCGAGTGTTTATACGTCGCCCATCGTCTTAAAGATCCCGGTTGTATACAGCACTACGTAGACCAGTCCAAACAGGAGGAAAGACAGTCTCCAAACCGAGAAGCTCGCCTTCAACAGCGACAGCTTACCTTTCAGCCTGATTTGAACCCAGCCGATGAGTCCAATGGCCGCGAGAAAAAATCCGGTAATCCACCACCACGCAGACAGCGCTTCCGGCCAAATTACGCTATACGCGACGACAACGGCACGAATGAGCAAAAAATTCGTGATATTTACAGCCCAGCGTCCGGCCAAACGCCGGTCCTTTTTCCACAGATACACCAAAAAGTACGCCAGTGGGAATCCAAGAAAAGGAAACGCGGTCAACGTCGCCCAAAAATAGGTCCACGTCGTTGAAAAAAACGACCAAAGCTTACCCAAAAAGGTCAATGGCGGCCTCTCCCTTCCCCTTCACCATGTCTGTCTTCAGAAGCACGGCGCGCAGCAATGTCTCATGCATCGGGACGGGTATTCCGGTTTCCCTCCCCTTTTGAACGAGATAACCGTTGATAGCGTTTACTTCCGTGTGATTCCGCCGCCGGATGTCTTGCAACATTGAGGAAATGTTACGGGAAGTATTTCGGCAAATTTTTACAACTTCCTGCCAATCTCGCTCTTCAATTTTTTCACCGCAGCGCTCCGCTACGGCCGCGGCTTCCCAAAACAGTTCTTTCATGAATGTCACGGTGTGCGGGGATTCAAGCAGCATGCCGTTTGGCATCTCGAACAGAGCTGTCAACGGGTTGATCAAGGCATTTGCCAGCAGCTTTCTCCAGGCGAATGGTTTTATCGTATCCTCATAAACGGCCTGAAAACCACAGCGGTTGGCAAGCTCTACGAACGCGTTGCAGATCGGATCGCGCTCATCCTGTTCCGTCCAAGGACCTATGCGCAAAAGTCCCGTTCCGGTATGCTCGACCTCTACAGGGGACAGCCGGCGCGCTCCTTCCGTATTGCTTGCAAAAAAACACTGACGGCTTTCAAGCACCTGTGTCAATTTCTCATAATGTCCCATGCCGTTCTGGAGGGCCAATACCCGCGATGCAGCAGAAAGGTGGCGAAGATCAGGCAGGATCGCATCAAGATCCGACTGTTTGACCGCCAGCAGGTAAAGGTCTCCTTGCGGCAAACCGTCTTCCATCGGGTTGCTTCGGATTGAAGCCTTCTGCACCGTTCCGTCGAGCTGGCGAAGGGTTACTCCTGCTTGCGTCAAGAGCTGCGCCTGCTCGCGGGTGCGGGTGACGAGTGTGACTGACTGCCCGCTCAGCAGCAACCTGGACGCGTATAAAAGCCCTACAGAACCGCCGCCTATGACAACCAAATGGAGTGGTATCGACTGAAGCTGCATTTGTTCACCTACATTAATCAATACTTATTTCAAGAATACCAAAGTTGCTGGCAATGATCAATTATTCCTACGTAAAGAGATCGAAATTGTCAAAAAAATATTCACCTGCCGAAATAAAAAAGGCCATCCCTCTTGGGACGACCAGCGGGCGAAATGGTCACACCGGATAAACGGGGTGCTTTCGCTCTGAAAAAATCTGCTTCTTGTTCGCATAGACGTCAAATCTTGCAATCAGCTCCCGTCTCAGCTCTTCGGGAGGAATGATCGCGTCCACGATCAGATTGGAAGCGAGCAAATAGATGTCGATGTCTTCCTGGTACTCCTTCCGTTTTTGCATGATAAAGGCTTGCCGTTCCTGGGGATCTTCAATGGCTTGAATCTTGTTGCTGTAGACAGCATTCACCGCTGCTTCCGGCCCCATTACGGCTATTTGCGCTCCCGGCAGCGCGAGGCAGGAGTCTGGTTCAAAAGCAGAGCTGGCCATGGCATAAAGTCCTGCTCCGTAGGCCTTTCTCACGATAACCGAAATTTTCGGAACCGTCGCTTCCGCCATCGCGGATATCATTTTTGCTCCGTGGCGGATGATGCCGGCCCGCTCGACCGCCGTGCCGATCATGAAGCCCGGTACGTCCGCCAAAAACAGCAACGGGATTTGAAAGGCGTCGCACAGCGTGATGAACCTCGCCGCCTTGTCAGCCGAATCGACAAATAAGACGCCTCCCTTTACCCTCGGCTGATTCGCCACGATACCGATCGGCTTGCCATCGAGACGGGCAAGCCCCGTAATCAGTTCCTGCGCAAACAGCTTCTTCACCTCAAAAAACGAGCCTTCGTCGACCAACGCGTCGATCAGTTCATGCATGTTGAACGGAGCATTTTGATTCTCCGGGACGATCTCGCTGATTTTTTTCGCGTCTGGACGAGGCGACTTGGCGGCCCCAACCGGAGGCTTGGCCGTGTAGTCGGCAGGAAAGTAGCCGAGATAGCGGCGAGCGGCAGAAATCGCCTCTTCTTCATTGGCTGCCAGTACGTCTCCGCAGCCGCTGACAGAGCAGTGCATGCGGGCACCGCCGAGCTCTTCCAGTGTCACCTTTTCTCCGATCACCATCTCGGCCATCCGCGGGGACCCCAGATACATGCTGGCATTCTTGTCGACCATGATGACGATGTCGCAAAACGCCGGGATATAGGCGCCTCCGGCAGCGGAAGGTCCAAACAGGATGCAGATTTGCGGAATTTTGCCGGAGAGCTTTACCTGATTGTAAAAAATTCGACCTGCCCCCCGCCGGCCCGGGAACATTTCAAGCTGGTCCGTAATCCGTGCCCCGGCGGAATCGACCAGGTACAACAGCGGCACCCGCATTTTCTCCGCCGTTTCCTGAATGCGGATGATTTTCTCGACCGTCCGGGCACCCCAGGAGCCTGCTTTTACCGTAGAATCGTTCGCCATGACGCAGACCGTCTGTCCGTTTACTTTCCCGATAGCCGTAACGACTCCGTCTGCCGGCAGGTCGCCAGCCATAAAGTTGGCAAACAGGCCGTCCTCCACGTGAAATTCGTCGTCAAACAGAAGCTTCAAGCGATCACGGACAAACAGCTTGTTCTGCTCCTTCAGCTTGGCATGGTATTTTTCGTCTCCGCCCTTTTCCACCTGGGCGATGCGTTCTCTCAGCATGTCTTCTGCTTGTTTGCTCATGGGTGCCTACTACCTCCTCTTATTCGCCGCGATACACCGGCTTTCGCTTCTCTTTAAAGGCGTCGAGTCCCTCCTGCCGATCACGGGTAGGGATTAATACCTGATAGGCGTTGCTCTCCATGGCCAGCCCCGTAGCCAGGTCAGTCTCCAGACCGTAGTCGATCGCATACTTGGCCTGGGCCAAGGCGATCGGGGCATTTTCGGCAATCTCGCGGGCAAGCGACAGGGCAGCCGTCATGACTTGATCGGAAGCCGCCACCTTATTCACCAGTCCGATGGCAAGCGCTTCCCCGGCAGCTACGCGGCGGGCCGTAAAGATGAGCTCCTTTGCCACTCCTTTGCCGACCAGCCTGGGAAGCCGCTGTGTTCCGCCCGCGCCGGGAATGATCCCGAGGGACGTTTCCGTCAACCCCATCTGGGCTGTCTCGCTCATCACACGCAAATCACACGCGAGAGCCAGCTCCGTGCCGCCGCCAAGGGCAATGCCATTGATGGCTGCGATTACCGGCTTGGGAATCCGCTCCAGCTCGCTGAACGTGTCGCGGATTGTTCTGATGTAATGCTGTACCTGCAGATCAGTCATGGACCGCCTCTCCTTCAGGTCGGCCCCGGAGCAGAAAGCCCTGTCTCCCGCTCCGGTGACGATCAGCACACGCACGCTCCGATCCACGGCTGCCTCGGCAACCGTTTGCCGCATCGCGAGCAAAGTGTCCAGGTTGAGGCAGTTAAACACCTCAGGGCGGTTTATCGTCAATATCCCGATCAGTCCTTCTTTTTCATACAAGACAGTCATGCTTTGCCTCCTTCTGCCCGGGATTCGGGTTGTCTTCTGTGCGACTGGGCCAAGGCGGCCTGGAGCACCTTGGATGGCAGGGCGCGTCCCAAAAGCTGCTGGACATACGCTCCCGCCTCGACCAGCTTCTCCAGGCTGACCCCTGTCTCGTATCCCATCCCGTGCAGCATGTAAACAAGGTCTTCGCTCGAAATGTTTCCAGATGCCCCCGGCGCATATGGACAGCCGCCAAGCCCTCCGATCGAGCTGTCAAAGATCCGTATGCCCTCGTCCAGCGCTGCGGCGACATTTGCCAGACCAGTACCGCGGGTATCGTGAAAGTGACCGGCCAAGCGCTCAGTCGTAACATCTTTCACAAGCGCCGCAAAAACTTGATGAACCTGCAGGGGTGTAGCCACTCCTATCGTATCGCCAATCGAGACCTCATAGACCCCCATCGAAATCAGCTCATTCGTGACTTTGCGGGTGTTGTCCAGGGGAACCTCTCCCTCGTAGGGGCAGCCGAACACCGTCGACACATAGCCGCGGACACGCATGCCCAAGGCCAATGCTTCCCTGGCTGTCTCGCGAAGGACGGGAAAGGTCTCCTCGATCGACTTGTTAATGTTTTTCAAATTGTGCGTCTCCGATGCGGACATGAACAGGGCTACTTCGGTCAAGCCGCACTCCCGCGCCCGCTCCAGCCCTTTCAGGTTTGGAACAAGGGCGCTGTACCTCACGCGTGACTGGTGCGGAAGCGAGCGGCAAACCTCTCCCGCATCAGCCAGTTGGGGAATCCACTTCGGGTTTACGAAGGAGCTCGCTTCCACTCTTTGCAGTCCGGCTTCCGCCAGCATCTCGATCAGCCGGATTTTTTCCGGAGCGGAGAGCACTTTTTGTTCGTTCTGCAGTCCATCGCGCGGTCCGACCTCGACAATTTGTACCTGCATGGACGCTCCCCCTTTCCTAGCGGGCGCTCAGTTTAGAAGCAGCCCCATTCTATTCCAGTACGACGATCACATCTCCATCGTTGACAAAATCGCCGCTGTTGACTTTGATCTCGGCAACAACGCCGTCTGCTTCCGCCTGAACCGGCACTTCCATCTTCATTGATTCCAGTACGATCACATCTTGACCGGCTTTGACTTGATCGCCTTTTTGCACCAGGATGTTGATGACTGTTCCTGCCATCGTTGCTGCTACATTCTTCATTTTGCTCGCACTCCTTAGACTGATTTTTGTTTCCGTTCCTGGATGAAACGAGTGGTATAGGTTCCCCGGACGAACTGCTCGTCTTCGAGTACCTCCAGCAAGAATGGAATATTGGTTTTGATTCCGGTGAGGACAAATTGCTGCATTGCCGCTTTCGCCCGCTTGATCGCTTCGCTCCGGTCCGCTCCGGAAGCGATGACCTTGGCAATCATCGGATCGTAGAACGGGGTCACTTGTGTCCCTGTTTCCACACCGTCGTCGATCCGGACGCCCTCCAGCTGCGGCGGCTGATACAGCGTGATCGTTCCCGGCGAAGGCATAAACGTGACCGGGTCTTCTGCATAGACCCGCAGCTCTATCGCGTGCCGGATCGCCTTGATATCTTCCTGAGCAAATGAGAGTTTTTCTCCTCTCGCAATAGCCAACTGCATGGCGACCAGATCAAGTCCGGTCATTTCCTCCGTGACAGGGTGTTCTACCTGCAGGCGTGTATTCATTTCCAAAAAATAGAATTGTTTGTTTCCATCGACGATGAACTCTACTGTTCCGACACCGGTGTAGCCTACAGCACGTGCTGCCTGCACCGCTGCGCTGCAGAGCTTCTCTCTCGTATCGTCGTCCAAAAAGGGAGAAGGACTTTCCTCCAGTACCTTCTGATGTCTTCTTTGGATCGAGCACTCTCTCTCCAGAATATGCAGAACGTTTCCGTGAATGTCCCCGGCGATCTGCACTTCGATGTGACGTGGCTCATCGACATAGCGCTCAATGTACATCGCATCGTTGCCGAAGTACGCCTTTGCCCTGCCCTTTGCCGATTGATACGCTTGCCTCAGCTCGGCTTCGTCACGGCAAATCTGCATGCCGATCCCCCCGCCGCCAGCGCTCGCTTTCAGCATGACCGGATACCCGATCTCCGAAGCCAGCTGCGCCGCCTCGTCAGGAGACTTCGCGGGTTCCTTGCAGCCTGGTACGATCGGGACTCCTGCGTTGTGCATCACGTTTCGAGCCGTCAATTTATCTCCCATCTGGGCGATCACCTCTGGCGATGGACCGATGAAGAGCAGGCCTTCCTCCTGACAGCGGCGGGCAAACGCTGCATTTTCGGACAGCAATCCGTAACCCGGATGAACGGCATCCGCCCCTGTCTGTTTGGCCGCAGCGATGATGGCGTCTACATTGAGGTAACTGTGCGGTACCGGTGGCGGGCCGATATGTACGGCCTCGTCTGCTTCACGGCCAAAGGGAAGATCTTTGTCTGCGTCTGAAAACACCGCTACCGTCCCCAGCCCCTGCTCCCGGCAGGTGCGAATAATCCGCCTGGCGATTTCCCCGCGATTGGCGATCAATACTTTTCGCATGGCAACGCTCCTCTCCAAGACCAATCGGCCGGCACCGTGAAACCGTTTGCAACTCGTCCGGACGATTGTCGAAATTGTTTTGCTTCTCTCTATTTTGCCATGAGATATGACATAGTTCTAGGTTGAAATTTAAATTTTTTCCATGGAGACGAAAACATTTTTTGCAAACAGATGGGACAAAAGGAGAAAATGCGCTCAGATGTAACCGATTTTGTGTATAATGATAAGTAATGTTATGGCAAGGCAAAGCGCGTGAGAGGAGTGGCTTACTCATGTTTGAGGTAAAACGTCTAAACATCAACTACAAGACTTTGGAGGAGTTTCAAAGATTCCGCGAATTTGGCCTGGAGGAGCTTTCGATGAAGGAAGACCTGGAGGCGAACATCGTGGAAAACGATTCCGAATCTCCTTTCTACGGCATCTATGACAATGATTTGCTGGTGGCGCGGATGAGCCTTTACAAAATCGACGGCAAGTACGATCGTTACTTTGCCCCCGCTCAGGATTACTACGAGCTGTGGAAGCTGGAGGTCCTTCCGGATTATCGCGGCAAGGACTACGGTACTGCTCTGGTGAACCATGCCAAGAGCTTCGGTGCCCCGATCAAGACCAACTCCCGCTGTCGTGCGGATGAATTCTGGTTGAAGATGGGTTTTACTCCGGTCAAGTACAACCCGGTCCGTGACCGCGGCGAAAACCCTTATGTATGGCTCCCAGAGGGTGTCGGACTTCAAGACTGACGGGGTTTGAAAAACGAAAGAAGCGGCTATGCGGCCGCTTCTTTTTCATGATTCGCTGTCCCTTGCAGACTTTCGGGTCTATTTTTCCACCCTCTCCAAATTCCCGTTCTCGTCCATTTTGAAAATGGCTTTCACGGGCTCCTCTTCATTCAAGAAGGCCATTTTCCGTGCACGCTCCATGATTTGAACCAACGCTTTGTAATCCTCGTTGACTCCCTGGACCTGTTCCAAGTCTTTTTTCATCCTGTCGTGCGCTTCCTTCAACTCTTTTATCTCCAAAACCTTTCCTTCCAACTCTTGTTCAAGCTGCCGTACCTTTCGGACCAAATCCTTGTGATTCATCAGCATCCGAATCACTGCTTCAATCTGCTCCTCGGCTGAGCCGCTTGGAGAGAGCTGCTGGACCGGCGATTGCTGTTTTCTCAGAAGCTGTGCCTCTCCATTTACCTCTGTTTGGACAGAAGTAAGCCGTCCCATCTTTTTCAACTGCTGCCGCTGGTTTTTCGCTATCACAATCGCTGCGTCATATCTTTTGCGCACACAACTGTTCCAGCGAAATCCGCATGCGGCCGCCGTACGCCCAAGGCGTTGCCCTACTTCTTCAAAAGCAGCAAGCTGCGTCCCGCCCTCGCGAATATGGCGTAGGGTGACTTCCGCCAACACCAGATCGTCATCTTCAGTCCATGCGTCCTGTCTGGAAGCTACCATGTATGAAGTCCCTCCCGTTACCTTTAAAAGGATGATGTACTCCATCCTATGCTTTTTCCTACTCTGGTAGAATCGTTTTCTACTAGAAAAAGTATGTCCAAGCACACAATTGTTTAAACGGGAGCGGAGCTGGCGAGTTCCTATTCTCTATTTGCCTAAAAATTTCTCTACAAGACGCACGTGCTCGTCATTTCCCCATAGCTCGGCGCATTGGCTGACTTCCCGGCGCGTGCGTTCCGCCAGTGACAACCCTTTTCGCTTCCAGGCGAGCATGTCCATATATGCTTCGATGCTGGCCAAGGGACGGGCGGCGATTGCCGCGGCGAACTGTTCCGTCTCCTCGCGCAGGCGCTCAGGATGGCAGACGCGGTCCACCAGTCCGTAGCCTTTCGCTTCTTCGGCGCTGAGTCTTGCCCCTGTCAACAGGAGGGCCAGTGCTTTGGACTCCGGGAGCTTGTCCAGCAGCCGCGAGCCTCCTCCCCAGCCCGTCGTGATATGGAGCCCGATTTGCACAAAGCCCAGCACTGCGGTTTCACTGGCGAACCGAAAGTTGCAGGAAATCGCAAATTCACTGCCCCCGCCGAGCGCATGTCCATTGATCATGGCAATCGTAGGCTTTTTTGCAGTCTCCACTGCCTGGAGCACATCCGCCACCTTGCTGAGGATGGGCAGAGCCTGCTCCTTGCCGCGAGCAGCGATGAATTGCCTCACATCCCCGCCGGAGACGAAGCTCGCACCTTCCCCGGTGAAAATGATTACTTTGATTTCCTTATCCGCCGAAGCGTCCTCGATTGCCTGCTGCAGCTCTTCTGCCATTTCCAGACTGATCGCATTATGTACCTTTGGACGATGAAAAGTGATTGTCGCGATGCCGTCCCGTTTTTCTACCCGAATCGTTTCCACCCGGTCTCCACCCTTTCTCGCTCGTTTTCCCCATTGTAACCCCCTCTGAAAAAAGAGAAAAGAGAAGGGGGCTACCCTTCTCCTCGAATTAGGAAAGCAGGTTTTTCATAGCAGATTGATTGAAGCCGACGATCAGGTTCTCGCCGTCAGTCAAGATCGGACGTTTCAGCAATTGCGGTTCTTCGCTCAACATTTCCAAAAGCTCGCTCACAGACATATCGTTGATGTCCACATCCAGATTTTTGAATCGCTGACTGCGTGTAGACAGGATTTCATCCAACCCGTTCGTTGTCATTTTGATGATCTCCAGCAGTTCTTCTGATGTGGGCGGATTTTTAAACAAATGACGCTCTTCATAGTTCACTCCGTTTTCCGCCAGCCATGCCTTCGCCTTCCGACAGGAAGTACAGCTCGGATACGTGAAAAAAGTCAATTTTTGGGTACGTGTACGCTCTGCAACAGCCATCTTATAACCCTCCATCTCATCTATCGCATAATCAGCTATCTAAAAGTAAGCTAATAAAAAAACCTTTTCTACTTTGGATTATAAATGTGGTATTAACACTATGTCAATAGTATTAAATCTAAAAAATACGATTAGATATAACGGCAATCGACAGCGCTAAAACCCATCGGCTGCACACTCTTACCTTAACAATCGAAGAAAAATCGGATACACTTAATGTAATTTGTCAACGGAAAGGGGAGAACGGTATGGAATGCGATGCTCAGAAACTTACAAGCGCTTTGGCTGATTCTACCCGTTTTTCAATATACCAGTACGTTTCCAACAGCAGGGAGCCCGTTACCGTTCAAGACGTGGCCGAACACTTCTCGATCCATCCCAATGTAGCCCGTCTTCATCTGACCAAGCTTGAGGATGTCAATCTGCTCAGCTCAGCTTCTGACAAGAGCGGAAAAGGCGGGCGTCCCAGCCGTCTATATTCGCTTTCCGATCAGGTGGTCAGCCTGCAATTTCCTCCGCGAGATTACCGCCTCTTGGCGGACATAGCGATAGAAAGCATCCTTTCACTCGGCGAGGCCGGGGAAGCTGCGCTAACCAAGATGGGCTATCGGATGGGAACGGAAATGGCGAAACGCGCCTTGAAGGAGTTCCCTTTAGATGAAAACAAAGCTTCCTTTGAAGAAAAGCTGGAGCATATACACCGGCTGGTCGTCGCCCAAGGCTTGAAGCCTGACATCGAAGCGCTCCAGGACGGACGTTTGCGCTTTCGCGTATTCAATTGCACCTTTTCCGAAACGGCCAAGCGCTATCCTTCCTCTGTATGCAGGATGCATAACGCCTTGTTGACGGGAATATTTGAAACATACTTTGGGCAAATTGAGTTACGAGAAGACGAATCGATGCTGAGCGGCTGCCGCTCATGCAATTACACGGTAGTCCGCGTACCCGAGCTGGACTGCCAAATGTCGGTTGATTAGCTAAACCAGCAGCATTTACCAAGACAGTCAAAAAACCGTCATACCTTCCCGTTTACACGTCTCCTCCTGTCCTATATAATGGGGAAGGAATCTTGTAAATATTGCCGACTTGCTGCAAAAGGAGGGATTACAGATGGATCGTATGTATCGCGTACTGGGCTTCTGGACGATCGCAATCGCGCTGATGTCGTTCTGGGCTGGCTTGTACCCGATGGCCCTGTTGTTCTTCGGCCTGACCGCATTCTTTGTGGCGCTCAGCTACATGAATCTGACTGAGCGGGCATACTTGAACATCTTCTTCGGTTTTATGTTTGTCTCCTTCGTTGGGTTCACCTATTACACGTTCTTCGTGATGCCGGTAGGACCGCAAGAGCACTCCATGATGATTCAATCGTTTCTGTAAGAAAAAAGATGCTCACATCTGATGAGCATCTTTTTTTCTTGGCATCTTCACGCTGCCGTCATCTTTTCTCCCCGTACTTTTCTGCTGTTTGGAAACGAAACCCGTGACTTGTAACCTCCCCTTTTGCTTGCACCAGCACCCGGAACATCCCGCCCAAGCCCCCTGGGTAAATCAGCTGTTGGATTGCTCTGTTCCGTTTCATCGCCTGGCTGGTAAACGGATCTCTGTCCGTATGATTGACCGCTTTTTCCAGTATCCCGCTCCTGATCAGAAACTGATCCTGGCGCATATACGTGACCTTCTGAAATCCCTCCCGCTCCCCTGCGCGGATCAGCGCGGAGAAATTGACATGCGCCGTAATATCTTTGTCGCCGACATGCTCGTATGGATTATCATCGGCTTGGTGACGGCGGTAGCACATCAGCGTCCCCCGCTTTCTGCTCGGATGGTATAGCTCCTCCTGCAAGTCGCCGTAATCGATGGTCATCACGTATCCAGAACGGAGCAGCCGGGAGAGTTGTGCGAATGTCTCCTCGATTCCGAGATTGGCTTCCACCCTCATGCCTGTGGGCAATCCATTGTCAATCTCGGCCAAGTAACGGGCCAGCGGAGGGATCGGGTCCCGATAGCACTCTGCCAATTGATCGCCGTTTTTGGTGACCCATACCTCTTGCCAGCCCTTCTGCGTTTTTTCAGCGATATGTACCGGAAAAGCATCCAGCCACTCATTGGAGAACACGACACCCTGCAGGCTCTCGGATGCTGCCGCTTGCTCGAGACTTTGATAGGCGCGGACAGGCAGCCCCCACTTCGACAGCGCCTGTTTCTGCAGCTCCCTGTGATACGGACTTGCTTCGATCAGGACGACCTGGATGGAATCGAACAAATGCGGAGAGCTCTCCTGCAATCGAGCAAGCATGCCGCTGCACAATGCCCCGGTCCCGCCACCGATCTCTATCAGAGCAGGCGAACGCCATTTTCCCGCGTCCCACATCTCTGCCACCGCGTCAGCCAAGGTCTCCGCAAAAACCGGGTGCACAGATGCACTTGTAAAGAAATCGCCTTCCTTTCCGATCTTTGGGCGGCTGTTTGTATAATAGCCCTCGCTTTCATCATACAACGCCAGCTCCATGAAGCGGACAAACGGGATTGCCCCCTCCGGATGGCTCTCTATTTCCTTGTAAATTCTGGATATTGTCGTCATCTTCACTTCTCCTGCTATCCAAATTCCGCCAACTAAGGCTATAATACGAAAAGAGATCATACAATGTGGTGAGAGCGTATTTGGCTAGTTGCTCCAATCACGCTACGAAACAAAAGGTGAAGAGATGCGTAAAATTTTGCTCGTGTTACTGCTGGCCGCGATTCCGCTTACCGCTTTTGCCCAGGAAGCGCCTCCTTTGGAACAATTGATCCTGCAGCAGCACTTTACACAAAAAGAACTGGAAAGAACCTTGGGCCTGATCAAACAGGAGGAAGGAAAGCTGAGCGGGGAAATAGCCCGTCTCGATCTGGACATGCAACGGCAAAAGGCAGTCATCGAAGCGATGAGGAGACATGCTGGTGAAGTCGCCAGAGCCTATTACATGGGAGAACGAGTGTCGTTTCTGACACTTCTGTTTGATGCCGAGAATTTCAACGATTTTCTGTTGATGTTTGAGTTCCTGCAGCTTCTCTATGAGCGGGATATCTCGCGCCTGGAAAAATTTCAGGCAGAACGCGCCAAGATGACAGCTCTGCAAGCAGACAAGCTGGAACGGTTGACGGCCCTGCAAGACCTGCGCAAGCAATACGAGCTGCAGCTGGCCGAAATGCTGGCCGTCCAGACGGAAAAAGAAAAAAACCTGCAAATGGTTGGAGATGCAACCAGCGTGCAATCGCTGATGGACCATTTGATCGTCGATTGGCAAAAACGCGGTCTGCCCGCCTTCCAAACCTTCTTTACCCAGTTGTCGACCGTCATGTTCCAAATTCCCGAGCTGGCGACACCGGAGAGAATCCAGTCGGAAGGGCTGTTCCTTCACACGCTGACGATCAATCAGAATGATTTCAACCAGTTTCTGATGAGTAAAAACGACCTGTTCAAACAGTCTCGTTTTCAATTTGAAAACAATCAGCTCATCGTTGAAGGTGAATACGATCACATGAAGCTTCGGCTCGTCGGATCATATGAGCTCGTTTCGCCGAAACAGTTGAAATTTAAGATCAATGAATTGTATTTCGACGGCTTTGCCCTGCCTTCCTCCACTGTTGAAGAGATGGAGAAGCAGTACGACCTCGGCTTTTATCCGGAATTGATCTCCCCGAACATTCAGGTGCAGGGGATCAGCATGATGGATGAAGAACTCCGTTTGCAGCTGAAGGTCAACTTCCCCTTTGGCTTCGGAAAAAAATAAATCCCCCTTGCACGCAAAAAAGGCCAGCTTCCTAGCTGGCCTTCGTCTGTTTATTCATCGAATTCAGATGCGTATCCATTTCCTTTTGCAGCCGGTTCAGGAAATCGGCCAGTTCCTTGCCAAGCACAGGCGGCTTCTGACCTTGCTCCATGGCTGAAACAGCGAGCGGTACAGGATAAATGACATAATGACGTTTTCCATTCTTCCGATAATAATGAACATAGGTTGTCGTCCATTCCGCTTTTTCCACTTTGGCTTCTCCTGATTCTCCTTTGTACAAGGTGAGCTTCAGGATCACTCCTACGTCTTTGTAATCCCGGCGTTGGGCGGAAATAAAATTGCCCAGTGAATAGGCAATAAATCCGGTGTGGGTACTCCCATCCTCCAGTGTCATCGTCTTCCATTCATACGGCTGCACGACATGGGGGTGCGCCCCTAGCACCAGGTCGGCTCCGAACTTGATGCACAGCTCGGCAGTCTCCCGCTGCTTGGCGTTTGGCATGCGCTGGTACTCGTTTCCAAAATGGAGCGCGACCGCGACCAGATCGACACCCGCTGCTCTTGCTTTCGCGATGTCTGCCTTGATCAGATCGGGATTGATCAAATTGACCAGGTAAGGCTTATCCTTTGGAATCGGAATGCCATTCGTCCCGTACGTGTACGAGAGCAGCGCCATCGTAAAGCCGTCTTTGTTCAAGATAAGCGGCTCATTGCGGCTTGCTTCGTCCCGAAACGTTCCGGTATGGAGCAAGCCGACCCGATCCAACTGATCGATTGTTCTCCGCACGCCCTTTTCTTTTCGGTCCATGGAATGGTTATTGGCTGTCGTCAGGGCGGTAAAACCGAGCTGTTTTAGCGTATCGGCCAAAGAATCCGGGGAATTGAACATCGGATAACCGGAATAGCGCAGCTCTTGCCCGGCGAGTGTCGTTTCCAGGTTGCCGATCAACCAGTCGGCTTCTTGAAAAATCGGTTTCACGTACGCAAATGACGGTGCAAAATCATAGGTTTTTTTATCCTGCAAAAGAGCGGCTTCCAGTTGTTCGTCATGGACCATGATGTCACCTACAGCCATTAGCGTGATGCGCTGCTCCGGAAAACGGGAAAGCGGTGCCGATAGTCCCGCTGCATGGTTGGTGCCGGACTCTTCGGTTGAGACATCTGCTGGCTCGTCTACAGGTTTGTCTGTTGGTTGGTCTGTTGGTTGGTCTGTTGGTTGGTCTGTTGGTTGGTCTGTTGGTTGGTCCGTTGGTTTGTCTGCAGGTGCCTCAGCAGGTAAGTCAGCCGGCTCTTGAGCCGCGGCGGAAGAGACAGGGGCTGCTGTGGTTTGATCGGTCTTTCCTGTCTGCGGGACACATCCAACTGTTCCCCAGCCAAGCGCAACGACGATCACCAGTGAACACCATTTTTTTCTCATGTGTCAGTAAACTCCTTTTGTTTTCCTGTCCTTCCACTCGCTTCCGTGGGGCGCTCTATCGAAGCATCCCCGTTACGTATGGATTGAAGGTTTTCTCTGCGTCGATCGTCGTTTTGGGGCCATGTCCCGGGTAGACGATCGTATCGTCATCCAGTTCAAACAATTTGTCTTGAATGCTGATCATCAGCGTCTCAAAGTCGCCGCCTGGCAAATCCGTTCTGCCGATGCTCTGGGCAAACAGCACGTCGCCGCCAAAACAATGTTTCCCTATGACAAACGAACAGCTTCCCGGAGAATGGCCCGGTGTATGCAGAACGCGGAGAGAAAAACCGGCAAGCTCCAGCATCTGTCCATCGGCCAATTCATATTCGGCTGGCTCACAAATAATCGGTTCCGGCAAATTCCAGCGACTGGAACCATTCAGGTCGGGATTCGTCAACCATTCACTCTCCAAAGGATGGATGTAGACAGGCGCTTTTGTCAACGCTCTGACAGCATTCAAACCGCCGATATGGTCCAGATGGGCGTGGGTCAGCAGCACAGCCGCTACCTTTTTGCCTTCCAGTGCACGAAGAAGAGGTTCCGGTTCCATTCCCGGATCGATGACGATACATTCCTGTGTTTCCGGATGGGTCAGCACATACGCATTTGTCTGAAACGCTCCAAGCGCAAAGCTCTCGATTTTCATATTGGCCTCTTTCATGTGAAACCTCCTTATGAACTATGATACGATGAAAGAAAACGGCGTAAAGTGGAGTGATGACGATGAAACGAATGTTCGGTGTTGAAATGCAAGCCCCGGCCGGCAAGCTTCCCGGATTCTATGCTCAAGTCATACATAAAATCGGAGACAATGTCAATGTGTTTGACCGCGATGGACAGCTGCTCATCGTTGAAGGCGAGCATGATCGTCAAAAGCTGAACGAGCTGTTGACGAAAGCCTCGATGCTGGGAGAGGAATTCTCCCTTTGGCTTCTCCCTCCCGACACGGAAATCATTCACCTGGATGACATCGGGTTTGAAAGCCAGGAAGGCCATACTTACCTGTATGCAGATCGGGTCGCATTTTTTTCGCTTGATGTATCCGCAGGTGACGATCAGGATCAATGGGCGGCGCTGGAACAAATGAAGGAAACTATCCTCGGGCGCATTCCCTCCACGCCGGCTGATCTGTACCTGATTGATCCTGCCCATGATCAGTTAATCGACGGAATTGCCCGGGCCTACAACATCTCTGTACTCTGGCAGGACAAAGACGTGTAAAAAACCATACGCTACCCGAAGGATGCACGCATGGCTGTTTGCGAACGTTGTATCCCATCTCTGTCAATCGCCAATCGTATCGAAACGAAAACCGATCACCTTGTCATCGTGAATGCTGAATAGCGCCTTGTACTTGCTTCCTTGAAGCGACACTTCCTGCCCGGGCTTCGCCTGGCCATACAGCTCCTGCAAGCGTTGGAAGCTGTCATAGACAGCCAATCCGCGATTCGTGGCAAATTGGGCGGCTTTTTCCGGAGGAACGCCTCCGACTGCGATCGATTTCAAGACACCTTGCTTCACCATGACTATCAGTTGGGTATCGTCGACCAGGAGCAATCCCATGACAACGGTACCGGCTCCGGAAGCCATTTGGTCCAACGTATAGCTCTCTCTCGTCACAGCATCCATAAAATCGGCCTTTGCCGGCTTCAGGACGTCCATCGCCTCTTTGACGTTTTGTCCCAAATAAATGCCGCGAATGCCGTATTCTTGCGGATTTTCCGGATCAAATGCGGCGGACAATCCTCCCTTTGCCGATTCAGCCGATCCGCACGCCTGAAGCAGAAAGACTGTCAGCAGGAAGCAAATTGCCAAAAGTCCGTACTTTCTTCTCATGCCTGCTTCTCCCTTTTTTTCTCAAAATTGCACAAGGCTATCTTATCGCAAGAGCTGTGCAAGGGGCAATAGAGCGTACGGCACTCGGGAAAGGGAAAAGGATGCCTCCTATTGCTTCGGGCCGCTCACCTTTTGCCGCGGCTTGTTGGGGATATGGTTTCCGTTCATATTATGCTTCCAGCACTCGAGAATTTTTAGGAGCGACGCAAAAAACGGAGAGCCGAAGACTGCGACGATTCCCCACATCCACGTACCCAACTGCCAGGAGTTCTCTACAAAAGCAGATGGGGCACCGACTAGAATCAAAGCCGGGTCTAGCCGGAGAAAACCAAAAATCAGACCGGCTGCGACAACAGAGATGAGCAAATTCAGGAATTTTTTGTAGTGGGAAAGCCGGGCAGCATGATTGTGATCCTCCAGCCTGTCTTCTTTTGCTTCGTAATCTGTATTTAGAAAAGGTACGACCGATTTGACAGCCTCTGTCACCCCTGCGGCCGCGCTGGAAACCGCCGTGATGTAAATCAAAAAAGAAATAGATGTATCCAGTGTAACCATGCTTCACTCCCCCCTTGCTTCATCTTTATGGGGAAAGAGACAACCATAGCACATTCGGATATTTTCACCAGCGACAATTTCAAGTAACATTTTTTTGTATGGATACGAAGATGGAAGGCGGTAATGCGAATGAACATTGCACATGCTTGGGATCATTACGATGTAGTCCGCAGTCTTACGCTTGCTACGCTGCAGGCAACGAAGGAAGAGCAGGCCGACATTGTGCCGGAAGGGTTTTCCAACAATATCCGCTGGAATATTGGCCACGTTTTATTTACCCAGGATGCTCTGCTCTACGGGGGAAAAGCTCCGCACCTCCCCGAATCTTATGCGGCCCTGTTCGGCCCCGGCACAAAACCTGCCGATTGGCAAGGGGAGCTTCCTACCCTGGAAACATTGAACCAACAATTGGCAGAGCAAACGGAACGGATTAAAAAAGAGTTTGCCGATCGCTTTGAAGAAAAGCTTCCCAGCCCGTTCAACCTTCGCGGAAAAGCCGAAATCGATACATTTGGGGGCATGTTTTTATTCAGCTTGTACCATGAAGGCATGCACGCAAGCACGGTTACATTGTTGAGAAAAGCTCTGCAAAATCAAGCTTAGCCGTTTGCCCGGGATACCGGGCTTTTTCTTTTGCCTGACAGGAAGTCAAAAAAAATACCACCCGAGAGGTGGCTAAGAGTTTATGGCAGTTCGACCTTGCTGAAATTAAGTATTTGATTGAATATTCAGAACTGAAATCACCACGGGCAGGCCCATTGTGGACCACCATTCAGACATACGCAATCCGGATGAGGTTTTGGCGCTTTGCAGCCAGCGCAAGCTTCCGAATTTGCCGTGACTGAAGAGGACAGCGTAAAAACCAGAGCTGCTCCGAGTAGAATACCAGCCAGTTTTTTCATTGTTTTCACCTCCTTATTTACTATATATTCACTATATTCCATATATTCCCTTTATCGAAAAAGCACTTTATTTGTCGATTCGTTGTCTATCTTTTTACCAAAAGATTGCTGATCGCGTTTTTAGCCATAAATCAAAACCGCTCCCAAATTGGGAGCGGCCGTGTCGAACCCGTTGCTATGGGGTAGTACCGATTATTCTCTTTAGCTCCTCAACCTCCGTAACAGAGTTTGTCTTACCTAAAGAGTACGGTGTCCGCCAGTTCGATTGATATCGAGAGCGTGATCATGACCATCCACGGTTCTTCGCCTCCTGGAAGGCTTTCGCCGATTTTGATTCATGGATCATCGGGTTCGACAATCCTAGTATGTCCGGATTCGCTTGCACTATGCACACTTACAGCAAGTCTGCCGCAAGCTGTGCCAGAACGCTGCGCTCCCCTTTTTCCAAGCGGATATGACCAGCCAGTTTCTGATCCTTAAACATCTCCACCACGTACGTAAGTCCATTGTTGCTCTCGTCCAGGTATGGATGGTCGATCTGCTCGGGATCTCCCATCAATACGATCTTCGACCCTTCCCCCACCCTAGTCAAAATGGTTTTCACTTCATGCTTTGTCAGGTTTTGCGCTTCATCAATGATAATGTACTGCTCCGGAATGGAACGCCCGCGGATATACGTCAGCGCTTCTACCTGAATGCTGCCCATCCCTGCCAATATTTTGTCAAGGTCACCGGAGCGTTTTGTATTGAACAAATACTCCAAATTATCGTAAATCGGCTGCATCCAGGGACGAAGCTTCTCTTCCTTCTCACCGGGCAAATAGCCAATGTCTTTCCCCAACGGGACGATTGGCCTTGCTACAAGCAGCTTCTTGTATGTTTGCAAATCTTCAATTTGCAAAAGCCCCGCAGCCAATGCCAGCAAGGTCTTCCCGGTACCCGCTTTTCCTGTCATCGTCACCAGCGGAATATCCTCTCGCAAGAGCAATTCGAAAGCCATCCGCTGCTGGACATTGCGGGCCCTGATTCCCCAGATCGGATCGTCGTCAGCGACCAGCATCTCCAGATTCTTTCCATCGATGTCAACCTTCCCGATAGCCGATATGGACGGATTCAACTCATCCTTCAGCACCAGGAACTGATGGGGATAAAAACGCTGCTGCGGAAAACAGGTGGAAAGTGACAACTTTCGGCTGCCGTAATAATTTTTGATGATTTCCGGGGCAACCTGCATTTTGTGATAACCACTGTAAATGTGGGAATACTCGCCGACGACGCGGTCCGAAAGAAAGTCCTCGGCAATCAGTCCAAGCGCATCAGCTTTCACTCGCATCAGGGCATCCTTCGAGACGAGTATGACAGGGCGTGGTTGAGGCAAGAGGTTTTCTTCTTCCTGCAAGTTAAGCGCTACCGCCAGAATGCGGTTGTCATTGGTCATTTCCGTAAATTGCTTTTGAAGCTTGGCAAGCGAGGAATGGTTCAATTCGACGCGCAATAGCGCACCCGTTTCCAAAAGGATGCCTTGATGCAGATGCCCCAATTCGCGAAAGCTGTCAAACAGCCGCGACACATAACGAGCGTTGCGGCCAATCTCGTCCATATAGCGCTTTTTAGAATCAATTTCTTCCAACACCACGGCGGGTATGACGATTTCGTTATCCGCAAAGGAAAACATCGCTCGTGGATCTTGCAGGAGTACGTTGGTGTCCAGCACGTAGATTTTCTTCAAAATCTCGCCTCCTATTACCCATCTGTTATACCCTATGCAATTGCGGGTGGGATGCTCAGTAGCCGCGACGTGATGTACTACAGTCTATGTCGGCAAGAGTGAAGATAGACGAGTCCCGCATGAAAAGGTGGACAGGAGAACAAAATACAGATAATCATGCATGACTTGTGTGGGAGCAACTTAAGAAGCGAAGGAGAATGACCGTGAAGCGGACAGCCGTACTTGTACTCAGTGTCAGCCTGCTGCTCTCCGCCTGCATGTCTGGCAACAAGCCTCCCGGGAATCAAGCAGCACCGCAGCCCGGGAAACGGGCAGATGAAACGCAGCGCGTACAGCAAACAGCACCGTCCCCTGGCTATAACCAATCGTCACAAGCTACTGCAGACCGGCTGGTCCAACTGGCCACCCGTGTACCAAACGTAAAGGATGCCACCGCTGTTGTATTGGGCAAATGGGCTGTTGTCGGCATCGACATCAACGCCCACCTGGATCGCCCTGAAGTAGGGGTCATCAAATATACAGTGGCAGAAGCCTTGAAGGAAGATCCCCAAGGCGCCACTGCGCTCGTAACGGCCGATCCCGACATCGTTCAACGCTTGCGGGAAATGTCCACTGATATGCAAAAAGGCCGGCCCGTGGCGGGTATTGCGGAAGAATTGGCTGATATTGTCGGACGCATCATTCCCCAAGCCCCTCGCGATGTTCAAATGAAAGAGGAAGCGCCATCCAGAGAAAACGAACAACGCCTGAACAACAGCGGCAACGCAAAACCGGAAGGAAATCGCAAAATACCGGTCAACCGGCAGTAAAAAGCTCCTCAATAAAAAGGCATTCTCCCGGTTATGCCCCGGAGAATGCCTTGCTTTTGCTTTCAGATAAAGCGGCCTCTACACCTTCAAGCGCCTGTTCCAGGTCGCGGACGAGGTCGTCAGCGTCTTCCAGTCCGGCGGATAAGCGAATCAATCCGTCCGTTATACCGCGACGCTCTCTTTCTGCCGCTGGCATAGCGGCATGTGACATCATCGCCGGATACGACAGAATGGTTTCTACGGCTCCGAGACTGACCGCTACGATCGGAAGCGTAACCCGATCAAACAAAGCCTTCGCCCGCTCTCTGCTGCCCACATCAAAGGACAGCACGGCTCCGTGGCCGCTCGCCTGCCTCGATTGGAGCTGGTGGCCGGGATGACCCTCTAGTCCCGTATAATGTACCTTTGCAACGGAAGGATGATTTGCGAGCCATCGAGCGATCTTTTCCGCTGTTTGGGTGCTTACATCCAGTCTGGCTTTCAGCGATTTCAGCCCGCGCATCACCAGCCAGGAATCCTGCGCTCCGAGTACCGCTCCCATGCCGTTTTGGATAAAGTAAAGCTGTTCACCCAGCTCAGCATCCTTGGTAACAGCCAGCCCTGCAACGACATCGCTGTGGCCGCCGATGAACTTCGTCGCTGAGTGGATGACGATATCTGCTCCGAGTTCAAGCGGACGCTGGTAGTACGGGGTCAGAAACGTATTGTCGACAATGACTATGATATTCTTGGCCTTTGCGATATGGCAGACAGCTGCGATGTCTGTCACCTTCAACGTCGGATTAGAAGGTGTCTCCAGGTAGATCCCGCGAGTGCGAGGAGTGACGGCTCTCTCCACTGCCTCTACGCAGGTCGTATCCACGAACGTAACGTCAATATTCATGCGGGACAACACTTTGGTCAAAAAGCGATACGTTCCGCCGTAGACATCTTCTGCCACGACAACATGATCGCCCGCGGAAAACAGCATAAACACGCTGGAAATCGCGGCCATGCCGGAAGCAAATGCAAATCCCCGCGCACCGCCCTCCAGGACGGCAATCGCCTCTTCCAATGCATGCCGGGTCGGGTTGCCGGACCGCGCATAGTCGTATGCGCCCGGACGGTCCAAATCCGCTTGGTGAAACGTAGATGCCTGGTAAATCGGCGTGGATGCCGCACCGGTCACCGGATCGAAACAAGATGTCCCGTGAAGCAGTTTCGTGGCAAATTTCATCGTCTACACCCTTCCGCTACCAGACTTGCATCGAGAGCCTGTATCAAATCATGAATCAAATCATCCGGATGTTCAACTCCTACCGACAATCGCAGCAAACGATCACAGACCCCGACGTATTCTCGAATTTTTTGCGGAATGTCGGCATGAGTCTGTGTCGCCGGATACGTGCACAAAGACTCGACGCCTCCCAGACTCTCCGCAAAAGAGATGATGCGCAAGTTTTCCAAAAACGGCCCCACCTGAGCAGAGAAGCGAACGCGGAAGGACACCATGCCGCTGTAACCGGTCGCCTGTTTGCTCTGAATCTCGTAGCCGGGATGATCGTCCAATCCCGGATAGAATACATCGGTGACCGCCGGATGCTCCCGCAGTTTGCGCGCAACCTGGAGAGCATTGCTCTGATGTCGCTCCATACGCAAAGCGAGCGTCTTCATGCCTCTGACCAGCAGCCAGCAATCCTGTGGGCCGAGGGTTGCACCGATGGAGTTGTGCAAAAACCGGACCTTTTCAGACAACTCAGCGCCTTTTGTCACAATCAGGCCAGCCAGCACGTCATTGTGGCCTCCAAGATATTTCGTCCCGCTATGGAGCACCAGATCTGCCCCCAGCTCCAGTGGACGCTGATAGTACGGCGTCATAAAGGTATTGTCCACGATGGTCAGCAAACCGCTTCGTTTGGCGATCCCGGCTACGCAAGCGATATCCGTTATTTGCATCAGCGGATTTGTCGGCGTCTCGATGAGAACGGCTTTTGTCTCCGGACGGATCGCGCCCGCAAATGCCTGAAGATCGCGCAGATCAACATAGCTGAACTGGAGCCCGTAGCGGGAAAGGACCTGCTCAAAAAGACGGTATGTCCCACCGTATAAATCAAGCGAAACGATCAAATGGTCGCCTTGAGAAAAAAGTCCCATGACTGTGTGAATCGCTGCCATCCCGGAAGCACAGGCAAAACCGGCATCACCGCACTCGGCCTCTGCGATCGCCTCCTCCAGCACCTTGCGTGTCGGATTGGCCGTACGGGTGTAATCGTATCCGGTACTTTGACCAAGAGACGGGTGGCGGTAAGCGGTCGCATAGTAAACCGGGAAGCTTACCGCGCCCGTGATCGTATCACGACCTACCCCCGCCTGTACCAGTTTCGTTTCCAGATGCATAGCAATCTCTCCCTCTGCTTTGATGTTGAGGGCATGAAAAAGCCCTCTTTTCTTTTGAAAAGAAGGCTTTGTTTACGTCGCCGCAAGCAAACCCTTCTCATCTTTCAGAGCATGATTTGCTCTGCAGGAATTAGCACCAGTATCGTCCTGTTAACAGGAAAATTGGTTGCCGGGCATCATCGGGCCAGTCCCTCCGCCTCTCTGGATAAGAAGTTTGCTATTCAATTTGTTGATCCTAATACTAACGGAAATATCGAGTGATTGTCAACAGATATTTCCTCTTCGTTTTCACCCGTTTTCTCTGTTACTCCGCTTTGCGCAGTGCTGTCATCACCTGATTGTCCAGCTTCGCCGCCGCATTTTTATCATATGTTTTTTCATACTGCGGTTCTACGGAGATACGGGAACCGTAGAACATGACATCACGCACCGCCTCAATGGTAACCTCCACCATCGCCAGCTTCAGGGGAACCTCCTCCATCCGCTCACTCTTCAATACAGCCCTTCCGTTAATGGCATAAGAAGAGCCAGCACCAATCAAATGCAGAACCACTTGTGGCTGCTTGGCGATATTGGTCAAGATGCGTGAACGGTTGTCTACCGCAAACCGGATGACTTGCGGCGATGCCGCAAACGTCCAGGAAAGCGAGCTGAGCGATGGCGCCCCAGACTCATGGTCAATGGTGCCCAATGTGATAAACCGCTCCTGCTGCAACAACCCGAACAGTTCCTCCGAAAGCGTTTGGGATACGGTCTCAGCCATTCCGAAGCCTCCTTGTGTAAGTTTTGTACGTCTATTGTACCCGCCAAGGAAGAGATAGGCAAACCTTTCCGGCATGCGCTTGATTCTTCCCCTTTTTTTCCCTACACTGTTACTTAACTGGTAACCATAGGAGACAGGAGGAGAAACCAGATGTCACAAAGCCCCACAGACCGCCTGTTGTCAAAGATTGACCAGCTCCTCGAAGAAATTCAGGAGGCACGCAAATTAAATGACCGGATGGACAAAATCGCCATGTTTTTAGAGGATATCCGTCTGGCAGATGTCATTCAAAATTATACAGCCCCGCGCAAGCTGCTTTGGATCAATTTCCTGGCAGGTCTGGCACGGGGCCTGGGACTGACGATCGGAACAGCCATCGTACTGGCCATTCTCGGTTCCGTCCTGAGCAAATTCCTCTCGATTCCCATCATCGGGGACTACATCAGCCAACTGATGGATTATGTCTCCACCTACCGTCAGCCCTAGTCAAATGGAATGATTGGCAAGCTGCCCGGAGCAGAAAGAAGATTGCCATTCGTGGCCGCTCAAGAATGCAACGGATTAATCGTTGTCGCGATCGTCGTTATCGTCATCGTCATGGCCATGCTTTTTCCAGTAGCCATACGCATTTCCGTTCGGATGCTTTTTGTCTTTGTCCTTCTTTTTCTTATCTTTATCTTTATCGTCATCAACTTCGTTTACTGGCGTACCGTGAGGAATGTCAGCTTGTGCTACGACCTTCCCGTCAACGACTACTTCCAGATGGACGGACTTGGCGCTGTAAGAACGATTTTTGTAAGAGAGCTCCACTTCGAACTCCCCGTCATCGTCTATCTTGACCTCGTGTTTTTTGCCGTCCGGAGCGATTACATACAGCTTCGCTTTTTGGTTTTTGGAGAATCCTGCGATTTCCCCTTCTACTTCAATTTCCTTATCTTTGGCGTCAAGCTTGGCGGTTCCGGTAATTTTGTATTGGGCAGGCTTCGGCGTTTCCGGCTTGGTCGGTTTATCCGGCTTGTTGACAACAAGCAGATCGACGGATTCCGAATCAAGCTTCTTGCCGTCCTTGTACACCTCAATCAATACTTTCCCTTTGTCAGCCTCTACATCCTTCATGGTGACTGAATAGGAGCCGACACCGTCCCACAGCTTTTTCACGCCGGCGCCTCTCTTGTCTCCGTCATAGGTCACGACTACTTTGCCTGCCGTAAGGTTTACAATGCCGTTTACTTTCAATTCACCCTTTTTGCTATCCAAAACAGCCTGCGTATGAATCAAAACATCGGAATCTACAACAGTTCCCGAGTTGATCCGCACTTCGCGGGTATCGACCAGTTTGTCGTTGACGTAAGCTTTCACTGTCGCGTATTGCGGAGTCGCGCTCACAGTGGCCGCAAAGCTCACCGAAAAGCTGTCGTTGGCCGTTGGCACGACTTCGATGCTGTCGCCATTTGGCTTGACAACCACGACTTTGGTTACTTCATCCGTTACTTCACCTTTCAGGTAGGTGGTGCTTTCTTTTGTCTCTGGAGTTAGGCTGACAAAGCCCTGCTCGGTTTCGTCAAAACGTACTTCGAGGTAAATATCGGAATAGTACTCCTTGTAAATCCGGTTCCACTCCGCCTCATTTTGCTCAATGTACGTTTGCATTTTTACGTCGAGATTCAGTTTGTCCACTACAATGTACAAGTGATCTGCCTGCGTTTTCAGCAACAGATTGAGCGTGGCCGGATCGTTTGTTGCCAGCTCTTTCAGATTGTAGCGAGTCACTTGCTTGCCTTCTTCGTTCATGACAACCTTGATCGCACTGCTGCTTCCGGTTGTACTGGCATTGGCCAGCAGCGGCGTTACGCCCCCAATTATCGTAGCGGCAGCCACAACTGCCAGCACGGGCCTGGTCATGTATTTTTTCATTGATGTACTTCCCCTTTCCATGTTTTCCCTCAATGCCCTGGGCACAGTTACAGACGAGGGCAACTTTGGAAAAGTTGCAGAAATAAAAAATAGGGCCCCGCCAAAGCATGCAAGGCGGAGCCATCTTGTTTCAGAACAGTGATTATGATTCATTGTATCGCGGTTCAAGCTCGATTGCCCTCAGCAGGGATTCTGCCTCCTCACGATCGTATCTCCGTTCGACCTTCTCTTGATTGCATAGAACGGAAACCACGTAGCTGTCTTCATTTGCCTCGTAGGTCAGGTTGCTCGCCTGATGATCCTCTTTGAGAATGGCCTCAAAAAAGGCGGCAGTATCAGCGGCGGAGCGATCGTCCGGACGAGCATCCGCAACGATCCTGATCTGCAGCCAATTGGCCAATGCATCCTCACGCTTCACGTGCGCTCCCCCTCACTTTCTGCTGCTTCCTTCCGGCTTGATTCTGACCTTGACGATCACCAGGATGGCAATCGCTACGAGCAGGGCGCTTTTCACAGGCAGCTGCACATCCAGAATGCCAAAGATCAGAGCGCCGATAAAGAGCAGTACGTAAAGCAAAATTGTTTTTAAAATGGGCATTCGCACACGAGTGGCAAATCCCATGTAATAGACAAGTATCAATTGTACAAAAATGATCCACACCCGGTTATGATCAGCCCACATCCGAAAGCTGTCATAAGCCGAAAGTCCCTCCGTTGAAGAAGGAGCATAGGTAGAAACAACCTCAAACCATTCCATCTTTAACCCTCCTGCCCTGCGGCCATACTGCTTCGGGTAAGCGCTCGCAAACCAGCGAATTCTCCCCCGCATTTTCTCTCGTATGTAATGATGTTTCCCAGAGGCTCTTGCACTGGTTTACCCCATCCTTATCACTTTATCAGTTGCCTTGAAACCTGTCAAAATGCTGTGACTGCAGGTTGACAGATTGGCATGCATTCTCGTCCTGTTTTTTTCATACGTTCAATAGAAAAGAAGCGGTCGGGAGGGGTTCGCATGAAGCACGCTCAGGTACAGGCAAGCCTGCAGTTTCTGCAGGAGCGCTTCGGTTATTCTGTCATGCATGATTCTCGGCGAAAGAGCGGGAATGGGGAGATCCGCACAATTATCGCCCAAAACCCGGAGGGAGTTGTACGCATCCTGCAAAGCACCGCACGAAAAGGGTCGGAATCTGTGCAGCAAATCATCTTGTCCGAGGTCGAAATGACGATTATCAAACAGTTGCTTTAGCCGGCAGGCTGGAATGACTCCCCTTTGACGTGGTATAGTGGACGGGATCACAACTCTTTGAAAGAGGTGGAATCCTTGCGTATTTACGACATCCCCGTCACAACCATCGCTGGTGAAGAAACGACACTGGCCCGCTACAAGGGCAACCTGCTTCTGATCGTCAACACTGCCAGTGCTTGCGGGCTGACTCCGCAGTACAAAGGACTGCAGGAATTATATGAGCGCTATCGTGACCGCGGTTTGGTCGTACTTGGTTTTCCGTGCAATCAATTCGGCGCTCAGGAGCCTGGTACGGCTGAAGAAATTTCGGCATTTTGCGATCGAAATTACGGAGTGACTTTTCCCCTGTTTGCCAAAATTGATGTAAACGGACCGAATGCTCATCCCCTGTATCAGTATCTGAAGCAGCACGCCCCCAACGAGGAAAACCAGGACATTGAATGGAATTTTGCCAAATTTCTGGTCGACCGTGAAGGAAACGTCGTCAAGCGGATTGATCCGCGGGTGAAGCCGGAAGAATTGACCGGGCTGATCGAACAGTATTTGCAGTAGGGGCAAACCAGTTCATACACATTGGTCTCGGGTGAATGCCTGCGATGTTTTTTGCCTCTTGGCCGAAGCAATTTCTTGCTGAGAAAATGAAAAAGCCGCCCTTTTACCAGGCGGCTTTTTGCATGGTTACTTTCGTATCCGGACAGTATGTCATGCCAGACAAAATTGCGTTTGCCTCTGCAAATCAAGACTGAGACGCATAGCGTTTTTGCTTCTCGTAGCGTTCGCGCTCCGATTTGGTCAGATACTTTTTACGCAAACGAACGGATTGCGGGGTAACCTCGCACAGTTCGTCGTCATTCAGATATTCCAGCGCCTCTTCGAGCGTCAAGAGACGAGGCGTTTTCATTTTCACGGTATCATCCTTCGTTGCCGAACGGACGTTGGTCGCGTGCTTCTCTTTGCAGACGTTTACGGTCAGATCGTTGTCGCGGTTGTGCTCGCCGACAATCATTCCTTCGTATACCTCGGTACCCGGCTGGATAAACATGATGCCGCGGTCTTCGACGGACATCAGACCGTACGTGGTGGCCGTTCCCGTTTCATTGGAGATCAACACGCCTGCATGGCGTCCGCCAACGCTGCCCGGAACGAGCGGACGGTAGCTGTCAAAGGAGTGGTTCATGATGCCGTATCCGCGTGTGATCGTCAAGAACTCTGTACGGTAGCCGATCAGACCACGGGACGGAATGATGAATTCCAGGCGAACCTGGCCAAAGCCGTTGTTGATCATGTTGACCATTTCAGCTTTGCGTTGGCCAAGCGTTTCCATGACGGAACCGGTGTATTCTTCCGGCACGTCGATAATCAGGCGTTCGGCTGGCTCCATCTTTTGGCCATCGATTTCCCGCACGATTACTTCTGGCTTGGATACGCCCAGCTCAAAGCCTTCACGACGCATGTTTTCAACCAGAATGGACAAGTGTAGCTCACCGCGTCCCGATACGATAAACGCATCCGGAGAATCCGTTTCGTCTACGCGAAGGGATACGTCAGTCTCCAGCTCGGCCATCAGGCGGTCGCGCAGCTTGCGGGAAGTTACGTGTTTGCCTTCGCGTCCGGCAAACGGGCTGTTGTTGACGAGGAATGTCATTTGCAGGGTCGGCTCGTCAATTTTCAGCAGCGGCAATGGATCCGGATGATCTGTATGGCAGACAGTTTCCCCTACGTTGATATCCTCGAGACCGGCGATGGCAACGATATCACCGGCTTTTGCCGTTTTTTGCTCAACACGCTGCAGGCCAGAGAATCCAAACAGCTTTTGCACACGCATCCGTTTAACCGAGCCGTCCCGTTTTACCAGGGCAACGGTGTCATTTACGTTCAGCACACCGCGGTAAATACGGCCAATCCCGATGCGGCCGAGGAAGTCATTGTAGTCCAGCATCGTAACCTGCATCTGCAATGGCTCTTCGGAGTTCGCTTCCGGAGCTGGAATGTGCTCGATGATCGTCTCGTACAGCGGACGAAGGTTTCCTTCCAGTTTGTCCGGCTCCATACCCGCAATCCCTTGCAATCCGGATGCGTATACAATCGGAAACTCCAGTTGATCTTCGGTTGCGTCGAGATCAATAAAGAGGTCGTAAACTTCGTTGATGACTTCTTGCGGACGTGCATTATCACGGTCCACTTTATTGACCACGACGATAGGCGTCACTTTTGCTTCCAGCGCTTTTTTCAATACAAAGCGAGTTTGCGGCATGCATCCTTCAAAAGCATCGACGATCAACAGAACGCCGTCCACCATGCTCATAATCCGTTCTACCTCGCCGCCAAAGTCGGCGTGCCCAGGAGTATCCAGAATGTTGATGGTGTACTCGTTGTACTTAATGGATGTGGTCTTTGCCAGAATGGTAATTCCGCGCTCCCGCTCCAGGTCATTGGAGTCCATCATCCGCTCTTCAACCTGCTGGTTGCTGCGGAATGTACCGGATTGAATCAACAGTTTGTCCACCAATGTCGTTTTACCGTGGTCGACGTGTGCAATAATTGCGATGTTGCGTATGTCAAGACGCTTCATGTAAACCTCCTCTAGTATGCGTACCTTCCATATTAACAGGTAGAGAAAAATGGCACAATGGGGTGTTTTGACATCCAGCCCCTTCCTGAGTATCGAGTGCAATGCGGGCTCATACTAACCGAAGGAGGTGGCTCCCCATGAATAAATGGGCGTATTCTCTTGTTGGCGTAATGGTGCTGGCAACTGTATCCGGGTGTGCAAATGCAGGCACGGATCAAAATAAAGGTACCCAAACAAACAATTTGGCATACCAGCGTCCAGCTAACCTGCAAAACAATGCGCAGCCTAACAACGGCACCGCAAACAATTTCGGAGCAAACAACTACGGTGCCTACAATTATCAAAACGGCTTTACTGCCCAAGGATTTAACCGCGATGTCGCAGATCGTTTGGCGCAAGCAGCAGACAATGTTCCCGGGGTTGAAGGAGCAACGGCAGCCGTGTACGGGAACGATTGCATTATCGGCGTCAGGACCCGTTTTGGCGCTCAAGATATGCAGCAAAGGCAAGCCATCGAACGCCAGGTTCACTCTGCTGCGCGGGCTGCCGCACCAAATCTCAACATCCGCGTCACTTCAGATGACAACATGTACAGCAGGGTGCAAAACATCAGCAACACCGTGACGAACGGCCTGGCGAACACCACCAATGCCGTTACCTCCGGGCCGAATACGGTAACCGGAAATCTGGCAAACGCCGCAAACGATTTTACCGTATTGCTGCGGGATGTCGGCCGTACGATAACCGCTCCGTTCCGTTAAACCCGGGCAATTTTTGACACAAAAGAGGTGCGGACATATTCCGCACCTCTTGGCTTTTTCCAATCGTTACTTGCTTGCCACCTGGGCCGGTTTCATTTCCGGTTCAACCACTTGCAATTCGCCTGTACCGCGAACCAGTTTCTTTGCGTACACTTTTTCTGGCCGCAATACAGAAACCAGGTAATCAATGGCAACTTGCGGGTCTACGGTCTCACCGCAGGTGTAGCAATCCAGAGCCGCAAATCCACGCTCTGGGTAGGTATGAATAGACAGATGGCTTTCCGAGAGAAGAACCAGAACGGTAGCCCCTTGAGGAGAAAACTGCTTGGCTTGCACACTGAGTACAGTGGCACCACAGCTTTCAGCAGCTTCAATCATTTCCTTCTTCAAAAATTCTGCGTCGTTCAACAAGTCAAACTGAACTCCCCATGTGTCAACGGCAACGTGTCTTCCGAAAGTCGAGTATTCCATCTTTCGGTTCCCCCTTCCTAGCAAGTGTAATGTTAAACATCGCTAGGACCTGCGTCATTCACTAACGGGGGCGGTTTCCCTCTTGTTATCCACCCTTTAAAGTGAATCCTGGTTCCTAATCCTGTTTCCAACGAAAACAAACATACCATGCTTCGGCCTAGTTGACAATACTTTTTATGAAAGAAAATCATGGGAAACAAAAAATGGGCGCCGCAGCACCCATTTCATGCAGAAAATCTTCAGTTTTCTCAGGCTTCCAGTTCAAACAAACGACGTGACAATGCGCACAAACGAAGGTCGATCATGCCAAGTTTTTCCGGGGCAGCATGCTTCGCCCAGTTACGCAAGTCCAGCCATCTATCCGTCTCTTGCCGGATCGAGTCAATCTCACACTCGCTTCCCGTCTGCCGGAACAGCTCTTCCAGTTCCTTTGCGGCATGAGGGGCGGTATTTTCAAAAATGGACACTTCCTCGTCGCCGGAAACCTCCTGGATGCTTACGACAGAACCTTCGTCGTAATGATAGACGACTGTAAATCCGTCATAAATCCGATGGACGATCCCGTGGCCTCGAAACGTTTTCATTGCTTTCCGCATGGCATTAGCCAGATGCATATCTCTAATGAGGTAGGAACTTTCACAGGAATACCGGTTGCCCAAGCGGTGGAATGTCAACTGAATCGCACCGCTCTTGTCCGTCAACAAAACGTCCCGATCGCCGTTTTCACAAATTTTCACTTCGACAGAAATGTGCTCATTGGTGAAGAGAGAGACGAATCGGTTCAACTCTTCTTCGTTCATCGTAAAATAGGCCTTGGCGTAGTTTGTTGCTAAACGCTGTGCCATAAATATCTCCTCAATTCTTTTGGTTTACCTGGATCGTTTGGACGAAAACGGTTGCCAAATGAGGAGATACGCTAGGTGTCAACGAAGGAACGTTGTAGAACCTGGCCTTGCCCCGCGAATCGAAAATCGATTTGGGTATTGAAGGCGGATCACCTACTTTTCGTATTTAAAGCCAACCTTGACTCCTTTATTATACTACAGAGGCAGTAAAAAGTCTTGAGCGAAAAGCGGATGAATTTTCGCAAAAAAGCCGAATATCCGTTGAATTTTATCCTGACACAAGAAGAACTCACCTATTCTGCCGGATACTCGCTAATTTTCCTGTTTTATTTCCGTTCCAGAAGGGCTTCCAGCTATTTGATTCATTGCTTTTCTGATCGCTGTCTGCTCTTCTTCTGACAAATGGTAAGGCGAGCTGCCCTGTTCGACCGGCTTTGCGTAGACCCGGGACTCCATGCGGCTGAAAATACTGGTAACAACCACACCATTCTGGGAATCGTCGATGATTGCCAAGGAAAAGCTGAGGTCATTGCCGATGTCATCAAACGCATTGTAGCGGACAACCCCGACATTTCCGCACTGTCCGGCAATGCGCTGTGACAGGCGATTGAGCAAAAACTGCTGATCCGTTTGCCGTTTTTTCACATCATCCATCTCGTCAAAGAGACGATGCATGCCTTCCTCCAAATTAGCCCCATTTGTACCGCTCAGCAAGCGATTTAACGATTTGCGAAGACGGTTGATACGAACCGACTGCATGATCAGGAGCAAAAACAACAAGAGGATGAGCCCGAGGGTGGCCAGGAGCAAGAACGGCGTGTTTTCAGCAAGCGATAGGAGATCTACCATGTAACATTTTCTTCCTTTCTAGTGGCGCAAGGGGCCCAAAAATCCTACTCTATTGTACATCTGTTGCCTGGGCCAATTCAAATGAAAAGACGAACATTACGATCAAAAAGATGCCCAGGAGCAAAAACCAAAAAAAGCGACACTCTCGATATGAGATGCCGCTTTTTTCATTCCCTATTCACATGTGCGACCTTCATCGTTTTTGTTCTTTCCTCCACTCATGCACGCATCTTTCGCATGCTTTCGTGTAATCGCAAAGCTGTTAACGTTTCACTGGCCTGCATCTTAGGTTGGCTTTCCCTATGCTTCCAGCAGCAGCATTTCCTTGCGGAGCTGCTTCAAGCGTTCGGTCGATCTGCGAATCTGAGCCGTATCCTTGGCATGCAAAGCATCGTACAGGGTAGCCAACTCATAATCGAGTTCCAAACGCAAAACCGGTATTCGTTCCTCTGCATCACGACGTTTGAGGGCGGCAATCACCTGATCCATGGTTACACTGCAAGCTTTTTCGTAGATCACTTTTTTCTCAGCTCCTTTTATCTCCACGATTCTGACGGCTTCTCCATACCGAATGTGCTTTATGAGCAACCCGCTTTCATGGAGCATTTTTACAACGACATGTCCTTTTGCCTTCTGGATAAAGCGGTAGAGTATCAAGGCCACCCGGGTGTCACGGACTGAACAATCAGGTTGCTGCCATCTGTAGACACCGTTGACGCGTTGAAGTCTCCATTCTGCTCTGCCGTCCTGGGTGCACACGAGTAAATGAAAGTGCTCCTTGGTTTCCTTCCAAGTGACAGTTGCTCCTGCATTGACCAGAAACTGCAGCATCGCATACAAGGTTTTTCGGTCAAACCAGACAGACAAATTGCAATACTCCAATTCCTTCCCGTCTTGCATCAGATCCCTCCCATTCACAGAATACTCAGTAAATAGAACTGCTTACGGGAGTGAGTGGTATATCATATTATTCTGTTGCAGCTTTTGCTATTCGTTTCCCTGCATGTTTTTTCCTAAAATCTTATGTTATTATATGGGGGGTTCTGAGCTCTTTTGACAAAGACACTTGCCTGTTTCCCAGCGGGCTGCTTGCTACAGATCGTGCTATGAGAGGTGGTCGTGATGACGAATTCTTTTACCGGTTTTCATCAGAATGATTTTGATGTGTTTGCCATTGAGGGATTGGACAACAGAATGGAAGGGATCAAGGAGCTGATCCGGCCCAAGCTGGAGACCCTCGGACAACATTTCGCTCCGTCTCTCTCGCTGGCAACTGGCGAAGAGATGTTTTACCATGTCGCCAAGCACGCGCGCAGAACAGTAAACCCGCCAAAAGATACATGGGTTGCCTGGGCTGGCGACAAACGCGGATACAAGAAACACCCTCACTTTCAGGTAGGCTTGTGGGGCACTCATCTGTTTGTCTGGTATGCAGTGATTTACGAATCTCCCTTCAAGGAGGAGATCAGCCGGTCCATGAAGGAACACCTGGAGGAAATCCTCGAAATGGTACCTGACGACTTTCGCTGGTCCCCCGATCACATGCAGCCGGGCAGCACTCCTCAAGCAGTGTTGGGATGTGAAGGCGTACTGCAACTGATCGACAGACTGCAACAAGTGAAAAAGGCAGAAATTTTGTGCGGCATCAATATCGATCGCCATGATCCTGTCCTTGCGGATGGAGACAAACTGCTTTCAAAGCTCGACGCTACCTTTTCTGTCCTGACCAAGCTGTACAATCTGAGCAAGCTGCGTACAACGGGACTCGCTTGATGAGGATGTAGTTTAGGTATATGCAGAAGAACAGGTCCGCTTTCTCTAAAAAAGCGGTTTCCTGTTCTTTTGCTTTTCGGACACATAATCGGGTGCGACCGGGAACACTAAGGAAAACCACTAGGAACGACCTGCACTGTTGTTGAGAAAAGCCAGCTTGCCTTGTATATCTTGAAACATTCGGTCAAACAGTTCTTGTACACTCGGGACATCGTCAATCAATCCGATCACTTGCCCTGCCCATCCGAAGCCCTCCTGCTCGTTTCCTTCGTGGATAAACAAGCGGTTTCGCTCACCGCTGATGTACGGCTTCAAATGCTCATAGTCCGAACTGCTTTTTTCCATTTCCAAAATGAGATCTGACCCGGGTGTTCTGACTACCCTCGCAGGAGTCCCCAACGTCCGTTTGATTACTTGGGTGTCGTGCTCTGTGCTTCTGATCAAAGCATTCTTGTAGGCAGGATGAGCATGGACGCACTCTTTGGTCGCGATAAACCGGGTCCCCATCTCTACGCCCTCTGCTCCTAAAGCGAGAGCGGCCAAAATTCCTCTGCCGTCTCCGATCCCTCCGCTGGCAAGTACAGGGATACGCACCGAATCAACGACGCGCGGGATCAGTACAAACGTGCCGATGTCATCTCTGCCCAGGTGCCCGCCGCCCTCCTGACCTACGGCCATGACCGCATCTGCGCCGATCGATTCTGCCTTTTGCGCCTGACGGACTGAGGCGACAAGCACGAGCTTTTTCACATCGAGGCCGTCCGTTCGGCGAATGAGCGGCTCGGGATTTCCTCCGGTTATGGAAATGACCCGGACCCCCTCTTCCAAAGCGGCCTCCAGCATGTGTTCATATGGGCGACCATGCTGGCCAATGGCAAAGTTCACACCAAACGGCTTGTCAGTCAAGGCCTTGGTTTTCCGAATTTCTTCACGCAAAGCCTCCGGAGAGGGAAGAGACATTGCTGTTACCTGTCCCAGACCGCCGGCATTGGAGACGGCAGCCGCCAATTCGGCATACGCCAGATAAGCCAGCCCGCCTTGTACGACCGGGTACTGGATCTGCAGCAGCTCAGTCACTCTTGTTTTCATAAGCGTCACCTCTCTCACTCACTTCTCGGCCAAAAGGGAGAACTCCTGCCGCCACAGATAAATATCAAAAAAATGAACTTGCTTTCCCCCCCCTTTTTGCTATACTCAATTTGTTTGTTTTTTACCCTTTTATTCTTGTTGCAAAGTGAGGCGATCATATGAGACAAAAGAGTACTCCTCTGTTTAGCGGGTTGTTGGAGCACGCCCGAAGAAATCCTATTCAATTTCACATCCCTGGTCATAAAAAGGGCATGGGCATGCACCCGACATTCCGTGAATTCATCGGGGAAAACGCTCTCTCGATTGACCTCATCAATATTGCTCCTCTGGATGACTTGCACCATCCCAAGGCAATGATCAAGGAAGCCCAGGATCTGGCAGCCGAAGCTTTCGGAGCTGACCATACCTTTTTTTCCGTTCAGGGAACGAGCGGCGCGATCATGGCCATGATTATGGCCACTTGCAATCCGGGAGACAAAATTATCGTCCCGCGGAACGTTCACAAATCAGTCATGGCGGCGATCATTTTTGCCGGAGCGACTCCGATTTTTATCCATCCTGTGATGGACGAGCGTTTGGGGATATCTCACGGGATTACTGTAAAAGCTGTTCAAAAAGCGCTGGAGCAGCATCCCGATGCGGCTGCTCTCCTCGTCATCAACCCGACATACTTCGGCTTTGCGGGCGATCTCAGAGAAATCGTACGTACTGCGCATAACTATGAAATTCCCGTATTGGTGGATGAAGCACACGGTGTCCACATTCATTTTCATGAAGAGCTTCCGATTTCCGCGATGCAAGCCGGTGCCGACATGGCAGCGACCAGCGTTCACAAGCTGGGAGGCTCCTTGACCCAGACCTCTATCCTGAATGTTCGCGAAGGCCTGGTCGATGTCGATCGCGTCAAGACCGTCATGAGCATGCTGACGACGACTTCGACCTCTTATATCCTGCTCGCATCTCTGGACATGGCGAGGCAGCACCTGGCCATTAACGGTCGGATGTTGACCGAGCAAGCGATGCAGATGGCCAACAAAGCCAGAGAGATGATTAACGAGATCCCGCGGATTCACTGCGTCGGTCGGGAAATTCTCGGTACGCCTGCGACTTTTGCCATGGACCCGACCAAGCTCTTGATTCACGTTCGCGATCTGGGGATTACTGGCTGGGAAGTGGAGAACTGGCTCCGTTCGAAGTACAACATCGAGGTCGAAATGAGCGATTTGTACAATGTCCTCTGCTTTGTTACCGCTGGCGATACAGAGGAATCGATTCGCACTCTGGTGAATGCGCTGAGGGAACTGTCTGTGGAATTTGCTCATGTGCAGGCAGAAGAAAAGCCGACCATTTCGCTGCCGAACATCCCGGTCCTGTCCATGACGCCGCGCGATGCCTTTTACGCAGAGACGGAGACTGTTCCCTTGGCGGAAGCGGCAGGTAGGGTAATCACCGAATTTATCATGGTTTATCCTCCCGGTATTCCGATCTTTTTGCCCGGAGAGGTGATTACAGAGGAAAACATCGCCTACATCAAGGAGAACATTCGTGTCGGCCTTCCTGTTCAAGGCCCTGAGGACGAGTCACTGAAAACGGTCAAGGTCGTAAAACGTCAAACAGCTATCTCTGGATAACCTACAAAATGCCGGCTCTACGCGAGTCGGCTTTTTTTGTCTCGAAGGTCAATTCGGAAGAGGCCATTCGCGTTTTGTATGTAGTCAGCATTTGATATGATAGGGAAAAGTGGGTATAGATGGAGGAAACCATTATGCCGGATTGGTCGTATCACACGATGTTTCGCCCCTTATTGTTTACACTGCCCGCAGAGCGGTCACGCCATTTGACCTTGACCGCTATCGGCACATTGGCAAAATGCCCGGGCGGTCCCTCACTCATCGAACTGATGGGACATATGGAGCCTCCCGCCGAGCTTTCGAGAAAGCATTGGGGTATCTCCTTTCCCACTCCGATTGGCTTGGGGGCCGGGCTCGATACCGATGCCCGGGGGCTATCCGCCCTTTCCCAATTCGGCTTCGGCTATATAGAACTGGGTCCCGTCACCCGCAATCCCGTTGATGAATCCGGCGGCATCGAGCGGTTATTGGCAGACGAGTCTATCTCGTATCCAGCTCCCTTGGCTAACATGGGGGCGGCAAAGCTGGCCGAGCGGCTTGAGCGCTGCGGACATCGCTCGCTTCCATTGGCTTGCCGGCTGTCATTCGCCCCTGGGTCCTCTCCGCTTGAAGCGGCTCAGGAGCGCATTGAAATGATTGAACAGCTATCGCCTTACTGCGGATTCTTTACGCTTGATACACGTCAACAGCTTTTGGATGGGTGGGATGAGACTGCATGGAACCTGCATCTCTCTTTGCTCGCAGAGGCAACAAAGGCCCCGCTGCTTCTGGTACTGTCACCGGACTTGCCCAAGGTCGAGGCCGAGTGCTTGCTATTGCCGGCGATTCGCGCGGGGATAAAAGGTGTTGCAATCGCCGGTGGCATTTCCCCATCATCTGCTTTTGGCAAAACATCGATCCCGCAGTCTGAAGCCAAAGACACAAAGCCGCCGCAAGAGCTGTCCCCACGCCGCTTGACAGGGGGCATAACAAGGGAAAAGAGCATCCAGATGGTTCAGTGGATTCGAAAAAGTTACCCGAATCTTTTTATGATCGGTTCCGGCGGCGTGATCGAGCCAGACGATGCTCTGGCTTTATTCGCGGCAGGCGCCGATTTTGTGCAGCTTCACAGCGGACTGATTTATTCCGGTCCTGGCCTGCCAAAACGAATCAATGAAGCCATTTGGCAAAGCAATCATCCTCTTCGGACTGCTGAACTTTCTGCCGACAGCAAGTTGTCCGAGCCGGATTCACCAACCGTCGAGAGCCATCGTGCTCCTCGGAAATTCACCGGGCAGTTCACTGGATGGTTCTCTGGCTCGCTGCTGGGGATCGGCATGGTGATCGGGGGATTACTCGCACTCCTGGTAGCATTGACAACTGTCGTACTTCCCTATGATGAAGCCTTCCTGGGCATGAGA
This sequence comes from Brevibacillus sp. FSL K6-6036, assembly GCF_037964015.1. Lineage (NCBI taxonomy): Bacteria > Bacillati > Bacillota > Bacilli > Caryophanales > Paenibacillaceae > Brevibacillus > Brevibacillus sp. FSL K6-6036. The sequence continues at coordinate 3,286,676 of NZ_CP150173.1, forward strand.
GCGTCCGAGCTCCAGGCTCTCAACCCGCAAATTCTCCCTTTCATGTCCCATGACAGGGTTAGTCTGGCGGGTACAATGATTTCGATTGGCGTGATTTATTTCCAGCTTTCCCGATTCGGCCTTAGCCGGCAGCTTCATTGGGCTAAGCAGGTCTTGCTCGTTTCCGGCTCAGTTGGCTTTCTCAGCTTCTTTCTCTACATTGGCTACGGTTATTTTGATATTCTGCATGCTGTATTGTCTCTGTCGCTGTTCCCGTTTTTCCTGTTGGCCATAAGGCAACCTGCAAACAAACAGCTCTCTCCTCTGCCCGCCCAAGTCAAAAATGACCGTGACTGGCGCCGCTCACTGTGGGGACAATTGTTCTTTGTGATTATCGGCTGCGGGTTGACCGGAGCTGGACTGATTATCTCCATCATCGGGATTACCGGTGTGTTTGTCCCACAGGATCTGGCCTTTCTTTGTGCTACGCCCGAGGTTTTGCAGGCCTATAATGAGAAGCTGATCCCCGTGATCGCCCATGATCGGGCCGGATTTGGCGGTGCCCTGTTGTCAGTCGGAATCGCGGTGCTGTTGATCAGCTTGTGGGCATTCAGACAGGGAGAGTCCTGGGTCTGGTGGACGCTGTTTCTGGGAGGTCTGCCTGGATTCGCATCCGGGATTGGCATTCATTTCGCAGTTGGATATACGGACTTTATTCATTTGATCCCTGCGTATGTGGCTGCCCTTCTCTTCCTGGTGGCATTAATGCTCACATACCCCTACTTTTGTCTGAGGAAAAGCTGACTAAAAAAACACGACTTCTTCTATTGGCGAGAGCAAAAAAAACAGGCGTTGAGGCACTTACCCCAACGCCTGATTTATTATACATTAGTTAAACACACGGATGACTACTGTATCGTAGTCCGAGTCGTTCAACATGGTTAAGAATAATTTATAGTCATCTAATGCAACCTCGACAGGCAGACGCTTCTCTTTGCTTGTGCCTGTATTGAATACGAAGTACATTTTATCGAGATCACCGCTGGTAAAAATCTTCAGGAGAGTATTGTCATCCAATGCCTTCATGAAGTTGTAATCTTTGTAATCTACCGGCTGCTCGCCACCGTTGTCATCGTCGTCGTCATCATCACGCGGGCTGGCGAATTCACTCGTGTAAACAGCTGGTGTAGAGCCTCGGTTGTCAATCCAGACAAGTCGGTTCCCGCCCATGCGCGGCTGCTCAATATCAGCATCCTCCGACCAAATTTCATCCAGATAGGAATCATCCTCTATGTCGTATAACTCAAAGGCGTAGTCAGTGTCTTTTTTGCTATTGCGATTATCCAGGAAGAACACAACATCACGCGAGGCTTGCGGTTCGATCTGGTCTTTTTCTGTCCAACGGGCTGCCAGATTGGTGCGCTCGCGGTCAATGTCGTAATAGTACAAGTCATACGATCTTGTCGAATTGGAGTATTCGCTCCAGACGACAAATTCGTCACCAAGGCTTGCTCCTTTGATTTTTACGTCAGTGCGGATATCCTCATCCCGTCCGCGGTCGATATCGTACAAGACAACGGTGCTATCACCGGAGCGTGATTCTTTTACCCACATCGCATAGTTTTCATTGACATCCAAATAAAGAGGTTCATCATTAAGCGTTTCGAGTTCTTCGTAATCACCTGTAGACAGGTCGGTCAGGATCACATCATAACGACGGCCCTCGTTTACCCACAGCAGGTTTTTCCCTTCCAGCTCGTACAGGCTCTCATGTGGCGTATCGTCTTCGTCAACAGCTCTGCTCAGCTTGCCAGTCCGTATGTTGTAGACCATCAGCGTTTCCTCATCGTCGTCATACCAGACTACATAAGGACTGCTGACAAGCGGACGGTTTGGCTCGGAGTCAGATTTGCTGATCACCTTGCTCGTTTTCGTTTTCAGATCGTGCAAAACAACGCTAGAAGATTTCTTCGACTCGTTTATGTAGACGATATATCTGTCATCGCCATCCGGCTCTGTTGGTTCGCCGGCAGTTCCGCCGATCTGGACCAAGTCCTCTTCATCTGTATCATAGATATAGAGACTCAGGTTGTCATCGCGATCTCTCTTGGTGAAAATGACATAATCGCCGGCCATGCGAGGCGGAATTTTGTCATAAACGTCTCTGGCAATATCGTCTATGTCCTTTGGTCTGTCGACATCGCCAAAGTACAGGGTCCCATCGTTAATGAAGATGAAGTTGTCATCGTAGATCTGCGGCACTTTATCGTCTTCAGAATCAGTCGTCAATCGTTTATCCCGAGTGGTCCCCAACACGTGGAGGTATACATCGGTATCACTGCCGTTGTCATTCTCGTAAACGATTTGATCCATGGAGATCGACGGCTTGGTCTGATCGCCTTTTTCTTCAACAGCCGCGTATTCGCGACCCTTTTTAATGTCGTAGTAGTAGATATCGGCATTTTTATTTCTTCTGTCTTCCCAAGCAACGTAATTGCCGGAAACAGTCGGGTTGCTCGCTCGACCGCTGGTAGAAACACGCTTTGCTTCCCCTGCCTTGATATCGTAGAGGTAGATGTTGTCGTCTGAACTATCTGTCCACACGATCATATTGTCCGCAAGATCCAGTTGAGACGGTTTGGCGTCTCCATTCGTAATCCGGGTTTCCTTTTTTCGGTCAATATCGTAGAGGTAGACATCGTCTCCTCCGTGGCGGTCGTCAATCCAGGCAACATACTTGCCGTCCACCACCGGATTTTTCTTTCCAGAGGACTTGTCCCCAATTTTGGTTTCGGATTGATCATCGATGTCATACAGAGTAATGGTGTTTTCATTCTTCAACATCCACACGGCATAATCGGTAGAAATGTCAAAGCCTACACGGGCAATATAAGGCTGACTTGCATCGACTCGGATTTCATTTGCGGCGAAAGCCGATGTACCGCCCCAGAGGGAAGATGTCAGCAAGACAGCCGCCATCAGTCCCCGGATGCGTCCTCGCTTCATGAAACAATTCCTCCTCTTACAACTATTTTCTCTCTTTCCCATTATCCTTCATTCGCCAATCATTGTCAAAAAAAAACAGACGCTTTCGACAAGCGTCCGTGTTCTATCTATTTCGCCTTATTTCTGTTTCGTCGCTTCCGCGTGCTTGCATTCGCCTTTGCACATGCCATACAGCGTCTTTACCTGATTGCTCTCAAAATGCTCGATGATCGACTCACAGCTTTGGCAAATAATAGTCCCCATATTGCGCAAACCCCTCCGACTCTCATATTGCTGTCGCACAAGCATGTCATATATCCTACACGCCAGCAAAAAGATGATGCTCATTCATGATCGTACCTTTATATTAATACGTCATAATGGAGGAGTCAATCGAAAAAATACACATTTTAACCTCTATTAGTATGTCACATTTCTAGTCCGTGCTGCTTCATCCACTCTACGATACAGCAGAGCACATCTTCCCGCTCCGGCTCATTCAAAAGCTCGTGACGCATTCCGGGGAAGCGCCGGAATACAGCTTTTTCCGGCAAATCAGCCGCAAATCGCTCCACGGCATCCGCGTCGACCAGCAGATCATCACCGGCCTGCAGCACAAGAGTCGGCAACAAAAGGCTGCCTCGTTCCTCCCAAGCTTCCCCCATCGCTCGATGTAGCTCCTGGTACCAGCGCACGCTTACTTTTGGATACTGCCATGGGTCTGTTATGTAAGCCTTTTGCACCTCCGGGTCGCGCGTAACCATCTCGGGCGTTATCCCGCTCGCCATTCGCAGTGTAGGCCAGCTCTTATCCAACCAAACAGCCAGCCTGGCCTTCCACTGTGGAACCGGCACCTTCAGTTGGAGACATGGAGACGTGAGAATCAGTCCGGCGAGTCGTTTTCGCTCCGCAAAGCGCTCGATGAGGCGCACCGCGACAAGGCCGCCCATGCTGTGCCCAAAAACGAATACCGGGTATTTCTGTCCTGCTTTTTGCAAGGCCGTCTCTACCCACGCCCCAGCCGCGTCCAAATACTGCGAAAAGCTGTCGATATGCCCTTTCCTGCCCGCAGACCGGCCCCACCCTGGCAGATCCCCTGTCACTACTTCGACTCCGAACCGATTTAACTCGTCAGCGACATGTTGATATCTGCCATGATGCTCGCCTGTTCCGTGGATCAGCACCATCGCTGCACGAGGCTTTTCTACAGACCATGTATGGGAAAACCACTCCATTTTGCTCCCTCCTCTTCTCCAAGAATAGCATGTGACAAGGCAATTGTATGAAAGCGCCATCTCTTCTGGAAGGCAATGATTGCATCTCACCGCACAAAAAAATGAGCAGAAGCGAACTTCTGCTCATCCGTTAATACTGGTTTTCTTCGAAGGGCAACGATGGCAAATGCTCCTGGAAAAAGTGGGAGAGCATTTCTGCTTCATCTGAACAATCCAAGCGGAAGATTTTCTTCAGGTACTCCGGGTTTACGGCATCCTCTGAACCGAGAAGGGTAGATTGCCCAGTCTGCATACAGATGACCAACGGCTTTCCATAAAACTTGTTCGTATAGACGATTCCGAAGTCGTGGCGAGTCCGTTCTGTGACAAAACCGAAAAAACGAACCTGTGCATTCTCGGCGACGTCGTACAAATGGTCATAGCGTTCCATCAGCAATCCCTCCTCCAAGTGTAATGATCCGAGCATTGTTTAAATATTCGGATTCTTTATTAGTGTAACACAATCTCCGCTCAATTTCCAGTTTACATTTCAACCTGCCAAATATTGGGCGAAGTCAGATGATCATGGATTGCCGATTGGGTACCCGGTCTTCTCCTTCCTGAATCCACCGGACCTTTTCCGATCCGTGCAGCGACTGCGCGACAAAAGACAGACACTCAAAAAAGAGCTCGACAACAGCTGTACTGTACCTCTCTTCCAGCTTCTCCAACGCATAGGTGAGACGGAAAATCGAAGGGACCCGCTGCCTGCTTGTCTCGATCACTTCTCTGCCCTTGCGCGTCGGATAGACATGGACAACCCGGCCATCCAGCTCTGACTTTTCGATGTAGACCATCTCTTTTTCCACCAGCTTTTTGATGTGGATCACAATGGAAGACGGATGCCAGAAGGTCCACTCCGCGATTTGCGTTACGCGCACGCCTTCGTAGCAATAAATGATCCATAGAATATTCAGTTGTACGGAGGAGTCCAGCTCCGCTTCTTTTGCCGCTCGCTCCCAATCTTCCTTGTTGACCACATCTATGGCGCGCATCGTATTTAATGCTTCATAGACATTTCGAATGGAAACCTCCTGCATGGTATCTTCCCTCCACAATCCATTTGTCGTTCTCTAGTGCTGTAACGCGCTGCAAATGGTATATACATTTTACACTTTTCTGAAAAAACTCGCAATTGTTTTCCCCCTGGGAATGATTCATTGCCAAAGAGTGGCAGGAATGCTACACTTAACGCAGGAGATTCCCGGGACTAGGAGTGAATGCAAACGTGAATCTGCAGTCGGCCTACATATATTTAGTGGATGGCTCTACAGCCACTGAAGCATCTCTGGATGAAGTCAAAGCAAAATTGCTGCGCTACGTCGACATGACCAAAAAAACCGGTGAACAACTCGGCTGGTCCTACGCCGATGCCGCTTTCCCTTATGTCATCGATGAACGCCCCGAGGGCAAGGATTCCTGGCTGCTGCTTCGCGGCAAAGATCCGAGCACTCACAAGGCGATTATCATCGGAGTTGGCAAACGAGAGAAAAATGGTAAAGAACATTCTTACATTCAAGTTTCCCTGCCGGACTCTGCAACACATGGCGACAAGAGCAAGGCAAATGAATTTTGCCGTTATCTTGCACGCAATTTTAAAGCAGAGCTGCACCTCTTTAACAACCGCATCCAATATTTCCAGCCGCGCAAGCCATAAAGCGCCTGGAGCAGCAGCAGCCGGCATTTCCCGGCTGTTTTTTATTTTCTGGCTGTTTTTGTCCACATTTGCCGCTCTTTCTAAAAGGAGAGACAGCAGCCTTCCCCGCTCTGCTTGTTTTCTCATAAAAATAGAGCACAACCCTTCTTTTGGGAGGAATGCCCGATGGACCAACAAGTGTTTATCCATTTTGTAGCCGGGCCAGCCCGCCAATCTTATCTGACGCATCGCATCTTCCCCTCGATCACGATTGCCCAGGCCATTCTGGAATCCGGCTGGGGCAAGCACGTTCCAACCGATGCCGCAACCGGCCGCTACTCCTATAATTTGTTCGGGATCAAAGGAAGCGGACCAGCCGGTTCTGTCACGGTCAACTCCCGGGAGGTGGAAAATGGCCAGACGGTTATTCGCCCCTCTGCCTTCAAAGCCTACTATTCCTATCAACAGTCCATCGATGACCACGCTTCGTTTTTGCTTCGGCCCGCGTATAAGCGTGTCATCCTCGCATCCACTCCCACCGAAGCCGCACAGGAGCTGCAAAAAGCGGGCTACGCAACGGATCCGGCGTACGCCGAAAAATTGACCAACCTGATACGCACCTACCATTTGACACAGTACGATCAATTTGCCCCCGAAGAGAAGTCCGTCCCCGAGTGGAAGCAGGAGCTGGGGCTGCGCGCATTAAAAGAAGGCTTGATCACCTCACCGGAATGGCTCGGAAAGCTGGATGAACCGATGCCGGCCTGGGCTGTATTCGCTGTCGCTCTGCGCCTTTTGGACAAACAGAGAAATATCCCTTAGCGAATGCAAAAAAAGGCTCTCCCAAAGGAGAGCCTTGCCTTATGCGTACGTTGATCAAATCAGTTGAGATCGCGACAGCGAATAAAATCTGCCATCAACCATCCGAATCCCCAGATCAACACAGTATCTCAGTCCCTGTGTCACTCCATAAAGAATCCATTCTGAAGACCGGTGGTTAATATCAAAGTCTGTATACAGATCTGTGCCGTCATTACGAATCTCGTTGCGGTCCGTCACATCGAAGAGGCGGAGTACAAATGGCAGTTCGGCAAATGGAATCGCGAATTTTCGCTCGACTTCCTGCTCAAACTCTTTTGTCATTTGCCATTCGGCCAAGATCGAATGCTCATCTTGCCAGGCAATGGTTATACTCGGGCCGTCAATGTCGGTGGATGACCGCGGGGGATTTGTCTCCATTCGCTCCCATCGTTCCTTTCTCTCATGTACTTGCTTGCGGATTATGAAAAAACTTGTGTTTTGTAATCATTATACCACGTTAACAAGTCATGTGGAAACGCATCCAAGCCAGATAATTTTATCTGCCCACGGAAAAACTGTTTTCCCCTACTGTTACATACTGATCAAACTTTTCGGTTTTCATCTGCACCTGCACTTTGTAGGTCCCGTACTGCTCAAGCTTGGTGGAGACAAACGGTTCCGAGAAGTAGAAGCTGTTTCCGTTTTGAGTTGAGAATTTCCAGACTTTACTTTGCTCCACTTCTTTTCCATCCGGTCCAATCAATACTACTTGCATGCGCAAATCCTTTGCCGAAGGGGCTTCGTCTACTTCGACAAAGACGTTAAACGTGCGAGGGACATCCTTGTCGCTGTACCCTTTGATCGGGTTGCTGAAGACGACATTTTTATTGCGGCTTTGCTGAACTCCCTCAAGAACAAGCACATTCACATTAGGCTTGATAATTTCCATTTTGCCCGAGCGCTGATCGTACTCTGTGAATCCACCCAAGCGATTCACCAATTCTTCCATGGAAGAAGCCGTAGACCCGGGCAGATCGCTTACAATGCGCTCGCCGCTCAGAAAAATGCGCATTGCGCCTTCGCCCAAGGCCGTACTCCCTACACCTGCAACCGTCAGCACCAACAGGGCAGACAACCACCTTTTTTTCATGACTCAATCCTCCAGTATCGTTGCGCTTCAGCGCTTGTTTTCCTCAGTGTTTCTTTCCATATTCTTATACGCCCAAGCAAGCAAATAGTTGTGGTGCCCCGCGAAGTTTTTTCTGCGATATCCACAAAATCCACATCATCCACAGCTATGGCCTGCTTGGCGGGAATAGGCACGTCACATCATGTCCAAACAATAGAAAAACGACCCCCAAGAGGTCGTTTTCCTGCTTTTATCCACATGTTTTATCCGGTCATGCCTGCTGATCGGAGAGCCATGTAAAATATCGGGTCACTACGTCGATGGCGACTTCAATCGCCTGCTCATCCGGCTCGATCTTGGAGTGGTGAAGTCCATAAGGGGTATCCGCTCCCAGCCAGAACAGGAATCCGGGAATTTCGGTCAAGAAAAAGCCAAAATCCTCACCGGTCATCGCTTCCGCGCAGTGTACAAGGGTGACGTCGGGCAGATTTCCCCTCACCCAGTCCATAAACTGAAGGGTCATTTCCTCGTGATTGTACACCTGAGCATAGCCGCAGCCGTAATCGATCTCGGCCTTGCACTCGAATCCCGCTTCCACCCCTTTGACCAGGGCTTCAATCCGGTCCTTCACCCGGGTCATGGAATCGGTGGAAAACGTCCGGATCGTCCCTTCCAGTCTTGCCTTCTCCGCGATGATGTTCTGCCGCGTACCTCCCTCAATCTTCCCGACCGTAATGACAGCCGAATCCAGCGGATCAATATTGCGGGAGATGACCGACTGCAGCTGGGTCACCAGATGGCTTGCCGCGACTACCATGTCGTTTGCCTTATGCGGAAATGCCGCGTGTCCGCCTTTTCCGACCAGATCAATCATCAATTCGGATGTGTTGGCAAACAGAATGCCTGGCTTTGTCGCGATATGGCCTACGGGATACTCTGGAGCGATGTGCAGGGCAAAAATGCAATCCGGCCGCCATTCTCCAAACTCCTCGCTCTCCATCATCGGCTTGGCTCCGCCAGGTCCTTCTTCTGCAGGCTGGAAGATAAAGAGGAGATCGTCGTCAATGGGATGATGGACGAAATGCGTCAGAATGCCGAGGCCAATCGCCATGTGCATATCGTGTCCGCATGCGTGCATATACCCTTCGTGCCTGGAGCGGAATGGATAGGAGGTCTCTTCCGTGATGGGAAGCCCGTCCATGTCCGCGCGCCAGGCGATCGTTCTTTTCGGATTGCGGCCTGCCACTTTTACGAGAATGCCTGTCTTCCATGTCTTGAGCTCAAACCGCTCTGCAGGGAGCTGCTCCAGATAATCGAGCAGGTAACGCTGTGTCTTGAACTCCGCGAACCCGGGCTCGGGAATTTGATGCAGATCTCTGCGGATACGGACAAACGTCGAAACACTCACGCTGCTACGCCTCCTTTCCGGCCGCCAACTGGCTCATTTCGCGGGTGAAGGCTTCCATAAAACGATCGACATCTCCGCGGGTCAGCGTAAGCGGCGGGAGCAAACGGACAATGGTTTTTTGCGTAACATCGACCAAAATCCCCTCCTCCAGCAAATTTTGCTGAAGCCGGCTTACTTCCTCCGGTGAAACCGAGAGCGGGATTCCCACCATCATTCCCTTTCCGCGAAGCGATTGCAGCTGCTCAGGAAAGGCTGCCCGCAGATCTTCCAAACGATCCCACAGGTATTGCGTCACATCCTGCAATTGACTTTGGAACGCTGCGTCCAACAGTTCGTCCAGAACTGCATTCCCCAAGGCGGCAGAGAGCGGTGACGGCGCAAACGTGGTGCCGTGATCACCCGGCTTGAACAAGTCTTGCAGTTTTTCGCCTGCGATGACACCCCCGAGCGGAAGCCCGCCCCCTACTCCTTTGGCAAAAAGAATGAGGTCCGGTGTCACAGCAGCGTGTTGAAAAGCGAATAATTTGCCTGTCCGTCCCATTCCTGTCTGAATCTCATCCATTGCAAACAAAGTGCCTGTCGCCTGGCAGATCGCCGCCACTTCCTGCAAATAGCTTTCAGCCAGAGGGACGACACCGCCCGAGCCCAGCACCGGCTCCATCAAAACGGCAGCAGGACGGCGTTCCTCACAGACAGCGCGAAGCTGATCAATGTCTCCTGCCTTCAGCTCATAGACCGGAAAATCGGGCTGAGGAAAATCCTGATAGACGTGAGGCTGTCTGGTCAGGCGAAGAGCTCCCAATGTCCGGCCGTGAAAGCTGTTGGACAGAACCACGATGCCTGAGCGTCCCGTACCTTCGGCAGCCGTCCATTTGTGAATCAGCTTGATAGCCGCCTCGGTCGCTTCTGCTCCGGAATTGGTAAAGAAGACTTTCCCCGGGATGGTATGCTCGATCAGCCTCTGCGCCAGCTTGATCGCAGGGGGATTGAGGAAAATATTGGAGATGTGCAAAAATTGCTCCCCTTGCTCCCGCAGGGCCTGAATAATCCGCGGGTGAGAGTGGCCGAGCACGTTTACGGCAAGTCCGGTAAACAAATCGAGATATCCCTTGCCATTCGTGTCGTAGAGGTAATTTCCCTCGCCCTTGGCGATAGCGATCGGCAGTCTTTTGTACGTAGAGACGATGTATTGTTGATCAAGCGAACGCCAGTCCATGCCTACCCTCTCCCTTACAGCTGTCTCAGCTCCTGCTTGATCTCCGTCTTGGAGCGTGTCTTTTCGTCGATTTGCTTGATAATGCGTGCGGGCGTACCAGCTACTACCACATTCGGCGGAACGTCCTCGATAACGACAGCTCCTGCGGCTACAACGGAGCCTTTTCCGACGCGAACCCCTTCCAAAATGACCGCATTTGCTCCTACCACGACATCGTCTTCGATAACGACCGGAGACGCAGATGGCGGTTCGATCACGCCGGCAATGACAGCACCTGCGCCGATGTGGCAATTTTTCCCGATCGTTCCGCGTCCGCCGACGACGACGTTCATGTCGATCATGGTGCCTTCTCCGATGACGGCTCCGATGTTGATGGAAGCTCCCATCATGATGACAGCGTTGTTGCCGATGCTCACCTGGTCGCGAATGATTGCGCCTGGCTCAATGCGTGCCTGAATGTTTTTTGTATCCAAAAGCGGAATCGCAGAGTTGCGGCGGTCGCTCTCCACTACATAATCCGCGATTTTATCCGCATGCTGCTCCAGAACAGGCTGGATTTCCTTCCACTCCCCGAAAACGACTCCCGTGCCGCCGTTCAAAAAGGCTTTTGCGCTGGGACCGAAGTCGATGCCGTCCAAATCCCCTTTGAGGTATACCTTTACAGGCGTTTTCTTTTCGCTTTTTTGAATAAACGAGATAATTTCATTGGCATCCATCATGTTCACAGTACTTCTCCTCCACTTTTCTTGAAATGAATGTAGAAAAAGCAATGAGTGCAAACGCTATACTCATTGCTTTTTGATACCGGACAAGCAAACGTAAATAGCGCTCCATAAGAGAAACTTCTCCTATGACAGGATGATCATTATTCACGAGCACCCCAGCCCTGCCGCCAATGGGGATGCGGCCAGAACTTCGGCGCTTTGGCCTTTTCTCCTCTTCCCTTTCCCCATTCCTGATGAAAAGAAGTACTCATCCGCAGCGCGCCTCTATTTAGAAGGCAATATGCAATTGTTCAGCTTTACTTACCCTGTACTGTACCAAATTCCGTACCCGGTGGCAACTGTTGAATCGAGAGTGGGCCGCTCCTGCTGGACGGCATTGTCAGCGACTCCCTTTTCCCTCTTTTCAACAGTCCTGATTCATGCTAAACTTTCCATCCACCCTATATGTGAATAGGAGGCTGAACCTGAAGATGTTTGCACCTTCTGCGTTTCTTGTTCGTCCCTTGTCTGCAAGCGATGCCCCTGCCCTGGCCTCTTTGCGGCAACAAAACCACCAATTTCTGCAGCCTTTTGAACCCATCCGCCCCGCTTCTTTTTACACAATTGAAGCGCAGTACCAGCAGTTGGAGGAGGCAGAGCGAAGCTTTCGCGAAGGGACAGGCTATTCGTTCGGCATTTTCGTCGGCCCTGATCAAACCCTCGTCGGCCGCGTCAACCTCTCCAATATCGTGCGCGGAGCCTGGCAAAACGCTACACTCGGCTATTTCCTCGATCAATCTCATAACGGCAAAGGAATAATGACCAGAGCAGTAGGAGAAGTCATCCGATTTGCGTTTACCGAAGCAAAGCTTCACCGGGTTCAAGCTGCGGTCATGCCGCGCAATACAGGCTCGATCAAGGTTCTTGCGAAAAACCGATTTCGCGAAGAAGGACTGTCGCTTCGCTATTTGCAAATCAACGGTAAATGGGAGGATCACCTGATCTTTGCCATTACCGCCGAGGAGCTGGAGACGACGTAGGAGCGGCAGCATCACTTAATCTGGACGGTTGCAATTCAGAAAATCGGTTCAATAATTCGGTTCGGCGTTTGGCTGGGCAATTTGTTCGGCCGATTCGGCCATTTGGGCTTTTGTTCACACTACAGCTACGCCTCCGTGCCAAGCCGCTCGAGAATCCTTCTCTTGCGATACAGCATCATGCCCGTCTCCGCCACGTCACGGACAGACGAGCGATTCAGATAAGCGCCGAAGAGCATTCCCGCGACCGGTACGATCTGAAACAGCTTTTTCCACCCGAAATTTTCCGTGTAGGTCACCACTACCTCTCGCCAGCCCTGAAGCTGAGAGAGTACATCCCGCTCTTTGGAAGGATTGTCGAAAGAAGACAGCTCCTCCAGGATCGCCTGCTTTCCTACAATATCCGAGGAAGCGAACTGCAGACATTTGACAATAAACAGCCGCTCCCGCTTGTCCTGCGGATCATAGCCGTAGCAAATCGCCATCTCCTGCAGTACCTTTAGCGAGGTGCCCAGCAGCAGAGGAATGTCGATTGCAAGCGTAAAGATGCCGCCAAAGCCTGTGGTGGCTCCTTGTACGGCTGCAAAGGTGGCACGCGACTCGCTCAGCTCTGCGGCGATTTTATCCATTTGCGCGAGTGGACGCTGATTGATCGGAAGCGTTTCTAGCGACTGCTCGTCCTTCCTCGGGAACGCTTCCTGAAAGCGGGTGTGGATATCCCGCTCACGTACCAGGTACTTCCCTCCGTTCTCCAAAAAGGCAACCAGTTCGTCGACGGCTGTGCCAAGTTTGTCCCGCACCACGTTTGGCGTGATCCGGTCTAGAAAGACAAAGGGGAGGCGCCCAAGCTTTTCCCAAAACCACAGATCGTTCTGGTCTGATTCCCATTTCCTTACCTCATCCAACTTACGGGTTAGTGTCACTCGATCTTCAAGCTCCACGATCCGTTCAACCCCTTTGCCGTTTATCGCGTTTCTTCTGCTTGTTTACGAGGCATCGGGTCCGCAAGCATTCCTTTGCGAATGCTTCCAACTCCGAGAGTGAATCAAAACCCGAAAAATCCTCAATTTCTTTTACGACTCCCAGCTTGAGATGTTTCACTTTTCCTTCTTCCATGCGAAAGCCAAGTTTGTAGAGGATGCCCCACTCTTCCTCCGTCATTGCCGTTCCCTCCCTGATCTTTCTTTCCCAAATCCTCGAAGCACGTCAGAAAAAATTAGGAAGGTTCAGGGTTTTTTCCTTTGCGAAGCTCGGTTATTCCCTCCTTGCAGACACCGTAGGATAACCACGAGCACCCCTCGCATAAATGGGCCAAATCATCTGGGGATACTCTCTCGCGTGTCCTTTGCACGAGTTCCGACTTGAGATAAACCTCCCCTGGCGTGATTCCCAGGTGCCGAAACACATTTTGATCCAGCGTTTGGACATGCTCCTCCGAATCAGGAGCCGCTTCGCAGCGCGTCGATCCTTTATGAGGACAGACTTGACACGTTTCATCGAATCCTTTTACGACTTGAATCGGAAAGTCTTGCTCATTGTCGCGGATTCTCTCTACAATCTCCCCCATTTTGACAACAAAGTCAGGACTGTATCCCATTCCGCGAAAACCGTGGACACACAGCAAATGATGCCCGCGCAAAACAACTGGTTCCATCCTTCATCCTCCCTTATCGTCTGCCTGAAGGCATTGTTTCGCAAATGCAAATAGAAATTTCCTATTACTTTTATACTTATTATAGATTTGACTAATACCCTTTTTGCTGTTAAAAACAAAGCAAGGAGGGGGTTCACATGACTGATACGCATTCATGGAATTCGCAATTGTACGACACGAAAATGAGCTTTGTTTCCGCCTTTGGCAAAGGCATCCTGGATTGGCTTCAAGCGAAACCGGGCGAGTCTGTCCTCGATATCGGGTGCGGGACGGGCGACTTGTCCCATGAGCTGGCGAGCATGGGGGCCAAACCGACCGGAATTGACTTCTCTGAAGAAATGATCGATGCCGCGCGAAAAAAATATCCGCATCTTCCTTTTTATGTTGCGGACGCTCATACTTATCGTACAACCGAAACCTTCGATGCCGTCTTTTCCAATGCCGCCTTGCACTGGATGAAGCAGCCCGAGAAGGTGGCTGAAAGCATTTGGATTGCGCTTCGTCCCGGCGGGCGCTTCATCGCCGAGTTTGGCGGAGCCGGCAATGTGGAAACGGTTATCGAAAAGATCCGAATCGTGCTAAGCTCAGCCGGCATTGATGCATCTGAAAGAATGCCCTGGTACTTTCCCAGTATTGGCACTTATTCCACTATATTAGAGCATCAAGGCTTCTCTGTCACTTGTGCGCAGCTTTTTGACCGCCCGACTCCCCTGCCTGACGGAGAAAACGGCATTCTTCACTGGCTGAACGCTTTTTGCTCCCCCTTCTTCACCGGGATGTCCGCTGGCGAAAAAAAGGCCGCATATCGGGACATCGCCGAAGAGCTCAAGCCTCATCTGTTTCACGACGGCTCTTGGGTCATCGACTACAAACGGATCAGAGTGGCTGCTGTCAAACCATTTGAAAAGGAGATTTCCTGATGCGCCTTGGCTGTTTGCACGCCCATCACTCCAATATCGCCCTCATTTCTGATGGTTTGTGTATCGACGGTTTGGCGTTGACCCATTTTGTCGACCCCGGCGTCCTGATTCGCTCAGAGCTTTCGGGACATTTTCCCGACGAGGCGTCGAGAGCAAAGATACGGGAACAGCTGCAATGGATCGCCGCATGCGGCGTGGACGCGATTCTCATTACTTGCACTCAGTACATTGCAGGCATGCAGCCTGAAGATGAAAATTGTGTAGAGCTGCCCATCATCAAGCTGGACGAACCATTTTTCCACGACGTATCCAGCTCCTCCGGCTCTCACCGTCTGCTTTTTTCAAACCCTGCTACGATCAAAGGGACCATGGCGCGTTACCATTCGTTCGCACACGTGCGTTCTTCGGAGACAGACGTACGTGCAGAGCTCGTTCCCGACTCATTTCCTTTGCTGATGAGCGGACGAACAGCGGAATACCGCGAAGCCATCTATCATGGCTTGCAAGTATTGGCCAAGCGAGGGGAGCCGGAGAGCATTTCCGTGGCCCAATTGTCCATGGTTCCTGCTGCCGAGCTGTTCGAAGCAAGCACCGGGCGGCCGATCGGCAATCCGCTAAAAAGCTTGCGGGCCGAAATAGAGAGAATCTTGTTTCCTTCATAATTTCATAAAAAACCGCCCGGCTGTCCATGAATAGAGACATCGGGCGGTTTCCCCTTTATTTGCGGTTCGCTCCAGCCTGCTCCGGCTACATTTCTCCGCCGAGCATCATCAAAACTTCATCTCCGGCTGCAAGCCCGCTCTTAATCTCAACAAATTCCGATCCTTCGATCCCAATCTCCACTTCTTTCGGTGTCGGTTCTCCGGACGCCGGATCTTTCACCATGACCTGTCCTTTCCCTTCTTCCAGGACTTCAACAGCCTGCATGGGGAGTCGGAGCACATTTTCTTTCTTCTCTACGAAAATATCGCAGTCCCCGGTCATTCCGTGCTTCATCTCGTTCGTATCGGACAGTTCGATTTTCACAGCAAATCGAACCGTCTTGTCTTCCTTTGTACCTTCTTTTGGCACTTCGATTACTTTTCCTGTAAACGGCTTGTTGCCAAAAGCCGAGACATACACTTCCGCGTGCTGCCCTACCTTGATCGACGGGATGTCCAGCTCGTCCACAGCCGCGATAAAGTAAACCGCGCTCGTATCCATGATGACCGCAGCAGGCTTGCCCGAGTCAGGTGTTTCGCCTGCCGTTACATTGAGCTTGGTAATTACCCCGCTGATTGGCGCCGTTACTTGTTTTTTTGCGATGTCCCGTCGCTTTTGCTCCATCGTCAGCTGGGACTCCTTCAGCGCCAGTTCTTTTTCCTTCAGTTCCAGATCGACGGAGGTCATGTCCATTTTTGCAATGAGCTGTCCTGCCTTCACTTCGTCGCCATTCTCAATCTCGACTTTGCCCACTTTTCCATGCGTACCGGCTACGAGATCGATGTCATCCGGATTCTCGAATGGCGTGGCGATCTGGCTGGCGTACAACGTGCCTTTTGCATCTGTATACTGCACCTCGCCCATGTCCCCAACGTAAATGGCTCCCGGCTTTTTCACGAGCACCTCTACGTCATGCACGCCGCCGACACCTTTTTCCTTGGTTCCGGTCAGGTCGATTTTCGTAACCGTTCCATCGACATAAGAGAGAGAGGCTACGAGAAATACCTTCACCTGCTGGCCTACCTTAAAGCGTTCGGCCTCGTATGCCGTGAATTTCCCTTTGATTTTCAGATAATCCGTGTTGACCAGCTTTGCCACAATCGTGTCAGGCGTTACCTGATCGCCTTCCTTGATCAAAACTTCTTTGATCTTTCCGGTTTTGTCAGAGAGAATTTTGTCCTTTTTATTTTTGATCTCGGCCAAATCCTTTTGCGCCCGGATGATGTTCAATTCCTGCTTTTGCAGCTCAATGGCAGCGTCCTCGCCGTCAATGCTAAAGAGAGGATCGCCCTTTGAAACGCGCTGTCCCTCCTGCACGAACACCCTCTCGACCTTTCCGCTCAGCTCCGGCTTCACCTCTTCACGGGCCTTGGCTTCCACTGTCCCCGAAGCGAAGATGGCTTTGCTTACTTCTCCCGTCTCTACTGCCGCAGTCGGGAAGGAAGGCGGTTCCTCCTGCGGCTGCTCCGATGCCGCCTCGTTGCTCGTAAACTTCGTATAACCATACACGCTTCCGCCGCCCAACAGCACGAGAACGGCAGAAATGATGATCCACTTTTTCTTTTTGCTCATCGTAAGTAACCCCACATTTCCTTATTCAGATCGAATCGCTTGCAATGCGCTCAAACGGGACGCGCGAATGGCCGGGAAAATGCCCGCCAACAAACCGATAATAAAGGCAAATCCGATGGCGAACAGAGCCAGCCATGTCGGTATCACAGCCAACGTGGTCATTTCCTCTCCTCCGCCGCCAAAGCCCAGACTGTCCATCAGACCGCCTGCTTTGCCGAAATAGTTGACCAATTCAACGGCGCCCCAGGCAAGTCCCAGACCGGTCATGCCTCCAATCAGACCGATGAAGCCCGACTCCATCAAAAACAGCCAGCGGATGTTGTAAACGGTGGCTCCGATTACCTTCATAATCCCGATTTCTTTGGTCCGCTCCAAAATGGACATGATCATTGTGTTTACAATCCCGATGGAAGCGACCAGAAGAGAAATGGCTGCAATCCCGCCGAGAATCATTTGAATCACGAAGAAGAACTTGTTGATCTGCTCCAGTTCGCGGGCAGGCGACCAAACCTCGTAGCCAAGCTTTTTCAAATCGGATACGACGCTCTCGACCATTTCGCGAGACTCGACCTTGACTGTAATCTCATCGAATACAAACTCGTCCTGATTTTTATCGCGCGAGCGCCTTGAGCTGGTGTCACCAAACTCCTCGCCCCTGCTGCGGTTCAGCCAGTCGTTCATTTCCTTTACGAGGCTGAGCGGAGCGTAGACCGCACTTCCGTAGCGGAAATTCTCCGATTTTTGCAGTTGGCCGACGACCCTCACCCTGACGTCTTTTTTCTCCAGCTTCAATTCATCGTCGATCCGGTATTCGCGAGTCAGCGTAATCGTTGCCGGCTTGCCCACCATGTCGAATGGAGCCGGGCCTTCTTCGCCTCCTCCGCCACCACCTCGCCGAGAGAAGTATACTTCCCCTCCTCCGCCGCCACTCTTGTTGGCATTCCTCATTCGGGCTTCCCGCTTTTCTTTTTCCACGTCCCTCATCTCTCGCGGAACGTAATAGGAAACAACAACCTCCTGAGGCGCTCCCGTAAGATAGGTTCCTTTTTCAATTTCGTCCTTCCGGTATGCGGCAGATTCGCGGACGTCGACACCGACCAGCTCGATGTACCCTTCCCTTCGGCCAACCTTCAGCTTGGACTCGCCGCGGATGCGCTTGATCGGCATGACCGCAGCTACGCCTTTGACCGCCTTCAACTCTTGAACAGCCGCCATATTCAGTTTTTTTCGTTCGTCGTCGGGAATCACTCTGTCTTCTTCCGGTATGTAGAAGGCCGGTTCCACGTCGAGCTCTGTCAAGTTCCCCCAGCTCTCCAGGCTTTTTACAGCATTTGCCTTCAAGCCCAAGCTGAGGGCAATCATCGCGACAATCGCTGCCGTACCAATCATGACCCCAACCGAGGTAAGCGCTGTTCGCAGCTTCATGCGCCACAGGTTTCTCCATACAATCCGAAATGAGTCTATAAATTTCACTTTTGTTTCACCTCATACCCTCGATCACGCCGGTTTTGTACGCCTTTGCACGACTCTTCCGTCCTGTAGGTAAATCACCCGGTCGGACTGCTCGGCCACTTCCTGCTCATGCGTAACGATAATAAATGTCGTATTGCTTTCTCGGTTCATCTGCCTCATCAAGTCGAGAATTTCCTGCTCTGTTTTGCTGTCCAGGTTTCCAGTCGGTTCGTCAGCCAGCACGATACTCGGGTTGTTTACCAGGGCGCGGGCGATACTGACACGCTGCTGCTGCCCGCCGCTAAGCTCGTTGGGGCGGTGATCCAGGCGGCCTTCCAGCCCCATTTTCTCCAGGATCTCGGCAGCTCTTATCCGTCTTTTTTTCTTGCTCTCACCTGCAAAAATCAAGGGAAGCTCCACATTTTCCAGCGCGGTCAGACCCGGCAATAGATTGTAGGACTGAAAAATAAAGCCCATGCATTTGCGCCTGAACAAGCAAAGCTCGTTCTCGTTAAAACGGGAGATTTCCTCGCTATTGACGAAAATCTTGCCCTCTTCCGGTTTGGTCAATCCCGCCAGCAGGTTGAGGAGTGTCGATTTTCCCGATCCTGAAGACCCGCACAGCGCGACAAACTCCCCTTTTGCTATGTGGATATTGATGTCAAAGAGGACAGGGACTTTGATTTTCCCGGTTCCATAGCTGTGATTGACGTTTTCGACCGTCAATTCACCCATTCCGTTGGCCATCTTCTGTGTACACCTCTTTTGCTATTACAAATTTGGAAAAATCATCTCATTGTATATAGACGGAGGAGCAGGAAAAATGTAACGATTTTATTTCGTGAAATAAAATTAACCCTTTGTACACACCAAATTCAAGAACTTGTAACACTCCTGTAACCAAATCATTCCAGTTCGCTGATATAATAGGAGCAGGCAAGAAAAACACGAGAGGGCAGAGTGAAGATGAGGATCTATCGCTTTTTGTTTGAAACAGCTACACGTCAATGGATTGAAGTCATTAAAGCTCCTAGCATGTTTGAAGCAGCGAAAGAGGCCAAGAAACTGGCCAGCACAAGGTCAAAAGCAATGGCCGCTCCCATCAGCTTCTCTTTCCATCACGTCGCATCTGTCTAACACATACATAAAGTGGCCATGGTTTGACCGTCCACCTTTTTGAACCGCTCTTCCTCACAGGGAAAGCGGCTTTTTGCGTGTCACCCTTATTGACACCGCTGTGCATTTGCTCTTCAATAAGGATAAGAAGATTTCAGAGATGCCCCTACTACCATCGTAGCGGATACAAAGGGAGACGAAAGCCATGACCATGAAGAAAGCATTGACCATCGCAGGCTCTGACACAAGCGGCGGAGCAGGTATTCAGGCGGACTTGAAAACCTTTCAGGAGCTGGGCGTATTCGGGATGACTGCCTTGACTGTTATCGTCGCGCAGGATCCGCATAATTCCTGGTTCCATGAAGTGTTCCCGATCGACCTCGGCACCCTGGAAAAGCAGATCGAGACGGTCCTCTCCGGGATCGGTGTCGATGCGGTAAAAACCGGCATGCTCGGAACAACGGATCTGATCGAGCTGGCTGCCAAAAAAATCGAACAGTATCAACTGAAAAACGTAGTCGTTGACCCTGTCCTGGTCTGCAAAGGGGCAGACGAGGTGCTCCATCCGGAAAATGCGGACTGCTTGCGTGACGTTCTGGTACCGCGTGCGACCGTCGTCACACCTAACCTGTATGAAGCAGGGGCTTTGTCCCAGATGGGCGCGCTCAAGACTGTCGACGACATGAAGGAAGCCGCCAAGCGGATTCACGACAAAGGCGCGGCCTATGTTTTGGTCAAGGGCGGCGGCAAGCTGCAGCATGAAAAAGCAATCGATGTGCTCTATGATGGCAGTACATTCGACATCCTCGAAGGCGAACGCATCGATACCACCTATACGCACGGAGCAGGCTGCACGTATTCCGCGGCGATCTGCGCCGAATTGGCAAAAGGACAATCGGTTCGCGATGCCGTTAACGTAGCGAAGCAGTTTATCACGGAAGCGATCCGCCACTCCTTCAAGCTGAACGAATACGTTGGTCCGACCAATCATGGAGCGTATCGCAAGCTGCAAAAAGCGTAAGTGTTGGACTAGCTATATAAATAAAGGCAATAGCAAAAACTCCCGGCCTCCTCTATATAAGGAAGCCGGGAGTTTTTCTGTTGTTATGCTTTCTTTTTGAAAGCCAGGTTTGCGTTTGGAGCGGGAGCTGTTGACGTTCCCTTGCTTCGGAGCGAACTGATCGTAAATACGACCAATGCGCTCCAGATAAAGCCAAAGCTGATCAAATGGGTCTGGGTAAACGGTTCATGGAACAAGAAAATGGCCATCAGCAGCGTGATAGTTGGCGATAGGTATTGAACGAAGCCGACCATTGACAAAGGCAATCGCTTCGCTGCCTGGGCAAACCAATACAGCGGCAGGGCTGTCGCAACCCCAGCCAAGGTCAGCAAGACTATTTGCCAAGCTTCCAGTGAAAGGGCGGTTTCCTGTCCGTTTACCTGAAGTGCAAGCACGTAGGCAAGAGCGATCGGGGCCACAAACAATGTCTCCCAGGCGAGACTCATCATGGGCTCGAGTTTGACGGTTTTTTTCGCCAATCCATACAGGGCAAACGTGAGCGCGAGCAAAATAGCTACCCACGGAACCTTTCCGTAATGGAAAGTCATGACGGAAACCCCTATCGCCGCAAGTACGATAGCGATCCATTGCCCCAGGCGCATGCGCTCTTTAAGGAACAAAACCCCGAACAATACACTCAGCAGCGGATTTATGTAATAGCCCAGGCTCGTTTCCATCACATGGCCGATGTTGACTGCCCATATATAGATCAGCCAGTTGCCGCTGATAATTAACGAGCTCAGCACCAAAGCGATCCACGTTTTCGCTTCCGTTACCGACGATTTCAAATAGCGCAGTTTTTTTGTCACAAACAGCAGGGCTACGACAAACACGGCTGACCAGATAATCCGGTGGGCCAATATCTCCCAGGCTCCCATCTTCTCGAAAACCTTCCAGTACAGCGGCAGCATTCCCCACATAAAATAGGCCCCGATTGCGTACAAGACTCCTTGTTTCATCCACACCTGCCCCCATTTGTTTCTGTTTCGTTCTCCTCGCTCATTCTCTTCAGTGTAAACGATAGAAGAGCAACTTATCTATCTATGTACATTCTTTATAGGAAGCTCAAAAAGGAGATCAACCCTTCATTGCGCTACCATGGTAACTAAGCAGTTTATTACCTAATTATCACGATAAAGCATGGTATAAACTTTTATTGTATCAAGTTTGCTTCTATAGTACAATAGGTCCCATCAATTATTTGTTTAGTCAGAAGAAAGGAAGTTTACTAATGTCATACTGGAAATGCGTGATTCTCGTTCTCGCGGGAGCTGTCAGCTACGGAATCCTCTCTATTATCATGAAAGCAGCCTTTCACGCAGGATTTTCCCCCTATGAAATGAGCAGCAGCCAATTAATCTTTGGCGGTCTCATCATGATCGCGGTCGCCTTCTTTTTATCCAGGGAACGCTTTCGCTGGCGTTATGTGTTCATTTTGCTGCCTGTCAGCGTGATGATGGCCGCGACCAGCTTTCTGTATCATCAATCGGTCAGTCAAGTGTCCGCGTCGCTCGCCATCGTCCTGTTGTTTCAATTTACATGGATTGGCGTGATGATCGAAGCGATCGCAGACCGGAAATGGCCGACTCGTGAAAAATGGCTGTCTCTTGTTCTGCTCGGCATCGGGACGGTGCTTGCCAGCGGACTCGGCATAGACAGCCTGAAGAGCGTCAGTCTGTACGGACTCGTGACTGGACTGCTCTCAGGCGCCACCTTTGCGATGGTCATCTTTTTCAGCGGGCGGCTCGTCCCTGACATGAATCCATATTTGCGCAGCGCCATTTCCATCAGTTTGGCAGCCATTCTGCTTTCGTTGGTGTACCCCCCTGCCTTCCTGATCAATGGCAGGCTTTTGGACGGCCTGCTTCCGTACGCTCTGCTGGTCGCCTGCTTTGGATCGGTCATCCCGATTCTTTGCCTTGCGATCGGGGTTCCTCGTCTGGGCAATGGCGTAGCGACGATTCTCAGTGCAATCGAATTGCCTACGGTCGTCCTCTTGTCCAGCTTCGTTCTCCATGAGCAGGTGTCCGGACTGCGATGGGCCGGCGTCACGCTGATCATGCTCGCGATCATCGTCCCGCAAATCAGATTGAAGCAAGCGCGTTCGACCACAGCCATTTTGAGCGAGAAAAGCATGTAATCCCAGCAAAAAAAAGCCCAGTGGCTGTCCAATTGGACAAACACTGGGCTTTTTTGCTGTTTGACAAATGGGGCGATCGATGGGAATCGAACCCACGAGTGCCGGAGCCACAATCCGGTGCGTTAACCACTTCGCCACGACCGCCATAAATGAAAAAGAGCGGGTGATGGGAATCGAACCCACGCGACCAGCTTGGAAGGCTGGGGTTCTACCATTGAACTACACCCGCACGATCTTGCTTCTATTTATAGTAGCCAACTATTCGAGAAAAAAAACAAAGATGGTCGGGAAGACAGGATTTGAACCTGCGACCTCTTGGTCCCGAACCAAGCGCTCTACCAAGCTGAGCCACTTCCCGATGCAAAATGAATCATGCCTTTCGCAAAAGGCTATCAGATCAACCGAGGTACCTCCCCTTGCTGGGGGGATAAATGGCGTGCCCTGAGAGATTCGAACTCCCGACCTTTTGATTCGTAGTCAAACGCTCTATCCAGCTGAGCTAAGGGCACATATATATGGAGCGGACGACGGGGCTCGCTTCCATTGGCAATACCTCGTCGAGTATCCTTCTTTGCGCAGCCAAATCTGAAGTACCCGAGCAATTCTTCGTGTTTTACCACGAGGGTAAACCCGGCACGGGTGAGAGACCTGCATACGCATCATGGAGCGGACGACGGGGCTCGAACCCGCGACCTTCGCCTTGGCAAGGCGACGCTCTACCAATTGAGCTACGTCCGCATATGGTGCGGTCGAGAGGACTTGAACCTCCACGGTGTTGCCACCACTAGAACCTGAATCTAGCGCGTCTGCCAATTCCGCCACGACCGCATGAGTTATGGTGACCCGTAGGGGATTCGAACCCCTGTATGACAGCGTGAAAGGCTGCTGTGTTAAACCGCTTCACCAACGGGCCATTTTAAGCAAGATGGCGGATGGAGTGGGATTTGAACCCACGAGACGAGTCATCCCCGTCTACACGATTTCCAATCGTGCTCCTTCGGCCACTCGGACATCCATCCAGTACCAAATCACATTGTGTTTGTCCGTTTTGACACAAATGACTATATCATAAAACAAGAGTTATTTCAATACCTTCTTTTCCCCTTCCACTTCTCGCATGTTTGACAGCCATCTGTACGCGATTTCTCATCTGATGCGAATTTCTCTAGACAAAGGCAAGGCAGTCGGATATTTTTCACAATTCGAAATTGCACGTTCGGGTACACAACTTGGTAACAGATCGGACTTTTTTTCGTCACATGTCCGACGTTTTTCTTTGCCTGATTCTGGTACGCTATTTTGTGGTCAAGGAGGGAGAGTAACCAGTGGAAATACACATACGTACCGACGCGGGAATCGCCGCCAGACTAAACAAAGAGATCGTCAGGCACGGCATTTCCAAATACTACGTTCGCCCGCTCGAACAAGATCAGGTGGAGTTTGTTTTTCTGTCACTGTCTGAGCATCAGCAAAAGCTTCTGTCGTACACGCTGAAGAAATACAGCTACATTGCATCCATGATCCGGTAAGTCGATCGCATCCAATGTGTACCCGCCTCATTCTTTCGATCTAAATGCTCAATGCGCAAATTTTTCCTCGAAACGGCCCTACATCGCAACAGCCACAGCACCATACCGCAAAATATCTTCCGATGACACCATCGCCAGTTGATTCAGAAATTCAATTTGAAAACTGCCAGGGCCTTTTTCCTCTGTTTTTTCCGCGGCAAGCTCGGCTGCAACCCCGTAGCTGACCAGAGCCGCTGCTCCTGCTGTCAAGAGGGTTTGTTCAACCGAAGCGAAAGCGCCGATCACCGAAGTCAACAGACACCCCGTCCCGGTAACCTTTGTCAAAATGGGATGACCGTTCTTGATAAGATACGCGGCAGTGCCATCCGTAATGATATCTTCCCGTCCGGTGATGACCACGTGCGTTTTCCAATGCAGCGCGGCCTTTTTCGCCAGCGCGACAATATCCCCATTGCTTTCCCCTGCATCCACACCCTTGATGGTCCAGTTTTCTCCGATGACATGGGCAATCTCGGCCGCATTGCCTCTCAGCAAAGAAACGTTGACCTCCTGCAGAATGCGTCTGGCTGTCTCTGTCCGGTACGAAGTCGCGCCAGCCCCCACAGGGTCGAAAATAACCGGCACCTGCTGCTGATTGGCTGCCTTCCCGGCAATAATCATAGCTTCTACTTCCGGCTGATTCAGTGTACCGATGTTCAACACGAGCGCCCCGGCAAGTCTGGCCATGTCTGCCACCTCTTCGCGGGCATATGCCATGACAGGCGAAGCCCCCAGAGCAAGCAATCCGTTGGCTGTAAAATTGGTGACCACCACGTTTGTGATATTATGCACGAGTGGCTTCTTCTCTCGTACTCGTTCTAATGTTCGGGCAATATCATGCAAGCTGATCATGTTTTCCTTCACTCCTGTTTCCAAAACGTAAGAAGGCAGCATGTACGCTGTTTCATACATGCCGCCTTGAATTTTGTTTTAGGCGATTCGCACCACTTTCGCTTTTTCCGTATCCGGGAGGAACGACAAATCGACATGACCTCTGGCCAGTTCCATCCCGATATCTTCCGCCAGAAGGAGTGCTTCTTCGCGGAATGTCGGCGTACAACTGCCTTCATTCAGTTCGCATAGCCGCTTCAGCCGTTTGAGTCGCTCAGCAGTTTTTTCCGCCCTCATGACTTCGTTTTTCAGATCACATACGTTGATATGTACGGCATCTGCAACCATGCTGACATCATTCACATGGACAATCAGACGCTTGCCTTCCTGGGTGACAAAGCCAAGCGAACAAAACTGTGCATCAGACATTTCAAGCCGCGTCAGAACCGCATTGGTGAACTCTTCACCGGTCCGCAGGCGAATCAAGCCCGCCTCTACGGCACCGCCCACCTTACGTTCATTTGCCAACACCGTGTACATGTCTGTGTAACCATTGATTTGATAACGCATGGCACCCTCCCGCAAAAAGGACTAGCAAAGCAATCGCTTCGTCACTGAGATCAATTATCATTACCATCGTATAATGAAAATCATTATCTGTCAACGATGAGAATGATTTTTATTGGCAATTGAATGCTTCATTTGCTCCGGTAATTTTATCGTTTCCTATTAAATAGATGTCGAAGGCAGTTCTCGCCGCTGACTGCATTTCCTTGCAGACAGTTTTCCCTCTCCTCTGTTAAGGTATTCGCCTACCGATGACACGTTCTGGGGCACTTGCCCAGATTGCTGGTACATGTCTATTTGTTACGTTTACGGCTGTGGATTGAAAAGTTGCAGTATCCCCAGCCAAAAAAAGACCCGGGGATAACCCTCGGGTCTTTTCGATTGGCAACAGGAGGCTCTCCTGTCGCTTGTCGGATCCAGATTGAAAATGGATACTTCTATCGCTTTCGTCAAAACTCATCGGTGGCTTGTCGAAACGCCCCGGACAGGTCCATGGACGTTCTCTTCTTCCTCCGTCGTTCCTTTTCCAATCGTCCAGTTAATCACCCTGCTGGCGATCAAGACCGCCAAAATGGTGTACAGCACCTCTTTGACCGGCAAATACAGGAACGACAGGCTAAGCACCATGCAGTCCAACAGGAGAAAGATCGTCCCGATCGACAGACCGGTATATTTGCTGAGCAGGACAGACATGATGTCATCCCCGCCCGTAGCAGCGCCGAAGCGCAGAACAATCCCTGTTGCCAGGCCAGTCAACACCCCGGAAAGCAGGGAGGCGACCGGCATATAGTCACTCAAATTGATTACGATAGGCGAAAATCGTTCAAACAATTCATAAAAGCCTGAAAAGGCAAGCGACGCAAGTATGGTGTTCCAGATGAACTGGCGTCCTTTCAGCAACCACGCCATGATAAAAAGCGGGATGTCCAGGACGAGCATCGTCGCAGCCGGCGGGAGATTAAAGCCGTACTTGGCCAAAAGCGCCAAGCCTACGAATCCGCCCTCCGACAAGTGGTTTTGGAAGTTGATATGGTAATACGCAAATGCCAATAAACAAGATCCGAACAAAATCAAACTAAGCTGTGCAAACTGTTGTCGTAACGGTTTTGCTCTCCTCATCATTAATTCCTCGCAATGTCATCGGTTTTGGCTTGAGCGCCCAACCGACCACTGAGGAACTTCTGACATACAGACAGCGTTCCATACGTATTTCCTCACTTTCGCAGCAGGTTGAGTCGCCCTAGTGACGATCGACATGCTGCGACGCTATGTGTAGGAGAGATCATAACGTTTCCATACGCTCCTATACGGAACCATTGGTATCCTGATCCTTTCCGTTTTTGAGATGTCTTTATTGTATCACAAAAAATGGAACTCTCCGAATCCGGCTATTCCGCATAGACCTTCAAAAACGGCCGTTTTTTCGTTTTTTTGCAAATGGCTCCTCGGCAAGATCAGGATTTTGCAATGAACCGATAGGGTTTGCTCTGTTTCCCTCGCTTTTTTGCACTCATGAGCAAAAGGAGCGGCGCATCTCCTCTGCCCGCCTGTCCTGCAGCCAACAGGAAACCTGATGCTCCGGACCAAGGCTCGTCGATTGGGGCGAAAAATGATGGCACACCCGCATCACATAGGGACAGCGAGGGGCAAAAGAGCATCCACCCATCAGCCTGGTCACATCGGGCGGAGACCCCGGGATCGGCACCAGCGGCTCGGAGCGGTCCGCGTCCAGACGGGGCATCGATTGCAGCAATCCCTTCGTGTAGGGATGCTGCGGCCTCGTGAATATCTCATGGACAGGCCCGATCTCGACGATTTCTCCCGTATACATGACGGCAACTCGCTGGGCCATATTGGCCACGACTCCCAAATCATGCGTGATCAGGATGATAGACGTCCCTGTCTGCTTCTGCAGTCCGCGCATCAGGTCGAGAATTTGCGCCTGAATGGTGACATCCAGAGCCGTTGTCGGTTCATCGGCGATCAGCACCTTCGGTCGACAGGCGAGCGCGATGGCGATGACGACTCGTTGTCGCATTCCTCCGGAAAATTGATGGGGATAGGCATCGATCCGCTCGGCTGCCTGCGGAATCCCGACCATCTCCAGCATCTGAATCGCCTTTTGCTTTGCCTCCGACTTCGTCAACTTTTCATGCTTGGCCAACCCCTCCATGATTTGGCGGCCGATTTTCATCGTCGGATTGAGCGATGTCATCGGGTCCTGAAAGACCATGGAGATCTCTTTGCCCCGCAGCTTTTGCAGCTCGCGCGGCGAAAAGGACAGCACATCCTGATTGTCATAGCGGATGGCGCCCTCCGTTATTTTGGCAGTTTGGGCCGGCAGCATCCGCATCAGGCTTTTCGCTGTCACTGATTTGCCTGAACCGGATTCTCCCACGATCGCCAGCGTCTCCCCTTTTTGCAGCGCAAAGCTGACTCCCCTGACGGCTTTGACCACCCGGTTCTGGGAATGAAACGAGACGTGCAAATTGTCTACGGACAAGATCGGTTCGTACATGGTTTGTCTCCCTTCTATTCCGGCTATTTTTTCATGCGCGGATCAAGCGCGTCCCTCAGTCCGTCAGCCAACAGGTTGAAGCTGATCATCAAGGCGCTGATCACAATGCCCGGGAAAACGAGCTTGTAGGTGAAATAACGCATGGACACGTACCCGTCCTGGATAAGGACGCCCAGCGATGCAAGCGGAGGCTGCAAGCCCAGCCCGATAAAGCTGAGAAACGCTTCGAAAAAGATGGCAGTCGGAATCGTAAACATCAGTGTGACCAGGATCGGGCCGACCGCGTTTGGCAAAAGATGCTTGACGATCAATCGGGAGTTGGAAGCGCCAAGGGCCCGGGAAGCGAGCACAAATTCCTGCGCCTTGATCTGCATCATCTGCCCGCGTACGACACGGGCCATTCCGACCCAGCCGGTCACGATCATAGCCAAGACGATGGAGAAAATCCCCGGATCAAGGATCAAGATGAACAAAATAATCACGATCAAGTTTGGTATGCCTACGAGCACTTCGATGATGCGCTGCATTACATTGTCGATCTTTCCGCCGTAAAAGGCAGAGATTCCGCCGTAGGCCACTCCGATGACCAAATCAAGCAGTGCCGCCAAAAGGGCGATGGTAAGCGATATTTGCGTCCCCTTCCAGACACGCGTCCAGAGGTCTCGCCCGAATTCATCCGTTCCGAACCAAAAGTGCTCGGTGATTCCTCTTGCCTCGTATTGATCGATTCCTTTGGCATCCTTCCCGTCAAAACCGAGCCATTCCAGGCCAGCTACCTTGGGCGGCAGGTTGGAAAACGTCAGATTTTGTTCGTCGTAGGGTCGTCCAGACAACTGCGGTCCGATCAATGCCAAGAGTGTGATCAGGACGATGATGCACATCGCAATAACGGTTCCCCTGTTTTGCAGCAGCCGTCTCCAGGCATCCTTCCAAACAGAAACGGTCTGGCCCGATACCTGCTCTTGCAACCGAGAGTCAAGCGGTTCATGGATGAACAGGTCATCCGTGACTTCGGCAGGTGGAAAGACAGACGAATGGCTATGTACTTGCGACACCAGAGTCGATTCGTTTTTTCCCAGTTCAGCACTCATTTCGCCTTCGCTCCTCTCACGCTGATTCTCGGATCAAGCAGACCATACAGGATGTCCACCACGAAAACCATCAGGATAAAGAGCAAGCTGTAAAAAAGCGTAATCCCCATAATTACGCTGTAATCATTGACGACGATGGACAGCGTAAATTGCTCGCCCAGACCCGGAACAGAGAAGATCTTCTCGATCACAAGCGTCCCTGTCATAATGTTGACGGCGAGCGGTCCGAGCATCGTCACGACGGGAATCAAGGCGTTTCGCAGGACGTGTTTTACGATTACACCCGTCTCGGACAAGCCTTTGGCCCGGGCAGTCATGACGTAATCCTGACTGATCACGTCCAGCATTTCCGTCCGAATGAACCTGGCGACGGTAGCGATTACCGTAACCGAAAGCGCAAGAGTCGGCAAAATGGTGTACTCGTACCCCTTCCACAGAGCCGGCGGCAACAAGCCCCATTTCAATCCCAGGTAATACTGCAAAAGAGCGGCAAAGACAAAGGAGGGGATCGACATCCCCAACACAGCCAGCGTAACCGAGGTGTAGTCCCAGATGCTGTTATGCCGGAGCGCTGAGACAACCCCGAGCCCAAGCCCGACAAACGTCCCCACGATCAGCGCCTGAAATCCGATCAGCGCCGATGGACCGATCCGCTCAAAGATCACCTCGTTTACACTTCTGCCCATAAATTTAAATGACATGCCCAAATCGCCTTGGACCAGATTGGCCAAATAGCGAACGTACTGAATGGCAACCGGCTGATCCAGTCCGTATTTGGCCTTCATGTTTTCCAACTGCTGCTCATTCAACCGGTCGGCATTGGTGAAAGGTGTGCCGGGGAGCGTCTTCATTAAAAAGAAAGTAGCAGTTGCAATGATAAACAGCGTCACCAGCATGTATCCAACCCGTTTCAGCAAATAAGCTCCCATTTGTTCACCCCATCTTCAGTCTGGCTGTCCGCTTCGCAAAAAATCGGAAAACGGGAGGGTTATGCTCTCCCGTGATTTACAGGTGAAAAGAGGATACGCAAATGCGATCCTCTTTTTTTGGTCATTGGATAATGATACCGTCAATTACTGCCCTGCAATATCCACCCACATGTAGTTGTACCTCGGCGCTGTTGGCAGAACGACGTAATCCTTCACCGTCGGCCGCTGCAATACTGCAAGCCCTTCCTGATAAACAGGCGCGACAGCCACGTCCTGATCAAGCAGCATCTTCTCCAGCTCCAGCATCATCTGGAAGCGCTTGGACATATCGGTCTCCATCTTGGCCTGTTTTACCATTTCGTCGTACTTTGCATTTGAGTATTTCATCCGGTTGGCTGAGCCGCCTGTCACCCACATGTCAATGTAGGTCATCGGATCGCTGTAGTCCGGTCCCCAGCTTGAAAGCGAGATGTCGTAATTGACCGCCTTTTCGAGCTCAAGCCGTTGGTTGGTCGGTACTGATTTCAGCTCAAGCGTAAAGCCGGGGAGATTTTTCTCCAGTTGGTTCTTTAAGTATTCGCCCACTTTTTTCTGCGTATCTGTATCGGCAAGGTTAAGCGCTACCTTCACTTCGCTCAGCCCTGTTTCCTGCAATCCTTTTTTCCAGAATTCCTGTGCCTGCTCTACCGTCCCTTTGTTGATATCGCCATTGAGCTGTCGGAAATCCTTTCCTTCGGGCGAGAAGAAGAATCCACCGGGAACCATGCCATATAGCGGGGTAGCACCGTCGTTTAAAATGACATCCGTGAGTCCCTGTTTATCCCAGGCCAGGTTGATTGCCCGGCGAATGTTCACATTGCCCAGTGCAGGATGCGTATGATTGAAGCGCAAGAAACGGATAGACGGGTCCTTGATCGTCAGGAAGCCCTCTTTGTCCCTGTACTGATCCACGAAGGAAGAAGTCAGCTCCACCCGGTCGATTTGACCCGATTCATACAGAGTCAATGCCGTAGAGACATCCTTTACGACATAGGCGTCGATTTGATCCAGCTTGACCTTGTCTTTATCCCAATAGTTCGGGTTTTTCTCGTACTTCCAGCCCTGATCGTGCTTCCATTCCGTCAGCATGAAGGGGCCGTTGTACAGCACCGTGTCGAATTCCAGGCCGTATTTCTCCTTTTTGCTCTCGACGAACTCCTTCTTCTGCGGGAAGAATGTCGGGAAGGAAAGAAGCTGATTCAACAGCGGGTTGGGGTACTCCAGCTTGACTTCCAGCGTGCGGTCATCCAATGCCTTTACACCGAGATCCTCCGGCTTCTTTTCTCCTTTGAGAATCGCAGTAGAATTGAGGACCGCTGCTGTCTCGAACATAAAGCTGTAGTGGCCGGCCGCCTGAAATACCTTTTTCCAGGCGAACTCAAAGTCATGTGCGGTTACCGGCTCGCCATTGTTCCATTTGGCATTTTCGCGAATCTTGAAGGTATGTACCAGACCGTCCGGGGACATATCGTGCTTCTCCGCCATCGCCAAATACGGCTGGCTGTTCGCGTCTCTGCGATACAAGCCCTCCATCGTGTTGTTCACGACCGCGAACGAGACATCTTCGTGTACTTGAGCGGTATCCAGCGTCGGGATCTCGTCCGAGTCATAAATCCGCAGTACCTTTTTCCCCGCGGTTGGCTCAGCGGTTTGATTGCCGTTATTTGGCGCCGGTGTCTGCGTATTTGTCTGTTCGGAGTTGAAATTGCATCCGGCCACAGTAAACGCCATCAACAACGCGATGACTAAGGATAAGCCTTTCTTTTTTCGTCTCATAGTGCCCCCCATTGTTCGATTTGATGGACGTTCCATCTTTTGGTAGGATATACTAGAGATAAAATACAACTTTTTGGAATTGTCAGTCAAGTTATTTTCAGAAAATACAGTAATATTTTACATGCGCTGAATCTATTCAGCTTGCCTACATCTTTTTTTATAAGGAGAGATCGCATGTCGACTGCAAATTGGTCTTCCGGATGGCAAATGGCGTCGCTGATTGCAGGTCCTCCCCTCTTTGCTCTGGCATTTGGCTTTTTCTCTCCCTCCCCGCTGTCGCTTGGCGGATACGCAGACGGCCTCTGCTACGCTTCTCTTCTGCTGCTGATGGCATGGGGCGTGCTTTTCGTCATCCAGGGGCAATTTTTTACCGCCTTCTGGATCAGTTGCAAGCGTTTTTTTGCTTCTTGGCGGAGGCAGGAATCATACATTCGTAAGGTCGAAGGCGGGCAGAACGAAGGGATGTATGAGCTAACCGGACAGGACGACGTGTCGTTTCACCCGCGACTGATCCCCCACGGTCCGTTTTTTTGGGCGGGAGCCGGCTATTTTGCGGTCAGTTTTATTTTTTCGCTTCTTTTCATAAAATAGGAGATCTATCTTGCTCATTTGGAATATTTTCAAACAGGAGATACGACGAATACAATCAGGACCAATTCCGGAAGAAAGGAAAATCTGACAGCGAAGGCTGGACAGAGACGCAAGGAGGATCAATTCCTCTGCTCTCGATACATTCGAAAGATTTCCGCGGCGTACAGGAGGAAAAACAGGCCCAGACAGAGCGGCCACAAATCAGGGGCAGTGATGTACAAAAGAAACGGGAGAGCACCGTCCCCGATTAACCGGATGCTTCTGAACCTGGGATTGACACGCGAAAGAATTGCCCCTGCAAGCAGTATCAACCAACCGATCAGCAAAAAAAGACTTCATTGGTAGGCTTCCCTCTCTTCAGCTAAAATCATTGATATAAGTATACGGCTTCGCTTTTGGAAAATAAAGGGATTGGGGGCATTTATGAATGGGTCTGTTTTCCAGGTTTTTTTCTCGACACAAGTGCCTGGTGCATATAGCGGTCGGCACCGAAGCGTATGCCAAAGCCGCGGCAAAATTGCAGGCTCACGGCATCAGCTACCGGACAAAATCGCCAAATGACATCAATCATTTGGGTTTGGATACTTCTAGTGTAATGTTCCCCCGTACCGACCGCACCACTACCTATGAAATTTTTGTCCGTCCGGAGGATGAGCATAAGGCGCAAAAAGCGATCCATAGCGGGCAATGATTGGAAATGCAAATGGATCACCTCTCCCGGCACAAGTTCCGGGTGCGGGTATGCTGTTGATCGGATCGCTTCTCCGCAAATAGAATCCGCTTAGATTAGCTTAGCGTACCGTAATCGTATACCCAAGCTCGGGTTGCTCGATGGTGAATGGACCTCTTTCTCCTTCACTTTCTCCGCTCCTTTGCTCCACCTCCACGATGATCGGATGAATCGCGGCCGGACGGTTGGTCGGAAACCAGGAACGTCCTTGCTTTACGAGCACCAATACCCCACGCCGATCACCGAAAAAGCGAAATGTATCGCTTTCCGCTTCAAATTCGCTGCCCAAAACGGAAAGCTTCTCGGCAAAGGCAGCTACATCCGGGACCGGCATTCCAATCTCCTGAATGCGCAGCCACCCTCCTTCGGCTCCCTCTTCCTCAAAGGAAAGCACTTCTACAATATTTCCTTCCGGGTCTTCGAAATATATCTGGCTTCCTTTCCAGATCACTGAAGTCATCCGTTCCTCTCCATCCCGGTCTCGCAGCAAGCCTTGGTGCTTTTTTATTCGTTGAAGGCACGCTTCAAAATGCGGCTTGGCAATCGCAAACGCATAATGATAGAAAGCGGGCTCCACCGACTCGGAAAAACGCAGGAGCGAGCTGCCTGCCTTTACTGTAAACGATGCGGAGTCTTCCGACGTTAATGGAAGCCTGAGCACTTCGGTATAAAACCTCTTCATGTCTGAAAGCTTGCTGGTCACGACTGAAAGCACATGAAAATTCATAATATCCTCCTCCATGAAACTTCACTCACTGACTACGCGAGCGGACAGCTTTCGACTATTCGGGCGGACAACTCACCACCCCGAGAAAAAAAGCCCCTATCTCCAAGAAGGAATTGCAATGGATTTGAAGAATACTCTGACAACTTGTCAAACAATGGGAGGCGCACGAATGGCACGAGTCGTTTTGTTTGAATTAAACAGCCAAGACCCTGAAAAAGCAGCAGCGTTCTATTCATCCGTATTTGATTGGAAAATTGCAGAACCTTACTGGGACTATCGCGAAGTCACGACTGGCTCCGATACCAAGCCCGGAATTCATGGCGGCATTGCACTCGGTCCAAGCGATTATCCGCACGGGACACGGGTTGTCATCGAGGTGGACTCGCTGGACGATACACTGGCCAAGGCGGTAGAGAGCGGAGCCAAAATAGTCCGGGATAAAATGGAGTTCGACGAGTTTTACCTGGCTTATCTGGCAGACCCTGTTGGCTTGGGAATCGGGTTGATTCAGTATAAATAACGGCAGCAAGCAAACTATGGGCGAGGAGTCTGCCGATTTAACGCAGGCGTTCTATATACTTATTAAATCAATAAGTATGTTATTCTCCAATCATTAGCAATCCCCTTCAAAACGGCACCATTTTTTTGTCCCTGAATCTGGGAAGTCCAAAGCTTAGGAAACTTTTCTCTTGTTCATGTAAGAAAACCTGACATATAATTGACTCAAATTCGTCAGGTGGTGAACAGCATGTCTTCTATTACCGTAAGAAAAGCAACCGAACACGACTTGCCCGTCCTATTGGAAATATACAATCACGTCGTACGGACTTCTCCTGCCACGTTCGACCTGGTGGAACAGACGCTCGAGCAGCGAAAGAAATGGTTCCAAAAATACGACGAGCAGCACCCCTTGCTGGTGGCAGTAGAAAACGGATCGGTAGTAGGATATGCGTCGCTTGGCACGTTTCGGGAGAAGCCCGCGTACAACCAGACAGCGGAATCTTCTGTCTACGTTCATCATGATCATCATGGAAAGGGAATCGGAGGGCTGTTGATGACAAAGCTTATCGCGGCGGCGAAAGAACTTGGCTACCACGCGCTGGTCGCCGGAATCACCGGAGGCAATGAATCCAGCGCTCAGCTTCACGTCAAGTTTGGATTTCAGCCAGTGGGGGTTTTTCGTCAGGTGGGGTACAAATTCGGGGAATACCACGATGTGGCGTTTTATCAATTGCTTCTCGAATAAGTGATCGGTTCATGGATGGATGGCGAGACGGGACCGACTGGGTTCTCATTGGGTTGCCTCAGCAAAATACCACCACCCTAACTTGTTCTGTTTAGATACCAAGCGAGAGCTGCCTCATCGATCTGTCGCACAAGTCCGCTTTTGCCGTCTGCGTACGCCTGGCTGTCATAGCGGAATTTTTTGGCAAGCTCTTCCTTGAGGCTCGCATAAGCAGCCATTGCATCGGGGTGGCTGCTTACGTAATCGCGGAAGGCAAGATGCCTGTGGATATCGGGATGGCCTTGCTGGTACATATGGACGTGGTGTGTTCGCTGGTCGCCTCCTTTTTGAAAGTAGCGGCGGCCAGGCAACCCGTTCTCCCCTTTGGGCTCATATCCGGCCATTCGCATGGAGTCGTTATACAGATGGATCCGCTCAATGTCTTTTACGACCGGCATGATGTCAATGATCGGCTTTGCCTTCATTCCTCTGATCGAAGTGCTGCCGATGTGATGGATCGCGACCAGTTCTTCGGAGAATATGCCCTGCAAAAGCTCCTTCTCTTTTTCAAACAATGCCGCCCACTCTTCGTCATAGGGCAGGACTTCAATCTGTCTCATAACGGTTTCCCCTTTGCCTAATGCAGAACTAGTCACGCAGCAGCTCACTCAATTTATCTAAACATTTTTCAAATACGGCAATCTCGTCAGGATCCAATTGCAGGCGAAGCTGTTGATAAAATTCATGATGCATTTCCTCATGGATGCGATATGCCACTTTCCCTTTTTCCGTCAGCGAGACCATCACCGCTCTGGAATCTGTCGGGTGTGTCGTCCTTGTAACCAGCGCCTTGGCTTCCAGGCGCGTCACGAGCTGGGTCACGGCACCTTTTGTCACACCGAGGCGGGACGCAAGCTCACTCATTAGGATGCCGCCCTCACAGCCGATGGCGTCGATTGTATGAATTTCGCTCGGCGTCAGCACGCCCGCTTCCCCAAACGTTCGAGGCTGCCGCTCGAGTCGTTGAAGCTGCAAAATGACGCGCCCCAGTTTTTGACTGCCTGTATTCATTTTTTCGGGTGGGAAAATTTGCTGTTCTCTCATACCCATACTTTAGTTTCTAAACCATTCCGTGTCAAGGCGCCCGTTTTGGGTCAAACAGAATGGTTTGTCTCTTGCTTTTGGCTTCCCTTGGTTTTCCGGTCCAAAAATAAGCCGTATCCAAATACCGCAATGCTCAAAACAAAAATAGCGACGTTGATTCCGAACACGCTTGTAAATGCACCCATCGCCTGTGCTTTTTCATCGAAGGACACTCCATTCATGAACCCGAGGCCCAGTGCCGCACCGAAAACCATCCCGACATTTCGCATCAGGGCAACCATTCCGCCAATCGTACCCACGTAGTGGGAAGCGACATTTTTCATAATGAAGCTGTTGTTCGGGGACGTTACCAGCCCCATGCCAAAGCCTGTCAACGCAAGCGTCAGGACAATCTCCAGCATGGACAGCTGCTCCAGCCACAGCGTCAGGATCAAAGAACCTCCGCCCATGCCGCATAAGCCGAGAAACTGGAACAGCCGGGAGCCGTACCGATCCGAGAGTGCCCCCGCAAACGGCCCTGCAGCCGCAAGTATGAGCGGATAGGCGGCCATGATGTACCCCACTTCAAGAGGAACGATTCCAACCAACCCGGTCAAGTAAAACGGCAAGACGACCAAAATCGTGTTGGCGAGCAAAAAAGAGCTTCCCGTGATGAACAGGCCGGATGTCACCGCGGCGTTTTTGAATACCGGCAAGGGCAAAAACGGGTGAGCCTGCCTTTTCTCCCACCAGAGCAGAAGTACCAGCGCGGCAAGAGCTGCGGCAAATAACGAAACAAGCCCCAGCGATCCCCAGCCCCACACCTGGCCCTGGGTTACGCCCAAGATGACGATGCCGATGACGGCGGTAAAGAGAACCGCCCCCATGCCGTCAAAAGTGCCCGGCTTTCTCTCCGGTTCCTGGTTCGGAATGCTGCGAAAGGCAAGCCAAGTCGCAAAGAGGATAATGGGAACGTGAATCAGGAACAGCCACTGCCAGCTCAGCCATTGAGCGATCATGCCTCCCGCAATGGGACCGCTCATCCCTCCAAGCGCTACAGCCGTACTGACAATTCCGAGCGAGCGGCCTCTCCGCTCCTTTGGCATATACATAGTGATCAACGCGATATTTGTCGCCTGGAACATCGAAGCTCCGGCCGCTTGCAACACTCTCAGCAGCAGCAGGATGGCCACATTCGGCGAAAAGGCGATCAAAACCGAGCTTATCGTAAAGCAAACATAGCCGAGATTATGAATGCGGCGTTGGCCATAGCGGTCGCCAAGCTTTCCCATCACGGGCAAAAGCGAAGCGACAGCCAGCAAATACCCGGTCGTGATCCACTGAACAGTGCCAATTCCCGCATGGAAGGTTTCCGTCAAACGAGGGAGCGACACGTTGACGATGCCTGCTGTGAAATGTGACACGAATGCTCCGAGACAAATGGCCATAAGCATGTAAAAAAGGTTTCGGCTTGAGCCTTCTTTTTTCTTGATTATTTCCGTTTTCATTTCGCCGTTTCACCGACCTACCATACAGTATAGATACTAAACAAATTATGCAAAAAAATATTCCTGGACCATTCTCTCCTCATCCATATTGTTTGTTGTCGCCAGGGATATGCCAAATTTTTCTATTCATTAGTTTAGACACTATACTATATGTTGTCAATGTGTTTTCTTTCGACCTTCCTCAATCACATAAGGAAGAAACAGTGCGAAGCTTAATTGCCTTCGCACTGTTTGCTTTTCCTAGCATATCGCTTGCCTTTCCGAGCACGTCTTTTGCTTCTTCTCCGAGCATGACGTTATGGTTCTTTCTTCTGCCATAACGCTATGTTTCTGTTTCCTCGATTCCATCACGCCTTTGGCTTGCAGCCTCGTCGCCTTTTACCGCAAAACCGAACCCTCCCGTCCATTTTCTTCCTCTCTCCGATAGCGGAGGATCGGATTGCGGGCTGCCTTCGCCTCATCCAGCCTGTTCACCACAGTTGTGTGCGGCGCTTCCTGTACGGTCTCCGGGCTGCTCTCAATCTCCTCGCATATCCGGATGAGCGTCTGGATAAACTGGTCCAGCGTCTCCTTGCTTTCGGTCTCGGTCGGCTCGATCATCATCGCTTCTTCGATGTTCAGCGGAAAGTAGATTGT
The DNA here is from genome assembly GCF_037964015.1 of Brevibacillus sp. FSL K6-6036. NCBI lineage: Bacteria > Bacillati > Bacillota > Bacilli > Caryophanales > Paenibacillaceae > Brevibacillus > Brevibacillus sp. FSL K6-6036. The sequence continues at coordinate 3,325,280 of NZ_CP150173.1, forward strand.
CGGCGGGTGATAGCCGAAATCGAGCAGCCGCTTGGCGATGTCCAGCGTCCGCACCCCTTTTTTCCTGAGCTGCCTTGCTGACAGGACAAATTCGTGCATGCACGTCCTGTCGTAGGGTAGCTCGATGTGCGGCTGCAGCTTTCTCATCATATAGTTGGCGTTTAGTACCGCGTTTTCGGTCACCAGCTTCAGTCCATCCGGTCCCATCGTGCGCATATACGCATAAGCCCTGACCAGAATGCCGAAATTTCCGTAGAACCCCTTGACCTTTCCGATCGACTGCGGCTTGTCTGCATTCAACCGGTAGCGGTCCTGGTCCCGCTCTACGATCGGTACGGGCAGAAACGGAATCAGTTCCTTTTTGACGCCGACGGGTCCCGCCCCCGGCCCTCCGCCGCCATGGGGGGTGGTAAAGGTTTTGTGCAGGTTCAGGTGCACCACGTCGAATCCCATGTCTCCCGGACGGGCATAGCCGAGGATGGCGTTGGAATTGGCTCCGTCGTAGTAAAGCAGTCCCCCTGCCTCATGGACGATGCGGGCAATCTCCAGAATGTTTCGGTCGAACAGACCGAGCGTAGACGGATTGGTCAGCATCAGGGCGGCGGTATCCGGCCCTACCGCTTGCCGGAGCGATTCGAGATCGACCTCGCCGTACTCGTTGGAGGCAATCGTGACACTCTCAAACCCGGCGACGGCAGCCGAGGCAGGATTTGTACCGTGGGATACGTCCGGTATCAGCACCTTGGTCCGCTTTTCCCCGCGCGACTCATGATAGGCCCGGATCATCAGCAGGCCTGCCCATTCTCCCTGAGCTCCCGAAGCCGGCTGCAGCGAGACCTGGTCCATCCCCGTGATGGCCTCCAACTCCTTTTGCAAATGGTACATCAGCTCCAGCGCCCCTTGCACGGTCTCCTCCGGCTGGTACGGATGAATGGACGCAAATCCGCTCAGCTTGGACACTTTTTCATTTCGCTTCGGGTTGTACTTCATCGTGCAGGAGCCAAGCGGGATAAAACCATTGTCAACTCCGTGGTTTCGGCGGGACAGAGCCGTATAATGCCGGACGACATCCAGTTCGCTCACTTCCGGCAGCTCGGCCCGCTTCGCTCTGATGTAGGGCAAAGGCAGAATGTCCTCCACAGAAAGCTCCGGCACATCGAGCTTTGGCAAGCTATAGGCGCTCCGGCCTGGCCGGGACCATTCAAAAATAAGCGGCTGATCTTTTTCCTGTCTCATAGCACAGCCTCCAATCGCTCGGCTAATGTATCGATCTCCTCTTTCGTCCTCGCCTCCGTAAAGGCAAGCAGAACGCTGTTTTCGTATCTGGGGTAGTCTTTCGCCAGCTCGTATCCGCCGATGATTCCGTGCTCAAGAAGCTTTTTGTTCACTGCCGCAGGAGATGCCGGCAGCTTGAACGCACATTCGTGAAAAACGGCTGTCGAAAATAATCGCTCCACTCCTTTGATGGAGGTGAGACGCTCAATCGCGTACTGCGTTTTCAGCATGCACTGTCTCGCTACTTCGCAGAGTCCCTGCTTGCCCATATAGCTGAGGTAGACGGTCGCTGCCAAAGCATTGAGCGCCTGGTTGGAGCAGACGTTGGAGGTCGCCTTTTCCCGGCGGATATGCTGCTCTCTGGCCTGCAGGGTAAGGACGAAAGCGCGTCTGCCGTCGAGGTCCGTGGTCTGCCCGATGATCCGGCCCGGCATCCGCCGAACAAGCGCCCGGGTGGTCGCCAAAATGCCGAGATAAGGCCCGCCAAATGACAGCGGATTTCCAAGCGGCTGTCCCTCCGCCACGACGATGTCTGCTCCAAAGGAACCCGGCGGCTCCAAAATTCCCATCGCAATCGGATTGACGACCGCGATAAACAGCGCCCCGCAATGACGCGTGAGAGCAGCCAGCTCTTCCAGCGGTTCCACGCAGCCGAAAAAATTCGGATACTGGACGATACATCCGGCGATGTCGTCACCCATCCGGTCTCCCAGCTCGTCCAAATCTGTCAGCCCATCCCCCACGCCAATTTCCACGATCTCCAGCCGTTGGCCGTAAGCGTATGTTTTCAGGACTTCCCGGTATTCCGGATGAACCGCCCTGGAGACGAGCAATTTGGTTCGCTTGGTCGCCGCACAAGCCATCATCCCCGCTTCTGCCATCGCTGTCGGACCGTCGTATAGAGAAGCATTGGATACTTCCATTCCGGTCAATTCGCAAATCATCGTCTGGTACTCAAAAATCGCCTGCAGGATGCCCTGCGAGATTTCCGGCTGGTAAGGCGTATATGCCGTGTAAAATTCCGAGCGGCCGACGATGGCTTCAACCACTGCCGGAATCGCGTGCTCATAAGCGCCGGCTCCCAAAAACGAGACATATTCTTCGGTATTTTTGTTTCTGGCGGCCATCCGTCCAAACTGTCTGGTCAGCTCCAGCTCCGACCAAGCCTGCGGGATCTGGATCGGCTCCTTCAGCCTGATCTCGGCAGGAATTTGGTCAAACAGTCCTTCTGTCTGCTGCAAACCCAAAAACGCCAGCATTTCTTTACGCTCTGTCTCTGTATGGGGCAAATACCCGAACGGCTTCAAAAAAAGACCTCCCCTACCCGTTTCTTTTTTGTTTACGATTTTGCACTGGACACATGGTCACCTTCATTATAAGCTTCTATATACATTGATCAATTCAATCATTACTATTATTTCAATTGGATTTACCTATGAATAGAAAGCGGTGAGAACGATGGAATTAAAGCAATTGGAGTATTTTTTGGCCGTGGCACAGGAACTGCATTTCACCAAAGCATCAGAAAAGGTCGGGATTTCTCAGCCCTCTTTAAGCCAGCAAATCCGCGCTCTGGAAGCGGAGATCGGCGTCCCGCTGTTTGACCGGATCGGCAAGAAAACCGCCTTGACGGAAGCGGGCCGCATCCTGCGCGGACATGCTCAGCGCGTCTTCCATGAACTGTCCCAGGCGCGGGCCGCCATCTCGGAACTGCAGGGCTTGCAGCGCGGCAAGCTGACCATCGGCGCACTCCTGACGGTCGTCAATTACCTGCTGCCGCCAGCCATCCTCGCGTTTCATCGGCAGTATCCCCATATCGAGCTGTCCGTACTTGGACTGCGCACGGGAGACATCCGCTCCGCTCTGCTGGACAACCAGCTAGATATGGGCATTGTCTTTTTGCCCGTCGAGGACGAGGAGTTCGAGACGCTGCCGCTGGTGCAGGAGGAGCTGTGCCTCGTGGTTCCGTCCGGCCATGCACTGGCAGAGAAACGTTCCGCTCCGCTCGAGGTGTTAAAAGAGACGCCTTCTGTCCTTCTTCCGCAAAATTACTATCTCAGACAGCTCATTGATCAGCATTGCGAAACTGCCGGCTTTTCCGTCAAGCCTTCCTTTGAGATGACTACGATGGAATCGATCGTCAATATGGTCGCAAGCGGGATCGGCGTCACTGTCCTGCCCAAACCATACGTCGACTTTATCCAGAATGGAAAAATTGCCGCCGTCCCGTTCGCCAGTCCGATCACCCGCCAGATCGGCATCATTTACCGGGCGGACAAATATATGTGCGCCGCCACGCGGGTTTTCCTCGAAAACCTGATCGGGACTGCCAAAAGGATGGAGTAACCGCAATCGCCCCACCCTTAAACGATAGACAGGTTTGCAGCGGCTTTACACTTTCATAAAAAAAGAGGCGTAATGCGCGAGCATACGCCTCCAAGAGGTTCTATCAACGAGGTGAGTAAAGAGCCATGAACAAATGGGTGCTGCTGCCTACGATATCGCCTTCTTACTTGCCAACAGCCTTTCGGACATCCGCCATGCTCGCCCCGAAGTTGATATGGTACACCGTACCGTTCAATACGAGTGCAGGCACAGATTTCACTCCCAGTTTTTCCGCCTCGTCCAGCTTGTCCGGATGCTGGGCGAAATGAATGGTTTCCACATCGGTTTTGGTACGGTCGAGATACGGCAAAATGGCCTGTTCCGCATCGACGCATACACTGCATCCAGCATGATAAAACACAGCTTTCGCCATCCTTTTCTCTCCTCCTCTCCTGATGTAATACAAGGGCCCTTAGCTATAAGGTAGCGATTTTGGCAGGCAGCATCAATTCCAAATCCGATATGATAAGGATTGGTTTAGCGAATGAACACATGGAAAGCAGAGACGGTGCCCCGCTTGGTCAGTTGCCGCCTTTTGATTGCCGATAGGCGCTGTGATTGGTCGGTCCGACAAACGAGCGCAAGGAAAACGAGTGACGGATGCCCTCGGTAATAAACGCTTTTGCGGTCGCAACTGCCTCTGGCACTGACCTTCCCTTTGCCAATTCCGCGGTGATTGCGGCAGAGTAGGAGCAGCCCGCCCCGTGCGTATTTGTCGTGCGGATCTTTTCCACTTCGAAAATGTCAAAGCTGCTGCCGTCATACAATAGGTCAATCGCATTGTCTCCCGGCAGCCGCCCTCCCCCTTTTACCAGCACATAAGACGGACCGAGCCGGTGAATGCGTCTGGCCGCTTCCTTCATCTCTTCCACAGATTGCAGCGGTGCCATGCCGCTCAGCTTGGCCGCCTCGATCAGATTGGGCGTCACGACGGTCGCCAGCGGAACCAGCACTTCGCGGAGGCACTCATTTACTTCCGGGTGCAGTTCTTCATCGACGCCTTTGCAAATCATGACGGGATCGATAACGATCGTTTGAATGCCGCTCGCGGCGATTGCTTGGGCCACAAGCTCGATGACCCGGATAGAGCCTAGCATGCCTGTCTTGCAAGCATCCGCTCCGATCACCTCCAGTGCCGTTCGTAGCTGCGCTGCTACCGTGTCCGGTTCAACCGGAAAAACATGATGGCCCCAGCTTTCATCTTGCGCGACAATCGTCGTCAAGGCCGACATCCCGTAAACCCCCAGCTCCTGAAAGGTTTTGAGATCGGCCTGAATACCCGCTCCTCCGCTGGAATCCGATCCGGCTATGGTCACTGTTTTATACACTTGCATGTCTGCCCTTCCTCCTTCATGGTGCTTTTTTAAGCATCGTGCTTGCCTCTCCAAATCCGTGACACTGAATCTTTTTAGGCACTCCGTCTTATTTATTTCGGCGAAACAAGTCCTGCGCCTTCTTTAATCCCAGGATCAGCGCATCTACGTCTTCTTCGGTGTTGTAGAGATAGAGGCTGGCCCGTGCCGTCGCCGCTTGTCCAAACCATTTCGCCAGCGGCTGCGCGCAGTGGTAACCGGCACGGATGGCGATCCCTTCTGCATCGAGCACGGTAGCCAGATCATGGGGATGGATCTCCCCCAGTTGAAACGTCAGGATGGACGTCCGATGCCGCAGCGGCCCCAGCACTTTGCATTCTTTGAGCTCCTGCAACCGCTCCAGTGCGTAGCCAACCAGCCTGCGGTCATGCCGTTCGATCTTCTCCATGCCGATTTGAGCGAGGAAATCAATCGCAGCCCCCAGCCCAATCGCTCCCGCAATCAAAGGGGTTCCCGCTTCCAGCCGGTACGGAAGCTCTTTCCACGACGCCCATTCGGCATCGACCGACTCAACCATCTCTCCTCCATACTCAACAGGTACCAATTGCTCCAGCAATGGACGCTTCCCGTACAAAACTCCAATTCCTGTAGGACCGCACATTTTGTGACCGGAGAAAACGTAAAAGTCGCAGTCCATCTGCCCCACATCGACTGGTGAATGAGGCGCTCCCTGCGCACCGTCGACAACCAAAACTCCTCCGTGTGCATGGACGATGCCGGCGATCTCTCTGAGCGGTACTACATCTCCCAAGACGTTGGATATATGGTGGAGTGCTGCGATTTTAGTCCGTGGGGTCACCACTGAACGGACAGCTTCCGGCGTTATCGTCCCATCTTCCTGCAAGGGAATGAATTTCAGTGTTGCCCCGGCCGCTTTTGCCGCCTGCTGCCAAGGGATCAGGTTGCTGTGATGCTCGGCCAATGAAATGACGATCTCGTCGCCTTCGCAAAGGACCAAACGGCCGTATCCGCTGGCGATCAGATTCAAGGCGCTCGTCGTCCCCCGGGTAAAAACAATCTCGGCCGCTTCGCTTGCGCGGATGAAAGCACGGACCTTTTCTCTCGCCGCCTCGTACATGTCTGTCGCCTTTGCCCCCAGGTAGTGGACTCCCCTGTGAACGTTGGCGTTTGCCATCCGATAAAATGCTTCCAGCGCCTCAATCACCTGAACCGGTTTTTGGGCAGTGGCTGCGTTGTCCAAATATACAAGCCGCTTCCCGTAGATCGGGACATTCATAATCGGGAAGCATTGCTTCACTTCATGCGGATTCATATCGCTCTCAACTTCCTTTCCGGGATTTACCCGTAAGGATAGCCGCGGCAAACCAATAGTTCAATTCAATTATTTATATTAAAATCATTTGATTATCCTATAGATGGTTGGATTTGTCTTGAAACGTTTCCCTCTTCTTTTTCGTTTACTATATTGAGAGGGTTCGTACTTTGGGAAGCATGTCGCTGCGGCATCACATCAAAAACGGGGGTTAACTCCGGGGTTAGGGAGGCAGTATCATGGCAGTGAATTCCAGAACTCACGTGCTCCGTTTCGTCATCCTTTGTCTATCTGCACTCATCTGCGGGTGTTCACAGCAACAAGCGCCCCACCCGGGAGCGGCGCTGGAATCGCTTTTTCATTCAGGAAAAGGGAAAGCCATATGGGTACATCACTACCGGGAAGACTCCATCAAAGCGCAACCGGAGCTTCTCTCCCTGTACTCGGATAAAACCGAGCAGATTGCCGTCGTTGATTGGATCTCCGGCAGCGAAAAAGTGGAGCAATTAACGGGAACGGCTGATTCGCTGTTCATTTTGCAGTTTGAATATGAAACGGCCAACAAGGTTTCAGACTACGCGTATATGATGTACGTGGAAACGCGGGAAGGAGAGCATTATCTCAAGCCGTTTACGATGGGGCCGAAGTTTCATCTCGACTCTTATAAGCAAGAGGATGGAGACGCGATTCTCTCCTCGGTGGGAATGGACCAATGGTACAAGCTGGACAAAGCTTTGCACGATGTCTTTCCTCCTGCTGCGACAAAACCTCTTGAACAATTGGGAAAAAGTAGTTATGCTATGGTGGAAACAACAAACTATTTCTAAACAATGATGCACGGGAGCTTGGGGATGACCAGGCTGAGAGGACGGCTACTCTGTCGTCGACCGTTGAACCTGAACTGGGTAATGCCAGCGGAGGAATGTTTATATAGACCGGAGAGGACTGCGTATGCTTGCGTCCCTTTCCTGTCTGCTCTCGCGTCTGGCGTCGCAAGTTTTTTTGCGGCGTTTTGTTTTTGTCATGCAGACGCGTCTTCTTCCGCCTCCATCAGGGTTCATGCCGCGTGCAACCATGACAAGGAGGTTTTTTTCATGTCCATTCCACACGCATCTTCCCTCAACCTGACGGCTGTACAGCCTTTCCCTGGCAGCCGCAAAGTGTACCAGGTCGGCAGCAGGCCTGATCTTCGCGTCCCGATGCGGGAAATCCAGCTTTCGCCATCCCAGGGCATGTACGGAGAAATTCCCAACCCGCCCGTCCGCGTCTATGACACCAGCGGCGAGTATACGGCGTCCGACTACATTGCCGACATTCAAAAAGGACTGCCTTCCCTGCGGAAAAGCTGGATTGCTGAAAGAGACGATACGGAATCCTACGCGGGACGCCCGGTGCAGCCTGTCGATAACGGCTTCAAAAGCGCCGAGCAGCTTGAAGCAGTACCTGTTTTCCCCCGAAATGACCGCAAGCCGCTTCGGGCCAAAAAAGGCAGCGTCGTCACACAGCTCCACTACGCCCGCCGCGGCATCATCACGCCGGAAATGGAATTCGTCGCCATCCGCGAAGGAGTTTCGCCGGAATTCGTCAGAGCCGAGATCGCCAGCGGCCGCGCGATCCTGCCGGCCAACATCAACCATCCGGAATTGGAGCCGATGATTATCGGTCGTCATTTTCACGTGAAGGTAAACGCGAACATCGGGACATCGGCGGTCACCTCGTCCATCGGTGAAGAAGTGGAAAAAATGATGTGGGCCACCCGCTGGGGAGCCGACACCATCATGGACCTTTCCACCGGAAAACACATTCACACGACCCGGGAGTGGATTATCCGCAACAGCCCCGTGCCGATCGGGACCGTCCCGATTTATCAGGCGTTGGAAAAAGTAAATGGCAAAGCCGAGGAGCTGACTTGGGAGATCTACCGGGATACGTTGATCGAACAGGCCGAGCAGGGAGTGGATTACTTTACGATCCACGCAGGGGTGCTGCTCCGCTATATCCCGCTGACCGCTAATCGCGTCACCGGAATCGTCTCCCGCGGCGGCTCCATCATGGCGGCCTGGTGCCTGGCCCACCATCAGGAAAACTTCCTGTACACGCATTTTGAAGAGATTTGCGAAATCCTGAAGGCATACGACATTTCCGTCTCGCTCGGTGACGGACTGAGGCCGGGGTCCATCGACGATGCGAACGACGAAGCCCAGTTCGCCGAATTGGAGACGCTTGGGGAATTGACCAAGATCGCCTGGAAGCATGATGTGCAGGTGATGATCGAAGGTCCCGGACACGTGCCGATGCACCAGATCAAAGAGAATATGGATAAGCAGCTTGAGCTTTGCCACGAAGCGCCATTCTACACGCTGGGCCCGCTCACGACCGATATCGCTCCCGGCTACGATCACATCACGTCCGCTATCGGCGCCGCGATGATCGGCTGGTTTGGCACCGCGATGCTCTGCTACGTCACCCCGAAGGAACATCTCGGCCTGCCAAACAAGGAGGACGTGCGCAACGGCCTGATCGCCTACAAAATCGCCGCCCATGCCGCTGATCTGGCAAAAGGACATCCGCGAGCCAAGCTTCGGGACGACGCGCTTTCCAAGGCGCGGTTTGAATTCCGCTGGAACGATCAGTTCAACCTCTCGCTTGACCCTGAGCGGGCACGCGAGTATCACGACGAGACTCTCCCTGCCGAAGGGGCAAAATCTGCCCATTTTTGCTCAATGTGCGGCCCCAAATTTTGCAGCATGAAAATCACCCAGGATATTCGCGCCTACGCCCGAGACAACCAGCTTTCGGTCCATGCGGCTATCGACGAGGGGCTGCAGGAAAAAGCCAGGGAATTCCGCGAGCAGGGAGGACAACTGTACAAAGGGACGGACAGGAAATGAAGCGGGATGCCGATATGGGAAAACTGCGTGATCCCGGCCAGCTGCGTGCTGAAATCAAGCGGTTGGAGTCGGCTTTAGCCGCACTCCGCACGCAGCTTGGGACTGCCCAAAAAGCATGTGATCACGATTTTCTAGAGACCCCGCTTTCCCGCATGTGCCGAAAATGCCAGTGGACGGAAAGTCTTTATTATTAAAGGAGCGACTGCGGCGCTGGGTTACAGCACTGTTTCCGATGGCGAAACCGACTTTTAAAATGCCAGCGGCCTTCTTGTTTCGATCAGTGTCTTCGTGCTGCTGAGGATCATCCACCATGCCTTCGCGCTGTTATCGTATGACGGATCATTCTCATGCCAACGGTCATGGGTCAGGGTCAGCTTTGTGGACGCGCCGGCCGGTTCGAGCCGATAGATGATGCGCGATTCGTACCGTTCCTGGCCGGGGTGGTAGGAATCGCCGACAAAGTGGGTAAAGCTGAGCGTCTTGGCCTGCTCGCACTGCAAAATGACGCCGTAGACGTGGATGGTTTTATCTCCGTCTGCGCCCGGGCCGATATAGCGGATCGGGTCTCCTTCACGGAACGTTGACTCGATCACACAGCCCCCGTAAATGGCTTTTACCCCATCTGGCGAGACGAGCGTGTCCCACACCTGCTCTGGTGTTGCCAATACGTAAAATTCGTAGTGCAAGTCGGTTGGTTTCATCTTTGAAAGTCCCCCTCGTATCGTTAGTGTTTTGTATGGCAAAAAGGTTTCCGCCCCATAGAGATCTGATACCCGGAGCTTTTTCGAGTATATCCACTCATCCCTGACAATCGCTGTCAGTGGAGAAATAGGTTACAGAAAAAAAGGCGGGTGCTATACTTGTTAACAGATACCAGTTGAGGGAGTGGGGGTAAAATGGGGCCATTTGCAAAGACGCCGAAGCCGCCTTACTATGCTGTGATCTTCACCAGTCAACGGACACAAACGGATAATACGGGGTACGAAGAGATGGCCGCAATGATGGAGAAGCTGGTATTTGCCCAGCCGGGCTTTCTCGGCGTGGAAAGCACGCGCGATGCGGACGGATTCGGAGTGACGATCTCGTACTGGCAGTCGCTGGAGGATATTCGCAACTGGAAGCAGAACGAGGACCATCTGGTGGCGCAGGAAAAAGGGAAACAGGTATGGTATGAGCAGTACGTGACGAGGATTTGCAGAGTAGAAAGAGAGTATTCGTTGAATGAGCTGTAAGATGAAGATTCGGACGCGGAGCCATTTTCCGCGTTTTTTTGTTTGCAGTCGTTCAGGCTTTTGGCAGTGGAGATGAAAATAGAAGAAAGCAATCAGGTACGGTGGGACACCTCTCGGATGTAGACTGGCCGGCTTCGCCCCAAAAGCGGAACCTCGTCCAAAAGCAGAACCGCATCCAAAAGCAGAACCGCATCCAAAAGCAGCGGACTAAAGGATGCTTAATCAAAGGTTGGCCGCATAAAAAACTGGAGGCTTTTGACGTCAGCCTCCAGCTTCTCTTTGCAAACATATGTCTTGCTTTCTTTTGAAGCGTTTTTTGCTTTTTGCTCTTTTTGCTCGTCAGCATGGTGTCCTGCAACGAATCGACGACGGCTTTGCTTTGTGTCGGTCTTGAATTGGCTGACATTCGTGATGAGAGCATTTTCTCGCTTCCTCTGAAGCAAGCCGTTCATACTTACTGCGTTCTTTTCAGAATGGAGGTCAGCTTGATCTGATCGTTTCGCAGCCATACTTTGGAATACTCGATCGGTACATTGTCCTCGGTGTAAATGGTCTGCTCCAGGAACGTAATCGGCGTTCCTTTGTCGATCTGCAGCATTTCCGCGATCTTCTCGTCAGCGCCTTTTCCCAAAAATGAGCGTTTTCCCCAGGAGATTCTCAGTTTGTAGCGATCTTCGATTATGGAAAACAACGTCTTCTCCTCAAAGTTGTTCTGCTCGAAGCCGGGGAAGAGTTGTTTCGGCAAAAAGTTCTCCAAAAAGACAACCGGCGTGTCTTCGATAAAACGCAGCCGCTTTAGATGATAAACCTGTCCGGATGGGTCCAACTCCAAAAACCGGCTTACGGTTTGATCGGCTGGGGAGGTCTCCAGTCCGAGCAGCCTGGTCGTAAAGTCTTTGTGACTTTCGATCATGGTTTCGGCGATGGAAATCAGTCTCTCCGCCAACGGATACTCCATTTGCTCGCCTACGACAAAGGTTCCCTTCCCGTGTATCTGGACGAGAATGCCTTCTGTGATTAACTGCTTGATCGCTTGTTTGATGGTACCCCGGCTGATTCCCAATGTGGCTGCGAGATCCGATTCCGACGGCAGCTTCTCCTTTGCCTTCCACTCGCCGCTGGCAATTTTTCCCCGAATCCAATTTTTCGCTTGAATATAAATCGGTTCCGGACCTGTTTTTTCGATCACTGGGTTCACCCTTTATCCAACTTATTCTCATTTACTATACTTTTATCCCGCTGTTTTTTCAAGACAACCCCCAGCTTGCCAGGTTTGCACACCTTACATTTTGTCTTTGTAATAATCGGGAACAACGATGCCGGGCTTGTCAAACCACTGCGGAACGCTCACCCCGGATTGCAGGATGACGTTGCCCCATGGATCGAATGCACCTGTACGGACGATCACCTTCGCTTTATAAGCCATCTCGCTCAATATTTTTTGATGCTCCATCGTGCCGATTTCTACGCCGGGGAACATCGCCTTGAGCTTGTTGTACAGAGGCGCATTGTTCGTTTCGACCTCCTCGGCTACGTAGATGTTTTCTGCGATGAAATCTCCGGCGATCAGGGAGAGAACCGTTTCCAGATCGGGCACATCCTTTTTCAGCGCCAAATCAATGCGCTTTACGCCATTTGGGATCGGAAAACCGGCATCACAGACGATCATATAATCAGTGTGACCCATCGAGGCAATCGCTTCATTCAGCTCACGGTTCAGGATTGTACCTTTTTTCATTGTTCTTCGCTCCTCGTTTCCAATTAGTTTTGAGATTCCTTGATCGCTTCTTCTACGTTATCCTTGCTTACGAAAATAGAGGGGAGCTCCAGTTTCTTTTCCACGGATTCGCCGCCGGCTACTTTCTTGGCGATCTGGACTGCCTTTTGTCCGTACTGGTTCGGATAAATGGCCATCGTCCCGGCAATGTCGCCGTCTTTAATCGCCTGAAGAGCATCGGCTGTACCGTCATTGGATACGACGATGATGCCTGTGCGGTTTGCCGCTTTGATCGCCTGTACCGCACCGAGCGCCATTTCGTCGTTTGCCGCATAGACGCCGTTTATCTCTGGATTGGCCTGAAGGATGTTTTCCATGACCGTCATGGCTTTGGCCCGATCAAAGTCGGCCGACTGCGATGCGACAATCTTGATGTCCGGCGATGTCGCTACACCCTCCTGGAAGCCTTTGCTGCGATCCTGTGCCACGTTTGTGCCCATGATGCCTTGCAGCTCCACGACATTTCCCTTGCCGCCCAGCTGCTTGCTCATGAATTCGCCTGCGACGATGCCATGCCTGACCTCGTCATAGCCCAGATGCGTGACGACTTCGGCGCCTTCCAGCTCGCGTCCCGTGGTGATCACCTTGATCCCGGCTTTATTCGCTGCTTCTGCGGCTGGTATGGTCCCTTTGCTGTCCACCGGATCGAGGATGAGGACGTCGATCTTTTGCTGGATCAAATCCTCTACGCCTTGCAGCTGTGTGGCCAGGTCGTCGTTTGCATTGACCACCACGAGCTCTACGCCCAGCTTTTCCGCTTCTTTTTCCGCTCCATTTTTTACGGCGACAAAAAACGGGTTGTTCAAAGTGTTGATCGCATAGCCGATTTTGATCTTGCCCTCGCCCGCACTGCCGCCTTGCGCAGAGCCGCCCGATCCCGTGGCCGGAGCGCCAGTTGTACCGGACGAACCACACGCCGAAACTGTCAGCATCAGCATCGCTGCTACCAGTGAAAACATCCATTTTTTCATGAAAATTCCCCCCTCAATTTATTGGCCATTTTCTGTGAGCTATTGTTTTTCTTTGTTGATCATCCGGTCGATGATGACTGCCAACAGGACGATCAACCCCTTTGCCACATTTTGGTAAAACGGAGAGACGTTGATCAGGTTCATTCCGCTCGTCAGTATCCCGAGCAGCAGGACCCCGATCAGTGTCCCGACCACGCTTCCTTTGCCGCCGAACAGACTCGTTCCGCCCAGGATGACCGCGGCGATGGCGTCCAGCTCATACCCCGTTCCCGCGACAGGTGTCGCCGATGACAAACGCGCTGTCAGGATGACGGAGGCCAGACCTGCCAGCAATCCCGATGTTCCGTACACAATCGTTTTGTGCAGGTTTACCCGCACCCCCGCGAGCAAGGAAGCTTTTTCATTGCCGCCGATGGCGTAAATATACTGGCCGTGAACCGTTCGCTTTAGGACGAAGTAAAGAATGGCGTAGACCAGCAAAAGAACGACGACAGGAAACGGGATCGGACCTACATAGCCTTGCCCGATGAATTTGTAGACCGGGTTTGTCACCAAAATCGGATTTCCGCCCGTATAGATCAGGGTAAAACCGGACAGCATCGTCATCGAGGCCAATGTTACGATGAAGGGCGTCAGTTTCAGGCGGGAGATCAACAGACCGTTTGCCACCCCGAATACCATCCCCGTCAACAGCCCGGCGGCAATTCCCAGAAACGCATTTCCTGTGGCAAGCGTAACTCCCGCCGAAACCGCTCCCGACAGGCCGACGATGCTGCCTACGGACAAATCAATTCCCGACGTGATGATGACGAGCGTTTGACCGGCTGCCACAATGCCGATTACCGATACCTGTCTTAAAATGTTGATCAGGTTGGACGGCGTCAAAAAGTTTGGTGTCAGCATCGTGAAGATCGCTGCCACGAGAATCAGGATAAAAAACATGCCGTATTGCTGAATCAGACTGAGCCTGTTTACCGCCGGTTTGCTTGCAACCGGATTTGTGCTATTGATCATGTTCATCCCCCCACCCCCGTTGTTTGCCGGGCTCCAGACGCATATTCCATGAGGAGTTCGATGCTGGCATCGGCCTGATCTACCTCTGCGATGATTTCTCCCCGGAACATGATCAAGACCCGATCACACAGTCCAAGGATTTCATCCACATCACTCGACGCGATCACGATCGCTTTTTCCTCATGTGCCAGCCGGTCGAGCAAGTGGTAGATCTCCGACCTTGCCCCGATGTCGATTCCCCTCGTCGGTTCGCTCAAAAGAATAATGTCCGGGGAGGTAAGCAGCCATTTGCCGAGAATCACTTTCTGCTGGTTTCCCCCGCTCAAATGCTTGACCGGATGATGCAGGGCGTGCAGCTTGATGTTCAATTTCCCCACGTACTCTTTTGCGATCTCCTTGATTTTTCCGAGGTTGCGAAGCCCGTAGCCGGAGAATTGCTCCATGCTGGTCAGCGTCATGTTCTGATCCGATCCGAGCTCCAGCACCAGGCCCTCTTCTTTTCTGTTTTCGGTCACCAGCGCGATTCCGTGGCTCATCGCGGTACGCGGTGAATCGATTTGGACCGCCTGGCCTTTGCAAATTAGCTGTCCCCCATCTGCCCGGTCTGCGCCGAAAATAATCCGCATCAGCTCTGACTGTCCGGCTCCCAAGAGTCCGAATATCCCGACGATTTCTCCCTTTCGGAAGGTGGCGGAGACATTGCGCAGGACTCCGTTTTTCCGTATATGCTGCAGTTTGAGAACGACTTCGCCCGGGTTGTGCTTCGTGTTCGGATAGTAATGATCCATCTGTCTGCCTACCATGCATTCGATGATCCGCTCATTGCCGAACTCCGCGATCGGCCCCTCGGCTGTTTTTCTGCCGTCTTTGAGGATCGTGACCCAGTCGCAAATTTGCTGGATTTCATCGAGGCGATGCGAGATGTAGATAATCCCGATCCCTTTTGACTTGAGGGAGTGGATCACTTCAAAGAGCTGATTGGTCTCCGCTGCGGTCAAGGTCGCTGTCGGCTCATCCATGACCAGGACACGGGAGTCCTCCGAGATCGCCTTCAAGATTTCGACCACCTGCTGCTGCCCGATCGAGAGGTCTTTGACTTTGCGGTGCGGATCAAGCTCAATCTGGTACTTGTCGAGCAGCGCTCTCGTCTTCCTAGCGGCTTCGCTCCGAGACAGAAGAAATGATCCCGGTCCTTGTGCCGGCTCTTTGCCGAGGTACACATTTTCTGCAACCGTAAATTCCGGCACGAGACTCAGTTCCTGATGAATGACGCTGATCCCCTGGCGTTTGGCGTGACCTGGACTCAGGATGTGCACCTCCTCGCCTTCGATCCGGATGGTTCCCGCATCCTTGGTGTACTCCCCGGCAATGATTTTCATCAACGTGGATTTTCCGGCTCCATTGGCCCCGAGAAGGGCGTGAACCTGTCCCTTTTGCAGGTGAAAGTCTACCTGGTGCAAAATCTGGTTGCTTCCAAAGCTTTTTTCGATTTTCTGCAGACTCAGCAGTGCCGGCATCTGGCTCCCTCCTCTCGCCTTTCAATCCCGCTTCCATTTAAAGCGTTTTCAAAAATGGCATTTATTCAAACGTCTTGATGAAATCATTCAGTTGTTCCCTCGTGGGGAGCGCAGGTATGACGTCTTCCTTGGTCACACAGTAGGCGCCGACGCAGCAAGCAAACCGCACGGCTTCCGCAAGCGGCTTGCCTTCCGACAAGGCGACAGCCAATGCCCCTGTAAAGGAATCGCCTGCTCCGGTCGTATCTGCCACGGTTACCTTCGGAGCCGGAATCGATGCGACCTCATCTGCTGTCACAGCCATCGCACCCTTCTCCCCTCGGGTGACAATGACCGCTTCCGGGCCTTTTTCCAAAAGCAGCCGGGCCAAACGCTCACACTCCACGTCCGTCAGCTCGGCAGCAGGATCGAGGCCGTGCAGGATCAAAAGCTCCGATTCATTCGGAGTGACGATGCTGGACAGCGCGAGCAAATCGTCCAAATCCGGCGTTGCCGGAGCCGGGTTGAGGATCACCGTTTTCCCCCACTTGCGGCCGAGCTCCATGCCTTTGCGGATCGTATCCAAGTGATTTTCCAGTTGGAATACGAGAATATCGGCGCGGCGGATGGACGCTTTCGTCTCCAATTCCTCGGGCAAAAGCAGGTGGTTTGCTCCCGGATCGACGACGATGCAATTTTCTCCATGCTGATTCAGGAAGACGAAGCCCACACCTGTCGGGGCAGCCTGTGAGAAGGAGACCTCATCCACATTGACCCCCGCTTCTCGCAGCATGGCGACGCCGGATTTCCCATACGGATCATCCCCGACACAGCCGATAAAAGAAACAGAGCCTCCCAATTTTGCTGCCGCAACGGATTGATTGGAGCCTTTCCCTCCGTCACAAACAGAGAATCCGCTGCCCAATATCGTTTCTCCCCAAACGGGCATTCGCGGCGTGCTGCAGATAAACCCGACATTGTAGCTGCCGATGACGACGATATGCTTTTGCCCTTGTGTCTCCATCTCTCTTCTCCTTTGGCATCAGAGTAAAGGTAATAAACGTATATTGACGTCTATAAACCATGATATACATCTGTTTTCTGTTTTGTCAAAATAAATAATGATCGAAAGAGTCTGAAATTACAGTTTGGGAGAAGCCCTGCTCCCTGCCATAGGATGGCTATGTCGGCATTGACCAATCGACAGGGCAGACGGCCTCGCTTTAATAAACCGTGCTTGCTTCTCCCTGTCCCGTGACGATTTTCACGCTTCCGCTGGTCCCGATCAACTCCGCGCCTGCGTTCAGTATTTTTACGGCATCCTCAAAGGTGCGAATCCCGCCGGACGCTTTTACCCGTGTCTGTGTGCCGGCGATGCGGCGAAGCAATTGGATGTCTTCCACCGTGGCATGGCCGCCCTGTCCCCAGCCGCTGGAATTTTTCAAGTAGGTGACGCCCGCTTCCTTGGCCAACGTAGCGGCTTTTATTTTTTCTTCCTCATCCAGCATCCCGAATTCGAGCATGATTTTGACCACTCTGCCCTCGGCCGCTTTGACGACAGCCGCGATTTCCTGAGCGAACTCGTCGTAACGCCCGCTTTTGAACAATCCGTAGTTCGGCATGAAGTCAAACTCATCTGCTCCGGCAGCAATCACGTCGCGCGCCTCTGCCACCTTTGTAAAAGTGGTAGCTCCGCCCATCGGGTAGCCAAATGCCGTACATACCTTTACTTTGCTGCCCGCAAGCAGTTTTTTGGCGAGGGGAATCCACACCGGCTGAATCATCGCCCCGTCAAATCCGTAGGTCAGGCATTCTTCGCAAACTCGTTTGATATCTGCCTCCGAAGCATTGGGGGTTACCAGCGTATGCTGAATTTTTGCGGCAACTTGCTCTACCGTAAATGTAGCCATTTTCTTCAACTCCTCTATGTTTGGATAGCGATCCTTCCTACTGGGCAGCCTTACCTTTTGCGATCATCCTGTTGGCTATCTCCGTGATTTTCTCAATTTCTTCGGCTGTAGCCGTTTCCACCGTACGCTTGACGATGCTTTCGCACATTTCCTTGATCTCCGTATAATCATCCGGGTCCTGCCCCCGCTTTTTCAGTGCCGCAGACAGCCACGTCTTTCCATAGCTCGTGTGGATCGTCTCATCGGCCCAGTCGAAGTCCATGTCGTGCTGGCTGGTGCGGTCATTCATTGATTCGAAATTTTTGATTCTGTCCAGCTTTTTCCCGATGTTCTTCGATTCAAAGTAAAACAGCATGCCGAGCCGGTAGATCGGGTCCTGTCCTTTGCAGCTGTCGTAAATGTACGTGCCAAGCGGCAGTTCCGCTTCCTCAAATCCCCATGATCGGAGCCGCTCATAGCCCATCCGGCAATGTCTGCTCTCGTCGTAGACCCAGCGCGCGGCGTCATAGATAAATTCCCATCCCAGCTCCCCGGCAAACGAGTAGAGGACATGTCCCGCATTTTCCACCGCCCAAATCTCGTTCAGATGGCTGACGGCGCTCCGAAGCTGTAGCCGGAAGCCTTCTCCGTAAGGAAACGACGGGTCCACATTGTCCGGCCAGTAGAAGCGCACATGAATAAAGCGGCCATCTCTGGCGGGCACTTCCATCGGGGCAAAGGGGATCGCATGAGAGAGCGCTTCGGCGGACTCGCCGGCTGCTGCGGGCTGATTTCCCAAAGCTGTCTCTTTTTGCTCAGCCTCTGCCACTGGCGCATCAAGGCCGATTCCGCCCATCGCCTGCAAGCGCTCCTGGATCTCATTTGTCCACTGTTCGGCGAGGACTCGATCCGTATGATCGGCACGAGCCGACTCTCTTTCGAGCAACAGACTGATCTCCCGAATCTGCCTTTGTTTTTCTTCCACAGCGAGATTCATGAAGCGGTAGGTCGGTCCATCACCGATATGATCGGCCAAGCGGAGATAGGTTTGGTAAGCCTGGAGAAGCGCCGGTTTGAAGACATGTGCCAGCGAAGACAGGAAGGCTAGCGCATTCGGTGCCGAGCGTGCCTTCCGGATAAGGTCGATCAGCTGCTGGTCCTCGCCCACTTCAAGAATCCGGCTTGGGAAACGCAGTTCAAACACTCGTTCCCGCAGCGCATTTGCAGTCATCGCGTCTTCCCACAATATTTTGGGCAGAAGCGTTTTCATGTCAAAGTAAGGAATGCCAGGAATCCAGCCTGCCTCGCCTACGACCAGCTCTTTTTCGCAAAGGTAAAATCGCTTCAGGATTACAGCCGTGTCGTAACGCATGTACTTGCCCCGCTCAGATCCCGGCAGATACGTTTGTGTCATCCGCTTTTCTCCTCCTTGTCGTCTCACATAGAACGTTGCTGGCGTCATTGTCGGTACATCCTTCCAGTAAATCCATGAACATCTATTTTCGATCGATTATTCACTTGAAAGAATGCGAGTTTCAGATTATGATATGTTCATGTTGGAATATATACCTCTATGGACGTCTAATAAAAACGTAAAGGTTTTTCCGCCGGATGTCAATCCCATTTTTCCAAGTAGTCAGTTTCTTTTCCTATTCTGTTTTTTTGTCTCTCTTACCACATTGTCTCTGGAAAATCCATTTCTACCGAAGGAGAATGTACATGAACTTCTTACAAAGTATGTGCGGGCCTCACCATCTTCCTCCTCGCCTGGAGGTTCACCAGTCATGGTGGGCTATGCGCGGGATCGGCGATGAAAACGGCGAGTGGCCCCTCGCAAAAAAGCTTGCGAAAATTGCGGAAGCAGGCTACGGCGGCATTATGGGGAGACTGCCTGCCCCTGAAGAAGCAGGCCTCTGGCGCAGCTTGCTCGACCATTACAACCTGCAATTCGGCGTCGAAGCTTTCCCGGAGGAGCCGGAAGAATTTGCGGCGTTTCTGCGCAAGGCTAAACAGTTTGGCGTCAGCTACGTAAATGCGCAAGTCAAGGATTCCTTCGTCGTAGGCGAAAAAGCGATCAACCGGCTCAAGGGCATCATCCGCGAAGGCAAAAACCATGGGATTCCTGTTTTTGTGGAAACGCACCGCGGACGGATTACACAGGATTTGCTGCGAACGGTCGAGTATGCGGAAGCATTGCCTGACCTTCGCCTTACCATCGATCTGTCTCATTACGTCCTGGCTGGCGAGATGCTTGTTCCCCATCCTCAGGCGGAAGCGTGCTTTCAGAAATTGCTGAAGCGGACTTCCTGCATCCACGGCAGAGTATCCAACGGCCAGCAAATACAAGCAGACATCGGACCTGGCGGCGAGCATCCGATGACGGAGCACTATATGCAATGGTGGAAGCAGGGCATGGCTTGCTGGCTGGATGAAGCAAGGCAGGGAGATGTGCTTCCTTTCGTCTGTGAACTAGGGCCTGTCCCCTATGCGATTGCCCTGAACGGATACCTCGCTACGCCCGCGGAAGAAATCTCGGACCGCTGGCAGCAATCGCTGGTATTGAAAGAATTGGCGGAAAAGGCCTGGCGGGAAGTGCAGCAGGCCCGTTCGTAATGGAACGGGCCCACTTCCGGGCAAAAAAATAGACAGCCTCTGCACAGTTTGGCTGTCTTTGATCCCCAGAACAATTTTACGAGGAATTGTCATTCCTTACTTCTATTATCGGCGAAGCTGCCTTTCCTTTTATGGTCCAAATTGTGGAAAATGCGCCCCTATCGATCGTTCCCGACGGAAAAAATACCGGCAAAATCGCAAAGAGAGGCAGCTTGCGTCAAATCTTTTTGTGGCCTCGCACCTTCGCGTCTTGCGAAATTTTGAGGTCGCTTGTATACTCCACCTCATCGATCTCGCAGCCTTCTCCGATCACAACATTTTTTCCTCTGACGACTTTGGCTCGCGTATATTCCAGATAGATTTCGTCTCCTTCGATGGTACCTGCGTGCAGTTCATGGGCCCCAGCGAAAAAGGATCTGATCAGCTTGCCGATGCCAAACCTTCTCCCTTGTTTGACCGTTATTTTCTCGCCGCCAATTTCCTTGGCGCGCGCCTTTCCGTACAGCTCGATGTCGATTGTTCCCGCATTCAGCAGCCCGTCAACCGAAAAACTGCCCAGTCCTCGAAAAGACTCCGCCTCACAGTCATGGGCAATCGAAACCGAACCTTGTATCTCAATGCTCTCCCCGGACACCGTCCCCTTGATGCCGCAAGAGCCGCTCACCAGCACTTCACCGCTCGTCAAATTGCCCTCAATATCGCAGGTGCCATATACCTTTACCTTTCCGGCGTTTACATTCCCCTGAAAAGAGGCTGTGCCATTCACTTTGATCCGCTCAGCCTTTACATTTCCGCGGACGTCGGAAGTCCCGTTGCAAAAGAATGAAGCACAGTCCAGATCGCTTGTTATCGTACCCGATCCGTTTATTTTCACTTCGTCGACGGAGCCTCCAGTCGCCGTTCCTGCCCCATTGATATTGATACTGCTACGCTGTTGATTATCCATCGTTGCCAACCTCCGTTACCCAATCTGTAGTTTTAGTTCTTCTATGCAGCTATTCAGGTTTAGCCGCTGCACGATTTTTGTGTTTCTTTCAAGATATACGCGACTGTCGCTTTCGATCAGCAAAAAAGTGGATATCCCCAGCTTTCGCACAAACATCAGGTCGAATTTTTTGCCTTCCAGGCTGGCAGAGTGATCCTGAAAAATCTGAAGCAGCATCTTCCCTTCATCCAGGCTCATTTCGCCGGTTTTCAGCATTTTATCCAGTACAAACAACTGCAGAATCCGTTCAAAAGGAAACGGACTGCTGTCTCCTGTTTGTTCCAGATAAAAATTCAGCGAAACCTCTGTAACAATGTTTCGTTTTATCAAATCCTCTTTCGTCAATGACAGCTCTGCTGCATTGGGCGAAAACATATCCGCCAGTTCGTCCAGGGACAAATCCTCTTTCATATTCAAGATTTTGTCGATCCGAATCAATATCTTGTCTTTGGGGAAAAACGTCTCTTGGCCCGTAAACGTGGACTTGCGGATGAACCACTCCTCCGGGATCAGTTGTTTTCGTTTCCATCTATAGAGCTGTCCGTATGAAATGCCTGTCAGCTCCAGCAGCTCTTTTTTGGAGATTAGTCCTGGTTCCATTTGGAACACCTCCTGAAGATAATGTAACATAACATTGTTACGTTGTAAATGCGGTCTTTTATCCCCGTGTTTTGTGCCTTCCTTCCTTTGACTCATTGTTCTCGTTTTTGCTTTGTTCTCCGTCCTCCTATCAACAGGACTCTCGCGCATTTTCTGGCGATCCTGCCATTTGTCCCACACTTTTTCTGATTCAGCCGCATTTTGTATACAAACTTCACCAAAAAAGGACTGATCCCATCGGTGAAACGAACGAAACAACGCCGCGATCGACTCTTCCAATACCCAGCAACAGGAAAGTGTCGGAGCGGACGGTCGCGCGCGAAATCTCGGAATGAGAGGAAAACAGTCTGAACCTAGCAAAAAGCGAAAGAAGAAACGGGACAACGAGGGTCTCGTCATCGTGATCAACAATCAGGTCGCCAAGCGCCGCAACAAGAAAAGCATGGCTGCAGCAGCTACGCAGGTGGCCAGCGGCAGTGGAAAAGACAGTACATGCGGAACGAATGCGGCTATCCAAAGCTCTACGAAGCAGCAGCAAGCTGTTGGCGGCGGAACGACCGGACGGGCTCTGAACAGGGGAATGAATAGCCGGCAAAAGGAAGGCCGTGCGAAAAGCAGGAAGAAGTAAGCATTGCAAAATAGGGAGAATGGAACAAAAAAAAGACCCCGCGAGCTTTTGCTGCCGAGGTCCCCCCATCGCTGTCTTTCCATGCTGCGCTGAATCAATTCCACAATTCATTTGTTCATCGGCGGATTGGAAAGGCGATGAATTCCTGGTTCCACATTTCCTCATTCACCTTTCTGGCTCCAAATACTGTTCCTTTTCCCGTAAACTGTTTGCGGAGGTGATTTGGTTGCGTCCGTTTTTTTTCGACTGGTAAAGGGCTTTGTCAGCAAGCCCCAAAAGCTCGGACAGATCAAAGCTGCTTTCGCTCGTCACCACTCCCAGCGATGCGCTTACCCGAATTTCTTTCTCTTCGTGGCAGATGATTCGATCGGCCAGCCCTTGGTGAATCCGCTGCGCTACTTCCATTGCCTCCTCTTCTCCTGTTTCCGGCAAAAGAATGACAAACTCTTCTCCCCCATAGCGGGCCGTACAATCCGTTTCGCGTACGTGGGAACGGATGAACCGGGCTGTCTCTCGCAGAACCGCATCCCCCGCGAGATGCCCATACTGATCATTAATCCGCTTGAAGTGATCAAGGTCGATCAAGATAAGCGAAAGCTGGTGGTGATACCTCTCGGAGCGAAGCTTTTCTTCCTTGAATTTCGCCTCAAAATACCCGCGATTGTGCAGCCCTGTAAGCTTGTCCTCCGTCGCCTTCTTCTCCAGCTCCCGCTCCATTTCTTTTCTCTCTGTCAGATCGGACAATACGAGAATCCTTCCGTTAATAAAGCCATCGTCCTTGAAATGATACGTATTGACGCTGAACGTGTATGAATTCCCGCCTTTGACAATCTCCAACTCCCTGCATCCTGCCGTTTTTTCCGTGTACAAGAGCGAAAAGATCGCCTCCACCGCCTGGTTTTCCTCGGCACCCAGCTTTTCTTCCACTTCCCAAAAATACTGCTGAGTAACATCTGCCTTCCCTACCCCGAGAAACTGCAGCATGCTTGCGTTGCAAACATCAATAATGCCTTCCCGGTTGATCCCGATCACCAGATCGCGGGAATTCTGCAGCAGCACATGCTGCTTGTTGGCCACCTGGTCCCGCAGATTCACGACAGTTCGAATCAAATAAACGAGCAATCCCGTGAACAGGATGTTCAGGCACATCTCGATGAGGTAGTCAGCCTGAAAGCTGCCTACGAGAATTTTTACCAGCAGCAAAATGAGATTGGATATTCCGGTGACGATCAGTCCGGCTGTCGTCGACAAAAACAAGGTGGCAAGGACAATCGGGATGTAGTACAGCTCAATCCCGAGCTGGGAGCCAAACAGGTAGTAATGCTCGATTGTCCACAGGCCGCAAATAACCATCGCTATGCCCGTGATCGCGTACGTCACCCATTTGCGGAGTCTGCGAAATGTTTTGATCCAGGTGGGCTGGACCACAATATACGTCATCGAGAGCGCCGTGATGTCGATCAAAAAATGCAAAGCGTAGGGCAGTATCTGAAAGTAAAAGAGCTTTACAAGCGTGTATGCTGCATAAAATAAAAGAATGGCTATATTTTTTAAAGTCAGGGCAAGTCCTTCCTTCACGTGGTCGATCACTCCTGTTATTCGTGTTGTTAGTTAGCATAGAGACGGATGTTTTGAATGCCTGTGCCGGGGGTATTTCGGCACTCCTAGATTATATCGGCTAAACCGCTCTTTTTTCATACCGGTATTATGCATTCTACGAAAAAAGAGGTTAACCCCCTTAACGGTCAACCTCTACCCGCACGACTGTCGATTTTGCAAGATACGGCATGTAGTCCGACTACCGCCATGCAGCGCCGCAACGTGTACCGGGAGAGGCACACGTCATTTGCATGCAGCAGTTATCAGCTTGTTTCCTGCGTTTGCAATCGGATAAAACTTCTGTTCATTTCCACTTAAAAACGGTACAACAGCACGCAAGCCTTCTCATGATGATTTCACCCACACACGGAGCGATCCTATCGATGTGAAACCGGATAGTAGAGCCGCCGACAAGTCGCCCGCTCGTTCGTATCCCACCATTGGCACTCCCGGAAATTCAGCCGACACTATGCTTGCAATATCCAGCCACAGACCTTCATTGGCATGATCCGTAGTAAAGACGTTGGAAATCCCTACTACACCCGCAGCCAGATTTGCAATAAAACCGGAGATTTCACCCTTTTCTTCGTGCATGAATAGTTTCACGGCTGTTTGCTTCAATAGATCAGCCTTGATCACGTCTTGCAATCCATTGGCATGCGTCCAGCTCATCAGGTCTTTTTCGGTGGCAATCAAGCGCCATGAAGCTCGTGCTGGTCGACTAACCGAAATCGAGTCGCGGTATATCCATTCTGCCTCAAGCAAGATGTCAAAACCAAAAGGGGACAAGTCCAGATTCGCATAGCTGTCTTTAATGCTCAAAATGTCTCGCCTCCCCGCGAAGGCTTGTACATCGGCAGTTGTTGCATTCCTGCTCGAAGAGATGATATCAGGATAAAAAGCAGGCGCCTTCGAAAGCACTCCCCAGACGTGGCTGTGAGCGGCTTGGGCAATCCCGTGCGTATCACAAACAGTCCCGCACCATGCGATATTATTTTGAACGGCGGCATCCACCCGGTCCATCATCATCCGACTAGGCCTCCATCTCATTTGCCAATGCGACCAGCTTGTTGAGCGTATTCCAATTGCGGACCGTCACCGGGACATCCAGCTTCTGCAGATTCGCGGAAAGCTTGGAATTGCGAACACCCCGACTAAACAATAGGAATATCTCGCGGCCTGCAATGTAATACTGCTCGTCTTCATTTTTGTAGGGGGCCAAGCGTTCCATCCCTTCCCGTGAAGGCTCCCTGAGCAAAAAGCCTACGTACAGGCTTTCTCCCTCTGCCGATTCCTCCGCTTTCTCCAGCGCGGCTTCCGAAAATGGACAGCTCGCGGCAATCCGTCTCAATTCCTCAGCCGTCCTCAAAATGACACTCACGGACAAACCTTGGGCTGCAGCTATCTCCTGTTCAATCCGCTCGCGCAGCGGTTCTTCCTCCTCTTCCGATTCGAAGAGAACATTGCCGCTTTGGATATACGTCCGCACGCGGCCGAGGCCCATTGTTTCAAATGTACGCTTCAGCTCCGCCATCTTGATCATATTCTTGCCGCCTACGTTAATCCCTCGCAAAAGCGCGATATAAATGGCCATCGATCCCACGACCCTCTCCAGGCATAGTGTGAACACTCCATTTGATGCTCTAAAGCGATGCACCGATTTGGAAGTTTCCATTGTCGCAACATTATCCTAAAAGGGTATCATGGGCGTATCTGGATACGCAATTGCCGATTCCATTTTCAGGAGTTCGCTCACCATTTCTTTCAATCGACAGGCCATGCGTCTACGAACGCAAAAAAGCCTCACCGAATCTCGATGAGGCATGCAACCTATAGAACTGCTGCTACCATTCAAAAAATGGTGAATGAAGGCACACCTTTATGACACAGTACCCAGCCATTAGTAAAGCCGGTTCTTATAGCTGTCTTGCAGTTGGCTTGCTACCTCTTCTGCCGTAGAGTTTGGGGTTTTCGAGTGATCTGCCAGCATTTTCGGGACGGAAGGCAGCAGCTCCTTGGCCAACCACGAATCCGGATTCCACAGACCGGAGCGGATGAAGGCTTTTGCACAGTGCGCGTACACCTCTTCCACCTCAACCCCGATGCCATACATGGGAGTCCGGCCGCTTACAGCGGTTTTTTCAAGCAATTCCGGATCGCGGCAAACAACCGCTTTACCGTTTATCCGCAGCGTTTCCCCCAGTCCGGGAATGAAGAATAGAAGGCCGACGTGGGGATTTGCAACAATATTTTGAATGGAATCCATCCGGCGGTTGCCCGGGCGTTCGGGAATAAACAGATGATGGTCATCCAGCACGAGGACAAATCCGGGTGCATCGCCACGCGGCGACACGTCGCAATGGCCGTTTGCATCGGAGGTAGCCATCGCCAGGAAGGGGGACTTGGATATAAACTCGCGGCAATGGCGGTCAAGAGCGTGAACCACTTTGTTTGCCGCAAGTGAGCTCGGATTTCCCAAAGGCTCGCGAAGCTCTTTCATAAATTGTTGTTCGGTGGAGATCACATCACGAAATACGGCGCTCATTTTATCACCTTTTCCCTGTGGAATATCCTCCCATCGTACTACACTTCCTGTGTTTCTGCCATTGCGCCCGAGGGTATTGCGGCTCATCCCATGCCTTTGTTGCCGCGAAGCTACTCGATTTCAAAACGGGCAGCCACAATGATTTCCTTTTCATTTGCGGAAAAGCTTTTGATAACCCGGTATTCTCCCTTGGTCAAGGTATAGTCAAGGTCACTCATGCTAATTTGGTCCTCGCGCGTTTCTCCCGGCTCGACAAGAAGACCAATGGACGTAAACGCGATATCGGAGCGCATTGGGACCACGTACCATTTTCCTTGCTCCCGTTTCTCAAGCGTAAAAGGCGTCCCAAATGTCAACGTAGTAGGACCGTCGTTTTTGATTTTCAACGTCACCTTGTCAATGGAAGCGGAGTAGCTGGGTTGTTCTGTATTCATTTCCACCTTGGCTTCTTCTGTGCTCGCCTGATTGGATATTTCTCCGTAGCTCGACAGGGTTGTCAACGGTTTTGTCTTTTCCGAAGAACAGGCGGCCACGAGCATTACAGCCAAGGCAACAGCGGCTATCAAAAAAATCTTTTTAAGCATGTTTTTCCCCCCTTCTTTAAAAGACGGAGGCGCTGCTGGAGCGTTTCCATTTTATTGGGACCTGTGAGCAGATTTTTTTATTTTCCTAAAATAGCTTTTATGCGTTCCTTTTTCTCTGTCTCATTCAAGTATTCAAAGAACCCCAGCCGATTTCCCCAGGGGTCGGAAAAAGTCCCCCATTTTACAGGAACTTCTTTTCTCGAACAGATTTCCAAGCTCTCGATATGCAATTCCCTTCTTAGCCTGTCCCGCTCCGCTTCGATATCTGCAACGCCAAAGCGAATAGGTCCGCTGCCATCAGCGGGAGCACCTTCCGCCACCTGCAGCCAACATCCGGGAATAAGCTCCCATTCTGCGAATCCTTCGTGAGGGATGAAGTCGGGTTCCTTTTTGAGCAGTGTTTGATACCACTTTTGTCCTTCTTTTATATCTGGAACACGAACTTGAACCGTCATTTCATAGATCAAACATATTCCTCCCTTACATACCCGACAGCTTGTATATACTCGTCATACCATTTTTACCATTCGCTTTCTCTGGAATCTATCGTCCTGCCATCCAATAGTGCCTTGACTTTCAGACAAACATGGCAGCGCGTTGCAGATACAGGCTCAGGCCATCCAGCCCTTAGTTCTTTCCTGCTTTTTCAAAAAAGCTGATATAAACATCAGGTGCGACCTCAACATCCCGCTTCCATTGATAATGATTTTTTTCGTACAGATTTTTGGCAGGGGTATTTTCTCTGCCGGTCGCTACTTTAAAAGCAGAACAATTTGCATTCTGCAATTCCATCGCCACCAACAGCTTTTGGGCAATTCCCTTTCTGAAATGAGCCGGATGCACAACCATTCTGCAGATCGTCAGTTCTTCATTTTCTATGGTATAGGAAATGGCGCCTGCAAGTTTGTTATCGATAAAATAACCCAAGAATTCCTCGCCGCACTGCTGGAACTCTTGAAATGATTCTTTCAACGGGGGGATTTCAAAAAAATTGATCAGTTCGGCTTCTACCTGGTATGCGGCTTTTTGCAGGTCGAAGAGCTTTTGGACGGTATCGGTTTCGGTGAAATTGATTTTGGTGATCATGGAGACTCCTTTTAGAAAGTATGTCCGTTGCAACATTTTTCCTTTATTAGCATTTCCATTTTGATGAATCGTCTGATTCTCTATTCACTTCAGATAAATGTAGGATTGAGTTACAGATGCTGGATCTATTCATTATACCTTGAAGAATGAATATCTTACATTATGTATTTTCATCACCGAATAAACGTACGATTCTGTTTCTGAAGGTACATCACCCTTTTTTCCTGTACCCAAATCTTTTTTATACTGATGTTTTGACTCGGAATCTTCCTTCGGATTATGTCTGTATAAATGGCCTATGCCAGTTCCTTAAAGAATGCCGCTGTTTTCCGAAGTTCGTTTTCGACTAAGCAAATCCCTCACCTCCGCCTCGACCGCATCCGTCAGCGAATACTTTGTGGCAAAGCCGAGCTTCCGTATTTTGTCGTCCTTCCAGATTCTGTTTACCGCCATTGTCTTTACGGCGAATGGACTCAACCCATAGGCAGCCATTTCATCTTCGGTCAATGCTTCAGGCAGCTCCAGCATTTTGGCAGTCTTCCCTGCGGCAAGGTCCATCGCTTCCTTCAGTTGACGCCACGTTGTATCGAATCCTTTGAGCAGGTAGACGCCGTCATCTTGCGGCTGCTTTTGGAAGGTACCCAGCCAGACCATCGCCCGGCCGATGTCGCGGGTATCTACCAGCGAAACTTGTGCAGCCCCCTCGCCGATCATCGGGTAGCGGTCATGCGCATGTGCGGCAAACAGTCTGGCGAAAAACGAGGTAGTGTCCCGGACGCCGATTGTGCTTGCCGGCCGCAGCACCACGGTCGTCATTCCGGTTTTTCGTCCCACTTCCCCGACGACTCTCTCCCTTTCAATCCCCAGCCGCTGTATCGGGTACTCCGGCTTCGACACATACGACTCGTCTATCGGTTCGTTGCTTTGAAAATCGTAGATGACCACTGTGCTGAGTTGAATAAACCGGGAAATGCCCTGCTTGGCCGCTTCTTCCGCAAGCGTTCGGGTCAACTCAATTTCCACCGGGGCATTCATGCTTATTTGCGTGTGCAGCTTTGCGTCGGCTGTGCAATTGTACGCTGCGTCATTTCCTGCCATCACGTCTGCTATGGCGGCTGGATCTGAAAAATCGATGCGAACGACGTCGACCCCCAAGCTGTCCAAAAACGCGGTGTTGCTGGTCTTGCGGACAACTGCCGTCACGCGGTGTCCAGCCAGATGCAGTTGTTCCGCGACATGCCCTCCAATAAACCCCGTACCTCCAAAGACAACAGCTTTCATGCTTTTTTCCTCCATTCAATTGCTTCAGGATGATTATTCACTATAATAATGAAAGTGCTATTATTATAAAAGTACGGATATTTTTTATAGTTACTATTCAAAAAGATAGCGGAGGGATGTTCATGCCTGAAGAATATAATCAAAAAGCGTGTCCGATTGAAAAAACAATGCACGTGATCGGGGGGAAATGGACGTTCATCATTTTAAGGGAACTGTTCTATGGTCCGCGGCGGTTTGGAGAACTGCAGCGCTCCTTGAAGGGGATCAGCCCGCGGACGCTGTCCATGCGTCTGAAGGAGCTGGAAGAAGAAGGGATTATCAGCCGGACGATCTACTCGGAAATCCCCCCGCATGTGGAATACGCGCTAACCGAAAAAGGCAAAACGCTTCGCCCCGTCTTCGATGCGATGAAGGAATGGGGAAATGCGTGGGATGTGCTGAAGCTGGGAAAACAATAGAAAAACAAAAACCCTTGAGACTGTCTCAAGGGTTTGCTTGCGTATAAATATTTATTCTTGGCTTATCGGCAGCTCGGCTCGTCCCCGCATCAGTACCTTTCTCCCCAATCTGGTTCGATAAAAACCGCGTTCCAGCAAACCGAACAGGGAGCCGGTGGTCCAATACAAGCCCAAGGCGACAGGCGCTTTCCAGAGAATCATCAAGAAGAAGGCGACCATGATCAGCGAGGTCAAGGCCCGTTGAATCAGAGGCGTGTCTGTCAGCATTTCACCAGTCAACGGAATCATGCCGGTCAAAAAGGTAAGTCCAGCGGCAAGCGCAGGCAGGATGTGCCACGCGTCATGCTGGGCAAAGGAGACAACCCAGGGAATAAAGGAAGAGGACATCGCCGCTCCATGCGTCAAAAACAGGCCGTACATCGCC
Organism: Brevibacillus sp. FSL K6-6036; assembly: GCF_037964015.1. Classification (NCBI taxonomy): domain Bacteria; kingdom Bacillati; phylum Bacillota; class Bacilli; order Caryophanales; family Paenibacillaceae; genus Brevibacillus; species Brevibacillus sp. FSL K6-6036. Next base: position 3,355,659 of record NZ_CP150173.1, read on the forward strand.
ATGAAGATCGGCATCTGCATTATCGCCGTCGTAAACATCGACAGCGGCTTGACTCCCGCCTTTTGGTAGAGATTCATCGTCTCTTGCATCAGCTTTGGCTGGTCGTCTTTGTACCGTTCCTGAAGCAGCTTCAGCTCAGGGCGAATCAAGACCTGCAGCATCGTCTGGCGGGCCGTCCGCAGATTGAGCGGAAAAAGCAGTCCTCTCACAAACAGTGTCAAAAGAACGATCGCAATTCCCCAATCCTGCGCAAACTGAAAGATCACATTCAGCAGCGAGGCCAGCAAATCAATGACAGGTTGAACAAAGGTATACATTCGGAATTCCTCCTCGTATCGTTGCAAATGTCTTTTCGATACAAGAAGGAAAGCGGATCAGCATCGTCACTGGAAGACCCTTGCTCCTCGGGAGGCTTTTTTCGCCGCACCCAGAGCATCCTCGGATGCACGGCGGGGCGAACCGAAATCTCGTTTGGCGGCTGCGAATCTATTCCCTTTTCCAAACAAGCTACCCATCCCAGCGGCTTTACCGGACTGCATAGCAGATGTGCAACCAGATATCCCGACAGGCCCATTGCCAGCAGCAAGAGTGTCATATCCAAGGAAAACTCCACAGCGTCACCTCCCAGAGGACAAAAATCGTTCGCTTTATACTAAAGATACCATACATACTTGGATACTTCCTATAAAAAGAATATGGGGAAGGAACGGGAATGTAAAAAAAGCAGCCCGAGTTTTTTCACGGGCTGCTTCTTCTATAAAAGCCTTGCTGCTTTTTTGCCTGACCTATGCTTATCTTGCTTCTTGCATAAGCCTAACCTGTATATTCCCTGCCTCTTCTTCCCTACTTCGCTGCTGGCTTTGCCTGAGCAGCCGCAGTCTTTCTCGCTTGATTCAGCTTCTGATAGAACTCTCCCTTGGTTTTCACATTGGCAAACGCGGCTGCATTCACCTTTGCCTTTTGCGAGAGCTCCGCAATCTCTTCTTTTGTTACCGGGTCCTTGATGTTGATCGAAGCCACGTTGGTGTACTTGCCGTCTTCTGTCTTTGGCACCCCGAGGATTCCGGCGTTGATCAGCTCAACGACATCGGCACGCTCAGGCGCAGTGGTGTCCACGCCGACAATCTTCCAGTAATTCAATGCTTTTGGCTCGTAAACGCCTTTCTTCACTTCTTTGAGATAGGCGATGGCGCGGTTGCGAATCGTTCCGCCTGTTTCGCCAAATGCGCTCTCATCCTTGGACGACCAGAGCTGTTTGAACTTCCGTCCTTCCAAAGCGCCGCCCTTCGCGATGAGTGCGTCCATACGGTAGGAGTTCATGCCAAGCTTGAGCACATCCTCCGCTTTGATCGGCTTGTCGTCCAGACGACGGAGGTTGGTGATGCGGCTTCCGGCAGGTTTGGTAAGGTCGATTTCGTACTTCACTCCGCCGAAAAAGTCGTTGGTGCTGTATTTGGAGGAACGACGCGTCTTGTCAAAGCTGATCGTCACATCTCCCGGACGAGCGGTATTGAAGTAGCCAGCCGCCCATTCCATGTAGTCCTTCAAATCTTTGCCTGTTACTTCGTACACGGTAATTTCGCCCAGTGCGTACTGGTAGTTGAAGGCGATGTCCTTTTTCTTGATCGGCCCTACATCCAGACGGGCCTTGTCATTGTCGATCTGGTGAGCGACGACATCGGCCTTGCTGTAATAGAGCATGACTTCATTAAAGAAGTCGGCAAGGTGCGTCTCCTGGATTTGGACCTGCGGGATGCCCTCAATCTCATTTTTCGGCACCATATTTTCGCCCTTCAGCTCAGCCACGACGACATTGGCGTCTGCGCGGGCAATCTCGTGGAAAGGCTTCAGCGTTTCTTCCAATGCCTTATCGGACTCGACGAAGGTACCGTCTGCTTGTTTCACAGGCAGCGCTGTCGCTTCCTTGCTTTTCAGCACCACTTTGTCGCCTTGCTTGGCAAACGTCAGGTCGATGCGGGACAGATGCGTGCCGTATTTGTCCGGTTCGGTGATCAGTACGCCGTTTACCTCTTCGCTTTTCACCAGCTTGTGCATGTGGCCGGCGAAAATGGCGGTCAGCTCGGGATTGGCATTGGCAATGTCGCGCACGCCGGTCCCCGGTTTCCCGTTCTCGTTGTCCAGCCCCATATGCATCAGGCCGATCATGACGTCTACTTTTCCTTCAAGCTCCTTGATTGCCTTTTTCGTTTCATCGACAGGATTTTTGACGACAAGCCCGTTCAGGTGGTCGGTTCCCTTTTCAAAATCCTCGATCATCGGGGTGTTCATCCCGATAATGCCGATCTTTACCCCAGCTTTTTCAATAATCGTGGAGGCTGGCAGGAAGCGCTCGCCGTTTTCCTTGTAAATATTGCCCGCAAGCAGCGGCCCGTCGTATTGGCTGCTGATCTTTTCCAGCACGTCCAGTCCAAAGTTGAATTCGTGGTTGCCAAATGCCCACGCGTCGTATTTCATCGCATTCATCGCAACCATCATCGGAGACTGTGGATGGCTGTTAAACAGTTCAGCCGAATTTCCCTGGATGCAGTCTCCCGCGTCCAGAAGAATCGTGTTGGGATTCTCTTCGCGAATTTGTTTGACCATCGTAAATAATTGCGTTAGGCTTCCGTTGTTGTTTGGACCATCGATTTCATAGTCCCACGGCATGAATCGTCCATGGATGTCAGACGTCCCGAGCAGCGTGATTTTGATTTCTGAATTCCCGGCGGCTTTTGCCTGAGCGGGCTGTGCAGCAGCAGCACTGCTGAACAGCGTAAGCCCGAGAGCTACGCTCAGACAGGTTTTCAGCGCCAATTTCCCCTTGCGCATTGCTTGTCCTCCTTTTGTCTAAAGAGTTCTTTCTGAATTTTCTTTCTCTTTATTCAGACCCTCTTTCTCTTGTTGTGCATAGATGGGCACTCTAGTAGACTATCGCAACAGGAAAAGATTCTCAATCATTTTCTTGCCATTTCTGCTTTTTATCCGTGGCATTCGCCTGCAGAAAAAGCCAGCGGCGAGAAACCGCTGGCTTTTCATCGTCTTGACCTTGCAAATTGTCCGAATCACGCTCGCTTACTTTTTAACGGATGGCTGCACACCTTCCGGGATCGGGCATTTGTATGGCTTTCCGCCCAAACGCTGCTGCAATTCGGCTTTGGCCTGTTCGATCAGCTCCGGATTGTTCAGCATGTCGACTGCCGTGGAGGCAAGCACCTTTCCGGCATGGAGCATGCCTTTATGGCCCAGGGAGGTACCACCGAGCGACACCCATTGCCAGGAGTGCAGCGTCGACCCGTTCACGAAGCAGGCCGTCGTACACTGTGCGGTAGGCGCGATCCAACTGACGTCACCGACATCTGTAGAGCCGTTCAGCGGGCTCGTTTCACCGTTGTACGGATTCAGCCATGTCACCATATCGACGTCCGGCCCGTCCGGAAATTCTTTTACCGAGGTGTTTAACTCCTGCTCAGTCAGCGTGGCGCGAACTTCCTTGGCCAGCTTGAGCTCCTCCTCGTCATGCACGGGGACGCCCAGCTCTTGGAAGTTGCGGTACATGACCTGTTCCATGACCTTGTTTTGCACCACATTGGAGCACGCTTTGTCAAACACGATCTCTACCTCGGTTTCGGTCATCAGCGCTGCCCCTTGGGCGATTTTGCACACCCGCTCATAAATTTCCTGCACCTGGTCAACCTTTGGCGCACGCACCAGATAGAGCGCCTCCGCATAGGCCTGCACGACATTCGGAGAGAGTCCGCCCGTATTGGTCACGGCGTAGTGGACGCGCGCTTCCGGGATGATGTGCTCACGCAAGTAGTTGACGCCGACGTTCATCAGCTCTACGGCATCCAGCGCACTGCGTCCCAGATGCGGGCTTGCTGCCGCATGCGAGCTTTTGCCTCTGAATTTGAAGTACACCTGGTAATTGGCCAGCGATTCGATCGCCATGATGCTGTTGTAGCCCATCGGGTGCCAGCAGAGGGCAAAGTCGACGTCGTCAAACAGTCCGGCGCGGGCCATAAAGGCTTTGCCGGAGCCCCCCTCCTCGCCGGGACATCCGTAGTAGCGGACAGTGCCTTTGAGATTGTTCTCCTCCATGTACTGCTTGACAGCAACCGCAGCGGCCAGAGAAGCCGTACCGAGCAGGTTGTGTCCGCAGCCATGCCCGTTGCCTCCCGGTACCTCCGGTTCTTGCACCGCCTGCCCTTTCTTTTGGCTCATTCCTGAGAGGGCGTCGAACTCTCCCAAAATGGCGACAATCGGACCGCCGCTGCCGAAGCTACCGATAAATGCCGTCTTGATGCCGCCTACGCCTCTTTCTACCTGAAAACCTTCGCTCTCCAGCGTTTGCGCCAGCAATTCGGCAGATTGGTACTCTTCAAAGCGCGTCTCGGCAAAGCTCCAAATGTTGTCGCTCACACTGATGAACAAATCGCGTTTTTGTTCAATCATTTCCGAAATTCGTTGGGTATGCATAAAGAAACATCCTTTCTATTCGCAGCTGCAGGATTCGGGGAGTGTCCGATAGAACGGCTTCTCACGTCAACAGACGTTTGGCGATGCGGTGCAACAGCTCTACGGAGCGCGGGAGAATCTCCTCCTGGATGTCAAATTTGGGGTGATGGTGAGGTGCGGGAATATCCGTCCCGATCGCCATGTACGTCCCTTTTCCTCCGCGCTCCTGAACGCGCTTGATCATGAAGCTGGCGTCCTCGCTGCCCATCGCATTGCTGTCGCTGACCTTGAAGGCGGTGAAGCCCTCGACCTGCTTCGCTTCCTCGATCGCCAGCTCAGCCATGTCCAGATCGCTGTTGATCGGGATGGCGCCGCCAATCACTTCGATCTCGTGCTCCAGCTCGTGCATGGCTGCGCTGTGGGCGATGATATTGCGGACACGCTGTTCCAGCTCGGCATTCACTTCTTCTGACACCGAACGGGTTTCCACGATCATTTTTGCATGCTGCGGAATGATATTGGCTGCCGTCCCGCCTTCCAATACACCCACATTCACACGGGTTGAGCCTGTGCTAAAGCGCGGAATGGCATGGATGTTCAGCAGAGCGGTAGCGGCTCCGAGCAAGGCGTTTTTGCCCTTTTCCGGAGAGGCTCCAGCATGGGACGGTACCCCGTGGAAATGGGCAACCATCTTGGTTGTAGCGAGAAAACCGAAAGAGGCTCCGTGCACCTCGCCGAGCGGGACATTGGTCCCCAGATGGTGACAGAAAATATAATCGACATCGTCGAGCATCCCTTTTTGGACGATGGAGTAAGCGCCGCGGACACCTTCTTCGGCGGGCTGGAAAATCAGCTTTACGGTTCCGGAAAAGTTGCCGTCCGCCAGTTTTTCGGCAAGCCCGAGTCCAATCGTCGTATGGCCGTCATGGGCGCAAGCGTGCATGTTTCCTTCATAGCGGGAGCGAAATGCCTTTGCCTGGGGGAGGTGGTCCGCGTCCGTACTTTCCAGGACAGGCAGCGCATCCATGTCAAACCGGAACGCAACGGTAGGCCCTTCCTGCTTTCCTTTTTTCACCCCGATCACGGCTGTGTAGCCGCCTCGCATTTTCTCCACGATCTGCGGGTTTGCACCGTCCCGCAAGGCCCGCTCGTAAGCAGCCTCCAGCACGTCCGCGGACGGCAATCCCCTGCGGGAACCGCCATCCATTGCGTCTGGGCCGTAAATCACATCAAAGCCAAGCGAAGCAAGTATTTCCACGACCTTGGAAGCCGTACGAAATTCCGTGAATCCCACTTCCGGGTGCATATGAAAATCTCTTCGCAATGAAACCAAATCCAGCATAGTCAATTCCTCCTGTCTTCTCTTGGAGCCATTTTTTGCGTTACATTCTCGGATAGACGCCAGGACCGATTGGCAAGCCCAGGAAATACCAGACGACCAGGAGCAGTGTCCAGAGAATGAATATAGCGATCGGGTATGGCATGATCAGCGAATAGTACGTTCCCAGCTGGGCGTCCTTCTTGTATTCCTGCAGGAACCCAAGGAACAGCGGGATAAACGGCGACACGATCGCGAACGGAATCACGGCAGAGTCAGCGATCCGGAATGTGATTTGCGCGAAAGCCGGATGGAACCCTAGCGCCATGAACATCGGGATAAAGACCGGCGCCAAAAGCGACCAGATCGCAGAGCCGCTGGCAATGAACATGCAGAGGAATGCGGACAAAAACATCAAGCCGATAAAGACAGGCGCTCCTGTCATGTTCATTTTTTCGAGCAAATCGGTGATAAACAGGGCGAGGAAGCTGCCCATGTTGCTCCAGTTAAACATGGCGACAAACTGGGAGAGCGGGAAAACCATGACGATGAAGCTGGCCATTCCCTTGATCGGATCGGTCAAAAGGGCCGGAATGTCATTTTGCTTCTTGATCACGCCCACCTTGATCCCGTATGTGATGGCAACCGTGAAGAAGAACAGCAGAATGACCGGGACAATCCCTGAAATAAACGGCGACGGAACAATCGTGCCCTGCTTCGGATCACGCAGGATTCCGCCCTCCGGCACGACCAGAATGGCGAGTACGGCGATGAACACCAGCGCTGCAATTCCTGCCGCGCGAAGCCCTTTCTTTTGCTGAGCCGAAAGGTCCTCCAGCTTTTTCTCCGCACTGCCCTGATAAACACCCAGTTTGGGCTCCACAAACTTGTCGGTGATAAAGCCGATGATGGCAGAAAGCAGCAGTACCGAGACAGACATAAAGAACCAGTTGTCCAAAACGCTTACCGTCACGTTCGGGTCGACCGACTTCGAAATTTCCGAGCTGATCCCGGAAAGCAGCACATCTGTTGTTACGATCAGCATATTGGCTGTAAAACCTGACCCGACACCGGCGATGGCAGCCAAAAGTCCCGCTACCGGGTGACGTCCTACAGCCAGGAAGATCAGCGCACCGAGTGGGGGCATGATGACAAAGGCAGCATCAGACGAGACATGGCTGAAAAAAGCGATAAAGGCAACCAGGTAGCTTGCATATCGGGCATTTACCCGCAGAGACATCTTGCGGATGACCGCTTCCAACAGACCGACCTTCTCTGCCAATCCGACCCCCAGCATCAGCGTCAGAATCGATCCCAACGGCAAGAATCCGGAAAAGTTTTTAATGATATTGGGCAGCAGCCATTGAAGCCCCTCTTGGCTGAGCAGATTCTTTACCTGAACTTCCTCGTTTTTGATCGGGTCTACGGCTGTAATGTGGAAAAACGACAAAACGGCTGTCACTACGAACAAAATGGCGATCAGATAGAGGAAGAGCATGAATGGATTCGGCAATTTGTTCCCGATCCGCTCCACCCATTTCAATAAGCCTGTCCCCTTTTGCTCCTGAAACTCTGACTTTGCTTGCTGCGTTTGCGCTTGCATTGAACAATCCCCCTCGGCCCGTGTCTTTCTGTCCTGGTAAGTCACTCGTTTTCCATGTGTGTGTAAAGCAAGCCGGCAGCGAAACCGAATGAGTGTTCAGTCTGCAGCCGCCCCAATGTAAGCACTTTCTTTTTGCGAAAGCGGTAGCCAGCGCCCCTTTCTTCGTGAATTCTGCGCATATTTTTCATTATGCGAATAAATAGAGAAATTGTCGTTAAATGAATTATATAGCCTTGTTAAATGTTTTTCAACAGAATTGTTCGACTTCTCACAAAACAGCAAGCGCTTTCCATACAAAAAGCCAGTCCTCTCTTGAGAACTGGCCTGCTCATCTTTTTTATCGCTACTTTTTTAATTGGTATATTTTTTTCGGACGTCCGCGCACAGCCTGAAGCTCTTCTCCCTTATACTCGGCAAGTCCGTATTCGCACAGGCTGCCGATGATCCGCTGGGCATTCCGTACCGTCATCGACAAGTACGTGGCGATGTCTGAAGTCGTGAATGTGCTCCAGCCCATGCGCTGCACCAACGCTTGCAGCTTGTTATAGGTTTTGATGCTGACGTTTGCCTTGTTTAATTTATCCAAAAGCTCCTTGTCATTGGAGCGATAGGCATAAGCGATTTGTTCCGGTTCGCCTGCCGCTTCCACGATGACGCCGTTTTCCTGGACGATCACGATCCCGTATCCGTCCCTGTTTTTTGCATGCTGAACCGCCTTGCGCGCATTGCTTTCGGCGGAAAAAGCGGTCTCGCCAAACCCGATGCCCACTGCGACGGGAACGTCCGCCTCCAGGGAGAGCTGCTGCAAGGTCGCGCGCAGCATGTCAATCTCCCGCTCGATGGCTCCCCGGGAGCTGAAAATCTGGTAGCGGCCGTTGCCGTTTGCCATAAGTGAACCGTCCAGCTTTTCGCACAGCAGCAGCAAAAGCTGCCTGATCTTCAATTCCAGATGCTGTAAATGAAAACGGGCCGTTGATTTTTCCACAATCGTGTCAAACTGCTCAAGTTCAATGATTTCGACACCGATCTGCGTATCCTTGAAGTAGGAGCTCCTCGCTCTTTCGATGACCATCTTCATTGCTTGCCGAATTTCCATCTTGGTCATATAAATGCGGTAGACAGGAACCCCTGCCTCGCGAAGAAGCTCTTCCACGGTCATCAATGTAGTAAAAGCGCCCTGGGTCTTCCCTTCCCTCCAGACCTTCAGATGGAATTGCGCGACTGCCTGCGCGTCATAATGCTCGTCGTAGGTCATCACGTGCGTGTCTTCTTCCGGTATCTGCAGTTCGGACAACTGCTCCTGCAAAAACTGCCCCTCCGACTCGATCATGTCAATCGAGACTCGCTTCACGGCTTCATCCCGGTCGATCGACATTTGAATAAAGCTCCGGTACAGGTTGGAGCCGGTAGGCGGGCAGTAGACCATATTGGCCTCGGGGCTGAGCACATTTTTCGCAATCGTGAACGGAATGGGCCCGGAGAAAAACCATCCGTCAAATTCGTGATTGCGCTCCTGAACAATGCCGCTCACTTCTTTTGCATCCCCGTACGTTATCGGAACAAATTCGATCTCATGTTCAAATTCGTTGGCTACAGCCAGTATCCGCTCGACAGAAGGAGGCGGTCCAACGACACCAATTCTATACATAATTTTCGCTAACCCCTGCCTGATTTAGATGATGTTTCATTTTTTACTATATCAGACAGGAAGTCATAATCTCCATCTCTATTTCCGAAGATCCCGATAGGCCGGGAGCCCTTCTGCCCCTTCCGCCGCTTTGATCGCGTTGACGACCGCTGCTGCAAGCACCTCCGCGGACAATGCTCCCACGAGATTGACAGATGCATCGACACCGCCTGTCGCAACTGCGAAAACCGTATCCCCGTCGCTCATCGTATGTACGGGGAATATCGCTTTGGCCAGTCCATTGTGAGCCATCTGCGCGACTTTATTCGCCTGCGTTTTGTTCAGGTTGGCATTGCTTGCGACCACCGCAATCGTGGTGTTGGTGCCGCTCGGGACAGGCGGAGAGCTCTGCTCGATCATCCAGGAGAGAGCGTCCCGAATCCTGCCGCTGTCGTCACGCGCGCCGGCCAAAATCTCTCCGGTAACGGGGTCGCGCACCTCTCCCACGGCGTTGACGGAGACGACCGCACCTACGACCAAGCCGTTTGGCAAATGCAGAGATGCGGAGCCAAGCCCGCCTTTCATCGCCCGTTTGCCTCCTGCCAGCTTTCCTACTGTCGCCCCGGTTCCCGCTCCTGCATTTCCTTGCTTGACCGGGTCTTTGCTCGCTTTTTTGGCTGCCTCGTAGCCCATCTTTTGATCGGGCCGCACCTTTGCGCTTCCGAACGATAAATCGAAGATGACCGCTGCCGGAACGATGGGAACGACACCTACCCCCACATTGTGGCCGATGCCCTGCTCCTCCAGATAGCGCATGACGCCGCTCGCAGAATCCAGTCCGTAGGCGCTTCCTCCCGTCAGCACGATGGCGTTTACTTTTTCCACCATGTTGATCGGGTTCAACAGATCGGTTTCCCGTGTGCCGGGGGCTGAGCCGCGTACATCTACGCCGCAAGGGGAGCCCTCTTCCAGCACGACTACGGTACAGCCGGTCATCGCCTTTAGATCTTGCATCTGGCCGACTTTCACACCCGGTACGTCGACGATCGTTCCGCCTGGTTTGATCCATTCACCGATGCCTGCCGCAGCGGCTTTTGCTCCTTCCATTCCCCCCGCCTCCTCGGCCATGACAGAACCGATGGTCAGAAGACTTCCGGGAACAGCCGCAGCCAAGCCAAGCAGGGCTGTTTTGTGGAGAAACTCTCTGCGGGAGACAGATTGGGTTGTCTGTGTTTGCTGCTGTGGGTTGGGTTCTTCTGACGAAGAGATAGCAGATTCAAAGACATCGACACTAGGAGGGTTTTGCCTGCAGCCAAACTCACGAGGTGAAATATGACTCTGCATCTGGCCGATTTCTTCGGTTGTTAACGGCTTGTCCAACGATTCATTTTTCATGCTGGTCCCACCTTCGTTTTCAGATGTTCTCACAAGCACAAGACAAGTTGCCAGAGTAATTATTTGAATATTCTATCTATTAAATCGTAGCGGAATTTCTTCCCGCAATCAATTGATTTTCCGCAAATAGGGAAAAAGTCGCAGAAAAACCGGAGCTATCGAGGCCATTCAAAAAAGAGGGAGTACGAACACTTTTGTCCTTACTCCCTCGTCCTATCAACTTATAGAAAGATAAAAACGATTCCTAATACTGAAGCAAAGATGATCGTCCCTTCGCCCTATCGTGGAGCCACTCATCCACCGCGCTCTTGGGAAACAAATAGTCCCCTCTGATCTTGATATACGGAAAGTCGGAGCCATGAATGAGCTCCGTCAAATTTTGCTCACTGATCCCCAGGTATTTTCTGACTTTCTTCTGATCCATGACTTCCGGTTCTTCGGCTTGAATCATCTCGTTCACCGTTGCCTCCAGACGAACGACGGCTCCGGCGATTTCAGCGGTGTTGTGCGTTTCCGAATCGCCGTAGGCGGCAATTCCGGTTGCCGCTCTGGCTACGAGCCACGCGCCGATCAGGATAGCTGCGGCCAAAACAAAAATTTCGAGTTTTCCCGTGTTTTTCAAACTGGTTCCTCCTGTACCGACTGTTCCATATTCAGTGCTTCCGACCTTGCCTTCAGGAAAATTTCCATGACTGCAAGAAGACTTCGCTTTTCGTCCTCTGTTCCTTTTGGTCCCCTCCAGTATTCGCTCTAAAAAGACATGCCTCCACCTGGACGGCAGCCTTCCGAATGAGTGAGCGGTTTGCACGAAATGCTATTCACTTGCTCAGTAAATAGACGAAAAAAATGACTTGAAGTCACAGAACTTATTTTTTCGGCTCCCTCTCCTCCGGTTGGTGAATGGAGATAGAGGGAGCCGCTGGATGGGAACGTATGAGAACGGATGGGTCTGCATGAAAACGGGTGGGACCGGCTGGAACGTCACGTCCCCCGTCCTATTCACAGCCGCGGATCGATCTCCTTTTCCTTGGCCGCTTCAAACAACAGATTTGCAACGGCTTCCTTATACGCTTCATTGTCAGACGTGATCTCATGGAACGGAATTGCCAGCATCTTTTGTCCCAGCACGTATTCGTTCATCGATGTCCGCAGCTTTTGACCGATGTTTTTCTGTTTTAGCAGCTTCCTGTACTTGTGAGGGAAACGGTAGTCATACCCGTAGATGATCGACAAGTAGTCAGGATTGCGGACCTTCAGATAGGGAACGGCCCTGCTGGTCGCTTCCTCCGGCTTGATCACGACGCCCTCCATCCGGTTTTCCAGCGTCAATCTGGCGAAGAACCGCTCTGCCCGCTCCACGCTGTCCGGCTCAGCCAGATCGAGCAAGAGGAAGTCGTCATCCGACAGAAAGCTGTACATCTCTGACGTCTTCCAGTCCGGAAGCTGCTCCTGTCCATTCTCCAATACCGCCTTGAGCAAGGAAAACGGCTTGTATTCCAGCTTCCCGTCCCCGGCGTACAGCTCCAGCTGCTGTTTGTACGTGTGGTAGGCGCTCACATGGACGTCCAAGGGAACATACGTCTCCCAAATGTCGTGCAGATGCTTGTAATTTTGATAGACACTCGCCCCGTATTTTTGACTCAGCTCGCTCTTGGAGCTGCGGAACTGGTCTTGCTCAAATCCGCTGTTCCGGTACTCGTCCACCAGCTTTCCAAAGGCTTCCTCAAAGCCATTTTGCTGCAGAAAGGCAAGTTCGCCCTCCAACGCCTTTTCAATCGGTCTGAACTGCTTTTGAATCAGGCCGTCGCCAATCGCGCTCCAGGGAAGCAGCTCCCCGTCCAGTATGAGCATTTGCAGCCCGTTTTGCTCCATGTAGCCGCCGAATTTTTGCAGCAGCCCCTCATAAATCTCCGTCAGGTCGACCTGCGTGATTTTATAGCCGTTCCTGCTGACCGCAAAGCACTGGGCGAGCTCCCTGTGCAGATACACATTGCATCTGGAGCCCATGTACTTCGGCTGCAAAACGACGTGCCGAATCCCTTTCCCTTCAAAGTACTGCAGCCCGCGCTTCAAAGACTCCAATTCATTTGCCGCTTCGTCCTTGTCCGCCGGAGACATTGTACCCGATATAAAATTGACCCGGTTTCGCGAGCAGTAATCCAGCCTGCGGATTTCCTCCTCCTGCAATTCGTCGACAGATACCTTTTGCTCCTCCTGGAACAGCAATTGCAATTCTTCGGTCAGGACAGCCCGGCCGGATTTATATGACCGGAAGAACGGTTTGTGTGCAATACTGACGGCGGTCAGGACATTGCCGTGGACGCAGCCTGTATCGATATGCAGCTTGTTTTTGATGCGAAACGCCTGTTTCGCCGCGATGTGTCCAAATACGTGATACGGGTGGTTTTTCACCGCTTCCTGCCGCAGAAAGGCAAGCTGGTTTTCCAGCGGTTTTTCCCGATCGATCCGATAATTCCGCTGGCGGCGAACCGAATGGTCGTCCATTTTCCCCAAGTATTTGTTTTTGCACGGCGCATGGGTCACGATGAAAGAAGGGCTGTTTGCCCCGATAAATCTGTAAAACGGCTTTGACAGAGCATGCAGGCATGCAAACTTTTCCAAAAGTTCCGCATCCTGCAAAAACACCTGCGTAGAATCGAAATACGAATGGACGAGCTCCTGGTCGGCTCCCTTTATTTTTCCCCTTACATACTTGTCGACAAAGTTCTCGTGATTCCCCGTGACAAACAGGAAATGCTCCCGGTTCGCGTACAAAAACGCTACAATTTCTCTCGTGTTTTTTCCTTTGTCGAGCCAGTCGCCGACCAAAATGATCTTCGTATCCCGGACCTTCTCCGTAGCGATCAGCTTGCCCGCCTCGATCCGGTAGCCGTAGGCGAGCAATAGTCCTTGCAGCTCCTGTACGCACTCATGGACATCTCCGACGATAATATAGCGCCCATCCGGCGGCAGAATTGTCCCGAGGTACTCTTCCCTGTTTTCGATCACAACCCGGTAGTCGGGATGGACCTTGCCCTCTGCCGGCCGGTAAAAGTCTTTTGCCCGCACCCGATGGATCTTTTCGTATCCTTCCTTTGCCAGCGAGCCGAGGACATCTCTTTTCAACCGGTTAATGTGGCTGGTAATCAGCTTTTTGGACCGCTCGGAAGCGTAGTAATCCTCCCGGTTGCGATAGTCGAACACGACTGCTTCCAGTCTGTAGTGATTCTGGCTGGCAATCTCCTTCACCTTTGCCCGAAAATCGTCGGCCAGTCCCGTCGTATCGAGCACGACGAATTCCGCATTGATCGGGTAGGAGGTCACCGCTCTCAGCTTGTCATACAAGAGCTGAAACGCCTGCTCGCTCGCCTCCAGCATGACTTGGTCGTACTTGTCCAAATCCGCTCCCAGAAGCTCCTGGCGAATGCTGTCCGAGGAGATGTACTGGACATTTGCCCGATAGTTTTTCGTCTCGTCGGCAAACCGCAGACCGGGAATGAGCACTTCCCTGGCAAACGTCGTCTTGCCGCATTCCGTCGGTCCGATCAGCATGAGGATAGTGTGGACTTTCGTTTGAATTTCCATGGATTCAAGCCTCCTTTCTCCTGACAATGACGCCCTGCGTCGTGTGAATGCCGTTTACCGCGTCGCCGATGTCTACAAATTCCGTGTTTACCCCGGTCCCTTTGATTACATCGGAGAACCACTGCTGAAACGCGTCTTTTCCCATCTCCCACTTGTGGTCGTCATGGCGAAATCCATCCAGCTCGTAAAACTGGTTGAAATCTGCATTCGGCGTCGTGATGATAAAGTACTCGAAATCGATATGCCTCAAGATAGACTGAATCAGCTTCCCGGCTTCATCCTCGGCCATATGCTCGATGACCTCTGTCAGGATAACGTCAACTCTCTCTCCGTTGTACACCTCCAGGAAGCGGTCAAGCGAGTCGAATACCGCGATGTTATCGATGTCTTTTGCCTGCGCCTTGCGATTTGCGGAAGCGAGCGCTTCTTTATCCGTATCTATCGCAAAATAGCTGCCTTCTATCTTCCCGGCGAACCGCAGTGCATAAAATCCTTCCCCGCAGCCTACATCGACAATCGACTTGTTGAAGGGCAGCAAACCTTCGATGTAGTTCCGGCGTTGCAGCGCGGTGCTTCCAAATGCAAACCGGATCTCGCAGCCGCCCGTTTTCTCCAGCTCTGCCTTGTATGTTTGAAAACGGTCCCGCGAGGACAGGAAGTTTCGGACAAACAGGCTGCGAATATAAAACGGCGCGTCAATCAGGTTGATGCTCCTCGTGTACTTATCGAGAATGCTGTCGGAAATGTCGATATACTCTTCGCCAAACATGGACAAGAACAGGCACAGCACACTTGTCGTATGCAGCAGATGATGCAGGCTCTTGCGCGTCGTGATGGTCAGCGCATAGCTTTTATGCGCCCGATGCTCGACGGCAAACGCAAACTCCTTGAGATGCTTGGCAAAAAACTCGATATACCGCAGCTTTTCAATATGAATCATGTGGATGTAAAAGGCGTGTTCGTAGCCTTCTATGTCCCGCTCGTCATGCACTTTTAACGGTGCTGAAAAAAACTCGTTTATCGCATTTAACGGAAAGAGCGGCGTGTTGTACCGCGACACATTCAAATATTCGAATTGTTCCTGCTCATGCCGTTTGTAGGAAATTTCATTGTCCGCGTCCTTGAAGTACACGTTGAAAGTGGTCGGGTCGGTGTACCAGCCGTACGCCATTCCCTTTCGGATCGACCGGAGCAAAACGCCGGTTTGCGGGTTCTTTTTGATCAGAAAGGAAAACTGCGGGTTTGTAGATTTCAGTTGAACAATAGCCATATAAACCTCCTTTAGGGAAAGTGGATGGTTGCAGCCGCTGGATCGTTTCAGCCACCGGTTCCTTTCCGGCGGCGCCGCCCGTGATACGCAAAAAGGCCACAGACCAAACGTCCATGGCCGAACATCTGCTGTGAACAAATCTGCCTCTACTCTACTTTCCGTCCTCTATCTCCAGCGCTTCTACCTGCTCCGTCATGGAGGCATACCCCTGGAGGGTCTGGGCGATGTAAGCCAGGACGTGATCGCTCCAGCCGTAGATGTAGTAGGTGTCCTTGATTTCCGGCGGAAGCATGGCATGCCGGTACGGAGCAATGTCGACGATAAACGCTTTTGCTTCCGGGTTTATTTTCGAACGGTATTTTTGCAGCTCCAGATAAAAGGGGCTTCCGCTGTTTTGCTGCTCATCGGTTATGATGATGATCTGGTCGACCCGCTTCCGCTCCCGGATCAGCTTCCTCACGGGGGCTCCCGTATCGGTCCCCCCTCTGGCGCGGATTCGCTCCGCCTGGCTCAAGATGCTGTCGTGCCGGGAAGGCTTCGCGTCATGCACATCTGTGTCAAACAGCCAGAACAAGGAGTTCCCTTTCGTTTTTTTGAAAAGCGCCAGTGCGAATACAGAGCCTATCTGCAAATACTCCCCGTCCATCGAGCCTGAGATGTCGAGGAAGATCGCGGTATGCTCGCCCAGCTCGGGAAGATTGTCAAAGGTAAGCTCGACCGCTTCCCTGAGCGCATCGCGAAGCTCGGGATGGTCTACCTGATTGAATGCTTTTGCAAAGCGAAACGGAAGGATTTTTGCTTTTGCCAGCGCCTGGCGGTCAGTCAGCCTTTTCACCGCATAGGCGAGGCTTTCTTTGCTCTCAAACACGCCTGCCCGATCCAGCGCATTCAGATGACGCAGGAGAGCGAATGCCGGCATTTGGTGAAGCAGCGCTTCCCACACGGCCCTGGACGGCTTGATAGCCCCAGTCACCGTTTCATAAGGGAGCCTCCCTGCCTCGATCCAGTGAATCTGCTCCGCCTCCGACTCCGCTTGCTTCAATTTTTCCAATGCTTCCACCTGCGGGATCAGCGTAAGGTTCGTCTCATGTCCGCGCAAATAGCGGAACAGCGCCTGCTGCTTGTCGTCTTTCGGCTTTGGATGCGCGGTGGCGATGATATCACCGAGACTGTAGCCGCGGCCACGGCCGTTGTATTTGAGCGCCCAATACTCCGACACTCCGGCCAAAAAACGGTTGACCTGCCGCTTGACCGCCCTTCCGCCTTCCCCTCGTCCCATGCCTTGCAGGATCGTCAAAAAATCGGACAAATCGGAAGGAATACGAACGACCTGAAGAAACACCTTGGCAAACAGGTCTGGGCGGCAGCCCGACAGGACAGCCAGGCCAAACAACGGCTGCAAGCGCATAAATCCCTCGTTGCGGGCAAAAACGATTGCCTTTGCCATGAACTGCGGGTTTTGCTTGGCCATCTCATGGTGGAGCTGCTGGGCTTCATCCAAAAGCTGTTGTGTATCGGCGTAAAACGTATGTCCCAATGTATTGGTCAACAGCGTCTGCAGGTACTGCTCTTCTGCCGAACGCTTGAATGCGGGGTATCCGTCGCTGTTGTATGTAGCTGGCTTGATTCCGGAGAATACCTTTTTCGCAAAGCTCATGGGTATACCCTCCTTATGCGTAAAAAAGGAAGCGAGGAAAGAGGTGAAAAGGCACCGGCTGCCGCTCTTGGGCAACCTTTCAATACCAATCCCATATTTTTCGAAGTAGCCCTTTCAAGCGCCTCGCTTCATCTTATTTATCAAAGGGATCATTGAGGAAAAGGTTGGATAGGTACAGATTGCTCTACCAACTGAGCTATCCTGTACGTGTACAGGAGTTGGACTCGAACCAACGACCGATCGCTTAGAAGGCGAAGTAACCCATCCGAGCGCCTCAATGATCTGATCTTCGCGGGCGCCGCCGTGCGGCGTCGACCTCGCACATTCATCATCGCCTATTTTTATGCCCGCGAACATGGCAAAAGTATTACGACATGAGAGAAACTTTTCCATTTTGACCATTTTTCGCTGTTTGGTAAAATGAGAAAGGACGATTAAGCGGAAACGGGGTATTGCCATGGCGAAAGAGAGCTTTGATAAAGAAATCCAATTCCTGCGAATGCTGGTGCTTACGAGCGGCGCCTACAACCGCCAGCAATTTGCGGAGCGCCTCGGCATCTCCGTCCATACCTTTGACAAGACGCTTCGGCGGCTGAAAGAAATCGTGCAGACGATCCATGCGGAGCTTCCGGAAAAGCAGGGAACGGAATTCGCAGACATGCTCCGCTTCAGCTACTATGAGTCGTCAGACCCGATCCTGTTGTTTTTGTACAGGGCCAAGTCGCTGAAAGAATCGGAAAGCCACCGGCTGTCCCTCATCGTTGCTGCCCTTCAGGAAAAGGCGTTGACAGCTGCAGAGCTGATGGACATTTGCTGCGATGAACTGCCTGCCGATGTTTCTCTTCCCGACGAGAAAACCATTCGCTCCGATTTGAAGTATTTGGAGCAGGTCGGCGTGATCAAAAGGGAGGCTGGCGGACGGCCCTACCGCTATCGTGTATACAACGATCTGGTAGCCCAGCTTACGGACGACGAATTGCTCGATCTGTATGACTTTGTAGATGTGATGGCAAACACCCAAGTTCCTTCCGTACAGGGGTACCTGCTGCGGGACACCTTGAAGAAAGCGCTGAAGCAAAAAGAGCTTCCTCTTGCTGTCACCGATTCATTTTTGTACAAATATCACTACTACTCGCGCATTTTGGACGAGGCGCACTTGTTTCCCCTGTTCCAGGCAATCCGTCTCCGCCGGAAGGTCAGATTTCTTTACTTTTCTCCTAAAACGGGAAAAAGTTATGCTTCCCAAAATACGAATCCCCTCTTTGAAAGGGAGACAGAAGGCAGAGAAGAGCACGTCCTGCCCTTGAAGGTGGTGTATGACCATCAATATGGCCGTTGGTACCTTCTCGGGAATAACTACCGCCAGGGGATCATGAAATACAGAGTGGAAGGACTGACGCAGGTCGAGGAGAGCGAAGAGGTGCCGGAAGCGGAGTTTGCGCAAAAGCTCGCTCAACTGGAGGCGAGAACACGCTTGAGCTGGCTCGTCGACACGGGTGCGCCGGTAAAGGTCAAGGTCCGCTTTTTCAGACCGGACAAACAGCAGCCGGATTTCGTCAAGGAGCGGGTCCTGCTCCAGGGGCAATGGGGCACGATTACCGAGGAAAACGATGACTGGTTTATTTACGAGATCACGGTGAACGGGACAACGGAGATCAAGCCCTGGCTCCGCAGCTTCGGTTCGAGCTGCGAGGTTCTTGAGCCTGTGCGGCTGCGGCGGGAGTTTATTGCGGAGTGGAAGGAGATTCAGTCCTATTATGAACCTTTTCGAGAAAATCTTTAATTATCAGCTCATTTCCCGTCTGGACGAATACGGGACTTTGCCCATCACTGCCCATGAGCGATCCTGGCTGAAAGCAATGCTGGCCCACCCGTCGGCAGAAGCGGCTTTTGCCCCGGAAACGCGAACCAAATTGCAATCCCTTCTGGAGCCGGTAGAGACGGTTGCCTTCACGGAAAGCCTTGGAGAAAAGGCAAAAAGCAAGGAGCGGCACGTCTACCACCCTCTTCTCAGACTGCTTCGGCGCATTCTGGCAAAGAATCAGGGAATCCGCATGACGTACCGGACAAAAAACGGCCGGGTAAACACGGGACATAAGGGCCTTCCTTATAAGCTGGAGTATTCGATGGTCAAAAAGGAATGGTATCTGCTCTGGTATCATTTCCGCTATCAAGCCTATATGTCGACCAGGCTGCAAAGCATCGTTTCTGTCAGCGAGGAGCCGGTAGATCCAGGCGAGGCAGCTGAGATCAGAGAGAGAATCGAAGCCACTCTGGAGGCGCGCAAGGAAACGGCTGTCATCGAGGTCGTCCGTTCGTACAACCGGGAGCTGTCGAGGATATTGTACGCCTTCTCCTGTTTCGAAAAGGAAGTGGAGTATCTGGATCAGACGAATACGTACCGGATCAGGCTTACTTTTCTCGCTGACGACAGCGAATACATTTTGTCCAAGCTTCGCTTCCTGGGCAAGCGGGTCCGCGTCATGGAAGGAGAGCGTCTAAAGCAGCGAATGTATGAGTCCGCGGTCAAGGCACTTTCCCGGTACGGGATCGAATCAGTGGATCCGCTTTTCTAACAGTTGTTTACAAGTCAAACATCTGTCAGCACTAAAAAAGAGATTTGCACCATGTCGAGCCATAAAACAAATAGCCAGTTGAGACGCTCCCGCCGGGAAAGGGGGAAATGGACTCACCTGGCTTTTTTCCTTGTTCATTGTTCATTTGCATTTCTCCTTAACCGCAATCAGCGCAAGGAATCAACAGGGGGGACCTCGAAGGGTTTAGGGAAGAAATGTCGAAATAGTAAGAAATATACAACGGACAATCTGTGATGGGGATGCTAAATGAGTCTATTAAAAGAGATTATCCTGCAAATCTTCTTCGCTTTAATCCCTTTTGTCGCATTTAATATCTACTACCGCGATAAAATCAGAAACTACAGCCAGACTTTTATTCTCCTCACGAGTTCACTCTGTCTGTTTCTCGCCATGACCTTTGCATCCAATGTCGTAGACGGAGTCATCTTCGATATTCGCTACGTCATCATGTTTTTTGGACTGGTTTACGGCGGTGTCCAAACAGGCATTATCCTTCTCGTCGAATTTGTCATTTACCGGTTGTACCTAGGCGGGGAAGGAATGCCGGTCGCGATGATCATCTTGGCCTGCACCTTCTCTTTATCCCTTCTCTTTTACAAATTGTACAAAGCGAATTACCGCAGAACGTTTGTTACCTTTCTGGCGGGAATTGCCTTTTCGGTTATTCCCTTGGTGCTTACGTACTCCTTTTTTCCGAACGACGTGAAGGAGCACCTCGCCTACCACCTGATCGTCATACCGATGCAAAACTCGCTCGGCACGTGGCTCCTGCTTACTTTGTTTGGAAAATCCGTAGCAGATAAAGAAATGTTCATCAGGCACGCTCAAAACGAGAAAATCGAAACAATGAGCCATGTGGCGGCCTCCCTCGCTCACGAGGTGCGAAATCCGCTGACAGCGGTTAAAG
Organism: Brevibacillus sp. FSL K6-6036; assembly: GCF_037964015.1. Classification (NCBI taxonomy): domain Bacteria; kingdom Bacillati; phylum Bacillota; class Bacilli; order Caryophanales; family Paenibacillaceae; genus Brevibacillus; species Brevibacillus sp. FSL K6-6036. Next base: position 3,376,073 of record NZ_CP150173.1, read on the forward strand.
GCTTTTTAAAACTGATTCAAGAAGACCATAAACATCTGCCCAAGCTTGAACAGTACATCAACATCTGCCTCGGCGAGGTTCAAAGGACCGAGCTCATTCTCTCGGAGTATCTCTCCATTTCCAAACCGTTGACCGCCCGCCATGAGGTAATCAACTTCTCTGAGCAGCTTTACGTGATTCGGGAGGTGATGTCTCCGTACGCCAACATGCACAATGTCGAGCTGGAGGTCCATGCTCCCGACAGTCCGGTACCTGTTCTGGCAAATCCGAAATCAAGCAGGTGCTGGTTAACTTCATTAAAAATGCGGTCGAAGCGTGCTCGGAGGTCTCCGACGCAAAAGTGATCCTCAGGCTGTCGTCCGAGGAGGACCGCGTCGTTCTGAAGATCAAAGACAACGGCATCGGCATGACTGAAAGCCAGATGAAACGGCTCGGCTCCATTTATTTTTCCACGAAGTCAAACGGTACCGGACTCGGGCTTACGTATTCCTATCAAGTGATACACGCCATGGGCGGGACGGTGACAGTGGCAAGCAAGCCTGGAGCAGGAACGAAGTTTACGCTCATTTTTCCCGAAGCCGAGCAAGTCGGTTGACCCTGATCGCACATGGGAGGGACTTCTATTTATCTACCTTCCATATATTTCGCTGTTCACTGTATGCAGCAACCGGTCCCCGGACAAACCGCGCAAAATGTTTTCCGCCGTCATCATCGCCATTTTTGTTCTCGTCGCGATGCTGGCGCTGCCAATATGCGGGGCAACCACTACATTGTCCAGCTCCAATAGCGGATGGTCCGTACTGATCGGTTCAGTCTGAAAAACGTCCAGTCCGGCCGCCCAGATCCGCTTCTCCTTCAACGCTTTATACAAGGCTTCCTCGTCCACGTTTGTGCCACGCGACGTGTTGATGAAAATCGCGCTGCGCTTCATCAGCGAAAACTCCCGCTCTCCCATCAGCCTTCGCGTGTCTTTTGTCGCCGGGGCCATCAGGATGACGTAATCCGACTCCAGCAGCAATTCTTCCAGTTCACAGTACCGGGACCCCAGCTTTGCTTCCGCCTCCGGCCTGCGGCTGCGGTTGTGATACAAAATGGACATGTCAAAGCCTTTGGCGCGTCTGGCTACCGCTTCGCCGATCCGCCCCATGCCGATGATCCCGATCGTTGCCCCCCATACGTCTTGTCCGGTCAACAGCATCGGGGACCAGCTCTTCCACCTGCCCTCCCGCACGAACCGGTCGGCCTCCGGTATGCGTCGGGCCGTTGCCATCAGCAGCGAAAACGTAAGGTCGGCGGTCGTTTCCGTCAAAACGCCAGGGGTGTGGCCGACGGGAATGCCGCGCCTGGTCGCCTCCGCCACATCAATGTTGTCATAGCCTACCGCCATCGTCGCGACCACGCGCAAGAACGGAGATGCATCGAATACCGCCCGATTGATCGAATCGGATACATTGGTGAAGATCGCTGCCGCGTCTTGTACTTCCCCCAGCAGCACGTCTTGCGGTATTTGCTCTTCCTCAGAATCCCACATGTATACCTCAGCTCGTGCTTGCAGCAGTTCAAGCGCTGGCTGGGGAATTTTTCTCGTTATCACAATTTTGTCTTTCACCGTACATTCCACCTCCGGTATGGAAAGAGACAGCAGGGTCATCTCGACTGCTGTCTCGTTTGGTGCATTATCTGCTTCCTCACTTTATACGCGCTTCGGCGCCAATTCGATCGCCTGCCGAAGCGCTTCTTTCAAACTGAGCTCATCGGCAATGCCTTTTCCGGCGATGTCAAAGGCAGTCCCGTGATCCACGCTGGTACGGATAATCGGCAGGCCGACTGTAATGTTCACGCCCGCCTCCAATCCAAGCACCTTTACCGGACCATGGCCCTGATCGTGGTACATCGCCACCACGATGTCGAAATCGCCGCGCACCGTCCGGAAAAACAGCGTATCCGCAGGCAGCGGCCCCACCGCCTGGATGCCTTCTTGCTGGGCCTTTTCCACAGCGGGAACAATTTTTTCCTCCTCCTCGCCGTAGCCGAACAAGCCGTTCTCCCCCGCATGTGGATTGATGCCGCAGACACAGATGCGCGGCTGGGCATAGCCTGCTTTTTGCAGTGTCTCATGGGCCAGCTTGATCACCTTGTAGACACGTTCTGCATTGATCTTTTTCACCGCGTCGATCAGTCCGATGTGCGTGGTCACGTGAATCACTTTCAGCTTCGGTGCGGAGAGCATCATGGAGTAATCTTCCGTCCCCGTCAATTCCGCCAAAATTTCGGTATGACCCGGATAAAGATGACCGCCCTTGTGCAATGCCTCCTTGTTTAACGGCGCCGTGCAAATCGCATCGATCAGTTTCTCATTTGCAAGCGAAATGGCCTTTTCCAGATAGCGAAAGGCAGCGTTGCCAGCCTCCGCCGAAACAACTCCGAACGGAAGATCGTGAGGCAGCAGATCCAAATCCAGACATTCGACAATGCCCGGTTCAAACGCGGCTTTCTCAATAGATGAGATCGAGCGCACGACGAGGTCCGAGCCTACGACTCCTTTGACACGCTCCAGCATTTTCGCGTCGCCGATCACGAATGGACGGCACGCATCGTAAATCGCTCGATCCCGGAGCGCCTTCATGATGATTTCCGGACCTACCCCGGCAGCATCCCCCATCGTGATCGCGATAATCGGCTTGTTGTTGATCGTCATAGCCGTTTTCCTCCGTTCTTTCAAAAGTCGCCGCTACAGCGCTTTGCGCAGAAGCTCTTCCAGGCTTTTCTGGGTTGGCACACGGGGGTTGTTGCGGATCAGCCGGTTGATGCCGAGCGATTTGCTGGCGATCTCGGCCAGATCCTCTTCTTTAATGCCGATCTGGGAAAGGCGGGTCGGCAATCCGATCGCTTCGACCAGCTTGAATACTTCCTGCCAGGCCACCTCTGCCAACTCCTTTTCCGTCTTGCCTGCCGGGTTCACCCCGAACGCCAGCGCGATTTTGGCCATTTTTTCCTGTTCCACGTCTGTGTTGTACGCCATGACATAAGGCAGGAGCAATCCGGTCACTTCACCATGCGGCGATTTGACCAAGCCGCCGATCGGATATGCCAGCGCGTGGGCAGCCGCTGTTCCCGCATTGGAGAAGGCCATGCCGGCAAGCAGGCTGCCGAGCAGCATGTTTCCGCGTGCCTCCAGATTGCTGCCTTGCTGAACCGCCAGGACGAGATTTTTCGCGATCAGTTCGATGGCTTTATACGCCAGTGCGTCGGCAAGCGGCAGCGATCCCTGGAACAGCAATTCGCCTTCCGCCCGAATGTAGCGAAAATCCTTCGCCGTATACGCTTCGATTGCATGCGAAAGCGCGTCGATGCCAGAGCAGGCAGTCACGTACGGAGGCAGGCCGACGGTCAGCTCGGGGTCGAGCAAAGCTACCGCTGGGCGCAAATAGTTGTCCGAAATGCCGATTTTCAGATTGTTTTCCAGGTCAGCCAATACGGCAACGGAAGTCACTTCCGAACCGGTCCCCGCTGTAGTCGGGATCGCGATCAATGGAGCGATGGGGCCGGGCACGCGGTGCTCGCCAAAGTAATCGGACGGATGTCCGCCATGGGCCATCAGCAGCGCTACCACTTTGGCCAAGTCGATGCTGCTCCCGCCGCCCAGACCGATAATCGCGTCCGTATCCATATGCGCCTTGGCAAATTCATAGCAATCGATCGCCGTTTGGATCGGCGGTTCCGGAACAGCCTGATCGTAAACGACCACCTGATACTGCGCTTCTTCCAACAGACGGAGCACCTTATCGGCGATCCCCGCCCCCTTGATGCCGGGGTCTGTGATCAAAAAAACATTTTTCGCTTTGATCCGCTGCAAAATCTTGTCCAGCTCGCGAATCGAGCCATTCCCGTATACGATCCGCTCTGTAGAAAAGAACTCCCATGTATGTCTCATACCCGCTTCTCTCCTCTTCCCTGTCGATTAAGACAGATTGATCACGACAACCCGCTCTTCCGTCATTTCCTCCACTGCCCAGCGCGGGCCCTCCTTGCCGATGCCACTGTCTTTCACTCCGCCGTATGGCATCACGTCAGCACGGTATGTCGATACGTCGTTGATGATGACTCCGCCGAACTCCAGTTCATGGACAGCGCGCATCGCCAGCTGCAGGTTGGCTGTAAACAGACCGACCTGCAGTCCAAGTCTGCTGTCGTTTGCCTGGCGGAACGCATCCTCGATGTCGTCGAACGGAATGATGCTGATTACCGGAGCAAATAGCTCCTGGCAGACCACTTTCATCTCAGGCGTTACATCCACCAGTACGGTCGGGTAAAGAACCGCTCCTTCCCGCTTTCCTCCGCATGCCGCTTTTGCCCCTTGTGCGATGGCTTCGCTGATCCACGCTTCTGCCCTTTTCGCCTCTTTTTCCGAAATCATCGGACCGACATCTGTCGCCGGATCGGTCGGATCCCCCACCTTGAGCGAGTGAGCGACCTTGACCGCCTGCTCCACGAAGCTGTCGTACACGTCGCGGTGCACGTAAACGCGCTGAACGGATATGCATGCTTGCCCGGCGTTCGAAAAGCCGCGTGTGACGCACAATTCGGCTGCCTTGCCAAGGTCTGGCGCATCCCGGTGGACGATGTTGGGCGAGTTGTTACCCAGCTCCAGCGTGACCCGGCGGATGCCCGTCGTACTCTTGATGTGGCGTCCCACACCAGGACTGCCTGTAAAGGTAAACATCGCGATGCGCTCGTCCTCCAGCAAATATTGACCCGTTTCCGGACCAAATCCGTTCACCACGTTGAGAAAGCCCGCCGGGAGCCCTGCTTCTTCCAGAATTTCGGCCAGCTTCATGGCGATGATCGGCGTCATTTCCGCCGGCTTCAGCACAATCGTATTGCCCGCCGCAAGAGCAGGGCCGACCTTGTGCACCGTCAGGTTGAACGGGAAGTTGAACGGAGTGATGGCTCCGATCACCCCCACCGGTACCCGAACGGTAAAGGCCATCTTGTTTTCATTTCCCGGCTGGCCGAGCGGAACGCCTTGCCCAGCGATTCGCTTCGCCTCCTCCGCAGAAGCGATCACCGTCTGAATGCCGCGATCGATCTCTCCCCGCGCGTCTTTGAGGACCTTGCCTACTTCCGCGACCAGAATCAGGGCCAGCTCCTCCCTGCGCTCTTTGATGATGTCCGCCGCGCGCATGAGAATTTCATAGCGCTCCACCGGACTCAGCTTTTTCGTATGAAAGGTATGAAGAGCACTCGTTACCGCTTTCTCCACGTCTTCCTTTGACGCTTTGCTGACACGAGCAAGCTCTTCTCCCGTATATTTGTTCATCACGGCGAACATATCATCATTTACTTGCCATTTCCCGTCAATATAGTTTCCGTACACGGTGGTGCCTTTTCCAGTCTGTGCTTGCATGGCGTACACTCCTCTCTTTTTTTGCTTGATCTTACGGATGGTGCTGCATTTTTGGCAGGTAGCCCTGATCGTCAAACTCCAGCTCCGCCAATTCTCCCACCACTTCCACATGCGGCAATTCGGCCACTTCCGGCAGCAGCGCCTCCGATACGTAGAGGTACTCCAGATGAAGTGTACTCGGAATCCGCATGATGCGAGCTTTTTCCGGCTCTACGCCCCAGTTGGCGCGCAGCGCTGCAGCTAACGCTGCCCGGTCGCTTTCGAGCACGATCGGAATGCTCGCCCGGGCAAGGAATGTGCTGGTGATGACATTCTCATTCATCGCTTTGAAGTCAAGCTTGTCAAAGAAACGCTGCGTGGTCAGATCAGCCAGGCCGATGCCAAGCCCATTGCCGTGCGACGCCTCGGAAAGATCGCTGGCGATGATGTACTTGATGCGCGGCGACTGGGGTTCAGGCGTCCCCTGAATCCGCAGCCTGCCGATGATATTCGTGTCCATTCCCGTGCCGCTGTAGTTCTTGCCCACTTCATCCACGATCAAAATGTCGATCTCTTCTGCGGGCAGCTTTGGCATCAAGGCCGCTGACTCTGCCAAAAGCTCCCGCTCCCTGGCTTCAATCTGTGCCGTCGGGATCGCTTCGATCAGCGCCGTCTGTTCAAACGCATTTTCCACGATGGCGATGCCGCAAAGAATCTTTGTACGGGCCAGCATGACCCGCGCCACTTTGGGCATGATGTCGCGGATGCCTGTCACCCCGTGACTGTGGATCAGCAAGGCTTGCTTGTGTTTTCCAAGCCCGATGGCGGCCATTTTCATCAATCCGCTTTCAATGCCGATCGGCGATTTGAAATCGGTATGCACCTTGACCCGCCCCATCAGGATGATCCCGTCCGCTGCCAGAGCGTTCTTGTCCACGTAAACCGGCATGCCCTCTTCTGTCTGGCCGATCTGCTCCACTTCCATCGAAGAACGGATCGGCGCTCCGCAAAAGGCCTCCGTTATCCCCAGGCTCTCCAGCACTTCCACCTGTCCTTTTGCCGTCGCGCCTCCATGGCTGCCCATCGTCGGCACGATGAACGGTTCAGCTCCCATCTGCCTGAGCTCGCGGACGACAGCCCGGATGATCAAATGGATGTTGGCAATGCCCCGGCTGCCCGCTGTAATGGCTACCTGCATCCCCGGCTTGACATTCTGCTTCAGCCCTGCGCTGTCGAGCTGCTTGCTGACGGTTCCGTCAATGTCCGCAACGACTGGTCCCGTGAATCGTTGTCTGATTTTGATCATTTTTGGAAAGTTCATGGTACAAATATGCGCCTCCCGCTTTGAACTTACGTCGTTATTTCAACAAGCTCGGCAACCAAGTGGAGATCGCCGGTACATAGGTGATGATCAGAATGTCGACGATCAGCATGATAAAGAACGGAATGAGCGCTTTCGTCAGCTCCTCCAGCTTGATCCCGGCGATCTGGCAGGCGACAAACAAGTTCACTCCTACCGGCGGCGTTACCATCCCCATCGCCAGATTGACGATCATGATCATGCCGAAGTGAACCGGATCAATGCCAAGCTGAACGGCGATTGGCGTCAACAGCGGCGCCAGAATGATGATTGAAGCAGACGTTTCAAAGAACATGCCGACAAAGATCAGCAGCAAATTGATCAAGGCCAGGAAGATAATCGGATTGTCGGAAAAAGCGGTAAACGCGGCGGCAATTTTTTGCGGCACCTGTTCGCGCGTCAAAATCCAACCGAACATTCCTGCCGCGGAAATGATAATCATGATGATCGACGTCGTAATTGCCGACTTGGAGAAAATCTCCACCAATTGCTTCCATTTGACTTCACGGTACACAAACACGCCGACGATCAATGCATACAGGACGGCGATCACTGCCGCTTCTGTCGGTGTAAAGAACCCCCCGTAAATTCCGCCCAGGATAATGACCGGCATCAACAGGGCAAGCAGCGCTTCTTTGAACGCTTGCCAGCGATGCGACCAGGTAATGCCCGTCTCGCCTTTGTAGCCGCGCCGCTTGGAAATGTACCAGCATACGAGAATGAGCGAGCCGCCGATCATGATCCCAGGAAGGAATCCCGCGATAAACAGATCGCCGATGGACACTCCAGCGGAAATACCGAACAAGATCATCGGAATGGACGGGGGAATAATGACCCCCAGCTCTCCGGATACAGCCTGTGTCGCTCCGGCAAAGCGGATGTCGTATCCCTTCTTCACCATCGCCGGAATCAGGATCGAGCCGATCGCAGCAGTAGTCGCCGCGCTGGAACCGGAGATCGCGGAGAAAAACATGGCCGTCACGACCGTTACAACTGCGAGGCCTCCCGTCATTCCCCCTGCCAGCGAATTGGCAAAGTTGACGAGCCTGCGGGAAATACCCCCCGACTCCATCAGCGAACCGGCGAGGATGAAGAAGGGAATCGCCATCAGCGGAAACGAATCGAGTGCGGCAAACATCCGCTGGATCAAAACGATGAGCGGCATCGATCCGTCGTTCATAAAAGCGACCGTGGAAGCAAGGCCGATAGACAGAGCGACCGGCACGCTCAAAAGGAGCAGCACCAACAGCGAAATCATCATGACAGCTGCCATCGTTATTCAGCTCCTTTGAAAAATTCGCGGTTCATTTTTCCGGTGACCACTTCGATCAGAACCGCTATCGAATTTAGCAACATGAACACTCCGCCAATCGGCAGCGATGCATACGGAATGGTCATGGGGATTTTCAAACCTGGGGAAAGCTGTTTTCCAACATGGGTAAGCATTTGAAAACCATACACGATTAAGACGACGAAAAAGACCATGGAAACGAGCAATACAATGATACGAAGCACCTTTTGCAAGTGGGCGGGAAGGCGTTCTGCGATTGCCTCCACTCCAATCAATGCACTGTAGCGAACAGCCAGAGATGTTCCAATCAATACAAGCCAAATCATTGCGTAGCGAGCGAGCTCCTCCGTCCAACGGGGGATATCGATATTGATATAACCGCTCAGCAAGCGCGCAACCACCTGGTATACGATCAATGCCGTCATCACGGCCAGAAGCAATGCAATTGCGTAACGCAACACCTTGTTTACACCGTCAATCGCTTTTACTATCGCCTGCAAAAGACTTCACCCCACCTTATGAATCGGCGGATAGGTCCCCCTATCCGCCTCCATCAATCTCCAGACCTTACTGAGTATTGCGAATTTTCTCGATCAGCTCTTTGCCGAATTGCGGTTCGTATTTTTCGTAAACGGGTTTCACCGCGTCAACAAACGGCTGCAGGTCCGGATTTTCCACGATTTCCATGCCTTTGGACTTCAGCTCGCTCAAGTACTGCTTCTCCATCTCGGCCACGGTTTCACGCTCGAATTTCCCTGCTTCCAGCGCCGCTTCTTCAATCGCCGTTTGCTGTTCTGGCGAAAGCGCATCGAATTTGGCCTGCGACATCATCAGGATCGAAGGAGAGTAGAAGTGGCGAGTCAGGGACAGGTGCTTTTGCACTTCGTAGAAACGGGAGGTCATGATAACCGGAATCGGGTTCTCTTCCGCATCAATCGTTCCTTGCTGCAGAGCCGTAAACAGCTCGGTGAAAGCCATCGGCGTCGGCTGTGCGCCCATCGCCTTGAAGGAATCCATGTGGATGTCGTTTTCCATCGTACGGATCTTGAAGCCCTTCAAATCCTCTGGCTTCGTGACCGGATGGGCGTTGTTGGTGACGTGGCGAAACCCGTTTTCCCACCAAGCAAGCGCTTTCACACCCATGCTGCTTTCAACCTTCGCCAGCAAATCGGTTCCCACTTCACCATCCAGCACTTTGTGTGCATGATCAGCGTCGCGGAACAGGAACGGCAGGTCCACAACCGTTACTTCCTGTACAAAACCGCTCATCGGACCAGTCGAAGAAAGGACCATGTCAATGGAGCCGACATTCAGACCCTCGATCATGTCGCGCTCTCCGCCAAGCGCACCGTTCGGGAAGGTTTCAATCTTGACGGAGCCATTGGTTTTGCTCTCTACCAGTTCTTTGAACTTCTCCAGACCCACCTGGTAGTGGGATGTGTCGGCCAGCGTGTGACCTACCTTCAAAGTGACTGCTTCACCCGAAGCGGCTGCTTGCTGTCCGCCGGCATTTCCGCTGTCAGCAGGTTTTGCCTCGCTGCCTCCGCCGCCACATGCGGTCAAAAGAACCATAGTCGAGACGACCAGCGTGCTAAACATTTTTTTCATTCTTCTATTCCCCCTCTATCAAAGTCGTTTTGTATATTTTTTCCACGGCATGCACCAAGGAAAAACGATTGCCAAATGCTCCTGCCTTGGTCACGACAGGCAGCTTGTCCGCCAAACCGCCGATGATGACGGAAAGCGGAATACCTTCTTCCACTTCACTTACGATTTGCAGTGCTTCTACACCCAGGTGCAGGCAGGTACGGTAGGCAATATCGCCGCCGGTGAGAACAAATCCGCTCAGCATGCGCCTGGCAAACACGCTTTTCCCCACTTCTCCCAGGAAATCCGCGATCGCGTTGCCGACTGCAAAACCGCTTTCTCCCGTGCGTTCCATCCACTCTGCAACTGCCCTTCGCATGCTTTCGGAAGAATCTGTACTCAGTACGGGCACAAGCTGATCGTCAATGCTTGATACGATCTCTGCTTCTACCCGCATCCTTTCCTGATAAGCAGTCTCTTCGTTTAATAGAGCCAGCGGATCGGCCGTCACGATGCGGAACTTCGGCAAGCCCCTCAGTACCTCAATCTGCTCCGCCGTAATAGCGCTTACACTTCCGGCAATCACGAAAACAGGAGCATCAATCGCAACGCTTTCCCCTTTGTCTGTAAATTGAAGCGGTTTCAAATTTCCTCGGGGGGCAAGCTCATTGGATAATGCATCGGCAAGCCCCGCAGAGCCCACCCACAGCACGCGCTTACCGGAAGCAACCAGTGCTTCTGTCGCCTTTTGCATATCCGACTGGTCAAAGGCGTCAAAAACGATCAGCCGCAAGCCCGCTGCATGTTGACTGTTGATTGCAGCAACCAGCCTGTCGCGATCGCCGCGAACCGTTCTTACATCGATATGTCCCACCGCCCGGCTCGTTTGTTTGCCCAAAAGAGTCGGCAGATGCGATTCATTCACAGGCGATTTTGGGTCGCGGGCGAACTCGGTGTCTTCGAGCAAAACCTGGTTGACCAAGTGATAACCGCCGATCGTCGTCCGGTTGTTGGCCGGATACGCCGGAATAATCGCCGCCAGATCGAACGGCCCGTCATCCATGAGTGCGTTGATTTCAATCCCCACATTCCCGCGCAGGGTTGAATCGATCTTCTTGTAGACGCAGGGAATGGTATGGAGATGCAAATGTGCCGCCATTTCCTTGTTTTTTGCATATGCCTCCGCCGGATCAAGCGACCTGGTCTCCGCGTTGATAATCCAGACGTCAGCTGCTTGTCCGCTTTGACGCTTTGACGGATCAAACAGCGATACAGTCCGAAAGCCTTTCTTTGCAAACTGCACACCCGTATCGTTTGCTCCGGTCAAATCGTCCGCGATAACGACTATCCTAGCCAATCAAACAATCACCTCTTTGCTGCATGGCACCCGTTCGAGCCGATCACCTCTTCAGCACCTCGCACAACTTCATGTGTTGCATAATTAAAATACACGAATTAGTTGCAAAATTCAATACTAATTTTTCGATTCTTCGATTCATTTTGCAACATTTTAAGAAAACTGATGATTCCCATAACAAAAAGCAACAAGCTATCTGCTCGTTGCTTTTTGAAGATTTCCGTCTATTCGCTTGTCGCTTGCTTTAATTTTCTCCACAGTGTCGACCGATTGATCCCCAGTCGTTTTGCTGCTTCCGACTGGTTCTGCCCCTCTTCCTGCAGCACGCGCCAGATCACTTCCCGCTCGATTTCCTCCAGTGTTTTTCCGCTGATGTCAATCCCGCTTCCCAGCGATTGGGCGTCTGCCGTTTTGCCTAGCTCGGTTACGATATGCTCCGCTTCCATCCGCTCGATGAAAGGACCTGTTGCAGCATGGCACATTTTCTCAACGGCTGATTTCAATTCCTGAATATTGCCGTACCAGTCGGCCCTCTTTAACAAATGAAGCAATTCCGGGCGCACCCCGACGATCTGTTTCCCGGATCGGGCATTGAAAGAAGCGATGAACCAGCGAACCAGGTCGTCGATGTCTTCTTTTCGCTCGCGCAACGGCGGAATCACGAGGGAAAACCCGTTGATCAGGTGAAATACATCTTCGCGGAAGCTGCCATCCTCGATACAATTCTTCAAGTTTCGGCCGTTGGCGCAAATAACCCGAACATCGACGGGTATCGGTGTTGTACCGTTGATTCGGCTCACCTTGTTTTCCTGCAGGACATTGAACAGCATCGCCTGCACAGATAGCGGCAGCTTGCCGATAGCGTCGATGAACAGGGTGCCGCCATGGGCCATTTCAAACGCCCCGCGCTTGATCAGCGCTCCTTCGCTCCCGAACAGCTCCAGAGGTAGCTGCTCCTCCGTATAGGCCTCGCAGTTGAAGAAGACAAACGGAAAGTCCTTTCGACGTCCCGCATTGTGGATCGCCTGGGCGAGACTTTGCTTGCCTGTCCCCGGTTCCCCGTAAATCACCACGGGCAATTCGGTTTGGCTTGCTTGTATCGCTATTTTCAGCGTCTCTTTCATTTTGTCCGAACCTGCCACAAGCTGGTTGAAATGCATGCTGGCCCGGTGCTCAAAGCCCGTGATGGACTGGCGAATCTGCGACTCCGCTTTCTGTATCCGGCGTGCGGATGAAATGACCGCAAACCCGCCGTCCTCTTGCTCATCTAGCAGCAGCGCTTGTTTGGTGAGCAGCGCTTTTTCACCGTTTAACGAGACTACTTCCTCTGCAGACCGCTCTCCTGTTTTCAACACGCTGTCCAAATTCAACAGCGGATGAAGCTCTTCGATCTGTTTGTCCAGCGCATGCTCAGATCTGATCCCGAACAATTCCTCTGCCTGCTGGTTAAAGACGAAGACGCGTCCCTCCCTGTCAGCGGCAACGATGCCTTCCGGAAAGCGCTGAATCACGGCCTCCATCCGCTGCCGCGCCGCTTTTTCGCGCCGGGTGTAATACGCCATATGCACTGCTTCGGAAATCGACTCTGTCACCGATTCCTTTCCCGAGGTAATCAAGATCGCCTGCAAGCCCATCCTCGTTGCCATCGAGGTGGAAATCACGTCGCCGATAATCACCTGGACGCCTTGGGCCAGAGCCAGCTTCAAGCCGTTTTCGATTTCTTCCTCCTGATCAATGGGAAAAAAGGTCAGGTTCATATCCAGCAGCGTTCCGATCGCATCGGCGCCCTGGATCGTGTTCAGGTAGCTCATCAAGCCGACTTTGCCAGTGTAGCCCTTGACCAGCGTCAAGGTCCGCAGAATATCGTAGCCGGATATTTTCACTTCCACCACCGGCAGATTGCAGTGCTTTCGGAGCAGGCGAGCGGTCGCCCCCCTGCTGATGATCACGTCATATCCGTTCTCTTCAAGGCTCTTCGCCAAGGCCAAGCCTTTGTACAGGTCGCCTACTTCCACATCCAGTTGAGCGCCGCTTGGCATGTCCTCTTTTACTTCGAGAAAAACATCGCGCATCCCCGGATACGGGGCAATTACCAGGATACGAGTCAAGAAAAACCCCTCTTTTGCGCAACATATCACCATGCTCCATGTTGCAATTTGATACATACAGTGTACAAGAATTACTTTTCCCTTTTCAATAGGGGGTGGGAAATTCTCTTGGACGAGCATTGATTTTCCGTTCAACCCCTGTAGATGAAACAGAAAAAACCTCATCGTAAAAGCCATGAGGTCCGTCTGCTCCAGATTATTTGCTCCTGTCTCGCTGGGAGAGGTAGATTCCGATGGCGATCCGGCCGACAACACTGAAGGTGAGTCCCGCTCCCGCAAAAATGTAGATCATGGTAAATATTTTTCCCTCGTTCGTTTGCGGAATAAAGCCGGCATGCCCCACTGTCGTCAGGGTTGTCACACAAAAATACAAAGCATCGAGAATGGAAAGCCCTTCCGCATTATGATAAAAAATAGTGCCAGACAGCAGCAAAAGGACGACCAGCGTAAAAATAACCTGAAAATCTTTTTCTTTGAAAGCATGCAGCAAGCCTTTCAGCATGCGTGTCAGAGTCAAAAAAAATGAAATCATGGCAGGTGCTCCATTTCCGGCTGAATTCCATTTTACACCAGCTCGTTTTGCCTAAAATTGTTCCCCCCTGTCTGCAAAAATATCCAAGGCTTTCGTGGCCTAGCAGCGCCTTCCCCGTTGGGAGTTCCCTCTGTCGGTGTCTGGGCTTCCCATTCTGGCCCGAGGGCTTCCACAATAATCATCGGAAAGGCCGAGTTCTTCGTCCCGAAAGACACTTTGCGTCGCGTAAAGGAGTACGGTCAGTTGGACTGAAGCCTTTGCCGTTGTTTAACCCTCCTGATAGCCGTACCCACCTGGACCGACAAGCAACCCTCAGAGCCGCTTGGCTGCAGGCAGATTGTAAACACCCTGACCTTTATGACCAAACGATTTTCACAGCTTGCAAAAAGAAGCACGATTCTCTCCGCAGATGCTGCGAAAAGAATCGTGCTTTTAGTGGTAAGCGATTTGGGATTCCAGCATGTAATTGAAAAACACATCGGCAAACGCTTCTGCCGTATTGTAACACTCCTCCAATGTGTTGTTCGTTCCGCCAAATTCCAAAAGCAGGCTTCCCCCGGAAATGGACTGATTGTACTCGCCATTCCCCTGGTTTGAACCTTTCAGAATAACTCCCCGCGACAAGCCGGGATACGAGGCTTCCAGACGGGCATGCAGATGTTCCGCCAGCTTCTTGTTTTCCAAATAGTTCGGATTGGCCGTCCCGATCACAAACAAGATGCGCGAATACGTCTTGCCATTCAACGTAATGGCAACCTTGCTGCGAGGCTCGTCGCTGTCGCGGTGAATATCGAAAATGTATTTCAGGTACGGACTTGTCGCAGCAGCTGCGCTTACAGCTTTGTACGATTCCGAATAGGAAAGCGAATAGCTTTTCTTTTGCTCCGCGAGCTTTTGCGCAAAGTCGTCCCGGTTCACCATCGTGGGGATGCCTCTTGTTTGCAGCAGCTCACCGAGCCTTTTTCCGACCAGTGTAATATTGATCTCGGGGTCATCCACTGAGCTGCCCTGTGTATTTCTGGCCACATTTCGCCACGACTCGCGGTTATGTGTGTGGTAGATGTAGACGGTCTCATTTCCGACCATGCCGTGGTTGTATCCGACGCCAAGGCCGTTCGTTCCATTCGCCGGCTGGCCTCCCGGCTGAATGCGATCAACGACCCAACCTGCGATATAGGCGGTCGTATTGTCGCCGCGACGGATCACATACCAGTCTCCTGCTGTCTGCACGATTGGGTATACTTCACCGGGCTGAACGGTTCCAATGACGGCGTACTCGGTTCCGGGGCCAGACCGTAAATTCGTGTCGGGATTTTTTACGCGAATCGATGCCTGAGCTTGTCCCGCCGGATTCGGAGTGCTTACCCCGGCCCCTGGAGTGCTGACCGGCTGTCCCTGTCCAGGCTGCCCTCCTGCAACAGGATTGAAAATATAGGCATAGACGCCGTTGAAGCTGATCTTGTACCAGCCATCCGCATATCCGTAATGGTTGATGGCCGTGCCGGCATTTAGCTGGCCGATCACGGGACTTAGAAAATCCGGCGCGCTAAATATTACATAGCCTTCCGACAGCATAATCGTGCCGGAGGCTTGTCCGTTGCTTGGCGTAAATGAGGATGGCGGAGCAGCCGGGACAGCAGGTGTTGTTGACGGTACAGGTGCTTCCCACGGACCAGGAGTCTGTGTCGTCAATGGCGGCTGCGTCGTCGCCTGGATTGGCGTTGGCACTGGCGGTGCTGCTGGATTCTGCGAAAAAACTGGCGGTTGCGTGGTCGCAGGATTCTGCGATAAAGCCGGTGGTTGCGTGGTCGCAGGCGGCTGCGCAGGAGCAGGTGCCGGTTTGGGGGCAGGAGCAGACGTTTCCGTTAGAAAACGTGCATTGACCCAGCCGCTCACTTTGTCAGACAGCTTGATCTGTGCCCAATCTCCCTGCTTTTTGGTTTGCAAATAGACGCCGGTTTTGTCGATGATTTGCAAAATTTGTGCCGTCGCATTCGGTTCGGCCCGAACATTCAGCATGTCTACATTGCTCTTAACATATTTCGGTTGCTGAATTTCAATCATTTTGACGTATTTATTGATGACCCAGCCTGTCTTCCCATCCGTGAGCTTCACCTGTGTCCAGTCTTTCTGCTGCTTGATGATCGGCAGCCGTGTAGCTTTGGTGATGGTTCCGACGATTTGGGAGGTTGTACCCGGAGAACTGCGAATATTCAGCTGATCAACAGCTACCTCGATATGGGTAGCCGCCCGCACCCAAGATGGCGGCAGCAGCAAAAACAAAAAACAACTGGCGATCAAAGCGACTTTTAATCGTGCATGCAACAATCTCGTTCCCCTCTGTTCGAGTATTCGGCATTGGAAAATCTATCCTAATGATTAGATTTTCTAGATTCATCTACATTTTCCTTCACCGTGCGACATTTTTTGTCTGTAAAATGAAACGGAAATGTTGAACGGAAATCAATAAAAAAATGGGTACAAACGATCCCGGCTTCGTTCCCTGATAAAAATGAAGTTTCTTGTCACACTTTCTGCTTCAGCCGGATCAATCTTGGTAGGAACAATAAATGAGGTGAAACAATTGAACGACTTGGAAGCCCTGCCGATCACGCTCACGAGAAGCCGGGAAGCGACCCTCAGATGGCTGATGCAGCAATACGGGGAAAAGGTGTACCATCTGCTCTGCCTGACGGTCAAAAACCACGCGGTTGCGGAGGACATCACACAGGAAGTATTTATCAAAGCGTATCGCGCACTGGATTCCTTTCGCGGCGAAGGCGACATCAAGCACTGGCTGTTCAAGATTGCCATGAATGAAGCGAAAAAGCACTTTCGCTCCTGGTCATTCCGCCATATTTGGACGGTGGTGGATGAGCGTCTGGGCAGCATGCTGGATCAGGACGCCAAAGACAGCGTCGAGGAGGAAGTGGAAGACAGGCTGCATCGGGAAGACATTTTTCAAGTGGTCATGTCTCTTGCCCCCAAGTATCGGCAGGTCGTCATCTTGCACTACTACGAGGATTTGACGATCAAGGAGCTTGCCCACATCCTGGGCGTGTCGCAGGAGGTTGTCCGGACCAGATTGAGCCGGGCGCGAAAGCAGTTGAGAAAGATCATGTCCGAGGAGGCCGGAAGATGAAGGAAGATCGTGTATGGAGAGAATTTGCCGAATCAGCCAAGCAGGAGCTTCGTCAAAAATATCCGTTCCGCCTGTCCGAGCTGGAAGCCAAAGTGATGGATAAAGTGGAAAAGCGAAACCGGCAGTTCCGGTGGAAAACAGCTGCTTGGATGACCGGAGCCGCCGTTTCCTGTGCGCTGGTAATAGCCGTGTGGAATCCACTTGGCCTTGGAGGCCTATTCGTAAAAAACAACGCGATCCAGTCAACGGCGAAATTCGAATGGCTGGCCCCTGACGAAGGTTTTGCCAATGCCCTTAGAAACGGCTACCCCATTTTGCATTCGGTAAAAAAAGAGCAAAACGGTTATACCGTTGAGGTCAAGGAAGCGATGATCGACCACCGCAGGGTCATCTTCACGATGCTGATCTCGGGGAAAATCATCGACGACGTCGCAAGCGAAAATGATGAAGAGAAAAAAGCGGATTTCGTTTTTGCAAAACTGACTACCGCTATTGGAAAAATCGGGAAAACAGGTGGCACGTCCTACGAATGGAAGCAAATCGACGGTACCCACTATCTTATTTTCAAGTCGAGATACATGATGGATGACGACGACATGGATGCGCTTTTGAAACAGCCAAACCCGGCTCTGCCCATCCAGCTCGTGAAACAATCCCACAATGGCGAAGAGGTGCTCGTGGAAGTCCCCCTGCCCTTGCCGGAGGAAGTCGTCTCGGCAAAGAAAAGCATTCAGCCGACAGCTACGAACAACCAGCCCCAGCTCGGGAAACAGGACCTGCTTCGCGAACTCGCCATGAAAGAAATAGAAATGACGCCGACCCTTACGCGGGTACATCTGCAGGCAAAAACGAAGGAAGGCTTTGAACTCCAAAGCTTGATCAATCCCCGTCTGGTGGATGACCAGGGAAGGGAGTACAAGCCGGCAACTGACGGCAACCCCATTCAGGGGTATAGACATATGGCTGACTCCTTCTATCTGGATATGATTCCTTCCCTGTACTATGGCGATGTTCCGCAAAAGCTGTCTCTGAAGTTTGATGGTGCAACCGTTTCAACAATGAAAACAGGCCATTTTACGCTGGAGCGAAGCGGGCAATTCCCGCTGGAAGCGCCGTTTGGAAACAAGACCGGCCGAATCCTCCAGGCTTACTACAAAGATCAAAAGCTGCATGTGCTGCTGCCAGGAGAGGCATTGTCGGAAGAAACCGTATTGAAAGTAGACGGCTTGAATTACGACAATGAAATTTTTCAAAACGGCTCCTTCATTCGCACATATTCTGTTCCGAAAAAGGATGCTTACCAGGTCGACACGGAGAGAATCGACTTTCAGGAAATCAAGATGGATGGGCTTGTTCCCATCATTGACGGCAAATAAGCTATACGAGTTCGCTAGGCTTTGGGGACGGCCAGACTGCCCATGTCACCGCCAGACGGAAGCTGACACTCTCGAAAGTGTCAGCTTTTTTCTTAGGTCCAGTTTGTATCCTTATTTCCTTTTTTGTAAAATAATAAAAAAACAGTGAGTTAACGCAAGTAAATACATCGCGGTCTGCTAAACGGGGTCGCTTCCCTATCTAATCCAAACAGGATGATTCGTACCTGATTCCCGCAAAAATAGGAGGATTCATGCAAATTTTAAAAATGCTGATGGTTCTTTTTGGGGCCGTTGCGATCTATTCGCTGGCAAGTGCTACAACAGGCCATTCGTTGGACAGCGGACTGGCGGCCATTGCCTGGATTTTATCGTTAATTGCATCTGTGCAGCTCGTAAGAATGTTCACGGATGGCAAGGACAGGTAAGGCTATTTGTACGGCTACCCCTCTCCTATTAAAATACTGAAGCACCTACTCTAATCCGACTACACTTCCCTCTATCCCCCATTGCAGAAAAAGACCAATGAGTCCCACCGTTTCAAGCCGTTTCAAAATCCGAGGCACTAGAGGCCATCTGGCTGTTTCTCATACTTCTATCTTTTATCCTTCCGGTTCCCTATTAATGAAAAAACGAGTCCGGCGCAATACCGGACTCGGAAGACTTGATCGGGATTATTTGCGTTGCCAGTTCGTTTACCGCTGAACCACTCGCTGATCCTCGTCTACACCGCGTACATCGTCGGCCAGAAGTACTCCACACCTTCCGAATACAAGAATGCCTGGAACTTTTGCAGCTCCGCAGGCGTATTGCGGACAGCCCGAGGGGTCAGGCCGTATTCGAGGCAGTATGCCGCCAAATATCCGGCAGCCTCGCCGACGTTCCACTCCACCGGATGAAGCCGGAAGCAGCCATTGGTGATGTGGGTGACGCCGAGGTTCTTCGCTGCAGGCAAAAGGTTGTTCACGCGCACCGGGATGAGGCTGCCCAGCGGAATTTGGAATGGATAGGTGGAGACATCGACGTAATTGCGGTTTGCGGTACTCGGATGCAAATCGATGCGATAGCTCCCCACACCGACGGAATCATGGAATGGTTCCGCCTTCCCCGTTTGACGGCATGCCGCGCTGACATGCTGCTCAAGTACAGTGAATTCAGCCTTGATCCGCCGGGATTCGCGAATATACGGGTACATGGCAAGCCCGTCCTCTGTTCCGACGACATCCTTGCGGAGACGCAGCCCGGGGTATCCTTGTCCTCCATCCGGTCGAGGAGCCTCCGTCTGCATCCAGTACAGAAGCGACATGCTCAGTTGCTTAGCCATGTAAAGGTGGCGCTGCCGCTCTTCTTCCGGTACATCAATGATAGAGCCCAGCCAGTAGTCATTTTGCGGCCAGTTGACGAGGGAAACCCCGCTTTTGTACAAGCCGTCCCGGAAAATTTTGGGGTCTGCTACCCGGCGATACGTGAATAACGGAAAATACTCGGTTCCCGGAAACAGCTCATATCGTACAGCTTGCGTGGTGTCTCGCGGATTGGAGCCTGTCCAGCTAAGCAGCTTGTCCGGCCAGAAATCCGGTTTGTAGCTTCTCCAGAAGCCGTAGGTTTCCGGCCTTTCAATCGTATGGTCTTCACCCTCCAGATAATCCATGGCGAAGCAGTACGTAAATGCCTGAATATCGTTTGGCTGCGGCGGACCGACGACGGCGTTTGGCTCGCCTGTCTCCTCCACCGATTCTGCTCCGAGCACATATTCCACGCCTGCCAGAGGAAGCACGTCGCCGCATTCGGTAGCGTCCAGGAAATAGGGAGCCGCGAGTTCGATCTGCTCATGATGCCTTGTATCTTCTACAACGATGGACAGCACCTCATCGCCGTCCACACAGACGGAATGAAGCTTGTGGTTGGTCAGAACAGTCAATCTCCCGCTGTTTATATACGGAGCGAGCATCTGATAAAAAACAGCCAGAGCGACCCGCGGCTCGTGGCAGAGACGGCTGACGGAGCCATTGCCGGGATTCAGATTGGGAATTGCTCTCGCCTCGGCCGTCATCGGATAGTGATTGCGGTAATAATCGCGGACACTGTTGCGGAATGTGCGATAGCTGCGCGTACAGCCAAACTGTTCAATCCAGGGATGCTCATCCGGCGGCACTGCTTGACTGGTAAATTGGCCGCCAATCCATTCCGTTTCCTCCGTCATAATGACTGATTTTCCTGATTTGGCTGCGGCCAGAGCTGCTGCACATCCGCCTGTTCCCCCGCCAATAATCACAACATCGGCATGAAGCTCTCTCATTCTCTCTCCCTCGCTTTCTCCAGTTTTTGGGTATCTCTACTTATAGTTACGATTAATTGGCAAAAAATGTTTCAATAAATATAAAATTTCCTTTTTTATCTTCTTCGAGAAATACGAAAAAACCCCCGGGCTACCCCGAGGGCCGTTGATGGCTGCTCCCTGATTTTGCTAAATATTTCCACTCGCCACATTGGATACTCCAGCACGCTTGCCCTCTTCGACGATGATTCGGAAATAATACAAACCGGAAGCACGATCGGGCAGCCGGATGTTCAGGTAGCTTGTTGTGGACGTAACAGGTCTGTCTGGCTCTGCATCTACCCATGTATCCTGGTCTGTAGAGTACTGAAAGGCAACCGAGGCAGCACCGGCAGGCTCCGCAAAGGTTAAAAAGACAACTACGGAACCGTCTGCGCGTTTTGTTACGCCAAAGACATGCAAATTTGAAATGGGCGCTGGTTCTTCGCTATTCTCGACTTA
Organism: Brevibacillus sp. FSL K6-6036; assembly: GCF_037964015.1. Lineage (NCBI taxonomy): Bacteria > Bacillati > Bacillota > Bacilli > Caryophanales > Paenibacillaceae > Brevibacillus > Brevibacillus sp. FSL K6-6036. Next base: position 3,396,988 of record NZ_CP150173.1, read on the forward strand.
TCTCCTTCTTCTTGCGAGGAGCTTCGTTCGAGCCTACACCGTGCGGGCGACTTTCATCGCACACGGCGTTCCATCAACGGAAAAGAAGACTTTACAACGGGCAAGCCTAGCTTAGACCAGCTTCAAAAGGATGTCTGCTATCGAAAGTTAATTTTCTCTGATGGAACGACCTTTTTCCAGTCCTTACACGTTTACAGGCAATTCGCTATTTCAATATGCCCAAATACTCTTTCCAAGGCCCCACGTCCGTTCTGTACCTTTCAGCCATTACCCGTACGATTTGCGCTATATGTGTCAAATCGTGAACAACCCACGTAGACAGCAGTTCTCGGACCTTCACTGTACCGAATGCAGGGTGAGAGCCAGTCACCTCAAGATGCGCTTCCGGTTCAACAAGCTCCTTTAGTTTGGCGATATTTTGCATTCGGATCATTGTAAATTCCAGCAGCTTTTGTTCAATCGATCGTTCAAGCTTTTCATTCAAGTGCGAATAACGGTCAAACGGGGGAAACGGTTTCCCCTCTCCTTCCTGAAGCATAAATTCCAGTCTCGGTATCCAATTGTGTTTTTCTCCTTCTATCAGATGCTCAATCACTTCGGAGACATTCCAGGTTCCTTCGCCTTCATTGCATTGCAGCCATCCATTGGATACACCGGACAAGAAATGCTCCAAAGCCTGTGGCGTTCGCTCAAGAATTTCAATGGCTTCCTTCAGTTGAAAATTCATAGACTTGCTCCTTTCTTTGCTTTCTGTCGAAGACTCTCCTTTCATCACGCGACTGCTCATGTCGTTTGTCGCTGTTACTAATGGAGGAACAATGTTTGGTAGCCATTTTGTTTGAGCCAAGCGAGCTTGTTCTCTATTTCAATCGCTTGTTAGATGACCTGGAAATCGGTTACGAGCGAAACAATTTTTCCGCTTTCGTCAATCCCCCAATAAGTAGCGTAAAAGCCGTCTCCGTATCCTGAGCGAAAAATAATTACATTGAGTCCCGCATCCTCGTCTGTAACCGCATTGCACCATTCATCGTCATGCTCGGTCATCAAGTCATCGATCAAGTCGTCGTATAAGCTGATAAAATCCTCGCCGCGTTCGCTTTGCAGCTTTTCCTCCAGCTCGTCCATTTTCTCGATCGCTTTTAAATCAGCAAAACATCCGAGGCCCGTATCAACCGGGTAGCCGAATATATACCCCTCTTCCAGTTCTTCTACATTCTGCCCAGGCACTGTAGCCATTTCCCAACGAACCGGCCGGGACTCGGAAAGCTTCAGTTCAGCTCCTGCGATGCAGTTTTCTTCCACGTGCCACCAGGCAATGACCGGGTACGCACCTGGCTGAATAGTCCTCTCAAATGGGGTATGCCGGGAAATAAGAGGGTCACAGGCGACAATCTTGCCGGAAATCACTTTAAGCTGTTCGAGAATCTCTGGGCGCAGCGTTTTGCTTTCGGCATTGGCTAATTCGTTCAACAGATTTGACATTTGTGCGGTTTCCTACCTTTCCCTGAATCCATTATTTTTTGTTCCATAATGCCTTGTCGTAGTAATCGACGCATAACCCCTGGTGCTTTCCTGTAAAAATGTCGAGATGCACATGAGCGTGTCCGCCATTTCTTCGATATTCTCCTGCACCAGCTCTGGAAAGCGGCTCAAACAAGCCGGAAGCCACTTCAAATACGCTTTTGCTGCCAATCAAAAACAGCGTTTCATATTTGCTTTTGACCAATATCTTGTCTTTGTTTTCTGCGAAGGCAAACTTTTGATAATCGTCATGACCGAGATCGGCAAACCTTCTCGGGTTGCAGGTATAGCTTTTCTTGTTCCCTTTTTGGGTGCGAAACCGCTCCCTCAGGTCCTTCCAGAGTCCGGTGTTCGCCTGCAAAGAATGGTGCAGCAAAACCAATTCATCATTTCTGTCGCTTGTAGAAAACGAATGCAAATCTTCGGGCAGAAACTTATCCGTATGGCGCAAATAAATGATTTTGTCTCTATTCTGACTGGCGAGAAGAAAAATGCAAGCAAGCTCCTGCAATGCCCGCTGATCCCCGAAAATCATGTACATATTCTTGTCGAACTCGCATGAATACAGATTGACCGTATCAACTGTGAGACAAAAGTACTTTTGATTGCCGAGGAACACTTCTTTTTGAACGTATTGTATTTTCAATGTTCAAACCACCATACTTAAGTATCGATATGATTTCCTTATTTAACCATTTTTTGGAGCACCCTTGGCGGCTCCTGACATTCCATCGTATGCTCCTGCAAGCTGTCCATAGACCGCACCGGTGCCGGTTATATCTCGTAATCCCGAGATTCACGGCAGCAGTATGCCATCCTCGATACCATCCGAGTGGGAAAAGCCAATAAAACAGACTGATAGACTCTACCACATTCAATAGATTCCTGAACCTCAATGACATGTTAACGAACCGGTTTTTTTACAAGGTGCATCATGCTTGGCGATTGGAATATATAACCATTCTCTCAAGCTCTCCAGCAAAAACCTGAGAAACTTGTGTTACAATAACGCTAAAAACTGTTTCACAAGGAGAAACCATGAACCGATATTTGCTCATAACGAATCGAACCGAAAGCTTCAATTCAGCCGACATTCCGGGACATTACGAACATTTGGAACAATTAAAGCAAAACAACCGCCTGGAACTATACGGACCTTTTAGCGATGTTTCAGGCGGAGCATACCTCATCAAGGCGGAATCGCTGGAAGAAGCCATTGCCATCGGGAACGCCGATCCCTTGATCAAATCGGGTTCTTCTACCTTGTCCGTAAAAGAGTGGCTGACCAAGTAGCATAGCTTTCCTTAATTAAACGCCTGTTTTGGAGGCGTTTTTTCTTTAGTAAAAAAAACAAGCCAGGGATTTTGGCCTTCAAGCGATTATACGGTCTCCTGCAGCATTTGCACAAACTTCAGATCTGCCGGCGCAAACGGATACTCATGAAGTTCACTGGGATGCACCCAGCGAAACTCATCATGATCTGTCAGAACGATTTCACCGCCAACGTATAGCGCCTTGTATGCTATCAAACGAATATGTGTGGAGCCGTATCGATAGTCATTCACGGCAAAGGGCTCGTACGGATCGATTTCGATCTTCATTTCCTCCAGCAATTCCCTTTTCAGGCAAGCCTCAACGCTTTCGCCCTCCTCGATTTTGCCGCCGGGAAATTCCCACATTCCTTCCTGAGACTTTCCCTTTTTGCGCTTTGCAATCAATATCTGTCCTTGTTCATTTCCTATAATTGCCGCGGCTACTTCAATCATCTGCGTCACGTCCTATAACATTTGCCTTTGTTTGCTGCTGGCACAACCGCGAGCAGCTCGAAATTCCCTTCCTATGGTATTATCTGTATTTCATTCTTGCCGAATTCCATTTTCCTTTCAAGCTTGTTTTCTCAAAACGAAATCCTTGCCCCATCCAGGTTATAAAAGGACATACAACGTTGGAGGGCCCAAAAGAAGGCTCTCCCCGCTCTCCAAAGCATTGCTGCAAGCAAAAAAATCCTTCCAGCCGGACAATTCCAGCGTGGAAGGACTTTACCGTGCAATTTACTTGAACAAATTGATCGTCGTAATAATGATCGGCATGCCGAACACATCGATCAGAAAGGCACCCACAATCGGGACGACCAGATAAGCTTTTCGCGAAGGCCCAAAGCGCTCGGTCACCGCGGCCATATTCGCCATCGCATTCGGTGTAGCTCCAAGTCCATGTCCTGTGAACCCTGCGACCATTACCGCGGCGTCATAGTCTTTGCCAAGCAGCCGGAACAAAACGAAGGCACCGAACAGGACGATAAAGACAACTTGCACCAGCACGATCACCAGCATTGGCAGCGCAAGGCTGGCCACTTCCCACAATTTGATACTCATAAGTGCCATAGACAGGAAGATGCCAAGCGTCACGTCGCCAATCAGATTGATGCTTTTCATGTCGATAGCTGCCGGTTTGAATTTGTCAACGATGTTGCGCACGATAACCGCCACAAACATCGCTCCTACATAACCGGGAAGAACAAAACCGGTTGCCGTTGAGAACAGCTCGCCCAAATACGTTCCCAATGCCATACAGAACGTGATGAGCAGTACCTGAATGAAGAAGACGTTTGTCGTAATCGGTTCGACTTTTTCTTCTACCTTCGCCGTTCCTTCTTCTGTTTCGGTCGGTTTCAGATTGTATTTGGAGACCAGGTACTTGACAGTCGGTCCGCCTACCAATCCTCCGGCTACAAGTCCAAAGGTAGCTGCCGCAATCCCGATGGCCAGTGCGGATTGGATCCCCATGTCTTCGAGGGTTTGTCCAAAGGCACCTGCCGCTCCGTGTCCGCCTTCCATGGAAACCGCGCCTGCCATCATCCCGATCAGCGGATGAATGCCGAACAGCGAAGCCAGGGAGACGCCAATCACGTTTTGCATCAAAGCGAGGAATCCGCATGCAATCCAGTAAATGACGAGCAGCTTGCCGCCCAGTCTGATGAGCTTGAAGCTCGCTCCCAGTCCTACTGTCGTGAAGAACGTGAGCATGAACAGGCTTTGCAGGGAAGTATCCAAGGTAATTTCCAAAACGCCTGTCGCCTTCAAGGCCGTTGCGATGATCGCAAACAACAGCCCTCCGACGACGGGTGCGGGAATACAGAACTTTTGCAGGAATCCGGCCTTTTTTACGAGGAAGGTTCCCAATACGAGCAGAGCTACTGCGAGAAAAATCGTGTTGACTTGATTAAGTGCCAACGTCATCGTTGTGTCCCCCTAAGAATCCCATGATGGCTTCGTTTGTCAGATAAGCACCTAATTTTACCGTTCTGCCGTTTTCATCCAAAACCGGATTCACTTCGCAAATGTCAAAAGAAAGCGTTTTCTTATGAGTGGCAACGGTGCGGATCAAGCTGCGGACAACCATTGGCGTCAATCCGAAAGGCGACGGAGCGCTCACTCCCGGCGCAAACGCCGCATTTAACACATCGGTACAAAGCGTGAGCATGACATGATCGTGTTTTTCGATGAATTCTTTTAGCTCGGAGATAATGTCGTCCATCTGTTCAGCGGTCATGTCTTCTTCATACACGTACCGGACACCGAGTTCGTCCGCCTTGTCAAACAGCTCCTGCGTATTGCCGAAACGCTGGATCCCGAGGACAAAATATCGGCTGTTTTTGTCATGCTCCAGGATTTGTCGGAACATCGTCCCGGAGGAAGGCTGGCTTTCATAGGAGCGCAAATCGAAATGAGCATCGATATTAATGATTCCGAGCGAAGCTTCTTTTCCGGTGTGTTTGCGGACGCCCAAATAATGGCCATACAGCGTTTCATGTCCGCCGCCTAAAATAATCGGCACCGCCGACTTGGACAAAATATCGGAGACTGCCTGGCCCAATTCCTCCTGGGCTTCTTCGAGCTTTTCATTTTCACAGCGAATATTACCGACATCGACGATGCGGTTGCCTTCCTGCAGCTTCCAGGGAAGGCTTGCAAGCGCTTGCCGAATTGCGTTCGGAGCTTTGGCTGCGCCTACTCGTCCTTGATTGCGCCGAACTCCTTCCTCACATTCAAACCCAATCATCGCACATGTGTTGTCCGCGGAAGGCTGCCATTGATCCAGATCCACCAATTCCACAACCTGGTGGTAGCGAAAACTGCTTCTTCTTTCCGTATGATCAGTCCGGCCGGTCCATACATCAGCTGAAACTTTCGTAGGCAATCTTTTCATCCTTTCTGAACCTTTTAAGTATATGTGTTTTTTTGATTATATAATGACATACTTATTATTTCTAATATATAATTTAAATAATTTTATAGTTTCAAACTATAAATAGAGGTGGAATTTATTGTGGATATCAAACAATTGTATTATTTCGTAACCGTCTCCGATCAACTGAGCTACTCCAAAGCCGCGCAAAAGCTGCATATTTCACAGCCTTCGCTGAGCAACGCCATCAAAAATCTGGAGCAAGAGGTCGGCTCTCCCCTGCTTGAAAGAAACACGAGAAAAATGGAGCTGACGGACGCTGGGAAGATTTTCTATAAAAAAGCGATTTCGCTGCTTTCCCAAATGGATATGTTGAAAAAGGAAATGGAAGAAGTAAAGCTCACCGGCAGCGGCGAGCTGATTGTCGGCATCATCGAGTCGGTGAAGCATTGGATTCCGAAAGTGATCCGTGAGTATCAAGGGCGTTATCCTTCCATCAACATCAAGCTGATCGAAGTGCTGGGCGGAAAGGCTGTGAAGGAGTCGCTGCGGAAGTATCATACGCACCTGCTCATTACGAACCAGTATGTACATGAGGAGGATATCGAATCGATCCCGTTGTACGATGAACGATTGGTGCTCGTGCTGCACAAGGATCATCCTTTGGCGCATAAAGAAACGGTTTCTTTGCACGAGCTGGAAAGTGAGCCCTTTATCATTAGCACGGAAGGTTTTCAGACGAGGGAGGATATTGTAACAGCCTTTTCCATTGAACAGGTGACGCCGAACATTAAGTTTGAAATTGAACGGTTTGAGACTGCCTTGACCTTGGTGAGGGAAAATTTGGGCGTCACGATTATTCCCGAAAATTATTTGGCTGAATCGACGGACCCGTCTATCGTGTGGAAGGCGATTGATTCCCCGGCATTGGAGAGGACCGTTTATTTGATGTTTATGCGGAATCGTTATTTGGCTCCGGCGGTTCAGGCTTTTCTCGGCGGGATTCGGAGGAAGTTTGGGTGAATGGAGAATAAGTTTTTGTTTTGGCCTAATTAAATCAGGAATAATATATTGTTAAACATTTAGTAGAACCTCGAGTAACAAGGGATGGAGTCTTAACGGTGATCCAGACATTATTAAGACTCCACCCCCACCCTGTCAAGATGGTGCTCTCCCAATTGAGCTAAATCAAGAACTACATTGTTGTTACCCTTTTTTTAAATTAATACACTCACATTCCACTACAATTACTTGACGAACTTACCCAATTTCCTATATTATTCTTCCGACATTTTCCGACATTTGGAAGGATTCTGTCAACTAAGAGAGAACATAGTCATACTAAACTAGGTCTTAGGGAGGGGATTTCATGTTCTACTATCCAATTTTAAGGCACTCTGCTTCCGAGATGAATGCATATCATAATCTTAAAAGTGCTACAAAAGATTCAATAGTCCCAATTATTGAATCTAAACGAATTAGTTCTAAAAATAAACAAACTTGGTGGACATCGTTTAAAACCTTAGGTTCATACTTTTATGAAAAAGTAGAGAATAGAGAGTTTATTTACGATTTTAGACAGTCTTACGATATTATTGGCAATCCAGATGAAGAGCTAATTACAGATGATTCTCAAAACATTATTAGCTATTGTGCAAGTAGATTTCTCGAAAAAGAGTTAAATTTCATCCCATGCTTCCATCATGACTCTCCGGAATGGTGGATAAACTCGATCAAGGACCTTGAATTAAAAAAGGTTGCAGTTCGTATTCGTTGCAATACTTTTGATAGTACACTTGATCCATTTATTTACAAAAGGATCGAAGAGTTGCTCGAAACAAAATTTAATGATGTGGAAAAAATATTTGTTATTGTTGATTTCGCTGAAAAATATCAAGGATTTAATAGGATTAGAAGTGCTTTAAAAACCTACTCTCAACTAAAAAAATCATCTGTTATATTGGCACTAACCTCATGTCCAGCTAACAGTGACGATGTTTCGGCTATGTCCGTAAAACAGGCTGCACCACGAGATGACTTTAACACTTATATAAAATTACTGAACGAGTTTCCAGAATTAAACTATGCTGACTATACTGTTCGCCTGGCACCCGAACCAGAAGAAGGTAAGATAATTGATTACTACAACACATATTTAAAGATTTTCTACACCACTAACGACTTTTACGTAATAGGTAAATCAACTCTGTTAGGGGACAATGGTGTTGAAACCTTTGTTAATATTTGTAAAACTATAGTGACAAGCGATTATTACTCAGGTGAACATTTTTCAGCTGGTGACAAAGCAATTCTTAATTGTTCATTAGGCAAACTAGAGATTACAAACCATGGAAAACCAATCGAAATAGGAATTAACCATCACATCGAGTTTGTAACTGATCAACTTCAAAATACCTTTGGGCTATCGCCAGTGTTCGCGAGTCTTGAGTGAATGATATACAAACTGCCGAATTACGTTAATATCTTTTTCCTGTAAAAACAATTCTAAGAGTTTCTTTTTTCGTAGCTGCTTCATTTTCTTGGGATAACCAAGAACATCAACAAGTTTCTCCAATTCATCTTTCCAGAGAAGTTTTAATAGCAATTCTTTATCTTGGGACGTTCTCATACGTCCCTTTCTTTTCTTAATGAACAAAACCTTGCCTGATCTCTTCTTAACAATGGTGATACCCCACCAGTTTGGTACGATTTTTTGAATGTCATCATAAAATTTTTCATCAATAACAATAGTTAGCCTTTCAAAAAGCCTATTATAATATTCCATTTGCTTTGGCAATCGTTTGAGAGTATCACTTTCACTCTTAATTTCATACCCATGTAATATTCCGTTTACAACAGCAATATCTACCCTAGAGGCTCCAAAATCAATCCCTAATTCATTAATTATACGTGTATTAGGTTCATCCTTGTAAATTTTCGAGAGATCTTCCAATAACGCCTCTCTAACATCCTGATCACGTAATTTTTCCATCTTAACATCCCGTTCCTTAGTTTCTTGGCCTTAGTATACTTTGACGTTTACTTGTATATTCCTGCTTAGTCATACTCAAGCCCGAGCTCTCATGCAGTGTAGAGTTCTATCCTTCAACCCGTTGCCGAAAACTGCAGGCAAAACGAAACGGCCTTTCACCCCATGCAATTCGGGACAAAGGCCGTTTCTTTCCTTCTATTTTTCGACCGTCTGCTAGACGAGAGCCAGTTCACTGTGCAGACCAAGCGTCTGCGCTGTGGAAAAATCAATTTCACGGATAAGTTCCGGGTGCTCCAATAAGGATATACCATAAGAAGGAATCATTTCTTTTATTTTCGGTTCCCACTCATTGATATGCTGCGGGAAGCATCTTTTCATCAGGTCCAGCATGACGGAAACAGCGGTAGAAGCCCCCGGAGAAGCGCCGAGCAATGCGGCGATCGAGCCATCCGCTGCACAGATTACTTCCGTACCGAATTGCAGCGTTCCTTTGCCGCCAGTAGGCGTATCTTTGATCACCTGCACACGTTGGCCCGCTACGACAATATCCCAATCCTCGCTTTTCGCGTTCGGGATAAACTCGCGCAGCTCTTCCATGCGTTGTTCCTTGGACAGCATCACTTGCTGGATCAGGTATTTGGTCAAGGGAACGTTTTTTGCCCCTGCTGCCAGCATCGTCAAGACGTTATCCGGTTTTACGGAACCGAGCAAATCAAACATCGAACCGGTTTTTAGGAACTTCGGCGAGAAACCGGCAAACGGCCCAAAGAGCAGCGATTTTTTATTGTCGATATATCTTGTGTCCAGATGCGGAACAGACATTGGCGGCGCGCCAACCTTGGCTTTCCCGTATACCTTGGCATGATGCTGCTCGATCACATCCGGATTCTTGCAAACCATGAACAGACCGCTTACCGGGAAGCCTCCGATATGTTTCCCTTCAGGAATACCGGATTTTTGCAGCAAAGGCAGGCTTCCTCCACCGCCGCCAATAAACACAAATTTGGCCGTATGGCGTTCAACGGTGCCGCTGTCGAGATTTCGCACTTTCAATTCCCACAGGCCGTCGCGGTTGCGTTTAATATCATCAACATTATGCTTGAAGTGGATATCGACGTCTTTCCTTTTCAGATGGTCAAACAACATCCGTGTCAAAGCACCGAAGTTGACATCTGTTCCAGAGTCGATTTTTGTTGCCGCAATCGGTTCATTCGATACCCGCCCATTCATAATTAGCGGAATCCATTCCATCAGTTTTCGAGGGTCTTCGGAGTATTCCATCCCTTTGAACAGGGGATTGTTTGACAGCGCTTCAAAACGTTTTTTGAGAAACGATACATTCTTTTCACCTTGCACCAGGCTCAAATGAGGCAACGGCCTGATAAAGTCCTGCGGATTGCGGATCAGATTGCTGTTTACAAGATAAGACCAGAATTGTCTTGAAACCTGAAACTGTTCATTAATTTTTACAGCTTTGCTGATATCAATGGATCCGTCCGGTTTCTCGACGGTGTAGTTAAGCTCGCACAGTGCTGAATGCCCCGTTCCTGCATTATTCCATTCGTTAGAGCTTTCCTCTCCTGGGCTTGCAAGCTTTTCAAACACTGTAATGTTCCAATCCGGTATCAATTCTTTCAGCAGTGTTCCCAACGTTGCACTCATGATTCCGGCACCAATTAAGATAACGTCTGTTTTGGTTTGTCTGTCGCTCATGTTTACCGTCCTACCTCGCTAATATTTGAAGAAAAGATGTAGGCCCTCCTGCTTAGGCTCCACAGCAAGCCAGGGTGCGACCTGTTCACACACCTTTTCTGCATGATTGATAACCTAAGTAATAGTGTAACACTATTATATATAGAATTAAATATTTGCTATTAAATGGATTGCTAAATGCTATTAATAAGCCGGAAAATTTGAGAAATGATATCAGGTTGTGATTAAGAGAAAGGAGACGTCCACAGATTGGTTTTTGAATCTCAGAAAGATGTGTTTCGATGGTGGCGATCTTATTGCAAGTGGTTGAACTTTTCAAAATACACATTTCGTAAAAATCCAATTTCGACAGCGAAGCCGTATGGTATAATTTTCCTAAATGAAACAAAAGGAGATATCGCCGTGAATCTTGTTCTCAAAGAAGTAACCTCTGAAAACTGGGAAGAATGCATTGAGCTGCAGCCCCGTGAGGACCAAAAACAATTCATCGCTTCAAATGTGTATTCCTTGGCACAGTCAAAATTTTTGCCGAATTTCGAAACACTGGCTGTCTACAAAGATGAACGCATGGTTGGATTTGTGATGTTTGGGATAGATCCTGACGATTCGCAATACTGGATTTATCGGCTGATGATCGATTCCCGTCACCAAGGCAAAGGTTACGGAATGGAAACCATGAAACAGGTCATTGCCAGAATAAAAGCAAAGCCTGATACCACAGATATCATGGTCGCCTATCACCCTGACAACCAAGGAGCTGCTACTCTTTATGAAAAATTAGGATTCAAGGTTCTGGGCAAAGCTCCATGGGGCGAAATCATGGCGCGTCTTTCGAAGGATGATGAAGCAAACTGATCAGTCTGGTAGTTGCTCACGATCATGGAGGTCAGATCCTCTCAAACCCAACGAATCGTTTTTAGTGAACAGCTTTATCGACGCTTTACGCAAGCTCCGTGAGAAAAATAGGAAGAAAAAGGAAACATTTGCATGCAATGAAGCGTTTTCGTAATGGATAAAAGAGGGAGGAACCAAAACCGATGAAAAAAAGCATTCTGGCTTCCATGATCACCGTCATGCTGTTATCTGGTTCATTCGTGCCAGCCATTCAAGCAGCTCCATCAGGGACGCATACATATCGTGTCACTTACAAGATGCCCACTATCAACACACTGGAAGAAGTGGAACTGCTTTATTCCCTTCTGAAAGATTCCCTGCAGGTCAAAAATCCATATGATGCTGCTCTTGTAGAAAAAAACCGGATGGATATATACGAGATTGTAGCAGATCTATACGGCACTGATTCCATTCGCTCGTTTATGATAGATGAAATGTATTTATCCAGAAACGGATATTTGCTCGAGCTCTTTAATCACATAGGGGTGTTAGAACCTGTATACCCCGCAGGCTACGACCCCGTGACTATAAAACAGCAAATCGCCAAGCTGGCAGCATCCGAAAAATGGGAACAATATGCGGAATTCAGAAAAAAACGGGGGCAGATTGAGCTTGACTCGCGCATAAAAGCACTGGTTCAGGCCGGATTTGTAAAGCCGGAGGAATGGAACAGTCAATCGATTACAAAGCAATTTGTTGCGGACACGTTGTATCGCATATACAAAAACGCGAGACCTTACAAGGGCAGTGTTGCCCCGAAGGACAGCCAAAGCGAAGCAGTTCGCTGGGCCATCGAGGCGGGCCTCCCGGGATTTCAAGTCGATGCCAAAGGATACATTTATCCGGATCAGCAGTTTTACTATCATGGCGTCTTCGATTTCATTTATTTGTTTTTCCCGAGCAAATTCAATGGGACAGAGCGGGAGTACTTTCAGTTCGAAGTCAAACAAGACCGTCTGTCAGAGGCTGTTGCCAATCGCTCTCAAGAATTCTTGTATGTGAATAACAAGCCCCTTTACTCCCTTCCCGACGGTGTCATGTTGCTCGATCGTCCTGAAGTGAAAAAAGCAGCAGCTCAGCTAAGTACCGATCTTGGCCCGAAGTTGATCGGGATGGTCGAACAAGTGCGGCGTGAAGTTCTAAAACCGCGTGTGTGGGACTGGCGAAACGATGTGATTCGGCACCCTTCCTTTGCAAAGCTCGTGCAGGAATACCGGAAAACCAAGAGCCAGAAAGCGCTCATGCAGGTATATCAAGCGGTTAAGGAACGGTATAACTTGTTCGATCGCCAGGACTCGCCGCAGGTTATGAAAAGTGTGTTGGATAATATTAAGTAACGGCTGTTTAGTAGAAGCAAATGGAAAACACCTTCTAATCGTATGTGGTTCCTATGATTAGGAGGTGTTTTGTGTTGTTAATGTGGATTAGAGAGTTGTTCTCCTATGATAGATTCCTATATTGACTTGCCTATACAAACTTTCTGGTACATCTGTATTAGCCATACATGTTCTAAACGTTGTTCTTGCTGCGTTGTTAGCGGCTGGAATTGCAGCAATCACTGCAGCGGCACAAGCAGGCGAAGGTCCACCAGCAGCACCACATGCACCAGTTAAGATACTATAGGCAGCCTGTACAGCAGGTGCTGCACATGAATAGATCGTTGCCTGTGCAGATCGGTTTACCGCTGGATGATTAAATCCAATGTAGAATGAAAGGTCATTGTATCTTCTCCTTGGACAAGGAACACATTGTCCCAAAACCCTTGAACAACATGGGTCTCTGATAAAATCATGATACCGAAAACCCCATATCTTATTTTCAAATCCTGGCAATAGGGCCACTTCCTTTATGAAATATTTATGTGAGCCTATTACACTATATTTTTCTGGAATTTCTCTGTGCTAGGCACTTGCCAAAATGTGCTTCTATTCTTTCCTAATGCACTAACCTACCCTTGCAATCAACTGTTCTTCTGTTAACAGACAAAATGGCCGTTATCATCCGCATATTTCTGTTCAAGGGTTCCAAAACATTTCAAAAGGAATCACATTCTAACAAACACCTTAACGCGTTCTGTATAAGGGTCATATAGCCTTACAATGCCGCTAAAGACAAAAGAAAGATCGTCCCGCAACATTGTGGGCGATCTTTTTCTTTTTCATAGGCTTTGCTCAAAATTGAACGTCCGCAGAGAGTTTTCCAATGATTAAGAACGTACGCTCCATGCTGCTTTGTTTATCTCTCGGTCATATCATGATAGAAGCCAAGAGATAGATTTAATCAATTGGGGTGCCTTATCTGAATTGCTGACAAAACGCATGATACTTTTTAGCTTATCGGGATTCAAGACAGCATACATGTTCACAATCCGATCATTCTGAATATCGAAAGAAATCGTAGCAAAGAGCTGCTCGCCTGCATAAAACACCAATCCGGGCTGGGCATTCAGTTCGCGAAGCGTAAAAGAGAAATCCGGAGGGAACTCCGGAAGAATAGCGATAAAAAAACGGGCGATTCGATCATGGCCAAACAGCGGACGCAAGGGGGCTTTCACTTTGCCTCCACCATCCATATAGAGGATCGTGTCCGCAGTTAGCGTTTCGAGCAGTATTTTCATATCCCCACTCAAAAGGGCTTGCGCAAACTGTTCAATCAAATGGATGGTGTTTCGCTCTATGCCGACGTTCACTTGAGGAATTTTGCCCAAGCTCCTTTTGGCCCGACGAAATATTTGCCTGCAATTCGTACTGCTTTTGTCGACGATCTCCGCTATTTCCTCATATTCGAATTGCAGGACCTCTCGCAACAGGAATACAACCCGCTCGGTCCATGAAAGCTGATGAATCAAGAGCAAGTAGGCCATCGAAATGGTTTCTTTCCGAATATATCCTTCCAAAGGGTCGGTTTGTCCGTCTCCCCCGCTCACAATCGGTTCCGGAAGCCAAGGTCCTGCATATGTTTCACGATGCTTGCTTTGCGCCCGCAACCGGTCTATGCACCGGTTGCTCACACTCCTGAACAAATAAGCCTTCGCATTCCTAACCGTATCGGCGGGAACCTTTTCTATCGAAAGGAACGTTTCTTGAACGATATCTTCGGCATCCATCATACTGCCCATCATACGATAAGCAAGAGAAATCAGCGAAGGCCCCAGACTTTTATACAGCTCTTCCACTTCCACCGTTTGCACGCCCCTCCGCATTGTTGTATTCTCGCAGAATCTCCTCGGAAGCCCGCTTCGCGCTGGCAAAAACCGCATCGACTAATACTTCGCTTTGACCCGTCCAATCCCCGGAAACGTACAAACCGCGCACCTCTGGGACAGAAGGGCCGTAGCGTTTGCCGAAGCAATCGATGGAATCAAAATCATGGGCAACCGTGATTTTTGGCAAGAACTGCCTTGCAACAAGTTCTTTTTGCCATCCCGGCTGAATGAAGTCCAAAGCCCGCTCCAAATGACTTTCGTCGTTTTTGGGATGATCAGAGCCAAAGCCGATATCCTTGCACACATGAATAATGGCGGAACCGTCCTCACTTGCATCGGAAATGGCAGATGGGGTGCTAACAAAGATCGGTTGATCCAGGAAGAAGGTGAAATGGCGCTTTGGATCATCGGGGTAGGGCAGCTTGCGGAGCGCGACGTCCAGACATGCAGCATAAATTGGTTTCGCCCGATCCCGCCACTCCCTGAGCGATGTGTGCTCGGCGTTTTTAACGAGCTTGCAGGTTTCGCCCGGTCCTGCCGTTACAACGACATATGGGATTTCCAATGTTTCGCCATCATGAAAGCGAATTTGCCTTACTCTCCCGTCATGCTCAATCTCGGCTACATGTTTTCCGCACAGAATGGCAACTCCTGCCCGGATCGCCTCCTGCCGCAGACTTTCGACCATCTGGCCCCACCCTCTATCGACATATATCACTTGATTTCCTTTAAAAACGAGCTGCAGCCTTCTGACTCCGGGAGCAGCCAAGAGAAGTGCAGGATATGGCACAAACGTATTGGTTCTGCAGACAGCGTAAATGAGGTGCCGTATCATCGGATCGTTTATTTCCTTTTCCGCCCATTCCCGAAAACTGATCGGCGGCAAAGCCTTTGGATCGATTTTTGCCAGTCGTGCCACAAATTGAACGATTTCCAACTTGGCGGAAGCAGATAACAATTTGGATGTGAGAATCGCGAAAGGATTTCCAGGTAGTCGGTAAAGCTTGTTATTCCACACCATGCCGCCTTTTGCGGGCACGATCCCCCCTTTGACCGGGATTCCCAGTTCGTTTAACACCTCCTCGGCGGCCCCTCCTTTATAGAGCGCATGAAGACCCAAATTCAGCATGGCCCCATTCTTTTTTACCGTAACGGAACGACCGCCCAATTGATTCGCTTTTTCCAACAGAACTACAGATAAACCTGCTTTTGCCAAATAAATCGAACTTGTCAATCCGGAAAGCCCTCCGCCGATTACCGCTGCATCATATTTTCTCATGCCCATTCTCCCTTCCATTCTTTTTACAAACAAGACGAATCGAAAGGATGGATTTGTGACAAATATTGCGTTGGTCGGGGATTCTTTCAGGTTCTTGTGAAAGTCGGCTCAACCGCCCGATCCGTTGACGCCGAAGGCAATCAAACCGAGCGCAACCGTGTAGAGCATCCAGCCGGGATGACGACCGCGCGTTGCCTTACAGTTGATGAAAGCGCCATACAGGTAGGAGCTGCCAACGAGCAGGCCCGTCACGAGCCTTGCGTCCGGCCCGAACCAGATGGAAGCAATCAAAGCGAGCCCGCCAAGAAACCAGTTGAACGTGCTGAACTGCAAGAGCCACGACACGATCCATCTGACTTCTGCCTCGGCAAATAAAGACTCCGCTTTCGCCAACGGCCTGACCATGAGCCGTTGAGTCAAAATGCCGTGAACCAGCGCCACGCCGCTTCCGATAATTCCAGCTACTACCAAGGCAATGTCATGCCAATTCATGTCCATACACCTCCATAGAACTTGTGATAAAAGGACATAAAAACATTTGTGTTCCCGATCAGCTTAGATGTCATCGTCTGCACAAGCAAAGACTATTACGCAACACCTAGGGAAGGAACGCCTTAAAAAAAGCTTAATTTATCCACAAAGTCAAACACGATGGCTGCTGCAAAAATCGCCGTAACGAGACATGTTAAAAACAAGAAAATCAGTGTGCCGCGTTTCAAAGCAGAAAGCGAAACATCTCTCGCTTGTGCATAATGCGCTGCCGACAAGCCAGACAATACTCCCATGATGAAAAACCATGGTTGGTAAACGAACAAGTCCCATAATGCATCGATGCGCATATCCACTTCATCGCTAAATGTCGGCATTTTCAAGTCTATGAAGCCAGCCAAAAAGAGGACTCTTGTAATGATTCCGGCTGCTCCATGAGCGATTAAAAAGACAGAGCAGAGAAGGGTGGGGAATAACAGAAATCCTCGGTAGACATTGACTCCGCCGATCCATGGCATCCATAAAGGGACAACCTTCCCCCAAGGTTTAACGAGTCCTAACAAGACAAATCCACACAACATGATAATGACACCCACGACATAGCTTGCTTTGTATATGCCGCCGGTGGGATCAACAATCGGAGCCGAAAGACCGATTGTTCCTCCCGCAGCCTGATAGAATCGGACAAAGACCGCATACAGGAGGGCCCAGACGCAACCCGCATAAGCCGCCCATCCTGACCTCTTTGTAAAGTGGGCGTAGGCTTTCCAGCCATTACGTAACGACGAATCAAGCTTGTGTTCCACCACTTAGCACCCTCTAATTTGATTTGGCGACCGGTGAATCGTAACCTTTCACTTTCGCGTTAAAAGCCACGCCTGAGGCAAACCAAGCCAAAAACCTGAAGTCGGCATCACGATAATCCCAATCAAGCAGATGGCAAACAGCATCCATCCGAGAGAAACAGGCGGGGCAATCCCTTTCTTTTTCATGAGCCAATCCACCGTATAGCCGAGAAGAATCAGCACGAAGCCGAGCATCAGATACCAAAATGCGGTTGCCCGCTCCCACTGCCCACTCCCCACCGTATCCCATAGACCCTCGGCAACCATTGGCTGCAGGTGATTCATAAATCCAATCAGCCCCAAGACCGTATGAAACAGTCCGGTCAGCACAAGTGTAAGCCCGACATGACGTTTGACCCCACTCACCATCTGTTCCTCATCCTCTCCCGATTTATGAAATATCAATTTTGCGTGCGTATGGAGTGCGGCTTGGCTCCTCCAACAAGTCAATGAGGCTGTCGATGACCGCACGGGAAGCCAGCAGCCCTTCCTTGACGGTGTTTCTTGCATGCTTCCCCGCCTGGTGTCGCTTCAGATGCTCCAACAGCCGTTCTATTTGAAGCTCGTCGCTTCTCATTGCCCTTCATTCCCTTCTGCCATATTTCGCTTACCAAAACGGATGAGCAGCCGGTCCTCTGAAAACTTCGCACCTGTCACCTGCCGGCCTATAAGCGGTCTTGGCAAAATCACCTTCCGCTTGTAGGCACCTGCATGTACCGTCAGTTCGTCGCCAGTCTGCGTCAAATCCAAATCCGTTTTCTCCACAAAAGGAATCGACAGCTCTAGAACCATTCCTCCATCCTCTTCACGGATCTTTTCTGTTCTGCCTCGATAAAGAATAGTGGAAGGATTCTGATCTTTAAAAACGATATCCGCCAACTCTTCGAGAACAGGCAATCCGATGACTTCCTTTGGCATCATGGGCGCTTTGAGAATCGGCAGCGGCTGGAAGTTCATAACGATTTCTTCTTCATATTTCTTTTGGAGGTCTCGCCAGTATGCGAAAAATCCTTCTCCCGCCTCATTCGGCAGCACCCGATTCACGATGACCGCGTCCGTATTGAACCCGAATAAATTCAGATACGTGAAGGATCGTTTCGCTTCGGAAAGCACTATCTTCTCGGGGTTCAGCACCAGCCTCACCGATGTCATCTCCGGGTCCAAAACAATCCGCTGCAGCTCCTCCAGGCTGCGCGCCAATTGCTCAACACTGTCAAGGACATCATCCGAGGGAAGCTCTACGTTGTTGATGAACTTGGCGACCGGCCGAACGAGCTTGATCAGCCTGCGTTCGTTTGGAAACATTTTTTCGAGCCACCAATTCAAGACATTGGGATAGCTGAGCAGCCGCAGCGTCTCTCCGGTCGGCGCACAATCAACGACGACCACATCATATTTTCCGCTTTGCGCGTGTTCCTTGATTTGCAATAAACTGAACAGCTCTTCCATGCCAGGAAACACGAGCATTTCCTCCGTAGCAATATCGGTAAGCTGTGCTTTGTCGAGCAGTGCGGTCAGCCACCCTTGGACAATTCCCCAATTTTTCTCCGTCTCCCGCAGGCTGTTCACTTCCTGCCCCCATAAGTTTTCGCAGATTGGGACTGGCTCCGGCCCGATCCGCACGGCCAGTGAATCCCCTAAACTATGTGCCGCGTCCGTGCTGAGAATAAGCGTCCGTTTCCCCTGCTTTGCCATTTTCACCGCTGTCGCCGCGGCTATACTCGTCTTGCCGACGCCACCCTTGCCCGTGTAAATGATGATTCTCATATCCATTGCTCCTCTTAGTACGATTTCGTAGTAATTGTGAAATAGAAGAGTCCGGTTGAATCGGTCACTCATCGATCTTGATCTTTACCGGACGGTTCTTTGTTTCCTCAAGCTTTACAGGTTCCTCGTCTTGGAAGACTTTGATGGCCTTATACGAAAGCAGCGTAAATTGCTCCAGTTCTTCCGGCGTAAACGCCGCTTCCAGCTTGCCCAGCATCCCCAGCATGATGCGCTCCCACTCTTTCGCAAGTCGGATACCCTCTTGTGTCAGCATGACGAGCTTGACCCGTTGGTCTTTTGGAGATGTCGCTCGGGCGATATAGCCTTTTCGCTCAAGCCGCTTGGCAATACTGGTCATCGAACTCAGCGGCGCCCCCATCTCGGCCGCCAATTCCGTCATCGTCAGGTCCCCCCGAAAGAGCAGAATAAGCAGCGTCGCCAGATCCGAACGAGTCACTTTCTGTTCAAGTTGCAGCATGTCGGTCATGAATGCGAAAGGGCGCAAACCGGTCTTGAGAAAAAGATCATATAGCTTATGCATGCCGGGAGCTCCTTTTTTAGTACGATTTCGTAGTAAGTGTTTGAATTCAATTTAATACGTTTTCGTAGCAATGTCAACTCGTTTATGCGGAGGGGCTTGGTTTTTTTTGTAAAGACCATAAATGTGGTTACCGGGGTGATTCTTTTTGTGAGGCGACAACTGAATGTACTTTTGCAGGAGGCGTATATGACATGCACGTATATGACATGTATTCGAAGGACAATGGGTCAATCATGGGGAAGGTTTATTCCTCGATGGATTATCCTTATTGATCTATTCACGAATTAAGTGACCTTCTAAACTCCTTTACCATCAAAGTACCGTTAACCCGCTTTCAAATATGACTTTTATATAATCACCCTCATAGTGAAACTCGATACTCAGGGTTAGGTCATTTGGTTCGCCATCTGTCGTCAATGCATATTCGTAAGAAAGTCCGCTTCCATCATTAAAGTGGTAAAAAGATTCTTGCTTATACACACTGCCATCTTTATAGACAGGCTTGAAGGTACACTCTACCTCAAATTTATCGATCTGTTCCAACTCATTATCTTCCTTAAAATTCTCGATGACCTCTTTTAATAACTCTACGTCCCAATCCTGCATATCATCAACTTTGCGAGCAATTTCTTCGTAGTTCCCTTCTGCAACTGCGTCTACGAACTCTTTTGCAAATGCTCGAAAATGAACAATGTGTATCTATCCGCTAAACCGTCAGAGCAAGCTGCCCGGGTCGGTTAACAGTTCTATTTCAATGCTCCCTCCTCGAAACGAAAATCATCCGCTTTCGTATTTAAATACAAGATGAATAGTTGGGGGATGCAGAACCTTGGAATATATTCTTTATGCAATTTTCTATGTCTTTGAATTTTTGTTTTACCTCGTAGGAATTTTTCGAGCTGAAAAAAGGATTTGACCGTCACTTGTAGTTGTACAGCTGATTTCTAACCTTCTCAATAATGATTTTTGATTGATCCATAAACTCTACTGCTTTATTTTCGTTGCCAGCTTCAATTTCTGCCTTCGCATTGTTTAATAAATCGCTGCTTCTCTCACCTCATCAAGGCCGTTTGCCTCTTCAGTATGTTCGCTCAGTTTTTGCTCAATTTCATCGGCCATTTCTTTTAAGACTTGATGCAATCCCCTCGCCATCGATGATGGAGAGAAACGCTCGAAATCTCTTAATAAAGGTTGTCGAATTGTTATCAGGGTGGGAAACGATAAAATAAGAAAAACCCCTGATTTCTCAAGGGTTTCAGCTTCTTATGTATGGTGATCCGGACTGGGTTCGAACCAGCGACCCCCACCCTGTCAAGAATACTTAAACGAAATGTTGTCGTATCAATGACTGGGATTGTATTTGATATATCAAACCACTAACTTCCAGATTCAATTATCATAAATATATAGTAGTCGGAAAAAGAAGTCAAGTGGTCTCAATGAAAGTAACAATGCAAGCAAGAACATTAATATTACCACAATGAAACAATGTTAATTCGGTACCATGCCGTTACTGAGTTGTCGCTTTTAAGTGTTGCTTTCAGTTGAACGTAGCCCTGATCATAATTGTCATTTGACTTAACTGTACAACTTGTTCCATTCTGGCTTGTGATTACTGCTCTTGTTGTACTCGATGTTTGATTATCGGCATAAATCGCCCATGTTACAGGTTGAGAACCATCTGTAATGTTTTTATTTCCTTTATAGACATTTGCGTTATATGTTTTGCTGTATCCTCCAACATCTATTTCATTAGGTTTAGAAGAAGTACTTGTGATCATTATTGAAAAAGAAGCGGAAGGAACTTCTTCAACAGTCAATAAAATTGTATCCTTCACTTCTGTCTTATCTGCCAATTGAGCAGTAATAGTTACCGATCCTGTATTCCTTGCAGTAATAAGCCCATTTTCATCAACTGTAGCGATATTAGAATCACTCGAACTAAACACAACCGTTTTATCGGTCACCACTTGCCCATTTAAAGTAACTGATACATTCAATTCCAATGTGCTATCCTTCTGAATGGTTGTATCAGTATTCGTTATATCCAATGCATAGACATAACTTCCTGCATCAGCAATTTCATTTTCAATATCATCAACGGCTTCATTAAACTGATCCTGCTTACACCACAAAATCAGCAAGCCCTTCTGTGTTCTGTCGATACCTTCAACTGCCCATGCCCTGCCCATTTTAATAAAACGCTGCCCTACGGTTATTAGCAATGTTTCTTGATTTTCTTGTAGCGTGACAAGGATTTTACTATTAGGCAAGGGCATGTATTGTCCTGTTTCCACGTCAAATACTTTACCATCTACAATAGTAGGAAACGCTTTTACCATACCTTGAAAATTAAACTTAATTGAATAATCACTGACACGCATATACGCTCTGTAACGCCCATTACGCTGTCCATTTACTTCTGACAGTATAATCCAGTCCTCATTGTTGAAATGGACTCTATCACCCCTAGAAATGGCTGTGAGAGTGCTAATTTTCTTATCGTCTGTATCAGTTGATAAGGTTGAATTGGAAATGACTGCATTGACTGGTTGATTGTTTATTTGGACAGTTTGACCAAGTGAATCCAATATGTATTGAAAATCCTCTGCGTTGGATTGAAACAGATTAACCATTGACTATTCTCCTTTCTATTAGGTGACTCCCTAGACGCTCCTGCATTGTAAAGGAGAGCATTCTACTGATTAAACAACATAAAAAAAGAGCCATTTGTATTGGCTGCTTTGGATTCTTCACTCTTCATTTTTCGGATTTTGTTTTCCAATTGGTCAATCCTAGCCAATAGATTTTCATGGAATTGGGAAACGGTCTGGTCATCTGAAGTGTAATTCTTCATCAAGTGCGGTTGATTGGCAATTGATTCAAGGATGGATAATGCCGTTTCATATACCTTTCTTGTTTGTGCTTTGTCGGTTGCATTGTATGATTCGGTAGCGTTCAATCCATTTTCGGATAGATAGACGGACATTTCATCAGGTGTAAGAGTGATGGACTTAGTTTCCATCAGCAATCGTTCTTGATTAGTCATTTATTATTCCTCCTTTTATATAGGGAAAAAAGAAAGCACTCCTGATAGAGTGCTAATTACATATTTTTACTCAAGATCGATAAGCACTTTCACCATCAGGAGAAATTTGAAACTTATCTTCAGAATAATCATAAAAAACATAGTCATTATCCCTTAATTTTATTAATGCTACCTTAATATGGGCCGAATTGATAAATTCCTTGCTTTTATTTTTTATTTCTGTTGCATTAAGCCATTTATCATTATTTTCAAATAATACCTTTAAAACTTGTTTCTGAGTTTTGGTTAACTCCAATTAACACGCCTCCTAATAAAGACAATTAACTAGATTATCTTACAACCCAAGTTCCATCTTTAGTTTTAATCGCAGATGTTTTAAAAGTTCCACCAAGAAGATCGTAACTGATATCTGCATTATTCCCCTTCACTTCAATGTAATTAATATTGAACTGTGGGTCTCCACCATTTTCTACAATTTCTCTGGCAACTTTGCCATACAAAGCAGATGAGATTTTCCCCTTATCGTTGTCGCAACTGGACGCAATGAAAAATAAAATTAAGCCAACTACAATTAAACCTATGATCGTTTTTTTATGACTTTTCTTTTCAATTTGTTCCATGTACAGCATCCATCCTTTTTATAGGTGAATTTAACCATAAACATAGGTCTATTCGAGTTATTTATCAGCAAAAACCTAGTATTTGGTCGAATACATTATTGATACTCAGTGATTTCGACTGAATATCTTTTCATCTTGGCTCTATGTTTTGTCATAACTTCAAAATACTTTTGTTCATTTGGTCGTAATCCTTCACTTGCTACAGCATAAGTCCAATCTGTATCTATTACTTGATTATTTACATCTAAATAGGTCACCTTAACTTTTATGTATGATAATGACTTACTACCGTTATTTTTCACTGCACCAGTAACATAAATATAATCGCCATCAACTTTACCATTTTTCTCGGTAATTTCTAAAGGATTAGCATCTCTTCTTGCTTGCTCTAATTGTGCATTTTGTTTTCTTTCTAAAATGCTATTAGCATAATTAATTGCAGATTTAGTTTGATCTAAAAATGTCTGATTATATACCTTTTTTCCATCCTTGTAATCATAATCATTAAATGAAATATTTAGTTTTAGTGCTTCTGTCTCAGATAAATTGTAGTAATTCTTTAGATAATCTAAATATTGATTTTTTATTTCTAACATTTCTTTATCTATCCCTAATTCAGTAGCCCTCTTCATATCTAATTCTTTAATGCCAGTAACAAGATTGATTAATCCATCTTCAAAATTTGTAAAATCGCTCGTAGTTTCTTTCTCATCAATGAATTTGATAGCGAATAATTTTGTACTTGAAAATGTGATCATTTTTACCTTTTCAAATAGCATCACGTCATCTGATTTGGGACTTAAATCTTTGATTTCATCGTATGCTTTATCATAATCTCCGATATTCACATAGTATTCTGCTTGTTGCACATGTTCTCTATAACTTTTTTCAAGATAAATGTAAAATGTTAATCCAATTACGAATATGGCTATTACAGCAACAACAATCTTCCGATTTTTAAAAAGAATATTGTTTCTAACCTCTTGAGATTCAATATCCATAATCCCCCTCCAATTGAATTAATTCTCTTTATATATTACCACCTCACACGAAATGGGTACATAGATTCAGAAATAATCAAAGATAGTGGTCAATAGTATTTTTTTCGAGGGTGTGTAATTGAGTATGCTGTAGCACTTTTTATGCCATTAGGGGTATCGAACAATCCCAATGAAAACTTGATTTTATCACGTCTAATCCCGAACATTAATCTGATTTCACTCAGAAACACTTGCCTATAAGATAGGTTATAAGCAATTACCATAAATTAGGTGAAAAATAGACCACAATCTCTAGGAGTTAGTGGTCAAGTTAGACACAATTAGCCAGAAATCAGGATCAAGTTGAATAATCAGCAGAAGGAACGCAAAATTTTTGAAATCTCACGTCCCCCTTGCCATCCTATTATTGCTTGTTTCACCAGATGAAACAGTTAGTATAACATGTGTGCGCGAGTGGATATTATCCCTTTCTACTCAATCCCTTATAAATTCTATAATTATTTCCCAATATCATATCCCAAATCATCAGATTCCATATCATTTTGATCAACATTATTTCCCGTATTATTTCCCATCTGATTATCCTTCAATCGTTCCAACTCTTGCACCAGATCATTCGTATAAGGTGAACGCTCAAGAATACTTTCAATACTAATTGCACCCATATCACTAAGCACTTTAAGATTATCAATAATCTCCTTAGCACTCTGCGGTCTAGCATACTGGAATACAATACCCAGAGAATCATAAGCTTCTTCACTAATCCATATACCCTTCAGTTCCAGCAACTTTCTGATCTTATCGAATCGTTGTTCCATTCCTTCACGCATATATTTCTCATTCATACTGGCTTTTAGGTCTGATAAACTATAAAGTAGACGGATGCTGACCTCGCTTAAATTGGAAATGTCCACTTTTCCCATTGCAACGCCCGGCGTATTAGAAATATCGAGTAACGTAGTCATCAATGTCTTATAAATTGTCTCAAACGATTTATAATCCAATTGGTTACTAACCATCTTGAAGTCGCTGCCATCATCAAGGACAATACCTTGCCCGACCACGTTAGGATTGATACCTTCCCCTTTTAACTGCTGTCCGATCACAACTGGAATTGGATTATGATGCTTGTAGAAGGAATCAGTAAACTTGGACAACAAATCCTCCATGCTATTAATAATCGTAAAAATGTCCTCTAAATCGCTTCTGCCTGTTGTACTATCTAATTCATTTTGATTCTTGTAGACAATAGGCAAACCGCTAAGATTATTGTATTCCCCAATCAATTTTAACTGGCTACCCTTATTAGAAAACTTCTGCACCTTATCAGGATAGTAGACCGTATAGTAACTCACATTGTCAGCCGTTGTATAATGTTCAATAAACGCTATGTAATTGTTCTCATCATCATAAATTGGATAAGAGTCGGCAGGATCAATCAATTTGGATTTAATCTCCTTGTTTTCATCCAGATAAACATATTCAGCCACGAATCCATATTTCGTAATCTTATCCAGCACATCAAAATCTACTCGGTCATATTTTCCCTTCTTATAAACTCTCTTGTATTCCTTAACTATGCTATCTTGACCAGTCAAAGTGACCGGATGGGAAAGTAAGTATGACGTACTAAAATTCAATACGTTCTTCGCATATTGCAAAACGATCTTTCTCGGCTTAAACTCTTTGCCATTGTACATGTACGATGGAGTTTGAAGAATAACATGAGTACCCGACAAGTATTCTTTTATATCAACAATCTTATTGATTCTTTGCATATTGGCAACCGAATTGCATTCCTCAACAAACCATTCTGGATTACCGTCATGGTGCTCACGAATATATTGATCTATACTCATGGATTTACCTCCTTCATTGATGGGTTCATCGTGAACCTGTGTTTTAAACGTACCATTTCCCTGCTTTCATTCCTTGGATCGCTAGAGCTGCGGAAATAACCAAGTCATCATGGTAGCTGTCACCAGTACCACGCTTGTTTCCAAGTTTTCCATCTTGGTCAACAAAAATCTTCATTTGTTCAAGCGTCTGTTTGCACTCAATATTGATCATTCCAACTTCAAATTGTTCCTTGAAGTCAGAAATGAGAATTGCTTTGTTGGCTTTTGTTGTCTGCCAGCCAACTTTTAATCGTTTCTTTCCTTTTTGGTCAAAGGTCTTATGCTTGTACATGTTCAAGTAATTTTTCTCTTTCCTGATCCTCTCAATCAGTGGCAAGCCATAGGAATTGGACTCAATGACAAGAAAACTGAAATTATAGTATCGCGCCAATGAATCAACCACATCTGCAAACTTATAAACAGGTATTTCATTAGAGTAAAAACTTGCTACCTGTTGACCATCATCATCAAAAATACTGATCGTGGAGAAGTCAGAGTTCTTACCTCCCCCGCTTGCCGTATCTGCACCTGTATAATACCTTTTCCCTCGAATTGGAATAGCCCAAATAAAAAGCGACTTGCCCACGAAAGGTTTTAACACCTCCGGCAAATCGCTTAATTCATTATTTAGTAGTGGCTCATTCACAAATTGCAAACGCTCAACAATCTTATCCGTAGAGAATACAGATTCATTACTCGTCTGAAATGCTTGATCAGGCGTTGTAGGAAACTCACGATTCCACTTATCAATTGAATTAGTGGCAATGTAATACCGCCTAAACATCAGTTGCCGCAATGTAGCTCCATATTTCTCAAACAAAATACGCTCATCATGCTCTAAATCCTTTTCTCTCAATCTGTTTCCCTTATTATGGAGTTTATGCCATTCCTCAGCTTCATCGAATGATACTTTAAACTGTTGACGGTAAGCATCAGCCAACCAAGAATAAAACTTGGCATTCCATACGCTTTCCTTGCCACGATATGACTTTAGAAAAAGTTCAGCAAAATAGTTGTAGCCCATACCTGTCGATTCAATCCAAATCATTGCCGAATCATTCTTTGCTAATGCTGGAATGGCAGTTGATAAGATTTCTTCTTGTACATTATTTGGATATTTCCCCATCTCGGAAAAGTGGATAAACTGAAACGTATTTCCCGATATGGCATCATCTCCACCAGCCGTAGAAATGATTATTCTTGAGCCGTTGGATAGGAAAAGCTCATCCCTATTGTTTAAACTATCTTTCGGGAACAAATCGGGATATTTGTCATGTGGAAGATTCTTATACATTTTCTTGACCTTCACGAACAAACTTTTACTTACGCTATTGTGGTGTGTCATTATCATGTAACTGGTATCTGGCTTCGTAATCGCCGAATAAAGCATATAACCAAGGGATAGTGTTGTGAAACCAATCTGTCGTCCCTTTAGGATCACATTGTACTTTTTCATTGTATCTATGTACTCGGATTGCTCCTTATTCAAAACGAATGGAACCAAATCACCATTATTATCAATAATCTTAATAAAGTTCTTTGCAAACAGTTCAAATGAACACATTACCTTTTCTAGTTTTTGTTTTCTCGTTAAAACTACCACCGTTTCACATCCTCTCATACAAAACAAAAAAGGGATTCCCAAGTTAGGAAACCCCTTGCGTCAAATTTGCAATACCTTATACCTTAGTTAACGCATATTCTCTTATTTCTTCAATTGGTTTGTCATAATATCCATTCAAAGCCATTTCATGTTTTACTTTATTACATTTGGTTTCAATTTCTTCTGCGATTTCTTCGTATTCAAATTCCTCTAATGCATCTTCATGATATTCATTGATCGGAATGCATTGGAATTTACCGTAGTATTTGTGCTTATCATAAAAGCGTTGTAATACACCATCGAAAACAATTTCTCGGTCATTATCAATAAACTCAACCCATGCATGCCATACATAATCTATATTTGATTTACCTGAATATAAGCCGCCTACTAAACGCATGTCTTCGTTAAACTCATAGTGACATTCAAAATATTGATATGACCTAGCAATGCAACTTTTTAAATAAACACGTTGCGGAATGTGTGGGAAGTAATATTCGTTCAAATCCTTTATTTCACACTCGGACATATATGCAATTAAATCATTAGCGACTTTTTGATATTGTTCATACCCATAGTGTTCAAGTATTGAATAATCATAATCTGTCATACAGTATTCCATTTTTCCCTCCCCTTCTAATTATACATTCGATTATTATTATCTACAATTCCAAATCGTCATCTTCTTCCTCTTGTTCAATACTATTCCCGAATGCCTTTAACGCTTGTTGCTTATGATGTTCAATCTCTTTTTGAAGTGTAAGCAATAATTTGACTGATTTCTCATCACCTTTGATTGCTTTATCCCTTACTGCTTCGTACATGTCAATTAAATCCTGTGCGGTCTTTGTTGCCAAAACCATGCTAGCAATATGCTTAAACTCGTCTGTACGTTCCCATTTGTTAAAACTGTTCATCGTCTTTTTATTGACCGTCTTTAAAAATTGTTCCTCGGTCATAGTTTTATCCGTATCAAACCAAAGATTGAACTTGTATTTGACATATTGCGATTTTGACAACGGCAACTTGGCAATAACATCATAGATATTCATTACTGCACCGCCTTTAGTTGACGCTGCTCTCGCTCTTCATAACGCTCTATCAATGCGTCCAAACGTCCATTAATCTCTTTCATATCCACGTTCATAATCTGCTGCTCATCAATCACGATCCTCATTTTTTCGGCTAGGTTCTGTAGACGGATATTGTTTTCTTTCAATTCAACATTGATTTGCTTCATTTGTTCTAATGCTTGATTGATTTCAGTTTTCATATGATAAACCCTCCAGTTTTATTGTTTAATCCTGTAGAATTCCAAGTAATCCAATGCGTTATAAAATTAGTGTGTACGATATCACTAACAATAAGTATTATTATTACTTTGTAGCGTAGCGTAGGGTAATAAACTTTTAGCAATCCCATTTATATTTATATAATTATCCAACCTTAACCAATTGCTCAAATTGTCTACGTGGTAATACCTTTTTCAATTGACTATCATCATAGAAATATTGGAGTACACTTGAAAATGGAATAATTTCACTCATTGACATTTGATTAGCACCATCATTTTCAGATACCATTTTCAATGTCATCCGATATTGATTCGGCTTATGCTTATCACCTGCTACTTTTTGATCACGCTTAACAATTTCGATTACTCCAAGTTCTGCAAGTTTATTTATTTGACGTTGAAGTGCTTGATCAAATAAACCTGTTGCTTGGTGCATCTGCTCAAAGGTCATAAAAAATACGCCTTCCTCATTTGAGTGGCGTTTACTATGAATCAGCAAGGCATATGCAAGTAATTTTTGATTCTTCTCTGGGCAGTTCTGTATGATTGAATCAATTTCCTCAAATGTAACCGTCAAATCTCTTTTTATTGATGATAACTGGTAGTCATTTTGATATGTATATCTGACCACATTATCAATATCCTTGAAGCAATCCTTCAATGGGGTTGTATACGTATTAGTGTCCTGCTTCTGCATCCAGTCATATAGAATCTGTTTACATTCTTCTGGTTCAAGTCCTGTGTATTTTAGATATGATGCAAGCAATACAGTAACCTTGTTTCGGCTGCTCCTCACCTTCAAACCATTTTGTAAATAGTCAATAGCTATACTTGCAGTTGATTCTTCTGATTGTTCATATTGTGGTAATGGCTTATGTTGAGCAATAGCATCCTCTGTTTTGATAAATATATCCCTATCAATGTTATCCTTTGGGCGTTCATTAAGAATGCCCAATATATCGGTTGATTGGATTTTCTTAATTGACATAAGATATTTTTCGCTTTGCTTTCTGGTCATTACTTTTAATCCATTTTCAACTAAGCAAAAACCACAATACTTCTTTGACTTCTGATGTTTGCCAAGTGGCAATTTAATGCCTTGTTTATCTGTTGGTCGATATTCAACTTTATTACCATCGTCAAAATATTGGCGAATATCTGCTTCATCGAGTACATGATTAAAGAATTTCTTTGCCTGTTCAATTGCAATTAAATCATCAAAGAATAGGTCAATATGATACCCTTTGTTACCGCTGAAACTTATGTAATAGTCATTAATTCCAAGATCATCAAATGTCTTTGCAATTTTATAAGTAATCCACTTTGCCATTTGCTTGTCATGATAATCCACGTCAAAGGTAATAAACTTGGTCTTGAATACTCCACCAAATGTTCCTAAGGTAAAATCGCCATTTAGATGTTTTTCCATGTGCCAATCAGTTAACAGTTTTGTTCTCTTACCATTCCTGGCTTCTCCTGCTTGGCATGTAATGTATTGTTTTGGATATTGAATCAAGTATTTTTTCCTTTGAATTATATATAGATCGTTTAATTGTTTAATTGTTTCCGTCAATGTCTCATCTCCCAATCGTTTTATTGAAACGTGAAAAACGCAGCTAACTGCTACGCTTGTTTTTGCTGCTGTTTAAGTTGTCTATACTCGGTTAATGCCTTGGATAATTCTTCTGTTTGTTCAAATAGCCAAAAACGCGAACCATTTCTCGGCTGAATGGCTTCTGTAATGAAGGAAATCCCTTTGATGTGTTTCAAATAGCTTGCTACTGAACCGTTGTAGCAGAAAAAGTAATCTTTCATTTTTGATTCCTCCTGTAAAATAATGAAGGGACGTACCGTAGCACATCCCCATTGAAAAAACTATTAAATTAACTTCTCAGTAAATGACACATGGTCTTGTGAAGTCAAAGCAAGTGAGAATATCTTGTCCATGTTATACGTCTTTTTACCAACGATATCTTCACCTTTGCGCTTATATGCTCTAACATGTTGAAATTCATCCTTAGGCAAAGATATATCGAAGTCAAAAAAACCTTGCAGCTCGGCAAGGTTAATGTTGGTTTGAAGCTTTCCATTTCCATTGATTCTAATTTTCCCATGCAGATTATACGCATAGATGACTTTATACATCTCATCCATAGTATGACGATTAAGTACGTCAATTAATTCTTCAAAACCTAGTTCTCTCAGATAATGATTATGAATGTAATTGAATCGTTTACTATAATGGCCTTTAAAAGCAACATCCACCGCAAGTAATATTGCTTTACCACGGTCTGATTGTGGAAGTGGTATGTCATAGTAAGACCAAATTTGAAGCAATGTTGAGCCAGCATATTTATTACCATAATGTCCACGATGATTCTTTTTAATGTTATTTATGTTTGCTGATTGCGGATTAAAGTAGTCGCTTGCACTCATCATCGTTAAATGATTATCCCAACATTTGTGTTTGACCAATGCCATATCTACGCCAATTGGCTCTTTGCAATTGGTTAAATTAATGCCGTACATATCGTTAAAATCATAAAACCAGTTGATGTTGTATCCTTTGATGGCTTTGAGCAGGGAACATCCTAGCAAGGCATCAATATCATCACCTAGAACAGTATCAAACTTCCCAAACTCATGATCTGCGCACCAAATTGGATACTTTTGCTTCAATTCTTGTTTCATCTACATGGTTGTGAAAGAAAACCTTCACTTCCATATGTGTACCTGACTATCAATTATGTACTCTTAAAATTGCTTTTTGACAATTTTCTACAATGGACTATCTATGTAAATCTTTATTTCCTCCCATAATAAAAACCCTAGTGTCCTGATATATCCAGTACACTAGGGAAGCGTCATGTTTTATCTTCCACAACATTCACCTCCGATTTATTTTTGTATGACTCAATGAAATACTTATATTTCTCTAATTTATATGGCGATAGTTCACATGTGTTACATTCCCATCTGGACAATAAACTCTGTGAGCAGCCAATGTAATTTGCAATCTGGATTAATCTTATACGTTTACTTTTGCGTTTCACCATCCATCTTTGTCTCTCTGTCATATCAATCGTTTCCTCCCGAAAATAATAAGAGGATAGAGCAATTAAGCCCTATCCCCAGTTATGAATGTATGTATGTATGAAATTATGCTTTAAGCGTGTAAACAGCTACGGCTTTCTTGGATGCAACTTTCAAAGTACCTTCAGCAACGACATGACCACGTACACTGTCGCCTACTTTTGCGAGTGGTTCAAATCGAGCGTCACGCAAGAAAGCAAGAGATAGATAATTCGGATCGAATACTGTCAACTTGTCAGCAGATGCGTGACGAGAAAGAATCAGATTCAGATTTCCGTAGTTTGTACGGATTGTATCAACGATCAGACCAAATACATTTTGTTGGGCAATATATGAGTATTTGTCTTTGTACAATGCATCAATCTGTTCTTTCATATCAGCATTGACCAATCCAAAGTATTCACCAGTTGGCAGACCTTGATCCCATAATTTTTTCATGATGGCTTTGACTTCTGCTTCTGTAATTACTTTAGAAGTAGCGCCAGTAATCAGGTTAGCAGGATCAGCCCAACCTTCAAGACCTTGCATTTTCCGAACGAATGGAGTAGCGGAACCGTCATTTTTCACACCTTTTGTAACGGCTTTCTCCATGTTGACTTTAAGTTCAATCAGACGGTCAGCAACTTCGGCAGAGAAAATATTACCTTGACCAGTTACGGAAATAGCGTTTGCTGTACCAGAAATGCTAACACCTTTTTCAAAAATCTCCAATACGTTTGACAGTTCAGCACGTCCTGATTGATAGAAGGTTACATTCTCGTTTCCTTCTGGAACACTAATGTCATTGGTTTGATCAAGTGTGCGCTCTCTCCAAGTATGTACCGTTCCGTTTGCCTTCTCTGTACGTCCTTTGGACATGAGCAAGGAAACGAGCGGTGTATCTTGTACACCAATCTTGGTGATTTCCTTCGCCAAGCTAATAGATTCAGTTGCAGTAAGATTATTGGATTTTTGCATTATAAAATTCCTCCTAGTAATTTGATTTCAGAAAATAAAAAGCAGCCATCCGATTGAATGACTACTTAAATAAACTTGCTAATTTAGTTTCAATCATACCGACCACATTACCGCTTTTCTCGTGTTGACTGTATTTGTCGGTAGATTTATGATCGTTCGGCTTATACGAGTTATCGATCTTCATATTGTTTATGATTTCCTTGAACTTGTTAATCTTTGCCGTTAGTTCATCTGTATCATTGACAATAAAAAACTCGGCAAATGCGTCAAGTCCTTCTGATTTGAGCGTCAGATTGATTTCCTTTTGCCATAGATCGGCTTGTTTTTGTTCAAGTGCTTTCTCAGCATCGGATTTCTCCGCTGGCTTATATTGAAGCAATTCTTTTTGCAGTGGACTCAATACATCCGATTCCCATTTTGCTTTCTCTTGCTGCAATAGTTCATTAACCTGTTCTTGCGTGAAAGTTTGATTCTCTTCCATTCAAACATCTCCTTATGGTTTCGTTAATGCAGTTACTTGTTTCTCTAAACCTTCAATTGCCTGAACAATTCTATCCTGTGCCTGGTTTTGCTTGTCAATTTGTTCAAGCAACCTAATTTCCCTTTCTTTCGATTCTTTACGACTATCTAAGAAAAGCCAGACGAATAATACTGCAAAGATACCCTGTGATACTATCATCTCAACTGGTAAGCCATTAGCATCCAATTAAATCACCTCCTTTCAATGTTAAAAAATTTTAAATAAAAAAAAGAAAGGTCGGGGATGACCTTTCAAATATTTAATGAGAGGATTTTTAGGGGGCAATCTTCATTCATTGTCTATACTGAATAGGCAATCAACGAAATTTACTCCGGAGGTATTACCTATTCTGATAAATACCATTCTGCTTTTCCTAAATGGTAATACTTTTTGTTTTGTGTATTCTTCGCGTTGTATCTCCCTTAGCACAGAATTATTTTTATGTATAACTGGTTGAAAACGTTGATATTACAAAGATTTTTCTAATTGAATAAAAATCAAAATGCACTTTTTTATATATAAACCCTTATATATCAATGGTTACAGCGTTTTTCTAAAACGGTAACGTTTTTTCCATTTGGTAAAGTATCTTTACATTTCACTCATAATAGATAAAATTGTCTTGGATGCTGTAATCCTTGTGGCTGTAAGTGCGAATGGTCATTCAAAAACTTGGACACCTCTTATTTTTCGTTTATTTTCACGCCATAGTTCACGTTCTCGTTCTTTCCCTTAAAAACGATTATCTTAAATGCCACAAATTCAGTTAAATTAAGGTATCGTAAAATGGAGTGTGTTCTATTTTCCTAACGTTCCCTAAAAGACGATTATCGGAAATGCAGCAAATCCAGTAAAATCAAGGTATTTAGGAATTGGTGGATGTTCGTTTTGTCTAGTTCCCTTAAAGACGATTATCATTAAATTCGGCAGGTAATGAAATGATTGGTATAAC
This sequence comes from Brevibacillus sp. FSL K6-6036, assembly GCF_037964015.1. Lineage (NCBI taxonomy): Bacteria > Bacillati > Bacillota > Bacilli > Caryophanales > Paenibacillaceae > Brevibacillus > Brevibacillus sp. FSL K6-6036. The sequence goes on from NZ_CP150173.1 coordinate 3,431,409, forward strand.
AATGATTGTATTATGGGGCTTCTTTGAACATTGAAACTCAGCGTTACATTCTCTATATGGTAACCTTTTGACATCGTGAATAATTCAATGAAATCAAAGGTTTTTTGACGATAGAATTAAAAAAGTGTGGAGTTTCTTGAGGACATGAACACCAATGTTCTTCTTATTACTAAAAATGATGAAGAGCAAGCAATTGGCTAAGGAAACATACTTGTCTCCCTTAAATACCATTAACTTTTGTATACCCCCATACCTAATAAAACGCTTATTATATATAGATTATTACCACTTTTCATATGACGAATATCGATAAAAATGAATAGTTAAAGATCTCATTTTCCCAAGATACACAAGCGATACAGAAGTTTCTAAAAACGTCACTACCCCTATAGGGTATATCAGGATGCCATGTCTCCCTTAGCACAGAATTATTTTTATGTGTTATGTTCCGAAAGTGTTGATATATCAACGTTTATATACGTTAAGTGTATTTTTTTAATATTTGTCAAGGCAGAGAAATCCTTATGTATCGATGGTTACAGCATTCTTCATTTTTATAACGTTTTTTCACTTACTTCCATATATATTTTTAGACCCAAAAATGCTAAAACCCTAGTGGCTGTTAGGGCGAAGACGCTTTTAAAAACCGTTACATTTTACTTTTTTCCTTTATTCTCGCTGTAATACCTATTCTGATAAATACCATTCTGCTTTTCTTCCTTGGACTGTTTTGCGTTGTATCTCCCTTAGTACAGAATTATTTTTATATGCTATGTTCCAAAAGTGTTGATATATCAGCGTTTCTCTACTATATTTTTATATTTTAATATTTGTTAAGGCAGAGAAATCCTTATGTATCAATGGATATAGCATTTTTCTGAACTTGGACATTTTTATAACGTTTTTTCTTTTCTCATAATAGATAAAATTGCACTGCACGCTGTAATCCTTGCGACTGTAAGGGCGATGGCACTTTTTAAAAACGCTAGTTTTTTTACGTCTATTTCTCATAATAGATAAAATTTAAACAAACGCTCAAACCCTTGTGGCTGTAAGGATGAGGGGCTATTCTAAAACCGTTACAGTTTATTTATTCGGTGTTTTTCATTTTCCTAAAGTTGCGTTTCTATTCCAGTTTTGTATAATAAAACGTAAGGGACAAGAGAGCTTATACAAGCACTCTCTTATGGCGAGAAGTTTAGCGTTTGCGGTGGGTTTCCTTTCGTGGAGGAAGTCCACCATTTTGTTTATCTGGGTGTTTATCACTTGTTTCTGCCATGCTAAGTACAAAAAAAAGAAGCGGATTAACCGCTCCCCCTACACTACGCAATTGCAATTAATGGCTTTGTGTACCAGTCAATCTCAACATTATGCGTCATCATTGTGATTGGTGATCCATCAGAATGTTCAAGATATAACTTATCTTCTATGTCCAAATTACTGAGCAGATAACTAGCAGCATACTCCAATTCCCACGATTCACATTCAAATTCGCGTGACACATAGAACCTTACATTTGCAAATGTTTCTTTTTCTGTTTCCCAATCGGGTTCCCATTGAATACTAGAGCCAATTACGTTAAATGTAATTAGTTCACCGTCACATCTGAGAATGGAGATACTCGTCATACCGCTGATTGATTGTTCAACATATTGCTCAAGTCCAGTTGCAAACGATATTGAAAACTCTAAAGTGGCATAAGCGGTGTTTTTGTTCATTACTGAATCCTCCCTAGGTCTTATATTTGGTTTAATAGTCGTTCACGTTGTTGGCGTAATTGCTCAATTTCTTGCATGATTTCCTGTTTGCGCTCAAGATTTGCTGTAGATACCTCTTTAATCAGTGACATGTGCTGCAACATGATCTCTTCCATTTGAGCGTGAAGTTGGTCATCTTGCCAAAGTCGTAATGCAAAGGACATTACTTCACCCCCTTGATCGGATTGTTGGCATGGTGTCATGGGCTTGTCCTTATATCTCCAAGGAGTTTAACGGATTGAATTTTTCATTTTGTGAAGCCAAGGCAACGCCCCAAATGGCTAAGTACCGTTGTGTCATGGCGATATTTGAATGTCTAAGCATTTTTTGGAGTGTAAACACGTCACACCCATTCATTAGCATCCTGTGGGCAAATGTATGTCTGAATGTATGGGCTGACAGTCGGCAATCAGAAAAGTTCATGATCTCCTTCAATCGTTTAAATACACATTTAACTGCGTTGTCTGTTAGTTTTTTGCCCTCAACGTCAGTAAAAACATACTGTGGAATTTCTCCAAATGTTTGTTCACAGTAAACCCTGTACTCACACAGTTCTTTGATTAATTTTTCAGTAATCGGAATTGAACTTTGTTGACGTTTCTTACCAAAGACGATGATAGTACCGTTCTTTAAATCGACTTCATTCCATGACAGATTGACCATTTCACCTAACCGAACTCCCGTTCCAAGCAGAAATACAATCATGGTGTAGTCCCTATAAGCAAAGAATGATTTTTCACGCTGCTTTAGCCGTCTGTAGTAACCTAGCATTTGTTGAATGTGCCGATCTTGGAATACTTCAATTTTTATATCCTCTTTGCCATAACCGATTTTCTTGGCTGGATTCTGTTTCTGGGTAATGACTTCGATTTCTTCAAGATAGTTAAAGAAGATTTTCAGAACATGCAACTTACTGTTACGAGTAGTGATATTGTTGTTTCGTTCCTTTTGACAATACATAAGGTAACTCTTTACAGTGTTAGGCGTAACATCACTAATACCAACAATTTCCTGCCTACCACAATAATCCTGAAACTCATTTAGGGTAGACATATAGGATTCGATAGTTTTCGGTGACAAATTTTTGTACTCGCGGTCATCCTTAAAATCTTTGATCGCAAACTTTAACAACACGAAAAAGCACACTCCCTTTTCAGATTTTGATTCTGAAAGAAAGTGTGCTTTCTTTATAAAAGCGTGTTTGTGTGCGACCACTTATTTTTCAAAGTGTTGTAAAATCGCTCAAACCGTTGATATATCAATATATGGTGATCCGGACTGGGTTCGAACCAGCGACCCCCACCCTGTCAAGATGGTGCTCTCCCAACTGAGCTACCGGATCATGGGATATTTGCTATTGTGACTTCACCACAAACGTTCAATGGTGGGCCCTGTAGGACTCGAACCTACGACCAATCGGTTATGAGCCGACCGCTCTGACCAACTGAGCTAAGGGCCCGAATCGTACCGGACGTCGATCACATGTTTTAATATACAGGATTTCTTTTCCGATTTCAAGAGGAAAAACAAAATTTCTTTTAAAAAATTTTACCACCATCAAAAACCCTGCAAAATCAAGGAGCATCCCGATAGGGATGCCCCTCCACACCTACCAACCAGGCACAACTAAAGATCACCCAGCCTCATCCACAGCCTTTTTGCCTTCCACCCGAATCTGACCTGCAGCCAGCACCTCTGCCTGCTCCTGCTCATCTCTCAACCGATGAGCCATCCGGCTCGAGGCATTCGCCGCCACGCTCGCGACCAAATCATCCAGGAAGGTATGAACTTTTCCACCGGATGTCTTCGTATCCAGCCGCTTGATCACGCCAATCTTATGCTTATCCAAATGACCAAACGTCGTTACCGCAATGCTCCCGTACCCGAACACCGAACCGAGCGCCAAGGTTTCGTCGCAGCCAAACAAGCCTTCATCGGATGCGATAATAGACTGCAGCGGCTCGGAAAGCAAGCCCTTTTCCGCCAATGTATCCAGCTCAATGCCCACGAGGATGGCATGCTGCATTTCCCTTTTCTCCAAAACAGCCTTTACGCTCTCGATGCACGGTTCCATGGTCAGGTCAGGATGATAGGGCGATTGCATCAAATATACGATCTCCGCGATATCCTCTACGCGCACACCGCGCTCTGCCAAACGATCCAATGCGGCTTTTCTGACTTCGCTGCTGTGTACCTGCTTCTTCATGTAAGACAACCCCTTCCACCATTAAGTGAAGTCACCTATGTTACATAGTATCACAAGGTGACAAAATTGCGACAATCTTCGGCCGCAAGGTCGAAATCCACCCCAAACCACACTCCATCCAAATCCAGGAGCCGAAAGGCTCCCCTCCTCCTCCTCCCCCTACTCCCGTCAAAAACACCTCTCCCCCATACACCCCCAGCCTCTCCAGCCCCCCACATGACTGTATAATACGAAAACCACCCCCAACAATTTCACCTTTCAACACCCACGCCCCAGCAATTCGCCCCTCCCTTCCCCCACAACCCAAAAAGCTATTTTCCTCCCCCTTCCCTTTCTGCTACAGTAAAACCAACACCCCAAAGGAGGACAACGCAGTGGCACTTGACGAACTGATCCTCACCAGCAAACACCTGGGGACGACGGAGCGTCTCCTCGTCTACCTGCCGGAGCGATATTCCCCGCTCTATTCCTATCCGGTCCTGTATGTCCAGGACGGCGACGACTACCTGTCAATGGGACGTCTCGCCACTCTGCTTGAGGAAATGCACCGGGAAAAGGAAATCCCGAATCTCATCTCCGTTTTCCTTCCCGTAGACAAAGAACGCCGCTACGCCCGCTACCACCCGGACGGGGCGGAACACCAAAAGTACCTGCGCTTTCTCGCGGACGAAGTCGTCAGCGCCGTAGACAGCCGCTACTCCACCTACCCGCTGGGCATGGCCCGCACGCTATTGGGCGAGTCTTTGGGAGGCGTCGTCTCGCTGTTTGCAGCGCTCTCCTATCCTCATACCTTCGGCCAGGTGGCCTGCCAGTCCGCCGCTATGGACGCCGCCCTCAACCGCCGGGTGCAGGAGTCCGACTTCCCCGTACCGTTGCATGTCTATCTTGAGGTTGGACTCGAAGAAACGGCGGTAGAGACGAGCCGCGGCACCCTCGATTTGCTCCAGGCCACCGAAGCGCTGCGCGACATTTTGCAAACAAAAACGGTCACCCTGGCCTATGAGACCTTTGCGGGTGACCACACGTGGGGCTATTGGCAAGCCAACCTGCGGCGCATTCTTCCTGCGCTTTTCGGGTAAACTTACCTTGTCTGTTCTTCCTGAGGACCTTCTTCTTTTCCCGGGGAGACCAACGCCTCGTCGAATTCGGTTTTGCGGATTGCCGTGATGAGGGAAAAGGTAAGGAGGGACAGCAACAGAAGAACGAGAAAAATGAAGATGATCATCATAGCTGTTTTCACGATTGAATATAGCACCTCCCTGCTCCTTAACAGTCTGTCCCGAGCGGGGAGGAATATACAGGCTGACGCATAAGATTACACAAATGGAGAATTTTCTGTTAAAATAAGTTTATTGGATTTTTCCATGGGCTATATGGGCTGTATAGAAACGAAAGAGGAGGGATTCACATGAAGTACAGTATCGTTGTATTTCCATCCAGCAAGGTGCAAGAAGTCGCCAACTCATACCGCAAACGTTACGATCCAGCTTACTCTTTGATCCCGCCGTATATTCGCCTGAAAGAAGCATTTGAACTCGACGAATCTCAGCTGCCTCATTTGGTAAGCCATTTGGAGCTGGTTGCAAATTCCACGGAAGCTTTTACTGCCAATTTCCACCGGGTTTCTTCGTTCCATCCGACCAATAACGTCATTTACTTGGCGGTCCAAAACAAAGAGCCGTTTGAACAGCTCCACGCCAAGATCGTAGAAAAGGTTGTGCAAGAAAAGGAAACGTATGCATTCGTACCGCATCTCACGATTGGCCGGGACCTCTCCAATGATGAGCTGCGCGACATTACCGGGCAGTTGAGCATGGTCAAGTTTGACCTCACCTCCGATGTGGACCGCTTCCACCTCATTTACGAGCTGGAAGACGGCATCTGGAGCGTGTACCAGACGTTCCTGCTGAAAAAATAAACATGGGGGCCTCCCCCTTGCGCCCTTCCCTGCTGCGGAAGGGCCTTTCCTTTTTGATTTGATACTGCATCGCGTCGAGCGCTATGAAAGGAAGAAAACCATTGACTGAACCGAAAATCCACCAAACAAACGAAACAGACAATCCAATCCAAAAGAACGACTCGCATGAGGCTAGCTCCTCAACCAAGAGCCCCTACCAAATCGAAGAGGTCAAGACTGACAAGCAAATGCAAGACGCTCTTTCAGTAAGACGCACTGTCTTCATTAAAGAGCAGCAGGTTCCAGAGGAAATCGAGATTGACTCGCACGACCGCATCGGCTCCGAAACCATCCATTTTGTCGTTTATAAGGAAGAACAGGCTGTAGGAGCAAGCCGTCTTCGTCCGTACGCACCCGAGGTTGGCAAAATCGAGCGGGTAGCTGTTTTGCAAAGCGAGAGAGGCACAGGGCTCGGACGCCTGCTGATGCTCGCTATGGAGGAAACTGCCCGCCGCCAAGGCTTCAAGCGCCTCAAGCTGAATGCACAGACCCACGCGCAGCGCTTTTACGAAAAGCTGGGCTACACTCCTGCAGGAGAAGTGTTTGAAGAAGCCGGAATTGAACACATCGCGATGGAAAAAGCGATCTAGCTTGGCATCCGTACAATCGCTTTGATCCCAAAACAAAACAAGCCCCGCTTACGGACGAATCCTCATCCGATGCGGGGGCTTCCTTTCTTTTTTCAAGTCTGTACTACAACTTTGTACCTCAAGTCAGCACTACAAGCCGCTACTCCCCTTGCCTCTTCCGCTTACCCGCAATCTCCCGCAGCCTTTCCACCGCATCATATGGCGCGGTATGCGTACCAAGCATCGCGTGAAACGGCTCCTCGCCGCGCCAGCCGTGGAAATCCGAGCCGCCGGTCATGACCAGACCATGCGCCTCAGCCCAGCGCTGATACTGCTCCCTTTGCTCCTGGCTGTTGTCCGGGTGCCACACCTCGATGCCATCCAGACCGAACGCAATCAGCTCCTGCACAAGCTCGTCGTCATCGTACAGCCCGGGATGGGCCAGCACAGCGACGCCGCCTGCTTCCTTGATCAGCGTGATCGCCTCCTGAGGGGTAATCCGCGGCGGGTTGACGTACGCCTTTCCCTCTTTCCCCAGATAAACGGCAAAGGCTTCGTCGATCGACTGAACCACGCCCAGCTCGATCATCTCCTCCGCGATATGCGGCCGTCCGATGTTTTTATCTTCGCCTGACTTGCGCCGGTAGACTCCTTCCAGCGTGATCGGTATGCCCAGCTCCTGCAGGCGAGCGATCATCAGCTTGTTTCGCTCATGTCTTGTATCGCGCAGGCCGGACAGCCTCTGGAGAAAAGCCTGGTCCTCGTACGGTATAAAATACCCCAGCACATGGATGTCCTGTCCGCGCGCCAGCGAGCTCACCTCGACGCCGGGAATGACTTCAACAGCTTGTCCCAACTGCCCGGCTGCTTCCAATGCTGCCGGAATGCCGGCAACCGTGTCGTGATCCGTAATGGCCACGGCAGCCAATCCCGCTTCGGCGGCCAGACGCACGTTTTCATGCGGCTCGCATGTGCCGTCTGAAGCCCGGGTGTGTGTATGCAAATCCGCTCGTTTGTTCATGGAAGTTTTCTCTCCTTCTTTCCCCTTGTCTGTCATTCTGAATCCGAACTCCCCTACATATGATTAGGCAAAACGCTTTTACTACATATGCCAAGGAGGATGTCCATGCGGTTAAAGAGCAAAAACCTGACCGGTGTCGTCCAGCCGCTTTCCTTTGTCGACAAGATGCTGCGGCAGCAGGGCTTTTCCCCATCCGGCGGGGACACCCCCACCTATGATGTCGTTATTTACGATTCCGCTACCAGCAGTTCTTATTTTCTCCGCATTCCCGCCAATCCTGTGAGCAAGCCGTCCCACACCGGTGAGATGACCGTCAAATTGGGCCACCCCTATCTTGAGGCAAAACTGATCTTTCATACCGAACAAGAAGAGTATTCCGTTATTCCCAAGGAAATACGCCAAGCCGCCGAGCACAAGCTGGCTGAAATCGGGGACTACCTATCGAGGCCGTCATGTTTCCCCCACAGCCACTGATTTGCGGCAAAGCGGTACCGGATCCGCTCTTCCTTTAACAACCCAATGAAATAGCCCATCAGCGCGGTACGGTAGAGCACGTAGCTCGTCGCGTTCTCAATGGAAATTTGTAAACGCTCACAGACGAGCGCCAGCGCTTGCTCCAGCGTCCGCTCTTCCGACAAAATATCTTCGATCATCCCGTACAGCCTGCGATGACAATGAATGTTTTGCGTCAAAACCGCTTCCGGAGAGGTGGTGTATGGCCCGTGACCCGGCAAATAGCCGCGGTAATTCGATTCCAAAAGCTTGACTAAGCTTAGCAGGGTTTCGTGAGCATCGACCAAAAAAGGCAGCTTGTGCTTCTTCAAAGTTTCCTCGCCGAGAAAGCTGTCGGCGCTAAAGCAAATGCCATCGACAGCCAGTCCGACCTGATTCCAGCTATGTCCAGGAAGGGGGATGACTTCAAAGCAGGTCTCATCAATTTCTACGCGGCCTTCTGTGGGCAAGAGGTGGTCGACGCGCGATGCTTCGGCGAGCAAAAATTTGTTGCGCAGCTCATCCAACGGCTGCGCTCCCATGCCCAGGTAGATCGGCTCCAGCAGCGGATAGCGGATGATCGCTTCCTCCAGCGGCGGAGCGTATACCTGTGCCGCTGGCCAACAGGATAACAGATAGGCATTGCCGCCAAAATGGTCGGCATGGGCGTGAGTCTGTACAATTGCGCTTAGCGGCTGGGCGATCGCGTCCAGCCCTTTCTTTATCTTTTTGGCTGTCTGGGTATCCAGCCCGGAATCAATCAGGATCGCGCCTGTTTTTCCCTGGACAAACCCGATATTGACGCTGCCGGGAAAGTATCCGACTGTTTCGGTGATCATCTCCAACGTATGCTGTGCCATCTGTCTCCCTCGTTTCTTCCTGTTTTTTCTTAGTTTCTCCATCTGCGCCCAGCTTCCCTGCCGAGCGGCCCGATTACGACATATGGAGGCTTCTTGAATCGCATGTTGTAAAAACCGTGGGTAAAAATGGCCACTGCGATGATGGTGCAAATGGAAAAAACAGCACGCTCGATCCCGATTGCGGGAAGCGAAATAGAGACAATGACTCCGTCGATCATCAAGATATACAACGCTACCGGCACCTTTGACCTCCGCGCCAAAAATTGTGCGATCAGATCGGTTCCCCCTGTGTTGGTCTGGTACGCCAGCATGAGACCGGTCCCCGCTCCGATCAGCGCTCCTCCGATTACCGCAGATGTCGGGAGCGTCCAGTTATTCCACGCTCTGAGCGGGGCAAATACGTCAATCATTAACGTTTCGATCAGCATTCCGTGAAAGCTCTGAAAAAACAACGGACGATCATAGGCAAACACCATCGCATAAACAGGTATGCTGCAAGCGATCATGACCAGGCCCGGGGGCCATTGAAAAAAATAGGTCGCCAACAGGCCAATCCCGATCATCCCCCCGTCCATCAAATGGTGCGGGACGAGAAACAGGTTTACCCCGACTGCTATCCCGATGCTCCCCAAAAGGATCGCCGCTCCCTTCTGTACCCATTCCATTCTTCTCGCCTCCAGGGACAGGGTTACTCGATTATCTTTATGTCCCCTGAAATCCGCGTATGTATGGAATTGCTCAAAACTGCAGGATAAAATCGGATGGTTTTGACTGTTTGCTTTCGTTATTGGTATACTATCCTTTAATAATGAAATCGAATGTTTCCCTCTTTGCTTTCGTACATTGAAAGGAAAGCGCAAAACGAGAATAACAAATGGAGGTGAATCTCCTCCTTTCGCCCATCGGCGGAAGGGTGGAGACTTTCTTGGAGAGTCCGATAGGGGAGATACTTCTGAATCTGCTGCTCGTTGTGTTTTTGGTACTGCTCAACGGTTTTTTTGTAGCAGCAGAATTCTCGCTGGTAAAAGTGCGTCAAACCCGTCTTGCCCAACTGGTGAGCGAAGGGAACAAATCCGCTGTCTATGCGCAGAAGGTAACGAAGCAGCTGGATGCCTACCTGTCGGCTTGCCAGCTCGGGATTACCCTGGCATCGCTCGGTTTGGGCTGGGTTGGCGAACCGGCTATATCCCAATACGTCGAACCCGTAATGGTTTCACTCGGTCTGCCGAACTATTTGGTCAGCCCTGTTTCGCTGGCGATCGCTTTTGGAATCATCACCTTCATGCACATCGTCTTCGGAGAACTCGCTCCCAAGTCGCTGGCCATTCAAAAGGCGGAGGCCGCCTCTCTCTGGACGGCTGGACCGCTGATGGTTTTCTACAAGCTCAGCTACCCGCTGATCTTGGTGCTCAACGGAACGGCGAACTTTTTTATCCGCCGCTTGGGGATTGAGCCTGCGACTGAAACGGATTTGGCGCATACCGAAGAAGAGATTCGCCTTTTGGTCAATCAAAGCCACAAAAGCGGTCATATCGATCAGACGGAGATGGCTTTGGTGGACAACGTCTTCGAGTTTTCGGAGCGTCTCGCCAGGGAAATCATGATCCCTCGCATCGATATGGTCTGTCTGTACGACGACAATACCTTTGCTGAAAATTTGGCAATTATGCGGGATTCCCGTCACTCGCGTTTCCCGGTCGCGCATGAAGACAAAGACCGGTTGATCGGCTTTGTCCACATCTCGGATTTCTACCTGTCTGCCCTGACCAACGGAAAGGCCGATTTAAAGGATTTCCTCCGCCCGCTCTTGACGGTGCCGGAATCCATGGAAATCAGCCATGTACTGCGGCTCATGCAAAAGCGGCGGTCGCAAATGGCGATCGTCATCGACGAGTACGGCGGAACAGCCGGACTGATCACGATGGAGGATATCCTCGAGGAGATCGTCGGGGACATTCAGGATGAATTCGACGAGAATGAGCGTCCTGACATCGAAAGCTCCAATAACGAGCTGTCCGTGTCCGGGAAAACGCTGTTGACGGAGTTGAACGACTATATATCTGTAGAAATTCACTCGGATGAGGTAGACACGATTGCCGGCTGGCTCTACAGCCAACTGAATGAAGAAGTAGCCGAAGGCAAATCGGTGCAGTACCAAAACTACATTTTTACGATTTCCGAGCTGGAGAACCACCGTATCACGCGAGTCGGGATCTCCTATCTGAGCGAGGAAGAACTGGTGGCAGATGATAGCGAAGACAACTACCTGCTGCACGCCCAGTCCTGACCTGTCACACACATAAGGCAAGTGTCCCCTGCCCGCAGGGGGCACTTCTTCTTTCCCTCATTGTGCGGAAGCGATCCGCAACACCCTCTCCATTCGAGGTGTCATGATGAAATTTGCACAGCTAGACGACCGGTTGATCCGGTTGCAACCCGATACATATTCGATGATTGCTGCTTGGCGCCTGGCCGCCCGGCGCGAAAAAGTGCGCTGTCTGCGATGCGGCGCACCTCTTCGGCTGTATGCCGGTGTAAGCTTTGATCCGCACTTTTTGCATCCGGAGGGCAGCACCTGCGATTGGGAAGCGTTGGACGAGCCTCCAGCCGAGTGGCTCGTTTCAGAAGCTCCGCCTGCCATTCGGGCTGCTTTTGCGGCTTCTTTGGAAACGGCAGCGGCAACGGAAGCGCTGTCTCATTCGGGCACAGGGGCAGCCGCTATTGGCGGGGCTGTAGATATTGCCGCCACTTCTGGAGCAGACAATAATGGTGCGAGGACTCGTGGACGCGCTGATTCGCAGCCTGCTGAATCTGCATCTTCTGCTGAAGCTTCCACCGCTGGGAATGGCGTTTCTGCCTTTGCCAACGGAACTTCCGCTACCGCAAACGGCGCTTCCGCCACTGCGAATGTCGCTTCCACCCTCCAAAACGACGCCGCAGTTCCTGCGAGCCAAACTGACGAGGAAGACGACACGATCACAGTAGGGGCCTTTCGCCTGCCAAAGAAGCGATCCATCCATGAAGCAGGCTCGGTCACAGTCCCTCCCCCGGCTCAGCCCAAACCGGCGCTTTTTCGCAAAAGGCTGGTGCCCAAAAAGGCGATCGAGCATTTGGCTGAGCGCCACGACGAGCCGCTTCACCCCCATCAGCGGGAGGCCATGCTTACGACCGACGGGCCGCTTTTGATTCTGGCCGGTGCAGGCAGCGGCAAGACGCGTGTGATGACGGCCCGAACCTCCCATCTCATCCGCGAGCTCGGCCTTTCTCCACGGCAGATCATGGTCGTGACGTTTACGACAAAGGCCGCTGAAGAGATCAAGCACAGGCTGGCCCGCCAGCTCCCTGCGCAGCAGGCCCGGGAACTTGTTGCCGGTACGTTCCACAGCATTTTTTACCGGATGCTTCTGTTTCATCAGCCGGAGCGTTGGGATCAGCAAAGACTGCTGAAAAAGGACTGGCAAAAGTGGCGGCTCCTGCGCGAAAGCAATGCAATGAACATGCACGCGGAAATCGGACCGCGCAAAGAAAATGAAGTGATGGACGCGCTGGCGGTCATCAGCCGCTGGAAAAACGAATACCTCCTGCCCCAGCAAGCCGGATTGCGGGAGGCAAACGATGATGCCGAACGGCTGGCCCAGCTCCTTTATCCTCACTATGAAGAGGCGAAAAGACGGACGGGCTGGTTTGACTTCGACGACATGCTGATCGGCTGCTACGAGCTGCTCCGCCATCACCCCGACATTTTGCAGCGCTATCAGGAACGGATCACGCACGTGATGATCGACGAGTTTCAGGACATCAACCGCATCCAGTACGAGACGGTCAAGCTGCTGGCAGCGCCGCAGAACAACCTGTGCGTGATCGGCGATGACGACCAGTCGATCTACGGCTTTCGCGGGAGCGACCCGCAATACATACTCGGTTTTACAAAAGATTTTCCCCAGGCGAAAACAATTACACTGGAAGTGAACTACCGTTCCCGCTCCGCTATCGTCGGGCTCGGCTTTTCGCTGATCGGCCACAATCGGGCCCGCTGGCAAAAGGACTGCCTTTCCTTTCACTCCGAAGAAGGCGAAACGTATCTGTTCGAGCCGGACGACGAAGAGGAGCAAGCGGCCCGGATCGTAGACGAGATCAGCCACCGCATCCGCGAAGGCACACCAGTGGGAGAATGCGCGGTGCTTTACCGGACGAATGAGTCAGCCCGCCCTATTCTGGAGAGATTGAGCGAAGCCGGCATTCCCTTTCACTACTCGCAGGAGGAGGAATCGTTCTACCAGCGGCAAACCGTTCGCTGGGCACTAGCTTACTTGCGCTTGTCGCTTGACCCTGACGATTCGGCGGCATTGAAAGAAATTCTGCCAACGCTCTATATTTCCCAGGAGATGTGGAACGCTGTTCGCAGTCAAGCGATCCTGGAGGATGTCCCGATCCTGCACGTGCTGCCTGGAATGAACCACTGGAAGCCGTTTCAACGCAAGGCTTTGAAAACGATCACCGAGATACTGGCAGCCTGCGCTTCGTGTCCGCCGGCCCAGGCGCTGGAGCTCATATGCGAAGACGGCAAGCTGCGGGATTACCTGAAAAAGCGGGCAAAAGAGCGGGATGGCGGCCGGGAACGCTGGAGCGAGGAGCTGCAGCAGCTGATTGCGGCAGCCAAACGACACGATAGCGTAGGCGGATTTCTCCAGTACATCGACCGGATGGTCCAACAGGAAAAGGAGTGGCGCGAGGTTCAGCCACTCCCTGGGGAAGGAGTACACGTCTTGAGCATTCACCGGGCAAAAGGACTGGAGTTCGACCACGTCTTTCTGCCTGATCTCGTTGAAGGCTCCCTTCCTCATGAATACGCGCTGGACGCCGTGAGAAAAGGAAACAATGCCGCCCTTGAGGAAGAGCGGAGATTACTGTACGTCGCCATTACAAGGGCCAGATACTCCTTGAGTGTCGGAATCCCCCGCGAGCGCTTCGGACGAAAAACCAGGCCCTCCCGGTTCATCTCCGAAATGGGCCGATAAACGGTCGATGCCGCCGCCCATGTGGATCAGAAATTCTTCCATATTCGTAATGATCGGAAACAAGGCAAAGGCTCCCTTCCGCATGTTTGCTTCTAGCATGCGGATGACGGGAGCCTTTTATTCATCGCGGGAGGTTATTAAAGGCTGTTGGAAGGCCTTTATTATAGGCCGTTATTGAAATTTCGCCAGCTCTTTCAGCCTGTTTGCCATTTCCTCCAGCGACAGCAAGGCCGCATTGATCTGTTCAATGCTCGCGGCCATTTCCTGCGTAGCGGCCGATTCTTCCTCCACCTTTTTCAGCACCGTCGCCACCTTTTGCTTCATGTCGTTCATGCCTTGCAAAATATTCTCAGCGGAATGGCGAGACTGTTCTGCAAGCGCTCGGATCTCTCCCGCCACGACACCAAAGGTGCGGCCGTGCTGGCCGGCATGGGCTGCCTGGATGGATGCATTCAGCCCCAGGAGATTGCTTTGATTAGCGATGGAGCGGACGATATCCACGACCTTGGCATTCTCCTCGACGGCATGGACCACCGTCTCGCAGTTGGTGTTGATCTCTACAATGGAGCTGGCGAGCTGTTGAGCTGTAGCCGCTATATTTTGCGCCCACGATGTCATTTGCTCGACGGACGCAGCCAGCTCCTCGGACAAGACGGCTGTCCTCTCTTCCCGGTCACTGGAGAGGATCAGCGTCAAGGCTCCCTTCAGCACTCCCTCCTCATCTCTGACAGGCACGCTTATAGCGTGAAACGCGATGCCAAATCGGGATGACTCTCGCGGGACTGTCTGGCGGATCGACTGCCCCCCTTCGAGGGTCTTGTACGTAATGGATTGCCTATTCACTTCATGGTCGACAGTCAAGCCAAGGTGGATCTCTCCTTCTCTGTAGTACCTGATGTGCGTCAAATCTGCAAGAGCCACAGTGGCCTTCGGAAACAGCAGGGACAATGTAGGCATGCTTGCCAAAACCTTATCGATCATGGAATTACGCACCAGCCCGTTTGGCCTGTCCCGGTTCAAGCCCGTCGGCTGCGGCTTCTTCTTTTACCAGCAGGATGATGAACGCCCCTAGCAAGGGACCGATCGCCAGCGTTAAAAATGCAAAGAAATAGCTGTTTGTCGCATCGAGTACGGCGCCGACGGCAAGCGGCGAGATGAGCGAGCCCAGCTGCCAGATCGTGTTGACAAAGCCTGTCGCGGTCCCGACAAGTCGGCGCGGGACTAATTCGCCGATGTAATTGTTCATGATCGGGCTGTAGACAAAGGCAGCCACGCCGAGAATCGCCGCAACCACATAGAGCATGCTGGCACTAGTTGTCATCGCAAACCACATCAGCACCGGACCAAACAAGAAGAGAACGATAAAGAGCAAGGTTTTCCGTTTTACCTTCAACACATCCGACAAGATCCCGATGACCGGCTTGCACAGTAGAGCGGTAACTCCGTAAATCGACATGATTACACCTGCTTCTACGAGGGAGATGCCCAAGCCTTTGTTCATGTACGTGTTGGCCCAGGTTGCCGTGCCCCATGTGGCCCACATCGCGCAAAATCCGGCGAATCCGGTAACCATCAGATTGCGGTTTTTAAACAAATGGGCGACGTCTTTCCAGAACGCAGCAGAGGATTCCGCCTGTGCCCGCTGCTCGGCGGCAGAGGTCTTTTCCCGCAGGAAAAAGTATCCGAGAACAAGTCCCAGCAGCGGCAAAGCACCAGCTACGAAAAAGGCCGTTTTCCAGCTATAGCTGTTGGCAACTGTCGGTACAAACATGTTTACTACCGATACCCCCAGCGAGGAGGCGGTCATAAAAAAGCCCATCGCGGTTCCCCGTCCCTTTGCCGGGAACCAGTCAAAGATGGCCCGCACACATGCGGAAAATACCGCCCCTGAACCAAGTCCGGCCAGGACCCGCATAGCAAAGCCTGTATGATAGCTATTGATCAATCCCATCGAAACCGTAAACAGACCCATAACGAAAAACGAGCCCAGCAGCACTTTGCGATAGCCAAACCGGTCGGTGAGCAAGCCGCCAGGCAGCTGCGTGATCACGTAGCCGATGTAAAAGGCGGTCATGTAGCTGCCCGCTTCTGCCTTGGACAGCCCCAGATCCTGGGAAGCGAGCGGCATGATCGGCGGCCAGGACAGCCTGTCCACAAAAGAGAAGAGAAAAGCCATCCATACGATGAGCAAAACGCCCATCTGCCATCTTCGTTCGTTCATTTTGTATCACTCCATTTCATTCTCTCAAACTTTTTTAGTAGAGTTAAATTTATTACTTACCTAACTATAACGCATTAACAGTATGTTTTTTTATAAAATCGCTTCCTGGCGGAGCAATTCGGAGCGTACCGACTGGTAGTCACTTGCGTCCTGCTGTCCGTGAAGCGCCGCTGCCACACCCGCAGCCTGTCCCGTTGCAAACGCCGTTCCCATGACACGGGCGGAAGCGAACGCCAGCGGATCACAATCGATGATCCGGCCTGCGGCCCACAGATTGCCAACGCCTTTGACCTTGAGCGAGCGGAGTGGAATATCGTAAAAAGACTTGTCCTTGATCTCATGCCAGACGTTGGGTTTTCCCGGTTCCGGGTGCAGCTCTACCGGCCAGCCGCCGCGGGCGATTGCATCGGCTTGCCGTCTCGCCTGGAGCACGTCGTCCCCGGTCAGCGTGTATTCCCCCACGATATGTCTCGTCTCCCTGATACCGATCTGCGGGCCAGTCTGCACCAAGTAGGCGCTTTCAAAACCGGGCAGGTACCTTTTGAATGCTTCCAAATAAGCCCATGCCTGCCGTCTGCCGGACAGCTCAGCCTTGGTCATGCTGCCCGCTTCCAGTCCGTTTACCTCTTCATCGCACAGGATCGCGAGTACATCCTGATTTCCTCCGGGCATGCGGACGATCGTTCCCAGCTCCTTGGTCAGCCCCTCGATTCCATCCGCTTTTCCTTTCAGAACGGCCTGCTCTACCTGCAGAGGATGAGCATGCGCGTCAGCTGCTACTCCGCCGATCCGGATCATCAGCGTGGCTGACTGCAAATGGCCTTCCGCGTTTCCAAAGATGACTTCCCCTCCCGACAGACTGGCCAGATCGCCTTCCCCGCTGGCATCGACAAAAGCGGATGCTTCAATCGTGAACATACCGGCATGATCCACGCATTGAATGGCGGAAATCCTCCCTTCGCTCGTCTCCGCTCCAATCACTTGAGCGTGCAGCAAAGGCTCCACCCCCGCTTCCGTCACACAGCGGTCCAGCGCCAGCTTGGTCACTTCGGGATCGAGCAGAACGATTACGGTTCCTGTACGAGCTGTTCGCCTCGGGCCTTCATACATGCCCAAGCGGGCGAGGTGGTTCAGGACGTTTTGGCCAACGCCGCCGACAATTTGCTCAGGCGGCTCTCCCTGCGTAAAAAAACCGCAGTAGGTCAATACAGAGCTGTGAGTCGCCGCACCTCCAAAGTACGGGTTGCGGTCGATCAGGATCGTCCTTGCCCCAGTCTGAGCCGCCCCTACGGCTGCCCCGACACCGGCCGCGCCACCTCCCACTACAGCGACATCAAAGGTAAGCTTTCTTTGCATCTGTCTGTCTCCTTTTGAGTGAATTTGATTTGTCCCAAATTTACAAAATATTTGTTTATTCGTTCAATCGATCTTTCCGATACAGTTAATAACTAGGACTAATAAATCAAAGGAGACTTGCCCTATGGAACTCCACCAGTTTGAATATGTCCTGGCCGTGGAGAAGCATCGCCATTTTTCACGAGCCGCCGAAGCAATTTCCATCTCTCAATCTGCCCTCTCCCAACAGATCAGAAAGCTGGAAGAAGAGCTCGGAATCGTCCTTTTTGAACGAACCACCCGTAGCATTCAGCCTACTCCTGCGGGCTTGGAATTCGTCCAATACGCCAAGCGGATCATCGGGGAGGTAGAGCGCGTCAAGCAAGCGATGCAGGCCCACCGGACACTGGAGCGTGGGAAGGTCACGATCGGAGCCGTACCGATCCTCGGCTATCTCGGACTGACCCCCGCTATCGCCGGTTTTCGCAAGTCCTACCCCGGAATTGATCTGGAGATACGCGAAGCGACCAGCGACCATCTTCTTCAGTGGCTGCATGCCGGGGACATTGACCTGGCCCTCACTACCTTTTCCCTGCATCACGATACGGATGAACACATTCACTTCCTTCCCTTGCTTGAGGACCAATTGGTGCTGGTGACAAGCCACTATCATCCGCTTGCCCAGCGCAAAAAAATCGATTTGAGCGAAGCCGCTGACGAACCCTTCCTTGCGATCAAGGCAAGCCATTTCATGCGCAACATTTGTGAGCACGCATGCGAAGAGGCCGGCTTTACGCCGACCATCATTGTCGAGAGCAGTCAGGTTGAAACGATTTGCGGACTGGTCGAAGAGGGCATGGGCGTGACCCTATTTACCCATCGGGTCGCCAAGTGCTTTCCCCGCTCCCGCATCGCCGTCGTCCGGCTGAAAAAGCCTTTCACCAAAATTACGGGAATCGCGCTTTCCCGGAACCACCTTCTCACTCCGGCAGCCAATGCATTCTGCCGCTTTTTGCAGGAGTGGCAAAAGGAGCACGAGTGGCACTGATTTCACAAGCCGCCGCGATCCAAGTGCAAAACGGATGGCAACTACCCCATAAGCGACTTCAGGCAAAAACCACAGCCAAAAGAATCTCTATGC
Source organism: Brevibacillus sp. FSL K6-6036 (assembly GCF_037964015.1). Lineage (NCBI taxonomy): Bacteria > Bacillati > Bacillota > Bacilli > Caryophanales > Paenibacillaceae > Brevibacillus > Brevibacillus sp. FSL K6-6036. The sequence goes on from NZ_CP150173.1 coordinate 3,449,986, forward strand.
CGAAAAACAAACCGCAAAAACGAACAACAAGAAACGAACGGCAAAAAACAAACGACAAAAAACCCCCCGATATCGGATGAAAGTGTCCGTCGTTTCGGGGGGTGAAACTGTGTTTTATTTGCCCATGATGTTGTAGCCGGCATCCACGTGAATGATTTCGCCGGTGATTCCGCGGGACAGATGGCTCATCAGGAACAATGCCGTGTCCCCTACCTCTGATTGATCGATGGTGCGGCGCAGCGGCGCTCTTTCCTCGATCTCTTTCAGTACGCTGTTGAAGTTGCGAATGCCCTTTGCCGCGAGTGTGCGGATCGGACCCGCAGAGATGGCATTGACGCGGATGTTTTCTTTGCCCAGATCGCCCGCCAGGTAGCGAACAGAAGCGTCCAGCGCGGCCTTCGCCACACCCATGACGTTGTAATTGGGCACCACGCGCTCGCCGCCGAGGTACGTCAACGTTACGATGCTTCCGCCCTCCGTCATCAGCGGACGAGCAGCGCGGGCGACAGCGACCAGCGAGTATGCGCTGATGTCTTGGGCAAGGGCGTAGCCGTCACGGGAGGTATTGACAAACTCGCCTTCCAGCTCCTCCGTTCTGGCAAACGCGATGCAGTGCGCCAAGCCGTGAATGACGCCGACTTTTTCCTTGATTTGGGCAAAAGCGGCTTCTACTTCATCGTCCTTGGTCACGTCACAGTTGATCAAGAGCGATTCTTGTTCCAGCTCTTCCGTCAGCTTCGCCACGTTTTCGCGCAGGCGCTCTCCCTGATACGTAAAAATCAGATTGGCTCCCGCTTTGCTCAGGGATTGGGCGATTCCCCAGGCGATGCTGCGGTGGTTGGCGACACCCATGATCACGATATTTTTTCCTGCAAGCATGGTATTCATTATGTATCGGCCCCTTCCTACGTATTTCCCTGCCATTATAACCGATCTTGTCTGCGGTTACGAGCAAATTTAGGAACAAAACACGCAAAAGGGGCCAAGCAAAAGGCTACTCTCCCTGCTGCATGGCTCGAGCGAGGTCATCGACAGGGGCGGCAGCGGAATTGGCAAACGCCCAAGCCTCTTCGACGGGATTCAGCGGTGTTCCGGTTGCCGGGAATTCCGCCTGCATGTTTGCCATCTCTTCCGTATCGGACATAGGCTGTTTGTTCTCCACGTTTCCTTCTCTCCTTTCGAAGATCGATACATGCTGCAAAAAGCATGTTCTTAGACTAACAAGCAGGAAACGTGTTTATGCATGCAGGTGCGCATTGCTGTGAAAAAATGTCATCAGCAAAAGATAAGCCACCATCCCGGCAAAAAAGAACAGTCCCTGTCCTCCTTTTCGCTCGTGGAGGATAAACGGCACCAGATGGCTGGCCGAGACGTAGAGAAAAACGCCTGTTGTCAGCGCCATCATCACAGGGACCCAGCCTTCTTGCAAAAAAGGCTCCGCGATCTGAAAACTCAGGGCCCCTGCCAGAGTAGCCGCCCCCAGCCCCGCCGCTCCCCAAAAAGCCTTTTTCCGCGAACGCGTGACAGCCAGCAGCAAGGAGGCAACGGTTACCCCATCCGGCACTTTATGCAAAAGCATGGCAAACAGCACGGACCATCCCAGTCGCTCGTCCATCCAGAAGCTTGCCAAAATCGAGATTCCCTCCACATACGAGTGAAGCAAAAATCCGGACAAAACTCCGATGATCCGGGCTGACCCCATCGCTCTCGTGTTATTTTCACCCGCATGCCCCATCCAATCGAGCAAAAACAAGCAGGAAAAGCCAATCAGGACAAACGGCATCACCCGCCCGCTTCCCACATGCAGTGTATGGGGAAGCAAATCAAGCAGGGTAATCGCCAGAAGCAAGCCCGCTCCTGCGCTGATCATTGCAAAGAGCGACTTTTCGGACCATGACCGCAAACAGAGCAAAAACCCGCCAATGCTGCTTGCCGCCGCGGCACTCAGCAGGACGACAAGGATGACTGGCTGCATGAGACCGCCTTCCCTTCTACCGGGTGTATCCCTTCCATTCTACGCGCCTGTCCGGGTCATTATGTGTCTCGACAAAGTGCGTCAGCCTGTCCGAATTAGCCGAATTAGCACTAGTTTTTAGAACCTTTGTCGACAAGCTTTTTCCGGGAAAAAATGGTGCTATAATGAGGCCACCGGGAATACCTGAAGGGGAAAAGGAGTGATTCGAATGGATGTGCAAGTTTGGATGGCTTCCAAAGAAGTCGCAGATCGATTGGATGTTCATGTGCGGACGCTGAGAAATTGGCTGGAAATGTTCGTTCCGGCTCAGGAGCGGCTGAAAAATCCGCAGGGTCACTACCTGATCAGCGAGGCTGGATTTGCCCTGCTGAGTGAGGTGAAGCAGAGAAAAGACGAGGGAAACCACTCTTTGCGCGAGATACAGCGACAAATGATAGAGGAAGGCAAAATTACGGAGTGCATGGCTACGGAAAGCGAGGTGGCTGCCGCTGACGGACAGGCTCTGTCTGTTTCCGGGCCAAATGCGCTTTCGCACTCCGTACAGGAAATGGAAATGACCGTATCGGAGGCCATCGTCCAATTTCAGCAGGAGCTGGCCCAGCTCTCTACGATGAACCAGCTACAGTCCACCATTCTGCAAAAAATGGCCGACATCGAGGAAATGCAGGAGTCTCTGCGTCTTGAAATGAGGCGGGTCACCTTTGAAATGGACTTGATGCAGCAGCGGTTGACACGCAGAAAGGAGCGGCTGGACAGGCATCAACCCCGCTGGTCTCTCAATCCCTTCCGCTGGTTTACTCGTTCAGACCGCAATCTGACAGCCGGACAGTAAAAAACACGTCTTTTTTCACGGATAAAAAGTCCTCCTTTTCTGACAAACAGGTTTCGAACACCCTGTCTTTTGTGCTATATTTTTACTATTCAAACTGGTTCTTCTTTCAGAACTTTTTGTATGTAAGCCAAGAGACAGGAGTCCTCATTTGTGAGAAAAGTAAGCATCCACTCTGCAAAGCCGGGAGAAATCATCGCCAAAACGATCTTTTTGGAAAATGGCAATGTCCTTTTGGGAAAAGGTGTCCAACTGACGGATCGGTACATTCAGCGCCTGATCAACATGGGTATTGATATTCTCTATATCGAAGACAAGCATACAGATGACATTGTCCCGGAAGACGCCATTCGAGATGAAACGCGCAAACACGCAGTCGATGCCGTCTACGCCACCATGACCGGCTTAATGGAGAACACCGTCCTGAAGCGGCGCACCTCTGTCCCTGATTTGGGACTTGCCTTTCAAAAGGTTTTTGGCGAAATCCTGACTGATCTGAGCAGCCGCCGCGACATCCTGGTCAACCTTTGCAGCCTGCATGTCTTGGACGGGTACTTTTTTCATCACGCCGTCAATGTGTCCGTGCTCGCCGGAATTATCGGGCTGGCCAAAGGGTACAACCAGCAGCAATTGATGGAGCTGGGAATTGGCGCGCTTCTGTTTGATATCGGGATGACCCAGCTGCCAAAAGAATTATGGAACAAGCGGACGAGGCTGAATGACGAGGAGAAGCAGCGGATCCGCTATCACACCGAGGATGGTTTCAATTTGCTGCGGAACCAGTACAACATCTCGCTCCTGTCTGCCCACTGCGCTCTTCAGCATCATGAACGCTACGACGGAACAGGCTATCCGCGCCAACTGGCCGACAAGCAAATCCATGAATACGCGCAAATAGTGGCGATCGCAGATGTGTTCGATGCTCTGATTTCGAAGCGCCCTTACCGGGACAGCTACTCTCCGAGCGAGGCGATTGAGCTGCTGTTTGCTGCCGGGAACAGCATGTTCGATCTGGAATTGGTCAAGCTGTTTTTGCAGCATGTCGCGATATATCCGATCGCCTCGACTGTCACTCTCAATACTGGGCAGATCGGTGTCGTGTCTGCAGTGAACCCGTTGGCTGTAAACCGGCCGACGATCCGGATTCTCCGGGAAGCAGACGGCTCTCCCGTGGCCGCGCCCTATGAGATGGACCTGTACAGCAAAGACTTCATGAGCATTACGATTGTCGATTCGGTGTGAGCAAGAATGCCTGACAGCTATGTTTGTCGCATTGTACAATGCCGAAAGAACTGTCTGTCCTGGTTCATATACATACTGCAGCATTCCAGGCAAAATAAAAAAGCTGGGCTCAACATCCCGGCTTTTTTTATTTTGAACGAACAAACGAACAAGGAAACAAACATCAAGCCTGCTCTGCCGGTTTACTGCCGCCGCTTCGCTTTCGCTGAATAAACCCGAGCACTAACACGGCCGCAACGATCGCTATTTTGATCGCTGTCTCCACTCCGCTCAGCCCTTCTACCCAGTGCTTTACCACTTTTTCCTCAAAAATCATTTTGGCTGCCGCCCAGGCTAAAATGCCGGAGCCGATGTAAACGAGCCAAGGCAACCGTTCCATAGCCTTCAGGATCAACTGGCTTCCGAAAACCATAATGGGAATGCTGATGACAAGACCCAGAATGATCAGGACCAGATCGCCGCCAGCCGCTCCCGCAATCGCCAGCACATTGTCCAGTCCCATCATGACGTCTGCAATCACAATCGTCTTGACTGCCTGTACGAGGCTGTCGCTTGCGCTAATCTGTTCCTCGCCGTCATCCTCGAGCAGCAGCTTGTAGCTGATCCAGACGAGAATGAGCCCGCCGATCAGGTACAGATAAGGAATTTTCAACAAGTAAACAGCAAGTGCTGTCGCCAAAATGCGCACAATAATAGCCAGACCGGTCGCCCAAAAGATCGCCTTTTTCCGATGCGCCGGCGTCAGCTTTCGACAAGCGATGGCAATCACGACTGCATTGTCCCCGCTCAATACTATGTTAATCGTAATAATAAGCAACAGTGCCGAAAAAAATCCTGCATCCAACAATGCCTGCGCCCCCCTGTTGGTGAGTAGTGTGCCACGTTTGCCGGGTAAAAAAACAATCCCTATCCTATGCCTGTCCAGGGTTGTTGTCAACCTCTTATTTCAGTATGATGGTAACGAGGAGGGTTGTCGAAATGTCGAAACAATTCGTTATCGAAGCGATCATGTTGGCCATCTACGGGGAATTGATGGCTCCTTCGCAACCTGCAGATTATTATATCCCTTCGTCGACAATCTACGAGCTGGAAGAGTTCATTCATAGTCCCGAACCGATTATGCCGGACCCAGACGATGATTTTCACGTGCGAAGGGTAATGCGAGAGATGAGTCAGTTTTTTGACGATCCGTTTAACCGCAAACGACTGGAAAAAGGGTTGATCGCTCCCTGGTCGACGATTCCCTTCACATTTCCGAACGGTGTCACGCTGCATGTGGTAAAGGTGGATGACAACGAGATGTGGGGCGAACTGTTTGATCCGGTGGAAACACAGCTGCTGCTTACCGCGATGCGGTTTGAAATTCCACTTGTCACAGACCAGCCTGATTTTCAGGACCGCATTCTGGAATACGTCGTCCCCGTCCAATTTTACGATATTGACGACTTTGAATTTGCGTTGGAACAAGGCATCTCTTTACATGAACTGCGGGACCCGTAAGGACTGTCCGCTGTCAAAACGAAGCGCACAAAACCGGCACAGCCACTGGCCTGACCGGTTTTTTGGCTTTTTATAGATTGAAAATTGGCTCTTTTATTTATTTTTGGAAGAGCGTATAGTATTGAGCAATAGACTGGTGAAAAAGAGGCGACAGCATGGGGCGCAAAGCACTTTATACAAAGATCTACAATCAATTGCGCTATCAAATTTTAAGCGGGGAGCTGGCAATTGGCTCCCCTTTGCCTCCCGAGAGAAAGCTGGCCATGCAGCTCGGAGTCAGCCGCAACACGATCGTCAGGGCTTATGCAGAGCTGGAGGCGGAAGGGATCATCGCCAGCAGGATGGGCAGCGGACGTTATGTGGAGGCTCTTACTCCCGCTCCCGCCCCCGCGAGGATCGACTGGCATTATCACACGCTCGGCACGCTCGCCCCTGCTCCCTCTCACATGGCTGAGCTTCTGGGCGTAACGGACAAATACCCGGATATCATCAACTTTGCCCATGGCGATGGCGGCAAGCACACCCTGGAATCGTCGGGCTTCCCCGATTACGTCAAAAGTACGGCAGAGCAGCTTCACTCCTACTACTTCACCTCTGTCCAGGGGCTGCCGGAGCTTCGCGAGCATCTTGTGAGCTGGATGGACATGGAACAGATTTCCTCGCCGGAGCAGGTGGTCATCACCAGCGGCTCGCAGGAAGGACTCTACCTGATCGCTTCGCTTTTAGCGCGTCCTGGCGATCTCGTCTTGACGGAAATGCCCACCTACTTCGGCTCACTGCAGCTTTTTCAATCGCTCGGGATGCAGGTTGTCCCGGTCCCGATGGATGCGGACGGCCTGCGGGTAGATGTACTGGAAAGGATCTTGAGCCATTGCCGGCCGCGATTTCTTTACACCGTCCCAACCTACCACAACCCGACCGGATGGACGATGTCGGCCATCCGGCGCAAGCAACTGCTGGCTTTGAGCGAAAAATACGGGCTTCCCATCGTGGAGGACGATGCCTACCGTCACCTCCATCTCGACAAAGAACCCCCGCCCGCCTTAAAAGCGCTGGATCATTCGGGCCATGTCGTATATTTGAACACGTTCTCGAAGCTGCTCTTCCCCGGACTGCGGATCGGATGGGTGGCGGCCAACCGCAAATTGGCCCAACTGCTCACCCGGATGAAGGAGCTGTCTATCACTACAAATACGCTGGGCCAGCTCGCTCTGGCTGCATACCTGCGAAACGGCGCTCTACGGCCGCATCTGGAAAACGCTCGCTTGCAATACAGTGAACAGGCGGCCATCATGGAAAGTCATCTGGACCGCTTCAGCCCGCTGGGAATTCGGTATGAGCGACCCAAGGGCGGGTTCTACTTCTGGGTCTCCCTGCCGGAAGAGATCAACCCGCGCAAGCTGATGGCCAGATGCCTGGAGCGAGGCGTTTCCTTTACCTGCGGCGACATGTTTCTCTTGCGGGAGGCCGAGCAGCCATACATCCGTCTCTGTTTTACCCATGAGCGCTCGGAAAAAATTGATCGAGGCATGAAAATCATTGCAGAGGTTCTGCAACAAGGAAAGGAGCTGCAACTATGAAAAACGCATCCCCCTCAACGTCCAGTTGGAAGGAAGGCCTGATCGACTCTTTGCCGATCACCGCCAGCTACATCATTTACGGAGCCATCTTCGGAATGCTGGCCGGGCAGGCCGGTCTTACCTCTTGGGAAAGCATCGCGATGTCTGTGCTTGTCTACTCCGGAGCTTCCCAATTTGCCGGCAGCTCGCTCATTGCTGAACAGGCAAGCGTCTGGGCCATCATCTTGACTACTTGTCTGTTAAACCTGCGCCACTTTCTGATGGGCTTGTCAATCTCGCCTCATTACCAGCGTTTTTCCACTGCTCAAGTAAACGGGCTCGCCTTTTTTCTCACGGATGAGCAGTACGCGCTCACACTCAACCGTTTTCGCCACCGCGAAAGCGATGTTCCATATATTCTCAGCGTCAGCGTTGCCCTTTACGCAGGCTGGTGCGGCGGTACTTGGATCGGAACGGCAGCGGGCGCCTGGATACCCGATCCGGCTTCGCTCGGACTCGGCTTCAGCTTTACGGCCATGTTCCTCGCCCTCGCCTATTACCAGCTATCGTCGCTCCTGCGCATTTTTGCCTTTTTGCTGTGCGGGGCGGCGTCTGTTTTCCTGTCGTTTGTAGTGCCAAATGGCTTGCCGGTTTTGATCGCCGGATGCCTCGCCTTTGCCATCGGGTATTTCTGGCCGACACAGGAAGACGGAGATCAGACTGCCGCCGAAGAGACGAGAGGAGCTGAATCCGCATGACGACACAGACCCTTTTGCTGTTTCTGGGGATGGGCGTGCTCACCTATATTTCGCGCAGGGCGTTTCTCCGTCTGCCCAGCAAGCATTTTTCACCCCGCTTAAAAAACGGTCTCAGCTTTATTCCTTTGGGCATTTTTGCGTCCCTCATTTTTCCTTCTCTGTTTGTGCAGTCCGGCAGCTTTGTCATTCAGCCCTTGCTGCTGATCGCCAGCCTCGTCTGTCTGGGTGTTATGGCCCTCAGCAAGAATGTATTCCTCAGCTTTGGCGTAAGCCTCGGGCTCGTCGTTGTTGTCTCGCTGGGTCTGTTTTCCTGGTAAGGAACGGAGTTGAGAAAAATTCCCTCCCGATCCCGTTTGACCGTGGTACAATAAGGGTATAGATTGCAAAAGGATTTCGGGAGGGACCAGGTAATGGAAACGGTGAAACTACACGGAGAAACGGACTGGAACACAGAAGGAAGCACGGTTCATTCCATTCTCTTTCAAATGGGAAAAGAGTACTACGGCTTACCGATTTCGTTGGTAAAGGAAATCATCAAGCCTTTGCCCGTGACCCGTTTTCCCAAGTCTCCCCCATTCGTCGAAGGCGTGATTGACCTGCGCGGGTGCATCCTGCCGATCATCAACCTGCGGACGATGTTTGGCCTGGAGCCGCTTCCGCTCACGGAAGAGAGCCGGTTTGTCGACTTGCAGCTGGACGGGCTCGATATTGGCATTGTCGTCGAAGCGGTCTCAGAGGTCATGCACATACCGGCATCGCTGATTGAGCCTGCTCCTCCGATCGTGAGTGGAGTCGATGGGAAGTTTTTGAACGGGATTGCCCGGGTGCAAGATAAATTGATCATGCTGCTCGATGTGGACGAGATCTTCTCCACATGGAAAAAGTAAAAATGACACGGAAGAAATCGTCTTTCTGCTACACGCCGGAACAGCTCCCTCTCGCCTTTCTGCAGGGGGAATACGAGCAGATTTACGCGCAGACAAGCCCCGCTTTTCGCAAAAGAGTCTCTGCCGCTGAGCTTCGCTCGCTGGGAGAAGACTTCCACCGCGGTGTAGATCGCTACAAGCTGCAATCTACCATACTTCTGGAGCACGCGAAACGATATGTCTGGGTAGACGGATCGGGAGAAAAGGGATTGGCCGCTGCCTTTGACGAGGAGGGCACGATCATCTCTCTCGTCATTTTGCACCTCGAGACACATCCGGAGACTGACAGCATGCTTACCCGTACCGTGTTCGTTCCTCCGTTTGCCGGAGAGTGGCTCACGTACTGGGGAGGCCATAACGAGCTGGTCAATTATCATTACGCCTATCCGAACCAACGATACGCCTTTGATTTCCTCGTGATGAAAGAAGGCCGCACCTTTACGGGCGACCCTGCGGCAAATGAGAGCTATTACGCGTTCGGGCAGCCGATCCTCGCACCGGCCTTTGGAAAAGTCGTAGGAGTCGTAAGCCATATACCGGACAACACTCCGGTCGGAACGGTAAACGAGACACAGCCTGCCGGCAACCACGTCATCCTGGAGCACGAAGCTGGCGAATACAGCCTGCTTGCCCATCTCAAGCAAGACTCTGTCTGCGTCGAGGTCGGCGATTGTGTGCAGCCGGGCGATTTGATCGGGCTCTGCGGCAACTCGGGAAATTCCAGCGAGGCTCACCTTCATTTCCAGGTATCTGATTCTCCTGTTCTTTTAAGCGGACACTCGATACCGGTCCGCTTTCAGGACGGACGACGGATCGTACAGGGGCAGTTGGTATCGGGCCCGGACCGGCGAAGCGAATAAAAAAACAGGCGAAGCGCCGGACTCCGCCTGTTTTTGCATGTTCGTACATTTTTTCTTTCTCCGTCAGAGTTGCGGGGTCATCTTTTCATGCATGACTACGTCCTTCCCTTATTTCTGACCGCCGCTCGCCAAATAGGAATAGCTGACCCACACCATTTCCTCGATGCCCAAAATCTCCTTGAACAAATCGACTGAATCGTACAAAAGCGACGCCCCTGTCTCATCATCGAAATCCGTCAGCAGCTGCAAATCAAACAGGGAACGAAGCTGCTGCACCTGCTTGGGACCGACAATCCGGTTGAAGCATTGCGGACAAGCCCGTTTAATCCCCTTGCTTACTTCCCTTCGATACTGGTCGGACCTTGCGACTCTGTCCAGAATGTCATCGTACATCTGCCGTACGTCCTCGCTCTCGGTTATGGCCTCATGCAGGTTTATGTGGGGGTAGAGGCGGGCAAATTCCGCTTCCGCCATATCTGCATCCAGCGAATAGCTGATTGTCGCCGACGACACCTCGAAGCCCGCGTCAAAGAGCCGATACCCCCATCCGTTGTCTTCGGCGTCATGGAACCAGAGGAGCGGGACACACTGACGGGATAGGTTCAGAATAAATTGCAGGGTATGGGCTGTCTCAAGCCACTCATCCCGCAGGAAAAAGGCATTCCAGTCCCGGTTGATGTTCCTATGGAAATAAGGCTGCCTCGATTTGGGCAGGGCGATTAATACCTTTGGTTCATATTTGCGTGGATACAACATGCCTGTCGTGAACTCACCCATCCGATTCCCACCGCTTTCTGGCAGGCTCTCCCTGGTCTGGCACGGTTTGAGCCATCGTTCTTGCTACCAGTTTATTCATCGGATGGCGATTATTTGCCGTGTTCTTTATCAAACGTGCTCGTGTGGATAATCGTATGTACCGCCCCATCCGGCCGCAGCTCTGACTGGTAGAGGTGAAAACGGGTCACTTCCCAGGCGGGCGGCTCCGAGGAGAGGAGTCGTTCGTTCCATTCCGCTAGAGGCACCCCTTCCTGGCCAACCTTGGGGCCTCTTGCCAGCGTAATATGCGGGCTGTATCGCTTCTTGTCATAGGTCAGGCCGGGATGCAGATCAAACCGCTTGCCCAACAGCAAATGAAGCTGTCTGAGCGGGTCTGTCTGTCCGCGAAGCCCGAGCCAGAGGACTCGGGGACGTTCTGCGTGGGGAAATGCGCCGAAGCCTCCGACCTGCAAAGAAAAAGGCGAAATAATTTCGCTGACAATATCCATGTCCTTGCAGATTTCTGGCACCAGCTTTTCTCCTACCTCTCCGAGAAAATGCAGGGTGAGATGGAGATTGTGCAGTGACTGCCACCGATCTGCCTTGATCAGGCTCTTCACCTGTTTTTGCACGCCCGCAATGTAGCGGACAGCGTCATCGGGAATATCCAGAGCCACAAAAAGACGCATCGACATATTCCTCCTCCTGGCAACATCGCATTTGAAAACGTGGCCTCGCCAAGCTTTATGGGGAAGCCTTCGTTGCACTTATGTCGATAGGTGCATTTTCATAAATTCCTGTCGACAAAAAAAGCCCGCCCGCACGAACGGGGAGCCTTTATGCGGCCATCATCTTTCCTGTTACGATGCCCAGAACGCAGCGTACGTATTCGTTCATCCTGCTCGCACCGGGCTCGGCCTGAAAAGCAATGGTCAGCTCTATATGTCCAATATGTCCTGCGGGCGGTCTGTGCCAAAACAGCTCCACTTCCCCGTACAGGATTTCTTCGATTCGCTGCTTCAACCACTCGATATCGGTCTGCGGGTCACAGGACAGCGAAAACTTCATCGTAACCGAAATTGTTTTGCAATCGGCCAGATCGTCCGTCAATGCGTTCAGCTTCCCTTTGACAGCGACCACTCCCGCTTCCCCCCAAAGGGCGTATTCCAGCGTCGCCTGCAAGCGCGGATGGACATGCAGTTCCATGGCGGGAAAGCGGCCATCTACCTCTAGTGAAAACCGTTCTGCGAGCTTTTCCACATCCTCCTGAAACCGACGGGCACAGTCGGAAATCGCCTCAAATCCCTCAGGTTGTACTGTGAACATCCTCCTCACCCTTCCATGGAAAATCTGTCTATATCTCTTCGCAATGATGGCTAAACTTTCCTTTGTTGAATGGTGACTTCTTTTCCCGTTTTTCCACGAAAGAATGCTCGTTCCACAATCGTCAGTCGTCATGCGGGTGCCCTTCCGAAAAAACTACTCCGACACGTTCTCGTACGGATTCAGCTCTCCCGGATACAGCCTGTCAAAGATAGCTCCTAGCCGCTCCGCACTCGTCTCATCCAGCTCCAGATGGTAGAGTCGCCCCGCTTCCATGCGAATCAAAGGATAAGCTCCGTGTCTGAGCGGCACCGCATCCTCTGTCGAAAGAAATTCCGGCAACGTAAAGAGAAAGCGTGAAAAAGGATTGGCTTCATCTTCAGTCAGATGAACCACCTCAAACAAGTCTGACATCTCCGGTGTCACGATGAGTCTCAGCAGCCCATCATGTTCGGCTGCCCACACGGTAAAAGACCTCTCCCTGACTTCGCTTCTGGCATGGCGCCGCATCACCCATACAGCTTGATGGACGGTGCTCATCAGCAAATGCTGGGCTTCATCTGCGCCGTGTTTGTCCTGCAATCGCATAAAGTCGATCAAGTAGGCCGTTCCCTTTTCCTCCAGCTTTGCATCCGAGAGGAAAGAGAGCGGAACGCTTTGCGCTTCCGCTGCTTCCTGTACCTCGGCCTGATGCGGAAGCTCGTCAGCCCTGTCGAAAAACAATGCTTCCACCATCGCATGCGCTTGTCTCGCTTCCTCTGGCGAAAACGAAATCCCCTCCGTATAAATATGCGTCAGCCGTCCCTCTTCAAAGGCCAAATAGTGCAGGGGAACCTCGGCTTGTTCCAGCATCCGCAGCGCCATGCCGCGGTCCTCAGTTCGCTTGATGTCAAACGACAGCGGAAAGCCCAACGGATCGAGCGGATCAGTGAGCGTCCAGATGACAGCCAAGAACTTGTTGCGATACGTTTTAAACTCGACGGAGACAGCGTCCCGTGTCGATTCGCTGAAGGCGTCAATGCTCTCGAAGACGAGGAACAGCTCAACATCGCCAGCCGCAGACATTCGGGCAAAGTAGGGCAATCCTTCTGTCTCTGCCAAATGATACAGATCGGAATAAACCGCGGAATCAAGCACCTCTCCCTGGGTATCGGATGTAGGCGATACCCGCTTCGGATCGGGGATCAAAGCGGGACGAAAGGACTCGTGAACCGTCATTTTTTTTCGTTGCCCGACTGCTTTACAATCGGCCACTCCAGCATTTTATCGAGCAGTGTCCGGTCTGTCGCGTCGATATGTACCGGGGTTACCGCGATGTATCCGCGTTTCACCAGATAGTAGTCTTCTTCAGGTGTAGGATTGCTTCTGTCCGGGTATTCGCGAGTCAGCCAGTAGCCTTCTGCTTCCTGATTGTATTTGTCTTCGTAGTGGTTCATCGCCAGTGCGGCAGGGACGATTCCGCGGATTTCTTCCGGCGGCAAATGCGGAATGTTGACGTTCCAGAACACTTCGGGAGCCAGTCGATCCTCTCTTGCCTGATCGCAAAACAACTGCAAAAGCGGGCGAATGATTTCCTCCACCTGTCCGTAATTGTCCTGGTCGGTCCAGTTGTCATAGGAGAGAGCCACGCCCGGAATGCCCAAAATAACGGCTTCTCTCGCTCCGCTGCAGGTACCCGAATAATAAATGTCCCGTCCCAGATTTGTCCCTACATTGATCCCGGAAAAAACGATATCCGGTTTTTTGCCTTCCTCAAACAACAGGTGGTAGGCGCCCTTGATACAGTCGGCAGGATTTCCGTCGATCGTCCACGCGGTCACCGGCAGTCCGTAAAAGGAATGCGGCTTAGGCGAGAGCGCACTGCGGTAGGTCAGGCCGTGTCCTACGCCGCTTCTTTCCTCGGCGGGAGCTACAACAAAAATCTCTACATCGGACAAGGCGAGAAGCGCTTCAGCCAGTTTGCGGATGCCCAAAGCCTCAATCCCGTCATCATTCGTCAACAATACTCGCAACATATCATATCCTCCCTTTTCGTGACGCTGCTGCCCATGATTTCTTTGTTCCGGCAAGCCGCGTCCGGATTCTGGCAGGCTGTCTTCTCCTTATTGTACCAAAAAGACCTTTTGTCCGGGAAAAAAGAGGCGTGCAAAAAAACCGCAGACCGGTTTGCACGCCTCTATAGCTATTCCCATTTCACACCAGAAAAAACTGCTTCCAAGCACTCACGGACTTATTCGCCGACGATCTCCTTCCAGCGGTCGCGCCATTGAATCCCTTCCACGATCCATTCTTCCACCTGTTTTTGCTTTTCTTCGGAGATTCCCAACAAGCAGGAAATTCGTCTAATTTCCAACGTTTCCGCAAGCGAAAGCTTTTGATCGACCAGGGCGATTTTGTACAACTGCCGGAGCAGACCGAGCTTCTCCGGCAGAGACAGGTCCACCATGTCCTTGACGATGGTTTCCGGCTGCTTGGGGTAATCCATATCGTCCATGAGAATCTGTCTTTCTCTCAGCGTAAAGTGCTCCGAGTTGACCAGCTCATGGATTCGGCTCACTTCTTTGTTTCCTATATAACCATCTGCATGACCGACGCAGATTATGAGGCGAATGGATGCAAACAAAATATGTTTGTCCTTTTCCGTTTTCGTATACACTTCTATATCCTCCCTCGAACTCTTGGACGCTGATTCTTGTTGTTATATCGTTTCCTAATTATACGATGAAAGAGGAAAGCGGTTTCATACAAAAATGTGACATTTTTTTATGTTCTCACCACAATTCGACAAAGATCCGGCCAACCGTGTGCACCAAGCGAGATACCGCCAAGCCTCGAGTCCGCCCTAGCTTCGATCCGATTGCTGTACAAGGGCAAAAACAGGCGCTGGCTGGCGATCCATTTCATCAGCTCCTGCATTTTTTGCGTTATTTGCTCCTCATCTGCTGCGGCACACCCTCTCTCAACACGTTCCATCACCTCATCGGCAAACCCAGGCGAGAGAAAATGAGACAACGCAGCCGAATCGTCAAATAAAAATTCCAGGAGTGACAGGTGCTCGCGCTCATCCATATTGGCGCTGTCCAGGATGAGATCAGCCCCGCGCATCTGTTGGCTCGCCAACACTTCGGGCTCGACATAATGGATCGCCAGCTTGATGCCGTATCGCCCCAGGCGCTTTTGCAGCCATTCCGCATCTTCCACATGATCGTATTCGGGCATCGTGAACAGACTGAGCGTCTCGCCCCGGTAGCCGCTTTGACGCAGGAGCTGCTGAATTCGCTCTTCCCTTGGACGCTCAATCTCTGGAGGCTTGACCTGACTTCCACTCCAATGAACAGCCGGCTGTCTGTCCCCTCCCAGCTCGGCCAGCATCGCCGGACGGTCGATAATGAGATCGAGCGCCTCCCGGAGTGAATCGTCCTGGAGCGGCCCCGGCTTGCCTGCATTGCAAGCCAGGTATTGAAAGCACTGCTCGATCCTGTAAACGGTTTGCCAGTCAGCTCGCATGGTCTCGCCGTCAACGCCAGCCTCGCCGGGAGCATACAGGATTCGGGGGATGTCTGCTTGCCCGAGCTCAGGCGCAGTCTCGCGTTCCGGCACCTGCCACAGCTCGATCCGATCCAGAAACGGCCTGCCCCCAAAGTACGGCTCGAACGCCTCCATCACCAGCATCGAATCGTCGTTGCGGACGATCCGAAACGGACCCGTGCCTGCCGGCATCCTACCGAACTCCTCCCCCATACGCTCCGTGTAATCCTCCGGAACGATTGCAGCGTACTCTTTGCTGAGGGCATGAAGAAACAGAAAATCCGGACGATGCAGCATGACTTTTACGACGTATGAATCAATGACCTCCACCTGCCGGATCGAGCGAGTAATCCACCGATGCGGGGAGGCCTGTTTGCCGAGCCTGAGCAGGGAATAGCGCACATCCTCCGCTGTCAAGGCACGGCCATGGTGAAACCGTACGCCTTTGCGCAAATAAAACGTATAGGCTGTGCCGCCATTATCCACTTCCCAATAAAAGGAAATTCCTGGTTCTATTGTCTTGTATGCGGGATCAAAGCGGACGAGTCCGTCAAACACGTGACGCACCAGATTTGCCTCTGAACGCATCAGCAGTCTGGCCGGGTCCAAAATCGGCTGCGGTCTCGACGCAAACAGCCGCAGCATATCGAGCCGCTTGCCGTGTCTTTTTTGGACATGCAGCCCGAACTGGCTGTCCATCCAACGCCCAAACGCCTCTTCAAGTCCTTCCCATTCATCCTGGTGAAGGGCTACAAGCTCTTGTCCGTCGCGAATATCTCCGCGAAGAATCATTTCCTGGGCCAGGGAGAGCACGACATCCCCCGGCTGCAGCCGAAAGGTCAGCGTCGACTGATTGCCCCTGCCCCTTCCTGGCCGCCAGTCTATCCATCCCCGTTGCTGCAGCTTTTTTACCGTTGTCGCGGCATTTCGCTTCGTACAGCACAAGTGAGATGCGACCTGCTCCAGACTGATGGAAATCGGGCGGGATACGCCTTGCTCCCGAAAAAATGAATACAGCCGATGGTAGTGTTCGAACAAAAGCATGCGATAGTCCCCCTAAAACATGAAAAAAAACGGGCCGAATCTGTACCCTTTTTGTCCTGGTGTTTTCCCCGTACAATCGGGAACAACCCAAAAATCATTACAGAAAGGATACCAGATATGAACGAGAAAGCGACACGCCTTTTTTCCAGGTACCCTGTGATCCTCTGGGTCCGGCTCTTCGGCGAGCTGCTGACGGAGCTGTCCCGCAGCATGATAACGCCGTTTCTCATTTTGTACCTGCACGAAAAAATCGGGGGAAGCATCCCCTTGATTATGCTCGTGATCGGGCTGCAGCCTGCAAGCGACATTCTCTTTACGCTGATCGCGGGAGGCGTAACCGATCGGTACGGCCGTAAGCCGATCATGCTGCTCGCCCTGCTTTTGCAAGGCCTCAGCATGCTCGGAATGGCCGCGGCAGGCTCGCTCGCAGCGTTTGCCCTTTTGTACGTGCTAAACGGCATCGGCCGTTCTCTGTTTATCCCGGCAAGCCGGGCCGTGCTGGCCGACAGCATGACGGCCAAGCAGTTGACAGAGGCCTTTGCCCTTTTGAGTACGGCAACCTATATCGGAGCCTCCGTCGGCCCTCTTCTGGGCGTTCTGGTCTATCAGACGGCACCTGCTCTTGCCTTTGTCTGCACCGGTCTTTCGCTGTTTCTGTATGCTGCTGTCATCTGGTGGAAGGTGCCGGAAACGAAGCATCAGGGGCAAAAAGAATGCGCGAGCGCACACGAGCAAATCTCGTTTCGCAAAGTGGGCGCCCATCGCGCTGTGCTTTCCATGATGGTCCTCGCTCTGCCGATCAGCTTCTTCTATGCCCAAACCGAGACGAACCTGCAGCTTCATCTGAAGAGCGGCTTCGCCAATTATCTCGATGTGCTGGCATGGCTCGCTTTGACGAAAAGCATCTCGGCCATCATGCTTGAGTTTTGGCTGGTGAAAGCTACTCAGCGCTTTTCCCCCCGCCGACTGGTGGTCTTTTCCTACATCTGCTTCGCCGCAGTCTCCTGGACTTACGGGAATGCCGACAGCATTATCCTGCTGCTGTGTATGCAACTGGTGTTCGTCATGGGAGAAAGCATCGGCCTGAACCATATGCTGACGATGGTATCCAAAATGGCTCCCGCCGCGATGCGGGGCAGGTACTTTGCCGTGTACGGCTTGCACTGGGACATATCGCGCACGCTCGGCCCGCTTGCCGGCAGCTTTCTGTTTCTGCACTTCGACGGAGCCGTCCTGTTCACCATCGCGACGGCCTTGCTTCTGATCGGTGCTGTGATCCAAAACGTTTTCCTTCGCCGCATGGAAAAAGCCTCCCCGCTTAGTCGGGAAGGCTCCGGTTCGTAACTAGCCCGTGTATTCGTTTTGAATGCAGGCTCAGCATGACACCCCTAGGACAAAAGATACCGGTCCTCGCTGAAGGACTCTCCGCCGCGGGCTTGTTCAAAGGCCCGCAGGAGATCCTGCGGCTTCATCGTTTGCTTCTTCTCCTGAGGAATGTCCAGGATGATCCCGCCGTCATGCAGCATCAGCAGGCGGTTCCCCATATTGAGCGCCTGCTCCATGTTGTGGGTGACCATAATGGTGGTCAGTTTGTACTGCTCGACGACCTTTTGGGTCAGATCGACGATCAATTGAGCCCGTTTTGGGTCGAGCGCAGCCGTATGCTCGTCAAGCAGCAAGATCTTCGGCTCCGTAAAGGTAGCCATCAACAGGCTCAAGGCTTGTCGCTGACCTCCCGACAAAAAGCCTACCTTTGTCTTCAGGCGGTTCTCCAGCCCCTGATCTAGCTGCCTCAACTGTTCGCGGAACAGCTCCCGCTTCCGGTTGTTCACTCCAAATGAAAGTGTCCGCCGCTTTCCGCGCGCATAAGCGATCGCCAGATTTTCCTCGATCGTCATATTCGGCGCAGTCCCCGCCATCGGGTCTTGAAACACGCGGCCAACAAAGGAGGCCCGTTTGTGCTCGCCCAGCTTTGTCACGTTTTTTCCGTCGATGATGACGCTGCCGGTATCCGGGATCAGTCCGCCGGAGATGATGTTCATAAGCGTGGATTTCCCCGCTCCGTTGCTGCCGATAACCGTAATGAACTCGCCGGGAGTGACGTTCAGATTGATTTCCCGCAGAGCGATTTTCTCGTTGACTGTCCCCTCGTTGAACACCTTGCGTACACGTGAAATTTTAAGCATCGCCTCTCCCTCCTTTCGTCGCCCGGAACGGCTGCCTTTTCCAGACGCTTTTTGCAACCGCCGGAACGGTCAGCGCGATAATTACGATGAGCGCCGTAATCAGCTTCATGTCGGACGGATTGAGCCCCGCGTCCAAGGCAAGCGCGATCACCAGACGGTACACGACTGAGCCGAGGATAACGGCGAGCGTAGCGCGGAAGATCGACGAGCTGCCAAACAGCACTTCCCCGACGATCACGGAGGCAAGACCGATGACGATCATCCCGATCCCCATCCCTACGTCGGCAAAGCCTTGGTATTGTGCGACCCAGGCGCCGGAAACTGCGACCAGCGCATTGGACAGGCCGAGCCCGATAATTGTTGTCGTATCCGTGTTGGCTCCAAAGCTGCGAATCATCTTCGAGTTGTCTCCGGTTGCGCGGATATCAAGTCCAAGATCGGTTTGCAAAAACCAGTCGATAATAGCCTTCAGCAAAAGGATGCCGATCAGGAAAACGAGGGCAACCCCGGTGAAAAAGACGACCCCTCCCACCGCGAGATTGGGCACCCCAAGATCTTTCACAAAGGTATACAGCGTGTCCTCGCGCAGAAGCGGCAAATTGGCCTTGCCCATGATCCGAAGATTAATGGAATAAAGTGCAATCATCGTCAGAATCCCGGCCAACAGACCGTTGATTTTGCCCTTCGTGTGCAATACTCCGGTAAAGATGCCCGCTACCCCTCCGGCCACGAAGGCCATCAGGGTAGCGAGAAACGGATTCGTTCCTTCGATGATTAGTCTGGCTGCCAGCGCCCCGCCCAGTGCAAAGCTGCCGTCCACGGTCAGATCGGGAAAGTTCAAGATGCGAAAGGTCAAATATACGCCCAGGGCCATGATCGCGAACAACAAGCCCTGTTCGATTGCTCCGTGTAATGCCAGATTCATAATATCCTCCTACGATTATTGCTCAATCACTTCGCCAGCGCGATCAAGCATGGATTGCGGAATTGTCACGCCCATTTTTTCTGCTGCCTTCTTGTTCAGCACCAGCTTCATGTCGGCTTGCATTTCTACAGCCATGTCGGCAGGCTTGCTTTCGCCCTTGAGAATTTTCACGGCCATGTCGGCTGTTTGCGCGCCCAGTTTTGTGTAGTCGATGCCGTAGGTTGCGATCGCGCCGCTTTTGACGGAGTTCTCTTCGCCGGCGACTACCGGGATTTTTTGCGATTCGGCCACACCGAGAACAGCGGAGATCGAAGAGACGACCAGGTTGTCTGTTGGAACGTAGAAAGCATCTACTTTGCCTACCATCGATTCAGCCGCCTGCTTCACTTCTGTCGCGCTCGTTACGGCTGCTTCCTGTATCGCCAGGCCGAGCTTCTCGGAAACGGCTTTGGCTGCGTCTACCTGCACCTTGGAGTTGACTTCGCCGGAGCTGTAGATGACACCTACTGTCTTGGCGTCAGGCTTCAGTTCCTTTACCAGCTTCAGCTGCTCTTCCACCGGGTTCATGTCAGACGTACCGGTTACATTTCCGCCCGGCTTATCCATCGCCTTTACCAGGCCCGCTTCGACCGGATCGGTCACCGCTGTAAACAGGATCGGAATGTCCTGGGTCGTCTGCGCGGAAGCCTGAGCGGTCGGAGTCGCGATCGCCAGGATGAGATCAACCTTGTCGGAGTTGAACTTCTGGGCAATTTGGATCGCTGTGTCCATGCTCGCCTGTGCCGAACTGATATCGTACACGACTTGCTTGTCTTTTTCATATCCGTTCTTTGTCATCTGTTCGATAAAACCTTCGCGTGCCGCGTCAAGCGCAGGGTGCTCCACAAACTGGGCGATACCGATTTTTACCTGCTTGGTTTCCTGAGAAGGTGCTGGTGCTTCTGCCGGCGTCTGAGCAGATGGCTGGGCAGAATTGTTTGCCGGTGTACTTTGTTGCCCACATGCTGCAACGGACAAAAGCAGCAAAGGACACAGAATTTTCTGGACCAATTGGATAGACTTTCTTTTTCTCATAATGTATCAAAACCCCCATTTGAAATTTTTTTAATCTTACCATGATTAAAACAGGTTGGAAAGCTGTAATCTGGTGCTTTCGGGGGAAGTGATACAAATCCTTGAAAAAAAGATAAGAAGAGAGCTTGGCGCTCTCTTCTTTTTACTTCACGATCTCTTTCGCCTGTGATTTGAGCGCTTCGGGCACAGTCAGGCCAAATGTTTCCGCGGCCTTTTCATTGATGTACAAATCAGCTTGTTTGGAAACCTCTACCGGTGTGTCAGCGACTTTTTGTCCTTTCAGGATGCGAGAAGCCATTTCACCGGTCTGCTTGCCGATTTGATAGTAGTCGATGCCGTACGTAGCCACTGCTCCCCGCTTCACCGTGTCGGTATCGGAGGCAAATACCGGGATTTTGTTCTGCTCCGCTGCTCCCAGTACCGCTTCAAACGAGGATACGACCGTGTTGTCGATCGGGATAAACATGGCGTCCGTTTTACCGGCAAGCCCCTGTGCTGCAAGCTGTACTTCAGAGAGCTGGGAGATGCCGGCCTTGACTACTTCAATGCCCTCTTTTTTCGCCGCTTCTTCCAGTTCCTTTACCTGTACCTCGGAGTTTACCTCCGAAGTCGTGTAAATAACGCCCAGCTTTTTGAGCTCGGGCAGGAAGGTTTTGACCAGCTTCAGCTGCTGCTCCATGGATACCTTGTCGGAGGTGCCTGTGACGTTTTTGTCAGGCTTTTCCAGACTGCTGACCAGTTGGGCAGACAGCGGATCGGTCACAGAACTGAAGACGACCGGCTTGTCCGTAATCGCCTTGGCGGCTGCCTGCGCGGATGGCGTAGCGATCGCTATCACCAGATCTTTTCCGTCGCCGGCATACTTCTGCGCAATCGAGACCGTATTATTCATATCACCGTGGGCGTTCTGATAATCGAGCTCCACGTTTTTTCCATCTTCATAGCCGGATTCCTTCAGTCCGTCGACAATCCCCTGACGGATCGCGTCCAGTGCCGGGTGCTCCACAAACTGGGTCAACCCGAGCTTGACGACTTGCTCACCACCCGCAGCAGGCGTAGCCGAACCGGTGCTTGCGGCTTCCGGCTGGTTGCCACAGGCTGTCAGCCCCGCGAATAAACATGCGGATAGTAAAAAAGATACTGCTTTTCTCATCTGAACTTCCTCCTCTAATCTCTGCTAAGCTAAACTTGTGTCCCATTATAGCACAATTTTTTCGGATGAAAAGATTTTTTGCCGCAACTATCGCAAACGCTTTGTCTCAGCCGTTTGGAACCGGCTCCTCCTGGCCTTCCTGCTCTTTTGGCGCTTCCTTCGCGACTTTTTTTACCAGCACCCTCGTAATCCGGTAATGATCGACCTCGCCGACGACGAATTCATAGCCGGTATGCCGCACCGTATCCCCGACTCGCGGCGGATGGTCGATCTGCATGTAAATCCAGCCGGCGAGTGTGTCTACCTCTGTATCATCGAGATCCAGGTCGAGATAGTCGTTTACTTCTTCCAGCAGCATTCGTCCGTCAAAGGAAAGCTGGCCGTCCTTTTTTTCCACCTCGGGCCGTTCATCGTCGAATTCATCCTGGATGTCGCCGACGATCTCCTCCATAATATCCTCCAGAGTAACCAGCCCCGCCGTTCCCCCGTACTCGTCGATGATGATGGCGAGCTGCACCCGCTGTTTTTGCAGCATGGTCAAAAGACGGCTGATCGAGATCGTCTCCGGGACGGTCAAAATCGGGCGCATGATCGATTCCAGGCTGTTGCTCTTGCCTTCCAGCAGGCTGGTCAAAAGGTCCTTGATATGCAGGCTGCCGACGACGTGGTCCTTGTCCCCGTCGACCACCGGGTAGCGGGTAAACCGGCCGTGCTGGACGAGCTTGATGTTTTCCTCCAGGGAGTCGTCGAGATTGAGCACGACCATATCTGTACGCGGGACCATAATTTCTCTGGCCATCGTTTCTGAAAAATCAAAGATGTTGTCGACCAGCATCAGCTCGGTTTGGTCGATCAGTCCGCTTTTGTGGCTCTCGCTGACCAAAATCCTGATCTCTTCTTCCGTGTGCGCCTCCTGGTGCGGCTCCATCGTGATGCCGGCCAGACTCAAAATTTTTGCAGCCGACCAATTGAGAAAGGCGATAAACGGGTACATGACCTTATGAAACAACTGGATCGGTCTGGACACGTGGAGGGCTACCCATTCGGTCCGCTGGATGGCGAGCGATTTGGGAGCGAGCTCGCCGAGGACGATATGCAAAAACGTAATGATGGAAAAAGCGATAATAAAGGAAATGCTGCCGACGAGGGCCTCGTTCATTCCGAAATAGTGAAAGACCGGATGCAAAAGATGGGCGATGGCAGGTTCTCCAAGCCACCCCAGTCCCAATGACGCGAGGGTAATTCCCAGTTGACAGGCCGACAGATAAGCATCCAGATTGTCCAGCACCTGCTCTACATTCCCCGCTCTTTTGTTGCCCTCTGCCACCAGCTGCGTGATGCGCGATTCCCGCACCTTGACCACGGCAAATTCAGTTGCGACGAAAAAGCCGTTGAGAAGGACGAGGATTACGATCAGGAACAGATTGAACACGTTCCCCCATACGTCCATGCCGTCTCTCCTCCTTCATCGGGGTTTCTTCGGGTTAGTGTAACCCACACAGTCCCAAAAGTTTCCCCGCGGCACTGCGCCAACAAGGACTGGAGCATTTTTCCACTGAGGAAAGGCGGTTTTTCTTTCTATATCATGATGTGATAACATGGTGCTAAACGAACATACAATCGGCGAGGTGAAGAAGTTGTCGTACCGTCCCGATTTGCCGATGATTGTGCAAAGCGATCGGACCATTCTCCTGGAAGCCCAGCACCCGTTGTTCAATGAGGCGCGTCAGGCGTTAGCAGGCTTTGCGGAATTGATCAAAAGCCCCGAGTACATCCATACGTACCGCATTACGCCGCTTTCCCTGTGGAATGCCGCAGCGGCCCATATCGCCCCTGAGCAGGTAACCGAGGTGCTTGGCACGTATAGTAAATACGGAGTTCCTTCTACGATTGTCCGTGAGATTCATGAGACGATGAAGCGCTACGGACTTATTCGTCTGGAAAAAGCAGCGGATCAACTTCTTTTGACCGGCGACGATCCCCTGCTGCTGCAGGAGCTGACGAGCTATCGCTCGATATCGTCATTGTTGGAGGAGCATCGGGAAGAGCATGAGTATCCGGTCAAGCCGTACGCACGCGGTTTGATCAAGCAGGAATTGATCCGCCTGGGGTATCCCGTACAGGATCTGGCAGGCTATACAAGCGGCGAGGATTGCCCTGTTTCCCTTTTACCGACCACGGCTTCCGGAAAGGCGTTTTCCTTGAGAGGATACCAGCAGGAAGCGGTGGATGCTTTTCATGCCGCCGGATCGGCCTTGGGCGGCAGCGGCGTGCTTGTGCTCCCCTGCGGGGCGGGCAAAACCGTTATCGGGCTGGGAGCTTTGTGCCAGCTTCAAAAAGCAACCCTGATCCTGACCACCAATACCACTTCTGTCAGGCAGTGGATTTCCGAATTACGGGACAAGACAGACCTTGATCCCGCCATGATCGGAGAGTACACTGGCGAGCGAAAAGAAGTGAAGCCCGTGACTGTGGCCACATACCAGATTCTGACGTACAGACCGGACGCAGAAAGCGACTTTCCGCACATGGAGCTGTTTTCCAAGCGGGATTGGGGATTGATCATCTATGATGAGGTGCATCTGCTGCCCGCTCCCGTTTTTCGCGTCACATCAGGCATTCAGGCGACGCGCCGGCTCGGACTGACCGCTACGCTTGTCCGCGAAGACGGACGAGAAGAGGACGTCTTTACGCTGATCGGCCCGAAAAAGTACGAGATGCCGTGGAAAGTGCTTGAAGAGCAGGGGTGGATCGCCGGTGCCACATGCCAGGAAATCCGTCTGCCCTTTGAGGCGAAGTGGCGGGAGGCTTACGCCCATGCCGGAGCGAGACAAAAGTTCCGGATCGCTGCAGAAAACCCCCGCAAGCTCGATGTCGTCAGAAAGCTGCTCGACCGCCACGGAAATGACCGGGTCTTGATTATCGGTCAATACGTGGAGCAGTTGGAGCAAATGGCACAGCTGCTGGACATCCCTGTCATTACCGGAAAAGTGCCGGAAAAAGAACGGGAGTCGCTCTACCAGCGCTTCAAGGCTGGCGATCTTACGCGCTTGATCGTCTCCAAGGTAGCCAACTTTGCGGTCGACCTGCCCGATGCCAATGTCGCGATTCAAATATCCGGTACGTTTGGCTCGCGGCAGGAGGAAGCGCAGCGGCTGGGCAGAATACTGCGGCCAAAACAAAAAGAAAACACGGCCCATTTCTACACCTTGGTCACCAGGGATACGAGAGAGCAAGAATTTGCTATGAATCGCCAGTTGTTTCTGGTAGAACAAGGATATAAATACGATGTGATAGAAATAGAGTCGCTGGACTGAAACGTTTCAGCATATGCCAGCGTCACATAGAGGGAAGGAGGCCGGAGATTCGATGCAATCCGACGCCGAAATCATTCAGCGGATTCTCCAGGGCGACATTGAAGGATACCGGGAGTTGATCCAAAGGTATCAGCACATGATTTACGTGTTTATCTACAAAATGGTAAACAATCGTTCCGATGCGGAAGACCTGACGCAGGAGGTCTTCGTCAAAGCGTATGAAAAACTCTCCACCTTTCGGGGGGACAGTCAATTCTCCTCCTGGCTGCATACGCTCGCACGCAACAAGACAATCGATTTTATCAGACGGCGCAAGTTCCATGATTCTGACGAACAACTGGCCTACGTCCCTTCCCAGGTGCGCGACGAATCTCCCCAGGAGTCGCTCATGAACAAGGAAACGCGCAGGGAAATCGAGGAGGCTTTTGCCTTGTTGTCTGATTCGTATCGGGAGGTCATCGTGCTGCGCTGTACGCATGAATATCCTTTCGAAAAGATTGCTGCGCTGCTCGGCATCGCCGAGTCGACAGCCCGCGTCCGATATTTGCGCGCTCGCCAGGAACTGGCCAAACTACTTTCACGCAAGGAAGGGGGGCTCGTACATGAACTGCCAGGAATTTAGAAAAGCTTGGGAAGACACCACGAATGAGAGCACGCTTTTCCATATCGAAACATGTGAAGAGTGCATGGTCTGGATCGAAGCACAATTTGCAAACGGCGAGGAGGTGCAGTTCTTGAAAGAGGTTCCTCAGCCGTCGGCGCAATTGGAAGACAACATTATGCAAGCGATATACAAGATGACCGGACAAGAGTCTACTCCCCAAGCCGCTGCAGCCCTTGTCGTCAAACCGGCTGCGCCGCGCCGCTTCAGACCGAACATCTCTTCGATGGCATGGGTTGGTGCCGCGGCTATCCTGCTTGTCGTCGGTGCGATCGGCTTCCAGCAAACACAAAACAGCAGCCAGGAAATCAGCATGAAAGCGGAGTCCAGCGCAGCCGATATGCAAGGCGCCATCGTTTCCGCTCCCGCTGCAAACAGCCCGGCTTCTGCGGCCATGGACACAAAATCAGGCACTCAGGCCTTCGGCGGCAGTTCAACTGAGTCAATCCAGGCAGCACCGCCTGAAAGTAAAGCAGCACCTGCTCAGGAAAAAGCCGGACAACCCGATGGGAATGCAGGTGGCCCAAACCAATCGGCTTTTGGCAATCAGATTGCCATGGATGTACCTGCTGAGAAAATCGGCGAGCTGAAGTCTGCCAGGGAGTCTGCAAAACCGGAAGGAAATGAAGCGCCCGAACCCAAACGGCCGATAATCGCTGCCCGCAATGCAAATGGAAAGCCTCCTGCAGATCAGCCAAAAGCGAAAGGCAATACGGAAGCCGCGCCAAATCAGCCAGGGCAGCACAACACGATCGCAGGCGTTCCAGCGGACGAACAGAACAAAGCGCTTGCCAATCAGCCTGTAGGCGCACTGGCTCTGGACGCGAATGCCGACGAAGCAGGACAGCCTGCCGCGGAGCACGCACCTGCGCTCGTTGGACCTGCTGTCTCGACTATGGCAAAGTCGGAAATTACCCTTTCCAGCTTTTCTGATGTGGAGACGGCGGCACACGCCTCAGATATGCCTGTACCCCAGGCAGGACAGCTGCCTGAAGGTTTTTCTCTGCATGCGATTTCCGCTCAATACGAATCGCAAACCAGTCAAAAGGTCATTCGTTTGACATCTGAGTACAAGCGAAACAAAGACTGGATCAAGGTAGAAGTGGTTCGCAATGAACACGGGAAACGGAGTCTGTCCATCCCTGGCACCTTCACTGCGACCCAACTGTTTACCGTTCAATCAGAGCAAGCCATTGCGGTTACTTTTGACAAACAGGCAAACGCGGGCGAAGCCGCAGCACAGCACGCCGTACACTTCAACGCCCAACCGGACAATCAATCGCTGTACGTCGTTGTCACAGCAAACGGGGTTACACTGGATCAGCTTGTGGAAGCGTCAAAGCAAATCACATGGCAGTAAGAAAGACGCGGGTAGTCGCTCCCGCGTCTTTCGTTATATGAGGGTAGCCAGCAGAAGTTGGCTGGCCATTTTTTATTTTGGGGAGTGAGGCATCACCCTCACTCTCAAATCCCTGCTCTATCAAAACGGCTCTGCTCGGGTTATTGAAGCACAGTCTCGTTATTGGCCCAAGCCCCCCCAACCAATCCGTCTACGACGTCACATCCCGCTTGATAAACACAGCATAGGCAACGACGAGCGATGCCGCCCCCCATACTGTCAACACTGTCAGTGAGAACGGCAGGCTCATGCCTTTGATCGGAGGCAGCGTCCCTGCCAGGTAATCGGTCAACTGCAGGTTGACGACGAACAAGTATTTGGCGCTTTCCCATGAGGAGGCCATCTGGGTCAAAATCGCCCCGCTGATCAATGCGGCCATCATAATGCCCATACCTGCGGCCGCGCTGCGGACCAATACCGAAACCATAAAGGTGATCGTTCCCACTACTACCGAAACAAACCAGCCCAATCCGTATTGCATCAGCAGGTACTTCCATTGCGGCAGCGCAAAGACTCCGGCAGTCTCCAGCTCTCCTCCGGCAATTTCGAAGCCTGTCAGCACCGGCATGTCCCAGCCTGCATAGCCAAACACCACTCCTGAAATCAGCGCAGCCAGGATCAGGGTCATCAGCACTGTGAGCGAAGTGAACAGCAAAAGTGTCACATACTTGCTGGTCAGCACCTTCCAGCGTCTGACGGGCCTGGTAAGCAGCAGCTTGATTGTCCCCTCGCTGAATTCCGCCGATACGAGGTCGACGGCCAGCACTACGATGATCATCGGCAGAAACAGCGATATCGCCTGATCCATAAAGCCGCGGGCAAACGTCGGAGCCCCCGGAGCCATCGGATTAATGTCGTGATCCAGATAATACTGCTGCTGTTGCACGGTGATTTTCAGAAACTCGCGCCATTCCTCCGGCAATCGGCTGGAGGCAAGCCGGTTTTGCGTGTCGACGATTTTCTGTTGAAGCAGCGCTCTCCAGTCGCTTGTTCCCATCTGCTCTTGGGCAGTGAGAACGGATCTGTATTGGGCATAGGTAAAAATCGGGATCAGAATGGCCAGGATGAGCAGAATGACGAGAAAACGGCGACGGCGCAGTATCTTGATGGTCTCATTTTGCACCAGGTCCAGCATGCCCATGTTCTGCTCCCCCTTCTTCTGTCGTTAGCGCGAGGAACAGGTCCTCCAGCGTTACTGTTTTTGCGGCGATGCCCAGGACGGCGATGCCCTGCAGAACCAAAGTCCGATTGGCTTCTGCGATCCGCTCGGTGTCCATTTTGCACATGATCCGGCCTTCCTTGGATGCCACGGCTTCTTCGACGAAAGGAAGAGCACGCAAGATACGGCTGGCCGCCTCTGTCGTCTCTGGAGAAACGCTCCATTCCACCTGATCGCCAAACTGTTCCATCAAGTCTTTGACAAGTCCGACCGAAATGACTTTGCCCTTGCCTATGATCGCTACCCTGTCGCACATCATCTCGATTTCGCTGAGCAAATGGCTGGAAATGAAGACAGCCAGCCCTTCCTCTTCGGCAAGTCTGCGGATAAACTGGCGCAGCTCGCGAATTCCTGCGGGATCGAGGCCGTTGGTCGGCTCGTCCAGGATCAGCAGCTTCGGATTGTGAAGCAGGGCCTGAGCGATCCCGAGCCTCTGCCGCATCCCGAGCGAATACGTCTTTACCTTGTCGTCGATCGCTCTTTGCAAATCGACAAAACGGACAATCTCTTCAATCCGCTCACGCGAGATGCCGCCGCTCATTCTGGCAAAGTGCTCCAGGTTTTCCCGGCCTGTCATAAACTTGTAAAGCTCCGGATTTTCCACAATGCATCCCACTTGAGCGATTGCCTGGGGAAAATGCTTGTGCAGCGAGATGCCGCCAATGTGAATTTCTCCCGCATCTGCCGACGCAAGCCCGACCAGCATCCTGATAGTCGTGGTCTTGCCGGCACCGTTTGGCCCGAGAAAGCCAAATACTTCACCCGCATATACGTCAAAGGAAATGTCCTTGATGATCGGCTTTCCTCCCATTTTCTTGCGTAGCCCTTTGATTGACAATACCGTTTCCGTCAAATAGCTGCACCTCCTATCCTGTCACCTGCCCCTGCTTGGGCAAAAAAGGGTCTGTTGTGGTACACTCAAAATATACGTTTACTGTCACATTATACCATGCAACACGATTCAATACCGAAACGGGAGGTACCCATGCAAAGCTCCGGTAATTGGTTATGGCGCGTGTTTGGACTTCTCTCGCTGGCCTCGATGCTGCTGCTGGCGGCTGGTTTTGTGCTCGCTCTTGACCCGAGCCAGCTTGCTCCAGAAGGCCCAGTCGGCCCTGTAAAAGAGGCAAAGCCGCCTACTCTGGTCCCGGAAGAAGGAGTCCGGCAAATCGTCGGGCTCGGTGATTCGTTGACAAGAGGTGTCGGTGACGCCAACGGGCTTGGCTACATCGGACTTGTGCGGCAAGCTCTGGAAAAAAAGAGCGGCAACAAGATCACGCTGTCCAATCTGGCTATCAACGGGCAAGAATCGCCCTCCCTCGTAGCCCAGTTGTCTCAGAAGCAGGTGCAAAGCCAGCTGGCAGCCTCCGACCTCATCTTCTTTACCATTGGCGGGAACGATCTGTTCAAGCAGTCCGGAGAGCTGGAGGAACTCGATGAAAAAATATTGGCCGCAGCCACAAAACGGCTGACGGCCAACTTTGAAGAGATCATCAAGCAAATCAGAAAAGCAAACCCGGATGCAACGATTGTCTATGCGTCCCTGTACAACCCGTTTGGAGACACCGAAGCAGCAGCGGATACGATTCAGCCTGTCCTGGATTGGAACAGCGCAGCTTCCGATATTGCCGCTCGCTATCCCCGCGTGCTGGTCGTGCCGACCTATGACCTGTTCGTAAACAAGGAGCAAGCTTATTTGTATACGGATCATTTTCACCCGAACGCAGCGGGCTACAAGCGGATTGCCGACCGGATCCTGCAGGCGTTGGAATAACTTCGCTCCCCGCTCCCTTTAGGCCTGGACTCGCGCGACATCGAGCGCTTTCCCGCTCTGCTTCAAGTACGCGCGCTGTCCAGCCCACTGGAAGGCTGTACTGGTCAAGGAAAAAGCGGCGACGACACAGAATAAAGCGCTGCCTCCCAAAGTAGCCAGGAAAATGCCGCCCATCCACGGACCGATGAACTGCCCCAGATTGCTGAAGCTCTTGGCCCCGTAATACGTACCGCGCATATCCTCCGGGGCCATGCGGTCAATCAGCACGTCAGATGCGGTAAAGGTGAGGATTTCACCCAATGTAAAGACGACCATGGCGATGATGAACACGCTCCACGAACCGGCAAAAGCAAATCCTACATCCCCCAGCGCATAGGCCACGTTTCCGACCACGATACTGGTGAGCGGCGTCCGTTTTTCCGACCAGCGCATAAGCGGCATCTGCATCAGCACGACGACAATCGCGTTTACGCTCATCAGGATCGCAAACAGCTTCGTCCCGTCAACCACAGACATTTCCGCGTACTTTGCCAGGGTAGAGGACATCTGCGAGTAGCCGATCGCCCCGAAGACGCCAGCCACCATGTACAGGCGGAAGGCCTTGTCCTTGACCACGACTTCAAAAGCTCGCTGAAAGCTGACGGCTTCCTTCTTCTGCCCCTCGATCTTTTTGATCCCAAACACGTTCAGCATCATTTGCAAGCTGATTACGTACACCAGGTAAATGGCCGCCGTTACGAGAAACGGCAGTGCGGCGGAAGTCATGGCCAGCATCGCGCCCAGTATCGGCCCGACCGCGACCCCGACGTTGATCGCCGTATAGCGGAGTCCGAAGACGCGGAAGCGTTTTTCCGGCGGAGTGACATCCGCCATCAGCGCTTGGGAAACAGGCTCGTAAAAAGAACGGCAGAGCCCGCCGATAATATTGAGCAGCAGAAACAAAAGCGGGCTTTTCCCGAATGCAAAACCGACGAACACAAGCATCCATACATAAAGGGCACCGAGCATGACCCGGCGCCGTCCGAACTTGTCCGAAAGGGTTCCCCCGAAAAATCCTCCGATTGTTCCGGCAAGCGCACCGGCACCAATCGTCAGTCCAATCATCCCGAGGTCCATATCCGTATGGTTGGACAAAAACAGAAACAGAAAGGGCATGCTCATCGAGCTGGCCGCCCGTACAAATACCGTCCCGACCACCAATGACCAGACAATCGGGTGAAACTCACGAAACATTGCGCTGACCCTACTCATTTTTCTCTCTCCTCTAGGTGTTCTGCTCTTCTACCAATTCCGAACAGTTCCGTAAGTTTTTTTTTATTGTAGTGAGCGGCACTTGATTCGTCAATCAAGTTTGAAGCTTTTTGATTATGGAAAATTTCGATGAGGATGTTCGATTATTTGATAAGGTTGGAAAAACTCGGAGGCGGACAGATGAAAATGCAAGAAAGCCGGGGCTTCTCCCCGGCTCTGAATCGCAATGGCACGTCTTTATGCTTCCACTTTGATCTGACCGATCAATTCGTTCTGCTCATTCCACTTTACCGCATGATAGATGGCGTCGTGGTAGAAGGTAAACCACGCTCCATCCTTCAAGCCTTGTTTGACCCATTTTTCCTTGGCAAAAATGGAGTCCATCGGGTAATCGTCATAAGCCAGCACCCACAGAGAATTTTGATGTGCATGAGTCGGCATCAGATCAGCCATGTGCAGGGCAAGCTCGCCCCCGCTTTCCATTCTGACAATGCTGTGTCCCTGGCTGTGTCCCCCTGTATGGTGCATCGTGACACCCGGGATGACAGAAAGCTCGGAGCCGAAGGTCTGCACCTGCTGCTCGATCGGACGCCAGTTTTCTTCCCAGTATGTATTGCGGGAACGGATGTTGGGGTTTCTCATCTCCTCCCACTCCATCTCCTGTACGTAAATAACGGCCCTGGGGAAGGTGGAGGACAACTGGCCGCCGTCCTTGACCGATACCAGTCCATTGGCGTGATCATAGTGCATGTGGGTCATTAATACAATATCAATATCTTCCGGAGAGAGTCCAACCGCTTGCAGAGACTCGAGCACCTCTGATTCTTCCTGCAATCCGAAATTGCGCTTCTGCTTTTCGGTCAAACGATCTTTCCCGATTCCCGATTCGATCAGGATGCGCTTCCCGCCCGCTTGCAGGAGAATGGGATCAGCCCGGAGCGGTATCTGGTTCAGCTCGTTGTTTGGGTAACGCTTGCTCCACAGAGGCTTTGGCACCACTCCAAACATCGCACCGCCATCCAACTGTGTCAGGCCGCCTCGCAGCCAGGTCAGGGAAAACTCCCCCAGCTTCCATTCTGTCAACTTCATTTGCCTCATCTCCTGTCTGAAAATAGGGTCAGGATAGTGAAAAAGCACCCTGCCTGGGTGCCCTATTGTTTTACTGCTACGTTGACCGTACGAGTCGCGGGCGACATTTCCAGACAAATTTCACTGGAGATGGCCTGGACAGACAGATCCGAATCGCAGCGTCTATGACTGAGCACGAGTTGTGCGATTTTCTCGGTTTCGTGATAAATGCTGATCAACGTTTGCAGCGGATTGGCACTGCCGCCGGCAATCACCTTAAAACCCGGGGCTATTGTAAACGTCCATCCCTCCACTTTTACAACCCGCTCGGTAGAGTGCAAGAAATGACGTTTTCCCAATAAGATGCCATTTTGATTCATCAAGGCGAGAGCCCCCATTCAAATTGATTTGAACAGCACATTTTTATTTTGCAAAAAAACATGTACAAATGATAGTCTTTCGACAAAAGATCCTAAAAGCCGACAATATTCTATTATGGTGCGAATGGATTATATATTCCTGCCGATCGCCGCTCCCTCGTAAATGGCCCGTTTGGCATCCAGCTCTCCTGCCTCTCTGGCGCCGCCAATCAGATGGACCGGCAGCTTTTCCCGCAATGCTTCATACAGGCGATTGTTTGGCGTGTTTCCGGCCGCGATCACGACTGTATCTGCCGGCAGCAGCTTCTCTTCCCCCTGATGGACGATCCGCACGCCCTCCGGCATTATCTCGCGGTACTCCACCTCCGTCAGCATTTCCACTCCCTGCCTTTTCAAATTGGCGAGCACAGCCCAGCGGGTCGTTTTGCCCAGTCCTGTTCCCACATGCTTGCCACGCCTCAGTATCGAGATTCGTCTCGGACTTGTCTGCATCCGCTGCAGCTGCTTTGGCTCCACAATCCGATACTCCAGCAAATATTTCATTGTCTCGGAGGACAGCTGGGCGGATTCCGCCAAAAGATGGGACAAGTCGCAGGCGATTCCTCCTGCTCCGATGATCACGACCCTGCTCCCCACGCTTGCCTTCTTTTCAAAGATCTGCGCATAGCTGACTACATGAGGCAGATCGATGCCGGGAAGCTCCGGAATGCGAGGGATGACACCTGTAGCAATCACTACTTCATCGAACCCTTCTGCGATAAGCTGATCAGCGCTTGCCTCGACACCAAGCCTGACCTCTACACCCAGCAGGCGCAGCTTTGTTCGGTAATATCGCAATGTTTCGGCAAATTCGGATTTGCCTGGGACCTGAACCGCGTATGTCAGCTGCCCGCCGATCTGTGTCTGTCTTTCCAGAACGACGACCTGATGGCCGCGCTCGGCGAGAACTCGTGCCGCTTCCAAACCTGCCGGGCCCGCTCCCACAACAGCTACTTTTTTTCTCACAGGCGCACTCGCCAGCTTCCACTCCTCTTCCCTGCCAGCCATCGGGTTGACCAGACAGGACGCTGTCTTGCCTTCGAAGATGTGGTCCAGGCAAGCCTGGTTGCAGGCGATGCATGTATTGACTTCGTCAAATCTGCCCTCCATGCTTTTCTTCACGATATCCGGGTCGGCCAGCAGCGGTCTTGCCATCGAAACCATATCCGCATATTGGTCCTCCAGGATTGCGTCTGCCTGCCTGATATCGTTGATGCGATTGCTGGCGATAACCGGAATGTTGACGGCTTCCTTGACCTGTTTGGCGACCCAGACATAAGCGCCGCGCGGTACCATCATGGCGATCGTGGGGACTTTTGATTCGTGCCAGCCGATCCCGACGTTGAGCGCATCTGCTCCGGCAGCCTCGATCTGTCTGGCGAACTCGAGCGTCTCTTCCATCGTGGTGCTGTCGGGTATGAGGTCGAGACCGGACATGCGGAAAATGACCGGATAGCCCTCTCCGACTGCCCCTCTGACCCGTTTCATCACTTCGATGCCAAATCGCGACCTGCGCTCGAAGTCTCCTCCCCATTCGTCAGTGCGATGGTTCGTGACAGGAGAAAGAAATTGATTGATCAAATATCCTTCCGATCCCATGATCTCGACACCGTCAAACCCCGCCCGTTTGGCCCGAAGCGCTGCATCGGCAAACGCCTGAATCGTCCGTTCGATCTCTTCCGGACTCAGCTCGCGCGGCTTCGTCCGGTTGATCGGCGCTTGCAGGGGGGACGGGGCGACCGGTTCCAGGCCGGTCGTCTCTTTGTACGCATAGCGGCCCGCATGGAAAAGCTGCATCGCGATCTTGCCGCCTGCCGCATGTACGGCTTGCGTAAGATGGCCAAGCTGCTCGACATGATGGTCGGCATACGCATTGCAGTACGCTTCACCCATGCCGCCCTCAGGGAGAACTGCAACTCCGCCTGTTACGATCAGGCCCACTTTGCCTTTTGCTCGCTCGGCATAAAAAGCGGCCAGCCGCTGAACGCCCCCCTCCAGCCTTTCCAGGCCGACGTGCATCGATCCCATCATGACCCGATTGTCCAGCGTCAACTGCCCGATCTGAATCGGTTCAAATACCCGTCTGATCGCCATATCAGCTCACTCCTCACCATCCGAATGAATGCTCATTCATTTCTTTGCGTAATACAATTCTCCACGCTCCTTTCATTTTCCTTCTCTTCATTCTGTCCGACCTCCCCCTACAGCCCCAGCAATTTTCCCAAATCGCTGGCCGCTTGCTTGATAATCTTCTCGGTCCCCTCTTCATCGGAGCATTCCACGACGAAATGATAGTCGAGGATAAAGGTGGCTTCTGCCAACTGGCCAGGGGCC
The DNA here is from genome assembly GCF_037964015.1 of Brevibacillus sp. FSL K6-6036. Lineage (NCBI taxonomy): Bacteria > Bacillati > Bacillota > Bacilli > Caryophanales > Paenibacillaceae > Brevibacillus > Brevibacillus sp. FSL K6-6036. The sequence continues at coordinate 3,485,066 of NZ_CP150173.1, forward strand.
AGGAATCGCTTTTTCTCCGATAGGGACACCTCTGCTACAATCTCTCTCGCCTGCTCCCACAAGCGTTCACCCTGCTCCGAAAGGTCAAGGCCCGGGTATTCCAGCTCGATCTCCACTTCACAGCTTTTTCCCGGCTCCAGCTCGTAGAGAAAAACAGACGCAGCCGGCTGCTCCCCTTCGGCTGGAGCAATGATCAGCTTTACTTCCTTGGTTTCTTCGTCTTCCAGCAAGGAATGCTCCGAACGCAAAATCACATCATGGATCATACCGTTCTCCGGCATGTTTTGGTCCCATAGTTCAATCAGTCTTTGCAGCATTTTGTCTACTCCTTCTGTTGCACACTTACGTTCCTATCCGAAGTATACCACGCCGGGGGGATCAACGAAAAACCCCTTCATGGCGAAGGGGTGGGTGTATTGTTCAAGTCCTTGTTATTGACGAATTCCGAGAGCCAGGCACGCCTTACTTCCTTGTTGGGGCAAAAAGCGAGCACGTAGCTTTCGCCGCGCATGTATTTTTCCTTGATCCAGTCCTTATGTTTGCGAAAGAACGCCTGTTGGAAGTCGATGGGCATCTGTTGGTATTCTTCAAGGGCTGAGGGGTTCTGGAGAAAAAAATCTTCATCATATATGATTTCTTCGTTTTGTTGGCGGCTGATCAGGTACACGAACGCGATCACCAGAAACAGGTTGACCAGAAAAATTGTCATCCAAATCCCTCCCTGTCCGTTTCATTTATCAGATTTATCTGTCTTCTCAGCATATTATTATTTTACCATGCTTTTGGTGTTTTTAAACCACTTTGCAATGATTTATCCAAAAAGTTTTTTTATGAATCTTTTTCCAAATACGGCATCGACGAAAAAAGAACACCCGACATCTCGGGTGTTCCTCTGTCATTTTGTTATGGATCAGGAGGTCGTTTTCTCGCCTTCCCCTGCTGGTGGTGGAGTCATTTCCTGACTTGGAGCAGGAGTGGGCGTTGGTTGAACAATATCCGGCGGCGGCGTCGATCCGTTGCCTGGCGTCGCACCCGATCCTGGAGTGGTGGCGTCCGGTGTCGGAGTCGTCTGCCCGCTCTGCTGGTTGTCGTCAGGCGCCATAATGTCAGGCGGCGGCGCGACTGTTTCATCCGCCTCTGCGGTGTCAGGCTGCGTTTCTTTCGGCTTGCTGGCTGCCTGCTCCTTCTTTGGCTTCGCCGGTTGCGATGAAGCGGCCGACTCGCTCGTTTTCTTTGTCGTGCGAGGCTTGCTGCTGGCATAAGAATCGTCCCCGGCCGCAAGAATTGGAGAGTCGTTCAATTTCGCAACGATGCTTTCCGTCTGCCCCATCTCCGTTTGCAGCGCGGCACGTATCGAATTCAGGTTCTCCTTTGGCAGGAACGTGTAGCTTCCTTGCCAGTAGGCGCCGTTGTCCAGAGTCGTCACGGAAGCGGAATTCAAGCCTTTGAAATCATAAGCCAGCCCTTTGATCTGCTCCTTGGACAAGTCGGTATGTATGTGCTTGGCTCCGACATCCATGATGCTGAAAATTTTGGTCAAGCCTTCCAGCGAGCCTACCTTGTTGATCACTGCGGCGATGACTTCCTGCTGGCGGCGGTTGCGGTCAAAGTCGCTGGAATAGTACTTCGTTCCCCGGTTGTCGTGGCGGTGGCGGACATAGCCAAGGGCCTGTTCGCCGTTCAACACTTGAACGCCCGGGTTCAGGTTGATATGCGTGTTATCGGTCGGATCGTCGTAGACCAGCTTGCGGTCCACGTTGACCTCCACTCCGCCCAGTTCGTCAATAACGGCTTTAAAGCCGTCAAAATCGACTGCTACGTAGTGATCAATCGGGATGCCCAAAAGCTCGGTCAACGTTTTTTTGGTCAACGAAATCCCGTCTTCAGTCGGTATTTGTTTCTTTCGTTCGGCTTGACGGCGCTCAGCCTCGCCGTTGGCAAAGACCGAATTGATCTTGTGGTAATCGCGGTATCCTGGAATCTTTACACGTGTATCGCGCGGCAGAGAAACCATTGTCACCTTTTTGGTGGTCGGATTGGCAACCGCTACAATCATCACGTCCGTATTCATCGAGCCTGTTTCAGGCCGGCTATCGCTCCCCAGAATTACGAGAGAAAGAGGTTTATCATTATGGTATGTAGGATCAATATTTACAGAAGCAGGCGACACATAGCCGTCCTGCGGCGAGGTCACCGTATCGAGGGCGTTGTCAATTTTCAAGTAGATCGCCCCGGCAACTCCCCCTATCAGGAGCAAGCAAAAAACAGTAAAGAACATCAACCATTTGCGCAGATTGCGGCGGCGGACTGGTTTCTTCGTCTTATGAGCAACAGTACGCGTTTTTCCGACTGTATCCGGCATGTGCATCAATCTCCTTGTCAGCGAAAACGCTTGGTATTGTATGGAAATGTTTCTGAAAATAAGAAAAGTGCTTTTCGACAATAAGCACTAAGTTTTTCTTCCATTGGTAAAATACTGACTAAGGTATTGTAGCACATTCATGTCCGCTTTTGTAGAAAAATGTTCCGATCATGCGAAACTCCCCCATCTGTGTCGATGAGGGAGCCCGCTTTTACTGTTTGCCGTGTGGCGCTTGACTGAAGCCCTGTACGGGGCCCTCAGGCTCTTTTTGTGTAGAACGGTGAGCGTCTCCGCCATGGCGCGTGTGACTTTCCTGTTTGCCGTTTAGATCATTCGACTTCTTTTCCATGCTACCCCTCCTTTTCGGCTAGGGAATAGTGTGTGCCGCTCTTCTGTTTCTCATCCTCCTATTTTTGCATGCTATATGCTGACCTTACAGTAATGACGTTCGGAAAAAACAGTGCTACAGTAAATAGCAAAAAAATACGGAGATGAAGGAAGATATGAGTGCCCAGACCGGCAGTTTGAATGCCAGCCCAGCGGCCAGCGCCGCTCCGACGGTTTATCGCATGTTGTTTGCCATTAGTCTCGTTCATCTGCTGAACGACAGTATCCAAGCCGTCATTCCCGCCTTGCTGCCGATTTTGGAGAGCAATTTGGCACTGACGTACACGCAGGTAGGCATTATTTTACTTGTAGTGAATCTTACTTCATCCGTGCTTCAGCCAGTCGTAGGCTATGTCTCCGACCGCAAGTCCCGCCCTTATATGCCTCCGATTGCGCTGTTGATTTCCGGGTTGGGCATGCTTGCCCTGGCCCTGGCCGACCAGTATTACGTGGTACTGTTGGCTGTCGCGTGCGTCGGTATCGGCTCTGCTGTCTTTCACCCGGAAGCGTCCCGGGTCGCGCATCATGCCTCCGGTCCCAGACGCGGGCTCGGCCAATCGATTTTTCAGGTGGGAGGAAACGCCGGCCAGGCTCTGGCCCCGCTGATGACCATCCTCATTTTTCAGCCGCTTGGCCAGCCAGGTGCGATGTGGTTCCTTGTTCCTGCGGCTGCAGCCAGCGCTGTCCTGGTTTACGTCGCGATCTGGTACCAGGGACAGCAGCGAGCGAGGAAAGCCGTGCAGGAGGCCGTAGCGTACAGCTTTAAACAAAAACGGATGATCGCTCTTGGCCTGCTCGTGCTCATCGTCAGTGTCCGTTCCTGGATGAACGCGGGCTATCAAAGCTTTTACCAGTTCTTTTTAATGGATGTCAAAGGGATGGAGTACGCCAGCGCACAGCTTTGCGTATTCGGATTTTTGCTCGCCGGAGCGATTGGAACCTTCATGGGAGGGCCGATCGCTGACCGCTTTGGAAAAAGAAACTTGCTCGTGCTCTCCACGCTCGGCTCGCTTCCATTGACCTTGCTCACGCCGTATGTATCCGGAATCTGGACGTATCCTGTCCTGTTCTTGAGCGGGCTTGTCATGCTCTCCAGCTTTTCCGTTACCGTCGTGTACGCACAGGAATTGCTGCCCGGCCGCATCGGCACCGTCTCCGGCCTGATTATCGGCCTTGCCTTTGGAATGGGCGGCATGGGAGCTCTCGTACTCGGCTACCTGGCTGACCTTCAGAGCATTTCCTTTGTCATCACGGTGTGCTCGCTCATGCCTTTGATCGGCGCACTTGGTCTTCTTTTGCCAAGCGACAAGGAAATTACGAGCTGGAACAAGACGGTATAAACGCAAGATTCCAGCGCAAACAATTTACGCAGACTTGCGTAAGCAAAAAACAACAACCCCGGGCTCGGATTGGTCAAGACCCCATTTAGTGGACAGTAAGAAAAAACCCGACCGTTAGACCGACAGCTGACGTCTGAATTCAACAGGCGTCAGCCTTTTTAATTTTCGTTGTGGTCGACTTTGGTTGTAGAATTGAATATATTCCTCAATTCGCCTTTGTGCCTCATCCACACTTCGGATATCATAAGGGTAGAGCCCTTCCGTTTTGAGATGCGAGAAGAAGCTCTCCATCGAGGCATTATCATAACAGTTGCCTCTCCGAGACATGCTGATTTGGGCGCCAACCTTCGGCAACATGTCGTGGTAAGCGTAGGACGTGTACTGGAATCCCTGATCGCTGTGAACGATCAGTCCAGTCACGTCTTTCGTCTTTTTAAAGGCTTTCTCAAAGGTCCGTAGGACCAACTGATTGTCGTTGCGAACTCCAATGTGGTAAGCCACAATCTCATTATTAAACAAATCCTTAATAGCAGACAGGTAGAGCCACGTATCCGCGACACGATACTGTGTGACATCGGTTACCCATTTTCGATTAGGTGCATCCGCTTTGAAATTCCGCTGCATCACATTCTCAGCGACTCGTCCACCTTCGGTTGAAGCATAGTGACCTCGATATTTGCGGCGTATTCGAGAACGGAGCTTCATTTCTTGCATCAGACGTAGTACCTTCTTATGGTTGACCCATACCCCGTGATCTCGTAAGAGAAACAGCTGGGTTTGTCGATACCCATATTTACCATCATACTTCTTATAAACTACTTTGATGAGGTCTTTCACGGGCTTGTCCCGGTCCGCTTGTTGCCGTTTCAAGTATGCATAGTATCCACTTCTTGAGACTCCAAACAGCTTGCAAAGTTCACTAGTCGTATACTCACCAGCTACTTGCTTGATCGCCTCATACTTATGGGCTGCACCTCCCGCATCCAGATTTTCAAACACTTTTTTAGCATCGAGTTCTCTCGTTTTAGCTTTTTAACATATCGATCTTGATCAACATATTCTTCACGTCTACCTCGTTGATCCATCAACCCAAATTCGCCTAACTGTTTATATTTTTTCATCCATACTTTAAGCCGGTGGCGGTCCGGAATCCCCAGATGCTCCATGATTCGACGGTATGTCCATCCTTCTTCGATATGCAGTCGTATGGCTTCCACCTTTAATTCGTGAGAATAACTTCTAAACGTTTGCCCCTTTTTCACCATAAAAAATGCACCCCTTAAATTTCATCGGATTTACCAGGGGTTTAATCCAATGTCCATTCTAAGGGGTGCACTTCAGATAGCCTCGGGGTTGTTGTTTTATTTATACCAGAACTCGCTGCTTGAGTCCCATAAGCTGGCCGATAACAGGCGGATAAAGCTCGGGTGTTCCGATCAAGCTCCATGTATCGTCACCGGTTTGGCCGACCAGTCCGGAAATCAGCCAGTCGGAAGCGAGCTGCAGGACATCCTCTGCCGGAAGCGTGAGCAGTACCCGATCGCCCTTGCTGTTTTTGACGTACCAGCCTTCCGCTGTTTTCTCTTCCAGAACCATTGTCTCTTCCTTCACCGTGCGGAAGCTCTCTTCGCTGCCAAACAGCCGCTGATGTGCATCCTTTTCCAGCAAAGTCCGGTAGCGGTATGCTTCAGGAAGCGTCTCCTTCAATTCTGCCAAAAGCGGCTGCATGACCGGCGTCAGCGTTGTCTGATGCTGTTTGTCCAGCCATTTGAAGAAAGCGGTCAAAACCGACAGCAGATTGGTTGCCAGCGTCTTCGTCGAAGCATCCACACGCGTAAAGATGTCGTGAACCAGGAAGTATGCCAGGTCCTCGCGTCTGAATTGCTCCCAGGAAAATCCGGGACCAAAGGCGCTCCGTACAAACGAGCGGAAGTTGGTCATGACCTCGTCGTACTTTTTCACCGTTGCCTCAGACTTGCCTTCGGTCATCTCCTGAACAAATTGGTGGATATCAGCCAAACGCTCCGGTTGAACCGTATAGACGCTCTCAGGCAATCCCTCGATCAACGGTCTGGAGAGCAAGCCGGCGATATGCAAATCATCGTTTGCGATGGCCAGGCGCGATTTGAGCGACTCCACCCGGATAAACCGGGCAACGCCCTGACCCAGCTTGTTGTCTTTTTCCAACTGCTCCACCAGCTTGTGGAGCTTGTCCTGCATCGTCTCATTGTCAGATGCAGCGACCAGGACCGGTGCGAGACCGTCCAGTGCGTCGTTCGCGGACAACAGCCATTTTTCCGTAAAGTACGTCTGGACAGCCCATTGCAGCACTTTGGAGGGCAGCGTAGGCTGACTTGTGATGAACAGCGTTCCTTTGGTCAGCTTTGCTCCCGTCGAGGACAGAGCTGTGATCGCTTCCTCCCCGGAGCTTTGAGGGAGCTGCAAGAGTGCTGCCAGCTCATCCAGTTGGGGAGCATACCCTTCCAACAAGACTGTTCCGTCCTGGATCAGAACTTCCGCCTGAACCTCATACAATTCCAGCAGCGTGTCCTTTAACGCTGTAAAAAGATGTTCTTCCTTCCGCGGGGCGTAGACCCAAATCTCGCGAGAGCCCTCCCGCTTTTTCAGCTCCAGCATTCGATGCGATTCAATCATCCGCTGCAGGCGGGACATATCCGGAACTTGATAAACGCGCCGAACCATGCCCTGCACGCTCCGGGGAGTTTCTTCCGCGCCAAACTGTACGATAAAGCGATAGAAGGCAGTGGTGTAGGTGCGTTCGGCGCTGTCGTCTGCCGCTTTGGAAATCTCGGGATGGGCTTTGAGCCACTCCAGCAGCGCCGGCTTCAGGTGAGGCTGCAGGACGATGCTGCCGGTGAACAGCACATCGCGCAATCCGAGCGAAAGCAAGCGGCCGGCAATCAATTGCCCCGGCTCAACCTGCAGTGTATTTGTTCTGATGACGTATCGGACGTCGCCGCGCAACGGATGCTGAACGGTCAGCGCGTCACGGTCTACCTGCACGATCTCGTAAACATCGAGATTCAGACGGGAGAACGCACGGCGCAGATCAGGTTCCATCCGGCGCCCGTGCTGCTTGAGATAGTTTTCAATCGGCGTGTCGCCGTTCGTCTTGACGTCCAGTACAAGCCAGTTGAAGAAGTGCGCCGTCCACTCCGGGCTCATGACGCTCTCCCCGGACAGACCGACTTCAGCGGCAAAACGGGCACGCAGCTCCTGAACGGCATCACTGCTCACCTGTCCGCTGACAAAGTGATTCAGCCGCTCTACCCAGCCGGCGTACTCCTTCTGGAGCTTTTGTTCATGGCGGCTGCGGAGCTCCGTAATCGGTGTTACGACACCGCAGCATTTTTTGTATTTTTTCCCGCTACCGCAGGGACACAGTTCGTTTCTTCCTACAGACATAAGGGGTTTGGATCTCCTTTCTATCCCGTCGCGGCATGCGCAGGGATCTAGCGCAATCCCCCTATAACTACCGCATATTTCAGGTCTTCGTATGTTCTCGTTTTGGTTCGTGCGAGATGCCGGCGTCTTGGACTGATTCCCACTCCTTGATAAATTGCTCCAGCTTGCGAATCAGTCTGACTATGCGTTGCTGTTCCTCCATGCATTCGGATATGGCCGCCAACTGATTGGCGGCGAACAGCTCCACAACTTTCCGTTCCATCTCCTGTAGGCGAATCCGATAACTCGCGATAATGTCGCGCAGCAAGGCAAACCTAACCTCCAACCGGATCTTGGCCTCCAGATCACTCATTGCTGATCGTTGGCTTTCAGCACTTGCTCAATGCCAAGTGCGAGTTGCTCATTTTTATGTTTCTCTTTCATCAGAACTTCTATAGCTTGCATATTGCTTTTTTGGAAATGGGCAACAACCTCCTGAGCCATTTCCTGATTGCGGACCTGCAGACGGTCCAGGGCCAGGCGAAGCATTTCCTTGGCCTCCTGATAAGCAGATTGAGTTTGAACAGCGTTCATTGGCAATTCCTCCTCAAATTGTAGTTGTTCATGTTGTTCATGTTGTCGTGTAGGCGGCGCTTCTTGCTGCTCATCGGGTGCTTTGGCAGGTGATGCAGCAATTTCTTCCCGCACTTCGGATTGTTCTGAAGGTGCTTGGTTTACAGACTGTTGCTCGATTTGCGCGGTTGTGGGAGCTGCTTCGGCGCTTGCTTTCTCCAGTTCCCATTCCACTTGCTCGCCGTCTGGTTCGGCATCGGCATCATCTTCCTCAGAATCGGTGATGTCTTCGCGGACAATGATGTGAAGCGTCTCCTCATCTGTGCGAAACCGATCGTCCAGAGCGGACAAAAAAACGGAGCCCTGCGGCACTTCTGCTTCCAGCTCCAGAAAATGCGTAAGCGACCTAACAGATATTTGCGCAATGCCATTTTTGCGGCAAAATTGGTACACCTGATCGTTGGCCAATGTCCAATCGGCCAAAAACCAGCGAACATCCCCCTGATATTGGACGAAGCGAAGATCGCGCTCCAGTTGCAGCATCCGCATGATCTGATTCCATCCAAACTGCGTTTGTCGACGCAGCTCAGCTACGATCTGTTCCAGCGTTTTCGGCGATTGGGTATCGCGCAAAAAACGATACGCCAGATCAAACAGTTGATGGGGCTGGTACGTTACCTCCACGATCGCTTCTGTCCGCCCGATGCGCACAGGCGACTGTTCCATCTGCAGTACTTTGGCCAGCAGCGCTTCTGCATCCATGTCCAGAAGGGAAATCAGTCCGGTCTCGTTCAAACGCGCACAGATTTCTTCGCGAGGAAGCGAGCGTTCGCCTGACCGAAACACCTTTTTAACGATACTCGACAGGGTATAGGTTGGCCGTTTCATATACTTTCTCCTTCTAGTTCGCTTGGCAAAACAACCGCCAAACAAATGGGAATCACAAAGGTATTCGACACGAATAAAAAAAATCCTACTACGGATTGCCCCGATTGTCCAATCTGACTGATTAGAAAATATCTTGCTGGCCTTTTACGGGCAGATTTGTGCCTACAAAAAGAAAGGGAGGGGGATTATCCTCCCCCTCACTGTAAACAGCGCGAAATCGTACCGCTCTCCCGCCAATTTTTCGCTGCTTTCTACTCTTCTTCTGACTTTTTCTTTTTCCCTTTCTCTTTCTCCAGGTCTGTCTGCTTCTCTTTGGGCACGCGTTTTACCGGCTCTCCGGTTTGGGCGTTGAGCGCCAGAGTTTCCATATTAACCGGCAGGTAGACTAATTGCGGAAGCGAAGGGGTCTGCCCTCCGTATTCCGGATAAATATAGTACAGGGATACCTCCAGGTCGCGCAAAATTGCGTCTGTTGCCGCTTTTCCTTTGACGCTCGCCAGTTTTTCTTCTGTTTCCGGACGTTTGGTCATCTTGTGTTCTACTGAGCGAATCCCGCCTCTATCCGCATCGACCACAATCGTATACAGCGGCTGCAAGCCTATTGCGCCATTGGCAAACACCTCGTGGAAAGCGTATGTGTACTCCCGGTAGTCCTTCGACTTTTCAGCCCATTTTGGCCGTTCTGCAGAAAGACTCATTTCTTTTACGAGAAAAGATTTTTTTCCGGAAATCAATGCGTTTTGAACAAAGTTGACAGCCATTTTGCTTGCTTCCCGATCCGATAACGGCTCCTCGCGTTCTTTCCGTGCTTCGTCGTCGACACTGATCGTCCAGCCTTTCTTTTCTTTATCAAAAACTGCGTGAATGCCGGCCCTTGTTACAGGGGCATCCCATCTGCCATTTTTCTCGGCGGCTGTCTTTGTTTCCTCTCCAATATCAACGGGCACGGAGGGGAGCTGAAGCTCGGCTTTCAAAACACGCTCCAGCTTGAAGCTATCCTGCCAAGCAGACAGGTCAGCCTGACCGTTTATCTCGACCTGCTCCTCCTTTACTGTGCGCATGGGAGACACCGGCTCTCCTGTCAAAGCGTTGACCGCCTCTACCGTGCGCGGCAGGTACAGCCAGCTCCCGTTTTCTTCATCGTAAACCAACTCCAGCTTCAGATTTTCTGCGATAGCGTCCTTCGCTTTTTGGACCGGAACCGCTTTTCGCGGATCATCGACCGAGGACTGATTCGGAAGCTTTACGTTTTCCCGTTTGACAAACACAATATCCCTGTCTCCGTTCACGACCACTTCCGCTGCTTTCTTCTGTAACGGAACGCCGTTGATCGTAGGATAGACTGACCAGATGGCTTTGTTTTCGTGCTGACCGTCCTCGATGCCCAACACCGCAAACGAGCTTGCCGTAAAATCGGGAGAGAGACGGTAGTTTACAAAATCGTTTACCAGCTTTTTATCTCCGTACAAATCGGGCAATTTTCCGCTTGCGGCATCCGGCTCCTTCACCTTTAAGGAGATCAATTCTCCATCCTCTTTGACCTTGATGGTAGCAGTTGCCTTCTCGTCGCTCCGTTCCGTCTTGCCCGCATTGGACAAGGTGACGGTGTATGTATCATCTTGATGGGAGATCGTCCCTACCCTCATATTTTTGAGCAGCGGAATATCATCACGCACGCCGGTGATTGTCAGTTGGGCTTGAAATGGCAGATCTTCCAGCTTGTTGAGCAGTGTCGTCATCAACGGCCGCTCTTGTTTTTCCGCAGCCCATGCCGGCGTAGCGAGCAGCGAGCACGCAATCAGCGCCACCAATGTTTTACTTCCGTTTTTCAATGAAAGCTCCTCCTTATTGATCACGTCTATTTGGTATTACGTTCCAGATAAGGAAATAGTCACACTGCTTTCGATCTATGAAAATAGGAGCCTTTCCGCAAAAAACCGCCTGCCGTAAGCAGACGGTTCTTTTTTAGGCTGTCATGCATCAATACCCTCGCCAGATTTTCCTCTTTACGACCGCGGAATAGGCCCACTCCTCGTCTTCCATGTCACTCAACGTTTGACCCAGCGCGTTCATCTTGCTGTCGATCATATCGAGGTGGTGGAACAGGATGGCCGTTGGCGTTTTTCCCGAGACGGCGCTTCCCCAGCCGTTTTCCACGTCGCCGTGGTGACTGAGAATGCAATGCTTCAGGTGAAGCACCTCCGCGTTCCCCAGCGGAATATCGTGTTTGCGGCAGATGCCGCTGACGATCTCCACTCCCATCACCAAATGGCCGATCAATTGTCCGGGCGTTGTATATTCGGGAGCGATCGGATCGGACAGCTCGTACAGCTTGCCGATATCGTGGAGAATGCAGGTCGCCACCAGCACATCCCGATCCGCCTGCGGATAGAGCGGGAGCAGCCTCTCCGCTGCGGAGAGCAGCGAGACGATATGCTCCAGAAGCCCGTGATAGTACTGATGGTGCATTCTCACGCCAGCCGGGAAAGCACGCAGTCTTTCTGCCGTTTCCGGGTCGCTCAAGGCTTCCGTGACGATGGTCTTCAGCGTATCGCTTTTCAGACTGTCGACCGCTTTCATCAGCTTGTCCCAAAGCTCGTCTGCAGGGAAGGGTGAGACGGGCACCAGAGATTCCATCTGCACCTCATCCGATGCTGTCGCCAGCCGGACCCGCTGGATGACCAGCTGCTTTTTCCCCCGGTAGCTTTGCACAGCGGCATCAATTTTGATGACGGACTTAACCTGAATCTCTTCTTTGAGCTCGGGTGTGACATCCCACAGCTTGGCACTGATCGTGCCCGAACGGTCTCCCAGCTCCAGATTGAGGTACTCGCTCTGGTTGCTGGCGACCCCCGCTTCCTTGCTTTTCACCAGACAAAACGCGACAACCCGTTCTCCCTCTTGATAATCAAGCAAATATTTCATAGATAGGACCTCTCGTTTTATTTTTTTCGAAACAGTGTCTGTTCGATCTTTTTCACCAGCTTTTTGCCCAGCAGATCATCTGCAGAACGGACGACCTTGGTGATGACGCGGAGCAAGTCTTCTTCTCCGTTCCAGTGCTCCTTCACGATGCTCTCGTCGACATCCACGAGTATTTTTCTCAGCGCATAAACGGCGAACACGACATCGTCCAGCAGTCCGAAAGCGCCTGTAATCGCCTCCGGGATAAAATCGATCGGTGAAATGAAGTAAGCGACGGCAGCTCCGGCCAAAGCCTTGGCCTGCAGACCGACGCGCTTGTCGACCAGCAGCCGCGCCAGCAAAACAAACAGGTCCGGAGCAAGCAAAATGTATTTCGCCACCGCTTCGTTGCCGCTCTGCTCCCGAATGAACGCCTCGATTTTGGCTCTCAGCTTGTCGTAAAAGCGCTGGTGCTGTTCAGGCAGCTCGATGGGAACCAATTCTCTCGACTTTTGAACTGCCGGCAGGTTCTCACCCGTACCGCGGTTGTCTTGTTGCTCTTCGCTCATGTGTGATTCCCCCTTTTCGGTTTTGACTGTGCCCTGCGCATGCGCCAAAAAGACCATGCGGCGATCAGGGCAAATACGGCTACGAAGAAGATCGCCAGGTTTCTGGCAATGAGATTGAACAGCTCGTCCCAGCGTTCGCCCAACTGCCACCCGAGTGTGACGAATAAAACACTCCAAAACAGCCCACCTGAATAGGTGTACAGCATGAAGGTCGGAAACGGCAGACGGGTAATCCCGGCGAAATACGCGGTAAACTGTCTGACACCAGGGATAAAATAACCGAGCGGCAACGCCCATTTTCCTACCTTGTTAAACCATCCTTCCGTTTTTTTATACAGGGAGTAGCCCAGTCCCAACTTTTTCCCGTACCGCTCGATAAAGGAAAAGCCCAAGGTTCTGCCGATCCAGTACGCTGACGTCATCGCGGAGATCGACCCCAAGAAACAAGCGATAAAGGTGGGAACGAGCTTTAACTGCCCTGTGGACACCAAAAACCCCGAGAAGACGAGCAGTGTTTCCTCCGGAAGGGGCATTCCGAGAATTCCTAGAAAAAACAAGCCGAACAAGGCTCCATAACCATAGTGTGTGATATATCCGCCAAACGATGTTACGATTTCCTCCATGCAAGACACCACATTTCAACACCGGATAAACTACTCCCTCATTATGCCAAAAACAAAGCTCAGGCACAAACATTCGCCCAACCATATTCCCTGATTTTGGAAATTGCTGTAGAAAAATGACGAAAAACTGCACGTCAGCCGTGGCTTTCTTGGTCCCTTTTCGCTATAATGAGTTGAATGAGTTGAACTGGTAAACGAGGGACAAGCCGGCATGTGGAAAAAAATCTTCCGAAAAATGAAGTACGAGTACTACAAGCTCATCCGGATGAAGGGAGCCCCATCCTTTGTGGCTCGCGGATTCTCCGTTGGTATTTTCGTCGAGTTCATTACGTTGCCGACCTTTGGTCTGGCATTTCTCCTGCTCTTTCCGCTGGTCAAACTGTTCCGTTGCAGCCTGCCTGCCGGACTGATCGGCTTCGTCATCGGCAAGCTGGTCTTGCCTATCTTCATGGTTTTGAACTATCAATTGGGTTACTCGATCGTGGGCAGGCCTCTTCAGGAGCATCTGGAACACAACAATGAATCGGTCGCGGGCTGGCTGGTCTGGATGAAGGAAAAAGGATTGGCTTATTTTACCGGAAGTGCCGTCATGGGGCTGATCGTCGCCATCGGAAGCTACTTCCTGGTGTACTCCGCTTTGCAATGGTACCGTCGCAAGCGTGCGCGGCGTGTTCCTGCGCGGGGGCCATCCACTCCGTAAAACAAAGCCCGCAAGCTGCAGAACCGAACATGCGTCTGGACGTTTTTCACATGAAAAAAGACCGGTACTGACTCTATCGTCAGACCGGTCTTTTTTCATGCGGCATAGATTATCCAAAAAAGCCCTTTTCCCGCAATTGGCTCATGATTTCAGCAACGGTCAGGTTGCCTTCTTGAAGCAAGCGAAGAGTTTCCTCTACCTGTTCAGGGGACAGTCCGTTAGCACCCAGGCTTTCTCGGACAAGGACGATGTTCGGACGGCGGAAGTGCGTTTGCAAGGTCCGAAGAACGCGTCCTTCCAGTGACGTTTTCAGCATCAGTTCAGTTGTCGACATCTGTTCCACCTCTTTACTAGAAAGATTTGCGCGTACCTTTCATTATCGTACAAACCGGACAAAGAATCAATGTTTAGATCTCCGGCATCAGACGGCGTTTGTGCTCCGAAATTCGGTGCAAGTAATCGATGCGCTTCTTGGCCTCCGGATTTGTTTCTCCTGTGATCAGCAGCCGATCCAATTCCTCGTAGGTAAAGCCCATTTCCTGTTCGTCCGTCTGTCCTTCCCACAGGTCTGCAGAAGGCGGCTTGACGATGATGGATTCGGGAACCCCCAGTTCACGGGCGAGAATCCGCATCTCGTGCTTGGTCAGGCTGGCAACCGGGTTAAAGTCAGCCAATCCGTCGCCGCCTTTGGTCATGTATCCGACATGAACCTCGCTGCGATTGCAGGTGTCTGCTACCAGGTACCCCTTTTGATTGGCGATCGCATAAAGCGTCGTCATGCGCAAACGCGCTTTGGTATTGCCCCGGGTTTTATCGTCCAGCTTCAGCACACCTTCAATCGCAGGCAGGATGGCATCATACGCCGGACCGATATCCACCGTAAACAGATCGAGCTGGATTGCCTCTGCCAATTTGCGGGAATCCTCTTCGTGGACAGGAAGTGAATAGGCAGGCATCCATACGCCGATGACCCGGTCCCGCCCAAGTGCACGGACGCAAAGCGCTGCTGTCACCGCGCTGTCGATGCCCCCGGAAATTCCGACGACTGCACCGCCCAGGCCAGGTCCGTCCACCTGCTCACGGATGAAGGCCAGTCTTTTCTCGATATCTTCTTTCACATGAGCCTGGTAATTCGCCAAATGTGCTTCAAACTTGTCCAAGTCAAGTCCCCCCGTCTCCAACATTTCCTCCTCATCCTACCATGCGGAATTGACTGTGGCAATCGACGGCAAACAGGTCTACACTATAGAGAGAAAGACTTACTTTATGAAGGAGCGAACCGATGATCATTCTCAAAAACCAAGAAGAAATCGACCAGATGAGAGCAGCAGGCGAGATTCTGGCTGCCTGCCATCGGGAGTTGGCCAAATTGATCCGCCCGGGCATCACGACTTGGGAAATCGATCAATTCGTCGAGGGATTTCTGAAAAAACATAACGTAACTCCCGAACAAAAGGGATATTCCGGCTATCCATATGCGACATGCGCTTCCGTCAACGATGTTATCTGCCACGGCTTCCCTAAAAAAGAGCCCCTCAAGGATGGAGATATTGTCACGATCGACATGGTCGTCAACCGCAATGGCTGGCTCGCCGACTCCGCCTGGTCCTACGCTGTCGGCAATATTTCGGAAGAAGCGAGACGGCTTCTGGAGGTCACGGAAAAATCCCTGTACCTGGGGATTGAGCAGGCAGTCGTGGGCAATCGGATCGGCGACATTTCCCATGCGATTCAGACCTACGCCCAGGAGCAAGGGTACTCGGTCGTTCGCGACTTTACCGGCCACGGCATTGGGCAAAAAATGCACGAAGAGCCGTATGTTCCCCACTACGGTCCGGCAGGCCGCGGGCCGCGCTTGAAAGAAGGCATGGTAATTACGATCGAGCCGATGCTGAACGTGGGGACGTATCATGTGAAAATCGACGAGGACGGTTGGACGGCGCGTACACGCGACGGCAAGCTGTCGGCACAGTATGAGCATACGATTGCAATCACAGCTGACGGTCCGTTGATTTTAACAAAGCAATAACAGGCATAAAAAAAGTGGCCCCCTTTTGATCAGGCGGAGCCACTTTTTGCGTTATGCGCGGACGCTGTTTGCAGTAGTGCTGGTCAACTCTTCCAGCTTCTTTACGTCTTTCTCCAGCTCGCGAATATCTTCTTCAATCAGCTTCTTCAAGTGCTGTTTCTCCCGCAGTACCTTGCGGGTCTGCTCCAGACGCTGATTCATGTCGAACACGCCGAGATACACTGCCTTTCCCTCCCTATGTAAGTGCTGCACTCTACCTTACATCGTATGCAGAAAGGCAAAAAAGTTGTCGTCTAAATCCCTCTCCACTTGGCCAATTCCGCGCGCAGGCGATGCACCTCTTGGACCAGTGCGCGTTTTTCCAGCCGTTCGATCTCACTGTCCAGATCGTAGCCGCGTCCGAACATCGGGTCAAAAGGATCGCAGCCATCATGGCTGTAAGACCAAACCGGCTCCTTTGGCATCAGCAAGGCCAGGAGAAAATAAATCAGAAGCGGCACACCTGTAAACAAGGTCAGGATCACCACACCGATCCTCACCAATGTAGCATCTACCCCGAGAAAACGGGCCGCTCCCCCGCAGACACCAAACAGTCGCTTGTCGTAACGAGATCGATATAGACGTCTTTCCATCATGACATTCCTTCCTCTCTTTGTATCCGTTTCCGTTTGTATCTCCAAGATACCCGAAAGGAACGCCGATCAAAACTGGCCCTGGGGGGATTTGTCCTCCGTCCCGGGACGGAGGACGCGGTCGGACCCCGTTTGGCGTATGAAATGGCAAAGCTACGACCACTCTACAACTGAGGTGAATTCGATGCCATTTCTGATCATGTTTCTGGCTGCAATGTTGGCAGGATGCACGCCTGCAAATGAGTCGCCCGGACAGATGCGGACAAACGCTGTTTTGGATAGCGACCGAAGCATGTATTACCAGCAAAACGTCCTTCTCCCCCCTGGCATGGAACCAAACGCCACACCGTACGGAACACCGGCAAATTCCGGAACAGCCGGAGAATACGACCGCAGCCTTCGAAAAGACGCCGTATCCCATTACCCGGGGTTCGAATAAAACGACTCGTCGTCAGATCACCTGATTGGCAAGCAGGGCCTGCGTAATGCCGATAAAGTATTCCGATTCCCGGCGAATGTGGTTGAGCACAGTTATGGCTACGGGATTGTTGCGATACGGTGCACTTGTTTCCCCTATTTGGTTAAGGAGCTGGATAAACTGCTCACTCTGCTGCATCGCGAATGTGACCAGCTCCCTGATTTGGTGCAGCGTTTCAGCGCTCACCTGATTGCCCGACCT
The DNA here is from genome assembly GCF_037964015.1 of Brevibacillus sp. FSL K6-6036. Classification (NCBI taxonomy): domain Bacteria; kingdom Bacillati; phylum Bacillota; class Bacilli; order Caryophanales; family Paenibacillaceae; genus Brevibacillus; species Brevibacillus sp. FSL K6-6036. The sequence continues at coordinate 3,502,157 of NZ_CP150173.1, forward strand.
CACGACAACTTCGATGTATCGTACGAACATGCCTTGCGTTTGAGCAAAAGCCTGCTCCCACGCCATCAGTGCCTCTACGAACGGCGTTTCCAGATTGGGCGCAAGCTCCCGAAGCACAACGGTATGCTCGTTCTCTTGCTGCTTCCAAAAGTCTCCCTCGTCCAGAATCCTGAGCGGCATCTTGTCATCGTAATAAAATTGCACAAAGACTCCTCCTCTGTATATCTGTGCCCGTTTGGGTCCACCACAGTTTATGTGCCGAAAGCCCAAGGTTGTGCTTGATTTTCCAAATAATAAAGACCGTCCGCAGACGGTCTTTACTTGCTATTCGATTGGTACACCGGCCGCGGACGTTCAAAAAGCTCACCCAGCCTGGCATATGATTGTCCTGCCAGACGGCTGACAGGAGCAAAGGCTTCGATGTCGATTTTCCCGTTCTGGTACAAACGGTCTTCCACATGGACGTGAACGACTTCGCCGATAATCAGGTCGGACGTGACAGGATCGCCCAGTGTGACGATTTGATGGAGCCTGCACTCAAAGTGGATGCGAGAGTCGGCCAGCCGGGGCGGACGTACGACCGCACTTGGCTCGGTGGCCAGCCCGAGCGCATCCACTTCCCCTATCTCTGGAGGAAAGTCGGCAGAGGTTTCATTGGCAACGTCAACATTGCAGACGTCCACCATATTGACGACGAACTCTTTTGTTTCCGCGATGTTGCGAGCAGTATCCTTTCTGACACTGCCTGGCTTGCGCATGACCGCAATGGAAACCATCATCGGTTCAATGCTCGCCACATTGAAATAGCTGAACGGAGCCGCATTCAGGACACCGGCTCGGCCGATCGAGGTCACCCAGGCGATCGGCCTCGGTACGATGCAGCCGATCAGCAGCTTGTATTTGTCCTGTCGTTCGATTGCGCTGATGTCGATTTCCACGAAAAAACACCCCTTTTCACTCCGGCGACACAGGTGGAAGCCAGCTGTTCATATAGTCCGGGTCTTCGATCTCCAATGCCTGCTTCGTCACATACAGCGGTTTGAAGGTATCCAGCATGACCGCCAGCTCCTTCGTCTCCTTTTTGCCGATGCTCGCTTCCACTTTCCCCGGGTGGGGCCCGTGCGGAATGCCCATTGGATGGAGCGTGATGGACCCTTCATAGATGCCTTTGCGGCTCATAAAATTGCCGTCGACGTAATACAGCACCTCGTCACTTTCTACATTGCTGTGAAAGTAAGGGGCGGGAATCGCCTGCGGATGATAGTCGTACAGTCTCGGCACAAAGGAACAGACGACGAAATTTTGCCCGGCGAAGGTCTGATGAACAGGCGGCGGCTGATGAATCCTTCCGGTGATCGGCTCAAAATCGTGAATGCTGAGCGCGTACGGATAGAGATATCCATCCCAGCCCACCACATCAAAAGGGTGAAAATCAAACATGTAGCTGTATAAGGTGGACTGACGCTTGACCCGAACTTCGAAGGAGCCCTCCTCTACATGTGTATCCAGCCTCTCCGGCACGCGGATATCCCTTTCGCAAAACGGCGAATGTTCCAACAATTGCCCGTGCTCGTTGCGGTAGCGCTTGGGCGGAACGATCTCGTTCTGGGATTCGATGACGAGGAATCGGCTCGGCGTCTTCATTTCAATCCGGTAGGTGGTACCGATCGGAATCACCAAATAATCTCCCGGGCAGTACGGAATCGTTCCGAAAATCGTCTGCAGCTCGCCTTCTCCCTGATGGACGAACAGAAGTTCATCCCCGTCCGCATTCCGGTAAAAGTAGTTCATCTCGTCTGTAGGAACGCAAACGCCGAGCACGACGTCGCTATTGCCCAACAAATACGTTCTGCCCGAAACAGGGTCGCCTCCTGCCGGCGCATCGAACGTCTTGAAATGCTGATGCTTGAGATCGGCTTGCTCGACATATTCCGGCTTTACGTCGGCAACCCTTTTCGTCGAGCGGACCTGGGTCGGCGGATGATGGTGATACAAAATCGATTGAATGCCGGAAAAGCCTTTTGTTCCCATGACCTGTTCCCGGTACAGCTCCCCGTTTGGCTTGTGAAACATCGTATGCCGCTTCTTCGGAATCTCACCCAAGCGGTGGTAAAATGCCATTGCGAACCCTCCTATTCGGAAATGATGTTTTGTAATACGCCGAGCCTGTCGACCTCCAGCTCCACCACGTCACCGGCTTCCAGCCATCGGTGGCGCTCCGTCCCCAGCTCGAGGATGCACCCCGTCCCGACTGTACCCGAACCGATGACATCGCCGGGGTAAAGCGGACAATCAGCGGAAGCGCGGGCGATCATCTGGGCAAACGTGTAGTGAATGTCCTGAAAATAGCCGCGGGACAGCTCGATGCCGTTCACTCTTGCGACCATCGTCAGCGCAAAGCGATTGCCTTCCTCGCCGGCTATGCAAACATCGGCGAGCTCGTCTGGCGTAACGAGCCACGGACCCATGGAAGTGGCAAAGTCCTTGCCTTTTGCCGGGCCCAGCCCTACCTTTACTTCCTCCCGCTGAAGGTCGCGTGCGCTCCAATCGTTCAGGATGCAGTAACCGGCGATGTAGCGATCCGCCTGCTCGACAGGGATGTCAACGCCCTCCTTGCCGATTACGCAGGCAAGCTCCAATTCATAGTCGAGCCATTTGGTCGTCGCTGGCTTTTTCACATAAGCATTCGGGCCGACAAAGGCGGCTGCATTGGAAAAATAGAAGACGGGGAAATGATACCATTGCGGAATCATCTCCAGCCCGCGGCGTGCGCGAGCCGTCTTGACATGCGCTTCAAACGAGTAAAAATCCCGAAAGCTTCGGGGACGAGGCAGCGGCGATCCAAGCAAGACAGCTTCTAAAGGAAAAGACTGCCCTTCGGCAGGAGTCCCAGCCTGTTGTGACAGAAGCTGCAAGGGCTCTATCCACCTCTCCCACTCATCCAGCAGCTCCAGCATCCCCGGCGGCGCCCCCGCCAGGCTGGAGGCGATGTCTACGATGCGGTCCTCCCGCAAGATTCCGGCTCTCCACGCCTGCTGTTCTTGCATTCGATACGATACCAGCTTCACATGCTCTCCCTCCTCTCCTACGGGCCCCAGCCCCGGCTTCAGACAAGCAAATGAAAGCAAAAAAGCCCAGCATACGAACAAGCTGAAGCAAGGAGCCCGAAAACGGTATCATCCATTTTCGCGGGCACCCGATCAAGCTTATTGACGTACGCTGGGCTCAGTCTGCTAACGAAGAAGACCTTGCGGGAATTCCCCCGCAGACGACCAGCAATTTCCATTGCTCACTGTTTTTTCATTGGTATATTTATCATACCGGAAACGCTTTTCGGTTGCCAGAGGCAAAAGCGTTTTTTCTATAAGCGGTTTTATCTATACGTTTTTCACTCCAGCTATTTCATGCCAGTCCCTCGCCGGCAAAAAACGTCCTGTACAGCAAGGCCATATCCTCCGGCAGCGGCTCCGTCCACTCCATTTCCTGTCCCGTCCGAGGATGGGCAAAATGGAGCCTCGCTGCATGCAGCGCTTGCCGCCCGATGTGGGCTCTGCTCCCCCCGTACATGTCATCGCCTGCTAACGGATAACCCAGATGGCTCATATGGACCCTGATCTGATGCGTTCGTCCCGTTTCCAGCTTCAGCTCCACCAGGCTCATGCCAGCTCCCCGCTGCCTGACCCTGAAACGGGTTACGGCCTGCTGGCCATCCGCTCGAACCTCCCTCGCAATGATGGAGTCGTCGCGAAGACCGATCGGCTCGTCAATGACACCTTCTGTCTCATCGCACACACCCTCGACGATGGCTATATAGTATCGGTGCAGCTGGCGTTCCTTTTGGAGACGGCTGAACTGCTCGTGCGCCCACTGGTTTTTGGCTACGATCATCAGTCCTGACGTGTCTTTGTCCAAACGATTGACCGGACGGAATTTCCGCTGCTCTCCCCGCTCCTGCCAGTAGTGCGCCACGCCGTTTGCCAGTGTATGGCTGCTGTGATTCCCCGTCGGGTGGACGACGAGTCCCGCCGGTTTGGCGATGACCAAAATGTCCTCGTCCTCGTAGCGAATATTCAAGTCCATCGGTTCGGGTGCGAGCATTTCTTCTTCGGCCGGGACGAGTACGCGAACGACATCTCCCTCTTTCAACCGCTCTGTCACATAGACGGAAACACCGTTTCGCGTAATATCCCCCTGGTACTTCGCCCTGACCAGCAAGCGCCGGGAGACGCCGAAGTCTTTTTGCAGCACGTCGCGGATGGTCATGCCTTCATGCCGTTTGGCGGCTGTTATTTGCAAAAGCTCTTCCAACATGCAGTCACACCTTCTGTCGCTTCAACTCCTGCCAGTATATCAAAAACAGCTGTGCGCGTCCTGGCGAAGGCCACTGATGTGGGAAAGCCCTTTTAAACCCCCACGGTTTTCCAATTGTATCGCAATATGAAAACAATGCACAGAAGACCGGGTCTTCTATCCCCATACAGAGGAGAAACCTTCAGGAGTCGATGAAAATGGACAAAAGCTTTTCCACATGGATAAAGAACTTTCCATTTGGCGGAAACGTCCGACAAGACGCTCTTTCGCTGCTTCGTTACCACCAGCTTGATCATATTGCCGAGCATACCGAGCGAGTCGCCAAAGAAGCGATTCGATTGGCTGAGCAATTCCATGTCGATCCTCGCTTGGCCGACGCCGCCTTCGTTTACCTTGACTATTTATGGGCGCAGCGCACCAAGCTTCGAGTGATCCATCCGTGGCTGAAGGAAGCGTATTTGCAGCTTCGCGGGGGACGCGATCTGTACTGCTGACAAGGCTCCGGTCTGTCGGCAACCTACTTTATCCAAAGTGACACCTGCCCGCTGCTCGCTGTCACTTTGGCCTTGCCGCCGATCGGAAACGTGATCATCGGACTGGTATGCCCAAAGTCAGCATTGGCGACCACCGGCATGGCTGCCAGCTCCGGTTTGCTGCGGATGATCCAGACGAGCTTTTCCCGGGTCATTTGCGAAGCTTTTTGAAACCGGCCGATGACGATTCCTTTCACGCCGGAAAAGGACGGCTGATGAATCAATGATTGCAAATCCCGGTCAAACGTCGAAGGAGACACATCCCGGTCGTCCTCGATAAACAGAATCGCTCCTTGCAAGTCAGGCATGTACTCTGTACCCTGCAGCAGATTGAGCGTACACAGATTGCCGCCGATGAGTGTCCCTTCCGCCTCTCCTTCCTGAATCAAAAGGTAGCCCTCATTCGGGATAAAGCTGCGATTTTCCTGATCCAAATACCATTCGTCGTCACTCCATTCAGAGGCAGGCGTGATTTGGAGCGGTCCCGCTTCGGCTTCTCTAGCCGCCCCCGCTTCCCCCTCCAGCAAGCAGCTTTGAAAGAGGCGGATCGTGTACTCGGCTCCCTTTTTCATTCCGAATGTGGAGAAATGAGGGCCCGAGAAGCCAATCAATCCTGTTTTGGCATAGATCGCATTGGACAGTGCCGTGATGTCCGAGTACCCGCACAGTATTTTGGGGTTGCTTCGGATCAACTCATAATCGATGCCGCGAAGCAGCTGATTGCTGTTGAATCCGCCCAGCACTGTCAAAATACCTTTTACGTTCTTATCGGCAAACGCTTCATGGAGGTCTTGCAGCCTCTCTTCGACTGAACTGGAAACAAACTCGTCGCAAACCTCCACATGTTTTCCATACGTTACCGTTAGGCCCATCGATTCCAATCTTTTTTGCGCCCGCTCTCTCACGTCCTGCGACAGGATCGCCATGCTTCTGCTCGGGGCAATCACTCGGACTTCGTCGCCTCTCTTTAATTTATCTGGCCTCATTTCCCTCACTCCTCGCGGCTATTCGTTCTTTGCCTGCCCTGAATGTAGACGCGTTATGATTTGTTCATTTATTATACAGGGGCAAACAACATTTTCCATAAAAAAACCTCCTTCACGTGGAAGGAGGCTGGTATTTTTGACAGTAGACGCAAAAATGTTGGCGGGAATCGATTACTTCGCCGCTTTGGCTGCTTCGATCGCAGCTTCGTAGTTCGGATGATCGCCGACAACCGGAACGTATTCTGCGTAAACGACTTTGTCGTTTGCATCCACGACAAAGACTGCACGAGACAGAAGACGCAGTTCTTTGATCGCTACGCCGTATGCCAGACCAAAGGAGAGGTCGCGGTGGTCAGACAGCGTTTGCACCTTGTCGATGCCGGCAGCACCGCACCAGCGGCTTTGCGCGAACGGCAGGTCGACAGAGATCGTCAGGATGGTTACGCCGTCCAGCTTTGCAGCTTCTTCGTTAAAACGGCGGGTTTGCGCGTCGCACACGCCAGTATCCAGAGACGGAACGACAGAGATCACGCGTACAGTGCCTTTGGAATCATCCAGAGTCACAGGGGTCAGGTTGTTAGCCAATACGGTAAAATTAGGAGCGGTGTCCCCTACCTTTATTTCAGGTCCGAGCAAGGTAACCGGGTTGCCTTTGAAGGTAAATGCGCCATGGCGTTCTACTGCAGATGTCATCAAATCTTCCTCCTCACAAAATGATAGTAGGTTATGTACCTTCTCAATCATACCTCATTTTTCTACGATTTTCACTATGGAAACAGGGAAATTACAGATTCAGTCGCAATCCGCCGATCTGATTTTGTTCAAGTTTGGTAATGCTTTTGATTTCGTGCTCGTACTCCCAGCCGCTCCGCCTGTTCAGCTCATGGCAGCGCATGAGGGCGTGATACAGCGCAAATATAAAGCTTACTTTTTTCAGCTCGTAGCGCGTGCACATCGATTGCGGGAGAACCGTGTTGATGATTTCAATTTGAAACGAACTTGTTTCACGGGGCCTGCGGGTCGGCACGACGAATCCCATCTGCTTCAGTACAAAGCCGTAATCAAATTCCCCGTTATCGTCGAAATCGACAGTCTCCTCCGACGTTGCCAGCCATTCCAGCAGCGTTTCCAGATCGAGCTGTTCAAAACACGCCGGCTTCGGCAGAGCCAGCACCGATCCGTCCTCGTTGATAAAGTAAATCGAATCGCGATAATGAAAGATCAGCTCGTCCTCTGGCATCTCTTCACAAAACATCCAGTTTGCAGGCGGTATCAGCATGCGCCAAATTTCGGCCGGGGTCTTTTGCAAAAAGTCCATGGCAGGGTCCCCTCCTTTCCCTACCATTTTGGGCAAATCCGGTAGCTGCTATTCACCCTGCCTGCTGTCCCTCTGCCTGTCTTTGATAAACCCGGCCCAATCTCCCGACGGAATGTAAATCCCTTCCCGTCTGGCCCAGTCTTCCTTTAGATACCTGTAGAGGAATGCCCGGATTTCTTCTCCTCCAGGCATTTTCATGACACTTTCCTCCACCCGTTCATACTCATTGCGAGGGTCGCCTGGTCCGAAATAGTCCTCCAGCTCGTCCAGTCCGGCCAGTGCTTCTTCATAGACGTCTTTGGAAAATGTGAGCAGCGCTCCTTTCACAGTCCCCGATTCGCCCCGCAGCAAGCCGGGATAACCGGCAGAAAAATGGTACAAATGTCCCCGTACTATCGCAGGCTGAAGCGTATGCGGGTAAGGCTTGACATACCTATTGTGGTTGCCGAAACCGGGAAGCAGAGAGCCATATACGAACACGGGCAGGATTCTCGTCATGAATATTTACACCTACTTCAAGATATTTCAGAAAAAAAGGGGTGTTTCTGTATCTGCAATTTTGTATATTTACTCTATATATAATATTCACTTTACAAGTGCTTAGGGTAAAAAAGGGGGAGAAACCATGACAAAGAGAAAAATCAACCGGCTGCTGGTCGCCAACCGCGGGGAAATCGCCATTCGGATTTTCCGCGCAGCAACTGAACTGGGCATTCGCACTGTAGCGATCTATTCCGAGCAAGACAACGTGTCCATCCATCGTTTCAAGGCGGACGAGTCGTATCTGGTAGGCGCCGGAAAAGGTCCCATTGAAGCCTATCTGGACATTGAGAGCATTATCGAAATTGCCAAGCGCAACGATATCGATGCGATTCACCCGGGCTATGGATTTCTCGCGGAAAATGCGGAATTTGCCCAGCGCTGTCTTGAAGAAGGCATCATCTTTATTGGCCCTTCCTCCACTTTGATCGACAAGTTTGGAGACAAAGTCGAAGCGCGCCGAATGGCCATCGAAGCAGGCATTCCCGTTATTCCGGGTACACCCGAGCCGATCGAAACCCTTCAGGAAGCCCTTTTGTTTGCCAAGGAGCACGGCTATCCGATAATCATCAAGGGGGTCTCTGGCGGAGGCGGCCGCGGCATGCGGATCGTGCGAAGCCAGGATGAGCTCCAGGATGCTCTGGACCGGGCCCGTTCCGAAGCTCGCTCCGCCTTTGGCAACGCCAAGGTGTATCTGGAGCGTTATTTGGAAAACCCCAAGCATATTGAAGTGCAGATTCTCGGCGATGCACACGGCAATATTGTGCATCTGTTCGAACGGGACTGCTCCGTGCAGCGCCGCCATCAAAAGGTGGTCGAAGTCGCGCCAAGCCTTTCCCTGGATGATGCGCTGCGCGAGGAAATCTGCCAGTCTGCCTTGAAGTTGATGAAGGAAGCCGGTTACTCCAACGCGGGTACGGTCGAGTTTTTGCTCACGCCCGACGGTCAATTTTACTTTATCGAAGTAAACCCGCGCATTCAAGTGGAACATACGATTACCGAGCTGATCACAGGCATTGATATCGTGCAGGCGCAAATCCGCATTGCCGAAGGGCACAGCCTGTCTGATCCGGAAATTGGCATTGCCTCCCAGGAAGCGATCAAGATGAGCGGTTACGCGATACAGTGCCGGGTGACGACAGAAGACCCGGAAAACAACTTCCTGCCCGACGCCGGGCGCTTGCTGGCATGGCGTTCAGGCGGAGGCTTCGGGGTACGGCTTGACGGCGGAAACGGCTATCCGGGGGCGATTATTACACCGTACTACGATTCGCTCCTGGTGAAGATCTCCACATACGGCACGTCTTTTGACCAGGCCGCCCGGAAAATGCTCAGAACGCTGCGGGAATTCCGCATCCGCGGTGTCAAAACAAATCTTCCGTTCCTGGAAAACGTAGTGACGCATCCCGATTTTCTCAGCGGACAATACGATACGTCTTTCATCGATACGAAGCAGGAGCTGTTCATTTTCCCGGGACGTCAAGACCGCGGCACCAAGCTTCTAAGCTACATCGGCAACACGATTGTCAATGGCTATCCGGGGCTGTCCACGCAGGACAAGAAGCCGCACTTCGATACGCCGCGCATCCCGCGCACTCCCTTTGCCCAGCCGTATCCGGACGGAACCAAGCAAATTCTGGAGCGCGAAGGCGCAGACGGCCTCGTGAAGTGGATTCAGGAGCAGAAGCGCGTGCTCGTAACCGACACCACCTTCCGCGACGCCCATCAGTCGCTGTTTGCGACTCGCGTCCGGACGTACGATTTGGCAGCTGTCGCTGAAGCGACCGGCAAGCTGGGAGCAGACCTCTTCTCCCTGGAGATGTGGGGCGGGGCCACGTTCGACACGTCGATGCGCTTCCTCAGAGAATCGCCGTGGGAGCGTCTGCAAATACTTCGTCAGCGCATTCCCAACATTTTGTTCCAGATGCTTTTGCGCGGCGCAAATGCGGTCGGCTACACCAACTATCCGGACAATGTGATTCACGCTTTCGTGAAAGCGTCCGCCGAGAACGGCATCGACGTCTTCCGCATCTTTGACAGCCTCAACTGGCTGCCGGGCATGCAGACAGCGATCGAAGCCGTCCGCAATTCGGGCAAGGTGGCCGAAGCGGCGATCTGCTACACCGGCGACATTCTCGATCCATCGAAGACCAAATACACGCTGCGCTATTACGTCGATCTGGCCAAGGAGCTGGAGAAGGCAGGAGCCCATATCCTCGCGATCAAAGACATGGCCGGACTGCTCAAGCCGTACGCAGCCTACGAGCTGGTGCGGGCTCTCAAGCAGGAGATCGGCATCCCGATCCATTTGCATACGCATGACACGTCCGGAAACGGCGGCGCGATGCTCGTAAAAGCGATTGAAGCCGGCGTCGATATCGTCGACGCGTGCGTCAGCTCCATGTCGGGGCTTACTTCCCAGCCCAGCCTGAACGGATTGATCGCTTCGCTCGAGCATACCGAACGGGATACGGGTCTATCCCTCGACGCGTTCAACAAGCTTTCCGATTACTGGGAGGATGTCCGCCCCTACTACCAAGGATTCGAGAGCGGAATGAAAGCAAGCAATACCGAGGTTTACATCCATGAAATGCCGGGCGGCCAGTATACGAACCTCGAGCAGCAGGCGAAAGCTGTCGGACTGGAAGGCCGCTGGGACGAGGTAAAACAGATGTACGCTACTGTCAATCAGATGTTCGGCGACATCGTCAAGGTCACACCGTCCTCCAAGGTAGTCGGAGATATGGCGCTGTTCATGGTTCAAAACGGACTGAACGAAGAAAACATCTGGGAAAAAGGCGAGCGGCTCGATTTCCCCGACTCTGTCATTCAGTTCTTCCAGGGGTACCTGGGACAGCCTCCGGGCGGATTCCCGAAAGAACTGCAGGCGCTTGTCTTGAAAGGACGCGACTCCTTTACGACTCGTCCGGGAGAGCTTCTGGCACCGGTAGACTTTGACAAGGTAGCGTTGGAACTGACAGAGAAAATCGTGCGAGAGGCGACAGAACTGGATGTCCTGTCCTACATCATGTACCCGCAAGTGTTCCTGCAATATGACCAAAGCTTGAAGGAATACGGCGATTTGTCCGTGCTCAATACCCCGACCTTCTTCTACGGCCTTCGTCCGGGAGAAGAGACGGCAATCACGATCGAGCGCGGAAAAACGCTGATTATCAAGCTTGTCGCCGTAGGCGAGCTGCATCCGGACGGACGGCGCATCATGTATTTTGAATTGAACGGCCAACCTCGGGAAATTTTCATCCGCGATCACGCTGCAAAGGTCTCTGAGCTGGCCCGCCGCAAAGCCGACCCGCAAGATCCCGGACAGCTCGGCGCGTCCATGCCGGGCAAAGTCTTGAAAGTTCTCGTTACAGCAGGCGACAAGGTACGCAAGGGAGAGCATCTTTTGGTCAGCGAAGCGATGAAAATGGAGACCACCATTCAAGCGCCAATGGACGGGAAAATCAAAGCCGTTCATGTAAAAGCGGGAGATGCGATCGAAACGGGTGACTTGCTTGTTGAAATGGAATAGGATTGCCTTATAATGGTAGGGAGATGAAACGCAAGTGAAAGGAGGAGATGGGTGTGCGTCTAGCACAGGTCAGCCAGATTCCGTACAGCAGGCGGGTGGGTCCATACCACTTTCAGATGATTCAAGCCAAATTGAGCGGTCCTGTCCAGCCCATTGTCGGATACAGCCTGCAGCCCTTTTATACGCGCCAACAGCAATGGATGACAGACATGGCTGACTCCCTCTCCCAGCTATATCGTTATACGGCCGAATTAAGCCAGGCTGCCAAGCAATTTGACCCTTCGCGAAGAAACAGTGTGCTGCACGCGCGAGTTGCAGTGAGCTCCCACCCGGAACGCGCTCAGGCAAAAGCCGCCCCCGGGGCAGAGCCGGGCAGCTACCAATTGGATGTCATCCGCCTGGCAACGCAGCAGACAAATCGGGGAATCATGGCTGAAAGCAGCGGCCCTTCCCTCTTGCCCCCCGGCGTGTATACGTTTTCCCTGACGATCGGTCAACAGGAGAACATCCTCGCCATCCAGGCAAAGCAAGACGATTCGCATGAACAATTGCTTAAGCGTTTGGCAGGTGTCATCCATCAGGCAGATCTGGCTGCTTCAATCGAATATTCAGAGACGATGAGCCGGATGGTCCTCCGCTCCAGTCATACGGGGGCAAAGCATGCTTTTCAGCTACGCGATATAGACGGGGCCGTGGTTCGCACTCTCGGACTCGATCAGGTCGCTATGAAAGCCTCCGATGCCGAATACGATCTGGACGGGATGCGTAGCGGCTCCCCCTTCAACCAGGTGGAGCTTTCTGGAAAGGTCGCCGCAACCCTGCTCCAGCCGGGCAAAGCATCCCTGGTTATCCAGCCGGACAGCGAACTCTTGCTGGAGAAAACCCGGGAACTGGTGACTCGTTATAATCGCTTGCATGCTTTCGTAGAAGAAAGGCCGAACCTTTTCACGACCACACTCCCTGCATCACTGGAGCAGATTGCCCGGAGTGTTCAATCGGGGCTTGCTGATTACGGATTGCACATTGCTCCCAACGGTCAGTTGAAATTGGACGAGGAGACGCTGACCCGTTCTGTCGAGCGCGATTTTTCTGCTTTTGTACAAGACGTATCCAAGGTGTCTCAACTGGTCGAAAGGGAGACGGGAAAATGGAGGACGGCTTCCCCCGCCAATTTGACAGGCTTCAACGAAGAAGATGCTTCGGGTCGAGCATTCTCCTCGTTTCTTTTGCCCAATCACTTCTACCGGCAAGCGGTTTACACGGGCTTGATCATCAATCAGTTGTGGTGAATATCCCAAACAAAAAGACAGGTGTGCCCCCGCGCGGCCAACCTGTCTTTTTCGTTTTGCCTCATGCCCCAACAATCAGCTTCGCTCAATCAGTTCTTCCAGATCGTGCTCATCGACATTGGTCACGATGGTAGTCGAAGAGACCGGGGCCTCTTCCTTTTTGCCGAACATCCCCTGCATTTTCTCCACGAATTGAGGGATGCTGTCCAAAATACGGTCATACAGATGAGTGGAATTTTCGAGAGGAATGGAGCGGATGCCCTGTTTGCCCACGACCAGGAATGCAACAGGCGTAATCGATACGCCGCCCCCGCTTCCGCCGCCAAAAGGATGCCCGATCACACCCGGATGATCGCGCTCGTATTGAAACTCACTGCCCCCTGCCGCAAAGCCGAAGCCAACCTTGGAGATCGGCAGAATCACACTTCCATCCGGCGTTTCCACCGGGTCGCCGATGATCGTGTTGACGTCGACCATTTGCTTGATATTTTCCATTGCCGTTCTCATTAACCCTTGAATGGGATGGTCAGCCATGTTGGTCCCCTCCTTACCAGCAAATTAACTGGTTTATTCGGCATTTGTAGCATACCCCAACTTAGGTCTAAGCATGTACTGTTGAAAATGAGTGAGTCTAGTTGGTTACAATCAATCCCCTAAAATTAGGGAATAATTAGCAGATATTGAGTGGCTCGTTTGGAGACTTCACAGGATATCACTTAGATTCAGTTGTCCCTACAATTTCTCCTACATTCGTTTTAACTTCGGCCATCAATCATCACAATGAAAAAGGTCCTTTCTGCCGACTTAATCAATCAATTATTTTGCTTAATGTCTTGTTGTTCCTGTAAATATTGGTGTAATGCATTTTCAAGTTGAGTGTTTCTTTTCATGCCCATTATTTCATAAAACTTCATTAGACTTTGACCCTGCGTGTTTCTTAAATCGATGAGAATTCGTGATCTAATCAGTTTTTGTACGTCTACAGTAGTGGTTAATTTTGAACGATTTTTCGTACTTCTATACACACCATGTAGCATTTTATTTACTGTTTGGTTGCTAGCTGGTTCTCCTTTAATAATGACAAATGGAGCATCTAGTGCACCATCATATTGGTCGCAATACTTTTTGACGACATTGTATGAATATAAATCCATTTCCAACCATTTATCCACTGATTCATCGTAGTCATGTCTAAGATTGCGTATTTTTCTTTCTTCAATCTTTACGTCATTCCTTTTCAATTTATAAATGTGATCTTGTTCGAAAAGCATATGGTAAGCCAGTGTGACTATCAATGGCGTCAAAATCTTCTCTTGAGTTTGTTTTGTACTAAAATCAGTTTTGTGCATAATATAGTCAATGTCTTCTTCTGTTAAAAAAACAAGCTTTTCCTTTGGCGTCTTTTTAACACTTTGGATTGTTTCTTTAATACGAAAATATGACTCTAAATCAATTTTTCTTAAATCTGCTGAACATAATAACTCAAGAAAATTCGTTAGTGCTGCTCTTGCTGTAGAGCCCGTTCGATTTTCTAGAAATCTTTTTATTAAATGCTTTGCAAAAAAACTTTTAAAATCAATAAGGGCACTGTCTTCTAAATAATTTTCAACATAATTATTAATGTCTCGTAGGTATTGTTCTCGAACCCTTGGAACTAAGCTCCTATCTTTTGTTTTTAAAAACATTGCGAAATCTTTGTTAATGAAGTCCTTCAACAGTTGGATTGAAATCTGTTCCATTGTTTATAACCTCCAAACTAAATAAAATTAAAATTTTATTATTTTTGCACAAAAAATTTTTTTGTATTAATTCCCTCTTCAAAATTTTATAATATCGTAATTACAAGTCAAGAAAATATTTCCATTTATAATAATAGCGAAGACTGTCATCGAACTGCTGACAGTCTTGAATGTACTTATATGGCCAAATCCAACGGCAGATCCGATATATCCTTTAACCGCTTCCCGTCAATCATAATATTGAGCATCTCCAATGCATCTTCTGCATTTGCCATTTCCACCGATTGTTTAAGTTCATCCAGAGCGAAATGGTAAACACAATCTATATCCCCTGTACCTAGCGCAATGGATGCCAGACGACTTGGCAGTGGTTCTGCTGTAACAACCACAATGTGCGGTAAATGTCCTTTACGGTTTCTAATCAGGTTCAACGCCTCTGATCGGCTGTTTTGACTTCGGTCAGAACGAATCGTCCACTTGGAAGAAACGCTAGCGTGAAGCAGCGGCTTTCCTCCGTTAATTGCTCGGATCGCTGCACGGCGACTGACATTTAGATCAACCATAAGGGCATCCCTATTAAGCTCATCATCCTGCATAAGATTCTGAACAATAATGATATCAGGGGTAATCGTATAGTCATTTCCAAGAGCAGCGGCAAGCTCTGGATTGTTTTTGGAGGCTTCGTCGAGTGCAGTTAAATGAGCATATTGTTCAAAACCAGCGATCGCCATTCTGTTTCGATTCCCAATTTTCTTAATCTCCCAATGACCAGGACGTATATGATTTAGTGCCAAAAAAGTATCACGAATAAACTCGGCATTAATGGCCTCAAACTCACTTCCACTTGTTTGGCCCGCCAATCTTTCTCCTGCTTCGGATTTCAGAATTTCAGCTATCCCCTTCGCGATTCTCACCGATAATTTACTGTCTTTATCAGCATTAGTCGGAACTCCTTGACTATTAACTGTTAGTACCGACTGCAAGAGCGAGGCATGATATTTCTTCCGTGCTTTAGCAATAAGCGCATTTGTCATAGCCCATGTATCCTTTTTAAATTTGTTGTAATTCCAGCTTCTAAGCACTTTCGAATTTCCAATCCAACCGCTTGAGCAACTGGCGGTGGAAATGCATTGCCGATTTGTCGATAGGCTGGCGTTTTCTTACCAAAAAATTGCCAAGAATCAGGAAAACCTTGTAACCGTGCAACCATTCTTGTGGTCAATCGGGGTAAACCAATAAAATTAGGCTCAGGCGCTTGGTCAGCAATGCCCATCCCATCAACACCCAGAGCTGCCCATGCTCGTTTTGCACGTGTTGGTCCCAGATCAGGCCCCCCATGTTTCTTTGAACCACCAACAATAGTTGGAGCAATATCATTTGCCCAATCTTTCCAGCGATTGGCCAAAAACCAACCATTCTCAGCCATAAGGTCAAAAAGAGTTTCGCCCACTGTAGGAGGTCGATGCCACAATGGCTTTGGCCAGCTAAAGTTATGAGCGAGGTCGTTCCTTATTGCAACAAAGACCACACGCGGACGAAGTTGAGGAACGCCAAAGTCGGAAGCGTTTAAAAGTTTCCATTCCGCTGTATATCCCATTTTACGAAGATCATCTACTATCTTTTTTCGATAATCATCAAATACTGCATCCAATAACCCACGAACATTCTCAAGCATAACTGCCTTAGGTTGAATTTCTTCAACCAAGCGAATTGCTTCGGGGAACAAGTCGCGTTCATCTTCCTGTCCGAGCTGCTTACCAGCCTTTGAAAACGGGGGACAAGGAACACCGCCCGCGAGCAAATCAATGCCTTTAAATTGTCTTCCAGATACATTTCGCAGATCATCTTCTATCACGTTCCAGTGAGGTCGATTTAAACGTAGAGTTGCGCAAGCTGGAGATTCAATTTCGACAAGCGCCGCATGTTCAAATCCTGCTAATTCAAGACCAAGAGCTTGTCCACCCGCTCCAGCACATATTTCTAGTGAATTCATATGGGTTACTCTCCTAACTGTCCTACTTAAAATTTAAGTATAGATGATGTTGGACCTGTCATCAAGACACCAATCGCGAACATTTGTTTCTATTCATATCTTAACAAAAGATAAGCCACAAATCAAAGTAATGAAAAACTGAAAAGACATGTTTCACAATGTGAAACATGTCCCAAAAAACGTTAGTATTAAAGTGCAAGAAGCCAATGACCGTCTATTTTGCGTTATCGTATAGAGACTCCTACACCCATCCGGTGTTTCCACCGGGTCGTCGATATTACTGGGGTGAAATGCAGTTTTGCGCAAACTGTTTACAACTAGTAGCTTGCCCAAAAGAAGAACAGGCCATGTACGCTTTTCCTACGCCCCGGAGGGACTCGTCTCCCATTTGTGGACACGCCCCTTTTTCAAGCGAAACAGCAGACGGAGCCCCATTACCAAGACATGGCCGAGGAAAAAGTGGAGAATGCACCTCGCTTGGGTGCGAATGACCGGTTGATTCCAGACAGGCTGCACACTAAGCCGCGGCATGCTCCGCAAAGAAATGGCGTGTGAGAAAAGCGCGATCAAAATGCTTTTCACTCCCCACACCGCTCCGAGAAGCGCACCAGTCTCCGCAGCCTCACCCGTTCCCAGAACAGTGTGCCATTCCAGCCGTTCGCATCGAATCTGCTTGGCAAATTGCTGAAGAACCGGTTTAAAATCATGGAAGCGTTCCAGTATGACCTGATAATTCTGTTTCCACTTCTGCAGTTGATCCTTCCCTACACCTCTTACCGTTTCTGCCGTCTTCTCTTCCTGTCTCACCGTTTCCACTTTTGCCTTCAATTCGGGGCCATTTTCCGTCTGTTTTACCATCACGACCGGCAGCTCATATTTGCGCCGGATCAGGTGAAACCATGCCGAAACCTCAACGACGAGGTGATCGTTTTCACCGACCCTGCCATAGTAAAGGGAAATACGTACAGGCGTTGCGGCAAGCAGCACAATAAATACGAAGAGTCCAATTAGTATCCAGCCCAACAAAAAAACCCCATCCTTTCACCGTTAGTATGAGTGAATGGATGGGAAAATATGTTGCAAAAGGTAAATCTATCAGTCGAGGACGTAAACAGTTACGCCATCTTTAATCCCGTGGTTCAAGGCTTCCACCCGCGAAGAGAAAAACAGGTCCACGCGATTATTTTTCACCGCGCTCCCGATATCAGCCGCGACGGCATACCCATAGCCTTCAATGTACAAATGGCTACCCAGCGGGATAACAGCAGGATCCACGGCTACAATCCCTACACGCAATGGGAATTCCAGATAAGAAAGCGCCTCCGCTTTGTCCTCCGGATATGTATATGCGGTCGTCTCAACCGTCAGTTTTTTTGTGAAGGGAGTCCCTGTAGGAGCTTTTTGTTCTTCTCCTTTTTCCAAAAGGTGGATAGCGGTATAGGTCGCAGCTTCCGCTCTCGTTATTTCATGGTGTGGCTGCAGGTTTCCATCCTGGTACGGATTCACCAACCGATTTTGCAGGGCAAATGCAAATGACCGCTGATAAGCCTCTTCCACGCTGCGTCCATCCGGATACTGCTGCAGTGTTTGAATCGCGGAGGACCAAGGCAACTGATTCACCTTGCCGCTGTCGCCCATTGCCCGTATCAGCATCGACACCATCTCTTCTCGACTTACCAGCTCGTCCGGCTTGAAAACGAGTTTTCCCTCTGAATACTCTCCATGAACGATGCCGAGTCGATACGCCGTTATGGCATATGGCGCGAGCCAATCGCCCGAAGGAATATCCGCAAAGGGTGATGCCTCCTGTGCTGCTGGTTGGACTCCTTTGGCTTTTACAAACATTGTGATCAATTCTGCCCGTGTGATCGGATCGTCTGGGCGGAAACTCTTGGCATCACCGATTACCTCTGTTATGTACAATTGTTGAATGTCCTTCTCTGCCCAATGTCCGGCTACATCGGTGTATGGTAGGTTTGCTCGTGTTGTCTCTGCCTCTGCTTTTGGCATGCCCGTGAAAATGACAGCTGCCAGCGAGGCTAGAATCAGCATCTTTTTCATCATCAACCTCCTGTAGTCGATTGCTGGAAATCTCTTTGTACTATTGTAAAGGAAAATATTCAGAAAACAACCCTCAATGATTGCCAGCCTCTGTTGGTATACAAGAACCGAAAGCAGCAGTAAAAAAGGAGCTGCCCACATCGTAGATTCATCTACTCGTCGGACAACTCCACTCACTCGACGATCCCCAAATAGACCAGGTCCTCCAGACCGATCTGCCCTGTCACTGCAAGGCCTTCTTTCTTTTGAAAGCGAAAAACGGCCCTTTCAAAATGTTTGTCAAAATGACCATGCACGGGACCATTGTAATAGCCCGCCGCCTTTAATCGATTTTGTACAAGCTTGACCAATGCTCCTCGCGACCCCGGAACCAATACCCGATAAGTTAGCCTTTCATGCCCCATGATCGGCCCGTCTATGATGACGGGGGTCCCTACTTTTACAAGCGGGTAGAGCTTCTCGATGTCCTTGTTTTTCATCCGGAAGCATCCATGACTGACGTACCGTCCAATATGCTCAGGGCGATTTGTCCCATGAATTCCGTACGTCCCCCATTCAACATTGATTCCCAGCCAGCGAGAACCAAATCCGCCGCCCCAATTCAGCGATTTTTTCGTGACTGTGAACAGGCCTATGGGCGAGGGCGTATCGACAGCTCCCGGTGCTATGCGGTAAGAGGCTAGTACTTCCCCCTTATCCGTCCGCAGGTACAGCTTGTTCTCCCACAAATTGATATAAATGTAGACTGGCGGATCAGCCTGCTCGGCGTGAACCGGAACAAGCGAGGCCATGAGGATGATGAGCACGGAAATGACAGACAGAAAGGCTCTCATCATGCTGATATCGCTCCACTTCTTGATCTGATTATCAGAAGAAAAGCTGTACGAAAGCAATCACTATCGATTATTTGGCAAAGATATGGCTTCCGATTTTTTTAATCTGAGGTCTGGACCAGATCCACTTGGAAGTCGCTGTTTTGGGATTAAAGTAGAACAGGGCATTGCCCGATGGGTCCCATCCTCGCACCGCTTCATAAGCGGCTCGATATGCCGTCTTCCCTGGTGTCAGCCAGTATTGTCCGTCGTCAATCGCCGTAAAGGCATAAGGCTGAAAAATAATCTCTTGAATACTGTTGGGGAAATTGCTGGATTGCAAGCGGTTCATGACGACTGCGGCAACGGCCACCTGTCCGACATAAGGCTCGCCCCTTGCCTCGGAATAAACCAATTGGGCCAGCATTTGCATCTCGGATCGATTTACGGTAACTTTCTTCAGCTTTTTCCATGTCATTTTTCCTGTAATTCCATCTGCAGGCATCCCGTACTTTTTTTGAAACTGGCGGACTGCCTGGGTGGTCTTGCTTCCGTATATTCCATCCAAAGGCCCTTGATACAGGCCTATCACCTGCAGACGATACTGCAAATCCCAGACGTCACCGGTCCTGCTTCCCTTTTTAAGCACGGGAGCAGCAGATGCCGGAACAGCCAGCAAGAAAGCGACCAGGACAGACAAAAACAGGGCAATCCCGCTTTTTTTCTGAAACACCTATATCCCCCTCCTCAAGCCCCCATTCTATCGGGAGAGAAGATCAGGTTCAATTCAAGGTTTTTGGCATGTTTGCCAATACATGCCGTCTATCGCTCAAGCCCATGCTTCTCGTTTCATCCTTTTGGTTTGAACAGGACCGCCGCAAAAAATCCAAACACGATCGCCGCCGAAATCCCTGCACTCGTCACTTCAAATATGCCGGTAATCACGCCGACAATCCCGTGTTTTTCCGCTTCCTGCATGGCTCCGTGAACCAAAGCGTTGCCAAAGCTGGTAATCGGCACAGTGGCCCCGGCTCCGGCGAATTTGACAAGCGGCTCGTACAAGCCGAATCCATCGAGCAAAGCTCCTGCTACGACCAGAGAGGACATGGTGTGAGCGGGCGTCAATTTGACGACGTCGAGCAGAAACTGGCCAATCAAACAGATCGTGCCTCCCACCAAAAATGCCCACAGGAACGTCATGCTACCCCTCCTCCGGATGCTCTGCTTCAATGGCGACCGCATGAGCAATGCAGGGAATGCTTTCCCCTTGCTGATAGGAGATGGGTGACAAAAGGGCGCCGGTAGCGACGACCAATATGCGTTTCCATTCGCCTTCTCTCATCCTTCGCAACAGATGTCCGTATGTAACCGTAGCGACACAGCCACAGCCACTCCCTCCCGACCAGACAGTCGGATTGTCTCCGTATATAAGCTTGCCGCAGTCGATGTACCGATCCAGCGGAATATCGACGTTATGCTTCGGCAAAAGCTCCGAGAGGATCTGGTGACCGACCTTTCCCAAATCTCCCGTTACGACGAGATCGTAGTGATCGTGCGGGAGCCGCATATCGCGGAAGTGAGTCTCAATCGTCGAAAGTGCTGCTGGCGCCATCGCCGCCCCCATGTTGAACGGGTCGCTCAGCCCCATGTCGACGATGCGGCCGATCGTCGCGGCATGAACCCGCAGCCCGCTCCCCTTGTTTCCCACAACAGCTGCACCTGCTCCGGTAACGGTCCACTGGGCTGTAGGCGGCTTTTGCGAACCGTATTCGGTTGGGTAGCGGTACTGTTTCTCTGCTGCCCCGTTGTGGCTTCCGGTAGCAGCCAATACGTAGTCGGCTGACTGGCTGTCTACCAATAGCGCACCAAGCGCCAAGCTTTCCATCGCTGTCGAGCAAGCTCCAAACAGGCCGATGTAGGGGATACCCAATGTACGGGCAGAGAAGCTGGACGTAATGATCTGATTCATCAGATCGCCTGCAAGCAAGAAATGGACTTGCTCCTTTTGCAGGCCTGCTTTTTCCAATGCTTTGTCGCAAGCTTCCTCCAACAGAACTTTTTCGGCTTTTTCCCAGCTGTCTTGTCCAAGCATGAGGTCCCCATGCGTGATGTCAAAATCCTCTCCCAAAGGTCCTTTTGCTTCGAAAGGACCGCCGATGGCAGCCGTACTGAGAATGACCGGCCTCGAAGGGAACACCCATGTTTGATGCCCTTGTCGCATGGCTTATCCTCCCATTTTGATCAACGTTTTCACGATCCCGATCACGAATGCGGAAAAAACTCCAAACACAATCACCGATCCCGCCAGTTTGAACATGTTTCCGCCCACTCCCAGGACAAAGCCTTCGCTCCGGTGATCGATAGCGGCTGATGCAATCGAATTGGCAAAACCGGTTACCGGAACGCTTGTCCCGGCTCCTGCCCATTGTGCAATCCGGTCGTATACACCGAGCCCTGTCAAAAGAGCGGACAGAAAAATGAGCACGGCTGTTGTCGGATTTCCGGCCGTCTTTTCCGTAAAGTCAAAGTACCGGATAAACATCTCCTGAATGCCTTGCCCGATCAGGCAAATAATCCCCCCTGTGAAAAACGCCCGCGTAAAATTGCGCAGCAAAGGGCGAGGGGGCTCGTGACGTTTGGCTAACTGCTGATACTCCTGCTGGACGGGGGTAAGCTTTTTCTTTTTTTGATCCGCCATTGTTTTCCCTTCTTCCCTATCTTGTCAGCAGCGGCTTGACCTGATCCATAACCTTTTGCAGTTCTTCAGCGTCTCTTTGGTACACGAGTTTTTGCTGCTGATTTTTCGTAGACAGCGCAAACACTTCCAGATCGGCCTGGCACTTTTTCAACTGCGCGTAGGTTAGTTTCAACGCCTGCGGCTCAGCCACTTTGATTTTGTCGTCATACAGATCGAGGTATAGCTGACCGCCTTTGTCAACCTGGCCGAGAAAGACATTTTCCAGGGCGACGCCGGCCTTCTGCAGCTCAGCCCGTACCCAGGAACGGTTCAAGCCCATGTTCGACAGCGGCTCATCCATGATCATCCCGTCCATGATGACTGCTTGCGGCTCCTCTGCCGGCGACACCTCAAGCTCGAGATGCTGCGGGGTCACTGGCTGATGCTGCGATTTTAAAAGCACGCTCAATTCTCCACTGGTCTCCATCACTGCAAATTCGACGTCGGCCACGCGAAACACATTTTTGATTCGCAGCTGCTCCATCAGGTCTTCAGAGGTCCACCGCTCTTTTTTCAGGTTGTCTTCCAACACCTTGCCATCCTTGATCAAGATCGTCGCTTTTCCCTCAAAAAAATCCCGAAGAACCTTGCTCTTTAAAGCCAGCCATTCAAACAAAACAGGAAAGATTGCTACCACCGTCAAAGCGATCAGGCTGTGGTAGATAGGGCCGTCCATCTCTGTTGCCATGAAGGCGGCGATAGAGCCGATCGTAATGCCGACAATGTATTCAATGTACGTTAATTGCCTGATTTGACGCTTGCCGATAATTTTTGTCAGGATGAACAGATAGACCACAGCTCCGAGTGAGCGCAGTGCGATATTTAACCAATCGGGCACGCATAAACCCTCCCGCTCATGTACTAGAGAAGAGGAGAGAGAAGCCCCTCTCCTGTTTCCTGAAAGGTACTTAGAAGCCTTTGTATTGAGGCTCCTCGTTTTCAAGCTCGGTAACGCGCTGCTGCAGATTGGTCACGATCGACTCTGTCTGCTGTGCAGCTTGTGTGTACAACTGCTTCGCTTGCTGATTTTGGGTGCTGAGCGCAAATTGTTCCAGATTCGCTTGAGCTCCCTTTAAGCTTGCCAGCGTCTGCTTCACTTGGGATGCAACTGTCATCTGATTCACCTCCTAGCACCTATAGAGTCAACCAACTGCAGGCATTTAATCCCACGCTTTTAAAAAAGCGAACTGTAAAAATTTTACAAATACTAACAAAAAGGAAAGACACCGTTATGGTGCCTTTCCGACATTCAACCTATTTGGTTATGCACGACCAGCCAATTGTTGTTCAGCGAAGGAAACGAGACGCTTAGTGATCTCTCCTCCAACAGAACCGTTTTGACGGGAAGTGGTGTCTGCTCCCAGTTGAACACCGAACTCAGCAGCAATCTCGTACTTCAGTTGATCCAGAGCTTGGTTAGCTTGCGGTACCAGAAGGTTGTTACGGGAACCACCGTTGTTGTTTGCCATCTGTAATCACCTCCTCGTTGGTTGTAAGCTTAATATGTCTGTTGACCCCCTCTTTCATTCATTCTGTCACTTTGATTTTCACTGGCAATTTATAGCGTTATAGCTGGAGCAGATATTTCGCAATCTGCTCTGCCGAATCCGGTTTGCTCAAGGAAGCCATTCTTTGGCTCACATCCTTTCTTTCTGCAGGGGAGTATCGAAGCTGCCGTACGATCTGGCTGATTTCATCTGTCGTACGTGCATAAAAAGCAGCTTCGTGCTTGAGAAGAAAGGACAAATTCCGCCATTCCTGACCTGGCAGCGGTTGAAACAAGACAAGGGGCGTTTGGACTGCAAGGGCTTCTGCGATGCTGATTCCACCCGGTTTGGTAAGAAACACATCCGCAGCAGACATCCATTTCCATATTTCGGGCTCATATCCTCTGACGATGACATTATGAACAGGCGGACATGAGGATGTCAGCCTGACCAATTTCTCCTGAAGAGAGTGATTTTTTCCTGTAATCACGACGATTTGGAGAGGCTCCGGCTCGCGCATCAAAACGCGAATCACCTCTTCCATCGAGCCATATCCCCCTTCACCTCCGCTTATTAACACAGTAAACTGCTGGGGGCCCAGGCCAAGCTGATCTTTCCAGGAAGCTTTATCCTGGAGGGCAGACGACTGGAAAGTGCGGCGGATCGGAATGCCATACTCCAGTACAGGTGTTCTCTCAAGCCGACGATCTGCCCGAATCGGATCGGCCAGTTGTTCATGGGCAACTACGTAAGCATCCGTCTCTGGATGAATCCAAAATCGATGGACGCAAAAGTCGGTGGGAACACCAACAAGCTGATAGGGTTTGGCCCCTTTCCGCTTTGCTTCAGCGAGCGCGGAAAAGCAGTACGCATGCGTAGCAACGACAACATCAGGTCTTTCCCGATCGATCAATTCCCGAACCATTCTTCTGGAGAGCCAGACTGCCAGCGGTTTGTTAAGCACGGCCGCCCACTTTTTGTCGTTGCGATGCATTTTTTGCCATAATCCGGGGTTGTACCGGAGCATGTGCAGATAAAAAAAGCGGGAGATTTCCCGCAACGCCGGACTTGCTGTTTGTAGGCCCGACACTACTTTTACATAAGCTGTGGGCCGCAGCTCTATCAGAGCTTCAGCGAGTGCTTCGGCGGCCATGCGGTGACCGCTTCCCGCCCATTCTTCGGTAACAAGCAAGATTCGTTTCGCGCTCATACCGTATCACCTGCTCGTTCGGGCTGTTGCATGAGATACCTTCGCAACAGCTCTTCCTTGGACATGTACACCCGCTTTAACGGGACGTCCTGATCCCATGTTTTCATCCTTTTCTTTCCATCCGGATGAATAAATCGAATCATCAGCTTCAGGTACCAGCGTTTGTATCGAAAAAACCAGCTCATCGGCACATTGGAAACGGAGAAGCCCAATGGGGTTACCCCTTTGCTCAGGGTTGTTGTTCCGACGATTCCCTTGATCTCGTCCCTCTCTTCCATATTATTGAGGTAACTGGCTAGCTGCGGCAGTGAACGCATGATTTGCTGCCTGAGCAGCAAAGCCACTCTGAGGTCATCTTTTACGCCTTTGCTGAGGGTCGCGAAGTAGTAATTGTGTATATGCAGTTTTAAGATCAGATCGCCTTTTGAAATGACGCGATTATCCGAGGTGACGAGCGGTTCACCACGGTAGCGCATGCGGACAATGCGAAAGATATTGTTGCCTTTCTCAATATATCGCAGCCTGGTGCAGCGCTGATAAAGCTCGTCCCAAATCCCCCACAAGATCAAGATGCCCGTGTTCATCTCCAAATCGGTTCCTTTCTAGCTGTGTATTTCTGTATTCGTAGTATGCCCGATCCTGCTTGAAGAAAACACCGGGCTGCTGCCGGAGGAAGACTTGATTCAGCCAGTCGTTCTCCAGTAGCGCCCGAATGCGACGATGCCGCCCGCAACCAAAAATGGAATCCACGCATGATTTAAAAGCAACGGATTGAGAAGCTTCCAAACGTAAGGGTCCTCCAGGCACATCTCCGTGGCCGTGTACGCCAGTACCCCGCCGCCGAGCAGGGACAAGCTGGGAAATCTGTTAATCAAACGCGCGACCAGCGAGCTTCCCCACATCAATAGTGGTATGCTCATACCCAATCCCATCAAGATCAAGAGCAAGTCTCCGTCAGCAGCGCCGCCTACCGCCAACACATTGTCGAGACTCATGACAAAGTCCGCCAGAATAATCGTTTTGACTGCCTGCGAGACATTTTGGCTATAGGACACCTCCGTCGGTTCCTCCTGATCGCCAAACATGAGCTTCCAGGCGATCCACAAAAGCAGAACTCCTCCTACTACTTTTACCAAGGGGATGTCCAGCATCCAGGTCGTCATCCCGGTCAGCAGAACACGAAGCACGATCGCTCCCATTGTTCCTATGTAAATGGCTTTTTTTCGCTCTGTTGGCGGCAACCCCCGGCAAGCCATCCCGATAACAACGGCATTGTCACTACTGAGTACCAGATCGATGAGAAAAATTTGCAGCAAGCCAATCCAAAATTGCCCCTCCATCGCTCTTCCCCTTACCCACTTCTATTTGCCCTTCCCCTAACCGACTTCTATTTGCTCTTCCCCTAACCGACTTCTTTTTCGCCCTTCCCCCGCCCGACGATTCCGATTTACGGTTGTCCTTCTTACTCTATGCTCCCAGATGCTCCCTCATGAGCGCTTTTCTATTCCCGAATAAAGACGAGAATACTCGGATTTTGTTGAACAAAAATTCCATAAAAAAACAATTTTCAACGCAATATAGGAGATATATACCTTGTTTTTCTGGACATCCTTCCGTACGATATGAGTGGGGTGGGATAAGATATGGTGGAAACTGTCTCTCTGAACCTTCAAAACGTTTCACAAAAAATTCTGGATATGGGGCCGACCATCACTACGCTATGGTTGCAGGAGATCGTTTTGAGCATGGAAACCCCGCTGACGATCCCTCGCGATTTTGCGGAGAAGCGTACCGTATTGTTGGCACGTTATCTGGTTGAAAATGTCGAAGAGGATATGCAAACCTGGTGTCTGGAAATGGGGGAATGGCTGCGTTCCCAGGAGTACCCGTTTTCGTCGATCTTACGCACCTATCAGCTGTATCGAAATGTCTTTTGGCGTGTGATCAAGCCGGAGCTGCTCAAGTGGTCGCTGACAACTGAACACATGATTTACCTCGAAACGCAGTTGGGGAAGGCCATGGATGAAAGCATTTTTTGGGCTGTTTACCATTTTGAACAACTGATTAATAAAGAGCTTGTGAAAAAGGAAGAAACGATCTCCTTCCTGCATAACGACAAATTGACCATGTTGGGCAAGATTGCTGCTAATATGGCACATGAGCTCCGAAATCCGTTGTGTGCCATCGAAGGCTTCTTGAAGCTGATCGCCGAATCGACTCGCGACCAGGACAAGCTCCAGTCCTATATCCAAGTGGTCATGCATGAATTTGAAAACCTGCATCGGCAAATAACCGGTTTTCTCAGCTTTTCCAAGAAGCCAATCCTGGATGAAATCTTTAAGACGGTTGATGTGGAGCATTTGCTATACGAGGTAGAGCTTCTCATTACACCTCGGCTTCTGGCTGAAAATATCGGGTTTGAAAAACAGATTGAGCCCTGTATGCTGAGCTGCTATGAAGAAGGGTTAAAGCAAGTCGTCGTTAATCTTTTGACCAATGCTATCGACGCTGTCCAGGGAAGACCCGAAAAGATGATCCGGGTTCAATCAGCTTGTCAGAATGGCATGGTACAGCTTTCGGTCGAAAACAACGGGGAAATGATTCCGCCAGACATCCTGGAAAGCTTGTTTCAGCCCTTTTTTACGACGAAACAAAATGGAACCGGGATTGGTCTGTCGATCTGCAAAAACATCATCGAGAAGCACAATGGAACGATTTCCTGCGAATCTACCCGCGAGTCCACCCGTTTTATCGTTACACTGCCTTTGGCATAAACAAAGCTTCTTTCGAGGTTTGCTCGAAAGAAGCTTTTTCATTCTGACCTGTTTGTCATGTTCGGGCTGTTTAGATCGCTTTGGACGAAGCTGCTCCCCTTTACAACAGAGACGTGCTCGTGTGGACAACGAGCTTTTTATCGAAAGCGAAAAAATGCCCTCTGATGACAGAGGGCGAGGCAAGAGATCCGTTTACCTTTCGAGTAAGCGATCTAGACCCTACTCTACACGAAAACATATGTTTCTACTACCCAAACCTTAAGACAACTTTCGACAAAGTCCATTGACCTTGTCGAACTCCTCACATATTGTCGATGGTCGAAAAATCTGGGCCAAAAGACTTATTTAGCTCATTTATATAGAGATTGGTCGGGTTACCGGTTTTAATAAATTCAATTCAATCGCAGGTATCAATCTATAATGAGAGCATAAAAAAACAGGCACTTATTGAAGTAAGTGCCTGTTTCTTCTATCTGATGGAGCGGGTGATGGGAATCGAACCCACGCGACCAGCTTGGAAGG
>NZ_CP150173.1:3537500-4532500 GCF_037964015.1 Brevibacillus sp. FSL K6-6036
CCTGCCCGCAAAGGAGAGGTGAGCTTACTATTTGAAGCCAGGTCATGCATACACATTATGATTCAGCGATGACATGGGTAGCGAGGGTACCGATACCCTCGATCGTAACGGAAATCTCATCACCAGGATGAAGCTCCCCTACTCCAACGGGGGTTCCCGTTAGAATTACATCTCCCGGCAAAAGAGTCATAACCGCCGATACTGCCTCAATCAAACGGGGGACAGGAAAAATCATCTGCCGCGTGGAAGCATCCTGCCGTACCTCTCCATTTACCCGAGTGACTATGCGTGCGTCCCGATGATCCAATTTGGCGGCAATCGCAGGTCCAAGCGGACAAAATGTATCAAAGCTTTTCGATCTCGTCCACTGGCCGTCCTTATGCTGGAGGTCTCTTGCGGTTACATCGATGGCGCAGGTATATCCGAGAATAAAGTCCTCCGCTTCCTCTGCTTTTACACGATGGGCCCGCTTTTTGATCACGACAGCCAATTCGGCTTCATAATGAAGCTGATTCGTTAACCGGGGATAAATAATCGGTTCGCCCGGCCCTACAACCGTCGTCGACGGTTTTAGAAACATCAACGGCTCTTCGGGTGTTTCCATTCCCATCTCTTCAGCGTGATCGAAATAATTTACCCCAATGCAAACGACCTTGCTCGGCGTACAAGGGGCCAGCAGGGTTACCTCACTTAGCGGCAGCTCCAAACCGGTCATAATGGGCTTGGCTGACTGGACTTTGTAAATATCGCCCTCGATCACCCTTACCTTTTGCTCCTCTTCCACCATCCAGCCGTGCTTAACCTTGCCATTGCGTTCATACCGGACAATCATCGTTCTCCCCCCGATTTTCGTCTCCACATATTTAATGAAACCCGCTTACGCAAAAAACTAAAACAAATCGTTGATCACTTCGCGAGGTTTGGATGTAATCTCTTCAACCACCGTGCGCTTGACTGCGTCTTCGACCATCGCATCCACGTCCAATTTTTCTTCGAAGCGCTCTGCCATATACGGTTTTGGTCTCGTGACAGGTTTTTTCGGTGTAAAGATCGTGCAGCAGTCCTCAAAAGGCAGAATGGAGAGCTCATACGTATCGATCCTTCTGGAAATGTCCATGATCTCCGATTTATCCATGGCAATCAGAGGACGCAGAATCGGAATGGATACGACATCGTTGATCGTATTCATGCTCTCGAGTGTTTGGGATGCAACCTGCCCCAGGCTTTCCCCTGTTGCCAAGGCCAAAGCGTTGTTGTCATCCGCGATTCGCTCGGAAATCCTCATCATAAAGCGGCGCATAATCGTAATCATGTAGTCTTCAGGGCAGTTTTGCCGGATTGCCGTCTGAATATCGGTAAAAGGGACCACATGCAGCCGAACAGTTCCGCCCCATTTGGTCAGCTTATGGGCCAGATCCCGCACCTTTTCCAGCGAGCGTTCACTGGTAAACGGCGGGCTGTGGAAATGGATCGCCTCCAGCGTAACTCCCCGCTTCATCATCATCCAGCCTGCGACCGGACTGTCGATCCCGCCAGACAGAAGCAGCAGCACTTTGCCGCCGGACCCTACTGGCAAGCCGCCTGGTCCCGGGATGGTTTGGCAGCTAATGTACGTCCCCTCAGCCCGGATTTCGATATTGACGACTGCCTCCGGTTGATGAACGTCTACTTTAATGGCAGGGAGATTGCGCAAGATATGCGTGCCCACCATCCGGCTGACCTCCATCGAAGTTTTCGGAAACCGCTTGTCGGCACGCCGCGTTTCCACGCGAAAGGTCCTTGGCTCCGGCTGGATTTGCCGGATCATCTCCAGCGACTTTTCCTTAATCAGCTCTTCATCCGGCTCTACCTGAACCGTCGGACTGAAGGAAGAGATTCCAAATACCCGCTTCAGGCGTTCCATGACAGCCTGGGAGTCTTCTCCGTGAAGCTCCACATACATACGGCCGTAATTGCGGCGAACCTTAATCTTGTAAAAGGAACGCAATACACTTTTCACGCTGCGCACCAGCGCCTCTTCAAACAAATCGCGATTTTTGCCTTTCAGGGCCAATTCGCCGTATCGAATTAAAATAACATCGTAATTCATTGTCCGCTCCTTTGCATCGTTACACTTTTTCTTTCATATATGAGCGCATGCTGCCGACTTCCCTCACGGCAGCAATGAACTTTTCGACTTCTTCCGCCGTATTCTCTCTTCCCAGGCTTATCCGGATCGCTGATAAAGCCTGCTCTCTGTCCATTCCGGTCGCTGTCAGCACCCTGCTCGGTTCATCTGCTTTGGACGAACAGGCTGATTTCGTAGAGACGAGAAAACCGCGTTCCTCCAGGGCATGGAGTACAACCTCTGCCTTCATTCCGGGAAACGAGACATTGACGATATGCGGGGCACTTCCCTCTGCGGGAGTGTTGATCACGCAGCCAGATATGCTTGAAAGGCCTTCCCGCAAATATCGCGTTAACTCGCTCAATCGATCAGCATCGCGCTTTCCTTCCTCCGCCAACATGCGGATCGCTTTGGCCATGCCGGCAACCGCCGGAAGATTTTCGGTTCCCGACCGGAAACCGCCCTCTTGTCCCCCGCCCATCAGCAGCGGCTGGATGATCAGACCCTCGCGTTTAAAGAGAATCCCTGTCCCACGGGGACCATGAAATTTGTGAGCCGAAATGCTCGCAAGGTCAATGCCCCACTCTTTGACACGGAGCGGAAGCTTTCCAAAGCTTTGCACAGCGTCTACATGAAACAAGGTTTTCGGGAATTGTTTGAGCCATTCTCCAATTTCGGCGATTGGCTGAATCGTCCCGAGCTCATTGTTTACATGCATGACAGACACGAGTATCGTATCGTCTCGAACTGCTTTTTTGACGTCTTCGACGGACACCCGTCCATCGCGATCGACAGGCAGGAAAGTGACGGAAAAACCGAAGCTCTCAAGCTGCTTGCATACATCGTACACTGCAGGATGCTCGATGCTAGTCGTCACAATATGCTTGCCCCTACCCTGATATTGAAACGCCACTCCTTTGATTGCGGCGTTGTTGCTTTCCGTTCCACCAGAAGTGAACAGGATCTCCGACGGTTTGCAACCGAGGTACTGAGCGGCTACCAGACGGGCCTGCTTCAGCACGTTTTCTGCCTCCAACCCTTTTTGATGCAGCGAAGAGGGATTACCAAAGTAAGTTTCCATCGCTCGTTTGACCACCTCAATCACTTGAGGATGCGGTCGGGTCGTGGCGCTGTTATCAAAATAAATCACCAGTCCACACCTTCCTGTTTGGCGATTGCCCAAAGTCTACCTTTCATCATAACACGACTTGTTTCTTTCCACATAGAGAGAAGCTCGCTACTTCTTTACTTTCCCCAGTTTTGGGGGTGGTCAGTACCTGTTTTCGGAAGCTAGCGAGAGGCTGTTAGGGAAAGCATGCATGACTTATGGCAAGATGGACGGCCTGCCTGTTACGATCAATTATTTTTAATCGTCAAGAAACCGTCACAGTTACAAGCGCTTACATTCCCAAAGTGCTCTTTACAGGCGGCTGCCCATTCGTTAAAATAGTCAGTAAATTTAGATAAAAGACAACGAAGAGGAGAGAAATCATCATGACTGCACAAGCAATGCAAGAGAAAATCCGCAAAATGGAAGCCGAATTGAAAAGACTTCAAGCGGAGCTGACAAAAATGAACCATGCGAAGATCGACAAAGCAGAAACAGCCTATCTAAATGAGGTGTACAACGGGTGACAATCCGTATCGTTGATTTCCGTTAGCGTGAAAGGACGCACTGTCTGTGCCGACTTTCACGCATTTTTTGTTTTCACGATCTGGGTACGTTTGCCAATCGAGGAAGCATTTATCCAATGCAAGAAGCTGTTTCCTCCATATACACTGTTGTTACACTATTTTCACAACAAGAGCTCAACATCAAGGAGGAAAGACACCATGTTCAGCACAGCTTGGAAACGCATGACCATCAGCTCGCTCCTGGCGCTCTCACTTCTTCCTGCCGCCAGCGCTTCCGCTCAGACGATCACAGTCAAAGCCGGGGATACCTTGGGGAATATCGCAGCAAGGTACGGTGTTACCGTTGCCCGGGTCAAACAGGTCAATCAACTACAGTCGGACATGCTCTTCGTGGGCCAATCTCTTTACATACCGCCAGTTTCCCCGGTATACACGGTTCAATCCGGCGATGTCCTGTGGAAAATTGCCGGAAAATTCGGTACAACCATTTCCGCTATTGTCGAGGCCAACAAACTGCAAAGCACAGACCTTCTCGTCGGACAAAGGCTTTTGATCCCTGTATCCGGGAATCCATCTGCTCCCCAAACCGGTTCTGTCTACACGGTCGTAAAGGGGGACATGCTGTGGAAGATTGCTGATCGTTTTCAAGTATCCATTCAAGCCATCGTGGATGCCAATCAGTTGAAGACGACCGAGTTGTGGATTGGGCAAAAGCTGGTCATTCCACAGAAACATACTGATACGCCCCCCTCTTCGGCGGGCAGCGAGAGTACATCGGCCACACCCGCCGATAAGACACCTGGTGCAGAGTCGCCTGCCGCCGAGGACAAGCCTTGGGTAACCACGACTTCCTACACGGTTGTCAAAGGGGATACACCGTGGACGGTCTCGATTGCGTACGGGATTCCCCGGGACGAGTTTTTGCGGGTGAACAATCTGTCGGAAAACGATTTCCTGCAAGTCGGGCAAGTCGTAAAAATCCCCGTTCACCATATCCCGGTCACTTCTGCTCCGAGCGCATCCTACGGCGAATATCTGGACTGGTTTGAAGCCGCACAATACCTGTTTCCGATCAATGCTGTCGCCACAGTAACCGATTTTTACACCGGCAAAAGCTTTCAGGTGAAGCGGACCATCGGCGCATTCCACTCGGATACCGAGCCGCTGACGGCAAAAGACGCGGCGATCATCAAAGAGGTATGGGGCGGGACCTATTCCTGGAGCGTCCGTCCGGTACTCGTCGAAGTAAAGGGAAGGAAGCTGGCCGCCTCCATGACTTCTATGCCGCATAGCATGGAATACATAGCGGACAATGATTTCGACGGTCATTTTGACATCCACTTCCCAAACAGCCTTCGCCATAAAGACAATCAGGTCGACCCGGATCATCAGGCAGCGGTAAAAGTAGCGGCGGGTCGGAGCAGGTAGGACTTTGATGCGGAACTGACAAGTCGTCCCAGCATCGTTCCAGCAGAAAAGTCGTACGTACCAACAGGTTCTTCCATTCAAAATCCCGCCCTCGGCTTTTCGCTGAAGGCGGGATTCTTTACTTGGCATGTATCATGTCATTCGCAAATTATTCTGCGCTTCCCACCATCGGAAGCGGTTCTCCATACACACCTTGATACACTTCCGTAGCAGGGCCGGTCATATAGACGCGATTATCGCTCTCCCGCCACTCGATCAGCAAATCTCCGCCAGCCAAGTGAACGGTTACCGTCCGGTCTGTTTTTCCGCTGAGACTCGCGGCAACAGCAGCGGCACATGCCCCGGTCCCGCATGCAAGCGTCACGCCGGAACCGCGTTCCCACACGCGAAACAACAGCTCCTGCCGATTCAGTACCTGAATAAACTCGACATTGGTCCGCTCCGGAAACCACTCATGCCGCTCAATATGCGGCCCATATGCGGTTACATCCTCTTCCTTGAGCTCTTCTACAAACAGGATGGCATGGGGATTGCCCATCGAAACGGCAGTCATGGGAAACGTCCGTCCCTCTACCGTGAGCGGATACTCCACCACCTGTTCATCCGGACTCCCCGTCATCGGAATCGCGGAACGGGCAAAGCGCGGCTCTCCCATATCAATCGTGACCAGCTCCACCCTGCCGTTTGCACCAAGCCGGACACGCGGAGTGACGATGCCCCCCAGTGTCTCCACGGTAAACGACTCCTTGTTGGTCAAACCGTGGTCTACGACGTATTTGCTGACACAGCGCAACCCGTTGCCGCAGTTTTTGGCTTCACTGCCATCATTGTTGAACACTCTCATGCGAAAGTCCGCCACATCGGAAGGCATAATCAAAATCAATCCGTCCCCGCCGATGCCGAAATTTCGATCACTTACCCTCCGGGCCAATTCCGGCAAATCGACTTGCTGGAGGGGCTCCTCAAAACAATTGACATAGACGTAGTCATTTCCCAGCCCATGCATCTTGGTAAATTTCATCGCAGGTTCCTCTCTCGTTTCGTCGTTCTTCTCCCCTCATGTTATCACAGAACATCCTTTCGTGGGACATGGTATACTACCCGTAACCGATACATGTGGAGGGTAGTTCAAATGGATTTTTCCGCACTGAAATACGCTTTGGGCACGAACAACGAAGCGAAGGTAAAGGCGGTTCGGATGGCTACCGGCTCTGAACCGGTGTGCCTATCCGTTTCATCCGGCATATCCGGACAGCCTCTATCCGAGGAAGAAACGATCAAAGGCGCCATCAATCGGGCAAAAGCGGCCCGGCTCGAAGCAGGTGAAGGATTTGTCGGATTGGGATTAGAAGGAGGCCTTACGTTTGACAGTGTCCATACCAACCAATGGTATTTGATCTCCGTATGTGCCGCCTGGAACGGAGAACAGCTTTCGATCGGAAAGGGCCTTGCTTTTCCCATCCCAAGTGCAGCCGTGGATCGTATAAAACGGGAAGGAATCGAACTGTCTGCGGTGATCGACGAGTGGAGCGGCACTGCCGGAAGCAACCACCGTGGGGGCGCTTACGGTTTGCTTACCGAAGGCCGCATTCAAAGAGCCGAGGTTTTTCGTGACGCCGTACTCGCGGCTCTGACTCCATTTTTATCATCCTTCTATAAATAATTCCGTTCATACTGGGAGCGTACATTGCACCCCTGTAAAAAAGAAACACCCCTCCCAAGGGAGAGGCGGTCAAACAGGACTACCGGGCGACATAATAGGGGTACACGATCAAAGCGCCAAGAACAGCTACAACCCCGATAATCATCGCCCACGTCCCGAGAGTACGGGCATCTCGGCGATAAGCAAGGTAACCCAGGACAAAGCCGACTGGCGCGATCAGGTACGGAAGCAAAAAGAGTGACAGGATGGATAGCCCAAGCCCCGTCATTCCAAGTCCGCTCGCGCCGTTTTCAGGGTCTGCCTTGGTTTCGGCAGATCGGCGGGTTCCACGGATCGGCTCCGCAATTTCGGCCGCCGTTTCAGTCTGGTAATCCTTTGCCGAACGCTCGACTGTATAATGGGGGTGTTCAGTTTCCTCCCTCGCTTGGGTCAGGTCGCCATCGAGGTTGGCATTCTGCTGTTCCCCATTGTACCGCTCGGTGCGTGTCAGCGGGTCGTAATCGATGTTCCGCTTGGCATTGTTGCTGTCAGGGTTAAACACAGCACCCATCCAGCTGTCCACAGCAAACTCCGTGTCCCGCTGATCCACCATTTCGGCGGGCCCGTTGTCTGCTTCCTTCCGCTCAGCATTCATACGCTCGTTTTCGTCGTACGCCATGTTAAGCTCAGCCCCTTTTTACAAGGATTGTGGTGAAGGAAGTAGCCTTATTCTCTGCCTTGGGTGTACAATTTAAACTGGAGGCGAGAGGATGAAACCAGAGAGAACCCTAACAATTGGCATTGATATTGATGGAACGGTCACGGAACCTAGCAGTATCGTGCCTATGATGAACGAGAGCTTTGGCAAACATTTGCGGTACGAAGACTGTTTTGTCTACAACCTGGCCGAGGTCTACGGCATTAGTGATGAAGCGTTTGCCGACTGGCTGGACAAGCATGGTGAACGTTTGTACGATGAAGCCCCTGTGCATGGAACGGCTGATCTGATCTTGCGTAGCTGGTTCAACCGCCATCGCCTGATCTACATCAGTGCCCGGGAGGCGCGCCACCGGGAAGTCACGCTCAATTGGTTCTCCCGGTACCGAATTCCTTTTCATGAGCTGGATTTGATCGGTTCTCACGACAAGCTTGCCGCTGCCCAAAGATGGAACGTGGACTTGTTCCTTGAGGACCGTTTGGAAAATGCTCTCCAGTTGTCCGAAGCGCTGGAGATTCCTATCCTGTTGTTTGATACCCCGTACAATCAGGGAACTCTGCCTGAGCTTGTCCACCGCGTTCATTCCTGGGAGCAGGTCGATGCCTTGGTGGAGTCGCTGCCGATCAAACGCCTCCTCGGCTCGCAATCATAGCTAAGCTGAAAGTAGACGTCTGAGCCGCCCCCTTGCCCGAGGGCGACAGGCAAAGGAATTGGAAAAGACGTATCACCAGCCGTGGGATACGTCTTTTTCCTTGCTACGATGGATTTACTTCTTTGCTGTTTTTTTCGGTTTGAAGGTGTGACAACAGGTTTGGGAAGAAGTATCTGCCTTGTCCTTGTGCTCGCTGTCATGGCCGTACTCGCCTGCAAACTCTTCTTTAAAGTTCGCATCCGCGTGCGCGTCGATTTCCACCATGATCATGTCGGCATTACAGTTGTTGCCCTCGCTCCAATACTCACAGTTGGCTACACTGCACTTTACTACTGGCATGTATATTCACCCCCTAGGGGCTATCCTTCACCACATGCCAACCACTTATACTTTCCATATATAGATTGACCTGTTTGCTAAAAAGAACCATCGAAGGGTGAGTATTCATGGATAAACGGCAAGTTGTCGTCATCACCGGCGCTACGGGAGGACTGGGCGGGGCGCTGGCTCGTCTGCATCTCGAACAAGGCGATCAGGTCATTGCCACCGGGCGATCGGAGGCAGGACTGACAGCCCTGCGCGAACAGTTGGGGAACCCGGACAACCTCCGCTGCTATTTGCTCGATGTCACCGACGCCGACGGTTGTGCCAAGCTCGCCGACTGGATCAAACAAAACTACGGAACGTGCGATCTTTTGTACAACAATGCCGGCACAGCCTTGTTTGCACCTTTTGCAGATATGGACCTGCAGCAAATCAAACAGATTGTAGACACCAATATATCGGGCCTGCTTTACATGACCCACGCCCTCTTGCCTCTGATGCTGGCGGCAAACTCCGGACACATCGTCAATATCGGCTCATTGGCGGGACAAGTCGCAACAGCCAAAGCGGCTGTTTACGCCGGCAGCAAGGCAGCCGTCAATCGGTTTAGCGAAGGGCTTCGCCACGAGCTGGCTGACACCGGTATATTCGTCACCAGCGTCCTGCCCGGCCCAATCGACACTCCATTTTTAAATCGGGCCGATCAGTCAGGCGCTTATCGGGGAAAGGTCGCCCGTTATCTGCTCACTCCGGAGGAAACGGCGAAGCTTATTCTCCGCGCTGTCAAACGCAAGCGGGATGAAGCAGCCATGCCCCGCCGCCTACACCTGCTCTCCCTTTTTTATCTCCTCCTGCCGAGCGGGCTGAAGCGTTTGGCCGCTCCCCTCCTGAACCGCAAGTAGCCCGGAAGAATCAAGCCCTCGCAGAAGCGGGAAGGCGAAAAGTCCAATTACGATACAAGCAGCAGACGCAGCTCCGAGAAGCCCCTGCAATCCGAGCAGCGGAATCAGCACACCGGAGATGCCGGCCCCCGCCGGCATCCCCGTTCCGGTAATGGTCCTCACACTCGTCAAGACACGACCCAGCATTTCAGAAGGAATGTTTTTTTGCAAATAGCTGCGATACATGATGTTGTAGGGGGTAAAGCTCAGCCCTGCCAACCCCATGGCGATAATGGCCACATCTGTTCGCGAAAAGAAAGCCAGCGGTAGCGTGGTGATTCCCCACAGGACAATGATCGAGGAGAGCGTGACGCCGGTAGAGATCCTCCAGGTGACCGCTGAGAACAGGACGGAACCGAGCAGCGCTCCTCCTGCCAGCGCCGACCACAGCAGACCGAGCGAAAGCGATCCTCCCTTCAGAAGCTGATCGGCATAAAGCGGCAGGGCAACCTCGACAGGGCCGTACGCCATGTTGAAGAAAAACGTAAACAGAATGAGCCAAACGAGCTGTGACCGTTTAAAAAGAAAGCGGTACCCGGTCAAAATATCGGCTGCAAGCGAGCGAAAAAATTCCCCCGGCTTGCCCGCAGCGCTTTGCTGAGAAGCATCATCCAGCGACTCAGCAGAAATGCGGTAAAAACAAAACGCGCATAGGAACATGGCACATGCATCTACCAAAAGGACCATGCTCTCTCCGATCAAGGCGATCAACATTCCTGCCAGGGCCGGTCCGAACAAACCGGTCATCTGCCACTGGCTTTCCATCAAGCCGTTT
Organism: Brevibacillus sp. FSL K6-6036; assembly: GCF_037964015.1. Classification (NCBI taxonomy): domain Bacteria; kingdom Bacillati; phylum Bacillota; class Bacilli; order Caryophanales; family Paenibacillaceae; genus Brevibacillus; species Brevibacillus sp. FSL K6-6036. The sequence goes on from NZ_CP150173.1 coordinate 3,547,723, forward strand.
GCTCTTACCAACAGATTTTTGTCCGGAACCAGTCGGGGCAGAAGCGCCTGTGCTCCCGAGCTGCTGAGCGGCGAGAGCAGCCCCGCCATGATAATCAAGGCATAAACTGTCCACAGCGGCAGCGAATCCGACTGAAGCACCAGGACAAGCGCTATGTAAATCAAGCCGCGCAAAATGTTGTCCCAAATAATGAGTCTGCGCCGGTTAAAGCGATCCAGCAGCACCCCGACGACGAGACCTGCCGCGACCGATGAAAGCATGAACGCAAGAACGACGCCCCCCATCGCCACAGGCGAGCCCGTCTTTTTCATCACAAACCAGGAGAGGGCCATCCAGCCAAACGAATTTCCCAGCGAGGACAAAAACAATCCCGTCCAGTACCAGCGAAAACCGGAATGATTCCAAAGTTCCTTCACATGCATCTCCTCTTTTTTCCACTTTTTCAACCATTTTAATTTATAATACATACATTTTCAACTAGTATGTTTATTAAAATATATAAATTGATTAATTGGGAACAAAAAACACCTCTTTTGCGCCGATCATGCAAAAAAGGTGTTCCTGATAGGAGAATGTGCAACTGCTATACTGCTTCTTTTTTCTGTTCTTTAAGGCTCCGCGCTGCCAGAAGCCAAATCAGCCCGGCGATCACTCCAAAAATGGCCAAACCTGTGGAAACGAGCGAGCTCCCTGCTTTTTCCGCGCCGTAGCCTACGATCAGACATCCCACCGCAAAGCTCCCCATCGTGAGCATCTCCCTGATCGAAAAGACCCTGGCCAGAAATTCCGCATCCGTCAAGCGCTGCAGACGAGTCACCGCCATGATCGAAGAGCTGAAGGAAGCAAAAGCGCAAAACAGGGTGGCCACCGCAAGCACCAGGATAGGCCCTGAATGGAACATCCCGTAGACGGAAAGGCTCATGGCTACCAAGGCCCAGCCAAGCGCAGTATTGACTCCCTTTTCTCCGGCCCGGTCTGCCCACCTGCTCACGACAACACCGGCCAATACTCCCCCCAGTCCCAGCGGTATATCAAGCAGACCAAAGACGTACAAGCCTTCTTTGCGCTCCTGCAAGATATGGAACATCAGCATGATGTAATACGCGCCGAGCATTCGTTCCGCCATTTGATACAGCAGCACAGACTTGATTTTCGGAACCGTGCGGATATAGTCAATTCCTTCCCGCAGTCTCGTGAAAAAGCCGATGCTCGTTTTCATCTCCGTGCCGCTGAGAGACGGCAGCTTTAACAGGATCAACAGCGAGACGAAATAACAGGCGGCGTCGAGGAGAAAATTAAATCGGTAGGAAAAATAATAGACCAAAAACGCAGCTACTCCCTGACAGACAATAATCAGAAAGGACGTCGTTCCTTGCAACAGCGAATTGGCTTGCAGTCTGTCCTCCTGCTTTACCGACTGGACGATGGCTACCTGCATGGCCGGTTGAAAAAAGGCGCTGCAGACGTTGACCAGAATTAACAGCAAAAAAACGGCCCATAGGTACGCGGGTGTCGTGATCCAGAAAAAGAGGCTGACCAGGACCCCCCGCAAAAAATTCACGATGATCATCACTCTTCGCTTGTCCCAGTTTTCCAGCAGTGCCCCTGAAAACAAGCTCGTGATTACATAGGGCAGCATCCGAAAAACCGTAACGGCCGCAAACGACAGGCCAGAGCCGCTGAGATCCTGCAGCAGACCCACAACCGCGATAAAGGTGAATTCATTTCCGACGATGTGAATGATGTGTGCCGCGTATAGACGGCGAAAGACGGGGTGTTTAAGAATCGATGACATGCTCTACTCTTGTCCTTTCACCGTTTTTTTCCGTATTGTAACACTATTTGTGAAAAAAAGCAGAATCCTCTTGCGCTACCAGTCATTCTGTTGTTACAATACGTTCAATAAAATTTGAACGTTTGAAAAATAACATACGTTCACTTCACATTGAAAGGTGGATTACGTTTGAAACGTTACATGGTCATCGAAAACCCGGAGCAACTGAAAGCAATCAGCGACGCCCTTCGGATGGAGATCATCAACCTGCTGGTCCGGGAAGAACAGACCGGCAAGCAACTGGCTACCCAGCTTTCCCTCTCTCCCTCCAAGGTGCACTATCATCTGAAAGAGCTGGAGCATCACGGCTTCATCGAAGTCGTTCGAACGGAAGAAAAAAACGGGATCGTGCAAAAGTTTTATCGCTCCAAAGCATACGACTTCAAAGTAAGCGACGCCCTCTTGCCGTCCCTCAAAGACGATACCGTGCTGATGCAGGAAACGATGCTGAACCATCTTCGCAGCAGCATAACCCGTCTGTACAATGCTCCGGAAGAGAGCTTCCTGTACTTTGCCGAGGAATCCAAACGGCCGCCGCTTTTTGGCTGCAATGGCGAGATAAAAGGCCCGCGGGATGAAATCAACGCATGGCTGGACAAATACCGCGAGCTCCTGAAGGAATTGGGCGATATTGAGGAAAGACACCTGCGCCGGATTGCCGCGGGGGAAATCGAAGATACGAATGAAGTATTTTATTTCGTCCACGTCGGATTCATGACGAATGAACGCGTTTACGTAGCGGAAGACGAGTCGCTGCCGGACGGCTATGAATTTATCAACGATACGACAGTCGGAAAAATTAGCAGGAGGGCTGACGCCAATGACGATGACGGCAACTCCGTCACCTAATCCGGTTCTCTGGCGCAACAGCCAGTTTCTCCGCCTCTGGATCGGCAATCTGATCTCAGCGTTGGCTGACGGCGCTTTTTTTATCGCCTTGTCCTGGTTTATCGTCGACAAGACCGGATCAGAAGCGGTTCTCGGGACGACACTGATGTGCATGTCCATCCCGCGCCTGCTCTTTATGCTGGTGGGGGGCGTCGCGGCTGACAAGTACAACCGAAAGTGGATCATGTTTGGCTCCATCCTGGCCCGCGGAGTTGTCCTGGGCGCCTTCGGCTTGCTGCTGCTGCAGGAAACCGGTCATTGGCTGCCTTATGCCGCGTATCTCACAGCCTTCCTGTTCGGTACCGTCGACGCTTTCTTCTGGCCTGCGAGAAGCAGCGTCCTGCCTTTTGTCGTCTCCCGCGAGCAGCTTGCTCCCGCCAACAGCCTTATGGAAATCGCACAGCAGATCAGCCTTGTCGGCGGTCCGCTCACGGCAGCGCTCTTGATGCGGTTGACCAGCTATCCCGCGACCTTTCTTGTCATGGCAGCCGCCTTTTTCATCGGTACACTGATCATTTCTACCCTTCGTCTGGAGCCGGCAGAGGAAATTGACACCTCACGCCAAACAAAAGAACCCTCCTTTTTCCGGCAGATTTTTGAAGGAATCCTCTTTGCCAAAACCATCCCGGTGCTGATGATCATCTTCGGAACCTCGCTGGTCGTAAACATGATGTTCTCAGGTCCTGTCAACATGGGGCTGCCGCTCCTCGTCAAGCAATTGGGCTGGGACAGCAATGCTTACAGCTCTCTGAGCACTTCTCTCGGAGTCGGCACGATCATTGGCGGAGTCATTACCGGCGCCTGCAATGGCTTTCGCGGACGCTTTCTGCTGCTTCCGTTCTTCCTCGGTCTGATGGGGGCAGGCATCCTTGCCGTTTCCTTTATGCATGTTCTGCCGTTCGGTCTGTCGATGATGCTGCTTGTGGGAATAACGATGGCGATGACCAACATCCCTTTGATCACCTACATTCAGACCATCGTCCCCGCCCACATGTTGGGCAGAGTCATGTCTTTGCTGACAACGATGTCCATCGGACTCGGTCCGGTCAGCTATGCCCTTTGCTCATTCCTGCTTGAAACAAAGATGTTGGAAGCCGGTACGCTGCTTCTCGTCGGCGGAATTGCTGTCGGCTTGCTCGGGATGAGTCTGATCCTGTTTCGCCACTTTAGGGAGGCGGAGCAGCATCCGCTATGGGCTCAGCAAGGTGCCAAAAAGCAGCAGGAGCAAGAAAAACCGCAAACCACGCTGTCTGTTTGACCGGGGCAAGGGAGGCAGGCGCGTTCGGGGCGTTTGGAGCCTTTGGAGCGTTCAGAGCGTTCAAAGCGTTCGGGGCGTTCAGAGCGTTCTGCGCGCCCGGCACACACGCTCCCCTCCTGCCTCTTTCCATCACCTGCAAAAAGAAAAACGCCCGATCCGCATTGGATTGGGCATTTTCGCTTTAGGACGTCTTCCACTTCGCCAATTCGGACGGGAATTTGTCGTTCAATACTTTGATGTAGGTCCCTTTCATCCCGAGAGAACGGGATTCCAGCACACCTGCACTGGCAAGCTTTCTGAGCGCGTTGACGATGACGGAACGGGTCAGTCCGGCCTGATCGGCCAACTGGCTTGCGACGAGCAGGCCTTCTTTGGCATCGAGCTGTTCCATGATTTTTTCGATGGCGATTTGCTCACTGTAGGAAAGGGAGGAAAGCGCGATTTTGGCAAAGGTCTTGTCGCGAACTTCATTTTCAATTTGTTCCGTGCGCTGACGGACAATTTTCATGCCGATTACGGTTGCCCCGATTTCGGCCAGGATCAGATCCTCTGTTTCAAAAGTGCCGTAAGCACGCAGCAATACGAGGGTACCCAAACGGCTTCCGCCTGCGTTGATCGGAACGATGGTCGTCATCATTTGCGGGAAGAGCGGCAACAGCTCCTCTGGTACCATGCTGTACGGGCTTTGTACCCCCTCATTGGCCAGAGACTGATTGACTTCCAAAAGCTTTTGATTGTAGCCGTATGGCAGCATTGCGCCTGACCGGCCGTCCTGCCCCTGTCCGATGCCAAAATCCTCCCGAACCCCGTTTCCGAGAATCGTCCCGTCTGCCGTCACGATGTAGACGTTCGCGCCAATCACATCGGCCAGCAGCCGAGCCAGATCATGATACCCTACCCCGCTTCCTCCCATCGTCTTTTGCAGCATGACGTTAATCCTTCTAGTTTTCTCCAGTAAATTCATTCCATTTTTTCCTCCTTGCGGTTATGTATAGTCGCAGTATTGTCAGAAAAATCCCGGCTTATACATGCAAATCAAAAAATAGACAATAAAAGAACAGGCCCCTTATGGTTTATGCCATAAAGGACCTGTCCGTTCCACCATTCCCGCAGGAGCCGCTTCCTACTCTTCTGAAACAAACGACATGTACTGTTCTGCAGAAAGCAATTCGCTTACTTCCGCCGGGTTGCTCAATTTGTAAATCATCGCCAGCCTCCGTCAGCGCAAAACTGAAGCGCGACTGTAGAGCGGATAGGCAGCACATAACTGACTGATCGTATCTCGAACGGACGGATCTCCTTTTCCTTTCAGAACAGCAGCAATCGATCGTCCGATGGTCTTCATTTCCGCTTCTTTCATGCCCCTTGTGGTGGCAGCGGCAGTGCCGATGCGAATCCCGCTGGTGACAAACGGGCTTTCCGGATCAAACGGAATCGTGTTTTTGTTGACGGTGATGCCCGCTTCTTCCAACAGCCGCTCCGCTTCCTTTCCTGTCAGTCCGAAGACGCGAACGTCGAGAAGCAGCAGGTGATTGTCCGTGCCCCCCGAAACCAGTCTCGCTCCTTCTTCGAGCAAGGTCTCGGCGAGAGCCTTTGCGTTTTTCACCACTTGCTCAGCGTATCTCTTGAACTCGGGCTGCAGCGCTTCTTTAAAAGAGACTGCCTTTGCCGCTATGATATGCATCAGCGGCCCGCCCTGAATACCTGGGAATATCGCTTTGTTTACGCCCTTTGCGATCTCCTCGTCATTCGTTAACACAATGCCGCCGCGCGGTCCTCTCAGCGTCTTATGCGTGGTACTTGTCACGACGTCAGCATGGGGAACGGGCGAAGGATGCACGCCCGCCGCCACCAAGCCGGCGATATGAGCCATGTCTACCATCAGCTTTGCTCCTGCCTGCTCGGCGATCTCGCGAAAGCGGGCGAAATCAAGCGTCCGCGAATAGGCGCTGCCGCCTGCGATGATGATCTTCGGCTTTTCCCGGCGGGCAATCGCTTCCACTTCGTCATAATCGATCAGGTGATCCTCTTCGCGGACCCCGTATGCCACGACATTAAACCACTTTCCCGAGAGGCTGACCGGACTTCCATGCGTCAGATGGCCACCGTGCGACAGATTCATTCCCATGAAGGTATCTCCCGGCTGCAGCAGCGAAAAGAACACGGCCGTGTTCGCCTGTGCGCCGGAGTGAGGCTGGACATTGGCATAGGCTGCTCCAAACAGCTTTGATACCCGCTCGATCGCCAAGCGTTCGACTACATCCACGTGCTCGCAGCCGCCGTAATACCGCTTTCCGGGATAGCCTTCCGCATACTTGTTGGTCAGAACCGATCCCATGGCGTCCAAAACGTCCTGACTCACAAAGTTTTCCGATGCGATCAACTCCAGCGTCCCGAGCTGGCGCTGGCGTTCCGCTTCGATCGCTTCAAAAATTTCCTTGTCGTGATCCTGCAAGCTCATCGATATTCCTCCCTTGGCTCCCATCTTTCCCGAACGCAAAAAAGGACAAGGGAAAGATAGATAGCACGTAATCTACCTCTCCTCTGTCCTTTTACCTGAGAGTTTAACTCCTGACACGGGAGTCTTCCCCTTGGGTGGCTGTTCGCTCTCTCCAGAGGTGCGTCCAATTGTGGTACCTTGTACCTGAGAGATTCTTTCCCAAGGATTTTTGGGACTTGCTCCTTCGGTGCCGGGCGCTTCGGTCCGGTCTCTCCCACAATCGTCATCCGCTCTATGCAATTACTTCGAATCATACGTCAAGGGATTCAACATTGTCAATAATATTTCGAATAGAATATCAATTGTTCTTGAGAATGATCCAGTCTGCGGCCTGTCGCCCAAAATGGGTAGTCGCCCTAACACCGAAAGGCCCGCCCGTAAATACGATAGCAGGGAACCCATTCAAACAAAGGAGGATGCTTGCATGAGTAGTCTGTTCAAGAGCGGCGGGTTTAACGGTATCGGTCTTATTCTGGTGCTGTTTATTCTGCTCTCGATTGTCGGATGTTCGGAAGATTGTTAGCAAAGATTGCAAACCGTTCGCTTCTTCATGGATGATTGATTGGGCAGACCGTGGGCGAGCTCCCATATCGTTATAAAAACGCGGGAATTGAACTGCACCTCCAAATGTTAGCTGTGCCTAACAAATGGGGTGCCGTTCACACTCCCGCGTGTTTTTGTCAAATGCGTATTGGTTTTTTCAGAGCGTGGCTTGGCCTTTTGCTAGTGAATATTCCGACGGATGATTTCTTCGATCCCTTCGGCAATCGCCGAGACCGGTCGATGCAAATCAGCCTGGGTCAGCCGGAAACGGGCGTAGCGTTCGTCCAGATTGAAGGCTTCCTGAAAGGCTCCCAGAAAACCGCGAGCTCGTTTGTCCATTTCCAGAAGAACCTCCAGTTCTCCCTCCTTCAAATAAAAGACGGCCTCCAGCTCCTCCAGTCGGCTGCGGTAGGGGCCTGTCGGACGGAACTCAAACTCCTGCACAAATGGGTAAGAGCGCCCGAGATGACGATTGTATTCGCAATCCACTTTGAATAATTGAAAGCCGAGAGACTGAATCGCGTCCAGCACTTTTTCCATCAGCGGATGCGGCCGAACCTCGATGAAGTCTGAATCTCCCGGATCGATGGCATTTTTAATGTCCAGTCCGGTACGCAGGTACACAGGCTGCCGTCCCATCGTAAGCGGAGTCTCGTACGGAAGCTGGAAGGAAAACGGAATGACCTTCTTTTCCTTCGGGTTCAGCACGAACCGTTCAGAAAGACGGTACTTGCCGAGCGTGCATTCTTCCTTTACCTTGCGATCATTTGCCTCGCGCTCATAATGCGTGACGACGTACATATAAATTTCGTCCACATCCTGTGCAACATCGCCACCTGTGATGTGGACCTCACCTCTTACCCATTCTCCCGGGATCAACGAATCGTTCTCCAGGCGGGCATCTACTTGGGCAGCCCCGATACCTACGCTTGCCAACAGCTTTTTAAACATTGACATGGACTCATTCTCCCCTTACCAACGCATCGATTGCCTTGCTTTTTCATGCAGTGAGAAGCTTCTGTACCTTTTATACGGCGGGTCGCAATAAAAGTTTCGCTGCCGAAAATAGATTTCCCGATCTTCATATATCCTCGCGTTTTACTTCAGCAGTCACGAACAAGTGGAGAATCCGGCTGATCGCCACCGTTTTGACGCGCACCTCGACCATCGTTCCTTCGATGATGTACTCTCTTCTCCGCAGCATTTCATGGAGCATCTCCTGGACTTCTGCCACCTGCTCGACTTTTTTTCCTTTCAGGGAAGCCAAGTCTTTTTCCAACTGCCTTGTCATTTGCAGTTGAATCGTTTCATGCAGCTTTGAATCCAGGACGGTGACCCGAATCTCATCGATGACCACCTCTTGTTTTCTCCGGGCCACTTTTTCCGACTGCTTCAAGCTCTGATTTTCCTCCATCAGCTTTTCGTTCAGCAGTTCCAGACTGCGCTTGACAAGCATCATCTGCTCCATTTCCCTGCCGTAAATAAACAGCATTCCCGACCCGCCGAGAATGGCGCCTATGAGCAGGAGAGCTACGTAACGCTTCCACAACATAACCTTCATGAACGCACCTGGACCAGCCATTGAATCGAAATCGTCCCCATATGTGCCCCGAGGAAGGCGACAACGATCATGACAAGCTGTTTGAACACAGGCGAAAAATTGCCCGCGAGGATTTTTTCGATCTGCAAAAAGGAGTCAAACGTTCCGCCCAAGGCACCTACAAGGCCCCATATTTTCAATTGGTCAGCCAAATCATGAATGGACCAGAGCGGCGGCTTTTCATTTAAAAAAGCGCCCAATCCACCGCACAGGGAACCGCCGACCACAATGCCGTACGCCACAAAAAAGGTTAAAATGACCTGCCCCATCTCCATCCCTCCGGCTTGACAGCGTTAGTCTATCCCTACGCCGGAGGCTGGACAAATATGAAAGGCTATATGTCCCTAGCTATATGGCTCCCAGCCAAACGGCTCTCACACACGCAAAAACGGCATGCCGCCAGCGACACGCCGTTTTTGTATGCAGCCCTCAGCCTCTTCTCCCTCGTCCCCTCATTCGCCGAAGTCTCTTTTGAATTTGCGCGGAGTTCATCATCATCAGATCCATGAACAGATTGACCATATTGGGATTGTGCAGAACCTGCTGGAATACTTCCGGATTTTCCCGAAACCACTGTTCATTAGCCTTAACCCAGGATCGAAACCCGTCATTTCTTTTGTAATAGCGGTTTAACCGGCGAATCGGACGGTATGCACTCACCTTTAATCGATCCCTTCGTCGAAGAAAATGGAGAGGAGAAAGATGATCACCAGAATCCAAATCACTACTTCAAACCCTTCGTGATTTGCAAAAAAGCCTCTCACGTTTGTCCCTCCTTGTTGACGCAACCTTGCACCATGTATGCCCACAGTTTTTTTACAGTATAGGTATATGTCGAGAGGCACCCGTTGGATTGGACGAAAGCCTGTTATCCCTTCAATTCCGCTCTCGCCTATTTTCGGGTGCATAGACTGGCTACGGGAACATGCATACTAGGGGAAGATTGCCGAAACGAAAGAGGAGGCGGCTCTATGACCGTTGCGGCAGGAAAGCTATGGCGGAACAAAATATTTGCACTGCTGCTCGTCCTGGTTTTTTTCATGCACCTGGCCTCCTTTCTGATCGTGCCGATCTTTCCCATTTTCCTAAAAAAAGCCCGTGCCCTCTCTCTCGGACAGGTCGGCATCATTCTCGGTGTCGGCAGTATCGCGTATCAGGCGGGCAGCCTTTTGGGAGGTCCTCTGTCCGACCGTCTCGGCCGGCGCTCGATCATGCTGGCGGGAGCACTGCTCCAGGCTGTTGCGATGCTCGGCTACCACTACAGCGACAGCTACGCCGCCTTGCTGTTTTTCTCAGGTGTGAACGGACTGGGAGTTGGATTTCTGGCACCGACAATCAAAGCATTGCTCGCTGACACCGTAGACAACACCCAGCGGACCGCAGCTTTTTCCTGGAGAGGGATTTTCGCTCACCTCGGCATTATCATCGCGGGCCTGACGATCACCTGGATGACCACCAAGGATCTGTATCCGTTTGTCTTGGCCTCGATTGTTTTTTTGCTGCTTGCTGCCGGCATCCTGTTTACCCTGCCGAACGACCGCTGCGTCGGACCTGATTGCAAACGCACGCCCTTATCGGAGTACCGGCATATTTTCCGGCATCGGAGCTTTTTGCTCTTTTCCGGACTCTCTCTATTGATCTGGGCCTTTTATGCCCAGTTCACGCTGGTGCTGCCATTGCGCGGCGAGTACGTGCTGCATTCCGCTCATTTGATCGGGCTGATCTGGACGATCAATTCCGTAAGTGTGGTGCTGCTTCAGGGGCTGATTTCCCGTTTTGTGCTTCTGAAAATCAATCCGTATTTATCGCTCGTTGCGGGAATCCTGATGATAGGCGCCGGTTTGTTCGGCATCGGGTTCGCGGACCGCTTTGCCACGCTGAGCGCTGCTGCCGTCCTGTTCATCATCGGGGAAATGCTTCTGATGCCTGTGCAGGACAGCCTCGTCGGTCACTTTGCCAAAGAGGAATGGCTGGGGGCGTATTTCGGGATTGCCAACTTTGTATCGGGTATCGGCACCGCCATCGGCACAACTGTTGGCGGCACACTCGTAGAGCGATTGGGCGGGGTCAAGAGCCCCTATCCGTGGGTGGTGTACGCCATTACGACAATCATTCTCGCTGTCGTTATGGGATTGTTCGCTCTCTACGCCATGCCGCGTCACAAGCAGGGAAGCGAGGCCGCAGGGCCGATCCAGTCCCGTTTTATGCCTAAAAAGGAGCGTGTCAAATAAAGATGGATGAACGGACACAACAAGATGGTCCCCCCATTCAGGAGGAAAAGGTGCAACTGCTTCAGCGCATCCCCCTGTCTTCTCTGCTCATACAGGCTGAGGACAACATCCAGGATCGACAGTTTGCACGCTGGCGGGCATCTAACCGCCAGCAGTGGATTTTCTAGGAGGTCATGATGGACGAATCGAAAAAGCGCTTCTCCAATAACCAAGAGGTACGAAGCGAAGACAACAGACAGCCTCGTTCCGTGCAAAATGATCAGCCGGGGTACGGGAATAAAAAACTGGAGGGACCAAACCGCCCTTCTACATGACTTGAAAGGGATGGCGATCACCATCCCTTCCTCTATTTTTTTCGACATTATTCGTGAATTTATTGAAGGTTAAAGCGATTTCGCCTATTATGAGGAGGAAGAATACCAAATTGCGGAAAGGACGTAGCGCCTTGCCTTCGAAAACGACGCAAACGACCATAACGCGCCTTTATCCATTGTTCCTTATGTTGCTTCCTATCATCTTTTCCGTAATCGTGTTCTTCGGTTACTCCCAGACAAAGCTTCTCTACTACCAGAACGAAGTACAGGCGATGGACCGACAGTTGAACTCCGTCTTCCAGATACTGAGCTTGTTTGACAAACGGGTCAAAGACAACTCGATAACTCGCACAGAGGCTCAAGAGAGTGCCAAGAAATTGTTGGCCGGAACCAGGCTCCCGGACGGAACCCGCAATACCAACGATGTGGAGCTGACCTTGAGTTCGGGAGATGCCTTTATCGTCTTTAATTCGCAAGGCAACTTGCTCGTGCACCCGCATCTGGAAGGGCAAAACATGTTTCAATTGTCCGATGCTGATGGGCGGACACTTGTTCGTGAAGTGCTGCATAAAGGAAAAACCGTTATTACATACCCGTCATTGGACCCGACTACCGAGACGCGCGACACGAAAATCGCCGTAGCACGGTATTTTCCCGAGTGGGACTGGCATGTAAGCCTGACCACAGCCGAGTCGGACTTCTACCATCAGCTTTCCTTGTTGAAATCTTTACTGGTTTTATTGGTTCTTGGCAGCTATCTGATCACCGCATTTCTTTTTTATAACACGAAACGGAAGGACAAGGCGCTGCTCAGCTCCACTCTGCGCGGCCAACAGCTCGCGGAGACCAATCAAGGCATTTTGAAAACATTGGCCGTCGCCTTGGAGGAAAGGGATTCGTATACATCGGGCCACTCCCAGCGAGTCGCTTTTTACATGCGGGTCATCGGCCAAAGCATGAACCTGGATGAAAAAACGTTGGATACGATGTACACAGGCGGACTTCTTCACGATATTGGCAAAATCGGCATTGAGGACAGCATACTGCTAAAACCGGGCCGCCTGACAGATGAAGAGTATGAAATTATCAGATCTCATCCGATACGCGGCGAGGCTTTGTTGAAAAGGCTGTACGCCGATGCAGGCAGGCAAAACTCCGCTGAAATTGACGCCATTTTATGCATAACACGCCATCATCATGAGCGCTACGATGGAAAAGGGTATCCTGATCAGCTCGCGGGCGAGGAAATTCCGCTGCTGGCAAGGGTGGCCGCAGTCGCAGACTCGTTTGATGCCATGACATCCTCCCGCGCATACCGAAAAGGGCTCTCCTATTCCAAAGCTTGCGACGAGATTATTCGCAATGCCGGTACACAATTTTGCCCGGAAGTAGTGGCTGCCTTTTTTCGGTGCATGACAGAAGAAACCTTCTTCCATGCTCACCACATCTCGCGAGTCACTGAAATGATTGACCGGATTCATGATAAAAACGGAATGCCCTATATCCATCGCGTCAGCAGTTGAATGGATGTGCGAAATCCATACTCTTTTGCTGCTTTGAGCATAAAGAAAGCCATTTGGCCAAAGGAAACGGCTAAATGGCTTTTGTTTTTCGACGCCGGGCTGGCAATCGGGAATTTTTAATCCAAACGAACTAATTTATAAGGAAGATGAAGCTCCTCCAACTTTGCGAGAAAAGCTTCGGCTTCCTCCTGCGGCGCGATGAGCTGCAGATAGCGGGAGAAGTAGAACACAATCCGGTCTGTCTCGTTCTCCTGCAGCCGATAATGCGGAAACGTGGAAATATCGGTCAGCGTATAAAAGAAATCATACCGCTCAGCCGTCATCGGAGCCCGAAATTGTCTGCTGACAATCACATCGCCGCTCCGGTTTTCGCGTATGCTGTCTCGCGTCGCCCCCAAAAAAACCAGCCACTCCGCAGAACGCTTTGCCCCCCAATTGTCAGCGAGCATCTGATCATTGTACTCGATTTCCAGATGGGTCAGGCGTTGACGGACGCTTTCCAGCATGGCCATCAACACTTTCCGCACAGCCAGATTGCTCGGCGAAAACTTGTTATCGTAAATGTTGTACTCGTACGAGGTCTGTTCACCCTGCTGTTTTACATAAAGGGTTATGGCCTGCATCGTCCTGTTCCTCCTTCCCTATCGCGGCAGGATGCTTTCATATGTCGCTTTATCAAGCCTCTTTACAGCGGCAAAGAGAAGCTTCCTCGCTGCCTCATAGTCATCCCGGTCGATGATTGCCGCATGACTGTGAATGTAGCGGGACGGAATGCCGATCACCGCAGACGGTACCCCTGTGCCATGATATTGGACGACGCCCGCATCGGTGCCCCCTTTGGCGATGTAGATCTGGTAAGGGATGTTTTCTTCTTCACAGACAGAGATGAGGAAATCGCGCAGGTTGGGCGACATGATGTACATCGGATCATACAGCCGCATCAGAACGCCGCCGCCTAGTTTTCCTCCGCCTTCTCTTACTCCGGGAATGTCGCCCGCCGGACTGGCGTCCACTGCCAGGAACAGGTCCGGGTCAATCATGCCGGCCGCGGTCTTGGCCCCCCGTGTACCCGCGACTTCCTCTTGCACGGTCGCTCCGACATAGACTACATTGGGATGATCGCGATGCTCGTGAAGCTCTTTGGCCAGCTCGACAGCGAGGCTGCAGCCGTAGCGATTGTCCCACGCCTTTGCCATGATCCGTCGCGGGTTGGCCATCTGGGTGAGCGGGCATACCGGAACGATCTGCTGCCCCGGACGAACTCCCGCTTTTTCCGCCTCCTCGCGGGAATCGGCCCCGATGTCAATGTACATGTTGCGGACATCCATCGGGCGATTGCGCTGGTCGTCGCTCAGTACATGCGGCGGGATCGAGCTGATGACCCCTTCGATCGCTCCCTGCGGCGTAATCACCTGTACCCGCTGAGCAAGCAGAACCTGTCCCCACCAGCCGCCAACGGTCTGGAACGACAGAAATCCTTTTTCCGAAATGCGGGTGACCATAAACCCGACCTCATCCATATGTCCGGCGACCATAATTTTCGGTCCATTTTCGTTGCCGCGCATAACTCCAAACATGCTTCCCAGACGATCATGAACAATCTCATCCGTATATGCTCCTATGTATTCCCGCATAATCGCGCGCACAGGCCCTTCAAAGCCGGATACGCCCGGTGCTTCCGTCAGTCGCTTCCATAGGTTCCATTGAAACTGGTTTTCCATACCAGTACCCCCTTCTCTCGTACATCCCTTTTATTATTGATCAGGGACTGCCGGGATGCAACCTGCCATCCCGTACTGCAACACCCGATGTGCAGGAATCCCGAATTCCCGGAGCGAATGGTTAACTGTCACATGCTATGGATACGGAATGGAAAGGAAGGCACGCCGATGAATATTACCTTTCGAAAATTGGCAGAGAAAACGGATCTGGAAAAGCTGGAGGAACTGGAGAGTGCAGTCTGGAGCGAATCATCTGTCGTTCCTAGCCATATGACCTTGACACTGGCCAAATTCGGCGGATTGTTTCTTGGCGCCTTCGACGGCGACCGCATGATCGGCTTTCTCTACAGCTTTCCCGGCTACACGGATCAGGAGCTGCATCTCTGCTCGCATATGCTCGGCTTTTTGCCTGAATACCGGAAGCAAGGCCTGGGGGTGCAGATGAAATGGATGCAGCGCAGCGAAGCACTGGCGGAGGGCTACCGAAGGATTACCTGGACCTACGACCCGCTTGAGACGGTCAATGCCTACCTGAATCTGGTCAAGTTGGGCGGCGTGGTTCATCGCTATATTCCAAACTGCTACGGAGAACTGGCAGATGATATGAACCGGGGTCTGCCGACCGACCGTTTTTTACTGGATTGGCATATCGCAAGCGACCGCGTCATGCAGCACCACGCCGGCAAAAGCGTTCGACCTGACGCCAGCGGGCTTCCGGCCGTCCTTTTCTATCAGGAGAAAAACGGTGTCGTGCAGCCAGCAGGAATACATCTGGATCAATCGGAGGAGCGCTTGTCGCTTCCTGTTCCTGCGCACTTCCAGGCCGTCAAACAGGCGGATATGGGAGCAGCCGCTGCCTGGCGGGAAGCCACGCGCGAGCTGTTCACTCACTACTTTTCCAAAGGGTACATCGTAACCGGGATTTGCCGGCAGCAGTCGACCGCCTCTTACATTCTGGAAAAGCGTTCCCTTGAAGACGTGCTGCAAGGTGAGAGGCTTGCCGGGGCAAAATAGGCTCGCTCCTTTTCCTGTGCTACAATAGACGTACAATCATACCCTAAGAAAAAAGGACGAGAACTGATGAAGGCTAGTCACTACGATGTCATCGTCATTGGCGGCGGTCCCGCCGGACTGATGACTTCCATTGCCGCTTCTTCCCAGGGGGCCCGTGTCTGTCTGGTGGAGAAGGGCAACAAGCTCGGACGCAAATTGATCATTTCCGGAGGCGGCCGCTGCAATGTTACGAATGCCAAGGAGCTGGACGAGCTGATCAAGCAAATGCCCGGAAACGGACGCTTTCTGTTCAGCGCACTCTCTCAATTTAACAATCAGGACATTATCCGGTACTTTGAAGAGCTGGGCGTTGCCTTAAAAGAAGAGGACCGCGGGCGCATGTTTCCCGTCACCGATAAAGCTGTGACGGTGGCGAACGCTCTGATCGAGCGGATCAAAAACCAGGGTGTCGAGCTTCGCTTAAACAGTCCCGTGGAGAAAGTGCTGTACGAGAACGGCCATACGGACGGCGTGCTATTGAAAAGCGGCGAGCATCTGAAAGCACCCTGTGTGGTAATCGCGGTAGGCGGATGCTCCGTTCCGCAGACAGGCTCTACTGGAGATGGCTACGAATGGGCGCGGGATGCCGGTCACACCATTACCGACCTGTATCCTACCGAAGTGCCGCTGATTGCTGCCGATTCCTTTATCCGGGACAAATCGCTGCAGGGCTTGTCGCTTCGCGAAGTGGAATTGACTTTGTATGATCCGAAAAAGAAAAAGAAGGTCAGTACGCAGGAAGGCGACATGATTTTTACCCATTTTGGCATTTCCGGCCCTGCTGCCCTGCGTCTGGGACACTATGTCTCCGTCACCCAGAAGAAACACGGCCAGGTCCCGCTCCCTCTGACGATTGACCTGATGCCTCACAAGCATCTTGACGAAGTTGCCGAAGAGAGCTGGCGCTTGTTGGAGGAGCAGCCCAAAAAGGCTGTGAAAAACGTCTGCAAAGGCTATCTGCCGGACAGACTGATCCCGATTCTTTTGTCCATGGCGGGTATTTCCGAAGAAACGACGCTGAGCCACATGCGCAAACAGCAGTGGAGAGAGTTCGCCCAGTTGATCAAAGCGTTTCCGTTGACGATCACCGGCACGCTTTCTTTGCAGGAAGCGTTTATTACCGGTGGAGGTGTCAGCGTCAAGGAAATCGATCCACGGACGATGCAATCCAAGCTGATGCCGGGACTCTTCTTCGCGGGAGAGGTGATGGACGTCCATGCTCATACGGGCGGATACAACATTACCATCGCTTTTTCCTCGGGATATGTCGCCGGTACGCATAGTGCCCAAGCTGCGCTGGAGAAACGCGGATAAAATTTCTACAATTTTTTCTCGAAGAGGTTTAGGCTTTTTCTATACGGGGAAACTAGCTTGTGGGTACTCTTTTTCGAAGAAGAGTGAATGGATTTCTACTCCCCCTAGCAGTAGGATTCCGATTCTCACACCTCTACTCCCTTTATCTTTCTAGATGGGCGTCGATCCAACAGTCGACGTTCTTTTTTTTGTGTGCAAACCGCTCTTTTCCGCTTGTACGCATTGAGAATATGGGCACCGCGCAAAAAAAGCTTCGCCACTGAAAGGCGAAGCCGTGTTTCTTGCGATTATCATGTTGTCACACGATACAATAAGGCGAGTCCTGCCATGATAAACGCGAACCCTAACAAAAAGAAGGTGTTTGCTCTCTGTTTGACCTTTTGTTCATTTCCGTTGAAGTGGGCGAGCAAACGCGCTTGCCACCGCTTGGTTCGCGGCTGGATCATCAGCAAGATCCCGCCGGCGAGGAGGAAAATGGGCAGGAGCAAGCTGCTTCACCCCTTCTTCTTGCGCCGCAGCAGCCAGCGCGTTTCCGTCTCTTCCGGATCGCCTTCCACGATCAGGCGGGCTTCTTCAGCCAATTGGAACGCTTCAGCAAACAACAGTTGGCGAAATGCCTGTTCGGCCTTTGTCAAAAGTTCGTTTACCTGCCGATTTTGCCTTCTGTAGCGATTGGTGTACTGGATGGCCCCCTCCGCCTGCTGGCAGTCGGAAATCGTCCGCTCGGCCAAACGCTCCGTTTCCAGCAGCAACTCATTGGCATCGTTGATCAGCATCGCGACTTCCTCGATGTCATAGCGATACGTTTCCATAACTGCCTGGATGCGGGCCAAAATTTGCACAATGTCTTCAAACAAGTACTTCAAATGCTCCGGTACACCCGGCAAATAGCTTCGCTTAATCTGCTGGCGAATCCGGACCAATGCATTGGAGATGCGTTCCAGCTCATCCAACGCCTCGTCTTCGGTCTCGATCACCAGGCGCTCCGCCTCTTCTTCCGCTTCTTCTTCCTGCCAATCCGAAGCCATTTTCGGGATCACGAGCTCGTATTCCTCGTCGTCCTCGTCATAGTCCGGTTCTTGACGCTTGGGAGCTGCGGCGTTGTCCTTTTTCCTGTCAACGGCACTGTTCAACAGCTCTGCCCGCTCCGCGCCGCTTATTTCATTGGCAGCCCCTGCAAAAGGCCGTTCTTCCCGCATCTCTTGTACCGGAGGCAAAACCTGACCGATGATCTCCGGCTCCGTTTGCAAACGGGCCACATCCGGTTCGACAGAAGGTGCTGCTGCAGCCATCGTCTCAAGTGCTTCCTGGCTGATTGGAGGAGCCGCTTGTGTACTGCCTTCCCTCTCTGAATGTTCTTCGATCGTATTCTCTTGGCCGGCCTTCTCTTGGTGACCAGTAGAGACAGCAGATCTCTCTATGTCAAAACCGATAATCTCCGGTTCCATCGACTCTGCTTCAGCCGGGTAAGCAGTCGGGGAAGCAGCCGCTGCCACTTGAGCGGAGGCGGCTCCATTTCGCTCGGTCAGGATGGCCTCTTCGATACTTTGATAGGTCGAGTCAAGCAGAACCTCAAATGCCTTCACGTGGGTCTCCAGCATCTCCAGATTCCCTTCCTCCAAAGCAGCCTTGGCAGCCATCATGAGCTGCTTTGCCTGCAGGAGAGAGTTGTCCAGCACACTTCGGTTCAAATCGTATCCGTCCCTTGCCGCTTGTGCAATTCCTTCCTCCAGCTGGCGGTACTCTTCGGGAAGCTCTTTGCGGATACGCTCGTTCCATTTCGGAATGCTATCGATCGCATCTGTGATCCTGCCCAAAATCTTTTGCGCTTTCAAGGTAAGATCGTACGCAGCGACATCGTCGCCGTCTGCCCGCACTTCTTTAATTCGGGTGCGAATGGCGTAGGCCTCATCCAGTCCGGCCTTGAGCTCATGGAACGACAATCCGTACTCCAGACGCAGATCGGACAGGCGGCGCTCCACCTGCTCCAGTTGTTTGCCGATTTCCGGGATAGCGAGCTTGCTTTCTTTTTTTGTCGTTACCACTTTGACGGTGTCTTGTTTTAAGTCATTGAGCTCCTGCTCGATGGAGGTCAACGTCTCTCTCGCCTCGTCCAGCAGTCCCAAGGCCAGCTTGAAGCGGAAGCGGTCGCATGCTTCCTCCGCGTCAAGTATCATCATATCGACATCCGGTATGCGATTTCGCAGCAGATTTTCTTTGCGGTCTGCCAGGAACATGTACTTCTCTTCCGTCTTTCCGGAAGCCCGGCGAAGCGGCTTGTCCATCTCCATTACGTTGATTTTCTCGACAAGCTCGTCTTTCCAATCCTCTACATCATCCACTTGGGCAAAAATGGCCCGGCGTCTGATCATCGCGTAGATCAGACCGACAGACAAAGCTGCAAAGACGGCCCCAATGGCGTACAACCACCAAGGAAGCTTGGCCCAAGCAGGCTTTTCGGCTTTTTCCTCCTGCGTGCTTTCATCTGCAGCAGGGTTATTGGCAGGCTGCGTTTGATTTTGCTGTCTGTCTAGTTCAGCGGCAACCTCATCGAGAAACGTCTGGATGCCGGACAAGTAATCCTTTTGATTCCGAAAGGGCTCATAGTAAGCCGTCACCTTGTCATGCAGCATCGTCATGCTGGCACCCTTCGCCTGGAGCGCAGGACCGGCATAAACACCGAGCTGTTCGGTATTGATATCCAGCACAATCATCATCGCATCTTCCGGCAAATTGTAGTTGTCGTACAGCTTCTGTGCATACTCGTCTGGGCTTTGCGCCTCTGGCTGCGTGCTTTCGACGACGACGACCTTGTATGTACCCGGCAGCTGCTTGATTGCCTCTGTAAGTTTCTTCTGATCCTCTGGTTTCGTATATTTTCCTGCGTCCTGTACGACTGCATCCGTTTTATCCGGGAAAGGCGCGGCCAATGCCGGTTGGCTATATAACATCATTCCTGCAAGGCAGAGCAGGATCCATTTCTTCTTCACGGTTAGGACAACCCCTTAGCGTCAAAATTCCCTGTAGGCAAAGCTGTTTTTACTTTTGCTGATTGTAAGGCAAACAGAGCCATCCATGCAAAGAACGCATGATTTCGGCAAGCAGCCACTCTGCAAATTCTGCCGAAGCAGGCTCCAGATAGTAAACCTCCCGCACTGTTTGGGGATGGAGAAAAGGATATATCAATTGGCTTGCTGTCATCAAGAGGACGTGTTCCACAGACACAGGCATAAAAACGCCGGCCGCAATCCCTTCTTCGATCGGTTTTGCGATTCCGTGTTTCCAGCGGCTAATATACAGCGTCATCACTTCACGGGCCAACATCGACTCCACGCTCAGCTCTCGCTGGATCAGCCTTGTCGTTGCCGCGTGCTCGCTTTGAAATGTGACATAAAGCCGGATGACCCCTTCCAGTCTTTCCATCGGGAGAAGGTCTTTCTCGCTCTCCTCGAGCTGTTCCAGCTGTTGAAACAAGGTTTCAAAGTAGTAAGAAATCAGCCTTTCGAGAACACCCTGTTTCCCTTTGAAGTGATACGAAATCAGGGCGGCATTCACTTCGGCTGCTTCAGCAATTTGTCTGACACTGGTTCCATGGTACCCCTTTTGGTCAAAAAGGGTTGCTGCTGCAGACAAAATGCGCAATTTGGTCTGGTCCATTCTGCCTGCCCCTTTCCTCGCTCCGCCATTCCGATGAAGGTCGCAGAGGAGGTATCTTACTTCATTTTACAGACCATTCGCCATAAAAAGATAGTCTTGTTAGTAGTTCGACAAAGTTTTCCAGGATTCCTCCTGCAGAAATTTCAAGTATGATAAAAGTATGACAGAGGAAACCTGCATGCACTACAACGATTTATCCGACAGTTCTGGTTGGTCACACTTTCCCTGCCGCCCTTCTTTTCGCAGTCCTTATAGAGCAGAGGGCACAAGATTTTCAACCTCGAAGGAAAGGACCAAAAGCTTTTCCATGAAGAAATACGCTGAAGTCCCGTCAATCGTTACATACGATATTCCCGAAGGCGGTGGCGAGCTAAACTATGCCATCCCTATTGCAACAGCTGCGATCGTATGACACTACCGGCTGAATATCTTTTTGTCCGCATAAAAAAACGTCCACTCTCCCTTCTTGCACAAGAGTGAACGTATACGGAAAGCTGCCCGCATAAAGCCAATTACCCTGTGGCCCCCGCCGCAGTCGGGTCTGGTACCGGAATGGCCTGTCCGTAGTTTTGGAGGTATGTCTCCACCTGCGTATACTCGCGGACTCGCTGGTCATTCATATCGTATTCCGAGCGTATGGACATCGTCATGTTGGTCGGGAGCTTCGTATTTTTGTTGTAGTAAATGGTGTATTCCGCTTCCAGCTCCATCTGGTCAATGATCTCGTCCACTGGCGGTTCGGTCGCCTGTATCGTGGCTCCCGTCCGCGGCCGGTTCCATGTTCCGTCCGAGAGCGTCAACGCGTATTTCAAACGAGGCTGGTGAATTGCCTCTGTCTGCAAGACAGCAGCGCCACCGGCATGAGACTGGGTCCGGGCGCTCGCCTGACTTTTCATCTGCTCCGCCAGCCAGCTTTTCAGTTTCGTCGAGTCCATCAAAATCCGCACTGCTTCGATGTCATCCTCTGGGGCGCGATCCTGCAGGGGCAGTACGCTTTTCTTCATTTGATTGATCTGCTCCATAGCGAACACTGGATCCCAGTTGTTCATTTCCTGGCGAAAGACCGTGTCTTGGCCGCTTGTATTTTTCCAACCGGCGCTTCCTTCTGTCCGAACGTAAATCTGTTCATTTTTGCTCAGCAGCGACACGCTTTTCGCCTGTTTTTGCTCGGGAACGGCAAAATCGACTCTCATCAGCATGTCATCGCCTGTTTTGCGTCCGGAAAAACTGACTACGTTGCCGTTGGCGGTATCGCCTGTCACGAGCTTGGTCGTGCCGTGAAAAGCAAAAGCCTGCTGCTCTGAAAAACGGTCACGGACCTGTTCAAAAGCGGAATCCGCATTTTGCTTGACCCCCATCTGATTGCAGCCGGTCAGGCCTCCACAAAGCAGGGCAAGCATCACGATGCTCCATCCTTTGCGCATCTTCGTCCCTCCTCTTCGTCGCCATTAGGGTTTCCGAGGAAGAAAAGGCTTATTCTGCTTGATATTCTGCTTGAGAGATCCGGCAGCCGGAGAGCGTCCCTTTACCTTCATTCACTCACAACGAGTAATAGAGAACCCCCTCTTTTTTTCTGCATTCCACTTGATGCAGGATCGTCAGCAAATCAATATGTCCCAACGTCTCGGATAGCGTCAAAGGGAGTTCCTTTTCATACAGGATGGGGAATAGCATGGCGGTCAGCTCATATGCGGTCTTTTCCCCTTCAGCGAGCAAGTGCCGCAGCATATCGGTCCGCTCCCAATTTCTCTGCAGGCGCTGCAAGATCAGCTCGCGGTGGCCCACAACCGGCTCCCCGTGTCCGGACAATGCCAAATCAATCTCCATATCCGCGCACATCTGCAGTGCAGTCCGATACTGGACGAGGGTCAGCGGACGCGCAGCCGACTGATCGCGGGGCGGTTCGATAAACGCATTGGACGAGATTCGCTTGATGATGTGATCGCCTGCGATCATGACCCGATCTTCCGCCCTGTACAGGGAAAGATGGCTTTGGGAGTGGCCCGGCGTGTATAAAACGCGCCACCCGGGAAGGCCGGGAACGGTTTGTTCGTGCTTGAGCGGTACATCAATGCGGCTTCGCTCCGAGAAGGTCATCATCAGCTTTTGGTACTTTTGAATGATGATCAGCTTGTCGTTCGGTACGCCGCTCTCTTTGTACAGATCATAAAAAAAGCGGTCGTGAAAGGATAAAAAGTCCTCGTCCACCTCTACATACGGAATGGCCAGCGGATGAGCGAGAGTAGATGCGCCCGATACCCGGCGAATCCGCTCCAGTTGTCCGCAATGATCCACGTGATGATGCGTCAGGACGATTTGCTCGATCTCTTCCGGTCGGATGCCGATTGACTTCAGACCCGCTACGAAAGTCTCCCACGCCTCATCCGTCAGCGGACCTGTGTCAACCAAAGTCAGACGCTCTCCCTTGATCACGTATAGATTCACCGGACCAACGGAAAACGGGGTGGGGATTTCCAATAAATAGACCCCCTTTGCCACCTCCGCCGCTTGTCTGTTTGGACGTTCTGTCGTCATTGTAGCCCTCCTGTTTCCCGTCGTCTCTCCAAAAGAAAAGAGCCCAGACGGCTCCTACGCTAATATAACCTGGTTTCTCCCTTTGTTTTTTGCCTCGTATAAAGCGATATCCGCCTGATAAAACAGGGACTCCACACTGATATCGCTGTTTCGTTCCTTGCTCCACTTGGCCAGACCGCAAGAGATCGTAACTTTTGGAGAAGTCTCTTTTTCAACAAAAGAGCGAATCCTCTCTGCGATCGCTTGTGCAGTGAGCTTGTCTACCCGGGGCAGATAGACCGCCAGCTCTTCTCCTCCCCAGCGCGCGGGGATGTCGCTTTCCCTGATATGGCTTTTGATCTGATTGGCGACCTGGATCAAAACCTCATCCCCTACCTGATGGCCGTATGTATCATTGACGACTTTAAAATAGTCAATATCCATCAGAATCAACGAGCCAAAGCCGTCCTTTTCGAGAGAGGCCCGGACGCGTTCATTCAGATAGCGCCGCGTGTACAGCCCGGTCAAATTGTCTGTGATGACCATCCGCTCCACTTCGTTATGCAGCATGGCATTGGTCATGGCTAAACTGGCGTGCTGTCCGAAAATTTCCAAAAGCTTATAATCGTCAAAACTAAAGAAATGATGGCGAGAATCAGCAACGATCAGGACGCCTCCCAGTTCGCCTTCAACGACCAGCGGAACACCCATCAGGGACGCAATCGGCGTCACGGATGAACAAGGCAGCAAGGAGAAGGACAGCGGCCCGGAGCCAGGTTGTACGAGCAGCAGGGCCTGCTTGCTTGATAGTATTTCGGAAATCGGCTTTTCTCCGGCTTGGATAATCCGCCCCTGACACTCGGGATGGGAAGAAGAAATCACTTCAAAGGTTTCCTTTCCCTGCTCCTTGCGTAAAATGGCGCAAAATTCGGTAGAAAAGGTCTCCAGAAGCATCTTGGTTACAAAGTCGAGGATTTCCTGCAAATTCAGACTTCGATTCAGCTGTCTGGCCATCTCATTAATCAAACGCAATTCTCTGATAAGATTGCGGGATTGCTGATACAACTGGGCGTTTTCAAAAGCTTTTCCCGCCGTCTCAGCCAAAATCGAGATATACTCCGTCTCATGTGGACTTAAGAAAACGGTCCTGTCCGTAGTCAACTGCAATACCCCGTAAATGCCCTGTTTGCCTAGCAGTGGTGCGGCAAGCACGGTTACCGTGACTCCATCCCGCTCCTCGTAGTCCATGACCAGGCTTCCTTCCAGATAGGCGCGTGTGCTTGTGGAACAATCCTCGTCTTGGAAGGAGAGCGGCTTAACCGGTGTCGTCGCATTCGTTTCGACGGTGAGGAACAGGTCAACAACGGCGTGCGGATACAAGGATCGGATGCTGCTGATGATTTCGTTCAGTACGTCATTTACATCGATTGACGCCTGGATCTTGGTCATCAATTGATAGAGCAGATCTTTTTTGCTCGCATCCCTTCGCAAGTCGTCGGCTACCATCGTTCTTTTGAGGGCGTAGCTCGCCTTTTCGCCTACCTCTTGCAGAAATGCTACGTCCCGCTCGTCATACGTTTCTCGTTCTTCGGGAGATAGATGTAAAAACAGGGCGTACAGCGGTCTTCCTTCACAAGTAATCGGCAGGATGACGGTGCGATAGCCATCCTCCACCGAGGGGGTCAGCGGCACTCCCGCAAAACGCGCAGCCAACTGCGTAATGTGGCATCCCTTTCCATCCACTGCCTGCGTCGTAAAATACTCCGGCACGATCAGGGTGCCGACCTCGGTCAGCTTTACAGCGGATACGCTGCCTTTTTGGATGATTTCGGCAATTTGATGAATCAAGCATTCCAGTAGGTCCTTCGTACTCTCATGGCGGTTCAGCTTCATGATGATGTCGCTCGTCGCATGCTGAATATATGCGTCATAGCCCATCCGAATCAACGCTTCCAGCCCCCTCATGTACGAAGCCAGCTCGAACTCGATCTCCTGTTGAGGCGCGACCATGCCAATCACCGCTCTGATACGGCCGTCATGCTCCTTTAACGGAAACGCTCCCCAAACCAAATCGCCGTCTCCGGATTTCTGTACGGAAATCTCTCCTGTACGCAACGCTTGGGAGACAGGAGAGTGGGGTTCGTCGATGAGCTTATTGCCCGCCTGGAGGCAGAGTTTGTTGGGATTCCAGGATTGGCCGACCTGCATTTCCATGAACGATACCAGGATTCCGGCTGAATCTGTCAAGAATAGAATGCCCGGGCGCTTTTCCGGCCAGGATAGCAGCATGAAGTGGGCCATGTAGGAAAAGACCGTTTCCAACTTCCCCAACATTTTACTTGACACGCAATACTCCCTCTCTCCACTTTTTGTCAGTCTTCCAAATGGTCCGTATCATTTACTGTAACTACTTCCCATCGCCGGTCAACGTAATGAAACACGTTGATCCCCGTATTGTCGATTCGGGTGATTCCTGTTCCCTGCTGGCCGCCTGTCACACCGTGCAGGAAGCTGTTAATCAGCCCGCCGTGAGAAACGACGACAATCGCTTTTCCCGCATGGCGGTCGGCCAGTTCGGTCAACGCGGCAGCCGCGCGCTGCTGCATATCCTCAAACGTCTCTATTCCACACGCTGTCTCGTCCATATTTGCAAAACGGACCTTGATTTCTTCATAGGTCAGCCCTTCCCACTCTCCATAGCAACGCTCGCGCAAGGTAGTCAGAGTGGAAACGGTGCAGCCGACATTCTCGGCGATGCACTGGGCTGTTTCCCGTGCGCGGGCCAAATCACTGGCGTAAACGGCGTGAATCGTCTCACCGCGAAAGCGGACACCTACCTTCTGAGCCTGGCTCCTCCCTGATTCATTAAGGGCAATATCACTGTGGCCTTGAATTCGGCGAGCCAGATTCCAATCTGTTTCTCCGTGGCGAACGAGGTAGATGACAGTATGCAATGCGTTTCCTCCTCAGCCGTACTGCTTGTATTCACAACTCTTTATTTATTATATAAGATGAATGTTTGCAATTCCATAACGATTCGCTTTTGCACCAGGACAAAATTCCCATTTTTCTCCTCCTCCGTTTGTTTTTCTTCCAATCTATTGAAACGCCGCTTCTCTTCCCTGCGTCAGAAGTTGTAGTGGCAAGATGTCAGATACAACTTGGGGGGATAAATTATGAAAACACTGTTGGTCCGTTCCGGATCGATTCTCTTGACCGCCAGCCTGCTGGCTCCCGGGTCGCTTGCTTACGGGGAGACGAGAGCAGCTTTGCCCGCAGACGCAAACGCGGCCAGCGCAGCCTCTCCTGCCATGCCTGCTTCCAAAGGGTCGGCTGGCCAGCCTGCTTCGGCGCAATCAGGCAAGGCAAAAATCTCGAAAGACGCGGCTATGAAAATTGCCGGCAAATTTGTCTCGACCGCCGGCCTGGAGCTCAACAACGTCTCCTTCCGCTCTGCCGATCCCTGGCGGGCATTTCCGGAATGGACGTTTTACTGGGTAAAAAAATCAAAGAACGATGCGGAAATCGAACACTCCTACAGTGTGGGCATCAACGCCGACACGGGAGAATTGACGTCCTTTTCATCGTACAACAGGAACGCATCCAAGCCTGATTACGCCAACCGCATTTCGTATGACGACGCCCGGAAAAAAGCAGAGGAGTTTTTCTCCGCCAACGTTCCGTCGAAATGGAAGGAGACGAGACTGTACCATGACGATCAGCCGGTGCAAAAAACTCCGCTGAATGCAGACGCTTCCTATGCGTTTCGCTTTGTCCGTCTCGTGGACGATATTCCGTTCCCGGACAACTCTGTGGATATTACCGTTGACTCCTCTGGAAAGGTGACCAATTACTCGGTTTCCTGGAACGATGACGTCACCTTTGAAAGCCCTGGCAAAATGATATCTTCCGAAGAGGCGGCCGAGCTTTTCCAAAAAGCGCTGAAGCCCACACTGTCCTACGTAGTGCCTTGGGAAGCCCAAGGGGAAAACAGGGATAAGCCGATCCTGGCCTACGACAATCCCTTCAAACTGTTTCTGGACGGATCGGACGGCACTCTCTTGACGCCCCAGCTGAAACCGGCAAAGCCAGAAGAAGAGCCTGTTCCGGCCAGCAGCAAGCCGTTGTCGCCTCGCAATGCCGGAAAACCGCTCAGTCAGGATGCAGCCGTCTCTCTGGTCGATCAGGTATTTGGGCTGAAAGGCTATGCACTTCGCTCTGCCAATTACAGCGAAAGCGACCACCGCAGCAACAGGCCAGTCTGGAATCTCGATTTTGAAAATAAAGAGAAGCAGGTTTTTGCTTCGGCTGCGGTCGATGCCATCACCGGCGATGTGTACAGCTTTTACACCAATTTGCCTGATACCCTGAAGGCGGCCGCTACAAAACAAGAGACGAATCCAAAAGCAATCGAAAAGAGAGCGGTTGAGGACTTGAAAAAATTCGCGCCCACCTGGGCCAACCGGCTTTATCTCGATCCGCCGCAAGAAGAAACGGGCGAACAGCAGCCGGACACGTCCTACACCGTACGCTTCCTCCGCTTGGTAAACGGCATAGCGGCAGCTTCGGGATCGGCCCATCTTACCTACGACAAAAAAAGCGGCGAGCTGATGTCATTCAACCTCGACTTTGGACGGGAAAGTTATCCATCCCGGCTCGGCGATCACATCTCAGCCGACAAAGCAGCAGAAGCCTGGCTGAAAGAAGCGAAGCCGGAAGCTGTTTACATGCTGGAGCAGCTCCCGGTAAAACCGCTGGAACAAAAGGGTGGTGTCGAAATCGCCCCTCTGCCGGAGCGAAAGGCCAAACTGGTCTACCGCATGACGACCACTCCGCTTGAGCAAGGGTACTTCCTCGATGCCTTATCCGGGGAATGGCGCAGCACGGCGACGGGGAAAACGATTGAACTGCATCGCACTCCGCCTTCCGATCTGGATGGACACAAGGCCGAGAAGGAACTGCTGTTGATGTACGAGTACGATGCGCTCTCCCTTGTTGACGGAAAGATTATGCCGGAAAAAGAGATTACGCGCGGTGAAATGATCGAAATGCTGATGATCAGCCTGAACCAGGGACGGATGTTTGGCATCTCACTGGAACGCAAGGCAAGCTTTGCCGATGTGGCCAATACATCCAGGTATTTTGCTGCCGTAGAGGCTGCGGTTGACCGCGGGCTTCTGGACAGAAATGCAAGCTCGCTGCGGCCGGACGAGAAAATCACCCGTGAAGAGCTGGCCGACATGCTGGTACGGGCGCTTGGATATCGCAAGCTGGCGGATTACTCGGACATGTTCCAGTCCGACCTAACCGATATCGCCAAGTCAAAAAATCGTGGGGCCATCGTGATTGTCACTTCGCTGGGCATCATGAAAAGCGGCCAGGAATTCCATCCGGAGGACACCGTTTCCCGGGCCGATGCAGCCATCGCCTTTTCGCGATTCCTGGAGGTGCGCAGCAAGCTGGACGAGAATCCCCGATTCTGAGAGCCACTGAAAGAGGACATGGCGAGAAGAAAATAGAGGCAAAAGAGACAGACAGCCGCGTGCTGCAAACAAGGCAACTCCCCATTTTTTCTTGACATTCTCCTAAAAGAAAAGATAATATTGATTGTATGTGTACAGGGTGGCATTGATTGTAGGTAAAAACGGGAGGTAGACCCTCTTAGTTTCGTCCCTTGCAGGCTGCGGCTGAACTCCTGCCAAGGAGCACGATGCGGAAATGCTACCGTCCGAAGTTCGTGTAGCTAAAGACGAAACTAGCCTCGCGGAAGTAAACACCTGCGAATCCAACTTAAAGGAGAATGAAAACATGGCACGTTACACAGGTCCTCGTCACAAACTGGCTCGTCGTCTGGGCATTTCCCTGGATGGTACAGGCAAAGACATTAAACGCAACTTTCCTCCAGGTCAACACGGTCACAACAACCGTCGTAAACTGAGCGAATACGGTATCCAGCTGCAAGAAAAGCAAAAGCTGCGCCACATGTTTGGTGTTAGCGAGAAGCAATTCCGCCGCACATTCGAGCAAGCCGGTAAAATGGCTGGCGTATTGGGCGAAAACTTCATGAAACTGCTGGAATCCCGTTTGGATAACGTGGTATACCGCATGGGCCTGGCTCCAACTCGCCCTGCTGCTCGTCAGCTCGTTAACCACGGCCACTTCCTGGTAAACGGTAAAAAAGTTAACATTCCTTCTTACCGCGTACAACCAGGCGACGTGATCTCCGTTCGCGAGAAATCCAGCAACCTGCAAATCATCAAGGATGCTGTGGAAGCACGCAACTTCCTGCCGAACTACATCACGTTCGACGACAACAAACTGGAAGGTACGTTCAACCGCCTGCCAGACCGCGAAGAAATGCCTGCTGAAATCAACGAAGTTCTGATCGTTGAGTTCTACAGCCGTTAATCTTTCGGATAAAAAAAGAGCAGTGCCATTACTGGCCTGCTCTTTTTGTTTTCTCCGCAGCCTTTACAGAAGTGCTTTCCGAATTTAAGGGCTAACGGGCGGCATATGCCGCTTTTACCCGCTCAATTTGTGCCAGATGGTCATGGACATGGTTGACATAGCGCTCCAACAACTGCAGCAGCGAAAGCGGACCCGCTTCGGTGTGAATGCCTTCTCTCCCCCACTCTTCATCCTTCACCCGCTGCAGTACAGACGCCATTTCCTCACGCAGCAACTGGAACAACTGCAAGGCCCGCTCGGCATTCTGCTGCGAATAACCCAAAGAACGCGCCCAGGCATCCTGATTATACCCGGTCAGGAGCGGCCGGTCTTCTGCCAATACCTTCTTCATCCGCTGCACGCCTACGATCTCCGCATCGCAAATATGTACGATGATCTCGTGGATGCTCCATTTTTCCGGCCCCGGCTTGAAGCTCATTTCCTCTGTAGTCAGTCCGTGGATGGACCTGCGGAGCTTTTCACTTCCATTTGCGTAGTCTTCGATCAGCCGTTTCACCATGCGTTTCCACTCCCATTTCCGACAGTCTTCGGACTCCCCTTTTTCTCTTCCACGGCGACCTTGCCGATTCCTCGTTTTAGCTGACCCGAAGAAAAAAGCCCCGGCGCTGTGCTTTGGAATACAACGCAGGAGCTCTCTAACCATTCTACGATACGCTTCAACTACCCCAGCTTCACTTTGGCAAACTTCCGCTTGCCGACCTGAACGACCATCTCGTCTGCAAGCTTCACACTGGCGTTGATGTCCGCCACTTTTTCCTCGTTGATTTTGACAGCTCCTTGCTGAACCATCCGGCGTGCCTCCCCTTTGGAGTCTGCCAGTCCGAGATCAAAGACGAGGTTGACGATACCCGCTTCGCCATTTTCATACGCGGCTGCGTCCAGTTTTACTTCCGGAATGTCCGTCGGCAGCGCCCGCTGCTGGAATACGGTTTTGAAGTAGTTCTCCGCCGCTTCCGCCGCTTCCTCTCCGTGGTACATCCGGACAAAGGTCTTGGCGAGATTCATTTTCGCATCGCGCGGGTGAACGCTGCCGTCTGCCAGCCCTGCCCGGAGCGCCTCCAGATCCTCATTGCTCATGTCCGTAGCCAGCTCGTAGTAGCGAAGCATGAGCTCATCCGGCACAGACATCGCTTTCCCGTATATTTCGTTGGCCGGTTCGTTGACGCCGATGTAGTTCCCCAAGCTTTTGGACATTTTTTGCACGCCGTCCAGGCCCTCAAGGAGCGGCATCGTCAGAATCACTTGCTGTTCCTGACCGTATTCCTTTTGCAGGTTGCGTCCCATCAAAAGGTTGAACTTCTGGTCCGTACCGCCCAGCTCGACGTCGCTTTGAAGCGCTACGGAATCGTATCCCTGCATCAGCGGGTAAAAAAATTCATGCAGGGAAATCGGCTGTTCACTTTTGTACCGTTTTTCAAAATCATCCCGCTCCAGCATGCGGGCAACCGTCGTCTTGGCTGCCAGTTCCACAACCTCGGAGAATGTCAGCGGAGCCAGCCAGCTGGAATTGTAGTTGACCTCGACACGGCTGGCATCGAGCACCTTTCCGAATTGCTCCACATAGCTTCTCGCGTTTTCCTTTACTTGTTCCTCGGTGAGCGGTTTGCGGGTCTCGGATTTTCCGGTGGGGTCGCCAATCCGGCCGGTAAAGTCGCCGATCACGAGCTGGATCGTATGGCCCAGCTCCTGGAACTGGCGCATTTTTTGCAGGACAACCGTATGGCCCACGTGAATGTCAGGGGCGGACGGATCGAGCCCGAGCTTCACCTTCAGCGGCTGGCCCGTAACGACGAAACGCTCCAGCTTGCGGCGCAGGTCCTCCTCCGGGATGATCTCCATCGCGCCGCGGCGAATGATCGCCAACTGACGCTCCACCTCTTGCTTTTGCGCTTCC
Organism: Brevibacillus sp. FSL K6-6036; assembly: GCF_037964015.1. Lineage (NCBI taxonomy): Bacteria > Bacillati > Bacillota > Bacilli > Caryophanales > Paenibacillaceae > Brevibacillus > Brevibacillus sp. FSL K6-6036. The sequence continues at coordinate 3,579,035 of NZ_CP150173.1, forward strand.
GTCAGCGTGAATTTTTCGTTGGTTTGATTGATTTGCTCACTGCTCATCACTGTTACAGCTCCTATTCAAATAAGTTTGTGAAAAACAAAAAAATCCCGCCCCAAAATAGGGACGAGATTGAACCCGCGGTACCACCCTAGTTGAAAAAATGAAGAATGCTCATTTTTTCCGCTCGAATACAGGATAACGGCCTGCACCGTCCGGCATAACCGGCAAGCTCCCGACGTGTAATTCGCAACGTGCAAGGGGCTGATTTTCACCGACCACCAGCTCTCTGCAGGAATCGGCCCGAATCCTCCGCCACTTTCGTCCGGCTGATCCATGCCACTTTCCCTTTCATCCGCTTGTCACTTGCTACTGTCGCCGTTCGACGCTGTTTTGCATTTTACTCGCAAAAAATTATAAGGCTATTTTGGCATAACGCCCCGACGGTGTCAACTCAGACCTGCTATCCTCGCGGTTCCTCCTATGGTATAATCAGGATGCTAGGGGGTCGTAGATCATGTCGAACAACCACACTTCTTCCTCTGAATCGACAAAGAAAAAACGCCGACGAGGCCGCAGACGAATGGTGACGCTGATCGTCTCGGGCCTGTTTCTCTTAGGACTCATGGGTGGCGTTTTGGCAGGAGGAATTCTGGCAGGCTACGTTGCCGCCCTTGTGAAGGACGAGCCTGTACGCAGCAAAGCAGAGTTGGCCGAGAAAATTTTCACCAACTATTTGACCGGCTTTGCCTACTACAATGACGGTACGCTGATCGGTCCGCTCCGTGCAGCCGAGGGCGACCGGCGTTTGGTGAAAAAGTCGGAAGTATCGCCTCATCTGATCAATGCGGTCATTGCGACGGAAGACAAAAATTTCTTTCACCACAAAGGAGTGGTCTTGCAATCCACGCTGCGGGGAGCCTATCAGGACTTTACCAACCAGCCGGTCGTAACCGGAGGCAGCACGCTCACCCAACAGCTGGTCAAAAACACGATCCTCTCCCAGGAAGTAAGCCATTCCCGGAAGGTTCGCGAAATCTTCACCGCGATCCGCATCGAGCGCATGTTTTCCAAGGATCAGATTCTGGAAGCCTACCTGAATGAAATCTATCTCGGCAAAAACGTGAACGGCTCTGTTGTTTACGGCGTTCAGGCAGCTGCCAAAGGGATTTTCAACAAGGATGTGAAGGACCTCGATTTGGCAGAGGCCTCTTACCTGGCGGGAATGATTCAAAACCCCGGGATGTATACACCGTTTACGAGCGAAGGATACCAGCGCGGCAAGGACCGCCAGAAAATGGTGCTCGAGCGCATGCAGGAGAACGGCTACATAACACAGGCACAGTTCGACGAGGCCCTCAAGACTGATCTCACTCCCCGCCTGGCCGCGCCCACAAAGCAGGCCTACAGGGAGGTCCCGTTCCTGATGATGGACATCGAGGAACGCGCAGCACGGGCACTGGTGGATGCCGATCTGAAAGAAAAAGGGCGCGACAAGGAAACAGTCGGCCGCAATGAATACCGCCAGTTGGTCGAAGAAAAACGGCGCGACATCCTGACACGGGGCTACAAGGTATATACCACGATTCACAAGGATGTATACAAGTTCATGCAGCAAATCGCAGCCGATCCGAAAAATTTCGGCCAAAACCGGACCTACACCATCCGCCGTTCCAACGGGAAGACAGAAAAGATTGAAAACGCGCTGGAAGAAGTGGGTGCAATGCTCATCCACAACAAAACCGGCGCCATTCTGGGGATGATCGGGGGGCGCGACTTCAAGGTAGAGCAGACCAATCACGCGACTGCTCCGCGTCAACCGGGGTCGGCGATGAAGCCTTTGGCTGCCTATGCCCCCGCCTTTGAGCTGGGAATCCTGCAGCCTGGATCACCGATCGACGACTCGCCGCTCGTCCTCGCTGACGGGCGCAACGGATCGCACATGCCCATGAACTGGAACAACAAATACCAGGGCGTGGTAAGCGCCAGAGAAGCGCTGCGCCAATCGTGGAATATCCCGGCGATCAAGACTTACCTGAAAGTCGGAATCCCGACCGCTCTGGAGTACGTAAAAAAAATGGGCGTAACCACACTGGTGGAAAATGACAATTACGCAGCCACCGGGGTTATCGGCGGTCTGAGCTACGGTTTGACCGTCGAAGAAATTACCAATGCTTATGCTACTTTTGCCAACCACGGTTCGTTTGTCGACGCTTACCTCATCGACCGGATTGAGGACAGCCAGGGCAAAATCGTCTATCGTCACGAAAGCCAGCCCGTGCAGGTGTACAGCGAACAAACAGCATACCTGGTCACCGATACGCTCCGCACCGTCGTCAATGCCGGTACGGGCAACCACATTCGCAAATACGTGCCGCGCAAGGTAGATGTAGCAGGCAAGACGGGAACGACCAACAACTCCAATGACCTCTGGTTTGTCGGGTATACCCCTGAGGTCTCCTTGGGCGTATGGGTCGGCTACGATGAGCCGTATCCGATGCCTGACAAGGACAAGTACGTGCCGATGGTCGTCTGGGGCAAAATCATTAAAGAAATCGGCGAAAAGTATCCCGAGCTGTCGCCGCCGGATGCCACTTTCAAAAAACCGGCCGGGATCGTCAGCGCTACGATAGACAGCAAGTCGGGCCTTTTGCCGAGCGAGCTGTCGAAAGAAGCCGGGCATCTGATAACCGATCTGTTTAATCGCCAGTTTGTCCCGACAAAAGTGGACGATGCCCATCAACGGGCACGAATCGTTGAATACAACAATGTCCGCTATCTGGCCAAGGAAGGGACGCCGGACGATTTCGTGACAGAAGGAATTTTCTTCCGTTCACCAGACCCGGCACCAGACGGCAAGCAAGTGCTCGAGGTCACGGACAAGAACAGGAAGACTTCAGCCAAGCCGCCGGATTGGGATCAGCGGCTGCCTGAGAAAGAAGACCCCCGGACGGAAACGGGTGGTCCGCCCGCTCCGCCGAGCAACGTCAAGGCTTCCAAATCGGGCAATCAGACGGTTCTCAGCTGGCAATCCGGCGGAGAAGCTGATCTCCTCGGCTATCGGGTCTATCGGGCCGATCCGCAAGTGGGCTTCGTGCAGATCGCTACCGTCAAGGATCCTGCAATCGTTACCTATACAGACGCAGGCGGCAGCGGCTTGAACGGGTACTACATCACATCTGTGGATATCAGCGGACAAGAATCATCGCCTTCTGCGATCGCTTCTGCCGACTCCTCTGCCGGTACATGGGAGGTTCCCGTGCCGCCAAACGGTATCGGACAGCCTGATGCTATTCCGCCGGATGTACAGGTACCGCCAACCGGCGAGACGAACGAAGGCAATGGTGGCCAGCAGCCTTCCAATGCTCCGCCCTCTGCTCCCCAATCCTTGACGATGTCCACCTCGTCCGATGGTTGGAAGCTGCAATGGAAGGCAAACCGCAGCAGTGAACAGGTCATTGCCTACAACGTGTACTACAGTCCCGATCCTGCGAGCGGATTCCTTTTGATCGACACGGTGACGGGTACCAGCTATATCAACAAATCCGGAGATGTGGCCGGCTCATACTATGTCACAGCCGTAAATAGTTACGGAGAATCGTCACAATCCAACAGCGTAACAGCGAACTAAACTGAATACAGCTAGAGATGAGAAACACACAACAGAGATGGTAGCTTGCTTGCCATCTCTGTTTTCCTACTACGGGAGGTGACCGAATGGAACACATCAAGAGATACTACTCCAAGCATGTCGCAATAAACGGCAAAAGCCTGCTGGTGGAGGGCCCCGTTCCAGCGGATCGTTTGGCGGCTATGCGATTTGACGATGGCCTGAAGGCGTTTCGGATACCGGAAGAACAGCACAAAGCGCTGGTGGAGATCGCGGCACTGCCTGAAGGTCGCATCGTACTCGTCCGGGACGGGGATCTCGTGCTCGGTTATGCTACCTTTCTCTATCCGGACCCGATGGAGAGGTGGTCCCAGGCCAGGCTCCCTGATCTGCTGGAGCTCGGAGCGATTGAAGTGAGCCAGAGCATCCGTGCGGGAGGCGTGGCCAAAGCCCTGCTGGAGGTGGCTTTCTCGGATGACGCGTTGGAGGATTATATCGTCATTACGACGGAGTACTACTGGCATTGGGATTTGAAAGGAACCGGCCTAGATGTGTGGCAGTACCGTAAAGTGATGGAGAAAGTGATGGGCAGCGCCGGAATGGTCTGGATGGCTACGGATGATCCGGAAATCTGCTCGCATCCGGCAAACTGTTTGATGGCCCGCATCGGCAAGCGCGTCCCGCCGGAGAGCGTGGCTGCCTTTGACGCCATGCGGTTTCAGAATCGTTTCTTATTTTAGCTCCTGGCATCACTGCTTTACGAGATTCTGTCAGCTTTGATCTCAATTACGAATGGAGAGATAATCTTTCATGCGTATCGAAAGCATTATGCGTAGACAGGTCATCACCGCAAGTCCGACGACCACGATCGGCGAAGCCTTGCAGCTGCTCCGTGAAAATAAGATTCGACACCTGCCCGTAGTAGAACAGGAACGTCTCGTCGGCATTCTTTCCGACCGCGACCTGCGGGAAGCCCTCCCTTCCATTCTGTTGCCGAAAAAAGACGACGAGACCATTTTTGGCAAGCCCGTTTCCGAGATTATGAAGCGCCAGGTCCTCACTGCCCATCCGCTGGATTTCATCGAGGATGCGGCCGTGCAGATCTACGAATCCAAAGTTGGGTCGCTTCCCGTCGTGGAAGGAAACCGCTTGGTTGGCATCATCACGGAATCGGATTTGTTCAACAGCTTGATCGAGCTTTTTGGCGTAAACAAGCCGAGCTCGCACATCGAGGTGGAGGTGGACGACCGCGTGGGAATGCTTGCGGAAGTAAGCCAGGTGTTCCGGGAAGCCCAGGTCAATGTATCCAGCATCGTCGTTTTCCCCGGGTCCAAGCCGGCGAAGAAAAGTCTCGTCTTTCGCGCTCAAACCATTGACCCCCGCCCGATCGTCCAAAAGCTGCGCGACCATGGCTTCACCGTCATCGCGCCCGGGGAAGGAGGGACCAGCCATTGAGCCGCAACGCTCGTCTGATCTACTCTCCGGACTACACCCAGTATTACTTCAATGATGAACACCCTTTCAACCAGCGCCGTCTTCTGTTGACCCATGATCTGATGAGCGCTTATGGCTTACTGACTGACGCCGATATCCTGCCTCCGCGGATGGCCACGGATGATGAACTGGCGCTGGTGCACGACCGGCGCTACATCGATTTTGTTCGCGAACAGGGACATAGCGACAAAGAACTGCCTGCAGCAGCCAGCTATGGTCTGGGGACGGAGGATGTTCCCTGTTTTCCGCAAATGCATGAAGCTTCCGCCCGGATCGTCGGCGGTACGCTGCAAGCGGTAGACGCTGTCATGACCGGCCGTGCCGAGCATGCGTTCAATCCCGCTGGCGGTCTGCACCACGCTTTCCGCGGCCGGGCTTCCGGGTTTTGCATCTACAACGACTGCTCCGTGGCAATCGCTTATATGCGCAAGCATTGGAATGCGCGCGTCCTCTATATCGACACGGACGCCCATCATGGCGACGGGGTGCAATGGGCTTTTTACGACGATCCCAACGTCCTGACCGTCTCGATTCACGAAACGGGAAAGTACTTGTTTCCCGGTACCGGCAACCTGACGGAACGCGGAGATGGAAGCGGATACGGCTATTCGGTAAACGTCCCTTTGGATGCGTTTACAGAGGACGATTCGTTCCTCGATGTTTATCGGGATTTGCTTCCGAAGCTGGCCAGAGGCTTTCAACCGGATGTCATTCTGACACAAAACGGCTGTGACGCCCATGCTTACGATCCGCTTACGCACCTTTCCTGCTCCATGAGGATTTATCAGGAAATCCCGCGTCTGGCCCATCAACTCGCCCATGAGTATTGCGACGGAAAATGGATCGCAGTCGGCGGCGGCGGCTATGATATCTGGCGGGTCGTTCCCAGGGCCTGGACCTTGTTGTGGAGCGAGATGAGCGATCAACCACTTGCAGACGGGCCTTTGCCGGTTAATTGGCTTGCCCGCTGGCAACCTCTGAGTGAAGAAAAGCTTCCGGACAGGCTGTTCGACACCCCGTTTCCGCCGATCCCCCGCCGAGCCGAAATCACCGAGAAAAATCGGGTGACGCTGGAGAGAGCCAAAATGTACGCGCCGATCACAGATGGAGACTGAATTTGACCAAATCGCAAGAATAATGAGGAATTTTACCTTCGCATATACAAAAAACCGGCCTCTCAGAGACCGGTTTTTTCACTGTCGAAACGATTATGAACGTCCGTCCACCAATTTTTCCAGCTCTGCTGGCTGGAAGCCTTTTACTGCCTTGTCCCCGACTACGGTGACCGGCACTCCCATGAAGCCAAAACGTTCTACTTCCTCCTGGAACGTCCGGCTGGTCATGACATCGCGCACCTCAAAGGCAATTCCCTTCGCGGTCAGCCAATTTTTCACCATATCGCAGTCGATGCAGTTTTTCGTCGAGTACACAATGACTGCGGGTGTCATCGCTCTCAGCATACGCTGGACCATAGAGTAGGAGCGCTCGGATGCTAGCTTGGTAAACTCCGGAAAATTGACGTGTGCAGAGCCATCTGCCTTATCCGACATCGACCGAACGACGACAAAGGGAATGCCGTTCATCGAGCATACTTGTCCGACCGCAGCCCCCTCCATCTCGGTGCAATGGGCAGCAAACTGCTGATGGAGCTGCTGTACCTTTTCGCGGTCGGCCACGAACTGGTCGCCGGAGAGGATACGGCCGGTCGTGACTTGAACACCGGCTTCGAGCTCCTTGCCCGCTTTGACTGCCAGCTGGATCAAGCCCGGGTCTGCCTCCCAGACGGATTTCTCCGTAAACGGAATTTGCCCTGGCGCAAACCCGAGCGGCGTCACATCGATATCATGCTGGATACAGTCTGTCGAAACGACAATGTCGCCGATGTTCAGCTCCGGATGCAGCGCGCCCGCTACCCCGGTAAAAATGACGCTGTCCACCTTGTACTGGTCGATCAGGATTTGCGTGGTAACAGCAGCGTTTACTTTTCCCACGCCTGATTTGCACAGGACGATTGTACTGCCTTCCCATTCGCCTTCGTAATATGTGATCCCCGCCTTTTCAGAAGCAGTCGTCCCTGTCATGTTCTCCATGTACAAGGCGATTTCTTCATCCATGGCGCCGATTATTCCGATTCTCATTGCTGTCCTCCTCTTGCTGCTGTGATGCAGCCTTAGCTCGTAGCTGTCACTCGCGGCCTGGTGCTTTCCCGATACTCAATCCGGTGCGGCAGCAAAACGACATGCTCGTCGACTTGTTCGTTGTTCATGTATTTGGTGAGCAGTCGCATTGCAACGGCACCGATATCATACATCGGCTGTACGACCGAGGTCAGGCGAGGACGCACCATTTCGACCAATCGAATGTTGTCGTGACCGATCACCTCGAGGTCTTCGGGAACGTTCAGGCCGGCATCCTGCGCCGCGTGAATTGCTCCGATGGCCATCTCATCGTTGGCCGCAAACACAGCCGTAGGCCGTTTCTCCAGTGTGAGGAATTGGCCTGTTGCCTGCAAGCCGGACTCATAAAACAGATTGCCTTGCGTGACCAATGCGTCATCAACCGGCAGACCCGCATCTTCGAGCGCACGCTTGTAGCCCTGATAGCGCATCAAGCCGCCAAGCGGGTCGTTCATCGGCCCGGTAATCATGGCGATCCGCTCATGTCCGTGGTCGATCAATTCCTTGGTGGCATCGTAAGCAGCCTGGAAGTGATCGATCGTGACCGAAGGCAGCGTGTTGTCGGCGTCTCTCGTAGCTGCCAGCACCGTAGGGACGGAGGAAGAAGTCAGAGCTTGCAGGTGATCCTCTTTAATCTCCGCTCCCATGAACAACAACCCGTCCACCTGCTTTTCCAACAGGGTGTTGATCAATTGAAGCTCTTTCTCCAGGCGCTGGTCAGAGTTGCACAAAATAATATTGTATTTGTACATCGTCGCGATGTCTTCGATCCCGCGTGCCAATTCGGAAAAGAACAAACTGGAGATATCCGGAATGATGACACCGACCGTAGTTGTCTTCTTGCTCGCCAAACCGCGTGCGACTGCATTGGGACGGTATCCGAGGCGCTCAATGGCAGCCAAGACCTTTTTCCTTGTCAGCGGTTTTACGTTCGGATTTCCGTTAACGACTCGGGACACTGTCGCCATGGAGACCCCTGCTTCCCGAGCCACGTCATAGATAGTTACCGGCATCACACACCCTCACTTTCCCCATTTTATGGTTTTCATAGTGTTTTCATAAATGTATGCACCTATGATACGACAAGCAGTGTCCGGTTGCAATTGTTTTCCGGACACGGCTCCCCGTCATTTCATCAATTTATTCATCGTTTTCAAAAGCTCGTCGATCACTTCGTTGTCGCCTTGTTGGATCCGCTCCATGACACAGCTTTTCATGTGCCCTTCCAGCAGTATTTTTCCGACGGCATTCAGCGCAGATTGAACGGCGGCGATCTGGTTGAGGATATCGTCGCAGTAGACATCCTTTTCCACCATGCCGCGAATGCCGCGAACCTGTCCCTCAACTCTGTTCAGACGGGAGATCATATTTGCCTTGATCTTGTCTGCCCGCGGCGTCGACCGCTCTGACGAACAGCAATGGCCCTGCTCACTCATAAACATGCTCCTTCCCCCGAAGTCCATCTGTTATGTTTTAGCTTACTGGTTGCGAGGTTTTTCGTCAAATGAAAGGATGTCCCAGCTACACCCGGAACCGCCTGGAACGTTCATTTTTATCGAAGCCGTCTCCCTGACCGGCGTGTTCTTCCTGCTCTTCCTTTTCCTCATGAAACTCCACGTTCGTCTGGCCGGCAATATAATCAAACGGGGTGTAGCTGTGAGAAATGCTTTGCTTGCGGACAAATGCCTTGTAGCCGGCTATAGCGAGAGATGCGAGAATCAAAAGCGTAAAAACAATCATGGCTGCATTCATTGCAAGCATTTCTCGTCCCCCCTTTGTTTCTCTTAGTTATACGCTTTTTTAGCGGGGAGGTTTCCATTATAGCTGCTTTCGAGCGTGTCGGCTTTCAAAAAGAGCTTTCCCGCAATCGGGAAAGCTCTTTTGGTGCATCCAGTTTCAGTTATCCGCTTGCGGTTTATCTTTCTACGGCAATCTTTGCTTCCTTATATAATCCCGAAGCAAGCAATTGATCCACGATTTCGTTGAACTGCGGAATGTTGACCTGCTGCTTGGCGTCGGAGAGGGCCACATCCGGGTCAGGATGGACTTCCAGCATGACACCGTCTGCTCCCACAGCGAGACCTGCCTTGGCCGTAGGGAGGAGCAGATCGCGGCGGCCGGTAGAGTGAGTGACGTCTACGAAAACAGGAAGATGCGTCTCCTGCTTCAAAAGCGGCACTGCGGAGATGTCCAGCGTGTTGCGGGTCGCTTTTTCGTACGTGCGAATACCGCGTTCGCAGAGCATGACTTGGGTATTGCCTTCGGACAAGATGTACTCGGCAGCGTAGATAAATTCCTCGATCGTCGCAGACAAGCCGCGCTTCAGCAAAACCGGATGATTGAGGCGTCCCACAGCTTTCAGCAGCTCGAAGTTTTGCATGTTGCGGGCGCCGATCTGGATCACGTCGATGTATTTGGTTGCCATCTCCAGGTCGGCAGGCGTCACGATCTCGCTGATGGTGACGAGGTTGAATTCGTCGCCGATGCGCTTGAGAATCTGCAGGCCTTCTTCGCCCAGGCCTTGGAAGTCGTAAGGCGATGTGCGAGGCTTGAACGCGCCGCCGCGCAATACGCGAAGTCCCCGTTTGACGTGGTTTTCCGCCACAGCCCGGACTTGCTCATAGCTTTCGACCGAACACGGTCCGGCGATCAGAAGCGGTTCGCCTCCGCCAAACACTACTCCTTTGATGGTAAGTACGGTGTCCTCCGGCTGCTTCTTGCGGCTCACAAGCAGGACTTTCTTGTTGTCGTCCTTTTGCAAGTCGAGAGAAGCCTGGAAAATCTGTTTGAAGAGGTGACGGATGGTATTGTCGGTAAAAGGTCCGTTGTTGTTTTCCACCAGTAGGTTCAACATTTCGCGCTCGCGCTCCGGATCAAAACGATTGATCCCCTGCTTCAGCTTTTCCTTCCCCAAGTCTTGGACAAGAGCTGCCCGTTTGTTGATTAAGGCGAGAATCTCCAGGTTGATCTCGTCTATCTGTTTGCGCATGGTTTCGATTGGATCATGTGCCATTCGTCTCCACTCTCCTCTTCTCTTCTAGTTTGTAGGCTTTTTGAAATAAATTAGGCTTATTATAATGGATCGAAACCCCTTTGTCAGCAGTTTAGCGCCAAAAAGCGCGAAAGTAAATTGTGAAGTATTTTATAGCGTTTTCAAAATTTTCTTGTAGGAATAAGAAGATTCCTTGATTCGACAGGATTCTCCCCGTTTCGAGTCGAATAACATACACATTCATTTCCCGGAATTTCCACCGGTAAGAGGAGTGACATCCCATTGTCAGACCATGAACAATCATCGTCAGAAGAGCTGATTTTTGCTTTGGATATCGGAACCCGCAGCGTAGTAGGGCTGATCGTGGAACCCTGTGGAGAACAATTTCGCGTGATTGACTGCACCGTCCGCGAGCACGACGAACGCTCGATGCTGGACGGTCAAATACACGATGTGATCGCCGTTTCCAAAGTCATCGGAAAAATAAAAGAAGAGTTGGAAATAAAGCACGGGCCGCTCAAGCGGGTAGCTGTCGCTGCGGCGGGCCGCTCGCTTCGGACAAAGCGCGTGAGGATGGACATTCATCTGTCGCGTCACGCAGCCATTGCCCGTGACGATGTCCTGACATTGGAGTTTTCCGCCGTACAGGAGGCACAGGCACAGTTGGCCCAGGAGCTGAACGAACAGGACGTGACTCGCTATTACTGTGTCGGGTACAGCGTGGTCAATTACTTTCTGGATGGAGAATTGATCGGCAACCTGATCGACCAGCGCGGTGAAACAGCCAGTGCAGACGTGATTGCGACGTTTTTGCCACGTGTCGTCGTGGATTCTCTGCTGGCTGCCTTGAACCGCTGCGGACTAAACATGCAGGCGCTCACGCTGGAGCCGATCGCTGCCATCAACGTCCTCATCCCGGTCACGATGCGCAGGCTGAACATCGCGCTTGTCGACATCGGCGCCGGCACATCTGACGTCGCCTTGACCGAGGAGGGAGCGATTACCGCGTACGGGATGGTGCCCGTCGCCGGTGACGAAATTACCGATGCTCTCATGAACGCATTCCTGCTCGACTTCCCGATGGCCGAGGAAGTAAAGCGCGCCCTCACCGGCTCCGAGATGATTACGTTCACGGATATTCTCGGACTTGAACAGACGCTGCCGAGCGAAGAGATCGTAAAAGCAATCGACAAGGAGATCAACCATCTCGCCGGAAAAATCGCGATGAAGATCCTCGAGCTCAACGGCAAGCCTCCGCAAGCCGTGATGCTGATCGGCGGCGGCAGCCTGACACCCAAGCTGACGGAACGGGTCGCAGAGGCACTCGGGCTGCCGGCAGCGCGAGTCGCGGTCAGAGGAGCGGATGCCATCCGCCAATTTGTCGGCGAGCATCCGCTGCTGAACGGACCGGAATTCGTAACGCCAGTAGGGATTGCGGTCGCTGCACAGCGGCATCCGGTGAAGTACGTAACCGTCACCGTCAACGACAGTCCCATCCGCATCTTCGATCTGCGGAAAATGACCGTCGGTGACGCTTTGATCGCTGCCGGTCTGGATATTCGCCGTCTGCATGGCCGTCCGGGAATGGCGATCACCCTGACCGTCAACGGCCGGATGAAGATGATCCCCGGCGGGCATGGAACCGCTCCTGTCATCATGAAAAACGGAGAGGCTAGCGGTCTGGACGCACCGATCATGGAAGGCGACCGGATCGTGGCAGAGGCGGGATCAGACGGAGAAGACGCCAAGGCTCAAGTGATCGATTTGATGGACAAGCTGGATACGCTGGAGCTGACCGTAAACAGCCAGCCGCTTTCCTTGGGCCCAATCGCGCTGGTGAATGGCCAGCCCCATCCGCTAGACGCCGAGCTGGCTGACCGGAGCGAGGTTGTCATCCGTTTGCCGCGAACGGTAGAAGAGGTTTTGCGCGAATCCGGCATGCTTTCTGCGGCATCTGCCGACGCGGCCGCCGAAACCGTTCAATTCAGCGTAAACGGCCGTGAGTATTCCTTGTCATCCCGACAGACAGTCGTGGAGATAAACGGCAAGGCAGCTTCTCTCAGCGACTTTGTCAGACCTGGAGATGAGCTGATCTTCCGGGAGGAGCCGCTCGAGCTGCCGGCGATCCGCGACGTCATTCCGCCGGAGGAATGGGTGCAGGAGTCGATGACCGTCCACTTCAACGGCACTCCCGTATCGATCGCGCTTTCTTCCCTGTCGATTACGATGAATGGCCGCCCTGCCGAGCAGCACGAACGGGTAGAGGACGGTGCGATCATTACCGTAAAGGCGACACAGCCTGCCGCGCCCGTATTCAGCGATGTCTTCCGCTATGTTGACGTCTCGCTGGAAAAACCGGGGACGGATGGCCTCACCAGGCTCGTCATGCTGATAAACGGAGAGCCCGCTTCTTTTCATAGCGAGCTGCAGGCGGGCGACAAACTGGAATTGTACTGGGAATAGCTTTTGAGAGAAACGTTTGACCGAATAGAAAAACGGGCTGGCGCCATATGCCAACCCGTTTTTGGTTTACCCGTTAATCGCTTCGGCTATCGCAGCTTTGGTGATTTTCCAGTGCGATGTGTGCCATTTGACCTGGCCGTCCTCCAGCAGAAAAATCTGCGGGGACTCGTGCGTAATCGCGAAACGCTCGGCAACGGCATTGGATACGGGACGATCCTCCCGCACGAGAATAACCGCTGACGGCACGTCCTGTTCACGCAAAAATGCTTGAAATTCCTCGTAGGCAGTCGTGCTGATCGGGCAGACCGTACTATGCTTGAACAGCAGGCGCTTGCCTGTTTCCGACACAAACTGGTCCAATTCCTCCAGGGAATGAAGCTGATTTACTGACATTGGCGTATCGCTCCTCTCATCACTCCTATGTGGTTCATAGTATACGGAAAAGAAATGCGGAAGTCCATGCTTCCGGTGCACCCGCCAGCCCACAATCGCGATGCATTCTTTCCGTATCGAAAAGCATTCTTTCCGCATTTTGAAGCGATAACAAAAAGAGCCGTCCTAGCAAACAGGACAACTCTCCACAGTCAAATCATGATTTTGGTCAAACGCTGCCGGAGCTCTCGCATCCACTCCTGATCCCCAAGCGATTGCGCAAGCAAAAACAGGTCCAACAGTTCATTTACCCGCTCTTCCAAAGCCTGCCGAACCGTAGCATCCTCTTCTTGGTTCGCAATCAATACCAGCAAATGAGAGAGTTCTGACACGTCTTCAAATTCGATGTTCTGCCGCTCCGGATACTGGCCCAGGTTCTCCATCAATTCTTTCAGGTCTTCCTTGACTACGTCGACGACCTGGGAATGGGAGCAGTGATCATTCTGACAGACTTGCACCGGTACATTCAAGATTTTGACCCTTTTCCGGTACACGACATTTCGCAGCATGATCTCCATGTCTCTCCCACAGCGGCTGCATTTCTTGTGCATGTGTTCACCTCTATCCTGCCTTATGTATGCTCCCTTACGTATTCGATTTAACAGGGTTCAATCCTGCTAAAACAGGGGTGGTACATGGTGGATAGAGTGGCAGACACAAGCAAAAGCGATGCCCCTGTAAGAGACATCGCTTTTGCCCGATCAGGGGCTGATGCTCCCGGATCTTCGATGAAACCTGTTGTTGCCGCCATTTCGCCATGCCCTTCTGCGAGCATGGTCCCCCCGGCTAAACCTTTCCCCCTTTTTTCTTAGCGGCAGCGGGAAAAGTTACCTGGATTACTCAAGCGTAAATGGCGTTCACTTTTTCGCAATGGGGACAGACTGCGACTTTTCCGGAGCGTCCTGCTTCATCTTCGACCCGGTACCCGGTAATCTTTTCGGAAAAACAGAACAGACACTCCGTATTAAAATCCATATCGTATTGCGCTTTCCACACAATCGATTTGAAGTCTTCTCCCACGTTGATCAAAACGGGTTCCAAAAAATAATGGTCCATGCCGGACAAGGCTTTGCGCATGACAAATGCCATCCTTTCGTTTCGCGTCGTACTTTCGTATCCTCTAGCTTTTCCATGTTTTCAGAATAATATACTTCGGAAAAATGGGCGTTTGCCCTTGTTACGGCATTGTGCGAAAACCCATATGTTATGGATGTAAGCACTGACGCTTAACAAACAAAGGAGGATGTTTAATGAGTAGCATCTTTAACGGCAACCTTGACGACTTCACTCTGGTGTTGATCCTGTTTATCCTGTTGGTAATTGTCGGCTGCTCTTGTGACAATTAATCAGCACTAGTGGAACATAAGGGCCAATGATTGCATATATATTAGGACCGGATCCTGAATAGCGCGTTTCATACGCATGCTGCCCTGTCGACGGGTAGCTTTTTTCTTTTCTTCACGAGTAAGAAAAAAATTTTTTATCGCTTGCATAGCGGTTTCTGGCAAAGCCAGATTTTCTCATGTTACAATACTGTATGAACGCTACTGAAAGCGAGGTACACTCACCCATGAAAGATCCCCGTTTGGAAAAACTGGCCAATGTTCTGGTCAATTACTCGACCCGCGTACAAAGCGGTGAAAACGTTCTCATCTATGCCGTCGGTTCTGTTTCCGAACTGACTCGCGCCGTCATCAGGGAAGTGTATGCAGCAGGAGGCAATCCTTTCGTACAGCTGATCGATCCTACGATTCAGCGTGAACTGCTTCTTCACACCAATGAAAAGCAACTGGAAATCATGCGCGAGGCTGACGTGTCCTTCATGAAGAAGATGGACGTCTACATCGGCATTCGCGGCGGCGACAACATCAATGAATACGCTGATGTTCCCGGCGACAAGATCCAGTTGAGTTCCAGACTGCACACGCGCCCGGTACTGGATGTGCGTGTTCCTGAAACAAAATGGGTCGTCCTCCGCTACCCGAACGCTTCGATGGCCCAGTTGGCCAACATGAGCACGGCAGCCTTTGAAGATTTCTATTTCGATGTCTGCACGCTGGATTACGGAAAAATGGATAAGGCGATGGACAGCCTCGTCGAACTGATGGAGAAAACCGACAAGGTCCGCATCGTAGGTCCTGGCACCGATCTGAGCTTTTCCATCAAAGGCATTCCTGCGATCAAATGCGCCGGGGAAGCCAATATTCCGGACGGGGAAGTGTTTACCGCACCTGTTCGCGACTCTGTCAACGGCGTCATCTCCTACAATACGCCGTCTCCTTACCAAGGCTTTACATACGACAATATCAAGCTGACCTTCAAGGATGGCAAAATCGTCGAAGCGACCGCCAACGATACGAAAAAGATCAACGAAGTATTCGACACAGACGAGGGCGCCCGTTTCATCGGGGAATTTGCCATTGGCGTCAATCCTTATATCCAAAATCCGATGAAGGACATCCTGTTTGACGAAAAAATCGACGGCAGCTTCCACTTTACGCCGGGTCAAGCCTATGACGAAGCGTTTAACGGCAACAAGTCCTCCATTCACTGGGATCTGGTCTGCATCCAACGCCCTGAGTGGGGTGGCGGTGAAATCTGGTTTGATGACCGCCTGATTCGCAAGGACGGCCGTTTTGTCGTACCTGAGCTGGAGTGCCTCAATCCGGAAAACCTGAAATAAAACACGAAAAAGCGAAAGGCGTCTATACGGCCCTTTCGCTTTTTTTATTTGTTCTGAGCACGCATCATTGGGGGTCCTTCACTTGGGTTCCTGGCTTTTAAGCCATGTACGCATGCTCCTTTTTCAATAGAGCCGGCATTTTTTCTTCCAGGAAAGAAATCGTCATTTCCAGGTGATGAATCGTATATTCCCAACAAAACTTTTGATAATCGTCAAAAGTGTCCTGCAATTTCGCGTACGAGTCCCGGCTTTGCTTCAGCATGTTATGCTGAAGCTCCAGACAGCTCTCCATCAGCTCTTTCTGCTCTGCCTCGGTGCGGCTGTTTCCGAAGAAAATTTTTACCAGCATATCGGAACGAAGAACGGGCGGCAAAATTGCAGACTGAATCTCCTGGTTGAATGTCGCCTTGCCCGCTTCTGTAATCCGGTACAAAATCTTGTTCGGCTTGCCCGATTGAATGATTTCCTGCTTGGTCACATAGCCCTCTTCCTCCAGCTTGCGCAGAGCCGGATAGATCGCGCCGAAGCTGGCATCGTAGAAAAAGCCGATGCTGCTTGAAAAAGCCTGCTTTATGTCATAGCCGCTCATTTCACCATAATTCAGAAAACCGAGTATGATTGTTTTTACGTCCATCTCTCTACATCCTCCAATACCCTAAGCATCTCCATGTTTCCGCCGCGAAATCGTCAATTCTGGAAACGGAAGGTTTCCGTATATTGCGAAATCGCTTGTATTGTTCGAAATATTCTTTACCTAATTATAAGCGTTCCTTTATAAATATACCAATGCTAATTCTTTATTATATCAATTAAAAATATTGATATATCCCACTGATTATATTTGGGCGTCCCATACCTCCGCACTCGCCATAAGATGATACATACCTATCTGCTTTAGGGGGAGAGAGACGTGAAAAGTAAAAAGTGGAACAACTATGCCAGAGCCAAATACCCCGCGAGCAACAGTTTGCACCCCTTCAACTTCTTCGTTCCCATTATCGAACGGGTAAGGGACGGCGTTGTTTCCATCGTCACAGAAGATAATCATCAGACCAACAACGTAGAAGACCTGATTCGCAGTCTGGTCTCCGATGATCCGCCCTTTGCTTCCGAGCGGAGTTACGGTTCCGGCTTTCTCTTTCATCCCAAAGGGTATATCCTGACCAGCGAACACGTCATCGGAAAATCGCGCACCATCCTTGTCAAACTATACAATGGGCGTGTCTTTGAGGCGAAGCGGGTACTGGCTGATCGCGTCCGCGATTATGCTGTGATCAAGATTGATGCGGATTGCAAGCTGCATCCATTGCGGCTCGGTGACTCTTCGGAGACAAAAGTAGGTGAATGGGTCATCAGCATTGGTTCACCGCCTGTTGCTATAGCGGCAAACCGTCATGGGGGGTCTCCACCGCTTCGTTCCGGGTTTGGCTCCCGCCTCTTCAAGCCCCCGTTTTTCGACCGCCTTTCGTCTGCACCTGTCCGGAGTTGATCAGATGAAGCGCAAAGGAGACGGGGCGGGCGATCGCTTCTTCATACGTGCGCGTATCCCCCATCTGCCTGAAGATTTCCCGGCCCGGCTTGGGGTTTACTTCGATCAACCAGACTCTTCCGGCTACATCCACCCCTACGTCCAGACCAAACTCCATCATCCGCCCAAATTTTTCCTCCAGGACAGACGCTATCTCGTGGGCCATCCGGTGGCACTCCTGCTGGATAAGCTTTGTCCGCTCCGGACCGAACCGCTTGCCCACGAACGACTGGAATGAAATGGCCTTCCCCCCTCCGTGCAGATTGGAAATGGAGCTGCCCGTCTCCCCGAGGCGTACTCCAGAGCCAGTCACCTCCCACTCTCCAGCGCTGTTTTTTTGGATCAAAAGGCGTACATCAGCGACGCGGCCCGGCACCAGCGAAAGATCGAGCCCCTGCTGCACGAGAAAGTTCCCGTCTCGAATCCGCTGCTCCCGCACCCACTTTTGAATCCAGCTCTCCACGCCATCCCTGGTCGCAAAGCTAGCCTTCCGTCTTTGCAGCCGGCGATCTCTCCCCTGAATGAGGAAGTGTTTCCCTGCCTGCGAGATCTTGACGATGCTGCGTCCCCCTGTCCCATTGCCCGGTTTTACATAGACGATCGGATAGCGGTCCAGCATCGCCTTTACTTTTCCTTTCGCGTACACGTACGTCTCGGGAATCCATCTTTTGACCCGATCGTCTTTGGCCAAAAGCTCAGTCACCCTCCATTTCTTTCCAAACGGACTGTTGGCAAACTGAAACACCCCGCCATGACGCAGCCGCATGTACGCGTCTTCCCTTTTTCGGTACCGGTCAATGACGACCTCTGGCCACGGAAACAGGCGGCTTTCCCACCCGCCTCCCTTTGCCGGAACGAATCCCCTGATCTTTTTCTCAGCCGTATTCACATCCTGATGGGAAAACAGGAACGTCTCTGCCCCCATTCGCTTTCCTGCCGTCACCAGCCTTCGCAAGTACCCCGGCTCGCCAAACCGTTTCCCTTCTCTCCACGTAAGAATACCGATTACCGGTTTTTTTGACATCAAGACCCACCCTCCGTCTATGTTCTCGAATAGTCTATGTTGAAATGAAAAAAGTGGAGACCCATGGGCTGGAAACGGGCCATCGCCCTTTTTATCGCCAGCGCTTGCATAAGTCCGGACACTCTGGACAAAACAATATAGGCACCAAGTCTCATTGTGTTACTTACTTTATTCAAGTTGATATGCTACAATAAAGAGGAAAACAAGATGTACCACAGAGGTGACACCATCGTGGGTCAAGAATTTGGGAATGAACAGACGTGCCCCAAATACGAAGGAGCTATCAATATTCTCGGTAAGAGATGGACCGGTTTGATTATCAACGTGCTGTTGCGCGGGGCTGTCCGATTCAAGGATATCCGGGAAATGGTTCCGCACATGAGCGATAAAATGCTTTCCGAGCGATTGAAGGAATTGGAGGAGCAGGGCATTCTGGAACGCAAAGTGTATCCGGAAATACCCGTCCGTATCGAGTACGAGCTGACCGACAAGGGGAAGGATCTTCGGCCAGTGATCGACTCCATTCACGAATGGGGGCAAAAGTGGATGTAGCCTCCCCAACAGATCCCTCTCGCCTGCTGCGTTTTCGTCACGAATCGCAGCGGGCTTTTTATTTTCCCCGGCAAAAACTTTCAGCTGTCCAGGCATAGGAAACCCGGCCTGCTTGTAAACTCTAGCAATCCGTTATCCGGGAGGTTGATGCCATGAGGACAGTTGTGTACATTCGCGTCAGTACGGAAGAACAGGCTTCCGACGGGTTTTCCATGGCTGCTCAGAAAGAACGGCTGACTGCCTACATCAGCTCGCAGGGCTGGACGCTTTCCAACATCTATGCTGACGAGGGCTTCAGCGCCAAGGATACGAAAAGGCCGGCCCTGCAGCGAATGCTCGGCGACATTCGTTCCGGAAGCATCGATGTCGTCCTGGTCTACCGGCTGGATCGGCTCACCCGGTCTGTTCTCGACTTGTACCGGTTGCTTCAGGATTTTGAGAAATACGGTGTCCGCTTTAAAAGCTGTACAGAGGTGTACGATACGACAACAGCCATCGGCAGACTGTTTATCACACTGGTAGCCGCCCTGGCCCAGTGGGAGCGGGAAAACCTCGGAGAGCGGGTCAAATTGGGCATGGAGCAAATGGCGCGGGAACGAAAACGCCCGGGCGGTCCTCCTCCCTACGGCTACATGCTGCATCACCATCAGCTCATACCCCATCCCGAGGAAGCCAAAGTGGTCAGCCGCATGTATCAGCAATACCTTTCCGGTTATACGCCCGGCCAGATTGCAGAGAAAGCCAATCGGGACGGACATTTGGGCAAGCATGGCGGAAAATGGAGCGGCAGCACGGTGACCCGCCTGCTGCGCAATCCGGTGTACTACGGAGCGCTTCGCTGGAACTACGCGGAAGCTGGCGGACAGCAGAACAAGCGGGACGAATGGATTCTGGTTGAAGACGCCCATCCGGCAATTGTCGATCGGGAAACGTTCCTCAAGGTACAGGAACGGATGGGGCTGCGGCAGAGAACGCATCCGAGAGTCCTTTCCTCTCCGTTTGTTTTTTCCGGCTTGTTATACTGTGCCCGCTGCAAAGCCGAGATGCGCGGGAAAACAGCAGATATCCGCAAAGGCGGCGGAAAGCGGTATCGTCACATCTATTACCTGTGCAAAAACAGAGCCAACGGCATTTGTCAGGCGCCTGCACTCCGGGAAGACCGGCTGGAGGACGAGGTGCTTGGGCAGCTTTCTTCTGCACAAGAGGAAATGGGCTCGGTCTTTCGCCGCATCGTTCAGGAGAGGTGCAGGTCCTCTACAGCGGCTGCCGATGATCGCAAGCAGCTTACCAAAAAACGGCAGCGCTGGATGAAAGCGTATGAGGCAGGCGTGATTACGCTGGAGGAGCTCGCAGCAAGGCAGCAGGACTTGAGGCGGTTGGAGCAGGAGATGTCTTCGGGTGGAAATGAGGCTTTCTTTGCTCCCGGAGCAATCGACTGGCGGCAATGGACAGATTGGAAATGGATATGGCAGCAGGCTGCGCGTGAAGAACGCCGGCATTTGGCCCTGCTGTTGTTGGAGCGAGTGGAGGCAGAGGCTTGGACGACCCAAGGAAAAAAGAAGCAGCGTACGGTGAAAGTGCGGGCCATTTTTTACCGGTAACGGCAAAGATGTTTGCTCCTACAGGAACAGACGGTTCACCGCTCGGTTTGGAAAACTCCGTCACAGCGGGCATCATCAGTGCAAAAAATCGCCGTCTCCATGTCGCCAAACGAATGTATGACGAAATTTTCCAGACCGATGCCGCCATCAATCCCGGCAACAGTGGAGGTCCCTTGATCAATCTGAATGGAGAAGTCGTAGGGCTAAACGCGTTTATCATCCAGTCCAGCCAATGCCTTGGATTTGCCATCGGAATCGATGCATTGAAACAGCAGTTGGATCAATTTGTGTTTTAGAGGAAAGGTCCCGCCAAGTCCCCGGCTCCGTTCCGTCGGAGCCCTCGGCCTGGCGGAGCCAATTTCAAAGCAAAACCCCGTCACTGGGACGGGGCCTGTTTTTCAAAAGCGATCAGGTAGACATCTGTGCCTTCTTTGGTGATCTCTTCTTCCGCTGCTCGCAGATGCTGAAGCTGCTGCTCGGACAGTTTGGCAATCGGCAATTCGTCAAGCTTGTTTTGCTTCACCTTTCATTCCCCCGTTTGGTGTACATATCAGTCTGTAGTCTTTCCACAGCGGGGGGTATGTATTTATGCTCCCTGAACCAAAGCCTTCGCGATCGCCGAGCAGGAACGTTTGCAAAAGAGAATCGGCAGCTCCCTGTCCTTTGCCTGACTTTTTACGGTCTTGGCCAGATTGTGGTTGACGAAATCCGTCAGCACCAAAATCATGTGAATGCCAGTAGGGATTTTTACGCCGGTCTGGGAGTTTTTCCGCCCCGTCACATGATGAATATTGGTAAAACCCTGCTCCTCCAAAAAGTCTACAATATTTCCGAGGCGGTCTCCGCCAATGACGAGAATAGATGACATGTTTTTTCCTCCTAACCTGGTTTATCGACTTTTGTTGTGTATATCTATGGCTTTCATTTCTAATTGATAATGAATATCACTCTTATTGATAAATATTATCATTACCATTTAGCTTTGACAATACTCTCCATGATAAGTTTTTCAGACTGACACAAACTAGGAGATACATGCAGATAAAGGTTGCCCGGTTTATTTTTCCAACGTTATAATGAAACAAATCACCTGCAAGGAGGTGGCGTCGGGTGCAAGAAATGTCACAACTGCACGCCATATTTTCTCGAACCAGGGGCTATATCGACCGCTTTGCGGAGATTATCCAGCCCATTATCGATGCTGCACAGGACGAGCATACGCGACTCTACTACCACCACATCCTGGAGGAAGAAGAACAACGCCTCGGCCGTTTGCAGGAGCTGATTCCCTACATAGGCTCGCTCGACGAGGCAAAAAAAGCGGAACAGCTCAGCGACCGCGAACTGTCCCGCCTTTTATCCGACATCAATCTCGAACGGTTCGGCTTGCACAATTTTCGCGAGCATCTGGAGCTATCTTTGTATGAGTTCAAAGACGAGGAAACCCGCCAGCTCCTAAACAGCATGCGCGAATCCACCCAGGCGGACTACCTCCGCGTAAAGGAAATCATGGCAGCGCTAAGCGAGCGTTTCTCGGATGTGCACCGGCCTGATCTGACCGATCATGACGAGGGATACGATATCCACCAGGTGGATCATCTGAAAGCCTCCTCTTCTCCGGCAGTTGCCAATACCGGCAAGACTGCTGCCGCCCCAGCAGCCAAAACAGGCAGAAAGGGCCTGACTGTAGGCAGCTTAAAAGGCATGTTTTAAACTTTGCTTGCAGATTCCGGCAGGTAAACAGAAACGATTTGGAGGTATGTGGAATGGACAAGCTCCGCAAATATCCCGATTCCCCTTTGACTCACGATGAATGGAAGCAACTGGATGAAACCGTTGTTGATATGGCGCGACGCCAGCTGGTTGGCCGCCGCTTTCTCGATATTTACGGCCCGCTCGGTGAGGGCATTCAGACGATTACCAACGATATTTACGACGAGTCCCGCTTTGGCGGATTGAACCTGCGCGGCGAATCGCTGGAAATGACCCAGCCCAGCAAACGGGTCAGCCTGACCATTCCCATCCTGTACAAAGACTTCATGCTGTACTGGCGGGATGTGGCCCAAGCCCGGACATTGGGTATGCCGCTGGATATGAGTGCCGCTGCGAATGCGGCAGCCGGCTGCGCTCTCATGGAGGATGACCTGATCTTCAACGGCTCCCCGGGTCTGGACCTGCCGGGCTTGATGAATGTGAAGGGGCGTCTCACCCACTTGAAGAGCGACTGGATGGAGTCGGGCAATGCCTTTGCCGACATCGTGGAAGCGCGCAACAAGCTGTTGAAGATGGGACACAGCGGTCCATACGCATTGGTCGTCTCCCCTGAGCTGTACTCGCTTCTGCACCGCGTACACAAGGGAACGAATGTACTGGAAATCGAGCACGTCCGCAATCTGGTCACCGACGGCGTCTTCCAATCCCCGACCATCAAGGGCCGATCCGGCGTCCTGGTCGCAACCGGCCGTCACAACCTTGACCTGGCTATTGCGGAAGACTTCGATACGTCCTTCCTCGGAGACGAGCAAATGAACAGCCTGTTCCGCGTCTATGAGTGTGTCGTGCTCCGCATCAAGCGGCCGAGTGCGATCTGCACGTTGGAGGAAACAGAAGAATAATAACCGAGGCTGCAAAAAACAGGGTGCCCCCGTCGTCAAAGACTTCGGGACACCCTGTTTTATTCGATCCACGTATTCATTTATCGCTAGTGAGCGACTAGCTGGCTGTACTCCGCAAACGCTTTGCCCAAGCGGTTGATCGCCAGTTCGGTATGTTCCCGATCCAGCAGCGTATAGTTGAGGCGCATCGTATTCGTTTGAGGCTGGTCCGCGTAGAACGGGATACCGGGAACAAACGCGACGCCTTCCTTGACAGCCTGCGCCAGCAGCTTCTCGGAGTGTACATGCTCCGGCAGCTCTACCCAGAGGAACATTCCGCCTCTCGGTTTATTCCACTTCATGCCGCTGGTTTGACGACAGAGCAGCTCGTGCATCCACTCCATCCGCTCTTTGTACGAGTCGCGGATTTTTTGAATATGGCTTTCCAAATCAAACCGGGACAGCAGCTCATACAGAGCAAATTGGTCGATTGTGCTGGACTGCAAGTCGATTGCCTGCTTGGCTTTTACCATCATCTGAATCACCTGGCTGTCTCCAATCGCCCACCCCGTTCGAAGACCCGGAGCGACGATTTTGGAGAAGGTGCTGGTGTAGACGACAGCCGATCCGTCCGGATGCTCATCGAGAGAAAAAATGCTGCGATAAGGCGCCTCGCCGTCGAACTGGATTTCCCCGTACGGATCGTCTTCCAGAATCAAAATGTTGTTTTCCCGGCATTGTTTCAGCAGTCCCAAGCGTTTTTCCAGACTCCAAACCTTTCCTGTCGGGTTTGCAAACGTCGGAATGACATAGGCCATCTTCGGGCGATATTGTGCGATTTTTCTGGCAAGGTCCTCCATATCCATGCCTTCCGCATCTCCATCCACCGGAATAGCTCGAATGCCGCGAAATTGGAACAGTTGCACGGCCGCGAGATACGTTGGATTTTCTACCAGCACGACGTCGCCTTCGTCCAGATAGACACGGCAGAGCAAGTCGACGGCCTGCTGGGAGCCGGTAGTGATCAGCATGTTTTCTACGCCAACATTCATATGCTTTTGTTTCATGCGGGACGAAACCCATTCCCGAAGCGGAATGTACCCGTCAGTCAAGCCGTATTGCAGCGATTTTGCTCCGTGATCCAGAGCGCGATTGAAGGCTTCTCTCATTTCTTCGATTGGAAAAGAATCCTCTGCCGGCAGGCCGCCTGCCAAAGACAATACTTGATTGCCCTGTGTCAGCTTCAGGATTTCGCGCACGGCCGAGGAGCTGAGTGCGCTGGTTGATTTGGAAAATGAATATTCCATGTTCGGTTCCCCCTAGATTTCGCTTATACCTGTTTTATCACTGCGGCCGTCATAAGTCCAATCTCACAAATCTATCGGCGGAATAGGTTTTAGCTATGTCGAGCGATGGCTCGGTCGAAATCGTCGGATTTTACTCGCGACTACTTTGGTTGGGGGTATCGATGCTTGTGCAGATGTTTCCTGCTTTTCTTTTGGTGGTAAACCGGGCTGTAGAGGTAAGAAACAGGAGAAAAAGCAAAAGTACGGTGGGACGGGTTTTTGTAGGCAAATTCGAGCCCGTCTGGATAATCGAGTTGAAGGGCTTGGGAAAACTGGAGAGCTTCCCTTACTGGAATCTGTATGACGAAAACGGCAAGCGTTTCGACGTTCGGACCGATTTTGCCAAGACGTATATGGAGAATTCAGACAAGGGAGTCGTATTGGTCCAAACCCTGATTGTCAAAGGAATGGAGCAGCCTCCGCAAAAGCTGAAGCTCGCTTTGCAAACCATCGAAACACGGTACATAGACTTGAACTGGCAACCGCCGATCCCTCCTAGTCCATAAAGCTGGCCTGGGGTATCACCTGATTCCATCAAGCCATCATAAAGGCCCTGAGCGATCATAGCTCCGGGCCTTTTGCTTGGGAAGCCATGCTTTATGTTGCAAGTATGGCTTCCGCTATTCACGAAAAATAAGGCTGTCTTTCTTGAAAAGATTGCCGTCATTATGTTTTGGCATCCGTGAGTATCATTTCGAATCAAGCCTGCTTTATCCGTGAGTATCCTGCTTGATTCAGCCTGTTGTGCCACCCCGAATCGCAGGAGAAGCCTGTTTCCAGGCTTCTCCCCACCGCGGCCCCTGGACAAGGAGCAAGATAACCCGAAGCCCGCCAACAAGCTTACCGAGCAAACAGCCCCAGCTTCTCAATCCTTCGCACTGCCTCCGCCAGCCTTTCTTCGCTGGAAAGAAGCGCCGCGCGCACATACCCCTCGCCCGTCGGTCCAAAACCGACGCCAGGCGCAACCACCACATGAGCCTTTTCCAGCAGCAAATCGGAAAACTCGACCGATGTAAACCCTTCGGGAACAGGCAGCCAGCTGAAAAACGAGCCCTCTGAAGGCTTGGCCTGCCAACCGATCCGGTGGAGCTCGGCGAACAGCACATCCCGCCTGCTTTGGTAGACGGAGACGAGATCATGTACGCATTGCTGCGAGCCGGTCATCGCTTTTGCCGCCGCCATCTGCACAGCGCCGAAGAGACTGACAAAGTAATGGTCCTGAATCAAATTGACCAGCCGTACGAGCTCCTTGTTTCCGACCATAGCCCCGACGCGCCAGCCGGCCATGTTGTACGTTTTCGACAGGGTGTAAAACTCCACTCCTACTTCTTTTGCCCCCGGCACCTGCATGAAGCTGACCGGCTTTTTGCCGTCAAAGCTGATCGCACCATAGGCGAAATCATGGCAGACGACGATCTCGTGCTTGCGGGCGAAGCGGATGGTCTCTTCAAAAAATTCCACCGGAGCGTTGACCGCCGTCGGATTGTTCGGGTAATTGAGGAACATCAGCTTGGCTTTTTCCAAATCTTCCGGCTTCAACTGGCCGTAATCCGGAAGAAACGCGTTTTCAGCCTTGAGCGGCATCATGACCATGCGGCCGTCAGCTACAGCCACGCCGGACCAGTAATCCGGATAACCTGGATCGGGCACCAAAGCGACGTCCCCGGGGTTCAGCAGCACCTGACAAATCTCAACCAGACCTGTCTTGCTGCCAAACAGGATGGCTACCTCTTCCTCCGCGTCCAGCTCCACGCCGAACTCTTCCTTGTACCAGTGGGCGACGGCCTGCTTCAGCTCCAGCCTGCCGCTGAACGGCGGGTATTTGTGATGGACAGGGCGCTTGGCCTGCTCGCTCAGCTCTTCCACGATATGCTGCGGTGTCGGGAGATCGGGATTGCCCTGTCCAAGATTGATAATGTCATGTCCGGCCGCGATGGCCTTGTTTGTTTTCGCTACCAGCGTGGCAAAAAACTGCGTCGGCAGTCGGTCCACCATGGCAGATGGTTGGATGCGCATTGGCTTTCTATCCTTTCTTTCGCAAAAATAATCCAGACATCGAAGCAGGCATGCAAAAAGCCCCTTTTCCTGAACAGAAAAAGGGGCGGATCGTGCGTCTCCACGTTCTTATCTGTCAGGATCGCTCCTGCTGGAATTGGCACAGCATCTGCAGAATATCCTGCAAGATCCGCTGCCGGGCTTCATCGGGCCAGTCCCTCCACCTCTCTGGATAAGTTAACAGCAACCTATTTACTTTGAATGTCTACTATACTACTTGAGCAGGTTGGGAGTGTCAATACAATATCCCGAACCATGGCCCGGGCTGCTTTGCTGTTGCTGGCCCGGCAGCCTGCAGGGCCTCGTTAGACAGCCTGGCAGTCCTCAACTGTCAGCCTGGCGGTCCTCAACTGACAAACTGAGGAGCCTCACTGACAGGCTGAGGGGCCTCGACTGACAGCCTGAGCGGCCTCGGCTGAAAGCCTGCTGGTCTTCGCCTGACAGCTACGAGTATCCGTCCAAGCATTGCTTGTCATGACCCGAGCTTCTCCGGAGCAGGCAGAGCTGCCTTCATCTCAGGACGCTTTACAAAGGACGTGTACACGGTAAAGCAAGCGACAGCGACCAAAGCCAAAGCAGCCATGAAGTAGACCATCCCATTTGCTCCGAGCGCTTCAAAGATCACGGCGCCCATCAGCGGGCCGACCATGCGTCCTCCTGAGCCTACGCCCCCGATGAGGCCTTGAATGAACCCTTCACGTCCCGGTGGAGACAACTCGGCAGCGATGGTCGGGACGGCAGGCCACACCAGCATTTCACCCAGTGTAATGACAAACATGGCCACGAAAAAACCGGCGTACACCGTCGTCTGGGACAAGATCAGCATGGAGAGCGAAAAGACGTAGGCGCCTAACAGCAACTGCGCTTTCAGCGTACGGGCGAAGTGCCTGATCACCCAGGAGATAAACGGCTGCCCGAACAGGATCAAAGCACCATTCAGCGTCCACAGCAGGCTGTACTCCCTGAGCGTGATGCCCAGCGACTGCATATACGCCGACAGCACAGTCGTCCACTGCGAGTAAATAATCCAGCAGACCAACAACCCTGCCGACAACAGACCGAGCGCTAGCCATGCCATCGGGCGACCGGCAGCTTGAGCGGCATCCGTCGCCATTGCCGCCGCGGCCCCTTTTGATCCGCCGGCCTTCTCCGCCAATCCCGCGGCAGGCAGCTGTGCCCCCTCACCTTCCTCTGTGTGCTTCGCCGACGCTGCCACGAGCCGGCCTTCTTTTTCCTGACCGCGCTCAAGATCGACCGTGCGGCTCAAAAAGATAAAGAGAAACAGAACTGCCAGCTGCAGCGCCGCATTTCCAAAGAAAGTCCAGGCAAAGGAAATGCTCGCCAGCATTCCCGCCGAGGCGGAACCGATCGCTACCCCGATATTGAGTGCCACATAAACCGTATTCAAGCCCTTGCGGCCGCCGTCAGGCCACAAGAGGCCGATCAGGGCATTGAGCACAGGAAACATGATGCCGGAGAAAAATCCGTTCAAAAGCAGCAAGACCGTATACGTATGAAAGCTGGTTGTGAAGCCCAGTGCCACAGCTACGGCTACCGCTCCCGCTGTCGCGGCGTATACTGTGCGCATTTTCCCCCAGCGGTCAAAGAGAACCCCGCCTGTCAGACTGCCGATCAGGTACGCTCCCTGATTCAGCATCAAAAGAACACCCGCTACGGTGAGCGGCTTCCCGAGAAAATCGTGGATGTAGATCGTCACCAGCGGCCAGATACAGGCCATGCCCGTAGAATGAATAACGGCAGCAACGGCCAGAAGCCGGATGCTGCGCGGATAGGAATTCCATAGTCGACTCATCTGATGTTTACGCCTCGCTCCGATAAAAATCTCCGCTTTTCCCGCCGGTTTTGCTCTGGAGATACGTCGGCCCGATTACCATTTCCTTGTCCATGGCCTTGCACATGTCATAAACGGTGAGCGCGGCTGCGCTTGCGGCTGTCAGTGCCTCCATCTCCACGCCGGTCTTGCCGGTCGTTTTGACGGTTGCCTCGATATCCAATGTCGCTTTGTCCGCATACGAAAAGCGGATGTCAATGCCCGTCAGCGGCAGCGGATGACACATCGGGATGATCTCCCACGTCTTTTTCGCAGCCATTACTCCGGCTACCTGTGCGACAGCCAATACATCCCCCTTGGCAATCTGCCCCTCGCGAATGCGCAGCAGCGTTTCCGGCTTCATCGTGATTTTGCTGACAGCCACCGCTACCCGCTTGGTTACCTCTTTTTCGGAGACGTCCACCATTTTGGCCCGTTGTTGATCGTTAAAATGCGTTAATTCGTCGTTCATTTCTTCCTCCCATTTGCTTTCCGCCTGGGAATGCCCTTCTTTTTCGATAATCTAACCTTACATTCAGCACTGTAGAAAATCAATCGGGAATCTGCAAGAAGTCGCTCTCGGATTTGGCAGTTAGGCGCAATTATGTTATCGTCACAAGTAGAGAGAAGCTTTTCCTTCCTATAAATAACCCTTGGGAAACGAGGAGTGCTACATGCAAATATCTGTCCTTTTATTTGCCGGTTTGGCCGAGCTGGCCGGCGAGCGAACGATACAACTGACACTGCCGGAGGGAGCAACCGTACAGGACCTGCTGCAAGCCGCATCCAGCCAATACCCTGCGCTGTCCTCCCTGCTCGGCAGCTGCTTTATCTCCGTCAATCAAGAGTATGCCAAGCCGGATACGGCCATCCGGGCCGGAGACGAAATCGCCATATTGCCACCTGTGAGCGGCGGTCAGGACCCTCGTTTTGCCATCACGACCGAACCGCTGAGCGCTGACAAACTGGTCAAGCTCGTGTCCAATCCGCATGCCGGCGCTGTCCTCGCTTTTGTCGGAACCGTCCGGGAGTTCACGCACGGCCAGCGTACCGTATTGCTTGCCTATGAAGCCTACGAGCCAATGGCAGTGGAAAAAATGAAGCAGATCGCGTCCGAGGTTGAAGAGCGGTGGCCGGGTACGAAGCTGGCGATGCATCACCGGATCGGCGAGCTTGCCATCGAGGAGATCGCGGTGGTCGCTGCCGTAGCGACGCCGCATCGAAAAGCGGCTTTCGAGGCTGGCGAATACGCGATCGAGCGGTTGAAGCAGATCGTACCGATCTGGAAGAAGGAAATCTGGGAGGACGGCAGCGAGTGGAAGGGCCATCAGCAAGGACCTTGGAACCCGACAGCGCTTCCGGATGACGTGGAAAGGAGCTAACCTACCGTGAATACGCGTTATTCCCGTCAAATCCTGTTTCCTCCTATCGGCCGCGCGGGACAAGAGCGGCTGTCGCAAAGCCGTGTAGCGATTGTCGGCATGGGAGCGCTGGGTACGGTGTCCGCCAATCACATGGTTCGCGCAGGCGTCGGTTTTGTCCGGCTCATCGACCGCGATTTTGTGGAACCGAGCAACCTCCAGCGGCAAATGCTCTACGACGAGGACGATGCCCGGCAGCATTTGCCCAAGGCCATCGCAGCCCACGCCAAGCTGACGCGGATCAATTCCGAAGTCGCGATCGAGCCTGTCGTGGCTGACTTGACCGCCTACAATGCGGAGTCTCTGCTCGCCGATGTCGATCTCGTGCTGGATGCCACCGACAACTTCCAGGTGCGCTATCTCGTAAACGACGTCTGTGTCAAACACGGCATTCCCTGGGTGTACGGCGGAGCGGTCAGCGCGACCGGCACGTTTGCCTCCATTCGCCCGGGCGTGACGCCTTGCCTGCGGTGTCTCTTTCCGGAGCCGCCCAATCCGGGTGAAATGGCGACCTGCGATACGGCCGGGGTAATTGGCCCGATCATTCACATCGTGGCCTCTTATCAGGCGACAGAAGCGCTCAAAATCCTGGTCGGGGACACCGATGCGCTAAACCCCAATCTGGAGCATTTCGACTTGTGGAACAATCGCCACCACCAGATCAAGGTGGCGAACGGGCGTCGCGATGACTGTCCGACATGCGGCCAGCGGCAGTTCTCCTTTTTGCAGCCGGATTCGCAAGAGGGCCAAGCCGTCTCCCTGTGCGGCCGGGATACGGTGCAAATCTCCCCTGCCAGCAATATGTCGCTTGATCTGGATGTGGTCGCTGAACGGCTTTCCCCGCTGGGCCAGGTGGAACGCAACAAGTTTCTCCTGCGCTTCCACGTAGACCCGCACACGCTGGTCGTCTTTCCAGACGGGCGGGTGCTCGTGCAAGGAACGGATGACGTCAGTCTGGCCCGCACTCTCCATGCCAGGTATATCGGAGCTTGAGCGCACGGCGAGCATTGCAAAAAGTCCCCTTCTTTTTAAGGAAGAGAGGGGACTTTCTTGTCCTCCGCGAATGTGATGATAAAGGTTGTTCCTTCGCCTGGCCGGCTCTGTACGGCAATCTTTCCCTGATGCAAATCGACAATCTTTTTTACGATGGAAAGGCCAAGTCCGCTGCCCCCAACGGCCCGATTCCGCGATCTGTCCGCCTTGAAAAACCGCTCGAATATCCGCTCCTGATCCTCCCTTGAAATGCCGATGCCGGTATCGGAAATCTGCACGACCACCTCTCCCCCTATTCTCTGGGCACGGACGCTGATCGTACCGCCCGGGGGAGTAAATTTGATGCTGTTGCCGAGCAGGTTGGTCCAAACCTGGCTCATCATGTCCTCGTCCGCGACGAGCTCCACTTTTTCCAGCTCTGCGTCCAGCTCGATGCCTTTCTCCAGCCACTGCGGCTCACATGCCAGGATGATGCTCCGAAGCTGGTCGTCGAGACGGTAGCGCTTCCGCTCCATCGGATGCTGCCTCGCTTCCAGCGATGTGAGCTTCAGCAGATTGTCGCTCAGCTTTGACAGGCGCTTGCTTTCCGTTTCAATAATATCCAGATAATGGAGCTGTTCCTCGCGGGTGAGATGCTCGCTTCGCAAGGCGCGGGCGAAGCCGCTGATCGAGGTCAGCGGAGATTGGATTTCGTGAGAGACGTTGGAGATGAACTCCTGGCGCATCTGCTCCATTTCGTTCAGCTGCTCCGCCATATGGTTGATGTTCTCGACGAGCTGCCCCCACTGGTGCTCCGTTTTGATATCGAGCTTGACGCTGAAATCCCCTTTGGCGATCCGTTTCAATGCGTCGATCAGCAGTTGGAAAAGCTCCACATGCCGCGGCCTGACAAGCCGTGAAAG
Organism: Brevibacillus sp. FSL K6-6036; assembly: GCF_037964015.1. Classification (NCBI taxonomy): domain Bacteria; kingdom Bacillati; phylum Bacillota; class Bacilli; order Caryophanales; family Paenibacillaceae; genus Brevibacillus; species Brevibacillus sp. FSL K6-6036. The sequence goes on from NZ_CP150173.1 coordinate 3,610,718, forward strand.
AAGAAACATAGAGCAAAAAAAGATGAGAAAGCCCAAAAAGGAGTTGACCAGTCCCCTGACAAACTCGGAAGGCTCGATCCCGATTTTCGGGTACAGGCCTTGCGTAATCCAATACGCAGCAGACCAGCAAAGATTGATGTAGATGACAAAGCCGATGACGCCAAGGACTCTGAGCCATATCACCTTCCTGTGCGGATGAACGCTCATGGCCTGATCTCCAGTCGGTACCCGAGCCCCCGAACGGTTCGAATCTGAAAGCCGCACTCCGACTCGGGAAAGCGTTCCCGCAGGCGGTTGATGTGCACATCGACGGTTCGCTCATTGCCCTCGAAGTCAAAGCCCCAAATCTGCTCGATCAGCTGCTCGCGGGAGATGGTCTGCCCCGGATAGCTGGCCAGCTTGAACAGCAGCTCGAACTCTTTGGGAGGAATCGTCAGCTTTTGGCCGCCCATCCCGATTTCAAATGTCTTCCGGTTCAATTGCAGCGAACCGGCCTGTACCGTGTGCGAGGCTGCGATCCGGTACCGCTTTAACAGCGCCTTGACGCGAACAACGAGCTCCGCCGGTTCGAACGGCTTGACGAGGTAGTCGTCCGTTCCCAGCTCGAAGCCTTTGATTTTTTGCGCAGTCTCTCCCTTGGCTGTCAGCATGAGCAGCGGGATGTCGTAATGCTTCCTGAGCTCGCGGCATAGCTCCCATCCATCCATACGGGGCATCATGATGTCGAGGATAACCAGATCCGCCTGATCCGTCTCCATGATAGCCATGGCTTCCTGACCGTCGGCTGCCTCCAGGATATCGAAGCCTTCGTTTTGCAAAAAGACCCTGACCAGTTCGCGAATATGCGGATCGTCATCGACAACCAGCAGTTTGGCCATTTGCCTACACCTCCTGTTTCATTCGCAGCTGCTGCGTGGCAAATTCGCGGTACATCGCATGTGTTTCAAGCAGCTCTTCGTGCGTTCCTTTTCCGGTAATCCTTCCTTTTTCCAGAAAGACAATCTGATCGGCATCTACGACCGTAGACAGGCGATGGGCGATGACGAGTGTCGTGCGTCCCTTCATCAAATTGTTGAGCGCCTGCTGCACGATGATCTCGGATTTGCTGTCCAGACTGGAGGTCGCTTCGTCCAGCATCAGAATTTGCGGGTTGCGCAGCAGCGCCCGGGCGATGCCGATGCGCTGACGCTGTCCGCCCGACAGCTTCATGCCTCTTTCGCCGACCTGTGTGTCATATCCTTCCGGCAGCTCGTCGATGAATTGATCGGCGTATGCCATCGAAGCAGCTTGCCTCAACTCCTGCTCGCTGACAGGACGCGAGATTCCGTAGCAGATGTTATCCCGGATGGTCCCTGCTATCAACGGGCTTTCCTGGGACACGTAACCGATTTTGCTCCGCCACGACGACAGCGTATAGTCGCTGATCGGGCTGTCGCCGAGCCGGATCGTTCCGCCAGTCGGCTGATAATACCTTTCGATCAGGGAGAACAAAGTCGTCTTCCCGCTGCCGCTCGGTCCGACGATCGCCGTCACTTTCCCCGGCTCGACCCGAAAGCTTACATCGTCGAGAATGGTCTCCCCGTTTTCGTAGGCAAACGTCACCCGGTCGATATGGATCGGCAGCCCCGCATCCTCCAGCGGCCGTCCCGAAGCGTGGTCTTCTTCATCGGCTTCCAGCGTGGAGATGATCCGCTCTGTCGCACCCATCGCTTTTTGCAGCTGGGTAAAGAACTGGGTGAACTGCCCGAGCGGCATGATGATTTGAACCAGATAAAGAATAAACGCGACAAGCTCTCCTGCCGTCAAAGCGCCCGTGGAAACGCGCATTCCTCCATATCCCATGATGACGACCAAAAGCACCATCAGGACAAACGAAATGAGCGGACCGATCAGCGCCTGTACTCTGCCTTCCTTTAATCCGAAACGGAACAGGTTCTCTATTCCCCGCTTGCCGCTTTGGTACTCGTGCGGCTCGGCATTGGATGCCTTGACGAGACGGATTTCCGACAGCACCTGATTCATGATGGTGGTGAAGCTGGCGGTCTCGTCTTGCAGTCCCTTCGATATTTTGTACATCTGCCGCCCCAGCGGGACCAAAATGAGCAGTGACAGCGGAACGGCAATCAGCATCGTCAGCGTCATCTGCCAGTCGAGGTAGAGAAGCGTCGCTACCGAACCGATGATGGAGATGATCCCGGTGAAAAAGCTGGACAGGTGATCCGTGATCAGCCCTTTTACGACTCCGGTATCATTCGTCATCCGGCTGATCGTTTCCCCGGTCCGGTGGTTGTCATAATAGCTTACGGGCAGGACGAGCAGCTTTTTCCACAGCCTGTCCCGGAGAGCGGCGACGATGCTTTGCCCCACGTGATTCAAAAGATAGATGGTCAGCCCTCCTGCGATGGCCTGGGCGATGAAGGCCACGGCCAGCAGCACAATCTGTCCGGTGGTGATCGAAGCGAGCGTAAAGCTGTCCACAAGATTTCGCGTAAACAGCGGGATCACCAGACTGACAAGCGTCGTGGCGATGCTCATGAACAAGGCCACGCCCAACTTCAGCTTGGACGGGTTGGTCTGTTTGATCAGCTCGTAAAAAGAGCGCCAGTTTCCTGTTTTTGTCTTCGTTTGCGTATGTGTCTGTTCCATAAATAATGATTTCTCCTCTCCTAAAGCTTTCCGCTTGATTCCCCCAACACCCTTGCACCATTTCTTTGGCAATGCGGCGATTTTCCCGTTCGTTTCACTTCCCATCCGGTTTTATGCATGGAGAAACGATACCGCATGAATGTAAACGGAATGTAAACGGGATAATACATGGAGTCTGGTTATTTTTCCTAGCTCTACCGTCAAAGCGGCATCGTGTTTTTTCCGAGTGATTTTGTGTATAAAGGATGAAATTTGGGGTAGAAGCGGGGAAACAAATCGAGTATAATAGGTTCGTAATGAAGAAACGAAACTATGTTTCACCAGATGAAACCCCGAAATAATTAGGGAGGTTATGCACATTGGCTACACACGATGCTTACAACGTGAAGTCTTCCCTGCAAGTGGGCGATAAAGCGTACGCATACTACCGCCTGCAAGGCCTGGAAGAACAAGGAATCGGCGAGATCTCCAAGCTGCCATTCTCGATCAAAGTCCTGTTGGAGGCGGCAGTTCGTCAGTTTGACGGCCGCGCCATTACCAAAGAACACGTACAACAACTGGCAAACTGGACAAAAGGACGCGACGGCAATCAAGAAGTGCCGCTCATGCCTGCCCGTATTGTCCTGCAAGACTTTACTGGTGTTCCTGCTGTCGTAGACCTCGCCGCTATGCGCATCGCCATGAAGCGCGCCGGTGGAGATCCGAAGCGCATCAACCCGCTCGTACCGGTTGATCTCGTTATCGACCACTCCGTCATGGTTGACGATTTCGGAAACGACAAAGCTCTCGATAACAACATGAAGCTGGAATTTGAACGCAACCAGGAGCGCTACCGCTTCCTGCGCTGGGCTCAAACCGCTTTTGACAATTTCCGTGCGGTTCCTCCTGCGACCGGTATCGTTCACCAGGTAAACCTGGAGTACCTCGCATCGGTAATCGCTACCCGCGAAGTAAACGGCGAGCTCGTCGCTTTCCCTGACTCCCTCGTAGGTACCGACTCCCACACCACCATGATCAACGGTCTGGGCGTACTCGGCTGGGGCGTTGGCGGTATCGAGGCAGAAGCAGGAATGCTCGGCCAACCGCTTTATTTCGTAACGCCAGAGGTCGTCGGCTTCAAGCTGACCGGTACCCTCAAAGAAGGCTCTACCGCTACCGACCTGGCACTGACTGTAACACAAATGCTGCGCAAAAAAGGCGTTGTCGGCAAATTCGTAGAGTTCTACGGTCCTGGCCTGTCCAACATCTCGCTGGCTGACCGCGCTACGGTTGCCAACATGGCTCCTGAATACGGCGCGACCATGGGCTTCTTCCCGGTAGACGCGGAAACGCTCAACTACCTGCGTCAAACCGGCCGTGAAGAGTCCTTGATCAACCTGGTGGAAACCTACACCAAAGCACAAGGCCTGTTCCGTACAGACGACACGCCAGATCCTGTCTTCTCCGAAACACTGGAACTGGATCTGTCCACCGTCGTACCGAGCCTGGCTGGTCCGAAGCGCCCGCAAGACCGCGTAGAGCTGACTTCCATGAAGGAATCCTTCAACGAAAGCCTGCGTACGCCAATCGAAAAAGGCGGCTTCGGTCTGTCCGAAGAGAAAATCGCTGCTGAAGCGCAAGTAACCTATCCGACCGGTGAAACTGCGACCCTGAAAACAGGCTCCGTCGTTATCGCGGCAATCACTTCTTGTACCAACACCTCCAACCCGAGCGTTATGCTGGGCGCAGGTATTCTGGCGAAGAAAGCGGTTGAAAAAGGCCTGAAAAAGCCTCCGTTCGTGAAGAGCTCCCTGGCTCCAGGTTCCCGTGTCGTTACCCAATACCTGATCGACGCTGGTCTGATCGACTCTCTGAACGCCATCGGCTTCAACGTCGTCGGCTACGGCTGCACCACTTGTATCGGTAACTCCGGTCCGCTGCCGGAAGAAACCAGCAAGGCAATCGCTGACAACGATCTGACTGTAGCGGCTGTCCTGTCCGGTAACCGCAACTTTGAAGGCCGTATTCACGCCCAGGTGAAAGCGAACTACCTCGCTTCTCCTCCGCTCGTTATCGCATACGCGCTGGCTGGCAACGTGAACATCGACCTGACCAAAGATCCGATCGGCATCGGCAACGACGGTCAACCCGTTTACCTGAAAGACATCTGGCCAACTCCGCAAGAGCTCAACGAAGCAATGGGCAAAGCGATGAATCCGGAGCTGTTCCGTGCGCAATACGCAAAAGTATTCACACAGAACGAAGAGTGGAACAAAATCGACGCTCCGACAGGCGATCTGTACGAGTGGGATGAAAAATCCACCTACATCCAGGAGCCTCCATTCTTCAAAAACCTGGCTGGAGACGCAGGTCACATCGACGAAGTACTGAAAGCACGCACCATCGCGCTGTTCGGTGATTCTGTCACAACTGACCACATCTCCCCTGCCGGAAACATCTCGCCGACCAGCCCGGCTGGCCGCTATCTGCAAGAAAACGGCGTAGAACGCAAAGACTTCAACTCCTACGGCGCTCGTCGCGGAAGCCACGATGTCATGATGCGCGGTACGTTTGCCAACATCCGTATCCGCAACCAAGTGGCACCTGGCACCGAGGGCGGGGTAACCAAATACCTGCCGACGGGCGAAGTCATGTCCATCTACGATGCGTGCATGAAATATCAAGCAGACGGTACTCCACTGGTTGTTCTGGCCGGTAAAGAGTACGGTACAGGGTCTTCCCGCGACTGGGCGGCAAAAGGCACCTTCCTGCTCGGCATCAAGGCTGTTATCGCAGAAAGCTTCGAGCGCATCCACCGCGCCAACCTGGTAGGCATGGGCGTACTGCCGCTGCAATTCGCAGACGGTCAAAGCTGGAAGTCTCTCGGCATCGATGGCAGCGAAACCTTTGACATCCTCGGCCTCTCTGACAATGTTCAGCCTGGCCAACGCGTCAAAGTGAAAGCGACTCGCCAAGACGGCAGCAGCTTCGAATTCGACGTAATCGTACGCCTCGACAGCATGGTTGACGTAGACTACTATCGCAACGGCGGTATTCTGCAAACCGTTCTGCGTCAGCTTCTCGACGAAGGCAAACCGGTAAACGCATAAGCTTTACCCAATATTTCCATTACAGCACCCACCCATAGCAGGCAGACATCGTCTTAGACGGTGTTCTGCCTGTTTTTTTGTGCAACCGGCTTCCCCATCCTGCGCGAGCTAACGGCTGCTGCTGCAATATTTGCCTTTTTTACAAACCGCACCCTTTGATAGAATGTCACTCATGGACTGTGAAACCGTCTCCCGAGCCAATCCGTAAATGACCAGTAACGGGTGGTGATTTTATCCATGGGGTCTATTTTCGATTTCTTGTTTTACCTCTTCTTTTTAGCGATCACAGGGCTTACCGCTCTGTATCCTCGCACTGCTTTGTCTAAGCGCGATTATGAGCCTTCACAATTTCGGGTCGACATGACTCGCATCATTTCGAGCATTGTTTTTTTCATTTTTTTGATCAGCTTCATACACGATCTCTTTTTCTAGCGCAAAACGAATGTATCTTCCTTCCCTGGCAAGGCACCCTATAAAAAAGGAGGGACTGCGCAATGGACCAACGAGATTTTGAACAGATTTACGCCGCTTACAAGGCAGAGGGCGAGCGGCAGGCCCGGCAGGAGAATGGCGGTGGGACAGGAGCGCCGCTATCCGCCGATGGAAAGGAGAGCATCGTTGCCGTCCGCAAAAATGACGACGGCGATCTGATCGCTTTCAAGACAAATACGGGACGGGAGCTGGACTATGTGACAGCCCTGCAGGAGGCAAAGGCAGGTCAGCTTGCCCATGTCGACGTCTTCCACAAATACGGCCGTGACATTTTGCGGAGCGAGCCGGACGGAATCAAGGAGAACAATCTGGACAACCTGCCTACGTTTTAAACCCTGGACAAACATACGCCTGATCCCCCACTCGCCCCTCTGGCTCAGTATCGATACCGGTACTCAGTCCAGAGGGGCTCTCTTGTGTGTTATCATAAGAGACAGGACTATTTTATCGAGGAAGGATTAAATCCATGGGCTTTCATTTGACTAAAGGGATCATCACGTCTTTGTGCGGCCGGATCTCTTCCGACAGAGGAAAAGCGTATTACCGGGCCAGAAAAGTAACTTTTACGCAATACGATCCCGAAGCTTCCGTCTATGAAGCCACGGTCAAAGGAACAGGCAGCAGCTACAAGGTCGCTGTCGAGTTTCATCCGGGCGGGAACGTAGAGGCGGAATGCACCTGTCCCTCGCTCGGTTCCTATGATCAGTTCTGCCAGCACATTGCCGCCGTCCTGCACGGCATCGAGGATATGGAGAAAAACGAGCTCATGAATCGCTACTCGCAAGGGGCCGGACGGCGATCAGAAGCCTTGGCAAATCCGTATTCGGGGACTTCCGGAGAGCGGGAACCCCGCTTCTCTGCCACCCAGCCCTCCTCCGGGATTTCTGCGGGAGATGTACAGCTGACCAACCGCGTTCTGGGACTGTTCGGCGAAAAACCGACCCGCCCGAATCATGTGCGGCCGCTCTTTGATACCCGGACAGCCCTCGATGTGTCTTTCACTCTGAAGCCTGTCCTGTACGGCTACCGCAAGCAGATGTTCGGCATCGAGCTCAAGGTCGGGCCAAAACGGCTGTACGTCGTCCAGAAAATAAAGGAGTTCCTCGAGTGTATCGAGCGCAGAGAACCGTTCGTCTTTTCCAAGCACTTCACCTACGACCCTGAGCTTCACCGTTTTCAAAAAGAAGACGATGCCGTCATCAGACAGCTGATTCACATTTTTCACAACGAAAAGCTGTACCGCGAAACCGTGAGCGCGTACCTCCTGCAAACGAGGAACAAAAGCGGCGAACGAATGCTGTTCATTCCCCCTTTCATGTGGGAGTCGCTTCTTCCCCTGCTCACGTCCGCCCCGAACGTGCAGGTGATGGACAAAGAGCAAGCATTCGCAGGAGTCCACATCTCCGATGAGCTGATCCCGCTTTGCTTTGCGTTCGACCAGGCCGACTCGGAAAGCTTTCAACTGGACGTCCAGGGCTTGGATTTAATCACCGTGATGGAATCGTACGGAGTCGTTCTTTCCGAAGGGAAGCTGATCAAGCTGCCAGCCGACCAGTGCAAGCGACTGGCGGAGCTGAAACAAATGCTTGAGGCTTCCCGCAAGCGGCAAATCCTGATTCCGGCAGGACAGATGGAGCCATTCATGGTTACGGTCGCACCCGGATTGATGAAGCTCGGCAGCGTCAGCATCGCCCGCTCCGTCTCTGAGCGCATCATCCAAACACAACTGAAAGCCAAGCTGTATTTGGACCGGGTAAAGGATCGACTGCTCGCCGGTCTGGAGTTTCAATACGGCGACATTGTGATCAATCCGTTGGAGGGAGACGGGCAGCATCGCGGCGCCGAACGCATCCTCATGCGGGACGGAGAGCAGGAGCGGCGAATCCTGGAGCTGATGGAGCAATCCCCTTTTATCAGGACGGAGAGCGGCTATTTCATGGAGGATGAGGACGCTCAGTACGAATTTCTGTACCACGTCGTTCCCGAGCTGGAGAAGCTGCTGACGGTATACGCCACCTCTGCCGTGAAAACAAGACTGCATACCGGGTACACTCCGCCAAAGGTAACGGTGAATCTGGATGAACGAACCGACTGGCTGGAATTCAAGTTTGATATAGACGGGATCCCGGAGTCGCACATTCGCCAACTGCTCCAATCCATCGAGGAAAAGCGCAAATACTACCGGATGCCGGACGGAGCGTTTGTACCGCTGGAGAATGAGGCGTTTCGGGAAATCGGCCGCTTCATCGACGACATGGGCATCCGCATTGCAGAGCTGAAAGGCTCGGACTTCCGCGTTCCGGTAGCCCGGGGGCTTCATCTGATCGATTCCCACAGACAAGGGAATGCCGTCAAGCTGGGCAAATCGTTCCGCCATCTCCTGGAAAACATGCGCAATCCGGACAATCTCGATTTCCCTGTGCCGGACAGTCTGGCATCTGTGCTTCGGGACTATCAAAAGTACGGCTTCCAATGGCTGAAGACGCTGGCCCACTACCGCTTCGGAGGTATTCTCGCGGATGATATGGGGCTTGGAAAGACGCTGCAAAGCATTGCTTTTCTCGTCTCCGTACTGCCGGAGATCAGAAGCCGGCAGCTCCCAGCGCTGATCATCTCACCCGCTTCGCTTATGTACAATTGGAAAAACGAGCTGAAGAAATTCGCTCCGGAAATAAAGGCCGTCATCGCGGACGGGAGCAAGACAGAGCGCAGCAGGAAGATTCGGGATGCCGCCCAGGCAGATGTGATCATTACCTCGTATCCGCTCCTGCGGAGAGATGTCGAGCTGTATGCGTCAAAGTCGTTTCATACGCTTATCCTGGACGAGGCGCAGGCCTTCAAAAACCACGCCACACAGACGGCGCAGTCGGTCAAAGAGCTCCAGGCCAAGTACCGTTTTGCCCTCACCGGAACACCCGTGGAAAACTCGCTGGAGGAGCTGTGGTCAATCTTCGATGCGGTGTTCCCCGGATTGTTTCCGGGACGACGGGCATTCAACGACATGTCGAGGGAAGCGGTGGCGAAGCGAGTTCGTCCCTTTTTGCTGCGCCGGGTGAAAGCGGACGTGCTGAAGGAGCTGCCTGACAAGATCGAGTCGCTGCAAGCCTCCGAGCTGCTTCCGGAGCAGAAAAAGCTGTACGTCGCCTATTTGTCCAAGCTGCAGCAGGAGACACTCAAGCATCTGAACGAGGAGACCTTTGATAAAAACCGGATCAAAATTCTGGCTGGCTTGACCCGTCTTCGTCAGCTGTGCTGCCACCCTGCCCTTTTCATCGAGGACTACGCAGGAAGCTCGGCCAAATTCGAGCAGCTGCTGGAGATCGTCGCGGAATGCCGCAGCGCGGGAAAGCGGCTTCTGGTATTCTCGCAGTTTACCGAAATGCTTGGAATGATCGCAAGGGAGCTTGGCTGTCAGGGAGTGCCGTTTTTTTATCTGGACGGGAAAACGCCAGCGGCAGAGCGGATTGAGCTGTGCAACAGGTTCAACGAGGGTGAACGAGACCTGTTCCTCATCTCGCTAAAGGCAGGGGGCACCGGATTGAACCTGACGGGAGCGGACACCGTCATTCTCTATGATCTGTGGTGGAATCCCGCTGTGGAAGAACAGGCAGCCGACCGTGCCCACCGCATCGGCCAAAAGAATGTCGTCCAAGTCATTCGCCTCGTCGCCCAAGGGACCGTGGAAGAGATGATGTACGCGCTTCAACAGAAAAAGAAGCATCTGATCGAGGAAGTGGTCAAGCCTGGTGAGGCCGCGTTGTCGTCCCTGACGGAACAGGACATTCGCGAGATTTTGATGATCGGATAAGTGGCCTGACGGTCAGCATCGGGAACCGCAGGACTTTTGGCAAAGCAAGTAAAACGAGTAGAGGCCCAAAAGCGAGCTGGCGAAGCCAATGTACACGGAAAACCTGCGGAGCCGTGTCGCTTCTGTCCATGGAGCAAGATCGAGTAAACGGAAGCAGCATGGATTCGAATTGTGTTAGGGACCATGCACGGCAGTAGAAAAACCGGAGCGATTGAGAGCTCCGGTTTTTTCCGTTTACAAGTTGTTTAGAATTTATTCAGAGCATCAGGCGATAATAGCTCTTGGAATCCAGCAATGAAAGCAGTTCGAGCGAACCAACTACTGATATACAGGGAGAGGAAATTCCATACATGCAAACCGTGACCGATCAAAAATTCGCTATTTTATCGTCGATTCAAAATCATTTAGCCATGATCAGGTTTGACACGCAAGGAAGGGTTATTTGGGCGAATCAACTTTTCGCTTCCACAATGGGATATGCGGTCGATGAAATTGTCGGCCTCCATCACAGCCAGTTTTGCTTGCCTGAATATGCATCAAGCAAAGCGTATGTAAATTTGTGGGATGGTTTGCGTCAGGGGAGAGCATCCCAAGAAAAGATCGTACGGATTTCGAAGGATGGACGAAAGCTGACGCTGGAAGCAACTTATATGCCTGTTATTGAGAATGGCAAAGTGGAAGCAGTCGTCAAGGTGGCTACTGATATCACAAAACGTGAATCAGTTCTTCAGCAAAGTACCGCAGAATTGATGGCTATGGTCGAGGAGATGACTGCCAGCACGGATCAAGTATTGGATGCCTCAAAGCTCATCTTGAACCAGATGACCAAGTTGAATATTGAATCTGAAGCAGTTACCGATCAGGTAAAAAGTATCCAATCCGTAACGAAAATTGTCAAAGAAATTGCCTCTCAGTCCCATATGCTAGGTCTAAATGCCGCTATAGAAGCTGCCCGAGCCGGTGAACACGGACGCGGTTTTGAGGTCGTTGCGAATGAAGTCCGGAACATGGCGGCATCCAGCAAACAGTCGGCGGAAACCATTTCGGTTCAGTTGACGGATATCGCAAAATCGGTATCTTTGATGATGCAGAGCATCGAAGCAATCACCGCTCAAATCTCAAACAATTCGAGAGCGATAGAAGAATTAAAGACGGCTTATCATCAAGTCGCCACGGCAACCAAAAGATTAACATCCTCGATGTAACGTGGAACAATAGTTGAAAACGACAGGCGCAACAGCGGCGGACTGCGTTCCTCTCCCCAGTCCGCCGCTGTTTTCCCATATGCGATAAGCCCTTTCGAGACGTCCGCTTTCGATTTGGACCAAAAAAAGACGGACACTGGCAACGATTACGCATCCGGCGTCGGAACGGCAGGAGCATTTTCGCCTCCCAGCCTGCGCCGGGCGGTTTCTCTTTTGCCTACGGCCGGGACGTGCTGACCGGCTTTGGCCAATCCATACACAGGCATGTTTACGTACATGCACTCGTACATTCCCGCCTCCACCAAATACGTTTCGTGAAAAAATCCGACCCCTCCCGACTTTGCCGCCTTTTGATTGAAATCTCTCCACGCAGACAGGTGCAGCTCCCCGCTTCTGGCATACTGCTCCAGCTGGTCAAACGAGCGCCAATACTGAATCTGGACAGGGCCCCGTGCGCTCATGAAAAAGGCGGCGTCAAGAAAGCCCAGCTCCTTGTTTCGATACAATTCTTGCAGCATGCCATTCATCGCCTTTACGACAGGAAGCCATTGATTCACGGCAAGCCAGTTGTTCACATGCAATCCGATGACAAACACGACAAACGGCCCTTCCATCTCTGCCGTATACCGCCCCGCTAAAATTTTCCCCATCTGGATCACCTACCTGAATAAAAGTTTGGCATGAAGCTCGTAACATCCGAGAAAATCCTGCGATTGATAGATGTGGGCGGTCAAATACGCACCGTAAAAGATCGTGTGCAGTCCCATAACCAGGTCATTTACATCCGCATCAGCCGCAATTTCGCCATCAGCCATGGCCTGCTCTATGCAACGGCGGAACAAATCGTCGAGACGAGGAACAAGCGAACCCGCCTGTTCTTCCTTTCCGGGATAGTACAAATGGAGTTCCGCCTCCGTCAGCTCCGGCATGCATGGATGCATTTTCACCTCAGTTAAAAAACCGATAAGGCTCAGCATAATACCCGGATGCTGCTTCGCGTTTTCATCCACCTTTTGAAATACGTGACGAAGCGCCGACAGCCCCCTTTTGGGCGAATCGGCCAGCTCCAGCAGCCGATCGGTCACCCACAGCCGCATGTAGTAAATCAGCAGGTCCTCCTTCTGGGGAAAAAACTTGAAAAAGGTCACCTTGGAAATCTCCGCTTTTTTGCAGATCTCCTCGACGTACACCTCGCGGAAGGATTTCTCTCCGATCAATTCCAGACACGCATGCAGCAGTGCTTGCTTCGTTTTCGCTTTTTTCCATTCCCTGAGCGGAATGCTTCGTTCCATGGGAGCAGCTCCTTCGCAAATAAATACAAACTCATATTAATAAATTAACTTGAGTTAATTTTAAAGTCAACCATTCCTCACTTCCCCCTCTCCCTCTCATCATCCACCCGGCTCAAAAATTTCTCTTCCCCGCTCTCCAGGCATTTGCATACCTTGTAAGAGAGAGAACCTAAGGAGAGAATTTCGTGAAAATCTGTTTTTCCTGCCACCTAGAAAAATTCAAGCCAAAAGGGAATGTCCTGCAGTTTTTCATCATGCTCCAGGCGATTGACCGGGAAGTGGAACGGCTCCCTGCCCAAGAGCGCGAGGGATTTGTCCTGCACTGCGTCCTGCCGTTTCGATATGTAAACGGGATGGGGGGCTTTCGCTTTCGCCATGTTCGCTTTTATCAAGCCGCGGAGCTGAACAGCAAAATTATCAGTCTCGATCAGAAGCACAGCTACGACTTTATTTTTATTCGCAACCGGACACAGGCTCGCGAGTTTATCAAAAAGAAGCCTTCCCTGGGCAAAAAGCTGTTGTTCCTCTCTATTCACTACAATCTGAACGACCCGATCATCATGAACAAGGTCAATCACTTGTTCGACAACTCCCGCATGGTCTTTTTTCAAACCGTGCCCAATGCCAGGCGCTACCGCGAATATCTGGAACGGAAAACGAGGTATTCCGCTCGGGAGCTGGATCGCAAAATTCAGGTCCTCCCTCAATTCGTGGAGGGATATTCCGGTGATCAGGCCCCCCAGCCGCAGCCGAATCCCCCGCTCGACCTGATTATGGCCGGGGTGCTTCGCCCCCGTTACGGACTAGAAACGGCCGTGAACGCCATCAGGCTGATTCGCAAGGAATTTCCGGGGGCAAAGCTCAATGTGCTCTACCCGTCTATCGTGATCCGTTACCGGAAACAGGCTCACGAGCTGCTCCGTTCCCGAGGTGTGCGGAATCACGGACAAAAATCGATGTGGGAAACAAAGCGGATGATTCTGCAAAGCGGAATTGGCCTTGCCCTGATTTACGACAACACATCAGACAAAAATCCGTCTCATTCGTATCTTTCCCGCGTCCTGGAGTACATGGCGCTCGGTGTGCCTGTGCTTACCACCAAAACCGTCGGCAACATCCATCTGCTTGGAGAAAAGTATCCGCTCTTTGTCAAAGACGAACACGACATTCTCAAGTGCTACAGGAAGCTATCAGATCCGGACTATTACCAGCAGATGTGCCAGTACGTGAAAAGCCGGGGCAAGCACTACCTTGCGGAAAACGCGGTCAAACCGTTCTGGAATCTGCTCATGGACGAGTGGAAAGCAATGAAAAAAGGGCGATCCCCCAAGTAGAAAAACCTGCTTGAGGGGCCGCCCTTTTCCCTGTTCATTTTAACATTTTTCCCATGCGATAAGCGGATTCCATGATCGGCTCCGCAATCTCCATCATTCTTTCCAGCGTGAGGCGGTTGGAGGGACCTGATACCGCCAGCGCGGCAACCAATTTTTCGTTCCGGTTAAAAATCGGCGCGGCTACTGCTGCTGCTCCCAGCTCCCGTTCCTCGACACTGGTGGCAAAGCCTTGGCGTCGGATCTGCTCCAGCTGTTCCAGGTATGCGTCGCGGTCGATCGATTCGGGCCAAAGCGGGTCACTTAGCACTTCTTCCCTGACAGCCGGTTCCGCGTATGCCACCAGAACCTTGCTCGATGCGCCTACTGACAGCGGCATGCGTGCCCCGATAGGCGCGACCCTCCGGATAGCCTGGTTGCTCTGCACTGCCTGTATGCGAATCCGCTCATTGCCGTCGCGGACATACAAGCTGATCGTTTCCCCGACGACATCCCGCAAACGCTCCATCTCCGGCAGCCAAAGGGTGGCCGGGTCATCGGAATGCGCCAGATTCACGGACAGCTCCCACAAGCGAAATCCAAGGCGGTATTTCTCCGTCTGAGCGTCGCGTATTAAAAATCCCTTGTTTTCCAGAGTGGCCAGCAAGCGGTGTACCGTACTTTTATGCAGCGACAACCGCCCGGCGATCTCGCTTAGCCCCAAGTCGGTTGAATCCGTAAAGCAAAGCAGGATGTCAAGCGCCCGCTCTACGGCTCGCACGTTAGCTTTCTGTTCTTCCATTCGTTCCACCTGCTTCATTAAAATCGGTTCCGTACGTTTCACCTGATGAAATGAGGTTCTATTTTTAAGTATACGAAAAAAAGCGGCGAAGAGTAAAGAGCAGAATGTGACGCGGTCCTGTCAGGCTGTCAACGCGGCCATTCCTTTTGAAGTGCGCCTTGAAGTGCGCCATCCACCTAATTTTCCCCTGAGTGGACATCTCCCCATCGCTATTCGCTGATAGAAACATAGATTGAAAAGGAATGAAACCATAACTTCAGCTCATGGAGGGATGACCGCTCGTGGGTAAATACAATGAGTCAAAGCTGAAAAAATACCGTGTCTTGCGTCGAAATTCCCGCTTGGCCTCTACTCTTCCGCGCACCCGACTCTTCTCCAAGCATGCGCTCCGCCATTTTTTAAAACAGTATCGAAAAGTTATTGCCAAGCCGATCGCAGGCAGCGGCGGTGCCGGTGTCATCCTGATCACCGGCCTGGGAGATAACCACTACAAGGTCCATCGCGGCTGCCGCAAACGTACGATTCGCGGCAAATCAGCCACCTACCGCTACATCCGCAGCCGGATCAAGTCGCAGTACTTGGTGCAGAAAGGAATCTCGCTCGCCCGCGTCAACGGCCGTCCGTTTGACATTCGTGTCATGGTCCAGCGCCGTTCGGGCTCCTCGTGGGTCGTGACCGGAATGCTCGCCAAGGTGGCTGGAGCCGGCTATATTATCACCAACATCAAGCGGAGCGGAGGAAGAGTATTGCCGCTGCGTTCCGCGATACAGCTCTCATCGCTTCGATCCGCTTCTGCCGATCAACTGATTCAGCGTTTGAAAGCGGTGGCGGTCGCAGCCGCCAAGCAGCTAAGCACCTACTATGCCAATCAGAGGGTGTACGGTTTGGATATGGCTTTGGATTCTTCGGGACGGGTCTGGATCATCGAAGCCAACCTGCGGCCCGATATTTCCCTGTTCCTGAAGCTGAAGGACAAAAGCCAGTACCGCCGCATCCGCTCCTATAAACGGTAGTATCCAAAATCGGACGAGCGAAGCCAAGGAAGGCTAGACGAGCCTTCTGCCGTACAGAAAGCAAAAAGCCCCGACAGCTCTCGCAGAGGTCGGGGCGTTCGTCGTTTATGCTAGAAATCAAAGTTATCCGGGTCCGGACCAAAACGCTTGTTTTGATTAAGGCGGCTGATTTGCTCCATCTCTTCAGCTGTCAACGTGAAGTCGAACACGTCGGCATTTTGGCGGATGCGCTCCGGCGTGACCGATTTTGGAATCGTCACGACACCGTTTTGCAGATCCCAGCGCAGGATTACCTGGGCAGGAGACTTGCCGTATTTTTGTCCGATTTCCACCAGCACCGGCTGGTCGAGGTTGCCTTGCATCAGCGGGCTCCACGCCTCCATCTGGATGCCGTTCTCCTTGCAATAAGCGAGCAGCTCTTTTTGTGTCAGGAGCGGGTGGTACTCTACCTGATCCACGGCCGGGACGATTTCACTGTTCTGTTTCAAATCCTCCAAGTGATGCACGTGGAAGTTGCTGACTCCGATCGCTCGCACGTATCCGTCGCGGTACAGCTTTTCCAACGCTTTCCACGTATCCAGATACTTGCCTTGTACCGGCCAGTGCACCAGGTACAGGTCGAGGTAATCCAGGCGCAGCTTTTTCATGCTTTCGTCAAACGCCTTCAGCGTCGTCTCGTAGCCTTGATCGGAATTCCATACCTTGGTCGTGATGAACAGTTGGTCGCGGGCAATTCCGCTGTCGCGAATCGCATCGCCCACGCCAGCCTCATTGCCGTAAACAGCAGCGGTGTCGATGGCGCGGTAGCCGGTCTCGATAGCCGACAGGATCGCGCGCTGCACCTCATCCCCTTCTTTCACTTTCCACACGCCGAGGCCGAGCCAGGGCATTTTGATTCCGTTGTTTAAGACGGTGGTATCAGCAAGATGCGTTGCCATTCGATTTCCTCCCGTTCTATCGGTTTTATGTATCTCGCTTGATAGTGTAGCACAATGGCGATTCCAAAAAAAGGCGCTGCGCCCTTCGAATATGCTTTCCGTGTGCTCTCCTTGAACAGGGCTGTACACCCTGGGACACAAGTGACGGCTGCTCCACGGGACGGTTGCTATACAAGACGGTTCCTGCACGAAACCGTTGCTGAACGAGGCGGCTGCCCCAGGAGACAAAAAGCGGGCCGATACGTTCCTTGCGGTGCTGCGCGCAATCGCATCGGCCCTGAATGCCGCGTATGGAACGCCGCTTTTGATGCTTGTCATCCGTTTTCATGCTTATCATCGCTTCTTGTACGAACGGCTCATCCTGCGTGAAGCGCCCGAATCGTCTCCAGAAATTTTTTCATCGTTCCCGTCATGTGCGAGTCCCGTCTATGGATGAACACGGTCGAGACCGTGGAATATTCCTCAGGTATGGAGAAGCAGCGAATCTTCCCCTCTCTCTCCAACCGTGACACGGTCGGCCGCGGAACCAGCGAAACGCCCAGCCCCGATGCGACGACGGCCAGTATCGTCTCAAGCGTCCCGAACTCCATGATCTTCGTCGGCGCAATGCCCTGGCTGCCGAGCCAATGAACCAGACGAGAGCGGTAGCCGCAGCCGGAGCGAAACACAAGGAGCGGCTTTGTGCTGCATTCCTCCAGCGACGCAGGCCCATCCTCGGCCCTGGCGATCAAGACCAGCTCCTCTTCGATCAAGGGCTCCTGGACAAGCTCCGGGTGCTGGACCGGACCGCTGACAAACGCCCCGTCCAGCTCGTACTGGAGGACGTCCCTGATCAAATGCTCCGTGACGCCGGTCATCAGCGACAAATCCACGCGCGGATACTTTTTGTGATAGGCGGACAAGATGTCAGGCAAACAACTGACAGTTTCCACCGAGCCGACCAGGAGCGGACCGGATGGGTCTTCCTCGTCCTGAAAGGCGAGCTTCATTTCTTCCATCATCGCCAGGATCTTCTGCGTGTACCCCAGCAGCTTTTTCCCCTCGGGATTGAGGCTCATTCCCCTGCGATGCCGATAAAACAATTCGGTCCCCAGCTTCAGCTCCATCTGTTGAATCCGGGCTGTCACATTGGACTGTACGTAATTTAATTCTTTCGCCGCCTTGCTGACACTGCCCAGCTCAGCCACAGCCTGAAAAATCCGCAGATCGCTGATCTCCATTTTCGCTCCCTCTTTCTATGTTTCCGCTGCTTATCTTCCACCCCCATTGTATCACTGACAATGATACATTTCATCATTTTCAATCATTTTACATGATGGTAATTTCGGAATATGATAGTCATCGTGAAAAATTTGTTAGCGAAAGTGAATTGCGAAAGGAAGTCACCTATGAACAAAGAGCACATCATGAAAGGGGCCTTGCTCTGCCTGATCGCCAGCATGGCGTGGGGCGCCATGTTTCCGGTCGCAGAAAGCGCGTTTGCCCATCTGGACCCGTTTTACTTTTCCGTTATCCGTTATTCGGTTGTTTCCCTGCTGCTGCTTGTTTTTCTCTGGATCAATGAAGGCAGACAAGCACTGCGTCTCGAAGGCCGCGGAGTCTCTCTCTGGTTTTTCGGGACCATGGCATTTACCATATACAACTTGCTGGTCTTCTGGGGCCAAAACCAGTTGGGCACCTCGGGAGTGATCCTCGCATCCGTCATGGAAGCGCTCATGCCGATGCTGTCCGTACTCGTGCTGTGGATGTATAAAGGCCAGAAGCCTCAACCGTTTACCATCGGCTGCATCGCCCTCGCCCTGGTCGGCTGCTTTTTGGTGATTACGAAGGGCGACTTCCGCACCTTTCTTTTGGGGGGAGACAGCCTGCTGCCTGTCCTGCTGATATTGCTCGGGGTACTGGGCTGGGTGATCTATACGATCGGGGGCAACCACTTCGAGTCGTGGTCAGTGCTGCGGTATTCCACTTTGAGCTGCGTGCTGGGAACCGGGACCTCCCTGGTGATCGTCCTGCTGCTGACAGCCCTGGATGTCCTGCACGCCCCATCGCTCCAGTCGGTATTTTCCGTCGGCTACGAGCTTGGCTTCATGATCGGAGTCGCGGGAATCCTGGCTCTGCTAAGCTGGAACGCGGGTGTCAAGCTGCTCACACCGATCAACGGCATCCTGTTTATCAACTTTGTTCCGGTCACCACTTTTCTGATCTCCGTCTGGCAAGGCTATCAGATCACGATGTACGATGCCGGAGGAACGCTCTTGATCATTTTGGCTTTGATCAGCAACAACCTGTTTCAGCGAAAAAAGCTCAAGCTTGCGGTGTCGGGCAGAGCCGCTTCCAAGGAAGCCTCTTTTTGACCGCCCCGTGGCGCTCAGCTCCCTATTGCTTCAACAGATAAAAAAAAAGCCACGCGCCATGGCAACCGTTCCGCATAGGAACCTGCCAAGCGCGTGGTTTTTTCTTGTGTTTTCGTTCCGTTGTCATTTATGGTGTCCTGAAGTTTTTACGCCTCCAGCGGCGTGACCGCATCGTGCATATGCATGTCCATCTCTTGCAGATACGCATCTTTTTGCGATTCGCTCCACCCCAGATGGCTGGCCATGTACGCGACCACGGCATCCTTCCACTGTTTCGCTTCGTTGATCCGGAAGAACAGAGCACCCGTCCGTCTGATGAGGAAATCGACCGGCTTCACTGCCATTTCCGCTTCCATCGCATAGCGCAGCGAAACGAACCAGTCAAGCGGCAGACCGGACTCCGCGGCCTCCTGGGCGTGCCCTTCGGCTAAGCGGAACAGTTCATCTACATTGGAGCCATAGAAACGGGCCAGCCGCTCTGCTTGCTGACGGGTAAAGCCGTATCTCGTTCCCTCTTCGGTTTTCCGTTCGATAAAGGCGGGCAAGCTCGCACTGCCTCCCACTTTTCCGCCGGAAATAGGCATATGCTTCGTTGCACAAGGTCCAAATGTCCCTTTTCCTTCTTTTTGCAGCAAATCAGCGACCATGTCGACGACCATCTCGGCCATTTTCCGGTACCCCGTCAGCTTCCCTCCGGCGATGGTGATCAATCCCGAATCGGATTGCCAAATTTCGTCTTTGCGCGAGATTTCCGAAGCGGATTTTCCTTCTTCGTAAATCAGCGGGCGAACGCCTGCCCAGCTTGATTCGACGTCTTCGTCTTTGATATCGAGCGCAGGGAACATATAGCGGATCGCATCAAGCAAGTACTGCTTGTCGGCACTCGTCATCCGCGGATGGGAAATCTCCTCTTTGTAGAACGTATCGGTTGTCCCTACATATGTTTTTCCGTCGCGAGGGATGGCGAACACCATGCGTCCGTCGGGCGTGTCAAAATAGACAGCTTGTTTCAACGGGAAGCGGCTTTGGTCGATGACGAGATGCACCCCTTTTGACAGCTGCAGGAATTTTCCTTTCTTGGAGTTGTCCCGATCCCGCAGCGTATCTACCCAAGGTCCTGTCGCGTTTACGATTTTCTTTCCGTACAGCTTGTATTCGGTGCCGTCCAGCTGATCGACGACCTTGACGCCGTTCACCTTGCCGTTTTCGTACAAAAATTCCTCAACCTTGGCGTAGTTCACCGGCAGCGCCCCGCGCTCGGCGGCTTCTTTCATCACCTCTATGGTCAAACGGGCATCATCTGTACGGTATTCTACATAATACCCTCCGCCCAACAAATCTTTTTGCTTGATCAGCGGCTCTTTGGCCAAAGTCTGCTGGGCATTCAGCATTTTCCGGCGCTCTGAGCCTTTCACCTGGGCCAAATAATCATAGACTCGCAGGCCGATGGATGTCGAGAATTTGCCGAAGGTCCCGCCTTTGTGGATCGGCAGCAGCATCCATTCCGGTGTCGTCACGTGAGGGCCATTTTCGTACACGATTGCCCGCTCCCGTCCGACTTCCGCAACCATCTTCACTTCAAACTGTTTCAGATAGCGCAGGCCGCCGTGGACCAGCTTGGTCGAACGGCTGGACGTTCCCGCAGCAAAATCCTGCATTTCGACCAGGGCAACCTTCATGCCCCTCGTTGTCGCGTCAAGGGCAATGCCCGCTCCGGTAATTCCTCCTCCGATCACCACGAGGTCAAAGAGCTGATTGTTCATTTCTTCCAATCTCTTTGTTCTCTGCGCACTTGAAAATGTCTCTGCCATTTCATTCCCTCCCGAGGTTGTACAGAAAAACAAAAAGAGACCCCAACGAACACTATAGCTAAACTATAATGCATTGAGGTCTCTCCGATTCTCCAGACGAAATATTAACTTATACAATAATATAACATAATATGCCTTCCGATAAAAGCCATAGCTGCAATTACCGCTCGTTTCCAGCCCGGCTGCATTACTGCAGCTTTTTCCAGGGCCGCGAATGCCTCTGTACCAAAGGACGAGGCGACCATTTTTGGACAACGTCCGCCTTGTAAAGCTCCGAAACGCACCTCAGCCTTTCGGAGCAAAATGCTCCCAGAGCTTCCGATTGGAGGTGGTAATAGCCGAAGCTCCCCCTTGCAAGGCCATGTTCACGTCATCAATCGTTCGAATCAGTCCCCCTGCCAAGATCGGGATCTTCGTTCGTTCAAACACTTCTGTTATGATCGCAGGCATGGCGCCCGGGAGGACTTCAATAAAGTCGGGCTGCGTCTTTTCCAAAAGCAAATAGCTTTTTTCCAATGCATTGGTATCCAGCAAAAAAATACGTTGAATCGCCAATACCCCTTTTTGCTTCGCTTTTAAAATGACGCTCGACCTGGTTGAAATCAATCCCGCCGGCTTGATTTGCTGACAGAGAAATTCCGCGGCGTACTCATCGTTTTTCAAGCCTTGCACGAGGTCGGCATGCAAAAACATTTTCTTCTTATGTTTCTCTGCCATGTCATACAAGCCTTTCAATTGCGCGATATGCGTATCCAGAAACACCCCGTATTCGTAGGGGGATTCCAAAATATGATCAAAATCCTTCATATGGCGGGCAGCAGGAAGTATTTTTTGGCCGTTAAAATTCATCAAGATCCACCTTTCTTCCGATAACGTCCTTCCTCCAACTAGGATGCATCGATCATTTCCATCTTACTGCAAAACAGCTTGCAGACAGAAAAAAACCCACCTTTTGCAAACTCCCCTTCATCGGGGAATTCAACAGTGGGTCTCCATCTCTCCGTCACTTCGTATTAACTTAGTTTGATTTAAGCAGATCGTGTAACCGTTGTCAATTGCTCTGAATGGAGCCGCACTCCCCGCAAAGCATGTTATTTCTGTTGATAGAGAGGACCGATTCGGTCAATCCGGTTTGTCCAGATGCCGCCGGTATAGCCGGAAGGCAGCCGCTTTACATCCTCGGGGGTATCAAATCCGGTTGAAAAGTCGCTTCCGTCTCCTCCCACCACGATAACGCGTGTGTGGGCGTTATCCATGCGCTCCAGAAAACGAGTCGGCCATCCCCACAGCCAAGGGCCGATTTTTTCGGGAATATGCAGCTGCGTATGCTCGCATGCGGCTGGAACGTAGCCTGTCCAGCCTGCAGCAATGTAAGGGATCAGACAGCTTTTCATCGTTGCTTTCGACATCACTCTGACGCTGGGCAAGCCTTCCTTCAGGGCCGCTATCGGTTCATCTCCGCCATACACAGTCAACCGCTCCAATTGGCTGGCGGGCAATCCAGAGAGAAAGGCGGCGAGCTGCTCTCCTTCGGTCGGATCGTTGCTCTTCACGTGGATTAAAAACGATTGCTCGGGAAAATGGTTCAGCACTTCTTCCAGCGACGGCATCAAGCCGATTCCCTTTCCGCGAAACGGATATGTTTTTCCTTGGTCGGCTGTGTAGCCGTACCCGATATCCAATCGCTTCAGCTCTTCCAGGGTATGCTCGCGCGTAACCCCTTGTCCGTTGGTCCGGCAGCCTAGCGTCCAATCGTGGAAAACGGCGAACTTGCCGTCTCTGGTGGGCTGAACGTCAAATTCGACAATGTCGGCTCCAGCCTGAAAAGCCGCTTCCATAGACGGGATCGTGTTCTCCAGAAACGGGTGCTCCGGTTCGTAAATCCTCTCCGCTGTGCACGTCTCGCCTGTAATTCCTTCCATATGAAAGGTTTGGGCCATACCCCGATGGGCCAGCAGCAGCGGAGCTTCATTGCTCGCTTTTGTAAACAGAGAGCTGTTGTTTATGTAGACAAATGCAGCCAGCACAAGCAGACACAAAACGAATTTGTTCTTCAGCATTTTTTTCAGCTTCTTCATCGAGTCCTCCTGTTGTAGATTGCATGATGTAAAGCAAGAATATCATGAACCTTCTCCATATGGCTAATCCGGCTACAGCTCTCCCAGCGGTTGAAAACCAATCGCATGTACACGTGCCTTGAAAAAATAAGGCTGGCTGCCTCTTTTACAAGTGCAACCAGCCTGTGCTCATTTCTTTGCGGTCATTCTGTTTTCTTACGGTCCTACGACAAGAACAAATAAGCGAGCGGGGTCGTAAACACAAGCGTGAGAATCGTCCTCTCCAGCCAGATCGCGATCAGCTGCGGGATGCTGATCGGAATCTCCGTAGACAAGATGCACGGAATCGTGGCGGAGAAGAACAGGATAGACGAGACAGAGACTACCGCGATCACAAACTTGGTGATCAGGGGCGCTCCGGTCACAATCAGCGCGGGCAAAAACATTTCGGCGATTTCGATCGCGGATGCCTTGGCCGCGAGGAACGGCTCAGGAAGCTGCAGCAGCCACGTGACCGGATAAAACAAATAGGCCAGCCAGTCAAAAACAGGCGTGAACTGGGCCAGCACCATGCCGATCAAGCCCACTGACATGATCGAAGGCAAGATGCCCATCGTCATGATAAAGCCGTCGCGCAGATTCACCCAGATGTTTTGGCCAAGCGACATCGACGATTGGGCGGCGTGCATCGCGTCGCTCCAGGCATGCTGGAGCCTGCGTCCGGTCACCGCCTTTTCCGGGTCCCCTTTGCCATCGTAATACTCGTCGCTCATCTTGCTGAGCGGCCAGATGCGGACGGTCACAGCCGTCACCAAAAACGTAACCACAAGCGTGACCCAGAAATAAAGGTTCCAGTAGGCCATCAGATCAAGCGTCTTCGCCACCACAATCATGAATGTGGCAGAAACCGTGGAAAAGCCGGTGGCAATGATCGCCGCTTCCTTGACCGTATACTTGCCTTCCTTAAAGACGCGGTTTGTAATAAGCAGGCCGATCGAGTAGCTGCCGACAAACGAGGCCACCGCATCGACAGCGGAGCGGCCTGGTGTTTTCCATACGGGACGCATAATCGGCTGAACCAGTACGCCTATAAACTCCAACAGGCCGTAGCCGACCAGCAAAGCCAGGAAAATGGAACCGATCGGAACGACCAGCCCAACCGGTATCACGAGCTTTTCAAACAGGTACGGCCCCATGTCTTTGTCCATCAGCCAGGCTGGTCCGATCTGAAAGAAGATCAGAGCCGCTACGATCACACCCAGCACCTTGAGAAAGGAAAAGACAATGTTCACCTTGTTTTTCTTCCACGTGCCTGTAGCGAACGGATAGATCGCTCCGAGCAGGATCACCACAAAAGCATACAGAGGGATGACGCCCGGGACAGTGCCCCGCAGCCAGGTGACGATATGGTCCAGCGGGATGGAGGAATTTCCGTTTACCGTTATCGGGATAAAGAACATAAAAATGCCGATCAAGCTGAAAATGAGAAACTTCCATACATTGGCCGGCGTAGCTGGAGCAGTGGCCGGATTCGTTTCTGCAGCAAGCCCGTTTTGCGGATGATAGTCCATAAGGGTCCTCCTCTGGCTGAGTTGTCGGTCCCTCTCCCTTTTCCTATCCAGATAACTGCTATCTCTCTTTTTCAAACGGCACAGGCTGCCTGCCATCACCCAATCGAGGAGAGAGTGCCCCCTCGCACTCTCTATTCTGGACCGGGTTATGACGCTTTACGCCAACCGTCCTTCTTTTACTACCGTGATGCCTTTTTTCACAACTGTGTGAACGTGGTTGATGCCGTATCGATATTGCAGGGTCATGTAATCAGGCACATCAAATATCGTCACATCCCCCTGCTTGCCCTGCTCAAGACTGCCGATCTGCCCGCCGCGGCTGATCGCGTGGGCCGCATTGATCGTCGCGGCTGTCAATACCTCCGCAGGGGTCATGCCCATTTTCAGGCAGCCCAGATTCATGATCAGCGGCGTGGAAACAGTCGGCGAAGAGCCTGGATTGCAGTCCGTCGAGATCGCTACGGCCATTCCCGCGTCGATCATCTTCCGGCCATTGGCCGACTCCGCCATGAGGAAGAAGGCGGTCCCCGGCAGGAGGACACCGATGACGCCCGCTTCTGCCATCATTTGAATGCCTTTGTCAGAAGCGCGCAGGAGGTGGTCAGCCGATACGGCGCCGATGGAGGCAGCCAGCTCGGCTCCTTCATACGGCTCGATTTCATCGGCGTGAATTTTTGCTTTGAGTCCATACTCCACGCCTGCTTCCAAAATGCGGCGGGACTGCTCGGGGGTAAACACTCCGCGCTCGCAGAATACGTCGTTGAATTCTGCCAGCTTGCGGCGGGCGACTTCGGGAAGCATTTCGCGAATCACCAGCTCGACGAAAGCATCGGGATCGTGCTTGTATTCGCGAGGGACGGCATGCGCTCCCATAAAAGTGCTGACGATGTCAATCGGATGCGCTTGGTCCAGCTGCTGTGCCACTTCGAGCTGCTTGATCTCATCCTCGAGAGTGAGGCCGTAGCCGCTTTTCGCTTCTACGGTCGTGACCCCGTGGAGGAGAAATTGATCGAGCCGCTTCTTGCTCTCGGCAAACAGGGTCGCGTGATCAGCAGCGCGGGTCGCGGCTGTCGTCGCGTGAATGCCCCCGCCGTTGTTCATGATTTCCATATAAGTAGCGCCGTTTAAGCGCATGTTGAATTCATTTTGACGGCTTCCGGCATGGACGAGATGGGTATGAGGATCAACCAGACCCGGCGTTACCAGCTTGCCGGACGCGTCGATGACTTCTGCCTCATGGGCTCGCCCCTCATACGCCGCTTGCAGCTCGTCATCCGTCCCGACCATTTCAATCCGGCCTTTTTCGATCCAGAGGCTGCCGTTCTCGATGATTCCCAGCTCATTCATTCGCTTGCCTGTCACCGGTGCGGCAGAACCGCCGGCCAGCGTCACCAATTGGCTGGCCCGGCGAATCCATACAGGTTTGTTGTTCATGGCGCTTACTCCTTTAGCATCGGGATTTTGACGCCTTTTTCCTTGGCTGTCTTCACCGCGAGATCATAGCCTGCATCCACATGGCGGACTACCCCCATGCCCGGGTCGGTCGTGAGGACGCGCTCCAGGCGCTTCTCTGCTTCCGGCGTTCCGTCAGCCACGATGACCATGCCGGCATGCAGCGAATACCCCATGCCTACGCCGCCGCCGTGGTGGACGGATACCCAGCTTGCTCCGCCTACCGCGTTGATCAGGGCGTTCAGGATCGGCCAGTCCGCAACTGCATCGCTGCCGTCCTTCATCGCTTCCGTTTCCCGGTTCGGAGAAGCGACAGAGCCGGAATCCAGGTGGTCGCGGCCGATCACGATCGGAGCGCTCAGTTCGCCGCGGGCCACCATGTCGTTGATGATTTTGCCGAAGCGTGCCCGCTCGCCGTAGCCCAGCCAGCAGATGCGCGCCGGAAGTCCCTGGAAGGACACCCTTTCGCGGGCCATGCGAATCCAGTTGCACAAGTGCGTGTTATAGGAAAACTCGCGGAGAATCACTTCGTCTGTCTTGTAGATGTCCTCCGGATCACCCGAGAGCGCCGCCCAGCGGAACGGACCTTTGCCTTCGCAGAACTGCGGACGGATGTACGCGGGTACAAACCCCGGGAAGCGGAACGCATCCTCCACGCCTTCGTTTTTCGCCACCTGACGGATATTGTTGCCGTAGTCGAAGGTAACGGCACCCTCCTCCTGCAGCTTCAGCATTGCGCGGACATGCTCGGCGATGCTCGCCACCGCTTTCGCCTCGTACGCTTTCGGATCAGCCTTGCGGAGTGCTGCCGCTTCCTCCAGCGTCATGCCGACCGGAATATACCCGTTCAACGGGTCGTGGGCGGACGTCTGATCAGTCAGTACATCGGGGATGAAGCCGCGCCGCAGCATTTCGTTCAGGACGTCTACGGCGTTGCCCAGAAGACCGATGGACAGGTCCTTCTTGGCCGCTTTGGCTTCCTTCGCCATCTCGATCGCTTCATCCAGACTTTCTGTCATCACATCGAGATAGCGCGTTTCCAGACGGCGCTGGATGCGTGTGCGGTCGATTTCGATGTTGATGCTCACCCCGCCATTGAGCGATACCGCGAGCGGTTGAGCGCCTCCCATACCGCCCAAACCGGCAGTTACTGTGATCGTGCCTGCCAGCGTACCGCCGAAATGCTGACGGGCGCACTCGGCAAATGTCTCGTACGTCCCCTGCACAATTCCCTGGCTGCCGATGTAGATCCAGCTGCCGGCGGTCATCTGTCCGTACATCATCAAGCCCTTTTTGTCGAGCTCGTTGAAGTGGTCCCAGGTCGCCCAGCGCGGCACCAGATTGGAGTTGGCCAACAGCACGCGCGGCGCATCCGCATGCGATTTGAATACGGCAACCGGCTTGCCGGACTGGATCAGGAGCGTTTCGTCGCTCTCCAGGTTTTTCAATGTTTCGACAATTGCATCGAAGCATTCCCAGTTCCGGGCTGCCTTGCCAATGCCGCCGTACACGACCAAATCCTCAGGGCGCTCCGCCACTTCCTCGTTCAGATTGTTGAGCAGCATCCGAAGCGCCGCTTCCTGTACCCATCCCTTGGCATGAAGCTTTGTACCTGAATATTGCTGGATCAACTCTTGAATCGATTGTGTCTTCGTCATCATTGCACCTGCCCTTTCCCCAATAGGTCTTTGTATATGTAGTATAGAAGAGACCAATCGGGGAAAAACAGGCATCCTTATTTCGATTTCCTTTCGGTTTTTTCGGAGATTTCGGATAACCGGAAGCGCTTCCAACCAGAAAAAGAAAAAAATTTACGATTTATTGCTTTTCTTTTGATTTCGAAACGAACGAGGGGTTGTCCCCCGCTTTTCCTTAAAAATCTTGCTAAAATAATTGGCGTTTACAAAGCCTGTCCGCTCGGCAACCTCCTGGATGGAAAGGCGCGTCTCCAATAACAGCCGCTCTGCTTCGCGCAAGCGTATCGTCGTCAGCATCTGGCGAAAGGACACTCCCTGACGCTTTGACAAAAGCGAGCTGAAATAGGCGGGACTGCGGTCCACATGCCGCGCTGCCTCCTCCAGCCGCAAATCGGCGCGGGCGTAGTTTTCCTCCAGGTAGCGGATGGCCTGCTCGATAATATCGAGGCGGGCTCCCTCGCGATTCGTCGTCGCGGAATCGAGCAGCTCGTAGATGAACAAAAGCAGCTCCTGGACGATCCGATAGAGCACCGGCGTGTATAAGATCGTATCGAATACGCGGTGATACCAATCCTCCAGCGCTCCTTCGTCCAGACAGTGAGACTTCATAAATCTTCTCACCTGGGCCAAAATGCTGGTCAGGCGGATACGAAGCAGCCCCGGCTCGGGATACGGCTCTTCTTTATGAAGGAACTGCCGGTACATCCACTGCTTCACCTGTTCGCGGTCGCCGTCGTGGAGCATGTCAATCCACGCCCTTTGCTCCGCCGGAGTCAGAAAAGGATCGATGACCGCCCAGTTCACCTTGTTCTCCACCACCGATATTTGCCGGTATCCTTTGAAAAAGCGGATGTCCAGCGCTTCGACGGCATACCTGTACTTCTGGTGCAGACTGAGCATTTGATCCTCGGCGTCGTACAAAACGAGCGAAAGCGACTCCGAATGCTGCGCTTCCCAGTCCATCAGCAGCCGTTTTCCTACTTCCAGCAGCGAAGCGAGAGGCGCCTCGTTTTTCAGATCGAAAAGACAGACGATCACGTCGCTCAGCGGCAAAAGAGCAGGCTTGTCCCGAAACGGATATGTCTCCAAAAATGTCAGCAAATCCCCGTGCCGCGCTGTCTCCTCGAGCTGCAGCAGCATCAGCTGAAGTCCCCTTCCCGGCGTTTCCAGAGGCAAAAACAGACTGCGGTACGATACCGCCGATCCGTAATGGTCAGTCTGCACTTCGCTTGCTTTTCGGGCCACCGTCCTGTCCTGGCAGCAGCGGGTCAGGACACGCCGGATATGCTCGGGAGTTTGCGGCTTGACCCACAGGTCGATGGCGTGAAGCTCGATGCCCTGTACGGCGCGCTCAAAGGTGGCCTCCGCTGTTGTTACAATGACTGTCGGCCGGTATTGGGAGGTCAGCATTTTCAGTCGCTCCCACTGTTCCTTGGACACCATGTCCAGCTCGACGCAGACGACATCCGGCCTTGTTCCTTCGAGGACGCGGAACAGCTCGGAAGCCGTCCCGGCGGTGACAACCTCGTCAAAGGGGATGGCACATGTGGAAACAAGCCAACTGATGCCCGTCCGTTCATTGGCGTCCCGGTCCGCGATCAAAAGCGTCGTCATGCGATCTCCTCCTGTTCCGTGAGACTAGCTGGGTTATGCCCTGCATGGGATTCCTCGCAATCCGGCTTTGCCGGCAGAAATTCTGTCAGACAAGGGAAGGGCTGCCGAAATGGCAACCCTTTTACTTTCCAACCTTCCATTCTATTTTGCTGCCGATGACATGATCGAACGGGACAAAGCCGATCTCGCGGGAGTCCAGGCTGTTGTTGCGGTTGTCTCCCATGACGAAGATGTGGCCCTCCGGCACGGCCCATTTCCCGTCTTCTCCCTCCATCTTTTCCTTGATGTAGGGCTCGCTCAGCTTCTCGCCATTTCGATAGAGCTGATGGTCCTTAATCTCGATGACGTCACCCGGCTTGCCGATCAAACGCTTTACATACATGAAATTTTCGTTCTCTTTTCCCAAAAACAGATGGATGAGCGGATGGCCGACCAGGTCATCCTGAAAGCTGCGCTCTCGATCCACGCGACTGTCAATTACCACGATATCGCCGTAGTCCGGCAAATACGAAAACGTATGGGACAGCTTCGATACATAGATTCGCTGCTGATCTTGCAAGGTTGGGTCCATCGAATGCCCTTCTACCTTGAACGGCTGAAACACAAAAATGCCGAGCACAAGCGCAAGTCCTAGCGCAAATGCCAATGAACGGACCCATTCCCAGATCTCTCTTAGCTTCACCGGCAACCCCGCCTTTCGATTTTCAAAATTTCCTCGAAAGCTATCATAGCATAAAATGGCGGCGGAGCCAAAAATATACCAAATTATGGATCTCTGTGAGACCGTTCACATATTCTCATTTCTTTCAGTTTCCTGAACAAAGTCGCCCGACTGACCCCTAAAAGCTGCGCCGCTTCCTCTTTCGGCCTGTTTGCTCTCTCCAGGTGAGTCATGACCCGCCTGATTGTGCGCTGCTCGATCTGCTTTAGATTCCAGCTTGAGCCTTCTCCCGGCCCGACGACAGGCTGGGCCTTGCCTTCAGCAGATGGGCTTGTCCACAACGTGGCGGGGAGATTTTCCGGAGAAATGAACAAGCGATGCTCCATCGTGGACGCATACTCGACGACGTTGGACAGCTCCCGTACGTTACCGGGCCAGTCATGCTGGACGAACCTGGCTTGTACCTCCGGCGTAAAGCCGTTTAGCTGTTTTCCCAAACGTGCAGCGTTTTTCTGCAAAAGAAGGTGGGCCAGAGGCAATATATCTTCCCTGCGCTCCCTTAGCGGAGGCAGATGGATCGGGATGACATGCAGACGATAATACAGATCCTGCCGGAAGGCGCCCTCTCTGACCAGTTGGGCGAGATCGCGATGGGTCGCCGCCACCACTCTTACGTCGACACCGACGGGCTGGGCCTCTCCTCCCACGCGGACGACCTGCTTTTCCTGCAGGACACGCAGCAGCTTGCCCTGCAAATGCATCGGCATATCCCCGATCTCGTCGAGGAAAATCGTCCCTTTGTCAGCCGTTTCAAACAGTCCCTTTTTTCCTCCTCTGCGGGCTCCGGTGAACGCCCCCTCTTCGTATCCAAAAAACTCGCTCTCCATCAAAGTATCGGGAATGGCGGCGCAGTTGAGAGAAACAAACGGTTCGTTTCTGCGGGGACTGGCCTTGTGAATCGCTCGTGCGAACAATTCCTTTCCCGTGCCGCTTTCCCCCAGAAGCAGGACGGTGGAATCACTCTCTGCCGCACGTCTTGCCATCTCTTTCGCCCGTGTGATTACGGCGCTGGTTCCGGTTATCTCGGCAAACGCATCATCCTGCTGCATAGCCGCCTGCAGTCTCTCCAGGGCAAGCTGCTGCTCCCGATACATCTGATGTTCTTTTATTTGCATCGCGATCAGCTCTGCCATTTTTTGCAAGAAAAGCAAAATGGAGTCCACATCGGAAAAAAGCCGATCCCGCTGTTTCTGATCAAAGGCGAGCAGCCCGATCACTCCCACGCCAATCCCGTTCACCCGAATCGGACAGCAAATCTCCCCGGTTTCCGCGCAATTCCCGTAATGCATGCAAGGACGACAGAGCGGATCGGTACCCGGGCTGTCGATCACGACAGGCTGACCCGTCCTGAGCGCTGCCTGGTAGACAAAATCTTCTCCGGCCATCGCTTGCAATCTGCCCGGCTCAGTCTTGCCTGTACCGGCGATTCGCAGCAACTGATGGTCAGCTATCTCTACCTCCACGTGCAATACGGACGCGACTGCCTCCGCAATCTGTTGAACCGAGTCGGCTATTTCCCGCAATGACACAGCGCATCCCCTCTCGTTTTCCGTCTCCCTCCATTATAGCTGGCGGGAGGCACAAGAAGGATCTGGAACAAGTGGATACTTTCCGCCCCATACGACGTCTTCGTACTGTTTCGCATCCGTATTTCCCTCGGTACTGAAGAGCAGGATCACCGAGTCTTTGCCCAGCCCGAGATGTTCCCGCAGCGCAGAGAGCTCACCTGACCGCATGATTTCCGCAAGCAAGCCGAGTCCTACCGCTCCACTCTCACCGCTAATGATGCGGGGGTCATCTCCCGGGGGAGCTGCCAGCATTCGCATCCCGGTCGCCGCTACCCAATCGGGACAGCTCACGAAAGCTGCGGCATGATCGCGCAAAATCTCCCAGGCGATCGGGTTCGGTTCTCCGCAAGCAAGCCCGGCCATAATCGTCTCCAGATCACCGTCTACCGTATGCGGAGCACCGTCGCCTATCTGTGCCGACTGGTACAAGCAATTTGCCGTATGAGGCTCGACAATGATGGTGGCCGGCCTCCGATCTCCCAAACAGCTTTGCAGATAGCCATGCACGGCTGCAGCCATCGAGCCAACCCCCGCCTGCAGAAAAACATGTGTCGGCACAGGCTCTCCGGACTCCTCGAGTTGTTCCAGCGCTTCCCTGGCCATCGTCGTATAGCCCTGCATAATCCATCGCGGGATGTCCGTATAGCCTTCCCATGCGGTATCCTGGACGACCTGCCAGCCGTTTTCCTCGGCCATTTTTCTCGACAAGCGGACAGCTTCGTCGTAATTGCCATCTGTCACATGCGCCTCGGCTCCTGTCTGCCGAATCGCTTCCACCCGCTGCTCTGCCGATCCCTTTGGCAGAAAGACGACTGCCTTTTGTCCCAACTGCTGCGCTGCCCAGGCGACCGCTCTGCCGTGATTCCCATCGGTCGCAGTGACGAACGTTACGGCTCCGAGCTTTTGCTTTGCCTCAGCCGAACGAAGCAGCTCGAAGCTCGCCTCTTCGACCGAAATCCCCAACCGGGCGCTCAAATGTCTGCCGATCGCATAAGTGGCTCCGAGCACCTTAAAGGCGTTCA
The DNA here is from genome assembly GCF_037964015.1 of Brevibacillus sp. FSL K6-6036. NCBI lineage: Bacteria > Bacillati > Bacillota > Bacilli > Caryophanales > Paenibacillaceae > Brevibacillus > Brevibacillus sp. FSL K6-6036. The sequence goes on from NZ_CP150173.1 coordinate 3,643,180, forward strand.
GGCCAAAGCGGTAGGATTCGTCTTTGATAAAAATGGCTCTCACGCCGAGACGCTCAGCCAGGTGTTTCAGGAAATGAAGCGGAGCAGGCTTGTAGCCGTGAATGGAGCGGTGGAACCGGATGACCTCCTGCGTTTTGGCCTCATCCAAAAATGTCGCCGCTTCTCGCGGTCGGCCTATCGTTTGGTTCCCTGTTTCTTGAAGAAAATAGCGAATACCCGTTTCCATTGACATGATTTCTCTCCTCCTTGTTTGCCCGCAATAAAGGAATGCTCCATTGCTGCTGAGTCGATTGGTTGGAATCGATGCTCTGATTCGATACTCTGAATCGACTATTCAGAGCTTATTTCTGTGCAACTCTCATGCCATGGATGAGGGGAGGCAGTGAACGGTTTCATTTTTCGTACAAGAATCAAAACGATACTATATTTGACTCATTTTGATTCTTTCGTCTCTTTTTGAGACTTTTCGCTTTTGGTGGTCACAGCCTGCCGCAAAAGCTCCGCGATCCGCTTTTGCTCCTGCTCGGCGATGATCACGTAACTGAGAGACTGCGGGCCAAATCTGGCGGTTGTCGCCTTGTATGCAAATGGATCTACCTCCGTCTTGTCCCGATCGTTTAGCAGGGAACTGGTGAGCTCTATCGCCGCTCCGCCTTCGTACTTACACCTATCGACACTAGACCATTTATATAGTTAGTACAATCGTATGGCGGGAAGGAGGAAAACTTGACCGATACTTTTTTCCCATCCCGTTTCTTTTGTCCTGGACAGAAAACCCCCCCTCCGATTCGATTCTCATCAGTTTCTGAAGGGGGGGCTTGTTATTTATTTTCGGACGACCTTGAACAAATCGACTGTATGGCCTGGCTCGTTTCTGCAAACGTCCTTGCTCAAGCTTTCAGCGTCACGGCCATGTCTGCCAATGCCTCTTCGGACTGGGCAAAAAACTCCTCATACAGCGCGATCACGGCCCTGTCCGCATCTACCTCTTTTACGCCGAACATCATGCTGACCTCGGAGGAGCCTTGGTTGATCATCTCCAGATTGACCTTGGCTCTGGCGAGAGCGGATGTTGCTCGCGCCGAAGTACCCACGGAACGGCGCATGCCTTCGCCGACGATCATGACGAGTGAAAGGCCTCTCTCGACGATGATGTCTTCGGCCTGAAGCTCCTGTTTCAATCTGTTCACTACCCGCTGTTCGATTTGCGGGGTAAAATCCTTTTCCCGCAAAATGACAGAGATATTGTCAATCCCCGACGGCGTATGCTCGTACGAGAGACCCTCTTCCTCAAAGATTTGCAGCAGCCTGCGGCCAAAGCCGATCTCTTTGTTGAGCAAATACTTGCTCACATAAATACTGCAAAAGCCTTTGTCAGCCGCGATTCCGGATACCCGATTTTCGTGGAACGGTCTCTCTGAGACGATCATGGTGCCTGGTGCCTGCGGATTATTCGTATTTTTGATGCAGACGGGGATACCCGCCTGATACGCCGGATACAAAGCTTCCTCGTGAAAGACGGAAAAGCCCGAATAGGAGAGCTCTCGCATCTCCCGATAGGTGATGACCTGGATTTCCTTCGGTTTTTCAACAAGACTCGGGTTCACGACATACACCGAGTCGACATCGGTAAAGTTCTCATACAGCTCCGCTTGCACGGCTGCAGCCAGAATGGAGCCAGTAATATCGGAGCCTCCCCTGGAGAAGGTGACCAGCTCGCCCTCCGGCGTAAATCCGAAAAACCCCGGAAAAATCACGATCCCGGACTGGCTTTTCAAATTGCGCAGCTTTTCATACGCTTCAGGCAATACATGAGCGTTCCCCGGCTCTCCAGTCACGACCAGACCGGCATCCTTGGGGTTTACATAGACAGCCTCCCTGCCCTGGCTTTGCAGGTAACGGGCTACCAGCTTGGCGCACGTATCCTCTCCCGCCGCTTTTACCCTGTCCATGAACCGGCCGGGATCTTCGGCAGGTATGTAGTGCAGCGCCTCTTTCAGCTGTGCGGCGATCTCTTCCGCCGCCTCGACAGGCAAGCCCAGTTCCCGGATAATGTCTTGATATCTGCCGATGATCCGGCTTTGAACTTCTTCGGCGGGCTGGCCTTGCAGACGCGCTTCCGCGTACCGGATGAGAAGATCGGTAACCTTCGTATCTTCCTTGTACCGTTTTCCGGGTGCTGAAACGACGACGAGCTTTCTCGCTTCATCCGACTTGACAATCTCGCATACTTTTTTTATCTGTGCGGCGCTCGCCAGTGAGGTCCCGCCAAATTTGGCAACTTTCATCTCCGACTCCTCCATCTGTGTATAACGATCACAAACTGCATGAGTATAGGTTAAATTATTTACCCCATAAAGACAAGTGTGCATTTCAGAAGGACATAAAGAAACCCCTTTCACAAAGAACAGTCTTCGCGAAAGGGGTGGAGAGCCTGTATGATCCGCGATATGGGCCGCGGCCGTCGGAATAGCAGGGGGGTAATAAAGTTTCTACAAATCGGGCTAAAAAACATTTCGAACATTAGTTCAGCTGTAAATATATCGGTTCATGTTTGTCGAGAGAGACAATCATACCCATCTCCCCCCCAGAGATTAGAATTTTCCGCAGAACGGTTACCATACCCGCAGGAAACTGTGCATTTCTAAGAGTGCGTTCCGGACCGAATACCTTCCGCGGCAATAACATGCTCCGTGTTGTTATGGAGGGGGATACGAGTAAAAATGAGAAAAGCGTTGTAATAGCCCTGTCAGGCACTACAGCGGAAGGACGTACAGCAACTACAATGATTTTCAATCATGAAGAATTTATTGTAGTTAAATGATCACTTTTGCTTCCTAGGAAAAAGAAGTGTTTCATAAACAACGAAGGAGCTGCGCAAGACTAGCAGCTCCTTTTCCACTTTGTACATACAAGCCGGCAGCTCCCCCCGCGAAACGCTCCGGAGCGGACTGTTCACACTTCTTATGCAGACGGATCCCGGAGCCAAGCAGAGAAACACGCTTTTCCCGCCCTGGCCCCGTTCTCAAAACAAAAAAGGGGCAAGCCCCCAAGGACTTAGCCCCAAACAAGTTAAAAAGCTGTGCCACATCAGATCATGCAGGTCATGCGGTCACATTCAGATTCGGATTGTACCTCTTCACGTAATGATACAGCTCCTCCTCTGCCAGACGAAAAGTGAAAGCCGCCTGAGATTGTCCAGACAGATGCTCGCCAAGTTGTTCCTCTCCCCGCGTCAAGCGCTTGTTTGCCGCCTCTGGCAAGGTGAGGACATGCGGGACGAGAAGCTGCAAGTACCACTTGCCCTGCTCCTCCTCCGAAATATCGATTTCCAGCTCGATGTCAGCACTTTCGAAGGAGTAGAGATGCGTAAACAGCTCCTCTCTCGCAGCAGCATCCAGACCGTCTATGGACAGCTTCATGACGCGGAGGTAATACTCCTCGTTAAACAGAACGGTATGCTCATCCATGCGTTGATATTTTTTCTGGACCAAATCCATCGCAATCCCCGCCTCTCCTTTTCTCATACTTTTCAGAATACAACGAACAATCGCTTTGAGCAACCATGCAATAAAAAAAGACGGCCTGTTACCGAGAATAACATCCCGGCCACCAGGCCCCCTGATGAACTTGCTAAAACAGCGATGTCCCTTCCGTCAACGCTTCAGCGTCTTCACGCGTGATCAACACAGCGCGAGGCTTTCCGCCGCTCTGTCCGGCTACATAGCCGTCGGCTTCCATCATTTCGATCAGACGAGCCGCCCGGTTGTAGCCTACGCGGAAACGGCGCTGCAGGGCGGAAGCGGACGCCTGCCCCTGATCGGCCACATACAGCAGTGCCTCGTGGTACAACGGGTCGTCCCCCATGTCGAATGATTGTACCTGCTGCTCCAAATCCTCTTTGCTAAACAGATACGCCGGTTTTCGCTGCCTTTTGATCGCTTGGGTGACGGCCTCGATCTCTTCGTCCGTCACATAGTTTCCTTGCAGGCGAATCGGTGTCGTTCCGCTTTCCAAAAAGAGCATGTCGCCCCGTCCGAGCAGGCGCTCCGCACCCGATTGGTCCAGAATCGTCCGGGAGTCCACCTGAGAAAAGACGGCAAAGGCCAGACGCGTAGGGACGTTTGCCTTGATGTTCCCGGTGATGACATCAACAGAGGGGCGCTGTGTCGCCAAAAGCAGATGAATGCCGCATGCCCGCGCTTTTTGTGCGATACGGATGATGCAGTCTTCTACATCCTGCGGAGAAACCATCATCAGATCGGCCAACTCGTCGATGACAATAACGATATACGGCAGCTGCTGATCCGTCGTTTGGTTGTAGCGGTCAATATCGCGCACTCCCGCGTCCACAAACAGCGCATACCGTTTTTCCATTTCCTCTACCGCCCATTTGAGAGCGGCCGTCGCCTGCTTCGCATCGGTTACCACCGGCGTAACCAGATGGGGCAAATGATTGTACGGAGCCAGCTCGACCATTTTCGGGTCGATCAACAGCAGGCGCACCTGCTCCGGCGTCGCCTTATACAGCAGGCTGACAATGATCGAGTTGATGCAGACGCTCTTTCCTGAACCGGTCGAGCCCGCTATCAAGCCATGCGGCATTTTTTTGATGTCCGCGACGATCGGCTCTCCGCCGATGTCCATCCCCAGGGCAACAGCCAGCGGAGAAGAATGCTGCAAAAATTTTTCGGACCCGATAATGCGGCTGATCAGCACCGGCTGGCTTTTCAGGTTGGGGACCTCGATCCCGACAGCGTTGCGTCCCGGGATCGGGGCTTCGATCCGAATATCTTTGGCAGCGAGATTGAGCTTGATGTCGTCGATCAAACTGGTGATCTTGTTCACCTTCACCCCTGGCGCAGGCTGTATTTCAAAACGGGTCACCGAAGGCCCCTTCACGATGCCGACGACCTGCGCGTTTACGTTGAAGTTGCTCAGCGTCTCTTCCAGCAGCAGCTTCTGTATCTGCGTATGCTCGTCGTCGTCGTCATCCTGCTCTGGCGATGGGGCAAGCAGCTCAAGGGACGGACTCGCATACGGCAATAACGGTTGCTCGTCCGGTTGCGGAGCCGGTTGTTGGTTGACGACTTCAGCTTGCCGCTGTAGTGGGTTGACGACGGCAACTTGCCCCTGCTGTGGGGTGACATCGGCAGCTTGCCGCTGCTGTGGATTTGCTTCGTTTGTCTCTTTCTGCGGTGCGGATGACGGCTCGCTTTTTTCCGCAGCGTATGCAGCCAGACTGGCCGCCACCTCGGCTGCTGAAGCAATTGGCGCGACCCCTTGCAAATTGTTGGCTGGATTCGCAAAGGAATGCGGCGGAACGCTTTGCGAAGAACTGTTCACAGACTCGTCTTTTGCGGAGCCGATCTCTTCCCGCTTCTCCTGGGAACGGCTGCCTTCCAGACCCGGCTGAATCGTTGCCCGGGGAGAAGCGCTCATCTCCTGCGCAGTCTGCTCCTCTACAGGCTGTTCCGCTTCCTTCTGTTCCGCGTTGGTCTCTTTCCCGATAAACGGCATGCCGGCATTCGATACAGAGACAATCGGCTGTTCTTCTCCCGATTGCTTCGAGGCTGGTTCTACTGCGGCTGGTTCAATCGATCCTTCTGCCGCTGGCTCCTCTGAGGTCTGCTTTTCAGCCGGTTCTTCCGCCACTGGCTCCTGCACAGTCAACTTTCCAACCGGCTCCTCCGCCACTGGCTCCTCCACAGTCAACTTTCCAACCGGCTCCTCCGCCACTGGCTCTTCTGCGGTCAGCTTTTCAGCAAATCCTTCCGCATCTGAATCAACTGCAGCCCGCACGCCATTATCCTCGGCTTCGCCTGAATCAAATTCCGCCTCGTCCAGTGCAGCTGCTGCTTCAAGCATCTCGCCAACAGTCACGCTATACTCTTCTCCCGGCTGACCAGTGCTTGCCGGCTGCATGTGGCCGGAGGCTGCTGGATCGGCAGGTTGACCTCCAGCGTTGTCAACGTCCAAAAAGTGCGGCGCTTGCGCCCGGTTATGGACGCTGTGAGCAAACGATTCTTCCTCTTGCATGCCGTCTTCCACCCGAATATCTGCGGCTTCGCTCACTACCGTTTCGGTCTTTTCATTTTCAGGAAGCTGTACCACCGGCTCGCTGTTCATCTCCAGTACAAGGTCTGAAGATGCTTCCGATCGGTGATCCGCTTCTTCACTTTCCGCGTGGCTTAAGGAAGTCAGCTCCCGTATCCTCGCCTGTTGTTCATTGATCAGCTCCCGGGAAGAATGGACTCCGGCTGTCGTATGTATCCGATGATCAGCGTCCTCTGTCTCAGCAGTCACCTTTCCAAACACAGGTGAAATGACCTCTGAAGGTTTATAGGGGCGCTTGGTCTCTAAAGGCTGGACGATCCGGTTTGCCGTATCGACGGCTTCTTCTGGCTGTCTGCTCTGTTCATTGCTGTCAGCTGTTGTTGCACGCCGCCGCTCCGATTCACCTTTTCCCGCAGTCGCGCGCACTCTCTCAGCCCTTCTTTTCGCCACGGCATCTGCCGGATTTTCTGTCGGCGGAGCCTGTTCTGTCCGTTTTTCAGTCTGTTTTTCATCAGGTATGACCGGAAATTTAAATTGTCGCTGTTTCCTTCTGCGGAACGGCTCGTCCGTCTCTTCGACTTCCCGCTCTCTGGGGTAAATGCTCCGCGTTCTTGCCTGCACTTTGCCGCCAGACACTCCTGTTGAACGAACGTATTGTTCTGTATGCCCTTGTTCCTGCTGTTCACTTTCGTCCCCGCGAATAAAACTCATCAGCTTGTGAAGCCACGACCACATGTTGCAACGTCCTTTCTTGCATAACCTCTTAGCATAACCTTTCGCTTTCTACAATCTTACCACGAAACCCCCCGTTGTTTTTGCTCTCTTGTGTTTTTTTTAGATAATGAGAAACCTTTTACCAACTCATGCGTAATACAAGATGTGGAAATTGAAATGAATGTATAGAGGAGGAACACTTCATGTGGAAAAAGGGGAGTGCCCTGCTGCTTGCTTTGGGACTTGTTCTCACAGGCTGTTCAGGTCAAGCGTCATTAGTGCGGGACGCCGTGGTTACATCGCTCGATAAACCCAACTATGACTACCAGGGTTCACTCAAACTGGTTGGTGACGTAGACAAGCTGCCAGCAGCCCTGGGCGAACCAGCGGACTCTGAAAGCATCGCCGTACTGAATGCACTGAAAGCAGGAGTAACCGTAAAAGGTTCCCAGCTCGATCTTCAGAACGCGAAGATGGACGTCGTAGTAAACGACGACAAGCTGCTGCGGGACAAAGGCGTTTGGGCTGGCGATAAAAAAGCTGGCGTGGAGCTGATCGTAAGCGGAAGCGATTTGTATGCAAAATCTTCGTTGGATAAAAAATACTTGAAAATCGACAACTCGACCGGACTCGGCGCGGCTGGCGAAACAGCCATCGATCCAGCGAAATTGAAAGACTATCAGGACAAAATGAACAAGCTGACGATGGACTTCATGAAGAAGTACATCTCCAAATACGGTTACAAGCTGTCCAATGTGAAAGACCTGGGCAAAGAAACCGTCACACTGCCTAACGGCGAGAAAGTGGAAACGACACACATCGCCATCACTCTGGACACAAAAGAACTGATTCAAATGTTCTACTACACAGCAAATGACGCTGTTGCCAACCAAGACGTAAAAGCGTTCGCTGTCGACTTCATGGTTTTGACTCAACAACTGGAGGAAGAAATGACTCCTGACGCGAAGAAAACGACAGAAGCCGAGAAGCGCGCTACTGCCGAAGCAGCGGTAACAGCTGGCATTGCTTCTGCGAAACAATGGCTGGAAACAGAGGGCAAAGTCTATACGCCTGAAAAAGTCGTCGAGCTGCTGAAGGAAGAAGGCTTCCACGGTGTGAACTGGACCCTGGACTTCAACATCGACAAGGCAAAACTGCCTATTCGCCAAAAGAGCGCTTTGAACGTAACGTTCGCGGTTGACAAAACTCAAAAGCCGTTGACTGTCGGTCTGGAAGCAGAAAGCGTATCGTATAACTTCGGCAAAGCGACCAAGTATGACATCCCTGGAAAAGACGCTTCTTTGACTGTAGAAGATCTGAAGAAAGATCCGAAAGCAATCGAAGCTTTTGACAAAAAAGGCTTCTTCCGCTCCTTTGCTGAAACGCTCTCCACTGAGCCAAGCTGGGAAATGGATGCTGTAGAAGCAGTTGTAGAATAAGCTACATGAAGAAAAGGCATGACGCCCTGTGCGCCATGCCTCAGGCTGTCGAGAAACCCCACAATATGTTGGAGTTTCTTCTTTCATAACAATAAAATTGAGCACGAAGTGCTGGAAGTCTTAGATAGCACCACACCTAACATGCCTTTGCAAGGTGGAGTGCTATCTTTTTTATATTTTGAACGGTTGCTGTCAGCAACGCTTGCTCTTGGACATTTTCACGTCCGCGCAACCTACAATAGCGAAGTCCATGCAGTTCTTTGGCATCTGCAAAACTTCGCTCTATCGTTTGGTATCTCAACCTGTATAGGTATTTTCCTGACTTACTTAAGCGGTTCTGTCGAACCCATTCTTTACTCTCTTCCCATACATGCCTGGTTATCACCTTTTGGTGATTTTTTGACCGTGTACACATAGTGAGCATCGGACATGCCTTACATATTTCTTTATTTGACTTATACATTCTGTATCCGTTACGGTCAGTTGTCGAATAAGCAAGCTCATGTTTTTGGGGGCAAATATAGACATTCTTTTCGGGATCATATTTAAACCGCCATTTGGCGATAAGGCCTTTAACAGGTGAAAAAGCTCGATGGCCAATGACGGCAAAGATATTTAGATCGTGCAGAGCCTTGCAGATTGGAGTAGTTAAATAGCCAGCATCCAATGCAACGGCTTCAATGGTATCTGTAAACCCAAACTTCTCAATTTGGTGTTGTAGCCGATCTACATAAGGAACAGAATCATGAACGTTACCCGCAGTCACGTGTACATCAGTTATGATATTGTACTTATGATCGACTGTCCGATGATCGAGATAGAAAAAGCCTTCAGGCTTTCCGTCACGAACCATGTAACCACTGTCCGGATCAGTAGTACTCACCTTGATTTCCTTTTCTTCCTTCACATCCTCTCTAGGCTTCAATCCTTTTTTCCGTGTGCTTCACGGTCTTCATTAATGGCTGCTTCTAAATCACTAAGGTAGGCTCGACTAGATTTTTCAATAACATGCTTCTTAAATTTACGTTTGTTCGCATTTGCTTTCAGATGAGTGGAATCACTTATCAAAACACGTCCGCCAACCATGCGATGTTGGATAGCAAGGCGAACGATTTCATCAAAAATCTCTTGGAAAACATTTGTGTTTTTAAAACGAGTTCGACGATTCCAACTGATGGTAGTGTGGTCTGGAACTCGATCTGTTAGTGAAAGGCCAAGAAACCAGCGGTAAGCGATATTCGTCTGAATTTCCTTTTCGAGTTGTCTTTCTGACCGGATACCGTAAAGGTATCCAATGAAAATCATTTTAAATAAAACCACCGGATCAATGGCTGGTCTACCGTTATCTTCACAATAGTATTGGCGTACTTTTTCTCGGATGAAAGAGAAGTCTACATGCTTTTGAATAACTCGTAGCAAATGGTCCTCCGGGACCAACTCATCAAGGCATACAAATTCATATTGCATTTGTTGCTTTTTTTCATTAGAGGAAAGCACAATAATCACCCGCCAGTAAATGTAATTACAAGAATATTATAACGCATTAACGCGGTGTCGTCATAAAATACAGGGAAATAAAAATGGCTGTCGACTTTCTCGACAGCCTGAGGCATGACGCCCTGTGCGCCATGCCTTTTTCTTATCCACCGTTTGCCTGATGGATCAAGTCCGCAGTCTGGCTATTACGTTGCCTGCTTCCCGACTAACGTTCTTCCCCGTTCCTTTCCCGATACAACTCCTCAATCGTTTTCATCATCGATTCGTACTCTTTTTGCGTCAACTGCTCGACTTGCTGCAATTGATGAAGCGCACGCATCTTCTTTTCCGCATGAGCGTGTTCCTCCGGCGTCTGCCCTTTCCCCTCCTGAAACTCGGTCCAATGATGGGCGAAGTTTGCGGTCAGAGCGCCAAGAGTCCCGATATCGGTGACCATCAATATCGTAGCCATGATTCTGCCCCCCGTCGTAACGGGCGAGATGTCTCCGTATCCGACTGTTGTCGTCGTGACGATGGACCACCAAAGAGCATCGCCGAAATGAACGATATTTTCGTTGATGCCGGCCTCCAGCAGGTAAATGGCTCCCGAGCTCCACAGCATGATCAAGGTGACCACGCCAATCACCCGCTGCATCGGCTTGGATTTCAGCATGCTCCAGAGAAAAGGAGAAGCTCTCAATATCCTGACAAGGCGCAGGATACGCATGAAGCGCGCCAGATAAAAATAATGATCAAGCGGGATCATGGCGACGAGATCGAACCAGTTGCTGATGACAAATTTCTTTTTATCTTTGGCCAGCCATAGGCGGATGACGTATTCCGCTGCCAAAAAGCTGATCAGGATGACGTCTGCCTGATTCATAAACTCCTCGGTCAACCGGGGATGACTGGCCGGATCGGCGAAGACGACAATCGCATACGTGATGACCAGCAGGATGACAAAAATTTCATACATGACCCGAAAAAACAAGAGGACTCCTCCAAACCCAGTTAACCTGCCCGTTCGCTTTCTGTCTCCCGGCTGCCAAGCAACGTTGCTTCCCTTTTCAAGGTTACGCTTCTGCTATTCCGAGATCAGTTCCCGCACCTTTTCGTGCAGTACGCCATTGCTCGCCACTAGCGACGGCAGACGCTCTTTGTCGAAGTCTTCATGATGATAGATCTCTCCGTTCCAATCTGTGACGAGGGCACCGGCCTCCTGTGCGATCAGAATGCCAGCGGCCACATCCATGATGCTGGATCGCTGCATCACGATGTAGTCCAGCCACCCGTTGGCGAGCAGGCACCAGTCCAGAGCTGGCGCGATGTTGCGCAAGAGCCGCTTCGTTTTGAGCACGAACGGACGCGTGAATTCGAGCTCCTGCTCCTTGGTGACCGAGTTGCGTCCCCGGATGTACGTTCCGACTGCCCGGGTCAAATCATCGCGTTTGTTCACTTCCAGCCGCTTCCCGTTGAGGAACGCTCCCTTGCCTTTTTCCGCCCAGAACATTTGACCGGCCACCGGGTTGTAGACGACGCCCAAGATCACATCACCTTTGTACTGCAGGGCAAGCGAGATAGAGAAATACGGATAGCCGATGAAATAGTTGTTTGTACCGTCCAGCGGATCCACGATCCAGAGATAGTCTTCCTTGCGTTCGACCATTCCGATCTCCTCGGAGTAAATGGTATGGTCCGGAAAATGCTTATGCAAAACCTCAATGATCCGTCGTTCGCTCTCCTTGTCTTCGGGAAGCTTTACGTCGTTGTGAAGCTCCTCATCGGGGATGAGCTGTTGCAAAAAACGTTCCTGCAGATAGGTTCCAGCGTATTTTGCTGCTTCTTTGGCTATTTCGATCATGGGAGTCTCTCCTTTTCTTTTCTGTAAATCCATTGATTACCCTTGCATCCGGACCCGGTTCATCCCTATGATAGGGAGACACCCGTGTTTTGAAGGGGCTGCCCGGTCTTTGCAAAAGCGCATCCGGGCAAGTGCTTCCGCCAAAGGAGGGGAAAAGACATGAACAGCGATTTTATTCGCCTGAAAAATCTGGAAGGCGAACTGATGCTGACCCAGTTGAACAAAAGTCTGGGTTGCTCCGTAACCAGCAAGGAGCTGGTGTTTTTCAAGCCTCATATGACGTATCACCTGTTCCTGCATGACATCGTCAGCATGGTTCCGATAAAGCTTGACAACGCGCCGATTACTTTCCGCCACAAAAGCGAGCTGATCCGCTCGGAATTTGGCTCGGACTACTACAAGCTCACCGTAAAATGGGCGCGGATTGTGACGCGTTCCGGAATTACCGAACGGGAGAACATGGAGTTTATCGTTCCACTTTCCCGCAAGATGCTGGACTACATTGCCCAATACAGCGGCCTCATAGCCATTGGGTAAAAAACATGCGCCTCGCCTGGTGCACGTAGCTGCGCTGCACGGCCGAAAGCCTCTATCCGCTATTTGCGTATAGAGGTTTTTTTGTGTACAGACTGCCTATCTCTTTCGCTTGAGGACGATGAACGTCCCGGTCCCGTGAGCCAGCAGCCGATCGCGTTCGTCGTACACCCTGCCATCCATGACCACCAATGTTTGTCCGCGATGGATGAAGCTGGCTTCCGCACGCAGCTTTTCTCCCTTTCCCGGACGCAGGTAATTGGTCTTCAGTTCAGTCGTCACGGCGTATTGATCAGGCGGAAGGGAGCGGTTAATGAGCGACCCCATCGCCGAATCGATGAGCGTAGCCAAAATCCCGCCGTGGACGACACCGAGCGAGTTGTGCGTAAACACAGTCAACGGCAGTTCAAAGCGATAGGTGTTCTCGTCGACGAAATCGCCCTTCAATCCGAGAAAGCCGGACAAAAACGCGCTTCCCCGCTCCCTGCGCTGTCGGATCGCCTGAACGGCAAGCTCCAGGATTTGTCGTTCTTCCTCAGTTCCCTGTTCCCAGATCGTTTTTAGTTCTTCCCACATCCTGTTCACTCCAGCTCTATTTATTTCATGTACCTTATTGTAGAACAAAGTACTTTCTTTTTCACCAGTTCCGTTGTTATGAACAGGCAAGCGGCGCTGCTTTTGACGCCTTGAGAAGCTCTTTCCTGAGCAAATGTTCAGACTTTTACGGTTGTTTCTATTTATGAAAAAGTGATAAGATAGTTCAAAATAAACAGGCATCGTTTCAATCGGAAGGGAGTTTTTCAAGTGGCCAGACAACGAAGCGACATGATCAAAAAAGGCTTTGACCGTGCGCCGCACCGCAGCCTTCTGCGTGCAGCCGGCGTAAAAGACGAGGATTTCGACAAACCGTTTATCGCGATCTGCAACTCATACATCGACATCATTCCCGGTCACGTCCACCTGCAGGAATTTGGAAAGATCGTAAAAGAGGCAGTCCGCGCAGCGGGCGGAGTGCCGTTTGAATTCAATACAATCGGCGTAGACGACGGCATCGCCATGGGCCATATCGGGATGCGCTATTCCCTGCCAAGCCGCGAGCTGATCGCCGACAGTCTGGAGACAGTCGTGGCCGCTCACTGGTTTGACGGCATGATCTGTATCCCCAACTGTGACAAAATCACCCCCGGCATGATCATGGGAGCACTGCGCGTTAACATTCCTACTGTTTTCGTGACAGGCGGCCCGATGAAAGCCGGAAAAACAAGCGACGGCCGGTCCATTTCGCTTTCCTCCGTGTTCGAGGGAGTCGGAGCGTACCAGGCCGGTCTGATCGACGATAAACAGTTGGACGAGCTCGAGCAATTCGGCTGTCCATCCTGCGGCTCCTGTTCCGGCATGTTCACCGCCAACTCGATGAACTGCCTGGCGGAGGCTCTCGGACTGGCTCTGCCTGGCAACGGAACCATTCTCGCCGTTTCTCCGGAACGCAAGGAGCTGGTCAAAGCATCGGCCCAAAAACTGATGGATTTGATCGCTCGCGACATCAAGCCTCGCGATATCGTTACGCTGGAAGCCATCGATGACGCATTCGCCCTCGACATGGCAATGGGCGGTTCCACCAACACCGTTCTCCATACGCTGGCGATTGCCCAGGAAGCAGGCTTTGAATATCCGCTGGAGCGGATCAACGAGGTAGCCAAGCGCATCCCGTACCTGTGCAAGCTGGCTCCGGCATCCGACTACCACATCGAGGACTGCCACAATGCGGGCGGTGTCTCCGCCATTTTGAAGGAATTGTCCAAAAAGGCGGGCGCCCTGCATCCTGAACGCATCACCGTGACCGGCAAAACGCTGGCGGAAAATATCGCTGACGCGGAAATCACGGATACGCAGGTCATTCGCACACTCGACAACCCGTACAGCGAAACAGGCGGACTGTCTGTTCTGTTCGGTAATCTGGCTCCGCAGGGTTCCATCATCAAAACCGGCGGCGTCGATCCGTCCATCAAGCGGCACGAAGGACCTGCCATCTGCTTTGATTCGCAGGAAGAGGCGCTTGCCGGTATCGCTGCAGGCAAGATCAAGCCAGGCCACGTCGTTGTCATCCGTTACGAAGGGCCAAAAGGCGGTCCGGGCATGCCTGAAATGCTCGCCCCTACCTCCCAGATCGTGGGCATGGGACTGGGCAAGGAAGTGGCGCTCGTCACCGACGGCCGTTTCTCCGGCGCCTCCCGCGGAATCAGCATCGGCCACATCTCTCCGGAAGCAGCGGAGGGCGGTCCGATCGCTTTCGTCCAGGACGGCGACATCATCAGCATCGATCTGGAGGATCGCTCCATCCAACTGCATGTAGCCCCTGACGAGCTGGCTCGCCGTCAGGCCAACTGGACCGAATTTGAGCCAAAGGTGAAGACCGGCTATCTGGCTCGCTACTCCAAGATGGTTACCAACGCCAGCAACGGCGCTATTTTGAAGATCTAACCTATCATCCAAAAACAGGCTGGGCGCTTTTCCAACGCTCAGCCTGTTTTTGCTGTATGTGGGGGCAATCTTTGCCTATGCCTATGCCTATGCCTATTCCGTCCCGATCATTCGATTTTGGGGGCTGCATGTCAGTCCCGTATAATTCCGCGGCTTGCTCCCGTCAATACTTCCTTTCCGTCCTGATTGCGATAGATCAGCTTCACTGAAACCTGCTTGTAGCCTTCCTGCTGCGTTACCTCGGTCACGGTCATTTCACATGAGACGGTATCTCCTGAAAAGACAGGCCTCAGAAACTCGCTGACCAATTCTCGGGCGATGTAGTTCATATCTCCGCCGAGCTTTGTTCCGATACTGGCCGTAAGAAAACCGTGAACCATCAGCCGCCCTTTTTCATCACGTTCCACATGATGTCTTCCCTTGTCGCCGGTCAGCTCCGCGAACTGCAAAACCTCCTCTTCACGAAACGTCCTTTCCCACCTGAACACGTCGCCTGCTTTCACGTCCACTTTTCATAACCTCCTGTTTCACATTTCAGGAAATTTTCTCCCTTGAATATATCACAGCTTTGGTGAATGTACATTCATTCATTTTTGGCTCGTTAGGAAAGAGCGTTGTCCGGGGCTTTGGTGGTGGAGATGAAAAAGCAGAAAAAACGCTACAGGTTCGGTGGGTCACCTGCTGCGGGACATGACTGTCCGGCTGCATTCCAAAAGCGAAACCGCGTCCAAAAGCAGCCGATTCAAAGGGGCGTCTCAGAGTTGGACGCTAAAAACGGTTCCGCTTTTTCCATTCCGCCTAGGCTGGTGCCCCAAAGACCTTCGTGTTTTTTCTGCTTTTTCATCTCTACTGCTGTTTGCCTTTTGTCTGGCTTTTTGAAAGAAGACTGATTGAAGGCATGTTCATGAAGGTCATGGAGGGTTACAAGGCAAGAGAGGGAAGGAATGACAAGAAGCTGAGGAAGGCCAGGGATGTAAATAACGCCCAGACATTATTGTCCAGAAGCATATTAATTGTACTGAAGCGGCATAGAGCACCGCATCTTGGCACTCCCTTCTTTAGGTTGAGCCCTCCAGAGCTTTCGGATCAGAAGACAGTCTAAAGCTGCGAGGACGATTTTACTCCACTTCATTGATTCGCTCAAAGAAACACCCGAACAACCATTGAAGCTGTAGAGATGAAAAAGGGAGAAAATGCGAAGGTCTTTGGGACACTACCCAGGCGGAATGGAAAAAGCGGAACACGCTTTCAGCGTCCAACTCTGAGGTACTTCATGAATGGGCGGCTTTTGGACGCGGTTCCGCTTTTGGAATGGAGCCGGCCAGACCTGGCTCCGAAGAAGTGTCCCACCGAACCTGCAGCGTTTTCTCCCTTTTTCATCTCCCCCACCAAAGCCTGTCCTAAGTGCATTTCCAATAAAGCGTGAAAAGCCCAAAAGCGATGTCCTCCAAGAAGCAGTCCCAAGAACCAACCTCAAGAAGGGAAACAGAGAACACAACACAAAAGGGCACCTCTAAAAAACGGAGGCACCCTCTCCCGTGTCTATCCATGAAAGCGTACTGTTCCAAGCCTATTGCTGATGCAAATGACAAGCTACCCAGTGCCCTTGCCCATCGACCGGCGCCAGCTCAGGCCTGACACTTTTGCACGCCTCCATCACATGCGGGCAGCGCGTATGAAAAGCGCAGCCGCTCGGAGGATTCGCCGGATTGGGCACATCTCCCTTGAGGATGATCCGCTGGGGCCTGGCATCCGGATTGGCTACCGGCGCCGCCGACAGCAATGCCTGCGTGTACGGATGAGCAGGAGCCGAATAGAGTGATTCCTTTGGAGCGAACTCCACCAGCCTGCCCAAGTACATGACGCCGACCCGGTCGCTAATGTGCTTGACCACACTCAGATCATGCGAAATGAACAGATACGTCAGGTCAAACTGCTCCTGCAAATCCTGCAGCAGATTGAGAATCTGCGACTGAATGGAGACGTCCAGCGCTGATACGGGCTCATCGGCGACGATCAGGGAAGGCCGCAGAATCAGGGAACGGGCGATTCCGATCCGCTGACGCTGTCCGCCGGAAAATTCGTGCGGATACCGGTTGGCATAGTGACCGCCAAGGCCGACGATCTCCAGGATTTCCTCCACCTTTTTCAATCGCTCCTGCTTGGTTCCGATGCCGTGAATCTCCAACGGCTCGAGCAGGACGTCCCGTATCTTCATCCGCGGATCGAGCGAAGCGTACGGGTCCTGGAAAACGATCTGCAGCTCCCTTCGCAGGACACGAAGCTCGCTTGTGGACAGCTTGGTCAGATTCCTTCCATTATAGATGACTTCTCCCCCGGTCGGAGGCAGCAGGTGCAGGAGCGCTCGCCCTGTGGTCGACTTGCCGCATCCGCTCTCGCCGACAAGGCCGACCGTCTCTCCTTTCTGTATGGAAAAGGTGACGCCGTCTACTGCCTTGACGTGGGTCGTCGGCTGAAACCATTTCCCTTTCACCGGAAAATACTTCTTCAAATCACGTACCTGCAGCAAAGCTTCCACGATGCTCCTCCCCTCCTTCCTTCACCAGCCAGCAACGGCACTTGTGTCCTTCCCCCACGCCAAGAAGCGGAGGAATCCGGCTGCATTCGTCGCGAACATAGTCACAGCGCGGAGCAAACCGGCAGCCGCCCGGCATGGCCGATGGGTGAGGCACTGTCCCGCGGATAGAGTTCAGCCGGCGCTGCTGCTGGTGGAGCGACGGGATCGAAGCGATCAAGCCTTTGGTGTAGGGATGCTGCGGATTTTGGAACAGCTCCCGGACAGCAGCCTCCTCGATCACCTGTCCCGCATACATGACCACCACCCGGTCGCACATCTCCGCGACTACCCCGAGGTCATGGGTAATAAAGATGATCGAGGTACCCCTCTTTTCCTTCAATTCTCGCATCAGGTCCAGAATCTGCGCCTGGATCGTCACATCGAGGGCTGTCGTCGGCTCGTCGGCAATCAACAGCTTCGGATCGCAGGACATCGCCATGGCGATCATGACGCGCTGCCTCATCCCCCCGGACAGCTGATGGGGGTATTCCTTCACGATCTCCTCCGCACGGGGAATCCCGACCATTCTGAGCATCTCAATCGCTCTCTCCCGGGCCTCCCGCTTGCCCAGGCCGAGGTGCAGACGGATCTGTTCACCGAGCTGTTCGCCGATCGTATACACCGGATTGAGCGAGGTCATCGGTTCCTGGAAGATCATCGCAATTTCATTTCCGCGAAGCTTCTGCAGGTCGGTTTGGCTCATGTCCGCAATGCTTTTGTCCTGAAACAAAATGCGCCCTCCGCTGACCCGGCCGATCCCCTTTGGCAAAAGCCCCATGATCGCCAGAGAAGTAACGCTCTTTCCGCAGCCTGACTCCCCGACAATTCCCAGCGTCTCTCCCGCATGGACGCGAAAATCGATGCCGCTCACCGGGTTCAGGTCGCCATCTTCTCCCCGAAAGGAGATGTGCAAGTCTTCTACCTGAAGGATCGGTTGCATGTTCACACTTCCTTTCCGCTGGCGGCCATCAGCACCGATGTCGCCAATATTTGCGCTCCGGCGACAAGCGCCTTTGTGTCAAAGGACATGTCAGGATGGTGCAAGCCGGGGGCCAGGCCGCATCCCAGGCCGAGCATCGTTCCGGCCAGCCCCGGATTGTGGTAGGTGTAAAAGTGGAAGTCCTCTCCCCCCGGGGAAACGCAAGGTCCGGCAATGTTCTCTTCCCCCAATACGAGCGAGATCGCTTCACGCATCATTCCTGCTGCACGTTCGTTAAAGGTTGCGGCTGGAACCGCACCGGGAATGCTCCATTCGATCGGGGTTCCCATCAGACTCCCTACGTGCTGCATAGTGTGCTTCAGCTTTTCCTGCAGCTCCTCCATGCCCTCGTTGGTCTGCGCCCGCACATCCAGCTTGAAGGTGGCCCTGTCCGGAATGACATTGGAGGTATCCCCGCCGGCAGCCAGCTGTGTCATTTTCACGGAGAATGGACAGCCTGCCTCCAGGCGGATGTTTTGCAGCGATTGAACGAGCATAGATGCCGTTTCGATGACGTTCTTCCCGCGTTCCGGCCGTGAAGCGTGCGCTTGCAGCCCGGAAATGGTGCCGTGGATCGACGCGCTGGCACCATGCAAAATGGCGGGAGCAGCCGTACCGTTGGCCAATTCCATGACTGGCCGGACATGGACGCCAAACAGCATTTCGACGCCTTCCAGCGCCCCATCCTTCATCATCTGCAGCGCTCCGCCCACCTTTTCCTCCGCCGGCTGGAAGAGGAAGCGGACTGTCTTTTTCGGACGTATACCCGCTGCGGCGAAGGCCAGGGCGGCGTAGAGGACCATTGTGCTGTGTCCGTCGTGTCCGCAGGAGTGATTCGGACGCACCACTCCGTCCACTTCCTGCACAAGCGCATCCATGTCAGCCCGCAGCGCGACGACTCCCTCTTCCTCGCCCGGAATATCCACGGTCAGTCCAAAATGGCCAGGGTACGTCCGTACAGTCAGCCCGGCCGCCTGCAGCCGCTGTGCCAGGTACTGCGAGGTTTTCTCTTCCTGCCAGCTCGGCTCGGCCAGCTCGTGAAGCTCTTCATATGTCCGGACGATGTCAGCCTGACACTCTCTCAGATAGTCGCAAACCGCTTTTACACTCATTTGTCCTACCCTCTCGTCACAACCTTGCTGGCTGTTGTGTATTTTTCAATCAATTCCGGCACCGGTGTATAGCCGATCCCAGGCAGGTCCGGGACGGCAATCGTTCCGTCAGCGTCCACCTCCACCTCTGGAGAAATGATATCCTCCTTCCAGTAACGGGACGAGCCTGCGGTATCTCCGGGAAGCGTGAAGTTCGGCAAGGTCGTCACGGCGATGTTGTGCGCCCGGCCGATCCCGGACTCGAGCATGCCCCCGCACCACAGCGGGATGCCTTTTTCCTGGCACAGATCGTGGATGCGCTTTGCTTCCGAGAGCCCGCCGACTCGCCCTACCTTCATATTGATAATCCGGGTGCTGCCCAGCTCGATTGCCTTGCGTGCATCGTCGTAGGAGTGAATGCTCTCATCCAGACAGATCGGCGTTTTTAGCGCTTTTTGCAGAGTGGCGTGGTCGATGATGTCATCGTGAGCCAGCGGCTGCTCGATCATCATCAGGTCGAATTCGTCAAGCTGTTTCAAAATGTCCACGTCCTCCAGCGTATACGCGGAGTTGGCGTCTGCCATCATCGGGATATTGCCGAAGCGCTCGCGCAGTGCCCGAATGACCTGGACGTCCTTGCCCGGAGCGATCTTGATCTTCATCCGGCGATAGCCGAGCTCCAGATACTTTTCCACATTGCGGAAAAGATCGTTGATGTCCGCTTCGATTCCCAGGCTGATGCCGACGTCGATCTTGTCTTTTGTCCCGCCGAGCGCTTTTGCCAGCGAAATGCCCTGTTCTTTTGCGTACAAATCCCAATAGGCGGCATCCAGAGCCGATTTTGCCATATTATTGCGACGAATCGGAGCAAACAGTGCCCCGACCTCATCCGGGTGGGTGATCTCGCCCTTTTCAAAGAGCATCGGGAGGAGAAAGTCTTCCAGCATATGCCATGCCGTGCCGACCGTCTCTTCACTGTAGAGCGGCTCGCCGGACACGACGCATTCACCGTACCCGACGAAATCCTTGGTATGCACCTCAACCAAAATAAAATCACGGACGATCTGCGTGCCGAAGCTCGTTTGAAACGGAGATTTCAGCGTCATGCTCATTTTGCGGAGAACAACCTTTTCAGCTTTCATGTGGAATTCCTTCCTTTCCTTTTTATGCTGCTGGTGTTTAATCGACCTTCGGATCCAGCATATCGCGAATGCGGTCACCTGCCAAATTGATGCCGAGGACTGTGATCAGGATTGCGATGCCCGGCAGCGTCGCCAGCCACCATGCCGTCGCGATATAAGGCCTGCCTGTACTCATCATAAACCCCCAGCTAGGTGTAGGGGAGCTGACACCGAGTCCGAGAAAGCTGAGCGACGATTCCATCAGGATGGCCCGGGCCATGGCCAATGTGGCCAGCACGATGACAGACGGCAGACAGTTGGGCAAAAGATGCCGCCAAATAATCCGCCAGTGCCGGCTTCCCAGCGCGTACCCCGCCTGAATGAACTCCTGCTCCCGCAGACTGATCACATCACCTCTGACCAGACGCGCGTACTGCGTCCAGTCTGTCAGGCCGAGGACGAGAATCATGTTCAAAAGACTCGGACCCATAACGGCTATCGTCGCCAGCGCCAGGAGAATAAAGGGAAACGCCATCATGATGTCGATTACGGTGGAAATGGCAAAATCCGTTTTGCCGCGAAAATATCCGGCCAGAATCCCCAGCGCCGTTCCCAGTGCCAAGGAAATCACGACGGCAAAAAATCCGACCGACAACGATACGCGCGAACCGTACACGAGGCGAGCCCATACATCGCGCCCGACCTCATCCGTTCCCAGCCAGTGCTCCCACGTGCCGCCCTCCTGCCAGACCGGCGGCTGCAATTTTTCCTCCAGATTGACTTCGATCGGATCGTGGCTGGTCAACAGCGGTGCCGCGATCGAAATGAAGGTGATCAGCAAAACCATGACCAGCCCTATGATGCCGATGGGATTTTTCACAAACTTCCGGTACTTCCGCTTCCATTCGGGCACGGCCGGTTTTGGGGATTCCAATACCGGCTCAGCAGCAGTTTGCAACCCTGCGCTGCTCATCGCAATCACCTCGCTTAGCCAGATTTGATTTTCGGATTCAGATAGCGGTACATCGAGTCGACGCTGAAATTCATCGTAGCCACGATCAGCGCCAGGATAACGACACATGCCTGCACCAGCGGATAGTCAGCCGTGTAGATCGCCTTGACGACCAGTTGTCCGACTCCCGGCCAGGCAAAGACGGTCTCCGTCACGACGGCTCCGCCCAGCAGCTTCCCGATCTGAAACCCGATGACCGTAATGATCGGGATCGCCGCATTTTTCAAGGCATGCTTATAAATGACCACCTTCTCTGCAAGCCCCTTGGAACGGGCGGTCCGGATGTAATCCTGCTGCAGCACCTCAAGCATGCTGGAGCGGACGATCCGGAGCGTTGTCGGAGCGACCCACACCGCGAGCGTAAAGGCCGGCATGATTAAATGGGCAAACGTCCCTCTCCCTGAAACGGGCAGCCAGTGGAGCTTCACCCCAAACAGGAGCATCAGCATGATCCCGGTCCAGAAGATCGGCATCGACTGTCCGAGAAAAACGGCGACGGTCACGAGGTTTTCCGACAGAGAGTTGCGGTTGACCGCCGAGTAGATGCCCAGTGGAATGGCGATGACAATGCTGAGCAGAGTCGCAAACAGCGTCAGCTCCAGCGTGGCCGGAATTCTCTCCAAAACGACATCGAGCGAGGGCTGGTGGAATTTGAGCGACTTGCCGAAATCCCCCTGGACAGCTTGCACCAGGAAGTTGACGTATTGCTCGGAAAGCGGTCTGTCAAAGCCCATCTGATGGCGAAATGCATCGATCTCCTCCTGGGTTGCCTCCGGCGGCAGCATCAGGAGCACAGGGTCCCCCGATAAATGGATGAGAAAAAATGCGATTGTCGAGATGCCAAACAAGACGAGGACAATCCGCAAGCATTGCTTCCATAATCCTCCCATTGCACTTCCCTCCTTTCCGGTAGATGAAGGGGGAGAATCTCCCCCCGGCTATTCCTTGAAGTCAATTTCATAGGCGTAAATGCGTTCATCCGCCCTCGCCTGGAACTGCAGCTTCGCATTGTACGCCTGGTTGTCCATCGGCGAGAACAGGAAAATCCACGGCGCTTCCTTGTAAATCAATTGCTGTGCCTGACTGTAAAGCGCTTTGCGCTTGTCCTGGTCGACAGACGAGCGCGCTTCGTTTATCAATGCATCCAGTTGTGGCGTGTTGAAGTACTTGCTGTATACTCCCTTGCTGTCAAACATCGGCTGAAGAATCGCATCCGCATCGTAAACGGAGTAGCTGCCCCAATGGCCCAGGCGGAACGGCAGATCGCCCGCCCGCTGTTTTTCCACAAACGAGCTGGATTCAGGGTAAAATTTTGCTTTCGCCTTGATGCCGACCTTGCTTAGATCAGAAATGACGGCATCTGTGATCTGCTGGCCGATCCCCGGCGTAAAGTAATGGATTTCCGTCTCAAAACCGTTTTCGTACCCCGCCTCCTTCAGCAAGCTCTTTGCCTTTTCCGGATCGTACGGGTACGGCTTGATGCTCTCGTCAAATCCAAAGTGATTGGGGTTCACTCCCGCTGGTGTACGCACAGCCTTGTCGGCCAGCACTTTTTTCACAATCGTGTCAATGTCCACTGCGTAGTTCATCGCTTGTCTTACGCGGGCGTCGTCAAACGGCTTTTTCTTCGTGTCAAAGGCCATATAGTAGACCCGCAAGAGAGGTGTCGAAGTGACAGCGAGCTGCGGGTTGCCCTCGAGCTGGGCGAGCATGTCCGGCGGCACCATGCGAATGATGTCCACGCCTCCGCTCTGCAGCTCCGCGATCTGCGTCGCTACCTCGGGAATGACGCGGAAGCTGACCTTCTTGATCGTCGGTGCGCCTTTGAAGTAATTTTCGTTCGCTTCCAGAACGATCTTGTCACCCTTGACCCACTCTGCAAATTTGTACGGTCCCGTCCCCACCGGCTTTTGCGCGAATTCCTGGTCCCCCACCTCCTGTACGTATTTCGGCGGGACGATGCTGAGGTAGAACAAGCGATGCGGCAGCAAGTTGTACGGCTCCTTTGTCTTGATTTCCACCGTGTACGGATCGAGTACATTCACGGCAGAAATGGCGCTGATGTTGCCGCGCTGTGGGCTTTTTTGCTTTTCATTCAGCACCCGCTCCAGAGAAAACTTGACCGCGTCTGCATTGAATTCCTCTCCATTGTGAAAGGTAACGCCTTGACGCAGCTTGAAAATCCACGTCGTGTCATCCTTTTGTTCATAGCTCTCCGCAAGCCCCGGCTCGATTTTCAAATCGCGGGACAGAAAGAGCAGCGAGTCGAAAATATGCCAGTTGGTCGTGATCGCATTCGGCTCATTGTGCATGTGCGGGTCCATCGTCGGAACGTCGGAGTCAAACGCTACAACCAATTCTTTTTGTCCCCCTGTACCGGATGAGGACTGGGAACAGCCGCTCAGTCCAAGCGCAAGGACCAACAAGACCGCCCACAAACCAGACAACCATTTCTTCTTCATGCAAACCCCTCTCTCTTTTTAATATTTTGAATTGGCAGTCTATTTATCACAAAAAAGAAGAAGCGCTCTCCTCCTTTTTGAGATCGGAAACTATTCCTCGAAAGTGCCCCAGTTGGAATAAAGCTGCTCCAACTGTTTCATTCTCGCCTGGTTGTTCGCGCCGCATTTCTCTTCAATTCCGGCAAGCAGCAGATTTAACAGATTGATGACGGATGCATTGGAGTAATGGCCGGATTCGATATTGATGTCAGTCGTGAACGCAATGTCGGAGATGCGGCTGACCGGAGACAAGAGCCGATCCGTAGCGGCGATAATCTTCGCTCCCATCCGCTTGCTTGCTTCCGCCACCCGGATGCTGTCCTTCGTGTAGCGCGGAAAGGAGATGACCATGACGACTGATTTTTCCGTGAGACTGACGATTCTCTCCTCCGTCTCGCCGCTGAAGGGAATAAGGAGCACATTCTTGCGGATCATCCCGAGCATGAAAGTAAACCAGTGGGCCGCCGCATAGGACGCGCGATACCCGACGACCAGCACCTGATCCGCCTCCAGCAGCCAGTCCACTGCTCTCCATACGTCTTGCTGGTTAAGCTGGTGCAGCGTTTGCCTCAGGATGACAATGTCCCGTTCGATAACCCGTGTAAAAATGTTCGGTTCCTCTCCCGCTTGCGGCGCGGGCTCTGCATACCGGGAAGAGCTGCTTTCCAGAACGTACTGCTGGATCGCCGCCTGCATGTCGGAAAAACCTCTGAATCCGAGCGCATAAGCAAAACGGATCACGGTCGTTTCGCTGACATCTGCTTCCCTGCCGATCTGTACAGCTGTATAGAAGGCTACCTTCTCGATGTTCTCCAGCAGGTACTCGGCTACTTTTTTCTGTCCGGAAGACAACTGGGTAAACGATTCCTTGACGAGCTGTTCAAAAGACATGGATCCACTCCCATCCCAGGATTTGCAGAATGAATTACTTCATAGAACTATTCTTGGTGCAGAAATTCCTTCAAAAGAGATTATCCTATTTATACCACGAACTAGTTATGCGTCAAAGAGCTAAAGATAAAATTTTCAGAAAAATATTTTTGCATGCAAAAAAAGAAAGCCCCGGCAAGAGCTTTCTTTTTACAAATTTTGTGTAATTGGACTTAGCGCAACCTTTTGACAAATGACACGTATTGATATAGTAGAGATTACAAGACGCGTTTAGCAGTAACGAATCTTCTTTCCCACGAAGTCCCCTTGAACGTAGAGAACGTTACCCCGGGTTTTCCGTAGGTATGTAACAGCTTGTTATTGCCGGCGTAGATGGCTACATGTGTGATGCGCGTGGATTTTGTATACTGGCTCGCTTTGAAGAAGATCAGGTCTCCCTTTTTCAGGTTGCTTTTCGCAATCTTCTTTCCTACCTTCGCTTGGGCACGAGAAGTACGCGGAAGAGATTTCCCTACGGCTTTCTTGTAAACTCGCTGCACAAATGACGAGCAGTCAAACGTGCGAGTCGTGCTGCTTTTGGAGCCGAATTTATACGGGGTACCAAGGTATTGCTTCCCTGTATTGATAACTTTGTCGGCACGGGACTGACTCCATGCTGCTTCCGCTACTTCGTGGTTTCCTGGCATTGGTGCTACGATTCCGGTAAAGCCCAGAGCGGACCCTAGTAGAATTCCTACGAGTAATTTGCGAAGTTTCATGCTGTTCATCCTCCCTATTTGTCAACAAATTGGCTGACTATTCGCTTGCCATTTACTCTATCATCGCCCCACAGCTTGTTAAATTCCCAAAATCTTTCCACCTCAGCCAAACGCAAATGGCCCGTATTTCCAGTTGACACATTCGTTCCCATAGCGGCGGGAATCTCGTCAAATTTTCAGTCAATTATCTCCCCATCATCTACCAATATTCCGGTCCAATTTTTGCCTGCGGAAAATCGGGATTTTATATGTATTTTGCGACTTATGGCCTATTTCACCTCATAGATTTTCCCATTTGATACGCAGGCTCGCAGGTCAAAAATGGAACTGGTCTATTTGGATGATTTGCATGCTTGCAACCTGTCCCGACACGGCGTAAAGTAATAGGAGCTATGTTTGAAGGAGGTTCCTATGCGACTGCGTAACATTCCAGGTGCTGAAGAAGCCCTGCGCGAATATCCCACCTTTGTGGACAACCCTGCCGGCATGAAAGGACGCTGGAAGGAACGGTTCGGAAACGATCATCCGATCCATATCGAGATTGGCTGCGGCAAAGGCCGTTTTATCAACACCTTGGCCGAGAGGCACCCTGACATCAACTTCATTGCAATTGAATTGAAGGCGGAGGTTGTTCTCCGTGCCGCACAGCGTACCGAGAAGCGCGAGATTCCCAATCTGGCTTTCGTCCAGTACAACGCTGCGCTGCTTCCCGACCTGTTCGGTGCTGAAGAAGTCTCCCGCATCTATCTGAACTTCAGCGATCCCTGGCCGAAAACCCGTCATGCGAAACGCCGCCTGACCTATGCCAGCTTCCTGAATACGTACAAGCAGGTATTGAAGAAAAACGGGGAGATTCACCTGAAAACGGACAACGAGAAGCTGTTTGAATTCTCGCTGAATCAGTTTTCAAACGAACGTTTTCAATTGCGCAACATCACTTTTGATCTGCACCAATCGGCGCTGGCCGAGGAAAACGTGATGACGGAATACGAAGAGCGATTCTCTTCCCGCGGTCAACGAATCTATCGGACCGAAGCGATTTTTCGCAGCTAATAGTGAAAAGGGGCAGTCTGGATGATAACCAGGCTGCCCCTCTTTATATGGCAGAGCGATATGGCGTTTGGAGCATAACTCTTAAAATGCTATAATGGAAGCAATTTTCCATTTTATGCAGAGAAAAGGAGAGAAGACATGCATACTATTGGAGTCCCTACGCTTGTTACGTTCATTCCCGTGCTGATCACGCTGGCATCGTTCGGATTTATTCTATACTTTCTGATTTGTATCATCCGGTTTATGAAGGACAAGACGAAAAACGATCAGGCGCGAAACGAGAAACTGGACATGCTCATCCACTTGCTCAAGGAACGGTCCAGCAAAGAGTAGCCGTTAGTGCCGCTTCCCCATAGGCGAGGATCTGCTCATAAGGGAGCATCTACCTATCCCCGAAAGGATGTATGAAGATGAAACACGAGATTCTCACGCTCTTTCGTGAATCCGGACTTGACGCTTACGCCGACAAATTCGAGCCGTTGATCCGCCCATCTTACCGAATATTCACACAGAAAGTCCCGGACGAGCATGCACTCCCCTCTGGCGCTTCCAAAATCGGTGGCATGCCGGATCTACCGGCCGGGGAGAGTTGGCCGTACTGGAGGTCCTATCCGCTCTCCTTTATCGCCCAAATCAATCTCGCCGAGCTGCCGCCGCTGGCTGACCCGATCTTGCCCAAGCAGGGCCTGCTGCTGTTTTTCTACGCCGCATCCGCCATGTATGGAGTCAAAGGTTTTTACGATACCCATCAAACGGCAAAGGTTCTTTACGTACCTGATACTGCCGGTATCGAATTGATTCGTACAGCGCCGCCCGAAGAGCTGGAGGATTGCGATCCCGAAGCCGTCTTCTCCCCCGCCTCCGTATCGTTTTTAACAGAATGGACGATTCCTCCCGGAGAGTCGGCAGACATCGCCGGGCTTGGCATGAGCTGGAGCACTAACCGGGAGGATTATGATCTGTATTGGGATGTTTTTGGCAGACGCTTCGACGAGAAATTTCAGCATCCCGATGATATGAAAAACCGTCTGCTGGGCTGCCCCGACGCGATGCAGGGAGACATGCAGGTCCACTGCGTTCGCCTGCTTGAGGGTGCAGACCGGAAAAGCGAGGAGGATTTGCTGGCCCGCGCTTCGCAGTGGCGTCTTTTGTTCCAGGTGGATTCGGAAGACGACAAAACCGGCATGATGTGGGAAGACGTGGGCCGACTCTACTTCTGGATTGAGCAGGACGCACTGGAGCGGCTTGATTTTTCTCGCGTGGTTTGCGACGTGCAGGGCGGTTGAATTTGCAGCATGTTTATGTTTTAATCCGGTTTTGTTTCCTCCAAGAACGCTTTGCGATTCTCCAAAAACCTTCTCGTCAACTGGTAATGTTCCGTCTCTTCGTAGCGAACTTCCGCCAGCGGCGATTCGTCAAAGCTTAGAATCGTCGCTCCGGGAAAGCCCATCAGGATCGGCGAATGTGTCGCGATGAGAAATTGCGCCCCCTCTTTCACCAAATCCATCATGAGGTACAGAAAGGCTAGCTGCCGCATCGGGGACAATGCCGCCTCCGGCTCGTCCAAAAGGTAAATGCCCTTTCCGTTGAAACGGTTTGCAAACAGCGAAAGAAACGACTCCCCGTGCGACTGCTCGTGCAGGGAACGGCCGCCGTACGCACGGTAACCGTTTGGCTCGATGCGCTCTGCCTCGTCGATATGGCTGGCAAACTGATAAAAGCTCTCCGCCCTGAGGAAAAATCCGTCCGTCATTTTCGGCATCCAGGAAAGGCGGATATAATCACCCAATGCCGCTTCCGCCCGATCGACGTGGTAGGAGTTGGCCCGCGAGCCTCCGGCCGTATGAAACCCGCATTGATACGCAATCGCTTCCAGCAAAGTGGATTTTCCTGAGCCGTTCTCCCCTGCCAAAAACGTGACACTGCTTGTCAGATCGATGCGCTCCAGCTCCCGGTAGGCAGGCAGTGAAAACGGATAGCCTGTCTTTGTCAAAAAGCGTTCTCTCAGCAAGTAGATGGTTCGCAGATAGATCATTTTCTCGCCCCCTCTCACCATTTTCCCTGAACTGGCCGATATTTCCAATAGGGAGGGTTTTTCGTGAACAAGGTTCAATTTCTCCAGGAAAAAAGTTCATACCATATTACATATCCAGATCGGACCGACCTTTCCTTCTATCGCTGGTTCACTGAAAACCATCCAGACCTGGCTGTAGGGTGGTACCACCTGGGAATGGAACGGGAGCGCCTGGGAAACGAGGACCAGGCTCTGGAGGCGTATCGGCGCGGGCTGCACCTGCCTGCCGATGATTTCTCGGAGCAGCTCCGGGATGCGTATCATGACTTGCTGCGGAAACGTCGAAGGACCATGTGGAAGCGAACAACGCGCCTTTTGCTCGCCTCCCTGCTTTTTTTATTCGGACAGTTTGTCTATTCGCCAAGTCCGCTCACCGAGCCGAAGGAGAGCGCCTCCCCGGAAAGTGTTGTGCCTGCTCACCTGCAGCGGCCCCATGTCGAAGTGATTGCGGTCCCGGGAAATGTGAGCCGCTCGCAATTGCGGAGTCAAGTCGAAGCCTATGCGGCCGCAAGACGTCCCTCCTTGAAGCAGCCGTACACCGTGCTGGCTGTTCCTGAGGTGGCTGGAGCACCGCTGTTTACTCCGCTTCTGTTTTATCGGCCTGCTGAGGTGCGCGGCCTGTTGCGTTACGACCCTGTCAGCCGGACGGTACTGCAGGACGTCTGGTTCGATCAGGCTTGCGATTGTCTGGACAAGCCTGCCGTGCAAAATGCCCGGTCGGCCTTGGCAGAGGAACAGCGGGCACTGGAGCAGGTGCTGATATTGCGGAATGCGCTGTACCGTACGTATCAGCAAAAAGGCTACCTGCCTGAATCACTGGACTGTCTCGCCGGTTCGTACCCGGCCAACTCGCTGCCGGAGGTGCCTGTCCCGACTCCCGCGAGCGGTCTGACAGCCTGGCCGTACTATCCTGCTCTTTTTCGCCCGGAATCGGCCTGGGAAAGCATGCAGAACGTCCTTCCCTTGCAGGGCTACCCCGAGCCTTTCATCCCGCTTCAGCCCTTGCAGATTCAGGTTCATCAGGCTGGGCACACGATGACGCTTGCCAGCGGCCCGCACGTCGTCAGACGATATCCGATCGGCATCGGAAAAAACGGCAGCACGCCGGAGGGGTATTTTACGATTCAAAAAAAGATAAACCGCCCCGAGGGTCATGACCATATATACGGTTCACGCGGCCTCGTATTTCAGTCGGACGGCTATGCGATTCACGGCACCAATCAGCCTGACAGCATCGGAAAATCTATGTCGCTGGGCTGTATCCGCCTGCACAATCCGGATGTCGAGGAGCTGTACACATTCGCCGCGACAGGAACTGAGGTCATCATCTCCGACCGTACTCCGACCGTATCGCAATGGGCTAATCCGGGCCCTTACGTCCTGGCGGCAGGGCCGGAGGAAGAGACACGCGGGGTCACCTATCATTGGCTTCATTGAGTAGGACGGGGCTTGCATGGGAATGTTACGCTGCAAATATTGGGAGGAAAAGCGAAAGCCGTTTCCAAAAGCAGCGATTTCAAGAAGTGTTTCAGAGGTTGGACGCTGAGAAAAGTATAAGAGCCAACCGATTCCTTTCCACACAAAAAGACGCGCTCCCGTTGTGAGAGCGCGTACTTCATTTATAAGGATATTGCTTTTGTTGTTTATAAAGCTGCAACCAGTACTTATTCTTCCACGTTGCTAAGGGTTTCCTCCGGCTCGGTCTCTGGATGCCATTGATCCAGCACTTTGCCCTGCAGAACCTTGCCGGTGATGAATTCTACCTGCTGCTCGTTGAATTCATCCTTCCACTCGATCCCCAGCTCTTCCGCCAACCGAACGACTGTCAATAGCTCCGACCAAGCGACATAGCGTTTATACCAGAAGAACTGCGGTTGCTCATTCATATATGGGTACAGGTCGTCAAAATCGGTGTGTTTACAGTCGAGAGCACGTTCAAAGTTCACTTTGGCACCACGTAGCTTTTCCCGGAAAAATACTTGTAAATTCTCCTGTGTGAAGTCTTTCATGGACAGTCCCTCCTGTCTCCCGATTTACATGTATTGTACCACGTGTGCCATGACGTGAAAATAGTTGTACGAGCGTCAATTGTTTGGAAGTGTCTGCATTCTAGCCGTTGAAACCGTCAGAACCCGGCTGCTGGCCCTGGTCGGGAGGAGGCGGCAGCTCGATTCCCTGGGGCGGAGACTGCGAGTCCCCCTCCCCAGACGGTACAATGTCTGGCGGCGCCACAGGCGGCTGGCCATCCGGCTGTCCGTTGTTTCCGTTGCCGTTGTTTCCGCCATTACCGTTGCCTTGGCCGTTACCTCCGTTGCCATTGCCCTGTCCAGGCCACTCGCCGTTATCCATGCCTCCGTCAATCGGAATGTCACCGTCCTGCATCTGGCCATCATCATGATGCTCGCCTTCCCGCAAAAGGTTTTCCAGTTGGCTCATGTTTATTTCGGCGACGTTGGACGGCCTTTTCTCTTCGCCGTCCGCATCGCGCGGAACTACGATATATTTGTACATCGTCGGACCGTTCAGCGTATCTACATAGGACATTTCACGCAATCCCGATGCGACCTTCTCCCGGTTTTCCGGGTTGTCTGTGAACCGGTAAACATCATACGTGTAATCCGGGCTTCCGCCGATCCAACTGAGCACGACCTTCAGCTTATCTTCATCCAGCGTCATGTCGGCAGCGAGCTGCACAGGCAGGACTTCTTCTTTTTCTTCCTCCTGCTGCCTCTGGATACCGGCCGGAGGCTCAAAGCCGCGGGACTTGACGCCTTTCAGGCCTTCTCCCAGCACCATGGAGAACATTTTCGCGGTCAGACTGCTTCCTTGCCGCATCAAGTGCTGTTTGTCTTCAGGATCGAAGCCCATCCAGACGGCCCCTACGTACTCTGGCGTATAGCCGACGAACCATGCATCTTTGTTTACGCCGCTGTCTCCAGCGATGGACTGCGTCGTACCTGTCTTCCCGGCTACAGGGCGACCGGAGATTTTTGCCGCGCGTCCTGTACCTTCCTGGACGGCACGCTCCAGCATCGTGTGAACCTCCCATGCCGCTTCCGGCTTCAGTACCCGGTTTTCTTTCGCTTCAAAGACGTGTTCCACACCTGACCGCTTGTTTTCCAGCTTCTCGATGATATGCGCTTCGGCCATCACCCCGCCGTTGGCGAAGGTGGTGTACGCCTGGGCCATTTTCAGCGGGGAGGTACCTTTGCTCAATCCTCCGAGGGCGATGGCCAGGTTGCGGTCATCCGGCGACAGCTCAATGCCAAACTTCTCGATGTAGTTCATCCCCGTCTTCACGCCGATCTCGTTGAGCAGCCAGACGGCCGGGACGTTGTCGGAATTGATCAGCGCCCTCATCATGCTGATGGATTCGCTGTACTTTCCGTTGTAGTTGCGCGGCTCATAGCCGTTGAAGCTCTGGCGCTTGTTGGACAGCATAGAGTGCGCGTTCCATTTGTGGATGTCCGTATCGATTGCAGGCGCATAGACGGCAAGCGGCTTGAACGACGAACCTGGCTGACGGGCCATGTCTGTCGCGTAGTTAAAGCCCTTGGCCGTGTAATTGCGGCCGCCCATCAATGCGGCGATGCCTCCGTTCTTGGCGTCGACGACGACCATTGCAGACTCCACAGCACGCTTCGGTCCCGGTTTGGGGAAGTTCTTCTCGTTTGCGTACGCCTTGACCATCGCGTCCTGTATATTGGGCTCCAATGTCGTATAGACGGACCAGCCGCCGCGGTAAAGCTCTTCTTCTGTGACATTATAGCGGGCTTCTGCTTCCCGGAAGACGTAGTCGATAAATGCCCGATTTACGTTTTTTGAGCTATTTTCCGTTGTATTTTTATGCTCTTTTGGGAGTGGTTCCGCTTGCGCTTTTTCTTTTTGCTCATTCGTGATGTGCCCATCTTCGTACATTAATCGCAGAATGGTATCCCGTCTTTCCTTTGCCTTTTCCGGATTGGCAAATGGAGAATACGTAGACGGAGCTTTCGGTATGGCTGCGAGCATTGCTGCTTCTGAAATTGTTAGATCAGAAGGCTTTTTATCAAAGTATAATTTAGCTGCATCTCCTACACCGTACACGCCCTCTCCAAAGTAAATCTGATTCAAATACATCTCCAGAATCTGGTCTTTGGAGTAGTTGCGTTCCAGTGCAATAGCTATGCTTACTTCTTTCGTTTTTCTCCAAAATGTTTTTTCAAGAGAAAGGAACACTCTTCGAGCCAATTGCTGAGTAATCGTACTTCCTCCCTCAGCCAATGATCCTTTTTGAATATCATTGATAATGGCCCCGCCAATCCTAATCATGTCGATCCCTTTGTGTTCATAGAACCGTTTGTCTTCCACGGATAACAAAGCATCTATCAGCATTGGTGAAATTTGGCTAAAAGGAACGTAGTCACTATTTTTTTGTCTTACCAGGCTCATCATTTCTTTACCGTTTTTGTCATAAATAATGGACGGTTCAGCTTTCAGATCTTCGAGTTTCGTTGTATCGATCATTTTTTCCCCTGCATACAGCAGGGAGAAGTAGCCTCCAATAACGCTCAGAAACAAAAAAATGACAAAGGAAACGGCAAACAATAGCATCTTATTTTTCTTTTTAACCCGTTGTCTAGCCTTTGCTGCCATAATTGACCTCCTAGTTCTTTCTCTCCCACCTTTTTAGACGGATAGGAACAAAAAAAGTTTCCTGTCTACATTAGTCAGTATTTTTTTACTTCATGACTATGCAACAAAAAAATTTTTTAGGTAATAAATTCCTTGTTTAGCCAAGGGGAAGAAAAGTTTTACCTTGCAACTTGATTTTCTCAAATCAGATAGCAAGACTCGAATAGTTTAATCATAGTTCAATCATATTAAAATAGCTTATTGTATAGTAATTCCGTTTTCAACATATAGAAATAAACTCTAATGACTAGATTTGGCTAAGAAGCATGAATGTGAATGGAAGGTTGGGCTTGTGATCACCCAGGAAGAAAAGGCGGGTCTGGCACATGCAAAATAAAGCTTCTTGAATGTTTCAGGTTCGGGAACGACTGTTAAATGAATTGGTGGAGAAGAAAACTATAGATCATGTACTACTTTATTGAATAGTTGAAAGTTGTACAAAAAGCACTGCAATCCTATATGATTCGGTTCGTTTCAATATCAAAGAGGCAGCCCTATGTCTGTTTAGACACAAGGGACTGCCTCCTTTTTTGCAATGTACAAAAAGAGTTTAATCAGCCTCGTATGATTCTCGTTATTTGAGCAGCTTTTCCGCCTCTGCCACCACGTTCTCGACAGTAAAGCCGTACTCTTTCATGATGCGCTCGCCCGGAGCGGACGCCCCGAACATATTGATGCCGAGCACTTTGCCGCCGTCGCCGACATAGCGCTCCCAGCCGAGCGGAGAGCCCATCTCGACAGCCAAGCGCGCTTTGACAGCAGGCGGGATGACTGCGTCGCGATACTCCTGCGGCTGGCGCTCGAACAGCTCCCAGCTCGGCATGGAAACGACGCGAGCCTGAATGCCGCGCTCTGCCAGTGCTTCGCGGGCTTGCATGACCAGAGACACCTCGGAACCGGTCGCGATCAAGACCAGCTGCGGCTGGCCGTTTGGCGCATCGGCCAACACGTAGGCTCCCTTGCTTACGCCTTCTGCCGCTTTTTCGAGCGTTTCAGCCATGACCGGCAGATTTTGACGGGTCAGGACCAGTACGACCGGCTCGTCAGTGCGGGATACGGCGTATTTCCATGCCTCGTTCGTCTCGACAGCATCAGCCGGACGCAGTACAGTCAGGTCAGGAATCGCGCGCAGGGACGCCAATTGCTCGATTGGCTCGTGAGTCGGGCCGTCTTCGCCAACCGCGATGGAATCATGCGTAAAGACGTAGATGACTGGTTGTTTCATCAGTGCGGACAGGCGGATAGCAGGTCGCAGGTAGTCGGAGAAGACGAAGAACGTCGCACCGTATACCTTCAGGCCGCCGTGCAGGGCCATCCCGTTCAAAGCAGCACCCATCGCAAACTCGCGGACTCCAAACCAGATATTCCGGCCTTCGTAGGTACCCGGCAGGAAGTTGCCTGCTTCTTTGATCAGTGTATTGTTGGAAGACGCCAGGTCAGCCGATCCGCCGAACAGGAATGGAACGGTTTTCGCCAGGGCGTTGATCGCGCTACCGGATGCCGCGCGGGTAGCAAGCTTCGCACCAGCCTCGTAAACAGGCATTTGGCTGTCCCAGCCAGCCGGCAGTTTGCCCTCCACAGCCGTCCGGAATTGCTCGGCCAGTTCAGGATATGCTTTGGCATACTCGGCAAAACGGTCGCGCCAAGCCGCTTCTGCCTGCTCTCCCGCCTCTGCCAGCTTGCTGTAGAAATCGGCTACCTGATCCGGTACGTGGAATTCATTTTCATATTTCCAATCGTACTGCTGCTTGGTCAATGCCGCCTCTTCCTTGCCGAGCGGAGCGCCGTGCGATTTGCTGGAGCCGCTCTTGTTCGGGCTTCCGTACCCGATGACGGTTTTTACCTCGATCAGCGTCGGACGATCCAAATCCTGCTTCGCCTCTGCGATTGCCGCTTCGATCGCGGCCAGATCGTTTCCGTCCTCGACGCGCAGGTATTGCCAGCCGTACGCCTGATAGCGCTGCGCCACGCTTTCCGAGAAAGAAAGGGAGAGCTCTCCGTCCAGAGAAATATCATTGGAATCGTACAGAACGATCATTTTGCCCAATTTAAGGTGGGCTGCCAAAGAAGATGCCTCGCTGGACACGCCTTCCATCAGGTCGCCGTCGCCGCAGATCGCGTACGTGTAGTGGTTGACGATGTCGAAGCCTTCGCGGTTGTAGACAGCCGCCATATGCTTTTCGGCCATCGCCATGCCGACAGCCATCGCGATCCCTTGTCCCAGTGGACCCGTGGTCGCATCCACCCCAGGCGTATGCCCGAATTCAGGGTGCCCAGGCGTTTTGCTTCCCCATTGACGGAAGTTGTGCAGGTCTTCCAGAGAAACATCGTATTTCATCAGGTGCAACATCGCGTATAATAGCATAGAGCCATGTCCGGCCGAAAGCACGAAGCGATCGCGGTCAACCCACTGCGGGTTGCGCGGATTCACCTTCATAAAACGGCTATACAAAACATGAGCCATCGGCGCTGAACCCATTGGCATGCCCGGGTGACCGGAATTGGCCTTTTCGATCGCGTCGATCGCCAACGTTCGGATGGTGTTGATTGCCAGTTGATCAACAGACGTGTGCTGAGTCATCAAGTGGAGCCTCCCTGCGTTTTTATGTGAGATTTTCGGGGTGATCCAAGCGTCCGGCACAAGCCGGCAGATCGCCTGAAATACCTTCTTCCCTTGCCAAAAACAACTCATCAAATTATATCACAGTTCAAGGAGACAATCATGCCTGGGGCTGAAAAAAGGAGGGCATTTTCATGCATATGGGATACTTGACTATCGGGATCATTCTCGGCCTTGCCGGAGTAGGCATGCTGCTGTACGCCATGGTCACCTCGCCTGCTCTGCGCCGAAGGGACAAGTACCTGAAGCAAAAAGCGGCGGAAACGCATCAACCTACCCATGATTCCAGGGAATAAAGAAAGGAAGACTGGCATGAAAAAAGAACGCTACACACTGCCTGCAGCAGTCCATCTGTTTCTGCTCCGTGGTGACGAAATCCTGCTGCTGCGCCGCTACAACACGGGCTACGAGGATGGCAACTACAGCGTCCCTGCCGGTCATCTCGACGGCGGCGAAGAAGTGAAGTCTGCCGCCATTCGCGAAGCGAGGGAGGAGACAGGCATCGAGATTGCCCCGGAGGATTTGCGCGTCGTCGGCGTCATGCACCGCAAGTCGCTGGACGAGAGGATCGACTTTTTTCTCGCTGCAGAAAAATGGACAGGCTCCATCGTCAATGCTGAGCCGGACAAATGCGACGAGCTGCGCTGGGCCCATACAGGCGAGCTGCCGGACAACGTCATCCCGTATGTTCGACAGGCTATCGCCAACTTTCAGAACAATCAGTGGTTTGACAGCTTTGGCTGGAATTGAAAAAAGACGCGGATTACCGCGCCTCTTGAGCATCCGCTGGCAGCCAGATGTGAAAGGAAAGAATCCCTTCCTGAAGCTCTGCCCGGATGCTTCCTCCGTGCAATTCCACGATGCTTTTGACAATCGCCAGCCCCAATCCCGTTCCTCCCGTTTTCCGCGAGCGGGATTTTTCGACCCGATAAAAACGCTCGAACATGCGTCTGAGATCCTCATTGGACAGATCGTCTGCCTTGTTGGCGACCGTCAGTCTTACTCCTTCTCCCTCTCTCATAAGAGAGATGTCGATATTGCCAGGCTTGTGCCCGTATTTGATCGCGTTGCTGAACAGATTTTCCAGCACGCGGACAAATTTTTCCGGATCGACGCTCACGTAGATGCGATCCGCCGGCAGCTTCTTGCAAAATGTCAGCTGCTGCTCCTCCGCTAAAGGCACGTACTCTTCGACTAGCTGCTCCAGCATCCCCGTCAGGCTGACATGCTGCCGATGTAGCTGGACACCCTGCCCGCTCAGTGTGGCGTATTCAAACAAGTCCTCCACGAGCCGCTTCAAATGCTCTGCTTTTTCATACGCGATCCGGGTGTATTCGCTGCGCTCCTGCTCGCTTCCGGCGTTGTCCCGAAGCAGCCGCAAATACCCGATGACCGATGTGAGCGGAGTCCGCAAATCGTGGGAGACATTCGTGATCAGCTCGGCTTTTGTCCGCTCAGCCCGCCGCTCCCGCTCGATATTCTCCTGCAATTCTTCTGTCATGCGATTGATGTTCCGCGCAAGCGAACCCAATTCGTCCTCACCCCGTACGTTTACCCGATGATCGAGCTTGCCTTGCGAGATGACCAGCAAGCTCGCGGCCAGCTCTTCGATGTATCCGGTCTTTCGCTTTGTAAAGCGGTAAAACAGATAAAAAAAGACCAAAACGAATGAGAACGGCACAAAGCCGTTAAATTCGACCTGATATTGAATCGTGGCCTCCGGAATTCCCCGGGCGATCACATACCCTTTCTGTCCGTTCAGCTCAACCGGGTAAAATGCCGTAAACTCCTGGCGCTCCCCCTGCCAATTTTGGCCGCTGCGAAGCTCCATCGCTTTGCTGATCACCGAGTAGAGATCAACCTGGCTTTCTGTCGCTCTCGACGATTTCATCAGCACTTTGCCGTCAAGATCGACCAGCAGCATTTGCACGCCGCGAAGCTCCTGCGCGCGATTCATCAGCTCCTGGAGGTACTGGTTGTCTTCAACCTCCCCTTCCTGGATTCGTCTCGCCAGATCCCGTGTCTCCCAGTCCATGGACTCCATGCTGTAGCTGTAATCAACGTAAGGCCTGCGGTACATATCCTCTGTCAGCAAATTGACAACAGAGGACGCCAGAACAGCTGCCAATATGCAAAAGGAAAAGGTCAGGATCAACTGGAAGCGAAGACTCCGCTCGCAGTATTCCACCAGGAAAAAGAACCCCGTTTTCGTCCACCTGTACGCCGTCTTGATCCAGCGAATCGGCGACAGCCACCTAAAAAGCGTTCTCAATTTTGTATCCAACTCCCCAAACGGTCTTGATGTACCTCGGCTTGCGCGTATCCTCCTCGATCTTCTCGCGGAGCTTCCTGATGTGCACCATCACCGTGTTGTCTGACTGGCCAAAGGACTCTTTCCATACCCGTTCGTAAATATGCTCCGTGCTGAAGACGACTCCCGGGTGACGGGCGAGGAGCTCCAGGATGGCAAATTCGGTCGGCGTCAGCTTGACATCCCGGCCGCTGACCTTGACCCCGCGGGTAGCCGTATTGATCAGCAGATCGCCGATCTCCAGCTCGTCCTCCCGCAGTGCGCTCACTTGATTCAGCTTCAGGTAACGGCGCAGCTGGGACTTGACCCGAGCGATCAGCTCCAGCGGATTGAAAGGCTTTGTCATGTAGTCGTCGGCGCCGGTGCTGAGCCCGTATATCTTGTCCATATCCTGGGACTTGGCCGAAAGCATGATAATCGGCAGATGCTGCTGTTCGCGGATTTTGAGGCACGCCTGGATTCCGTCCATGCGGGGCATCATCACGTCGAGGATGAGAAGCTGAACCTCTTCCCGCCTCAGCATCTCCAGCGCTTCCACACCATCCGCCGCCTTCAGCACGCGGTAGCCTTCGTTTTGCAAGTAAATCGCGATCAGATTGCGGATTTCTTCCTCATCATCCACGACCAGAATCGTTATCTCTTCCACAATCTCTTCCTCCTGTTACTGTTCCTTTTGCCCCCAAAACACGCGTGTCCCTTTGCGCTGGCGGATTACCACGTACAGCCCCGCGAACAGCGCAAGCACACATAAAGTAATCCACCCGTAGGTTTGGACACCTTCTGTGATCGATTCCAGATGAGTGCCGAACAGGCGGCCGGCCATGAAGTAATTGAGCGTCCAGACAAAGCCAGTAGGCAGCGAGTACAGTGCATAGCGGCGCAGCGACATCCGTTGAATCCCGACCAGATAAGGGACGACGTGGCGAATGACGGGGAAAAAATAGCTGAGG
This sequence comes from Brevibacillus sp. FSL K6-6036, assembly GCF_037964015.1. Lineage (NCBI taxonomy): Bacteria > Bacillati > Bacillota > Bacilli > Caryophanales > Paenibacillaceae > Brevibacillus > Brevibacillus sp. FSL K6-6036. Next base: position 3,682,355 of record NZ_CP150173.1, read on the forward strand.
CATATCGCGCCATTCCCGTAGCGCTCAAGCAGCCCCTCCGCCTTTTTCAGGTACTTTTCTCCGTTCAGCTTTCGCGCGAGCCACCGCAGAATCGGCGCTCCCACCCGGTACCCGAGAAAATATCCGAGCGACAGTCCCGAGACGACTCCGAGATAGACCGCGATGAACGCCGGAACCGGCTGGAGCCAGCCCTGAGCCGTAATCGCTCCGGCTGTCATCACGATCATTTCGTCGGGAATCGGCATTCCCACGATCCCCAGCCACAGGGAGAGAAACAGCGCGGGATACCCGTACTGGGCAACCATGCTGGTAATCATATCCGTTTCCATGACTTATCCCCCCCTCTTTTGGCATACATAAACGAAGGCACATGGAAAGTTAAACGGCACAAACCGGATTGCCACTCTTCCGAAGCGTTTCTCCAGCTGCTTTTTCATTTGCAAGGAGTATTGAAACTGCACAAAGACGCCTCCCGGCTTCAGCGCAGCCTCCACCTGATCCAGTATCTCATCGCGAAGCCCTTGAGGAAAGTTGGCAAAGGGTAGGCCGCTGATCACCGCGTCCAACTGCCCCATGCCGTGCTCCTCCATCGCTTGTATCAGCTTCCTGGCGTCATCGCTGAAAAGCAGATCGGGGTAGCGGCGGACAAGCCTCTCCCGCATGGTATCATCTTGCTCCAGAATGAGCGCCTGGCAATCCTTTCTCTTTGCCTTTCGAATCGCGTCTGTAAAAACACCTGTTCCTGCTCCCAGCTCCGCTACAGCGGCAGCACGTTCCCAGTCCACAGGTGACAATATCCGTTCCGTTAGCTGGCGAGAGCTTGGGACAATGCTGCCCACAGTCTGCGGAGAAGAAAGGAAGCGGGCGGCAAAGACCAGCTTGTCGGTAATCGGCGCAAGCATCGGCTCCAGACACCCTACTCTTTCATACGTGTTTTTCATCTTTCCGTCACTCCTCTCACTGCCCTAATCCTACCCGGAATTCCTTAGCAAAAAGAGAGGAAAAAACTTAAGATTTTCTGAAGATATGTTCAGCAAGCAAAAAAGAGGACTCGGCTCTTCCATACCGATTCCTCTTTCTCGCAACAAACGCTCCTATGATCCGAAAGTGAATGGCCGTTTTCCTGCAGGCAGGGCAAAAAAAGCGGCGGTTGCAGGCAGCAAGGGCTATATCCGTTTTTTGTAGTGCTGCTTTAGCGCTCCAAGAGCCTCGAACATTTCTTCCTTCTCGATCATGCCAAGCTGGTACAGCTCGCGAATCTCATCTTCGAGCAAGATCAGATCACCTTCCGGATCTCCGGTATAGATGAAGAGGCTAAACCGCCGCAAAAAAGACTGCAGGTCAAATCCTTCACGTCCGTTCAACGCGATCCCTCCAGATCGGATTCCATCTGCGACAATACGGAATCGTAGTCGAATTCGACAGCAAATCCCGTAATCACGATAATGTTCGCTTGCGGATAAGCACGTTGCCAGCTTTCCTGTTCATCCGGCTTCAACCCTACGATGTAGAGCGAGTCGTGGGCGGATCGGCCGTCCGCTTCCCACTGCTGCAAAAACTGGCGGCACTCCTCTTGCTCGTAGGCGGCATTCAGGACGATGACATATCGGTCGATCTGCTGCGAATCCTTCTCCTCCTTCAGCAAGCGAAACGTCTTGGCGTTGGGGACCATTGCCCGAACCTCGCTGAAGCGGTCGAGAATTTCATCCAGCCAGTCATCCTCTTGCCAGGCCAGGTATACCATCATGGCGGTAGACATCATTCAACACTCCTACGTCGATTGCTCTTCCTATGACGATTTCATGTCATTTCAACAGTATACCATGTCTTGGCCCACTCGTCCCTTGGGCTTGCTTGACTTCATCCGACCGTTCACGTAAGGTGGAAACAGCATCACATTTTTTGCCGGAAAGAGGTAAGTGTTTGTGAAAAAGAAGTACCTCCCCTTACTGTTTCTGATCGCCTTCCTCACCATGCTGGGGTTCGGCATCATCATACCCATTTTGCCGTACTTTGCCGAAAACATTGGCGCTTCTTCCCTGCAAATCGGAATCTTGTTCGCCAGCTACAACGTCATGCAGTTGCTGTTTGCTCCCATCTGGGGGGCGCTTTCGGACCGCATCGGACGAAAGCCTCTGATCTCGTTTGGCCTGTTTGGCTTTTCCATCACGTTTATCCTGTTCGGGATAGCGGATACCTATACAGAAATGCTTGCATACCGGATTCTTGGAGGCATCGTCTCGGCTGCCGCATTGCCGACCGTAACTGCGATGGTGGCCGATGTCTTTCCCTCCGATGAACGCGCCAAAGGCATGGGGGTGATTGGCGCCGGAATCGGACTGAGCTTTGTATTCGGTCCGGCGATCGGCGGATTCCTCAGTCCGTATGGTTTCTCCGTTCCGTTTTTTGCTTCGGGCGGTGTGGCTTTTTTGACGTTCCTTATCATCTTATTCGCGCTGCCGGAAAGCTTGCCAAAGGAAAAGCGGACAGGGCAAACACGCGAAAAAAAGGGAAATGTCTTCTCCGTCCTGTTCGGTCCCCTGTCGCTGATGTACGGCATCATGTTTGTCGTCTCCTTTGCCTTTTCCGGCCTGGAGACCACCTTTGCCCTCTACATCAATCACCTGTACGGATTTACATCGAAGGACCTCGGGTACATGTTTCTCGTCATGGGGATCATCTCCGCGTTTGTCCAGGGCGGACTGATCGGGAGACTGGTGAAGCGGCTGGGCGAGCCGCTCGTCCTGACGATCGGGCTTGCCTTGTACGGCATCGGTTTCTTCACGATTCCGCTCGCCGCCAGCTTCTGGACACTGGCTTTGACACTGTCGCTGTTCGGAGCCGGACAAGGCATGATTCGGGCGACCGGAACTGCCATGATTACACAGCGCACCTCACAGGGCCAGGGCGTAACGAGCGGCGCGATCAGCTCGATGGACAGTCTCGGCCGCATCCTCGGTCCGCTCGCCGGCGGCGCCGTCTACGGATGGTTTGCCAGCGGGCCGTTCATCATCGGAGGGGTGCTGATGGTCATCATGCTGGTGTTGTTCCGAACAAGGTATCACCGGTTGCCGGAGCGGGCAGAAGCGTGATCAGGCTGAATTTCATTAGTTACAAAACAATAAAAAGCAAAGCCGTCCTTTTCGGGAATGTGCTTTGCTTTTTATTGTTTGTGAGCATAATTGAAGAGGATGTAAGTCAAGCGAATACCACACATGCATTCCCCCTCTCCAAATCTCTCTTACAGCACGTATGGCAAAAGGTTGCAAAAGGTACGGAACCAAATGGATTCCGTACCTGGGAACTCACAAGCCCCTTCTCTTCCGAATCAGGGAGTCAGCCTTCCTGCATCTCCAGCCATTCCAGATACAGCCGTTCTCTTTCTGCCTCCACTGCTTCCAGCTCGGACTGCCACTCCATCAATTGCGTATAGTCATCGGAGCCTTGCGACAAAAGCTGCAAGAATTCATCCCGTCTTGCTTCCAGAGTCTCGATCCGCCGCTCCAGCTCCGCCAGCTTATACGTATTGATTCGCTTGGGAGAAGACTGCGGCGATGGCTGCTGAATTGCCATAGAGGGTGGTGTTTCGGGCATCGTATTTTCATTTGGAAGCGGACGTGTTTCGGTAGCGATCACGGACGTGTCTTGCTTCTCGGTTTTGGCTCCTGCTCCTGGTGTTTGGCCCAAGGCAGGCTTCGCTTCTTCATTCGCCTTTATCGCCGACGCTCCTGGACGGCCCTGTCTCGAAGAGCCTCTTTCTCGCTCTTTTTCTTTTTCTTTCTCCAGCTTTCTCTTTTCGACCGCCTCCTGGAACGTGCCTTCATAGTGCATGAGCCTGCCTTCCTCGATCCAGAAAACACCGTTTACCATTTTCTGCAAAAAGTAGCGGTCATGCGAGACGATGAACAAGGACCCGCGGAAGTCAGCCAGCGCTTCCTCCAGCGTTTCGCGCGCCTCGATGTCCAGATGGTTGGTCGGTTCATCGAGAATGAGCAGGTTGATCTCCTGGTGCACAAGCTGGGCAAGGCGCAGTCTCATGCGCTCTCCGCCGCTCAATTGGCCGATTCGTTTAAACACATGCTCGCCGTAAAAGAGAAAGCGGGCAAGACGGTGGCGCGCCTCCGCTTCGGAGACGGCTGCTGTTTCCCGGAAAACGTCGATCACTCTCTGCTTTTGATCGCCTTCCAGCGCTTGCTGTGAAAGGTATCCGACCTTGACGCTGGCTCCCACTTTGACTGTGCCGCTGTCGGGGGCTACCTCCCCGAGCAGCATTTTGATAAACGTCGATTTCCCGCAGCCATTAGGGCCAAGCAGAGCTTTTCTTTCACCGTATCGGAGCAGCAGATCGGCCCCATTCATCAAGCATTTCTCCCCGTATGACTTGCACAGTCCGGAAGCGATCAGGACATCCTGGCCGCTGCGATCCGTCTTTTGAAAGGACAGTCCCATCCGCTCTGCTTCCATCCGCGGACGTTCGATCCGCTCCAGCCTTGCCAGCGCTTTTTCCATGCTTTTGGCGCGGCGGTGAAACGCTTCATTCGGCGGATTAGAACGATTTCCCCACTCCTTCAAGCGCTTGATCGTCTCCTGCATTTTCTTGATCTTTTTCTGCTGCTCCTGGTAAGCCTCGAACTGGCGGAGCAGCCGCTCTTCCCTTTCCGTGACAAAATAGCTGTAATTGCCCAGGTAATGCTCCACCTCGCCCCCGTCCACATGGTAAATCGACGTGACGACGGCGTCGAGGAAAAAACGGTCATGGGAGATCAACAGGACTGTCCCTGCGTAGTCTTTGAGAAAGCCCTCCAGCCACTCCATGGCGTCTACGTCCAAATGGTTGGTCGGCTCATCGAGAAGCAGCACATCGCTTCTCTCGCACAACAGCTTGGCAAGGCCGACCTTCGTTTTCTCTCCGCCGCTCAACTGTACGAACGGCGTTGACAGCAGCCACTCTTCGATGCCCAAGCCTTCGATCACCTGCGCCATGCGGACCTCCCACGTATACCCGCCCAACTGCTCAAAAGCTTCCTGCTTCTGCTGATAGCGATGGATCAGCCGCTCCAGATCGCGGTCCTCTGCGGTCACGAGGCTCATCTGCCGCTCCAGCTCCCGGATCTCCTGCTGCAAGCGGAGACCATCCGCAAAAGCGCTGGCGATCACGTCCTGTGCCGTCCAATTTTCCGGGTACTGCGGGTTTTGCGGCAAATAGGCCCAGACACTTCCCTTTGCCCTAAACAGCTCTCCTTGATCCTGCTGCTCCAATCCGGCCAACAGCTTGAACAGCGTAGTTTTTCCCGCTCCATTGGGGCCGACGAAGCCGACCCGCTCTCCTGCTTTGATCTCCAGCGTTACCCCTTCCAGTACGGGGTTTGCTCCATAGCCTTTATGAATGTTCTGTGCAGAAACGACGATCATGATTTTTTCCTCCTCAGGTCGGCTCACTTGAAATGTAAATGAAAACAGCAAAAAGCCGCAGGCATAAACCTGCGGCATCGGTTGCGTGTAGAAGATAAGGTGGTTGACGAACTATGATTCAGTTCGCCTTGTCACCTGCGGTTGCAAGTATCGATGCACGGTACGCCTGTTTTGTTCCGTTCGGTTGTATGACCAAAAAAGGGCAGACTTTCCCCTTGGAGCAAAAAATCATGTGTCATACTGCTAGTTTCCACAACAAACCAAGCTTGAACGGTTCCAAACACGTACCTGCACCTCCTTCCTGAGGATAAGCATTTTCCAATATTTTCACTATACACGACTCTTTTTGGAAAAACAACTGGGCAGCCGCTTAAATTGAATACGGCAAACCTGTCGCCTTTCGCTTCAAAAAAGAGGGCCAGGCCGGCTGATCCCGTGTGGGGCAATCGCCTGCTCTGACACCCATTGCTTGACCGAATTCCGGATTACATCCCTTGCGCCCCTTCAAACAACGGCTTTTTCGTATTGGCATCCAGCACGAGCAGCGTTGTATACGGCGGCAGCTTAACCTTGGCCACGATAAACGGATACGAAATCACTTGCGCATACATCCGGCCCGGCTCCGGCTTGGTCAGCTTCACGTACACCTTCAGCTGCTCCCAGCTCATTTCCGTATTCACGATTTCGATGCCGTAACCGGGGTTGGGCGCCTGACCGCGGGCGATCACGTACAAATCACCCTTTTGATGCACGCCCTGCGTCCCTTTTACCTGCTGGACAAACGCTTTTTCGTCCTCGCTCAGCGAAGTGAAGTCCACTTGCTTGAACTCTTCATTTCCCACTGGCGCCACGATTTCCACCGTCCTCGTTTGGGGATTCCACTTCAACTCGTACCCGCTTTTCTCCGTCATCCATCTGAGCGGCACATACATTTGCTTGTTGTGGAGAATCGCGCCCTGGTCGATCTCCGACCACTTGTTGTCGACAGCGACCCGCTTCGTGTTTATCTGAAAGGAGATAGTCTTTCCGTCAGGCAGAGTGACAGCGACCTCTTTTTGATTGTTGCCGGCTTGCCACTTTGCTTGCAGGATGCCCGCCATGTCTTCAATCGCCAAATACGTACGGCCGTCGATGATGATGGCTGGCTGCTTCAACTGCAAAGCCTGCCCGTTTACGGAAATTTGTGTGTTGCTTGCCGGACTGGCGGCTGCGTTGCCGGATGCATTCCCCGCAGCGCCCACAGGTACTGCCATCAAAAGTTGAAGCCCGATCAAACAAGCGATTGCACGTTTTCCTCTCATGTTCAATTCCTCCATTAATACAGCCGGTTTACCTTGTTTGACTGTGTATCGCCATGAAACGTTTCACAATCAATCAAAACAATCTTCATGAAGGAGAGTGCCCGTTATCGCAAGAAAAAATTACCCACCATGATGACAGCAGGGATGGAAACGAGGGCCAGCAGGGTCGAAAAAACCGTCGTCATCGCCCCCATCTCTTCATCTGCCGCGTATCGCGCGAACAGGATCGATGCCATCGTCAGCGTCGGCATCGCTACCTGGATGATCGCGACACGGGTAATCTCCCCATCCAAATGGAGAACGGACAGCAGCAAAGCAGCGGACAGCGGAAAGACGATCAGCTTGAAGGTCAGCGGCATGCCCAGAACCGGGAGTGAGAAATGGGGCTTTTTCCTGAGCAGCAGCGGCAGCAGCATCCCTATGTACATCATCGCAAGCGGAGAAGCCAGCTTTGCCAGCGTGCCGACCAGATGCTTGACCGGCTCCGGAGGCATGAATCCCGCCATGGCCGCTCCCAGTCCGAGAACGATGGCGATCATCGGAATATTGACCATCGCCTTCAAGCCTTTCAGACTAAAGGCCCCTTTTTCCTGGAGCATCATTACCGCTACGGTCCACATCACGACGTCCACCCCCGCATCAAATACGGCTGCCAAAAGCGCTCCTTTTGGCCCGAACAGCGCCGCGCAGAGCGGGAGTCCGATAAAGCCCGTATTCCCCAATCCGGAGAGAATCGCCATCTCGCGCCGTTTCTTTTCCGGCAAAGGCAAGGTCCGCGCCCCCAGCCAACCGAGCAGGATGCCGAGACAATTCAATAGTACGGAAATACCAAAAATGATAACAATTTGCGTCATCGTCTGGCTGTCGATCGGCGTCTGGAACACCCCGTCCAAAATGATGCACGGCATAGCCACGTTGACGATAATCGTGATGATGAGCTGACGGGATTCCCCCGTCAGCGGTTGACGATATCCGATCACACTTCCAATCGCAATGATCACCGCCATCAGCAGAATCGATTGGAGCAGCAGCGATATTTCCATATATGAGTGCCTCCCTTGCTACATCTCCACCGATATCCAGGTCAGTCCCGACGGCTCTCCTTTTTCGCAGGTACGCAAAAGATCGCCCAATACAGGTATGGCCTGTTCCAATTCGATACACCAGGAAGCCGGAAAAGAAACATCCGCCCCTTCGATCGTCAAGGTGCTCATCGTTCCGGCCGGCTTGTCGGCGGTCAAAACGTAATGGCGCGCCTCAGGCTCATGCTCTTTCCACTGGACCAGAATTTGGCCCTGATTACCGCCGGCTACCACCAGGTCGACATGATCGCCGTATGCGGCATGGACCAGCGTCCTCGACGTACCGTTCAACTGGGCGATTTCCTTCAATACTTCATGCCAGCCCATGTGATTCTGGTCCTGGCCGCTCGCATCCGTATACATCCGCCAATCGTTTAGCATGCTGTTCTTCTCCTTTATTTGCGACAAAAATAATGACGACAAAGTGATGTTCATATATAACAGTACCCCCGTGCAAAACGAACGGGGGCAATGATACTCGTCCTTATTTTACGCTTCTTCCTTCACATACTCAACTACCACTTCGGTTCCAAGGCCGCCGCGCGCATTCCAGACGGCGACGATGCGCATGTACAGCGGATCGCAGCACGCCACCAGATCGTTTAATATCCGGTTCGTCGCATGCTCCTGATATATTCCGACATTGCGGTACGAGGTCAAATAGTACTTCAGCGACTTCATCTCAATCAGCTTTTCATTTGGCACGAGATAAATTTTCAGGTCTGCGAAGTCTGGCAGACCCGACCACGGACAAACAGATGTAAATTCATTCGTAGGCATCATGATTTCGGTACGCTTTCCCACGTATTCGTACGGAATCGTCTCGAGAATGTCGACCAGAATCGCCGATTCATCCTGTGTATCAAAACGAATGCTGTTGTACTTGCTGTGATTGTGCTCCACTGTTGCCATTTCCTTCATCGGTCCTTTCCATTTTTATTGTGTGTGATCGGGAAGCTTTGTTGCGTGATCGGGAAGCTCCTTGTGCCTTTTCCCCGCTTCAACCGGCCAAGCCAGAGACAGCTCGCTGCCTTCTCGCTCCTTTGACGACCAGATAGGACAACGGCGTATCCACGACGGCAATCATCGTTTTCACCAAATACTGAAACATGATCATCTGCAGCAAGGCATCTGTCGGCATCGTCCCGTAAAAAGCGATGACGATAAAGATCGATGTGTCGAGCAACTGACTGATTGCAGTCGATACGTTTTTGCGCAGCCAGAAATGCTTCTCCCCCGTTCGCCGCTTAATGAAATGAAAGACCTTGACGTCAGCCATTTGCGCGGCAAAATAGGACAGCATGCTGGCAATGACCACGCGCGCGGAGGAAGCCATGACGGATTCGTACGACTCCTGGAGCGGCCAAAAGCCGGCAGGAGGCAGAAGAATCGTCGCCTGGACAAAAAGGAGCATCAGAGCGTTGGCCCAAAAGCCTGCGTAGACGACCTGGCGGGCCCGTGCCTCCCCGTACAGCTCGCTGATCGCGTCTGTCAACAGATACGTCAGCGGATACCCAATCACCGCGGCTGGCAAAATCACGCCCCACAGGTCAATGACCTTTGCCGAAACGATGTTGGCAACAACCAGCAACGTCATGAACGTCGCTGTCAGGTAGAGAAAACGCTTCTCTTCCGGTGGAAAATTCATCGGATCAGTTCCTCCTAAAGCGAAGAGCAATCAGCCCGCCTCGATCCTGCTCACCTACGCAAAAAAGCCGCCTCCACGCGAAATGCAGGAGAGCGGCTTCCATAAGAACAGACCTTAGGCAATTGACTGCTCTCCCCTAGTTTTGTTTTACGAGAGGTGGGGATTCCGAACTCTCGCGTCTCGTAGACTTATAACAGGATATCAAATGGACATCCTTTTTAGAAGAGGGAGTTTCTGTTCCTTTTCTCCTTGTCCGTGCTTTTCTTCTCCCTCGCACTCTTTTCATTGACAAATAGAAGAAAGGCTTTTAGTATGAATCCATAAAATCATATCAACTTAGTGGGGGATTCACGATGAAAAAACTTGTTTTCACAGCATTAATTTCGACTTTATTGCTCGGAATTGCTGGATGCGGCAACTCTACAGCGCCTGCAAACCCAAATCAATCCGCAGCTCCTGACCAATCGGCGGCTGCTCCTCAAAACCTGTTGGAAAAAGTGAAAGCCGAGGGCAAACTGGTGATCGGCACAGAAGGCACCTATGCTCCCTTTACCTTCCACGACCAGTCCGGCAAGCTGACCGGCTATGACATCGACGTGGCTACAGAAGTAGCGAAGCGCCTTGGTGTAGAACCGGTCTTCCAGGAGACGCAATGGGATGCCATGTTTGCGGGACTCGATTCCAAGCGGTTTGACCTGATCGCCAATGAGGTCGGCATTCGTCCCGACCGTCAGGAGAAATACGACTTTTCTTCCCCGTATTCCGTTTCCCGCGCTGTGCTCGTCGCTCATAAAGACAACGAGACGGTAAAGGATTTTCCTGACATCAAAGGCCTCAAAGCCGGGCAATCGATGACAAGCAACTACGCCGACATGGCTCGCGAGCTGGGCGCCGAAATCGTCGCGGTGGACAACTTCAACAACGCCATCGAGCTGATCGCAAGCAGACGCGTCGATGTGGTGCTGAACGACAACCTGTCTGTTCTCGACTTCCTGAAGCAAAAGCCGGATACCCCGATCAAAATCGTCAAAGTCAAAGAAGAAGGCCTCAATTGCGGCTTCATGTTCCGCAAAGGCACCAGCAACGAACTGATCGAGGAGATCAACAAAGCGCTGGATGCCATGCATAAGGATGGCACGCTGAAGCAGATTTCGGAAAAATGGTTTGGCGAGGACATTTCCAAGTAAGCTCATTGCCCTTGACCAGGTGGCACGGTCTCTTTTCCCGTCGGAGAAGAGATCTGCCACTTTTCTTCTGCATGATGGAACCGATTGACAGCCGACGCTTTTTCGCAGCCCTTTAGAGCTGATTTCTTTATTGACAAAACAGGCAAAGACTTTTAGTATGTTCTAAACAAATCACATCGGTTTAGTGGGGGATTATTTATGAAAAAATTATTGTTTTCCGCACTCATCTCCTCTCTTATGTTTGGCATCGTGGGATGCGGCTCGTCCGGCACTGCTTCGACAACGAATAACGCCGCTCCGGCCCCTGCTCCTGCACAGGCCCCTTCCGAGCAAAAGGCAGAACAAAACCTGTTGGATAAAGTAAAAGCCGAAGGGAAACTGGTGATTGGTACGGAAGGGACGTATGCCCCCTTTACTTTCCACGACCAATCCGGCAAGCTGACCGGTTTTGACGTAGAAGTGATCAGCGAAGTGGCCAAACGTCTCGGGGTGGAACCGGTCTTCCAGGAAACACAGTGGGATGCCATGTTCGCCGGCCTCGACTCCAAGCGGTTTGACCTCGTCGCCAACCAGGTCGGCATCCGCCCGGATCGTCAGGAGAAATACGATTTTTCCAACCCCTACACCGTGTCGACTGCTGTACTGGTGACACATAAGGACAACAACACCGTCACTGGCTTTGACAGCATCAAAGGATTGAAAGCAGCGCAAACCTTGACCAGCAATCTGACAGACATCGCCAAGCAAAACGGCGCAGAAATCGTCGCTGTGGAGGGCTTCAACCAAGCGATCGACCTACTTGTCTCCAAGCGTGTCGACGTCACGATCAATGACGGCTTGTCCCTGCTCGATTTTCTGAAGCAAAAGCCGGATACCCCGATCAAGATTATTGCCAAGCATCCGGACGGGGCGAAAAACGGTTTTCTGTTCCGCAAAGGCAGCACCGAGCTCGTAGAGGCGGTCAACAAAGCGCTTGACGATATGATGAAAGACGGTACGTTCCAACAAATCTCCGAGAAATGGTTTGGTGCAGATGTTTCTAAGTAACCTGTTTGGCAACCCGGAACGCTTTGACAGATGGGTAGAGATTGCGCAGAGCTCCTTTTGGCCGCTTCTGAAAGGCGCTCTGACGTACTCCCTGTCCCTCTCCCTGATTTCGTTCGCCATCGGGCTGGTCATCGCCATCCTGACGGCGCTGGCCCGAATTTCCGGCAACAAAGTGCTGGTGGGCGTCGCCCGCACGTACGTTTCGATCATTCGCGGAACGCCGTTGCTGGTGCAACTGTTCATCATCTTTTTCGGTCTGCCCAGCATCGGCGTTACGATCGATTCGTTCCCATCAGCGGTGATCGGCTTCTCTCTCAATGTCGGCGCCTACGCTTCGGAAGTGGTCCGGGCCGCGATCCTGTCCATACCAAAGGGACAGTGGGAAGCCGGCTATTCACTCGGCATGACGTATCGGCAAGCGCTGGTGCGCATTATCCTGCCGCAGGCGGCGCGCGTGTCTGTCCCGCCTCTGTCCAACTCGTACATCAGCTTGGTAAAGGATACGTCGCTCGCTGCGGCTATCCTCGTTCCCGAGATGTTTCGCAAAGCGCAGGAGATCGCAGCGGCTACGTATGAACCGCTCCTGGTCTACTCAGAAGCGGCACTGATCTACTGGCTGATCTGTCTGGTACTCTCGGCGATCCAGGATCGCATCGAGCACAGGCTTGACCGCTACGTCGCCTAGAGGGGAGCATACGCATGATAACTATCAGCAACATTCATAAACGATTTCACGATCTGCACGTCCTCAAGGGCATCTCGCTGACGGTAGAGAAAGGAAAGGTCGTCGTCATCATCGGGCCGTCCGGTTCCGGCAAAACGACGCTGCTCCGCTGCCTGAACGCTCTGGAGATCCCGACCGAGGGCAGCGTGCAAATCGGCGATGTCCAGCTTGACTTTTCCCGCAAAGTCGCAAAATCGGATATCCCGAAGCTGCGCAAGCAGACCGGGATGGTCTTCCAAAGCTACAATTTGTTCCCGCACATGACGGCGCTGCAAAATGTCATGGAAGGCCCCGTCACCGTAAAAGGAGAAAAACCGGAGACCGCAAGAGGCAAGGCGGCGCAGCTGCTGTCCAAGGTAGGACTGGCTGACAAGCTCGACCACTACCCTGCTCAGCTATCCGGCGGCCAGCAGCAGCGTGTCGGGATCGCCCGCGCTCTCGCCATGGACCCGAAAGTAATGCTGTTTGACGAGCCTACCTCCGCGCTCGACCCCGAGCTGGTCGGCGAAGTGCTAAAGGTCATGAAGGAGCTGGCTGTCGAAGGGATGACCATGGTGGTCGTCACGCATGAGATGGCATTTGCGCGCGAAGTGGCAGATGAAGTCATCTTTATGGACCAGGGCGTGATCGTCGAGCGCGGTGCGCCGGAGCAATTGTTTACGAGCCCGAAAGAAGAGCGGACTCGCCAGTTCCTCCAGCATTTGAAAAAATAATTCGCTGCGTGCAAGCTATTGATTTCTGTTATCTTGTGATAGCTTTCCCGCATCGTCTATGTAAAAGAAAGAAGACTCGCTTCCTTGGAAAGCAGGGTCTTCTTTCTTTTTTACAAATTAGTCGTCCAGGAACGCGAAGATCAAAACAATGATCAGGATGATCCAGATGAAATTGTTATTGTGAAAACCTCCGCTCATTTGCATGGCCTCCTCTGTGATTGTCTGAAGCAGGCGTCAGAAATGGCGACGCCGCTCCTTTTCACAGAATATGAGAGAGTCTCCCTGTTCGTATGGATGCTCGTCTACAAGACAAAAAATCAGGCCAAAAAAGGCTCCAGACCTCCCCTTTCCAAAAAATTAACAAAGCCTTTATCGTTTCTCTATTTGTTCTTAACATGAAAAACCTATGATGGGAGGTGTCAGACCCTACGATGGACATATCGTCCTCCATTGCCGTCCGTTGACCCCCTTTCAACGGGCGGTCTTTTTCTGACCACATGCGGCGCTTCCCCGGAAGCCCGCTTTTTTGCTGCCCTGACCTATGGGCACCACAAGCAGGAAAAGCCAAAACAGGGCAGAACCTCATGATAGGATAGGGAAGTGCGTGACTTGAAGCCATTACTCACCATCTGTCGTTTTCAAATAGCGAAGGTGCGGTTGCAACTGGGGACAGCTTGCGGAAGCTCCCGTTAGTCTCGGATCGGAGGGAAAGAATGAACGTGAAAGAAAACAGACCAGCTTTGCTCAAGCCCGGCTTGTTTGGCATCGAGGCTGCGGCCGACAGACGCCGCAACGAATTTGATTTCCACAATGAGGCCTTGCTGCATCACCAAAGGAAAATTGATTTTGTCTTTTTCGGGGACTCGATTACGCACTGGTGGGACGTCGACACCTATTTCGGCGGTGCGGGCCGTGTCATAGTCAACCGGGGAATCGGCGGAGATACGACCGCTTTTGCCCTGCGTAGGTTTGCCGCTGATGTGGTGCAGCTCCGCCCTGCTTACGCGATCATCCTTCTCGGCATCAATAACACGTGGGCCCTGGACGAGTGGCTGCCAGAGGACCGCAAGCAGCCGGAGCACATACAGCAAGAAATCGTCGACGATCTGGCTGCCATGTTGACGCAAGCCAGAGAAAACGGGATTGCTCCGATTCTCTGTTCCCTGCTTCCGACCCGGATGGAGCGCTACGCCAAAAACAGCTTGCGAAACGAGCTGGTCGCCAGCATCAATAAAGCCTTGCAGGAATACGCACGCGCTGAAAACATCATCTTTGTGGACTACCACCGGCACATGACTGACGAAGACGGTCTCACTTTGCGGGAGGAGCTCGCCGATGACGGCCTCCATCCTCATGTGCTCGGATACGACCTGATGGCCCGGGCCCTGCGGGAGACGCTGGCCGCACACGGGATCGAAATCGGATAAGGACAAGAAGACAGCAAAAAAGGACAGCCCGCCTCCCGAGCTGTCCTTTCTTCTGTATGAGGTTATTCCATCATCCGTACCAGCTTGCGCGATACGAGCAGGAGCACCAGCCCCAGTACAATCGCCATCAAACCGATGATACCAAACACTTCAAAGTATCCGAGCGACTGTGTAAAAGCGGCCAATTGGCCGGCCAGGATGTTTGCCACTCCGGAGCTTGCCAGCCATACGCCCATCAACAGCGAGGCGAGTTTGACCGGAGCGATCTTGCTGACCATCGACAGCCCGACAGGAGACAGGAACAGCTCACCGAGCGTATGCATGAGGTAGGTCAACACAATAATCATAATATTTGACTTTGTCAGGATGTTGTTTTCGTCGCTTCCGGTCTGCATGACAGCCAGCAGCAAAATCATGTACCCGAGACCGAGCAGGATCATTCCCAGTCCCATCTTCGTAGGAATATTCAAGTCGCCTCGCTTGCTGTTGGCCAGCTTCACCCACAGCATGGAGATAACGGGTGCCAAAAGCACAATAAACAACGGATTCAAGGATTGAAACCAAGAGGTCGGAACCTCCCAGCCGCCAATGGTACGATCGACAAACAGGTCTGTGTACAGTGTCAAAGAGCTCCCCGCCTGTTCAAATCCTGCCCAGAAAAAGACGACAAAACAGGCCAAAATGACGATGACGGCGGTTCTTTGCTTCTCCTTCTTGGTGAGCGGCCGATTGGCGGCTTCCTGCTGCCCCGGAGCTTCACTCTTTCCGAGCGGCTGTTTGCCGATATCCCCCAGGTAGCGGTTGCCAAGCAGGTTGAAAGCGATCTGACCGATCACCATCCCGATGGCGGCAGCCAAAAACCCGTACTTGAAGCCGTACATTTCCACACCGTCCAGCGCGGTCTTGAAGTGCTCCTCCGCCAAATAGCCGCAGATCAGCGGTGCGAAGAGCGCTCCCACGTTGATCCCCATGTAGAAAATCGTAAACGCGGCATCCCTGCGCTTGTCATTTTCGGGGTAAAGCTCACCGACCAGCGTAGAGATATTCGGCTTGAAGAAACCGTTTCCAATAATCAGGAGAACAAGGCCCAGATACAATCCAGTTGTGCTCTGTACGGCGAACAGAAGAAAGTTCCCCACTGCCATGGTAATACCGCCCATGGTAATCGCCAGTCTTCTGCCGAGATACCGGTCCGATAAATACCCGCCGATGATCGGCGTAAAGTAAACGGCACCGGTAAACAAGCCGTAGATGCTCAACGCCAAGCCCTTTTCAAAGCCTAGTCCGCCGCTGATCAGCGCTGTGGTCAAATACAGGGTTAACAGGGCGCGCATGCCGTAATAGCTAAAGCGTTCCCAAAGCTCCGTAAAGAACAACAAATACAATCCTGGAGGATGTTTTTGTTTCCCTTGCTGTGAGTTCACAGTTGCGTCCATTGATGTCCCTCCCAGATGTCAGACAACTATCGTATGAATCATATCACAGTTTTCTCGAATATACTTTTATTAAAAATATTAACTACTTTTTTATAATTGTTAAATTTATATAGAATAATGATATGTCAACCTTGTCATTCCTAGTTATTTTTTATACTGTACTCCATCTCTTTGTTTACTATTTGTTAAAAAGTGGAGGATTATACAGGCCAGAAAGGGAGTGGCCCGATTTCCTGACATCAGGAAAACGACGCAGATCTTTTCCTGGATCGGAAAGTCCCCCGTCGTTGTATTCCCGTGACACATCGCTTTAGCCATTTCCCTTTCGGTTCACCACTTTTTCGGCTTCTGCTGAAAGTGGCCTTCTCCGCCGCTTGATCAGCCCAATGATCAAGGTCAGAGCAGGAAGCAAAATCTGCATGGTCGCCGAGTAAAACGGCTCAGAGGTGGTAAACAGATTGATCAGATCAGCGAATCCCGGAGCAAGCCACAAGCTGAACACGATGATCAGAATGCCGACGGAATAGACGATCGGCCGGTAATCCGAAAGGTGAAAGCATTGAGCCACACTGATAACGGTCACATAGTACCACATCGAAATTTGAAAAAAACCGCCCATGACCCACAGCGCCATTACCATGGCATCGAGATGCTCCAAAAATTCTGCCATGCTGATATAGTGGGATGCATTGAAGACCGGAAAAAACATCCTTCCGGTTATTTCTCCAAACAGAAACAGAGCGGACAGATTCGCGATGACCATCGTGACCAGCATCAATGCAACGGCCCACATCCCCGCTCTCAACGCTTTATGCGTTTCCTCTGCACGCAGATGCGGAAAGAGAAAGGAAATAAAGAGAAATTCCATAAACCAGGTTAACGGCGTTACGGCACCAGCCAGGGAAGGTCTAAGCCCGTTCTCCATAACGGGAAGCATATGAGTCGGCTCATACCGCGGAATGAGCAGCAAAACAATCCCGATCAAAAAGAGACCAAAGAGCGGACCGAGCAAGAGAGAAAAGCGCCCCAACACCTCGATCCCGGAGCGCACTGCGAATGCTGCCGTGAGCACGATGCTGCCCATCACGACCACAATCGGCGTTTTCAGCAAGATCGTACCGACGATAAATTCGCCGTATTCACGGACAATCAGGCCTGCTCCGTGCACCAAAAAAAGAATGTACAGAAGAGCAGCTGCCTTTCCCAAACGGGGTCCCAGAACCGCCTCTCCGGTTTGAATGATCGATTTGCCGGGGGTCAACCTGTAAAGCGACCAAGCCAGCCATACAGCCAAAAAACCGGACAGCGACCCCCAAAAGGGAGAAATCCACATGTCTTGCTTTGCTTCCTTCGCTGTAATCGCCGGAATGATAAGAATGGCCGTAGCCCCGACCATCAAATACATCGACAGGCACATTTGCAGAACAGAAATTTTGCCTCGATCCAGCATGTCCATTACTCCCCTGCGTTACCGGACCCTTTCCCGATCAAGGGATAAAGCGGTCTGTAAAGGAAATCCACGAGCTGGGTCAGTCCTGGCATTTCCGGAAAAAAAATCAGCAAGCTTCCCAGCCCCCATCCTGTCACTGTGATGACCAAAAATACGGTTCGTTCCCGCTTCATTTCTGCCGTCAACCGCGGAAGCTCGTACCATGCAAGCACGAGTGCCAAAACGGTCAGCGCGGCTACACCCACCCACTTCAATATGCCCCAGCCCCTTTTTTATTGATGGGGATTGGACACCCCGGGTCGCAGCACTTCGGCTGTCGACTGAATGTCCACCTCGATCTCGGAGAAGGTGCGTTCCCAATCTGCTACGGCTTTTTTCCATTCCTGTGGGTACTTTCGATGAAAGACGCCGGAAAAATCGAACACGTCCGCATGCAGGACATTCTGTGCTTTGTTCAGGGAAGCTTTTATGACCGACCGAGTATATGCGGCGGCGTAGGACTCTACGATGGAGACATCTGCCGGTATGGTCATATTCAGATTCGTCGTATTTTGTCTGACATCGTATTCGGCGTGCAGTTTGACCTGCATGGACCACTTGCTGTTTTTGACCTGCGGGCTGAGAACTGCCCTGCCCCTGACCATCTTCAGAGAAACATATCCCTTATGCTTTTCGATCGGAATGGTGATCATGACAAATTTGATCCTGTTTCGAAGCCACAGCACCCCTTGCGCTTCCCTCTCGTCCATTTGCCCCGCCCACTTCCCTTTTTTCAGCACGCCCATTCCGTAGATGTAGGGAACTGGCCCGCCATCTTGCTCCGGCAATGTTGCCACCAGGGGAATGATCGATACTTTTGCCGGATTCTCCATCATCTGGGCCAGCTCTTTTAAGGTCACGCCTTCACCTTTTTGGGCCTTGGCGATCTCTTCGAGCGACTTGGAGCTGCTTCTCTCAAGCGGCGGCTTTTGCTTCAAAATATCTTTGGCCTTGCCTCTGCTCACGAACAAATAGGCAAGCCCGCGAGGACCCGGCTGCCGAAAAAAATAATCGACATGGCCTTCAATTCCCGTTCTTGCGATGTCCCTGCCAAAGATAAACACCTCCGTATGGCCCCAAAAAACTTGTGCGGAAAGCGTGTCCTGCAGACTTTCTACCGCGTCGGCCAGAGTGATGCCTGTCGCTGATTGCACGACGGTTTGGTCGGCCTCTTCCTGCTGTCTGCCCGCGTGATTGACATAGAGCTGGACCGATAGCTCTACCTTTTTGTCTTCGGTCAGGTCGACACCCGCTGCAGTAATAATCGCGATGTCATTAATTTCTTTGCGATCCCAACAACCGGTCAAGCCAAGCAGCAGAAGAACGACTCCAAGCAACCGGTACACCTTCACTCCTTGCCGCTCCTCCTTCATCCGACAGCCTTTTTCATCCTCGTCTTCGCCGCTCCTTCTGCCTACCTGCTAGGTAGTATCGGGCTCTTGATCGCGGCCTGTATTCTTGCCCCTGTGCTCATCCACCGACGCATCCGTCATCCAGAGAGGCACTCTCGCCATCACGTCGGACAGCTCCTGCAGGTTTAACGGCGCAAGCGGGCTTAAATACGGGACGCCAAAGGATCGCAGGGTAAACAGATGCGTGAGCAGCATCAGCAGTCCCAGCATCAGCCCCATAATGCCAAAAATGCCGGAGAGCAGCATGATCGGAAAACGCAGAATTCTGATCGCCACTCCAAGCGTGTAATGAGGAATGATAAAAGACGCGATGCCAGTGATTGCGACAACCATGACCATCGGCGAAGAGACGAGCCCTGCTTCAATCGCCGCTTGCCCGATAACGAGGGCACCTACGATGCTGACCGCCGCCCCGACCTGCTTGGGCAGGCGGACACCCGCTTCCCGCAACGCTTCAAAGGTGATCTCCATCAAAAGCGCTTCCAACAACGCAGGGAATGGAACAAGCTCCCGGGAGTTGGCCATCGTCAAAAGCAGCGCCGTCGGAATCATTTCCTGATGAAAAGAAACGATTGCCACATAAAAGGAGGGGCCAAGCAGCGCAATAAACAAGAACAGATAGCGCAGCCACCTGATCACGGTGCCAAAGAAATAGCGCTCGTAATAATCCTCGGGAGATTGCAGAAAGGAGTAAAAGGTCGTCGGAGCCACCACGGCGATCGGCGAGCCCTCGACGAGGATGACGACTCTGCCCTCCAATAATTGAGAGCAGGCAATATCCGGCCTCTCGGTCGACAGAAGCTGCGGAAAAGGAGAATACGGGTTGTCCTGCAGCAGCTCCTCCAAATCTCCGCTGTCCAATACCCCGTCGATCCGTATGCTGTGCAAACGTTTTTCCACCTCATCGACCAGCGCTTTCTCCGCGACTCCCTGAAGGTAGGCGATTACCACTTCGGTATGGGAGATGCTCCCCAATTTGTAGGACTTCATCTTCAAAAGCGGAGTGCGCAATCTTTTCCGCAAAAGCGAGGTGTTGATTTCTACGGTTTCCACGAAGCCTTCTCTTGGTCCGCGAACGACAGATTCGGCGATAGGCTCCTCGACTGAGCGCGTCTCCCACTTGGTTAATCCGACCGAGGTCGCAGTGTTTTCTCCATCCGTCAAAATGACAGGATTGCCGTCCATGACGTGTCTGACGGTCTCCTCGATAGTCCCGATCTCGCTTCCGGAGGCTACGGGGATGATCCCGTGAAACAAAGGGGACCCGGCCGATCTCCTCCGCCCCTCCAGCAAGGGGGTCAGCACCTGTTGATTGAGTTCCTCCTGATTGGCGGTGCCATTGATGTAGATCAGGATGGCTCTCCGGCTTCCACTTATCCAAAAATCATGAAAAAGAACATCCGTGCAATCGGCGAAAATGTTTCGGAGAATGTGCAAATTGCTTTCCAGCTCGAAAGACAGCGGCGTCAGTCCCCTCTCGTCTGAGCCGGGCTGAAAAGACAGGGAAGACAAGTGCCCCCCTGAGCGGAGCTTCCGCTTTTTCCATGATCTCGAGAAAATCATGCGGCATCTCCTTTTTTCCTCCATTGTTGACTTTCCCCCTACCTTTTATAACCGCTTCTCCAATGGTACGGAGGCAAAATAAAAAAACTGCCCGACAGGCAGTTTTTATGAGCAGTATGATGGAATCAGGAAGGATCGGCGTCCTGCTCCGATTGGATGTAGTGCTGTAGTTCTTCGTAAAACGTCGTGTTGCAAGCCATGACGCTGCTTTTCCGATCAAACGGCAACGGCTTCCCGTCCATTGTGGTCACCTTGCCTCCTGCTTCTTCTACCAGAATTCTCCCCGCTCCAAAATCCCAGGCGTTCAGCGAGAGGCTGACATACCCGTCGAGTCGTCCTGCCGCCACGTACGCCATTTCCAGGGCAGCGCTGCCCAGCAGACGCATGCCTCGCACCTTGCCGGCCAATTTTTTCACGATCAGGTCAATCCCCATTTGTTCCGCTTGTTTGTTCCAGAAAACGCTGGTACAAAGCAAAGCTTCCTCCAAGGAAACGGTCTTTTCCAGACGCAGTCTTTGGCCATTCAAATAAGCGCCTTGCCCCTTTACTGCGTGAAACATCTCATCCCGGGATGGATCATAGACGACACCGATCAATCCTTCCCCTTTGTGATAAACGGCAATGGAAACAGCAAAGTTGATCTGCTGATGAACAAAATTGGTCGTTCCATCAATCGGATCGATGACCCATAAAGTGTCATACTCGCCGGGATCTCCCGTAAACGTTCGCTCCTCGCCCAGTATGCCATGCTCGGGATACTGGCGCAGAATCGCATCGATAACATGCTTCTCCACTTCCTTGTCCACAGCTGTGACAAGATCTGAAGCGGATGTTTTATATTCGACAGTAAAAGGCTGCTTCATTCGTCTGAGACTGAGTTCTCCTGCGCTTCTGGCACAATCCAGAGCGAGTTCCTTGAGTGCCTCCAAGGTTGTTGCATGCACACGTATCGCCACCCACATCTTGACTTTGCCTCTAGTGTACCATACTTTCCCTGCTGATACACCCTGCTGTCCACCTGATGAAAGCCCGGCAAAAAGTCATGGGAGGCCTGTTGATTGGCCTCCCGTCTGGTCTTGCAGGATGCTGCAGGGAACATCTGTAAGTAAGGAACAGCGCTGGCAAGCAACGGCTACCGGCAGTGATGAGCGACAGCAGCTAACAGCAGCGGGTCACTCCGCCTTTTTCATAGCGCTCACGCAGCGCGTAGATATAATACTCTCTTTCCGTCATCGGAAAGTACCCGGGTTTGGCGTGGGTCTGGTACCAATGCTGCAGATAACGATCGTAGTCCGGCATGCCGAAGATGGTCTTGATGATCGAGCTGATCTGACGAAGGGACTTTTTGATCGTTCTCCACCTTTTTCTCATGCGATGGCATGTCCTTTGCCGTCGTAGTAATTGTCCCCTTTGGATTGAATGTACGGGGATTCGTGAAGCTCGAATTTCTTTCCGCGCAAAATGCTGATCCACAGCCGTATCCCGTCGGCAATAATCCCGATGATGATCGCCATGAAAATCGCGCAGACGGCAGCGTCAATCTGGTCATTCAGGATCATCTTCTGGGCTGCCTCCACTGTCTTGACACCCGCAGGAAGCGTTCCGGCATCAAGCGCCTTTTGGAATGCATCTGCGTGAGCCAGGAAACTGATCTTCGGATCGGCGTGGAACAGCTTTTGCCATGCAGCGGTCAGTGTAGCTGACGTCAGCCAAACCATCGGCAGCAAGGTGACCCAGGCGTACCGCGCCTTGCCCATTTTGATAATGAGCGTCGTACCGACAACGAAGGCGATTGCAGCCAGCATCTGGTTGGCGATACCGAACAGCGGCCACAGGGTATAAATTCCGCCCAGCGGATCGACAACCCCTTGGTAGAGGAAGTATCCCCAGCCTGCCGTGATGACGGCGGAGCCGATCAGGTTCCCCGGCAGCCAGTCTACCTGCTTCATTTTCGGGAAAATATTGCCCAGCATGTCCTGAACCATGAAGCGTCCGACACGCGTACCAGCATCGATTGTCGTCAAAATGAAAACGGCTTCAAACAAGATCGCGAAATGATACCAGAAGGCCATCAATGCCTTACCGCCCAACACCGTAGAGAAAATGGTCGCCATCCCGATGGCCAGCGAAGGTGCTCCGCCCGTCCGGGACAGGATCGTTTTTTCGTTGATGTCCTGTGCGAGTGTCGTAATCACATCGGGAGTGATCGTAAAGCCCCAGCTCGAAATCGTCTGTGCGGCGGCGACCGCATCCACCCCGATTACCGCAGCCGGCGAGTTAATGGCGAAGTAGACACCAGGTGTCAGTACGCAAGCCGCAATCATCGCCATAATCGCGACAGCAGATTCCATCAGCATCCCGCCGTAGCCGATCATCGGCGCATGCGATTCCTTGGCAATCATCTTCGGAGTTGTACCGGAAGAGACGAGCGCATGGAAACCGGAGACGGCTCCGCAGGCGATCGTAATAAACAGGAACGGGAACAGGTTTCCGGCAAAGACAGGACCGGTTCCGTCGATAAATTTCGTCAGAGCCGGCATCTCCAGCGGCGGCAGCGTCAGCACGATCCCTACAGCGAGAACGGCAATCGTTCCGACCTTCAAAAACGAGCTTAAGTAATCGCGAGGCGCCAGCAGCAGCCAGACAGGCAGGACAGACGCGACGAACCCGTAAGCGATAATCATCCAGGCGAGCTGAACCTTGCTAAAGGTAAACGCAGGTCCCCAGGTAGGAGATTCAGCGACCGCCTGTCCCCACCACAGAGACAGGAACAGAAGCACCAGTCCGATCAGCGAGCCTTCCATGACTCGCCCGGGGCGAATGTACCGCATGTACAGCCCCATCAGAATGGCAATCGGCAGCGTCATAAAGATGGTAAATGTCGCCCATGGCGATTCAGCCAGCGCATTGACAACGACCATGGCCAATACGGCAATCAAAATCACCATGATTGCTACGATCCCGATCAGGGCAAGCGCCCCGCCAAAAGGACCGATCTCTTCCTTGGCAATCTGGCCAAGCGACTTTCCATTGCGCCGCATCGAGCCGAACAGGATGATAAAGTCCTGTACCGCTCCGCCGATGACGACCCCGACGATAATCCAGATCGTCCCCGGCAGGTAGCCCATTTGCGCGGCCAATGTCGGTCCGACGAGCGGCCCGGCACCGGCGATGGCCGCGAAGTGATGCCCGAACAAGACCCATTTGTTGGTCGGAACAAAGTCCTTCCCGTCATTATTCACTTCTGCAGGTGTAGCCCGATTGTCATCGAGTCCCATGATCTTCCGGGCGATGAACCTGCTGTAGAAGCGATACGCGACAGCGTACGAACAGATCGCAGCTGTCAGCAGCCAGAACGAGTTGACGGATTCACCGCGTGACAGGGCCAGAAAGCCGAAGGCAACTGCCCCCAGCGCAGCAACCCCGCCCCAGATCAGGACTGAGAGAAGCCATTTTTTCATTCCTTTCTCCCCCTTGTAAAATGATGAATAGGAACATGAGGAATAAGACCTCAACCTACCCTATCACACGGTTGTACATCAAAAAAACAAAAATTGTCTGAACAGTAAAAAATCGAGCACGAAAGGAGAAAATGCAGGGTTGAAACGAAACGGCTCATGAAAGCGTCTTTTCTACACTGTTTGGACTTGTTCCCACTCTGCTGATTTCCTGGTGGCAAAAGGGCAATGAGCCTTTTCTGTTGATCATCGCAGGCATCGGGGCTATTTGGCTATTTTGGTGGACACGGAAAAGCTTCACCTGGCTGGCGGGATTATTGGCATTGTCCGCCTTATTTTGGGCTTTCCAGATGATGTAGAAAGATAACGGAATCCATGTCAATAAAAGGATAAAAGCATGTATCCGGGCAAGTGGCCGCTGCCGCAGCAAAAGCCATATTCCCGGATACATGCTTTTTTGTCAAAGTAAAAAAAGTAAGTTGGAACTAAAATCCCAGCCGTTTCTTCAACTCCTTCACGACATTGCGGCTTACCGGGACTTCCGTCCGCTGAGCGTCCTGCATGACCAGATAGAGCGCTCCCTTGAACCAGGGAACCAGCTCTGCAGTGCGGTACAGATTGGCGATGAACGCCCGGTGCGTCCGGAAAAATTGTTTGGGCGACAGCCTGCTCTCCAGCTCTTGCAGGGTAAAGGATGTGGCGTACTGCTCCTCTTCCGTATGTATGCTCGCGTATCGGCCGTCCACCGTAGCGTAGACGATATCGTTGGGATCGATCAGCATGATCTTCCCGTTGCGCTCCACCGGTATCCGGCGCGGCTGCTGATCTTGAAGTACGGTCTGGAGCAAGCTTTGCAGTTGCATTTCCAGATAAGGCTGCTGGGCCGCTTCGCTTCCCGGCAGCGGACGAAGCTTTCGGACACGGTTGATCGTTTTCTCCAATCGATGCTCGCTGAACGGCTTGACGATGTAATCCACCGCTTCCGTCTCAAAAGCCCGGACCGCGTGGATCTCATAGGCGCTGGCAAAAATAATGACGGGCGGCTGCACCATCAATTCGAGCAAATCCTGCCCTACATCGACGCCGTCGCGATCGTGCAGGTGAATATCGAGAAAGACGGCATCCGGCTCCGCGTCGGGAATAAGCTCGAGCGCCTCTTCCCCGCTCTCTGCTTCTCCAATGACGGCTACATCCGAAAATTGTTCCAGGAGATAGCGAAGCTCTGCCCTTGCCGGGGCTTCATCATCCACGATGAACACTTTCAGCATGAACTTTCACTCCTAAAGGCAATTCTATGAGACAAGTCGTTCCCAGCCCCTTTTTGCTGTCGATCACGATCCCGTACGGCTGGCCGTAGATGGCCTGCAGACGGCTCCTTACATTGGACAGCCCGATGCCGGACAGCCGGCGTTTTCCGTCCTGGGCCGGAGGGGGCGGGACAAACGGGTCCTTTTCCATGCCCACACCATTGTCCGCAACCTTCAGCTCCAATACCTGCTTGTCCTTCAAGCGGGCGCTGATTTTGACGACGCCTCCCTCGCGCTTCGGCAACAGTCCGTGCTTGATCGCGTTTTCCACGAGCGGCTGGAGGACGAGCCCGGGAACGACATAGCGGTCTACGCCCGGCTCGATTTCATATTCCACTTTCAGCTTTTCGCCGAAGCGGGCCCGCTCGATCGCGAGGTAAGCCTCGATGTGCTCCAGCTCCTCCGCCAGCGTCACAAAACCACCGCTGTCGTGCAAATTCTTGCGGAAATATTCTCCCAAATGAATGAGCAGCTCCCGCGCCTGCTCGGGGCGAAAGCGGATGAAGGAAACAATCGTATTGAGCGCGTTGAACAAAAAGTGCGGATTGATTTGCGCATGCAGCGCCTTGATCTCGGCATCCGCCAAAAGACGGGCCTGCTTTTCGAGATCGGCCAGCTCGAGCTGGGTCGAGATCAGGTTGCCCAGCCCGCGAACGAGCTCCAGGTCGACCGCCGACAGCTTGCGGGATCGATCCTGATACAGCTTGAGCACACCGGCTACCTCTCCCCGCTTGCGCATCAGCGGTACGAGTATGGCGCTGCGCAGTGTGCAGTTGTTTTCCCGGCAGCCGATCTCCTCTTTTGTCCCCGCGATCTTCACTTCCTTGGTCTCCAGCACTTCCCTGGTCGCTTTTGTGGTAATCTCCTGCCCGACCACATGATGAGAGGAGCCGGCGCCGACATGGGCAAGGACCGTCTTCGTGTCCGTAATCGCCACGGCCGCCACTCTGGTCGTGCGGAGGATTTCCTCGGCGACGCGCTTGGCTGACTCATAGGTAAGCCCTTGTCTGAGGTAAGAAAGCGTTTTGTCCGCGACCTGCATCGTTCGCTGAGCCTGAAGAGCGCCAATCCGGTCCTCTTCCGTCTTTGCCAGATCGATAATGATGATCAGGACGGCGATCCCGAGCGCATTCACCACCGACATCGGCACGCTGATGGCCTTCACCAATGCCAGGGCATCCGCATACGGCCTGGCCACCAGCAAAATGATCGCCATCTGCATCCACTCTGCGACGAATCCGACGGCCATTGCCGTCGTCCAGCGAATTTCCCGCGTCCGCCGGAACCTGTAAAAAAGGCCGGCCAAAACTCCTTCGCTGATCGTGGAGATGGCACAAGCCAGATCGGTGAAGCCGCCAAGCGTGTAGCGATGAATGCCGGCGACCAGCCCAGTCGCCAGACCTACCCACGGCCCTGCCAGAAGGCCCGCCACGATGGTGCCGATCACGCGGGAGTTGGCAATCGCGTCCTGGTACCAGATGCCGTTGTACGTGCCTAAAATCGAAATTCCGGAAAAGATGAGAACCATGACTGCTTTGTCTTTGTAAGTGGCTCGCTGGTTTAATAGGCTGCGAAATGCTTTGACGCGCGTGAACAGCAAGGCAGCTACGACCAGTACGGCAGTTCGTTCTGCCAAGGGGATCATGAGGGCCAAATTCATCCTTGTCGCTCCTCTTCCAGTCTGTTGTTATCATTATCGCCACGGAGTGCTTATGCGGTCAAGCAAATCGTCAGTCTAGACTGAATTGACGCACAAAAAAATCCGCCAACAGCCATAGCTGTCGACGGACAGAAAGCCAAGCCGCTTCTTACAGATTGCCCCGCAGCTCCTGTTCTCTCTCGAGCGCTTCAAACAGCGCCTTGAAATTTCCGTTGCCGAAGCCGCGCGCCCCTTTTCGCTGAATGATTTCTACGAACAGGGTCGGACGGTCTACAATCGGCTTGCTGAACAACTGCAAGAGGTATCCTTCATCGTCGCGGTCCACCAGCACCCGCAGGTTGCGGAGCGTTTCGATGTCTTCGTCGATCTCTCCGACACGCTCCTTCAGTTCTTCGTAGTACGTGTCCGGTACGTAGAGGAAGTCCACGCCATTTGCCCGCAGTGCGGAAACTGTTTTTACTATATCGTTGGTCAACAGGGCGATATGCTGCACACCCGGACCTTTGTAAAACTCGAGAAATTCCTGGATCTGCGACTTCCGGCGCCCCTCGGCCGGTTCGTTGATCGGGAACTTGATCCGCCCCGTGCCGCTTTGCATCACTTTTGACATCAATGCGGAGTACTCGGTCGAGATGTCATCGTCGCTGAAGTTCTGCACGGCCGTGAAGCCCATGACTTTTTGGTAGTAGGCCACCCATTCGTCCATGACTTCCACGTTTCCGACGATATGGTCAATCCCGATCAGCCCGGTTTCTTCTCCTTGAACCGGAGATTCATACGCTTGGTAGCCCGGGAGGAAGGGACCGTTGTAGTTTTTCCGCTCGACAAAGGTGTGGATGTTGTCCCCGTAGGTGCCGATGATTGCCTTTTTCACAGTGCCGAAGGAATCGGAAAACTCGGTCGGCTCCATGACCGGCACGGCTCCGCGGGAAACGGCCTCGCGATACGCCTGCTCACAGTCGTCCACGCGAAGAGCCACGTCCTTTACGCCGTCCCCGTGCTTGCTCACAAACGCGTTGATCGGGCTGTCAGGAGTAAGCGCCCCTGACAAGACAAACGTAAGATGTTTTTGTTTCAATACATAGGAAACCTTTTCCCGCGAGCCTGTTTCCAGCCCTGCGTAGGCCACAGCCTGAAATCCGAAGGCCTTGGTGAAGTAATGCATGGCTTGCTTCGCATTTCCTACATAGAACTCCACATAATCCCAGTCCTGAATGGGAAAGAAATCGGTGTTGCTCATTTGCCTACCCCTCCGACTTTTTCAAATTTTTGCATGATTGGGATGATTTTGTTTGTTATCTTGAGAGTACATGGAAAGCGTTTACTCCCGCAAGAACACGGAACAACGCGAAAACGCGCAACAGCTTTTCTCCAATAAAGTGCGCATCATCAGCGTCTTCCGGTACGATGCAGGAATATTTGCCCGGATAGATGAAAAACAAGGGATGAAGCGTAAAATGCTTGCTGAAAGGTAAGGAGGACTATACGAATGACACAATGGAGTGAAATGGCAAAAGAGCAATGGGACCAATTTTCGGCGGATTGGCATAAGCGCAGCGAAGCCATGTGGGAAACGGGCAGCCGCAGGACGATCCTGCCGCTGTTTACCCGCTATGTCCCCGCGGAAAATGGACCTGTTCTGGACGCTGGTTGCGGAGATGGATACGCCAGCTGCAAGCTGGCCGCAAGCGGCTATACTGTGGAAGGAGTCGACATTGCCGGGGAAATGATTCGCCTGGCTAAAGACCGGGCAAATGACCGGGCAAAAAACGGTGAAATAGCTGTCCGCTTTCAGACTGGGGATGTGTCCAGCCTTCCCTTTTCCGATCAAACCTTCAGCGGGATTCTCTGCATTAACGTGACGGAATTCACGCCTTCGCCACTCGCTGCACTCCTGGAGTTCCATCGTTTGCTCAAACCGGGGGGCATCCTGCTCCTCGGCATACTCGGCCCGACGGCAGGACCACGGGGACACAGCTATCGCCGCCTGTACGGGGAGGCGACGATCCAAAACACGATGATGCCGTGGGAAGCGAAGCAACTGGCCAGCGAAAATGGCTATGTCCTGCTGGAGGAAGAACCCGTTTATAAAGAAGGCGTACCTGCCGAGCTGGCAAATCGGTTACCCGCGGAATTGCGCGAGGCCCTCAGCTTTTTGACATTGTTTGTGCTGAAAAAAGGATAGAAAGAACGGCCCCGCCCGTGCCAGCCATAAAAAAAGGTGCCGCGACCGGCACCTTTTTTGGCGTTTTGTTACTGAAATGGATTGACGACTTTATTGGCTGCCATCCACATTTCTTTGCTTTTCATCAGCTGTGCGATTACGGGCTGTTCCGTTCCGTAAAGCGACCGATAGAGTCGCTGGGTTTCCCGCAAATCATTGTAGGTCAGATAAGGGTAATCCGGTCTGCCAAAGGTGTCATCAGGGAACCAGGCGTAGTGCAGATCTCCATTTTGCGTGATCCATCGTTCTCCCAGATTGGTGACTCCCTGAAGCATCACTGTTGCCAGC
This sequence comes from Brevibacillus sp. FSL K6-6036, assembly GCF_037964015.1. Taxonomy (NCBI): domain Bacteria; kingdom Bacillati; phylum Bacillota; class Bacilli; order Caryophanales; family Paenibacillaceae; genus Brevibacillus; species Brevibacillus sp. FSL K6-6036. Next base: position 3,711,733 of record NZ_CP150173.1, read on the forward strand.
GCTTGGTCGGCCGGATCTTGAAATTGCATGTACATTTTCCACAAAAAGTTAATTTCCGCCAACTGGTGGTTGAGCGAAACATGTGTCGGCTTATGCGGTGTCGGGTGGGCGTAATCGGCAACCAGCCATCCATCTGTAGGACCGGGTATTACGTAGTGATACTGACTGGCGTGATTGCGCAAATACAGGGCGTACCTTTTGGCCGATTCACAAAATTCACTCTCATTATACTTTTTGCAGCCATCAAGCAGCAGCTCGGCCATTCCGGTATTAAACCGCGTATCGTAAAAGCCATCAGGGATCCCGTAATCGTCAGCCAGCCACTGGGACTGTGGATACGTCTTCCAGTGCCCTTCCGCTTCCTGATTGCGGACAGCGGTATCGAGCATGACGTAGGCCATGTTTTGCGCCGCTTTGCTGGTTGGATTCGCCAGGAAGGAGCGGACTACATAGTTCTCCGGATTGCGCCAAAACGCATTGACGGTGTAGGGAACGTATGTAGACGGACTCGTGTAGTAATAGCCGTCGTACAACCACTTGGCCTTATCCGAGAGATCGACTCCCAGCCAAAGATTGGCTGTCGGCTCACTATCCCAGGGAACCAGCGGGGAGCTGGACTCCATGATCCACCATTCGCTGACCATTCCCGCCTTTACCGGGAGCTGTACCTCCAGATGCATGCGATACCACTCTTTTTTCACGGCAATGGGCAGAGCCAATTCCTTTTTTTCCTCGATTGTCGTTCTCCCCAGAGGATTGTAGACAATCGGCGAGGCGACCCAGAAGTAACGACTTGGTGATTCAATAAAGCCGGGAACCAGCGGCAATTCATTTGTCTCCGCCAAAGAGAGCAAATTCCATACCCGCGTGATCTGGCCATTATTATCCGTGCTCAGAACGTGGCGAAAGGTTGACCCTTCGCCTGCAAACGGCACCGACAGCACATACGGACTGCTGTCGATCTGCCCTTCCAGCCTGTACATGCGAAACACGTCACCATTTTTAAACTGGTAGATCTTCTGTTTCAAAGCTCCACCGCTTACCGAAATAGACTCTTCCTTGATCGTCGGCTTTTCCCACTGAAAAGCATCTGAGGCGGAAGGGGGCATTGCGAGTGAGACTAGCAATGCGAGAAAAAACAATACGGACTTTCTTACCTTGGTCATGTAATCCCCCTTGCTCAGAAGTTTGCGAACCCGCTCGCTCTGTTTTCGGAGTAACTGCCACGCCATGATGTAATAGGTTCCACATTATCTTCGCATTTCCTCCATTATTTATCAAATATGATTAGAAAGTACCATGATGAAATGCCTTGCAATCTGATAAAGATGTAGGGAAAGCGACTATTACATTCGACACGGAGGGGATGTCATGACAAACAAAATTATTTCTGCTGCCCTCGTCTTTTTCTTTATTTCTTTGGCCGCCTGCCCGCCGGCAGCTTGGGGAATCCAATCACATCCGACGCTTGCCGCAGCACCTTCAGCCAAAGAGCCAAAAGAGCCTCTCCCCTATTTTGGGACCGGAGAGGTTTACGTGCAGCCCGGGTCAATCGCCCCGCTTTTTCCCGTCCCTTCTGTTTCTTTCGATACGCCTGCTTTTCAAAAGGCCAGCCAAGCCTTTACCAGTCAGGAAGAAATGATGGCGTTCGTCAAGAAGCTGGACAGTCAGTACGCTCACGTCCGCCTGGAAATCATCGGGCAATCCCTCGAAGGTCGGGACATTCCGCTTTTGATCCTGTCCCGCCAGCCTGACCAGGTCCAAACTGACAAGACAAAACCTATCGTCTGGCTCCAGGCCCAAATTCACGGCAATGAGCCCGCTTCAGGTGAGTCCGCTCTGGTCATCGCGCAATGGCTGGCAACAGAACATCTGGGAAAAGACCTTTTGGACCAGGTACATGTAATCATCGTTCCGCGAATCAACCCCGATGGGTCCTACCGGTTTCAAAGAACGATCGCTGTCGGTCAAGATGCCAATCGCGATTACATGAAGGCCGAATACCCCGAGGTGCAGGCGATCCACAAGGCATTCGACCGCTTCCGGCCCGATGTCGTGCTGGACGCTCATGAGTATGGCGTCACGTCCGCTTCCCTGGCGAAGACAGGGAAAAAAGGAGCGCCTTCTTCATATGATGTGCTGATCTCTTCGGCCAAAAATTTGAACATCCCAAAAGAACTGCGGAGCATGTCCGATCAACTGCTGCTGCCGGAAGTTGAAAAAGCGCTGGATGAGGCCAAGCTGACGCATCACCCCTACTACACGTTATCCCAGAACAAGGACGGGCAGATTATCGCGACAGAAGGCAGTACGGAAACGCGAATCGGCCGCAATGCCCTCGGATTGAAAAACAGCCTTTCCTTTTTGGTGGAGACGAGGGGAATCGGCATCGGCCGGGCCGATTTTGAACGCCGTGTATATGGACAGGTGACGACACATGCCGCCTTTATCCAGGCCACAGCCCGACATGCAGAAAAAATAAAACAGACGGTCGCCAGATCACGCAGCCGGTTGATCGAGCAGGGGAAAAAAGCTGATGACGACGACCGGATTGTCGTCACTAGCGAAAACAAACGAATGACCGGTTACTCACTGGATGTGATTGATTTGGCACAGTCCAAGCGCGTCTCCATCACGGTTGCGTGGGTGAGCGCGACAAATGCTTATCCGACCCTGGAGAGGAAAAGGCCGACTGCCTATTTGATGCCTCCCGCTTATCACCATATCGCTGACCGGCTGGAGCGGCTGGGCGTGAACATCGCGACATTGTCCGAGCCTGCTGCTCTCCCTGTAGAAAGCTATCTTGTCACGGATAACAAGGTACAGGCTCGCCTTGAAAACGGCCGTTTTCCCAACCGGGTGGAGACCTGGGTCACTGAGGAGCAGGTGACCTTTCCTGCCGGCAGCTACGTATTTGCGATGGACCAGCCGCTCGCCAACTTTATTGCGCTCGCGCTGGAGCCGGAGTCCGTGGACAGCTTCGTGACGAACAGCTACCTCCCTGTGCAAAAAGGTGACCGTATCCCTATATACCGCTATATGTCCGAAAAGCCGCTCCCGGCGAATTAGCACTTCGGCACTTCGGTCCCCCGGCACTCAGATACTCCGGCACTCAGATACTCCGGCACTCTGGTACCCCGGCACCCTGGTACCCCGGCACTCAGGTACCAGACCTAATAAAAAAACGTCCCTGCACCGGTTGTTTCAGCCGGTTGAGGGACGTTTTTTGTCAAAGAGGTTTTTCCTTACATAATTACTTGCTCACTTGCTTGCGCTGTTTTATTCAGCCAGCAATCGTTTTACGTCTTGGTAGCTGGCTTCCAGCTGCCTGTCGACTGCTCCCGCTTCCTGAACGTGATGGCGCAGCGCCTCATTCATCTGCTCCAGAGCCCGTTTTGCTTCCTGGACCTGCAGATTGTTTTCGTCCGTGTAGCGCTTTTGCTGCTGGATCGTTTCCATGACACCCGCCGTCTCTTCACTCACTTCCCGCAGGGCGGATACGATGCTTTCCATTTTTTCAGCCGCTTCCTTGCTTGTCGACAAGCCTTTTTGGATCGCACTGCCGCTCTTCTCGCTGTTGGCGATCGCTTCTTTTGTCTCTTCCTGAATTTTGCCGATCAGCTCGGCAATGTTTTTGGTCGAATTGGCTGTCATTTCTGCCAGCTTGCGAACCTCGTCCGCTACGACCGCAAAACCCCTTCCCTGTTCGCCTGCGCGAGCGGCTTCAATCGCTGCATTGAGAGCCAACAGGTTCGTCTGATTGGCGATATCGCTGATCACTTGAACGATGCTGGTAATCTCCGACGAACGCTCTTCGAGACGGCCCATGGATGCGGACGTGCTGGCAGACTGCTGTTCCAGCACGCTCATCACCGAGACGACCTCTGCCATTGAGAGCTTGCCTTCATTTGCCCGTTCTACGGACTGCATGCAGATGCTCGTCAAACGCTCTCCGCGGGAATAAAGGTTGTCGGCCGACTCCTCGGACTCTGTGCTGATCCGCTGAATCTTCGCGATAATGCCTTCCATCCGGTTTGCCAGCTCGGCAAGGGAGCCGTGCTGGTCGTTTACAACGCCATGCTGATGAATGATCGCGCCCATTTGCTCGTAAACCGCCATCAGCTCTCGCTTGATTTCTTCGCGGTCTCCCCGCGCATCCGGCTCCTGCAGTGCTACGGCGGTCGCAGCTATTTCCTGCTGGGCTTCGTCCTTCTTTTTCTTCCAGAACATTGACGTCACTCTCCTCTTTTTTCTTCTGGCTAGCGTGTGTGGCTCTCCCGGTGCGCAAAAGCGCGCGATTCCATAATTCCCGGATGCTGCTTGGCCAAAAGAAGCAGGTTTTCCAGGTAGTAATAATGGCCTTCCAGTACTTCCACGTCCTTGCGGGTAAACTGCTTCGTCTGCAAATACTGCTGCATCTCCAGGGCGTATCTCTCCAGCTTGCCGTAAAATTCATTGGCCCGCAGCATTTGCTCCACTTCCGGATAGGCGGTTTTGAGCCGATTGATTTCACCGTATACCTTGGTACCTTCGAGAATCAGTTGATAAGCCGCGCGCTCATAGGAGGCGGCCGTCGCTTGTTCCTGTTCCTGTCTTGCGGCGCGCAAAGCGGACAGGTACGTGATAAAATGGTAAACAGTTAAAAATAAAGGCCCCAAAAACAAAATGATTCCTGCTTTGTATACATGTTGGTTTGCCAGGTTGCTGATGAGCAAGAACAGATGAAACAAAATTGCCCCCAGCCATGCGTAAATAATCACATGGTGGTTTACCTTGCCTGCCTCCTGCTGGCGCGAGAAAACAAACGTCAGCCCCAAAAGATAAAAGGCAAGCAGAGTAAAACTCGCACTGAACAATGCCATTTCCATCTCCTGAAGCCAAGTGGCATCGGCAGGAATCTCAAACAAAAATTCAAAGGCGAGTACCAGCAGTGAGAAGAGCAAACCCATGATCCAAAACCGGCTTACTTCGGAATCGTTGCGCCGGCGAGAGCGGTACCTTTCCGCACGGGATTCTTTCAATTGTTCTCACCTCACTTTCAAATGGATTCGCCATGATTCACCAATTTCCTCTTAGGGCCAGACAAAATCTGACATCGGAGGCTACCATGAAAAACCCTTTGCCCGCTGCATTTACGGCACGTATGCAGGCGCTATTGCAAGACGAATACGAAGCCTTTATCGCGAGCTATGAAGAGGCTGCGAGCCACGGCCTCAGAATCAATCCGTTGAAGCTTGCGCCGGCTGATTTCCTGTCGCTCTCCCCCTTCTCCCTGGAGCCGGTGGAATGGTGTCCAAATGGCTTCTGCTACAGGGAAGGAGATCGTCCCGGCAAGCATCCTTACCACTCAGCCGGTCTGTACTATTTGCAGGAGCCGAGTGCCATGTCCCCTGCGGAAGCACTGGAGGCGCTCCCCGGCGAAACAGTACTCGACCTATGTGCGGCTCCGGGCGGCAAGACAACCCAGTTGGCTGCGGCCATGAAAGGGAGCGGGCTGTTGATCGCCAATGAAATTCACCCGTCGCGGGTCAAGGCCCTTTCGGAAAACGTCGAGCGGCTGGGCATCACCAACGCTATCGTGACCAACGAAACACCGGAGCGGCTGGCAGAGCGATTCCCGCTGTTCTTTGACCGGATACTGGTCGACGCGCCGTGTTCCGGCGAGGGCATGTTTCGCAAGCTCCCGGAGGCAGTCGAAGAGTGGTCACCGGAAAAAGTGACGGAGTGCCACCTCATGCAGCTCGATATTTTGGATGCGGCCAGCGCCATGCTCAAGCCCGGGGGAACGCTTGTCTACTCGACTTGCACATTCGCTCCTTTGGAAAACGAGCAATCCGTGGCTGCTTTTCTACAGCGCCATCCGGAGTTTGGCATGATCCCGCTTCCTTCCGCAGACTTGTATTCGCCCGGCGAGCCCAAGTGGGCCGACCCGTCCTTGCAGGATGTGTCTTTGGCCGCACGCCTTTGGCCCCATAAACTGCGAGGGGAAGGCCACTTTGTCGCCAAGCTGAGAAAGTCGGCTGAAACGGACACGGCAGAACTGTCCCGCAGCCGTCCGAAGAAAAAAGCAAAACCTGCCTCTTTTGCCGGCAAAAAGGAAGCGGTCGCAAGCTGGCAGAGCTTTGTCCGGGAAGCCCTGCCGAACCTTGGCGATCTGTACGCCGACGACTCTGCCCTTCTCCTCTTCGGCGACCAGCTTTATTATACCCCGCGACCCGGACTGGATTTGGACGGCCTTCGCATCAACCGGGCCGGCTTGCACCTGGGAACGCTGAAAAAAAATCGCCTGGAGCCCTCACACGCTCTCGCCTTGGCAGTATGTGCGGAGGCAGCAGCACGCGTCGCCAGCTTTTCTGCAGCCGATCCTGACCTGATCCGCTATCTCAAGGGAGAAGCATTATCGCGGGAAGGAGAAGCTGGCTGGACTCTGGTCTGTGTGGACGGCTTCCCCATCGGCTGGGGCAAGCAGGCTGACGGACAACTGAAAAACCATTATCCCAAGGGATTGCGCTGGCTGTAATCCAGCTAGCAAGAAAAAAGCCCACCTGCATCGGGAGCACAGATTCTTCCCGCAGGTGGGTTTTTGTTAGCGGTTCCGCCGATTCGGCCCGTCGTTTACCATCGTCAAGGAGCCGTTTTTTATGTAACGAAGGATTCTGGATACGGAAATACCGGTTGCGTTGGCGATTTGCATCGCATTGGAGTTGGGGTTCATTCGCAGATACTCGCGAACTACCCGATACTCATCCAGTTCTTCCTGTGTGCACGAACGGCATGCCGATTCAGCCGCCGGAATAGGCAAACCGCATTGTTCACAGAATAGTTGAGTCATGACAGCTTTCTCCTCATACCCTGATTTGTCCCCTGAGCAGGACCCAGGTCCAAAGTGGCCGATATTTTCTGGTACTTCTATTTATTGTACCCGTTTTAGGGTAAGAGGAAAACCCTGCATCTATAGAACTAGATTCAGCCGTTCACTGCCATTTTCACTGACAAAAGACCGCTTGCGGTAAGCAAAACGACGCATCCGACAGCCAAAGCAGCCATATCGGGCACAAAAAGTGAAAAGGTATGCCAGGTCACATTCAATCCGTACAGGAGCACCGGCAGCAAGAGAACGGCAAGCAGGATAAAGACTGTTGCAAGCCCGGCCCATATCCGCCTGTTCCCTGACTTCCGCCGTACTCGGAACAATCTGTAGACCACCATTGCCGTTACCAAGAGCAGGACGAGAAAAACAACTGCAAACAGCCATCTTTCCATCGGCACTGAAAAGGTTGCGGGCTGCGCCTTTTTTCCCAGCAAAATCTGCTGGACCCCGTTCATTACTTGCGTAAGCCTGATCTCCTCCAGCGAATTGTTGCGATTGGTCAAAATGGCGGCTCCCCATCCTTCCCCGGGCAGCAGCATGATCTCCGAGCGATAATCGGGGGTTGAGCCTGCATGCCAGATGCGTTCTCCGCCTTCAGCCAGCGGCGTGATCCTCCAGCCGAAGCCGTAAGAGGTCTGTGAATTGGCTCTTGTCAAGACGGCAGGCTCCATCATCATCCTGGTGTAGCGGGCAGAAAGCACGGCATCCGGCTGCAGCATTCCGATCAGATAATGTCCCATGTCTTCGGCACTTGCCGCAATGTACCCGTAAGGAGCTCCCCCGTTGTCATATGCGATGTCGCTTTGGACAGACAGACCAAACCAGGAGCGGTAACCGGACATCCAGCCCTTTTCTTTGGCTTGCCGGACACTGGCTGCAGCGTTGGACATGCCAAGCGGCTCGAATACGGATTTATCCATGTACTCCTCGAACGAAACGCCGTAAATCCGTTCGATCAGCGCTCCGAGTATCCCGTAGTTTGCGTTGCTGTACTGGTGCCGTTCACCCGGCCGTGCGGTGGTGGCTTCCGTAGAAAGCTCACGAACATATCGCTGGACTGCTTCGCTGTCGTCCGCTCCCTGGTCGGCAAATTTCATGCCGGATTCCGTACCAAGCCCGCTCGTTTGCGTGAGCAGTTGGCGGACAGTGATTTTCGCGGCGTCCTCTTCGCTTTCTAGCGTAAACGAAGGCAAATATTGCCGGACAGGCGCATCCAGGTCGATTTTATTGGCCTGAACAAGCAGCATGATTCCATAGGCAGTAAGACCCTTGCTGAGAGAACCGAGCAAAAACGGCGTTTGTGCCGTCACAGCCGTCTTCCCGTCTCCGGTCACTCCCCATGTTTTTCTGTAGACAATCTGCCCGTCCTTTACCAGCACCATGGAGCCTCCGGGGGCACCCAGCTTCGCGGCGGCATCATCGATGTAGGCATCGATCTCATCAAGCTTGGCTTGCAGCTCGGCGGAAATCGCCTGCTGTGCCGCAGAAGCATGCTGACTAGGCAAAATCAGGGTTGAGACGATCAAGGACAAACATAAAAAATAGCTGTAAAACCGAAAAGATTGCACGGATAATAAGCTCTTCATGACAGACTCCTTTTCCTGGTCATCCTGAGGCGGTTGCGTCAATCGTTGTCGATGACTACATTACCAGATGAAACCAAGTTGGAAATCCGTCAAGAGGCGGAGAGGAAATCGGACCTGCGGCCCGGCTTGCGAAAATGAAAAGCGCTCTCCGTCCTCGGGTACCAGCACTCTGTCAGCCAATTGATTATCTTTCAAAAAATCTCGCAGCTCTTTTCGCTCCAGCAGACAATGATTATTCGCAGCGATCAACGATCTGGCCTGCCAAGCTGGGAAACGCATGCGCAAAATGGAATCCAAAGACCACCTGCCCTATGTCCGCTTCGTCTCTGGCCGCCCTTATCCATCAAAAAATCAAATGATTGAGGTGACGAAAATGATACCGACATTGGAAACAGAAAGGTATCCTGCTGCCAGAATATCTGTACAGCAAACAGCCTTAGCCCCTGCAAATTCAGGACTAAGGCTGTTTCGGCATCAATTGCCCCAGACTTAGGTTAGCCACATACTCTGGGCTGGCACGCTGGGTGCTTTTGCTTCTACCCGTCGACTGTTAACCGCGCGGACGTTTCCCGCCGAAATTTCCTGAGCGGTTTCCGCCACGGCTGCCAGCTCCGCCCGGTTTTCCGGATCTGCCAGCGCCGCCAGCTTTCCCCGCATCACCCGATTTCCCTGCCTTGCGGGCAGCGATCGCTTCTGCGCGGCGGCGATTTTTTTCGTATTTGGTCTGCAGCTCTTCCAGCTCGCGAGCCAGCTTTTTCTTGTAGCCCGGCTTTACCTTTGTCTTCTTTTTGATGGCTTCGCGGACCGGAGCGATCTGCTTGTCCTTTTCCTTCGCTTCTTCCTTTGCCTTCTGCTCGCGCAGTTCAATAAAATACGCTTCGCGTTCTTTGGCGCGCTCGCGGCGTCCCGCGTCGAGATGGCGTCCGACTACCAGCAGCCTTTCCTCGATCGACGCCTTTGTCGCTTTTGCAAACCGGATCATCATGCTTTTCTGGCGAGGAGAGACGAGCGAAATCGCCTTCCCTTTTTGTCCGGCCCGTCCCGTCCGTCCGACGCGGTGGATGTAGCTCTCCACGTCATTTGGCAGGTCGTAGTTGATCACATGAGTGACGCCTTCCACATCCAGCCCGCGCGCCGCGATGTCGGTAGCCACGAGAAACTGGAATTTGATATCGCGGAACTGCTTCATTAGCTGTTCCCGCTTGTTTTGCGACAAGTCTCCATACAGCGCGCTTGCCGAAAATCCGTTTTCCTGAAGCCGCGCAGTCAATTGCTGCACGCGTACCTGGGTGTTGGCAAACACAATGCAAAGATATGGCTTTTCTTGCTCCAGCAGATCGACCAGCGCATCCGTCTTTTCGGTCTGGTTGACCACATAGTAAAACTGCTCAATGGATTCAACCGTCTTTTGCTTCGATTCGATCTTGATATGCGGCGGCTGCTTCATGAACTGCTGCGCCAGCTTTTTCACCAGATCGGGCATCGTGGCGGAGAAAAGAAGAATCTGACGCTGCTGCGGCGTGTTCACGATGACCTGCTCGACATCCTCGAGAAAGCCCATCTCCAGCATTTTGTCGGCCTCGTCCAGAACGAGCGTGGATATGCGGCCAAAGTGCAGGGAGCCCCGCTTCATATGGTCCAGTACCCGTCCCGGCGTTCCCACGACGATGTGAACCGTTTCTTTCAATTTGTTCAGCTGCTTTTCAATATCCGTGCCGCCGTGCAAAGAAAGAACGTTGACACCCATATGCTTGCCAAGCTTCTCAGCCTCTTTGGCGATCTGGATTGACAGCTCACGCGTCGGCGTCAGGATCACAGCCTGGATATCCTTCTTGCCCGCTTGCAGACGATTCAGGATCGGCAGCACAAAAGCCGCTGTTTTCCCCGTACCGGTCTGCGCTTGACCGATGACGTCCTTGCCCTCTGTTATCAATGGTATCGCTTCAGCCTGGATCGGCGTCGGTTCCTTGTAAAACGAATCCTGTATGCCTTGCATCAGTTCCGGGCGAAAGCCAAACGACGCAAATGTCTTTGTCATGATGCTCACTTCCTTTTCAAAGGAAGCCGCCCTCCCCCGTCTGTCGGCCATCCCTGCCTGACGAGCGGATAACGGCATCCGTCCTTCATTTTCAGCGACGAGCGCTGGTTCTGTCTCCCTATAGTATAGGAGTCTTTTCAAAAACACAACAAAACGGTCAGAATGCCCCTTTTTGGCTTCGCAAAAGTCACGGGGATGAAACAGGCGGCTCGGCTGCATGCGTGCATGCTGCTTCGAACCGCCTGCATTTCCGGTTATTTCGCCAGCTCGTAAATCGCTTGAGCGTAGATAGCCGTCGCTTTGATCAAATCGTCTATGAGAATGTATTCATCCCGCTGATGCGCGCAGTCGGGACGGCCGGGGAAAAGCGGGCCAAAGGCAACGCCTACGTCCAGCGAACGGCCGTAAGTAGCGCCGCCAATCGCGATAATTCCCGCTTCCAGTCCGGTCTGCTCCGTGTAAACCCGCTGCAAAGTCGTCACCAGTGGATGATTCGGGTCTACCCGGTGAGGGCGCAAATGCTCGACCACCTCGAACACGAATGCAGCCTGGGCAATCCGCTCCTTGAAAATGGCGCTCCACTTTTCAAACGGCAAGGAGTGAGGATAGCGAATGTTGAGCTGGAACAGGGCATCGCCATCTGCCTCATACTGAATTACGCCTGTATTCAGCGTGAGCGGTCCCATCTCCTCGTCATGATGAGAGATGCCGAGCGCTTCGCCGTAATGCTGCCGATACAGGTACTGCTCGGTGAAGCGGACGAATTGATCCGCTCGGGCATCCAGCGTCAGTGTTCCCAAAAAATGAATCAGCTCGGTGCCTGCATTGACGCCCTTGCCAGGGTCCATTCCGTGAACGGAGACGCCTTCCATATGGAGCAGCACATGCCCATTTGAGCATTCGGCCTTGCCCTTCATGCCCGAATCGTTCAAATACGCCTCGTATGCTTGAATCAATTCCTCGGCTCCCATGCCCATCGGCAACAATCTGGCCTCCGCTTTGTCCGGCACCATGTTCATCCTTCTGCCAGAGGCAAGCTCCAGAAGCTGAGCTGCCGGGCTGTCGGCCGACGGGAGCTGCTGCCCGAGGAACGCTTCATGCGTTTGCAAAACAGTCAGGTCTGTCAGTCCCTTTTCCGCATATATCAAAGGAAAATCGGCATCCGGCGTGAAGCCCATGGTCGGCATCTCTTCGGTTTCAAAGTACGTTTTGACACACTGCCAACCAGACTCTTCGTCCGTTCCAAAAATGAGTCTGACCCGTTTGGACAGCGGCAGACCGGATTCCTTGACCAGCTTCGCCGCAAAAATCGCCGCAATCGTCGGTCCTTTGTCGTCAATCGCTCCGCGGGCGACGATCTTCCCGTCCACAATTTCCGCAGCGTATGGCGGCGAAGTCCAGCCGTCCCCTTCTGGAACGACATCCACGTGGCTGAGCACGCCGATCAGTTCGCTGCCCTGTCCAAACTCCGCATGCCCGGCATAGCCGCCGACATCCTTTACCGTCATTCCTGCCTGCTTGCACTGTTCAAGCACAAAGTCCAGCGCTTCACGGATGCCTTCGCCGAAAGGAGCCCCTTCCCGTGCTGTGGATGGGTCCAGCAAGCTTTTGATCCGCAAAAATCCCTGCGTCGTGGAAATCAGGTCGTCTTTTCGCTTTTCAACTTCCTGCAGCCAGTTCATCGTCGTCATGTAGATGTTTCTTCCCTTCTTTGGTCTTCATGCCTTCTCCCGTTTCCTCATCGTCCACGTCCAAATCAAGCTCCACAAGTGAAATCAGCGATTCCATCGCTACTTCCTTGGCGGTGAACTCCACCTGGGCCTCCTTGATTTCCTCGCGGATATTGTTCATCTCGCTGTCCAGCTTGGATGACGCCTTGGCGGCTTCAATCAAGCGCTGTCGGATCGCGGAGGGAATGATTCCTTCGTATTTGTAGTTGAGAGAGTGTTCGATCGTCGCCCAGAAATTCATGTTCAGTGTGCGAATCTGGATTTCCACAGGGATGACCGCCTGACCCCGGGCTGTCATCAGCTCGTACGCTACGGCCAGATGATAGCCTCTGTACCCGCTCTCCTTTGGCCTGGACACGTAGTCCTTCTCCAAATAAATCCGCATGTCTTTGCGTCGCCGGATCATTTCCACCACAGCTGGAATATCGTCAATGAATTGGCAGATGATCCGAATTCCTGCTATATCCCGGAGCTCCCAGCAAATATTTTCATCGATTTGAAATTGAAGGCGATTCGCCTTGTTGTATATACTCGGGACCGACTTCACCCGACCGGTGACGAACTCGATAGGAGAGTGCTCTTTTCGCTTCCGCAGCTCGTTGCGGATGTTTTTCAGCTTAACCTTGATCTCTTCCACGGCTTGTTCGAACGGTAGCAGGTATAGTTCCCAGTCTAGTTTCTGCATGCTAGTTCCCTCCGACCCGAAACTCCATCGTCCTTATGATTCAACATTTTGCTAGAGATATCCTCCCCTGCATGAGAAAAGAGACCGCAGCGGGTCTCTTAATTTTTCGCATCCAACCGGAAGGCTGCCAGCGATTCTCGCAGTCTGTCGGCAAGTGCAGAGAGCTGATCGGCTGAAGCCGCGATCATTTCCATGGCTGCGCTCTGCTCTTCCACCGCTGCGGAGATGCTCTGGACACCGGCAGCCGCTTCTGTCGAGGCAGCGGATACTTCCTGTGCGACTGCAACGACTTGCTGGGCCTCTGGAGCGATCCTGGCAAAAGCCTGCCGAACCCCCTCCATTTCGGAGGAGACTCTGCGGATATTCTCTTCGATTCGCTGAAACAGCTCGCCGGACTGACGGGCTGTACGGGAACCGTCCTTGACGGTGCGCGTGCCTTCGGCCATTTTCTCCACAGCGGCAGTCGTGCTCGCCTGGACGTCGCTGATCATGGCGACAATTTGCTGGGCGGCTTCATTCGTACCTTCTGCCAGCTTGCGAACCTCATTGGCCACGACGGCGAATCCCTTGCCGTGCTCGCCTGCCCTCGCTGCTTCGATGCTGGCATTGAGCGCGAGCAGATTTGTCTGACGGGCGATCTCCGTAATCGCTGCGATGATTTTGGAAATCTCCCGTGAGCGCAGCTCGAGTCCGTGAATGACTTGTGTCGTCGCTTCCACAGCTCTGTTAATCTGATCCATGCTGCTGACGACAGCCTCGATGGCCTGCCGCCCTTCCTCTGCGTGAATTCTCATCTCCCTGGAGGAGATCGCCACCTGCTCGACGTGTCCCGTTACGCCCGAGACCGTTGCCGTCAAATCCTCTGCCAAGTGCAACGTGCGCGCCAGCTTGTCGACCTGTCGATCTGCAGATGCTGCCACATGGTCGACGACCTGCACAATTTGCCCGCTGGATGAGGAAATTTCCCCCGTATTTCCGTGGATCTCCCGTACCGACTCCGCAACCGAATGAGAGGCGTGCCGGACCTGGATCAAAATGTCGCTCAGCTGATCCCGCATGGCAAACAGCGATCGCGCCAGCTCTCCCAATTCGTCCTTTCGCTTCAAAAGAGCAGGCGGAACAGCACAGGTAAAGTCGCCCTGCCCGATCCTTCTGGCTACCAGCAGCATTCCGGCAAAAGAGCGGCGCAGCCAGGCAGCGGTGACAGACGCAATAACCACCACCAATATCAGGACGATTCCGTTGAACAGCAAAATGGCATTGCGGATACTGTTCGGTCCGGCCATAATTTCCGTCATGTCCATTTCCGCCAGGATCGCCCAGGTCAGCTTGCCCACCTTCACCTGATCGTACGATACCAGCACTTCCTCTCCGCGATAGTCTGTCGACTGCACGGTAGCAGCGGTCTGATTGGAAAACAACACCTGATCGGCAATCTCCGTGTCGACCTTCACCTGCAACAGAGTTGGCTCCCCGCCGCCAAGATCAGTCCGCATCAGTTTGTCTTGTCCGATCAAATACACCTTCCCAGTGGCGCCGAGTCCCTCTCTTCTGTTCAGTTGCCGGGATATGTAATCGAGCGGGACTTCTGCCGCCAATTGTCCGATGACGGTGCCGTGATCAAAGATCGGGACTGCCATGAAGATGGCCGGAGCGCCGCCAGACGGTTCATACCGGCTGACATCTGACAGTTCAAGGCTCAAGCCTTTGAATGCCTTTGCCACCGTCTGCCCCAATGTCGTACCACTATATGGCCCACTGAGGAGATTCGTGCCAAAATCAGCCTGCGGTTTTGTCTCAAAGACGACTTCTCCTTTGTCATTCAGCAAATACGCATTGGCGAAGCCGTATCTCGCCACTTCCATCTTCAACTCCTTGCCCCGCGCTTCCTCTACCTCCTGATAAACGGGGGCTTCCCTGCCCTGTTTCCATACGGCTTCAAAAGCAGGCAAGGCATCAATCACCGAGCCGGATGCAGCCAGTGTCTCCAGGTTCTTGGATCGCTCGCGAAAATAGTTTTCCACCTGTTCCTTGTTGCTGTTGCGAAGCGCCTCCAGTGTGGCTGCGCTCCCCTCCAACAGCTCCTGCTTCGTTTGCGAATAGGCAAATACACCCGCAGCTGTCAGCGGCACAATTCCTGCCAACAGCAAGGCAATCAACATCCGAGCCCCCAGTTTCATAGAGTTGCCCCCTTGTCTCTCTTGTTCTCCGGTAGATATTTTCAAATTTTATGACTAGTAAGAACATAGTACCAGAAAACATGTCATAGAGGCATACCATTTTTCCTAAATAAGGGATCGGCAAGCAAGGAATGCAACCGGAGAAAGCAGCAAAAAATGCCAGCCGCTCCGTAAACCCGAGGCAACTGGCATCTACTCTTTTCCTCTTTCAGACAATCGATACGTTCCCGGCAGCTCTTCAAAACTCGAATTCCAGCGTCTTTAGCCTGGAGTCGTATTGGAACCCCAATTTTTCTCCCAACCGGATGGACGCCTCATTCGTTTCCATTGTCGCCCAATGCGGGGTAAGCCCGAATTGCAGGCAGTGCTCCAAATACAAGACGCATGCTGCTGTCGCCAGCCCTTGGCTTCTCTCTTCTTCCCTGTACGTTTCCACATTGATCTCGTGGTGCTTGCCGTATACACAGCAGGAGAAACACGCGCTGACGACCTCGTCGCCCTTCATGATGCAATACCCGAGACCCTGTTTCAGAAAATCGTCGACCGAGTACCAGAATTCCGCAATCGCGTTCGACAGGTACTCGTCCCGATCTCTTTCGATCACCGCAGCGTCAATTTTCCTCGCGCTATACCCGCTTGGCAATGGCTTGAAGCTGCTCTTCGCGACCAAAAAGCGATCGGGATGAAACGTGAAGTAGCATTCAAAATCCGGCTCGTAGTCTCTGTGTGAGATTGCTTCTTCAATGGCTTTTTCCCACGCTTCATCGCTCAATACCGCGATGAAATAGGTGCCTCCGCACGATTCGTAGGTGTCGATTTTCAGCTTTGTGTCGATAAACTCCCGGAGAGGGGCAATAAATTTCTGATTGTGCGGATCGCCGATGAATAAGGAGCTGATTCCCGTGACATCGACCAGCGCCGTTTTCGGCTGGCTCAGGTCGTCAACATAAATCGTCCCTCTGTTTACGCCATCGATAATTGCATGTACCGTTCTGTTGTAGATCTGCTCCGTTGCCGGGAGCAGGCTCCTGACCTTGCGATGATCCTGCCGGTCCAGTTTGAAAATCACTCGTCCAGGCTCCTTTCTTGCCGATGCTCGGCTTTTCTTTTCGTCTAAAGGGCATGCAGGCAACCCCCGTCTGTTCTTTGTTCATGAATGTCCCGGCCCTTCAAGTGCTTCAACAGAATCCTCATGGATGCTTGAACGACTCGCTTCGGTACGGGGATAGGCAGGGGAGCAGAGCGTTTGCGCCAGTGCTCCCCTCTGATAATCGGGTCATAATCAATCCTTCTTTCATCGGGGGATTCGAGAATTTCAGCCAAAATCATGCGAGCCCGGTGCAGGCGGGATTTTACCGTTCCTGCCGGGACACCTACAAGCTCAGCGATTTGTTTGACGGGCAGATCCTTGAAGTAATGAAGCTGGACGACAACGCGCAGATCGTTATCCAATCCGGCGACGGCCTCCTTCAATGCAACCGTTTCTTGCAGACCAACCACGGTTTCACCGCAAAATCCCGACTGGATGATCCGCATCCGTTTTTGCATGCGCAGCAATTGTATGCATTCGCGAATCAGAATCCGAAACAGCCACCTTTTGAAATATGCAGGCTCTTTCAAACTGCGAAGGGCACGATACGATTTGAGAATCGCTTCCTGTATCGCGTCAGCGCAATCCTCGTCGCGTTTGAGATACATTTTTGCCAGACCGTAAAGTCTCCGCTCATAGGCCACAACCAGCCTGCCGAAAGCATCTCTGTCGCCGTTTTTTGCAAGCAGGACATCCTGCAGCATGCTCGGTTCGCTGTTCACATGGGAAAGCCTCCTTTGTCCACAATTTCATCTACATGAGTCTAGACGCGCGAGTGAGCCAACCGGTTCACGAAAAAATGACTATTTTTCATGTTTTGACAATCCCGCTCAGCTTCAAGGCAAAAAAGAGCCGCCGGTTTCAGGTTGCACCGTTCTCTAAACCGCCGGCACGGATTGGACCATGCAAGCAGCAGAGAGCGGCACACCTCACACCCAACGACTCTTCTCTCTCGAAACTCTTTTTCTTTTGTTTACACAGCCGTTTCGCAAATCATGGCAATCTCATCGCACATAGGAAGTTTGGAGCAATTGATGCAGTCCTTCCATACTTTTTGCGGCAGCGTTTCCTTGGCGACGATATGAAAACCGCACTTTTCAAAGAATTCCTTCTGGTAGGTAAGAGCCAATGCCCGATTGATGCCAAGGTCCCGGCACTGATCAACCAAGTGAAGCACCAGCTGTTTGCCTACCCCCAATCCCTTTGCCCGCTCCGCGATGGCCAGAGAACGGATCTCCGCCAGATCCTCCCACAAAATATGCAGCCCCGCCACGCCGACTACCGATTCGCCGTCGTGAGCGACAACAAACGACTGCAAATGTTCACAAACCGATAATTTTGTCCTCGGGAGCATCAGTCCTTGTTGTGCATATTGATTAATAATCTCCAGCATCTGATCTACGTCTTTCATCGTTGCCTTTCGCACCGCTATCGCTTTGGTGACAACCATTTTACTCTCCCCCACTCCATGCTCTCACAGTCATCTATGACATAATAAATATTCATTATGATATATAAATATACATCCGGTATCGTGAGAAGTCTATCCTTTTTTCGCCCCTCTTTTTTGTTTTTTCGACGATCAGGAATTTTTTTGCAGGAATTAGTTGTGCTATAATCTTCTATAACCAAAAAGGAGGTGTCTTCCTTTTGACGACACGCAGAGAACGAAAGAAGCGGGAAACGCGCGAAAAAATCTTTAATGCCGCTATCAAACTATTTAAACAGCACGGGTTTGAAGCCACCACGATTGACATGATTTCTGAAGAAGCGGATGTTGCCCGCGGAACCATTTTTCTTCATTTCACGTCAAAGGAAGCAATCCTCGCCAACTGGGGATATGAGCGGTTGCATGAAATCGAGGAACGCCGGGAAGAGTGGGATTACGGGGATAGCTGCAAGCAAAAAGTACTTCGCATCTACAAAATCATGAATGAGGTCAATATCCAAAACTACGACTTCATCAAAGTGCTGGTAGAGTCCTCCATGAAGCACAGAAAGATTCTGGAGAACGAAAAAAACGTCTATTATGAGCTGCGCCAGTTGTTTGCCGATCTGATCGAGGAAGCGCAGGAAAAAGGCCGGCTGAAAACGCGCTTCAATCCGTTGGTGGCAGCCAACATGCTGGAGAATATTTACTACAATGCGCTTTACGATTGGGTACGCAACGAAGGTGCCTGGGCGTTGGAAGAAATCATGGAAGAGAAGGTCTCGATTGTTTTTGAAGGCCTGGACGCAGAATAACATCTGACGTCCGGACCTTCTCTCATACTGGCGGCATTGACAGCTGCCCCCGTTCCCCCATACACAGGTCAAGTTCCCCCTATCGTTTCCACAATTCTGCACCTCACCATCAGCCCCGGTCCATTTCCCTTTTCCTGTGTCGAATAAAAAGGAGCTCCCACCTGCTCAAGCTGTATCTGTGTCATGCCTTTTCCCTCGTCTTTAATGGAAACAACCACATCCCTGTCCTGCCGTTTCGCTCCTATTTCCAAAATTCCGCCATTCCGCCATGCTGCATCGCTTCCATGCCGTTTTTCAACAGATTCATACGGACCTGTCCCACCATATGCTTTGTACAGCCAGGCAGGCACCATAATGATAAGCAACTGGAACAGGATGTTTTCTACAACCAGCATGATACTCTCGGCTCTTCACAATTGTCTGACTCTTCCCTGAAAAATAGTCTGTCGGTACAAACGGAAAGGGAAGTTTTTGAAAACGCACATTGGATCGAGGTTTTCCTTGCGGAGACTGGGACATTTCCCTATGATGATGAAGATAGCCTGTTTTTGACCTTGGAGGTAACATACACAAATGCGAAATGGTATCAAACGTGAAGATATTGAACTTTTGGCGCCCGCAGGAAACTGGGAGTGTCTGAAGGCTGCAGTCGCCAACGGAGCAAACGCCGTCTTTTTCGGTGTGGAGAAGTTTAACGCACGGGCAAGAGCCGAAAATTTCCAGATGGCGGAACTGCCGGAGATTATGGCTTTTTTGCACATGTATGGAGTCAAGGGCTTCTTGACCTTTAACATTCTCGTTTTTGAAGATGAAATGAACGAAGCCCGCAAGCTGGTCGAGGCCTGTATTGACGCCGGCGTGGATGCGCTGATCGTCCAGGATCTGGGGCTGGTCAAGCTGATTCGTGAAATCTCCCCTGATTTTCCGATTCACGGGTCCACCCAGATGACGATCACCTCGCCGGAGGCAGTCGAATTCACGAAGCCGTTCTCGATCGAGCGCGTCGTCCTGGGACGGGAAAACTCATTGAAGGAAATCAAAGTCATCGGCGAAAAAGCGAAGCTGCCGATGGAGGTATTTGTCCACGGCGCTCTCTGCGTATCGTACTCCGGTCAGTGCCTGACTTCGGAAATGTGGGGAGGCCGCTCCGCAAACCGCGGCGAGTGTGCGCAAGCCTGTCGTCTGCCGTACGATTTGATCGTCGACGGTGTTCAAAAAGAGATGGGCAATATCGCCTACCTGCTTTCACCAAAGGATTTGGCCGCGATCGAGCTGGTACCGGAGCTGATCGAAGCGGGCGTCACCTCGTTTAAAATCGAAGGCCGGCTGAAATCGCCCGAATACGTGGCCAATGTTGTGAGCAAATACCGCGCCGCCATCGACCGCTATTTTGCCGGACAGGACGCCTCTGTGAGCGAGCAGGACATCCGGGAGCTGCAGCAAAGCTTTTCCCGCGGCTTTACGCACGGCTTTTTGGAGGGAACCAACAACAAGACCCTGCTGGACGGCAGCTTCCCGAAAAGCCGCGGCGTCTTCCTCGGAACCGTCAAGAAGGTGCTCAAAAACGCTGTTCTCGTCGAGCTGTCTTCACCATTGAAGCGCGGCGACGGAATCGTATTTGACGCTGGTGATCCGACCCAGAAGGAAGAGGGCGGACGCGTGTACGATCTGCTCCAGCGCGGCAAAAAAGTAGAGGGCGAAGTAAACAGCGGACTCTACGAGATCGTCATGGGACGAAACGACGTCAAGCTGCAGCGCATTCATGTCGGCGACCGCGTCTGGAAAACGAGCGATCCGGAGCTGGACAAACGTTTGCGCAAAACCTTTGAAACGGAAAAGCCGTACCGGACCTTCCCGCTCAGCGTACATGTGAGCGGCAAGCTCGGGGAAAAGCTGTCTGTCACGTGGGTGGACAAAATGGCGAACAACGCCGTCACGAGCCAATCGGAGATACCGCTGGAAGCAGCCGTAAAGCGCCCGTTGACTGCAGAGCTGCTGCTCGATCAGCTCGGACGCCTCGGCGGCACGATCTACCGCCTCGAAGCGGCAGACTTGACGGTAGCACTCGACGGCGAGGTAATCGTGCCTGTCAGCGAGCTGAACCGGATGCGCCGGGAAGCTGTCGAACAGCTGCTCTTCCTGCGGACCAAGCCGCCCGTCTATCAAAAACGCACTGTTGACGCGTACGCAGATGTAAAAGAGCGCGGCCAAGTGGAAAAACCGAAGCTGACTGCTCTCTGCCGTTCGCTTGAGCAAGTGGAAGCCGCTGCTCAGACCGACGTCGATTTCCTGTACGCCGATTTTGAATTCGTCAAGCAGTACCCGGATGCGGTCAAACTGGCGCATCGCTATGGCAAAAAGATCGCAATCGCAACAATGCGCATCCACATGCCTGACGAGAACGGGGTCCTCGCCCTGATCGCCAGAAGCCAGCCTGATGCCATTCTTGTGCGAAATACGGGAGCGCTTCACTATTACATGGCCCGCAGACACGAGCTGGGTATTCCCTTGATCGGGGATTTTTCGCTCAATATCGCCAACCATAAGGCAGTCGAGCTGTTCCTGGATTGCGGGCTGGAGATGGTAACGCCTTCCTATGACCTGAACATCCAGCAGATGGTCGATCTCCTCGAAAACGCGGACGCGTCCAAGATGGAAGTGGTCATTCATCAGCATTTGCCGATGTTCCACACCGAGCACTGCGTATATTGCACGTTCCTCAGTCCCGGCACCGACCATACCAACTGCGGAACGCCTTGCGAAACCTCCCGCGTTTCGCTGCGCGACCGGGTCGGCTTCTCCCATCCGGTGCGTGTCGATACCGGCTGCCGCAATACCGTTTACAACGCCATCGACCAGTCTGGCGCCGAGTACTTGAGCGAATTTACCAAGCTGGGCGTAGGCAGCTACCGGATCGAATTTTTGGAGGAAGAGCCGGAGCGAGTGCAAGAAGTGATTCGCCTGTACCGCCAAGCGCTGCGCGGCGAAGTCAGCGGCTCCCACGTATGGCGCTCGCTGAAAGCGACCAACCAATTGGGTGTAACCCGCGGCCAGCTGATCAAATAAACCGGAAGTCCAATTGATGTATATCTCACGGAAATTGTGCGACGGACGCCCATTTCCGATACAGGGAGGAGAATAGCCCATGGCAGACCTGACTTTGCCAACGCAAGAAAACCTGGCTACGATCATCGAAGGCATCAAAGCGAAGCTGAACATGGCCAACACCGCCGTTATGCGGCCGGAGGATTTTGACCTCGAGCATTACGAAGACCTTTTGTACCTGTACAATATGGTTCAGAAGAAAGCGAGCTTCAGCATCAATGAAATGACTGCCATCGTCGAAGAGCTGGGCGGTATGCGCAAGCAGTCGTAAGCATATGTGTCCAAAGCGAAAGCGCCGTATCCGTTGGGGAGCGGCGCTTTTGTTGTGTACGGGCGACCGTTTTCGAACGGTGATTTCTGTGCTTCGTGAGAATCTTTTTTGATCCGTGTTGTCAGATTCCTTTTCTATGTCTGTCTTCTGGCATCTTCACGCTTCAGACATGGACGCTTTGCTCCAGTTCTCCCTCAGAGGAAGCAACTACGACTGCCGCAGAAGCGTCCCCGATGACGTTTACCGAGGTCCGGAACATGTCGAGAATCCGGTCCACCCCAGCGATCAGCGCCATTCCCTCCAACGGCAGCCCGACGGAGGTCAGCACCATTGTCAGCATGATCAAGCCTGCCCCCGGCACTCCTGCCGTTCCGATCGACGCCAGCGTAGCCGTCAGGACGATCGTCAGCAACTGGGCAAAAGACAGATCGATCCCGTAGAACTGGGCGACAAACAGGGCGCATACACCCTGGTACAGCGCCGTACCGTCCATGTTGATCGTCGCTCCGAGCGGCAGGACGAAGCTGCTTACCCGTTTGGAGACGCCCAGATTGCTTTCCACGTTTTGAATCGTGATGGGGAGTGTTCCCGAGCTGCTGGAGGTGGAAAAAGCGATCATCCCGGCAGGAGCAATGCCTTTGAAAAACTGCAGCGGCTTCATCCCGGCAAAAAGCTTGACGCTCAGCGAATAGACAATCGCGGCATGCAGCAAACAGCCGATCGCGACACCGAGAATGACTTTGGACAATGGCAGCAATACGGAGAGACCGTATTTCCCGACGATCGGCGCCACGAGTCCGAAAACGCCGATCGGAGCAAATCGCATGACGATGCCGGTAATCTTGTACATCACTTCGGCGAACTGCTCGAAAAACAGTTGAACGGTCCGCGCCTTCTCTCCTGCCAGCGAAATCCCGATACCGAGAAAAATCGCAAAGAAAATAATGGGCAGCATGTCGCCCTGTACAAGTGCGGCGAACGGATTGGTCGGGATGATGGCAAGCAGGGTGTCGATGATTCCCGGAGTCTCCTTGGCCTCTACCTTGGCCTCCTCCGGCTTCAGCTCCAGTCCCGCTCCGGGCGACATCAGGCTGGCGATGATCAAACCGAGGATCACAGCCAGAGCGGTCGTCACCAGGTAATAGGCAATGGTTTTGCCGCCCATCCTCCCCAGCTTTCTGACATCTCCCGTACTGGAAACACCTGTGACCAGTGAAGCCAACACGAGCGGAACGATAATGAACTTGATCAAACGCAAAAATAAATCTCCCAACGGCTTGACGGTCTCCGCGCTCGTGCCTGCGATGATCCCCACAATGATAGCGATTGCAAATGCGACCATGATCTGCGTGATCAGATTCCCTCTCCACGCTTTTTTCATCCCAATCCCCCTCCCTTGATTTTGAAAGATAGGAATTCTTGCTACAAATCTATGCGAAGAGGCGGACAAATAGATCAGCATAGAGGAATTCCGGAGAGGGAGATCACTGAGGAGCCGGGGTCAGATAACCTTTCTTCAAAATAAAGAAGCCTATCGCTTTGATAGACTTCACAATAAGCTCTATATTCTTCTCGTCAGAGACTAGTGATTGACGATGCCCGCACGGACTTCTGCCTGCTCCTGCGGTTCGGAAAGCTCGCAGCCTTCCTTCCACAACAGGTAGCGAATACTGTCCACGAGCGCTTCCCAGCTCGCTTCGATCACGTTGGTCGAGACGCCGACAGTGCTCCACTTCTCCCCTTTGCGGCCTGATTCGATCAGCACGCGGACTTTTGCCGCGGTGGCGCCATTCTCGTCCAATACACGCACCTTGTAGTCGGTGAGATGCATTTCGGACAGACAAGGAAAGTGATTTTCCAACGCTTTGCGGAGCGCATTGTCAAGCGCGTTGACAGGGCCGTTTCCTTCGGCGGCGGTATGAACCAACTGTCCGTTCACATGCAGCTTTACAGTCGCTTCGGACAGAATCGACCGGTCCGCTGACTTTTCCATCAAAATTTTAAAGGAATCCAGAGTAAACAATTGCTCCAGCTTGCCTCCGGCATCGAGCAGCATCAGCGAGAGAGAAGCTTCTGCTCCTTCATACTGGTAGCCCTGGAATTCCCGTTCTTTGATCCGCTGGATGATCTCTCGCGCTTCCTGCTTATCCAGCGCCACATCGATGTCCAGCTCATCAGTCTTGGCGAGCAGGTTGCTTTGTCCCGACAGCTCGGAGACGAGTACGCGCCGCTTGTTGCCGATCAGCTCAGGGTCGATATGCTCATACGTTTTCGGGTCCTTCAGCACGGCGCTTACATGGATTCCGCCCTTGTGGGCAAACGCGCTGTTGCCGACGAACGGCTGATTGTTCGGCATTGCCATATTGGCTACCTCCGCGACGAAGCGGGATAGCTTGGTCAACTGCTGCAATTGCTCCGGCTCGACACATTGGTATCCCATCTTCAACTGCAGATTGGGAATGACGGATACCAGGTTGACATTGCCGCAGCGCTCCCCGATGCCGTTTGTCGTCCCCTGCACCTGCTCCGCTCCGGCCTGAACGGCAGCCAGCGCATTGGCGACGGCCAGCTCGCAGTCATTATGCGGGTGAATGCCGAGCCGCGTCTGCAGGCTCCCTTTTACCGTCTTTACTGTTTCATAGATTTCATGGGGCAAGCTGCCGCCGTTTGTATCGCACAGCACGATCCAATCAGCTCCCGCCCCTTCCGCCGCTTCCAGTACGCGCAGAGCGTAAACCGGATTGGCTTTATATCCGTCAAAAAAGTGCTCGGCCAAAAACAGAACAGTCAGTCCTTTTGATTTAAGAAATCCGACGGAATCGGCAACCATGCGCAAATTCTCATCCAAGGTCGTCTTGAGTGCGTCTGTGACATGCAAATCCCATGATTTTCCGAAGATCGCTGCGGCACTCACGCCGCTTTGGAGCAGCGCCCGCAGGTTTTCATCCTCGGCTGCAGGCACATTCGGACGACAGGTGCTGCCGAATGCGGTTATCGTTGCGTGCTGCAGGGGAATTTCTTTGATTCTCTCAAAAAAAGCCATATCCTTTGGATTGCTCCCCGGCCAGCCGCCTTCGATGAAATCGATACCGAACTGATCCAGACGGAGGGCGATTTTCACCTTGTCCTCCACTGACAAGCTGACGCCCTCTCCCTGGGTGCCATCCCGGAGAGTCGTATCGTACAAGCATACGTTTGGTTTCATCGTTTCTCCACCCCATGAGTTTCTTCATTTTTCAGAATTGTCACTGAATTTATCTTTATGACGCTATTCAGTATACCATAGCCCAGAGGGAAAGAAAACGCGTGATTTCGCGGCTTTTGCTTATGTACACAGGGCGTGGACAAAGGCTGCTGCATGCTCGATCGCGCTCTCCAATTGCGGACTTGGACCGGCGAAAGGATGGCGCGTGTTAAACGTGTGGTCCCCCTCCTCAATCCAGTGGACACGGACGTCCTTGGCAGCTTCCTGCAGACGCTTGGCCCCTTTTACCAGGCGTTCGTAATCCTTTGTTCCCTGAATGATGCAGAGCGGCTGCTCCATGGAGCTCACTTTGGCAAGCAGATTGTACGCTTCCCGGTTTTGGTCGACATCGTCGATGACTGCCTTTGTGATCGGCATCTGCTGGCCGGTCCGGGCATTGGCGATGTATCCGACTCCCTTTTCGGCAATTTCCTGTCGCAGTCTGGCGTCGAACAGGTCGACATCAGCCGTGCCGTTCCATGTGATGATCCCTTTGACAAGCGGATGGTTCGCCCCGAACAGGATGGCGTCAGCCCCCCCCTTGCTATGTCCCATGACAAACAGCTTCTCCCTGTCAAACGCAGCTTTAAACGGGCAAGCTTCGCTGTGCAGCCACTCGGTCAGTACCCGAAGGTCAGCGATTTCACGAGCATACGTATTTCGCCCAAATTTTTCGAGCTCATCAAACTCTGTTCCGCTTTCTCCCACACCGTTGCAGGAAAAATTGAACCGGACCACAGCCATACCCAGCTTCGCCAACCGATTTGCCGCATAAGGAAAGCTTCCCCAGTCTTTGAAGCCTTTAAAGCCGTGGCAGAAAATCAACAGCGGTTGTCCTGCGTCCTTTTCCTGCGCATGAAAATCTCCCCGAATCACCAATTCTTCGTCGACAGGAATGCGAAATGACTCCATCATTTCCTGACACCTCCATTTTGTTTTTTCTATATTATGCGTGGTATCGGTCCCGAAATGAAGACAGCTTGTCCATTTTTGCCCGAATGTTTTTCCTTTCCTGACGGATCTTTTGCACATACGGACGTCCTGATACACTCTGGAACGTCCGTACATGCTGCATTCTCCCATGACGACTTTTTCAACCTATTACTTTTCATTATGCCTATTGTGAAACAAGCGAATCCTTTTCCAAAAGGTGCAAGGCGTATTCCAGCGGCCGGCGTACTGCTTGCCGGTAACGACTGAGCTGCCCGAGCTTACGGAAGATGTCCCGTCCCGGCTTGGGGTTGATCTCAATGATCCAAACGCGCCCCTCTGTGTCTATCCCCAGATCAAAGCCAAACTCCATCATCTGACCAAAATGGCTTTCGAGCTTCTCGGCGGTGACCAGGGCCAGCTCCTGGCATTGGTGTATGATGATCTCGGCCAGGTCCACCCCGAAGCGGCTGGACAGGAATTGGCCAGCTGGCAAAGCCGTACCCCCGCCGTGCAGATTCGACGTGGAGGAGTGAGCCGGCCCGACACGCATTCCCATACCGGTCGTCCGCCAGACTCCCTGCCCGTCTTTTTGAATCAGCAGGCGGGCGTCTACGGTTCGGTCAGACAGCAAGCCGAGGTCAAGCCCCTGTTGCAGGAAAAAATGTTCGTCTCCCCGCTTTTCCTGCTCCACCCACTGTTTGATACGCTGAGTCAAGGAGGCTGTGTTCGGCAGAATCTCGTTCTTCTGTCCTTGCTTTTTGGTCCGTCCGCACAAAAGAAAGCGGTCTCCCTTTCGCTCAATCCGCAGAATGCTTCGGCCTGCAGTGCCGTTTGATGGTTTAAGGTACAGACGAGGATGCTTTTTGATCATGTCACTGAGATTTTTCTTGCTGAACGGCACTGTCTCCGGGAGCCATTGGTACACCTCCGGTTCCTGCTCTAGGATCTGATGGACGCGGAACTTGTTGGCGAAACGATTGTTCGCAAAGCGAAAGATGCTCCCCTCTCGAATGGGCAAGTAATGCCTATGCTTTGCTAACGGATAATAGCGATAATAGTCAATGACGATGTCCGGCCACTCGCGCCATCTCCACTTCCATCCCGCACCGTATGGCTCATAGCCCCTGATTTGGTGGAATATCCTATCTACATCCTGAGGGGAAAAGACAAAGACCTCCACTCCCATTGACGTCCCCTCTTCCACGAGACGACGCAAAAAAGCCGGATTTCCATAACCTTTATCTCCCCGGTATACCAAGATGCCGATTCGTTTGTCCACTTGTGGCAACACCTTCTTTCTCGGAAAAGTCCTCATCTCTAGCTTATGGTTGCCCAAAGGAAAAAGCGCCATATCCACATAGGGACAGACGCCTTTTTACGCGATTGTCTTTTATTTAGCTCCGGATCCGTTCATAGAGTAAGAACGTATGCGGTACAGGATTTTTCTCGTCTACGACGCCTTCCCGTCTCCATACCAGCTCAAAAGCCTCCCGGTCCCATTCGGGGAAAAACGTATCGCCCTGCGTTTCCATATCGATTTCGGTAATATACATCCGATCGACGACATCCAAAAACTGGCGGTACAGCTCGGCTCCGCCAAAAATAATCACATCGCCCAAAGCCAGCACGTCTTCCTTGGTATGGACGACTTCTGCACCCTCCGCAGAAAAGTCTTTGCTCCTCGTCAAAACGACATTGCGCCGGTTTGGCAGCGGCTTGCCGATGGAAGCAAAGGTTTTTCGCCCCATGACGATGGTTTGTCCGGTCGTAATTTCTTTTACATGCTTCAGATCATTGGGCAGATGCCAAGGCATGGCCCCGTCTTTGCCAATTACGCGATTGCGCGTATGGGCGACGATCAGGCTGATCATACCGATCCCTCCCTTCCCAAATTGTCTCTCTTACACTGCGATTGGTGCTTTGATGCCGGGATGAGATTGATAGCCAACCAATTCAAAATCCTCGTACTTATAATCAAAGATAGAGTCCGGTTTCCGCTTGATTTGCAACGTCGGCTGAGGATAAGGCTCTCTCGTCAACTGAAGCTTGACCTGCTCCAAATGGTTCGAATAAATATGAACGTCCCCGCCTGTCCAGATCAGCTCCCCTACTTCCAGATCGCATTGCTGCGCTACCATGTGGGTCAGGAGGGCATACGAAGCGAGGTTAAACGGCAATCCGAGGAAGGTGTCCACCGACCGCATGTTAAACAAGCACGACAGGCGGCCATTCGCCACATAGAACTGAAACGCGTAATGGCAAGGCGGCAGCGCCATATCTTCCACCTCGGCTGGGTTCCAGGCACTGACGAGGTGACGCCGAGAATCGGGATTGGTCCGAATCTGCTCGATGACGTTTGCAATCTGGTCGACGACTTGTCCGTTTGGACCAAGCCAGGTACGCCACTGAGCACCGTACACTCGCCCCAGGTTGCCTTCTTCGTCCGCCCATTCATCCCAGATCGTAACGCCGTTGTCATGTAAATAGCGAATGTTCGTCTCCCCGCTTAAGAACCAGAGAAGCTCGTGAATAATGGATTTCATATGCACCTTTTTTGTGGTTAAAAGCGGAAATCCTTGCCGAAGATCCATTCTCAGTTGTCTTCCGAAGACGGAGATCGTCCCTGTGCCTGTACGGTCTTCTTTCTTTACACCATTGTCCAATATATCTTGAAGCAGTTCCAAATAAGCCTTCATAAGCCACCTCGTTTTCAAAATCTGGTCATGACAAATGCCGCTTCTCACGCGCCAAGAAAACCATCATCATTATAGCAGAGGACTGGTGAATTCAAAAGAGCGCGGAACGTCCGCAGGGGACCACAGCAAATCGAGAGTCTGGACGCGGATCATAAAAATAGCCGTTTGCTCCTGATGGAACAACCGGCTTTCATTTGCGTGTTGTTTTGGTTATGATCCGTTGGTGGCGCGGGTTACATTGGCCGCCTGCAAACCGCGCTGGCCATTGACGATTTCAAACGTAACCAGCTCGCCTTCCTCCAGATTGCGGTAGCCTGAGCCGCTGATCGCGGAGTAATGGACAAACACATCCGGTCCCCCGTCTCGTTCAATAAAACCGTAGCCTTTTTCCTTACTGAACCATTTGACTTTCCCCTGCATCGTTGTTTCCTCCCTGTCTTCGGAACAGCTTTGTTTCATACCATAGCATATGCGGGAGCGGAGAAAGTGGAGACAACGAAACAGCGCTTTTTCGTGTGCCAGAAGGGGCATAAGTCCAGCGCGGCTTTCCCTTTGGACCAAGGTGAATCTCCGGCCAGAGTCGGACTCATTTCCCCGTCCGTCTATGTTACAATGCTGAAAGGAGTGTCAGGCGCAAAAGAGCTTCACAAGATAAATATTCGACAGAAAAGGAGAGAGTCCTCACATGCGCAAAATGGTGATCGTCCTGCTCAGCAGCTTGCTGCTGACCGCTTGCTCCGAGGTATCGGAAGGGGTACAGACTGCCCAGCAAGCGATAGAAACCGGAAAGCAGGCTGTAGAGACCGGAAAACAAGCGATTGAAGCTGGCAAGCAGGTCGTCGAAGCGGGGAAACAATTGGCAGAATCCGAGATCGCACAGCAATTGAAGAGCTACCTGCAGCAGAAATACGAATCGTCTGAGCCTTTGCGCAAAGCGATGTTCAGCGGTGACGGGACATTGCTGGCAGAAGAGCTGCAAAAAACGGAGCTGGCCAGCTTCAGCTTTTACAAATCGGACCTGTTCGGCGTTGAATATACCGGCCAGTTGACCGGCGACGGAAAATTCAAGGTCCTGAAGAAAAACCTGAACAATCCAGGCGAGGAACCGCAGGTGGTGAAGGAATTTAACGTCTCGCTGGATACGAACGGACAAATCCAGGTGCAGTAAAAAAAGCTAAGGAGCCTGTGCGCGCCTGCTTTCGAGCATCGATTTCTCTTGGCTGATGACCCGAACCGAACCGTTGCGGGGCGAATATAAAACCAGTATGGACTTGAAACCTGCGTACCCGATGCAGGTTTCTTTTGTCTCTTTCTCATGGATACCGACCCGGCGGAAAAAATTACAAGAAGCGTTGTCACAAGATGATCGGTACAGACTTTCTAGGCTTTTCTCGATAAAAAAAATTTAAGCGCTTACGTTATCGAATCTTCTGATTTTAGCAGTAGATTTTTATACATGACCGTGGTAAAGTATAAATCGTTCACAATTTGTTTACAATTATTAAAAATGATCAAGGAGTGCTAAAAAATGGACCTGCAGCTTCTTTCTTCTATTGTTGTCTACATGGTTGGCATGCTGCTCATCGGCTACTTTGCTTACAAACGCACTTCCAATTTGACCGACTATATGTTGGGCGGACGAACGCTCGGTCCGGCTGTCACGGCGCTTAGTGCCGGCGCTTCCGACATGAGCGGCTGGCTGATGATGGGCTTGCCGGGGGCCATGTTTGCCCAAGGAATAAGCGCTTCATGGATAGCCATCGGGCTGACGCTGGGTGCTTATGCCAACTGGTTGTATGTTGCCCCTCGCCTTCGAACCTATACAGAAGTGGCGAACAACTCGATTACCATTCCCGCTTTTTTGGAAAACCGCTTTGGGGACGCCTCCCGCATTTTGCGTCTGGTATCCGGGCTGGTCATCATGATCTTTTTTACCTTCTACGTCTCTTCCGGACTCGTCTCCGGCGGCGTACTGTTTGAAAACACATTCCATCTGAATTACCACACGGGCCTTTGGATCGTCGCTGTTGTCGTAATCGCTTACACATTGTTCGGCGGGTTCCTCGCTGTTAGCTGGACTGACTTCGTGCAAGGATTGATCATGTTTATCGCACTTATTTTGGTACCGCTTGTCACTATTTTCCACGTAGGCGGCATCGGTCCTACGTTTACGGAAATCCATGCAATCAATCCCGCACTGCTCGATATTTTCAAGGGCACCAGCTTGCTCGGAATCATTTCACTCTTCGCCTGGGGACTTGGCTACTTCGGACAGCCTCATATCATCGTCCGCTTTATGGCGATTTCCTCGGTAAAAGAAATCAAAAAGGCCCGCTTCATCGGCATGGGCTGGATGATCTTTTCCATCGTGGGCGCGATGTTTACAGGACTGGTCGGCATCGCCTTTTACTCCAAGAAGGGCCTTGCACTGACTGATCCGGAAACTGTGTTCATCGAACTGGGCAAAATTTTGTTCCATCCTCTGATCACCGGCTTCCTATTGGCAGCGATCCTGGCGGCGATCATGAGTACGATCTCGTCCCAACTGCTGGTAACCTCCAGCTCCTTGACCGAGGATATTTACAAGACATTTTTCCGCCGCGAAGCATCAGATCAGGAGCTCGTCTTTGTCGGTCGCCTGTCTGTTCTGATTGTATCCTTGGTCGCTTTGATTCTCGCCTACAGCAAGAACGATACGATCCTCGATCTGGTCGGATATGCCTGGGCCGGATTTGGCGCATCCTTTGGTCCCCTGATCCTGCTCAGCCTGTATTGGAAGCGGATGAACAAATGGGGGGCGCTGGCCGGTATGGTGGCGGGTGCAGCGACCGTTATTCTCTGGACGCAATCCGATATGCTGAAAGATCTCCTCTATGAAATGATCCCGGGATTTGCCGTGAGCTTGGTCGCCATTGTCGTAGTCAGCCTGTTGACACAGAAGCCTGCGAAAGAGATCCAAGAGCAATTCGACAGCTATCAAAAATTTACGAAATAAATGATTCCGAAAGCCCCTTGGCTGCATGTACGCCGAGGGGCTTTCTCCGCTTTTCAGGCTGTCCGAGCGCTGCGGGATGATTGAGGAAGCCCGTGTAAGAAAAGCGCGGATCGTTCGGGGCGAGTATTACGATGCGATCAAGATGGGGATTTTGCGGGAAGAGTGGGAGACGAGGAAAAGAGCTCAGGTCTGACTGCAGTGGAGGAGATGAAACAGGAGAAAACGCTCAGGGTTCGGTGGGACACCTGCATGGGAGATTGACTGTCCGGCTCGTATACAAAAGCGGAACCTGCGTCCAAAAGCAGCCGATTCTGTGAGCATCTCAGAGGTTGGACGCAAATTCGGGTTCCGCTTTTGCATGCGAGCCTGGGCAGTGTCCCAAAGACCCTTCACTTTTTTCTCCTGTTTCATCTCTACTGCTTTTGTACTTGTACTGGCATTTCTCGGGTAGAGCAAGGATGAAAAAGAAAATTGGTGGTAACTCTTTGCTTAATTAATAGTTTTATGGAAAACTACTGCTACTTCTTAATGGGCAAATTATTTTACGGTGGAATCACACCAAGATAATCCCAGAATGCAACACCTAAATTAAACATCAAATAGCATTTCTACCCTACGCTAAAGGGAATCTGCCTCATTTTGCACCTAAACGAGTTGGTTCTCAGTTACTTTTGAGAGCATTGCCCTTTTCGTGTACTCCCCCCAAAAATATCCAATTCCACTTATTTGTTATATTTACTTTATTTCGACGAAGATTCTTTTTGTAATTACTATTTCAAAAGGTGAAAACAAATAATTCCCAATATTTCGCTTAAACAAAAAAATACTCCCTCCAAAGCTGACTAATCACATCAACTCTGAAGGAGTGTATCAAAGAGATAAGCAATTAAATCAACAAAAGTGATTCCTTAATGAATACTACACCAGGTGAAGAATCCATAAGTCATTTTCTAACGATTTTTTTCCTCCATATAGATTAGGTATGCTCTTAATTTTTTCTAGACATGATGTACGTTACTATTAAAGAAATAGTCAGAATCGTGAAGTAACTAATGAAGTACTTGAATAAAGATGCATTTTGGTCAGATGTAAATGTTGCAAAAATAATTATAAGAGGTAGGATAATCAAATCAAATTTATATTTTCTCTGAGTTGTGTAATATCTAAGAAATTTCCCCAATTATCTCACCCCTCTTATTATTTGTAAGTTAAAAAGCCGGAAGATTGTCTTCACTATAGAAACCCTTTTGAATAATGCCATGATGGTAAAATACCCCAGTGTCTTTATACGCGCGATAAAATGCGGTGACACCAAACGAAACTAAGGCTCCCGCAAATATGCTGAGTTTCCCCTTTAGATCCTCTGGGACAGGAATACCTCTTCTTTTCAACAAGTCTAGAGTAACTTCTGTCGCAAGAGCAGCTGTACCAGAAATATATCCATTATAATCTTGAATTTCTGAGACCAATCTTGGACTTATCCATAAACGGAATCCCCACCATTCATAATCCCAATCAAAATATTTGCTGGTGTCTATGTCTCCAACCATTTTAAAGGTTCCTACAGAATCAGAGGTTTTGGCTTTTACCGTACCACTAGGTGTTACCATCAATTCAAACCCTTCATCCAAGATGGCCCGTATGCTTTTGTTTGATTCGTCGATTATAATTTGAGCTTGCTCAATTTCTTCTTGAGAAAAACTGTTCTGTACTACTGGGTCTAAAAAGAATTGAAATGTATTTTCATCAACTTTGACAAATCTGTCAATTTTCTTAATAAAATCTACAGAATATTGGTTAGTAGATACATTAGCAGCAACAACTATCTGCTTAGAAGCTGAATAATTTGTAGAAGCCATTGCAGGAACAGTAACTGAGAGGACCATTGATGAAGTGAGTGTTGTAACTAAAATTTTTTTCATCGATTGATTCATAATTAATCCCTCTATTACCAATATTAGTTAACATTTTAAATTCTAACATTAAATACTACAGTGTCAATAGATAACCTGATATTTTAATTGATATAATTCTAATATATTGAACCTTACAAAGACTGTCTAAACGCAAAAAAGTCAGGGGACGGCTTCTTCCGCGCCGTCGCCCTGACTCCTGCTCTCCCTTTTAAAAAACCTTATGCTTCCGTGATGAGCGAAGCCACACGCTCCAGCTTGGCCTTCAGCTCATCTATGTCCAGATTCATGTCCAAAGCGGCAAAGATGCCGGTGAAGTACGCTTCCACCTGGCCGGCCACGCGGCTTCGTTCTTCGGCCACCATTTGCGTCAAGAGCGACGCGAATTGCTCGCCTACTTGGGCGCTTCCTGTATTCAGGTAGGCAGATACCGGTTCCTGCAGGCGTTTTTCCAAATCCTCGCGCAGCTTGGCCTTGCCATCCTGTTCAAAAAAGTCTTTCGCGCTGCGGAACAGCGACAAGGATGGCTGGAGGCTTGCCAGAGAGACCGGAAGCTCATCGGCAAACGACAAGGTTTCCACCTTTCGCGGCTGATAAGGCGCCAGCGTCAAGCCGGATGCGTACTGCTGAACGTCCCGCTGCCACTGCTGCACGAGAGCCGCTCCCTGCTTGCCCAGAAACTTCTCCAGACGCAAGGTCGTCGCTCTCAGCTCCTGAGCCAGATCGTAGCTGATCGACCGGAGCAGATCGCCCAGGCAGCCTTGGAGCGCCTGCTTCATATTGCGGCCGTCCTCTTTCAGTACGGCCGGGTTAAAGGCGGTATTAAACAGTTCATTAAAGCGGAAAAACAGGCGCTGCTTTACATAGTACACCAGCTCTTCACGCTCTTTCAGCAAATCGCGTTCCGCCGAGGCAATCGACAGGCCTTCCACAGCAGCCAGGGCCGCTTCGCGAGCCTTCGTGGCTGCCTGCCTTCTGGCGTCGCGCTCCGATTCATCAGCCTCTGCCATGCGGATGAATTCTTCGAGGGTGGTGTGTGCCCGGCGTATTTCGCCCATCGCTGCATTGACAGCGATTTGCGTCAGCTCTTCCAGCGTAAAGCGAAGAAAATCCTGTTCAAACACGGCCATGCCCGACAGGCGAAGGGCTTCCTCTGCAGGAGCGAGCGGCTCCTCCTCCGGCGTGCCTGTGCGCTGACGGTAGACCTTTTCCGCAGAGCCTGCGAGCTTCCCGGCTTCGTGCATACGGGCCAACAAGGCGGTCTGGCTGGAAACCGGATAAATGCGCGGATGGCGAATGCCGCAGCTCAACAGGTTTTTCTCCACATGGGCAACAACCCCGGCAAGCTCTTCCTCGGAAGCCGCGAGATCGGCGGCATTGACGAGAAAGAACATCTTATCCATGTCAAATGTGTCCTTGACACGCCCCATCTGGAGCAGGAATTCGCGGTCCGCCTGCGAGAAGGCGTGGTTGTAATACGTAACGAACAGAACCGCGTCGGCATTTTTCATATATTCAAAGGCGACACCGGTATGGCGGGCGTTGATCGAATCGGCCCCCGGCGTATCCACCAGCACGATCCCTTGATCGGTGAGCGGACAAGAATAAAACAGTTCAATATATTCGGCAAAGCAAGCCTTTTCTTCTTTTGCCACAAACCCTTTGAAGGCTTTCATGTCGACGAGCAGCTCGCCGCCCAGGTGAGCGGACATCTCGCCGAGGCCCTTGGTGACCGCTTTCAAGAACGTGTAATGCGGCTTGGCCGTCGGCGGGATGCTGGAAACATCGATTTTGTTCAGCTCTGCCAACGCTTCCTCCAGATCGGAGGCAGCCAGGCCAAAAATCGCAAGCGAGCGAATGACGTCCTGCTCTACGGCTTCCCGGCTTTTCAGCACGACGCGAACCGTGCCGTGCGGATGCGTTTCTGTCGGCGGCATGATTTTATTGATCGCCGCCGTCGTCGGATTCGGCGAAACCGGCAGGACCAGCTCTCCCATCAAGGCGTTGGCAAACGACGATTTCCCTGCGCTGAATGCTCCGAACAGGGCGACGGTAAAACGATTGGCCTGCAAGCGCTCGGCTCGCTCCAGCATGGTCTCGGCTTGCGCCTGCATCCCCGGTATTGACTGAATCTCCCTGCTTGCCTGCTGCAGACGTTGTGCCGCAGCGATCAGTTTGTCTTTTAGCTGGTTCATGATTGAAAGTTACGCTCCTTCACGCAAAATCGCTTGCAATCGTTGCCGTGCAGCCTGCTCCATCGCAGAAAGCTGCCCCAGGCGGGCGTGGATCTGCATCAGCTCACGAAGCACCGCGAGCTGCTTTTGCAGCGCCATGCTTTCCTGTTCGGTCTGCTTCCTGATGAGCGCTGCTACCTGGTCGATCAAGCCCAATCCGGCACGGCGGTATTCTGTCTTGATACCGTTCGAAATGTCCGAACAGTAATTCATGACATACTCGCGGGTACTCGCCCCATCCTTTACGTGGGAGGCGAGAAATTCGGCTGTTACCTCGATCGTCGTGGCGTAGACTGCGGCATGATAAGCCTCGTCACGCAGATCGAATTGCTCCGGAAATTTGCTGAGCAGCTCCTTGAAGTGAAAATCGAGATTGGCCGCTACCTTTTCGCGGAAGTCTGCAAGCAGTACGTCCAATCTTCTCGCCCGCTCTTCCTCTGTCTTTTTCCCGGAAAAGAACAACCCCATCTTGAAGCCCGGCTTGCGGCTTTCCAAATACTGTTCCGCTGCCTCGTTCGTGCTGTAATAGGTGAGGCGGGCATTGTCCAGCAGCGCCGCCAGCTCTTTTTCCATCTGTTTGCGCGCCTTGTCCACCCGGCTCGCCAGTTCGCTTGCTGCTTCCTCGGCTGTTTGCAAGGCGTTCTTTACCCGACCGGCATCCCGGCTGTCCAAAGCGGGCATCTGCAGCTCATCCAGCCTGTTTTCCAACTCCTGGCGCTCGGCAGCGTTCTGTCTGCGCAGCACTTGAACGTGTTCCTCGATCAAATGCTCGGCAGCGTCCGCCACCGTTTTGCTGACCAGCTTTTCGCGGTCCGCGATCAGCTGCTCCAGCAACGCCCGGAATGCTTCGTACTGGTTTTCCTCGTGATCAGGCTCCGCCAGCGACGTGTAAAAGATCCCGTCCGGTTCAATATTCCACGTGGCGAAAGCCTCTTCCACGCTCTCCTTGTAGCTGTCAAAATCGAGTTCAAAATCGATATGCTTGTCAATCATATTTATAACAAGATAAACTGGCTTTCCGCGGTCTTTCAACGTTTTGGTAAAATTGAAGTTCTCTTCCGCCTGCACGTGGTTGTAATCCATCATGTAAATGACGACATCCGCCAAGTGCAAAGCCGACTCTGTCGCTATTTTGTGAGCCGCGTCCGTAGAGTCGATTCCGGGCGTATCAAGCAAGCTGGCCTTCTCATTGAGCATAGTCCCCGGATAGGAGACCTCCACCCACTCAACCGTATCGCCGTCGACGGCAAATTGCTTGAGTTTTTCCATTTCGGTGTCAGGGTCAAAGGTCAGCACGCCGTTATTATGCGTGTATACACGCGCCGCCTTTTCGCCGCCGCGGATTTTGACAACATTGGCACTGGTCGGAATCGGGTTGGAAGGCAAGAGACTGGCTCCCAACAGTGTATTGATCATTGTAGACTTACCGGCCGAAAAGTGGCCGCAAAATGCGATATTCAACTCCGCTCCGCGTGTTTTCTCCGCGAGCTGAAGCAGCTTCCCCGGTGTCGCATCGTCCTTTGTCTCTTCAATAGACGACGCCATCCGTTCCAGTCGATCAGCAAGCTGGGCGAAATCCGCTGCCCGCTCCATGACGTGACTTTGCACCTGTACCATCCTCTCCATTCTCCTACTCTACCATGCCGAATGTATCATACCTCCCCCGGTTGATCAATTCTTTTGCGCGAAAGTTTCCATTGGAACTGTTTGAGAACAGAGGAAAACGCATCTGTCTTCAGGACAGCCCCGCATACTTTCCTGCAGATTGGAAAAAATCCCAATAAGAACTTTCACATTTTTCCTGTAAGGGAGGGGGGCGAATCCGATTGTTTCGCAGAGTATGGGAAAAATGGAAAAACGAAGCAATAGCATCTTGCCGGAAACAGCAAAGCAGCCATTCTGATCAACAGGCTTCCAATAAAACTCCGCTTTCCGAAAGCTTGCAGGAAAATCTCGATATCATCAAACAGCGCCTGGGGAACCCGCAAGACCTGATCATCCGTCCATTTCTGATCGACAATAGCGGACGGGCTTGCGCTGTAGCCTGCATCGATGGACTGGTAGACAGCGAGCTCGTTCACGACAAGGTAGTAAAACATATACAGCTGCTGATGTCTCCCGCCGGCAAAGCTATCCCGGCACCCGACGAAGATATCATGGCTTTTATGCTCAATGAAGTGCTGTCCATTATTGAGGTGAAAACCGGAACCACCATGGAGGAAGTCCTGGACGCCATGCTGGTGGGAGATACCGCCTTTTTCGTGGACGGTTCCCATACAACCATTTTGATTGACAGCAGGGGCTGGGAGACGCGTGGCATCGAAGAACCTGTTTCGGAAGGTCTCGTACGCGGACCTCGAGACGGCTTCAACGAGAACATCCGGGACAATACAGTCCGCATCCGCCGCCGTGTGCGGGATCCCAAGCTTCGTTTTGACGCCACTACTGTCGGAAGGCGGAGCAAAACAGACCTGATCGTCGCATACATCGAAGACATCGCACATCCGAATATCGTAAACGAAATCAAACGGCGCATCTCCACCATTGACATCGATCAGGTGGAGGAGTCAGGTTATATTGAGCAATGGATCGAGGATAATTTCTTGTCGCCGTTTCCGCAAGTACAAAACACGGAGCGTCCGGATAAAGTCGCATCGGCCCTGTTTCAGGGGCGTGTTGCCATCATCCTGGACGGTACCCCCATGGTGCTTTTGGCTCCGGTTACACTGGGCATCATGCTTCATTCTCCCGAGGATTTTTACGAACGGTGGATGGTAGGCTCGCTTGCGCGGGTGCTTCGGTACCTGGCCTCTTATCTGGCCGTCTTTTCTCCAGCCCTCTATATCGCGCTGGTCACCTTTCATCCGGGACTGATTCCCTCGGACCTCGCCTTTT
The DNA here is from genome assembly GCF_037964015.1 of Brevibacillus sp. FSL K6-6036. Lineage (NCBI taxonomy): Bacteria > Bacillati > Bacillota > Bacilli > Caryophanales > Paenibacillaceae > Brevibacillus > Brevibacillus sp. FSL K6-6036. The sequence continues at coordinate 3,750,443 of NZ_CP150173.1, forward strand.
CCATCGCCGCCACCCGGGACGGCGTTCCGTTCCCGGCTGCCGTCGAATCCCTGATCATGGTAACCACCATGGAGCTGCTGCAGGAGGCGGGCTTGCGTCTGCCAAAGCCGATCGGACAAACCGTAGGCATCGTCGGCGGGCTTGTCATCGGCGAGGCAGCCGTTTCCGCCGGGATCGTCAGCCCTGTCATGGTCATTGTCGTGGCGATTACTGCGATCGCTTCCTTCGCCATTCCTTCCTATAATCTGGCCATCGCTTTTCGGATGATCCGTTTTGGCGCCATGCTTGCCGCTGCCATGTTTGGCCTCTACGGCGTGGTTCTGGCTTTTATCCTCATCGTCATCCATCTCACCAATTTGACCAGCATTGGTGTGCCCTACCTGGCACCACTTGCTCCGCAGCTTGTTTCCGACTGGAAAGATTACATCCTGCGCGCTCCTATCACGTTCTTCAAAAAACGGCCGGACATGCTGCAAACGAAAGACAAAACCCGCATGAAAGCAGGGAGATCGCAATGAACACCTTACCCTACGCGGATCAGAAGATTGGACAAAAAGAGATGGTGTTTATTGTCGCCAATGTCGTCATCGGGGTGGGCATTCTCACTTTCCCCCGGACTCTGGCTGCCAAGACGGGTTCGATCGACGGATGGATCTCGATCCTCATCTCCGGTCTGGTGGCTTCGGTGATCGGCTGGCTGCTGGGCAAATTGGCCAGTCGCTTTCCCGCAAACTCTTTTTTTGAATATGCGTCCCTGATCGTAAGCCGGCCCGTCGCACAGGTCATTACTTTTCTTGTCGGCATCTACTTCCTGCTGTTTGTTTCTTTTGAAGCCAGGGCTCTCGGCAATATCGCCAAGCAGTATTTGTTTACGACTACTCCTGTTGAAGTGATTACGCTCGCTTTCTTGCTGATCGTTCAATATGCTGTGGCTGGCACACGGATCGCCCTGCTGCGGCTGAACATGCTGTTTTTTCCGATTGTGCTGCTGATCAGTGCCGTTGTGCAGCTCTATTCGATCCAAATGCTCGAGCTGGATAACGTCAGACCGCTGTTCACTACCGGATTAGGTGCCCTTTTGCAAGGCTCAAAAGAAGTCAATCTGTCGTTTTCCGGCTACGAGGTCGTCCTTTTTTATACGCTGCTGATGACCCGGGCCGAGGACGCTCCCAAGGCCGTCGTGAAAGGACTGTTGATCCCTATTTTCCTGTACCTGACGATCTACATTTTTGTCATCGGCGTATTCTCCGCTGAGGTGGTGAAAAACTTGACCTACCCGACGATTGAACTGGCCAAAGACGTCGAAGTGCCCGGAGGGTTTATCGAACGTGTGGAGTCGCTCTTTTTCACCATCTGGATCATGACGATTTTCAATACCTGCACGGTCTTTTTCGATCTGGCGATTTTCAACCTGGGATCGATTTTCCCGAACGTCAGAAAGTTCACCTGGCTTTTGATCATCTCCCCTCTGGTCTACATGATTTCGCTTTGGCCGCAAAATCTGGTTCAGTTTTTCTCGCTGGGGGACCAGCTCGTCTATTTTGGAATATTCATCACTTACCTGGTCCCGATTCTTCTCTTGCTGATCGCCAAATGGAGGGGGGTGCGGGGAGATGAGTAAAAGCTCGGCTCGCCTTTTAGTGGCGGTATTATCCGTCTCCCTCCTCTCCGGCTGCTGGGACCAGGTACAAATCGAGGAACGCGGCTTTGTAGTCGGCGTTGGAATTGATTTGCCGTCCTCCAAAGAGATGGAAAGACAGGCAGAAAAGGAGGCTCCGGACAAACCGAAAGGGAAACGGCGGTATCTCGTTACGCATCAATTCGTCGTTCCGGGAGGACTTGTCTCAAACTCGCAAGGAGGAGGCGGCAGCCAGAGCAGCACGGGCGACCCGTTCCAGAACCTGACGTCTGAGGGAGATTCTCTGTTCGAAATCTCGCGTGAGCTGGCTGTCCGGACAAGCCGTTCACCGTTTTATCAACATTTAAAGGTTGTCATCGTCTCCGAGGAAGTGGCGAAATCGCCCAATACGTTTGCCGATGTTCTCGATTACTTCTTGCGCGATCCTGATTTGAGGAGGACCAGCAAGGTCATGATCTCCAAAGGGAAGGCCAAGCCTGTCCTGGAGGTAAAACCGAAAACGGAAAAGCTCCCTTCCCTCTACATCAACTCTGTTGCGGAAAATACAGACCGCACAGCACGCATGATCCCCGAGGTTCGCTTGGGGGAAGTACATGAAGATATGATCAACGAGTTCAGCTTTGTCCTCCCGCGTATTGTCGCCGCCAACAATGAAGTGAAAGTAGCAGGCGCTGCCGTATTTCAAGGCCAGGGAAACAAGATGATCGGCTTTCTCGGAGAGGAGGAGACGGAAGGATTGAACTTTCTCTTGGGAAACGTCCAGGGAGGGCTGCTGAAAACCAAAGTGAAAGACAATCTCGTGATCTTCAATATTCAGGGAACGAAAAGAACGATCAAGGCCGACGTCCGGGATAAAAAACGCATGCGTTTTCAGTTTTTCATCGAATGCGAGGGCGTAATCGCCGAGTCCTTCGAGCGCTTGGACTTTATGGAGAGTCGCATCATGGATAACCTTCAAAAGACAATCGCGGCAGAGATTGAAAGGCTTTCACATGATGCCATCCGCAAAGTGCAGAAGAAAATGAAAACCGACGTGTTGGAACTGGGCACATATGTAAAACAAACCCATCCTGATCTGTGGAAGCAACTCAAAGAGGACTGGGACCACGGCCGAAATCTGTTTGCCTCCAGCGAGATTGAAGTGAAGGCCGTTGTCTACATCCGCAATGGAGGGTCGGTGAACAAGACGGAAATCCGTTAGGAGGATCGGTTTATGCTCAGAAAGATATTCGGTACTCTGCCGCCTTATTTGACATTTTTCGGGGCGGTTTTGTCCATCTTGATCCCGTGGCTGTTCTACAAGGCTTCTCAAAAGCTTCACCAATATGGCGATCCGCCGTGGAAAAATGGAAGCACCGGTCAGAAGGGGGAATGACCTCCCCCTTTTTTCCTGCTGAGCAAGGGAAGCCTGCAAAGAACAGCGCAAGTTGATTTTGATTCATGTATAATGGCGTACAGAAACATCGCTTGGGGGAGGTATTTTCGATGCGGCTTGCAGGTAAAAAGGTTTTATGCCTGGTTGATGAAGAATTTGAGGACTTGGAGTTGTGGTACCCGATTTACAGAGTGCAGGAGGAAGGAGCAGTCGTTCATCTGGCAGGTCCCGTCAGCGGCAAAAGCTATACGGGCAAATACGGCGTGCCTGCAAAAGCGGATTTTGCTTTTGCTGACATCAACATCGACGAATACGACGGTCTGCTGGTACCTGGCGGCTGGGCGCCCGACAAGCTGAGGCGCTATCCGGAAGTGCTCGCTTTTGTACGCCGCATGAACGAACGGGAAAAGCCGATCGGACAGATCTGCCACGCAGGATGGGTTTTGATCTCCGCAAAAATCCTGGATGGCCGCAGGGTTACCTCGACGCCAGGCATTCGCGACGATATGGAAAACGCTGGCGCGATTTGGCTGGATGAACCAGTCGTGGTCGACGGACATCTTGTTTCCAGCAGACGTCCGCCCGATTTGCCGGCTTACGCAAAAGCATTTTGCGATCGCTTGGCAGGTGTATAAGCCATTCCTTTGAAGCGGCAAAAGCCACCCCTGTATTTCAGGAAGGTGGCTTTTGTTTTTGCTATTGCTTTCGGCTGCTGTCTTTTATCGTATGCGGATGGGCCAAATGCCCGGCAAGACGACCTCGCTGCATACGAGGCGTTTTTCCAGCAAGCGGCGCGGTCTTATCCTCCATCCTTTGAGCGCAGGAGTCTCATGCCGTTGGCAATCACGATCAGCGAGCTTCCCGTGTCGGCGAGCACAGCCATCCAGAGCGTCGAGTAGCCAAACAGAATCATCAGCAGAAAGACAACTTTGACGAGCAGAGAAAATGCGATATTCTGCTTGATGATGCGAAGCGTCCGCCTGCTGAGGCCAATCGCGTATGGCAGCTTGGACAAGTCATCAGCCATCAGTGTAATATCGGCGGTTTCCATCGCCGTATCCGAGCCGGCTCCGCCCATCGCGATCCCCACTGTTGCCGCAGCCAGAGCCGGAGCATCATTGACTCCATCCCCCACCATGGCTACGCCCTTCGAGGTGGACTGCCACGCTTGAATCGCAGAAAGCTTGTCGGCCGGGAGCAGTTCTGCCTTGTACGCGGTCAGCCCCAACCGCTCCGCTACGGCATGGGCCGTTCCTCTGTTGTCCCCGGTCAGCATCGCTACCTGTTTTATGCCCAGCTGCCGGAGTTTGGCGACGACCGAAGCGCTCTCCTCCCGCACCTGGTCAGCCAATCCGATCAGGGCGATGACTTGCTGTCCGCAACCAAGCAGCATCAGTGTGTGACCTTTTTGCTGCAGCGCCTCGATTCTCGACTGTACAGAGTCGAGCGCAAAATGAAGCTCATTTTGGAACCAGCGTGGGTTGCCCAGATAGTAGTCGTTGCCGTCCACAGTCGCTTGCACACCGCGCCCCGTCACTGATGTAAAACCGTTGATCGGCATGGGCCTCACTCCGATTTGCTGTGCCCGCCGCAGGATCGCAGCTGCCAAAGGATGTTCGGACATCGCTTCCAGAGAAGCAGCGATGGCCATTACCTCAGCCTCATCTCTTCCTTCCAGCGGGATGACGGTTGTCACTTCTGGCCTCCCAACTGTGAGTGTTCCCGTTTTATCAAATGCGATGGTGCTGATCGCGCCCAGCCGTTCGAGATGGACCCCGCCTTTGATCAAAATGCCGTGTTTGGCTGCGTTGCCAATCGCAGACACGATGGAAACAGGCGTGGAAATGACGAGCGCACACGGGCAAGCCACTACCAGCATCATCAGTGCCCGGTAAAACCAGAGCTCAAACGGCTCCTGCAGAAACAAAGGGGGAACGACGGCGATCAAAGCGGCGACCACGATCACTGCCGGCGTATAATACTGGGAAAACACATCCACAAACCGCTGCGATGGAGCTTTTTGCGCCTGCGCTTCTTCCACCAGATGGACGATTTTGGACAAGGTATTCTCCTCAAATCGCCTTGTTACCTTGATCTTCAGCGCGCCCTGCTCGTTGATCGTGCCCGCAAAGACGTCGTCACCTGCGTTCTTTTCGACCGGCACGGATTCTCCTGTGATCGGGGCCTGATTGACCGTGGAAACACCCTCGATGACCGTACCGTCCATCGCGATCTTCTCGCCGGGCCTGACGAGGACGATCTCCCCTACATGGATCGACTCGACAGGAAGTCTTACTTCCCGCCCCTCCCTTATGACGGCCGCTTCCTCCGGCGCCAGCTTCATCAGGCTGCGGAGAGACTGACGCGTCCGATCCATCGTATACGCCTCCAGTGTCTCCCCAAGTGAAAACAGGAAGACAACAGCCGCCCCCTCTGCCCATTCACCAATAGCCGCAGCGCCGAGAACGGCAATCGTCATCAAAAAATCGATGCCAAGCGTCCTGGACTTCAAGCCGTATATCCCGCTCTTGGCAATGCGAAAGCCGCCGATGACAATCGTTGCCGCATACAGCAAGGTGATGACGGTCTCCGGAATCCCGGCCCATAGATCAAGCGTCCACGCCACGAGAAAAATGGAACCGGAGATCAGCGTCGACCACGCCTTCTTGTTTTGCTGCCAGAAGCTCTTGTTTTCCAGCTGCTTCTTGTCCTTCTCCAGTACCGCGTCATAACCGGCCTGTTTGACTGTCCGAACAATCGCCTCCTCAGCGTTCTCTTCGTGCAGCACAGTCATTTTGGCAGCGCCGAAGTTGACCACCACTTGAGAGACAGACGCGAGCGCCCCTACCTTTTTTTCCAGGCCGCGGGCACAGTCTGCGCAATCCATGCCGCTGATGCGAAAGACAGTTCGCTGCCCGTCCCCCTGGATATCGGCCGATGCTACCGCGGCATCCGGACCTTTTTCCCCATCGTGCATATGATGATGATGCCCATCGTGATGACTGTGCGAATGACTATGTGAACTGCAGCATGAGGCAGACTGTGAGCCTGGAGCGGCTTCACTTCCGTGTGAAACTGCCTTGACAAGCGTCTCTGACTGGAACAGGGGCTCACAACAACCAGGTTTTCTGGACATCTCCAACACCCCAACATATGATTAATTGTTCATATTTGAAATCTCACCCTTATCATATTTTTCCATCGTTCGAAAAGTCAACACCCTTTTTTCTGCCATGGCAAGATTTCGCAAAATAGCCTCGTCAGCTTTTTTGAGTGCATGTCCTTTCCTTTTCCCAATAAAAAAACCCGGCAGATACCGAGTTTTCCTAAAACATCTGCTATTTTTGCTTATTCGTGCTTCAGATGCTGCAGGGTCTGAACAAAAATTTGTTCCATATGGTCATCATCCAGCGAGTAGAAGACCGTCTTGCCCACCTTGCGCCGCTTTAAAATCCGCAAATTCCGCAGATACCGCAATTGATGGGATACAGCCGACTGCCCCATCCCCAATGCCGTAGAAATATCGTGGACGCACAATTCCTGCTGCAGCAGCGCGTAAATGATTTTGACCCGCGTCGGATCTCCCAGTGCGCGGAAGAGATCGGCCAAATCAACAGCCGTTTGATCATCTATCATTTTATCCTCAAGTCTTGCGGCGTCCAAAGCCTCCGACCCTTGACACGTATCATCGCATGCTTCCTGCATATCTCCTTGACCCATCCAACACACCACCCTCATCAATAACCCTCTTTTGTCAGTATAGCAAAATTCGCGCAAGGTGTCGTCCGCGACTGTATCATTCATGAGCATTCGCGGCCCTGCTCGCAGCCCCATTTTACGCATGACGGAGAAGACCCGGCCCAAAAGTTGCACTCGGTAAACTTTTTGTTGCTGAGCGAAAAATATTGGTCTATACTAAATTTTAAAGAGAAACATATAGACAATTGCTCATAGTGTAAGGAAGAGGAAGCAATTTGCCTTTTATTTAGAAGGAGGCAGGTGTCCATGTCATCACCAATCCGTTTGCTCGACGCGAAAACCGGCACCAAGCTCCGATTGACAAAGCTGGAAGTCACAGGGGTGCTTCGCAGAAGATTGCTCGATCTGGGGTTTGTCCCCGGAAACGTGGTGGAAGTTCTGCAAAAAAGCCCGCTCGGAGACCCGACTGCCTTTCGCGTAAACAATACAACGATTGCCCTCAGAAAAGAGGAAAGCGGTCTGATCTTCGCAGAATTGCTGGAGGTGTAATCACATGATGGAAAAAACAATCGCTCTGGCAGGAAATCCAAACACGGGGAAAAGCACGCTGTTCAATGCCCTGACCGGATTGTCCCAGCATACGGGAAACTGGGCCGGAAAGACCGTCACGATGGCTGCCGGCCATTTTGAATACCAAGGCCAGGCATATCGGATCATTGATCTTCCCGGCACGTATTCACTGTATTCCAACTCCACTGACGAAGAAGTGGCGAGAAACTATATTATTCTGGAACAGCCCGATGTTACTGTTGTCGTCCTGGATGCGACTTCGCTGGAACGTAACCTCAATCTTGCGCTGCAAGTAATGGAAATGACCAATCGGGTCGTCCTCTGCATCAATTTGATCGACGAAGCCATGCGTTTGGGCGTGCGCATCGATGTCGCAAAGCTCCAGGAACGGCTTGGCGTACCAGTCGCAACGATTTCGGCCCGCAAAAAAATCGGCATCGACGGACTGCTGGAAAAAGTCGGGCAAGTCGCTTCAGGACAATTGATCCCTGAGCCTGCGCCAATCGTGTACAGCCGGGAGATCGAGGAAAAAATCAAAATGCTGGAGCCTCACGTCGTCCGCCTTTTAGGGAACCGGTTTCCTCCGCGCTGGGTGGCGCTTCGCCTCCTAGACGGCGACACGGATCTCATCTCCACACTGAAGTCGCCTGCGGGCGCTCCAGCGGCGGAAGCCGGGGAGGTGATGCAGCTTGGGAACGCCTCTTGCCACTGAAAAACCGGATTCGCTAGATGCTCTCTATGCAATGGCGCAAAGGCTGGCAAACGGAGAGTCGATCCGCGACGAGATCGTCGGCGACATCTACAGAGCGACTCATTCCATATGCCACGAAGCCGTAAAGTACGAGGACAAAAAAAGGCTGGAGCAGACGTATCGTCTCGACCGCATCGTGACTTCTCCCATCTGGGGTTTTCCCATCATGCTGGCCATTCTTGGCGTGGTCTTCTGGCTGACGATCGCTGGTGCCAACGTTCCCTCTTCGATGCTAGCCTCTTTCTTTGGCGTAATCGAAGACTATTTGACTGCCGGATTCCAGGCTGTTCATGCGCCGGATTGGCTGTACGGCGTTCTGGTTCTGGGGCTGTATCGCGGGACCTCCTGGGTCGTCTCCGTCATGCTTCCGCCGATGGCGATTTTCTTTCCGATCTTCGCCCTGTTGGAAAATTTCGGATACTTGCCGCGAGTCGCCTTTAACATGGACCGCTTGTTCAAAAGCTCGGGGGGCCATGGGAAGCAGGCATTGACCATGTCCATGGGATTCGGCTGCAATGCGGCTGCGATTCTGTCGACGCGGATCATCGAGTCGCCCCGCGAGAGAATGATCGCGATTCTGACCAACAACTTCGTTCCCTGCAACGGCAGATGGCCTACCTTGATCCTGTTGGCCTCCCTCTTTATGGCTGCAGGCGTCGCCAGTCAGTACACCACGCTCGTAACAGCTCTGGTCCTGATGGGAATGGTACTGATCGGCATCGTCGTGACGCTTGCCGTCTCCTGGATTTTGTCCAAGACTGCGCTGCGCGGTGTACCGACGCACTATACATTGGAGCTGCCGCCGTTTCGCAAGCCGCAAATTCTGAAAACCGTCCTCCTCGCCTCCAAGGACAAATCGCTGAGTGTTCTCAACCGCGCGATTATTGTTGCGGCACCGGCAGGGGTGATCACCTGGATTTTGGGCAACATCACGGTAGGAGATGCCAGCATCCTTGCACATATGGCTTCGTTCTTTGATCCATTTGCTCACGCGCTCGGACTGGACGGCTATATCATCATGGCCTTTCTGCTCGGCCTGCCTGCCAATGAAATCGTTTTGCCGATCCTCCTGATGGGCTATCTCTCCTCCGGCGCGATGGTCGATCTGGAAAGCACGGCGAACATCAAGGATATTTTCCTGGCACACGGCTGGACATGGCTTACGGCGCTGAACATGATGTTGTTTTCGCTTTTGCACTACCCTTGCGGAACCACGCTGTTTACTATTTACAAAGAAACAAAAAGCGTCAAATGGACGGTGCTCTCGGCAGCCATTCCGCTTTGCATCGCCATTGCGGTCACGTATGCAACGACACAGATTGCCTATGCATTTGGCTGGGTATAACTCCTTTTCGACAAGAAAAAATGGAAGCAAACGATTTTGGGCGGCCCTTATTGGCCGCCTTCCTTCTTTTTTCACCTCCAAATAACCTTTCGTCACATACACTGTATGAAACTTATGTTTTCAGGAGGACCATTGTGGGACGATGGAAATGGAAGTTCAAAAAGGTTCTTCGCAACAGATACGGAAGAGAAATATGGATCGTGAAAAACCGAGAGGGAACGCAGGGGTATTTTAAATTCCCGGTGACCAGACAGCGGAAAAACTATCGTATTCTGCTCGCAAACGAGTATATCGCAGCGGAGCTTGCCAAGCTTGTCGGACTCCCCGCAGCCAAGGTAAAGGAGATCAGAGTAAAAGGGCGAAGAGGATGGAAAAAACGGGGGATTGTTTCCTTGAAAGCCACGGCAAAGGAAGTGATCCCGTGGAAGAAAGCTTCGCCAGAGGTTCACCGGAACCCGGAGCAGCATGTCCATCAATCAGACCTGTTGGCTCAGCTTGCGGTTTTCGATGCCTGGATCATGAATCCGGATCGGACCAACCGAAACCTGATTCTATACCGCAATCAAGCCGATGATCGCTACCGTTGGTACCTGATCGATCACGGCATTGCTCTGTTTGGATCGCCGGAGAGGTGGAAGACCAAAAAAGCGCGCCGACCGCAGAGAAGCGGGGCCCTCTTTCCCCGTACCAACAGAAGAAAAAAGCAGTTGCGCATTCCAGCCGGGTTAAAACGCTTCACATCGGACAAACGTTCACTGGTTTCGCAAATGGTTGAAAAAATACAAGCCTTGTCTCCCCAGGATATCAAGAGAGCCATAAACAAGGTACCGCAAAAATACTTGAAAAAATCGGAGAAAGCCTATATCAAGAGGTTATTGTGCGCAAGACAAAAAACGCTGCCCGCCATCATGAACGATGTCCTGGCCCACATCCGGCCTGCTACCTGAAGCTGCTCAAGTCGAAAGCGCTCCTGAAAAGGCAGCGGATCATCTCCCTGCCGACCAGCCGTGTACAGAAAATATTCGATAAAAAAAAGATGAGAAACAGGAGTTGATCACTGTTTCCCACCTTGCAAACAATATGTATTGGTGCCGGTAGAGGGACTTGAACCCCCACGGTTTCCCTCACGATTTTGAGTCGCGCGCGTCTGCCAATTCCGCCATACCGGCACATATGAAATTCTATGGTCGGGAAGACAGGATTCGAACCTGCGACCCCTTGGTCCCAAGCCAAGTACTCTACCAAGCTGAGCTACTTCCCGACATTGACTGTGGTGCAGGTTCCCGAAAAGATATCGTTTTCGGAAAACCAGCTTTTTGAGGCAAATGGCGTGCCCTGAGAGATTCGAACTCCCGACCTTTTGATTCGTAGTCAAACGCTCTATCCAGCTGAGCTAAGGGCACATTTTGTCTGATTTTGTCGCACCTAGGCGACAATTCAATAATATACATGTTTTTATGTAAAAAAGCAAGTAAAATCTTTACCACCTCCTCATTTCCTTCCCCTTGCATCCCGGGAAGACTGCTTTTTTCACCCCGATACAGGCAGGTTTCGCTTGCGAGTACAGGAAGACCGCTGCCGCTCATTTACGCGCAATTGATACAGGCAGAGCAGCAGCCCGTCGATACCTTTCGAAAAGATCGGTTGAACGGATAGTCCAATGGATGGCGTCCGTAAACAATCCATTGTCCCTTTGCGTTTCGGCGCAATTGATACACGCGGAAAAACCGGTCGTCCTTGTCAAAGCCAAACCAGACGGCGATCGTCACCCTGCCTTTTGCATGAGAGAGCAATTTCTTTTTGAGAATGGGCGGCGCTCCAATTCCGTCCCCTACGGGTATGGCCAGACGTCCCCCAATCCTTCTCAATTGCAGATTCCGGATCACTCGCTCCGCCAGACAAGCAGACATGCTTTTTTGCAAGTACCGCTTGATTTTTACCTTGGAATTGAAGCGCTCCGGGAGCAAAACTCCTCTTTGCCCGATTCGCTTCCTGGCCGAAAAGACGATCGTCCAAAACGAATCCTCGGCCCTTGCAATCGCCCGTATCCATGCTTTGTTCATCCGCAAACACCTCCTGTTTTAAAGGTATGCATCTGTCCTTCTGCACGGTTGTGCTGCTGTCATGCCACATAATTTTCCTCCGGGCGGACAATCTAAATGAGACAGATGATGACGAACAGGAGGAATGGTGCTCGTGCCAGCACAAATCAACACCGACCAATTGAAAAAGGCGGAGGTATCCGCTACTCTTGCCAAAACGCTAATTACGCAGGCGATTGAACAGTCCGCCGCCAACCCGCAATTGGCGGAGCAAGCACTCAAGCAAGCTTCCGAAGAGATTGCCCAGGCGCAAACGATGGTCTCCCAGGTGCAATCGACGATCCAGACACAGTCTCAACAGCAAGGACAGCAAGCCTGAAAAATAGGGCAGATCCGTGGCGGTCTGCCCTTTGCCTTTCCCAGAGACCCAAGAGCTTTTTGCAAGGAAACAACCGATAATCAGCGCGTTTCCGACCTGGCATAAGTCAGGGGTGTCTTTTTGCTTTCTGCACGTTCACCCAGTTACAATAGCAGAAGCAAACCTATTGGAAAGGCTGGATTCGCATGTTGCAACTGCAAGGTATCAATCATTTGCTTTTTTCTGTTTCCGACCTGGAGCGTTCCATCCGCTTTTATCAGGACGCACTTGGAGCCAAGCTGCTTGTCCGTGGCCGAAAGCTGGCCTACTTTGACTTAAACGGCCTGTGGCTCGCCCTAAATGAAGAGACAGACATCCCCCGCAATGAAATTCACCAGTCGTACACACATATCGCCTTTTCTGTGGAGGAGAACCAGTTTGAAGAGTGGAAAGATCATCTCATAGCCTCGGGTGCTGCCATTTTGCCCGGGCGCGAGCGGGATGAGCGGGACAAGCTGTCGATTTACTTTACAGACCCGGATGGCCACAAGTTTGAGTTGCATACCGGCACCAGGGAGGATCGGCTGGCTTACTACCGGGAAACCAAGCCTCACATGACTTTTTTTGACTAATACCAGACGCTACGGACTAAATAGTGGCAAAATCTTCCCATTCATGAGAAATTTCCTTTTTCCCGCTTGTCATCCATGGTAGGCTAGTTCAAAAGAACTATTTTATTAGCTTTTTTCCCCACAAATAAAACGGTGAGAGACAACAGTGTAAAAACCGGCCTATCTCCTTGTCAGGAATAGGTCATTTTTACGACAGCGGAGGTATTTTTCATGTTATGGAAACATTCGAATTCAATCGCATCCAATAGCAGAGCCTTCCCGATCAAGGATAGCGACGTGGAGCCCCCCGAGCGAATTGAGAGCAAGGTCAAATTTTTGCATCTGACCAATCACGATCTGGAGATGATCCGTCGCTTGCAGCCACTCTTGCAGGAGGTAACGCCTGTCATTACCGATCAGCATTACCGCATGCTGGGCGAATTTCCCGAGCTTCTGTCGATCATCGACCAAAACACGACGATTGAGCGGCTGTCCGGTTCTTTTCGCCGCTACTTGCAATCGCTCGCCACGGGAGAACTGACTGAGGACTATATTGCCGGCCGGGAAAAAATCGGTGTCATTCATAGCAAAATCGGATTGGCCCCTGAGTGGTACATGGGCTCGTATTTGCGTGTCTACGAACATCTGGTGCCAGCCATCGTCAGCGCTTACGCCAAACGTCCCGCGGAGCTGTCTGACGCCCTTCTCGCACTGCTCAAGGTCATAACGCTCGACTCTCAAATCGTGCTGGAATCGTATCAGGCGGACAACGACTTCAAGGTAATTGACCGGCTGGGCAATGTGCTGGAGCTCGTCATGCAGATCGATAAAATCAAACACGTACTGGACAGGCTCGGCCGCACCACCGACGAGGCTGGCAATGTGAGCACCGCTGCGGAGCAGCTCTCCCTGTCCGTTCAAAAGGTGGCCCAATCGTCAGCCGAGGTAGCGGAAAATGCCCTGTCCGCCATGGAACAAGCGGACAGGGGCAAGGAAATTATCGCCTCCTCCCTCACCGGCTTTTTGGCCATGGCAGAAGAATTTTACGAAACCAAAGCGAAAATCGCCCAGTTGCAAAAGTCGATTGACAAAGTATCCCAGGTCGTGGAGATGATCCGTTCCATCGCCGATCAGACGAATCTGCTCGCCCTCAACGCATCGATCGAGGCAGCGCGGGCGGGGGAACAAGGACGGGGCTTCGCGGTCGTGGCCGGGGAGGTCCGGAAATTGGCGGAACAGACAAAATCCTCCGTCCAAACGATCACCGCCACCATTCAAAATGTTCAGTCCGATGCTAATCTGGTAGGCCAAACGGCTGAGCGGATGACCGGACAGATCGATGAAAGAGTCGCCCATACAAGGGAGGCCATTCAGCTATTCAACCTGATTGTGGAGAGCATCAAAGAGGTCAGCCGCTCTACGGAACATATCGCGGCCATCGCAGAAGAACAGTCCGCCGCCACCTCCGACATAACCAGGCGCGTCTCCAGCGTTCAGGAAAACATGGAATTGATCGCAGCCAATGTGTCCACCGCCGGCCAGAACGTGTACGACATCGGCGTCGCTGTCAACGAATTGCATAAACTCAGCATCAGCCAAACCTCTTCCCTGCGGGACAAGCACTACCTGCGAATCGTCAAGACCGATCACCTGCTGTGGAAGTGGTGGCTCTACAACTTCATGCTCGGATACCACCAGATCGAAGAAAATGAACTCGTCAACCATCACCAATGCCGCTTGGGGACATGGTACGACGCGGCCAAAGAAAACGGCTCGCTCGGCTCTCTGGAAACGTTCCGAAAGCTCGAGGAGCCGCATCGCCAATTTCACGAGCTGGTACGCTCTATCTTCTTCCATGTAAAGGAAGGCAGACACCAGGAGGCACAAGCAGCTTTCTCCCGTCTGGAAGAGGTGTCCGAAGCGGTGATCCGGTGCCTGGATGAGTTGGCTGACAGCTTATAGGCATGTCCTGGCAGCGATGAAGCCCATTTACTTCACTTCAGTTGCCTGGGGTTTACGCTTGTTTTGCCCGAGTGAAAATGATTTTGAGAGAAGCGGGTACAACAGCGACACTGCAGCCATCAGCAAGATGACCGCCGATATCGGTTGCGTGAGAAAAGAAGTGAAGTCTCCGTCGGTGATCAGGAGCTGCCGACGGAAGGTTTCCTCCATCATCTTTCCCAGAACTAACCCCAAAATCAGCGCAGCCGGGGAGAATTCGTACTTTTTCATGTAATACCCGATCAGTCCAAACGCGAGCATCAGCCACACCTCAAACATGTTGTTGGAAACCGCGTACGAACCGATGACGGACAAGCCGATGATGATCGAGGCGAGTATGGAATACGGAAGCTTGAGAACCAGACCGAAGCTTCTGACGCCTACGCGCCCACCGATAAACGTGATGGCGCTGGCGATCAGCATCGCAAAGAAAATGCAGTACAGCATCAGCGGCTGCTCCGTCATCAGCTGCGGTCCGGGCTGCAGGCCCTGAAGAGTCAGCGCCGCAAGGATAACGGCGGTGGTCGGACTCCCGGGAATCCCGAGCACCAGCGTAGGGATCATCGCTCCGCCGGCCGCGGCGTTGTTGGCTGCTTCCGGCGCGATCACGCCCTCTTCTGCTCCATTGCCAAACTTCTCTTTGTTCTTGCTGGACCGCATCGCTTCTCCATAGCTCACAATCGAAGCGATCGAACCGCCGGTCCCCGGCAGGATTCCGATCAAGGTCCCGATCACGGAGGCTTTTAACACGCACCACTTATGGACGAACAAATCTTTGAGCTTGTACCCTTCCAGCTTGATTTTTTCGGTGGTCGTAAAGTTCTGTGTCTTTGCTCTCTCCGCCACCTGATTCAGCACTTCGCCCAGCGCAAAAGCGCCGATCATGATCGGAATGAACTCGATCCCGTTCAAAAGCTCAATCTGGCCAAACGTAAAACGCTCCGTGCCGACGATTGGGTCAATCCCGATCATCGCAATTGCAATCCCGAGCAAACCGGAAATCAGCGCTTTTGTCATGTTTTTCGAACCGATGGCGGAAATGACCGTTATGCCTAAAAATGCGAGAGCAAAATACTCGGCGCTCTGGATTTTGAGTGCCACCTGCGACAGCGGCGGAGAGAGAAACAGCATGACAAATACGGAAAAGATACCGCCAAAAGCAGAAGCGCTGATAGACAAACCCAATGCCCGCTCCGCTTTGCCCTGTTTGGCCATGGGATAACCGTCAAACGTTGTGGCGACCGCTTCGGGAGTGCCCGGCGTATTGAACAGGATCGCGGTAATCGAGCCGCCGTACGCTGCCCCTGCATATATGGACACGAGCAGGATGATAGAGGGAATGATTCCCATGTAATAGGTGAACGGAAGCATGAGCACGATGGCCATGGAGGAGCTGATGCCGGGCAGCGACCCGAACAGCACTCCCAGAAGCATGCCCAGCAGGATGAGTGCCAAATTGCCAAGGGACAAGGTCGTCGCCAGACCCTCGGCAAATAAATTGATGTCCATGATATTCTCCCCGTTCTCAGTAGATGTAGTAACTCAGCGTTTTGAGCGCTTCCACACCTCTTGGCAGCGGAACACTGAGCAGATTGCCGAACAAAAGCGTAAAGCTGATCGAAATGACCCCCGATAGGCCGACTACCTTTCCCACCTTTTTTTCTCCGAGCAGCAAGAGAAGAACAAGCAGCAGAAGAAAGCAGGCAATCAGAAAGCCGATGATATCCACGGCGAGCACGAAGGCGGCGATGCTGACCAGCAGCCCGACAAACTCCTTGGAAAGCTCAGGCGGCCGATGCTGCTCCCCGGTACTCTTTTTTCTCTTTCGGATTGTCTGGAAAAGCGAGAAAAGAGCTAGCAGAATCGCCAGGATCAAAATGCCTTGCGGAAAACCTGCCGGGCCGATCGGATCGCTGGCCCGCGCCGTATCGATGAAAAGCGACTCTTTGAAAAAGTAGCCGATTGCTCCAATCAGCAGAACATGAAACACGATTTCTCCCATTATGGTCACCTCCGAAGAAGAGCGGCGGAAAACCGCTTATCCTACTTTTTCAGCCCGGTTTTTTGGGCAATTTTGTCAAAAATTTGATACTGCTCTTCCCACTCTTTTTTGAAATCATCCGGGCCGAGGAACCCCTCGCGAATATCTGCCAGATTTTGTTTGGCGAACTCCTTGTACTCGTCCGTCTCATAAACCGCTTTCATTTTGTCGATCAAATACTGCTTCACCTCGGCTGGCGTATCTTTTTTTACGGCAAATCCGCGCCAGGAGCCTATCGTCAAATCAATCCCCTTTTCCACCGTTGTCGGGGTGTCCTTCAACTCTTCGATTTGCGTCACCCGTTCATCATGCAGCACGACGATCGGCCTTACCTTCTCGTTTTGGATGTATGACACCGCTGAGATCAGCTTGTCGAAGTACACGTCGACTTCTCCGCCCAGAACCGCCGCTTTGACCTCTGAACCGGACTTGTAAGGGATGAACTTGATCTTGATTCCGGTGGCATCAGCCAGAGCGCTCAATGTCAAGTCGTCCAGCCCCCCCGGGCTGATGCCGGCGAAGGATATTTCCTTGTCTTTGCCCTGCCTTACCAGGTCGTCGAAGTCCTTGATCCCGCTATTTGCCGGGACGGACAGCAGGTAAATATCGCTCTGGATCCGGGCAAGAGGTTCGAAATCTTCCATCAATTTGATGTTTTTCCCTTTTCCCAGCACATCGGCAATGACGTGCGAAGGCGTGATTTCCAATAGGGTGTATCCGTCATTCTTCTGTTTGTATGTGTAAAGAAGTCCGACGAGACCGCCTCCGCCATCCTTGTTGAGCGGCTGAACCGGCTGAGCCGTTTGCTTGTTCAGCAAGTCGGCGAATTTTCTGGCAAATGTGTCGCTTGCGCTGCCTTCGCCAAAAGGAACGACCATCTCGATGGGCTGTTTCGGGTAGCCTTCCGTCAAACCGCCAGCCGTAGACGACGGTTGGCTGGAACAGCCGATAAGACTAAAGGCAAGAGCAAGTGTAAGCGATAAACAGATCGCTGTTCGTTTCATGTCAGTCCTCCTCATAAACCAAATCGGGATAAGGGTATTGATGAATCATAATGAAACTAATCGGGGTTGAACCGATCATGCTGAAACCGCTTCCAGTCGTCTGCAAAGAGCCGACTGTTTTCTGCGGAGGCGGGGAAACCCCCGTCCCTTCGCCGCTACGCTTGAACCACGCTTGTCAAAGACGAGACCGGAACGTAGGCATACCCATCCATCAGCCTTCTCGCAGTCCGTCCAACGGCGGCCCGCTTCACACTCCAGTCCTCCCCCTCTCGTTCTACCTGCGCTTCTACGTACAAAGTCCCTGTGGGATGGCCGATCCGAAGGCCGGCTTCCGTGCCCCTCGCCAACCGGTTCGGCAGGGTGCCCGGAATGTTCGCGGCCGCTCCCAAAGCGATGGAACCGCTGACTGCAAAAGCCCTGTGCAGCGTCCCCATGGAAAGATAGCGTCCCAAAAGGTCGAGGCTGTCCGCCCGTACCATTTGCTTGTCCTCGGTCTGATAATCGCAGGCTGCGGATATCATCGCGATTTTGGGCAGAGCATGTGTCGCAGGGGTGACCGTCGTTTCATCCTCAATGATTCCGAGCATCACTCCGGCTTTTACGCGAATCTTCTCTAGCGTTTCCAGCAAGCGGGCATTTCCGTTTAGGTCCTTGGACAGCTCTGTTCCGGTCGCTCCGACATCCTGTGCCAAAACAAACACGAGGATGTTGGCCGCATCGATGATCGTCACCGGGAATTTTCTGCCGTCATCCAATGCGATGGTGTCTATCGGATTTCCGGTGGGCAAGGTCCTGCCGGAAAAGGTTCCCCCCGTATCGAGAAAATTCACCATGATTTTCGCTCCGGTGCCAGACACTCCTGCGATGGAAAAGTCCCCCTCGTACTGGATTTGCCCGTTTACGACCGGGACCTCCACTTCAATCACTCTGTTCGTGTTGGTGTTGAAGATGCGAACTCGTGTAAACGGCTCCTGCAATTCCACGTATCCTTCTTCAGCCGCATACAGCCCGACTGCCGACGCCATGTTCCCGCAGGTGACATGGTAATCAATCACTTTTTTCTCCAGACTGACCTGCCCGAATGTGTAATGGATGTGAACATCCTGGCTGGCAGGCGGTCCGATGAGCGCAAGCTTGCTCGTCAGAGGCGTTCCCCCGCCGATCCCGTCGATTTGGTTGTTTCCGGGACTGCCGAACACTTTCAGGATCACCTGGTCGCGGGCAACCGGGTCTTTGGGGAGATCAACCGTACGCAAGATGAGCCCCTTGCTGGTACCCCCGCGCACCAACGTGCTTGGGATTCGATAGATTTGCCCATAAACGTACATCTGTTGTTCCAACTCCTTCATGATAGTACAGATTAAAGAGAATGAATATTCGTTTAACTCTACAACAATAGTAGCCAAAGAAAAGCAATAAAAAAAATACTTATTTTTTATAAAGATCCATAAGTATTTTTTATGTTTTTGTTTTTCGTTTGAAAAAAGAATGTTGATCATTCATGACTTTTCTGTACAATTAACGATAAGTTTTTCCATTCCGTTTTTAGCCAATTTCACTACTTTTTTTATTGAAAGAAAGTTGGAACCATATGGATGACAGAGATTGGGTCATATTAACGACGCTGTACGACGAAAAGAATATCACCAAAACTGCGGAGAAAATTCGCATCTCGCAGCCGGCGCTTACTTACCGGCTGCAGCAGTTGGAGCAGGAGTTTGGCATTACCATCGTCTATCGCAGCAGAAGAGGCGTTACCTTCACGCCGCAGGGTGAGCATTTGGTCAAATACGCCCGCGACATGACGCTTCATCTGCGCAAGACAAAAGAAGCCCTGCAAAACATGGGCGACAAAGTGCAAGGAACCTTGAGATTGGGCGTTTCCAGCATTTTTGCCCGCTACAAGCTTCCATCTATCTTGAAGGACTTCCACCGGCAGTATCCCGATGTAGAATTTAACGTTACCTCCGGATGGAGTGAGGAGGTCATCAACTCCGTCTACAAGCAAAAAGTGCATCTCGGCATCATTCGCGGCGATTACAATTGGCCCGATCAGCGCAAGCTGCTGATGGACGAAGAAATTTTCATCGTTTCCAAGCACGAAATCGACATCGAGGACCTGCCCAATCTGTCCCGCATCTACTACAACACGGATACTTCCTTAAAGAAGCTGATCGACAACTGGTGGCATGAACGCTATTCTGACCCGCCCCTGATCTCCATGGAGGTAGACAAAATGGAGACCTGCAAAGAAATGGTGATAAACGGCCTCGGCTATGCGATCCTGCCCAGCATTTTGCTGGACCCCAACGAAGATTTGTACGTCACCCGCTGCACGACGAAGGATGGCGTCCCCGTCGTCCGCAGAACCTGGATGATCTTTCGCAACGAATCCCTGGAGATTTCCGTGGTCAAAGCGTTTGTAAATTTCTTGGAGGAGAGAGAACATCCATACAGATGAAAGGCTCAAAAAAAAAAAGGGTGCCCATCCGTGTTTTCACGGCGGGGCACCCTTCGTATCTTTTTTGTGTGTTCGTATTTGTTTCTGCTTATCCAATTGGAGCGTTGTCCGTTTACACCTTTGAAACTGTTGAAGTCACATACTGATTGCTCCCCTTGTTCTAAGGGGCTTCGCATTATGATCTATTTTAATTCTTCTATCAAATCATTAAGTTTACTTAACATCCTTTTGTGATACTCGATTTCATCCTCCCCATCTAACATTTCATTCTCCGACTTTATTTTGTTGAGTATGTTCAACCGTACCAACTCCTCTTCATAACCGTCTCTTGAGAATTCAAAGAAGAACTCATCCTCGGTAATATCCAGTCCTTCAATGATACCAGCAACAACATCATATTTATGCTCTTTATAGGAATCAGCCATTTCCTTGATATGCTTTTTAATTTCTTCTTCTGTAGGGTAAATATCATGTTCTCTTGCATATTCCGCAAGAACTGTTCTTTCTTCTAATTTCTTCATAGCGTCTTCTTCAGTTAGCTTGATGCCAAAAGCTTTTGAATATGCTTGGTACCTTGCTAGTTTATCTGTTAGTTCATCTTGGCTGATTTTTTCGGATTCGGTATCTATAGTGATTTTGTTATCATTATTTTTCTCCAAAGCTTTTTTGTAATACTTGGCGAATTCAGTTCCTTTATCATGGTCATTTAATTCAATGTTTGCTAATGAATATGAGATACTGCCTAGCGACACAACGGCAACCACAGAGAGCAAAACCCACGTCTTTTTCATACTTGTCACTCCTTTTAATATAACGACATTCTTATTTCATCTGTACTGCCATAATAGATTCCATCTGCAACAGCACCACTGGTAAAAGTAACTTTTGGCCTGTCGGTTACGGTACTATAAAAAGTTTTTGTATTCCCCCCGCCATATACTGTTTCACCACGATCGGTTATATAATCTGTTAACCGATCTCTCCATCTCCAATCAGAAGCATTAATTTTTCCAATTGTTCCAGCGTCATCTTTGTATACTCCTGAAACATAAAGTTCCAGACTATAGGGGTATCCGCTAGTTTTGCCGATAGCTACTGCATGATGATGATCCAACTCAACTTCATCATATTTTGTATAGACATAATATTCCTCAATAGTATGTACTGTATAATAGATATTTTTGTACCCCCAGTCTGGATGGTAAAAGTGTGATAGAAAAGAATCTCCGCCTTATTTTGTTTTGGCAAAACTTGATGAACTAAATATTAAGACAAAAAATGAGGTAAGTAGTATCGTCAAACTAATTTTTCCAATTTTCATTTTAACAATCCCCTTTCTACTTAACCCTAAGGCAATTACCTATTTACACAAATAACCTACTAAAAAGTCTTGATCGATGGTCCCTTACTTTTTTGCCATTAGTTTCACTTGGTGATATCTGAAAACAAGAAAACCTAACTAGATATATTTCCAGATGGCCATCTCCTTACCATTTGTATTTAATAAGCTGATGTAATAACCTAAGAAGTAAGCCACTTCGACAATTCTTTGTGAGCTATATCCAAAACCCATAATAGTAAAATAAAGGTAATGTTTGGTTACAAAAAAGTAACATTAATGGAAATTGACTAAATTATCATTGATTTTAAGGCAATCAAAAACAGTGCTACTTTACGGGTTATTTGTTATTAAGAAGATAATATGCTACGGTATTTATTTCTGTTTGGGTTTTCGAGCAATGAACAAAAAATGTCGAACTTATTTAGCCCTAAATTCACCTCCAAGAATTCCCTTTTTGGGTAATTTCCCAATTTCACACGTTCTTCTGTCCCAAGAAAAAAAGATGCTCCTCATTGGTAAAACCATGGGAGCATCTTTTTTTCTTGAAACGAAACCGACCATAAATTCACACCTCTGGAACAGTCGAGGCTGCCGGAACAGGCTGCCTGTTCTCTTTCTTCGTATGAATGAGCACGATATTTAAAATAACCGCGGTCAACGAACCGGTGACAATGCCGTTTTGCATCAGCATTTTCAGCATGTTCGGCAATTGGTCAAACATCGTTGGAACTGCTGCAGAACCGAGTCCTACAGCAATGCTGCAGGCCGCGATGAGGAGGTTTTCGTTTTGGCGCAAGTCCACGCGGGACAGGATGTTGATGCCGGACGCTACAACCATCCCGAACATCGCGATCATCGCTCC
Source organism: Brevibacillus sp. FSL K6-6036 (assembly GCF_037964015.1). Lineage (NCBI taxonomy): Bacteria > Bacillati > Bacillota > Bacilli > Caryophanales > Paenibacillaceae > Brevibacillus > Brevibacillus sp. FSL K6-6036. The sequence continues at coordinate 3,772,544 of NZ_CP150173.1, forward strand.
TCCGAGCACCGGATCGGGAATGATCGTCGTCAGGGCGGCCAGCTTCGGCAAAAGTCCAAGCACAACGAGGATTCCGCCAGCACCGATCATGACGTCGCGGCTTTTGATGCCAGTCAGCGAGACAAGCCCTACGTTTTGCGAGAAGGCCGTATACGGGAACGCATTGAAAATACCGCCGAGCGCAATCGCCACGCCTTCCCCGCGCAGCCCTTTGACGACATCTTGCTTCGTCACTTCTTTATCGGTCACCTTGCCCAATGCGAAGTAAACTCCTGTTGATTCCGCCATGCTGATAATGTTGACGAGAATCATCGTCACGATGGCAACGATATTGAATTCAGGTACGCCGAAATAAAACGGCTGAACGACGCTCACCCAGGAAGCGGATGCCACGCTTTCAAAGCTGACCATTCCCATGAAGTACGCGGCCAGCGTGCCTGCTGCAAGTCCGATCAGCACTGAAATAGCGCGAATAAAGCCACTAAACAGGCGATTGACAAGCAGGATGACAACCAGTGTCCCCAGTGCCAAGAGAAGATTGCGCGGATGTCCAAAATCGGGATTGCCCGCTCCTCCGGCCACATTGTTCATTGCCACAGGAATCAGCGACAACCCGATAATCGTAACCACGGAACCTTGTACAACGGTAGGAAAGAACCGAAGCAGCTTGCCGAACAGCGGAGCGGCCAGCACGACAAATAATCCGGATAAAATAATGGCTCCATAGGCCGTGGCCAGGTTACTGGACGACGCAATGGCGATAATCGGTCCGACCGCTGTGAAGGTACAGCCCAGAACGACAGGAAGCTTGATGCCGGTATAGCGCGTACCGATCACCTGCAGCAGTGTCGCAATCCCGCTGGTAAACAAATCGGCGGCGATCAGGTATGCAATCTGCGTCGGGGTCAAATTCAGCGCATCCCCGATGATCAGAGGAACGATGACCGCTCCGGCGTACATCGCCAGCACATGCTGCATGCCCAGCGTGAGCGTTTTTTGTTTGGACAACATGAACGTAACTCCTCTCCTTTATTGACTGCGCAGGATATGTTGATTTGCTATACAGTACCTGTAAATCGCGATTGATCACGACAGCAGCATGTATCATGTGGTGCTTTTAGGATGTGTGAACCGGCGTTGTCTCTACGAAATGAATTTCTCCCGGCTTCATCGACTTGATCCGTGCCAGCGATTCCACCCGGACGCCTGCTTTCTCCAGCAATCCTCTTCCTTCCTGGAAGCTTTTTTCTACGACAGCACCCACGCCGACGAGGTGAGCGCCGGCATCTGCGACGATTTGTGTCAGTCCAACCAAAGCTGCTCCTGTCGCCAGAAAATCATCCACGATCAGGACGCGCTCTTCTGCGCTGAGGTATTGCTTGGCGATGCTGATCTGGTAGTTCTCCTTACGGGTAAAGGAATAGACAGGCGCAGAGTACACGTCATCGGAGAGTGTCACCGCTTTTTTCTTTTTCGCGTAAACGAATGGAACCCCCAGCGCATACGCCGTTGCAAGAGCAAAATGAATACCGCTCGCCTCCACCGTCAGGACCTTGGTCACTTTCTCCGAACGGAAAAGATCCGCAAATGCTTGCCCAATTTTCATCGTCAGCTCCGCATCAACCTGATGATTAAGAAAAGCATCCACCTTTAATACAGTTTCGGACAGCGCTCGCCCGTCCCGAATGATTCGCTCTTGCAATTCTTTCACACGATTTCCTCCTATCCATTTTTCATCTATATGGAAACAAAAAAGCCCAGACGAGACAGTCCACTCGCCGGTCTTTCAAACCGACTCCAAGTGAAACCTGTCCCTCCGGGCACATCCCTTCAGGGGTCACGAAAACGTGCAAGCGACAGCAGGAGGCTGTTTCCCGCTACGGGTAAAGGACTAACTCCTGGTCGCTCGTTCACTCGTAGTCAGGCGATTTACGGTCACCCGGTAGAAACTCATGGGCCAATTCCCAAAATTATACGAGTCATCAGCTATGTTCAATTGATACTGACAAATCTATCATATCCGCTATGAATGGGGCAAGCGTATTTTTTTGGATTCAGGAAAAGCACCAGCCCGTGCTGAAAATGAAACGGCCATACATAGAAAAAACCCCCTTGCCTTGCAAAGGGGGCCAATGTGATCCGGTGTGTAAAAGGCACCGATCCGATTGTGATTGCAGACGCGGCAGACAACTACCGCTTCGGCTTCGTTTGCCGGAGAGCCATGTTGATCTTTTTCCATTTGTCTTTTTCGGCTGCCCGCATCCTGGCATCCTCTTTGCGCGCCTGATGGGCCAGCTCTCGCTGCAATTTTCGGTAGCTGTCAAAACGGGAACGATCCAGTGTGCCTTCTTCGATCGCCAGCCGAATCGCACAGCCGGGCTCCTTGGCGTGGAGGCAATCGCTGAAGCGGCACTGGGCGGCCAGCGTCTCGATGTCGTCGAAGGCATCGCGAAAGCCTTCGTCTCCCTCCCAGAGCTGCAGCTCGCGCATCCCCGGCGTATCGATCATCAGGCCGCCGCCAGGCAGCTGAAACAGCTCGCGATGGGTCGTCGTATGCCGCCCGCGGTCATCTCCCTCGCGTACTTCTTTGACGAGCTGGACATTCCTTCCGGACAGGCGGTTGATCAAGGTGGATTTCCCCACACCAGAAGAGCCGAGAAGAGCGACTGTCTTCCCCTCTCCCAAATACGGTGCCAAGGCATCGAGCCCCTCTCCCTGCTCCGAGCTGATCGCATGGACCGGCACTCCGACTGCCACTGACTCTACCTCGGCGATCTTGTTTTCCAGGTCGTCGCACAGATCGGATTTGCTCAGTACAATCACGGGACTGGCTCCGCTTTCCCAAGCCAAAATCAGATAGCGTTCCAAGCGGCGCAAATTGTAGTCGTTGTTTAGAGCGTTCACGAGAAAAACGGTATCCACGTTGGTGGCGACGATCTGTTCTTCGACGCCTTCGCCGGCAGCCTTTCGGGAAAACTTGCTTTTGCGCGGCAGAATCGCGTGAATCGTGGCCTTTTGTTCATGAGGCCGGGCGCTGATCACTACCCAGTCGCCCACAGCGGGGTAGTCTTCTCGGCCAGCGGCTTCATAGCGAAGCTTTCCGGAAACCTCGCCCAACAGCTCGCCGTGTTCGGTCAAAATCCGATACAGCCTTTTATGTTCAAGAGCGATACGCCCTACTTCAAATCCCTGCTCGATAAAAGGGGAAACATGGCCGGCAAAAAAATCGTTCCAGCCCAAAGACTTTAGATATTGGTTCACGTGCGGATTCCTCCTGCATTCGGTTTTGATTTGGATGTCTTTCCAAAACCGGCCACAGGAAATCCTCACTTAAAGAACGGTTACTGCCCGACTGAAAGGAGGATCTTTCCTGTGACCCTTGCTGCAATGCTCTTCTCGACAATCATCATGCATACCATAAAACATCTCTCCTTTCAGACCGGTTCCCCGATCCGTACGTCATGATTTCCCAATCATTGTAACACGGATGCCTGACAGCTTCCATCGGCAGCCATAAATTTTTTCACTGGCCTAATCTCCGCCACCGCCGCCGCCATCTCCCCCGCCGCTGTCGCTGGACCCTCCGTCTCCCCAGGAGCTGTCGGAATCGCGGGTTCTGTCGTTGTCATTGTAAAACGACGTGGCTCCGCCTGAGTCTCCTCCGGAGGCATGACGTCTTCCAGGTCCTTCTTTCTTAAAGGCTAGCGACATAAATCCGATGAGCAGCACAAATGCGACAAGTACGCCAATAAAGATCTCCACTCCATCGCTCTCCTTCCGTTCTGTTATTTTCTACCTGTCCTAACAGTATAGCACGAGTTGCAGTTCTGGTTCACGCAATGCTGGTTTACGCAATGCCCGCACCCGCCATGCTGCCGCAAGTCACAGAACGATAGAGCAACAGTGGTATCAGCCTTTCAAGAGAAATTCGTTTCCATCCGCATCCTTGAACCGGGCGAAGCTGCCCCAGGCCATTTTCTTTGGCTCCTCCAAAAAGATTACGCCCCTTTGGCTCATTTCCTGATAGGCTTTGTCGATGTCTTCGCATTCGAATACGATCGAGGCCTTCATCTGCTCAGATCCGGGCATCATCGCTTTGGGATAGATGACGAGATGCGACTCGGCTCCCTCTGGACCGACTTCCAGCCACGAGGCATTGGGGGTCATCGGCTCGTCTCGATGTACGACAAACCCCACCTTCTCGGTCCAAAACTCGCGAGCCTTCGCCTGATCCTCCACGTAAACAGCCACTGTAGCAATTTTTTTAATCATAACGATGTGCCTCCTGTAGTAAATGAATGTAGTCGCAAAGATGAATGTAGCCGTATTTACCATACCATATACCATACATTCTGCACACGGATGACCGTGCCTACGCATAGGTTCCCCAGAATAAACAGACAGGCCTCCTCACATGCCCGCTGCCTGATCGTCGCGAGGTGCAACTGCCAGGATGTTGGCCAGACAAAACACCCGGTATGCGCGGCGGGTATAGCAGTACGCCTTTATCCGGTCTCCGTTTACCGCAATAATATTTACAGCTCGCTTGGTCGTCTCGCCGGAGCGGCTCAAGTAGATCAGCTCGACCGTCTGCTGCCGCTGGCAATATCGCTCCAATTCGCTTCTCATGATGTCACCACCACACAAGAACATTTGTTCCCATTATAACGAACACGCCTGATAAAAGCAAGAAACCCCTTCAAAGAGCGGACTACAGAGCATTCGTGCCTGCATTCGCCCTCCAAAGAGGTCTTGTTTCCGCATGCGAACAAGCCCATGCGAACCGCTATTTCTTTCTCGTCAACATCCGAGAACCAAGGAGAACAGCCCATGCTTTTTCTCCCTCTTTCCAGAAAAACGGAAGCGGCATCTCGTGCTTCCGGATGACCAGCGTACGGCTGTCACTCGCCCGAAGCGCGAACTGTTCGCCGGCCATTTCCGCTTGCAGCATTCCGCCTGCAAAGGTTATACGTACGCTGCTGCCTTCCGCGCAGGCATAGGTGCCCACAAAGCGCTCCAGCTCCTCGACAGATGCCTCGTATTCCGGCTCTTTCTCCTGCTGCTCCAACGGAAGGCCCAGGGCGTTGCGGACAGCAGCGAGCCACAAATCCCGGACGGGCACATCCGCGACATTGGTCAAGACGACCGCGACAATTCCCTCTTCGGGCACAAAGCCGAAGTGGGACGAAACGCCCGGCTGCGAGCCCCCGTGCTCGACAAGCGTCATTCCTTCCCGGCCTAGAGTCGACTTCAGCGCGTACCCGTAGTACGTGTTTCTGCCGATCTTGTGGACCGGGTGCCACATCCGTCTGAGCGAAGCCTCGCTGACGATGTTTTCCCCCTGGCAATATCCGCCGTTTATGTAAAGCTGACCGTATTTGAGCAAATCCCGGACATTGGAGCGGATGCCTCCCCCTACCTCATAATTGCCCAGCAGGGGCCAGTCCGCCCTCTTCAGGCCATTGCCGTCCGAATCCTTGACATAAGGAACCGATACGTCGGACAGCCGTTTCACCTCTTCCAGGCTAAAGGTGGAGCGGTTCATCTCCAAAGGGTCAAGCAGCCTGCTGGTCACATGCCTGCGGAACAGGCGCCCTGTCACTCTCTCGACAATCAGCCCCAGCAGCAAAAAAGTGTCGTTGCAGTAGCTGAAATACTCGCCCGGTCTGCCCAGCAGCTCGTGCGGCTCCCCGGCCAGGTACTCCAGATGGTCCGACAGCCTGCACAATTCCTCTCTGCGGCGAATCGGCGCAAGGCCGGTCGTGTGGCTCAGCAAATGATGAATGCAGACGCTGGAGGTGTCCTCTAGCGATGCCAGAGAAAATTCCGGCAAATAAGCGTTGACCGGATCTTCGATGGACAGCTTCCCTTCCTCTGCCAGCTGCATGACCGCCATCGCCGTAAAGGACTTCGTCACGGATGCGATGCCAAATACCGTATCCGGCGTGACCGGTTCCTTCGTTTCCAGATCGCGCACGCCGAAGCCTTTTTGAAACAGCAGCTCTCCATGCCGGGAGACGGCAACCGCCGCCCCTGCGATTCTCTCCTCTTCCATTTTGCGGGACATATACTCCTCAAAAAGCGGCCACTGGCCTGCACTCACGGCTATTCCCCCTGTTCGGCGAATGGATGCGCATAAATCGTCCGGCCGCCTCTCCCTGTCGTCGTGACGGCCTGAGAAAGAGAATTGAGGATCGCTTCCTCCGTCGCTTCACTGGCTGCGGCGAACAGTTGATTCATTACCGGGTGGTCCTCGCGAAGCTGGGTCCTCGCTTCCGTTATCTGCTCCGCTGCATGGGGGATTTTATGCGCTGTTGAAAAGGCGATGCAAATGTCGCCGCTGCCGTGACTGTAATGGCTGCCCGTCCGGCCCAGTCCGATGCCCGTCCGCTTGGCCACGCGGAGCAGTTGGCGGTCGCTGAGCGGCGCGTCCGTGCCCAGCACGATGATGATCGATCCGTCCGGCGGGTTGTCCAGCGGGCGGACCCCTGACGAACGGAGCCACTCGTACCGCTCAGACTGGAAGTCTTCGGGCTTGCCGAAGTTGCTCAGCACGAGTACGCCTACCGTGTACTCCCCCTCTTGCGTCCGGATAAGCCGCGAGGAGGTTCCGATCCCGCCTTTGTGTCCAAAGCAGACCATTCCTTTTCCAGCGCCGACGGCCCCTTCCTCCGCTGGCTCCGCCGACGCCCGTCTGATCGCTTCGATCGCATGCTCCGGCTTTACTGCACACGCCCTGATCGAATTGAGATGGCCGTCGTTGCATTCTCCCACGACGATGTTGACCGTCCCCGTGGTATCGCCGATTTCGCTGTTTTGCTCCAGCATGTAGCTGAGCGTCCCCTGGGTGACAGCCGGTACGGAAAACGTATTGGTCAGCATGATCGGCGACTCCAGTACCCCCAGCTCGTTTACCTGAACCAGTCCGGTCGTCTTCCCGAAGCCGTTGAACACATAGCTTGCTGCTGTCACCTTTTCGCGAAAGAGGCTGCCGCTGTGCGGAAGGATCGCTGTCACTCCTGTACAGATGTACTCCCCTTCGCCCGATTCCAGCGGATAATCAAGCGTCACATGTCCTACCAGGACGCCCTCCACATCCGTCAAGCAATTTTTCCTGCCGGTCGGCAGCTTCCCGATGACGATGCCGCGATCGCGAATTTTTTTCCGATTCATATCCAAAAGCCCCTCTGTCTGCTCTTCGTTAACGCGGGCGCCGCTGCAGGAAGTTTTCGCTGGCAAAGCCCCGCACTTCGCTTTCTGAATACCGCTTCAATAGTTCGTTGAGCAGGTTGTCAATCATCCCTGCATGCTCCAGCCCCTCCACAAAGCTTTCAATCCCGTCAAAGTCGGAGCCAAGGCCGATCTGGCGGACACCGCCCAGCGAACAAAAGTGGTCGATATGGCGGATCAGGTCGTCGATCGTCGCCTGCCCGCCCTTCTTGACAAAATGCGGGTAGTAGACGATATGGATCATCCCGCCCTTGTCAAACATCGCTTTGGCCTGCTCATCGTACAGGTTGCGCGGATGGTCGCAAATCGCCCTGGCGTTGGAGTGGCTGGCGATCGGATAGTCCGCCAGCTCCATGACATCCCAAAAGCTCTGCTCGCACAGATGGGAAACGTCGGTCAGCACCTTGTGCTCGTTGTTTAAGCGGACGATTTCCTTACCGAACGCTGTCAAGCCGGCATTTCGCTTTTCCAATGCGCCATCGGCGGCCAGGTTGGCAAAATTCCAGGTCAGCCCGACAGAACGCACGCCGAGTTGGAACAGGATGCGAAGCTTTTTCAAATCATTGCCGATCGCATCCACGCCCTCCAGCGTCAGCATCGCCCCGATCTCGCCGTCCCCCAGAGTGTCGAGGTCGGCCCATTCCTTGACGTGCTTCATCTCGGGCTGCTTCAGGACCTCCTCGTAAAAGTAGTCGATCTGGTCCAGCACTGCTTGAAATTGCTGCTCGGATTTCAATTGCGGCGGCACGTAGAGGGCAAAGCATTGAAGCTTTACCCTCCCTTGCTTCAAACGCTCCAGATTGGTGTGCAGCTCAGCAGAATCCCTGAATGAAAGAGGTTCCTTGCTTTTCCACATTTTATAAAGGGCATCACAGTGAAAATCTACGATGTTCATCGCTTATCGTTCCTTTCCGAGCAGGTATATCAGGCTCTTTCAACAAATCGACCATCCGGAGTGCTTCGTTTAGATCGTTATGCGTCAGCAGACACCGTTGTCGTCGTCAATTCCTGGAAGTGCCGCTGGAGCAACCGGGTCATCGGCCCTGGCTGTCCATCTCCAATAAGCTTGTCGCCAACCTGGACGATTGGCATCACCTCGTTGGTTGTACTGGTGATGAACACTTCATCTGCCTCGTACAGCTCCTCGATGTCCACGTGCTTCTCCTCAAAGGGTATTGCGGCCTCCATAGCGATTTTCTGAACAGCCATTCGTGTAATCCCTGCGAGAATATGGCGGGACAGCGGCGTGGTCTGGATACGGGAATCCTTGATGACATATACATTGGTGCTGGTTCCTTCGGTCAGCTTTCCATCCCGATGGAGGATCGCCTCCAGACAGCCTGCCTTGTGCGCCTCCTGCTTCGCCAAAATATTCGGCAAAAGGTTGAGCGATTTGATATAGCAATTCATCCAGCGTTCGTCTGGATGCAGGATTGCCTTTGCTCCCTTCTCCCTCAGCTCTGGCGGGATGCTGCGAAAAGGCTTGGCTGTCATCGAAATTGAAACAGGCGCATCCGGGAAGAGGTGATTGCGCGGAGCCATGCCTCTTGTAATTTGCATATAGACATCCAAATTGTCCAGACCGCTTCGCTCGATCAACTGAAAGATGATCTCCTTGAAGCTCTCGCGCTCCTGGTCAAACGGCAATGCGATCGCTTTTGCACTCATATACAGCCGGTCGAGATGCTCTTCCAGCATAAACGGCTTGCTATTATAGATCCTTATAAGCTCGTAGACGCCATCGCCAAATTGATGTCCTCTCTCATCTATTGGAACCACCGGATCGTTTGAATCAACAAATGTACCGTTAAAATAAGCTACGCTCATCTCAATTATCCTCCTTCAGTTAGATAAGTAACGGTGTTTCCCTGGCCGCTTGCGGCAAGCAGCCATCCTCCCTTTCAAAGTAATGTATTTTTTCGCACGAATCCAATAGAATAATGCCATATGCGTTATTAACATTTTCAATGAGGGGTTCAACATGAATGCGGAGCAAATCGAAGCTTTTATTTTTGTCGCACTAACCGGCAGCTTCAGCAAAACAGCCGATCTTTTGTACTTGTCACAGCCGACCGTCAGCATGCGGATCAAAGCGCTGGAGAACACACTGGGCTGCAAGTTGTTCCAGCGTTCCGGCAATACCGTTTTTCTCACGCGGGAGGGGGATGTTTTTCTCCCATACGCCAAGAGCGTACTGCAATCGCTGCAGGACGGGCAGATGGCGATCCAGCGTTCATTCGGCCGTCTGGAAGGCGAGCTGGTCATCTCCGCTGTATTCGTGGCCGCTTTTTACATTTTGCCAGAGCTGGTGGAAAAATTTACGCAGCTCTACCCCAAGATCAAGCTGACAATTTTCACGGGTCACTCCCATCAAGTCCTGGAGATGGTGCTGCGCCATGAGGTGTCGTTCGGGATCGCGCGAGCAGTGAATCATCCCCAAATCAAGCGGGTCCAGCTTATGCCTGACGAAATGGTGCTGGCTGTCTACCCGGATCACCCGTTTCAAAACAAAACACAAGTTACGCTTGAGGACGTGTCGCGAGAAAAGCTGATTTTGTTTAACAGGGGATCTCTGGACTGGACGCTGGTCAATGGAGCGTTCAGCCATTATCAGCTAGAGAACAATGTTGTGATGGAAGCGGACAATATCGAAGTGGTCAAACGCATGGTGAAGCAGAGACTAGGAATCGCCTTCTTGCCGCGTTTCTCGATTCAGGAGGAAGTAGCAGCGGCTGACTTAAAGGAAGTGGAAGTGCTGAGCCTGCCGCATATCAATCGGAATTTTGAGCTGATTTACCACAAAGACGCGACGATAAACGGAATTACAAAGACATTTATTGACTTTTTGATTGCCAACCGGACCAAAGGATGACGGCAAGCTTGACTGCCTGACTGCATGCTTGTCGGCCTGCAAAACGCTGCAGATAGGCCGATTGAAACAGCTCATTACTGTCGTGCCTGTTCCAAAAACGACAGGACAATCCGGTTAAATACAGGGGCTTGATCCATTGGCGGGAGATGGGCCGAGTCTGGAAGAAGGATTTTTTCAGCGTTTGGAATCCGCGCTTCAAGCTCCTCCGCCATCTTTTGGAAGTCTTCGTAATCTTTCTGCCCAGCGATCACCAGCGTAGGCACAGCGATCTCTTCAAGTCGCTCAATCGGAGGAGGTGCAAGCCAGAGCGGCGGGTTTTTCAGCTGCGGCAGATCGTAAGCGTGCGCTGTCATTTGGAGGTACTTTGCTCTCGCCTGCTGGCTTTCATCCCGTGCTGCTTGTCCTGGCCCGTCAAACCACATCCGGGCCGACATTTCTACGGTCTCTTCCTTTGTACCTGTTTCATAGATTTCGACAAAGCGGGCAAAATCCTGCATCCTTCGCTCAGACCGCGGATACCCTGTCAAGGTCGGAGATACGAGCACAAGGCTTTTCACCATCTCCGGGTAGGCCAGGACAAGCTCCTGTGCGACTACACTGCCAAAGGAGTGGCCGACAACGTGAGCCGCGGCTAACCCGAGTCCTTGCAGCACTGCTCTGGCATCATCGTAGAGGGTAAACGGCTCTTCTGCATTCGGTGTCTGTCCCATCCCTCGCAGGTCAAAGCTGATGACCCGATACCGCTCGGAAAAGGCGGAAAGCTGCTCGGCCCACATCCGCGTGTCCAAATTGAGACCGTGAATCAATAGAAGAGGCTCTCCTTCGCCACACGCTTCATAGTAAAAAGACGTGCCGTTTGCTTCTATAAACCCCGCTGCTCTCCCTGAAGTTTTTCCCATTTTTTGTCACCTCCCTTTCACTATCTCACAGATGCCGTTAAATATCCAGAAAATATCGAAGGAGCATATATTTTTCACAATTTTATCGCGCAACGAAAAAAGCAGCCTGAGCAGAAAACAAATTTTCTGCTCGGCTGCTGCTGTTGTCAAACCTTATGTCCCATCCTGTACAACGAAGCCACTCGTCTCTTAGCGGCCGCTCTTCATCTCTGTCCAGTAGCGGTCGTACTCCTGGAGGGTATCCCCTACGTCAACGAGCCACTCTGCGCGAGCCATGTCCTCTTTATCCAGGAAGATCATCTTGTTTGCGCGGTATTCTTCGCTGTGCAGCGGATAGGCCTTTTCGTTCGGATTGCTGTAGCCGATCCACTCGTAGTTTTTCACGCTTACTTCCGGGTCCATCAGGTAGTTGATGAACTTCTCCGCCAGCTCCTTGTGCTTGGCGCCTTTCGGAATTGCCAGGGTGTCTGCCCAGATCGTTGCGCCCTCTTTCGGCACGACGTATTCGACATCCGGGTTCTCGCCGTTGATGATCGCTGCGTCGCCGGACCAGACTGTACCGATCCACGCTTCCTCTGCGATCATTTTTTGCTTGATGTTGTCCGTGTCAAAAGCGACTACGCTCGGCAAAAGCGTTTTTAGGTCTGCAAATGCTTTTTCCAGCTCGCCCTTGTCCTTGGTGCTGTTGGAAAACCCGTTTTTGATCAGCCCGACGCCCATGACCTCACGCGGGTCGTTGAGCATGATGACACGGCCTTTGTACTCCGGATTCCACAGGTCCTGCCAGCTGGTGATCTCGCCTTTCACGTACTTTTTGTTGTACGCGATTCCCGTAATTCCCCAGGTGTAGACGAGCGAATGCTTGTTGCCCGGGTCGAACGGCGGCGTTTGGAAGGTAGAAACAATATTTTTTTCGTTCGGGATATTTTCTTTGTTCAGTTCTTCCAGAAGCCCCAGCTTGATCATGGTGGCTACCATGTAATCCGACGGCTGGATCAGGTCGTAGCCGGATGCGCCCGCCTGGATTTTCGCCAGCATTTCTTCGTTGCTGCCGTAAATATCGTAGTTTACCTTGACGTTGTACTTCTGTTCAAAGTCCTTGATCACGTCAGGATTGAAGTTGTCTGCCCAGCTGTAGATATTCAGCACCTGCTCCTCTTCGGTAGAAGAAGAAGAACAGCCTGCGGCAGTAACGGCAAGAGCGGCGGCCACGGCGCCAATCATCAGGGATTTCCACTTTTTCATCTTTCTTTTTCAACCTCCAGTCTTTTGTTTGGGTGTATGTCCACTTAAAAAGTGAGCGACTTGGAATCTTTGCGGCGGAACAACTCAGCCGCAACAACGAGCAGTACAGTAAAGACGATCAGCAGCGTCGACAGGGCGTTTACCTCAGGAGATACACCGCGTTTGACCAGTCCGTAGATGTACAGCGGCAAGGTCGTCGAATTGGGACCCGCTACGAAAAACGAGATAACAAAATCGTCCAGCGACAAGGTAAAGGACATCAGAAACCCGGCGATAATACTGGGTGAAATCAAAGGCAGCGTGATGTGACGCAAGGTCTCCCACGCAGTCGCGCCCAGATCCTGCGCCGCTTCTTCCAGCTCCTTGCCCATGTCGGCCAGCCGCGTGTTGATGATGACGATCACGTACGGCAGACTGAAGGTGACGTGAGCCATGATCAGCGTCAGTTTGCCCAGCTCGAGATGAATCTGGCTGAACAAGACCAGCAGAGACAGACCCATCATGATTTCCGGGATAACGATGGGCAAGTAGGTCAGCCCGTTGAACACGCTTCTCCATCTGAGCGAGTAGTGCTTCATCGCAAGCGCGGCAGCGGTGCCAAACACAGTCGCCAGCACACTGCTGATCAAGGCGATGCTCAGGCTGTTCCACAAAGCCTCCATGACCTGCCTGTTGTCAAACAGGGATACGTACCATTTCCAGGTAAAGCCCGACCAGACAGCATTGATCCGCGAGTCGTTGAACGAATACAGCATCAATACAGCGATCGGCAAGTATAAAAAGACGAGCATGGCCCAGGAATATCCGGCCATTGTACGATGTCTCAGCGCTTTCATGCCGTCCCCTCCTTTGCCTCGGCGGCGTTGACCGCGCGGTAGTAGAGGTAGATCAACACCATGGACAGCAGCATCAGGACGATCGAGAGAGCAGACCCGAACGGCCAGTCACGAGCTGACAAGAACTGATTTTGGATGACGTTTCCCATCAGCGCGGACTTCGCTCCGCCCATCACGTCGGGCACGACGAACATCCCGATCGAGGAGACGAAGACCAGAATCGAGCCGGTAATGACACCCGATTTCGTCAAGGGAAGGGTTACGTGCCAAAACGTCTTCCACGGCGTTGCGCCCAGATCGTAGGCGGCTTCCAGCTTCCGCCTGTCGAGCTGCTCCAGCGAAACGTAAATCGGCAGGACCATGAACGGCAGCAGCGTGTACACCATCCCTACCATCACCGAGCCGAAATTGTACAGCAAGGGCAAAGGCTCTTGAATCAATCCGGTCGAGAGCAGGAACGTGTTGATCACTCCCTGCGAACGCAGGATGATGACCCAGGCGTAGGAACGGACCAGAAAGTTGATCCAAAACGGGATCATGACGAGCAGCAGCCAGATCTTCTGGGCAGACCGATCCATGCGGGAAATGTAGTAAGCCATCGGGTAGGCGCACACGAGAGAAATGGCCGTTGTCAGCACCGCTACGAGAAAGGTGTCAAAAAAAATCTGAATGTAGAGCGGATCGATCATCCGGGCGTAGTTGTTCAGCGTAAACTCATAGACGACCTGCCCGTATGTTCCGCGCTTCATAAAAGACAGCGCAGTAATCATCAACATCGGCAAGACGAAGAGCGCCCCCAGCCAAACGAAAGCCGGCAGCGCCAAAATCTTCAACTGCTTTCCGTTTTTCAAGTGAGCATCACCTCGTCTGCCTGCGACCATCCGATCGCCACCTGATCCCCTGCCTGCCAGCCCCGGCTCTCTGTCGCGTACTCATGAGCCAGCACCGTCATCTCCTCGCTCTCGAGGCGGATAAACAGCTTGCTCATGTTGCCGAGGAAAACCATATCGGTGATCGTGCCGTTTTTGCGATGCTTGTCCAGCTCGGAATCTTTCGGATAGATCTTGATCTTCTCCGGTCTGACCGCAATGCTGGCATCGCCGCTTCTGAAAATATTGTTCTCCCCGATAAAGGTAGCGACGAACAGCGTCTTGGGATGATTGTAGATTTCTGCCGGCGTGGCAATTTGCTCGATCCGCCCTTTGTTCATGACGGCGATGCGATCAGACATAGCCATCGCTTCTTCTTGATCGTGCGTTACGTAAATAAATGTAATGCCCAAATTTTTCTGCAAATTTTTCAACTCAAGCTGCAAGCTTTTTCGCAACTGGTAATCCAGTGCTCCCAGCGGTTCGTCAAGCAGCAGCACTTTCGGGTTGTTCACGATCGCCCGCGCGATCGCCACCCGCTGCTGTTGCCCTCCGGAGAGCTGCTTCGGCGTACGCTTGCGCAGCTCGACAAGCTGCGTGTACTGCAGCACTTCCTCCAGCCTCCGCTGTTGCTCCGCCGCCTCTACTTTCTTCATCTTCAGTCCAAACAGAATGTTCTGTTCGACATTCATGTGGGGGAACAGGGCGTATTGCTGGAAAACCATGTTCATGTCCCGCTGATAGGGAGGAATGCTGGTCAGCGCCTTGCCGTCCAGGTAAATTTCCCCCGCTGTCGGCTGCTCAAAGCCGGCAATCATGCGGAGCAGTGTCGTCTTCCCGCAGCCGCTTGGCCCCAAAAGCGTTAGAAATTCCCCTTCCTGGATGGAAAGGGAGAGTGGCGGAACCACGACAGAACCGGAAAAGTGTTTTTCAATTGATTCCAGATTTATCATCGTTTTCATTCGGTCATCTTCTCACAATATGTCTATTTGCTCATACCAATCTAGGTAAATATATCGTGTATGACACGTTTTGTAAACAGTTTCGAAAGGTTGCGCAAACTTTTTTTGCCGACAGGAGAAAACCTTGCTGCTCCTGAAGAAAAATGCTTCCCGACCGTTCAATCACCCTCCGGCTGTCAGCTTCAATCCGACAATCCCCGCAATGATGCAAAGCAAGAAGACGATCCGCATGATATTGCTCGGCTCCCCAAATGCGATCATGCCGACAACGACCGTTCCAACAGCGCCAATGCCCGTCCAAATCGCATATGCCGTCCCGATTGGAAGCGCTTTGAGTGCCATAGACAAAAAGTAAAAGCTGATGCCCATGCCAACTACAGTAATTGCACTCGGCACCAGCTTGCTCCACCCTTCGCTGTATTTCAACCCGATCGCCCAAACGACTTCAAACAATCCCGCAATCACCAAATAAACCCAAGCCATGCTGCCATCCCTCCTGATGTTCCCCCTTATTGTTTCAAACACCGAAGGAACTGATACCCGGCCAGGGTTATATTTCGGCCTGCAAGAACGCGAGAGAGCATGCTCAGTGACCTTTGCGGCCCACCTGCTGAAAATAACCTATCCATTCTTTACACACACTACTACCAGCAATTTAGCGAAACGTCAAAAAAAGAGGCTTTCAACAGCTCAAGGCTCGGTTGAAACCCCTGTCCTCTCTTTATATAATTACGCTATTAATAGGAATCAGGAGGGTACACCCTTGAACACTCTGGCGTATGGATTGCTTGGACTGGTAGCGCGTACACCCAGCTCCGGCTATGACCTGATGCTCCAACTGCAACCGTTCTGGCAGGCCAAACACAGTCAAATCTATCCTCTGCTGGCCAAGATGGAGCAGGAGGGCTATTTGGAATTTACGCGGGTTCCGCAGACAGATCGGCCAGACAAGAAAGTGTATTCCATTACAGAAAAAGGGCGGACTGCACTTCGCGAGTGGCTGACCCAGTCCACCTCCGAGCCGGTCCTGCGCGACGAGCTGTTTCTGAAAACGTATTGCCTCTGGCTGACTGACCGCAACACCGCTCGAAAGCTGTTTGAAGAAAGAGAAGCCCATTGCCTGGAACAACTGAACATGTATGAAACCTTTTTGGAAGAGCTGAAGCTTGCTTGCGACGGTACGCCTCAAGACCACGGTTCACCGTATTTCGGCGAATACATCCTCTTGAGCAGGGGAGTTAGCAGTATGCGCGAGGAGCTGAACTGGTGCCGCTGGGTGATGGAGCTGCTGGATCAGCAGGCTTAATTTACGCTGCCTGTCCTTGGACCTGGCTGCAGCGTTCCATTGTGGTGGCGCCGCTGCAGCCGTTCCCTGTCTTTCATGTTTATTCTGCCTGCAGGGCATCCACCTCCGCGAGGGTCGGCAGGGAAGGCTGCGCTCCGTGCCTGGTCACGGCAATCGCCGCAACCCTGCTGGCGAATGTGCCCGCCTCTTCGTCGGTCATCCCCTTTGCCATTCCGACGGTAAAGGCTGCCGTAAAGGAATCCCCCGCAGCCGTCGTATCCACCGCCTGCACTTTAAGGGCGGGGATGTGTGTCGCTCCATCCGCATTGACGATGAGCGCCCCCTTCTCTCCCATCGTCACAACGATACGCTTCGGACCTAGTCCGAGCAGCTTTTCCGCAGCCGCTTCGATTTCGGACAGCGTCTCTACGGGCATTCCCGACAAAAGCTCAAGCTCCGTTTCATTGGGAGTGACCGTATCGACATGCCGCAAAAACGAAGGCGACAGCGATTGGGCGGGAGCCGGATTCAAAACAACCAGTTTGCCCCTATCATGCGCCAGTTTGACTGCATATTCCACGACTGCAAGCGGGATTTCCAGTTGAACCAACAGAACGTCACAGCCCTCCAGCAGCCGTATGTGCCGATCAATGTCCGCCTTTCCCATCATGCCATTGGCGCCCGGAACAAGCACAATATTGTTCTCGCCGCGGCCGCTGACGTTGATCAAGGCCATTCCCGTCGTCCCCTCCCTCCCGATGCCTCCTGTATTTACGAGTGAATCAGCCAAGCTTTCCAGCAGCATGTCCCCATATGTATCGCAGCCCACCTTTCCGATCATATGCACGTTAGCGCCCAGCCTTGCCGCGGCTACAGCCTGATTGGCGCCCTTCCCTCCCGGAATGGTTTGAAACGATGTGCTCGTAATCGTTTCCCCCGCTTTCGGCAAGCGAGGGACGTGCGATACGAGATCCATATTGAGACTGCCGACAACAACAATATTCATCTCTGATTTCCCCGCTTTCTAACATCGCCTGTTTCTCATTCTCTCCATTTTCGCTTCTCATCCCTTCGTTTCCTTTGATTCCGATCAGTCCGATCGTTTTCCCTGTCGGACTCCATCCTTGCCAGAGGAGAGATTTACATAAATTTTCTAAATAATGGAAACAAAAAATTCTGAATCTTATGTTTGACAAGATTATCCTTAATCGCTCACTATTAGACCTATCCGATGTGTAACCGGTTACACACAATGATCAAAAACACTCGCAAACGCCTGAAAAATCTAGGTTTTCACCCTTTTTCATCAATATGTAATCGGTTTTTCATTGCAATCCTGATTACAAAGAGGATGGTGCTGATTGGCAACGATTAGAGATGTGGCTAAGCTCGCCGGTGTCTCGGTAGCAACTGTCTCCCGTGTCATCAACAAGAACGGTTACGTCAACAAAGAAACGGAACAGGCCGTGCAGCAGGCCATCAAAATGTTGAACTACGAACCGAACAAAGTGGCGAGAGGCTTGGCCAGCAAAAAAACGGAAACGATCGCAATCATCATGCCCGATATTTCCAACCCGTTTTTTTCCGAGCTGGCCCGTGCAGTGGAAGACGTCGCTCGTTTGTACGGGTATACCGTACTGATCTGCAACTCCGACAACGATTCCGGCAAAGAGCAAACGTATATCAACGTGCTGAAAAAACGGTATGTTGACGGCATTCTGTTTGCCACGCATTCATTGAAGGCGGCCGATATCAGCGCCATGAACGAAGCCGGCATTCCACTCGTCCTTCTCGATCGTGCTCCTTCAAAAGCCTCCTGTTATGTCGTCCGCTCCAAGAATTACGAGGGAGCGACCCTGGCTGTCCGCCATCTGCTGGAGATCGGGTGCAAAAAAATCGCCCACATCTACGGACCGCAGGAAACGGCGACAGGAAAAGAGCGACTGCTCGGCTACGAGGACTCCGTCCGTCATTTTGAGTGGTTTACCCCGAGCCTGATGGTCCCCGGCCACTTCCGGATCAACGGAGGGATGGAGGCCGTCGAACATCTGCTGGCCCGTCATCCCGACGTGGACGGCATCTTTGCCGGCAATGACCTGATGGCGCTCGGGGCTTTGAAAAAATTGCAGCAAATGGGCTTGTCCGTTCCGAATCAAGTCGCCCTGTGCGGCTTTGACGGCATCGAGCTGACCGTAATTACCGAGCCGGAGTTGACGACCATCTCTCAGCCGATTTATGACATGGGAGCATTGTCGACCCGCTTATTGATTCAAAAAATCGAGGGAGTGGCTGTTGACAATCAAATCTATGAATTCGATGTGGAATTGATCGCAAGAGGCTCTACGAGAAAGGACATGAAAACACCATGAGACAACCAAACATTGTGGTCATCGGGAGTCTGAATATGGACATCGTCGTCGAAGCTCCCCGTTTTCCACAAGTGGGAGAGACCATTACAGGCACCAGGGCTCACTTCATCCCCGGCGGCAAAGGCGGGAATCAGGCCGTAGCCGCTTCCAGGCTGGGAGCACATACCGTCATGGTCGGAATGGTTGGTGACGACGCTTTCGGAGGAGCGCTGACACAGTCGCTTGCAGACAACCAGGTCGTCACCAAGCGCGTGACCAAGACTTCCGATGCTCCTACTGGTCTTGCTTCTATCATGATTGCTCACGATGACAATCACATTGTCGTCGTTCCTGGGGCAAACGCACTTTGCCTGCCCGAGAATATCGAAGGACTCGAGGAGACAATTGCCGCTGCCGATCTGGTCCTCCTCCAGCTGGAGATACCGTTGGAGACAGTAGTCGCTTCGGCACAGCTGGCGAAGCGGCACGGGAAAACCGTCATTTTGAATCCAGCACCTGCTCAAAAGCTTCCTTTGGGCCTGATGCAGTCTGTCGACTACATGACGCCAAACCGCTCCGAGCTTTACCTGCTCACCGGTATTGACCCTTATGGAGACGGCCTCGAAAAAGCAATCGATGCCCTCCTGGAAATGGGTCCCCGCTGTGTGGTCACTACACTTGGCGCAGCAGGCTCTGTGTACAAGGAGTCGGGGAAAAATCTCGTATCCGTCCCGGCCCATCATGTGCAGGTCATGGATACGACCGGCGCCGGCGATGCTTTCAACGCTGGCCTTGGCTACGCCCTGTCAATCGGCTACGAACTGGACAAGGCCGTCCGCTTTGCCGGAAAAGTATCGGCACTTGCCGTTACCCGATTTGGCGCACAGGCTGGAATGCCAACGCTGGATGAAGTGAAAGCGTTCGCATTGCAGCTCCTGCAGCCGGAATAATTCCATCGGTTTCACTAATTTTCATATAAAAAATGGGGGAAACAACATGAAGAAAAGTCTGTTGGGAAAAATTGGAGCAAGTCTTTTGATTCTGTCCATGGCCTTGACCGGCTGCGGCGGAGGTTCCGGAGCTGACAACGCTGCGAAGCCGAAAGAGGCGAGCAAAGGCGATGCAAAAACAGATGCATCGGCAGAAAAGAAATTGTCTGTCGGCTACTATGTAAGCGGAAACCTGGGAGACAGCGGGTTCTTCGACTCCGCGAAAGAAGGACTGGACAAAGCGGAAAAAGAGCTGGGCATCGAAGTAAAAACCGTTCAAGGCGGAGCTAACCAATCCGACTGGCCTACCGGTCTGGAATCCATGGTCGCAAGCAAAAAATACGAGGTCATTGTCGTTGGGACAAGCCAAATGAAAGAAACGACGATCGATCTGGCCAAGCGTTATCCTGAGCAAAAGTTCATCTATTTTGATGAAACCATTACCGATGTGCCAAACATCTACTCTGTGAGATACAACCAACGCGAAGGCTCCTTCCTGGCTGGCGCTTTTGCCGCGATGGTAACTACGAGCACAGATTTGAAAGCGGCCAACCCGGATAAAACCATCGGCTTCCTCGGCGGTATGGACATTCCGATCATCAACGACTTTAAAGCTGGTTATGAGCAAGGCGCACAGTTTATCGATCCTGAAGTAAAAGTCATCTCTTCCTTTGTCGGCGACTTCAACAATGCGCCAAAAGGCAAAGAGCTGTCCCTGGCCCAATACAACTCCCAAAACGTTGACATCATCTTCACCGTTGCTGGTCCTGCAGGTATCGGCGGTCTGGAAGCGGCTAAAGAATCCGGCAAATATGCAATCGGTGTCAACAGCAACCAAAACATGGTACAACCGGGTCACGTTCTTACCTCTATGCTGAAAAACGTTGGAAACTCGATCTACCGCGCCATCGATTTGTACAAAAAAGGCGACCTGCCATTCGGCCAAAACGAGTCTCTCGGTATTTACGAAGAAGGTGTAGGCCTGGCGAAGGACGATCTGTACAACGAGCATGTTCCGCAAGCAATCCGCGACAAGATGGACGAGCTTCAAGTAAAAGTAGTCAGCGGAGAAATCAAGATTAAACAAGATTAATCAAGATGAATTAGGAGGTACGCCATGGCTGACCTGCTGGAAATGCGCAATATACACAAGGTGTATCCGAATGGCACAAAAGCCAATCAAGGCGTTTCGTTCTCCGTCCGACAAGGCGAAATCCATGCACTTGTAGGCGAAAACGGTGCAGGAAAATCGACACTGATGAAGATTTTGTTCGGTCTTGAGAGCCCTACCGAAGGGGATATTTTTTACCGGGGCGACAAAGTCGTTCTGAAGAGTCCAAAAGATGCGATCAAATACGAAATCGGGATGGTGCACCAGCATTTTATGCTGGTCCCCTCCTTCACTGTCGCCCAAAACATCGTGCTCGGCTCCGAGCCGACAAAGGGTGTCCTGTCCGACCATCAAAAAGCCATCGCGGAAACGCAACGTCTGATTCAAGAGTTCGGCCTCAAGGTCGATCCGAATGCCAAAGTAGAGAACATTTCCGTAGGCCTGAAGCAGCGCGTAGAAATCTTGAAGGTTTTGTACCGTGGAGCGCGGCTCATCATTCTCGATGAGCCGACCGCGGTCCTCACCCCTCAGGAAACGGATGAACTGTTCCAATCTTTGAAGAAGCTGGTGTCACAAGGCTATACGATCATCTTTATCACGCACAAGCTGAATGAAGTCATGGAAATTTCCGACCGAATCACGGTTTTGCGTGCAGGAAAAACCATCTCTACCCTGATTACCTCCGAAACCTCCAAAGAAGAGATTTCGCGCTTGATGGTAGGACGGGATGTGCTGTTGCGGGTCGAAAAGCAGCCCGCCAAGCCCAAAGAGACCGTTCTCTCACTCGATGAGGTCAGCTATGTATCAGAAACGGGCAAGCAGGTGTTGAACGATATTTCCTTCCAGGTGCGAGCTGGTGAAATCTTCGGCATCGCCGGTGTGGAAGGAAACGGCCAGACTGAATTGATCGAAGTCATTACCGGCTTCCGCAAAAACTTCAAGGACCGCATTACCTTTCTCAGCCAAGATTTGGCAGGAAAAAGCATCGAAGAAATTCGCAACATCGGGATTGGCCACATTCCGGAAGATCGACAGACCAGAGGTGCCTGCCTGACTTCCTCTATCAAGGAAAATTTGATCCTGGATTTGTATCGTGACAAATCGTTTCGACGCGGTCTCTTTCTCAATCAAAAGAAAATCAATGAGCATGCGGACAAGCTGATCCAGGAATTTGATATTCGCACCCAGAGCCGCGATACGCTGGCGGGGGCACTGTCAGGCGGAAACATTCAAAAAATCGTCGTCGCCCGGGAGATTTCCAAAAATCCCAAGCTGCTGATCGCCGCCCAGCCGACGCGAGGCGTCGACATCGGCTCCATCGAGTTCATCCACAAGGAGATCGTCAAAAAGCGCGACGAAGGAGCAGCGGTCCTGCTCGTCTCTGCCGACCTGTCAGAAGTGATGAGCCTGAGCGACCGGATCGGGGTTCTCTACAATGGAGAGCTGGCCGTTATTTTGGAAAATTCAGAGAGCCTGACCGAAGAAGAAATCGGCTTCTACATGTTGGGCGTTAAAAAGCAAGAAAAGAGGGCGAGTGCCACATGAATCAGCGAAGTGCAGTATACCTCGATCTCCTCGGTATCTTATTGGCTATTGTCGCGGCGCTGGTCATCGGTATCTTCGTCATCTTTCTCGTGAGCGATGAGCCTGTCGCGGCGCTGCAAGCATTGCTGATCGAACCGTTCACGACGCTGTTCAGCTTCGGTTCGATTCTCAACCGGATGATTCCTCTCGTCTTCACTGGTCTGGCGATTGTCGTCGTCTTTCAAAGCGGCGTGTTCAGCATGGGGGCAGAAGGTCAGTTGTATATCGGTGCGTTGACCGGTGCTTTGGTGGCCGTCTATCTGCCTGACATGTCTCCTTGGGTTCACATTCCGCTCGTAGTTCTAGCGGCGCTGATCGGAGGAGCGTTATACGGCTTTTTGCCCGGTGTGCTAAAGGCTTATTTCAAAGCTGACGAGATCGTTTCTACGTTGATGTTTAACTTTATCGCCACGCTGTTTGTTTCTTATTTGCTGAACTACGTTTTCAAGGCACCGGACAGCGGCGGCTTTGCCCGTCTTCCGTTTGTACAGGAAAGCGCGAAGCTGGGACCCATGTTTGACGGATTCCCTACACACGCGGGCTTCCTGCTTGCCCTGCTGGCAGCTCTGGCTGTATACCTGCTGCTGTACAAGACCAAAACCGGTTATGAGCTTCGCACAGTAGGGAAAAACCCGCTGTTTGCGGAGTACGGCGGCATCAAGCCGAAAAAAGTGCTGATTCTCAGTATCGCCATCAGCGGCGCACTTGCCGGTCTGGGCGGTACCGTCGAAGTGATCGGCCTTCACGGAACGTTGAAAGACAACTTTTCTGCCGGCCTCGGATTTGACGGAATCATCGTCTCTCTTTTGGCTCGCAACCACCCTATCGCTGTTTTGCTGTCGGCCTTCTTCTATGCCTATTTGCAGGTAGGCGGCCAGATCATGCAGGCAAACAGCGACGTTCCTCGAGATTTGGCAATCATTATTCAAGCATTGTTGGTGATTTTCGTCTCTTCTCAAGCGATCTTCGCTTACCTGAAACAGCGCAAACTGATGTCGTCCCGTGGAGGTGAGCGCGTTGCTAAGTAGTCTGTGGGAACAAACCATTAACTTAACGCTGTTTGTCATCCTCCTGCGGATGATGCCCCCTATTCTGCTCGGGGCATTGGGCGGTCTGATGACCGACCGTGCCGGTGTAATCAACATCGGGATCGAAGGACTGATGCTCGTATCCGCATTTACTTCGGTCGCTGCAGGTTCTGCTACAGGCAGTTGGATCATCGGGATGGCTGCCGGCGTGCTTGCCGCAATGATTGTCAGCTACGCAATGGCGTTCTTCTCGCTGAAAATGAACGTGGACATCATCGTCACCGGATTTGCCGTCAATATTTTCGGCGCCGGCATCACGGTACTGATGATGAGCATTTTGTACGATTCCCACGGTAGCTATGTACCGGAGAATCCAGTGTCCATTCCCAATATCGTCATTCCGTTCCTGGATCAAATTCCATTTATCGGGAAGCTGTTGAGCGGACATAACTTGATGGTCTGGGTTTCCATTCTCGCAGTTGTCTTTTGCTACTATCTTTTGTACCACACTCCTTATGGAACCCATTTGCGTGCCACCGGGGAAGAACCAGGCGCAGCCCGCTCACTCGGGATTCCGGTCGTACGGATTCAGTATTCGGCACTCGTTTGGAGCGGTTTCTTCGCCGGCTTGGCAGGGTCTTATCTCTCGATGGGGATGACCAGCATGTTCGTTCGCGACATGACAGCCGGTACCGGATTTTTGGCGCTTGCCGTCGTCATTTTCGGAAACCGCAATCCGTTTGGAATTTTAGCCGGTTCCGCCGTGTTTGCGCTGGCAACAGCGATGACGATGATTATCGAAACGACACCCGGAAATGTCATTCCGAGCCAATTCATCAAGATGGTGCCGTACATCGTAACGATCGTCGCGCTCGTTGTTTACGCCATCCGCAAGCATCGCAAAACTTTATTTACGTAAATTCATTCCATTCCCCATCGCCTTTTGATCGGGGAATGAACTTTTTGGAGGTATTTGCCATGACAGACGTAATCAGAATGCTCATCGACGCAGACACCGGTATTGATGATTCTCTCGCGATCCTTCACGCATTGAAAGCGCCAGATGTCAAAGTAGAAGGCATCACTACGGTATTTGGCAACGCCAGTGTGGCGCAGGCAACTGACAACACTCTGCGCTTGATCAAGCTGGCCAATCCCGGCTATGAAGTCCCGGTAGCCATGGGAGCTGCCAAGCCGCTCACCCGCGAATGGGCCGGCCCGGTCTCCCACGTTCACGGGAACAACGGGATCGGAGACGTGGACCTGCCCGCTTCCGAGCAGCAGGCACTCTCCGAGTCGGCGGCTCAGTTTATCGTCCGCAAGGCAAATGAATTGGGCGGGGAATTGACCTTGGTCACCCTCGGCCGATTGACCAACCTGGCGGAAGCGCTCGAGATCGATCCGGAGCTTCCGAAAAAAGTGAAGCGCGTCTATATCATGGGCGGAACGGTCTTTGCTCCCGGCAATGTGACGCCGAAAGCGGAAGCCAACTTCCGCGGCGATCCTGAGGCAGTCGCGGCTGTTATGAAATCCGGCCTGAAAATCACCATGGTCGGACTGGACGTTACGATGAAGGTCAGACTGACACAGCAGCACCTCGATGCAGCCGCAGGCTACTGCCGCCCGGAAAACAAGCCGATCGTGCAGTACATGAACGACGCCCTGCAGCATTATTTCCGCTTCTATTGGCAAGTAGACAACCTGATGGGCGCTTGCCCGACGCATGATCCGCTTACGGTTCTCGTAGCGCGTATGCCATGGGTGGTTCGCACGCAAACGATGAAAGTAAGCATCGAGACTGAGGGTGTGTACTGCGCCGGTTCAGTAGTGGCCGATCTGCGCACCAAGCCGAGCGAAGGCCATGAAATCGAAGTATGCGTAGACGTGGATGCGGAGAAGATTCCTCATCATCTGCTGTCCGTCTTTTAACAAGAGACGCTTCCTTTTAAGCGATAGCGTGTTTCATGAGAAGTTCACGGATCGCAAATAACGTCTGACCCTCTTCTTCACCCGATCCCCTGAATCACATACCGAACGATTCGAATAATCAAATTCAACTAAACGGAGATAAGCTAAAGTGAACATGAACAAACAAGGATTAAACCACGGGATCGGGGCGCTGCAATGGCTGGTATTTTTACTGGCCAATGCAGTCGCCCTTCCTATCGTTATCGGCCAAGTCTTTCATCTGCCCGATCCGGACATTGCCGGACTGATGCAGCGGACCTTTTTTATCGTCGGGATCAGTTCCTTTTTGCAGGGCTGGCTCGGCCACCGGTTCCCCATCGTGGATGGACCGGCTGGCACCTGGCTCGTCGTCTTTATCATCATGGGAGAGACCGCTGTCCGTACCGGCGCCAATGTATCCGAAACGCTCCAGCTTTTGGAATCCGGCATGATCGCGGCAGGCGTACTGCTCATCCTGTTCGGGGTGACCGGACTGGTGCGCCGCATGCTTCCCTTGTTTACTCCGCTCGTATCGGGGGTATACCTGCTTCTGCTCGCCTTGCAGGTAAGCGGAACGTTTTTGCAGGGAATGGCCGGTGTGAGCGGCAATCCGGCGAAAGCGGATTGGACGTCGGCACTGCTCGCTCTTCTCGTTTTTTCCACAGTCCTCGTTCTCTCTTTTCGCGGAAAGGGCTGGGTGAAAAGCTATGCGGTTCTGATCGGCATCCTGACGGGCTGCGTGGCCTTCTACATAGCGGGCATATGGAAGCATCCGGCCCCTGCCGAGACCTTGCTCCAGGTTCCCGAAGCGCTCGCCTGGGGAGCTCCGCTGTGGGATCCAGGCATGGCCGCATCGAGTATATTGATCGTCATGATCCTGCTGTCCAACACCTTCGCCAGCATCGCGGCGATGAAGCAGGTGCAAACGGGAACGCCCGGACTGGAGCCTGCGGAGCTTTCCCGCAGCTCGGTAGTCGGCGGTTTTTCCCATCTGCTGTCCGCCCTTTTCTCGACAGTTGGAATGGTGCCTCTATCCGGCTCGGCCGGCTTCGTTCGGCTCACTGGTCAAAGGAGCAGCATTCCGTTTCTCCTGGCCTGCCTGATCATGGCTGCTGCTGCCTTCTTCCCCGGCGTGATCCGGCTGCTGACCATGCTTCCCGGCCCGGTCGCGTATGCGGCGGTACTCGCCTCCTTTGTCCAGATGGTCGGCATCGGCCTGCAATCGCTCGTCCAGACACAGCTCGACCAGCGCCGCCTGACCATCATCGGGATCGGCCTGCTCTTTGGTGTAGGCTCGATGTTTTTCCCGCCGTCTGTCTTTCAGGAGCTGCCGTCGGTCATCCGGTATACGCTGGGCAACGGGCTGTTGTTTGGGACGATGATTGTGATGGGGCTGGAGCAGGTTTGGAGGGAGAGGAGTAGTGAATCAACGAAAAAACAAAGCGTGGATTAAAAGTGTTTTTGTATGTAGTTTTGATTTAAAAAACTGGCTAACTACTCTTAGGGAAGCCTAGCTCCTACGCACTGAAGAAAGGGCAGTCCCTTTCGTCTACATCAGATAGACTTTTGGAACTGCCCTACTAAATGATCTCCGTACTCAATTTTCATTTTCCTTCTCGGATTTTTTCTGCTCTCTATTTTCACGATCCCTCAACTTTTTCGAAACATCTTTATAGTCAGAAGGAACAGCTTGCATTTTGGACAAGGATGAAACATCTTGCTGTTTATCAAACTCGATAGAAAGGACTTCTATGGAGTTCGTAACTTCATCTTTACTATTTGTCTCTACTAATTTTAGCAATACTCCCGTTTCTTTATCTATCCACATTTTAAAATGGGTAGATTGATGTTTTTCAGCCAAAATTGGATCGTCATGCTCCCCTTCAATGACGATTGAAGTACGATTTAACAGTTTTTCTTCTCCTACTACTTTATGATTGTCAGGTGTTAACCAAAACGCATAGTCTTGAGGGAATAATACATCATTTGCCACCCCTGAGAAAGCGGGGTCCTGCCTTTTTACGAATACCAATTCTCCTTGATCATTTTTATATGAGCGAGGAGTGTTTTGGCCGAGTGCCACAGTCTGCTGTTGAGTTGCTGTTTTGTTTTGTAAATATGTTTTATTGGTATGATTAATCGACATGAACATGTTTCCGTCAAAAGCTGTTTCCTTAAGTACTTTGCTCTTGTTGTCCATTACTTTGACATGGCTTCGAGGATTTGCTCCCCGATAAACCTCAAAATCTACTATCTCATCCACGCCAATTGGCGTCAGTATAGCCCTGTAAGAACCTGTAGCACTTTGATAATGATCAATTGCATTCAGCATTTTATTTTGAACGGAAACCAAGGAATGACTAGTGGAGTTCGCCTCAAGTGAAGAGTATTGTTGACTACTTTCGTTTGATGTAGATTCCGCTGCAGTCCCTTTCAGTGTATAAAATCCAGTCAATCCAAGACCTACTAAGGAAGTTGCAAGAATGGCTACAAATTTCTTTTTCATCTGTTAAAACCTCCCTTTCATTTATATTCGTTTTTATCACAGAGAAACAGCGTCAGCACCTGTTTGGGTATTTGATCTTCCACTCTCATCCTTACCATATAAAATAACCCATGTCTTACCCGAATCTAGCCTCATGGTCCCCACTTCATTCCAACCCGATCTAGCTGAATATTGATTGACTGAACCAACATATTCCTCATATGTCAAACCTTGGTGCAATATATAGTACATAGCTTCCCTATTTGTGAAATCAGCATTTGCTAAGTATACTTCTAATGTTGCACGTCCTGCTGGTAGACTCCCCATCCCCCATTCATACCAAGTACCTCCTCGCTCTGAAATTACGCGATGATCCTTGTTATAACTACCTGACTGGCCACTTTTATAGGTCCAAGAACCATCGTAATTATGGGTGCAACCTGAACTTGACGTAGGGTCGTTGTCACATATTTTAGCAGATGCACCTTCAATTAAAGTAAAATTACCAACAACCGCAAGTGAGAGAGCTAAACCTAACGATAAAAATTTTTTCATTAATCTTGCTACCACCTTTCGTAATTAATATTTTTTAATTCTCTAACATATTGTTATTACATAGTAGATACCACCTCCTATTTACATTAACGTTGCAAAAGAGAGAATGTTACATAATAATCCATATTTGGTCATTACTTTGCAATTTCAGTCGTTTCGCGCATCCCTCCGAGTATAAAGTAGCCTTTATAAGATTTTTGAAACCTTTGCCCAGACACTACTGCAATTTACGTCTGAAAACGAAATAGAGCCTTAATCAAGAATGCACAAGTCTTGTTTTTTTCACTCATTCGAAGTTAGGCTATATTGGACTAATGTTAATATATAAATCTAAAAGTTTATTTTTACCCAAAAACAGACCGCCTTTAGCTTAATAAGTTAGGCGGTCTTTCACTGTTATCTATTAAGCTAATCACTGGACTGCAATCTCTTACCAAGCAGAAAGGGAAACAGCGCCCAGTCACTCTACTTTTGCACCCGATAAACAAGCCTTCCGCTTACATAAGTAGATTGCACTTCAAAATCGTCCCCAAGCACGACCAGATCTGCGTCAAACCCGGCTTGCAGCTTTCCTTTCTGCGTGCCAAGCCCAAGGATGTTGGCAGGCGTTTCCGATGCCATCGCCACTGCTTCTGCAAGCGGCACTCCCGACAGCACGACCATGTTTTGCACGGCGCGGTTCAGCGTCAGGATGCTCCCGGCCAGGGTACCGTCTGCCAGTTGGGCTTCCGCACCGCGGACATGCACTTCCTGTCCGCCGAGATCGTACGTGCCCTCGCCCAATGCGGCCGCGCGCATGGAGTCGCTGACCAGCGCGAGCCGCGCCGCCGATTTGACGCGGTACAAAATCCGCATGACGGCTGGATGCACATGCACGCCGTCGGCGATCAGCTCGGTGCTCAGCTGCTCGTGATACATGGCGGCGCCGACGACTCCCGGCTCACGGTGATGCAGACCCGTCATCGCATTGAAGCAGTGGGTGAAGTGGCAGACGCCGCTCTCCACGGCTTTCCCTGCCTGGTCGAAGCTGGCGCCGGTATGCCCGGCGGAAACGACGACTCCCTGCTCCTTCAGCCATTGAATCGCTTCGGTCGCCTCGGGCTGTTCCGGTGCGATCGTCACTACTTTCATAAGACCATCGGCCAGCTCGTGCAAACGACGAACATCTTCCAGCTTGGGGACTGCGATATTTTCCTCTTTTTGCGCTCCTTTGTACCTCGGGTTGATCCACGGCCCCTCCAGATGAATTCCGACGATGGATGCTCCGTCCATTCCCTGCCGAGATACTGCCACCACATTGCGGATCGCCTTTTCCAAATCAGCATAAGGAGCGGTCATCGTGGTCGCCAAAAACGAAGTGACGCCATAGCCCGCCAGCGCACGGGAAATCGTCTGCAGCGCTTCAGGGGTCCCGTCCATCGTGTCGCTGCCGGCAATCCCGTGCATATGCATATCCACAAACCCCGGACAAATAAAGCCGTTCTCCACCCGCTCCACTTGCTCCGGCCATTCCTTTCCGTACCCGTCTGCCGTTCCGGCATACTCAACGGCAGTACCATTCACCACGACCAGTCCGTCCAGGATGTCCTGTCCGTTCGCTACCACCCTTCCCCGCAGGGCAAATCTATCTGACATTGTGTATCCCTCCATGCGTATGCTGCTAGTGTTGAGACGATTTCTGCCTTGTGAGCGACTTGCGCCTGACGGGGAAGCAAACGGTTTGCCCTAGCCTCGCCGGGTATTCCAGCTTCATCAGCTGTTCCGGCTTAAACGGTTCCTCCAGCTTCATTAGCTGTTCCAGCTTTACCAGTTATTCCAGCTTCAACGGCTTCTCCAGCTCGATCTCGTCTCGCAAAGGGATGCCGTCCGTGCCAATCACGGGAATAGAGGGCTTCAGCCTTCTCGCCTGCTCCACAGCGTTTCGCCGTACCTCGACCAATTCGTAGCCGCGCTTTTGATAAAAACGCAGCGCGTTCAGATTGTCATTGGTCGTCAAAAGCCATATCCGCTTTATTCCATTTTGCATAGCCGCCCGCTCTACCGCGAGCATGAGGGCACTGCCGATCCCCATTCCCTCGCGGAGGCTGTCCAAGGAGACGATCTGCCAACCATCCCCTGTCTCTGTATACGTAACCAAGCCCGCTGTCTTTTCCCCGTACAGGGCGACAAAACCAGGAAGCTGGTCGCAATGGTACACTTGATCCCCGTAGACCATCTGCGGACTGCCCCACTGCTGTTCCAAAAAGCCCGCCAGCCATCCCCTGTCTTCCGGTGTAATCGCTCTGACTTGAAATTCGTTCATCGATCCTTGTCCTCCTCTATTGTAACGCAACTACCCTCTCCAGCCGAAGGCAAAGTTTGTCGACAGCGTGACCGGCAGCTTTCCCGTCGGCGAAACGCGGCCCGTGAGCACCCGTGCCAGCGATTGCATGGCGAGCGGTCTGCTTTCATAACTGCATACATACGTCCCCGCCTCGGGAAAGAGGGAGTAATCAAACGGATTGCGAATGGCTGCGACGATCAGCCGTTTTCCGTGGACGGCGAGCAGCTCGTCGACCAGCTTGGATTGCCCGGGGAAAAAGGCGGCATTGTACGTGGCGACGATGACCTGCCCGAAGCCTTTGCTGGAGGCGACTGCCTGTGCGATCTCTTCGGGTGTCGGGTTCGTCGCTACGACGTTTTCAACAATCTGCATCCCCATACTGCTCAGGTAAGAAGCGAGCGTCTCCTTGTCCGCGTAGCGTTCGTCCGCGTCGTTGGCCGCCCTGACCACCGGCCAGATGACGCATGTGTCCGCTCCTCTCCGCAGCGGCAGGTTCTTCCCTTCATCCTTTACGACCGTGATGCTTTGCTCGCTGATCCGCTCGGCAGTCCGCCGCTCTTCCGCTGCTTCCAGCCGGGGTTCGACAGCTTCCCAGGGAAGCATGGCCTCCTCCATCTTTCGCTGCTGCTTGAGCCGCAAGATTCTCGTGACGGATCGGTCGATGCGCTCCTCAGAGATTCTGCCGTCTATAACGGCTTGCAGCAGGGCCTCAAACGCTTCCCGCTGACGGTCGTACCGGTGGCTGACCATGATCAGGTCGACTCCTGCTTCGACTGCCATGACGGCAGCCGGCCCCACACCGTAATGAGCGGCGATCGCGTCCATCTCCAGGCAATCGGTAATCACGATGCCGTCATAGCCCCATTCTTCTCTCAAAATACCGGTAATGACTGCGGGAGACAACGTGCTCGGCAGCTTATTCGGCTCGATTTCGGGCAGCACGATATGCGCTGTCATCACCATGTCTACTCCCGCTTCCACCGCCTTTTTGAACGGCACCAGCTCCAGCTGCTCCAAGCGCTTGCGATCAAGCGGGAGAACTGGTATGTCAAAATGCGAGTCCACGCTCGTATCCCCATGTCCGGGGAAGTGCTTCACCGTCGCCGCGATCCCCGCCGACTGGAAGCCGCGAACCGCCGCAACCCCCATCCTGCTCACCAGCTCCGGCGTTTCCCCGTAGGAGCGGACGCCGATCACGGGATTGAGCGGGTTATTGTTGATATCCACTGCGGGAGCAAAGTTTATATTTATGCCTAATAAACGAAGTTCACTTCCGCTAATCCTGGCCAATTCAAAAGCGGCAGACTCATCCCGGGTAGCTCCAATGGCCATATTTCCCGGCAAGGGCGTGACTCCGTTCGTCACACGGGTTACCATCCCGCCCTCCTGATCAATTGCGATGCCCAGCGGAATGTCGCTGTGCTCTGCCGCCCACTGCTTTAGCTCGCTTGAAAGCCTGTGCACTTGTTCTACCGAGCCGGCATTGCGGCTAAAGTAGATGATGTTGCCCAGCCCGTATTGCCGGATCAAGTCGCGAATCCCGTCCGTCGGTTGATGGCCGTCAAAGCCGCACACCAGCATTTGTCCGATTTTTTCTCGCAAGCTCAAATCTCCGATCGTTCTCATTTCGCTCCACTCCCTCATTCTTTTTGTGCTGCCTGCTCGCGGTATTCCGACGGCGTAAGTCCGATGTTCCTTTGAAATACTTTGGAAAAATACCGCCGGTCCGGATAGCCCACTTCCCGGCTGATTTCATGAATGGTTTTTCCGCTCATGGACAGGAGAAAACGGGCACGCTCCATTCGCTGCTGTGTCAAATACTCGACAAAAGTGAGCCGCGTATGCTGCTTGAACAAAAGGCTGAAGTAGCTGGAGCTGATGCCGAGATGCCCGGCCACCTCTTCTACGCCCAAATCCCGGGTGAGGTGCTTTTGGATGTATTCCATCGCCCTGATCATCAGCACGTCGCCGGTCTTCTTTTTTACGCTTTCCCGGATGCTGTCCTCCAGGACCTGATGAATGACCTGCAAAAGCTCCCTGATCCCCTGCGCCCGCTCCAGCTTCATCCAGACCAGCTCCTCAAGCTGTCCGGTGATAATCTGCATGTCCTTCATCTCCCGCACCAGATGGAGCAGATAATAGCGCAGGATTTGCTCCGTCCGCGTCAGCGAATATCTGGACGTAGGCTGCAGGTCATCTCGCATGCGGGAAAGCGTCCGCTTGATCGAGGCCAGGTCATGCCGCTTCAAACCGGACAGCAGCTCTTCGAGAAGACTCCACCAGTTGTACCCGGTGGCGCTTTCTTGCGATGTCTCCGGCTCTACAGCAAAAATCGCCTTCTCGTGACGTGCGAGATCGAAGTGAATCGCTTTTTTCACCTGCTGGTAGACAGCGGAAAGCTCCGGCACGGCAACAATTTCCGTATAGTAGCCGACGCTGATCGAGAAAGCGAGGTGTTGGGAGACGGCCTTTTGCAGGCGGCTTGCCCAGGAGCGTATCTCCGCTTCCTCCAGTGGACTTTCTCTCAACGCCAGCAAACACCATTCGCCCTCGCGCATTGTCAGGACCAAGGCACTCTCTTTTCCCACAACCGAGGAAAAGCTGTCGCGGAGCACGTTTTGCACGGAAAAATTCCACAGGTTGCGTTCCTCATGGCTCCAGTGACGAGCAAGCTGCGGGTAATCGTCCAGATCGGCGACGAACACTGCATATTTCTCCCCCCACGTCTGCGTTTTCCCCGTGATTGTGTAATGGCTATGCCCTGCCGCTTGCCCCATCAGCGCATCGAACAAGTACTTTTGCTTGGCCAGCTCGGTAAACTCCCGCCACACTTTTTCCTCCAGCAAGCGGGCCTGCTTGCGCTGGCGGATTTCCCCGCCTACCCTCTCGATCACCTCATGCAGCTCCTGATAGTTGATCGGTTTGACGATGTAGTCCTTGACACCGTAGCGGATCGCCGAGCGGGTGTACTCAAAATCGGTGAAGCCCGTCAGCATGATCACCTCGCACGCCTCTCCCGCGTCGCGAATTTCCTTGACCAAAGAGACTCCGTCCATGATCGGCATGCGAATGTCGGACAAAATCAGATCAGGCCGATGCTCCTGAAAGGCGGCCCATGCTTCGGCCCCGTTTTGCGCCAGGGAGACGACCTGCATATCCAGCATCTCCCACGGGATGACCATGTTCAAATTTTTCAGAATATGAATCTCATCATCCACCAGCATGACGTTCAGCCTCATGCAACTCCTCCTGACTGTACTTCGGAATCACGCACCGCACCGTCGTCCCTTCGCCCGGCATGCTGCACAGAAAGAGTCCGTACGCCCTTCCATAGGAAATCCGTATCCGGTCAGCGACGTTGGCCACGCCCAGGCCCCGGCGGTCCGAGCGTCCCTGCAAAGAGACATTTTCCGCGTTCCGGTCCCTCGCCAGACGGCCGTCTGTAGCCCCCTTTGCCTGCCCTTCCGCTTGCTTCCTCATGCCGGACTCAGCCAGCAGGGCCAGTTGGTCTGCGGTCATTCCCTTGCCGTTGTCGCGGACAGTGAGAACAATCGAGTCCTGTCTCTCTTCCGCTGTAATGGAGATGAATCCGGGCCGGCTGATTCCCTCGAAGCCGTGCTGGATGCTGTTTTCTACGAGCGGCTGCAGGGTTAGCTTGAGGATCGAGTACTCATACAAATGAACAGGTATCTGAATTTCGTAGGAGAACAGATTTTCAAACCGGAACGATTGAATTTCCAGATAGCTGCGCAAATGCTCCAGCTCGCGCCTGATCGGGATGTGCTCCCGGTCGCTGATGCTGATGCGGAGAATATTGCCCAGCCGGTAAATCATCTGGCTTACCCTGTGCCCTTCATTCTGGATCGCCAGTACATTGATCGACTCCAGCGTGTTAAACAGGAAATGCGGGTGAATCTGTGCCTGAAGC
This sequence comes from Brevibacillus sp. FSL K6-6036, assembly GCF_037964015.1. Classification (NCBI taxonomy): domain Bacteria; kingdom Bacillati; phylum Bacillota; class Bacilli; order Caryophanales; family Paenibacillaceae; genus Brevibacillus; species Brevibacillus sp. FSL K6-6036. The sequence continues at coordinate 3,807,040 of NZ_CP150173.1, forward strand.
AGTGCAAGCTCCGCCCGCTTTTTTCGCTCCTGCTCCCGCTTCACCTCCTCCAGCAGATGCTGGATCGTTCCGACCATGCTGTTGAACCCTCCGGCCAGCCTCGTCAGCTCGTCGTCCCCGGACGGCTTTGCCCGAACGGTGAGGTCCCCCCGCTCGGCCCGCTTCATCAAACGCACGATCTGAATGATCGTCTGGGTGATTCTGTTGACGAACAGCATGTTGAAAAGGAGTGCGGCGATCAGGGAAAGCAGCAAGACCCCGCCGACCCAGCGGGCAATCGTCGTACTGTCGTGGGAGACAGTCGCCCAGGAAGCGACGGAAACGAGGTACCATTCGCTCGCGGGCAGCTTGTAGACAGAAAAGAGGCTGTCCTCGTCCTGCAGCATGCCCCGATAGCTCTGATACTCCAGATCCGGCTGAAACGGAGCTGACCTCAAGAGGTTGGTGCCGCCCAGCTCCGTTCGCGAATCGTACAGAACCGCCCCCTGCTTGTTCGCGATCAGATAGCGGCCGTTCTGCCGATAGGACAGCGGCGTCTGGGAAAACATCCGGTGCAGCTCGTTTATTTTCACTTCCATCAGAAGAATGGCCCTGTCGTCAAAGTTGTTCATGTCCTTGACGAGACGCACCTGCGTAAATACCTTGTCGTTTGCGCTCAGATCAGGCTGTTCATACGGACCTATCCACACGGGGTGGCCGTTTTTCTCGATGGCCTGCCCGACAATCGGATGATGGATAAATGTCTCGTACGGAATCGTCTGCCCCTGCGGGCGAAACGTTTTGAACATGCGCCCATCGAGCCGGTACAACGCTACGTACTGCACAGCCGGGTGGATGAAAAAAACGCGGCGCAGTGCCATCTCCGCCTCGTTCGTCTCCAGAAGCTCGTTGGCCTGCGAGGTTGAGTTGGCCGTGAGAAACGGCTGGAGGGCAGGGCTGGTGATCCCGGCATCGGAGACATTGCCAATCTCCGATAAAACGTACTGGAGATTTCTGCCCAAAGCCTTCAGCGTCTCTTCCGTATGCTCGCCGTAGCGCTGCTGAATGGCGTTTTGCGAGAGAACATACGTGACTGCCCCGAGCAGGCAGAGCGGGATGATGATAAATCCGATAAACGCGACAATCAATTTATGGCGCAGGTTACGCAGCATACGGCTTATCCTTTCACGCTGCCCGCCGTTACCCCCTCAATGATTTTTCGCTGCAAAAAGAGGTACACGATCACGACGGGCACGACACTGTACATGACCGCCGCGGACAGCAGCGCGTAGTTTGTCTGAAACGCATCCTTGAACACGGACATGCCGACAGGGAGGGTCCGCAGCGTTTCCTTGGAGAGAAACAGCAGTGCCATGATGAATTCGTTCCACACATTGATAAAGTTGAGAATAAATACGGTCACGATCGCCGGCATCGTCACCGGAAGGATGATCCGCACAAACAAGCCGAACGCGCCCAAGCCGTCTACAATCGCCGCTTCCTCCAGCTCCCTCGGGATGGCCTTCATAAAAGCCGACAGGATAAAGATCGTGACGGGCAGAGCGAATGTGGCGTTGATCAAAATCAGGGACAAGTGCGTGTCGATCAGCTTCATCTCCTGCAGCAGCCGGTAGAGCGGGATGAGCAGCGCCCCGCCCGGAACGACCAGACCGAGCAGAAAAAACTGATAGACCCATCTGCTCAACCGGGGGAAATTCATCCGCGTGATGGCAAACGCCGCCGCCGAGCCGATGATGACGATCAAGATGCAGGAGACTGTGCTGATGTAGAGACTGTTGAAGAAATACGTGCTCACTTTCGCCGTCTTCCACGCTTCCACGTAGTTTTGCCACTGAAAGCTCGACGGCAGTCCCCAGGGGCTTTCTGTAATTTCCCGCTGCGTCTTCAATGACGAGATCGCCAGCCAGACGAGCGGATACAAGGTGACGAGGACGTATACAGTCAAAAGCATGTGGGGAATGACATTCCGGCGGTACAGCCAGGTGCGCATCAGAGCTCCACCTCCTGCTCTTTTTTGTTGGCCCGCTGGATGATCCAGGCAAACAGCAGCGTGAGCAGAAAGATCACGACGGCAATCGCGCTTCCATAGCCGTATTCGTATTCGCGGAATGCCTTCGTGACCATGTAGGTGGCGAGCACATCGGTCGTCTGGAACGGTCCGCCTTCTGTCATCACCATGATGATGTCGAGCGCCTTCATCGAGCCGGAAACATTGAGCAAGAAGATGACCACCAGGACGGGCCGGATCAGCGGCAGCGTGATAAACCACGTTTTTTGCCAGGCATTGGCCCCGTCAATCTCCGCCGCCTCCGTCAGCTCACGCGGCACTCCCAGTATCGCCGCCAGCACCAGCACGACGTAAAAACCGGTCCATTGCCAGGCATTGGCGACCAAAACGCTGATCATCGCCCACTTGGGATCCGACAGCCAATACTGGGTCAGGGAGTCGAGCTTCAGCAGGCGCAGAAAATTGTTCAGCAGCCCTGCGTCCGGATGGTAAATGTAAAGCCACAGGACCCCTACCACCGCCGTGGAGAGGACGGTCGGGAGAAAGACGCCGGTACGGTAAAAGGTTTGAAACCGTCTCACCTGGCTCAAGAGCAGAGCGACAGCCACGATGATCGGCATGGAGATGAAGGTGCTGAACAGGATGAAAGACACGTTGTTGTAAAAGGAGCGTCGAAATACTTCGTCCTCGAGCAGCCCGGCGAAGTTGTCCAGTCCGACAAAGGTCATCTCCGTCACGCCGTCCCATTGGAAAAAGGCGTAATAGAGAGACTGTACCAGCGGAATTCCCATAAATACAACGTACAACCCAATTGCTGGTAGCAAAAACATAAGAAAAAGCCACGGCCTTGTCAACACGTTGTTCATTTTATGCCTCCATATTCACCAGTAAGCATGATCGGGTAAGAGAGGGAGCCACTTGACTGGGCGAAGTGGCTCCTCTTTTCATGCTGATTTATGGCCTTTTGGAATGCTTATTTGCTCTGATTGGCCTTGTCCTGCTCTTTTTGCAGGCGCTCTGCTACCTGCTCCGGCGTTTTCACCTTGCCGATCAGCTCCTGCAGGGAATTTTCCACGGCAAGCTTGACCGGCGGCTGCACGACAGCATCATACGCTCTCCAGGTGCTGCTGGCGTTGTTGATCGTCTGGATGACCTCGGTAATCAATGGATCGGCACCGGACAGATCGCTCAGCTTCATCGACGGGAGCACCCGATCCTCGACCAGCATCCGTTTTTGCACCTCTTCGTTGAAATGCTCCTTGATAAAGGCATAGACCATCTGTTTTTGCTCCTCGGTCAGGTCTTTGGAGAAGCCGAAGCCGTTGGAGTAACCAGCGTTGATCGAGGTCTGGTCGCCCTTTCCTCCGCTGACCGCCGGGAAGGGGAAGAAACCGATCTGCCCTTTCAGATCGCCCGCCTCGTCGCCGCTGTAGCGAGTGGCATCCCAGCTTCCGGTGAAGACCATGCCGGCCTCTCCGCGCAGGAACTGGGCTCCCTGATCGGAGTATGGCAAGCCGAGCGCCCCTTTGGTAAAGTAGTCGGCATTCACCAGGGAGGCATAGTCGGAAAGTGCCTTCACCATTTCCGGATCAGTCCACTTGTGGGTGCCGCTGACCAGCCCTTCGATGGCCGGCATCCCGGCATTTCGTTCCAATATCGTGTTGAACAGCATCGCGTTGACCCAGCCGTCCTTGGCCGCCAGGGCAAGCGGCACTTTTCCCGCTGCCTTCAGCTTTTCATTTACAGCGATAAATTCATCCCATGTCTTCGGGACGCTGAGACCCAGCTCGGCAAACAGCTTTTTGTTGTAGAAAAATCCTTCGGCGTACCCGCCTATCGGCAGACCGTAGACGCGGCCGTCGACCGTGAACTCTTCGAGGTTGACAAACTTGTCTTTCAAGCCCGATTCGACCAGAAAGTCAGTCAAATCAAGCAGTCTTCCTGCCTTGACGTACAGCTTCGTATCGGCTCCGCCAAACATCTCGAAGATTTTCGGCGGATTCCCTGCCGCCATCTCCGCCTTCAGCTTTTGATCGCGGTTGACGTTTTCATCCATGCCTTCCAGCTCGATTTTCAGACCCGGATTTTTTTCTTCTGTCTTTTTGACGACATCTTCCAGAATCTTCAGTCTTGTTTTGCTGGTCTCCTTGATTTGCGTATGTCTGAGCGAAAGGGTGACTTCCTTTTTGACAGCGCTTCCAGAATTGTCGGCAGGTGTCGTCGAACCTGCCGGCGCCTGCGGCTGTGTGCTTGTGCTGGCACCGCCGCCGCTGCTACAGGCGGCGACGACCAGCATCGATGACATCAACAACAGGGCTCCCGCCTGTTTCCATGCATGTTTCATTGCCTGTTTCACTTCAGACCCCCCTTTTTTCCTGATTTTGCCTTTGTACGATCATTATAGATTTGAAAATTTTTGGCAGGTAGGTCGAAATTTCTTTACAAACAGGGGGAAAAAACTCTACGGCGCTGGTGTTTCCTCAGACCCGGCCGACATGAAAACGAGCAATGCCCATTTCGCATTTTTTAATGATTCCGGTGTAAAATCAACGGTCTTGATGACTTGTTCATCAGTCGCCTGCATGCCCCATACCGCGGCACGCTCGCCTTCCTGCAAATTCAGCTCTTCTGCCAGCTCGATCGGACTGCTGGCGACCTGCTTGGCATCCACGACCCAATCAAGCTGACTGCTGGTTGAGCCGTTTTTATCGGTGAGGGCAACCGTGATTTCATAATGCGTCTTGTTCGGGTCCTCTCCCTGGCTGCCCTTTACGGAAAAGATCGCTTCCCCGTCAAAGCTGTATTGCTCTTCTTTGCCCTCTTTTCCATCTTTGTCCCTGATGCTTTCCCCAAGCTCTCCGAGGGTCTGCGTCTTTTTGCCGTATTCCCATACTTCCAGCGTAGTTTTGATCTCGTTGCTCTTTCCGCGATATTTTACTTGAACCGCGCCGGACATCAGTCCCAAGAACGGTTTGAATTTTTGCGCATCGCCTGCAAATAAATCGACCGGCTTCACTTGCATGGCTGCCTCCGGTGCCTTCTCTACCGGCGTGCAAGCCGCTGCCGAAACGGCCAATCCAGCTACAAGAATAAGTCCGAGCCATTTTTTCATCGACTTTGTCTCCTTTGTCTCCCGTAAATCTGTCCACAAGAACGAATCCATTGTAACCAATAACCATCCGCGAGACAATTGACCGATGGCTGAGAGTTTGCCGGATTTGCCGGCAGGGAATTAGAAAACTTGGCTACGCCAAGCTTTTTGGCGTGGTCTTAGTTGCACTTATACTTTCACCCTCTATCGCGTTAGCGAAATTAGACTTTTACAAAGTAGAAAAAAGCTTCGCCTGGTCAATCGGCGAAGCCATTCGTGTATTCGTTGTCCGATAAATCCTTGCCCGATAGGTCCAACAGTGAGAACCCGAGAGACTTTCGGGACACCGGCACCATCCTTACAATTTTGCATCCGCCGCCGGCTGACAGCTCAAAAAAGGGTGGCTCACCGCTTCCCCAACAATTCTTCCGTCTCTTCCACCAGCTTGCGCACCAGCTCCTCCGCACTCATCGCTCTGCCCAGCGCCCCGGCCTGCCCGGCCCACATCGAGAGAAATTCGCTTCTCTCCTGCTTGGATGCCGCCTGGCGGATATCGCGGGTCAAAGCGTTTTGCACCGGATACGCCGGGATTTCTTCCGTGTACGGGGCGAGCAGCTGCATGAACTCATTGGTTACGCCGCGGGCCGCCTTTCCGGAAAAGGCCGTGGTCAGGACCGTTGCCTCGTCACTGGCCGACAGCACCGCCTGCTTGTGCAAGCGATGGGCGCCGCTCTCTTCCGTCAACAGAAACGCTGTTCCCAGTTGGGCGGCCTGCGCTCCCAGCATGAAGGCAGCGGCGATTCCTCTGCCGTCCATAATGCCGCCAGCGGCAATGACCGGAATGGAAAGCCGGTCTGCCATTTGCGGAACCAACGCCATCAATCCGACGAGATTGTCCGGCGAATCCGGCAAAAACGAGCCGCGGTGCCCGCCTGCTTCGCTCCCCTGGGCCACCACCATGTCCACGCCGCTCGCTTCCAGGGCCACGCCCTCCCGTACTGTCGTGGCTGTGCCGATGACGACGATTCCGCGCTGCTTGCACGCAGCCATCCATCTTTTGTCCAAAAGGCCAAAGGTAAAGCTGAACACAGGCACCCGCTCTTCCAGCACAGCGGCCATCTGCTCTTCAAACGGCTCTGCTACCTTTCCCAGCTCCGGGTCCTCGGGGATGCCCAGACGGCGCCTCGTTTCATTCATAATCTGCCGGACTGCTTCGCCCGGGACTGTTTTGCCTGTCTCTTCTTCCGGAATGAACAGATTGACGCCAAATGGCTTGTCGGTCAGTTCGCGAATGGCCCGAATCGCTGTGCGAATCTGCTCGCCGCTCATATAGCCCGCTCCCAGCGTGCCCAGTCCGCCAGCCTGAGAGACGGCTGCAACCAGCTGCGGAGTCGTCGTTCCTCCCGCCATCCCCGCCTGGATGATCGGCAGTTTGATTCCGAGTCTGCTTGTCACTTCGTTGCCGGTCCACATATATGCTCGCTCCTCTCTGGTCATTCCTGCTCTTTTGCCTGTCGCAGCAAATCGATAAAATGAGTCAGAATCCGTGCTGTCATCCCCCACACGACCCGTCCCTTAAGCTGGTAGAAGTAGTGGGATACAGAGCCAAACCGCCACGGGTAGTCTTCTCCGCCCGGTATGAGGTGGTAGGGGTAATCCGGGCCAGGCTCGACCCGTATTTTCGCCTGGTAGATATCAGGGCTTGTTGCAAGCAATTCTGCCAGCGGCACCAAAAACACTTCGCCTACTTCCGCAGGATTCGGATGCAGCTCCTCAAGGGAATCCAGAAATCCAACGAAGGGGTATATACAGGATGCAGGGGTGACCAGCGTATCGAGCATGCCGACGAAATGAATTTGTTCCAGAGGCAATCCCAGCTCCTCGCTCGTCTCCCTGCGTGCGGCATCCCACTCGGACGCATCCTCCGGGTCGATCCGGCCGCCGGGAAAGCAGATTTCCCCGGCTTGTCTGCGCATCGTTGCAGCCCGTTTTTCAAACAGCACACACAATTGCCCATCTTCCCCTCTGACCAGCGGGACCAGTACGCTGAAACGGGAGAAATCCTGTTCTCCCATAATTCCCGGCCTGTGCTTGCCCAGTACCGCTTCCACTTCGGCAATCGTTTTGTCCATATTCCTGTTTGTTCCGTCCGCCATTTGATTCAAGCCTCCATTTCATGCAGCCTGAAAAACATGGGTAATAGAGCTGGGACGATCATACTCTACCCCGGTTACAAGCCGTTCCTTCCTGTCTGTCCTGCTGTGATCGGAATGACCTGCAGCTAGGCCTCTATGTAAACCGATATTTCAATTAAATTTTGATCGGGATCGCGCAAATAGACCGAGCGGATCTTCCCGACAGCACCCGTTCTGTCTACCGGCCCTTCCAATATCGGGACTCCGCACGTCTCCAGATGTGCCATGACCTGCTCCAGCGGAACGGAAGCGATCAAACAAAGATCGGCAGAACCCGGAACAGCTTTGTTGGCCTTGGGCTCAAACTCTTGCCCGGCTTGATGCAGATTTATTTTTTGCCGTCCAAACTGCAACGCAAACCTCCCACCGCCAAACGTCACAACCGTCATGCCCAGCACCTTTTCATAAAATGCACAGGTTGCCTCCACATCTGCTACGGTAAGCACCAGATGATCCAGTCTGTCTATCATCTCTCTTCCTCCCATCGCGGTTCGTGGCCCAAAGAAAAAGACGAAGTCTCCTAGTTTCAGGATACCACGTCTCTTTGATTTCGTTTACCTGTTATTCCGCTTTTATCCATGCTACACGGTTCATCTCAAGGTCGGACAGCCATTCCTCCGGCGCCGCTTCATCACAGATCACCATGTCGATCGCAGACAGATCGGACACCTGGCACAGGGTGCTCGTACCGATTTTGGAATGGTCGGCCATGACGATCACTTCACTGGCATGCTCGATGTACCGCTTGGCAAGCAAAGCCCTCTCCAGCTCGTAGCAGGTGATCCCCCTGTCCATCATGATGCCGTCAACGGACAAAAAGGCTTTGTCCACGTAGAAATTGCTCATCATGCTCTCGGCGAAGGGGCCCGCAACGCGGTGGTGCTTGGCGTTCACTTTGCCTCCGAGAAAAAACAGCTCGGCGGACAGAAGTCCCTGATTTTGATAGCTTACGAGCATGGAAAGAGCAGTGACCGAGCTGGTGATAATGACCAGCTCCTTTCTATCCACGAGGAATTCGATCATCTGCAATGGCGTCGTTCCTTCATCGATAATGATCGTATCCTGATCCTGCACCAGAGCTGCCGCCGCTCGTCCGATCCGCTTCTTTTCCTCGGCTCTGAGCACCTCTCGCGACAGATGGGAAGGCTCAGCCCTCTCCTGCCGCAGCTTCACTGCCCCTCCGTACACGCGCTTCAGCTTCTTTTCCGCCTCCAGCTCTTCCAGATAGCGACGGATGGACTCCGAAGACACCTGCAGCGCCTCCACCAAATCATTGGTGCGCACCTTGCCCTGTGCATCCAGCAGCTGAAGTATGATTTTTTTCCGTTCTTCTCCGTTCAACGACACGCCGTTACGCCCCCTGCCCCGCTCTACCATTTATCCGGAAATTCTTTTTGTATGTTGTCCCGTTCTATCAGATTCTGCGAGACAAGCCAGCACAGCCTTTCTCCGTCCTTGGCCCTCTCGCGATTGAATCGTACCCGTTCAGTTCCATTTTTCCCCTCTCTGAGAATTGTAGAGGAATTGGGCGATACAATCAAGGATTCCTGGCCCTGTCCCGCCGATTTCCTGGAGCCTCGCCAACCTTATTGCGGCCACGGCCGCCTCTCTCTTCTTACCGCCAATACATACTGGTTTTAACAGCCTGGACCAATCTGTCGATGTCTTCGGCGTACACTTCTCCGATATTCCCGATGCGGAAGGTCTCCGCCTGCGAAATTTTCCCCGGATAGATGACAAACCCGGCCTGTTTCAAGCGTTCGTAAAACGTTTCAAAGCGGAACTCCGGGTGATCGGGATAGCGAAACGAGGTGATGATCGGCGACTGCCAGCGAGCCGGAAGCAGACAGGAAAAGCCGAGGCCCTCCATTCCTTCAACGAGCAGGCGCTGGTTGTCCGCATAGCGCTTGTTTCTCGCTCCGACGCCTCCCTCTTGCTCCAGCTCCACGAGCGCCTGATAAAAAGCCCGAACGGTGTGGGTCGGAGAGGTAAACCGCCACTTTCCGCCTTGCTTTTCCATCGTTTCCCACTGGTCGTACAGATCGAGCGAGAGGGAGCGCGCCTGTCCTTTGCACGCCTCTAGCGACGCCGTTTTGGCGATGACAAAGCCAAATCCGGGGACGCCCTGGATGCACTTGTTGGCGCTGCTGACGAGAAAATCAGCCCCCAGCTCTGCCGCGTCGAGAGGTATTCCGCCGAAGCTGCTCATCGCATCGACGATCAGGATCTTGTTGAAACGCTTCACGGCATGCGCCATTTGTTCAAGCGGATTGAGCATCCCCGTCGTCGTCTCGCAATGAACGACGGCTACATGCGTAATCGCCGTATCTTGTTCCAGCTTTTCCGCGAGGCTGTCCGGGTTCACCGGCTCCATTTCCCCGAAGGCCATCCTCGCCATCGGAATCCCGTGCACGTTTGCGATTTTGGCGATGCGGTCTCCGTAGGCGCCATTGGTCAATACAAGCAGCTTGCCGTCCTTTGGGACAGCCGAGCTGATCACCGCTTCCACGCAAAAGGTTCCGCTGCCCTGAATCAGGACAGACGTATAGCCGTCCGGCTTCGCGGCAGCCAGAGAAACAAGCCTGCGGCGGATGCTTTGGACCAATTGGTTGTAATCGTCGTCCCAGGTGCACCAGTCTCGGAGCATGGCGGCACGGACGCTGGGCGAGGTGGACAGCGGTCCCGGCGTCAGCAGCAGGTATGGATTATCCGGTCCGCTTTCTGTTTTGGCGAGCAGTTTGCTTTTCTTGGCTGTCATGGCTTTTCACCACCCGCCAGACGATCTACGATTTCATCCAGCACCTCGTCCAATTTGCCGATTTCATCAATGATGAAGTGTGCACCCGCCTGTCTGAATCGCTCTGCTGCTTCTGCGGCTTTTTGTGCAAGCAAGACCGGATCGGCTGCTGCCACCTGTTCACGCGACCAGCCCAGCTCGCTCCCGCCTTTTACGACTCCGACCGTCCACATGCCGGCATTTTTGCCCTCCCGTATATCGCTTACGGTATCTCCTACCTTTACCATTGCGCTCATCGGATAGACTCCCAGCAGCTTTGCATTTTCATAACACATCCATGGCTCCGGCCGGCCAGCGGGAACTTCGTCGGAAGCGACAATCGCATCTGGCGCATATCCTCGCTCCCGGGCTGCTGCTGCCACAATCTTCATCATTTCGGCGGTATAACCAGTCGTTGAGCCTATCTTCAAGCCGCGCTCGCGCAGCCGCTCTGCCAATTCCACCGCTCCCGGGACCGGCAGCGCATACTTTTCCAAGACGGTAACCATCATCGGCTCAAACTCTGCATACAGAGCGTCCACATCCGTCTCGTCCGGCTTCTTGCCGTAGAGCTTTTCCCACTGCGTGCAAATCCGCTCCATCCGGCAGATCGCCCGGATGTGATCGCGCTTCAGCAAGCCCATCGGCACGCGGGCCTCCTCCGGCGTGACATCGATCCCCCGTCGCTTGAATACCTCGATAAATACAGCGAGCGGTGCAAAACAACCGTAGTCAATCATCGTTCCCGCCCAATCAAACACAACTGCTTTCAACACATGTTCACCAGCTTTCTCGCGTTATCTCGTACATATAAGTCCTGTCAACCGAACGGCGCTGCTGGATGCAATGCCTTTGTGGACAGCATGTTTTTACACGTTATCTTTCCTGCCATTTGTTTGTCCGCTTTTTCAAAAGAAACGAAATCCACTCTGCGCAGCCGCGGGCAATGATATTGATCACGACGATCAGAACGGACATGGCCGCAGCCGGGGCAACGTCTCCGGCATCGTCCATATTGACGATCGCCACGGAGGCCAGCTTGAAGTCTGCCGCGTAGAGGAAAACCACCGCAGAGATCGTGACCATCGCATTTATAAAAAAGTAGACAGCCATCTCGATGATAGCGGGCAGGCACAGCGGCACAGTGACTCGCCAAAATGTTTTGTACTGGGGAATTCCCATCGATTCCGCAGCCGCTTCAAATTCCGGGTCCAGCTTTTTCAGTGCAGTCGTGGCCGTAATGAAGGCCACGGAGAAAAAGTGAACGACATTGGCCAGCACCAGTATCCAGATCGTTCCGTACATACTGTGCAAAGGATTCGCCGGATTGTTGAAAAAGAAAATGTACGCAAGCCCAATGACCAGGCCCGGCAAAGCGAGCGGCAGCACGGACAAAAAGTAGCCTGCCTGGCGAAGCCTGTTCCATACCTGCATTTTCTCCAGGACGTAAGCCGCGACAAAGGTGAAGACTGTCCCGATTCCGGCCGTCCAGAGGGCGATTTTCACACTGTTGTACAAGGTTTCCATCCCCGCTCCCGCTGCCTGCGAGAAGTCGTAATGGCCGAGAGTAAAGGTCAGGTTGTACGGCCATACCTTGATAAACGACGCCAGGACGACCGCTCCCATCAAGAGCAGCAGCAGACTGGTGACTCCCAGGCAATAGAGAAAGAATAGCGTGTCACGAAGCTTGTTTTCCTTGATCTGATAGGGCAGCGACTTGGACGTGACAGCAGCGTTTTGCTTTCGCTGCACGATCCGGTCCACGACAAAGGCCAGCAGGGCAGGCGCGATCAACAAAAGGCCGACGGTCGCTCCCATCGTCATGTTTTGCTGGCCGATCACCTGTTTGTACACATCTATCGCCAATACGGAATACTGCCCGCCTACGACTTTGGGCGCCCCAAAATCGGTGAATGACAGTGTAAACGAAACAAAAGCCGAGCTGATCAAGCCGTATTTGACGCCGGGGATGGTAACTGTCCAAAACTTTCGCCAGCCTCGCGCTCCGAGGGTATCTGCCGCCTCGTACAGGCGGTAGTCGGCAAAGGCCAGCGAGACGGCCAAAATCAGGTAGGCTTGCGGAAACACGTAGACGATTTCCGCGAGCACGATCCCGGTGGCACCGTACAGCTCCATATCCCAGGAAAACGGCAGCAGCCCGAAAATTCCGGTCGTGATCAACCCTTGATTGCCAAAGAGATAGGTAAGCCCGATCCCGTGCATCATCGTCGGGGCAAACAGCGGCAAGAGAGCAATGGAACGAAACCACGCCTTGCCCTTCATCCTGGTGCGTGTCAAGGCGTAGGCAAACAAAAAAGCGAGCGCAACCGCCAAAATCGTCGTCATGCAAGAGATGTACAGCGTATTGGTAAAAGACTGGACGAGCGACGGTGTGGAAAAATAGGCGATGAAATTGGAAAGGCCTGCAAAGCGTCCCTGTTCGTCCCAAAAGGCTCGGACAAACAATGTCAGCAAGGGCCACAGCACAACGACCCCCAGGACCATAACGAGCAAGGCAAGGACGCCCTTTTGCCAGGCTTTGTCGATCCCGCCCCTCTTTATCGCTTCCCCCTGGCTCCCCGCATCGAAGATCGTTTCCTTGCTGGCGCTATTGCGGGCGCTGCTGTCCACATCCATGCGCAGGTCTTCACGGGTCCCCTCCTGCTTGGCCTTGTCCGCTTCCCTTTTTGCGTGCAGCCATGTCTCCATTTTCCTCACCCTGCACCCTTCCAAGCGTCCCGTTCAAATACCAGCAGCTTTTCCAGGGGAAGCTCCAGCAGTACCTTTTGATCACGCTTTACTCTCATTCGCTGCGCCGATGCGGCAGGCAAATCAATCGTCAGGCGAAGAGGAATTGTTGCTTCCTGCTCATCCTGCACTTGCAAAAACAAGCGGTAAAACGAACCGCGGAACTCTACGCTTTCGACGACGGCAGGGATACCGCACTCCGTCTCGTGATCCAGCAGACGAACATGCTCGGGACGAATCGCCAAAAGCGCGTTTGCATCCGGGAGATGACCGACAAAACGGGTTCCCTCAAAAAAGTTGATCGCTCCGATGAAATCGGCGACAAACGGGCTGCCCGGCCGATTGTACACATCTTCCGGCGTCCCGATCTGAACCACCTCCCCGTGGTCCATCACGACAATTTTATCGGCCATGGTCAAAGCTTCATCCTGATCGTGGGTAACCATGATCGTAGTCATGCCTGTTTCTTCATGAAGACGCCGAATCTCGCGGCGGAGCTTTTGACGGACCTTGGCGTCCAGCGCGGACAACGGCTCGTCCAGCAGCAGTACATCGGGGGCGAGCGCAATGGCCCGGGCTAAAGCCACTCGCTGCTGCTGACCGCCAGAGAGCTGGGCCGGATATTTGCCTCCCGCCTGCTCCAGATCGACCATCGCCAATACCTCCGCCACCTTTTCCTTGATGGCGGTCCGCGTCCATTTTTTCTCCCGCAAGCCAAACGCGACGTTCTCGGCAACGGTCAGGTTCGGGAACAAGGCATAGGATTGAAACATCATCGCGATTCCCCGCTCCGCCGGGGGGCGGGTGGTAATATCTTGTCCGTGCAGTTCGATGCGGCCTGTCGTCGGCTGCTCCAGTCCGGCCAAAATCCGTAGCAGCGTTGATTTTCCGCAGCCGCTGGGGCCGAGCAGGCAGATAAATTCATGCTGGCTGATGGCAAAGGAAACATGCTCGAGCGCGGTGTACAATCCAAAACGCTTGCTCACGCCCTGGATGGATAAATAGGATTGTGTCATGTTCGCACTCCTCTTAGTTCGCAGGCTCGCTTTTTTGGTTGAAACGCTTCTCCCACTCAGCCAGCACCTTGTCGCGGTTCTCAGCCGATTTTTTCAGGTCGTTTTTGATCAATTGCTGCAGCGGATCGACCGTATAGCCCTCCGGAATCTGGCTGCTTGCCCCTTTGACGCTGACGATGGCAAAGTTCTTGTTGTACTCCTTCATCGCTTCATCAGAAATCGCCCAGTCCAGAAATTGCTTTGCTGCCGGTTTGATCGTTTGCTTTTTCACCAGGGCGTTTGCTTCCACATCCCAGCCCGAGCCCTCTTTCGGGAAGACGACTTCGACCGGCGCTCCCTTTTGCTTTTCGGTAATGGAGCGGTAGCCAAACGAAATGCCGATCGGGTACTCGCCGGAAGCAGCCATTTTTGCCGGCTTGGAGCCGGAGTGGGTATAGACAGCCATGTTTTCATGCAATTTGTCCAGATAGGCCCAGCCTTCTTCCTCGCCCTTCAATTGGAGCAAGGCGGAAACAGTCAGGTAGCCGGTGCCCGACGATGCCGGATTGGGCATGACGATCATTCCCTTGTACTCCGGCCTGATCAGGTCTTCGTAGGACTGCGGAATGGGGAGGTTCTTCTTCGCCAGCTCAACCGTATTCACAGCAAACGCAGTCTCCCAGGCATCTATGCCTACCCAATGGGCCGGCTCCTGCGTGTCTTTGAACTCGGGAGCGACCCGCTCGATTCCTTTCGGCGAGTACCCTTCCAGCATGCCATGCTGATCCAGCACCAGCAGACTGGTAGCCGCTACTCCCCAGATCACGTCAGCCTGCGGATTGTCTTTTTCCGCCAAGAGCTTGGCGGTAATCACGCCGGTAGAATCGCGGACGATATTGATTTTTGTCTCCGGGTGCTTCTGCTTGAAGGATTCCAGATACGACTTGATCTGGTCATCTTCTAACGCCGTGTAGACGGTGAGCTCGGATGAACCTGATGCTGCACCTCCTGCAGAGACTGTGGATTGCTGTGATTGTGTTTGTGTCCCTGAAGCCTGACCGCAACCTGCGGCGACAGGAAGCAGCAACAAGGACGCAAGCAAAGGATGGAACCAACGCATCATATGAACCTCTCCCTCTCTTTTCAGAACCTTTCATCACCTCTCATGATACGGGCTGTTTGTAAATCACGTGTGAATCAAGTATTAAGAAATTGTTTTTACTTTGTTTTTGTTGTTTTTTATTGTAACTTAGTTGACCAATTAAAGAAAGACCAGCCCCAAACATGCACAAACATGTTTGAAGCTGGCCGATAGCTTGCTGCCTTATCTGGTTTTCGAGAGACAGTCTTTACGTTTTTTACCGGATTTCGACACAAACCTGGACTAGCCAGCTTAGGCCAATGCTTTCACCAGGCTTTGTCCAAATTCCACAGCTCCGTCTGGACCGTCGCTCGTAATCACGTCTTTGTGTGCCACAACGTGCTCGGCTACGTACTCTACGTTGTTTGCAGCCAGCTCGGAGATCATCACGTCAACAGGGTAGCACGTACCTTTGCGCCCGGAAAGCAAGCCTGTCTTTGCGACCACTACCGAACCTGCGCAGATGCCGGAAACGAGAATGTTCTGGTCATACGCTTGTTTCAAATAGCTGATCAGCTCCTGGTTTCCCCACAGATGGTCGATGGTTCCGGAACCGCCAATCACCGCTACGACATCATAGTCGCTTGCCGACACTTCCGAGAAGATGACCTCGGCTTCCGCTTTTCCCGCGTTGTCTCCTGTGATCACACCCGTTTTTGTACTGGCAACGGTCACTTCGATACCGGCTTTTTGCAGTTCTTCTTTCGGTCTGAACAGCTCATCCTCGTTGAAACGGTCTGGTGGTATGATAAGCAATGCTTTTTTCGCCATGATATAATGTCCTCCTTGATCGTGAACAAGTGTTCAAAAGATACTCTCATCCTATCGTCATTTGCCCATGGCGGGAAGCATGCACTTTTTTGTTCGATGGTTACAAAAATGTTACTATTGGAGAAGGAGGCGTAGGAAGCGATGTCAGACAAATTGCGAAAAGAAATTCAGGAAAAGCTCAAAAATGGCGATTTCAATTGTGAAAAGGAGCTTACACTGTCCATCATCAGCGGAAAATGGAAGGTCGTCATTTTGTGGCACTTGGGTGTTGAGGGGCCGCATCGGTTTAGCGACCTCCAGAGGCTGTTTCCGAAAATATCCCATAAAATGTTGACCAATCAACTCCGCGAGCTGATGGAAGACGGGATCGTTCATAGAGAGGTATACCCGGAAGTTCCCCCGAAGGTCGAGTACTCCATGACTGAGCTCGGCATGACGCTGCTGCCGATCGTCGAGATGATGTATGAATGGGGAAAAAAGCGGATGGCGGATTTAAAGCAACAGATCCATGCTTCCGAGGTCTAGGCAACACGTCCATTCGTTATAGAAGCATATGAACATGACATGGAAAAACGCTTGGAGACCATCCAAGCGTTTTCTTGCGTTTATTTCCCGTATTGCACGACTTTCAGCAAGCTGGAAATGGTTGAGGAATGCATCGCTTCATGGACGATGGCAAAGTTCACGACCTCGCCGACTGTTGTAAAACGGAGCGGTCCCATTTCCACCGGCGACTTCAGCGGTTCCTCGAGCTTGCCGGGAGCTATCTCTGCGATGCGGGCAAGCTGCTCGGACAAGTGCTCGACAAGCTCTTCTTTTGTTGGAGGCTCAGCGGTCCAATCGGACGGCTTCGTCCCCGTATTGAACAAGGCAGCATACGACTCCGGAAGGCGTGAGGTGTCCGGGAAGCCCAGGGAGAGAAAGGATTCCAGGCAAAAGACGATATGGCCGACATTCCATCTGATCGTATTGGTAAACTGTGGAGGTTGAGCATCGAACAGCTCCTCGGGGATGGATTGAACCTGGTGCAGGACGATTTGCCGAACAGATTTTGCGGTGTTGACAATGTTTTGAGACATAAGACCATTCCTCCATTCATTCTCCGTTATTGACTGTGTGCTTCCTGTCAAAACAACTGTACCCTTTTCAAAAAAACTCTACAATCGCCAGTTTCCGATTATAATGATTACTGAAAGTGATGATAACTGCGGGGAGAGGGATACATGGAGCTGCGACAATTGGAGTACTTTATCGCTGTTTGCGAGGAGATGCATTTTTCCAGGGCATCCGAGAAGCTTTGCACCACACAGTCCAATCTCAGCCAACAGATCAAGCTTTTGGAGAGCGAGTTAGGCGTCCCGCTCTTTGATCGCATGGGTAAAAGAATCGCGATGACAGAAGCAGGGAAAGTGTTGCTGGAACAAAGCCGCCATGTTTTTTCCCATCTTGCCTATGCCCGCGACGCCATTGCCGAAATGAAAAATGTGCAAGGCGGAACGCTCACGATCGGGGTTCTGCCCGGAGATGCGGATCTTCTCTTTGATGCTCTGCTTGTGGAATTCCACCGAACCTACCCGCAATTGTCTTTATCCGTCATCGAATCCACGAAGGTTTTGGAGCAGGTCATCAGCGGCACTATCGACATTGGCGTCACGACCACGCCTCCCCCCGCTGAACGAATGACCGTGCTGCCGTTATTTCACGAAGAATTTGCCTTGGCTATCCGTGCAGACCACCCGCTCGCCAAGGAAAAAGCGATCCCCTTTGCCGGGCTGCAGCACTTGAAAATGGTGATGTTTCCCCCGGATCATCAAGTCAGGCAAGTGATCAGCCGTTATTGTCTCCAGGAAGGTTTCCGTCTGCAGCCGCATATCGAAACGACCACCCTGTCCTCTCTGCTCACACTGGTGGAGCAGGGGATCGGTGCATGCGTACTGCCCCGACTGCTGCTGGAAAATCTCAACCGAAAAGAGATCGCGATCATCTCGCTTCTGGATCCGACGCCTTGCCAGGACATCTGTATCGTCCATCGTTCGGACAGATACATGGGATTTGCAGCCCGAACGTTTATCGATACGTTGACTGCCTATATCCAGACAGCGATCGCCCATACCAAAAAACACTCCAAATCGGTTACATAAGCTGCCGGATAAGGTCAGCAAAGCCTGAGCCGCTTTTCGAACAGGTCGAAAACGCGGACTCTCCATAATCGGCTGCCACAAAAAAGGAGGGGATTGCGTCATCCCCTCCTTTTTATTCGGCATCGTCCCCGAGAGCGTAGCGGACAGCGGCTTCCGCGTGAATCCGGGTGGTGTCAAAAACGGGCACGGCACAGTCTTGCTGCCCGATCAAAAGGCCGATTTCCGTGCAGCCCAGGATGATTCCCTCGGCCCCCTGCTCGATCAGGCGTCGGATTATTTCCAGATACCTGCCTTTCGACTCTTCCCGGATTACTCCCTGGCATAGCTCCGTGTAAATAATTTCATGCACGGCTTCCCGTTCCTCCGCAGAAGGAATGAGCACGTCCAAGCCGTGCTTGTCCCTCAGCCTTCCCGTGTAAAACTCCTCTTCCATCGTAAAACGGGTGGCAAGCAGGCCCACTCTCGTTAAACCGGCAGCCTTGATGGAGTGAGCCGTAGCGTCAGCGATATGGATAAAGGGAAGCGGGACGAGTGTCTCGATCTTCTCCGCGACCTTGTGCATCGTATTTGTGCAAAGCACAATCATATCGGCACCGGCGGCCTCCAGTCTTTGGGCTGCACGCACCATTTCCCGGCCCAGTTCCGCCCATTCTCCCTGATGCTGCAAATGCGCAATTTCTGCGAAATCAACGGAGAACAGCAGGCATTTGGCAGAATGCAAATTTCCTCTTTCCGCCTTTACGGCCTCATTCAGCAAACGATAATACACCGCGGAGGACTCCCAGCTCATCCCGCCGATCAATCCAATCGTCTTCATTAGCCCGCTCCCCCTTCACCAATTTGTTTTCCCTTAGTATAAGTCTACAGGTGGATCAAGGGAATCTCTTTCTCGGGGGAAACCGGAGTGACGGCCCTGCCTCTCTCTCGCACCAGTGTATAGTATTCGTAACAACCGATTACGCTGCTGTCTCCGTTCATTACGCCCGGATAAGCCCGATTGACCGAGTATTCCTGGCTTTGATGGGCACGCAGCGCTTCCGCTTTTTGTTCACGGTATAGCGTGATGTCCACCTTTCCTGTAATGGGGACGGCCGGCCTCGGTCCCTTGTCGGGGCAATGGTCGTAGTAATGCGGAATGGATACGAAATAGAGCGAGGGGTATTCCCCGTTTTGCAGTTGCTGTTCCGCCCGTTCCACTGCGGCAACGGTAGCATTGGAGGCGGCGATATGATCGGGATGCCCGGTCACGCCGTCCGGCGGAAACGTGACTACCACGTTTGGTTTCCAATCCACGATCAACTGGCAAATGCGCTCTGCAAGCTCTTCCGGCTCCACTGCTGACAATCCGCCATCCGGATAACGGAGCAGCTCCAGCTTTCCGATCCCCAAAACGTCGGCTGCACGCGCAAGCTCCTGCTCCCGATGCCGGGCCAGCTCTTCCCGGCAGTTGATGGGAAACGGACCAGGACGCCCCTTGCAGCCGGACGTGACGCAAACGAGACACGTTTCATGTCCAGCGTCCCGGCACCTTGCCAATGTTCCGGCACATGCAAAAGATTCGTCGTCGGGATGGGGAAACACAAACATCCATCGTTTCATGCTTTTCACCTCAATGTCTCTCGGTTCTCCCTTTGAGATATGCCAATCCTTTGGCGATTACACCGTAAATAGGTTCGTTTTGAGCCTTGTCGATCACAACCTGGGGAGCCGCCGAGCGGATTCGCTGCATGACGATCGAACGGACCCGCTCATCGTTTTGCAAGACGCCTCCCTGAAGGATCATTTTGAACGGCTCTCTGCCCATGCCCAGCCGCTCCATCACTGCTCTGGCCGCAAGAAACAGCTCTTCTCCCGCCCTCTCCAAAATGCCGAGGGCAACAGAGTCTCCACGGTCGGCTGCCTGGCTGACGAGAAGAGAGAGCTCCCCGAGCTTGTCGACGGAGTATTCCGAACCGTATGTCCAGTTAAACAGCTCTTCTACGTGAGCAAGACCGATATGCGGCAGCAGCAGGTCTGTCAGTACAGTCTGGCTTCCGCGTCCATCCGCTGCCCTCAGCACAGCCGTAACGGCCTGTTTGCCGATCCAGTAGCCGCTCCCTTCGTCTCCGACCCGATGGCCCCAACCGCCTGATCGGGCCGTTTCGCCAGCCTTGTTGACACCGAAGGCGATCGAACCGGTACCAGCAATGACGAGAATTCCCGGCTCCCCGTTTGTGGCCCCCAAAAGGGCGGCGAAGCCGTCGTTTTCCACCAGCAAATGGCGCACATGTACTTGCAGCTTTTGCAAGACGGCAACCACCATTTCCGTAATCACGCGCCGGTCGTATTCGGTATCCAGTCCGGCCAGTCCAAACACCGCGCATTCAATTTCCAGCGTTTCCTTCCCAAGCGCAGGGCTGTTCTCCCGAGTCTGGCGATCGCTGGAGCGGCGAGTCGATGGAGGTTCGTCTGCGCTCGCTGTCTCCTGCCGGACTCCGGCTTCCTGCAGCGCTGCCCGTATCGCCGCCTCCAGCTCCCGGGCTGCCAGCTCTTTGCCAATCCCCTGGTAGTTGCAGGAGCCCGCACGACCCGTAGCCACGATCTGTTGCGAGTCGTCAACCAATACGGCCAGACACTTTGTTCCCCCGCCGTCTACGGCCAAGAGGGGAATGCGTGTCACGGTCATCATGCTTCACTCCATTCGGACGTGATCTGATCAAGATAGCTCATAGCTTGCCGAACTGTTTCCTTCTCCGCTGCAAGCCAGGCCGAGTCGGTTTGGCCTTCTTGCTTGCGATGGGTGATCATGCGTCTCATTTCATCTGGGCTGGGACCCCCGGGTAGCTTGCGGATCGCCACAAAATGAACGGGATCAAGCGCCTGCCTGAGCTCTTGCTCGGTCAGACTCATGTTTCTTCCGATAACGGCCTGTGCCGCCTCCTGAACGAGATCGAGCCCGATCTCATCGGCCCGAAGTCCGCGTGCCATCGCTTCTTTTACCACTCTGCTGACGATGTGGTGGGAGGTGCGGAAAGACAGGCGGTCCGTCCGAACAAGGGTATCAGCCAGCTCCGTTACCGTGGCAAAGCTGCCCTTGGCCCGCTCCAGCAAGCCCTGTTTGTTGACGTCCATCGTCCCTACCACGCAGGCCATCAGCCGGTACATCTGATCGAGGACAGACAGGCTGCGCCATGCGTACGGCTGCATGTCGTCCTCCGTATCGACGATGTCGCCGAACGGAGTGTTGTGCATCATCGTCAAAACGGTACTGGCGTTGCCAGCCGCCGACGACAGCAGGGACCGCATGTGTTCGAAAGAGACGGGATTTCGCTTCTGCGGCATGATCGAACTGATCTGTACATAGGGGCTTGCCACTTTCAATACGGCAAACTCCTGTGTACACCACTGCAGCATATCCTGAACGGTACGTCCCAGGTTGATCGATGCCAGCTGCACAGCCGTAGCGACTTCACCCAAATAGTCGGCGCCTCCGATCGCATCGTATGCATTCTCTACCAGCTCGTCAAAGGCCAGCAGCTTCATCACCCGCTCCCGGCTGATCGGGAAACCGGACGTCGTCAGTGCTGCCGCCCCCATCGGGCTGCGGTTGCAGGTCCGATACGCGCTGATCAGCCTGCGGATATCCCGCGTCAGCGAATCGACCACGGCCATGATATAGTGGGCCATGGTCGTCGGCTGAGCCTGCTGTGTATGCGTATACCCGATCATGACCGTTTCCGCGTGTTCATCTGCAAACCGGAGCAATTGCTCTTTCAGGGCGATAGCTGACGATAGTGTCACCAGCAATTTCTCGCGCAGTACCATGCGATAAATGGTGACACCCATGTCATTGCGGCTGCGGGCCAGATGCAGATTGCCCGCGACGTCACCCGCCAGCTCCAGAAGCTTGCTCTCCACCTGAAAGAACAAATCCTCAAATTGTCCCGTGTACGAGGAGCGACGCAGCTCTTCCAGATCGATGCCGCGCAGCGAACGGGCGATCTGTTTGGCCTCTCCATCCGTGATCAGCTCCTGCTCGCGAAGCATGATGAGATGGGCCTTGTTGATCGCCATCATCGGCGTCAAAAGATGGGTTTTGGCTTCCGTAAAGGCTGGCTCCAATACTGCTTCGACATACGTCTTTCCAGGGAAGTGGTCCCCCTCCTGCTGAAAGATCCGTTCTTTGGTATCCATCGGTGTTTCTCCTTCCGGCCATTTCTTTATTTTTTAGAGGATATACGTTCTTCGGTTAAAGCTTCCCCAAGGCTGGAAACAGGGAGGACAGCCGGCAAACGGCAGCCTCCCGCTTCTCTCGCCTTTCTTGTCTGCGTCGGGTATCCCGCATTTTCTTTGCGATCGCTTGCTGTATATTTATTGCTTCAGACTGGCCATGTTGACAAACAGCCGGATCGCCCCCGGCACCAGCGCAGGTATTTCACGGTACCAGACGAGCGAGCTGTACGTATACGTCCCTTTTCCGTATGTGGCGGTGAGGAACGTACCGGTAAACTCCTTCTCGCCCGGATCGCCATTTTTGATCAGCTCCACATATTCCTTCGCCCATTTGGACGGATTGTAGGCGGAACGGTCCTGAATCCAATGATTCCAGTCTTCGTCCGTGATTTTGTTGGGCGTGTTGAAGATCGGATGCTCAGGCGCCAGCATCGTCACTTTGGAATTCTCGTCCGTCACGCGCCATTGGATCAGCGGCGTCCCGATGGTGATCGGATACGGCGCCAGCTCCGGCTTCCATTTGTCTTCCGGCTTGTGGTACTGCACCACCAGGTTGCCTCCGTCCTCCACGTATTTGAGCAGGCGGGCATTGCTCGGAATCAGCTCCGGCCGGAATCCGTAGGCGCGGATGCCCAGCACGATCGAATCGTACTGACTCAGATCGCCCGATTCGATGTCTTTGGCGCTGAGCGAAACGACGTCCACCCCGACTTGGCGCAAGTATTGGTCGATGTTGTCAAAGCCGCTGGAGACGTACCCGACCTTCAAGCCCTCCGGCACGTTCAGATCAAAGGCCTGGATCGCAACCTCTGCCGGTTGGACAAAGTATGTGGTGCCGATATGCGGATAGCGGATCACCTGGGCGCCTTGGCGGCTTTCCTTTCCGTTTCCGCGGGCGACAGCCGTTACCTTGTATTGGCCCGGCTTTACCGAAGATCCCGGCTTCACCGTAAACGCTGCCGATTTGGTCTCACCTTTGGCCGCGAAGGAAACAGGCACGGACTTCGGTTCAGCAGACCAGCCATCCGGCAGCTCCAGCGAAATGGCGGAATTGGCTGCTCCCGGATTGTAGTTTTTGACTGTCACCTTGACCGAGATCGGCTCTTCCGGCTTGAGCGTATTCAGCACGGTCGCGCCCGGGCTGACCGACAGGGCAAAGCCGGGCAGCACGGCCACCGCGTCAGCAGGAACGACGTGAGTGACAGAAGCCGTTTCAAAGGCAGTGACCGCAACATCCGCCGTGATCAAAGGCTCTTGATACGGCTGGAACAAAGACGCGTTGCTTGGCACCGTCACCTCGAATTCGGCTTTTGCCGTCTGGTTATATCCGAGACCGTTTACGCTGGTCGGACCTGTTGCCCGCGCCTTCCATCCTTCCGGGACATGCAAGCTCAGCTTCACCTGACTCCATTTCACCTGGCCGCCATTATAAGCCGTTACGGTTACTTTGGCCGTCTGTCCCGCGACCAGCTCGCCCGTCTCCGGGCGCACCTTGGCTACGAGCGACAACGCTTCCGCACTCGCTTTGCTGAGCTGGTTTTCTTTTACCTCCAGCCGATGCAGCACATCCTGCTTCACTGCGCGCTCCAGACCGGATGCCTCCACAGCCGCCTTTGTTTTCCTGACGTCGGCCAGCATCGCGTGGACTTCTTCTGCCACCCTGGCGAAGCTCGGATAGGCGGCGATCACCCGGTCGGCATCCTTTTGCAGCGCGGACAGCTCCGCTGCCAGCTTGCCACCGCCTGCGGCTTTCTTCACTTCCTCGGCAAGATCGTCAAATGTATAGGCAATGCCTTCAAAGAAATCGGGTTCTTTTTCCTTTGCTGTGTTCCCTGTATTCTCCGGGACGACCGACTTTTCCAGCTTGTAGTAATTGTAGCTCGGGCCTTCGTCGTAGTGCCGCCCCATCCCCTGGCTCTTGTGCATAAACCGGGATTCCTCGCCCAGTTGCAGATACGAGGCTCCGTAAATCTCGTCATACTCGCCTACAGGCACTCTGACGTCATAGTCCTTTGCCGACGCCGGGACGTACAGCTTTTTGACCTGCCACGGCGAAAGCCCCTGGGCCAGATGCTCGGGAAACACGCTCGGGTCGGCTGCGTCCTCAAACGCTCTGACCGTGATGACATTGATGGCGCGATGATGTCCGTGCGTAGAAGGCTCGTTCAGGAAAGCGGGAATGACTACGTCAGGTCTCAGCTCCCGGATTTTCCGGATCAGCCGTTCATAGACCTCCTCTTCTCCCCATTTGGAAAGGGTCTCGTCCGGGCTTTTGGAGAAGCCGAAATCGTAGACGGGATCATCAATCTGTTCGCTGAGGATGCCCAGCGTCACATTGGTGACCTTGGACGCCTCCTGCAGCTCCCTCGTGCGGATGATGCCGAGCGCATTGCCCAGCTCGCTGCCGATCTCGTTCTGTCCGCCTTCGCCGCGATTGGCGATGATGCTGGACGTGTCCACTCCCTTGCCCAGCGACAGGTACGCCAGCATTGCGCTGTGCTCGTCGTCGGGATGCGCGCCTGTGTTCATGGCGCTGGCAATCGTGGTCAGCGGCTTGATCGCTTTCCACAGGTCGACGACACCGCGGTCGGCATGAGCGGTCTGGGGCGCCAGCGGCAGGACGAGACTGCCGGCCAGCGCGACGGCTGTAGTGACGGAAAACAGCTTGGCAAAAGTCCCCTTTTTCAATGAACCCTCCTCCATTTCCTCTGTAAGATGATCTATCTGCAGGAAATTCCTGCATTATCAATCATGGCCTTCATGCAGGGGAGTTCATGCTGTCGCCACGGATTGACCCATAGAAGCAAAACGGAAATGCACGAGTAATCAAAGCGCCAACAGTTGACGGCGGACTTGCTAGGCATCTTGCCTGTTTAAACCGCCGTTCCCGCCTTGTCGCCGGTCAGTTTTCTGGAGACGAACAGCACGATGATGATCACGACGATTTGCAAGACGCCGTATGCACATGCCGTACCGAATTCAAAGGAGTACATCTTTTGGAAAATCGCCACGGAAAGAGGCGTAGTCCGCGGGGTAAAGATCAGAATAGATGCCACGAACTCGCCGATACACTGGACAAACGCGAGCAAGGTCCCGGCCAGTATCCCGCCGAACGCCATCGGAAAGACAACCCGCCGGAAGCTGTACCACCACGTAGCCCCCAGGTTTCGCGCCGCCTCTTCGACAGACGGGTCCATCTGCATCAGCGTAGCCGACGTCGAACGGAACACGAGCGGCAGATGGCGGACAAAGTAGGCAAGCGGGATAATCCAGAAGGTGCCGATCAACACCTGGTTGAAGCTGAACACGGTCGGCTCGCTGAAGGCTGCGATCAGGTTGACCGCCACGACCGTCCCAGGCAGTGCCCAGGGCAGCATAATCAGGACGTCCAGCAATGTCTTTCCGCGAAAACGCAGCCTTACCATCGCATAGGCTGCCGCCACCCCGAACAGGACGATCCCGATTGTGGCAATCGCGCTCAGCTCCAAGCTGTTCATGATCGGACGCCAGGTTTTCTTGTCGGTAAACAAGTCGAGATAATGATCCACCGTATACTTTGGCGGCAATATCTGGACCGTCCACGTGCCGTCCACGGAGAAGGAAATCAAAACGAGCACCAAAATGGGCAGCATCAGGATGACGATGCCGATAAAAGCCAGCACGATCGAGATATAGCGGCCTGTCTTGCTTTTGATTTCCGTTCTGTGCACGCTGACGCCCTTGCTCTGGTTTTGATAATTCCGCGCTCCCTGATACCAGCGCATCAACAGGAGGAAGGCTACCGACACGATCGACAAAATCGTCGATTGCGCCGCCGCCATGTCCAGGTCTCCATTCGTTCGGGAGAGATATATTTGCATCGTCATCGTCCGGTCGATTCCGAAGATGAGCGGGGCCGTGTAGGACGCCATCGAAATCATGAACACCAGCAGGGACGAGGCGACCAGCGCAGGGGTGAGCATCGGCAAAATGACTCTCCGCCAAACGGTAAAACGCCCTGCCCCAAGGCTTGCGGCTGCTTCCTCCAGAGACGGGTCAAGCCCCTTGATCGCCGCCGACGCGGTCATGAAGAAATACGTGTACATCGTAAAGGTGTGAACGACGACAACACCCCAGATCCCTTTCAAGGAAAACGGCACTTGGGCCAGGCCGAACAATTCCTTGAACGCCCGTGGGAAAATGCCGCTCTCACCGTACAAAAACGTAAACGAGAGCACCCCGATCAGCGGCGGCAGGGCCATCGGCACCAAGGCAAGCACCGACAGGATTTTTCGCCCCGGAAATTCGTAGCGCTCCAGCAAAAAAGCCATCGTCACTCCGACAATTCCGCAACTGATGACGCTCAGGACGGATATATAAATGCTGGTCCACAACGCCTCCAGATTGGCCGTATGCTCCAGACTGAAGAAGCGGACGTAGTTTTTCCACGTCGTCTCGCCATCGATGTGGACGCTGGCGACAAACGTTTCCCAGAGCGGGTAAATGACGTACGCCAGCAAGATCAAAAACAGCGGCGAAACCAGTACATACACAAATGCCGGCGAAGAGGTAAACGACATTCGCCTTGCGGGTGCCGATCCTGGCTGCAGCTCTGCTCTCATCGCTTTTCCTCCTTATCCGGCAAAATAGATGCTGTTCTTTGGAATGTGCAGGGAAATGGCCTCCCCGGGCTGTTTGACAGCGCTTCCTTCATTGATAAACATGCTCCTCAACTGGTGGGGTCCGACGCTGGTCACGTAGTTGACGCATGCACCGGTAAACTCGGCAAGCGCCACGGTTCCTCTCACCACGTTCTCACCGTCCGCTCCCGCACTTTCCCGAACCGCTTCGGGACGAATCGAAAGCGCTACCTTTTCTCCGACCGCCAAACGAACCTGCGGGGATGCCTGCTGCAAGGAGCCGCACAGGGAGATGTCGGGCGTCACCTGCACATAGACGTTTTGGCCCTCAATTCCTGTCACTGTCGCTTCCCACAGATTGGTTTCGCCGATAAAGGACGCGACGAAGCGGTTCACCGGCCGGTGGTAGATCTCGTGCGGCGTGCCGATCTGCTGCACCACTCCGCTGTTCATGACCATGATGCGGTCTGACATCGACATCGCCTCCGCCTGGTCGTGCGTCACGTAAATGGTGGTGATGCCCAGCTCCATTTGCAGGCGCTTGATTTCATAACGGGTCTCTTCCCGCAGCTTCGCGTCCAGGTTGGACAGCGGTTCGTCGAGCAGCAGGATTTGCGGCTCGATGACGAGGGCACGGGCGAGAGCGACACGCTGCTGCTGTCCGCCAGACAATTGGTCGATCCGGCGTTCTCCGTACCCATCGAGACGGACCAGCTTCATGATCCTCTCCACGCGTTCTTTGATGTCGGCTTTCGCCATTTTTCGAACCTGCAAGCCAAAGGCAATATTTTCAAACACCGTCATATGCGGAAACAGGGCGTAGTTTTGGAAAACCATCCCGGTATTGCGCTTGTTGGGCGGCAGCATCGTCACATCCTGGCTGCCGAACGAGATGCGCCCTTCCGTCGGGTAGTAAAAGCCGGCGATCATTCTGAGGGTAGTCGTCTTCCCGCAGCCGCTGGGGCCCAAAAACGTGAAGAATTCTCCTGATTCGATATGAATGTGGACATCTTCTACCCCTTTGGCCTTTCCAAATCGCTTGTGTACGTGATCCAGTGTTACGCTGCTCATCAGGTGTCCTCCCTAAAAAAAATGGGCCCGGTCCGGAAGTGATCGCATAAAGACCACCTCTATGCAAGAGCCAGACGGAGCGACTTGTGTGCCTCCCCGTCTGGTCGCTGTCCGTGAAACCGGTTACTTCTTTCCTTTTCCTTTGATGTTTTCGTCCCAATGCTGCATCCATTCTTTTTCTTTTTCCGCCATGACCTTCCAATCCAGCTCCAGCGGCTTCAGCTCGAGGTTTTTCATGAAGTCAGGCAGATCGTCCTTGTTGATGTCCGTGCGGGACGGGAACTGGAAGCGCTCCTTGGCAAGCTGGGCGGCAATTTCCGGACTGAACAGGAATTCGTAAAACTTCTTGGCCGCGTCCGCGTTTTTCGCGCCTTTGATCAAGCCGACGCCGTCTACGAGGATCGGTGCCCCGCTCTTTGGATAGACGAAGTCGTATGGATGGTTGTTCTGTTTGCTCTGAATCAGTACGTCTTGCAGATTCCACAGAGAGATGACGCCTTCCTGGCGGTCCAGCTTGAGGTAGAGGTTGGTCGGGTCCTGGGTGTATTCCTTGGTGTTGGCGTCAAGCTTTTTAAGCCACTCGTAGCCTTTTTCCGGGGTGTCTGGTCCTTGGCGGTAGATCATGGCAGAGTAGATGGTCCTCATCGTTCCCGATGGCAGAACGTTGCGGATTACGATTTTATCCTTGTACTTGGGATCGATCAGCTCATCCCAGTCTTGCGGAACTTCCTCCGGCTTGAGCGCCTCGGAGTTGTACATGATGACCTCCGGCAGCAGCATTTCTCCATACCAGCGATCCTGCGGGTCCTTGTACAAATCCGGAATCTTGTCGGCAAACGTCGGCTTGTAAGGCTCCAGCAAGCCCTCATCCGCCGCCGTGCTCAGAGCGGACTGCGTGCCGCCCCACCAGAAATCGGCCTGCGGATTGGCTTTTTCGGCGCGTACGCGTTCCAGAATCTGCTGCGCTCCCATCTCCAGCGTCTCCACTTCGATATTCGGATACTTTTCATTGAACTTGGGCAGGACGATTTCGAAGATGTTCTTGTCGCGTGCGGTGTAAATGATCAGCTTCTGGTCGCCTTCCGGTTCGGCAGGCTTCGCTTCGCCGGACGGCTGCCCGCCAGTATTGTTGCTGTCTGCCGGCTTCGCCTCCTGTCCACCGCCGGAGCACGCCGCAACCGTCAGGGCCAGCGAGCTGGCAAACACGCCTCGCATCCATTTTTTCAGTGTGCTGTTGGACTGTTTCAAAACAAACTCCCCCTTTTTTTCTGTTACCTGTCCAGCAGTCTCGTGGACGGGAACGCCTCTAAAACGCTGTGGACGGCACCGATCAAGCCCGCCTGTTCGCCAAGAGCAGCCTTTTCCAGACGAGGCGCTACGGGCACCCACTCACTTAGCCAATCGGAAATCCGCTTCACCCCTTTATCATCGATATGGACCATCTCCCCGCTCAGGATCAACAGCTCCGGGTTCAGGATGCTGACAATATTGGCTATTCCGTATGCCCAGTTGAGGTACACTTCGTCCAGAAGTCGGACGGCTTCCTCGTGTCCTTTCTCGGCGTACCGAATCAGCTCTTTTATGACACTCGACCCTTCCTGAAGGTCAGAGAGAAATCCCTTGGCCTTGCATGCGATGCCGGGAGCGGAATAATGCGTCTCGAAAACACCCGACGCTCCGTCCTTTCTGGAATTGGCGGGACCGATCATCATGAAGCCGATCTCCCCTGCCGCTTCCCGGCTCCCGCGGTAAAACTGTCCGTCCAGGATGATGCCGGAGCCGATCCCGGTGCCTACATACATGTAGACGACCGTGCTGTGGCCGACCCCGACGCCGCGGACGTACTCACCCAGGGTCATCATGTTTACGTCGTTGTCGATGATAACAGGCAGCCCGAGGCGCTCCTCGATGGTCTTCTGGATTGGCGAGCCCATCCAGCCTGTGCTGGGCGAAAAGCTGACCGTACCGCTCCCGCGCTGGGTAACGCCGGGCAGGCCGACACCGATCCCGAGCAGCCGGTCAGCGGGAAGACTGCTTTCCTCCAGCAGCCGCTCCAGCCCTTGGGCCAAATCCTCGATCACCAGCTCCCCGTTTCCAGGCTGTGACAGCCGCTTCTGATAACGCCCCAAAAACCGTCCTTTCAGATCAGCTACTGCCATATCCAGCGTGGAGCCTTCGAACACAGCCCCGGCAATCGCGTATGCCTGATAGTTGTACTCGAGCAAAATCGGCTTGCGGCCGCCGCGCGAGTCTCCCATGCCTACCTCGTGCAGGAGGCCTTCCTGAATCATTTCATCGACGAGGGCCGACACACACGGACGGCTGAGCTGCGTCTCCTTGGAAAGGTCGGCGCGGGAAATTTGTCCATGCAAAATGACCTGCTGCAATATCTCTTCCTTGTTCCACTTTTTGACAAGCTTGCTGCTGCCTGTTCTTTTTGAAGAACGCACGCTTTGCCATTCACCACCAAAGAGTTAGTTAATTTAACTAACAAAGTTATCCAAATTATACCCGTCATAGGCTGAATAGTCAAACTCTTTAGATGTATATGACGGTAGGGACAAAAACAGCTCCATGGATCGCAGGGAAGAGCTCTTACGTTATCGCACATTTCTCGTTATCAAGCAGAGTCAAGCGATATGCCAAATAGCTGTACACAAATTTTTAAATCATGACAAAAGTTGTCACTATTATCCGTTACAGTTGACTTGCCATCAAATTTCGTTCAATTCGGATGGGAAAGGGAGGAAAGGAAATGCTTCACGCAAAAGACAATCAATTGCCAACAAGAAAGTACTTTCAATCGGGAAAGATGAAGCTCTCATACCTTGATTTCGGGGGTGAGGGTGAAGAAATTTTACTGATGCTGCACGGACATATGAACGATGCCAGAACCTACTCAGACTTCGCCTCCAAAATCGAGGGTTGGCGGGTGATCGGTTTGGACCAACGCGGACATGGCTGGAGTGAGCACTCTCCCGATCTGGATTACTCCAGAGAAAGCTACCTGAATGATATTTTTAGCCTTATTGACACGGAGCTTGGCGGACAGCCTGTCACCATACTGGGGCATTCTTTAGGCGGAGTAAACGGCTATCAATTTGCTGCACGTTATCCTGAACTCGTCAGAGCCGTTATTGTGGAAGACATCGGTGTCGAGATCAATGCCGACATGTCCTTTGCCGAAAAGCTCCCCAGCCGTTCCGCTTCACTGGAGGAACTGAGAGCATCATTGGAGCGCGCAGGGGTTAGAGCCATTGATTACTTTTCGGAAAGCGTGTTTGAGGATGAACAGGGCTGGGGATTTCGCTCCGACTTAAGAGGGATGAATATTTCTACACAAAACATAAATGGTGTCTGGTGGGAAGACTGGCTGTCCTCTACTTGCCCCATTTTGCTTATTCACGGAAAAAAAAGCTTTGTCATGGATATTCATCAGGCCAAGCTTATGGTTTCCCGCAGGCCCAATACAAAGCTTGAAGTTTTTGAAGAATGCGGTCACGGTGTCCACTCTGATGACCCGAATGGCTTCTATCGGGCAGTGCGGGATTTTCTCGATGGACTACGGTAAAACAGGCTAGCTGTCAGTGCTTAGCTTAGCTTAGCTTAGCTTAGCTTAACTTAGCTTAGCTTAACTTAGCTTAGCTTACCTTACCTGACCTGATCTTACCTTGCCCCGCCCCAAAACCCACTCCCAAAGACGCTGAAAAGAGCATCTCTGGATGAGATGCTCTTTTACGTTATACGAAGCCCTACTGATTTTCCCGAACGCTTTGCCACACATCGGTCACCAGCTCGGCGAAGGTCTCAATCGCCGCCTCGTCCTTTCGCCGCTTCAGGCAAATAATCGACGTCTCGGCACGCCGGGAAAAACGGTGCAGCTCCTCTACCGCTCCGGAACGCAGCTCCGCCTGGATGAGCGCGGTACTGAGAAAGGCGACCCCTGTGTGATTGAGCACCGACCGCTTGATCGTCTCTTCGCTCGTGCACTTGATGACGGATTGGGGAGAGTAGTTGATCTCCGCCAGGCACTGGCTGATAAACCCGTCGAGGTTGCAGCCCTCCTGGTAGGACAGGAACGGATACTGCTCCAGCACCTCGGAGAAGCTGCGCCCGGCAATCATTTCCGGCGTAGCGACCAGCGCGAACTCCTCCAGATCCACCACACTTGCATAAATATCCGAAAGATCGCATGTTCCCGCGATGATGCCGATGTCGGCTTCATGGTTGTTCACCCTGCGCAGCGCCTCCTGGCTGCTGCAGGAAATGACCTGCAGATTCACCTGCGGATGCATTTCCAGATATGACTTCAGCATGTGCGGCATGTACTGGGTGCAGTAAAATTCAGGAGCGGCGACAACCAGATTGCCAAAGGGGTTGTTCAGGTGGTTCAGCTCTTCTTCCATCAGCTGCATGACGGAAAACAACTGCTCCGTATACTGCCTGACCACCTTGCCTGCCGGGGTGAGGAATGTTTTCTTTCCCACCCGGTTCAACAGCGAATGGCCCAGCTCCCTCTCCAGCGCCTTGATTTGCAGGGTAATGGTCGGCTGGCTGTAGCCCAGATGCTCGGCTGCCTTGGTCAAATTCAAATGTTCGGCGACGACCTGAAAGGTCCTTAAATTACGAAGCTCCATCGTCTACACTCGCTTTGTCCGAATTGGAAGGCGTCAAACGCTCATTCCTTATTCCCCAAAGTGTACCCGATGGAGCCCATTTATGCTATGCCAATTTCACGTGAATGCGCATCAAAGACGCAACAGTCTCTTCGTTTACTGCTATTCCCAGCCCCGGTGATTCGCCAAGCCGGATGCGGTCGCCGGTAACGGGGAAATCCGCCACGTCTTTGGCAAACATCCGGGGGCCGACCATCTCGTTGGACCAGATATTCTTCTTTGCCAGCGAAAGATGCGCTCCCGCCGCGGTGGCGACGGCCGACTCCACCATCGAACCGATCTGCACGCGGATTCCCGCCATTTCCGCCTGGTGGTTCAATCGCACTGCCGGGTACAAACCGCCGCATTTCATCAGCTTGATGTTGATCCAGTCTGCGGCATTTTTCTGGGTGATCAGCCGCATCTCCTTGTCTCCCAAAAGTCCTTCGTCAACCATCACGGGGATCGCCGTCTTTCGGCGAATATCGGCCATACCGTCCAGGTCGTCGGCGTGAACCGGCTGCTCGATCCAGTCGATGCCCAACGCCTCCATATGCTTCAGCGCCTGCAAGGTCTCGGCGGCGTACCCCCAGCCCTGGTTGACGTCGACCCGGAGCCTGATATCGGGCCCGACTGCTTGGCGTACGGCCTGCACCCGGGCAACATCTGAGGCGACGTCCGTCCCGACCTTCAGCTTCAAGGTTCCGTACCCTTCGGCGACAGCCGCTTTGGCCTCTTGGGCCATGACCTCCGGCGGCTGAATGCTCATGACATAAGGAATGACCAGCTCGTCGTGAGAAGGGCCGCCCAGCAAACGGTAGAGCGGCTGGCCCGCCAGCTTGCCCATCAGGTCGTGGCAGGCGATGTCAATCGCTGCCTTGGCCGCCGGGACTCCCTTTGCCTTCTGGTTCATCCTGTCGTGAATCCGCTCGATGGAAAACGGGTTTTCTCCAAGCACAGCCGGACCCAGATGATGCTTGATGACCTCGATCGTGCTCCAGTAGGTCTCCCCTGTCACATGCTCGTCCGGAGTAGCCTCGCCGTATCCGACGACTCCCTCGTCTGTCTCCAGCCGGACCAGGATCGTCGGCATCTCGCGGAACGTATCGTAGGCTATGATAAACGGGCGGATCAACGGCAGCGCAATCGCGTAAATGTCGATGGACCGAATCCGCGTCATCCTATTCGTACCTCGCGATCAGCTTTGCCAGCTTGCCTGCGTCCACATTGCTGCCGCTGACGATCGTCAGCACTTTTTTGCCCGCGATGCCCGAAACGGCCCCTTGCAGCAGGGCTGCGACGCCGACTGCGCCCGAGCCTTCGACCATCAGGTGATGCTCTTTTGCCAGCCAGTGCATGGCCTGTGCGACGTGCTCTTCTTCGACGAGGAGTATGTCGTCCACGATCTTCAGCGCCAGATCCAGGTTGCCCTGGGTAATGCCGCCGTGCAGGCCGTCAGCAAGCGAGTCGCTGTACTCCACATCGACCAGGCGTCCTTCCCGGAACGAATAGTACCACGGCGGCGACGCATGGGTCTGGATTCCGATCACCTTCACCGCGGGATTGATCGCCTTGGCTGCGGTCGCGATCCCGCAGATCAGGCCTCCGCCGCCAGCCGGAACGATGATCGTATCGAAATCGGGCTCCTCCAGCAGCGCTTCCAGTCCGACCGTCCCTTGACCGGCGATGATCTGGTCGTCTTCAAATGCGTGCACGAAGGTTCTGCCCGTTTCCTCCGCTAGCTGGTATGCATGCGCCTCTGCTTCATCGTAGTTGTCTCCGTGAACGACCAGTTCCGCTCCGTACTTCTTGATTCCGGCCTTTTTCGTCTCCGGAGCCGTCTTTGGCACGACGATCAGGGCGGATACGCCTTTCAGGGACGCGGCATAGGCTACGCCCTGCGCATGGTTTCCCGCAGAAGCGGTGATAACGCCTTTGGCCAGCTCTGCTTCGCTCAGGGAAGCGATTTTGTTCAGCGCTCCCCTGACTTTGAACGAGCCTGTTTTTTGCAAGCATTCCAGCTTGAGCCACACGTCCGCGCCTGCTGCCCCGGACAGAGCGTCCGAACGCAGCAGCGGCGTCTTCGTCACTTGGCCCTGCAAATCCTTGTGCGCTTTGACAATATCGAAAAATGAAACGGATAGCATCCTGTAAAAACCTCCTTAGGCAAACTCCTTGTGCAAACGGCCGGGCGAGCCTATTAGGTCACCTTTGTCGGCAAGTCCTTATGCAAACTGCTTGACGAGTTGAATGAACAGATTGATCGCTGTCGGCATCACGTCTTCGTCGATATCGAAGCGAGGGTGATGATGCGGATAGGCGCTCTTTTCGCCGTTCATGCCGACAAACACAAAGGCGCCCGGCTTTTTGAGCAAGTAGTGGGAGAAGTCTTCGCCGCCCATGACCGGATCGACGTGAACAAGCAGCTCGCTTCCGAGCTTTTCTGTCACGACCTGCTCCACGAACTGGCTCATCTCTTTGTCATTGACCACCGGCGGCGTGCCCCAGTCGACCTCCAGCGTCCCCTTTGCTCCGAAAGCGGCGCAGATTCCCTCGACGGTCCGCTTCATTTCTTCCGCCAGAGCCCGGCGGGTCGCTTCCGAATGCGAGCGGAACGTGCCGGACATGACCGCCTGGTTGGGAATGATGTTGTACGTCGTCCCCGCTTCGATTTTACCCACAGAGATGACCGCCGGCTCGATGGCGTTCATCCGGCGTCCGACAATTCCCTGCAAAGCGCCGATCACATGGCTGGCGATGTAGATCGGATCGATGGTCTCATGCGGCATCGAGCCGTGCCCGCCCTTTCCTTCGATGACGATGCGGTAATCGTCCGCCGACGCCATCATCGCGCCGTAGGTGATGCCGATCTTTCCTTTCTCCAGCGGCTGCCAGAGGTGCAGGCCAAAGACCGCATCCGCCTGGTCGACCGCTCCCTGGGCCACCAGTTTTTCCGCCCCGCTCGGCAGCATTTCCTCCGAGGACTGGAACAAAAACAGCACGTTCGGCTTCACTTCCTGCCGGTTTTCCGACAGCCATTTGGCGGCGGCGAGCAGCACGGCCGTATGTCCGTCATGGCCGCAGACATGGGCGATGCCCTCGCGCTTGGAAATATAGCCATCCTTCTCGCCTTCCTCCAGGACTGGCAGCGCGTCGATGTCAGCCCTCAGCGCAATCGTCTTTTTCCCTTCGGTTCCTTTCAAAAAGCCGACGACGCTCGGTGCGGGAAAGTCGAGAATTTCGATGTCCAGCTCCTGCAGACATTTTTTGATGTATTCGCCAGTCTCGAATTCCACCCCGGACAGCTCCGGATTTTGGTGCAGGTAGCGGCGGTGGCCGACAGCCCATTGGGCGAGTTCTGGCGTGCACAAGTCTCTAGTCATGCAATCACGCTCCTAGCAAAAATGATGCAGGCAGGAAGCTCGCTGGTCCGCGAAACATCCCCCTGTTCCAATATTTCTTAAAACGGCCCGTAGCCGATCAGCTGGGCCACGACTACTGCAGCGATGGCAACGCCGTACTGAAGGAGGATCAACGGCAGAATCCACTTCATCCAGCGCATCCACGGAATTCCGGCAATTGCCAGGCCCGCCATGAAGTACCCGGATGTAGGGATGAAAATATTCGAAATCCCGTCCCCAAACTGGTACGCGAGCACTGCGGTTTGTCTCGTCACGCCCACCAGATCGGCGAGCGGTGTCATGATCGGCATCGTCAAGGCGGCCATTCCGCTGCCGGACGGCACGATAAAGCTGATGATTGTTTGCAGCACAAGCATGCCAAACGCGGTCAGCGTCGCCGGAATCTCATTGATCAACGCTGCTGCATAGTAGAGTATCGTATCCAGAATGTGGCCCTCGTTCAGCACGACCACGACCGCGCGGGCAACGCCGATCACAAGCGCCCCTGCAATTACGCCGGAGGCTCCTTTCATGAATGATTCTACGATCGTGTTGGACGAGAGTTTCCCGATCAGCCCAATGACAATTCCCAAAAGTAGGAACAGTCCGGCAATTTCCGTAATATACCAGCCGTATTTGATTACGCCGAAGGCCAGAACGACAAAATTGACCACAAAACAGCCGAGAATCCATTTGTGTCTCGTCGTGAGAACAATATCGCCGCGCAGCATCTCCGAGGCGTCTTTCCCCTCAAAATTGCCGAAGAACCCGTGTGAACGGTCCTTTTTCACCTTCATCGCATAGCGGTAGACAAATCCGACCGAGACGATGTACATTACGGCAAAAATGGCAATGCGGTACGCCGCCCCGGAAAACGTCGGAAGCTCGGCAATGCCTTGCGCTACCCCGACCGTAAACGGGTTCATGATCGCCGACGTAAAGCCGACGGAGGCGCCTACCAGGACAATCGCCGCCCCTGTGATCGCGTCAAATCCCAAAGCGACTGCCAGCGGTATCATAATGGCTATGTACGGAATCGTTTCTTCCGCCATTCCCATCAATGATCCCCCCATGGCAAAGAAGAACATCATGATCGGAATCAGCCATTTTTCCTGGTTTTGCAGCTTGCGTGAGAGCGTGACGATCAGAGCCTCAATCGCCCCGGTTGCTGTCAAAATACCGAAGGTTCCGCCGATAATCAAAACGAAAAAGATAATGCCCGCCGCTTCCTCCATGCCGGTATGGACGCTGTTAACGAGTCCAAGCGGCTTTACCGGAGATGATTCGATAAATTGGAATGATTGCGGATCGACGACGCTTCTGCCGTTTACGTCCACGCGTCCGTATTCGCCCGCCGGGATCAGATAGGTCAAGACGACCGCGATCGCCAGCACGGCGAAGAGCAAGACGAAGACGTTTATTTCTTTCACCTTGGAAAGCGAAGGCTTGGTGTTCATTTCTGGTTGCGCCATAAGCAGTTTCCCCTCCCTAAACTTTTTTTAATAATAACATTTTTATATTTATGCAATCAATTGTATTTTTATAGGGCCGGCACTTAGCGGCGGGCCCTTAGATATTCTGATACTTTTGCCAGACCGTCGCGCAGCACGTCTGTGGCGCACGCGTAGCCGATCCGCACATAGCCTTCCATGTCAAAGCAGCTTCCCGGCGTCAGGAAAGCCCCGGTCGTTTTGAACAGGTCGATGCAAAACTCCTCGGACGGGATGTCCAGCTCGTATTTCAGCATTGCTGTCGTCCCGGCCTGCGGCTTCACATACGAGATAAGCGGTTCATTTTGCACCCAGTCGTCCAGAATTTGCAGATTGGTGCGGACGATTCCGAGGTTGCGGTCCATGATCTTGTCGTAGTTTTTCAATGCATGCACGGCGAGGACGTCGTCGATCATGCCGCAGCTGATCGTATTGTAATCGCGGTGCTTGACACATTCCTTGATCACGTCAAGCGGTCCCGCAATCCAACCGAGACGCAGGCCGGCAAGCGAAAACACCTTGGACAGGCTGCCTGTGCTGATTCCTTTCTCGTACAGGTCCGCAATGGACGGAACGACGACCTCGGGGTCCTGATGCAGTCCGCGATACACCTCGTCGCAGAGCAGATAGGCATCCACACTGCGGGCGATTTCCACGATTTCGCGCAGCATCTCTTCGCCTATGAGCGCGCCGGACGGGTTGTTCGGATTGTTGATGCAGATCAGCTTCGTTTTCGGGCTGACCATGCTTCTCAGTTCACCCAGATCGGGATAAAATCCGTTTTCCGGACGCAGCCCGAGGAGCTTCACCTGTGCCCCGAACGATTCCGGCACCGAGTACAGCTGCTGATAGGTCGGATGTACGGTGATGACCTCGTCCCCCGGTTCCACGAGTGAGTAAAGCAGCAGGAAGTTGGCCCCGATGGCGCCGTTCATCGAAATGACATTTTCCGGCTTCATCGTTTTGTACAAACCCGCAACCAGCGAGCGAAACTCCGGCGATCCTTCGATATGACCGTACGTCAGCTTCATTTTTGCCAGTTCGCCAAAAAAGCGCTCCGGCTCATCCGACAGGCGGATTAATTCTTCCACGGTCAGAGAATCCACGCATGTCTCGGCGATGTTGTAGACCGCATCCATTTCATATTCATTCATCCACTCTTCGACTTTAAACGGTTTTACCTGCATCTTTTGTTTGCTCCTCCCTTTTCTTAGAGTTCGACTACCGTACCGGCACCCGTCTTTTCCGCCACCTCAAGCACAAGCTTGGCGGTCAGCAAATCCTGCAGGGCGATGCCGGTGCTGTCAAAGATCGTAATCTCTTCAGGCGACGTCCGTCCGGCTGTCCGGCCCAGGATCACTTCGCCGATTTCCGCTACGATTGTCTCTTTCGTAACGACGCCTTTCTTTACGGGAATCTCCATTTCTCCAACGTTCACCGATTGCGTGACGTCATCTACAAAAACGCGGGCTGCGGCAAACAAATGCTCATCGATCTCCTGCTTGCCTTCCATATCCGCTCCGACACAGGTGATATGCGTTCCCGGCTTTACCCATTCTTTCCGGATCAACGGCTGACGGGCAGATGTAGCGGTGATGATGATGTCCGCTTCTCTTGTCGTCTGCTCGATGTTCTCTACGGGAACAAATTCGATCTGACAGCGCTTGGTGTACTCGCCTAAGAGATCATCCTGTCCTTTAAACTGGGAGGCGACCATTTTGAGCAGCCTGGACTGGATATTTTCGCAAAACGCAGCAGCTCGTTCGTAGGAGCGGGCGTTGTATACAGATACTTTTTTTACATGCTTCATGGCAATCAACGTGGCCAGGATTTGAAAAGGGGCTTGATGACCGCTGCCGACGATCAGCAGATGCTCCGACTCCGGTCTCGCCAAGTATTTGGCGCCGATCCCCCCGGCTGCACCCGTGCGCATGCATGTGATATGCTCGCCGCTGAGGATTCCCCGCGGAGCGCCTGTACGGCTGTCCAGCACCATGACCATTCCGATCAGCTGGGGCAGATTCTTCTCCGTGTTTTCTCCAAACCAGGAGACCAGCTTCAATCCGAAAATGTTGGCACCTGTCAGATGGCCGGACTTGATGTCCATATCCGCTTTGCCCGGCTCGAATTCGTGGAAAACCATGGGGAACAGGGTGGCCTCCTTTTGGGCTTTCAGCGTATAGGCTTGTTCCACCGTCTCGATGACGCGGGCCATGTCCAAAATTTGTTCAGTCGTTTTCTGGTTGATGACGCGAAATGGCAACAA
Organism: Brevibacillus sp. FSL K6-6036; assembly: GCF_037964015.1. Classification (NCBI taxonomy): domain Bacteria; kingdom Bacillati; phylum Bacillota; class Bacilli; order Caryophanales; family Paenibacillaceae; genus Brevibacillus; species Brevibacillus sp. FSL K6-6036. The sequence continues at coordinate 3,846,620 of NZ_CP150173.1, forward strand.
CGCGCAGCACTCCTTTCCTCTCTCGATGTTCTTTGCTTTACAGTATCATAGTTGAAATTTATGAAAAAATGAGAAATCGCAATGGTAACCATTGCGAAAATTTAGGGGTTTGGGGAAGTGGATGGCTCAATTAAGTAGGGAGTAATTGCTGCAAAAGAAGAAATCACAGATCCTGTGGATACTTGGCGGCAATTCTAGCCGTACAGAGAGGATGCTTGGTGAAATATGGATATGGGGGACAAAGTGGACTGGGGGTATATCGAACTGTGGCAAATGCTCTCCGACTCTCTGTTCCGCGATCAAACTCGTCTATTCCTTTTCTTTCTTCATGGATACGAAGGCAGATATAAAGAAGCAGATTCCTCCCACTAATAAAAGGGTTGGTAAAGCGATAGATAAAGACATAGATAATCTTAGAAGCAAACTTATTAAAGAAGAAATAATCATAAGAATAGAGGCAATAAAACTTATCATATATCTTTTCTTCACAGTTTTCTCTCCTTTGCCAAATGCAATCAGTAATTACGAATAAACCGCCCGGAGCAGCAACTATTGCAGCCTCCGGGCGGTTTTGCACTCACTTCTAATACCCCTGCTCTTTCCTCTTCACCGGACTTTTCCTGCCCAGCTGGTGCTTAATATACAAGTATTGCTCGATCTCCCGCAGCAAGGTAAAGAGTGACGCGCGGGTTTCGAATTCTTCTCTCGACTGGGGCAGCGGCGCCTCTTGGATCTCTTCCCGCATCACCTGCAGCTTGTCGAGGAAGCGGTACGCCGTATTGCCCGGATGGATGGAATGGCTCAGGTGGTCGAGAAAATCCGCGATTTGATGCCCCTGCGGCACTTGCACGCTGAGTGTCGATACGATCGGCAGCATCCGCTCCAGGTATTCAAACTGTTTTTCCCGCATGACGAAATACTCGTAGTAGGTGTCTTCCTCTTTGCGGACGATGCGGTTCTCTACATCGCGCCAGGCCAGCAGCTTTGCTTCCTCCAGCATTTTTTCGGTCTCGATCATCTCGCGCCCGTCCCAATCGCTTTGGCCGTGGCGCAGGTAAAAGCAGAACTCCTGCAGAATGGTCGCGAAGTTCCTCTCCACAGCCGCCTGCATGCCCTTCAGCTCCTTTTCCAGGCTGGGCATGTAGAGGTTGGCCAGCAAGGCAACACCAACGCCGATCGTAACGAGGGCAAGCTCGTTTAAAATGACGGGCACGTCCATCCGCTCCGCAGAATAGAGATGCAAGAGGACGACCATGCTGGTCACGAAGCCCTCCTGAATGCCAAAGCGGACAGCCAGCGGGAGGAAGACGAGGATGAGAAGCGTCAGCGCTACGGGCTGAAACCCGAGGAGGGCAAACAGCGCAACCCCGACCACCAATCCAAGCAGGCAGGCGAGTATGCGGTTGATCGCTGTCCGAAACGACTGTTTTCGCGTCACCTGAATGCAGAGAATCGCAATAATTCCGGCCGAGGCATAGAAAGAAAGGCCCAGCTGCTGAGCGATCAGAATCGCCGCTCCCGTACCAATTGCAGTTTTTATCGTTCGGTATCCAATTTTTAAAGGCATATTGCTGTTCCGTCCTTCTTTGGTTGGTCATCTTTGTTTTGTTCTTGTCCCTTTTCCCGGCCATGTCCGGCAGAGCTTGTTTCCTCCTAATACAGTATCAAAAACGCCGTGCAAAACAAAGAGAGTCTCTCTTCATGAGAGACTCTCGCGGCATAGAATTCATAAACTTGTGCGGGTGATTAACATTCTATTCAAGCGTTACACGGACACTATCAGCAATCGCCCAGTCGCCTGCAGGAGCGACCTCGTATGTCGTGCCCGCTTCAAGCGCTCCGTCTTTCAATTCAAATGTCCCTACCTGACCCTTGCGGCTTGTCGGCTTGTAATCGGCAGTGAGCTTGGTACCGTCCGGTGCTGTCAGCGTAATGCTGCGCAAGGCGAAAAGCTCGTCCTTCGGATCTTCGGCCAAGGTGACAGACAGCGTTTTTTCATCCGCAGCCTTCACTTCTTCAATCGTCAGCGGCGCCTTCTCGGTTGCGACGAACGTGTTTTTCTGCAGCGTCGCCCAATCCGCTGTCACCGTGTACGTGGTGCCCGGCTTCAGCTTCTGTCCGTCAGGCAGTCGGAACTTTGGCGCCTGGCGGCCATCGGTTGCTTGCGTGAAAGGAACGTAGCCCGCTCTGATCGGTTCGCCGCCCTCTGGCGTGATCGTGACGGATATATCCCGCATCGAGGAGAGAATTTCATACGTTTTTCCGTTGTACTGGTTGTTCTCGTCGAGAGCGAACGGATTCGGGCGAGAGTTGCGGTACGCTACGATGACGTTTCCGTAGTCAGTGACGCCGTCTTCGAGACTGGATTCCACTTCAAACGTGTCGCTTGTAACCTGCTGGGTCGAACGGAGGGCAAGCTTCTCCGGATTGGCTTCAAATGTGCCTGCCTGTTTCCCTTTGTACGTCAATGTGTAGGTGGTTCCTTCTTTCTGAACGGTGGTCGGCACGATATACGTCGCTTCAGTGCCTGTCATCAGCTGCGGCACATTGCGGATGGTCAAGCCGTTGTCAAAGACAAAGTTTTTCTTCGCTGCTTCCAGCTCCACCTCTTCTTTTGGCAAAGGCTTCGCGAACTTCACGACCAGCGTAATCACGTTCTGCGCTTCGATGCTCGTCACTCTGTTCTCGGCTGCCTGCTGAACCTGCTGGGCCTGCTGGGCCGTACGCTTGGCCTCGACCACCAGATAAGCCGCCTCGGCTCTGGATGCTTTCGCCTGAGACTGCGCATTGCCCAGGATTTTCTGGAGGGCCGCTCTATCTGTTTTGCTTGCTTTCGCCACGACATGCACCAGTTCACTGACGGTCAGCGGTTGATCAGGCAGGAATTCTGCTTCGTCTCCGCTCATGATGCCCGCGGAGACAGCAGCCGTCACGTACGGATGAAACCAGTCGCCGCTTCCTACATCGGTGAAAGCTGCGCTTCCCTGACCTGTCGGCAGACCGAATGCCGCCACCGCCAACTTGGCCAGCTCGGCACGGGTAATCGCCTGCTGCGGCTTGAGCAGATCAGCACCGTATCCTTCGAATACGTGCTGTTCTGCCAGCGTTTTCACTGCAGCCTGATAGGACCCGGCTTTGTTTATATCGGCAAAGTTGGCCGCTGCCCAGGCAGATTGAACAGGTATCAGAACAGACGTACCAATTGCAGCGGTGGCAAGCAGTCCGGTGATTGTATGCGAAGCTTTTCTTTTCATGTGGTAACGCTCCTTCCATTCCAGAGGATTCTCGTTCCTCCTCAGGATAGGGAGCAAATCTAAACCCGTTCTAAAGCAGTTCTTAAAAAAACCTTAAGCGGGTCGAAACATTTTCTAAACAAGCTTCTCCTACACCGTAAACCGGTACCCGGCACCCCAGACCGTCTCGATATACTGGGGATGGGAGGGATCGGTCTCCACCTTTTCCCGGAGCTTGCGAATATGGACCGTCACGGTAGAAATATCACCCGCGGAATCCAGTCCCCAAATGCGTTCAAACAGATGTTCTTTGCTAAAAACGCGATTCGGATTGGCTGCGAGAAACGCCAGCAGGTCAAATTCCTTCGTGGTAAAAGGCACCTCCCTCTCGTTGACGAAGACGCGACGCGACGCTTTGTCGATCCGCAAACCCCTGATCTGGATCTCGTCGCTGCGCTGCTCCCTTCCGCCCGAGAGGCGTTCGTACCTGGCCAGATGCGCCTTGACGCGGGCCACCAGTTCTCCGGGACTGAACGGCTTGATCACGTAATCATCTGCTCCCAGACCGAACCCCCTGATCTTATCGATCTCCTCTTTTTTGGCCGTGACCAGCAGGATCGGGATGTCTTTGCTCGTACGAATCTGCTTGCAAAGCTCGAATCCGTCCACATGGGGCAGCATGACATCAAGGATGATCAGATCGTAGTCGCCTTCCAGCGCCTTTGCAAGTCCAGCGCTACCGGAGTGCTCCACATCCACACGGAACCCATTTATTTCCAAATAATCACGTTGAAGCTCTGCAATGCTTTTATCGTCTTCAACGACGAGAATGCTTTTCGTCATGCTTCTGCCCCCTCTACACGCGGCAGGGTGATCAGGATGGCCGTTCCTTCGCCAGCAATGCTGCTCGCTTTGATCGTGCCCCGATGCTCATCGACGATCTGCTTGGCGATGGCCAGGCCAAGGCCGCTCCCTCCCGTGTCCGTACTACGTGACTGCTCCGCCCGATAAAACCGGTCAAAAATATTCGGCATCGCTCTTGGATCGATTCCCGGACCGTTGTCGGAAATCTCGATTCGCACCTGTCCGGTATCGACTTGCAGCGAAAAGGATATCCGCTTTTCCGGCTTGTCATTGTATTTCAAGCTGTTGTCGACGACATTGGCCAGAACCCGCCTCAGCTTGTCGCGGTCCGCCAGTACGAGCGCCGGGGGCGTTGATGGGGCTGCCGAAACTGCTGACCCTTGCCGTTCAAACTCGACCGTCACATTTTTCTCTTCCAGGTCAAATCGCAGCTCGCTTACGTAATCCTCCAGAAAGCGTCCGATGTCCAAGCGTTCAAAGGTAAACGGCAGCTTTCCGAGATCCAGCCTTGAGAACAGGAACAGCTCATCGATCAATTGGTCCATACCCTTTGCCTTGCGGGCGATCGTATCGAGATATTTTTCCAGCTTTTCCGGCGTGTCCGCCACCCCGTCGCGAATCCCTTCTACATATCCGAGAATGGAGGTGATCGGCGTTTTCAGGTCGTGAGAAATATTGGAGATCAGCTCTTTGCGGTTTTCCTCGTACTGCAGCTGGAGCTCCACGGATTCCTTCAGCTTTTTTCGCATATCCTCAAAGGCTTGGGAGAGCTGGCCGATCTCATCGCGGCCGGACTGCTCAATATGAAAATCCAGCTCGCCGTCCCTGATTTGCTCCGTTGCCGTTTTCAACCGGTACAGCGGCCGGATAATGCTCCGCGAGACGAGGAAGTTCAGCAAGCCGTTCATCAGCGCAAGCATCAACAGCAAAAACAGGATCAAGACAGGCAACAGGCTGCGGGTCAGCTCCGCATAAGGGCTTACCTCTTTCATTACGTAAACGCCGCCCTCTGTCTTGTCGGCAAAGTGAAAATCAAACTTGACGTAGGAAAAAAAGCGGCCCTCCGTCTCCAAAATGTCGCGTACATGCAGGTTGCCGAATTCGTAGGGCGGAAGCGCCGCCTTCATCCCTGGCACCTGCAGCATCGGCGTCGCGTGATGGATTTCGCTGCCCTTGCGGACGAGAATCCCCGCCTGAACAGGAGCCAACCGCTGCTCGAGCTCCCGCAAAAATGCCGCGTCGAGGAGCTGCTCGGGGTCGCTCTTGCCGAGAAACTTGGTCTCTACAGACACGGTCTCCTCCGGCTCGGTCAACGGCATGACGGCATAGCGGCTCGTGTACAGGTCGCGTACATGCCTGACGTCCCCTGTCACCGCCACGGCGATGAGAAACACGGCCGCGACAAATAAAATCACGGTAATCAAAAGCATGGCTGTATAGGAAAGCAGCAATCGCAGCCGAATAGACATGGGCACCCCTCCTTTCCCCATCTTACACGAAATGTTGATGACTGCAATGGATTCGGATTGGGTGGTGGCAGTCTTCTTGTAGCATCGTGAGGCAGGAAAGTCTTCTGCCGTGCTTTCAGGTTTCATCTGCACCTCTGCCGGGGCTTTCGTAAAGGAGCTGAAAAGAGGGACAACCCTAGGGCAAAGAAGCCAACTGAAATTTTGGCAATCAAGACAGCAGATGTCATATTGGCCTGCAAAAATAGAGGCATGACTTGCTTTTACGCAAGGTTAATCGAGAGGAGAGATCTGTTCCATGAATCCATTGACAGGCAAAATCGCTTTGGTCACGGGGGGAAGCAGAGGCGCCGGACGAGGAATTGCGGTGGAGCTGGCGAAAGCCGGGGCGACGGTGTATGTCACCGGGAGAAGTGTCAGAGGAAAATCTACGCAAAACTATCCGGGAACAATTGACGACACTGCAGCAGAAATTCAATCCCATGGAGGAACCGCATTTGCCGTTCGTTGCGACCACACAAACGACGAAGAAACAGAAGCTGTCATTGACCGCATCCAACAGGAGCAAGGACGATTGGACATCCTGGTGAATAATGTGTGGGGCGGGAACGAGCTGGCTATCGAATATCAGCCTTTTTGGGAGCTGCCCTTGCTGCATTGGGATCACATGTTTCAGGCAGGTGTGCGGGCACAGCTTGCGACCAACCACTTCGCCGTCCCGCTTATGCGAAGGCGCCAATCAGGTCTGATCGTGCATACAACATTTTGGGACGATCACAAATACACTGGACATTTTTACTATGATTTAGCAAAAAACGCGTTAAACCGAATGGCCTACGGACTGGCAACAGAACTTCAGGCTGACAACATCGCCGTTGTCGCGGTTTCTCCGGGATGGATGAGAACAGAACTTGTGCTGGCCGCGTTCAACACGGACGCAGACCATTGGCAAGCTGTCGAGGAATTGAAGAACACCGAAACTCCTCACTACATCGGGCGTGCCATTTGCGCATTGGCAGGTGACCCGGAAGTGAAGCAAAAAAGCGGTCAAATCGTGAGAGTAGGGGAGCTGGCAGAGGAATACGACTTTACAGATATCGATGGAAGAACGATCCCTCCCTTCCGTCTCGGATAGAAACATGGAAAAGACTGCCGATTTCTTTTGCAAAATCGGCAGTCATCCATCTGACCGAAGCCAGCTATTTTTCTCTATCTGTAGTCTTTCTTGAGTTCGATCAGCTTCTGAACCAGCCTGGCCGCTTCTGCTCTGGTAAGCGTCCCGTTCGGCTTAAAATCGGCTTTCCCCTTTTCGCCCAGAAGCCCGAACGCATGGACGAGCGCTATCGCTGGAACAGCGTTTTTCTCTACGTCTCCGTATGGGGCAGAAAAGATGTCCGTTTTATCCAAAAGGTCGCCGTATCCCAGCAGGCGTGCTACGAATTCAGCCACCTCCGCCCGGGTAATCGGACGATCCGGTTCGAATCTGCTCCCTTTCTTGGCGAAGAGACCGGTCTGAACTCCCTTCTGGACGACGCCGTACAGCGGATGCTTTGGATCGACATCATCAAAGCGATACGGCTGTCGCCCCTCGTCGCTGGAGAGGCTGTACGAACGGTGAAATTCGATTCGCTCAATGAGATGGGAAGCGATGACGGCCATTTCGCCTCGGGTCACCTCCTTATCCGGCTCAACCTTCCCGTCGATTACCGGAAACAGGCCCAAACGAACGGCAAATTGCAATGCCTCCCGATCAGGATGATCCGAGATATCGCTTGCCTTCGTTTTTTCAAGCTGCTTGTCCAGACTGATCCATTCACCAGTGATTGCATCCACCATGCCGCGGTCCCCTGCATAGCGGTAGACGAGAAGCGGCTTTTGTTTGTCCGGCGCTGCCCTGTAGTAGTTCGCCTGCGGCTGATAGTAGGTGAGCAACACTTTTTGCTGCTCTTGCTCTACTTTTTTGGCCGCCTCCCTGTCGATCTTGGCAGCTGTCGGGCTCTCGATCTTCGGATAGCCTTCCCCGCGAAGGTTCAACGTTTCCGCTTCACCCGTCTCAGGATTGACCACGACTTCAAACTCGGCATGCTCGATCGGAATGCCGTCTTTCATCCAGCCAAACGGAATGTAGTAGTATTGACCACGTTCCAGTTGCTCTTCGATTTGTTGTTCCGTAGGCGTGCGATCAATCATATAAATTTCGCCCAGGCGGTCGGAAAGCAGCGTTTTCACCAGTTGCTGGGCACTCTCGCTCGCTTTTTCGTAGGAAACCGCTTTTTCGATCTTTTTGCCAGTCTCTGCACGAAAACCTCGTTCCTTGCTGGAATATTCGATCAGCTCTCCCCGGTCGCTGATCCGAAGCTTGACCGGCTCCACATTTTTCTCCTGGGTGTGAAGCGGAGTGTAATCAAAGCTCCAGTTGCGCCGTTCGATTCCGTCAGGTCCTGTGCTGCTTCCGCTGCCCCGATTGCCATCGGAACGATACGAGCCGGGGAGAAGCTTGATCACCTGGTCGGCTATTTTTTGCGCCTCTTCTTTGGTTATGACGCGATCTTCACCGTCCGTCTTGCGGACTGCGCTACCCAGTGGCTTGAACACGGATTCCTTCGCTTCCTCGCCCCGCTGGTTCAAGGCTTTGCCGCTACTCGCATCCAAAAACTGGGGGTCGCTTTCCAGGTAGCGATAGACTAGCTGATACTGACTCCGGTCTTGAAGGGGCTGCCTGGTCAGTGATGACTTTTCCACAAACACAAGAGAAGGGCTGGTCCGTTCCGCCAGCAGCTTCTCTGCTTCCGCTGCCCCAAGCACATCCTTTGCGTCCGGGAGCGCCTCGTCACTCCACAACCTGTGATACTCTACTACCTCCCCGTCCTGGGAGACGACGATTTGAAAACCGTTCTCCAGGAAGGGTATTTCGTTTTCCACCCGCGTAAATGCAAATGTGTGTTCACTTCCCAAACTATAGTAGTAAGGAAGCAGCTGTTTGTATTCATTCGGCTGGGAGAGCTTCCGCTGCTCATCTTTTGGCGCTACCTTTTTTATGAACTCCTGCGCTTTTGCCAGAGCGGCTTCTTCCTCCAGACTTGCTTCCCCTGCCCCTTTTTCCCGCTGCTCCGTATATTTCGAGTAGTCCAGCAAAACGCCTGTCTTCGCATCGATCGTCGCGTAAATACCGCCTTCTTTCCCATCATCCCAGCTCAGGCGCCAGGATGGGCGATCATAGAAGGATTCTCTTTCCGGGTCCAGGTAGGTAGCCCGCTCCAGCTTGAAATCACCCGGGATGGATACATAGCCTTGCAGTTTTTTGACCGCTTCTTCCTTTGTCATCCCGCCCGTTTTCGCTTCTGCCGCAAATGCGGTACTGCCCACTGCCAGAAGTCCTCCTGCGGGTAAAGGCAATGACGTCATCAACACGGCTGCAGTCAGCCCGGCTGCAAGCTTCCAGGACTGCTTTTTTCTCGTCACTTCGTCCAACTCCTTTCGACTTTTACGTTTTGTTCATTTTGTTCACATCAATTTTGCCATTCATCTGGCAAAAACAGAGATTTTGTCATGGATATCTTTCCTCATGCCGTACCTCATGCCGTAGATACATCGGTTCTTTTTCCGCTTATTTTCGGCCCTTGCTTTCTTTCTCTCTCTGTTTATCCAGAATGATCCATTCGCCGGTGACCGCATCTACGAGTCCTTCATCGCCTATGTAGCGGTAGACGAGCATTGGTGTTTGCTTCTCTCCACGTTTGGCTTTATCCATCCAATTCTCCGGCAGAAAGTAAGTGAGCATGGCTTTTTGATTCTTCTGCTCGATCTTCTTTGCTGCTTCCCGGTCGATTTTTGCTGCTGGGAGGGTGGCTGGCGGTTTTGCGTCTTGTAGAAATCCAAATTCCACCAGTTCCCCTGTACCAGGTTTTACCCTGACATCAAGATAAAGAGGATCAAATGGGATGCCATCGATCAGTAAACCGTAACTGAACACATAATTCCGATTCCCACTTGCCAGTATCTCCTCGACCTCTTGATCGGAAGGAGGATTTCGTTCGATCAGATACAGTTCCCCCAAACGTTCAGGCATTAAGGTCTTCACCATCTGAAGGGCAATTTCTTTCGCTTGTTCATAGGAAATTGCCTTGTCAACTTTTTTGCTTTCTGAATTTATCTCTTTATAATATTGGAGCAGTTCGCCTTTAGGGCTAATAATCACTGTCACCTTCTCGGTCTTTTCCTTTTGCGGATCTGCGGGCACATATTCCATACCTGCGTGTCGTTCCACTACTTGCTCTAGGTTTTGGGCGGAGCTGCCCCCTCTAAATTGCAGAAACCGGTATGAACCCGGAAGCTTCTTCAGCAGATCGTCCGCGATTTTTTTCGCCTCTGCCTGCGTTATCGATTTTTCTCCCGTTGACTTGCTGATGGTGTTTCCAAGCGGAGTAATCTCATAGTCTTTTGCTTCCGTTCCCCATATGTTCAGCATTTTGCCGCTTTTCGCGTCCAGATAGCGGGGGTCTTTGCCTAGATAGCCGTAGACGAGTTTGTACGCCTCTCCCTTTTCATAAAAAGCATCGTGTTCGTCAAAGCTAAAGCCACTCCTACGAGAAGGCAAATCTACAACCACGAGTGACGGCCTCGTCTTTTCAGCCAGACGTTTGACTGCCTCCTCTTCCGCCAGGATGTCTTTTGCTTCAGGAAGAGGCTCATCCGTCCAGTATCGTTTGTATTTGACAACTACGCCGGCTCGGTCTGTAACGATTTGAACGCCGTTCTCGATAAATGGAATGCCGTCATGCATACGGGTGAAGGTATAGACCCGTTCCTGTGCCGAATCATAGTAGTAGTCGAAATTCAACCCAAATTCATTTGGTTCCGAGAGATTCTCCCATTCTTCCTTTGGCAAGGCTCGGATTAAAAAACCATTTGCTGAGCCCAGAGCTTTTTCTTCCTCTACCAAATTCCCGCCCGTTTTTTTTGATTTGCCGGTATCTCTCGAGTACTCAATGAGCGTACCTGTTCGGGCATCGATCTCCATATGGATATATTTAGATTCATCACCTTCACTTTTCCACCTGAGATTCCAAGTTGGCGGAAGACTATGATTGTTTGTAAGGGAGGCTCCCTCCAATGTAAACTCAGCCGGAATGCTGACAATTTCCCCCGCCCTATCCATTACTTGCGTTTTTGTTAAGCTTGCCGTGTCAGCTTCCGCTGCTGCAGTAGCAGCCCCCGTACTCCCAGCCGCGAGAACTCCTCCCGCGGGCAAAGGCAGCGACGCCAACAACACAGCCGCTGACAGTCCGGCCGTGAGCCGCCAGGTTTGTTTTTTGTTTTTCAAGCCATACAACCCCTTCCCAAATTTACACATCATTAGTTATATTACCATTAATTTGGAAAAATAAAAAATCTACCGCTCGTTGCAGCGGTAGATTTTTGTATGTTTGCACTGGTTTTGTTGGTCAGAAGCCTTCGTGATGGCGCCTCTTTACACTTGCAGCATCGCCTGCAGGGACTCCGCAGTCACGCGATTTCCCACCAGGAAGTTGCCAAACTCGCCGTAGCGCGCGCTTACTTCGTCAAAGCGCATTTCGTACACGATGTGCTTGAATTCGAGCGGATCGTTGGCAAACAGGGTGACGCCCCATTCCCAATCGTCAAAGCCTACGGAACCGCCGATAATTTGCTTGACCTTGCCTGCGTACTTGCGGCCGATCATGCCGTGGGAGCGCATCATTTCCGCGCGCTCCTGCATGGTCAGCATGTACCAGTTGTCTTGTCCGTCGCGCTTTTTGTTCATCGGGTAGAAGCAGATGTGCTCCCATTTCGGCAAGGTCGGATAGAGCCGCTCACGGACGTGCGGGTTGGATTTCGGATCTTCGCCCGGATTATGTACGTAGTTGCTCAATTCAACTACAGATACGTAGGAATAATCCACTTCCGTGAAGTCGGCAAATTTCGTCTTGTTAAAGGCGGTTTTGATCGCGTCCAGCTCCTGCATGGTCGGGCGAAGGAACATGAACACCAGATCGGCCTTGTGTCCGAGGATGGAATAGACGGCAGTGCTGCCTGCCTGCTCCTGCTCGTTTGCGTCCCATGCTTTCAGGAGCCCTTGGAGCTCGTCCACAGCTGCATTGCGCTCTTCCGGAGTCGCCTTCTTCCATTTTTCCCAGTTGATCTTGCGGAAATCGTGATACGTATACCAACCTTCCAACGTGAGAAGCGCTTCGTTTGTACTCATCAGGATCAGCTCCTTTGCGTGATATGGCTTGTATTTCCTGTTACCATTCCCAGTATAGCATAATCGCCGGAGGGTTATCCGATACGAATTGGTGAACAACCCTCTGCCTTCTGCATTTCGTGTCCAGCAAAAAACACGCCTTACAGACGGGCGTGTTCGGTTTCCTTGCATTCGGCGCTGAGACGGCTGGCAGCCGACCGATCCATGATGACGACCACGTCTGGATGCTGCTGGAGCAAGGACGCTGGCACTTCCGCTGTCGGCTCTCCTTCCAGCATGCGGTGAACGGCTTCTGCCTTGGATTCGCCGCTGGCCAAAAGCACGATCTTCCTGGCCTCCAGAATGGTCTGGATTCCCATGGATACCGCTGCTGTCGGGACCTCCTCGATGGAAGAAAAGAAGCGGGCATTGTCTTCGATCGTTCTTTGGGCGAGCTGAACGACTCTCGTCCGGGAGTCAGCCGCAGAACCAGGCTCATTAAACCCGATGTGGCCATTCCCCCCGATCCCCAGGATTTGCACATCGATTCCACCTGCAGCCTTGATCGCTTGCTCGTATCGGGTACATTCCGTCGCCAGGTCGGAGGCGTCTCCGCTCGGAATATGAGTATGCTCCGGGAGCAGATTTACGTGGCGGAAAAAATGCTCCTGCATGAAGACATGATAGCTTTGCGGATGATCGACCGACAGTCCGACATATTCGTCCAGATTAAAGGTGGTAATCCGGGAAAAGTCCAGATTCTCTACGCGATACATACGAGCCAATTCCTTGTACATGCCGACCGGCGTGCTTCCCGTAGCCAGTCCGAGCACAGAGTCGGGCTTTTTCTTGACCTGCATAGCGACAAGCCTGGCTGCCTCCGCGCTCAACTCCTCGTAATTCTCAACGATTTTCCACTTCATGTAAGTCACCTGTCCAATCTCTTTCATTTTATGGTTTGCCTTTGCCCGGTTGGGCTGGCTCATACACTTTATCCAATACGGCTTTGGCTGTCTTCTGCTTGTAGGTCAACGCCTTGTCGCTCATTTTCTGGGATACCGCTGTGCACAGTACGTCAATCACGTGAAGCTGGGCGATCTTCGCAGCGAGCGAACCGCCCTCCAGCGGCCCCTGCTTGGCGGCGGTCAAGAGCGTAATATCGGCATGCTGCGTAATCGGGGACCGGCGGTAATGAGTCAGACAGATGACGGAGGCGCCGGCTTCTTTCGCCAGTTTCAGGGCGTCAATCGTATCCTTTGTACTGCCCGATACAGATATGCCTACAGCCACATCGCCCGGCTCCAGCGTGGATGCTGCCATCGCTTGCAAATGCGCATCGGAAAAGGCGTCTACTCGAAGCCCGATACGCAGGCACTTGTATTTGGCGTCAAGAGCTGTCACCCCCGAGGTACCTACCCCGTAGAAATGAATCGTTCTCGCCTCTATGAGTAACTGTACGCAGCGCCCTAGTTGTTCGACATCCAAAAGGGCGTCTGTATCGTGAATCGACTGGACGTTAAAAGCGGCAACCTTCTGCGCAATCGCATGCAATGAATCTTCCTTGGTCACCTCATCGCGGGAATGCTGGGACGGATTTGCCAGTTCCTGGGCGAGTGCCAGCTTAAATTCCTGATAGCTGCGGAAACCGATTTTTCGGCAAAAGCGCAAAACCGTGGTCTCCCCCACCCCGATCTTCTCCGCCAAATCAATGACCGACGCATAAATAACGGTTTCGGTATGGGCCAGAACGTACTGCGCTACCTTGCGTTCGGATTTGGTGTAGGAAGGAAGAAGACTGTTGATCTCCAGCAGTGTGGCTGTTTTGCCTGTACTCGTTGTCGTCCATTCTCCCCTGTCTGCTGTTGATTCTGTCATCGGTTACCTCCTTGGCTATTGCTTCGTGCAGAAAAACGAATGATTCCTCCAATATGTTATCATAAAGTGGAGTATTTCTCCAAAAAGAAAAATTGGGGAATAAAAACATCGTCTCTCCGGTTTTCTTGGCATATAAAAAGGCCAAATCCCTTTGTAGGAATTGGCCTGTCTCCTTGCAAAACACTATTTACACGATTACCCGATATCCGATCAGAATCACGATGACCATCAGCGCCAGCGCCCCGACGAAAAAGCCGATGCTCGCTTCGTTTCGGCGCGCGCGGCCCAGCGACATTTCCATCAGTCCAAAGACAATCAGCGCGAGAAGGCCTTTGACGTAGTACAGCCAGTCGCCCGCACGAAACGCAAACAGCATCCAAATGCCGGACACAGCAATGATCACAATCATCAGACGCAAAATCATATGTAGAATTTTTGCTACCCGTTCTTTTCCTGCACGGTAAAGGATATAGCCGATGATCAGAAGGACAAAGGCCACTTCCCAGCCACCAACGTGGGATTCCACCAACGCTTTATACACGAATCGTTCACTCCCTGCCAACAGTCATTTTACTAAACTTATTATAACGTAAAGTCAGGAAAAGTACAGGACCCGCGATGTGCGACATTTTTGTGACGAAGCACTCGGATAAGCAGCTATCCCTACTCTCCTTTTTTGAACAAGAAATAACCCCTTGACCATTTTGCTGCGACCAAGGGGTTGTAGCTCATGAACTCCTTTTGTTTGTCTCGCATGCCTGCAGCACGAGCTTATCTATGTTGTCGCATCAGGCAGGCAAGCCATTCAGTCCAGCTTCCCTTGTGTCTGCTCCCAGATGACAAACGGGTTTGGCTCCGACTGATCATTCTCCAGCTTTTTCATCTGGACCGAACGCTGCTCCATCGGCAGCGCAATCTGCTCGTAAATCGCCCCGGAGTTGAATCCGAAAGGCACTGCTTCTTCCTTGGAATAGCCGTAGTAGACCGTTTTGATCCCGGTATAGTAAATGGCGGCCAAACACATCGGACACGGCTCTCCGCTCGCGTAGATGACACAGCCCTCCAGCTTGATGCTGTTCTCGTGCTTGCACGCCTCCCTGATCGCGAGGATTTCGGCGTGAGCCGTAGGATCGTTGGTGGCTGTCACTTCGTTGACACCGCTTCCAATAATGTGGCCGTCCTTCACCACCAAGGCACCATAGGGGGTACCGTGGCCGGACGACGCGTTTTCGCACGCCATCTGAATCGCTTTTTGCATGAATGCCTGTTCTGTCATCATGATTCCTCCCCTGACCGGACATTTTCCTTTGTTTATTGTAGCATGGAAACAGGGTTTCCTGCAGGCTTGTCGCTCTGCTGTGCTTTTCCCAATCACTTTCATGAGGCTGTCTTTGAAAAATGTGCACGCGAGCCCCACGATATGCCTGTAAAAGTAAAAAGCGATACATCCAACTGTTGGATGCAACGCTTTTTTCATTGTTTGGTGCTTTCACACAAAAGCTGACATCGTTCACCAATAGGCCACGGCTCCACATGCCCACTACACAGCCCGGAAGCCCTCGCCTAATACCTCCTGAGCCGGACACAGGATGATAAACGCTTCAGCGTCAACAGAGCGCACCAGCATTTTCAGCTTGCTGACCTCGCTTTGGCTCACCACGGCCATCAGCACCTTGCGCTCGTCGCCGGTATACCCCCCAGCGCCGTCCAGCAGCGTCACGCCCCGGTCCAGATCAAACAAGATCGCCTCGCGCATCTTGTCTGTTTCATCGGAGATGATGTACGCCACTTTGGACGTATTCCAGCCCATCTGCACGATATCGATCGTTTTGCTGGTCACAAACAGGGCAATCAAGGCATACAGCGCCTTTTCGGGAGTAAAGACAAAACCGGCTAGCAGGATGACCAAGCCGTCAAAGACAGCAACGGATACGCCCAGGCTGATGCCGCTGTACTTGTGCAGGATTTGCGAAGCGATGGAAAATCCTCCTGTAGAGCCCCGGCCCCGGAAGACGATGCCGATCCCGAGCCCTACGCCCATCCCGCCGTAAATGCTGGCGAGCAGCGTGTTATCCGTAAGCGGCTCAAGATGGCTGGTCAGCGCGACAAACAACGGCAGGACGATAGAGCCTACCGCCGCCTTCATGCTGTACTGCCTGTCTAAAAGCCAAAAGCCCAACAAAAACAGCGGGATGTTCAGCGCCCACTGGACGATGGACGGCGGCCAGTGAAAGAGATGGTACAAAATGACAGAGAGGCCCGATACTCCTCCCGATGCTAGCTGATTAGGGTTGAGAAACAGGTTGAAGCTGGTGGCAAGCACAAAGGAACCCACGAGCAGCATGCCGTATTCGACTGCTTTGCGCTGCGGACTGTTCAAGCTTGCACCTGTCCGACGTTTTCGTGACACTTTTCTTTCTCCTGCCTTTTTCACTAAGATGAAAACCGTCCATACATTACCATGTTTTGCCCAAAAAAGAAACCCCCAAGCAAACTGGGGATTTTTTCTGTACTCGCTCTCTATGGTCAGCTCACCGCACAGCGGTACACTTCATATCCGATAGCGGCCATCGCCTGCAGGGAGGCATCCGGGGGAGCATTCTCCGACAGGGCTGTCAGGGAGTACGCTTTTCCGCCTGCAAACAGGATGCCGACATCGTGCTGGCGGCCTGTGTCCCAGCCGGTTTTATTGGCCATTTCCCACACGGCAGCGGCGTCCGACACTCCCTCCTCGATGCGGGGTAGCCGGGCAGGCAGCGCATTTCGCACCTGCTGCTTTTTCATGATCCCGATCATCTGGCGGCAGGCATGCTCGCCAAGAAACGTTCCTGTTGCCAGCCGTTTGAGCATCCGGGCGATGTCACCAGCGGTAATCATGTTGTTGGGCGGACTGTCCGCCGGGTACAGCATCAGCTTTCGGCTGTAGCAGCTGTCGTGCATGCCAAGCTCTGCCATTGTGAGCCGCACCTGATCTTCGCCGATGAGGTCGATCAGCATATTGGTCGCGGTATTGTCGCTCTGAATGATCATGAGGGTGATCAGATCGTACACAGGGTAATGCGTATCAGGTGTGAGATGCTGCATGACACCGGAACCTGCGACCTGATCCGTTTGCTTCATCAGTACCGTTTCGTCAAGGCGGACTTTTCCTTTGCTGGCGGCATCGAAAACGGCTGCCATGACGGGGACTTTGATGATGCTTTCGGCTGCAAAAGTCTGCGTGGTGTTGTGTTCCCAGTAGAAGCTTCCGTTGATTTCTTCCACTACCACTCCCCATTGTCCGCCGGCCGCAGCGATGATCGTCTCCAGCTTCTCCTGCAAACTCTTCATGTGGCCTGCTCCTCCTTTATTCTCTTCCGTACCTGGTGGTCTGATTGACAGCCAATGTTTTGCCAATGAGGGGAAATTCCCCGGCTGGGAGTTGGAATCCTTCCTTGGTTTTGAGAAATAGCCTGTGAAAGCTTCTTTGGCGAGATTGGAAATGCCTGTAGGGCTGTTGGGGAGGAGATGAAAAAGGGAGAAAATGCTCAGGGTACGGTGGGACACTGCGGGAAGCCGTTACTGTCCGGCTCCATTCCAAAATCGGAACTGCGTCCAAAAGCAGCCTACTCAAGGCAGCGTCTCAGAGGTTGGACGCTGAAAGAGTGTTCCGCTTTTTCCATTCCGCCTGGGTGGTGTCCCAAAGACCTTCGCGTTTTCTCCCTTTTTCATCTCTACAGCTTTGGATTGTTTCGTTGTTTTTTTAGATCATTCAGGAAGTCGGATCAGGGGTGGCGTTCCCTGACGTGCCTTCTCTAATTCTGATCCAGTCCGTTTACGTGTGTCTCACTGTTTTTTCCTTAATTCTCAAACCAGCCGACTGGCTGCACCTGCAAATTCACATTGATCTGTTTCACTTCCGTGAATTCATCGAAGCCGAAGGTGCCCAGGCCGCGGCCGATTCCGCTTTGCTTGTAGCCGCCCCAGGGGGCTTCGTTGTAGGTGGGGTGGTAGCAGTTGATCCAGGTGATGCCTGCCCGCAATTTTTTGATGACCCGCATCGCTTTGGCTCCGTCCTGGGTAAAGACGCCCCCGGCGAGGCCGTAGACGGTGTCATTGGCGAGGCGGATAGCGTCCGCTTCATCGCGGAAGCGCTGCACGGCCAATACAGGGCCGAAAATTTCTTCCTGGACGATTCGCATGTCCGGCCTCGTGTCGACAAAGATCGTCGGCTCGACGAAATAGCCCTTTTCCAAACCGCCATTTGTCAGACGGTTGCCGCCGCAGGCGAGTGTCGCTCCTTCCGCTTTTCCGTACTCGATGTAGCGCAGTACCTTTTCCATGTGAGCCTCGCTTACCAGCGGCCCCATTTCGGTCTGCGGTTCGTCTCCCGCTCCTACCCGTATCTTTTTCGCACGCTCCACCAGCCGCTCGACGAAGCGGTCGTGAATGCTGTCCTCGAGAAGCAGCCGGGAGCCTGCCGAGCAGACCTGCCCCTGATTGGCGAAGATTCCGAACAAGGCGTAGTCTACGGCTGTCTCAAAGTCCGCGTCGGCAAAGACAATGTTGGGCGACTTGCCCCCCAATTCCAGCGAAATCTTTTTGATGTTGCCTGCAGCCGCAGTCATGATGCTTCTGCCGGTCGCCGTGCCTCCCGTAAAGGAAACCTTGTCTACCAGATGGCTTGCGGCCAGCTCATGTCCGACCGTAGGGCCCGGTCCCATGACCAGATTGGCCACACCGCCTGGCACCCCTGCTTCTTCGATGATCTCAAACAGCTTGATCGCCGTAACAGGCGTGACCTCGGACGGCTTGAAGACAATCGTATTTCCGGCCGCCAGCGCGGGGGCGATTTTCCAAACAGCCATCAGCAACGGGTAGTTCCACGGGACGATCAGTCCGCAGACACCGACCGGCTCGCGCACGACCATCGCCTGTACCGGGTCCGCGACGTGGTACGTTTGTCCGTCAGGCTTGGTGACCATTCCGGCGTAATAGCGGAAGCAAGCGGCCGCATCCGCCACGTCAAAGCGGGCTTCCCGCAGCGGCTTGCCGTTGTCCAGCGTCTCCAAAGCAGCCAATTCCTCAGCGCGTTCCTCCAGCTTGTCAGCAATGGCGAACAAATACCGCGCCCTCTCTGCAGCCGCAAGCTCGGACCAGCTCCCGCTGTCGAATGCTTCTCGTGCCGCGCGAATCGCTTTTTTGGCATCCTCCTCCGTTCCCTCTGCCGCCCGTGCAATCACTTCTCCTGTGGCCGGATTGACAATCTCCCGAGTCTCCCCATTTTCCGCATCCACCCACTCGCCAGCCATGTACATCTTCAGATTGAACATCTGCATGCCCCACCTTTCCTCGTATTACTGATGTGTGCTTGATTACCCAAGTGACGATGCTTGTAGCCATTATCCACAAAGGCTTGCGGCCACTGTCCGCAAGGGGACTTGTTGTCGTTACTCGGCATCTGCCGCCATCTCCCCCGCTGCCAACAGCCGCTTCTCCCGCAGGGCAACAAGTGCTGCAAAATCGTGGATGAGCGTCGCCGCGAGCAGCGATGTTGTCTGGGCCGGATCGTAGGGCGGCAGCACTTCCACCAGATCAAAGCCGATGTAGTTCAAGTCCGTCAGTCCTCTGATCAGCTCCAGCGTCTCGAAGCTTGTAAATCCTCCGACCTCCGGCGTTCCTGTCCCGGGCGCATAGGCGGGATCGACAAAATCAATATCAAAACTGAGAAAACAGGGAGTATCTCCAATCGCTTCTTTTATCTTTCTCACCGTTTCGGCGGCTCCGGTTTTGCGCAGCTCCTGGGTCGTCATCACGTGATAGCCAAGCTCCAGACTGGCTTCCAGGTCACCCGGGTGGTTCAGCGTACCGCGGATGCCGATCTGAAAAACCTTGTCCGGCAACAGCAGCCCTTCCTCGTGGGCGCGGATAAACGGAGAGCCATGCCAGTACTTCTCTTCGTAATACGTATCCCATGTATCGGTGTGGGAATCGAACTGAATCAGCGCTACTGACCCCCACACCCTTTTGGCGGCGCGCAATGTGGCCAGTGTGACGGAATGGTCGCCTCCCAGTCCGATCGGTACGATCCCTTTGGCCATCAAGTCCAGCATGACGGCTTCCATCCGGTCGTAGCTGCGATGGATATTGTGCGGAATCACCGGCACATCCCCGATGTCGATAGCTCTTGTGTCCTCAAATGGAAAGACCTTGTGAACGGGATGATACGGAAACAGAAGCATGGAAGCCTGTCTGATCGCCTGAGGGGCAAAGCGGGCTCCTACGCGAAAAGACGCAGCCGTATCAAAGGGCAGACCGACGATGGCTACTCTGGCGTTCTCCCTTTGTGCCGGCAGCCGCATGTAAGAGCCCGTGGTGCAAAATTCCGGTTTTACGTCTGGAGACAACGGATATTGCAAGCTGTTCACCTCCGTGTTTCGTCCATGGTACCCATCCATGTAGCAAACCGCATGCCAAACGGAACGTGAATGAAAGACGAAGGCTTTTTGCGTGGAAACCGCATCAACTCGCATTCTCTGCGCTCCAGTTCGCTCTGTCCGTTTCTCATTTTTTGGAATACGATCCCATTTGCGAGAAAGGGATTTTCTAAAACAATGAAAAAGAACGTCCTGATGATATCCGGACGTTCTGTCTCTGGTTAATTCCCTGCATGGTTTTTGCAAGGTGTTTTCGGATGAAATGTGATAGGTCCAAGCATAATTGCCTGCCTGTTCTGCTCGGAGCTTTTCTGACGTCATGTGGGCCGGCAGACCGGAGGGAGCCTGTTTTGAAACGGGCATGTCTCTTTGGCGCAACTGTTCTCCAGACCAGGCTTACGAAACGTTTTGTCCCATCATATCCTGGAGGTCTGCCTGTGCTTCTCCGATTGCTTTGACTCCAAACAAATTCTGAAGCACCTCCCATACCCCGGGCTGGATGAATTCGGGCAGCTTCGGTCCGATGCGAATGTCGCGGACTCCCAGGCTGAACAGCCCCAAGAGAATCGCTACCGCCTTTTGCTCAAACCAGGAGAGGACGATGCTGACAGGCAGATCGTTGACCTCGCAGTCCAGCGCATCCGCCAAAGCGACGGCTATTTTGACCGTCGAGATGGAGTTGTTGCACTGCCCCAGATCGATGTAGCGAGGGATTTGCGTACCCGGTACTTTGCCGTAATCGACATCGTTAAAGCGGAATTTGCCGCAGGATGTGGTCATGATCACCGCATCCGCCGGCAAAGAAGTGGCCAGCTCCCGGTAGTAGTCTCCGCCTTTTCCGGGAGCATCACAGCCCGCGATGACGAAGAAGCGGCTGATTTTGCCTGCCTTTACGGCGTCGAGAATTTCCGGGGCAATACCCAGTACGGTCTCATGGTGAAATCCGGTCAGCAGCGTCTGATCCGACTCTACATCCGCATCCGGCAATGCGAGTGCCCGCTCGATCAAAGGCGCGAAGTCGTCATTCTCAATTTTGGTAACGCCTTCGAGTCCGGCCACATCATACGAGAAGAAGCGATCGGCATATGTCCCCTTGATCGGCATGACGCAGTTGGTCGTGGCTAGTATCGCACCCGGGAACTGTTCGAACAACCGGCGCTGGTCAAACCACGCTTTCCCGATATTTCCCTTGAGGTGCTTGTACTTGCGGAGGGCGGGATACCCGTGTGCGGGGAGCATCTCCGAGTGGGTGTAGATATTGATTCCTTTTCCTTCCGTCTGTTTCAGCAGCTCCTCCAGCGCAAACAGGTTGTGCCCGGTCACGACGATGCACTTTCCTTCGATTTTGTTTTGCGAAACGCGGATGGGCTGAGGGATGCCGAACCGGCTCGTATGGGCCTGATCCAACAGCTCCATGACGCGAATGGCTGCACGGCCCACTTTCATTGCCATTTTCAAGTGTTCATCTAAATTGAAATTCACGTTAGTCAAAGTAAAATAGAGTGCTTCCTGTGTAATGCCGTCCACTTCCGGGTCGATGTGTCCCATTTGTCGGGCATGCGTTGCATATGCCGCAATCCCTTTGAGCGCAAAAATGATCGTATCCTGAATACTGGCAAGCTCCTCAGTCTTTCCGCATACTCCCACCGTTTTGCAACCGCCTGTCGGTGTTTGCTCGCATTGATAGCAAAACATATCAATACCTCCCCTATGGATCACTTCTTACTCCGGATTATAGAGGAGGCGAAAAACGTAAGATGTGATGTACTTCACAGATTCGTCTATTTGCCATTCTTTTCGGTTTTTCGCAAAAAAAGCCCTCTCCCTAAACTTGGGCGAGGACCTTGTATCGCATGTTTCTCTATGAAATATGATGTGTTGCCAAATTATGAACCGGGGCCCGGGAAAAAGCCGTTTCGATTTTGCTGCTTCCTCTGCTCCCTGGTTATGACTTTGCCGCAATCAATCGTTTGACAGCCGCTACCTTCTCCTGATCTACGTACTTGAGCGCGCTTCCGGCTTCCCGAACGCCGGTGCCAAAATGGACTTCCGTTACAGCCGTACGACCGACGAAATCAGCGATGTTTGCCAGGCCCAGCCCGCTTCCGGCCAAAATGCTCAAATGCTCCCCAGCGGTCATCCGGACAAGCTCGGCAATCCGTTCCGCTCCATCGATGGCGCTTTTCTGTCCGCCGGAGGTGAGAATCCGCGAAATTTGCGGATAACGCATCAACAGCCGCACGGCCTCCAACTGGTCAGCCGCCTCGTCAAATGCGCGGTGGAATGTCACATCCAGCCCTTTCGCCTGATCCAGCAGGCTTTCCAGCCCTTCCGTATCGATCTGGCCGTCAGGAGCAAGCATGCCGGTGACGATACCTGCTGCGCCGAGCTCGCGAATGATTCGCACGTCTTCGCGCATGACCCGGTAATCGTCAGACGTGTACACAAACGACTGGCTGTGCGGTCTCACCATCACATTGACCGGAATGGATACGGCCCGGACCACAGCATCGATCAAGCCCCAGCTCGGGGTTACGCCGCCCTCCAGTATCCCGGTGATCAGCTCGAGCCGGTCGGCTCCTCCCGCTTCCGCTCGTTTGGCGTCCTCTACAGAGGTCGCGATGACTTCCAACAACATAGCACGGTATCCTCCCGTCCGTTTTCCTGTTATTGTAAAACGCTTCGATGACAAACAGCAACGCCAAGGGCTGATCTTCCGCGCTGCTGGTTGACAATTCTGCCTTGCCCGTCTATTGAGCGAGCACGTAGTCCGCGAGCAGTCTCGCCCCATATCCGGTGGCACCCATGACGCGATAGCCTCCGGTGGCTTTCGCCTGTACAGGGGGAGCCATGTCGATGTGCACCCATTTCATGCCGGCGGCCACAAACCTGCGGATAAACAACGCGGCGACAATCGCTCCACCGTAGCTGATCGGACTGATGTTGGTCATGTCGGCATAGTCGCTTTTCAGCAATTCTTCGTAATCGTCTACCAACGGCATCGGCCACAGTCTGTCTCCACAGTCATTACCTGACGCGATGAGCTTGGCAGTCATCCCGGAATCTCCCCAAATACCGGCCAGCTTTAAGCCGAGCGCTTCCCCGACATTCCCCGTCAGCGTGGCAATATCGATTGCCTGCTTGGCTCCCAGCCTGTCGGCGTGAATCAGGGCATCGGCCAAAATGAGACGCCCCTCTGCATCCGTATTGGCCGTCTGCACAGAAAGACCGTTGGGGTAGCGGATCACATCCGATGGCAAGAAGGCTCCGCCGTCCGGCACGTTTTCTGCGATCGGCAGAAGCACCAGCAGATTGGCCCTTGCCTTTACGGAAGTGAGGATGTCCAGCGCGCCCGCGACAGCAGCCGCTCCGCCCATATCCATGCGGGCGTCGCTGATATCCCGCCCGGCCTTGACATTCATGCCGCCCATGTCAAAGGTGACTCCTTTTCCGATCAGCGCGGTCAGCGGCAGGGACGGGTCGGTGCAGTATCGGATTTCCACCATAGCCGGCGGATGGACGCTGCCTTTGCCAACCGTGATCAGGCCAACCATCTGCAAACGCTCCAACGCCTCCCCGCGATGAACCGTCACATCCACGTCTCGTGCGGCGAAATGGTTCTGCAGCCGCTCGACAAAGGAGACCGGCGTCAGCTGATTGGGCGGTTCATTCACGAGATCGCGGGCAAAGCATGTACCCTTTGCACGGATACGGGCCCATTCGATCGCCTGCTCCGCCTTTTCTGCACCCGGACAAGCGATATGCAGCATAGAGACACTCCGTTCTTGCGCCTTTGACAAATACCGGTCAAACACATATGTACCGAGAAGCCAGCCCTCTGTCCAGGCTGTGACTGCGCTATGACGGTCCAGTCCGGCAGCAAACAGCGGCTCCAGCGAATCAAACGTCACACATGCTTCTGTAACCCTTTCCTTCTCCGCGGCCCGACCCGCATTGCCCGCCGCATCGCGCAATGCCTCCAGGTCAAAACGCGCCCGCTCCCCTAGTCCGATAATGAGCTCATGCCCTTCTTCTCCGCGGCCAAAAAACCAGGTGACAGCTCCCTTCGCTTTCATGTGCGGGCGCAGCGCATACGGCAGGTGCTCTGTTGGCGAGTCTTGGAAAAGCAGGCGGATCGTGACTTCCATCTCCCGCTGCTGTCCAACCGAAATGTCCATCCTCTTCCATCCCTTTCTTCTTGCCTGGTCATGCAAGCGGCATGCAGACAGCTTGCGGCGTTATTCAGGCAACAGGTTCACGTATCATGCTGCCCTCATCGTCTTATCGTTTTTCCAACTGAAACACCGTGCGCTTTTCGCCAACGACCAAATGGTTGTCATTTTTAATCTCGCTTGGCACCAGCGCACGCAGGCGTTCAATGGTGTCCTTGTTCTCGTAGTTGATCTGCTCCAAAATCGAGGCGATTACCAGCGGCCACACCAGTTCAGAGCCATCCAGAACCTTCAGGGCAAAGCTGATGCGTTCTTTTTTCAGGCCAAAGCCGTATACCCCCATCGCGCCCCCTTTGGCAATGATGTTGGGATCGGTCAGCAGCGCTGTGCAAACGAAATTGTGGCTCGCGATGATGTCGGGATTGGCTGACATCCATCCGGTAATTTTCACGACTGCCTCTCTCGTTTCTGCGTCCGCGATCAGATCGGGACAAGCGAGCTTCAAATACGCTTTGGCGATGTTCACGAGCGGCACGGCAAAAACAGGGAAGCCGCACCCGTCAACGCCGAGGCCAATCTTGTCCTTTGGATACTCAGCCAGATAAGCAAACGCTTCCAAAGCGCTTTGTTGGGCAGGATGGCTGACATCGTAATAGCTGTCTGTCGGATAGCCCATCTCTTTGGAAAGGGCGAGAAAGCCCAGGTGTTTGCCGGAGCAGTTGTGGAAAAGACGGCGCTTCGGCACGCCTTCGCGCAGGCAGGCGAACTTCGGTTCTTCGTTGAGCGGATAGGTCGGGCAGGTCAGCAATTCTTCTTCCGAAATGCCGGTTTTTTTCAGGATCGACTCCAATCCTTCCATATGATACGTCTCGCCGCGATGGGAAGCGGCAAAAAGGGCGGCTTCACGGCTGGTCAGCCCGAATTTTTCGTCGATTTTCTGTTTGGCGACCGGGATGGCCTGGAACGGCTTTGCCGCCGAGCGGAGAAACGTCATATGCTCTTCGCTGCCCGCGGACAAGATGACTTTTCCTGATTCGTCTACGCCGCAGATGACGCCAAAGTGGATATTCTCCAGCACTCCACCGCGGTATTCTTCCACCAATGTGCTGTAATTCATTTCTAATCACCAACTCTGTCTTAATGGTATGTGTGGAAAGGAAGGACCAACAGTACAGAATTAATCCACTGATGGTATTAAATAATGGGTTAACCTGAAAAACTAGTGGAGGCAATGTGGGAAGATGGAATAGAAAACGTCAAAGAACCATATTTCCTCATTTAATTTCTCCAACCATGTTATTAATTTGATAGTAACAGTCGGGTATAGCATCGTCAACTTTCTTTTTTCAACTTTCGAAATTGAAGGTCTTGGGAGAAAAGGCTGGCTTTGATGAAGGAGATTGAAACAGGGAGAAAAATGCTCAGGGTACGGTGCTCTGGGGATTGACTGTCCGGATCTAAAAGAAAGTCCGTCCTATGCTCACATGCACAAGACGGACTTTTGCTTTCTATAATTGCTTTACCGCTGCTTGCAGCAGGGAAGCCGCATGCTTGTTGTACTGCTGGATCAATGTGTTCAGATGGCGGTCCAGTTCGACACTCGGCAGCGGGACGGGGAGCTGTTCGAATGCCCTGCCGTTTACGATGATCCGCGTGCTCAGCATGCTTCGCTGGGATTCATCGAGGGCTGAAAGGGCCAGAGGCTTTGCTTTGTAGCTGCCTTTTCCGGCCTGGGCTTTGAGCAGCTCTTGGAAAAACAACTGGTGATAATCCGCATAGATGTCTCCCTGGTAATGGCCGCCCCGCTCACGCACAAGCCCGCGTTTGGTCGCCCAATCTACCAACTGCTGCTGGGTCAGCGACTTGCCGCTCGTTCCCTGGACGACATTATGCATCAGTGCGTAAAAGTCGGTTCCCGCAAAATCCGTACGGGCGGGATCTGGCTGCAGAATTCCTTTTCCGGTCAGGAAAGCCAGCACTTCCCGCTTCCCGGAACCGGTCGGAAGGTCGAAATACAAGGCCAGATTGGCAAAGAAGTTCGCCTCTCCGCTGAGTTCGCGATCCCACTTGTACGGCTTGCCGAAATCGACCAGCTTCAGCGGATCGCTCTGAAGCAGCTGCTGGTAGGCAGGAAATGGCTGGGCGGTTACGTTTTGATACGTGACTGTCGGCCGTTTGGTCAAAAGAGCGGTGCGAAACAGCTCGGCGCCGTTCGCGTCCAGATAGCCAAACTTGTCCTTGGTCGTAAAGACAAATGGTGCCGGAAGCTGTTCCACGCCAAGCATCGGAAACACCTGATCCATCGGCTTGATCGATTCATACGCCGGAGGAGCGGCTGTCCGCCAGTCTTTGCTTAGCACGCCGAGAAGTCCCGTTTTCTTGTCCCAATACGTGACGAGTTTCGCACCGCTGTACGTGGACAAAACCTCAAGCCGGCCGTAGCTTCCACTCGTCATCTGCTTCAAATCGGCCGAGTAGACGTCCCATCCGCCCGATTTCTGGACAAACAGTCCGGACTGCGATTCTTCCAGCCGATAGTTTTGCACTTGCTCCAGCCTGGCTGCAATCTGTCCGCTCGCCAATACCTCAAGATCAAAGCTGCCATCAGCCCTTTGCAGCGCGATCAGTTGCCGATCCCCCCATGGCTGAATCGAAACGCTGCGATACACAAAATCTGTCAGCGCTTCTATTGCCCCGCCCGCTACGCGGATGAACGCTTGCTGCTGTGTCCCTTTTTTCATCCCGGCTGCATACATGCTTTCTCCCGACGGAAAGAGCGTTACTGTCGTCCCTTCCTGTGGAGAATGGGTTGCCGGAAGCTTGACATCCGCTGTCAGCAGTGTCCCCTCCGCCGTGTACAGGTCGGCTTCTCCGGCACTGAAGGCCACGACGAGTTTTCCGCCTGCAGCCACATTGGCCCCCTGGTAAGCGTGACTGCTGATCGGCTTGCCGCTAGCTGTGTCCACGAGAAAGACTCCTTCTCCAGGCTTATAAATAAAGGAAAGGGCATCCGTCAGCCGCTGCGGTTTGGGCTCAGCCGTGTCTTGCGAAGTGCCGTCTGGCCGGTATTCGCGCGTCGATCCGTCCGGTCCCTGGACCAGCACGCGCCCGAATTTTGAGTCATAGCGGACGATTGTGCCCGACTGCGGCGGGACGAGAAGCCCTTTTTGCTGCGAATAGAGTCCGGTCTTGCTCCCGTCCGTAACACTGACGAGGTCGTATCCCCCGAGCGTCGTCACCGCATCAAACCAGGCATCCGGCTCTTTTACCGGTTTTCCCCACGCTGCGCGCAGGATGCCCTTTTTGCCATCGGAGCGAACCAAGAGCCACATCGCCGGTACCCCTTCCAGGCGCGGATACTCAAACGGCACTACCGTTTCACCGCTGATCCGTTTCACTCCGTAACGGGAGGTTGTCGGGTCCTGCCCCAAAACGTAGCCGTCATGCAAATATTTGGCCCCTTTCTTCAATGAAAAGGAGGTACCGGATGAAATGGAGTGGTACGTCTCCAGATCGCCCTGCAGCACTACATAACCGTCTGCCATGTCATGCTCGACTCTGACCTCGGCGTACTGCGGCTCGGCAAGCATCCGGCCATCCTTCCACAAGCCGCTTCCTTTTTGGTTTTGCACGCGAAAAAAACCACTGCTGCCCATCATTTGGACGCTTGTGTATTGCGGCTGCAGGACGTACTTCCCGTTTACATCGACAAGACCGTATTTGCCGCCGACGATCACTTTGAAATAGGGCATTCGATTCCCGCCGCTCGGAGCCAAGGTCGCCTTGGGCAGGGAAAACATCGGCTTAACCGTTACTGGATCATAGACCGTAAGCTGTTTCGCCGTCGTGGTGACCAGGTACCGTGTCGTCTCTTCCTCGCCGTTCTTTCCCGGCTTGGCCAAATCGGCAAACTCGATTTTTCCCGCGAACGGAGCAATCAGGGTCCGGCCGGATGGATCGAGCAGCATCGAGGTCTGGCCCTGCATCAAAATAACGCTCGGATAGGCCTGAGACAAAAAGAAGGTATGTGCTCCCGCGTACTTGCTTTTCGAGACGCTTTTTTTGGCTAGATCGATGTATTGAAACCATCCGCCATTGCGAACCACTGCAATCTGCTTTTGTTCAGGAATCTCCACATCGTCCCAGATTGGCGGAGTCAGCTCCTTTCCGGTACGGGCATCGAGGATTCCCCTCTTCCCGTTTTTCACTACGGTGTAATAGAAGCCGACTTTGGAAAACTCGTCATAGACGGCCTTGGTGACCAGCGCTTGTCCGTTTGTAAATCCGATTTTATAGTCGGTGATGTAAGGCTGAATGGAAGCGAAGCTGGCTGCTTGCCCCGGAACAGCCCATGCATTCCAGCTAAGTGCAGCAGCCGCGCAAAGTGCAACAATGCGTTTTTTCACATCTGTTTTCCTCCTGACGTGTCAGCAAAATGTTGGTCTATCTTTGACGCTGGCGGAGGAAAAATGTTGCACGTGCGGAAGGAATGTTTGTTGCTTCACCGTTACCCCCGCCTTTACTCTGCCTTGTTCAAAAAGTGTCTTACAAAAAGAAAAAGAGCCCTTCGTCTGCACGACTCGGGCCCTCTTTCATTTGTCTATTTATTCACAGCGAGACTTACCCATTCTCACCAAAATGCTTGTCGTACCATTTGATCAGCGCCTGGGTGCCGTTGTCTTCCAAACCTTGTTCCGCGAGCTCTTGGTACAGCGAGAGGGACAGCTCCAAGCCGGGCGTCGCAAGCCCCATCTCTTTTGCCGCTTCCAGCGCAATCGAAATATCTTTGATGATATGCTTGATATAAAATCCGGGGGCAAAGTTGCCTGCGATCATGCGTGGAGCCAGATTGCTCAAAGACCAGCTTCCTGCCGCTCCCGCCTCGATGCTCTTCAATACGTTTACCGGATCGAGCCCTGCTTTTTTGGCATACGCGATGGCCTCGCAGACCCCGATCATATTGGAAGCGATCGCGATCTGGTTGGACATCTTCGTGTGCTGACCGGCTCCGGGGCCCCCTTGCAGGATGACGTTGGTTCCCATCAGTTTGAAAATCGGTTCCATCGCCGCAAACGCTTCCGAGTCACCGCCTACCATGATCGTGAGGCGGGCCTCTCTGGCCCCCACGTCTCCGCCGGATACAGGCGCATCCAGGGAATGCAGAGAGCGTTTTTTGGCTTCTTCATAGATTTTTTGCGCCAGAGACGGCTTGGAGGTGGTCATATCGATCAGGTAGCTGCCCGGCTTTGCATGGGCGACAATTCCTTTTTCTCCGAGATAGACTTCCTCTACGTCTTTGGGGTATCCTACCATCGTGATAATGACATCCGCTTCGGCAGCCAGCTCCGAAATCTGATCCTTCCATACGGCTCCCTGCGCCAACAGCTCCTCCGCTTTTTGCTTGGTGCGGTTGTACACGAGCACCTCATACCCTGCTTTCATGAGATGGGCGGCCATGCTTTTGCCCATCACCCCGATACCCACAAACCCGATCGTCTTTCCTGCCGTATGTGCTGTCATTTCGTTTCTCCTCTCTCTACTGCGGTGTTCCAAATTTTTAACTTCTCTTTACTTTCCGGAATTTCCTTCTATCCTTTTCTTCAGCCATCTTATGCTGGCTACGGAGCAGAAAAGCCGGTGCATTGAGTCCATGGCCCTCCATCTAAAGGTTCGATTTTCATTTCAAAGCTTCCATCTTCCGAGCTTCCGGCTGATGGTCGATTGATCGACTCCTAACGCCTCTGCCATTTTGGTCGTCGTGCCGTACTTCTCTTTCGCCATCCCCAGAAGCTGTCTTTCCAGAAGCTCTACAGCCGATTTCAACGGAAGAATATCTGTTACGCTTACCTTTGTCGCAGAAGGCTGGACGTAGTGAAGCATCTCCGGCAGATGATGCGCTTCGATCACATCCTGATCAGTGATGACGATCAGACGCTCCACGATGTTCTGAAGCTCCCGCACATTGCCTGGCCAACGGTATAGATGCAGGCAATCCAGCACTTCCTGCGAGAAGGTTTTCTCTTTTTTGTACTTCTTGGTAAAGCGGTCCCGAAAAAAGATGACAAGTGGAAGGATATCGTCGGTACGCTCCCGCAAAGGGGGAATATGGACCGGAACGACATTCAGGCGGTAGTACAAATCCTCGCGAAAGCGCCCCTGCCGCGTTTCTTCCTGCAAATTGCGATTGGTGGCGGCAATGATGCGGACGTCGATCTTGATCGGCTTGGTGCCGCCGATACGAACCAGCTCATGCTCCTGGAGCACGCGGAGCAGCTTTACCTGGAGCGAAAGGGGCAGCTCGCCGATCTCGTCGAGAAACAGCGTCCCCTCGTTGGCCAGTTCAAACAAGCCGGGCTTTCCTTCTTTTGTCGCTCCGGTAAACGCGCCCTTTTCATAGCCAAACAGCTCCGATTCCAGCAAATGCTCCGGGATCGCCGAACAGTTGAGCTTGATGTACGGCTTGTCCCGCCGCTGGCTGTTTTGATGAATATAAGAGGCGACCACTTCCTTGCCTACTCCCGATTCGCCCAGAATCAGCACGGTGGAGTCCACCTCGGCCATTTTTCCGGCAAGCGTTATTACCTGTTTCATCGCTTCGCTCTTGTAGATCAGTCCCGCTTCCTTTGCGGTCATTTCACTCAGCTTGCGCAATTCCTGCTTGTAGCCCTCAAGCAGCTCCCGGGCGTCCTCCAACTCGGCCTGCAGCCGCCTTTCCTCGGAGATGTCCCGGCAAAAGTTGACGACGCGGATGATGTTTCCCTGCTCGTCCTTGATCGGCGTACCGACGACCATCAGCCGGCCGCCAAGTCCTGTCGTCTGCACGACCTGCACCTTTTCCTTCCTCTCCAGCACCAATCGGGTAATAGACGGTCGAAATACGCCTGTCCGCTCCAGCTCATAAATGCTTTTCCCGACCAAATCTTCCGGTTTGTACCCGTAAATTCTTTCGGCAGATGGACTTACGCGCTGCGTGATTCCTTGACCGTCCGAGATGTAAAACATATCGTAGCTGGTGTTGAACACGGTTTCCAGCTCGAGTGAATAGTACGCCTGCCTTTCCTTATACACCTGATAAAAATGGCGATACAGGTCAATTGTTTTCATCCATCCCTGAATCGTGCCGGCTGAATCGACAAATACCCAGATCTCGTGCACGTTCCACTCGGCTTCACGCGCTTCAATCTCCTCGGCCTGAGACGATCCGACAGAAACGACCCGACCCGGATTCGTTTTCCAAACGGCTCCCGATACAGTAGCGCCATCTTCTGCGAGAATAAACAGCACATCTTCCTGCATGCCTCGGACAGCATCTCTCCATGCGGACTGCGGGCTTGCGGCAAAAGAGGTATTCCATGCTTGCTGCAGCGTCACGCTTCCCCTCCTTTCCGGGATCGAGAAACAGCGCAGGAATACAAAATACCTCCCCCAACGATCACTCTTCGGACCGTTGCGGGAGGAGGCACATCGCTTCTGTCCCACCATTATACAGAATAGAATAAATTTTTACAATTTTCATTCCTGCCTTATTGATCTTTGGAAATGCCCAGGTATGCGACCGCAAGTCCCATGTAAAAGCGGATCGCCTCCATGTATTTGTCTACCTCTATCCATTCGTCCGGCTGATGGGCCATCGTCGGTTCTCCGGGGCCGTAAATCAGGATCGGAATGTCCAGACGGGGTCCGTAGACAGATGCATCGGTGTAGTAATTGACGCCTCTGACAGTCGACTCCCGGCCCAAATACTGCTTGGCTGTATCCAATGAAAGCTTGATAAACGCATCCTCCGCAGCGGTTGTCACTGCCGGCAGATCGTTCACCGCACGGATGGCGAAACGGGCATTGGCCGGTTCGCATACCTGTTCCAAGAGCAAGTTGAGTCCATCGATGATCTCCGGATGGCTTTGTCCAGGAACGGTGCGGATATCCAGCATCATGGTGCACTGATCTGGCACGACATTTGTTTTTACGCCTCCCTGGATCACTCCGATATTCATCGTCGGTCCGCCCAGCAGCGGATGAGGCTGATAGCTGAAACGATAGCTGTTTAGCTTATGGATGAATCTCGCCATGGCCATGATCGCATTGACCCCCTGATCAGGCATGGAGCCGTGAGCTGTCTTGCCGTACGTCGCTACTTCCAGCCAAAGCGCTCCCTTGTGCGCGATGAACGGTTGATTGTTGCTCGGCTCGGAGATCACCATCGCTGTCGCATCATCGATCTGCCCCCGACTTGCAACTGCCTTTGCCCCGAGGCAGTCGACCTCTTCTCCCACTGTCCCCGCAAAGCGCAAGGTTCCTCCGAGCCGAATTCCGGCACGATGCAAATACTCCATCGCAAGCACCATGGCCGCGACGCCGCCCTTCATGTCCGTGCTGCCTCGTCCGTACAGTCTGTTTCCAACCCGCACTCCCCCGAACGGCTCATGCTCCCACTCGATACTCCCGGTCGGAACCGTATCGAGGTGACCGCTGAGGACGAGCACCTTTTTTGACAGGGATGCATCCGCTTTATTCAAGACAGCCAGCAGATTGGCCCGCTGCGGTTCAACTTCATCCAGCTCTGCCTGTATGCCGGCGGCTGTCAGCCTGCGCCTGATCGCTTCGGCTACAGCCGTTTCGTTCCCCGGCGGATTTACACTGTTGATCGCAATCAATTGCTGCAAGAAAGCGACGGCATCCGCTTCGTCGATCAAGGAAAATGCCTGTTCCAACCCGCTCCCGCTTACGGTGTTCTCTCTTTCATTCCCTCTTTCCATTGCTTCCCATCCTCTCCGGTCTTTTTCTCTCTGGGCCTTGCAAGCCGCTCCTGTCGCCTCAAACCGCTATTACTGCCAAATCTACTATTCCAGTTCATTTGTTTCTTCCATATGGCTTGTTCTGTAAAACTGCCTGCTTCCGCAAGCCGCCTGTACACTCAAACCGCCTGCTCCGCTTCTTTCCTCACTCCGGTCTCTGCCGCTTTCACCTTGGATTCTTTCAGGATCATAGCGCATACAGCAGCGACAGCGGCCGTCAGCGAAAAGAAGAGGAATACCCGGCTGAAATCCTGCGACCCGTCAGCCTGAACAACCACCAGATAGCCGGCGACAAGCGGCGAGACGAATGAGCCCATTTGTCCGATGCCGTTGGCAAGGCCGGTCGCTCCGCCGACCACCTCGGTCGGGTAGCGTTTTTGGATGTAGGCATAGATCGTGCCAAAGTTCAGGTTGACGAAAAAGCCAGCCAGCAGCAGCATCAGCAAAAGCAAGCCGGTCTGTCCCTTTTCTACGCTCCCCAGAAGGTACAGGACCGGAATGCAGCCGATGTAGGCGATCAGCGCGACAGGCTTCATCCGATGCATGACCTTGTCCATCAGCCAGCCCCCCAGCATCATCGCAAAAAAGGCGACGATATAAGGGGCCGAAGCAAAGAAGCCCATCTCTTTCAGATTCAGGCCATGCTGTTGAACAAGGAAGGTCGTGAGCCAGGTAGTCGTGCCCCAATAAACGGCGCATTGGCAAAACAACAAGACTGTGTAAACATAGAAATATCCATCCTGGAGAAAAATCCGGTTGCTTTTTTTATCCGCCTTTTTCTCAGCGGAAGCTTGCTCTTCCACGGAACTGGCTGAATTTGCATCCATGATATGGGCGTACTCCTCCTGGCTGAGTCTCCCCTTTTCCAGCATCTCCTTTGGCGTGTTGGTGATAAAGTACCACAAGGCCCATATGCCGATCAGACCGGGTATCGCAAGCAGATAAAAGACAGGGCGCCAGGAGCCGTCAAAAAAGTAGAACGAGATGCTTGTGATCAAAACCGGTACGATAGCGGGAGCGACAGCCCAGGAGGTGGCAAAAAAGGAGACGGAACGCCCGCGCTCCGCAATCGGAAACCAGTTGTTGATCGTCCGGCACGCCGGGGCAAAATGATGCCCTTCTCCAAGTCCAAGTCCGATCCGCAATGCCAGAAACTGACCAAAAGACTTCACGGCGCCAGTCAGTGCGGTCACAAGCGTGAAGACGATGATGGCGATATTCATGATTCTTTTCGGACCGAATTTGTCCGCCAAAAATCCTGCGGTCACCTGTGCCAGCGAATACGCAAAGAAAAAGACGGATGCGAGCTGCCCCAGCTCAACAGGTGTGAGATTCAAGTCCTTTTGAATGAAGGGCAAAAAGGTAAGTACCGCAAGCCGGTCAAAGTAGTTGATAATGTACAGCAGCCATAGCACGACCAAGACGATATGCCGGTATCCCCAGGCTTTTTTTACGATAGCGTTCATACACCTCTTCCTTTCAAAGTTATTTGATGAGGCATGCCGTACCCTGCAGCCGCTCTCATGAACGACCTCCCGCCCCCTTTCCCGATGACTTGTAAGCGCTATCAAAAATCATTTCATGCGAAGCTCATAACGCAAGGAGTGTGCCAACGATAGGCTCGGGGCAGCGTTTCGCCGGAAATGGATAAGAATATTCAGACTTCTGCTGTTTCAATATGACAAGGCGGTCTTGCTTTTTATGTAAAAACGCATAATCCGAACGCGTCACCTCTTTTCAAGCGACGAACAAAAATCGCATCACAACAGGATGCACTTGCGTTTATGCACATTTGCATATGAGTTTTGTATGTTTGCATAGCTTTTTCAAACTAGAAGCGGGCATAACTGTCCCGTCTCTTTGCACAACTATCCCGTCACTTTTTGTTTTCACACCTGATTGCATCACGGGCATAAAAAAAGCTGCCGAGACTCTCTCGACAGCCTGGGGCCACCAAATTGGCCCATTTTCCA
Organism: Brevibacillus sp. FSL K6-6036; assembly: GCF_037964015.1. Lineage (NCBI taxonomy): Bacteria > Bacillati > Bacillota > Bacilli > Caryophanales > Paenibacillaceae > Brevibacillus > Brevibacillus sp. FSL K6-6036. The sequence goes on from NZ_CP150173.1 coordinate 3,881,616, forward strand.
TTCGATTGTCAGTGCAGAGGAGATGTGGGGGCACCGAGATGCCGCACCATTTGCCGACATATTTCCTCCGCCTGGTCATGGATATAAAAATGATCTCCCTCAAACCAAGCAGCAGAATACTCCCTCGATGTAAATCGGCTCCATTCTTCGATTTGCCCCGCATCAATAAGCAGGTCCTGTTTTCCGTTGAAGATCATGAAAGGACAATCGAGAGGTGCATCCCATTTGAATTGGTAGGTCTCTACTAGCTTATAATCGGAGCGGATAATCGGCAAAAACAGTTCAAGCCATTCGCGGTTTTCCATTAATTCTGGCGGAGTCCCCCCCAATTTTAGGATCTCTTGCACCAGCTCTTGCTCAGACAAAACATGTCGTAAAAAATTGCTCTTCACATGCGGGGGATTTCTGCCGGATAAAAATAATGCAGCAGGCAAGGGGTGGTCTTGTTTCGCCAGCTCTCTGGCCAACTCCAGTGCGAGTAGATTTCCCATGCTGTGCCCGAAAATGGCGTATGAAGTGGATAATTCATGTGATGTGATATCTTCCAGTAAAACTGGGATCATATTCTGCACGGAATCAATAAGGGGCTCCTTATAGCGTTTTCCTCGGCCTGGCAGCTCCATGGGAATGAGTTCGACTTCCGCAGGCAGGTGTTTTTTCCAGCTCAAATATACAGATGCACTTCCCCCTGCGTAAGGAAGCATAAATAGTTTTCCCTTTCTCATCATCATCTCCAACTCGCTTCCACCTGTTCCTTCACGGTAACCACGATGTTGTCTACCGCTTCTTGTAAACGATACTCGGTCTGCGCATATGTACCGCCGGAAGCTATTACATACCCCAAGCGATGGTACGCATTTTGCGGTATATACACGCGATCTCCCGCTCTTGCGGAAATCGTCACATTCCGGATGCCTGGCATGCTGCGGACCTCCTTAACCCCTTCTACTTTTTGCAACGTACCTTCTTTGCCAGATAGCAGGAAACCGCTGCACAGCTTTACATCGTTTGAACCGCTGTCATCGGTAGGTTTTACTACACACGGCAGACCGATCGCCTTCACCGTTTCAGGGATTTCCTTGGCTGTACGAATAATCGCAAATCGCGGCTGAGCCACATTGGCTTTTGCCAATCGCAACCGGGTTTGCGCCTTGTTGCGACAAACAAGCATGGCTTCCGGCGGATTGCCGGGCAAACCGTACTCTTCTGCTAGCGTCGCAACCGTGACGAGGTAAAACTCGCTTATCGTCATAATCCCGGCTATCTGGTCTGCGGGAAGCTCTTTTTTAATCGTGGTTCGCAATGCGTCCAAGGAATTGGTGTCACATACGAGAACCCTGCATCCCGTTTCCGCCAGACCCGCATACCTCTCCGGCTTGCTTGTTAAAAAAACGGGGGAAAAGCCCCGCTCTTGCGCCTTTTTCAGAGCAATCATGCCCGTACCTGTCGTATTTGACTCAACGAAGAGCAGGAGCTTTTTCACGTCTGTTCCCCCTTTTGACCGCTGCGTACGACCAGGAGGTCACCACGCTCTCATACGATACCTTGGCCGGTTGAGAAAGCGGTACGGATGAGTTGATGTCCTTATCCCGACGATATTGTTCATCGTAAATGGTTTGAAAGTAACGGTCTCCCCGATCGGGGAATATCCCCACGATGTTTGTTTCCGGCGATACTTGGCTGCTCAGCCAGCGGGCCACCGCATATACGGAACCAGAGCTGTTTCCGGCAAAGACCTTTTCGTGTTTGGCCAGCTCCAGCGTCGCAGTGAAGGCCTGCTCGTCGCTGAGCCAGTGAACTTCGTCAACCAGTTCGTGATTAACATTGGGCGCCACCAGACTGTTGCCCAATCCGCTCTGCAGCCGCTTCGGATTATCCGGCTGACCGAAAATGACGCTGCCGACGGAATCGACGGCCACTACCCGCAGTTCCGGATTGTACTTGAGCAGCTCTTGGGCAGTTCCGCACAAGGAACCGCCGCTGCCAACGGAGGCGACGAGAATGTCCACTCTGCCAATGTCATCAAGCAATTCCTTCGCCAATGCCGCGTACGCCAGCGGATTGTTGGGATTTTCGTACTGGCGGGGCCAAAAGGCTCCCGGATATTGTTCCAACAGGTCATGCAGCCGTTCCAGGCGGGCACTTTGCCAACCCCGGCCGGTCATCTTTTCCACAACATGAATCTGGCATCCGAGCGATTCCAGTTTTCGAAGGGTGATCAAATCGATTCGCGGATCGGTCACGATATGAACGGGGTGTCCCAGATACGTTCCTACGAGAGCGACACCCAAGGCCATTGTTCCGGAGGAGCTTTCAATAATCGGAGCCCCGTCAGGCAGAATTCCGTCCCGTTTTGCCTCCAAAATAATCTTTTTTGCCACCCGGTCCTTCATCCCGAACAGGTTCATCATTTCCAGCTTTGCGTATACCGGGCCTATCGCATTTTCGTCCAGGCGAAGTTTCACTAACGGCGTTTGTCCGATAGCATCAATAATCGTTGAACGCAGCATGATTGTCCCATCCTTCCTTATAAGACCACGACTGATAAATCACCACTTCGCCGGCCACTTTCTCCAGAAGTGCGCCGGCCGCTGTCAATTGCTCCTGATAGCGGCTGCTCTCAGGTGACAGCAGAAGTCCGAGGCAGGTACCACTATGCGCTACACAAACGCCAAGCGCATCGATTTCTTCGCAGATGCTCAGCATGGCATCAAGCGTCCTCTTGGGCCGAAGTTTCTGGTTAAGAAGCGCACTTTCTGTCGATACTTTCCCCACGGAAGCCAGATCATTTTGCCGAATGGCGATGGTGATGGTATCCAGAAGGCTTTGATACTTCTGTCTTTCTGCTGCTGTAAACGGTTTTGGCAGCTTGTTAAACTCAACGGTATCCACTTCGCCCCCCTCGTCAATGCTGACGATGGTAAGCGGCGAAAGCTCACCGATTGACTCGCGAAGCTGTACCCTCCGGTGGTAAAAGGAAACCACTCCCGGATACATCACACCGTCGGTGGGTTCGATCTGCCGAATGAGCATTTCGAGGAGTGTCACAGGCAGATGGAGGGAATAGCAGTCGGTTATCGCTCTGGCCGTCGCCACCAGATCAGCAGAAGAGCTGGCCAATCCTTTGCCGACTGGAATGTTGCCGGAGATTTTTAATGTGGCTCCCTTTGGCAATGAAAAATGGTCCAGAATAATCTCTGCCAGTCTGCGTGATTTCTGCTTGTGTGACGGATAAACAGATACGGTGTCGCTTTCCGGCTCGGGAACAAACAATGCATGGGCATAACGATTGATCGGAAAGGTAACGAGAAAATCTGAATTGTCTTCCTCCAAAACGCCCTGCAATAACTCGCCGAACGTACCATATGAACTGCCTCTCCCTAACATCTTGGGTTCCAGTGAATGTTTGACTGGATTGCTTTGCGCGTAAAAACTCATATGGACGATTTACCCCCCCACCGAAATTAGCAAGGCTTCCACCTGTTTATAACTGGACTGTATTCGTAATTTTCGTTCCAACCATCCGATTCTTCCGGTGAGCGTCATTTCTTCTGAAAGATTTTGCTTCATCGTGCACTTACCTCCTCCCGACGAGGGAAAGAATGGACAACGGCGATCACCTGTTCATTGGCAGCCAGTTCCGATCATGGATTCTCCGCATTGTAGTTGCAATGGATTGGGCAATCTGTTCAACGCCGGGCGATTGCAGGATGGTGAAATGATTGCCGGGGAGTTCGTGAATCTCTATTTCACCGTTTGTCACCTCTTCCCACCCGTTCGACGGGCTGCTGTAAATACCGGTGACTCCCTCATCCCGGTCGCCTGATGTAAAGAGAATGATAGGCTGCCCGGAAGACTTCGGCACGTAGTGGCGGTAGGCCGTCCAGTTGGCTTGGAATACTCGGAAAAGTCTCGCGAACTCTTCAAATGATGTGCTTTGTCCCAGCAGTTCCTGTTCAATCAGGGTGTTCATCAACGTATGGATCGCCTGTTCTATCGGAATATCGCGCAACGATTGGAACCAGCCGGGGATCTCTTTTGCTGTTATGCCCAGCAAATCTTGGACAAACATTGCAAGCACGGTAACCTGATCATGTACAGCGTCTTTGCGGTATGCTTGGGCAAAGCTGTCCATCAAGATCAAGGCAGCGATTTGTTCTCCCGCCTCCCGCAGTTGATACGCCATCTCATACGCAACAATTCCACCAAATGACCAGCCTGCGAGAACGTACGGCCCGCTTTTTTGAACCGATCGAATCTGTTCCAGATAATGGATCGCCATCTCTTCCACACTGCTTAACGGCTCCTGATCATCTGCAAGGCCCCTGGACTGTAATCCGTAAAACGGCTGTTCACTGCCTAGCAAACCGGATAAACGCTGATAGCAGAAGACACCTCCGCCAATCGGATGGACGCAGAAGAAAGGCAGATGCGAACCGTTGGGCTGTATGGTAACAAGCGAAGAATGGCCTATTTCTGTTTTTGACTGGCTGATCATTTGCGCCAGGTGGGCGATCGTAGGATCTTTAAAAAGAACGGACAACGGGACGTTCTGATGGAACTCCTCCTTTATTCGCGCAAACAACCTGACCGCCAATAACGAATGGCCTCCCAGGCGGAAGAAGTTGTCGTACACGCCAATCGGGCTTACCGACAGCAGCTCTTCCCAGATCGTGACCAGTTTTGCTTCCACCGGATTTCGTGGAGCCATGTAGCTGCTCTCCAGCTCCGTCCCGCTTCTTTCCGGTAAAGGCAAGGCATTCCGATCAACTTTTCCGTTGCTCGTCAACGGCAATTCATCCAGCGTGACAAAATGGGAGGGAACCATGTACACAGGCAGTTTTTCCTGTAAATACGCCCGCAGTTCCACATGGGCAGATCGGGTGTCCGGGTTCATCACCACGTAGGCAACCAAGCTTTTCTCTCCGCTGCCGTCAGCCATCACGGCAATGACGTTGTCTTTTACAGCGGGATGCTGACTCAGCACCCCTTCAATTTCTCCGAGTTCTATCCGATATCCGCGCACTTTCACCTGGTGGTCCGTACGACCCAAATATTCCAGAGTGCCATCCGGCAGATAGCGAGCCAAGTCCCCTGTCTTGTAAAGACGCGAACCTTGTTCTGGGTAGAACGGGTCCTCGATGAATCGCTCAGCCGTCAACTCGGGGCGATTGAGGTACCCACGTGCCACGCCCGCTCCACCGATATAAATTTCTCCTGGAACGCCAATGGGTACGGGCTGCATGTTTGAATCCAACAAATACACGCGCATGTTGTCGATCGGACGACCGATCGGAACCGATTCGGTAGCCGCCATATTCTCCGGTATTTGATAAACGATACAACCTACTACGGTTTCTGTCGGACCGTATTCGTTAAACAGTGCGGTCCCCGGGGCATGCCTGCGCCACAAGGCAACTGTCTCTGCCAATAAGTTCTCTCCCCCGATGACGAGCGATCTGGTGCATGTTTTTACATGGTCAGGCGATAGCTGTTGATTGAGGAGCTGAATATGAGCCGGTGTGATTTTCACCAAACTGAAGTTTTCCGATTCCTTCAGGAGATTCCCTAATCCCTCAACTCCCTCCGTCTCGGGGAGCATCATCACGGTTCTTCCCGCGATCAGTGGCACAAACATGCTCGTGATGGTCAAATCGAAGGCAACGGACGAGTGAACAGGAGCACCCGTGCCCTCTTCTGCCGGATATGCCTTTTTGCACCAGTGCAAGTAATTGACCAGTCCCCGATGAATGATTAAGGCTCCCTTCGGCGTTCCCGTTGAACCCGAAGTATAAATCACATAGGCCAGATTTTCCGGCGTTGCGATGCAAACCGGGTTGCTGTCGCTCTCTTGCTGCACGATGTCCCAATCCGCATCCAGATTGATCACGGTTGTTTCTCCCGGCTCCAGAACGCTGCACAACCGCTCTTGTGTCAACAACAGCGACGGTTTCGCATCGCTCACGATAAACGAGATTCTCTCCTTCGGATACCCCGGATCAATCGGTACATAGGCGCCTCCCGCCTTGTGAATGCCAAGGATGGCCAAGACCAGCTCCGCGGAGCGTTCCAGGCAGATCCCAACGAGCTGCTCCGGTCCAACACCGTTTTTTTGCAAATAGCGGGCTAGCATATTGGCCCGCCGATTCAATTCCCTGTACGTCCACCGCACATCTCCGCAGACGACTGCTACCTCGTCGGGCGTCTTTTCCACCTGTTCTTCAAACAGCTGGTGAAAACACATGTCTTCCGGATACTCCGCCTTTGTATCGTTCCACTCAACCAACAGCTGATGACGCTCTGTCGCGGTCAAAAGCGGCAATTTGGAAATCTGGCAGCCAGGTTCCATAGCAATACCTTCCAACAGTGTTTGGTAGTGGCCGATCATGCGTTGAATCGTGCTTGCGTCAAAGAGATCGGTATTGTATTCGAAGCTGCCGGTCAATCCCTGATCCGTCTGTTCCATGAACAAGGTGATGTCAAACTTGCTGACCCGCGTCTCCGCCTGAACAGGAACAAACGCAAGGTTTGGCAGGACGACATCCGTCTTCGGCGTGTTCTGCAGCACAAACATCACCTGGAACAGAGGCGAGTGGCTCAAAGTACGCTCCGGTTGGAGCTCCTCCACCAGTTTCTCAAACGGCAATTCTTGATTGGCGTAGGCATCGATGGACGTTTGTTTGACTTGGGCCAGCAACTGTGTGAAGGACAATTCATGGGACAAATCCGATCGCAATACAAGCGTATTGGCAAAAAATCCGATAACACTCTCGCAATCGCGATTCATCCTGTTGGCAATTGGCGTCCCTACCAGGATGTCATGCTGGCCCGAGTAACGATAGAGCAGCGTCTTGAATGCCGCCAACAGTGTCATGAACAGAGTCGCACCTTCCCGTTGGCTGATCGCACTGAGTGTATCCGTGAACTCTTTTGACAATGTAAATGATTCAGATGCCCCCTGGAACGTCTGCACCGCCGGCCGCGGCCGATCTGTCGGGAGCTGCAGGACCGGAAGATGCCCGCCCAGCTTGCCTTTCCAGTAGTGGAGCTGCCGTTTGCGTTCTTCGCTTTGCAGCCAATCCCGCTGCCATTCGGAATAATCGGCGTATTGCATCGTCATCTCGGGAAGAGCATGTTTTTTGCGCGTTACGCAAGATTCGTACAGTGCACCGAATTCACGGAAAAGGATGTCGATGGACCAGCCGTCGGAAATGATATGGTGCAAGGCAAACAACAGCACGTATTCCCGATCCTCTAGCTGGAGCAGTCGAAACCGTGCCAGCGGCCCGGCAGCCAGGTCAAATGGACGTTCCGCTTCCTCACTGGCCAGCCGCTCCACTTCCCTATTTCGCAACTCCTCCGGAAGGTTTCGCAAATCGGAAAATGGTACAGAAATATTCATCGTGGGATGAATCTTCTGCATCGGGTGACCATCTGCCTCGACAAATGTCGTCCGCAGCGCTTCATGACGTTGAACAATTTCCCCAAAGGCCCGTTGCAATGCAAAAATGTCAAGCTGCCCACTCAGCCGAATCGCCCCTGGAATGTGATAAACGCCGGTTCCCGGTTCCATCTGTTCAAAAAACCATACCCTCTCCTGGGTAAAGGAAAGCGGGGCCAGTTCCCTTGCGGGTGAGTGCAGCGGCCTCAGTGGAATCCGTCGATCTGAACGATCACGGTTATCGACAAGGGCAGCGAGATGTTCGATGATGGGTTGTTCAAAAAACGTTCGCAGAGAGACCTCAACCCCAAAATGGGAGGATATCCGCGAAATGACTTGCGTCGCCAAAAGGGAGTGGCCGCCGATTTCAAAGAAATTGTCATGAACCCCTATTCGTTGGACGCCCAGCACTTCCGACCAAATCTCCGCCAGGGACTGTTCGGCAGGTGTACGCGGACCAACCCATTCCCGATCCCGTGCGAATTGTGATTCATCAGGGGCCGGCAGTGATTTTCTGTCCACTTTGCCGTTTGACGTTAGCGGAAAAGCGTCCAGTAGAACAAACAAGGAAGGAATCATATGTTCAGGCACTCTGCTCTGGAGATAGGCACGCAGTTCGCCAACGCCCGGCTTTGGTTCTTGCGGAATAGCCAAATAAGCCACCAGTCGCTTATCGGCATTCTCTCCCTGCCATACCTGGACGACACTCTCCTGCACAGCGGGGTGTTGATCCAAGACAGCTTCTATTTCTCCCAATTCAATTCGGAACCCCCGAATTTTCACTTGCTGGTCTGCCCGCCCGAGAAATTCGATGTTTCCGTCCGGGCGATAGCAAGCAAGATCGCCCGTTTTGTATAAACGGGTATCCATATTTGCATCGAACGAATGGGAAACAAATCGCTCTGAGGTAAGCTCCGGTTGATTGAGGTACCCTTTGGCCAAGCCGTCTCCGCCGATGTAGAGCTCGCCTGTTACTCCCACCGGAACCGGCTGAAGATACGAATCCAAAATGTATACGCGCGTATTGGCGATCGGCCTTCCAATCGAAACCGATCCTTGAACCAAACTCCCGTCTGTCACTGGATAGCAGCAGGTAAACGTCGTGTTTTCCGTAGGTCCATATCCATTGATCAGCTTAATGCCGGGCAGGTGTTCCAGTACCTTTTTCACGTGAGAGACGGACAAGACGTCTCCTCCGGCCAACAGTTGTTTTACATGGATGAGATCATCCAGACGCTGGTCAACCATCTGGTGAAACAGCCCCGCCGTCAGCCATAAGGTCGTAACCCGATGCTCCCGCAGCGTTTTTCCCAATTCCTCCAGAGACGCTTTGCTGCCTGGGTACAGGACCAGGCGGGCGCCGTTCAAGAGACTGCCCCAGATTTCAAACGTGGACGCATCAAATGAAACGGGAGAAAATTGCAGAAAGACTTCTTCCGGCGAAAAAGAGGCATAGCCGTTCCCCTTCACCAAGCGAATGACTCCGCGATGAGGGATGCAAACTCCTTTCGGTTTGCCCGTAGAGCCCGACGTATACATGACGTAGGCTAGATCGTCAGCAGTTGTGCCGGTATCGATGTCTTCCTCTCTTTCGCTGGCAATCTGCTGCCTGTCTCGATCAAGGTCAATCACGCGAAGATGCTGCCAAGGCAGAACATCCTCCCTTTTCCCACCCGTGATCAAAACGGATGCGCGTGCGTCCTCCAGCATGTAGGCCAGACGTTCTTTCGGATAAGTAGGGTCTAGCGGCAAGAAAGCTGCTCCCGCTTTGAGAATAGCCAAAAATGCGACGATCAGATCTGTGGAACGATCCATGCAGACCGCGACCAACTCTCCCCTTCTGACACCCAGCTTCACGAGGTGGCGGGCGAGTTGATTGGCACGGCGGTTTGTCTCATCATAAGTTACTTGTTCTGTTTGACAGACAAGTGCGATTGCGTCAGGAGCCTTGGCAACCTGCTCGGCAAATACCTGCTGGATCGAACTAAGAGATGGATAGTCCGTCTGTGTCTGATTCCACTCCATTAACAATTGGTGGCGTTCCTTGTCTGTAAGCAGCGGCAGCTCGTGAAGCTTGTAGTCCGGATTTTGGACAATAGACCCGAGCAGCGTTTCAAAATGTCCAATCAAGCGAGCAATTGTATCTGGGTTGAACAGGTCAGTGTTGTATTCGAGATAGCCGATCAGTTCATCACCTGATTCCCGCATGGAGAGGGTCAGGTCAAATTTTGCAGTTCCGCTTTCAGCATCTAGTTGCTCCATTGTCAGTCCCGGCAATGCCAAGTCTGATGCAAGCGTATTTTGCAATACGAACAGCACCTGAAACAGCGGGGAGGCACTCCTGTTTCGTTGCGGTACGAGCTCCGCTACCAACCGCTCGAACGGGAGGTCCTGGTGGGCGAAAGCACCGACGGCTGCCTCACGCACCTGGTCCAGGTATTCACGGAACGACATCACACTGTTCGGCTGACTGCGAATCACCAGTGTATTGACAAAAAAACCAATCATCCCTTCCAACTCGCTCCGATTCCGGTTTGCGATCGGAGAACCCACTGCAATGTCTTCCTGCCCGCTGTAGCGGTGCAGCAACGTTTTAAAACCGGCAAGAAGGGTCATGTACAAGGTCGCTCCGGACTGGACAGACAGTGTCTTGAGTGCATCGGTCAGTTGTTTTCCCAAAACGAAGCGCTGGGCGTCTCCGTTAAATGTTTGCGATGCCGGGCGAGGCCGGTCGGTCGGAAGCTGCAGGACGGGAGGCTCCTGTTGGAAGACTCCTTTCCAATAGGCAAGTTGTTTTTCCAATTCTTCTCCCTGCAGATACTGCCGCTGCCAATAGGCAAAATCGGCGTAGTGCAGATCGAGGTCTGGCAGCGGTGAAGAGGCCTGATTGCAAAACGCGTCATAGAGTACCGCCATTTCACGAATGAATACACCGAGCGACCACCCGTCGGAAATGATGTGATGCATGGTGATCAGCAGAACGTGCTCGGTCTCCCCCAGCTTTGCAAGAGTGGTACGAAGCAGTGGCCCCTGCGTGATGTCAAATGGCAGCGCCGCTTCTGTTTTGATCAGCTCACGCAAGGCACTCTCCCGACGGTCGGCCGGAAGCTGTTGCAAGTCGACTGTCACCAATGGAATTTTCATTTCCCGGAGGACGGTTTGAATCGGTCTGCCATTTGATGCCGAAAAAACGGTACGAAGTGATTCATGTCTGCGCACGATTTCTGCAAAGCTGCGCTCCAATGCATGAACATCGAGCACACCAACCAAGCGAATTGCTCCCGGAATGTTGTACGTGGCCGTCCCCGGCTCAAACTGCTCAAAAAACCATAGCCTCTCCTGGGCAAACGAAAGCGGCATTTCCTGTTCACGCGGCGCCGGCTGGATCGGGGGTGCATCATTTTCCTGCCGTTTTTGCCGGGCGTGGGCAATGGACTCAGCCAAGGCGCGGACGGTAGGAGCTTCAAACAATGTCTTCAGCGGAATTTCCATCCGGAATGCATGGTTTAGTCTTGAGATCACTTGTGTGGCGAGCAGCGAGTGACCGCCCAATTCAAAAAAGTTATCGCCAAGACCGATCGGCTCTGTACGCAGCACTTCGCTCCAGATCTTGGCCACGCATGCTTCTTCCGGTGTCGAAGGGGGTACGTACTCTCGCTCCATGCTCCTATTTGCGTAATCAGGAACAGGCAGTGCACGCCGGTCGATCTTTCCGTTTGGCGACAGTGGAAGAGCCTCCAACTGCACATAAGTGCCGGGAATCATGTATTCCGGCAGCCGCTTTTGCAGAAATCCGCGAAGTTCCTTGGTGGAATAGGAAGCACCTGCTTCGGTCACGACATAAGCGACCAGACGCCTGTCGCCTGGAACATCCTCTCGTACAACCACGGCTGTCTCCCTGATCTGCGGATGCTGTCCAAGCGTTGCTTCAATTTCTCCCAGCTCAATTCGGAAGCCGCGCACCTTTACCTGGTGATCGATCCGGCCGATATACTCAATCGTCCCATCCGGCAAAAAGCGGGCTACATCGCCTGTGCGATACAAGCGCTCCGTCTGATCGGTAGAAAACGGGTGTGGAACAAATTTTTCAAGGGTTAGATCGGGTCTGTTCAAATAGCCACGGGCGAGTGCCGTGCCACCGATATACAGCTCTCCCTGCACGCCAATCGGCACAGGCTGCAGATGCTGGTCGAGCAGGTAAATTTGTACGTTGTCAATCGGCCGTCCAATTGGCGGCAGGACAGGCCACTCCTCCGGTTCTCCCTGCAAGGTGTAGCTGGTTACCACATGGCTTTCCGATGGTCCGTAGTGGTTGTACAAACGGCACCCTTTCATTTTTCCAAGCCAGCCGCTAATATGCCGGGTGATTTGCAATTGCTCGCCAGCGGTGATGATTTCGCGGAGCCGCTCAGGTACCGTCTCTCGGACATTGGCCGACTCTGCCAGTTGTTGCAGTGCGACAAAGGGAAGAAACAGCCGCTCCACTTTCTGCCCGGATAAAAACTTCAACAGCTTTACCGGATCCTGCCGCACTTCTTCCGACATCAGAAGGGTGCCGCCCGAGCATAACGTTGAGAAGATTTCCTGAAAAGAGACGTCAAAACTGAGGGGAGCAAACTGCAGCGTTCTGGCCGGCTTCGGGTCTTGGAACGATTTCATCTGCCACAACAACAGGTTGACGAGCGGTTTATGTGCCATCATCACACCTTTTGGCTTGCCGGTCGAACCCGATGTGTAAATCACATAAGCCAGGTTTTCAGGCTTCACCAAGCAGTGCGGATTGGAATCACTCTGTTGTGCGATTGCTGCCCAGTCCGTATCGATGAGAACGCATTGGCCGTCATAGGCCGGCAGCTCATGCGCAATTCTGTGTTGCGAGATGAGGATAGACACCCGGCTGTCTTCCAGCATGTAGGCAATTCGGTCAGCGGGATAGGCAGGGTCGATCGGGACATAGGCTCCCCCGGCCTTCAGCACCGCAAGCACGGCCACAACCGTATCGACTGAGCGATTCAAGCATATCCCTACGAGTGAATCCGGCCGAACACCCGACTTTTGCAGGTAATGGGCCAGTTGATTGGCACGCTGGTTCACCTCGTCGTAGGTGAGCTGTCTCGTTTCGTCCTCCACGGCAATCGCATCTGGCGTTTTCACCGCCTGCCGCTCAACCATTTCATGGGTGCACCCCGGATCTTGTAGCTCTCGGTTCTCTGTCCGATTCCACTCCTCCAGCACTGTTCGCCGCTCTGAATCCGGCAGGATGCCCAACTGGGATAACGTTTGCTCCGGGTTGCTTGCGATACTTATCAGCAGTGTTTCAAAATGACGGATCATTCGCTCAATGGTCTTCTTTTCAAACAAGTCGACATTGTATTCAACTGATCCGTTCAATCCGTTTGCTGTTTCTGTAAAGGAAAAAGTCAAATCGAACTTCGTCGTTCCGCTATCCAGAATGAAGTGTTCCACGTCAAGCTCGGGCAGCTTCATCTCGGACATCGGCGCGTTTTGCAAGATGAACATCACTTGAAACAAGGGAGAATGACTCAAAAGGCGGCTGGGTAAAATGTCCGCTACCAGCTTCTCAAACGGCACGTCCTGATGGGCATACGCTTCCAGAGCGACGTCGCGTATCTGGGCAAGGTATTCGCGAAAGGTTGCTGTTCCGGACGGTTGACTCCGCATGACAAGCGTGTTTACAAAAAAGCCGATCAATCCTTCGATGTCACTCCTGTTTCGATTGGCGATCGGAGTGCCGACCAGGATGTCGTCCTGTTGCGTATAGCGGAATAACAAAGTCTTAAACGCCGCGAGCAATGTCATAAACAACGTCGTCCCCGACTGCGCGCTTATATCCCGGAGAGAGTGGGCAAGCTCGTGCGACAGGGAAAAGCGTTCAACAGCACCTCGAAACGTCTGTATGGTCGGGCGTGGTCTGTCTGTCGGAAGTTGCAAAACGGGCAAGCTTCCCGACAGTTTTTGTTTCCAGAAATCCAGTTGTCTTTGAAATTCCTGCCTGTTTGCCCACTCCCGTTGCCAATGGGCGAAGTCGGCATATTGAATCGGCAAAGGTGTTAAAGGTGAAGCCTGCTCATGATAAAAGGCAGTGTAGAGCTGCATCATCTCATGAACGAGAACACCCAGAGACCACCCGTCTGCAGCGATATGATGAATGGTAACAAGCAGAATGTGCTCCGTCTCATGAAGGCGCAGAAGGGTCGTTCGCAGCATGGAATCTTCCGTCAGGTGAAAGCACTTTTGCGCTTCCTCCCGAGCCAGCCGCTGTACTTCTGCTTCTTTTTCCTGTTCGGACAAGGCTCCAAGGGATTTCACCGGTATCTTCACCGGAACAGGCGGATTGATCACCTGTATCGGCTCTCCATCCACAACGGAATAAGTCGTCCGCAATACCTCATGACGATCAAGAATCTCCTGAAAGCATCGCTCCAGAATCGGTATCCAAAGGTTGCCTGTCAGACGGATCGCGTAGCAAAGATTATAGACTGGACTTTCCGGTTCATATTGATCCAGAAACCACAGCCGCTGCTGGGCAAATGATAGCGGAATGGCGTTTTCCTGCGGGCGAACAGGAATTCGTTCGCCCGCAGAATTTTCACGTTGTTTGCTTTCCAACATTTTTTCGAGTAGAGCTCGTTTAGCTGGGGATAGTTCAGCCAAGCGATCATTGCCTTTTGATTCCAAACGCATCCTGGCACCTCCGGCATCGCATACGCAATGGATTTACTTTTCTTTCAACTGGCTCAACAAAGCCTCTGCTTCTTCATCTGATAGATTTTCAATCTGCTCGAGCAAATCAGCCAGCTCGGTTTGAACGCTCTGAGGAGCCAGCGCCTGTTGAACCAGCTCGGCCAGTTGCTCTACAGTCGGAGCTTCAAACAATGCCCGGAGTGGCAATTCAATCTGAAACGCTTTGCGAATCCGGGAAATTAACTGTGTGGCCAACAAGGAATGGCCACCGTGCTCAAAGAAGTGATCACGGATACCCACTCGCTTATATCCCAGCACCTCTCCCCAAATCGAAGCAAGCTGTTGTTCCAGTTCTGAACGCGGTGCGACAAATTGCTCTTCCTCGACATCTGTCAGAGGGGACGGCAGCGCTTTCCGGTCAATTTTTCCATTGAGCGTCAGCGGGAACTCTTCGAGCTGCATAAACGACGACGGGATCATATATTCCGGAATTTCTTGCGAGAGGAAATCGCGCAGCTCCGCTTTCGTCGGTTTCATGCCCGCTGCGGCAACGAAATAGGCAACCAATTGCTTCTCGCCTCGTTCGTCTTCACGTGCAACCACGGTTACATGCTCGATTGCCGGATGTTTGCCGAGCAGTGTCTCTATCTCTCCGAGTTCAATACGGAAACCGCGTATTTTCACTTGATAGTCGATCCGTCCCAGAAACTCCAAAGAACGATCCGGACGGTAACGAACGAGGTCACCGGTTTTATACAGTCGAGGGTTGTCGTCCTGCGTAAACGGATTTTCCAGGAACGTCTGGGCGTTTTTCTCGGGAGCATTCAGATAGCCCCTCCCCACCCCAATTCCACCGATGTACAGCTCTCCAGCTACCCCAATTGGTACCGGCTGCCTATTTTTATCCAGGACGTACATCTGCATATTGGCGATGGGTCGGCCGATCGGAATTGTCGCCACCTCTTCTCCCGGAGGTTCTTTGATAAAGTGATGCAACACATCATCGGAACACTCCGTAGGTCCGTATGCATTGATGAGATAGGCATTCGGGTAATAACCAAGCCATCTTTTGCACAATTCAGGCGGCAACACCTCGCCGTTTGGAATCATCCAGCGAAGCGAAGACAAATCAGGTTGTTTAAAATCGCGCAACGCGATCTCTTCCAGCATCGCCCGCAGCAATGAAGGGACCGTTTCCACAATCGTCAATTGGAGGTGTGCCATTGCATCGAGCTGTCGTGACGGGTCAAAGGCAACTTCGTCTTTCAAAATCACAACACGGCCTCCGGTCAACATCACGGCAAACAACTGCCACACGGAGATGTCGACGCACTGGGACGAGTTTTGCGCTACACGATCCGCCTCTGTCATGCCCAGGTCATCGATTTTTGCATAGAGATGGTTTACCATTCCTCGGTGTTCTACCATCGCGCCTTTTGGTTTTCCGGTAGAACCTGATGTGTAAATGACGTAGGCGACATCTTCCGGCTTCACGTTCGCGCTTACCGGCTCGCTGCTCTCTTGTGCGATTGTCTCCCAGTCTCTGTCCAAGCATAGGGAAATGTTGTTCTTCTCTGGAAACACGCCAAGCAAGCGATCGTACGTAAGCAGTACCTTCAAATCTGCATCTTCGATCATGTGCGTCAAGCGTTCTTTCGGATAGGCAGGATCGAGCGGAACATAAATGCCACCGGCCTTCCATATTGCCATGATCGAGATCACCCACTCCAGGTTGCGTTCCCCAAAGTAACCGACAAAGACGTCACGTTCGACTCCGCGGGCTTGCAAAAAGCGAGCGAGTTGATTGGATTTCCGCTCCAATTCCGCGTAAGACAATTCCTTGCCGTCGAAAACAACAGCGGGCTTCTCTGGCGTCTTTCCTGCCTGTTTTGCAAAAAGCGCATGAAAGAGTTGGTCCACCGGGTAGTCCGCACGCCTGCTGTTCCATTCGACCAACAGCTTATCCGTCTCTTCTTTTGTCAGGAAGGATTGTATCTCGTGACGGCCTAACGGATTCTCCGCCATTGCCTCCAGGACGTTTTGATAATAGCGTCCGATTGTTTCCACCTGATCTTCGGTTAATTCATCCGTTTCAAAATCAAGCGCGAACAAAACCTGTGACGTGTTGATGTCTACCGTAAATTGCGCTGTCAGCGGAACATAGGTGTAATCGGACTGCGCGGCATTGATGATTTCAACATTTGGCACGCTGTGCAAGCTCTCTGCGATATGGAAATGGGTGTAGTTGAACACTACATCAAACAACGGCTGACCCGAGCTGTGTTCTTTTTGCAGCTGAACAAGCGGATATCGCCGATAGGGCAGTATTTCCCGTTCAGAATCAAACGCCGTCTTCACCAGATCGATCCAGGTGCCTGGCGACAGCTCCGCCCGAAGCGGCAGTGTGTTTAGAAAAATTCCGAGCACTTTATCGCCGTCAGTATGCTCCAGACGCCCGTTTGCGATCAAACCGGAGATCACGTCCGTCTGTCCTGTCAGCATGCTCAACACCTTGAGGTGCCCGGCGAGCAAGACATTTTTCAACGGGATGGCTGTGGTATTGGCCAGATTTCTTAATCCCTCGCTCACTTTGGCAGAAAGCGGAACCCAGATGCGGCCTTTGCTGTTGTCCTGTTTGGCTTCAGATTTAGGCCAACGGTATAAAGGTGTGATTACGCAGTCACTCAACTTTTCGTTCCAGAAACGGCGCGCTTTTTCCGATTGCAGCGTCTTCTGCTCCAGCTCCACAAAATCGCGATAGGAGCTCTGCAAAGGCGCTTTCTCGGGTCGCTGTCCATTCGTAACCCATGCAGCGTAATCGGTGAGCAGCTCGGTGATCAGGGACACGACGCTCCAACCGTCCAGGAACGGCTCAATCAGCACCAACTGGAACTCTTCATCAGAATAACGGCAGACATAAAAACGGCATAATCCCGGTTTCTGCCAATCAAACGGTGTTTTCCGCTCTTGCTCCAGTCTGGCAGACAAGTGTTCCTGCTGCTGCTCATGGGACAAGTGCCGCAGGTCTTCTACGTGCAAAGATATGGCAGCTTCTCTGTATACCAATTGAAGCGGCTGACTGAAATGGCTGATGTCAAATGACGTGCGCAAGATGTGATGGCGCTGAACCATTTGCTGCAGGGTCTCTTCCAAAGCGGCTTGGTCGAATAGGCAGCGTACGCGATAACTGGAAAGATAGACCTGATAATCGGACGACATCTCGCTGTGATAGACGAATGCCGCTTGTGTCATGCTCAGCGGATAAGCGTCCTCCACCTGTTGCGGAATCAACAGGCGGTCTTCCGCAGAAATCAGTCCGAACGGCTCTTTTCCACCTGTACTTTCTTCATGTTGTTGAACCCGTTTCGCAACTGCAGCCAATTCACGAATCGTTTGATACTGAAAGAGATCCTGTATGGATAAATCCAACCCGCGTTCCCTCGCCTGAGACAGGATGGCAATGCTGCGGATCGAGTCGCCGCCCAGATTAAAGAAGTTATCGTCGATGCCGATTTTCTGTACGTGAAGGATGTTTTCCCATACGGAAACCAAAATCTCTTCTTCCGCGGTGGCAGGCGGCACATAGACTGCTTCCGATTCCGGTTTTGATGGTGAAATAGCAAGCAGTGCCTTGCGATCTACCTTGCCGTTCTCTGTCATCGGCAGTGCATCAAGCAGATAGAAAGAGGACGGCACCATAAAAGCGGGAAGTCTCTCCTGGAGAAAACGGCGCAAATCCGCTGAACCGAGGGAGCTGCCTGGCGCGACCACTGCATACGCTGCCAGATGCTTTTCCCCGTGCAAATCATTTCGGGCAAGTACGATATTGTCCCGTACCTCGGGATGCTTTGCGATCACCGCTTCGATTTCATTCAGCTCGATTCGGAATCCCCTGATTTTTACCTGGTGATCGATGCGACCCAAATACTCGATGTCTCCGTTGGCATGGAAACGAACCAAATCACCTGTTCGATACAGGATTTCCGATTCGTTGTGCGGATTCGCAATAAATCTTGATTTCGTCAATTCCGGGCGATTCAGGTACCCCCGTGCTACACCCGCCCCTCCTACAAACATCTCTCCTGCCACCCCAATCGGCACAGGCTGAAGCTGCTGATCAAGGATGTAGATTCGCAGGTCCGGGATCGGCTGCCCGATGAAGCTCGCCTGTTTATCCACGTCCGCCTTCGAGAGCGGGCGATACGTGACGTGAACGGTTGTTTCCGTGATCCCGTACATATTCACCAACTGCGGACGTTTGTCGCCGTGACGATCAAACCAGGGACCAAGCGACGGAATGTCAAGCGCCTCACCGCCGAAGATCACCAGGCGCAGAGCGAGATCGTCTGACATGCCGATCGTCTCTTCCGCCTTCATCAATTGCGAGAAGGCCGAAGGTGTTTGGTTCAGAACCGTCACTCTTTCTTTGACAAGCACTCGATAGAATTCTTCTGGCGAGCGGCTGATCCAATAAGGAACGATCACCAGGCGTCCGCCGTAAAGCAATGCTCCCCAAATTTCCCAAACGGAGAAATCAAAGGCATAGGAATGGAACATCGTCCACACGTCCTGCTCCGTAAACGAATACCACGGTTCTGTTGCTTGGAACAGGCGGATGACTTGGTAATGAGGAATCAGCACGCCTTTTGGCTTCCCGGTCGATCCGGACGTATAGATGACGTAGGCCAGGTGATCGGGTGTTGTGCCGCTTGCCGGATTTTCGCTGCTGTTTTGAGCGATTGCGTCCCAATCGGAATCTACGCACAAAGTCTTTACATCGCTCTTTGGCAAATCGGATAACAGTCGCTTCTGGGTCAGCAAAATACGGACTGCCGAATCTTTCAGCATGAACTCCAAGCGCTCTTTTGGATAGGCCGGATCAAGAGGCACATATGCTCCGCCAGCTTTTAACACACCGAGAATGCACACGATCATCTCGATGGACCGCTCTACGGAGATCCCGACAAGATCATCCGGACCGATCCCCTCCTGTTGCAAATGATGGGCTAATTGGTTTGCCCGGCTGTTTAATTCACCGTAGGTAATCCGTTCGTCTCCGCAAACAACCGCAGTTTCTCCTTTATGAAGCGCTGCTTGGCGTTCAAACCATTGATGGATGCACTGCTCTTTCGGAAAGGCAGCCGCTGGATGGTGCATTTCCAGGAGATGTGTTTTTCCTTCCGCCGACAGAATCGGAAGCGTGGAGACTTGCTGGGTCGGATCATTTGCGATCTCGGTCAACAGCGTCGCATAGCTGTTTAACAGACGATCGATCGTTGGTTCCTCATACAGGTCGGTATTGTATTTCAGCTCAATCGAGAGATCATCACCTACTTCGACGACCGTCATCGTCAGATCAAATGGAGCTGCCTGTTCGTTGAGCTCTACTGGTTCCAGAAGAAGGTTGCCCAGCTCGATTCCTTCCTTTTGACCGCCAGCGATCAATGGAGCCAGTCTCCTGTAACTGCCGCCCACATTTTGCATGACAAACGCGGTCTGGAAGATCGGTGAACGGCTGGCGTCCCGTTCCTGCTGCAGTTTTTCTACCAGCACTTCAAACGGATAATCCTGGTGCGCATACGCCTCTAATACGATCCCGCGCACTTTTTTCAACAAGGTGACAAAGTCCGGATTTCCTGACAAATCAACTCTGATCGGTACAGGGTTCGTTACATAGCCAACCAGTTTTACCAGCTCCGACCGGGATCTGGCTGCCATCGGGGAGCCGATGATCAAGTCATCCTGACCAGCGTAACGGTGCAACAGCACAGCGTAGCTGGCCAACAGCGCCGTATACAAGGTAGTTTTGTACGTTTTGCTGAGCTGCTTCAATGCAACTGTCGTTTGCCCATTCAGTCGAATGGTTTTGGCAGCCCCATTGTACGTCTGAACAAGCGGCCGCGGATGATCGGTTGGCATGTTCAGGATCGGAAGTTCTCCTGACAGCCTTTTTTCCCAGTACGCGAATTGATCTGCTCCCTCGCGATCAGTAAGCATGTTCTCTTGCCAGAGCACATAATCGGCAAACCGTACGGATACCGGCTCGAGGTACGATTTTTCTCCTGCGGCTTTTTTCGTATACAACTGGCTCCATTCTGAAAACAACAGGTCAAATGACCACAGATCTATCACAATATGATGGAACGACCACAACAAAACGTGATCCTCCGGAGCTGTTTGAAAGAGCTGCACGCGCATGAGCGGCCCTTTCTCCAGATCAAACGGTCGGTGCGCCTCTTCTTCCATGCGTTGATGCAGGGTGATCGTATCCCAAGTGGATGCATCCTCAATTTTCACGTTCGCTTCGATGTTTTTGCGCACGTATCCAAGCGGCAGTCCGTTCTCCAGTGCGGGATACGCTGTTCGCAGTACGTCATGCCGGCTCACCAGTTCGTTGAACGATTCGATCAGTACGGGAACATTCATCTGCCCCTTTATGCGGACCGCTTTGCTGATGTTGTACGCACTGCTGTGCGGCGCCAGCTTATGCATAAACCAAAGTGCCTGCTGACCGCGCGAGAGAGGCACGTAATACTCCTCCTCTTCACCCTTGCTCGCATTCGCGATCACTTGGTGATGTCCATTCAAGCGTTCCGCCAACAGCTTTGAAAGTTTGGTCGAGCTTTCCACCTCAAACAATTCTGTCGGATTCAGGACGATCCCGAGATCTGTTTCAATCGTATACTGGAGCTGCATCGCTCGCGCCGAGTCCATTCCCAGCGTGCTCAAATGCTGACCGGCATCGTATTGGGAGGACGAGATTTGCAAGACGCGCGGTATGATATTGCCCAGATACGCTTTCAGTTCCGTCTGGAGTTCTTCCGGTCCCATCCTCAACAAAGCATCGCGATTCACCGTCGGGTCTATCGTTTCTTCGAATGGTTCGTCATCCAATACGTGGCTGCCGATGACATGGAATCGGTCTTGGAGGTAAATTTCACGGCATAAGCGGCGCTGTATTTTTCCGCTTGATGTTTTCGGAATGCTGCCATAACGGACAAGCTGGATCGCGTAAACCTGCACCCCGTGATCCTGTGCGACGGCCTGACGGATGCAGCTGGTTACTTCTTCGACGTCAACCTGTCGGTGATGACGATCGATCTCGGAAACAATGACGAGCCTTTCTTCCCCGTTTACTTGGACGGAAAATGCCGCGCATTCCGGTCGCAAGGCAAAATGGCTCTTCTGTGCTGACAATTCGATGTCCTGCGGATAGTAGTTGCGACCGCGAATAATGATCAAATCCTTCAATCGTCCGGTTACGAACAGCTCGCCGTTTTGCAAAAACCCGAGGTCACCTGTACGGAGGAAAGGCCCTTCTCCGCTGTCCGCCACATATGCGTTGAACGTAGCAGCCGTCTGCTCTTCATTCCCCCAGTAACCGCCGGCAACACTTCGCCCGGCTACCCATATCTCGCCGATTTCATCAGCCTCGCACTTTCTGAGCGTCTGCGGATGAACGATGCACACGGTTTGATCGGAAACCGATTGTCCGCATCCGACCAGAGCCTGACTGGTAGCGGTGTCAGATGATGATGGCTGCTCAAGCACCCGATTGTCCGTC
Source organism: Brevibacillus sp. FSL K6-6036 (assembly GCF_037964015.1). Taxonomy (NCBI): domain Bacteria; kingdom Bacillati; phylum Bacillota; class Bacilli; order Caryophanales; family Paenibacillaceae; genus Brevibacillus; species Brevibacillus sp. FSL K6-6036. Next base: position 3,903,326 of record NZ_CP150173.1, read on the forward strand.
AGCGCCTCCTTGTCGAACCTTTGGATGGCCGGAAGTGTTAACCGGTTTCCACCGGAGACGAACAGCGTACCTTCAGCCAATCCGTAGCACGTGTAAAAAGCCTCTTTTTTAAATCCGCAAGATGCGAAAGCCTCCGCAAAACGTTCAATCGTCTCTTCGCGAATCGGTTCCGCGCCGTTAAAGGCCACTTCCCAGCTGCTCAAGTCCAGTTCGGCTTTCTGTTCATCTGTAATCCTCTTGACGCATAGTTCGTAAGCAAAATTGGGACCGCCGCTTACAGAAGCGGCCGTACGGGAAATGGCTTGCAGCCAGCGCAGAGGCCGCTGCATCATGTCAAACGGAGACATGAGTGTTGTGTGGAAGCCTGCGTATAACGGCTCAAGAATTCCACCAATCAGTCCCATATCGTGATAAGGCGGCAGCCAGATAACGCCACGGTCCTCCGGGGTAATTCCGAAACTTTCTTTTATTGCAGATAAATTGTGCAGCAGGTTTCCGTGTCGAACCATCACTCCTTTTGGAGTAGAGGTAGAACCCGAGGTATACTGCAAGAATGCGAGAGATTGCCCATTCAGATCAGGGGTCTTCCAATCATTTTCACTGATCTCGCTTATTTGATCGGTAGCCAGCCACGTTACCCCGTTCATTTCCGGGAGCGCGGCAAAACTCTCTTTGAAATTCGCTGCCAATTTTGAAGTCGTGAGTGCGATTTTTGCCTGACAATCCATGGCAATGGCATGAATCCTCGGTATGAGACGAGGAGAAGTCGGGGGGTATGCAGGTACAGCTATACTTCCTGCATAGAGACAACCGAAAAAGGCAGCGATATACTCAAGCCCCGGTTGATAAAGCAGCAGAACGCGCTCCCCAACCGCCTGCATGTACTGCAGCTTGGCTCCAATTACTCTTGCCCGCCGGTCCAATTCTGCGAAAGTCATGCTCTCTTCGTTCAATTCCCCATCGAGCAAAAAGCGGTAAGCCTCCTGGTTGGGTCGCTCGTTTGCTCTCGATTGCAGCATCTCTACCATGGTAGAATACATAAGCGTTTCTTCGGACATGAATGGCCGCATTGCAGATGACCTCCAAATTTTATAATTTTATGCAAAATTTGGTAATTGATCGCACAGCCAGACCCTGGCCCTTCTCTCCTCACGATTATGGATGAAGGACCAGCAGGTCTCCTTTTCGGTACTCTTCTGGTGCGAACCATTGCTTGCACAGTTCTCCAGCGGCATGGGGGACTGCCTGATCGGAATACCAGCAGCTAAAAACATGGCCCGATTGCCCCGGTGCGACAATATCAAAGGAATTGCCGGCAAGATCGGACAGATCGACAACCTGACGCCACGGAGCGCCGTATCCCACAACTCCCGATCCGTCAAAACCCATCAGACACACGGTTTGTCTGCTGCCGCCCATGGGAATATCCGGTTCCTCTACCGGAATCCCGAGAGATTTCATGACAGCTGCCAACGGGTGGGTGTAGCGGATTCGATGGTATTCGCCCCACCTCCACGCTTGAGGGTTCTCGCCCTGCAAGTCAACCGCTTGCTGCACAGCGCTGATAAAGCTACTGATGGCAAGTTCTTTGATTCCCCCCACCTGTTTGATCCAGTCGTTTTCGCGACCCGCTGCCGCTTCGAGCAGCATGGCGTCTGTCACATTGGTGCCATCTGCCATGAGTTGATACAGCGCAGGTCCCAATTTCGGTTCGTACAATCGTTTTCGCAACAGATCGAACCACAAGTGATACATAAGGGGGGCTGCCTGCTCGGCCTCGTCTTGATAATTCCATTCTTGCAATAATTGCAACGCTTTCTGCTCCACGTCTGTGAGCTGCACCTGATTGAACAATGCAAGCAAGGCAGGCAGCAAGGTTGTCGCTTGTTCGTTGAAAAGGTCCGCTTGAAGACGACGCATATCTTCTGATGAAAACTCTTTGCTGCCGCGAAGGACCTTGGCAATCCGGTTGGCCCGATACGGTGCATCCCATGAATGGGCGATCAGATACGGATAGGAGTCATTGAGGATTTTGTTGTTAGCCGCGACGATAAATCCTTCCTCGGGATTTACCACTTCGGGACACTTCTCAAAAGGGATAAACCCGTTCCACTCAAATTCATTCGTCCAACCGGGCACGGGAACCAGTCCGTCCCCTTTGGCACGAATCGGTATTGCTCCAACGGTTTTGAATGCGATCGTGCCGTCATTGGAGGCAAACAACACATTTAGTGCCGGAGAGACGATTTTTTGCAGACCTTGTTTGAATTGCTCCCAGTTCTCCGCTCTGTTCATCTCCAAAAACGCCTCGATCTCTCTGCCCGGAGAGTACGCCGTCCATCGCAAAGACAATCCGTATTCTTCCCGTTTTGAGACTTCTGGAGTGTGGTCTGTCAAAACAGGGCCGTGACGGGTAATTCGCACTTCCATGGGTATGCTTGCCTCACCTTTTACCTCTATCACTTCGCGAACAACGGTAACGTCCTCCCACTTGCCCTCCTGGTACACTTGATGCGGATTGTCGCTGTTAAACTTTTCTATGTATAAATCCTGTGTATCCGCGATTGCATTCGTTACCCCCCAGGCGATGGAGTCGTTGTGCCCCAACACGACACCGGGTACCCCGGGCAGTGTCACCCCGATCACATTCAACGTTTTTTCTTCAGTGTGCAGATGCAAATGAGTTTGAAACCAGATGGACGGCGTATCCATACCGAGATGCGGATCGTTCGCCAAGAGCGGCTTTCCGCTCTTCGTCAGCTTTCCGGAAACGACCCACCCGTTCGAACCGGCAACGGCGCCTGATCCCGTGAAAAATTGCAATAAACTCCTCAATTCCATCTGAATGTTTATGGGCAAATCAGCTTCCTTTTCGGAAACAGTGCTCCCCCCGGTGTGTTGACTGGAAATCGTGATAAAGCCGTCAGCTGGATAGACAGGCCAAAGTTGTTTGGCCAACTCATCGCCTACTTGATTTCGCAAAAGATGGCGATACACTTCCGCTTTCATATTTTCGCTCAGGCTCGCTGCCAGCAGCTTGCCGATCAACAGCGTATCAATCGGCGTCCAGAACTCCGGCTGATACCCCAGCAGATTGCATTCGAGCGGAAGCGTGTTTTCTTCAACAGCTTGACGCAGGTAGGCGTTCACGCCCTGGGAAAAACTGTCCAGGATCTTTCTGGTCGCTGGCGAACACTGGGTCAGGGAATCCTCGGCGGCTCTTTTTAGTTGAAGCTTGCGATACAGTTTATCCGAGTTTACCGTCGAGGAGCCCATTACTTCCGACAACCGCCCGCTTGTTAGCCTGCGCGACATATCCATCTGCCACATGCGTTCTTGAGCAGTCACAAACCCTTGTGCCAGATACAGATCGGCTACTGTCCGGGCCTCAATATGAGGCACGCCTCTGTGGTCCCGATACACGTGAACAGGTTTGTGCAAAGCTGCTACTTTCAGCTCCCCGGATGTTTTCGGAATACCATGGCGGACAACCGATTGCAGGTGGACTGACACATCCACATTTTGATCGTGCATGGCGGAACAACCTCCTATTGAAGACGTTTGAAATGCGCTTCTTTTCAACAGGCCTTACATCGAAGTGACGGAATTGCCCCTTCTGACTTCATACATTTTTTGTCCACGCCAAAAGAAGAAAATACTCAATAATGCAATCAGTCCAAACGTGTTGAACATCGCAATGCCGCCGTATTCTGCCAGCAGAATTCCGCCAAACCACGGGCCGATAAAGTTGCCAAATCCGTTAAAGGTATGCGCTCCGTAATACGTGCCACGCATTCCTTCGGGCGTAATGCGGTCGACGATAATGTATTCAGACGGGACGATCAATATTTCTCCAAGCGTGAAAACGATCATGGATATGATAAAAAACGTCCAGCTGCCGGAATACGCAAAGCCTGCCTCGGATATGGCCAGAAGAATGCTTCCCATCACGATGTTGATCAACGGCGTAAACCGTTCCGCCCATTTTGTCAGCGAATATTGGAACAAAATAACGACTACTGAATTGATACTCATCAAGATCGCAAATAACCGGACCCCGTCGATAAAGCTATTTTTCAAATATTGAGAGAGCGTAACAGACATCTCGCCCATTACCGCCATCGTCAGGATGCTGCCCAGGATGAAAAATCCCAGCACCTTATCGTGGCGGATGACATGAACAGCACTCCGAATGGTTATCTTCTCTTCCGCTTTTGTTTGAATATCTTCATAGGCAAAGTATTTGAAGCTGAATTGCAGAATGAGGACGTATAGCAGGTAAAGAATCGCCCCCACAAAAAACGGCACCCGGTCATCGATGGTGGACAAAGCGGTACCGAGAAGCGGACCAATGGCAAAACCGATGTTCACCGAAGTATAACGGAACGAGAATAGTCGCAGCCGTTTTTCCGGTGGAGTGACATCGCCCATCAATGCCTTGGACACAGGATCGAAAAACGAAATGCATAGATTCAGCAAAATGTTCAAAACAAAAATCAACAGGACATTCGTGGTTAAAACAAACCCGAAGAAAACCAGAGCAAAGACATAGAGCGTGCCGATTAACACTTTTTTACGGCCGATAAAATCGGAAAGTGTGCCTCCGATAAAGCCGCCAAAGGTACCGGCGATCGCACCGACCCCTATGATCAATCCAATCTGTGCCGGATCCAGATCAGTCGTTTTGGCGAGATAGATAGCTAGGAAGGGGATACTCATGCCTCTTGCTACAGATACCAGGATGATCCCTAGTAACAACGTGTGGACAATTGGATGAAAAGACTTGTAAAACTCTCGTAGTTTCCCCATTCGCGTCTCCTTGTTTCTATGATTTTCTTGACAAAGATTCACTGCTGCTATTTACGTATTGGTCTTGGAGAATGCATGTGGTGAGCACCAGAAGCAGAACGGTATCTGCATTTACGCGTTGGCTTTTATCCATGTGCGGGAGTTGGTCGAGCAGCTTGATCATCAGTTTTTTCTCAAAGAAAGGAACATCGTCCATGACCTTGCTTCTCAACATATCCTGAGTCAACTGAAACAACTTGTTGTCCGTTTCCAATGTGGAAGGAGGAGCATTAAACGGCTGTTTGGGGCGGGAGTAGACGGTCTGGGTGAGGTAGGGCTTCGCCGCTTCACGAAGAGCATACTTTTCTTTGAACCGATTTATCAGCATCGATACAGGAAGGTTTCGTACCACTTCAAACAATTTGTGATCAAGCAGGGGCATTCGCACTTCTACTCCATGAGACATATCCAGACGGTCGGCAAACAGGATCTGGTTAGGCAGAATCGACTTGTTCCACGTATAAAGAACTTGAGTGACGCGATCTCGCCCTGCCAACTGTCCTTCTACATCCAGCTTTTTCACAAATTCACGATACGGATCGTACTCGGCAAAGCGCGCTCCGAAATCGGGCGAGAGCAGCTGTTTTAACGGCATGCGACTTGCATGCACAGCCTGGATCCAGGCGGGTGTGTATCCAAGTGTCTGGTTGAAACAATCCAATGACTGGTTGAGATAGCTGCGAATCGAAACGTGGTTAAAAGAGGGATTATGTTGCAAAAATTCGTCCAGTTTGCGAAGCTTCTCCTCTTCGCTCAGGCCTTCCAGTCCGGCGAGCAGCAAATCCAATCGGGAAAATATGTATCCGGCAAACAATTCATCAGCGCCGTCCCCCGACAACACGACGCGAATCCCCCGCTCGTGGAGTACCTTGCTTTTCAAATAGCGGGCAACGCCGTTCATGTTGATCCCAATCGTTTCCGCATGCCAAACGGCCTTTATTACGTGATCGGCAAAATCGGTATGATCAAGCGGAATCAGATGAAAATCCGCCCCTACATGGGCCGCCGTCTCACGCGCTACTTCACTTTCATCATAGGCATGATCCGAAAACGAAACGGTAAATGCTTGCAGCGGGTCCGTCCGATGCCTGGCAGCCATCCCAAGTACCGTTGAAGAATCAACGCCTCCGCTGAGATGAAATCCAACGGGTACGTCGGCCCGCATCCGTGTCTTGATGCTCTCGTCCAGTGCATGCCTTACTTCACTGATGTACTCTTCTTCGCTGCGTGGCAGAGAATTCGCGTCTGCCAGCGGATAGTGATGATCCCAATACTGTTTGATTTGTATTCCATCAGCCGTAGCAAGCAGGTAGTGGCCGGGTGGAACCTGGTTAACACCTTCAAATAACGTACGATCCAGATGCTTGTAAAACAACAAGTGCTGGTAGTAGGATTCATGATCCCACTTCGCGGGTACTCCTGCTGCAAACAGCGCCTTCATCTCCGACGCGACGTATAGAACCCCATCTTGTACTGTGTAAAAAAGCGGCTTGATCCCAAAACGGTCTCGCACAGCCAACAGGCGTTGCTCGGTTTCATCCCAAAGCACCAGGGCAAATTCACCGCGCAGGTATTCAAGAAATCCGAGTCCATTCTCTTCGTACAGATGCAACGCGATCTCACTGTCAGAGCGTGTTCGCAACCGGTGCCCCCGTTTGACTAACTCTCTCTGAATTCGCTCGTAATCGTAGAATTCACCGTTTACGACAACGTGAAGCCGTTCATCTTCATTCGCAATAGGCTGGTCTCCAGTCTCTAGGTCAATAATGCTGAGGCGAGCGTGACCCAATCCGACTCGCTTGCTTTCGGACAGCCAGATACTTTGCCGGTCAGGTCCGCGATGGGAGAGTTGACGAGTAGCACGTTCGACAGCAATCGCAGTGATGGGAGCCTGTTTCGAAAACATTGCGACAATTCCACACATATAAACCAACCTTTCCCTACATAATTTTGATAGTGCTGCCGTACGAAGATCACTCTTTGGAAGAATAAAAACAGTAATATTGATAGAATGTGTATTGCAGATCAGCATATCAGACCATTTCAGTATACCATATTTAACCAAAAATATAACTTTTTTCAATTCGCCAAATTTCAACAAGGTATTTTGGCACCCAAACGCCTAATGGCTTTCACCGCCATAGACATACATTCCCTATGCATATGGGAAACCGGGCAGCGATCCATTTTCCTTTTGATACCGTAAAGCTGGTACCCTACTATTTCAAAATCAGAGGTTCCTATCATCGATCAGGAAACAGGGAAGACGAACAACTCTACCTATGCAAACATCGAGTGGGGTTTATGTTGGGGATTGTATATGGAAACGTTCCGGAGCTGAACAGAAGCTGACGTGTGTGATTTCTTGCAAGTCACCCGATATGGATTTACGGACTAACGAAAAAATCGATTTACGAAAGAGCTATGAACACTCCCTCCAGCGAGAGATGAGCTTCCTCTAACCTTGCGTTTGGACGTATGTCGGCCTAATGCCCCTGCCGTCTGCGTATTCCTATGACAACTGCCTTCGCCCGTGTGAGGATGGCCGAGAAATGGCAGCTTTGCCGCTTCGAATCACAGTGATCGATTCAACAGAGATCAACAAGTCGATTCCTCCTTCTTTGAGAATGTATGTTCCGGTTTTGATTATACCATAATCGCGGACAAAAAATGACATTTATCCCATCGCTTGGGCAATATCCTGTCTATTCAACCCGATAACAGTCTATACAGTTTACAGTTTATTGGAAAAACCCCTTTGAAACGGTTACGAATGAAGTGCGCTTTCGCCTCATACAAAAAAATAGCCGGCTTCACACGCAATGTGGTGAAAACCGGCTTACTCAAAACCTTTTTGCTCCGGGTCTACTTCATTTTATTCTGCCAGGAGAACAGCTCCCGGCTACCCATCTCTAACCAACACTATATCTAGCCAATGCCGACTTCCTCATTTTAAGGAATCAGCCCCTGCTCCTTCAGCCAAGCTTCCGCAACATCCCGCGACTTCTTCTTGTCTACATCCACCTGCGCGTTGAGCACCGCCATTTGCTTGTCGTCAATCTTCCCGGCGAGCTTGCTCAGCACTTCCTTGATCTGCGGATGCTTCTGCAGCGTTTCCTGACGGACGAGCGGCGCGGCAAAGTACGGCGGGAAGAAATGCTTGTCGTCCTCCAAAATGACCAAATCGTGCTTCACGAGCTGACCGTCTGTCGAGAAGGCATCGATGATATCGACGTTCCCTTCGCTGATTGCTTTATATTTAAGACCGGCGTCCATTGATTTCGTACCTTTGAATTTCAGGCCGTATGATTTTTCCAGGCCTTTCAAGCCGTCCGAGCGCTCGAGAAACTCCTGTTCGGTTCCGAACGTGAGCTGTTGCGCATGCGGGATCAGATCAGAGATTGTCTTCAGCTTATATTTATCGGCCGTCTCTTTTGTCACCGCCAGGGCATAGGTGTTGTTAAACCCGATCGGCTCCAGCCATTCCATTTTGTATTTCTCTGCAAAATCTGCCTTTACCTTGTCGTACACCTCTTGAGGGTCCTTCATCGCTTCCTGTCCCATGATGTTGACCAGACCCGTTCCCGTATACTCTACATACAGGTCTGCACTGCCGCCTTTGACGGCGTTAAAAGCTACATCGGTCCCGCCTAAAAACGGCTTTGTCTCGACTTTTAAGTCCGTATTTTTCTCCAGCATGATACCTACGAGATTCGTCAATATATCTTGTTCCGTGAAATTTTTCCCCACCACAGTCACCTGATCAGACGCTTTTGTACCGGTCAGAACCGAGCAGCCCGTCACAGCCATCATCGACAATGCCAACACGCCCATTCCAACTTTCCTCAGCCATCCTGCTCTCACAAGATCCTCCCCTTTCATCATTAACCGTTTATTTGAAAAACCCCAAAAAGCCTGATGTGTTCAAGTCTTCAAAAATCAGCTTTTTGGATAAAGCGGCCTAACGCGAGTGGCGAATGCGCAATCCTTTTGGCGTCACTCGCCAATCTACCCAGGCCAGAATCAGGTCAAACAAGACCGCCAGCAGCGCAGCCGGCACCGCACCTGCCAGGATGATGCCCGTGTCCACCATGGCAATCCCGCGAAGGATCAGGTCGCCCAAGCCGCCTGCCCCGATAAACGCCGCGAGCGTCGCCACTCCGATCGTCATGACCGTAGCCGTGCGAATCCCGGCAAATATGACGGGGCGGGCCAGTGGAAGCTCTACGATCCGCAGCATCTGGCCTTTGGTCATCCCCATGCCGCGCCCTGCTTCCAGCAGCGAGGAATCGACGTCCAAAATGCCGGTGTACGTATTGCGGACGATGGGCAGAAGCGCGTAAATGACCATCGCGATGACAGCCGGGATCGGTCCGATGCCAAACAGCGGAATCATAAATCCGAGCAGCGCCAGACTGGGAATCGTCTGGAAGACCGAGATCACGGCCAGCACCGGACCGGCAAGCTTCCGGTACCGGGTCAGCAGAATGCCTGTCGGCACCGCAACTACAATCGCCCAGAACAACGCGACGACAGACAGAACGATATGCTCCCAGCTCGCCTGCACAATATCCGGCCAGCGGTCTGCCATTACGGAAATCACTTCACTCATTGCGCCACGCTCCTCTCCTGATCCAAGTATGGCCGTGCAAGCACATCGACCAGACTGGCCCTTGTCAACAAGCCTGCCAACGTCCCGTCTTGGCGGACGACCGGCACGTACCCGTACGGCGCTTCCTGCACGAAGCCGATGGCATCCGCGAGCGGGGTGTCGGGTGAAAGCGTCATGGTGTCTGTCCGCATCACATCGCGGATGGCCAGCGATTCATCCGGGTACCGCTTGTGAATATCCGCCGTATCCGCCATGCCCAAGTACTTCCCATGCTTGTCGACAACGATCAGCCCGGTTACCCGCTTGCGGTGCATGATCTGTACAGCCTCCGCCAGCCCTCGGCCCGGGGAGACGGTAACCGGCTGCGTGACCATGACATCCTGGACAAGCTGCCCGAGGTGGGACTGCAGCCGTTTTTCCCCGATGAACTCCCGGACAAAATCATTGGCCGGATGGCGCAAAATGTGATCGGGCGTCCCCTGCTGGATCACATTCCCGTTTTGCATGACCACGATCTGGTCGGCGATTTTCAACGCTTCATCCATGTCGTGGGTGACAAAAACGACTGTTTTGTTCAGCTCCTGGTTCAGCCGGATCAGCTCATCCTGCAGCTGCTCCCGGGTAACCGGATCGAGTGCCGAAAAAGGCTCATCCATCAGAATGATCGGCGGATCGCTCATCAGCGCCCGGGCTACCCCTACCCGCTGCTGCTGGCCTCCGGAGAGCTCGGACGGGTATCTGTCCCGGTACCGGTCGGGGGCCAGGCCGACCATATGGAGCAGGCGATCGACCTTTTTGTGATCAATCGACCCTTTTCCCCCCTGAAGCCGTGGCACCAGCGAAATATTTTCCGCGATTGTCAGGTGGGGAAACAGGCCGACCTGCTGAATCACATAGCCGATGCTCCGCCTCAGCGCGACCGGATCGACCTCCGCCGAATTCCTTCCGCCGACGGTAATCGTCCCCGATGTTGGCGAAATCAACCGGTTGATCATCTTCATCGTCGTGGTCTTGCCGCAGCCGGATGGCCCGACCAGCACTGTGATGCTCCCCTCGGGAATCTCCAGATTGAGATTCGGGATCACAGTCGTCGAGCCGTACGATTTGCGCACGCGTTCAAAGACAACCGCATTTGCCATTCGCATCCCCTCTTTTCGCTGTATTTTTGAAAATAAAAAGACCCCGCCAATGCAGGGTCTGTACCTGTAAAAATACAAAAAGACCCTGCAAAAGCATAGGGTCAAAAAACCGAATTGTTTTCCACGTCGGAATGATCTGACACGGAATGCTTGTTTTGACCCATCTTGAGGCTGACGAGGTTAGCTGACGGACTCGGGAAAGATGGTTCCCTACGGCAGATATGCTGCCGATTCGCCCCGGAAAAAGTGGTTCCCCCGCTTTCCGATTATGCAAATCGGAAATTAAGCTTATGGCTATTATGCATGAACTCGATCATCAAGTCAAATTCGCCTTCCCGGATATGAGGTCCGAATGTCATAGGTCATTGGTAACAAAAGTAATTATTTGTGAAAATTTGTAGGTATTTGTCTAACTTATTGCGAATCTATCTAAATATTCCATATTTTTTCTTGCAAGGAGGACTTCTATATGACCAAGCAGTGGAAACAGGCGTGGCAAGCAGCGCTGTTGGCTCTTGTCTTCTTCTTCTCTCCCGCCCAGCATTCAACGGCATCGGCTGAGAGTCTAGATTACAGCTCCAGCGTGCAAAACGGCAAGCTGGTCGTTTCTGCTTCCCTGAAAAATCCAGGCGATGGACGCAGCATCGGGGTCATCGCCGTCGGCTATGACGCCAATGGAAAAGCGATTGAAACCAAAGGAGCAGACGTATTCATCCCTCGCGGCCAGACTGGGAAATACCAGATCGTCATGGATCGAGGCGCCCAAATTGCCAAGGTCGAGGTGATCCCGGCTGATCTGTCCAATCCGACAGGCAAATTGAGCAGCTCCGCCTATAGTCTTGTAAATGGAAAAATGGTGGTGACCGCCGTTGTGGAGAATGGCGGTGACGGCCGGAATATCGGGGTCATCGCGATCGGATACGACGCAAACGGAAAAGCGATCGAGACAAAAGGCCTCGACACCTTCATCCCCCGCAACGAAGTGGGCAACTACCAGATTCTGCTGGACCAGGGGGCAAAAATTGCAAACGTCAACGTCCTTCTCGCCGACTTATCCAACCCGACCGGCAAGCTGAGCAGTGAAGCCTTTTTGCAGGTAAACGGAAAAACGCTGGTGACAGCTGTCGTGGAAAATGGCGGAGATGGCCGAAACATCGGGGTTTTTGCTGTCGGCTATGATGCCAAAGGAAAAGCTGTAGAAACCAAAGGTCAGGACTCGTTCATCCCCCGCAACGAAGTGGGCAGCTACCAAATCATGCTCGATCATGGAGCCGCCATTTCCGGGGTCAAGGTATATCTCGCCGACTTATCCAATCCAACCGGCAAATTAAGCAGTTCCGCCTATACCCAAGTGAATGGAAAAATGGTGGTGACCGCCGTCGTGGAGAATGGTGGTGACGGCAGGAGCATCGGCGTTTTCGCGGTAGGCTATGACGCCAAAGGAAAGCCCGTAGAAACGGCAGGACAAGATACGTTTATCCCGCGCAATGAGGTTGGCAACTACAATATCGTGCTGAATCAAGGAGCCAAAATCGCCTCGGCAAAGGTGTTCCTCGCTGATCTGTCCAATCCTGCAGCCAAGCTGAGCAGCAGTGCCTTTACCCCGGTCAATGGCACCATGCTGGTCACGGCTGTGGCAGAAAACGGCGGAGACGGGAAGAACATCGGCGTGACGGCTGTCGGATACGATGCGAAAGGAAAAGCGATTGCCTCCAAAAGCGCAAAGACCTTTATCCCGCGCAATGAGGTAGGGAACTACCAGCTTTCCTTGCCAAACGCAGGAAAAATCGTCAACGTCAAGGTCACCCTCACCACTCCTTAACTCGCGTATTTTTGGCGAACGAGCAACCATATCTGAAAAAGGTGCCTCTTTGGTCTGCCTTGGACCTTGAGGCACCTTCTTTTTTTGCCGCTGCCTGTTTGGGGACGTATCGCGATTCCATCTGCTTTCGAACATTCGAACATCTGCTTTCGGATTTGGCGACACTTCCTTTACGCCGCCAGAAGGGCAATCTTTCGCAATCGTGTCTTTGCATGATCAAACCGGCGCAAAGCAAGGGATGTCAGTTCGTCAAAAGAACTCCTGCCTCAGCTTTAACCGAGCGGAAAATGGCAGGAGACAAAGTGCCCTGCAGTGCCTTCGGTCAGTGTCGGCGCAGTCTGTCTGCACACATCCTGCACATACGGACATCTGGTGTGAAAATGGCAGCCGGACGGAGGATTGGCCGGATTCGGCAGATCGCCCTGCAGGACAATCCGTTCCTTTCGCTGCGTCGGATCAGGAATCGGGACAGCCGACAGAAGCGCTTCCGTGTAGGGGTGGCGCGGGTTTGCAAACAGCTCGTCGCGCTCTGCCAGCTCCACGATTTTGCCCAGGTACATGACCGCGATCCGGTCGCTGATATGCTTGACGGCAGGCAAGCCGTGGGCGATGAAAATGTAGGTCAGCTTTAGCTCCTTTTGCAGCTTCTTGAGCAGGTTCAGCACCTGCGACTGGATCGACACGTCGAGCGCCGATACCGGCTCGTCGCAGACGATCAGGCTCGGATTCAAGGCGAGGGCGCGCGCGATACCGATCCGCTGTCTCTGCCCGCCGCTGAATTCATGCGGGTGGCGGCTCATATGGTGGGCATCCAGCCCGACAAGGCGCAGCAGCTCCACAACCTTTTCCTTCAGCTCGCTTCCTTTGTGGGTGCCGTGTACGCGCAGCGGCTCGGCCACGATTTCTTCCACCCGCATCCGCGGATTGAGCGAGGAATACGGGTCCTGAAAAATCATTTGCAGGTGCTGCCGCAAAGTGCGGACCTCGGCTTTGCCGAGAGTGGACAGATTTTTTCCCTCAAACCAAATCTCCCCTTCGGTCGGCTCCAGCAGCTGCAAAATCATCTGGCCGGTGGTCGACTTGCCGCAGCCGGATTCTCCGACGATTCCCAGCGTTTCTCCGCGGTACACGGTAAAGTCGACGCCATCTACGGCCCGTACGTAGCCTGTCTCTTTGGAAAACATGCCTTTCTTGAAGGGAAAATGCTTTTTTAACCCTTTAACCACCAACAGCGGTTCTTTCGTCTGGTCCATTGCTATGTGCCTCCTTTACGCGTAGAAGCAGCGTGCCAGATGGTTCAGGGCCACCTCTTGAAGCTGCGGCTTGTTTTGCTTGCACTCTTCTGTGGCGGCAGGGCAGCGCGGGTGAAACGCACAGCCGCCCGGCATGTCGAGCGGATTCGGTACCGAGCCGGGGATCGAGTCCAGCTCCTCCCGATTTTCGTCCAGCTTCGGCAGCGAACCGAGCAGCCCTTTTGTATACGGATGCTTCGGCTCCGCAAAAAGGGAAAAGACGTCAGCCTGCTCCACCACTTCTCCCGCGTACATCACCACGACCCGGTCCGCCATCTCGGCTACGACACCGAGATCGTGCGTAATCAGAATGACTCCGGTTTGAAACTCCTTGTTCAGCTTTTTCAGCAGCTCGAGAATTTGTGCCTGGATCGTCACGTCCAAGGCGGTCGTCGGCTCGTCCGCGATCAGCAGGGCCGGATTGCAGGCCAGCGCCATGGCGATCATGACGCGCTGCCGCATACCCCCTGAAATCTGATGGGGAAAGGAATCGACGATCTTTTCCGCATTGGGGATGCCGACATGCTCCAGCATTTCGACGCTGTGTGCCCGGGCTTCCTTTTTGTCCATCTGTCTGTGCTGGCGAAATACCTCTCCGAGCTGGTTCCCGATTGTAAACACGGGATTGAGCGAGGTCATCGGCTCCTGGAAGATCATCGACAGCTTGTTGCCGCGCAGCTTGCGAAGCTCTTTTTTGCTTAAAGCGAGCAGGTTTTGGCCCTCCAGCCAGATTTCTCCGCCCACCACTTCGCCAGGCGGGGCGACCAATCCCATGATCGAGAGGGAGGTAACGCTTTTGCCGCAGCCCGATTCGCCGACGATGGCAAGTGTCTCGCCCTTGGCTACGGAAAACGAGACGCCGTTTACGGAGGGAACGACGCCGTCCTCAGTTTTGAAATGCGTCCGCAAATGTTTCACTTCCAGCAAGTTTGCTTCCATATCGAGTCTCCCCTCCTTACTTCGCTCTAGCCTTCATGCGAGGGTCCAGAATGTCGCGCAGCCAGTCTCCGAGAAACATAATGCCCAAAACCGTGATCGTAATCGCTACACCGGGGAAGGTCGCCACCCACCAGCTCGTAGCGAGGTACTGCCTGCCGTCGCTCAGCATGCCGCCCCAGGAGACAGTTGGCGGCTGAATCCCCAAGCCGAGAAAGCTGAGTGAGGCCTCCGCGATGATCGTCGTGGCTACGCTCAACGTAGAGACGACGATAAAGGAGGAAATAACGTTGGGCAAAATGTGTGTAAAAATGATTCGCCCGTCGCTTGCGCCGACAGTGCGGGCGGCTCTGACGAAGTCGCGTTCCTTGACGCTGAGCACTTCACCGCGGATGATGCGGGCGTACTTGACCCAGTTGGTAAAGCCGAGGACGAGGATCAGGGTCGTCAGACTGGGCCCGAGGACGGTCAAAATCACCAGCATGAACAAAATATTCGGAATGGCGAGAAACGAATCGACCGTCCGCATGATGAGATTATCCACGATCCCGCCGAAGTAGCCGGAGACGAGTCCCAGTACGACCCCGATCGCGCCCGCTACGGCGACGGCACACACCCCGACCATCAGGGAAACCTGCGAGCCGTAGATGATGCGGCTGAGCACATCGCGCCCCAGATTGTCGGTTCCGAGCGGATTTGCCGGCGAGCCTCCCTCCATCCACATGGGAGGCTTGAGGCGCTGCGCTGCCTGGGTTTTGGCCGGATCATGAGGAGCGATCGCACTGGCGAAGACGGCCATAAATACGACGACGATGACGATCAAAAGTCCGATTGTTCCTGTTTTGCTTTTCAACAGCATGCGGGCCAAACGGCGGAGCTGCCCCGGCTTTTTGACCGCCTGGCCGACGCTGCCTGCTTGTGCTGTTTGCGATTCCAGGGGAAGAGACATACGGCTCACCTCCGTTTAGTTGTACTTGATGCGCGGGTCCAACACGCGGTATAAAATGTCTGCCAGGATGTTGCTGACGATGACCAAAAAGGCGACGACAAAAACAGCGGCCTGGACGATGGCCATATCGCGGGTATTCACTGCCTGAATGATTAGCTGTCCCATTCCCGGCCAGGAAAAGATCGTCTCCGTAATCAGCGTGCCGCCGATCAGGGTAGAGGTTTGCAAAGCCATGATGGTCACTACGGGGATAAGCGAATTTCGCAGGGCGTGCTTGTACACGACAATGGTTTCGATCAGCCCCTTGCTTCTCGCTGTGCGAATGTAGTCCTGCCCCAAAATTTCCAGCATGCTGGAACGAATCAGGCGGGTCATCTCCGCAGCAATTCCCGTCCCGAGTGTAAAGGCAGGCAGGATCAAATGGTCCCATGAACCCCTTCCCGATACCGGCAAGGTCTTCCACTCGACGGCGAACAACAGGATCAGCATGATTCCCAGCCAAAAATGCGGCATTGCCTTGCCCAATACGGAAGCGCCTGAAACGAAAATGTCCAAAAAGGAATTTCGCTTGGTCGCGGACAGAATGCCCAGCGGAATCGAGATCACCGTGGCGACGATCATGGCTGCAATTGCCAGTTCAAAGGTTGCCGGCAGACGCTCCAAAACAATCGGCAGGGCGGGCATGTCATAGCGGAAAGATGTGCCGAAGTCCCCCTGCAGCATGTTGCCGAGAAAGCGGAAATACTGGATGTGCATCGGCTGATCCAACCCCAGCGCAGCGATCAGGATTTCCCGATCCTCGTCCGTCGCCGTATCGGACAGCATCAGAGACACCGGGTCTCCGGTAACGTACACCAGCACGAAGACGATGATCGAGATCAGAAAAAGCACGGGAACAATCTGCAGAATCGACTTCAACAAATACTGTCTCACGGTGTCACCTCCCGAAACATTTGCGAGTTGCTAAACAGGTTCATCAAGCTATCGGTCATGGAACAGGAAGGGGCCTCGCCAGTGGAGACCCCATTCGCTGCACCTTTTTCTTATTTCAGTGTAATTTCATCGACGAACAGCATTTCGTCCAAACGCGGTTCAAAGTTGATGCGGTCGCTCACACCGTAGTTGGCATTCATTTGGTACAAATAAATGTGCGGGCGTTCTTCCGCGATGATTTCCTGCGCTTGTTTATACTGCTTTTCACGCTCTTCCATGTTCATGTTCTTTTCGGCGTCCGCCAGAAGCTTGTCCAGCTCCGGGTTGCTGTAATCCGACTCGCCCTTGGACCGCTCCGTAGTCAAACGGTCAAACGCCAGAGACGCGTCAAACATGGAGTTTCCGTAGGCGATCATGAACACTTCATCAAATTTTTTCGCTTTGTACTTTTCGTTGAACTTGCTCCACTCCAGCAGCTCCAGCTTGGCGTTGATTCCCACCTCGGCCAGCATCGCCTGGATCAGCTCTGCCGTTTCCTTGTCTTTCAGGTAACGGCCGCTCGTCGCATTCAGCGTCAGCTCCAGACCGTTTGGATAGCCGGCTTCCGCCAAAAGCTGCTTCGCCTTTTCCGGATCGTAGAGCGTCTTGTTGTACAGGTCGAGATTGGTGCCAAAGTTGCCCGGAGTCACGCGGGTGCGGGTCGGCACGCCTCCGCCGGCGAGGATGTTGTCGACGATCGCCTGCTTGTCGATAGCCAAATCAATAGCTTCACGCACCTTCGGATTCTCGGTGACCGTTCCCGGCGTCAGCCGCAGGGTGAGCTGCATGACGCGCTGGGTCGGTCCTTGCTTCGTGTCGGTGCCGTCGTTGTCCTTGACGCGCTGCAGATCGCTCGGCGGGATGTTTACGGCAATATCGACGCCGCCTGTCAGCAGTTCCGCGACACGGGTCGCATCTTCCGGAATGGAACGAAAAACGACCTTGTCCCATTTCGGCTTTTCGCCGAAGTACTCATCGTTTTTCACCAGCGTCAGGCGATCGTCACGCACCCATTTTTCCAGCTTGTACGGGCCTGTTCCCACCGGGTTTTTCAGGAATTCGTCCCAGCCCTTTTCCTTGATGTACTTGGATGGGAGGATGCCGGAGCCGAGCCTTGACAGACGGTTCAGCAGGACCGGTTCCGGAGCGTGGGTGATGATTTCAACCGTATGCGGGTCGATTACTTTCACTTCTTTGATTTGCTTGTAGTTTCCGTATTCCAGCAGCTTGTTGTCCGTGGCTACACGCTCCAGCGTGAACTTGACGTCCTCGGCGGTGAACTCGTCGCCGTTGTGGAATTTTACGCCTTCACGCAGCTTGAAGCGCCAGGTCGTGTCGTTTACCGTCTCCCACTCGGTTGCAAGGTCGGGCTGCACCTTTTGCTGGGCATCCTTTCGCACCAAATAATCAAACATATTGACGTGCACAGCTTCCGTCGACGTGTTGTTGTGATCGTGGATATCAAAAGTGACGATGTCGCTGCCGCTGGCAATCGTCAGCACTTTTTCTCCGTTCTGTCCAGCGGGCTGTGCCGTTTCCTTGTTCCCGGACGGTTGAGCCGGCGCGCCAGATTGGCTGCTGCAGCCGACCAGGGCCGCTGACAGAGCAAGGATCGCTGCGAGGCCAAAGCCTGCAATCCGTTTTTTCATGTCTGGTTTCCCCCTTATGGATACACTGAAGTGGCTCCCGCCTATTGCCTCAAGTAATTCAAGGCAAACGCCGACAGCATGGCGACGCCGATCGGAAGCGCGTCTTCATCGATGTCGAACAGCGGGTGATGCAGTGGATATTGAGTGCGCTTGTCTTCGTTGCCCACACCCAGGCGGAAGAATACGCCCGGCACATGATGGGTGTAGTAGGAAAAGTCCTCTCCACCCATGGACGGCTTCACGAGCTGGTACTTGCCCTCGCCCAAAACGTCATCGGACGTTTTCAGCAAAAGGTCCACCATGCCGTCGTCATTTAAAATCGACGGGTACCCTAATTCGTAATCAAACGCGTAGGTCGCTCCAAAGGCTTGGGTAACGCCGGCGATCACTTTCTCTATCCGCTCCGGCATCTGCTCGCGGAGTGCCGGATTCAGGGTGCGGACTGTTCCGAAAAGCTCTACCTCGGGGGCGATCACATTGCTCGCCGTCCCTCCCTGAATTTTGCCGATTGTAATGACAATCGGATCGAGCGGGTCCACATGGCGGCTGGCGATCTGCTGCAGCGCCGAGATGACCTCCGCTGCAACAGCGACGGAATCGACTGCCAGATGCGGATGCGCCGCGTGGCCGCCGCGGCCAATGACCCGGATGTGAATCGTGTCAGCAGCGGCACAGCCTACGCCTCGCACGGCAGTCACTCGTCCTACAGGCACACCCGGAAAGACGTGCAGTCCGGCCATCGCCTGAATGCCTGTCTCCCGAAGCAAGCCGTCCTCGATCATGACCTGGGCGCCGCCGCCTCCCTCTTCAGCCGGCTGGAAAACGAAGACGACATTTCCCTTTTCCGGCCGCTCTACCTGACTGAGGAACTGCGCTGCTCCCATCAACATGCTGGTGTGAGCGTCATGGCCGCAGGCGTGCATTTTGCCGTCTACCGTGGAGCGGTACGCGACGTCTTTCTGATCGTGTATCGGCAAGGCGTCCATATCAGCCCGCAGGCCAATCGTCAGTCCCGGCTGCTTTCCTCGCAAAATTCCGACAACGCCTGTCCTGCCAAGGCCCCGCTTTACTTCCAGACCCAGCTTCTCCAGGTGGCCTGCGACAATGTCCGAAGTGCGATTCTCTTCAAAGCTGAGCTCGGGATTTTGATGAAAGTCTCGCCGCCACGCCACGATTTGCTCTCTCAAGACGCTTGCTTTGGCAAGAATCTCGGAGGTTTGGTACAAGGCACGTGTTTGGCCCATATGACGAACGCCTCCTTACGCTTCCTTCGCGAACTCTTCCATGATCGCGGCGATATGCTTGATCCCCTGTATGTAGTCATCGATGCTGATATTTTCGTTTGGAGCGTGGTTGTTGGAGGCGAAGTGGCCGACGCCGACTGATACGGCGGGAATGCCGAGATGCTGGCAGAGAATGTACATCGGGCCTGTTCCCGGCGACATCGGCATGATGGTCGGTTCCATTCCGTAAATCTGCTTGGAGGTATTCACGACAGCGCGGGTCAGCGGATTGTTCAGCGGCGTACGGGCCGGATGCTCCAGCGTGAACGACTGGATCTCGATGTCCGAAAATCCGTGCTCATCCAAATGCTTGCGCAAAAGTGCGAGTATTTCGTGCGGGTCCTGATCGGGTACGAGCCGGAAATCGAGCTTTACCCTCGCCTCTGCCGGCAGGACCGTCTTGGAGCCTTGGCCGATATAGCCGGAGACGATGCCGCAAACGGTACAAGTAGGCTGGAAGATCAGCTTTTCCTTGAGCGGAATTCCTTTCAGGTCCAGCAGGAAGGACTTCAGCCCCAGCTTTTCCAGCGTGTCTTCCTCGTTGTAAATCATTTGCTCCAGCATGAGCTGGTCGTCATCGCTCAGACTCGCAACCTTGTCATAAAAGCCTTCGATGCGGATACGCTCATCCGGTCCCTTCAGCGTGTTCAAGGCCCAGAGCAGGCGCCAGGCGGGGTTTTCGATTATCGCCGCATTGGCGGAGTGCAGGTCGGTGTTGGCTCCCCGGCAAATCAGCTCCACATAGCACATCCCTTTTACCCCGAGGCTGATCTGCGGCCGTCCGTCAGCGTTTTTATAGCCAAACTCCCAGACGCAACCGTCGGCTCCGATCCGGTCCGCGTACTTTTCCACGAATTCCTCCAGATGCACGCTGCCGATCTCTTCCTCGCCCTCGACGATGAACTTGACTCCTACAGGCAGCTTGCCCCGTACCTGGAGGCAAGCGTGGACGGCAGCCAGGCGGGCCATCAGATTGCCCTTGTTGTCCGCCACTCCCCGCGCATACATGTACCCATCCCGGATTTCCGCGCCAAAAGGCGGTGAATGCCACAAATCGAGCGGATCTTCCGGCTGGACATCGTAATGGTTGTAAAAGGACAAAATCCGTTCGCTCTCGCCCTTGAATTGTCCAAAGACGACCGGATAGCCGGACGTTTCCAATTGCTCCGCCTCTCCGCCGATCTCGCGGACGAAACGTTCCACCATATCAGCGGTTTCCTTCATGCCGCGGTTTTGCGCCGCCACGCTCGGTTGCTTGCAGATGTCTTGCAGCCAGCCAATGTAAGTCTCCCGGTTTTGTTCGATGTAGGAAAAGACGTCCTGCACCTATCTCTCCTCCTTCTTTTTGGAAATATTCCTTTAAGATTCCTTAATTAAAAACTATAGGGTCGGTTCAGTTTTGTGTCAACTCAAAATATTCTAAATTGTTCTAATAAAATAAAATTTACTGGAAGGATTTTCATTTCCAGCAGAGAAATTCATTTGAATTAAGAAGTAATTCCTAAATTATTCCTAAAATAGCACGCCGCAAAAAGGAGACGCATATGGTTGAAGGTGTAAACAGACTGGTAGAAGAGTTATTTCCCACACTCTTGAGCTGGCGCCGCGACTTTCACAAGTACGCTGAATCGGGCTGGGTGGAGTTCCGCACGGCCAGCATCGTTGCCGACCGCTTGTCCAGTTGGGGCTATGAAGTGAAAGCCGGTCGGGAAGTCATCCATCCAGAAGGAAGAATGGGCGTACCTGACGAGTCATTTTTGGCTCAGCAGGAACAGCGTGCCCGAGAGCAAGGGGCCATCGCCAAATGGCTGCCGAGGTTTTCCGGGGGGTTCACCGGAGTCGTCGGCATTCTCGACACAGGCCGCCCCGGGCCCACGGTCGCTTTTCGCGTCGATATGGACGCGCTGGACCTGCAGGAATCGGATGCGCCCGATCACATTCCTGCGGCAGAAGGCTTCGCTTCGGTCAACCCTGTCATGATGCACGCCTGCGGTCATGATGCCCACACGACCATCGGGCTGGGGCTGGCCTATGTTCTCAGTCAGCTAAAGGATGAGCTTCAAGGCAAAATCAAGCTGATCTTCCAGCCGGCGGAAGAAGGCGTCCGGGGAGCCAAATCGATGGTGGATGCAGGCGTTGTCGACGATGTCGACCGCTTTTTTGCCTGCCATATCGGCATCGGCGTGCCGCTCGGCGAGGTAGCCTGCGGAACCAGCGGCTACCTGGCTACGACGAAGGTTGATGTCACCTATACCGGAGTGGCATCGCATGCCGGAGGCCATCCCGAAGACGGGAAAAACGCCCTGCTCGCTGCCGCCTCTGCCGTCCTGAACCTTCACTCGATCGCGAGGCACAGCGGCGGCAACTCACGTGTCAACGTGGGCGTCCTGCATGCCGGCAGCGGCCGCAACATCATTCCCCATCACGCCTTCTTCAAGCTGGAAACGCGCGGAGAGACGAGCGAGGTGAATGAATATACGCTCGCCCGCGCGATGGAGATCATCGAGGGTGCCGCCGCGATGTACGGAGTCGAGTCGAATGTCCGGATCGTAGGGAAAGCAAACCAATGTGCCCCCAGTCCCGAGCTGCTCCCGTTTATCCGCAGCCAGGCCGAAAAAGTAGCCGAGGTTGTATCTGTAGTAGATCAGTTCCAGACATCCGGTTCGGAGGACGCCACCTACATGATGGAACGAGTCCAGGCAAAAGGCGGTCTCGCTTCCTATCTGGCATTCGGAACGACGCTGGCTGCCGGCCATCACAACGAGCGCTTCGACATCGACGAGAAGGTTTTGCCCATCGCCGTGAAAACGCTTGCGCTTTGCGCCCTGTGCGCCCATGAGTCATGATGAGCCGAGTCGGGGTTGTCGGCCCCCGGGATTCCGTCCGACTCATCTGCGAAGTCGGTGAAGAGTACAAGGACCGCATGCAGTTCATTCCTTATGTCTATCAAAATGCCGCAGAAGCGAGCGGAATCGTCCATGCTGCGGCTGACTCGGTCGATATTTGGCTGTTTTCGGGCCAGGCCCCTTACGCGATCGCCAAAGAGCAGATCCGCAAGCAAAAGGCGTTCTTTCCCCAGCTCCAGGGCTCGAGTCTGACGAGAGTCTTGCTTGAGCTGGTGTACCGGGACCATCGACGTCTGGAGCGCGTCAGCTTTGATACTATTTCAGCAGAGGCGTTCCGGGAAATGTGCGCCGATCTCGGCCTTCCCTGTGACCAGCTGCATCTGCTCTCCTATTCCGGCTTCATGCCTTCCATGGAGCTGATCGCCTTTCATACGGGACTTTATTCCCAAGGAAAGGTCGACGCCTGCGCTACCTGCATCAGCTCTGTCTATGATGAATTAAAGGCAAGGGAAATCCCTGTGTACCGGATCACTCACGACCGGGTGGCGATCCGCACGATGCTGGACATGGCCAGCCAGGAAGGAGAAGCGCTGCACTTCAAAAAGTCGCAAATCGCCGTTCAAATGGTGGTGGTCGACGGCCTGGACAAGCTGATCGGCGAGAACAAAGGAATTTACGAGGTTCATCGCCTGGAGCTGAAGCTGCAGGAAACCATTCTCGATTACGTCGAAGCGCAGGCGGGTGCCGTCGTGCCTCTGGGGAACGGAAAGCATCTGGTCTTCTCTACCCGGGGCTCGTTTGAAGACAACCGGACATATCCCCCGTCTGCCCTGATGGAGCGAATCTGGCTCATCGCCGATCTGCCTACGCACATCGGTGTCGGCTTCGGCGCCACTGCTCTTGCCGCGGAAAAAAATGCCCAGCTCGCGCTGCTCCACGCCAAACAGACAGGTGTCTCCAACGCGATCCTCGTCAATGACGAGGGAGTGATGGAAGGCCCCCTCTACACCCCGGACAGCATCACTTATCAATACCGGACGGAGAACAAGGAAATGAACCAGCTGCTGCGCAAGGCCGGCGTCACGATCACGACCTACAACAAGCTCCTCTCCGTACAAAAAAATTTGGGCCAGAATTGCATCAGTGCCGTTGAGGCGGCGGAATGGCTGGGGATGACGCAGCGCAATGCCCGCCGCATTTTAAGCGATCTGGAGAAAAACGGCCTCGCCGAGCTTACCGGAGAAGAAGCGCCGGCCAGCCGCGGACGGCCGCGAAAAGTGTACCGGCTGATCGCGCCTAGCTAAACAAACCTAAAGGAGGAGAATGTCATGCCATCCATCCAGTCCTATCTGAAAGAGCGAGAACACTTGATTTTATCCGATCTGGAGCGAGTCGTCCAGGCAGAGTCGCCCACGCACGACAAAGCGGCGGTAGACCGCTGCGGCGAGGTTTTCCAGGAGCTGTTCCGCCAGCATCTGGGGCTGTCCGCCGAGGTCATCCCGATGGAGAAAACCGGCAATCATTTACGTTATCAATACGGCGACGGGAGCGAGCAAATCCTCATCATGGGCCATATCGATACGGTCTGGGACATCGGCAGGCTCAGGTACCGGCTGGAGGGCAACAAGGCGTACGGCCCCGGCATCTTTGACATGAAGGGCGGCATCATTCAAGCTCTCTGGGCCCTGAAGGCTTGCAAGGATCTGGGCATAGCCCTGAACAAGAAGGTCGTCTTTCTGCTGACCAGCGACGAAGAGACCGGCAGCGACACCTCCCGCTCGCTGATCGAGGAAGAAGCCGCAAGAAGCGCTGCGGCACTTGTGCCCGAGCCTGCCGTCGCGGTCTCGGGCGCACTGAAGACAGCGCGAAAAGGCGTCGGTCAGTTTACGATGACGATTACAGGCAAAGCCGCCCACGCCGGAAACCATCACGAGGACGGCATCAGTGCGGTTGAGGAAATGGCTCATCAGATTTTGAACCTGCACGCCCTTACGGACTACGCCAAAGGCACAACCGTCAACGTCGGGATCGCCTCAGGGGGCAGCCGGTCCAACGTCGTCGCCGAACAAGCGCGGCTGGACATCGATGTCCGCATTTCCAGCATGGCAGAGGCAGAGCGGGTGCAGGCAGCCATCAACGGGGCCAAGCCAAAACTGCCGGGAATCAAGCTGGAAACAGACGGCGGACTGAACCGTCCTCCGATGGAGCGGACGGTACAAACGGCCCGCTTGTTCGCGCTTGCCAATCAATGTGCAGATGAGCTTGGCTTCACCCTGACAGAAGCTTCCGTAGGCGGAGGCAGCGACGGCAATTTTACTGCGGCTCTCGGCATTCCGACACTGGATGGATTGGGCGCGGTCGGTGACGGCCCCCACGCCGAGTACGAGCATGTCGTCATTGACCACCTTGCGCAAAGAAGCGCCCTGCTAGCACTGCTGCTCACGAAAATCTAGAGGCAGCACTGCCGATAGAAACGGAAACGGCTGACGGGACCCATCCTCGTCGGCCTTCTCCTTGCTACTCGTCCTTTGCTGTGCAACTGCCTTCTTTGTCTTCCAAAGCCCTTCCCCTTGTTCTCGGCATTTCATCCGCTCCCCTGGACGTTTTCACAGGCTACACCCCCTATTCCGAAACAAATTTGCGTCAAACAATCCGCTTTCCGGTATGAAAGCAAATCGCTGCCGTGTTTCAGGCCTGCCCCTTCTACTAGCTGAACCGTACTTGCTATGATAGAAGTTGGGCAATCTCGCAAAACTCCCGCTGCCTGTACATGAAGGAAGCGCCGACTGGTAGGCAGGGACGGTTTGTATACGGCGCAACCATGCGTACGAGAGATATGACGTCCGTCTGTTTTTTTGGTACTTTTTAAAAGAATGCAACAGCATCTTAGGACGAACGAAAGGAGCGATCCTAACGTCGTCAGATAACATGCCTCAAGGAAATGAAATGAGAAACCGCAAACGGATAAAGGACGGGGGAAGCTACTATGCTGAACAAACGCATTTTATATATCGAAGACGATGCCGACATCGGTGCCTGGGTCAAAGAAGATTTGTCCAGAAGGGGATATGCGGTCAACTGGTTGACGTCGGGGGACCGTGCGGCGCAATACGCCGAAGCTGCCGATCTGGTTATTCTTGACGTGATGCTGCCCGGCCTGGACGGCTTTACCGTCGGACAGCGACTGAAGAAGACAGCGCCGCACCTCCCGATCCTGATGCTTTCGGCTCGCACGGCGGTAGACGACAAGCTGCAAGGGCTGCAGTTCGCCGACGATTACTTGACGAAGCCGTTTCACCCCGACGAGTTGGCAGCACGAGTCGAGGTGCTGCTGCGGCGCTACGGTTCGGCGGCTTCGCAAGCTCTGCAGCTCGGTCATATCACTGTCGATATCGGCGGGAACCTCATCATTGACAGTCGTTCGAGCGAGGAGATCGCACTGACCGGGAAGCAATTGCAGATTTTTATGTACCTTTTGAAGCATGCAAACCGAATTTTGACCAAGGAGCAAATCTATGAGGCGGTCTGGGGCGAACCGTACATCGAAGGAGACAAAACGCTGAACGTGCACATCCGCCACCTCCGCGAAAAAATCGAGCTCGATCCGAGCGCTCCCGTCCTGATCGAGACGATTCGAGGCATCGGCTACCGGGTGAAGCTATGAAATTCCGCAATTCGCTGCTGTTTAAATACTTGCTGATTGTTTTGCTGGCGATACTGCTTCTGCCGATACTGTTTCCGCTGCTGTCAATTGCGCTAAATACGGTGCTTTTGGGCGATGACGAGCCGAACATGTATCGAAACGGGGTCTGGCTGGAGCAGATGTGGCATCAGGAAGCCAAGCAGCTTGCCGGTGCCGATGACGAAGCAATCAGCCGGAGACTGACCGAGCTGAAGGAAAAATACGAGCAGGCTTCCGTGTTCTGGGTCGATGCGCAGGGAAAGACGCGGCTTGCGCTTCCAAAGGACTTGGGAATCCCCAATCAGTGGACACCGTCCTATACGATTCAGTTCATGAAGGAGCACTACGATGCCGATCCATTCACGACGGTGGCCTTTATCGGAAACAGTCGGGACAAAGGCTTTATGGTTTTTCAGGTCGACCGTTCCGTGATCCAGACGAGCAGCGAGCAGCTCTCGGAAAAACGGGACCATCTCTTTATCGCCGTCGCTCTGGTCATTCTCTGCCTGTTTTTGTTCATTTCCTGGATCTTTATCTATCGGCTGCGCAAACGGTTGCTCGGATTGGAGGTAGCAATGACGTCTCCGACCGAAAACGGGATTCCGAAGTCGATCGAGGTGAACAATCCGGACGAAATCGGGAGGCTGGAGCAGGCGTTCAACGCGATGATCAGGCAGCTTGAGCTCGGCCGGAAACGGGAGCAGGAAGAAGAGCAGCTGCGGCGACAGCTCATCGCCAACCTGTCGCACGATTTGCGTACGCCGCTGACATCCATCCGAAGCCATGCCTACAGTCTCAAACAAGAAAACCTCAGTGAGCAAGGGATGCAATCAGTCGAGCTGATCGACCACAAGATCGGTTATTTGGCTGAGCTGATCGACAACCTGCTCTCCTATACGCTGCTGTCAGCCGGCAAATACCCGTATCGTCCGGAGCCAACCGACATGGTCCGGCTGCTGCGGACGATATTGGCTCATTGGTACCCCGCCTTTGAAAGAAAGGGCTTTACCGTGGAGCTGGAGCTTCCGGAATCGGCTGTCGTATACCGGGTCGACCCGATGTGGATCGAACGCATTCTGGACAATCTCCTGCAAAATGTACTCCGGCATGCACGGACCGGCCGCTATCTTTCCGTCAGGCTCGAGCCGGAGGGCGGACAGGCAGCCATTCGCCTTGAGGACCGGGGGCCTGGCATGAACGGCAAGTCGCTGAACCAGGGAGCCGGGATCGGCCTGACGATCGTGCAGCTGATGCTGAAAGAAATGCAGCTCAAGTGGGAGGTCAAAAGCGACTGTGGTGGAACTCGAATGGCCATTGCCGGCTTGCGCTTAAACGAAATTTAACCTTCGCTCTCCCCTGGATTTAACCTCGCACCGCTACAATCCGGTATTGAGGTGATGAACTGTCATGAGCGAAGCCGTAATCGAAACCAATCAATTGACAAAGAAGCTGGGAAATAAAATGGCCGTCGATCGGCTGGACCTGCGGATCGGCCAAGGTGAAATCTACGGCTTTCTCGGGCCGAACGGCGCGGGAAAGACAACGACGATCCGGATGCTGCTCGGCCTGATCCGGCCGACTCGCGGCACCGTGCGGATCTTTGGACGCGATCTGCAAAAGGACAGGCTGTCGGTGCTGCGGCGCGTCGGATCGCTGGTCGAATATCCGTCCTACTACGGACACCTGACGGCCTATGAAAATTTGGAGGCGGTACGCTGCATCCTGGATGTGCCGCGATCCCGGATCGACGAGGTGTTGTCGGTCGTGCGGCTTACGAAGGAAGCGAAGCGGCCGGTCAAGGGCTTTTCCCTCGGGATGAAGCAGCGGCTCGGCATCGCGACGGCGCTGCTTGGCTCGCCGGAGCTGCTCATTTTGGATGAGCCGACGAATGGCCTGGACCCCTCCGGCATTTTGGAGATGCGCGAATTGATCAAGAGCATGCCGAAGCAGCTTGGCATGACCGTTCTGGTATCAAGCCACCTATTGTCCGAGGTAGAGCAGATGGCCACGCAGGTCGGCATTATCGCCCAGGGCAAGCTGATTTTTCAGGATTCGATCGAAGCGCTCAGGCAGCACTCGGGCTCCCGTATCCGAATAAGCGTCGATCAAGGCGAGGCCGCATGGAAGATGCTGCTTGCCAGTGGAATCCAGGCGGAATGGGAGCTGACCGATGCAAATCGGCTGCTGCTGCCTCACGAATCCGACGAGCAGCTGGCCCGGCTGGTCAAACTTCTTGTGCACAACGATATTTCCGTGTATCGGGTGGAAGAGGAGAAGCGTTCTCTGGAAGACATGTTCCTCGAGCTGACCGGTGGAGGCGACAGCTTATGATGCGGGGAGTGATGGCATCCGAATGGCTCAAAATCCGCCGCAAAGGGATCTGGCTTCTGATCGCGCTCGGCCCGCTCGGCGTTGTGGGGTTGCAGGCACTAAATTTTTTCCTCCGGTACGATTACTTGACCAAGCGGTATGCCGACGATCTGTGGGGGGCGGTTATCGGAAACGTGCACCAGCTTTCGGTGCCGACCCTGCTGATGGGGATTGCGATTGTCGCCTCCATGATTGCGGGCATCGAGCACCAGACGAACGCCTGGAAACAGACATTGGCCTTGCCCGTATCGAAGTGGTGCGTCTTTGCCTGCAAGTTCACCCTGCTCTGCACGCTTCTGGTGTGCGCCTGCACATTGCTGGCAGCCGGCACAGTGGTTCTCGGCATCGCCCTCGGATACGGCACCGATATTCCGCTTGTCACGCTGCTGGTCAAGTCGTATTTGCCATTCCTTGCGGCGATGCCCTTTGCCGCACTGCAAACCTGGCTTTCGATCACGATCAAAAATCAGGCGATTCCGTTGACGACAGGCGTTCTTTTCTCTGTCCTCTGCCTGTTCGGGACAGCGGTGGGTGATTGGGTTCCGCTGAAATGGCTCTACCTTGAAAATCAGTGGAACGAACCCTTCTATTCGGCTGGACCGGGCCTGCTCCTGGGGCTGGTCATTTACGTTATCGGTCTCATCCATTTCATCCGAAAGGACGTGAGTTAGGCCATGTGGAGGTTTTTCCGATCTGAGCTGCTGAAATTGCGGAAATCGCCGATCTGGCTGCTGGTATTCGTCAGTCCTGCATTGTCCACGATCTTTGGATTGGGGATGCGAATCACTCCAGAGATGGAAGAGATGGCATGGGGAATGACGTACACTATGATGGCGGCCCCTCACGGCCTGTTGTTTCTGCCGCTGCTGACCGGGGTACTGTCTGCGTTCGTCTGCCGCTACGAGCATGTCGGCGGCGGATGGAAGCAGATGCTTGCGCTGCCCGTTTCCCGCGGTACCGTCTATGTGGTGAAATTCGTTTGGGTGATGGGGTTGCTGCTCTTGACCCAATGCCTTCTGCTCGCAGGATTGCTGGCGGTCGGAACGGTCAAGGGTTACTCGGCAGCTGTTCCCTGGGATATTCTTGTCAGCAGCCTCGTCGGGGGGTGGGTGGCTTGCATGCCGCTGGCTGCGCTGCAGCTCGCCGTCTCCGTGGCCTGGTCAAGCTTCGCTGCACCGATGGCGGTAAGCGCCATCTTCACGCTGCCGAACATCCTGCTGGTCAACTCCGAGAAATACGGCCCGTGGTACCCGTGGGCGCAGCCAATGATTGCCATGCTCTCGGGGGCGCAACAAGCCGAACCTGGGGTGTTGGGCGTGCCGCCAGAAACGCTGTTCATCGTCATTTTGGGCAGCTTCATCGCGTTTTTCCTGTCCGGATTCGTTTATTTTCAGCGTAAAATGATCTGAGTACCGTGCCGCAGAAAAAAGAAGCTGCCTCAACCGTTGTTGAGGCAGCTTTGCTGCAGCTTGGCTTCCTTGCAGAGTCTTGGGTGGAAGTGTCCCCTTGATTTCTTTTACCCCACGTTCAAGATTTTGGAGTAGCTGCGATACCCCTTCCACACCTCAAAGCCCAGCTTTCTGTAAAAGTCCACCAGGTCGGTCCAGTCGATGCAAATCCGCTCAATTCCGCGCTGCCGAAGGAAGAATATGCCCGCCTCGACAACCGCCCGCCCGTATCCGAACTTTCGCTCCTGCGGATCAATGCCGAGCGGGCCGATCCCGCCCAGTTCGTCGGCAAAGAGCGGAGCCCAGTACACATTTTGGGCGATAATGGGCGAACGGGCATCATTGATCCGGCAAAAGCCGATGATCGCCCCGTTTTTCTCCGCGAGGACAAATTCCCGTCCGGTCCCCCCTTTTTCGAAATAGCAGAGCGCTTCGTATTCCCACCGTCCGGGAAAGCATCTGTTGAAAAAGGCCATCAGCGCGTCGCGGTCCTCGGGCTTGCCTTCCCGAAACGTGACTTCCGCAAAGGTGGGCAGCTCGGTGCCGAACGCAGGCCGTTCTTTGCCGGACACAGACTGCTCGACGCCGGATGCTGGCCGTTCCTTGCCTGTCGCAGGCTGCCCGACGCCGGATGCTGACCGGTTACCCGCTGTTTCCTCCGGCGAGGAGATCAAATCAAACAGCTGCTTCCCGGCGATGTACCCCCGTTTCTCTGCCCAGCGCATCGTCTCCTGTTCCTCGTCGGGAACACCCGGGAAATAGTGCCACCAATCGCTCCCCAGGCTGATTTTCTCGACGTTCTGCTGAAAGAGCGCACTCTCCGCCCGCTTCAGCAGCTCTGCGCCAATCCCCTGCCTGCGGCAAGCCCGGTCCACCAGGAGAGCCTGTATCCAGCCCGAGCCTTTTCCCCATGTGACAGGATCTGCTTCGCTCCATTTCTTGGCGATGACGACGCCGACCGGGCGCTGGTTTTCCTTCTCTACGGCAACCCATGAGCCCTCCGGCAGCAGATGCGGATCATCCAGGCTGTTCTGCCGAAGCAGCTCGGGTCTCATCGGAAAACGGTCGCCGCACTGCTCATTCCAAAGCTGACATACGGCGTCCAGCCATTTTGACGACCACGGATGATATTCCATATTGCTCCTCCGTTCATTTGGAAGCCAGCTTTTACTTCAGCCCGGAGCTTCTGGCTCCTTCCACAAAATACTTCTCGGCGATCAGAAATACGATCAGGATCGGGATCAGGCTGATCAACGCCCCAGCCACCAGGTACTGGTCGTTCCCCCCTGTCCACTGCCCCTTTAACGACAGAATGCCGACCGGCAGGGTGTATTTTTCCCGGGTCGTGATGTAGATGACGGGAGCGAGGATTTCGTTCCATTTCGCCATGAAGGTGAAAATCGCGAGCGTAGCCAGCGACGGCTTGCACATCGGCAGGGCGACCCGCCAGTAAATCTGGAACGGATTGCAGCCGTCGATCTTGGCCGCTTCTTCGTACTCCCGGGGAATTCCCAAAAACGCCTGCCTCATCAGGAAAATGCCAAAGGGCTGTCCCAGCCATTCCAGCACCCAGAGCGGCATCAGCGTATCCAGCATGCCGAGCTGCTTGAAGATGATGAACTGCGGGATAATCGTGACGACGCCGGGAATCATCATCGTTCCGAGCACGATCATAAAGAGCGTATCCCGGAATGGAAACTGAAGCCGGGCAAAAGCGTACGCTACCATCGAGCTGGACAGGATCGCCCCCAGGATGGAGAGCACCGACACCGTCAGACTGTTCAACGTATAGGTGCTGAAATTGGCCAGTTCCCATACTTCCGAATAGTTGCTCCACTTGATCGGATCGGGGAACAGCTCCGGCGGATACTTGTTGAATTGGCCCACTGTTTTCAAGGAGTTGAACAGTGCTGTCAGGAAGGGAATGAACATGATGGCCGAACTGATTCCGATAGCGGCATAGGCGAGTATTTTACGTATGCTCATATGTGGCTGCCCCCTTTCCTCAATCGTAGTGGACCCAGCGTTTTTGCAGTCTCATTTGCATAAATGTAAAGACAAACAGGATCAGGAACAGCACCCAGGCAATCGCGGATGCGTAGCCCATGTGGAAGAAGGTGAAGCCTTCGCGGTACAGGTGCAGCATCAGCACCAGGCTGGCATTGTTGGGACCGCCTGCCACGCCATCGACCGCTCCTGCCGTCATGACGTAAATCTGTTCAAAGCTCTGGAACGAGCTGATCGTGCTCAGGATCAGCACGAGAAAGGTCGTCCCCGAGATCAGGGGCACTGTGATGCGCCAGAACTTTTGCAAGGGTCCGGCTCCGTCGATCTCCGCTGCCTCGTAGAGGTCGCCCGGCACGTTTTGCAAACCGGCCAGAAACAGCACCATCATGTAGCCGACGCCCTTCCATATCGCCACCGCGACGAGAACGGGAATGACCAGCTGCTCATCGGCCAGCCAGTTTTTCGGCTCCAGTCCCAGGCTGACGAGCAGGCTGTTGGCCCAGCCGAAGCGCGGATTGAAAATCGAGTCGGCTACGTAGGCGATAACCGTCCAGGACGAGATGACCGGGATGAAGTGAGCGATCCGGTACAGCTTCAAGCCTTTCAGCTTTTGATTCAGCGCGACAGCCAGCACCAGAGCGAGCGCTGTCTTGATCGGAACGAGCAGGATCGTGAAGTAGAGCGTGTTCTTCAGCGCCTTCCAGAAGAGCGGATCGTCGATCATCTTGCTGTAGTTGGCCAGTCCCGTCCACTCGGGAGGATTCAGCATGTCATAGTCCGTAAAGCTGATGTACAGCGATGCGATGGAAGTGAACGCGACAAAGACGATCAGGTGAATCAGATACGGGGAGATGAGTAAAATCCCCCATCTCCCCTCACTGTCGAGCCGCTTTCGTTTTCGGGGCTTTGGTACAGGCCGCTCATCGGTTTTCCATTCACCAGTGAGTTGTGTATTTTGATTCATGTCTGCCTATCCCCCGTAAGCGTTTTTTATTTCTTGTAGAATCCATCCAGAACCTTTTGCACGGCCTCATTGGCCTTTTTCAAGCCTTGCTCGACGCTCTCCTCGCCGGAAAACGCTGGGAACATGGACTCGTCAAACGCTTTGCGCCATTCGCCAAATACAGCGTTGGCATCGAGGGAACCGGCGAATTCCATGCTGTCCAAGAAAACCTTCGCGTTCAGCGAAGTATCGGAAGTGAGGACCTCCTCGGCCACTTTTTTCTTGACCGGAATGGCTTCGCCAAGCGACGCCCACTCCCTCTGCGCCTCGTCGTCCGTCGCCCAGTACTTGATCCACTCCCAGGCTGCCTGGGTCTTTTTCTCGTCGGCCGTTTTGCTGATCACCCAGGAGTTGACGATGCTCGGTGCAAAGCGTTTGCCCCCAGGTCCTGCCGGAATCGGCGCCACATCGAAGTTCAGTCCGGCTTCGCGCATTTTTACCCGCGCGGCGTAGATGTCGATCTGCATTCCGGACACGCCGCTCAGGAAAGGCTTGAACGGGTCCTGGAAGCTTTGCAGGTCGACCGGATCGGGGAAAATCCCCCGCTTCATGCCGTCTACCATCCACTCGATCGCCTGTTTGTTTTCAGGCGTGTCGAGAACGGCCTTCTGCAGGCTGCTGTCCAGCACGCCGCCGCCGAACGTTTTCATCAGCGGGAACCAGCCTCGGCTCACCCCGACCGGACTGCTGAAGATGGTGAAGCCGTACTCCGAAACCTTGTTTGGATCAAAGGAAGGATCTTTGGCATTTTTTCCGGAAGCGTCAATGGTCATCAGTTCGGCCGCTTCCTTCACCTGATCCCACGTCCAGTTGGCATCCGGGTATTTGAGGCCCGCCTTGTCAAAAAGGGCTTTGTTGTAGTAGAGCACCCCGATCTGGATTCCCTGCGGAACGCCCCAAACCTCGCCGCCTGGGCCTTTGTTGGCGTCCATGCCGTAGTACTCCTCTTTGCTGAGGTCCTTTTCGATCAGTTCGCGCAAGTCCTTGACAGCGCCGCGCTCGGCGAATTCAAACACCTTCACCCCGTCGCTCAGCCACAGATCGGGAGCATTGCCGCCTGCTATCTGCGTATTCAGCTTTTGGAAAAATTGCGCATGAGGCCCTGTTTCTGTCGTGATCTTGATATTCGGGTGCTTCTCCATGAACTTCGCGAGCAGCTCCTCCATTTTTTTCTGCGTGGGAGGATCGGAGTAGTACCCCATTTTCAGTACGATCTGCTCAGAATCGTTCTTCGCATTCTGCGGATCGCCAGTGTTTGCCTGCTGACCGGTACAGGCCGTAATCAGCAGGGCGGCAGACAAGAGTGCCGACAAAAAAAGTGAAAAGCTCCTCTTTCGTTTCAATGCAGACCCCTCCATTTATCTATTAAAAATGTATTGCCAATAAGGTATGGGTATTGCCTGCGGTCTGTAGTGCGAATAGAGTGGGATCACGGGTACGGTATGCTGGCTGACTGAACAAGCGCCAATGCGGCAGATCTGCTAGTCAAAGAACGGCGGATATGCAGGGTAATATAGTCTCAATATTCTGAATAGGATTTGCCTAATCGGTGCGAAACTCGGCAAGCACTGCCTGACGGGTCTTTCGCAATGAGGATACAGCCTTGTCATAGCTTTGCGCGGCTACCCCCATGAACAGCATGTCGATGACAGCCAGTTGGGCAATGCGGGACGAAGTGGCGGCACTGCGCATGTCTGCCTCCGATGAAACCGTGGCCAGGTGAATGTCTGCCAGCGCCGACATCGAATTTTGCCCGAACTTCGTAATGCCGATCGTGACTGCTCCCGCTTCCCTCGCCCTTTTGATCGCGGATAAAACCTGGCGGGTCTCCCCGGAATAGGAGATGCCGACAGCCACGTCTTTGTCCGTCAGCGTGACAGCGGAAGTAATCTGCAGATGGGCATCGGCGTGTGCCGTCGACATTTTATTGATGCGCAAAAATTTTTGCTGCGCGTCCTGAGCGACCAACTGGGATGCGCCCACTCCGAAAAAGTCGATCCGGCGTGCCCGATACATGGCCCGAACCGCCTGCTCGACGGCAGTTGGATCCAGAACCTTGATCGTCTCGCGCAGGGAGAAAATGTGATTGGCAGTGACGGATTCGATCAGGGTGGGAATGTCGTCGGTAGGACGGATTTCCTTGTACTCGTCCTCTCCGGCGGAAGGGGACTGCAGATCGGCCGCGATGCGTATTTTCAGCTCCGGGAAGCCTTCCAGGCCCATGCTTTTGCACATGCGGATAATCGCGGCTGGACTGGCGTTGCTCCGCTCCGCCAACTCCTTGACCGACATGCGGATGACCTCCCGCGGATGCTCCAGGATGTACTCTGCCACGCTCCGCTCGGACGGCTTTATATCTTGCAAGTATTCACGGATTCGCAGCAATCCTCCGCTCAGCACGGCTTCATCACCCTTTATCACAAGTGGTTGTTGTAAGCGATACCTATTTCAGCCAGTATGAATCAGCTCATCCAATCATGAGCATCGCAGGTATCTTTTGCCATTTTACAATCATTATACGACTTTGAAACAAAAAATCAATACAAACTATTCTCCATAAAAATAATTTTCAGACTTCCGCTATCAACAGAAAATATGGATCGGCAACGATGAAACAAACAGGCTGCAAAAAGCCGGCTTCCCCCGACCACTATGGCGGAAGTCGGCCCCCGAATTGTTTATTCGCCTCAGCCTTTCCTCACAAATATCCGATATACTCCACCCTCCTCTTCCGTTTTCAACAGCTCATGGCTGTTGGAACGAGCCCAGCCCTGAAAGTCGTTGACGGAGCCCTTGTCGGTGGATTCCACCTGCATGACCTGCCCGCTTTCCATCGCATCCATCGCTTTCTTCGCCTTGACGATTGGCATCGGGCAGGACAATCCTTTTGCATCTACAAATACGTCTACGTTTATCATGAATATGACCTCCTTGGCAGCCTCCTGGTTTTGTTCTCTTGACAATGGTTTAACCGTGGTGAAGGGCGCAGCGATTGGGCCCGATCTCCAGCTCTGTCGCCTTTTCCGGAGATGCACTGGCAGCTCCGCGGTTGATTTCGACGATCTCCTCGTAGTTGGGAGGCGTTGCTCCGACGGCATGAGCGACTTTTTCCGCAAATCGATCACGGTTTGCCGTCCGCATCACTTCATTGTTTCCGCGGATCTCTCCGAGCGGCGCTCCCACATATCCCTCCCGCTGAATCTCGCTTGCTTCGGCATAATGAGCCGGCAGCACCAGCACGTCGTCCGGCAGGGAAGCGATTGTGGTAAACACCGTGTCGTACAAGGCTTGCGCCCACTCTGCCGCCTTGCCGCCCAGATCGGGTCGGCCGAGGCCGCCGACAAAAATGGTATCGCCGGAGAGCAGGTAGCGATCGTTTACCAATACGGAGACACTCCCCGGGGTATGTCCGGGCGTAGGAACAGCGAGAATTTTTGCCTCGGCACGGCCGACTTCCAGCATGCCCTGCTTTTCCAGCGGCTCATAAGAGAGTTCGGAGCCCTGCATCTCGCTGGAGGAGATGTAATAGACGGCCCCGGTTTTTTCGGCCAGCTCATGGCCACCCGAAATGTGGTCGGCATGCAGATGCGTATCGAGGACGTATTTGATGGCGGCGTCTTCCTGCTCGGCTAGCGACAAGTATTCCTCGATATGCCGATTGGGATCGACGACCAGCGCTTCGCCTCCTGAGATCAACATGTAGGACAGGCAGCCCTTTGCCAGCCGATTTACCTGAATCAGCTTGAGGTTGTCTTCCTCCATGACGGTCACCGGGCGGTAAAACTGGCTCCACTCCTGCATGCCTTGCTCCAGATAGCTCGCCTGAAAGCCTTTCTCGTCCAGCAGATCGGCCACCATTTTGGCGCTTCCGCCCTTGGCGCAAATGACGACGATCTCTTCGTCAGCGGGAAGCTGTCCGTAGATATTTTCGTTGTCGTCAAGGAAATCAAAGTACGGGATATTGATAGATCGCACTTCTTTCCCTTCGATCTTCCAGTCCGCAAAATCTTCCGGATTGCGCACATCGAGCAGGAAAACACCCTGCTCCACCTTTTCGTTCAGTTGAATTGCGTTTATTGCTCCTGCTGACATATCAA
Organism: Brevibacillus sp. FSL K6-6036; assembly: GCF_037964015.1. Lineage (NCBI taxonomy): Bacteria > Bacillati > Bacillota > Bacilli > Caryophanales > Paenibacillaceae > Brevibacillus > Brevibacillus sp. FSL K6-6036. Next base: position 3,940,281 of record NZ_CP150173.1, read on the forward strand.
TCACCTCCTGGTTGTTTTAAGCTTGAATGCAGGCAAAAGCTACTTTTTCACTGCTCCTGTCCATCCTGACATGCCTGTTGCGCAAATGGCTGGCCTGTTTCATCCCGTTTTTCAGCAAAATCCTCGCTGCTTGCCTGCTTCTCATCCCGCTTTGGCAGGTCAGGATCACATGCTTTATATACGCATATACCCATATAGGTATATAAAATGCCGAAAGAAGCCACCAGGGAAATCAGCCTTCTATGAAACGGCTTTGGATGTTTTTTCCCCTTATGATCCGGCACTCTTTGCTTTCAAACACGTACGGCTCCAAATGTTTCGCTTAAATGAACAGATTGACCCTGGACTGTTCGGCTTCCGCCAAATAGGTTGCCACTCCTGCAAATTTCAGGCCGTCTGCCAGCTCTTCTTCCTTGATTCCCAGGACGTCCATGGACATCGTGCAGGCAATCATCTCCACATCCAGCTCCTTGGCAAGCTGGATCAGCTCGGGCAGCGAAGCCACGTTCTTTTTCTTCATGATGTGCTTCATCATCGTCCGGCCCATTCCGCCCATGTTCAGCTTGGAAATCCCCAGTTTTCCGGGACCACGGGGCATCATCCGCTCAAACATTTTCTCCAAAAATCCTTTTTGCACCGGTACATGCTGCTCTTTTCGCAAGATGTTCAAGCCCCAGAAGGTGAAGAACATCGTTACCCTGTTTCCCATGGCTGCAGCTCCGGTTGCGATAATGAAGCTGGCCATCGCCTTGTCCAGATCACCGCTGAATACGACCATGGTCGTCTGCTTTTGAGCTTCCATTTTTGAACTCCTCCCTCCCATTATACCTACAGGGGTATTTATGAGATCAAAAAAACAGACTGGCTTCCCAATCGTTATATACCCCTACCCCTATTAGTATATTGTAAGCCGCGTTTTGCTGTCAAGACCGAGTGCATCATCGGCTCTTGACCAGCAGTTGAATCGCTTCCTGCACGACTTGATCGGTATCCCTGCCTTCCGCCAGCTCCTCCTTGATGCATGCCGCCAAATTTTCCGCCACGATCAGGGCGATCGCTTTGTCCACAGCCGAGCGAATGGCCGAGAGCTGACTGACGACCTCCTTGCAATCCTTGTCTGTTTCCATCATGCTGAGGACTCCCCGGACCTGCCCCTCTACCCGTTTCAGGCGGTTTTTCACATTGTCTCCGTATTTCATTTTGGCTTCCTCCTGACCTATGCCGGCCGATCTTTTTGCTGGGAAGGAGGGTTTGCATGCGCAATCTCCTTACCCCTATGGGTATATAATAGACAGGAAGGAAGGGCTCTGTCAAATTTGCAGAACCCCTCTTGCATAACTCTCCTATTCGATTTTTCCGATGAACTTCGTGCCTTCCTTCTCAAACTTGTACATGAAGACATCCGCGAACTCGTTGTCGCCTTTCTCGTCAAAGGTGACCTTTACGAATTTGCCCTGGTAATCTTTCGTGCTGTGGACCTTTTCCAGAACCTGCTCGCGGGTCGGCTTTTTCCCGCCGTTCTCTTTGATAGCGGCTGCCAGTCCGTCGAGAATCACATTGGCCGACTCATATGCGTAGTCGGAATAGGTTCCCGGCTTTTTGCCCATTACCTTTTCATATTCTTCCGCCCATTTGCGGCCTTCCTCGGACTGCTTCGCGTCTCCAGCCAGAGCAGTCAGATAGACGCCTTCGGCTGCGGCACCGGCGATCTTGATCAAGTCAGGGGAATCGATGCCATCCCCGCCCATAAACATGCCGGTATATCCTTTTTCCCTCGCCTGCTTCACGATGATGCCCGCTTCCGGATAGATGCCTCCGAAATAGATCATGTCGGGCTTGCTGGCGACGGCCGTATTCACGACGAAATTGTAATCCTTCTCGCCCTGGTTTACCCCTTCGTAGCCCAGTACCTGAACGCCGTCCTTCTCGAACTGCGCTTTTACCTGATCGACCAGCCCTTGCCCGTAAGCGGTCTTGTCGTGGATCAGGAAGACGGATTTCACGCCGAGCACTTCTTTGGCATACTTGGCTCCTTTTGGACCTTGGGCGTCATCGCGGGCACAGATCCGGTGAACGGTCTTTTTGCCCTCCTCCGTCAATGTAACCCCGCTGTTTGCCGGAGATACCATGACCAGACTGCCCGACTCATACTTTACGGAAGAGGGGATCGCTACGCCCGTATTGAAATGGCCGACTACACCCAAAACATCCGGGTTGGCTACGAGCATTTCCGCGTTGGATACGCCAATTTTCGGGTCAGCCTGATCGTCCTGCGGGAACAACTGCAAGTCAAAGCCGAGCTGCTTGAACTCCTCTTTCCGCTTTTCAATGGCAAATCCGGCTCCGGTCTTGATCGCATCGCCGATGGCGGACTGTGATCCGGAAAGCGGGCTTTGCGTGGCGATCAATATCTTTTCGCCGCCCCCGCCGCCCCCACTGCTGCTGCCGCCGGACGATGCGGTATTGCCGCCCGACTGGTTGTTCTGAGCAGGAGCTGTACCTTGCGAATTACAGCCGACAAGCGACATGCTGAGGAGCAGCATGGACGCCAGCACGGTAGTCAACTTTTTTTGACTCACGAAAATCCCCCCTGTATGTTTTCTATTTCTATCTTATCTGTAAATATAAGAAAAAATAGAAATTTCTTAACCTTACATATCGTCAATGAATAACCTGCATAAATGTTACATTCTATCTATTTTCATAATCGCATTTTTGTGCTTCATCTTCTTATTTTCGTTCTGTATGTATCGTACCGTTATTTAAATTCCATCTTTTGTAATTCATTACATTTATGGATCAGTTTTCGGCAGAGGAGATAAAAAAACCGACGCATCATTGCGTCGGCTTCTGGAGAGTGCGACAAAAGGCAGGCGTATTTCTCCTCTTATTACGGATTACGGACTTGTTCATACCTTATCTCTCCGCTAAGAACACATCTGCATAAGTGTACAGCGCCGGTGCCCCTCCGGTGTGCAGGAACAACACCCGATCCTCTTTGCGAAACGCTCCCTTGCGAATCAACCCGATCAGACCGGCCATGGCCTTTCCTGTATAGACCGGATCGAGCAGAATCCCCTCGGTTTGGGCCAGCAGCTTCACGGCCTCCACCATCTCAGGTGTCGGAATCGCATAGCCGGGGCCCACGTATTCGTCCTCGCAGCGAACCAGCGAAGCAGGCCATTCTCCCTTCAGTCCAACCAGCTCTGCCGTAGAGAGCAGCAGCTCATGGACTTTTTTCTCCTGCGTTTCGCGGTCCCGGCTGACATTGATGCCAATGACGGAAGCAGAGGATTGGCGGGCGGCAAAACCGACGATCAGTCCGGCTTGCGTCCCGGCGCTTCCCGTCGCGGTCACCACATAGTCAAACGGAATGCCCATCTCCCATGCCTGCTGCTCGATCTCTTCGGCGCAAGCCATATACCCGAGTGTCCCTACCTCGCTGGAGCCGCCGACCGGGATCGGGTACGCTTTTCGTCCTTCTTTCTCCAGGGCTGCAGCGAGTTTTTCCATCTCTGCCGGCATATCCCCATCCGCAGGAATGATCTGCAGCTTCTCGGCTCCCATCAGGTGAAAGAGCAGATGATTGCCGCTCGTCTGGGGATTGTAGCCCCCCGTTTCCGGTTCGCTCAGCACCAGCTGGCAGCGCAGCCCCTCCCGCACTGCTGCGGCGAGAGTCAGCCGACAGTGGTTGGACTGTACGGCTCCGCAGGTAATCAGCGTATCCGCACCTTGCTTGAGCGCATCCGCCACCAGGTACTCCAGCTTGCGCGTCTTGTTTCCTCCCGCTGCAAGCCCGAGCAGATCATCTCGCTTGATATAGATGGCAGGGCCGCCTAATGCTTCGGATAAGCGTTTCAGCTCTTCGATCGGTGTCTGTCCGTTCGTATACCGTCTGCGCTCATAACGGATGTGGTTCACTTTGCTCGTCTCCTCTCCTGTCTCCAACAATCGCTTGCGATTTTGGAAACTGCGTGAGTTGCTTACGTTCATATGTGTTCTGCCTGATTGGCTGCATGATCACATTCAAGATTGCCTTCATCATAGCCTAATTTGCAGGGAGTTTCTACCGGCAGCATCTCCACTACACTATGTTTTTTCCTCGGCCGCACTCTTGCCCTCCTTTGGCTTTTCTTCAGATTCCGCCGATGTTTTCTTGGCTGAGGACCGTTCTTTTTCACGCCTGCTTTTCTTTTCCCATTGCTCGTAATCATGAATCGCATATCCCGCATAAGCGGAGTATTTCTTCATCCGCGTCTCGAGTATGCTTACCTGCTCTCGCATGATCTTGGTATCTTCTTCATAAAACGTCGTCCGGTCCCCTTCGTCGCTTTCCAGCACATTCAGGCCGACCACCACTTTTTGCCGATCATATCCTGCTTCGTCCAGGATGCGGCTCGAGATGTCCAGCACCCCGTTGGAGCCTTCCACGTAATCCCGGTAGGCCATCAATGTCACATGATCGAGCTGCCCGATCAGCCATTCACTGACGCTCTGCGTCTCGCTCGCAGGCAGCTCGTTCATCCAGAATGGAATATCGGCGCTCACCTGCAGAGCGGGATCTTTTTTCGTCTCCTGGACCACAAGCTGCATGTTTTCCATCCATTGGCTTTTCAAGGCTTCCTTGTCACGCTTCCACTGCGGATGCACATGCGGCTCGATGTCGACGTGAATTCCGGTGAAGCGCTCGTCTTCAGCCGCAGCACGGTTGTAGACATGCACCCAGTCTATAAAGGAGGCAATGCTTTTTTGACTGGAGACGAGCGACCAGGCAGGGTCGCCGCCAAGGGCATCCACCTGTATATCCCTTGCGCTCGCTTCCTTGATGAATGTGCGATACGCTTCCGGCGGCACATTCTTTTGATCGATGTGCAGATAAATTCTGTTGATGTCGTTTTCTTCGGCAAAAGAAAGGATGGCCTCACCCTTTTCTGTGATCAGCTCCGTGTTCCAAAGCCATGTCGCTCTTATGCTCGGGGCCGACGCGAAAAAAAGCCACAGCATCGTAGCTGTTATCGTCAGGGTAAGCAGCAGCCTTAGCCAAAGGTACCGGTGTACTCGCTTGCATCGTCTTTTAGCGGGGATCGTGCTCATATGGCTGCCTCCTTCGCCCTGTTTTTTTCAGGCATCTGCCTCTTTGCCTTCTTAATGAAACAGACGGGCTGGGGCCTTGTGCAAGTTGCAACGATTTGTTGACAGGAGCGCATGAAAAAAATGGACTTGACCATTTCCAAGTGAAGATGGTGTAGGCGCACGAAAAGAGACGAGGGGCTCTTCCGTCAAGCAGCTTCACTGCTTTTTTGGACAGCCCCTCATTCGTTTGGTGCTTTTTTTACAGACATTGCCGACTGAAAGCCTGTGGTTCTAGCCGTGGGAGTCTCATTTGACAGGTATCACCACGTTCACGGTCCCGCCGCGGGTCGAGCGAATGGTCACCTCGGCATTCCCCTTTCCTTTGACGGTCCAGGAAAATGTTTTCGTCCGCTCTTCCTCTTCCAAGGCGCCTCCAAAGAATCCGGCATCCTGGATTTTATCCGTATTCTCGTCGGCCAAAGCCAGGCCATCCCCCAGTTCGATGCTCGCGGAGCCTTTGCGCACGATTTTGACGAGCCATGCCTGCTTTAACGCATCTGGCAAAAAGCCTTCATTTGTCACCGTCACACTCACCGTTGAAGTACCGTCCTGATTCTTTTTCACCTCTGTCTTTGTAACGACCAGCAATGGAAGCGATTTGGCCAACTCCAGATTGAATTTGCTTTGTTTTTCGACCGCCTGTTTCAAATAGCTTCCCGCAGGAGCGTTTTGGTTCCAAAATTTCGGGTTCCAGCCGCCAATTTCTACCTTCCCCAACTGCGGGTGATCGTAGGCCATCCAGTTTTGGAACAGCTTGCCCTTCAATTCCGGTATGTGATCATTCATCCATAGCTGATCCAATTCATCGGTCTTGCCGTCCTTGTTGTAGTCTTTGACATACTCCTGTTTCCCCCACAGCTCGTCACCGTACCAGATCGCTCCATACTGAAAGTACCCCCAGTCAGGCGAATGCCCGAACAGCGGTGTCCCTTCCGAGCCGCCCCTGCGGGTGTGGTACGTGTAGTAAACGTCTCCCGCCCACGGATAGCCGGTCAATTCCTGGCCCTTTTTGTCCAAATGCTCATAGTACTTCAGATCTTCCGGAAACATGGACTCCTCACTCTTGCTGGTGGATGGGGGACGCAGGTGCATCGGCACCGTGGTATCCATCGTCTCTACGACCGAAATGTGGGGATTTTCCAGTAGAAACAAGACGACTGACCGCATCTCCGGTTCGGATAACGGATATTCTCCCGCTCCCCCCTGGGTCCATCCCATCCCGGTCTGTTCCGTCATGGGCCGCCAGTTCTCCGGATAATTGCGGTGAATGTCCAAACCGCCAATGCCATCCTCATTGTATTTTCCGTCGCCGTCATTATCGATGCCCTCGGACAATACCCGATAGTCTCCTTTTCCTTCTCCAACCTGCTTCATCAAACGTCCGGACGAATCAGACGGGTCTTTTATGTAGTCCCCCTTTCCCATCCCGACATACTGACGCATTTGCCGGGAATAGCCGTCACCATCCAAATCCTCCAGAATATCTTCGTCCATGATGCCGTCTCCGTCGTTGTCAACGGGCCGATTGGTGGAGCGATTGGTTTGAATGGTATTGAGGTACAGCTCGGAGCCGTCGGGATTTTCAACAGGTCTCACATAAAATGTGCGGGTATCCAGCAAGCGGGTAATCTCAGGGTCCTTCCCGTACTTGGAGAGGAGTTCATGCGCAAAATGCAGCGCAGCCACCCTTGTCGTCACTTCTCCGGAATGCCGGTTTGCCCCTACCCACATAGCCGGCTTGCTGGTAGCAGTACCGGTTTTTTTGTTGGTGATCGTAATTTGCCAGATGTCCCTGCCTTCCAGTGACTTCCCCGCTGACTGAAGCTCTACGAGATCAGGATACTGCTTCGCCCACGTCTCCAGCCAATACAGCACCTCGTCGTAAAGGGGATAGTGCTGGATGTCAAACTTGCCAGCTTGTATCGGCTTGGTCTCCGGATATGCGTACTGCTTTACCTCAAAGGATGCTTGCGCAGGGATAAACGGGCGTTTCAGAAACGGTACCTGACCGACTGGAGAAGCAGCAGCCGATACAATACCTGCCTGTGACAACACAATCGTCGCCAGAAGTCCGGGAAACCAGCGTTTCACCATTCATCTCTCCTTATGTTGTTTTGAATTTTCTGAAATATACTACATAATTACTGGGACAGGTCTCTGTTTATTCCTCTTGATTTGAGTCGCACCGGCTCTCTCTTGGATGTTGACAGCAAGAAGCCCGCTGCTTGACCAAATTTCGTCAAAGAACGGGCTTTTTAAGGATCGGCTACACAATGGTTCTCATCAGCTTCGTCTGATTTCGTCCTTCCTGTTTTGCCTTGTACATGGCCTCGTCAGTCAGAGCCAGCAATGTCTTTGTATCGATCTGCGGGGCGATCGTCCCCACTCCAAGCGAGATCGTCACAGGCTCGCCCGTGGGACTGACGGTATCGCTCATAAACATCCGCAGAGACTCTGCCATCAGATACGCCGTTTCTGCACTCGTCTCCGGCAGCAGCACGATAAATTCCTCTCCGCCGTAGCGGCCGCAAATGTCCCCTTTCCGCACATGCTGCTTCATCGCCTGGGAGAGAAAGCGCAATACCTCATCTCCGGTCTGGTGACCGAATTCGTCATTTACCTTTTTGAATCCGTCTACGTCCAGCAGAAGAACCGAAAACTGTTTTTTCGTTTCCGTCCACTGACGCAACGTATTTTCGATGTATCTGCGATTCGCAAGTCCGGTCAGCGGGTCGGTCAATGACTCTCGTTTGATCACGTTCATTTTGTGGCGCAGCGTCTCCGCATACTGCTGAAAAGCGTGATTGATCTGCTCGGCCTCGTAGTACCAGGTCGGGATCGTCGGAAACGGCTGTACCTCTGTTCCCGCCGTTCGCACGCTTTTGGCGTAGTTGGCCAATTGGCGCAATGGATTGACCATTTTCTGGGTCAGAGAGAACGAGATCAAGAGTAGCAAAATGAAGAAGGGACTGATATATCCAAACATGTCGAGGACGACCTTCAGGGTTGGAGCCAGCGCCTCCTCTTCCGGGGTCTGGGAAACGATCCCCCAATTGGCGGATGGCACATAGGCGTACCCGGTCAGCATCGGGACGCCTTGCGTATTGACCACTCGCTCCGCGCCCGATTTTTGGTCCATCAGTTTTTGGACGACGCTGTTGCCGTCTACCATTTGACCGATTCTTTCCTCCTCCGGGTGGTAGATAAGCGTGCCATTCTGGTCGACAACGTACAAGTATGAGCCGTCTTCGTAAAAATGCTTGCCGAGGAACTCATGCAACGTGTTGTCCTGCTCCAGGTAGAACGTTCCGCCCAGAAAACCGGCATAATTTCCGTTCTCGTCCCACAGAGGCGTGGATACCAAAACAATCAGTCTGCCCGTAATCGCTTTATATGGCTGCGACACTACTGTTTTTTTCTTTTCCAGCGCTTCTCTCGCACCGCTCGACATCAGAAATCGCCCATCGACTTCCATCCTCGGCTCCGTTGCGAGAATCTTTCCCTTGCTGTTTGCGACCAAGATGGAATTGAAGAACAACGTGCTTTCCTGCCACAGCTTCAAATGTTGCTGCAGCCTCTGGCGGTCTTTCAGAAGAGGGGCGATCTCGCCGGCGCTCGTCTCCAGATTCTTTTTCATACTCTGAAACATAAGATCGGTAGTCTGGGCCATCCTCTCGCTATAGGCGCGGTTGATGTCGAGGATGTCATCTGTCATCACCTGCTTGACCACCAGATAGATGCCGGCGCCGCAGCTCAGCACGATCAAAAACGTCGAGACGGAAAACAAAAAGATCAGCCAGAAGCGCAGGGTAAAGTGTTTATAGGAATCCATCAGGTTTGCTCCCCTCTACATAACAATAGAGGAGATACCCTTTTTTGCTTTCACCGAAACTCGTTGCCTTTTATTTCCTCGTTATATTTCCCGCCTCGTCAACCCCTGCCCCATACGAGAGCTTCGCAACCTTCTCCCTGAGCTTTTTCGCATTGTCTCCTGCCTGGGGAACGGGCTGGCCATTTACAATTTTAGCCGGGATGATCTTGCCGTCTGTCTTGTTCTGGGCAAACGTCAAAGTGACGATCAGCGACTCGGAGCCCTTTGGATTTCGCGGCGTCGTAAAGACGAAATTGCCCACGCTGTAAAAGATCGGGGCCTCTTTGTACCATTCGACCCCCATGAGGGAATGGCTATGGGACCCCACAATCGCATCCACTCCATTGTCGATCAGCAAACGGGCCATCTGGCGGGCGTACGGCTCAGGGTAGTCCTTGTACTCCAAATTCCAATGCATGATCGCAATGGTGATGTCGGACTCTGCCACAGCCTTGCGAACATAGCCGAGCATCGGCTCCCGTGAATAGGCGTGAGCCAGCCCCGCCTTGTTCTTCCCCGCAAACCACTTCTGATTGGGCAGTACACGGCTCAGCCCGATGATTGCTACCTTCTTTCCTTTGATCGTCTGGATACAGGGGGCAAACGCCTCCTCCTCCGCCTTTCCTCCGCCTACGTAAGCGATATCGTTCTCGCGCAAATGCTGCATCGTATCCAAAAAGGCGTCCATTCCGAAGTCCATCGTGTGGTTGTTGGCCAAATTGACGACGTCGAAGCCGGCATTCGCAAGGCCCGCCAACGCTTCCGGCTTGGCCCGGAAGGTAAATTCCTTGTGCTCGGGGGATCCCCGTCTGCTGACGGCAGTCTCGAGATTCCCCACTGTCAGATCAGCCTGCTTGAGCAGCTCCGCCGTTTTGGCAAAAGGATAGTCCACCCCGTAGCGTTCGATTTGCGCTCCGACGCTCTTGTCCAGCAAAATGTCGCCCACCACCGTCACCGTGATCGGCTCATCTGTCTGCGGAGTAGGCGGGTCTTGCTGCGCCTGGGCCGATTGCTGCACTGCCGCGCTCGTTTCCGCCCCCGCAAACGCGGGAAAGAGGCTGAGATTGGCAAGCGACCAGGCAGTCAGGATGGAGACAACCGCTTTCCACATGTCGATCTTGTTTCACCTCTTTGCTTGTTTGCCTCATTCTATGAGGGCAAGAGCGTGAAACATGACGAAAAGCGAAAGCCGCCCGGATGCCCAGGCGGCCCTCTGTTTTCTGTTTTTAAGGAGCGCTGTTTCGTATTGGAACAGCTTGGGGCGGACAAAAAAGGCTGTTGCAGCACCTGCGTCCAATCTGATTATCCGTCCGTTTTTGCGTCCTGTCTGCCCCTTATTCATTCTTGCGTCGCGCCTGAGCCTTATTCTTGCGTCGCGCCTGCTCCTTTTGCTTCCTCCCGCAGCGTCCGCCGCAAAATCTTGCCTACGGCCGTTTTCGGCAGGGCGTCGCGGAACTCGATGATTCTCGGCACTTTGTAGGCGGCCATGTTCTCCCGGCAAAAATCCGTGATTTCCTCTTCGGTCAGGACAACTCCCTTTTTCGGAACCACGAACGCTTTTATCGTCTCTCCCCGATACGCATCGGGCACGCCGATGACGACAGCCTCTTGCACCGCCGCATGCTGATAGAGGACCTCCTCTACCTCACGCGGATAAATATTGAAGCCCCCGGCGATAATCAAATCCTTTTTCCGATCGATGATATAGTAATATCCCTCTTCATCCTTGTAGGCGATATCCCCTGTGTACAGCCAGCCGTCTTTGAGCGTTGCCGCCGTCTCTTCCGGCATTCCCCAATAGCCGGTCATCACTTGCGGACCGCGCACGACCAGCTCTCCCGCTTCATTCGGCCCCAGCTCCGTCTCGCCGTCCTGGAGGCTGACGATTTTGGACTCTGTAAACGGTATAGCCGTCCCGATCGACCCGGCCTTTCGCTTATCCCTCGGGTTGAAGTGAGTGACCGGGGAGGCTTCCGTCAGGCCGAAGCCTTCGAGAATCATGCCCTGCGTCTTGGCTTCAAAGCCTTTGATGACCTCTACCGGAAGGGGTGCGGAGCCGCTTGCGCAGAGGCGAATGGACGAGATGCCGTACTCTTCCGCCTGCGGATGGGCATTGACAGCCACGTACATCGTCGGCACCCCCGGGAATACCGTCGGCTTCGTATCCTTGATCGTCTGCAGCACTTCTTCCAGGTCAAAGCGGGGCAGCATGACCTGCTGCGATCCTCCAAAAATGGCCATGTTCATGCAAACGGTCATGCCGTAAACGTGAAAGAGCGGAATCACTGTCAAGATCCGGTCGGGATTGTCGACGTCTCCTCCCATGATCATGTGTGACTGATAGGCGTTGGCATACAGATTTTGATGAGTCAGCATCGCCCCTTTGGAGCGCCCTGTGGTACCGCCTGTATACTGGAGAACCGCGATGTCATCCGGAGACACGGACACCTCCGGCAAATCCTCGGCAAGTGCCATGACGTTTTCAAAACGGAGCCATCCGGCTGGAAGCTCCGAATCCGTAGGAGGCAGTTCAACGATGATTCTCGCCGCCAAGCCTTCAGCGCTTTTTACCTTTTCGACCACCGGCAAAAAGGGAGCAAAGGTGATCAAGGCTTTGGCACCCGAGTCGGTCAAATAATGCTCCAGCTCGGCCGGGACCGCCATGGGATTGACCTGTACGACGATTCCGCCCAGCTGCAGAATGCCGTAGTAGGCTGCCACGTAATGCGGACAATTGGGCAGCATGACCGCCACTCGGTCTCCCTGCCCGATCCCGAGACTGTGCAATCCGGCGGCGAACTTCTTGACCAGCACTCCCAGTGTCCCGTAATCCCATTGCTGTCCTTTGAAGTAAACGGCGCAGCGCCAAGGAAAGCGCTTACAAGTTTGTTCCAGCATTTGCGGCAAGGTACTTTGCAAAAGTTCGTTTGTGCTCATCGTCCTACACTCCCTCATCATTTTGATTCGAAAGCTTCCGTTCAGACATGTGCTGCCGATGCCAACATATTCGCGGTACTTTATCCTATTACCTCTCTCCTAATTTTACAGCTTGTTCGCCATTTTTCCTGCCTGTTTTCAGAAGAAAACAAAAACTCGTCAAAAAATGCCCCCTTTCTGCCAGTTGTTACCCCCCTGTAACGAAATCTTGTCGAAAATCGTCTACACTCAGTGTACATCCTATCGAGGTGGAGTTTATTGTGAAAAATAACCAAACTCAAAATCTAAAAAGAAAACGAAAGAGCAAGCGTCGCATCGTTTTTTTGCTAATCCCCATTCTGGTCCTGCTGTTCGTCTCAACCGGGTATGCGGTCGATCTGTACCGCAAGGCAGCCATGCTGGAGGAAAAGTCCCATCAGGAGCTGCAGCGGGGAACGATCTCACCCAAGCGTGTGGAAAAGAAGGATGCTTTGGCAGACAGCTTTTCTGTCCTGCTCATGGGTGTCGATGACAGCGAGCAAAGACATAAGCAGTACGGGGAAGCCATCCGCACGGACGCCCTTCTGCTTGCGACCTTCAACAAAAAAGACCGCTCCGTGAAGCTGCTCAGCATTCCGCGCGATTCTTACGTATACGTGCCGGTTGAGCAGAAAAAGGACAAGATCAATCACGCCCATGCCTTCGGCGGCGTGGACGCTGCGGTGGAAACAGTGGAAGGTCTGCTCGACGTCCCGGTCGATTACTACGTAAAAGTAAATTTCACGGCGTTTATGGAAATCGTCGACGCGCTCGGCGGGGTCGAGGTAGATGTTCCGATCACGTTTACGGAGCAGGACAGCAAAGACAGGCCGCGTGCGATCAAGCTGAAAAAAGGGCTGCAGACGTTAAACGGCGAAGAAGCCCTGGCGCTGGTCCGGACCCGAAAAATAGACAGCGACATGGAGCGCGGCAAACGCCAGCAGCTCGTGCTGGAAGCGATCTTCCACAAAACGCTGTCGTTCGGCTCTGTCACCAAGTACGGAGCGCTGCTGGAGGCGCTGGGCGACAATGTGAAGACGAACCTGCGGCTGTCTGACCTGGAGGCGTTCTATCATTTTGCCAAGGGAAGCAGCGTCAATATTGAGAAGCTGCAGTTGAAAGGCAGCAGCATGTACAAGAACAACATTTATTACTACAAGCTGGACGAGCAGGACTTGGCCGAGATCCGCAAAACGCTGCAGGAGCATTTGGGACTCGCAAAAAGCAGTACGCTGCCGCAAGCTTCGTAATACATGTACACCCCCCGCAAGACCATGCATCCAAAAAAGAAGGCTGTCCCTCAAGCAAGAGCATCTGCTTGGAGGACAGCCTTCTCGGCTAGTTGGCATGAACAGGTTTTGACAAATGGTGTTCGATCGCGGAAACAGCCGCTTACAGCGTGAGACCACCGTCAACAACGACGATAGAGCCTGTCATGTAGGACGCGCCCGGGGAAGCCATGAAAGCGACCACACTCGCGATTTGATTCGGATCAGCCATGTAGCCGATGCGCGGGAATTGGATTTCCGGAACATTTCCGGTTTCTTTGATCGTTTGCTCAAAACCGGCTACCAGGTTGGTCGCTACGCCGCCAGGGCAGATGGCATTGATGCGGACGCCGGTTTTCGCGTATTCCATCGCAGCGGACTTGGTCAGGCTGACGACTGCGTGCTTGGAAGCGGAGTAAACGCCCAGGCTGTGCTCGGGCTTCACGCCTGCCGTGGATGCCGTGTTGATGATCACGCCGGAGCCTTGCTTTTCCATTACTTTGATGACGTATTTCATGCCGAGGAACACGCCTTTGGTGTTTACGGCGAAAATGCGGTCAAACTCGGAATCCGGAATATCTGCGAACAGGTACGGTTTTTGGATGATTCCCGCGTTGTTGAAAAAGACATCGATCCGGCCGAACGTCTCGACCGCTTGATTGACATAGTTTTGCACATCGGCGCTTTCGGCCACGTTTGCTTTTACGAAGATCGCTTCTGCGCCTTTTTCCTTTACGAGCGCGAGCGTTTCTTCACCGAACTGCTCGTTGAAATCGACCAGTACCAGGCGATAGCCGAGCTCGGCCAGCTTGATCGAAGTCGCGCGGCCCATGCCGCTCCCTGCACCAGTGATTACAGCTACTTGTTGTTGTGTTGTCATGTCATTTCACTCCTTGTCAGGTTGGTAATGCTTGAGGTTGGCAACCATTTTTTCGTAGTGCTGCAGAAGCTGCGTCAATTCCTCGGGAGCAAAGCCGCTCCAAAGCGTTTCCGTCAAATGATGGTACTTGTCCAGAATCCGCTTCAAAACGTCCGACCCGGTCGGTGTGATCTCGAGGAGCGTTACCCGGCGATCCTCTGCGGAGACAGATCGTTTGATATACCCTTTTTTGACCAGCTTGTTGGCCAGATTCGTAACGGCTGGAAGACTGATCTCCAGTTGTGCCGCCACATCCGAGCTCTTTTTTGTTCCCTCGTCCTGCAAGATCTCCAGCATATACACCTGAGAACCGGAAATATCCGGGTCGAGGGCCTTGCCATAGGCCACGATAAACTTGTGCATCATGATGGAAAACTGTTTGGATAGTGACTGTTTTACATCCATGGCAGGCTATACCATCTCCCTAGTTTATTAAAACGTTTAATAGTTAATACTTTTAACTTTTTCAGTTTTAGTCTAAATCATTTGATCAGCTCATGTCAACGTGCCTTGCAAAAAATTCATGAACCGGAGCTTGGCTCCGTTCGACTATATAAATGAGGAGAACATTTGTGAGAGGGTGTTGGATTATCAATGCACAGCTTTCTTCCTGCCAAAAGAAAAGCCGGAGGAATACCCTCCGGTTTTTTTGGTGCGCATTTAACTGTTTGATCTTACCCACAAACGGCAATCACCCGCTCTACACAAACACAAACCCGATCACCAGATACAGCAAAGCCGAGATGACCGCGACTGTCAGCGCGTACGGAAGCTGCGTCTTGACGTGGTCGATGTGGTCAGAAGCCGCTCCTGTGGAGGCGAGGACCGATGTGTCGGACAGCGGCGAGCAGTGGTCCCCGAAGACGCCTCCCCCGGCGACTGCTGCAATCGTGGCGACGACCAGAATGGAAACCTCTCCGCCGGAAAAGGTGAAAGCGAGCGGAGCGGCCAGCGGCATGACGATGGCGAAGGTGCCCCACGAGGTCCCGGTGGCAAAGGAAATGACGGCGCAGGTAATAAAAATCAGGAACGGCAGCAAATGAGGAGTGAGCCAGCCTTCCGTGACGGAAATGATGTAGTGGGCTGTCCCCATGTCTTTGCTGAGCTGGTTGAGCGAAAAGGCAAAAGCCAGAACGAGAATGGCCGGCATGACGCCTTTCATCCCCGCTGTCGCCGTCTTCATGATGTCGGCAAACGGCACCCCTTGAATACGCATGATAATGCCGAGTATGACCGCTGCCGCCAAAAAGGCTTCCATCGTTTTGGCCGACTTCATGGTCATAAAGGTGCCGACGGCGATAGAGATCACGATGATCACAGGCAGAATGAAATTCAGGAACACATTTGTCTTGATTCCCTCGTAAGGAGGCGTGTCGGTCAGCTCCGAGCCCATCAGCGGGTCTGCGCCGTCGCGAAGCACCTTCCCTTCCTCCAATGCCCGTTTCTCCGCCTTTTTCATCGGGCCAAATTCCGGAATGACGCGGAGCGCAAGCAAACCGACGAAGAGAACCGACAGGATGGCGTAAAAGTTGAACGGGATGGTCTTTAAGAACAGGGACATGGCGTCTGCTTCATTGGCGATGGTGCCGACGCCGATCAGCAGGCCGGTAAAGTAGGCCGCCCAGCCCGTAATCGGCACCAGCACGCTGACCGGCGCCGAGGTGGAGTCGGCGATATAGGCCAGCTTTTCCCGGGAGATTCTCGCCTTGTCAGCCAGATTGCGCATCGTCGAGCCGACAAACAGCGGGCTGAAATAGTCGCTGAAGAACACGAACATGCCCAAAAACCAGGCGACAAGCTGTGTTTTCACACGTGTGAACCGCCTGCGCTCCAGCATCAGTGTTACATTCTGGATCGCTCCGGTCCGCTGGAAAAATGCGATCATCACGCCGATAAACAGCTCCAGGAGCAACAGTCCGGAAAAGCTGGTCGTACCGAGCGCGGTTTTCAGCAAGGCGGGAAATCCCATCAGGCCTTGTCCCGACAGCAGGATGCCGAGAAAACAGGCTACTGCAAGCGAAAACACGGTATTTCTGGTCCAAAACGCGAGAATGACAGAGACCGTCGCGGGAACCAGCGAAATGATGCCGAGATGAACTGCTTCTGTCGCCTCCATAGACAGCACTTCCCCCTTTTTTCCTTTTGTTTGTAAATGCTATTTCGCCGGCAAGCCGAGCAGTTCTTCTGCTGTCGTACGCTCGCGCTGCTGGATCAAAGCGGTTTCCTCATGAGTCAATATCCCTTTGTACGACGTCAATCCCCGGCGCAGATACGGATTGCGACGAGCTGCCTCGTCCGCTCCGTGGTCGGCAATCGACTTGATGTGCGGAAATACGGATGCCGCATAAGCAATCGAAGTCGTATGAGGGGCAGCGCCCGGAATGTTGTCGACGCCGAAGTGGATAATGCCGTCGACTTCATAGACAGGCTCCTCGTACGTCGTCGGTCTGTATGTCTCCACTGCTCCGCCGACGTCTGCGCTAATGTCGACGATAACCGCCTTTTTGCGCATGAGCTGCAGCATATCGCGTGTGATCAGATGGTCCTTGCGGTGCTTTGGCCATTTGACGCAGTTCATCACCAAATCGACGTGAGGCAGCACCTGGCGGATGTTGCTCCGGTTGGAAAACATCGTGTCTACCCCTTTTGGCAGCAAATACTGCGCTTCCCGAAGGACGCCGATATTCACGTCCATCATTGTTACCCGAGCTCCAAGCGAGGAGAGGACATTGGCTGCGCTGCGTCCGACAATTCCCGCACCGATGACGAGCGCCTGGATGCCGGGTACGCCTCCGATGCCGCCGACAAGCTTGCCCATCCCGCCATTCACGCTAAGCAAATAATGGGCGCCCCAGAGCGCTCCCAGCTTTCCAGCCACTTCTCCATTGGGAGAGCCGTACTGATGCGTATCCTCGGCGGTAAAGGCGATGACCTTTTTGTCCAGCAGTACATTCACCTCTTCCCGGTTGGCAGCGGGATGAAGGCAAGTAAACAGGATTTGTCCTTCCCGCAGCAGGTGGTATTCCTCCGGCAAAATCTCTTTTACCTTTACGATCAGCTCCGCTTCGGCGTAGATTTCCTCCATGCCGTCTCTCAGCTCGGCGCCCGCTTCGGCATAGGACTGATCGGGAAACCCGGCATTTTCGCCTGTCCCTTTGCCGATCAGGACGGTGTGGCCGCCGCCGGTCAATTCGGCCACTTCCGTCGGGGTAAGCACGACGCGCGACTCCCCCGGCTTCAATTCTTTAAACGTTCCGATAATCATGGAAGGCATCCTCCTTGTTTGCAAATGCAATGATGCCGTCTTCTCAAAGCAAGGACCATGCCAGCCATTTTGTGGAATATTCTCAAAAAAAAGACGGGCATCTCTCCTTTTTCGGGAGGATACACCATCTATCGAAAGGAAAATTCCAGTTTCATTCGCACAGCGTGTTAATTTCCGGGCACTTCTTTGTACGTTTTTGGGCAGAAGCAAAATTGGCAGAAAATCGATTGGAGCCCCGTTTTTACTGCTATTTGATTTCATAGTCGCGGATTTTGTTTTGCAGCGACTGCCGGGGAATGTTCAGCAAAAGTGCCGCTTTCGAGACATTTCCCCCTGTTTTCGCCAGCGCTCGCCGGATCAGCCGCGTTTCCAGAGAAGCGACCGCTTCCTTGAGAGGCACAAGCTCATCTTGTTCTTCCTGTGCTTCCTGTGCTTCCTGTGCTTCCTGTGCCTCCTGTTTTTCCTGGCCCTCGCCTGCTCCCGTCACTTCCCCGTAATCCTCTCCAATTGTTGCTCCCCACGCTTTTCCTTCCGAAGCGGCTGTCTGTTCGGGTGCCTGCTCGTCCCTCAGGTGGTTCATGATCGGCTCCAAATCGCTGCGTTGAAGCGTTTCGTCACCGTCTTCCTTGAGCTGCAGGGCAAATTCGACGACGTATTCAAACTCCCGGATATTCCCCGGCCAATCGTGCATCTGCAAATACTCGTACACGCCTTTGGCGATGTGGCGGACGCTTTTGCCCATCAGATGGTTGTACTTGTTGATAAAATAGGGCAGGAGCAGCTCGATATCCTCGGGCCGCTCGCGCAGCGGCGGCAGGTGCAAGGCCATCACGCACAGCCGGTAGTACAGGTCTGGGCGGAGCTGTCCATCCTTGACGCACTGACGGGGATGCTTGTTGGTGGCAGCGATCACCCGCACGTCTACTTTGCGGACATGCTTGTCCCCCAGTCTTCGGATGAGGCCATCCTCCAGCACACGCAGCAATTTTGCCTGCAGGGAATGGGGCATCGAGTTGAATTCGTCGAGAAAAATCGTGCCGCCATCGGCCAGCTCGAACAGCCCCGGATTGTCCTCCGCCCCGGTAAAGCTGCCTTTCTTCGTCCCGAACAGGATGCTCTCCATCAGGCTTTCGGGAATGGCCGCACAGTTCTGGGCGATAAAAGGCTTGTGCGAGCGGCCGCTTGCATGATGCAGGGCCTGGGCGAACAGCTCCTTCCCCGTGCCCGTCTCACCGAACAGGCAAAGCGGCGAGCGGCCGCGAGCCATTTTCTTTGCTTGCCTCTTCAGCTCCAGCATTTGCTCGTTGCCCGTCACGATATCGTCCAGCGTGTATCTGGCTCCTTCCGGCTGGATATTCGCTTGCTCCGCTTTGCTTGGTATGAACAGGCTGGCGTCCAGTTCGATCAGCTCGTCTACCGGCTCCCCCCGCTTGCTGATATCCTTGGACAGCTCAATCGCCCCGATCACCCGCCCGTTTGTCTTGATCGGCAGCGTAACATTGGTCGTTTCGATTTTTTTGCCGGTAAAATCAATGATTTCCTGACGCTTGCGAAAAGTCGGACGCCCCGTTTTCAGCGCATGGTAGAGTGTACTTGTTTGTTCATTCAGCATAGGAAAGGAAGTAAACAGATTTTCCCCGACGATTTCATCCGTCTTCTCGCTCCCGGATGCGAAGCGGGGGTTGAATTTCACCGAAAAGAGGATCGTTCCCGACGTATCGATGATCGTAATTCCGTCAATATACGTGATCTCCTGCAGCAGGTCAACCCGATGCATGCGGTCCGCCTCCTTGTTCACAAAGATTTATCCCATCTTATCAACACTGATCGGGTTCTACAATCATTTCGATTCGTTCGTTCAATTGATTTAAAGCTACTTCTTTCTTTGAAACTATGTTACGATTTTGATGAAAGTAAACAACGTTGTTTAACATCAAAAATATCCTGTAGGAGTTGTATACACATGGATACAGCAGTAACCAAACGGGTAGAAAAAGACTTCCTCGGCGAAAAAGAAGTGCCGAAACACGCCTACTACGGTGTACAAACGCTTCGTGCCCTGGAAAACTTCCCGATCACCGGATATCGAATCCACGAATCGCTGATCAAGGCGATGGCGATGGTAAAAAAAGCGGCAGCACTTGCCAATATGGAAACGGGCCAGCTCAACCGCCGCATCGGAGAAGCGATCGTTCAGGCGGCACAAGAGATTATCGATGGCAATCTGCACGACCAGTTTATCGTCGATCCGATTCAGGGCGGCGCCGGAACCTCGATCAATATGAACGCCAACGAAGTCATCGCCAACCGTGCGCTGGAGCTTCTCGGCTTTGAAAAAGGCGACTACTTCCAGGTCAGCCCGAATACGCACGTGAACATGTCCCAGTCTACGAATGACGCTTTCCCGACTGCGATCCACATTTCCGTACTGATGATGCTGGACCAGCTACTCGCGACGATGGATAGCCTGCAGGAGTCGTTCTCGCAAAAAGCGAAAGAATTTGACAGCGTTATCAAAATGGGCAGAACCCATCTGCAGGACGCGGTTCCGATCCGTCTGGGCCAAGAATTTGAAGCGTACCGCAAAGTGCTGTCCCGGGACATCCTGCGAATCTCCGGCTCCCGCCAGCATCTGTACGAAGTAAACATGGGCGCGACTGCCGTGGGAACCGGCTTGAATGCGGAGCCGCGCTATATCGAGAGTGTCATCAAGCATCTGGCTTCGATCACAGGCCTGCCGATCAAAGGCGCATCCGATCTGGTCGACGCCACGCAAAACACGGATGCTTACACAGAAGTGTCCGCGGCCCTCAAGGTGTGCATGATCAACATGTCCAAAATCGCCAACGACCTGCGCCTGATGGCTTCCGGACCGCGCGCCGGACTCGGGGAAATCTCCCTGCCTGCCCGTCAGCCAGGCTCCTCCATCATGCCAGGGAAAGTCAATCCGGTCATGGCCGAGGTGGTCAATCAGGTGGCGTTCCAGGTAATCGGAAACGACCACACCATCTGCCTCGCTTCCGAAGCGGGACAACTGGAGCTGAACGTCATGGAGCCGGTGCTTGTCTTTAACCTGCTGCAATCGATCAGCATCATGAACAACGCCTTCCGTGCATTCAAGGAATACTGCCTGGACGGCATCCGTGCCAACGAAGAAGTGATGAAGGCTTACGTCGAGAAGAGCGTGGGCGTCATTACCGCCGTCAACCCTCACCTCGGATACGAAGTGGCGGCACGCATCGCCCGCGAGGCGATTTTGACGGGCAAATCGGTGCGGGAGCTGTGCCTTGAGCACAATGTTCTGACCGAGGAAGAGCTCGATCTGATTCTCGATCCGTACGAGATGACCCATCCGGGAATCGCCGGCGCTTCGCTGTTGTTTAAAGACTAAAGAGATCGCCGTACAAAAACGGAAAAGCTCGTTCGTAAACCATATGCTTTCAAATAGGAAGACCGGCTCCGCCCCGTATCGAGGGGGGAGCCGGCTTTTTGTGTTGTTTTTGCAGACTGTCGGAGCAGGCCGCCTTTTTGAGAAAGGGGCTCTGCAACTCTTTGTGGCTGTAGAGCATGTCCGGCTTCCAAGCCTCTAGCTCTCCGAGGCGACATTCCTTTTGACTCGGGCGGGTTCAGGAAGGAGAAGATTCAACACGGAAGCTCCGACCAGCAAAACCACCGCAATGTAGAATGACATATTGTAATTTTCAGTCTGACTAAACAATAATCCAGGCAGGTAAGCGCCAAGCGCGGAGCCTAGCTGGTGGCTGAGAAACAGCCAGCCGACAATGAAGCCGAGCGACTGCTTGTTGAAGTACTGCGTCGCCAGCATTTGCGTGGGAGCGACCGTCGCAAAGTCAACAAGGCCGAAGGAAATGGAGAACAAAAACAACAGAGACGGATGTGCGGCAAATACCAGCAGCAGCTCGGGATCGCTGACGAACACGAGCAGCAGTACGATAGTTGCAGCCCTTGCCGCATACAGGAGGGCCAGAAATTTTTTATTGCTCCAGCGGTCTGCGACCACTCCCGACAGCAGCGTTCCCAGCGTATTGAAGGCCGCGAGCAGGCTGACCGCCGACCCGGTTACGACCGCGGAAAAGCCGCACAACTGGGCGAACGGGATGAGGTGGGTATCCATCAAACCGGTCGTCGTAAAACCGCAGATAAAAAACGGCAGGATCAGAAACCAGAATCTTCTCGTGCGAAACACGTTTTCCGCCAATTGGCCGCCTGGGCTCTCGTCTGTCCCGTTTTCAGTGCCTTCCGCAGCTCTGTCGCCTCCGATCGGCTGGATACCTTTTTCGGAAGGATGATTGCGCAGCAAAAGCAGCAGGACGGGAAAGACGATCAAAATCAGAAACGCGCCCAATACTGCGACGGCCATCTGCCAGTCATACCAGTGAATCAAAAACAGCGAGGCTGGCACAACGATCATTTGCCCGACGCTGAAGCCGGCTTCCATCAACCCGAAAGCGAGGCCCCGCCTTTCCTGAAACCAGTTTGTCACCACAACGGTGGCTGCCACGTTCGACGCCCCGCCCACTCCGAGCGAAGCGATCACGCCGTACAGAAGAAAAAGCTGCCACGGCGAGGTCACAAAATACGTCAGGGCGATGCTTATCCCGACCAGCAGTGCACTGACTGACAAAATCATCCGAGCGCCGAAGCGGTCGACCAGCTTGCCCACCACCGGCTGGGATATGCCGTATACGATGAAGCTCAGCGTAGAAATGAGTGAGATCGTGCCTCTGTCCATCGAGAATTCGGTCTCCCACGGCTCGATAAAGGCGCCGAAGGAAAGGCGAACGCCCTGGACGGCCAGCAAAGCCAAAAACGTGACAAACAATACAATCCAAGCATAGTGAATCTTTTTCTCCATCTGCTTCTCCCCACTTGTAAAAGATGCTTCTTTGCCGTTCAGGCGTCCGATCCTCGGAGTTGCCCATCTATCCGTCCCTACGGCAGACCGAAAGTCAGTCCATTCGCCGTAAAGGCCATCCGGGCATCCGGACGATGGATTACGCTTCTTTCTCCAATCCGAGCCTGGTCAGCATGCTTTTCAACATCGCAAGCTCTTCTTCCCGAAAAATGGACATGGCCTCCCGGTTTACCTCGTCGCTGATTTCGTTGAGCGGCTTTTCCAATTCTCTCCCCCGCGGAGTCAGGTAAATCAAATTCGTCCGGCGGTCGGTCGGAGACGGCCTGCGCTCGATCAAGCCCATCTGCTCCAGCCGATCCAAGAGGCCTGTAATCGTCGCTCCATCCAGACGGAGCCGGGTGCCCAGCTCCACTCCTTTTTGCCCATCCTTCTCCCATAGCACGTGCAGCAGGACAAATTGCACCGGCGTAACCCCGTACGCGCTCAATCGCACTTTTTCCAGCTGGAAAACCTTCTGGTACGCCTTTCCCAACAAAAAACCAAAGCAGTCCTCGATTCGCTCCATGATGACCCTCCCGTTCATTCCCAAAACTTTTTGAAAAGAATAACATAGGCTCACACGATTTGTACACAAAAAGTTTGTATGCAAATTATTTATGTGCAAATAAAAAGCTTGCTCCTCATGGGAACAAGCTGACATGGCAGAGACTCGGCTTGTCTATGCTCTCATATCCAGTCGATAACCTTATTTGCCGCCGGGCTCGGCTTTGCAAAATGGCATAGAGCCATTTTTCCTCATCCGTGTTTGGCAGGCAGCCAGACGGTAAAGGTGGCCCCTGCCCCTTCCTCGCTCTCGACGCGGATTCTCCCTCCGTGGGCGTCGACGATCCACTTGGCGATGGACAGTCCCAGCCCCGTCCCGTCTGTTTGGCGGGAGCGCATCTTGTCCGCGCGGAAAAAGCGGTCGAACACGTACGGAATGTCTTCCTTGGCGATCCCGATCCCGTTGTCTTTTACAACGAGGGTAATGCCCTGCCCCTCCCGCTTGCAGCTCACCGCAATTTTTCCTTGCTCATTCGAGTATTTGAGCGCATTGTCGAGCAAAATGACGAGCAGCTGCTGAATCCGCTCCTGGTCCCCGTTCAGCTCCAGCGGCTGCTGGATGTCCGTCTCGATTTCGATGCCTCGGACAACAGCCAGTTGCCGGAACGTGTGGACGCTTTTTTGGACCAGCTCATCCATGGCCACCTTTTGCTTGAGGATTTGCAGCTCATTGGAGTCGGAGCGGGCCAGGGTCAAGAGATCGCCGACCAGCTTGTTCAGCCGCCTGGTCTCCTGAATGCTGACCATAATGTGCTCGCTCTCCTCCTCAATCGTCCGCTCCGGAGAGCGAAACAGCCTCTCCAGATTGACCAGAATCACGGAGAGCGGCGTTCGCAGCTCATGGGAAGCGTCCGCGATAAACTGCTGCTGCTTTTCCCAGGAAAGCTGAATCGGAACAAGCGCCCGCTTGGCCAAAAACAGCCCCGCAAACAGCGCGATCAAAATACTGGCAAGACCGCCGATTCCGAGCACATAGAGGAGCGTATCGAGCATCTTCATCTCCGGCTCCAGATTGTAAATCAGCTGAATGTGGCTGACATTTCGGATGAATCCGCGGTCGATGACGCGCTTGTCCGTGGTCATCGTATAGACTCGGTACACCTGCCCGCCGACCGTCACATTTTCGATTTCCTTGCTCCGATCTACGGGGTGGAACAGGTTCAAGTCGCCATTTTCAAGCGATTCGCCGTAATCCTTGCTGATCAGCCCGCCCCGGTCGTCCCACAGCAAAAAGACGATGCGCCTGTCGACATCGGGCAGCCGCTTGCGCTCCGGCTTCAGAAACGGAGGCGGCACCTGCACGAACCATTTGCCCGACCGGACCAGCTCTCTGTCCACCTGTGAAAACAAGCGGTACTGAATGGAGAAGTAGAGCGCGCTTCCGAGCGCGTTCAAGAGCAGCACAAACACGATCGTATTCAAAATAACCAGGCGAATCCTCGTCTTTTTAAACATTCTCCTTTTGTCCCTTCAAAATGTAGCCGACATTGCGAATCGTCCGGATGTAGTTGTCGCATCCGTACTCAGCCAGTTTTTTGCGCAAATAATGCACGTACAAGTCGACGATCCCGTAGTTCGCCTCCGAATCGATCCCCCAGATTCGGTCGAAGATTTGATCTCGCGTCAATATTTGCTCCCGGTTGTGAAGAAAATACTGCAGCAGATCGTATTCCTTTCCGGTCAGCTTCAACGGATGCTCGCCCACGAAGCCGTCGTGTTCATTTGTCTTCAGCGAAATCGGCCCGTAGGATACTTCTCCGTCGGCCGAATACTTGCCGTTTCTTCTCAGCAGCGCTCTCGTGCGGGCCAGCAATTCCTCCACGGCAAAAGGCTTGACGAGGTAATCATCAGCCCCGGCGTCCAGACCTTCGACCCGCGACTCTACGCTGTCTTTGGCGGTGAGGAGCAGAACCGGCGTAAGCTGTCCTTTTGCCCGCAGCTTTTTCACGAGTGAGACGCCATCCAGACCGGGCATCATGATGTCCAGGATGAGCAAGTCGTAGATGCCGCGCTCGGCGAGCAGCAGCCCTTCATCGCCCCGCTCGGCCTTGTCCACCTGATAGCCCTCCTCTTGCAAAACGCCGCAAACCGCTTCCAGCAATGCGCGTTCATCTTCTACTGCCAAAATCCGCATCGTCACACCTCCTGATGCTTCAGAAAGGTGGCACCCGAAGAATGCCACCCCTGTCCATGTTATCTATTCATTATACTATTCTATTTTTCGATGCTCGCCGTTTTCAGCTTCCGCGAAGGCCGGAAGATGTTGGAGAGCTTTTTCAGCCTGCCGGAGAAGTCGTCAAGAATCGTGTAGACGACGGGAATGACGATCAAGGTCAGCATTGTCGAGAATAGCAACCCGCCGATCACGACAGTGGCCATCGGCGATTGGCTTTCTCCTCCTTCGCCGATCCCGAGGGCGAGCGGGAAGAGGCCCAGCACCGTACACAGCGTCGTCATCAAAATCGGCCGCAGCCGGATCGGCGAAGCGGTCAGGATCGCCTCGCTCCGCTCCATCCCCTGCCTGCGGAGAATGTTGATAAAGTCGATCAGAACGATCGCATTTCGGACAACGATCCCGGTCAAAAGGATGATCCCGATAAAGGCGGGAATGCTCAGTGTCCGTCCGGTCATCCACAAGCTGAAGCTCGCGCCGAAGAAAGACAGCGGCACGGACAGCATGATCGACAGCGGATAGACGAGCGACTCGAACTGTGCCGCCAGGATGATGTACACAAGCACCACGGCGAGGCCAAAGGCGAGAATCATTCCCTGGGTCGTTTCATCCAACTGCTGGTTTTGCCCTTGCTGCTCGATGACGTAGCCGGGCGGCACAGGGAAGTTTGCTACGACTCGATTGACTTCCTCGGCGACGCTGCCCAAATCTCTTCCCGGAGCAAGCATCCCCGTCACATTGACCACCCGGGCCTGATTGTAGCGCTGGATGGCTTGCGGTCCCCCGGCAATGGCGACGGTCGCCACATCCTTCACCTGGACAACCTCTCCCTTCGGAGTGGTGATCAGCAGGTTTTCGATATCCTGCATGCTGGCCTGCCCTTCCTTGTCGAGCTTCAAGGTGATGTCGATCTCGCTTCCCCCCGCCTCCATCCGGGTCGCCACCTGATCGCGCAAGGCGGTCTGGATCGTACTGGTCAGAGACGACTGGGTAATGCCGAGACCAGCCGCCTTGATGCGGTCAAGCTTGATCTGGATCTCCGGCCGGGACTCCTCCAGCGTATTGTCCGCCTCGCGGATGCCGTCCACCTCGCTGATAGCGGCAGTCAACCTTTCGGCGAGATCCTTCAAGGTCGCCTCATCATTTCCCCGCAGCGCGTAGGAAATCGGCGAAGATCCGCCGGAAAAGCCTTGTCCGCCCATACCGGGAAGCATCATGCCGCCAGTCTCGCTGATCCGTACGCGCGCTCCCGGGAAGCGGTTCAGTTTGTTCCGCAGATCGTCTACGACCTCTGCTGTCGTCCGGCTGCGCTCTGACGAATCGGACAGGATCAGCAAAAAGGAAGCCGCCGAGCTGTTCGCGTTGCCGCCGCGGGTTGCGTTGGCGCTGCCCAGCGTGGAGAAGATCGTCTTCGCTTCGGGGACATGTGACACGATCTCATTTGCTTTCGTCAGGACTTCTCTCGTTTTTTCCAGCTCCGTCCCGTTCGGCAAGGAGATGGAGATGTTGACCTGTCCCTGATCCGATGTGGGCATCACTTCCATGCCGATAAAAGGTACGAGCCCCGCGCCGGCGACCAGCGAGGCGAGGCCTATCGCGATGACGCTCTTCCGGTGGCCGAGAGACCAGGCCAGGACTCGCTTGTAAAATTGGACCAGCCTGCTTTTCGCGTCTGCTTCCTCGTGACTTAGCTTTTTCGCATGTGAAGCCGTCCATTTGGCCGCGAGCATCGGTGTGACGGTCAGCGACACCACCAGTGAAGCCAGCAGGGCAAACGAAACGGTTACGCCCATATCCTTAAACAACTGTGCCGTCACGCCTTCGACAAAGACGATCGGGAAAAACACGGCAACCGTGGTCAATGTAGCCGCGATCACGGGCATCGCCACTTCCTTCGTGCCCGAGACAGCCGCTTCCTTGATGGACAGTCCTTTTTCCCGGTGGCGGTGAATGTTTTCCAGCACGACGATGGCATCGTCCACGATCATCCCGATGCCAAGGGTAAGCCCGCCCAGACTCATCGTGTTGATCGACATATCGGTAAAAAACATCAGGGCAAACGTGGCGATGACGGAGATCGGAATCGCTGTGCCGATGATCAGCGTGTTGCTTATGCTCTTCAGGAAAAACCAGATGATAAAGATGGCCAAAATGCCCCCGATCAGCGTATCGTGGACAAGCGTATTGATCGATGCGCGAATAAAGGCAGATTGATCGGAAATGCTGAACACCTTCAGATTGGCGGACAGAGTGCCTTGCAGCTTCTCCAGCTCCTGGTTGATTTGATCGACGACGGCAACTGTATTGGTGCCGGACTGCTTCATGATGGAAAGGGTAACCGTCGGCTGCCCGTCCATTTTGCTCTCGATCGTTACGGCTTTATAGCCATCCGTGATGAGTGCGACATCCTCCAGAAATACCTGGCCTTCGCCGCGCAGCGGTATGGATACCTTCTTGATGTCATCGATAGAGGCGAGCTTGCCGACAGAGCGAACCGTATAAGTAGTCCCGCCCTCTGTGATGGTGCCGCCCGGCGAATCGATATTCTGGTTGCGGAGCTGCTGGCTGATGTCGGCCAGCGTAATACCGTATTGCTCCAGCTTGCCCGGATCGACCCGGACCGTGATTTCCCGCTCCAGTCCGCCGGACACGGTCACAGACGCAACACCGTCTACCCGTTCCAGATAGGGTACGATTTGCTCGTCCACAAAAGAGCGCAGCTGGTCAGCGGTCATCTCAGAGGAGAGAGCCAAAGTCAATACCGGTGAGCTGTTTGGGTCAAAGCGCATCACTGTCGGGGAATCGGCATCATCCGGCAGCGACCTTCTGGCCCGTTCCACCTTCTGCTGAATCTCGGCGACGGTCCCGTCAATATCCGTTCCGTAGCCAAACTCGACGATGACCTGTGACGAGCCTTCGCGGGAGATGGACGTGACCGACTTGATGCCTGCAACCGTCGCCACAGCCTGCTCGATCGGCTTGGTCACCAGATTTTCCATCTCTTTCGGGCCGACCCCCGAGTAGCTCGTCGTTACGGCCACAGTCGGTATTTCAATCGGCGGATAAAGATCGATCGGGATTCGCGTCAAGGAGAGGATTCCCAAAATTACAACCATGAGAATGCCCATCATCACGGTCACCGGACGACGAATCGAATGATCAGAGATATGCATGGGGTTCACCTATCCTTTTGGTCTTGCCGGACGCTCTTGATTTTCCGATCCGTTTGTCGGTGCGTTTTCCGGGTTTTGTTGATTCTGCGGGCCCCGCTGGCGCTTGCCGCTATTTTCCTGCTTGCCTGCATCCTGCGAAGCGGCGGACTGGTTTGGATCAATGACGACGACAGACGATCCGTCTGCAAGCGTGTTCTGCCCCTTGACCACGACCTCTTCACCGCCGGAAAGTCCTTCGAGGATTTCGACCCGCTCCCCGTCCGATTCTCCGCGCTTGACCGGGACGAGCTTTGCCCTCTGCTCATCTACGATGTAGACATAGTCCTGATTTTCCCGGGAGATAATCGCTTCGCGGGGGACGATCAACGCATCATGCGGCTTGCCTGTCATCTCGATGGAAGCGATCATGCCTGCCTTGAGCTTCAGACTCGGATTGGCGATCTCGATTTCGATGGGGTACGACTTGGTCGAGTCTGCCAGCGGACTGACAGAAGCCACCTTTCCTTTCGTCGTGAGCTGAACGGCAGGAACGTTGATCTCGACCTCCTGGCCGTTCTGGAACAGACCGACCTGGCTTTCCGTAGCCTGCGTTTTCACCTTCATCGTCGTCATATTGATGATTTGCGCGATCTCTGTATTGCTGCCGACATTCGCGCCGACAGAAACAGGAAGGGAACCGATCACGCCGTCAATCGGCGCTTTTACGACCAGGTTGGACGCGTTGAGCTGAGCCAGTGCCAGATCGGCCTGGGCCTGCTTCAATGACGCTTGCGCCGATGCGAGCGAAGCGGCGGTCGGTCCCTTTTGATCCAGCTTCAGCTTCTGCTTCTGGTTTTCCAGACTGATCGCGGCACTGTCGAGCGCTGCCTTCGCTTTTTC
The DNA here is from genome assembly GCF_037964015.1 of Brevibacillus sp. FSL K6-6036. NCBI lineage: Bacteria > Bacillati > Bacillota > Bacilli > Caryophanales > Paenibacillaceae > Brevibacillus > Brevibacillus sp. FSL K6-6036. Next base: position 3,969,396 of record NZ_CP150173.1, read on the forward strand.
GTATTCTGCCGCCGAGATGGCTCCCTGCTTGTACAAAGCTTCTGTGCGCTCCAGCTCCTTTTTGGCCGCGTCGTACTTGTTTTGCGAATCGGCAAGCTGATTTTGCGTCTGGGCTACCGTTTCTTCAGGAGTCCCCTCCTTGGCTTCCTCGTATCTCGCTTGCGCAGAGAGAAGAGACGCCTGGGACCGCTGCAACTGGATTTTCGCTTCTTCGCCATCCAGCGTCACGATGGGCTGCCCCGCCTTGACCTGGTCGCCTACGTTTACATGAACCTGGGTAATCCGGCCGCTCGCTTTTGATGTCAGCGCCACCTGGCTTTTCGCCTCCAACCTGCCGCTGAGAGACAGCTTTTGCCCAAACAGCTCCTTGTCTGCTTTTTTCACTTCTACCGGGATGGCCCTCTGTGCGGCTCCTGCCCGTTGTCCCATGCCGCCCTGCTGCGGCGAGCATCCGGCCAACAGGCCAAAAATCGCGAGGATGGCGGCGGTCGTTTTTATTTTGCTGGACCTCAAACTGGCTTCCTCCTTCTTTCTCTACCAAACTGTGACAAATCAACCCGCATGAAAAATCCCTGTCTCTTCCAATTAGGTCTTTGGGTCCAATTAAAGCACGTCTTTTTTTGAAAAAGATTTGAAAAAGGCAGGTGATCGATTCACCTGCCCGAAACTGCTCTCGTTGTGTGGAAGCGGAGGCGCTTAGTTTTCTACGACGACCTTCTCCGGCTTTTCTCCCCGTTTGTGCTCAAGCTGTTTTTGGATGGACTCTGTCAGGTTAGACTGAAGCTTGTCTGCCTGCTCCTGTGTGATTTTGCCCGCCTTGACTGCCTCGGAAAGCTGGTCTGCGCGCTGTTTCGTTAAAAGGGCGACCACTTCATCCGTATCCACTCCTTGTGCTTCGGCGACTTCTGCCAGCGATTTGCCGGCCTTCAGCTCTGTCTCCAGCTCTTCAGCGGTGAGATTGAGCAGCTTCAGCAGCTCTTCGCTTTTGATAAATCCGAAGCCGCGCGGGCCGAAGCCTTTATCCTGATGGGTGCTCTCGACCATTTTTTGAATGCGCTCAGACGCGTTTTCGCTCATTTTATCGGCTTGCTCCTGGGTCAGCTTGCCTGCTTTCACGGCCTCTGCCAACTGCTCCTCCTGCTGCTTGGCGATCAGGCTGACGACGTCCTCCACGGATACGCCCTGTGTTTTGGCGACGTCTGCGAGAGATTTGCCAGCCTTCAGCTTTGTATCCAGCTCTTCGGCGGTGAGATCGAGCAGCTTCAGCAGTTCTTCGCTCTTGAAGAAAACGAAACCGCCGTGTGGGCCGAAGCCTCTGTCCTGGCGCGTGCCTTCAACCATTTTTTGGATGCGCTCAGCGGCGTTTTCCTTCATTTTATCCGCTTGCTCCTGGGTCAGCTTTCCGGCCTTCACAGCCTCTGTTAGCTGTGCTTCCTCCTGCTCTGCGATCAGTTTGACGACATCCTCTACAGACACGCCTTGTTCTTTGGCCACGTCCGCGAGAGACTTGTCTGCCTTCAGTGCCTCCTTCAACTCGTCTGCGGAGAGGTTCAAGAGCTTCAGCAGGTCTTCGTTTTGATCCAGCCCTTTTCCTTTGAGGAAGAAGCCTTTTCCTTCGCCTCCCTTGAAGCCTTTGATCACAATTTTATGTTGGTCGGCTTTGTTTGCAGCTTGCACAGACGTTGCCTGATCGTTGGTTGCAGCGTATACACCGTTGATCGTTCCTGCACTCAGCACCGCAGCCAGCGCCCCCAGCGCGATTCCCACTTTTGCTTTGCTAAACATATTATCATCCACCTTTCTCGATTTTTCGTCTTGTACCTAGGCACAGCTTTAGTCTAGTCGGGGAAATTTTGATTTGTTTTTGAGAACTGTGGAAAAGTGGGGGAAAAACTGTGGAGGTTTGCGGAGAACAGGTGGAATGCATAAGGACACTGTGCCAGTCGCTTTGAATGGAAACAGGCTTCTCTGACGATCTGGAGACACTGAAACGCTCCCCCGAGCAGGCTGCTTTTGGACGCGGTTTTGCTTTTGGAATGGAGACGGACAGTCCAGTCCCCCCGCAGTGTCCCACCGAACCTGCTGCTGTTTTCTCCTTTTTCATCTCCCCCACCAAAGCCTGTCCGACCACCCCAAAAAAGAGGCTGCGGTGGAGGGAAGTCCCCCACCAGCAGCGTAGATTCATTTCCGTATATTGCTCTTCGTAGCCAGATCGGTATAATACTGGGTCTCCTTCTCAACATCAGCCGTAAACTGTGCCGAATCCGCGTAAGCAGGCTCCACTTGAAGTTCGTGCAGCTTTTTCACAAAGTCGGGGTCACTGGTCATTTTGGCAACGACAGCCTCCCACTTCTTGATGACCGCTTCCGGTGTGCCTTTCGGGAACGACACACCCGTCCACCAGAAAACGGTCAGTCCGTCAATGCCCTGCTCCTTTGCAGTCGGTACATCGGGGAGAAACGGACTTCTTTCTGTCCCGCCGACGGCCAATATCTTCACTTTTTTCGCCTGAAGCATGGGGTTGATTTCCCCGATCGTATGGATAGCCACTACCGCGTGGCCTCCCGCTACCTTCGGAACGGAGTCGGACGCCCCTTTTGTCACGATCATCCGCGTCTTGGCAAAGTCCGCGTCAATCATGTCAAACCATTGAGCTACGCCAAATGCTGAAAAGCCTGCTGGACCTACCGATGTCCAGGTCAACTGATCGGGGTTCTCCTTCGCCCATTGGGAGAAAGCGTGAAAATCGTTCCACGGAGCGTCTTCCTTCACAGCAAAGGCCATCGTTCCTTTCCCGATGCGGGCGGTGTAGATCTGGTCGTTACTGGTGATCAGGGAGTCCTTCATCCCCGCAGTCAGCATCGTCGTGTTGGATACATTGACGGCCAATACGGTATATCCGTCGGGCTTTGCCTGCTTCAGCGCGTATTCCGCGCCTACTGTACCGCCGCCTCCCGGCTTGTTGACCACGACGATGGGCTGGCCCCACTCTTTGCTTACATAGTCGGCGGCAGCCCGGGCTACCAGGTCTACCCCGCCTCCTGCCGAATAAGGGACGATGTATTCAATCTGTCTCGTCGGGTAGGCGGGCTCCGACTGTCCAGCCGATTGATCTGTGGCCGGCTGCTGTGGAACCGCCGGGGATGCAGGCGGCTGGGCCTGCCCGGCACCGCAAGCCGTCGTGGCAACTGCGATCAAGAGAGAAAAAGCGATGCGAAACCAAACATGGGCTGCTTTCAACCAAAATTCCTCCCGTACTTGTGTATCTAGCTGACGTCTATTCCCCGCTCCCGCTCTTCCTGCACCCTCTTTTGCGTCCGCCTGTTCAACACAAGAGAAATGATCAGCAGCGCTGCGGCCGCAACAAGGATCACCGATGAGATCGGGCGCTGCAGGACAATCGCCAGTCCCTCCGCTGACATGGCCGCCGTCTGGATGAGCGACTCCTCGAGGAGCGGTCCGAGGATGAAGCAGAGCACCAGCGGTACCACGGGCCATTTATACGTGGAGAACAGGTACCCGAGCCCGCCAAAAAGAAAGGCGACGAAGACGTCGAACATGCTGTTTCTCACCGAATAGGACCCGATGGTGCAAAAGATCAAAATGATCGGGGCCATTATTCCATACGGCACTCTCGTCAATTTGACCCACAGCCAGACCATCGGCAGATTGAGCACCAGGAGCATGGCATTTCCCACGAACATGGAGGCGATTACCGCCCAGACGAATGTGGTATTTTGCTCAAAAAGCACGGGTCCCGGCGTAAGACCGTAAATCATCAATCCCGCCAACAGAATGGCGAGCGGCGGTGAAGAAGGGATTCCCAACGAGAACAGGGGAATAAAACCGGCGCTGCTCGTCGCGTTGTTTGCCGCTTCCGGCGCAGCTACCCCCTCCATCGCCCCATGGCCAAACCGTTCCGGGTGTTTCGATACCTTTTTCTCCAGATCATAGGCGAGAAACGACGTAATAGCGGCCGAGCAGCCCGGCAGAAGTCCGAGGAAAAAACCTACGAGTCCTCCCCGCACCATCGGCTTTACGCTTTTTTGCAGATCAGCCTTGGACGGGTAAACGCTCCCCGGATTGCCGATCACCGTCGTCACCCGTTTTTCCTCGATTCCCTTCAATACTTCCGTGATGGCAAACAACCCGATGATAATGCTGATCATATCGAGGCCGCCGACCAGCTTTGCGCTGCCGTAATCAAACCGGGGGACCCCCGTGGAAGGACCCAGTCCGACAAGTGACAGGGCGTACCCGAATGCCCCCATGATGAACGCCTTGAGAAAAGAACCCCCGGAGAGGCTGACCATCAAGGTCAAGGCCAGCACCATCAAGGCCAGGTATTCGGGCGGGCCAAATTTGAGTGCTTGATCCGCCAAGACGGGAGCAAAAAAGACAAGCCCGATCACGCCCATGATTCCAGCCACAAACGAGCCGATAGCCGAGATGCCCAAAGCCGGTCCGCCTTTCCCCTGCTTCGCCAGAGGGTATCCATCCAGACAGGTCGGCACCGAGGACAGCTCTCCCGGAATGTTAAGCAAAATCGCTGTCGTGGAGCCTCCGTACATGGCCCCGTAGTAAATGCCGGCCAGCATGATGATGCCTTGCGTAGGTTCGAGAACAGCCGTAACCGGAAGCAGGATGGCAATAGCTGATGTAGGCCCCAGTCCGGGCAGTACGCCTACAAAGGTCCCGACCAGAGCGCCTAGAGCAGCCATCAACACATTTTCCAGCGTCAGGGCCTCCGCAAAGCCGGACAGCAGAAGATGCAAGGTATCCATAAGCAGCAACCTTTCAAAAGAAGAATCCGGTCGGAAACGCAATCTTCAGCCAAACCACGAAAACCGCGTACAAGCACCCCGTCAGGACAATCGCCATCGCGATGGAACGGCTCCATTTGTACGAGCCGATGACGCGAAACAAGGCAATGGAAGCCAGAAAGGTAGCCAGCACATATCCCACAATGTCAATCACCAGCGCGTAGAGAAGCAGCACAAGAAGACAAGGGAGTACGCTCTTTGGCCGGAAGCCACTCTCTGCATCAGTCTTCCTCTCTTCTTTTTTGTCCCGAAAGGAATGAAAAAGCAATCCCGTGCCTAGCGTGATGAGCAGAAGCCCCAAGGTGGCGGGCAGGGTGTGGTCCCCGACATACTGTGAGGGAGAATATGCGTGCAGGCGAAAAGCCTCCAGGCTGACGACGATTCCGATCGCAATGGATAGCAAGGCACCAAAAAAGTCAGGCAGGTTATACGGAAGTCTCACATCATCACCTCAGCATCTGAACCATACAACAGCCTATGGCACAGAGGCCTATAGTGTTACGTGAAAACAAAAACTCGCCACCGTTTGGCGAGCTATTGAATCCCTTGGGACTTTTCTCGTTTTGCTGGCATCATCTTTTGCCTTACTCGGACCCGAATGTTTTTCTTTTTGCTCAGGGAAGATGGGCTATAATGGGAATAACCGAAATACTCAGGGTTTTCATCCATGTTGACGCTTGGAAAAACACCTTCATGGAGGGAGCATGCTTAATCCTGCCGATGTGCTGTTAAAAACGAAGATCAACCTGCCTGTATTCAAGGATAAAGCCGTGAACCGAGGACATTTGCTGGAGATGCTCAGCACCGGCCAGCACTGCCGCCTGACATCTATCTGCGCTCCTGCCGGTTTTGGCAAAACAACGCTTTTAGGGCAATGGATTTTCCACACAAACGTCCGCGCGGCTTGGGTATCGTTGGACGAAAAAGACAATGACCTCAGCAGGTTCTGGCGATACGTGGCCTACTCACTCTCCTCCGCTTGTTGCCCGCAGTTGACTGAGCGCATGACTCCCTTGCTCGATTCGCTCTCCGGCAGCTCTGTTTATACGATGATTGACGCCATGATCAACGAGCTTGATTTGCTGCCGGATCACGCCAGCTTGATTCTGGACGATTTGCATGTGATTGCGAATCAGCAGATCCATCAAAGTCTTTCCTACCTGATTGAATATCTTCCTGGAAACATCCATCTGTACCTTTCCAGCCGCGCCGCCCTGCCTTTCTCTGCAGCAAAGTGGAAAGTACGCGGCGAATATAACGAGATTGACGCTCCTTCACTCCTGTTCACGCGGGAGGAAGCTGCCCATTTTTACAAGGATGTAGCGCAATTGTCCCTTTCTTCGAGCGAGCTTGAAATATTGCTCGGATTTACCGAAGGCTGGGTGGCGGGACTGCAGCTATTTGCCATCTCCCTGCTGGCCAGCTCGAACTACGACCGGCTGTTGCAGCGGATGTCCGGGTATGACCGAAATGTCGCCGATTACTTGTTGCACGAAGTCATTTCCGGACTGCCGGAGGATATTCACGACTTTTTGCTGCAAACCTCCGTGCTTCAGCGACTGGACTTTCAAAGCTGCGATGCTGTGCTGCAAAGGACGGACAGCCATGCCATGCTGCAGCGCATTATTACTCTGAACCTGTTTATTCTCCCGCTAAATGAAGAACGCACCTGGTATCGGTACCACCATTTGTTTTCGGAATTTCTGCAAAAGGAACTGCTCATCAAGCATCCTCAGGCATGGAGCGAGCTTCACCGGAGGGCAAGCGCGTGTTTTGCCGAACGCCAGATGATGGATGAGGCCATCGAGCATGCCCTGCTCGCCAAAGACTATGCGCTGGCGGTCAAGTGGCTGGAGCAGCATATCGTCACAGTGCTGAAGCGAGGCGAATTTTCCACCCTGCTCCGCTGGTTCGAAGCGTTTCCCGAACCCGTCAGGACTCTTTCCCCCGTGCTGCTGCTGCTCTACGCCTTTACCTTGAATGTCGTCGGGAAATTCGACCGCGTCGATCCGCTGCTGGACGATTTGGAACGGAGCATAGCGGATGTCACTGAAGAGCAGCGTCAGGAAATCCGGAGCGGCATCTTTTTTGTCAAAGCCAATCTCGTGTTCTCTACGCGTCGCTTTGAGGAATGGTTCGCCCATGCCGATCTCATCTATGACGTCTTGCCGGAAAATCCGCTTTTTTACAATCTGAATTTCAATACGAGTGAACCGCTCATCAGGCGGACTGCATTTGGACTCAAGGGACTGCTCTCTGCACAAACAGAAGAAGTGGGCAAACGATTCATTGCCATTCTCCAATCCCACGGTTGGCAGGATTCCTTGATCAACCTGTATGTAGTCCAGGCCCTCGCCGAAGGGTACTATGAATGGGACAGGCAGGAAGACAGCGGGACGCTTCTGAAGCAGGTGGAATGGATCGCCCTCCAAAAGCAGGTGGCCGGATTGCTCGTCCCCAATCGGATTACGCTTGCCCGCTTGCGCCTGGTAAAAGGCGAGTACGATTCTGCAAAAGAAGCGATCGACGAAACAATTGTCACTGTGAAAGAATGGACGGAATATCACTGGCTGCCTTCTCTGTACGCCTTTCGGGCGCGGATCGATCTTTTGGAAGACAATCCATCGGAGGCAGAGCGCGTCATGGACTTGCTTCACCTGTCCGCACAGGATAAACCGACGCTGGACAAGGAGCTGGAGTATCTGACTTTTGTCCGTCTTTTGGAGGCAAAAGGGAACACCACCGATGCACTGCGCATATTGGAAACCCTCAAGCCTTTGGGCAAACGCGATGGCTGTCTTTTGAGCATGGTGGAAATCCCGGTTCTCCAGGCACTGATCCATCATAAGCTGGGGCACCGCCTGCAAGCATTCCGCTACCTGCATGAAGCACTCGCCCTCGGAGAGCAAAACGGCTATATTCGCAGCTTCCTGGACGAGGGAGAAAGGATGGCCCGCTTGCTGCGGGATTACGGGAAACAGCGGAGAATCGTTGCGAAACGCCAGGAGTGGGAAGGAGTTTCCTGGGACTATGTAAATAATCTGCTGGATCGGTTTGCCGCAGGGAAGCCGCGAGCCGGTAGTCCTCCTGCCCTTCCTGCCGACGGTTTTCTGGAGCCGCTTACCCAGCGTGAGAGCGTCATTCTCGGACTATTGGGACAAGGCGCAACCAACCAACAGATCGCGGCAGAGCTTGATTTAACCGTGGGGACAGTAAAGGTGTATTTGAACCGCATTTACGGGAAGCTGGGGGTTTCCTCCCGGACGCAAGCTTTGCTGAAGGCGCAGGATTTGGGGTTGATTGCTCCTTAGCGGTTTGCCCCTTTTTGACTAGCAAACGAGTTGCGTTTGTAAGAGAATGTTTGCAAAGCTAGGATGCTTTTTTAGCGGCTGCGGTGCAGAGAAGCCTGTTTCCATTCTGCGCTCCGGTCTTCGTCCTGCAGAGTAGCGGAGACTGTCCGCTCCGCAATGATCCCGAGGGAATCGCAAAACGGCGCGCAGCTTCGCAGCGGATTCATAGGTTGCGATTCTGTTTCCTCGGGATCATCGCTCCGCTGGGTGGGACTACGCTAGTCGCTTTGAATGGAAACAGGCTTCTCTGATGAGCAAAACTTCTTCTCCGAACTTTTAAAAGCTTGCGGGATATTTCATGGCGCCAAAAGAATCAAGTCAAGGTTTTTCAGCAGGCTAACTTCTGGTTGTCTCAGGCTCGCGGCAAACCTGATTTCGATAAGTTGACGGCGGTTCTTGATAAGAACTTCCTTTGAAGCAAGCCTCTTTCAAGCCAGCCGCTCTCAAAATCCGTTCGAGCTTATGTCCGAAACGGTCTAGCCACTCTCATAACCTTACGGGCTTATGTCCAAACGGTTTTTTGATATAACCCAGCAGCTGTAGAGATGAAAAAGGAGAAAACCGCGAAGGTCTTTGGGACACCTCCCAGGCGGAATGGAAAAAGCAAAACACGCTTTTAGCGGCCAACTCTGAGATGCCTCCCCCGAGCAGGCTGCTTTTGGACGCGGTTTTGCTTTTGGAATGGAGCTGGCCAGTCCAGCTCCCCGCAGTGTCCCACCGAACCTTGAGCGGTTTTCTCCTTTTTCATCTCCTCCACTAAAGCCCGTCCAACTACAAAAAAGAAAAGCGGCTGTAGTGCAGAGAAGCCTGTTCCCATTCACCGTGCCGGTCTTCGTCCTGGACTGGAACAGAAATCTGTCCAGGCTTTCTAAAACCTGTCGGCTTTCCCAGTACGGAAAAAATCTCAGCTTCTAGTCAAAAATCGAAACGGTTTTGCCAAGGGAGTCAGTGCCCGTACACAAGTCGGAATCAAAATCTGTCAAACACATGGCATGAGTGACCGTCAACGGCTGCTTCTGCAGCATTTCGTGGATTTGCTCATCGCTGTAAATGTGATACGGATGATGATGAAGAAAGCGGATTCGCCACACTTTTTTGCCGTGCAAGGATTGAAAAAAGGACGTCAAATGACTGCATATCTCCTCTTTTTTCGAGAATGCCTGCTCGCATGCGGGACAATAAAATTCCATATCGATTCCTCCCAATCGCGCTATACGTGCCATGTTGACGAAAAGGATTATGTGTAAAGATAAATCATATAATACATATATGTCAAGTCGGAATTAATGTGATACGTTGTCGCCCCTCTTTGCAAAAAGGGGTGGCTGCCGGGCGGATGGCATAACGAAAACCCGCTGCACGCATTGTTCTTACACAGTCGGCAGCGGGTACAGTTTTCCCTGATAGGCAAAGCGAGCTCTTCCCGTCTCTTCGGAAACCACGAGCACGAGTGCGTCGCTCCGTTCTGTCAATCCCAAGGCAGCGCGGTGCCTTGTACCGAGGCTGGGATCACCCAGATTGTTGTCGGAGAGAGGCAGCACATTCCCCGCTGAGACAATCGAGTTTCCTTGGATCAGCACAGCGCCATCGTGCAGCGGACTTCCGGGATAAAAAATGGACTCCAATAGCGAGCTGCTTACCGTGGCCCCAACCGGTGTCCCCTTGTATATCCATTGGTCGAGCGGCTCATTTCGCTCAATGACGATCAAGGCACCGTGTCTGCGGCTGGACAGATGTTGGATGGTCAGGGATAAATCCGGGTATTTATCGGTAAAGGGCGCCAAGTAACAATAGAGATAAAAGGAAGCGGCTGTCGATTCAATCTGGAAGAATCTCCGCTTGATCTGGTCCAGGTTTCCCAGAACGCAGTGATTTTCATCTCTCATCGAGACCAAACTGTGCTGGATGTCGAGGATTAGCTGTTGCAAATCACTCTCTACCTGCAGTTTCATCGGAGACATATCGCAATCTCTCGGCTCCATCGCCATCACCTTGCACTGTACCTCCCTTCATGCAAACCGGATTTGCCCAATGCCACTACGTACAGCATTCCATTTTCTCGCAGGAATATACGATACTCCCTGTTTTGCTCGGTCCGGCTATTCTTCTGCTCGACTAAAAAACGGCACACAAAAAAGCACAAAAAAAAAGCAGGCTTTAACCGAAGAAAAGCCTGCCTGCATCCTGTATTTTTTACTTTTTCAACGCCTCGACACAGTCAATCAATCGATCGATTTCCTCCACCGTATTGTACAAGGAGATGCCTGCGCGGACCAGCCCGCCCATATCTTCCAGTCCCAGAGTCTCGACTACGCGCATGGCGTAAAAATGGCCGCCCCAGACGAACAGGCCCTGTTCGCCCAAAGCCTTCGCCACGTCTGCCGTATGTACGTCCTGTACAGTGAAGGAAACAGTGGGCGCCCGCAGCCCTTCTCCAAACGGCTGGCCATATACACTTGCCTGCGGCAAGGCTGAAAGCCTGTCGTACAAGTAATGGGCGACATGCTCTTCATGGTCATGGATCAGCGCCATGCCGCTCGTGAGCTGCTCGCGAAGGCTTTCACCGTTCCCAAACGAAGCGATATAATCGACGGCTGCTCTCACCCCCGCCAATGCAGCAAAGTTCAACGTGCCCGTTTCGATCCGGTAGGGAGCCTCCGCCAGCTGCGGCCGGAGTCTGTCGGTCGGAATGTGGTCCAGCAATCCGGGACGGCTGTACAGCACACCGACGTGGGGACCGTAAAACTTGTAGGCGGAGCATAGCAAAAAGTCGGGATCAAGCGCCGCCACATCCATCGGGAAATGCGGGGCGTAGTGGACGGCATCCACGATCATCCAGGCACCGACAGCCCGTGTCCATTCCCTTATTACAGTCAGGTCATTGACGGTACCGAGCGAGTTCGATGAGTACCCGACCGCGACGATCTTCGTCTTGGGGGATAGAAGCGACTGCAAATGGTCCATATCGAGCTGCCCGCCCGATGTCATCCTGACCGAGTGGATGACTGCTCCTTTTTCAGCCAGCGTTTGCCATGGTCCGCGATTGGCTTCGTGGTCGAGATCGGTGATGATGACCTCGTCTCCGGCAGAAATGAGGCGTGACAGTGCTCTGCTGAGAGAAAAGGCGAGCGTGGTCATATTGGCCCCAAATGAAATGCTGTCCGGAGAAGCAGCCCCTAAAAAAGCGGCCATCCCCTCCCTCGTTCTCTCCACGATCACATCCGTTTCCTCGCTTGTCACAAACGGACCGTGGGCATTGGCATTGCTCGTCTCATAGTATTGTGCGATGGCGGCGATGACCTGCGCTGGCACCTGGGTTCCTCCCGGGCCATCCAGATAGGCTGCGCAGTTGTCCCCAACCTTCCGCTGCAAGGAAGGAAAGTGGTTCCGGTAACGATGTACGTCAAAGTCCATGATCTGCTCCTCCTCCGCCTTTTTATGCAGAATATTCTAACTATATGATGGATTGTACACTTCTTTTCCTAAAAAAAGAAGGCCAGTATTCAAAAGCCCGTTCTGCCACGCACTTGCCCCAGTGCGGCCGGCTTCCGTCCCGCGCGGTGAGACCGTACTCATCTGACAGTCCCAGCTACTGAAGTTCTTACTGAACATGATATATGACAGCTCCTGTCATATAAAAATGGTATGATCAAAAAAGCAACCGGTATGAAAACCGGAAAACCGTTTCGGATCAAAGGAGGACTTTCCTTGCGGGCAGATCGATTGCTTTCCATCTTATTGCTGCTGCAAAACCACGGCCGGCTGACGTCCCGGATGCTTGCGGAAATGCTCGAGGTTTCCGAAAGGACGATTCACCGCGACATGGAGGCTCTAGGCGCGGCGGGAATCCCCGTTTTTGCCGAACGCGGTTCACAGGGCGGATGGTCGCTGTCGGAGGGATACCGGACCAATTTGACAGGGATGACGACGGAGGAGCTTCAATCGCTGCTGCTTGTGCATCCTTCCAGCCTGCTGAGCGATCTCGGCCTCAAAAATCGGTTCGAGGCTGCCTTCCAAAAACTGCTGGCAGCGTCCTCGGCAAAAGCACGCCGTGACGCCGAAGCTGTTCGCCAGCTCATCCACATCGACGGAGCTGGCTGGCACCAGTCCGACGAGTCGTTTCCTTTTCTCCCTGCTGTACAAGAGGCTGTATGGGCGAGCCGAAAGCTGTTCATCTCCTACCAAAGAGAGGAAACCGCTGTGGAACGAACTGTTTGGCCGTTAGGACTGGTGGCAAAACGAAGCGTCTGGTACATGGTCGCGCAGGTGGACGGCGAAGTTCGCACCTATCGGATTTCCCGCCTGCTTTCTGCCCGGATGCTTGACGAAGCCTTTGAGCGGCCGGCCGATTTTGACCTCGCCCGTTACTGGGAGCAGTCTACCGAGCAGTTCAAGGCGAATCTGCCGACCTATCCCGGGCGCGTGAAGCTTGTGGAAACGAGTTTGTCCCGCTTTCGCCAGGAGCGTTATGCCAAAGTCATTCATACCGCTCCCGCTGCCGACGGGTGGATCGAAGCCGAAGTCGAATTTCAGACTTTGGACTCTGCTTGTGAAATTGTCCTCGGACTCGGGTCGCGCATAGAAGTCATTGAGCCGCTCGAGCTGCGCGAGAAGGTCATCGCAGAGGCAAAGGCCATCACCGCCCTGTATCGCCAGTCAGAGAAAGAGGCATGACGCCTCCTGTTCGGTCCAGCCTTTTAAACAGGGAACATCGTCACATTCTGCCACCCCCCTGCACAGCAATAACCTTCTTACACTTCAACCGCCTTTCGTTACCCCCGACTCCATTGCTCATATACTGCAAAAAGGTATTTGTCGTACCCGCGAAAAAACGGCTGTCCTGCAAAGATCGATCAACAGATCTTGGCCAGACAGCCGTTTCTTCATTCACCGTCTAACGGTACAGTCCATAGCGCACCATATCCATATAGGTGGACAGCTCGCCGAAAAATTGCTGCAGAGCGTCCAGCCCCTTGTCCTCCTGATTTACATGTGCCCGGACGTGCTTCTGAATCAAAGCCTCGACAGCCGTAATCAGGAAGTCGGCCGCTCTCGCCGGAGAAATGCCTTCGCGGAGGACGGAGCTGTCCAATCCCTCAAGCAGCATCGTCAAATAGCTCTCATACACCTGCTGCTCCCGCCCCGCAATCTCCTCCCTGATCTCCGCCGGGTACCGGACAAAGGTCTCGACCGCCAGCCGGTAGATCAAAGGTTCCTCGAAAAACAGCTTCATTCGCGCCATGCCAAGCTCCGCCACACGGTCCAGCAGGTCGCTTGAACGCATCTGCATGTGCCCCTTCAGGTAAGTCTGGAAGTAATCAAGGCAAGCATCCACGATATACAGGTACAGCGTTTTTTTATTGGAAAAAAAGTGAAACAGCATCCCTTTGGAGATGCCGGCATTTTGCACGATCTGGTTCGTAGAGCCAAGTGTGTAGCCTTTTTCGGCAAACTCAAGCAAAGCCGCATTCAGCAGCTTGACTTTGTTCGGTTCTTCGTCCTGGCTCCATAAATGAATGGTTTGCACCTCGTCACCTTCTTCTTTTTGCGTAGCTGGACCCTTTCACGGGAAACAGCAATCATTTTTCCGCATGCTGCTTCTCTCGGGTCAATCCTTCCGCTACAAACTCGATGATTTTATCCATCACATCGGCAAAGATCTCGTGGCCAATGTCTTGCTTGTGCAGCCGCATCATCATAACAGCCTGCATAATGCCGACGATGACTTGCGGATCATCCTTCGGGAGCGCCCCGCGCTCGATCAAGAGCTCGACTGCACGGATGCCTCGCTCTGTGTTCTCCTGTGAAAATTGCCTCATTTGCTCAGGAAGCTTGCGGGCAAGCCGCTCATGTTCATCATTTTGAAAAACGCGTTGAAGAAAGGGGTTCTTCTCGACCAGTTCAAATGAGGTGCGGAAAAAAGAAGCCAGCAATTCCTTTGGAGGCAGATTTTCTCGAAACAGCTCCCTTAGCACCGTCTCCCTGACTTCCTCCTCATTCTTCAAAATTTCAAAGTAAAGCTCTTCCTTGGAAGCAAAAAATTTATAAAAGGTGCCCTTGCCAATTCCGCACGCGAGGATGACATCATCAATGCTGGTCTTGGCCAGCCCGTATTGAATAAATAATTCCCTGCCTTTTATCAAGAGAGATTGGCGAACTTGTTTTTTTTCTTGCTCGGTGAATTTCGGCATGACAAACTCCCTTTTACAATCGTGTGACTTTTTATGGACTTTTCGTCACATGGTCATTATACTTATCATAATCGCTCAGTACCTAGAAGTAAACCGGGGACTGTATGAGACGCAGTCTTTTCTTCCGGCTTTTATGTGACCATAAAAACCATTTCAGTCACATGTGCACATTTTTTTTGAGAACGTTCCAGGATGTACCCGTTTTTCATCTGCTTGCATGGGGGAAATGTTCATGAAAACCTTGGAGCCACGTTCGGTCCTTCCATTCGACGGAGTATATAATTTTCGCGATGCAGGCGGCTTTCAAACCACAGATGGCGGTGTAATGAAGAAAGGTGTGCTGTTTCGCTCTGCAGACTTGTCCCGGTTGTCGCAAAAAGACATAGAAAAATTCAAGCAACTGGGAATCGCCTCCATCTGTGATTTAAGAACGCCGCGCGAGCGAAGTTCAAAGACCAGCCGGATTACTTCCCAGCACGGGATCCAAGTCATTCGCGTATCTCTTTATGACAGCAGCCAGGAATTTACACGCCTGGCGTTTTTCAAGTTTTTGGTCAGTCAAGCAAATACGATCAATTTTGAGCACATCATGAAGGACATGTATCACAACATGGCTTTTAACAGCCATGCTCAGTTGAACGAAATCATCACGCATCTCTCCGAACAAAGGAATTTGCCGGCGCTGATTCACTGTACAGGAGGAAAGGACCGGACTGGCTTTGTCTCCGCCGTCATTCAGCTTCTCGTCGGGGTCCCTTATCAAAATGTGTTGGAAGACTACCTGTTTTCAAACGATGCCATCGGGCCGCGCATGAAAAAAATCGAGACCTTTATCAGGTGGATGAGTCTGTTTCGAGTTTCGCCGGATCAGGTAAAGCCGATGCTGGAGGTGCGCCGGGACTATTTGGAGGAGGTTTGTCAGGGCATTCTGAATGAGTACGGAGACATGGAAACCTATTTGTGTCAGGCCTGCAGCATCCAGCCCGAGCGCTTGTTAAGACTCAAGCAGCATCTGCTTGAATAAGCATACATCATCAATACTTGGAGTCTCGGAACCATCGGTTTTTCGAGGCTTTTTTGTTGCCCGGCAATTTGCACAAGTGCTGCCTCCTCAAAGACACGGCCCCCCGTACCGATGACAATGACAATGCTGCTTGGAATGGCAACCCTTCGTTCCAGAGCATTGCTTGGCCCCGCAAAATTGAGTGTTCACACCCTGTATTGACCACCCGGTCAAAACGGACTATACTTTCCTTATTGACCACCCGGTCACACACCCGGTGGCATATCCTATCTCCTTCCAGAAAGGATGTCATGATCATGCGAACCACCATTTTGCTGTGCCGCCTGTTACTCGGACTTATCTTTTTAGGCGCAGGCTTCAACGGCTACCTCGTTATTTTCGGACAGCCGCCGATCTTTCCGACGAGTCCGCCAGCGATGGAGTTTTTGCAAGGGTATTTATTGGTCTTGGTCAAAACGGTGGAGATCGTCTGCGGACTGGGCTTGCTTCTGAATTTTTTCGTGCCTTTATCACTGGTCATTCTGGCCCCGGTTGCCGTCAATATTTTGACGTTTCACCTGTTCGCCGATCCTTCGCTGCTTCCTTTGGGAATCATCGTCTTTGTTCTGCAATGCTTCCTGCTCTGGGCGTATCGCGATCATTACAAGAGCCTGCTTCAGCCAAAAGCTTTCCCGAAATAATTCCATACTTCGATCCCTGCCGAAATATCTGCTTGCTATAATCGTTTCGTCTTATGATGAAACGATGGAGGTAGGTTATGAAAACAAACGCACTCGCTCACAAAAGCATTCAGCCCAACATTTTGTATTACGGCACACCTGTCGTATTGCTGACAACCAAAAACGAAGACGGCTCGACCAATATCAGCCCGATCTCTTCTTCCTGGGCGCTCGGCGACTGCATCGTCATGGGCATCGGATACGGCGGAAAAGCAGTAGAGAACCTGCGTCAGCATCCCGAATGCGTGCTCAATCTTCCCGACCCTTCCCTGTGGAAACAGGTAGAATTGCTGGCGCCGCTCACCGGCAAGGACCCCGTTCCTTCCTATAAAGAGCAAATGGGCTTCCGTTATGAAAAGGACAAATTTGCGGCTGCCGGCTTCACGCCGATGCCTTCCGCTACCGTAGAGCCGAAGCGGATTCTCGAATGCCCGCTCCAGATAGAGGCCAAGGTCGTAAACATCCGCACGCCCGAGCACAGCCCGGATTTTGCCATTGTGGAAGTAAAGGCAGTCAAGGTGCACGCCTCAGAGGATATCGTCCTCGGAGAAAATTACATCGATCCTGCCTCCTGGTCTCCGCTCATTTACAATTTCCGCCATTACTTCGGCCTGGGCGCACAAATGGGAAAATCGTATCGCTCCGAGACCTGAAAACTCTTGCGATGCATCGGAAAAACAGGCTTCTCTACGCGATGCTCCTGCTCATGAAGCTGATCGGGCCGGCAATCGAGTAGGAGGGGGCGACTAACCCCCGTCCTCTCACACCACCGTACGTACCGTTCGGTATACGGCGGTTCACCAAGCTTGACGAATTTGAGAATATCGTTGCACTAAGCTTTTCAGCCCTTGTTGTTGCCAGTAGGCAATGCCGAGGGCTTTGTGTATATGCGGAGATTTTGTGGTACGCCATGCACCCTTGCGGGTATTTGCAATTTCAATGGCTTTTACGTGAGATATGCCAAGAGAGCGAAGTTCTCGATATCTGGTTCTCACGCGTTTCCACTGCATCCACAAACAAAGACGGAGCCTGCGCCTTGTCCATTCCTCAATGGATTGTAGAATGCCCTTCGCGTCTGCAAGGGCGAAATATCCAATCCAGCCCATGAGGTACTGATTTATTCTTTCAATCCGCTTCTCCATCGAGATGCTCCACACCGGATTCGTGATCGTGCGGATTTTCTCTTTTAGCTTGAGGAGGGATTTGGGGTGGATGCGAATCCTTGTCTGTTTTGCAAAGGTAAAACTAAAGCCCAAGAATTTTCGTTTCCATGGTCGGTCTATCGCGCTTTTCTCCTCATTTACTTTTAGCCTTAGTACCTTCTCCAAGTGGTTTTGAATACTCTTCTTTACTCGTTCCCCTGCCCGTTTTGTTTTCACGTAGATATTACAATCGTCTGCGTAGCGGCAGAAACGGTGGCCTCTCTTTTCGAGTTCCTTGTCCAAATCATCAAGTAGGATATTTGCCAAAAGTGGGCTTAACGGCCCACCTTGCGGTGTTCCTTCACTTGATGTTGTACAGACGCCATTTATCATGATCCCCGCATTCAAGTAGGAACGAATCAGTCTTAAAATTCTCTTGTCCTGAACTTTTCGAGCCACACGGCTCATTAGAATATCATGATTTACGCGATCAAAGAATTTCTCTAGATCGATGTCCACCACGAAACGATATCCTTCGGAGATATACGCTTGCGCTTTCCTTACTGCCATGTGAGCGCTACGTTTTGGACGGAACCCATAGCTAGATTCCGAGAAGGTGGGGTCGAAGATCGGCGTTAACACTTGGAGGATGGCCTGCTGAATAAAGCGGTCTACCACGGTGGGAATGCCTAATAACCTTACACCACCGTCAGGTTTCGGGATTTCGACTCTGCGAACAGGTGAAGGTCTATAGGTTCCCCTTTCCATCTTCTCGCGGATGGCTTGCCAGTGTTCACGTAGATAATCGCGTAGTTGTTCGGTTGAAACACCATCGACTCCACCGACACCTTTGTTTTCCTCCACTCGTTGGAGTGCCATCCGTAAGTTTTCCCGTGATAAGACTTTTTCCAGCAAATCCATAATGATGTTCCTTCCTTCGCACATGCGGACTCCGTGCTTGCTGTACGATACTCAGCCCTCTTTTGTACCCTCGGGGCTTCACCCCTGCTCTTCAAAAGTAGTTCCTTGACAGAATTCTGCTTCGACGTACCGTATCAAAAGACATGGATCGCATGCTGACTTGATGTTCGGCCCTTCCCCATTCAAGCGTCCTCTACTCGGGTACTATGGCCTCTGCTGACTTCTGCATGTTCAGCGTCTCCTTACGGAGACGGTTACCAACAGTTGAAGGCGTTTCATGCAGACCTCCCCAGGTAAGAACGATAACTTTCATCCCATGTACCTGCCCAAGTTTACTACTGTATCCCTTGGCTGTATGGGGCTTTGTCTTGTTTGGCAGACTCGCCCGGATACAACAGCCTCAAATTGGGTTCGTGTACCTCAGGTCGGGATTTTGCCGCCGGCTTCCTTCAGATTCGACCTCGCGGTCGACACCCTTGCCTTGAGCTAACGGTTGGTACAGCCAACCCCCGTTCGGGACTTTCACCCTATAGCTATCGCCCATGCTGGGCGCACAAAAAAAGGCAGCCGGGCGGAATTACATCCAAGCCTGGCTGCCTGCCAAATGCTATTCTTCAAAACCGACGATCATTTTTGCAAATCTATTTGCGATCCGCTCGGACAATGTCTTCGACTACGTGTTGGAGGAGTTTACGCGTTGGGGGAATCCGCCGGACGCACGTCATCCTGTCCCCAAAAAGCCGCATGTGGACAATCTTTCCGTTCTCGTCGAAAGTCATCACATCGGTGACGTGAATCCCGACGGCACGGCCTTCCATTTCGGTGTGCACGATGAAGGTGACCGCTGCATGGTTGCTGAAAGAAGCGCGCGGCGGCGCAACCAGCTCGAGCTTGGCCCCGCCTGAGATGGCATAGCGGAAAAATTGCTCAAACTCTGCTCGTCCCCTCTTCGGCTCCAGACCGACCGGGTCTTCCACCGTCGCTTCCTCAGCGAACAACGCGAGAAGACGTTCCGCGTCACCGGCGTTGAATGCGTCTACATACGCAAGCAATGCTTGTTTCATCGTCGGGCTGTTGTTCATCTGTCGCACGCTCCCTTTTTGGTTCGTCCATCACTTTATTGACACGATGTTGATCATATCTTACCCCGATGAGAGAACATGCTCAACCGACAGCAGCAGCCGATTCGTCTAGTAAACAACAGCAGCGGCCCGTCTGTGCAAATAGACAAGAAATGTTCTATAAATAGAAGCAAAATGTCGAAAAACGGCTTGCCTTACGTATCCATCTGAACGTCATCCCAGTCGGCATCCATATAACGCACCAGCCAGTTCAGCGCTCTGTGCCTCTCCAGCACCACCTCGTCGTTTAAACCGCCTGCGACGGGACGATTGTTGATTCTCGCGTCTACACATGCCCAGTCGTAACGGTATATCAAATCTGCCTGGTCCAGGATTTCTGTTTTGCTGCGTACCGTCGCATTTTGGTAGAAGGCATCGTAGTTTTCGGCGAGACGCAGACAGTCAATGGCAGATTGCACATCGCAAATGTCTGATGGGAAATCAAGCGTCTCCACGTAACCGAGCGCCCATAGAAGCACCCAGTAGCATTCGTACATCCATACCATCTGGATCGTGTCCGTCCGGTCGGGAGCATCGTTGTACAGGAAGGCCCGCTCTTTTTCCGTAAAGAATCCTTCCGCGCCGTATTGCTCGATGATTCCCTCGATAAACTCTCGCTCTTCCTCAACATTGCCATTCTCGGCAATGCCGCCGGAATAAACCGCGATCAGACACAGTGCGATTGCTCGCTGGACGATCTCATCCTTTGTCCGGATCACCGCATCTTCGTCCCCGACGATTACAGGAAGGTGATCAATCACCGGGATTCCCTGCTCCCTGAGAAGCTGCATGCTTCTCTGTTTGCGCGCCTCTCCCGATGGCGTGGGGTGTATATGTCCATCAATCAGATCAACACTGACAGTCAAGATAAAATCCTCCAGCTCTGATTCGCCTGCCGTGTCGAGAATGAGTTTGCCCTCTTTGTCGAGCATCTCGCCTGTAGGGAGGAAAACGATCCCATGCACGCTTCGGGCAATCTCCAGTATTTTTTGAAACGTTTCCTTGTCGATCCCGTCACTCGACACGATTCCTACTGCGACATTGAGAGCCGTGATTTGCATGAGCAGCTTCTGTTGAACACGCACATGAGGCGTTTCAATCTGCGAAAAATAACCGTACATCCCTCTTTTCATCTGGTCAAACGCTTCCGGATCGAGGTCCTCTCTCAGCGTATTGAAGGTAATCGTGCTTTTGCTGAACCATTTTTTGCTGCTGACGGTCACAGCCCGGCCATCTGTTGAGACTTCAACCGTTTTTTCGGAAAACGCCTTCCGAATGGCATCCGTTACGCTTTCACGATCTTGAATGGAAACGTACAATGTACACTGCTGCATGGCAAACCCTCTCTTCCAGAAAATTGATTTACTATTTCTAAATTTGTTTCCTTCGCAACAACTGTGCTATCCTTTTTCCATATCCACCCTGAAGTTGTATATCAATCCATATATGTATCGGTTGGGAGAACATGATTATTGAGGTGAATAGATGAAAAACATTCTTTTGGAGGAATTATCCCCCTTTTGTCCTATCCAGGCCTTTGTAGAAGAATACGACGATTGCGTCTACTTTTACCTATGGGATTACCCCGGCGAGGAGTATGCCCGCATCCGCTCCTGCTGGGTCCGAAACTACAAAAAAGCGCCGGAATCGCTCGATCTGGAGGCGATGGAAAGCGGCAAAGGTCCGATGCTGCCGCGAGCCTTGTGCGCCCATCCCGAAGGTGCCGAAAGATTGGACCCCGATCACCTGTCTATCGTCTGGTTTGAGGAATGCGATGCTGCCGCCCTTCTTTACAAAGAGGAGATTCTCAGCGTCATCCCCGGATGGGCCGGCCCTTCGGACGACGGACGTTCCTTCTACCCTTCCTATGCCCGGGATTGCATCGGCGAGTCGGACCTGTGCTTTCCGCTGGGAACGTCCGAGACGAATGCACTGTATGAGCGCGTAGAGTCTGCCAAGCAGTTTTGGCAAAGCTGGGACGCGAATCCATGGACGCACCTGCAGCAGCAATACCTTGACGCCATCACCCGAGAGCTGGGCCCGATCGACAACTACTACGCGATCGACGGTGGCCATTGGCCGCCTCAAGCGATGGTCAAGATTGTCAAGGAAGAGATCACCTATGTCGTCACACTCGGCGTCTCCATCCTGCCGCAGCCCAAGGTCGAGCAGTATACGGAAACACCGGAGCAGCTACGGCGCTTTGAGCTCGCCTTTGCCTGCGAAACAGAGTGGCTGGCCAAAAACGAAAAGCAGATGCTGCAATACATCAGTGGGCAAACCTCGCTGCCCTGGTCATACCTCACCTTTTTCGCCCGCGGCCATACTATTCCTTGCCGCGAAATCGGCCAGATTCACGAGAGGTTCACATCTGTCCTGCTCGCCCAACCGGCGAATGCTCCTGCTATTTCTTTTCCGGACATGGGAGAAGACCCGGTCAACCTGCTCTGGATGATTCCGATAACCGATGAGGAAAGACAATTCGCCGAAAACCACGGGTCGGAAGCGCTGATCCAGAGGTCTGCCGGAAAAGATTTGTTGGTTTTCAATGGTGAATGCAAATTTTAAATGCAGGCGAATCTCTTTTTGAATGGACGCGGCAAAAGAAAACCCGTCTCTGCTGCAATCGCAAAGACGGGTCCTTCTATCCAAACAGATTAATTATCTTCTTGAGTCTCCTTATAGCAATCCATGCAAACAGAG
Source organism: Brevibacillus sp. FSL K6-6036 (assembly GCF_037964015.1). NCBI lineage: Bacteria > Bacillati > Bacillota > Bacilli > Caryophanales > Paenibacillaceae > Brevibacillus > Brevibacillus sp. FSL K6-6036. The sequence goes on from NZ_CP150173.1 coordinate 3,991,390, forward strand.
TTGTTGTTTTCGATCTCATACTCCGTGAGCCGAGCCTTGCATTCCTTGCATTGTACTTCCGTTAACACCAGATTCAAGAGTATTTACCCCTTTCGATGCTTCCTGTGTACTTCACCCCCATTATATCCGATAAATGTGATCGTTTTTCTTGCAATGTGTTAAAATTTCATGAATCTTTGTAAAACAATTCAGTTTTGAAAAATCAGATATATCTCTGCGAAGAATATTTCCTCTCGGCACGAGGCTTTACCCACCCGAGACGACACAGCTCATTTATAATATGTCTCGTCTTTCTGTCAGCTACAAGCTCGTTTATGTCCGTACCCTTGATCAGCAAGCCGTACACCTTCAGATGTTTGGAAGTCAGCACGGGCACCCGCTGCATTTTACTGTCCAATGGAACCATGATGGTTTCGATCAATTGTCATCCCTCCGTTGACGAGCATGTTGTATATAAAAGTTAGAGATCGTGTGAACCAAGCATCATAAATTACATTGTACACAAACGAACTCATGTTCTCAAATGGTTCGCTGGTAAAAAGATTTCTATCGCATGACCCGACCACGATTGAATGGAGCTGCGAACATATGGCGAGAAAAACAGTTTTTCTCTTTTTGCTGATTTGTCTATTGGGCGGCATGCTCCTTTTTGCCGACCGCCCTGCCTTTCTTTATCCCGAACTGCCCTTTCCATCCGTTTCGAAACAGACGGTCGTATCCCAATTGCGAGAAGCAAACGGCCGGTTCAGAAAACTGGCAACCGAACGAAGCTATGTCTGGTACGGCATTACTGCCCAAAGAGGAGCAGAAAAAGACAAGCTGATCGAAGAAATGGGCAAAGCGGGCTGGACTTTTTTACAGCAAGAAGGCTCGGGTTATTTTTTTCAGCAAGGGACGGAAAAGATCGTGATCACTTCAAGAATGTGGTCCGGCGATTTTGTCTTGTTCAAAGCACCCGTGACGGACCATCCGCTCTCTCTGTCAAACGAGTGAACCTGGCCCTGTTTGCAAAACCGTCTTGATTATGTGCGTATCCGTGAAATTGGTTCGGTACTCGATAGTGGTTTGCACTCGATATTGGTTCCGCACCCGACATTGGTTCGGTACACGAAAAAGGTCCGCATTCACGCGGACCTCTTGGCTGTACACCCCCGAGTGCTTGCCTATTCTTCTTTCACCGAACGAGCCGTTTCTGCCGCCTTTGCCAACACTTCCTTCAGCTGCTCCGCCGCCTTTTGCAATGCCGCGGGATCATTGGCTTCAAGGGCCTCAGCGATGGCTGGCAGAGGCTGCGCCGCATAACCGGTCGTAAGCCCCGGCGCCCATACCTGATGCTTATACCACGGACGGCCGGACAGCCCCTCTGGCTTGAGCAGGTCGCGCTCCTGCTGGAGCAGTGCCGCATTCAGCTTTGCCAAATCGCCGTACTCCTCTTCGGTTACGCCGTCTTCGATGATATTCGCCGCCTTCTCCTCAAGTGCAGCGGCCGCAGCCTGCCACTCCTGAGCCTGAGCGATCACCGGAGACAGATCGACACCGAGCGTTCCTTTATCGGCCAGCTCCTCCAGCATTGCCCGAACGTCGGCCGCATAATCGGAGTATTTGAACGGTATTACTTCCGCATTTGCCAAGCGAAGCGCTGTCATTCCGACCAAACGGGCACCGGCAGCATGATGCTCATAGCCGGGATCGGTAAACCTTTCCATCGCATCAAGGTTGTCATAGGCGCTGTGATAGAGCCCGCCAGCAGCGCCGAACCCCATATCGAGCGACGGCACGCCGAGGTGCTGGATAAACGGAGTGTAGTCCGACCCGCTGCCCAATTTTCCAATCGCCGGCTCTTTGCGTCCCGATCTCAAATACCAATCATCGTAGATCGACATGCCGCTTCTTGGCTCTGTTACTTCTTTCGTGATCTCGTATACGAGCTGCTTCAGTGAAGGCACCGCAGATGCGCCGAAGAACTGACCGCCCAATCCGTCCATGTTGATATAGGCGACGGCGTTTTTCGTCAATTCCTCGCGCTCATCCTCGGCCCATTCGACCGAGCCAAGCAAGCCGTATTCCTCCCCGTCCCATCCGGCCAGGACAATCGTGCGATCCGGCTGCCAGCCTTTTTTCGCCATTTCCCCGAGGACGCGGGCAATCTCCATCGTGGCCGTCCAGCCCGACAGATCGTCGCTTGTCCCTTTTACCCAAGTGTCACGGTGAGCCCCGATCACCACCATTTGCTCCGGATATTTTGCCCCGGGAATGCGGACGATCACGTCATTGACTGGCTGCTGCTTGTAATCGATGTCGAGGGAAATCTTTACTCTCGTCTGCCCCGGTCCGATCTTGTACGTAAACGGCAGTCCTCCCTGCCAGGACTCCGGCGCTTCTTCTCCTTCCATCGCTTCCAGCAAGGAACGTGCCTCCCCGTAAGAGATCGGAGTCGTCGGGATCGTCGGCAGAGAATCCGCATCAGCCGGATCGAGCCGTTTGGCATCGGGCGTTGACGGCTCTCCCGGGGTCAGCGGATCGCCCGGATATCGGAAAATGTACAGGATGCTTCCGCGCTGGATGGCGTCTGCAGGTCTCCATGGACCATCCGGATAGACGAGTCCCTTTATGTACCCGTCATCGGCCGGATCGCTGTACATCAGCATGCCGACGGCTCCCCTTTTCGCCGCTTGTTCCGGCTTGACGCCGCGGAAGTTGGCACCGTAGCGGGTGATGACGATCTTGTCTTTTACCGAAATGCCCCGTTTTTCCAGCTCTTCGAAATCCTCGGGCCTGCCGTAGTTGGCGTATACAAGCTCCGCCTCCACCTCGCCAGCGGGTGAATATGCGTTGTATCCCGGCACAATCTCGTTTGCGTGCTTCGTCCCTTTGGGCAGCTTCTCGATGACCTGCAGCTCGCGTTTTTGCGGATAGGTTTGCGTGACCGAAATCTTTTTGGGAACGGACATGTAGACATGATAGGTCTTCACTTCCGGCTGAAGCCCCGCCTTTTTCAACTCCCGCACGGCATACTCTACATTGGCCTCATTGCCGGGCGATCCCACCAGCGAGGAGCGTTCACTCAAATCTTTGGAATAGCGGGCCAGCGATTCCTTTTTGACCAGTTGGGCAAAAGTCTGTTCATACTCCAGTTGCCAATCCGCTTTTTCCGCTGAAAAGCCTGTTGCGGTTTTTGAAGCTGCTGTTGCCGATGCAGCGTATGTCAGCGACGGAACGGCTGACGTGAAGACCAGTGTCGAAGCAACAGTGAGACCCAATAACAGCGAAGAAACTTTCCTTGCGCATAAAGATGCAGATTCCAGCTTGCTCAAGCAGACTCCCCCTTACCGCCATTAAATTTCTGATTAATCATAATAGTAGGTAAATTACCTGCAATAAAACATAGGTTGTTGGGTGTAATTCCCAGCAGTTGCTTCTGTCCTATTGACTCGTTGAAAAGCTTGAGAAGCAGGCAATTCCATGTAGCCCTAGGTTGAGGAAGAACGCAGGGCCTACACCCTTTTTCTCTGATCGACAGACATATGGCAGTTGTTCATCTATCGGTGAGAAGTATTCCATTCGATTCCTGATGAAGCATGACAAAACCGGAATCGCAAACAATCGGGCAGTCATCATCGGCAACCTTTCAAAAGCCAGAACACAATGCCTATGCTCACCGTAAGATACAGTAGGCAGTCTCAAAAACAGAAAGTGGAGGAGTGTTATGTACAGTTATTCAGAACAGGGCTTTCCCTATCCCTATCCAGTCGCGGATTCCGAGCAAGTGCACGCTCAACCGGCCCGGGCGATTGCCTGGATACAAGGGGGTCCCTTGGCGCCCAATCTCCAAGGCTATGTGACATTTACCGAAGTTCCTTATGGCACTGACGTTCTTGTCGAAGTAACCGGCCTTCCTCCCTACCGACCGGGATCAGCGGGCCGGCAGCCAATCGGGCCCCATGGCTTCCATATACATGATGGAACCACTTGCGAAATCGGCGATCCGCAGGACCCATTCAAGCGGGCGGGAGAACATTGGAATCCGACGAATCAGCCCCACGGCAATCACGCGAGCGATTTTCCCGTGCTGTTCTCCAACGATGGATACGCCCGCATGAGCTTTTTCACGAATCGGTTCCAGGTGAGAGACATCATCGGGAAAACGATCATCATCCATCAAAACCCGGACGACTATCGCACCCAGCCGGCAGGCAATTCCGGCAAGCGCTTGGCCTGCGGGATCATCCAGCCGTGGGAAGCGTAACGATACCGATACCTGCATACACGAAAAACAACTGAACAGGCGCCCTTTGTGGCAGCCTGTTTTTGTTCGTCAAAGTGCAATCCCTCCCGTTTGGTACATCAGCAGCGTGCTATAATCAAAAGGCTAACGTAATCATACTTGCACGTGGACAAATATAAACCAAAGAGGTGCAGGGATGGAAAAGGTCAATATTTCGCAAAAGTTTGCGCTGTTCCAGGAATACTGGAGTCCAAAGATTGTCGGCGACCTCAATGATTCCTACATCAAACTTGCCAAGTTTCAGGGAGAGTTCGTCTGGCATCATCATGAAGATGAGGATGAGCTTTTTCTGGTCGTCAAAGGAAGACTGCTGATGCATTTCCGCGACCGGGATGAATGGGTCGAGGAAGGCGAGTTTATCATCGTTCCCAAGGGCGTGGAGCACAAACCGTCCGTACCGGAAGGCGAATGCCACGTCATTCTGATCGAGCCGAAAAGCACATTGAACACAGGAAATGTGAACAACGAGAGGACCGTCGCCAAGCTGGATACCATTTAGACTGAAACCTCCAGCCGTCACAATCGTAAAGGATAGAGCAACCATTACCTGCGGGAGTGATGAACGTGTTTAAAAAACTGTTAAACAACCTGCTCGGCAAACATGGAACGACTCATTCACACAAATACCGCAAGTACAGCAGCAGCGATTACCATCACAGAAAAGGCCACAGCCATCCTCACGGAAACGGGCATGCCTACTACGGCAGCTCCTATTACAAAAAGAAGAAACGCTCCAGCAGCGGTTTTTTCAGCAGCTAGCCTGCAAGCCATATGCCTACTACCTCCGCAGTTTTTGGGCGGAGTTTATTTTTTGTCCGAAAAAAATCCCCCGCCGGAGCGAGGGAAGCACGGGACAGGCATGCCACAATCCCAAACAATTTTTATAAGTGAACAACGATAGACTTTTCGAGTTTAGACGTTAAACGTAAAATGTCAACCTTTACGCTTGAAGCAAACCCGCCGCCGATAGCCGCAGACAGGATGTCAGGCATTTTTTTCCTACTGCATGATATTGAGCAAAAACGTCAGCGTCCCCACGCTTATCAACGTTGTGACCAAAACACTGCTGGAGACGAATTGGGGGCGCATGTTGAACTGGATCGCATACATCGCTGTCGTGGCAGCCGATGGCATAGCAGCCAGAATGACCAGAACCTTTTGCAATAGCGGATCAATCGGAAAGCACAGACAGATGAGATATGCCAGGAGCGGCGAGGCCACCAGTCGAATCACGGTGGCCACACTCAAGCTTTGCCATTCAAAGGTGCTCGACGATACATTCGCCAGCTGCATCCCGAGGATCAGCATAACGGTAGGGATCGCCGCCTGCGCTACGAGATCAATCGCCTGGTAGTAGCTCTCCGGAATGGCCACCTGGAACTGCTGCATCGCAACCGCCACGATGACCGCATAATTGGACGGCTGCTTCAATACCGCCTTGACCGCTGTTCTCGCCCCATTTTCCCCGCGAGAAGCAAAATAGACGCCGAACACGCCCATGATGATGGAATGAAACACCATGATTTGCACGGCGTAGTGAAAGCCCGTTTCCCCAAACGCGAAAAGAATGATCGGCGCTCCGTAGTTTCCGCTGTTCATGAAAGCCGTCGACAGCATCAACGCGCTTTCCTGCTGCTTGTCGTACTTGAAAAATCTTGCGGTCAGCTGCGTAATGACGATCAATCCGGCCAGAAGCAGCAGCGAAATGATCACAATGTAAAACAACTGCAGATCCAGCGGGGTTTTGTAAAACGTGCGGAACACCAGGGCGGTCGTCAAAACGTAAATGGCAAGCGTGGAGATCGGTTTTAGATCCAGCTTGAAAATGCGCTGCAAGACGTAGCCGCTCAAAAAAATAAGCAGAACGGGCAATATGACTTCAAAAAAGATCATGATAGCAACCTACTTCCGAGTCGATTGTTGATTGAGAATAGTATACCAGACGAAGTTGTAAACCTGATTCTTCTTATGCCCGTTTTCCTTTCCAACGCGTTGTTCAAAGCAAGAAACAAAAACAAGTTTCCACACAATTCATATTTGACATATCGGAATTACTGTATTTATAATTTACAATCAAAACACCACGCTTGGGGAGGATGAACATGGCAGCGAAAATTGTATTGGGACTTCTTTGCGGGCTCGCTCTCGGATTTGTCTTGCAGCGGGGACGGTTTTGCGTGGTCGGCGCCTATCGCGATGTCATTCTGGTCAAGGACAATCGCATGTTCATCGCCGTCTTGATTGCCATCGCCGTTCAGAGCATCGGCGTCTACGCTCTGGCCGGCCTCGGCCTGATCCAGCTTTCGGAAGTGCCGTTCACGTGGCTCGGAGCGACACTAGGCGGATTTATCTTCGGCCTGGGGATCGTCCTTGCCGGAGGGTGCGCAACCGGCACCTGGTACCGTGCGGGCGAAGGGCTACTAGGCAGCTGGATCGCGCTGTTCGCCTACATGCTGGGGACCGTGGCGACAAAATGGGGCGTTTTAAAGCCGGCTTCCGATGCCTTGACCGGACAAAAGAGCGAGGATGTGTTTATCTATACGACTCTGGGGATTTCCCCTTGGGTGCTCGTCGCCTTGTTTGCTGTTCTCGTCGGGCTGATCGTCTGGAGGCATTTGCGCCAGCCGTCCTTCGCCGTACCGACGTTGAAACGGCGAAAAACAGGGCTTGCCCATCTGCTGTTTGAAAAACGCTGGCATCCGTTTGTGACCGCTCTGATCGTCGGCGTAATCGCCATTGCGGCATGGCCGATGAGCGAAGCTACCGGCCGCATGTTTGGACTGGGCATTACCACTCCGAGCGGCAACCTTTTGCGTTACATCACGACCGGCGACATCAAATTTCTCGACTGGGCTGTATTTCTGGTCATCGGCATCGCGCTTGGCTCCTACGTCGCTGCCAAGGGCAGCGGCGAGTTCCGCTGGCGGCTGCCTGACATCAAAACGATCCGGAACAACTTCTTTGGCGGCCTGTTCATGGGCTTCGGCGCCAGTATCGCCGGCGGCTGCACGATCGGAAACGGGCTGGTCAACACGTCGCTGTTCACCTGGCAGGGCTGGGTCGCCACCTTGTTCATCATTTTGGGCACCTGGGTTGCCACCTATTTTGTGATCATTCGCGGAAAACGCAAAGCCAACAGCGGAGCAGCCCCGAGCCAGTCGGTAGCGGTTTGACGATCGGTAGCAGATTGACGATCGTAAGCTTTACCCTCGCGAAACTGTGACTGCCGTGGGCTTTGGCAGTTAGCATTGCTGCGACCGGCTTTGCTGCCGACTGGCTTTGCTGCGGCCAGGCACAATGCTTTCACTGCCTCATACTCTTCTAAGAAAGGAAGAATCCGCATGAAAAAACATTTGCAGGTCATCGGCATGGTTTGCCCCTTCCCGCTGGTCGAAGCGGAAAGCGCCATTAAGGAGCTGGCGCCGGGACAGGAGCTGATCATCGATTTTGACTGCACGCAAGCGACAGAAAGCTTGCCCCGATGGGCCGTCAAAAACGGACATCAGGTCGTCTCCTTCGAACAAACCGATGATGCCCAGTGGCAAATCACGATACGCAAAGGCGCGGCAGGCTGAAGCTGCCGCGTCTTTTTGCTCTCGTATCCACCCTCAAAAGGCGCCTATCTTGCCTACGCCCGTTTCCGTTTTGGCTTCAGCCGCATGCCGCAATCACAAATAATGCTGTGCTTCAAATACCTGATTTCCGATTGGCAGACCGGACATAGCACCTTTTGAAGGTTCATCGTCTTTCACCTCTTCGTTATTTCCCGCTTTGCCAAACGGCTGAAGCAGACAGTCCCGACCGTCTTATTTCACTTCTTCCGGTACAGACAGGCCAAGTCCCTCGGCAACACGTGTTCCGTATTCGGGGTCCGCTTTGTAAAAGTGTCCGATTTGGCGAAGCTTGATTTCTTCTTTTGCCACCGGTTTCATCGCATTCACAATATTTTGAACCAGACGCGCGCGCTCATCCTCGCTCATCAGCCGGTACAAATCTCCGGCCTGCGTGTAGTGGTCATCCCGATCATAGGCGACGCTGTCGGCCAAGCCTGACACCGGATAAGCCGTTTGCTTGTGCTCGGGCGCCTCCGTCGGACCGCCGAAGCTGTTGGGCTCATAATACACCGAGCCGCCACCGTTCTGATCAAAACGCATCTGTCCGTCGCGTTGATAGTTGTTCACCTCGTTGCGCGGCCGGTTGATCGGCAGCATCTGGTGATTCGTCCCTACGCGGTAACGGTGTGCGTCATGGTAGGCAAACAGGCGTCCTTGCAGCATTTTGTCAGGAGACACTTCAATGCCGGGAACAAGCGTGCCGGGTGAAAATGTCGCTTGCTCAACCTCGGCAAAGTAGTTTTCCGGGTTGCGATTCAACACCATGCGCCCAACTTCGATCAGCGGATAGTCTTTTTGCGACCATACCTTCGTCACATCAAATGGGTCAAAGCGGTACGTATTGGCATCCTCCAGCGGCATGATCTGCACGTATAGCCTCCACGCAGGATAGTCGCCTTTTTCAATCGCATTGAACAGATCCTCTGTATGATAGTCAGGGTTTTCACCGGCAATTTGAGCCGCTGTTTCGGGCGTTAGATTCTTGATCCCTTGTTCCGTTTTGAAGTGGTATTTGACCCAGACGGACTCTCCCTTTGCATTGACCCATTTAAAGGTATGGCTGCCAAAGCCGTGCATATGTCTGTAAGTAGCAGGGATGCCGCGGTCAGACATCAAGATCGTCACCTGATGCAAGGATTCTGGGGAAAGAGACCAGAAGTCCCATACCGCTGTCGGATTTTTCAAATGCGTTTTCGGATCCCTTTTTTGTGTATGGATGAAATCCGGGAACTTGATCGCGTCCCGAATAAAGAAAACAGGCGTGTTGTTCCCTACCAAATCATAGTTGCCTTCTTCTGTGTAAAATTTGACGGCAAAACCCCGAGGGTCGCGGACTGTATCGGCCGAGCCCAGCTCGCCTGCAACCGTCGAGAAGCGAACAAAGAGAGGTGTACGTTTGCCTACTTCTGACAAGAAAGCAGCTTTGGTGTACGCTGTCAGGTCATTTGTGACTTCAAAATAGCCATGCGCACCGGCGCCTTTGGCATGCACGACCCGTTCTGGCACGCGCTCCCGGTTGAAATGCGCCAATTTCTCAAGCAGATGCACATCCTGAATCAATGTGGGACCGCGGGAACCGGCTGTCATCGAATTTTGGTTGTCCCCGACCGGAGCACCCCAGCTAGTCGTCAGGTTGTTGTTCTTGTTTGCACTCATCACCTATTCACCTCACCAGTTTGTTCTTACAAAACAAATGATAACACTTCTCAAAATAAAATCAATACTTTTTTATAATAAATTTAAATAAGTAATTGTTACAATGATTGCTGTAAAAAAGCAATCGAGTAGGAGGGGGCGACTAACCCCCGTCCTCTCACACCACCGTACGTACCGTTCGGTATACGGCGGTTCACCAAGCTTGACGAATTTGAGAATATCGTTGCACTAAGCTTTTCAGCCCTTGTTGTTGCCAGTAGGCAATGCCGAGGGCTTTGTGTATATGCGGAGATTTTGTGGTACGCCATGCACCCTTGCGGGTATTTGCAATTTCAATGGCTTTTACGTGAGATATGCCAAGAGAACGAAGTTCTCGATATCTGGTTCTCACGCGTTTCCACTGCATCCACAAACAAAGACGGAGCCTGCGCCTTGTCCATTCCTCAATGGATTGTAGAATGCCCTTCGCGTCTGCAAGGGCGAAATATCCAATCCAGCCCATGAGGTACTGATTTATTCTTTCAATCCGCTTCTCCATCGAGATGCTCCACACCGGATTCGTGATCGTGCGGATTTTCTCTTTTAGCTTGAGGAGGGATTTGGGGTGGATGCGAATCCTTGTCTGTTTTGCAAAGGTAAAACTAAAGCCCAAGAATTTTCGTTTCCATGGTCGGTCTATCGCGCTTTTCTCCTCATTTACTTTTAGCCTTAGTACCTTCTCCAAGTGGTTTTGAATACTCTTCTTTACTCGTTCCCCTGCCCGTTTTGTTTTCACGTAGATATTACAATCGTCTGCGTAGCGGCAGAAACGGTGGCCTCTCTTTTCGAGTTCCTTGTCCAAATCATCAAGTAGGATATTTGCCAAAAGTGGGCTTAACGGCCCACCTTGCGGTGTTCCTTCACTTGATGTTGTACAGACGCCATTTATCATGATCCCCGCATTCAAGTAGGAACGAATCAGTCTTAAAATTCTCTTGTCCTGAACTTTTCGAGCCACACGGCTCATTAGAATATCATGATTTACGCGATCAAAGAATTTCTCTAGATCGATGTCCACCACGAAACGATATCCTTCGGAGATATACGCTTGCGCTTTCCTTACTGCCATGTGAGCGCTACGTTTTGGACGGAACCCATAGCTAGATTCCGAGAAGGTGGGGTCGAAGATCGGCGTTAACACTTGGAGGATGGCCTGCTGAATAAAGCGGTCTACCACGGTGGGAATGCCTAATAACCTTACACCACCGTCAGGTTTCGGGATTTCGACTCTGCGAACAGGTGAAGGTCTATAGGTTCCCCTTTCCATCTTCTCGCGGATGGCTTGCCAGTGTTCACGTAGATAATCGCGTAGTTGTTCGGTTGAAACACCATCGACTCCACCGACACCTTTGTTTTCCTCCACTCGTTGGAGTGCCATCCGTAAGTTTTCCCGTGATAAGACTTTTTCCAGCAAATCCATAATGATGTTCCTTCCTTCGCACATGCGGACTCCGTGCTTGCTGTACGATACTCAGCCCTCTTTTGTACCCTCGGGGCTTCACCCCTGCTCTTCAAAAGTAGTTCCTTGACAGAATTCTGCTTCGACGTACCGTATCAAAAGACATGGATCGCATGCTGACTTGATGTTCGGCCCTTCCCCATTCAAGCGTCCTCTACTCGGGTACTATGGCCTCTGCTGACTTCTGCATGTTCAGCGTCTCCTTACGGAGACGGTTACCAACAGTTGAAGGCGTTTCATGCAGACCTCCCCAGGTAAGAACGATAACTTTCATCCCATGTACCTGCCCAAGTTTACTACTGTATCCCTTGGCTGTATGGGGCTTTGTCTTGTTTGGCAGACTCGCCCGGATACAACAGCCTCAAATTGGGTTCGTGTACCTCAGGTCGGGATTTTGCCGCCGGCTTCCTTCAGATTCGACCTCGCGGTCGACACCCTTGCCTTGAGCTAACGGTTGGTACAGCCAACCCCCGTTCGGGACTTTCACCCTATAGCTATCGCCCATGCTGGGCGCACAAAAAAAGCCCCCGCCAAAGCGGGGGGATGAAAAAGGTTGTTAACAGCGTATTTTTTATTATGCCCGGATCTTGCGATTTTATTCTCCAAACTGTGCTGAATCACAGTGCCAAACCCATCAGGTTTCGCATGCAGAAACATTCGGGAATAGTTCGAGAAGAAGGAATGACAACCCCGTGCATGAAAAATTTGGGTTTCATCCTACTTTCAACTCTGGTAAAATTTGAGAATATATTTTTCTATTTTTCTAAAAGGGGCACACATCATGGTTACGCTAGAGAACAAATGGAGCCAACTCCTCGCGTTTTATGACCTGACAAAAGACGATCTGAATCTTTTGCATTCACATCGCGACTTTTTTCAGACTTACTCGGAAGAGATCGTAGACTGTTTCTATCAGGAGTTGGAGAGACACTCGATTCTCGACCAACTCATTCGTACCAACAGTACTGTAGACAGACTAAAGAAAACACAACTGCGGTACCTGGAATCTCTCTCTTCTACCGTCATTGATGCTGACTATATACACACTCGGCAAAAAATAGGCGCTATCCATGCCAAGATCGGGTTGTCCGCTTCCTGGTTTCTGGGCGGATACTCTCTCTATTTGCGCCTGTTTGCTGAAAGAATCCAAGCCTTGCCTGATGGGCATGCCTTTTATCGCGCGCTTAGCAAACGAGTTTTCTTTGATTCTGCCATCATTCTCGAGCAGTACATCGGGGATACCATGGAAGAAAATTTGGCATATCGCCAGCGAATGGAGCAAATGGCAACAGAGCTTACGACCACGACACAGGAAGCCGTTCGGATCTCTTCCGTATTTGCCGAGTCGGCTTCAAAGCTTGCCGAATGCAATGAAGAGATTGCCCTTTCCATGGATGTTCTGAAAACGCACAACGAAGAAATCGAAAAGCTCAGCGACTTCGTTTCGGAAGTCTCTTCGCAGACCAACTTGCTTGGACTCAATGCCGCCATAGAAGCTGCCAGAGCTGGCGAGCACGGCCGCGGCTTTACCGTCGTTGCGGATGAGGTGCGAAAATTGGCGGATAAATCGAATGCCTCCTCCAAACATATCCATCAATCTCTGCTGAAGATTACCAACCAATTGCAAAAAATTGACCAACAGATAGCCTTTTCCACTGTTTCTGCTGAACAGGTGGCTGCTACCTCCGACCAGCTCTTTTTGATCATCCACACGCTGGATGAGATTTCGAACCGATTACATAACAAGCACCAATAAACGGCATGCGGCCATGGACTCATTGATTTCCTATGGCCGCTTGCTTTTTTGCAAAAAGCTCCGCTTCAGTCCCCAAATCACTTGTTTTGGGAGGAAGCCGCTCCTTTTGAGGACACTGCCACGACACACAGACCGCCTCCTTTTGAAACCTTTTTTTGGGTAATTTCGTATTTTTATGTATCAAATGACAGGGAGTGAATGGGTTTGAAATATAAAATCGGCGGGACGATTCTCACTTGTCCGTGCTGTCAAAACGACACGTTTGACAAGGACTATAGACAGTTAAACTCGCGGGGAGCTACCTTTTTCGGGCTGGATTGGGCAAACAAAGAGGCAGCCATCCTGATTTGCAAGCGGTGCACGTATATATCCTGGTTTATGGGTGATCCGTCAAAGGCATAATCAGTCGCGGGGCGAGCAGCCTGTAATGCTTCAAACAAACTCCCTGTGCTGTCCAGGCAGCGAGGGAGTTTGTTCTCTACTGATTTGCCAATTGCAAAATCCAGTCTTTCATATCGATGAGGCGCAGCGTTTTTGGCCGGGTGTCTGTTCCGGCTACAATCATCGGGACAAGCGAATCTTTTTCATGAAGCGAACCGTGAGCTCCTCCGCCGAGATGAGTGGGGGAGCTTTCCGTGACCAGTTCGTATCCGGGTTTGATCGTGACGACAACATACCTTCCTTCGTGAGAATGCACCGCACCGTACAGTCTCGCCAAAACATCCGGATACTTCCCGTATTTGATCCGCTTATTGGCAATCACAATATCCGCCAGCTTCGGTTCTCCCGATATCGTCCATGTTTGCCCGTACTCATCCGTGTATCTTCCGCCGGGACGATAAGAAAACTGATCGCTGGTATTGCCTGCAGTAACCCGCACGTTTTTGCCGTCTTTCACGGCAATGATATCGAGCTTGTCCTCGGCCTGCAGCCGCTTCACGATGTCGGCTAACCGGACCTTCTCATCAATCGCATAGATGTAAGCCATGCGCTCGTTGGTGGAAATCACAACCTGATCCTCGGGCCTTACCGGTTGGCCGATTTTCGCGATCCGATACGGAGCCAATAGCGGTCTTAGGTCGACCGTCGCTTTGTCCCGGTCGTCGTACACGGCGCTCTGTGCACTGTCCCCCATAACGATCCAAACGGCGTTCTTCACCGCCCGATCCCACGAGCCGTAAGCGTTAAGCGCGACCTGCAGCGCCTGATCCGCTTTTGCTATCCCATCCAGGTTGGCGACGCCCCCTCTGTGGACGGTCATGTCATTCTCCGGGAAGTATGCGATTGTAAAAGGCGGAAGCTGTTTTTTCGTGATCAAATAGGCCACGTCATGACCGGAAAAATCATTGTTCATCCCGTACTTTTTCCACAGACGGTCGTGGCGGTTGTTCGGGTCCAGTTGTGCAAACGCCGCATAGGAAAGCCATTCAGGTCCCGTTACGTTCAATGCGTCTGGCATATGAGTGGCGGCTGAGATCCAGCCGGGGACTTTCAAGCTGTGTTCCGTTTTTCCCCGAAATACAATCGCATTGATCGACGCCGATTTTTTTCCCTTTTCCGCCAGCTCCTCATGAATCGTTTTCGTTTCCTTGTTCAATTGAACCTGGTTTAACTGCTGCACGGAGTCTATCAATACTTGCGGCTGATCGATTTTCATGGCCTCCTTTGGGCCGTTTCCATAGAAAATCATCCGCTTTTCTTTGCCGCTGTACCAGACAAGGCCCGGAACATGATGCCGATCTGCGTATGTCCCGGTCAATAAAGTGCTGTCGATGGTGACGGACATCGTCGGAAACGAGCTGACGACCTTCGGAAAGTAGTGCCCGTTGGCTAGCAAATGCTTCAAAGCGGGGGCGCGGCCTTGCCGAATCGCTTCCTGCAATGGCTTGTCCATCAACGAATCAATGACAATCAGTATGACTGGTTTTGCCGTTTGGTTGGCAGATGCCGGGGATTTGACGCTTTGCTGGTTTAGCTGCTGGCCGGGGTCTGTCCGGCAACCGATGGTCAACAGGCACAGGCTGACGGCGAGCAATAAAGAAACCCTATCCTTGATCTTCATGAGCCCACCCTTTTTAACCATAAAATTTCCCAACGCAATATTTCTATGCAGCGATGCTGCCCATACAGCCAATTTAGACTCCGTTGGACAAACCCGTTCCTCCTACAACATTTCCCGGCATTTGACGCATACTGAAGCTATTAGGAGGGTGCAGAGCATGGAAGACAACGAAACGAAGAAAACGATGCGGTTCTGGATTTTTTCGGGCATTGCCGCGATAGCCGCTTCTCAATTGCCGCTGCTGTTCAGAAAGAAACAACCAAAGGAACAAGAACAGAGCCAGGGTCAGGAACAAGTACAAGCAAAGCAGCAGGGAAATAGCACAAAATGGGCGGTGCTGCTCCTGCTAGGTGCTGCCGTAGCTGGGGTGATTCTCTGGCTGTTCGCTGTCAAGCTGTAGTGGCAGTACCCGCCTGCCCAATAAAAAATCCCTGAGCGCAACCGCCAGGGAGAAGAGGCAAACGGATGGCAGCTATTTCCGATAACGAAAACGGAATGTGCACACAGGTCATCGCCTGCGAGAAAGCTCAACGGATCATCTACGCTGGCTGCTTGGACGACTCCTGCGCCTCATGTTTACCGCCAAATTTAAAAACGATGATACCGCCGACGAGGACCAGCACGCCGACCACCTGTTTGAAAGTAAACGGGACTTGCTCCAAACCGAACCAGCCTAGAGAGACCCACAATAACGCAAATCCGGGCTGCGCTGACAAAACGACCGAGCTGGCGTACGTTGGGCCGAGCAGCCTGATCCCCTGCACCAGACAAATGACTACTCCAACTCCGATCAAACCGCTAAACCAGTACCAGGGCTGCATCTTTTCCAAGACAGACAGCTCTGCGCCTTCAAATAGCAGACCGATCACAAGCGAAGCCAAAAATCCCATGCCTAATACGAGCGCCGTGGTTGCCCAGGATCCCGCTCGTTCATTTATCTTGCTGTTGAAAATATTTTGCAAACTGACCAGCGAACCTGCGAGAACTGCAAGTATCCGTCCCGATATCATACGTTTTCCTCTCCCGTGATTGCACCCTGGATGATGATTGATCGCCGCCCTGCTCTTCTGAAGCCTATTGCCATGTGTCTATTCGTAAATATTATCGCCTGCCAGCGCTCTTACCCCTTCCTTGTCCGCAACCAGGATGTACTCTTTGCTGCGTTCGATCAGACCCTCCGTGCAAAACTGCCGGATGACCCTGTTCAGATGTCGGTAGCTGGTTCCGATTAAGTTCGCGGCATCCCTCAGACTGGCTGTGCTCAATTGCCCTTGAAACCGGGAATCGGCTGCATCAAAGCAGACAGACAACAGATAACTGGCCAATCTCACTTCCACGGGGTGCATCCGATTCCCCTGTTCACCCTTTACACACATTTGGGCTCCTGCACATACCCTGAAGTGTGCAAAGGGAGGGAATGACATGAAAAACAAAGTCGATGTACAAAGTGACATTATGTTTGAACATAGATTTTGGCTGCAAATACTCGGCGATCATGCCCGGTTTATTCATCAGTCACTGGCGCCAAAAGAGACCCGTGAGATTGAGCAAGCAAGCCACTTTATCAAGTCCTTTGACAAGCTGCTTGAATGCGCACGCCAAAATCTTTCTGGCGAGGACATTCATTTGCTGAATCAACAGGCAAGCCTCTTCACGGAGAAATTGCGTGAATTTAAGCTTCATCTATTGGAGCGGCATCTTATTGGAAAGATTGCGATCAGCCTGCCTCCCACTTTTTTAAACCACATGGTAAACGAATTGGAGGAATACGAACGAATCCTCAACGATGTCCTTTCCGGAAGCGAAACTCCCACTTTTCATGCCGTTCATTATCATCTGCTGTGGCTGTCTGACGCTGCCGGGCACGCTGCTACGATCAGTTCGCTTCTGGACATGGTGGAACATGACTATAAGCAAAAAAGCCATCATTTTACGAAGCAGTTTGAACATTTTTATCTAAAAGCCGTTGAATTGGCCGGATATCTCCGTACCCATTTGCAAAGCTTTCCTGCGCTAAGCCGTTTCCATCACCAGGCAGAAATGGAGATTCAGCTTTTCCAATCCTTCTTGCATGAATTGACGGAAATGCGCTTGCGGGATGAAGTATTGGGCGTGCTGTCTCCGCTGATGGCCGACCACATGTCGCGGGAGGAGTGTTATTACTTGATGAAGCTGTCTGAGGTATCGGATGTGAAAATGCCGGACTGTTATCCTACGAGGCCGAGGATTGAACAGTAGAAGTCCCGCTATGGTTCAAAAAAAAGAGGCGGTTTCTCCGCCTCCTTTCTACGTCTATTTAATCCCACGCAAAACGCTGCTCCTTCCAGGGATCGCCATACATATGATACCCGTTTTTCTCCCAGAAGCCCTGCTTGTCACGCTCCAAAAACTCGATGCCGCGCACCCACTTTGCACTCTTCCAGAAATACAGGTGAGGAATGACAAAACGGAGCGGCCAGCCGTGGTCCGGCGTCAGTTCCTCGCCGTTATGCTTGTTGGCAAATAGATTGCCCGGCGTCAAAAAGTCGCTGAGCGGCATGTTGGCTGTCCAGCCGTGCTCCGCGTGAAGCATGACGTATTTGGCCTCCGGCTTGACCTTGACGAGCTTGACGATCTCTTCTACGGGGATGCCTTCCCAGACGTTGTCCAGCTTGCTCCAGCCTGTAACGCAGTGAATGTCGTTCGTGGTCGTTCCTTTTGGAAGAGCCATCATCTGCTCGTACGACAATGTCACTTCCTCTTCCACGAGCCCGAAGATGCGGAAGCTCCACTGCGCAGCAAGATCGGTGTACTCCGGCACTTCGCCGTAATGCAATACAGGGAAGCCGGTCGTCACCTTTTGATTCGGTGGGACACGGTCATTTTTTGCCTCTGCTGTCTTGTTGTAAAACATCTGACTTCACTCCTTCGCCGAAACCATTCCACGGTTGTTTTTGTGCAGCCATTACTTCTTGCCAATGCGTAAAAGAGCGTGGTCCACCTTTATGCACAGATCCATAATGACGTCGATGCCTTCCTTGGACACCTGCTCTGCCGCCTGCTCGTTGGAGATGCCCTGCTGCAGCCAAAATGCCTTCGGCTTATGCTTCATCTTCAGCGTTTCTTCGGCCACGGGAGGAGTATCCTCACTGCGGCGGAAGACGTTTACAATGTCGACAGGCTCGTCGATGTCGGTAAGCGAGGCGACGACTTTTTCACCCAGTACCGTTTTTCCCGCGATCACCGGATTGACCGGGATGATCTTGTAGCCAGCGCTCTGCATGGCTGCCGCTACCATGTGACTGGTCCGATCCGGCTTGTCGGAAAGACCTACGACTGCGATTGTGTTTGCCTCCTGCAGGAGCTGGCGGCGTTTTTCATCGCTTGGATTTTGGAACATGGATAACTTCCTCCTTCATTCCGCTATGATTGGCTATTTGATCGTGTATCTGTACTTATGCCTGGCTGCGGTTCATCACAAACTGGGCGATGGTACGTACCATGACGCCTGTACCGCCTGCCGGGTTCATATCATTCGCGCTGGCAGAATACGCTGTGCCCGCGATGTCCAGATGTGCCCACGGCGTCTCTTCGGCAAACTCCTGCAAAAAGACTCCGCCGATAATGCCGTGACCGTAACGTCCGCCCGAGTTTTTCAGATCGGCAAAACGGCTTTTGTTCAGCTCGCGGTATTCGTCAAAGGTCGGAAGCTGCCAGAGCCGTTCACCCGCTTGGCCGGCAGCATCCAGTACCTCTCCCACCAAAGCGTCGTTGTTCGTCATGACACCGGAGCAGTAGTGGCCCAGTGCGACGACGATGCCCCCGGTCAAGGTAGCCGCGTCGAGCAGGCAGGAAACGCCTTTCTGTTTGGCATATGTAATGCAGTCCGCCAGAACGAGTCGGCCTTCCGCATCGGTGGTGATGATTTCAACGGTTCTCCCGCTCATCGTAGTGATGACGTCCCCAGGCTTGTAGGCCGTTGATGATGGCATGTTTTCGACACAGCCGATCACGGTCAGGATGTTTGCTTTCGGCTTTAGCTGCCCGATCGCTTCCAGAGCCCCGATCATGGCCGCTGCCCCGCCCATATCCGATTTCATGTCCTCCATGCCGGCTACCGGCTTGATGGAAATACCGCCCGTATCAAAGGTAACGCCTTTTCCGATCAGACCGATGACGTCTTCCCAGTTTTCCTTGCCCTGGTATTTGACGGCGACGACGAACGGCTCCTCCGCGCTTCCCTTTGCAACGGACAGAACGCCGCCCATCCCCAATTCCTCCAGTTTATCTTTTGCCAGCACTTCATACTCCATACCGTAGCGCTCGGCGACAGCCACGACAGCGTCCTTCAACGCGGTCGGCGTCAAGTAATTGCCGGGCTCGTTGACAAGCGTGCGGGCCAAATTGGTTCCCTGCGCCAGCGCCTCGCCGCGCATCACGCCGACCATAGCGGTCGCGGCTTCCTCATCGCTGCCGACCAGAAGCTGAACGGTGCTGAGCGGTTCCGCTTCGCGCTTCGGCTTTTGACGGTAGCCCTCGTAATGGTACGAAGCGAGCCCAAACGCTTCTGTCATCGCCTGAGCCAGACGGTCCAGCTCCAGACTTCCCTTCGTCCGCACATCGATCGCAACGAGCTTTTCCTTCCCCTTCGTCGTGGAAACCTTGGCTGCGCGTCCCCATGCAGCCCGTGCCGAAACGAAGTCAAACGACTCGGGATTGCCCATGCCGGCGATGATTAATTTTTTTGCCGCCAGTTTTCCCATCGTGTGAACAATAGCCACTGTCTTCGCTTCGCCGCTGAACTCCTTATCCGCTTGCATCGCGGCAAGACCGCCGTCAAAGCGTTGGTCCAACTCCGGATACGCCGCCGCAATCTCCTCTCCTTTCCAGAGAGGAATGATCAGCTCGTCGCAGGCGACGTTCCACCCATCCATACGTTTTTCTACAGTGACGTTCATATACTCTTCCTTCTTTCTCTGTGATAGGATACAATTATGGGCACATTTGTTTTCCGATTTTCAGCGCGTGCCCAGCGTCAGGTGCAAGTCAGGAAACGGCATCGCCTTTGCCTCTGTGTACGGGATGGCATTCTCCTCGGGAAGTGCTGCTATGCATTCATTCAGAAAAGCAAGCACGGCAGATACGTCCAGATCCCAGTGCCTGGGCGCATAGGGCGTCAGGTACTTGCGGCTGTTTTCGAACATCCAGCGCGCTCCCTTGATGTTGCCGCCGGAGAAATGGTACAGCCCGACTGCCATCTGCAGGAGTCCCTGAAGGAACTTGTTGGATTTATCCTCCATCCAGATTTCTTCCAGCAGATCGTGACACTCGTAGTATTCTTTTTTATTGAACAAATCAATAAACTGGAGATACTGCTCGGGGTAACTCATAAGCGTTGCCTCCGTTTCAAACCTTCCATCTTTATGGTAACACAGATTGGCTTGTCTCGAAATCCCAACGAAAACTTCACGGATGAGCATAACGCCGTTCTGTTACAATAATCTCTAGAAGTGCACAGCAGAAAGGAATGGATTTTCACTATGGCAGCGATATTTGACAACTTTCCCTTATGGGCGGCTTTGATTGCCATAGGAATTGCCCAGTTTGTCAAGATTCCCCTTACTTACTTTGCCACCAAGACGTGGCAGTGGTCGCTTTTGTTCAGCACAGGCGGTATGCCCAGTTCTCATTCCTCAGCTGTTACCGCACTGTCCACAGCAGTCGGCATTCGCGAAGGCTTCACCAGCAGCATGTTTGCCATTTCTGCCATTATCGGCATCATCGTCATGTTTGATGCGGCTGGCGTTCGCCGCCATGCAGGAATGCAGGCTGTCGTTCTGAATAAGCTGGTAGATGAATTCAATCACCTTCTGGAAGGCATGAAAACCTTCAAGGTCCGTCCGAATCAGGAAAAGGCCCAGAAGCTGAAGGAACTGCTCGGTCACCAGCCGATCGAGGTGCTTATCGGCGGATGGCTGGGAATCGTGATCGCCATTATCGTCGATCGTCTCTTCTATGCATAAGCAGGCGACAGAAAGACCAGGAGACGAAAAATCTGTCCTGGTCTGATCTTTACACAACCGGAGGGGGAAGGGTTATGCGGATCGTTTCCATCTGTCCGAGCAATACGGAGATTCTCTATTATCTGGGGTTGAAAGAGGAAGTGGTAGGGCTGGATGATCACTCTGACTGGCCAGGCGAGTGGCAGCATTTGCCTCGCGTCGGACCTGACCTGACCATCGACATGGAAAAGGTGGAAGCCCTCAAACCGGATTTGGTCGTAGCTTCGCTCAGTGTCCCTGGAATGGAAAAGAATGTGGAAGCATTGATTGCCCGCCGGATTCCCCATATCGTCCTCAACCCGCAGCGTTTCACCGACATCCCGCGGGATATCCGGCTCGTCGGGGAAGCGACCGGCAGACACCTGGAAGCAGAGCGGCTTGCCAATCACTTTGTCGAAAGATCTGAAACCATCAGGCAAACAGCGTTGGCTGCTGAAACTACGCCAAAGCTCTACTGGGAGTGGTGGCCCAATCCGA
This sequence comes from Brevibacillus sp. FSL K6-6036, assembly GCF_037964015.1. Lineage (NCBI taxonomy): Bacteria > Bacillati > Bacillota > Bacilli > Caryophanales > Paenibacillaceae > Brevibacillus > Brevibacillus sp. FSL K6-6036. The sequence goes on from NZ_CP150173.1 coordinate 4,012,779, forward strand.
TCTACACCCCGGGCCGGGACAACTGGCTGACGGATGTAAGCGAGATCGCGGGCGCCATGAATGTGTTTGCCGATTTTTCCGTCCCCAATGTAAAAGCGACCCGCGAGATGGTCCTGGAACGCAATCCCGACCATATTTGCGTAGTCTGGTGCGGCATTGAGCTTCGAAGGATTAAACCGGCTATGATCACTGATCGCCTTGAATGGCAAGAGATGGCGGCTATTCGGAAAAAGCAGGTGCACCTTTTGGAAGAAGGCCTCTACTGCAGGCCCTCTCCGCGTATCCTGGACGGATTGGAGCGTCTTGTCTCCCTGATCCACCCCGAGCTCGCCGAAAAGCTGCCCGCTTCTCGAAACTAAGCTTTGCATGGAACGCTGCAAGATTTTGATCAGAGCTCATGCGAAAAAAGGATTTGCCAGCTGAAATAGCTAAAGCAAATCCTTTTTTAAAAGTCACATTCGTTTGCTTTCGATCACACTAGTCAATAGGTTCGGCCATCGCCGCAATCCCTTTTTCATTCAACCCTTGCATCATCGCCTCTGTTACTTTCCCGTCGCCCCGGCGGACCAGGTATACGTCTACGGACTTCTTCCCCCACTGCTTGAATACATCCTGCTTGGTTTCAAAATACAGGTCGATTTTGTTGCCGCGTATAGCCCCTCCTTTGTCAGCGACAACTCCGTAACCATAGCCGGGGATGTACAACACTGTCCCCAGTGGAAACACGCGCAGATCAGCAGCAATGGTGGAGTATTCGCCACGACGGACCTTCACGCCTGAATATGTAATCCCGTAGGATGGATGACTCGGATGTTTCCCCGTTGATTCATATCCGGCGTAGTATCCGGTAGCGACAACGCGGATTTTCGGATATTGCTCCAGCATCGCATCTGCTTTGTCGATGACCTGGCTAAATGAACTGGTGGAGACAGCCCGTTTTTTCACGACCTGCTGCCCTTCCCTGGTTTCCCTAATTCCATAAGCGGTCTGGACAGATCGATCACCGATCGCGTTGTAGCCCAATCCATCGCTCGCAAAGCCTGTCAGGACGGTTACAGCCAAAACGATGACACTAACCAATCGCTTCACATTCATTCTGTAAAAAACCTCCTCTCGCTACTAATCTTGTCCCGGAGAGGAGGAAACTATACACAAATTCAACCAGAAGCTGAAATATTCGGGATAGTTTGGGCGGTTTGCGTTTCTTTTTTGAGGCTTTTCATCGGTGGAAAAACGGTTGGTTCAGACTGTTGTGGAGGAGATGAAAAAGGAGAAAACCGCGGCAGGTTCGGTGGGACACTTCTTGGATGCGGATACTGTCCGGCTTGCGAGCAAAAGCGGAACTGCGTCCAAAAGCAGCCCATTCCTCGAAGTCTCTCAGGTTGGACGCAAATGCCGTTCCACTTTTGCTCGCAAGCCTGGGCAGGTGTCCCAAAGACCTTTGCGGTTTTCTCCTTTTTCATCTCTACAGCTGTTGGGTTTTTCGTTGCTTTTCTTAGAAAGTTAAAAAAGTGGGGAATCGTCTCGTCTAAGAAGTAAGGAAAAACTGCCCCTCATCACTGAATTGATGAACTACTACTATTGGATCTCCCTGACCTCTCCGGTTGTTGCATCAATTCCTAACTTATAACTCTTCTCTTCATTGTAAATGTAATGATAGATTTGAATGATCCACTCTGTTTCGTTTGTGCTCACATTCTGGATAATGATCGTTCCCGGTCTATTTGTAAGGTTCTTTATATAAATGATAGCAGCTTGTATGGCTGTTTTTTGGAGCATGGGGGAATCAGGATGCTTCACATCATCTGCAATTATCAATTTACTCAGGTCTGTAGACGCTGGATACGATTCTAAAGAATGTGAAGTTGACCACGTTTCGACCTTAGACCCTACTTCAGCATCGGTAAACAAAGCTGGATTACTATTATTGTCAAGGATTATCGCATCCTTGTTCAACGAGTACCATTCAGCTTCATAATCCTCACCCTGTTTTGTTTCATCACTTTCAACTACAAGAAGTCTGTTTTTTTGGTAATCTGCCTCTACGACGAATCCTGTAAGACCTTTACGTTCGACTGTAGATTTATCATTTGAGCATCCTGTTGCCAGGAGTGTGAAGGTAGTTAACGTTACAATCGATATAACCCTTTTCATAACTCCTCCTTATTCGCGTCCTCTTAAATGGGTTATTCGTTTTGTTTCATGTACATAAAAATAATATCAAAAATTACCTGTCTGTCCTGTCTTTCCCGCTTCCTGATCATTCGTAAATCAACCGCTACAGAGAAGCATATTTCCAGTCAAAGCGACTAGCGAAGTCCATCCCAGCGGAACAACGATTCGCGGGAATCAGGAGCGTAACCTGATTCCGCTACGAAGCGGCTGCCACTTTTACGCTCCCCCGCGAATCGTTGTGTAGCGGACAGTCTGCGCTTCCTCGCAGGACGAAGACCGGAGCGCAGGACTGGAAATATGCTTCTCTCCCCCGCAGCCGCTTTCCAAGCGCTTTTAAAAAAAGAAAAAACGAACCCGAGTAAGGTCCGCTTTCTAAGTCAGTTAAAACATCCGATATCCTTTTTTCCGAAGTGTCTGGATCGTCCAGCCGCTGGCCACCGCTCCAATCAGGCCGACGCCGAGAATGATGGAGTCCCAAAGGCCGGGAACGATGTTTTTGTAGATCAATGCGCCCACGACCACTCCGAAGACGAGGATGACGGGCATCCAGGTGGTACGCAATATCATGTTTATAATAAAGCCGATCCCGAATCCAAGCACAGCAAACAAGACAACAGACACCACAAATTGCAGCAAGCTCATGAGCTTTTAGACCTCCTGCTCTCTTCCGACAGAAATGGGACCGCGGCAGCCGACGGCCCGTTATCGCTTCTAGTCTATCGAAATCAAAGCATAAGGTCAATTGGGAAACTGGGGCTTGCCTCGCTTTTGGCGGCGCACAAAAAAAGCCGACTTTCATCGGCTTCTCAAAGACTTCCCTCATCGATTGCCGGCAGCTGCGGACATCTCCTCCGAGTGGGCACCTGAGCCCTCGCATCCCGGACAGTTTTCTGTCCCACCCAGCAGCAATTGAAAATAGCCTTGTCCATTGCAGTATGGGCATTGTTCCTGTTCTTTTCTCATGATGATCGCTCCTTTCCCATGGCGCCGGGTTCGCATAACCGACATTTTTTAAAATTCTGATTTTTTGGATGTGTCTAACTATATCAGAAAAAGACAGCATTCTTCAACTGAAAAAAGCGAGGAAAAACAGAAAAAAACCGCTATGTAAGCGGCAACAATGGCTGTTATCTAGCGTATACTCACGATTGCGAGAAGATTTTATAGCGTGTGTATTGAAAAACGGGGTCGATCGGGTATTCGTCTCCGCCCAAGCTCTGTTCTCGCTTCTGGTACGTGGGCAGGATGATTTTCAAATAGGTCGAGGAAAGCGGATCTTCCAGAAGCTGCCGGATCGGTACAAAGGCTGCCACCTCGATTTCCCCTTCCTGCGGACGCGGTTCACCGCTGACATAATCCATCCAGAAGACCACCATATTGTCGCTGATCGTATCGCGGATGACTCCGGAGCGGACGGCTGCCAACCGCCGTATTTCCGCGCGTATTCCAGTCTCCTCCCAAACTTCTCTCACGGCGGCTTCATCTACGGTCTCCCCCGGCTCCACAAATCCGGCCGGAAAGGACCACTGTCCTTTGAGACCCCCGTACGTTTTCTTCACGACCAGCGCCTCTTCGCCGCGAATCACAATTCCGCAGGCGCCCAGCCATACATTCGTCTTTCGCACACGGTCTCCCACCTTTCTTTCGTCAGTATAGCGAAACCGGTTGTACAGCGCCAGCTCGGAACATACGATTTGGCACCGAAACGCAAGCCCGGATGTCTTCAAAACAAGGAAGCTCCGTGTGAGGCATTTCAAGTAACAGCCGGCCCATTTGGCTCGTTCCTCCAATGAAAAACCCCCGGCTTCTGGTTCGCCGAGGGCATCTTCGAGTCATCTATTCGCTAGCTTGGTCAATCGTCGTCCTCATCCAGAAGTCCGTTGTCAATCATGTAGCGAAGGTTTTCTCGGTCGCGTTCGCGGCCCTTTTCCTTCAAACGATCAATCGCTGGCAGGATGAGTATGTCCACTTCCCGCTGAATATGATGGGCGAGATCGTGGCGCCCCTGGTCTTCCAGGTAGGCGCCTACGTCCATCAGCGCGTTGTAGCGCTCCATCTCTTCGCGGGTCATCAATCCTCTGACCTGGATACTGGCGTGGCGCATAGGTTTCTCCTTTTACAGGCGCACTTTTTTCAGAGCGAGACCAACGCCGCCGATTTTGTACAGGTAGCGCAGATCGCTCGCTTTTTTCATCAGTGCGGCCGAGGTGCCGAACAGTTTTTTCGTGCCGACCATACCGATTCCTTCGCCTTTTCCGAGCGAAGCAAGAGATCCTTGGAGAGCTGGCTTGAACGGCATCATCACTTCGCCGCGAATGAGAGCCGCCAGATTGTCACCGAGCGCTTCCCCTTCTTGTACGGCAATCTGAGCAGTCGGCGGATAAGGACGGCCTTCATCGTTGAAAATCAGGGCGCAGTCGCCGACGACGAATACGTTGTCGTACCCTGGAGCACGCAGGAACTCGTCTACTTTGACACGTCCGCGCATGACTTCAAATCCGGATTTTTCCACGATGCTGTTGCCGCGAACACCTGCGGCCCAGACAACTGTAGCAGCCTTGATTTCTTCTCCATTGGCGAGCACTACGCCCTCAGGCGTGCATTGCTTGATCGCCGTTCCGATCATGAACTCGACGCCTTTTTTCTGCAGAATATCGACCGCGTAGGAAACCAGTTCCGGATCGAATCCTGGCAGTGCGGTTGGAGCCGCTTCAATGTTGTAAATCTTTACCAAACTCGGGTCAACGTCGAATTCCTGGCACAGCTCAGGAATGCGGTCAGCCAGCTCGCCGCTGAACTCAATGCCCGTAAATCCGGCTCCGCCCACGACGAATGTCAGGTAATCCGTGCGATGCGGTTCATTTTTATATTTCGCAAACATGTACTCGATATGCTCGCGGATTTGACGAACAGCGTTGATGCTGCGGATGCTGAACGCATACTCTTTCAGGCCCTCGATGCCGAAGGTTTCCGGATCGCTTCCGAGGCCGATCACGAGGTAGTCGTAGCTCAAAACGTTTCCGCTATCCAGTGTAACCGTACGCTCTTCCGGCTGGATCGATTGGACGGTATCTTTGACAAAATTGATTTTGTTCATGTCAATAATTTGATCGAGAGGCACGCGGGCATGATCCGCAGGTGCTGTTCCCGCAGCCGGCTCATGCAGCCAGGTCGTGATGTAGTGATAGTTGTGCTTGTTGACCAGCGTGATTTCTGCTTCATTGTAGTTGAGCTTTTTTTGCAGGTGCAGAGTGGTCAACAGGCCCCCGTACCCGGCGCCGAGGATGAGGATTTTGGGTGTACTCATGGATATCCCTTCCATTCATGAATGATAGTAATCCCTGAAGGTTTGTGCGAAATTTCACGTGATTGGCTACGCTTTAAGGTTCCCTTTTTGATCGCCAATGAATAAACGGAATTATTGCCATGTCTCATCCTATGCGGCAATCTGTGAAAAATGGCACAAACGCTGGGATAAAAAAAATGTGTCAATTTCTTTACATTCAAGATCATATTAAGGGGAATCGACAAGTTTTGCAAGCCATATTTGCCTACGCTGTTCTTTTCTTTGCTTTTTTTCATTTTCAAGTATGGGTATAATAGGAAATGATGCTTTCAGAATATTTCGGAGGTGCTTAGGTTGAATCTTCTGCAAAAGGACGAGCAGGTATACGACATTACGATTATCGGTGGAGGCCCTGCTGGCCTGTTCACTGCATTTTACGGCGGAATGCGTCAGGTAAGCGTAAAAATTATTGAAAGTATGCCCCAACTGGGCGGACAGCTTTCCGCTCTTTACCCGGAGAAATACATATACGATGTGGCCGGGTTTCCGAAAGTGCTTGCGCAAGATTTGATTAACAATCTAAAAGAGCAATTGTCCCGATTCAATCCGACGATCTGCCTTGAGGAAAAGGTGGAAAATGTCGAAAAGAAAGCAGACAACATCTTCGAGCTTACGACAGACAAAGGCATACACTATTCGCGTGCCGTCATTATTACCGCCGGAGTCGGCGCATTTGAACCTCGAAAGTTAGAGCATCCAGACGCCGTCAAATACGAAAAAACCAATCTGCATTACTTCGTTACCGACTTAAACTCCTTCAAAGGGCAGCGCGTTGCCGTCATCGGAGGCGGGGATTCTGCTGTTGACTGGTCCTTGATGCTCGAGCCGATCGCCAAGGAAGTCACACTCATCCACCGCCGGGATAAATTCCGTGCACACGAGCACAGCGTCGAGCTGCTCATGTCCTCCAAAGTAAACGTAACAACACCATACGAAATCTCAGCCATCCACGGAGACGAGAAAATCGAACGCCTCACACTCGTAAACAGCACCACAAAAGAAGAAAAGGAACTGGAAGTAGACGCCGTCATCGTCAACTTCGGCTTCATCTCATCGCTTGGCCCGATCAAAAACTGGGGACTCGAGCTGGAAAAGGGCGCGATCGTCGTAAATTCCAAGATGGAGAGCAACATTCCCGGCATTTACGCGGCAGGCGATGTCTCGACCTATCCGGGCAAAGTAAAGCTGATCGCCGTCGGATTCGGCGAAGCGCCGACAGCGGTGAACAACGCCGTGGGCTACATCAATCCGGATGCGAAGCTGCAGCCCGGCCACTCCTCCAGCATGGACAATTTCAAGGCGTAGACAAGATCAAAGCTCTGCCACCCTGTTGAAGGGCCGCAGAGCTTTTTTATGCTGCCGGTTCCCCGGCAAGCAGCAGACCTTTCGCATTTTTGTATAGACACCGCTTCCCCTGTGCAAAGTAGGGAGAGAACCAGACACGTAAAAGGAGTTATGCGCCTGATGGATCATCTCTGTCCCGTATGCAACGGTCTCCTCGATCTGCGCGAGGCATGTCCGCTATGCTCCCATCCTCTGGATGACAGCGGCCGGCTTTATGATTACTACGGGGACTACAGCCCGTACAGGGAGATCGAAGATTCAAAGCTGAGCAATGGCGTGCCCGATGCCCTGCAACATCGCTGCCTGCATCTCGGCTGGTGCCCCAACTGTTCGGAGGAACACATCCTGGCCGTAGAGGAATGGGACGAAAACACCCTGTTTCGCTATATGCAGGCTGCGAGCGACTAGGCATCGGAACTACCAGCCCGGCCGCTACCGCTTCATGAGGGGAATGGAAATGACAAAAAACACTTCACCGGCTCCGTTTTCCACTTGAATGCGCGCATGATGGAGCTGGACGATCTGCTTGACGATGGCAAGTCCCAGGCCAAACTCCCCCTTTTCCCCTTTGCTGAAACGGTTAAACAGGTGTTCCGTTTTTTCCTCAGGGATCGGCGGTCCGTCATTGCCGATGCGAAGCTCGGCATTTCCGTTCTTTTGTCCCAAAGCAAGCGTGATTTTTTTCTGCGCATACCTCATTTGGTTGTCCAGAAGGTTCTCCACTGCTACCTTCCACTGCTCCGGGTCCCCTGATATGGTCACGGCTTCCGCAGAGCAGCTCCAGTCGACATCGGTCCGCTTCCACTTGAGCCGGTCCCACACCTCTACGACCAGTTCATCAAGGCGAAATAGCTTGCGGGAGGACTGCTGCTCCAAATATTCCAGCTTCGTTATGTACAGCAGTCCCCGAATTCGCTCCTCCAGCCTTTCCGCCTCTTCGTCGATCACCCGTACGCTCCCCGGTATATCTCCTTTTGGGAAGATGCCGTCCAGGATGGACTGGGCATAGCTGCGGATGACCATAACCGGCGTTTTCAACTCGTGCGAAACCTGCTGCAAAAAGGATTGCTGCTTCTCGTTCTGCGATACGAGCCGTTCGCGCATCCGCTCGATGGAGCCCGCCAAACGGCCGATCTCGTCAGCACGCTCCAGCACGAACGGCTCGCTCCAATCCCGGTCGGCGATTCGCTTGACCCGCTGTTCCATCTCCACCAGCGGTCTGGTCAAGTAACGGGCCAGCCACAAGCACGGAAGCCAGCTTATGAGCAGCACCGCCGCCATGATGAGAATAAGCCGCCACAACAAGGTACTTACCAATCCGTTCAAATACGAGTTCCAAACATAAGAGACCAGATAGATTGTCTTTCCGGCCAGCGTCTCTCGCCGGATTACGTAGTAGATCGACTCGTCCTCCACAGGCCGAACGTATTGCTGGACATCGGCCAGTTGTTCTCCGATATCCTCGTTCAGCATCTTTACAAGCGATTCGGGCAGTGCCTTCCCGCCGATCACCTTTCCATTTTCGCGAAAAATGACATGTGTGACGGCCCGAACATTCTGGCGTTCCAGCTCCCGCTTCAAGAGCCCCTTGTCCTCCCAGCCGTCCACGGAGGAGGTCGCATATGCAAGGAATACGTCTTGGGAGGCTTCGATCTGCGCATAAATTTCTTTGGTAAAGAAGCCGCGCAGCGCCCATGGAAACAGCAGCGCGAGCAGCAAGGTCACCCCCAGCGTAATACTGGCAAAAATGAGCCAAATTTGAACAGCCAACGGATAGTTTTTCATCGCTCCACCAGCCTGTATCCATACCCGTATATGCTCTCCACACGCAGCTTGGGCAGCTTTTTGCGCAGCCGGCGCATCAAATCGTCGACGACGCGGTCACTGCCATCATATTCTTCTCCCCAAATCCGCAGCAGAATCTGTTCCCGCGACAGCGCTTGTCCCGGATGAGCGGACAGCAGCAAGAGCAAATCAAACTCCTTGGTGGTCAGCTCAATCTTTTGCCCGTCGATTCGGGCCATTCGGGAGCCTTCGTCGATTTCGTAAGGCGGCAGCATCCGCACAGACCGGCCAAGAGCCGCTGCTGTCTGATTGGCCGCTGTCGGGCTCGTTGCCGCATAGATCCGCTGCAGCAGCTTTCCGGCCCGAATCACCAGCTCCCTCGGCAAAAAAGGCTTGGGCAAATAATCGTCGCTGCCCATTTCCAGACCGATGACACGGTCCAGCTCCGCATCGCGTGCAGAAATAAAGATTACGGGAGTATGTGGCTGGCGGGCTTTAATCTCGCGAATCAATTGGTATCCATCCACATGAGGAAGCATAATGTCCAAAATCCAGAGGTGCGGCGCCTCCATGATCGCAGCCCTTGCTGCATTCCCGTCGGAAAAGCAGCGCACCTGCCAGCCTTCCTTTTCCAGGTAGGAGGCCAGAACCTGGTTTAGATTCTCCTCATCCTCCACCAGATAAATCAAGTAGCTCATGTTCCTCTCCCCTTGCCTGACCATGTGAACGTATTATGCTTGCTAGCAAGGCTTTTTTCAGCTATGTCGCAGCCTTCTGCAAGGGCAATCTTCTTCGTAAAAAGCAATTCCTGGTAAAAGCAAAAGGACGCGCACGGGACACGTCCTTTTTGCCATACGCTATTTTATTGTACGAAGCGAGTTCGGGCTCTGCTAGTTTTTCTTTTCTTCCAGTTTTTTTGCAAGCAGCTTGTTTCCCTCTTTTACCTCAGCCAAAAGCTTGGGCAGGACGATCTTGATCTTCGCGGCATCCCCTGATTCGATCGCCGCGTGAAACTCTTTATGAGTGTCCCTGTACTTCTCTTTTAACGCGTGCATCGCTTCTTTGTGCTCCTGATGCTGCCCTGCATCGTTTTGCTGCTTCGCTTTTTGCGCCCTGTAGGCCTCTTTTAGCCGCTTGCGTTCTGCCAGGGCAGCCTTCCACTCTTCGGCGCTCTCCGGGGTGTACTTTTCCGCGAGCAGCGTCAAGTACATCTGGCGATGAACCCCCATGTGGGAATGATGCAGACGCTTCATTTTATAATGCTCGCCATGTCCCCCGCCGTGTTCACCATGCTCCTGCTGCTGTTTGGTTTGGGGCGACAATCCATCCGAGCGGCTTTCCATCGCCAGAGCTGCACTCGGCACCGCCAGCCCGATCACAAGTGTTGCTGCCAAAAGCTTGCTTTTCCAACATTTCATCGAGGACCACTCCTTTTCATGCTGTCAGTAAAGTCTTGTCCTAGCGCTCCAAAATGCCTTCCAAAGGTCCTTGCGGCGGGTCTTCCACCTGGCCAGCAGCCGGATTTTTCAGCTCTTGCGGCATTTCGTCCTGATTCAGCCCCAGTGCCTTCACCAGACCCATCTGTTCGAGATCCTGCTTCGTCTTCGGCGTCCCCAGACGATACATCATGCGATAAATCTCCCGGAGGTTGTCGTCGTACTCGTCATTGTCCCTGTCAGGCATGTCGGTCCACAACGTGTGGCCATGCATCCACATCATAAAGTCGCCATGTGCGCAGTGTTCGAACAAATCGCGCATCATTCCTGCTTCCATCGGGGATGCCTCGATTTCAAAATCGTAGGTGGATTCCCCTTTCACATCCCGAATCTCGGCCACTGTCGTGCCGGACTGCAGCGTGATGTAGTACCGTTTTTTTTCCACGGACGCACATCCCTCCTTTTGCCTCCAGCTTTTCTCCTTTTTACCATGCTCGTTTCGGAGGAAAAACATGTATTTATTCGGCAAAGTTTTTCAGCGCAATCACCGCATTGTGGCCGCCGAAGCCAAAGGAGTTGGAAATGCCAATGGAAAGGTCGGCCCTTCTCGCCCGATTGGGCACGTAGTCGAGGTCGCATGCGGGATCGGGGTTCTCCAGGTTGATTGTCGGCGGAATGACGCCCTCCCCGAGGCTCTTGACCAGAGCGATCGCTTCCACTCCGCCTGCCGCCCCGAGCATATGGCCGATCATCGATTTGTTGGCCGTTACCGGGATTTTGTAGGCGGCCTCCCCGAACAGTCTTTTGATCGCCGCTGTCTCCGTCTTGTCGCCGATCTCCGTGCTCGTCGCGTGGGCGCTGATCAAATCGACCTCTTGCGGCTCTATTCCCGCTTCCTTCAGCGCCGCTTTCATGGCCAGATACGCCCCGATGCCTTCCGGATGCGTGGCTACCATATGATAGGCGTCCGAGCTGGCTCCATAGCCGATGACCTCTGCATAAATCCTCGCATTTCGCTTGAGCGCGTGCGTGAGAGACTCCAGCACCACTATGCCCGCTCCCTCGGCCATGACAAAGCCGTCACGCTCCAGATCAAACGGCCGGCTCGCTTTGGCAGGCTCGTCATTGCGGGTGGAAATCGCTGTGGCATTGCCAAAGCTGGCGAGCGAAATATCGGTAATCGCCGCTTCCGTCCCCCCGGCCAGGACGACGTCGCTCCCTCCGGCCCGGATCAGCCGGAATGCCTCGCCAATCGCCGTGTTTCCGATGGAGCACGCCGTCACCGGAGCCATTGTCGGACCGTGGGCGCCAAACCGGATGCTGATCATCGCGGCCGCCATATTGGCGATCATCATCGGCACGAGCGTCGGGCTGACCCGTCCAGGTCCCCGCTCTTGGAGCAGCGCTTCTTGCTCCAGCAGCGTCTGAATCCCCCCGATGCCAGAGCCGACGTATACGCCCATCCGCTCCCGATCCACCTTTTCCGGATCAAGTGCGGCATCCCCAAAGGCCTGCTCTGCCGCCGCCAGGGCGAACTGGCAAAAACGGTCCATCCGCCGCGCTTCCTTGCGCCCGAATCGCGCTTCGGCATCAAAATCCCGGACCAGGCCCGCTATTTTTGCTTTATGTCCATCCGTGTCAAACGTATCGATCCGCGTGATCCCCGACTCTCCCCGGATCAGCTTGCTCCAAAAAGACTGGACGTCATTGCCTAGCGGCGAGATGACACCCATACCTGTGATCACAACTCGTTCCATCGTTTGATTCCTCCCTGAAAATGTCTTTCTGGAAGTAATCTTGTCACACCCGTTATCCTATTACAAGTTGTCGTTTATACTAGTATAACAACTACCACCTTACCGACTAAAACAAGGCAGGGATCGATGATGAACCACCAGACCAGATTGCAGGCATTATCCGCTTTTTTAAAAACGCAGAGAGCCAAGGTGCAGCCCCAGTCCGTCGGGTTGACCGCCGGGAAGCGCAGAAGAACGCCAGGACTGCGCAGGGAAGAAGTCGCACAACTGGCCGGAGTCAGCCTTACCTGGTATACATGGCTGGAACAAGGGCGGGACATTCGCGTATCGGCATCCGTGCTCGATGCGATCGCCAACGCCCTGCAATTGACCGTCGATGAGCGCAAATACTTGTATGCCCTCGCGTTCGAGAGCGGAACAGGACCCATTCTTTCACAGGAGGAGCAGCCCAAAATCAGTCCGTCGCTGCAAAGGATTTTGCAGGAGCTGCGCTATTGCCCGACGATTATCTCGGACAGGCGCTGCCAGATCGTCGGCTGGAATCAGGCGGCCTCCCATGTCTTCCTCGATTTTGAACAAATTCCCGCCAAGGAACGGAATCTCATCAGTCTACTGTTTGCCAGAAGAGAGCTTCGCCGATTGGCGGTGAACTGGGAGCACTTCGTCAGCGGCTTTTTGTCCATTTTCCGCGCGTATTACGGCCAGTACGTAGAGGACGAATGGTACGAGCAGTTCCTCGACGAGATGAAAAGGACCCATCCCGACTTCCATCCGCTGTGGGAGCAAAGCCGGGTGAGCTCTGCCCCGGAGGTCTTGATTGAATTCAGGCACGCCAAAGCAGGCAAAATGCTGTTCCATCTGACGTCTCTGCAGGTACAGGGCGATGCCGATCTGCGCTGCAGCATCTACACCCCCGCTCCGGATTCCTCGACGGAGGAAAAGCTGAAGCAGCTCATGGAGCGCCAGTCTGCCCGAACAGCAAAATTGGAATAAAAACAAACAAATCCGGAAAAATTTTGTAACCTTTTGCTGTTTCATGCGAATAACGCAGGTGAGAAAAGAAAACCTAGGAGGTTCGTAGCATGAAAAAGCTGAATCAAGCAATGCTGACAATCGCGGCAGCAAGCCTTTTAAGCGCAAGCCCTCTTTGGGCTGCCGGGACATCGGCAGTCTATGCCAGCAGCCCAGCCCCTTTGAATGACGTCATCCAAAAAAACCTGGAGCAATTATCTACGCTGCTGCCCTACATGAAAGAGCTCCCCGTTCAAACAGTGGAAATGGCTGCGGACAGCAGCACGGTCGTGATTACCCGCAAAGCCGAAAAAGCAAAATTGCCGGAAATGACCATCTTTATGCAGAAAACCGGAGAGATCAAAAGCTTTTCGCTGGATAGCGGCGCTAATGAAATGGACCAGGAGCTTTCACTCGGCGAACAAAAGAAAAAGGCGGAGGCGTTTTTGACTGCCGCTCATCAAAAGGGATTGGTTGACTGCAGCCTGGCGGAATTGCAATACAACGAAGCGTCGTCAAAGAGCCTGAATGGAGCCGTGTTCGCCAAATCGATCAACCGCATCCCCGTCGAACAGAAAAAAGTGTTTGTGTCCTTGGATGGAGCAGGAAATGTTGTGGAGTTTTCCAACGAAGCCTCACTGAACGGCTCACCTGATCCGTCCAAGCTTCCGAGCCCGTCTGAGGCCATGTCCCCGGAACAAGCCAAGCAAGCTATGACCAACATGATGAAGCCGTTTTACCGTCTGACCGGCCCTGACAAAACACCCAGCCTGGTCTATCAGGTTGTCGGCTCCGGGTACATGGATGCCAAGACAGGCTCCTGGGTGGACACTGAGCATGCAAAATTCAAGAGCTTCACCGGAGAGTTCTTTTATGATATACCTGTTGCTCCGCCTGGCCAGCCACTGGCTGCCCGCAGCAAAGAAGAAGCTGCGTCCATTTTGCAAAACGTTTTCGGCTTTGAACTCGCTGGCGCTTCCTTTTCGGAACAAAACGGTTCTGCGGCGGGGAAAAGCTATAAAGAGTACAGGTGGACGAAAAACAATGAGAACCGTTTCGTAACCGTCGATCCAACCAGCGGACTGGTCTTCTCCGCAGGACTCGATACCGGCGAAGATTCTGTACAGCCGCCAGCCAGCAGCAAAATTTCTCTGGAAGACGCGAAAAAGGCTGCTGTTCAGTTGATTCAGCCATTCCTTGATCCAGACAGCAAAGCCGTTGTGTTGGAGACTCGCTTGTACATTGAACCACAGGGGCATTTCAACTTCGCGGTTTATCCTGCGACAAACGGAATACCTTTCGTGGAGAAAGCGTTTCAGGTAACCATCAACAGCGATACAGGCAAGCCCATTCGTTTGATCGGCCCTTCCGTTCGCGACAAATTCACTCTTCCCGACCCCAAAAACGCGATCAGCGCGGAACAGGCCATGCAAGAATATCTCAAATACCATCCGCTCCAGCTGACGTATTTTTATCCGATCAACCAATCCAAGCAAGCAGATCAGCCCGTTCTCGTGTACAAAGCCCAGATCAATCCCGACGTGCTCGAATTTGTGGATGCGGTCACAGGAAAGATCGTTCCGCGTTAAGAAAGGCAACCGCGCCGGTGCTTGCTTCTCCATTACCTGGAGGCAAGCACCGTCTCTGAAAGGAGGAACGGGATGTCTGGAAGCTGCGAACAGCGCATCCGCGAAATTTGCGAGGCTTATTACCAGGAAATCTATTATTTTTTATATCACTTTGTGGGAAATCGAAGCGATGCGGAGGATATTACGCAGGAGGTATTCGCCCGTGTGCTGCAGGCGCTCCCTCGCTATGACGGGCGCGTGGCGCTCAAAACGTGGATATTCTCCATCGCCAAGCACGTTGCCATCGATCAGTATCGCCGGAAACGATTTCAGCAAATATTCGTCGACAGCTGGTTTCACGGGCTGCCAGCCAAAACCGGACTGCCGGAAAAAGAGTTTGCCGAAAAGGAACAGGAGCGGGAACTGCGAGAGGCGATCCTCGCGCTGCCGGCCAAGTACCGGCTGGTCATTATCATCCGCTCCATCAAGGGGTGCAGCATAAAGGAAACGGCTGAAATACTGGGTATCTCCGAAGCGAAAGTAAAGGTCGATTTTCACCGAGCCATCAAGCTCATTCAAAAGAAGCTCGGCCCGGAATGCCACGGAGGGAGGGTCGTAAATGCACTGGGAAAATAACGACAGCTTGCACCAGCAATTACGGGAACTGAACAGCCGCGTTCCAGCCCCCAGAATAGAGGCCAAAGAGCAGCTGCAGACGATGCTGGCCGAAAAAGCCAGAAGGATGGATCAGGCAAAAGGCAGCGAAGCGTATGTTGTCTTCGCCTTGAAAGCAGCCAGCTTTCTATTCGTTGCCGCATTGGGGGCTGTACTCGCCATTCCCTCTGCGGAACAAATACCGATGGCCACTCCTCACTCCTCAGTACATGACAAGCAGGGGCCCGAATTCTCCGTTGCGGCTCCCAAGAAGCAGCAGGCTGATCAGAAGCATTCGCAGACTGAGACAAAAGAGCCGGATGACGCCTCACGGAAAACAGCGAATCCGCAGCCACCCCAAAGCCGCAGACCATCCATCGCTCCTTTGGGCAATTCATCCGTGAACGCACCTCCGGCAACAGCACCAAGCCTGCCAGATTCTCCCGGAGACAGTACCGACAGCGCAGTGACTGACAATCATCCGGCGGCAGCGTACCTCCAGCAAATGATCGGCCGGGAGAGCCGGCATTACCGGCTCATCGAGGCATTATCCGATCCGGCAAAGCGGCAATATGTCTTCACCCGAATGGTGAATGGCGTTCCGTTTCTTGATGATTGCTTTGTCGTAACCCTGGATAATTCCAATCAGGGTCAAAAGCTGCAGTCGAGCAGCAACCGCAAATGGACGGACGAGCGCGTGTTTCCCGATCCGGCCAAGGCGATTCCCAGGGAAAAAGCCGAGCAGCTTATCGCTGACAAACTCAAGCTCTTCTACGCCGGTCAAACCGGAGAACAATCGCCGGCGGGCGCTTCGGCCATGGTTTACGATCCCGGCCTGATGGGCTATGTACATGCACTGGACGGCCAACCAGCCGGGTCCGGACAGGAACATTCCCGGCTGCTCGGAAAGCGGATGGAAATCGTGCCTGCCGAAAAGCCCTTGATTGCCCGTACAGCAGAGGAGGCTGCTGCCGTGCTGGAAACGGATTTTGGCATTGCGGTTGGGGGCAAGCCGCAGCGCTTAAACGATGGGATCAATCATGTAAAAGAGTATCGCTGGGCCGTAGGGAATGACAGCGCAGTCACAGTCGTGACAAAGGAATCATCGGGAGAAATTGTTGAAATCGAATACGTGAATCATCACCCTGTCGGAGATGCCAAAACGACCGCAGAAAAAGCTGCCGAAATTGCCGCCTCCTTTCTTGAAACATACCTTGATTCCGATACGAAAATGCTGCAGATAGCCAAGGTGGAAAAAGAACCGTCATTTACCCGGATTACGTTCACCGGGATTTACCGGGAGCTTCCTATATGGGATGACACCTACTCGGTAGATGTCGATCCTTCATCCGGAAAGGTAATCGGGTTTAAAGGAGACTTTTCCCGAAAAAACCGTGAGCGTAGGGCTGATGCAAGCCTGCAGTCGGCCGGGGAAGCCGCGCGGGAATTTGTGAGCAAGCATCCGGCTTCACTTGTTTACGTTTGGCCCAAAGGAACTCCTGCTCCCTCGCTTGTTTACTTGCCATTGAACCCTCGTATATTGCCGACCGGGCAATAATTTTAAAAGTAATCTGACCAACAGACTTCCTTCCATCGAAAAGGGGAGAAAAACGCATGGGCTTCTTCCGGCCCTCGCATTTTTCTCCCTTTTTGCTCTTTGCCTTTTGGAGGGCTCGGAGCTCCCCGCCTGTTCAACGAACCTGGAGCACTTGCTTTTCTCCGCGATCCTTCCCATTCTTCCTTTTGCAGGTAGCGGGATGGACATCACTCTCCGCTGAGGTGTCTGCGGGAGCCTGCCTCTTTGCCAGCATGTATGATGCTTGAAGCGTTGTTCTTGACGGCAGCATAGTTGTAAGCGTCAGCCTGTTTTTACGTCGCTTCCTTTTTGCAAAAGCTGCTCGATCGCAAACGGCAGCAGGTCGGTCAGCACCTCAAACGCACTGTGAACATCCAGCCGCTCTGTCCATTTGTGGGCATCCTTGCCAAACGGTCCGAGATTCATCACAGGCATATTCAGGGCGACCAGCTCCTTGATCGGCAGCGCGTACCCTTTTTCCCAGAGCGGCATGTTGTCCACCAATGGCTGGATGGCCTGAGCAGCTTCCGGGAGACCGGTGTAGCTCAGATCGGAGAGACCCGGAAAGTAGTGCTGGTGCTTCAGCTCCAACTGGTGGCTTGCAGCGGCTCGGGCGCTGACCTCCCCGATCACGTGCTGGATGAGCGGATCGTTCCGCGAACTGACCGGCGGATAGTACGGAGGCGCATAAAACAGCACAATCATCGGCGCCAGCTCTTTGCACAACAGACCGAGCTCGTCGATCAGGCGGATCGTCACTTCGCGGTCGTCCAGCTCGCCTCGGCCTGCCATGACCTGCTCCTGGATGCTCTCCACCTGCTCCCGTCCGACTTTCCCGATGAGATAGGCAAGCAGCTCCTCGTATTGCAATACCTTTACTTTCATCGAGATTGGCTGCGACTGGTTCAGACTGGCGAAAATTGCCGCCCGCTCTGCGTACTCCCGCTCGATTTTGTCTGCGGTCCTCTCCGCAAGCTGACGGAGCTGTTTTGTCACCTCGTCGATCGGTTTTTCCATCACGAACATGTTGTACAAGGCGACGGCACGGTCGGGGATTTGCACCGAGTACTCTTTCTTCAAATCCTTTTGCAGCAGACTCGTTGGCGGCGGCGTGACCTCTCCTTCCACCACCTCGCAAAAATCGGTGTTGAGCTCCAGTTCGCATGTAAGCCGGGATACCATCGCGTTGGCATTCAATCCCGAGAACGGCTCGCCCACATGGGTTTCCTTGCCGTAGCAGTAGAAGCCGGGCAGCACTTTTCCCAGCGATCCGCTGTAGATGTACGTGTTCTCATCCCCCGGATACGTGGAGAAGACGGGCTCGGAGTTGAGGCAGGCGCGATAGTCGAGATCGTGCTGCTCGGCAAGCTGCAGCAATACCGGCACAGCCGCACGCATGCCGAGTGAGTTCACCTCTTCATCCGGTACTGTCAAAAGCAGCACGTTCCCGTCAAACTCGCCGGCACAAGCCCGCTCCAGCATCGACATCTGCAGGGCCAGTCCTGCTTTCATATCCATCGAGCCGCGTCCAAACAGCCATTGACCTTTAGCCAGGTCCTGCTGGACATGCTGCGGTAGCTCATCCCGGTGCCGCAAATACTCATCGGTCAATGCGGTGAGATCAAAAGCAAGCGGCTTCCACTCGCCAAAGTCCTGTACATCTACCACGTCGAAGTGGCTGACCAGGACAACGGTAGGCTGAACCCCTTCCGCTTTTTTCGCCAGCGCCGTGACGAAAAACCGGCCGTCGCCTGTCGGATGAAGCTGCACATGGCCCGGATTGGCCTGGAAATAGGGAAGCGCTGCAATTTCTCCGGCGACAAATCGGGCCAGCTCGATTTCAGCTTTAGAGCCCGTGACGGACGGATAGCTTACCAGCTTGCCCAAAAGCTCGATCAGTTGTTCTTTTGTTTGCCATTTCCATGCATTTCCCATAATGGAACCCCTCTACTTTCCGTATCATGGAATCATTTTCTGAATGATGGTGAAAAAATAGGCGGCCAAATATGGCCACTGGCTTCGGTCATATTGTGCTGCTCCGATCTTGCAGACCTGTTCCGCCATACAGTCCCGCCCCGGTCGTGTAGACTTGTTCCGGTCTTGAAGTCCGTTCCGCCATGCAGTCCCCGTTCGAGTCACAATATTGCCGCTCGGGTCATCTATTCCCGCTCAGCAGCGAGATTTCCTCCGCCGCCTCTTTGACTTTCCCGATCAGCATGGGAAGCCTTTCGTCGGTGATGCGAAAAGCAACGGCATTAATCGAGAGGGCGCCGGCTACCTTCTGGTTCCGTCCCATGATCACAGCGCCGATCGCCGTCGTTCCCTCCGTCCGTTCTCCAGAGCTGATGGCATAGCCGTTTTCCCGGATCTTTGCCAACTGTTCGATAAACTCGCTTTGCTGATGGCGAGGAAGCAGCTGGCTGACGATCCGCTCCATGTCCGCCTGCGGCATATGAGCCAGCATCGTCTTGTTGGGAGCACCGATCGTGAGCGGAATCCGGTCGCCCAAATCCTCCGCCACACGCAGCTTGAGCGGACTCTCCACCTTTTCGATCAAAATGGCATCCAGGCCGCTCGGAATGTTCAGGCAGATGCTCTCCTCCACTTCCCGGGCGAGGCGCTCCATCACCGGCTTTGCGACGACGCGAATATCGATCTTGTCCAGCATGCGCATGCCGATGGTCATCCAGGTGTAACCGATCCGGTAGTGCTTGGTCACCGGGTCCTGACTGATCAATCCGTGTGAGCTCAGCGTCCCGAGGATGCGATGAATCGTACTGAGCGGCAGAGAGGTGGCGTGTGCCAGCTCCGAGATGGACCAATCCGACTTCGTTTCATCGGAGACAAGCACATTGATAAGTTCCATTGCCCTGTCAATTGACTGTACCATTGGCTAAACTCCCCATCCTTACCCCGATTGTACCGACATTCCTCACACGGATTGAGATGCCGAATCATAGCCTTTGCTCTTTTTCTTTGCCGCCCCCGTGTTCAAGCGGTTTTCCAGTCGATTTACCACGTAGGTGAAAATGAGGACCAGCACAAGGTAGTAGAGACCGACTACCAAATACGTATCGAGCTGCCGGTAGTTTGATGCCGCTTCGCCCAGCCCGGTACCCCAGAGCTCCTGCATCCCGACGTAAGCGACAAGCGACGAATCCTTCAACCCGATGATAAACTGGTTGCCGAGCGGAGGGATGGCCCGTTTGAATGCCTGCGGCAGGATGATCCGGCGCATCGCCAGCGGATAGGACATCCCCAGCGATTTGGCTGCCTCCATCTGTCCGCGGTCGATGGACTGGATAGAGCCGCGAAAAATCTCGGCAATGTAGGCCCCGTTGTGAATGGCGAGCGCAAAAGCGCCGGCCCAAAAGGAAGAGAGCGTGACGATCTCGGTTATCCCGAAGTAGAGCACCATGATTTGTACGATCAGGGGCGTTCCGCGGATGACCGTTATATACACGTGGGCAATCGTTTGCAGCGCCTTGGAATGAGAGATGCGGAAAAAGGCAATCAGCAGACCGACGCCACACCCCATGATCAGGGAGATCGCCGTTAACCGGAGTGTTAAGAATGTCGCCTCCAAAAACATGGGATAGCTGGACAAAAGGATGTCAAACATATTGGTTCACCCCATTTTTAAAAATAGGGGCGCCCGTAACAGACGCCCACTGGCCGCGGAAAGGGTTATTCACTTCCCAAAATGTTGCGTCCAAACCATTTCTCGCTGATCTTCTGATAGGTGCCGTCCTTGATGATCTCGTCCAGAGCCTTGTTCACCTTCTCCAGCAGCTCTTTATCGTCCTTGCGCAGCGCAATCCCCTGATTGTCATGGCTGAGCGGCTCCCCGACATCCTTGATCTTGTCCGGCACTTCCTTCATGTAGCGGAAGCCGACCATCTGATCCGTGATCACCGCGTCCAGGCGGCCTGTCGGCAGATCCATCAATGCCGTGACATCGCTGTCATACGTCGTGATGTTGCTTTTGTCTGTCAATTTCAGCGCCTGCTGTTCATAGCTGGATGACTTTTGGACACCGATTCGCTTGCCTTTCAAATCGTCGGCTGACTTGATCGAGTCGTTGCCGGCCGCGACGAAAATTTGAGCGCCGGAGCGATAGTATACGTTGGAGAACGCAACGGCTTTTTCCCGCTCAGGCGTAATCGTCAAGCTGCCGATGACCGTATCGTATTTCTTCGCTTGCAGCCCCTGGATGATCGTTTCAAACGGGTTGGTGATCGGCACGGGGTTCATCCCCATTTTTTCTGCCAGCGCCTGCCCGATCTCCACGTCGAAGCCCATCAGCTCCCCGTTTTCTTTAAAGTTAAACGGCTTGTACACACCGCTCATCGCGTACGTAAAGTCTTTCTTGTTCGGGTCTTTGGCCCCCTGTTCCCCGGCTGTTCCCCCCGTGCTCTGGGACGTTCCACAGGCCGACAATACGAGCGAGCCAAAAAGCAAGGTGGAGAGTACCCCCATCGTCCATTTCTTTTTCATTTTCATCGTGATGCCCCCTTTTATCGTTGTCTTTCCTTGCTTTACAAAATGCTGTTTAAAAACTGTCGGGTTCTTTCCTGCTGCGGGTTGGTAAAGAAATGCTCCGGCTCCCCTTGCTCCAGGATCTGCCCGTTGTCCATGAAAACAGCCCGGTCGGCCACTTCGCGGGCGAAGCCCATCTCGTGCGTGACCACGACCATCGTCATGCCTTCCTTCGCCAGCTGCTTCATCACCTGCAGTACCTCCCCGACGAGTTCGGGATCGAGCGCCGAGGTCGGCTCGTCAAACAACATGATTTTCGGCTTCATCGCCAGTGCCCGCGCGATGGCGACACGCTGCTTTTGTCCGCCGGAGAGCATGTCCGGATAAACGTCGGCCTTGTCCCTCATTCCCACTTTTTCCAGCAGGGCGTACGCTTCTTCCCGCGCCCTGTCGGGGGGAGTCTTTTTTACGTGGACAGGCGCTTCGATCACGTTTTCCAGGACCGTCTTGTGCGGAAACAGGTTGAAGTGCTGAAAGACCATCCCGACTTCTGTCCGGAATTTGTTCAAATCCGTCGTCTTCGGGTCGATCCTCTGGCCGTTGACGTGAATCTCCCCCTGATCATGCATTTCCAAAAAGTTCAGACATCGCAGCAAGGTACTTTTTCCCGAGCCGCTGGCCCCCAGCAAAACTACCACTTCTCTCTCGCCCACCTGCAGATCTACGCCTTTCAAGACGGTAAGCGAGCCAAACGACTTGTACAAATTTTTCACTTCAATCATTTTTGTGCTTGCCCCCCTTCCGGTAATTCGTGGTGAATAATCAAATCATGAAAATGCATACATATACTTTTCCGAATTGTGAAAATAGTTTCTGTTTTGATTATATTTACTCAATAGCATTCTGTCACCCTTTTTTTCGCAAAAAAGAAAGGCTCGTCTTTTCGGGACAAATAAGCCTTTCCAGTTGGGACTGTATTCTCTATGCATCTTTGAAACTATTTTGCGAGCAACCGTCCAGGCCAAATGCGCTGTATCAACAAAAAACACCCCGACCGAAAGCGGCCGGAGTGTTTGGGTTTTGTTATTCAAATCGTTGCCGGCGCTTTGGCCAGTTGTTACTTCACGACAAGCTTGGCGATCATTTTGCCGTGGTCAGGTCCGCAAATCACGTTACAGAAGATCTTGTACTCTCCTGCTTTGTCGATGGTCATCGTTTTGCTGCCCTCGTTTTGGATATCTACATCCAGGCCTTCGATGCCGATCCCATGGAAGCCCTCAGTCGATTTGAAGTTGATCGTGAACGGCTCTCCTGCTTTCACCTCGAAAGATTCCTGGTTAAACTTCCAGTTGCTAGCTTCGATGTTGATTGCGTTTTCAGTGGCTGCTGCAGGCGCTTGTTCGCCTCCTGCCGCTGCTTCTTTTTTGTCTCCTCCGCAGCCCGCAAGCATAGCGGAAATGGCCACTGCCGAAATCAGTAAACCCCACGTTTTTTTCATAAGGCACCCTTCTTTCATGCAATTTCTGCAAGTTCTACAATTTCATTATAGCGAAAGAAGGCCGTCCAAAATCTGGCAGTCTGTGAATGAATCTTGACGAACCTGAGAACGATTGGTGAACTTTGGCAAAAACTAGGAAAGCCCTTACCTTTTACTATGTTTCCCTGCTCTGCGACAGGAGAGATATAGAAGACGGTCATTTCGGGAAAGCACTTCCAGCGAAAGGGCTGTCCCTGAGCCGAAAGAAGAGAGTGAGCCTCAAGATTTGATCGCAAATCAAGTTCGACACAACTTCACGAGTTTCTTCCTTATTATGGCAAACCACGCACTGAGCTGTACATCCTAAAAGCTCGCCCTTTTTGTTTTAACGACGCGCACCAGATCTTCAACCCCGATCCACTGCGCCTCCCAGTCGTTGACCAGCTTGAATTTCTTTTGTCCCACATCGATATTCCGCACGACCCCCCAGGCTGTCTCGACCACTCCCAGTCCCCCGGCTGTTTCGCGAAACCAGGAAACGGTGATCGCGTAGTCGTACTGCGTCGAATCGTAGACGCGGAAGCACATTTCGCCAAAATCGTCTTCGTCCACGACCGGGCGTCCAACAAGAGGCAGCGCCGGGCTTTCCTCGCCGCCTTTCGTCAGCGACAACGCGTGTTTCAAAACTGCCATCTCCATACTTCCTGAAAAGTCTTCGATGTTCTTAGCCATTCCGGTACCCTCCAACAGGAACATTTGTTCTTATTCTACTCCTTTTTTGCGAATATGCAAATGGAGGATTTTGTAGCGCTCTTGCCCCCAGCTTCGTCAAATAAGCAATGAGCAAGGAGGTGATTCCCTTCGAACCGCTAGCCAAGAGAAGAGAGCAGGTCATCAAGGAGTGGGTGGCCACGCACCATGCCCTGGTCTTTCGAACAGCCTATTACTATGTAAAAAATAGAGCAATCGCCGAGGATTTGACCCAGGAGGTGTTCGTGAAAGCCTTTCAAAAATTTGATTCCTTTCGCGAAGACGCCAATCCGAAGACCTGGCTTTACCGGATTGCCATAAACACCGCCAAGGATTATTTGCGATCATGGAATCATCGGCATCTTTTTTTACTTCCGTTTTTTTTGAAAGGAGCTCCTCTCAGTCTATCGAGGAGCAGGTTATGCAGCAGTTTCAAAATGACGAGCTGGTCCAAAACGTCATGGGGCTTCCGACCAAATACAGGGAAGTCATTGTGCTCTACTACTTTGAAGAGATGCGAACGCCCGACATTGCCGAGCTTTTGGGACTGAAGGATTCAACAGTGCGGGTCAGGCTTTCGCGAGGCTTGGAAAAGCTGAGGCAATTGCTGAAAGGAGGAGATCAGGATTGGACATCCTTGACCGACAGCTGAAACAACGAAAGGAACTGGTACACGACTCGCTCAGACTGACCCAGGAGGAAGTGTCCCGGCTGGAACAAAGAACGCTCGCTTCCCAAGCAATGGCTAAAAGTGGAAAAAAACGATTTCTTGTCCGCACATGTGCCATAGCTGGCGTCGCGGCAGTGGCCGCCATCCTTCTTTGGGCCGGTCCGCTCGCTCAGCTTCCGGAAGAAAATCCAAGCCAGTTGGTTTCTCCTCCTGTGACGACGCCCAATCACCAGCAGACGCCAGCCCCTGCACTGCCCGAAGCACCCAAACAGACTGTCGCCTGGCAGACAGAAGCGGATAAACTGGCTTTTTACCGCGTATTTTCGCTCGGCATGACCTATGACGAAGCAAAGGCGCTCTTCCCCGAATTGGGAGAACTGCAGCCGCTTGGGGGAATTGAAAGCCTGGGTGCGGACGGCTTGCAAGAAGCCTTCATGCCCGTCACCTTGAGAGACGAGCAGGTACAGCTGACGCTCTCTTTTGAACACGGCTTCCTCTATGCTGCCCGATACCAGATCGAAAGCAAAGACGAACAGAGGATCATGCAGAAAAAAGCCGAGCTGGAGACGTTCTATGCAAGCGATTTTGGCTCGCCAAAAGAAGAAGCGCTTGAATCGGGAACGAGTTCGGCATGGAGCCCCTTCTTTGGGCTCGGTCTGACGAAAAACTGGGACGGCCGCTACATCCTCATCTGGGGGCTGCAAGGAGGTGAAGAGGCATTGGAGGAGCTATACCGGGATCGAGAGTTTACCGTCCAGGAAGCGATTGAGCGGGCGCTGTCGGAGCAGCCGGAGTTTCCTGCCCGCACAGGTGAAACCAGGCAAGTCCGTGTCGAAGGAATACCCGAGACACTGGCAACCACCAGCCTGCGAACGAAGGTCAAGCTGCAGACGAGAGACAGCTATCTCGTTACATTTGAACGGATGTGGACGATTCAGGGTGGCGACAATCGCCAAATGACGATCCCTAGCTACTGGACCTACGAGGTAACAGAGAAACAGGTGAAGCTGGTGGACAGCTATGTTGCAGATCGAGAGGTGATGGAGTATCTACATGCTGCTGCGCCCCCGCCGAAAGGCTGATCGCAGCTCGTGGGGTGGCTTGCTGAAACAGGAAAAGGCGCGTATTCGCGCCCCAGGCTGTCGAGAAAGTCGACAGCCATTTTTATTTCCCTGTATTTTATGACGACACCGCGTTAATGTGTTATAATATTCTTGTAATTACATTTACTGGCGGGTGATTATTGTGCTTTCCTCTAATGAAAAAAAGCAACAAATGCAATATGAATTTGTATGCCTTGATGAGTTGGTCCCGGAGGACCATTTGCTACGAGTTATTCAAAAGCATGTAGACTTCTCTTTCATCCGAGAAAAAGTACGCCAATACTATTGTGAAGATAACGGTAGACCAGCCATTGATCCGGTGGTTTTATTTAAAATGATTTTCATTGGATACCTTTACGGTATCCGGTCAGAAAGACAACTCGAAAAGGAAATTCAGACGAATATCGCTTACCGCTGGTTTCTTGGCCTTTCACTAACAGATCGAGTTCCAGACCACACTACCATCAGTTGGAATCGTCGAACTCGTTTTAAAAACACAAATGTTTTCCAAGAGATTTTTGATGAAATCGTTCGCCTTGCTATCCAACATCGCATGGTTGGCGGACGTGTTTTGATAAGTGATTCCACTCATCTGAAAGCAAATGCGAACAAACGTAAATTTAAGAAGCATGTTATTGAAAAATCTAGTCGAGCCTACCTTAGTGATTTAGAAGCAGCCATTAATGAAGACCGTGAAGCACACGGAAAAAAGGATTGAAGCCTAGAGAGGATGTGAAGGAAGAAAAGGAAATCAAGGTGAGTACTACTGATCCGGACAGTGGTTACATGGTTCGTGACGGAAAGCCTGAAGGCTTTTTCTATCTCGATCATCGGACAGTCGATCATAAGTACAATATCATAACTGATGTACACGTGACTGCGGGTAACGTTCATGATTCTGTTCCTTATGTAGATCGGCTACAACACCAAATTGAGAAGTTTGGGTTTACAGATACCATTGAAGCCGTTGCATTGGATGCTGGCTATTTAACTACTCCAATCTGCAAGGCTCTGCACGATCTAAATATCTTTGCCGTCATTGGCCATCGAGCTTTTTCACCTGTTAAAGGCCTTATCGCCAAATGGCGGTTTAAATATGATCCCGAAAAGAATGTCTATATTTGCCCCCAAAAACATGAGCTTGCTTATTCGACAACTGACCGTAACGGATACAGAATGTATAAGTCAAATAAAGAAATATGTAAGGCATGTCCGATGCTCACTATGTGTACACGGTCAAAAAATCACCAAAAGGTGATAACCAGGCATGTATGGGAAGAGAGTAAAGAATGGGTTCGACAGAACCGCTTAAGTAAGTCAGGAAAATACCTATACAGGTTGAGATACCAAACGATAGAGCGAAGTTTTGCAGATGCCAAAGAACTGCATGGACTTCGCTATTGTAGGTTGCGCGGACGTGAAAATGTCCAAGAGCAAGCGTTGCTGACAGCAACCGTTCAAAATATAAAAAAGATAGCACTCCACCTTGCAAAGGCATGTTAGGTGTGGTGCTATCTAAGACTTCCAGCACTTCGTGCTCAATTTTATTGTTATGAAAGAAGAAACTCCAACATATTGTGGGGTTTCTCGACAGCCTGAGGCGCGTATTCGCGCCCTACCCTTTCTCTATATGTCTTTGAGATCGATGACGTAATAGTGAAACTCGGCAACAGCTTCAAAACCTATCGACTGATAGAGGTTCAAAGCACGCCTGTGATGAGTGACCACTCCCAGACGAACCTGTTTGCAGCGCTCTGCCAGGAGTTTCCCTACACGCGCAAGCATATCATGGCCGTAGCCTTTTCCTTGGTATTGCGGGAGAACGCAAACACTACATTCAATGAGAGTCAAGGGGTCCCGTAAGGTCTTCGTTTAGAGGTTATAAGACTGCAGGAGCAAAACGATATTCTACAAAAAACGGACTCGCGTGAAACCTTTACATTCTTAAAAAATTTCCCAGCAAGTAAAATAGCAAAACAAGTGTAACGATGGTTGGAACCAAGGTGATTCTGTTCCATTTGTACTTACGCGAAAGCACACAGCTCCAGATAACAAAAACAATCGCCACACTCAGCATTGTGACCATGTAGATCATAAGATTCAGATTCCCCTCCCCTGCAAGACCGATCTTTTCCTTTTGCCAACCGGACATGTCGTAGAGATAGATCTGCATGATTGGTACAAAAAAAACTCCCTGGGCAATGCATCCAGCTTCTGCATATGCCCAAGGAGGTCTCTCGTTTCAGCTTTTGTCTTTCCTTAGTCGTCGCACTTCTCCGCTTTCCCCTCAGCCAGCGCGGTCTTGAAAGAAGAACCGCAGCCGCAGGAAGCGACCGCGTTCGGATTATGAATGGAAAACCCTCCGCCCATCATCGATTCCTTGTAGTCGATTTCCGTGCCTTTGATATATAGGTAGCTGTCTTTGTCGACAACAATCTTGACTCCATTTTGTTCAAAGGTTTGGTCGCCTTCTTTGATTTCCTGATCCCAACCCATCCCGTAGGTAAAGCCACTGCACCCACCCGGGCGGACACCTACGCGCAAAAACAGGTTAGGGTTGTTCTCTGCCGCCAGCATTTCTTTTACCTTCAGGGCGGCTTGCTCGGACATGGTAATCATTCGTTTCCCTCCTTGTCAGCCGTTGTTACTATGATGCGGCGTTCTCCTTACAGTATACCGAAGAAGCACCTGTGCTCTCAAGACTGCGCTGCACTTTGGCGGGCCCAAAAAGGCAGCAAAAAAAGAGGGTTGCCCCCTCTTATGCAAAATAGGCCTTTTTATCCAAAATATAAAAGCAGTAGGACTGCTTCTTTTTACCTACCTTGGACAGATTATGATCCATTTGGTTCAGCTCGTTGTGAAGTTGATCAATCTTCTTGCTGTATTCCAGTACTTCTGGATGATCCAACCCAAACTCTAACCCCATACTAACCATACGCTGTCGAAGGAGTTCAATTTTTTCAAGCAAAACGTCCCGCATTGCTGAAGCTCCTCCTAAAGATCATTAAGGCTTTCGTACCTTTATTTTACAAGATGATAAGACATTAGGCAAACAAATTTTCCTTTTATAACCATGAAAGATCTGGAAATTTGGCGACATTTGTTATATTTTTACAAACGATACTTCTCAGAACTTCTCATATTGTTCCCCTTCCTGAAGAGGTTTATAATATAGGTGCTTTTGTTATCGTGAGGAAAAGGGTAATCATTGATTACAGATCACCAGACTGCTCATGTGAAGAGTAGAACTATTGTCGTTGCTTACGGGGCGCTGATTGTCGACGCTCTCGCTGAACGGAAGGCTTCATTTGGAGGAGTGTTCCTTGGCTTTTAGTGCCCGGCAGAGACTGATACCCTTTCGAACAACATCACAGAATTGCGAGTAATTCTAGCTGAAGGGAAGTGTTTATGATGGCACTCGACACCCTTGTTCTTCAGGACAAAAATTTGTCCACAGTGGCCAACAAGGTAATTGCCGGTGAACGACTTACATTGGAGGACGGTCTCACCCTTTTTAATTCTAATGATTTGCTGACGATCGGCCAGCTTGCCAATCTGGTCAACCAACGGAAAAACGGAGACAATGTTTACTTTATTCAAAACCTCTACATTAATCCGACCAACGTCTGCGAGGCTCATTGCAAATTCTGCGGGTTCCGCCGCGACTTGGGCGAAGACGGCGCTTATACGATGAACACCGAAGAGCTGCTTCACTATGTAGAGACTCGCTACCACGAAGGCATCCGCGAGTTTCACATCGTCGGCGGCCACAACCAGCATGTGCCGTTTGATTACTATCTCGACAACATCCGCACGCTGAAAAAAGCGTATCCGCATGTCACGATGAAGGCGTACACCGGTGCCGAGATCGAGTTCTTTTCCCGCATCTCTGGCCTGTCCATCCGTGAAGTGCTCGAGGAGCTGCGCAAGGCCGGAGTGGAAAGCTTGACGGGAGGCGGCGCGGAAATCCTGACCGAGCGGTACCGCATGAAAATGAGTCCGGAAAAGGCATCGACAGATATGTATCTGGAAGTGCACCGTACTGCCCATCAAATGGGTATGAAAACTCACTCCACCATGCTGTACGGATCGATCGAAACATTGGAAGAACGCGTGATCCACATGCTCCGCCTGCGTGAATTGCAGGATGAAACCAACGGATTTTTGGTATTCATCCCGCTGGCGGTCCAGCCGATCAAAGCGACAGCCGGCATCAAACGCCGCAACTCTGCTATCGACGACCTGAAAACAATGGCGATCAGCCGCTTGATGCTGGACAACTTCCCGCACATCAAGGCTTACTTCATCAACATCGGCACCCAGCTGACCCAGTTGTCCCTGACCATGGGGATGTCCGATGTGCACGGAACGCTGATCGAGGAGCGCATCAGCCACTCCGCCGGGGCGCTTACACAGCAAGCGCTCACTGTCGATGAGCTGGTCTGGCTGATCAAGGGCGCCGGCAAACGCGCGCTGGAACGCGACACCTTCTACAATGTTGTCAAAGAACACTAAACGAATACGCTGTTGAAGTCTGCAGACGGGACGCCTTAACCGGTGTCCTGTCTTTTTATTTGTTTTTATCAGCCATTTTTGTTACGTTACTGATTGTAAGACATTTTCAAATGTTCAGGAGGTGTGAACCGTGCCGCTCTTAATTGTTGCAGCCCCCCGGTTAGGCAATTCATAACTTGGGGGGATCTCAATTGATTTTCTGGAAAATAGCAAAAAATGAAAAGATGTTCCGACGCTATCTCGCTGCCTTGTTTCTGTGGGAGTGGACGCAGTGGATGCTGGTTACCGCTATCCCGCTGTTTCTGCACCAACGCTACGGACTGGGGAAAGAATTTGTCTTCAGTATTGTCATTGAACTGCTGCCCGGCATCCTGCTCGGTCCAATCATCGGCTCCTGGATTGACCGCTGGGGCGCAAAAAGAGTGACGACCCTGGATATCGCGGCTTACAGCATCCTGGTCACGCTCTTGCCCCTGTCATCCTCGCTGTGGCAGGTGCAGCTCATTCTGCTCGGCATCGGCATCGCGAAAACAGCAGGGTCTCCCGCTTCGCTCACCTTGCGGGCCAGGGTCATCCCAAAAGGGCTGGAGATTCAGGGAAACGCAGCAATCATGGGTATCGAGCGCCTCTGCAAAATCATCGGGCCCTTGGCCGCAAGCATGGCCATCCTCGTTTTTGGCATCGGAACGATGCTTCTGCTCTGCTCCTTTGCCGGACTTGCTGCATTTGCTCTGTTTTACATGCTTCCGGCAGCGGAAAGCCAAAAGCAGGCAGAGAACGAAAATGGCTTTACAAAAGCGATTTTCTCGGCGCTCCCTGCCTTTTTCGGATTGCTTTCTCGTGACCGGATGATCGCTGCTTTTGTCGTGACAGCCATCGGGTATTCCCTTTTGTTGGGAATGCTGAAGATCTTTCTGCTGTCACTTGCCGGCTTGTACGGAGATCCCCAGCAATACTGGGGGCTGCTTCTGGCAGCACAGGGGTTGGGGTCGCTCGCAGGAGCACTTGTCTGCGACAGGGTTGTAAACCGGCTGACACGGACGTACTCCCTGACCTGGGTCTATTTCCTGTTTGGACTGGGGGAAGCTGTCCTTTTGACCGGCCTTGCCTTTCCGCTCGGGCTTACCTGGACCCTTTTCGTCCTCGTCCTGGCTGCTGTGTTTGAAATCGTGGCGACGATCATTTACTTCTCGGTGATACAGACACGGATTCCGTATGAGCAGCAAGGTTTGTTCAATAGCATGACCTTGCCGGTACTGGATACATGCTATGCGGCTGGCATCATGTTATCGGGTGCGCTCCTCACTACACTGCCGATATTCTCTGTACTGCTAGTGTGCCTCGGATTTATGCTGGTCACCCATCTGCCGTTCGCCAGGCTGTTCTTTCGCGACAGGGCAGCCGAAGCAAGCGCAGGCAGCGAGTAGCCGTTTCCTATAAAAAGCACTCGCATGCAATGAAAAAGGGCTGTCCCGCTCGTAAAGACTTACGAGGGGACAGCCCTTCACTATCGCAACAGGTCAAACGAAGCTGCTCATTTCCCTTCCCGATTGCTCAAAAGGGAAAGTCCTCCAGCTCTTCTTCATCTGCCTTGAGCTTCGCTTTGATTTTTTCCAACAGCTCATTGGCCGTTTCCGCTTGCACCAGGTCCCCGTTTACCAAGGCAAAGGGCTGCATGTAGCATTCGCCGCAGTATCCGAGGCAGCCGTATTCCAGCACGTCGACATCCAGCTCCGGGTCATTTTCGAGCGCTTCCATTACTGGCTTTGTATAGGAAGAAACGTTACTCGCGCAAAATTCTACTAAGGGCTTCATCTATTTCTCACCTGCCATAGTTATCGGCTTCGTATTTCGTTCTTTATTGTACCGCTTCTCAAGGAAAAATTCAGTACACAAGTGCACCGTTATCTGGGAAAAAGATTCTGCTTGCAATTTAAGCGAAAGAGAACAACAATAGAGTGGGTGCTGTAAAATAACGGACAGAAGAAAGGATAGACCTTCTATGAAACGACTTGTTATCCTTGGCGGAGGATACGGGGGTCTGCGAATTATTGAGCGCATCCTGTCCCCTGATTTACCAGATGACGTCTTTGTCACGCTTGTGGACCGGATGCCGTTTCACGGATTGAAGACGGAGTATTACGCTCTGGCTGCAGGTACGGAGCCGGAAATGGCCGTACGCGTCGCTTTTCCCAGCGATCCTCGTTTAACAATCAAGTACGGAGAAGTAGCAGGAGTGAACCTGGACGAACAAATCGTCAACTTTGACAACGGCGATACGCTTTCCTATGACTGGCTGGTGTTGGCACTGGGTTGTGAAGACCGTTATCACGATATTCCCGGAGCCGAAGAGTTCACCAATTCGATCCAGACCATGGCCGCAACAAGAAATACGTATGCGGCAATCAATAACCTCAATCCATATAGTATGGTTACCATCGTCGGTGGAGGACTTAGCGGCGTTGAGCTTGCCTCCGAACTCCGGGAAAGCCGTGCCGATCTGAACATTCGCATCGTGGACCGCGGCGAGAGCATTCTCAGCCCGTTCTCGAAAAAGCTGCAAGAATACGCTTCCCAATGGTTTATTGAGCACGATGTCCAACTGGTCTCGATGGCAAACGTGAATCGCGTCGAACCGGGTGTGGTGTACAACCATAACGAACCGGTTGAGAGCGATGTCATCGTCTGGACCGCAGGTATTCAAGCAAACCGGATCGTCCGCGGGCTGCCGATCGAAACGGATAACATTGGACGAGCCAAGCTGAACGCCTACCACCAGGTTCCCAACTACCCCAATGTATACGTAGTGGGCGACTGTGCGAGCCTTCCTTACGCGCCGAGCGCACAAACAGCAGAACTGCAGGGAGAGCAAATTGCACTCATGCTGAAAAAGGATATGAAAGGCGAAGAGTACCCTGCCTCGCTGCCTGTTATCAAGCACAAGGGAATGTTCGGCTCTCTGGGTAAAAAAGAAGGCTTCGGCGTCCTCGGAAAAGTATCCCTGGTCGGCCAGATGCCTCGTGTCATAAAAAGCGGCATTCTCTGGATGTACAAGAAACATCTGGGCTAGCCCGGCAATAGAAAGCCTATCGGTTCTCGTAAGCCGAGGGCTTTTTTGTTTGCTCTGCTGCATGGTTTGTTGATGGTCTCCTCATACTAACGGCATATTCGTACGAAAGTCTTCCCCCGTATAGGTGAGTCAATGAAACATGCACTCCTTTTCCTTTTGTTGGTCCCTGTAACATTTACTTACAGATACATTGACGCTTCAATAGCCGGGCGAGTGCCGCATTACACTTCTGCTTCGGAATCTGAGCGAGTGCCACTTCACACTACCGCCGCGGCATTTGGGCAAGAACAGCTACAAGCTGCCGCCGCCGCGTCGGAGAAAGTACGGCTTTCATTTGCATCTCCCGCACCTGGCCGCGAGCAGCTTCTCGAAGGCGCCCTGCTAAACCGCTACCTGGAGTTGATCGGCAGCACTCTTCAAAGGCCTTTTGGCTGCGGAAAAATCGCCGGCATCAAGCGTTTGGGCGACCCCAGACTCCCGGCCTTCGAGGTAGTCATCGAAGTCGTTACATTCGGCGAGGCATTTGGACAGCCCCCGTATGGTCTCGTCTCCCTAACCGTACGGGATCGTCCGGACCTCGTAAGCCTGACCGGAATTGAAAAGCAGCGGAATCTTTCCGAGGACGAATATAAAAACCGATGCCGCTGGTTCGTGCAGTAAGTGTTCAAAGAAATTTTCCTTCATTCTCTTAAAACCGCACGGTAGAAAAGATTCACAAGTTCGGTACTATACGACTGCGGATCGATACTGCCGTTCAGCTTCCTGTTGAATATATATTCGTCAATCGCTCCTCGAATTGCGCTTGCCATAGCCAAAACATTGAACTCGCCGAATTCCTTTTTCTCCTGTCCCGCAACCAGAATTTGCTGCAGCTCGCTCTCCAGAGGATTCTCTTCATCGTCGTCCAGCTTATAATAGGGGACGTTATTGGCCGTCCGCGCATGAAAGACGATCTCAATCAAAGCTATATTGTATTCAGGCTTATTGGCATGATAGGCAATACTGGCTTCGATATAGGCGCGGAGCTTGTCGCGGGGAGTGGTTGCTGTTTGCGTACGTTCCAAAACATAAGAGGACATGTCAGATAAAAGCTTCATCAAAGTATAGTCCATCAAATCATTTTTGTCCTTAAAATGGTATGAGATCAATGCCGTGCTAATTTCAGCCTTTTTTGCTATTTGGGCCATGCTGGCGTGGATGTACCCGATCTCATCCAGGGTCTTAATCGCCGCATCGACGATTTGCGCGCGCCTGGCCTCGGAAATAAAAGATTTTTTTTCATCTGTTTTTTTCGTTCTCATCCTGATCGACCTCGTTTATTTGCTTAGGTTTCTCCAGTACTGAAACTTCCCTCTGTCTTTTACCATTATGCCAAATTTACAAGCTTCGCGTTGCATCTCTTTGGCCGATTCCACGTCTTTCTCTTGCAATGCTTGCTCGCGGCCCTTCAAAAGAGCGTTTAAGGCTGGGGACAAATCTGGCGTTTGATCCACCCAAAGGCGATATTTTGCCTCATAGGGGTCCCCCTCTACCGACCATGGATAACGGTGCTTGACAAACGCATCAGCGATAGTGGCAGGCGTTGATTCATAAGCTTCGCGCGCTAACTCTTGACCGGTATTTCCAAGCAGGACAAGCTCCTTGCCGTCAATAAACACCGACGCAATTTCGGATTTGGAATACCGTTGAGTACCATCATTGATTTTCATTGTTACTTCATCATCGGAAACAGCGATTACAAGGCTTTCTTTTATCGCCACAGCAGAGAGCCATACACCTGCAATCAAACCTAAAAAAGTCGTTACAATCGCCACCCACTTCTCATCAAAGGAAGCGACCAACTGCAAAGGACCTTGAAGTGGGAACCAAGGCAATCCGGCAACCCAATCAGCAATTGACGGCAAGAAATACCCTAGAATCATTCCCAAAACAGGTGGAGTAAGCATCACAAGAACGCGCTCGACTGGCGCAAGTCCAATAACTGTCATATGCTTGTTGCTCTGTTGAGATTTGAACATAAACTACCTTACCCCTTTTCATAAGAAACGTCTTTGAATCTAGAGAATGGGAGTGCAACAGACACCCAATATTACATCTCCCTAACTCTCAGGTCTGAGGAGCGAGACAAGTGGATGAAATGATTTGATCGATTAACCAAATTATTGATCATATAATCAAATTATGACTTTTTGTTCGACTTCTGTAAATAGGCAAATCGAGATTATTATTCTCAACATGTAGTTCACGTCTCTGTTCTTCAGTTGTCTCTTCGTGTTCTCTCCTTCCGAGCTGCAAGGAAAACTCCCCTGATTACTGACTTTAAGGGATTGACTCATGACATTTTTTCCTCGTTTATGTAACGTGCATTGCAGCTGCTGCGTCTTTACGTCGAGGTGATTGTATGGCAAGGTGGTTTGCATTCGGATTGGTGCTTCTCCTGCTTCTCTTTTCGTTTGTCTTCACTCCGTCGAGTGTCTATGCCTGTTCCTGCGCCCAGCCTCCGACTCCGAAAAAAGCGCTTGAACAGGCCGAAGCCGTCTTTGCAGGTACGGTTACAGCAGTCAATTCCGCAGAGTATGGACATGAGGTGCAATTTCAGGTCAACACTACGTGGAAAGGAGTGAATCAATCCCAGGTTCTCGTTGCAACGGGCAGCGGAGACGGCGACTGCGGCATCGCCTTCCAAGCAGGCAATGATTATCTTGTGTATGCCCACCCGGATACGTACTACAGTGAATCAGGCGGGCTGGC
Source organism: Brevibacillus sp. FSL K6-6036 (assembly GCF_037964015.1). Classification (NCBI taxonomy): domain Bacteria; kingdom Bacillati; phylum Bacillota; class Bacilli; order Caryophanales; family Paenibacillaceae; genus Brevibacillus; species Brevibacillus sp. FSL K6-6036. The sequence continues at coordinate 4,048,246 of NZ_CP150173.1, forward strand.
GACCAATATCTGCACTAGAACGGCGCTTCTCTCCGATGCCTCGGGTGATTTGCTTGCCATCGGCCCGGGAACGCCTGTAACCGCGTACCCGCCACCATTAGAAAATAGCCAACCAAGCGATTTTTGGGAAAAGCAGGAAAACGTGTGGATAATCGGACTGCTGGTTTCCATTGCGGCTGTTTTTATTGCTTATCTCAGCTATGTGAAAAGGAAAGGGCAATGATCCATCCTCTATGCAAGGAAATTGCAGTGCAGGATAGCTCCCTGTTTGTATCGGACATCGATCGTAAAGAGAGTCGAATGGAAAGAGGTGCAAAAAAATGAGTATGGTAACCCTCCCTGCCTGGTTTTGGGCGATTTATTACCTTTTTTTGTTTGCTACATTAGCCTTGGGCCTGTGGAGCCTTGCTCGAAAGAAAATGAAAAGCGCGTCGATTGTCGCTATCATCTTCGCAATCACCGTCCCTCTTGTCAGTTTGGTCAACAGCATCGGAAGAGCAGAGGGCACCCATGAATTGAATCATTTGATCAGTCAACTGCAAGAAGGTGCTGTCTGGTCTGTGTATGTCAGCGCGGGTTACTTGTATTTGCTGGTTTGGTGGATGCTTTTCTTCAGCAAGGGAAAGGACAAACCGAATAAATACGCTGCGAAGTAAAGAGTTGCAACTGCTTGCAGCCATCGTTTTCTCTTAAACTGGCTTCAGACATGCAAGACACAAAAACCGGAGCATCGCTCCGGTCAGACTGACGAGAAAAACCTATTTTCAAAAAATGAATGGCATAAGGATGGATAAAAAGTAAAAGCCGGTATTCTTTATAAAGAAGAATGATCGGCTTTTGTTGTTAAACGAGAGCTCTTTGTTAGTATCGTGTTATCCCCTATCTTTCCGGAATACCTGCTTTACTCGCTCGATCTGAGCGAGGTGGTCACGGACATGCTGGACGCGTAATTCAAGCAGCTCTTTGAACGTGTACCGCATTCCATCGGGATATTTCCCGACCCGCTCAAGCTGCTTGGGAGTCAGATTTTCCAGAAGTGGCAACATGCTGGCCCGCAGATTTTGGAACAGGAGCAGATGCTGCTCTCGGTCCAACCGTCCATATCCCAGGTTATCCGTCCAGGCTTCCTGATCAAATGATAGCAGAAGCGGTTCTTCCTCAGCCAAGACTTTTCTTAGCCGATGTGTCGACAGGATTTCGTCATCCGTCACATGGATCACAATCTGATGGATGCTCCATTTGTCCGGTCCAGGTTGGAAACGCAGTTCCTCCTCAGACAATCCTTCGACGGCTTCTCGCAGCAGCGCATAGTCTTGGCTATAATCCTCGATCAATTTTTCCATCCGATCTTCTCCTTCATTATTATTTGTGTCACAGGAAGCTTTCGATAACAAATATTATTATTCGTTATAGAACAAATACCTTCTTGGTTTTACCAATAATCCGTCACCCTACAATGATTTCTTTGGAAGTTGCCTAAATGTTTAATCCACCAGTGGTTCCGTGGTTAGCCTCATTTATTCAGTTTTTTTGAACCTTTACGACCGGGACTCGTTTCAGTTCATACGTCCCTTCCAATATTCCTTCATGGATGACGTTCAGCTTTAGCAAGCTGGATATTTTTCCTGCATCCGCTCTCGACACCAGCCTCCACAAAGAAGCCTCAGGCAGGGCGTTGTACAGTCTGTCGTCGTAATATTCGCGCCTTTCCTGAAAGCTGATCGCCAACCTGTAATCACCAAGGATTACGGACCCCGCGTCAGGGTATTCTTCAAGGATTTCCTGTCTGATCCCCTGCAATTCTTCCTCGATTTTTTTCTGCTCTTCTTTTAGCTGATAATAGCGTGCCAACCGCGCTTCCATTCCATCGTCTCCCCCTTTGTCCATGTCGGTCGATATATATGAACAAAACAGGAGGGGTAGAACAGTGACTGGCAGCTTATTTCGGGTTAGACAGAGATGGGTTTAGCGGGCTTCATTCAATTTGGCGACAGGAAAAATTCTTGGTAACAGAAAAAACTTGGTTTCAGAAAACAACTTGATAACAGCATAAAGACGCGGCAGTCACCGCGTCTTTTCCTTGCCTGCTACAGATTTTTGAGCAGGTCGCAGCTTGTCTTATTCGTTTGCATCAGGCGTGACATTGATCGCTTCATTCGGATGCTTCAAGAGGAAGGTGGAGTATTCCACTTCCCATGGTGCCCATTTGCCTTCGCTGCCAAAGCCCCAGATCGACTTGAGTGTGGAAACGGTATCCGTATTGTTCAACCCGACGATCCGCTGCTCGCCCATCAGTTCAAACGTTCCGTTGTTGTCGATATCAATCGGCTGCAGCGAGCCGAACGGATAGGAATAGACGGACAAGTCGTCATCTTTTTTCAGCAGCTTGCCGTCCTTGTCGTACAGCTTGGCCATCTGATAAAGCTCTTTGTTTGCCTGTACATCGAGAGTCAACGGCTGCTGCAGATGGGTCCCCTTTCCTTCCACCTTAAAACCGTTTGCGAATTTGCCCTCGTAGCGGATTCCTTCGTTTTCTTCTTCGCCAAAGATTACTTTCCCCTTGTTGTCCGCAAATGTCGCAATGACATGGTTGTAGATGCCTCCGCTGCCGCCTGTCGCCGTTTTGACAAAGGCATCGGCGACGTGATCTCCCGTAAAGTCGAGCAGAGTCAGCTCGCCCTCATAGCCGCCAAGGTCCTTCATCTCGGTTTTGCTGTAGGCTTTTGTCTTTCCGTCCTGAACCACGATGTTCATATCGGCGGCGTATATATCGTCCGCCTTTTCCTTTACTCCTACCAGGTATACCGTGTCCGCTACTTTATCGCCGTTGACATCAGCAGATTTTTGGTCGATGACATAGGTGTTCTTGTCCAGCTTCAGTTCTGCTGCTGCTGCAAACGGCTTTCCTTTCTCTGCGTCCGCATGAGCTACTTTTGTATGGGCCACCGTCAGACCAGTACCTCCGATTACGCCGGCAAGCAGCAGGAATGTAACGGGCTTCATCCATTTGTTATTCATTGTGATTTCCTCCTTGGTGATGGTTACATTCATAACTATAGGACGAAACCCCTTATCTTTCGTTACAAACGGATGACGAAACAAAAACAAAGAGGTAAAAATCTGCTATTTCACATGATTCAGCACGCTTTTGATCACTTCGACCGAATCTTGCTTGCGGTTCAGATTATAATGCTTGCGCACCGCTTGATAGACGGCATTCAAATTTTTGCTTGTCTTGTTTTTCCGATAGGCAGCTACCTGCTTGGTAAACTTCGGATGGTGGATCAGGTCGCGGCTCCAGTCCCAGGCCCGCGGCTTCAGCGCGTCCGCTCTTGCCTGCGCAAGCATTTGGTCAAAGCGCGGAACAGCAAATTCCGTTACTTTTTTTCGTATGGTATAGGTTCTATCATCGGATGGCCACGGGTCTGAGCCTTCCTGATACGCTCTTCCGTTGATGAACAATACATCCCGGTATTGCATCGGAACCATTTCCGGCTTGAGCTGGAGGCGGTAGTATTCCCAGCCATTGGCCGTTTTCCTTCCTAGCTAAACAAACGTGATGAAATCAAATAATCTTTCGTAGGCGTATTCCTCTATGTAATCATCCGGACCTATTGATGCAAGCAAGAAAAACTCAATCTCCATCTATCTCTGCCTCTACTTTTACCTTATTTCCTGCATCCCTTCCATTTGTCGAACGTCTTCTCACATTTCAACAGCACGATCGGTTTCCGTTTCCATAAACAAAAAAACGGCCAGACCGTAAATCTCGTCTGACCGCTTCCTACTGCTATTTAAACCATTGATCTATTCATCGCTGTCAACAGGAGCAGCCAAAGGCTGCAAGCCCATGCTCTCCAGCTTTTCATAAACACTTTTCAACTTGGGATTTCCCTCGCCGACAATTTCCCCGGAAATTACGACAAGCGGATACCACAAATCTTCCTCCAGTATGCGCTTCGCCCAGCTTTTGTCTTCTTCTGTCTCCGGCTGTTGAAAGTCGCTATACGTGATGCGGACATTGTCGTTCCCGTACTTGCGGCCAACCGCTGCCTGCAGCCATTCAGCCGTTTCCTTGGCTGAAGGCAAATTGACGCAGCTTGCACACAACTGCTCTGTACCGTACACCTTTATCTCCACACTCACGCTTTCCGCCCCCTCCACATTTTCTCCATCTTATCACTTGGAGAGCGCTTGTTCCAGATCCTCCATCAAATCCTGTACATCCTCGATTCCGACAGAGATGCGGACCAGGCCATCGGTAATTCCGAGCTCGGCGCGGCGTTCTGCCGGGATCGAGGCGTGCGTCATCCGTGCCGGAACACTGATCAAGCTTTCGACAGCACCCAGAGACTCGGCGAGCGTAAAATATTTCACTCGGGACAGCACTTCATCTGCACGAGCCGCACTTCCCACGTCAAAGGAGATCATGCCGCCAAAGCCGCGACCTTGGCGTTTCGCCAGCTCATGCTGCGGATGGCTGGCCAATCCAGGATAAATCACCCGAGAAATATCGCTTCGTTTTTCCAGCCATTCGGCCAGTGTACGAGCATTTTGCTCGTGCTCTTCCATCCGGATGCCGAGCGTTTTCATGCCGCGCAGCAGAATCCAGGAGTCCTGAGGACCGAGAATGCCCCCAATCGCATTTTGCAGAAAATGAAGCTCTTCCCCGAGTTTCGCATCCTTGGTTACGACCAGACCGGCGACGACATCACTGTGGCCGCCAAGGTATTTGGTTGCGCTGTGATAGACGATGTCTGCTCCAAGGTCGAGCGGATTTTGCCAATACGGCGTCATGAACGTATTGTCGACGATCAACAGAATGCCATGCTTCTTCGCAACCTTCGACAGCGACTCAATATCGCTTACCTTCAGGAGCGGGTTGGTCGGCGTCTCCATGATGATCGCCTTTGTTTCCGGGCGAATGGCTGCTTCTACAGCAGCTCCGTCACTCGTATCCGCATAGGTGGCTTCCAGGCCCAAACGCGAGAACACGCGGGTAATGACGCGGTATGTTCCCCCGTACACATCGTCCCCGACTACCACGTGATCGCCTTTGTTGAACATGGAGAGTATCGTGGAAAGCGCCGCCATGCCGGAGCCAAACGCCAGTCCACGCGCACCGCCCTCCAGCTCGGCGATATACGTTTCCAGGGCATGCCGGGTCGGGTTCCCCGTCCGGGAATATTCAAAGCCTTTGTGCTGGCCGATCGCTTCCTGCTTGTATGTGCTCACTTGATAAATCGGGACGGAAACTGCTCCTGTGTGTGGATCTCCCTCGATTCCTCCGTGAATCAGGCGCGTTTTGATGCGCATCTTATATGCCCCCTTGATAGATTTTTTTACTCAGATAGCGTTCGCTTCCATCCGCGAACAAGGTAACGATATTCGTCCCCGGCTTGGCGATTTGCGCTTCCCGCAGTGCCGCTGCCATGGCCGCACCTGCAGAGCTGCCGACCAGAATCCCTTCTTTCGCAGCGAGCTCCTTCACCAGTTTGAAGGCCTCCACATCCAGGATGGTATGGATCGCGTCGAAATAGCCGGTATCCATAAACGGCGGCAAAAACTCCATGCCGATGCCTTCCGTCTTGTGCGGACCGGGCTCGCCGCCGTTCAGGATGGACCCTTCCGGCTCGACAATCACGGTTTTGACCTGCGGATTCTTCTCTTTCAAGTACCGGGCTGCCCCCATAAACGTACCGCCGGAGCCTGCTCCCGCTACAAACACATCCACATTCCCTTCCATTTGTTCCCAAATTTCCGGTCCCGTTGTTTTGTAGTGTGCGTCCGGATTGGCCGGATTGGCGAATTGTTGCGGGACGAACGAGCCCGGGATGCTTGCGGCCAGCTCTTGCGCTTTCGCGATGGCACCCTTGATGCCCAGCTCGGTCGGCGTATTGACGACCTCTGCGCCAAGTGCGCGCATCAGCTCTTGCTTTTCCTCGGAAAATTTTTCCGGAACGCAAAAGATCACGCGGTATTCAGTCCCGACGGCCGCCAGAGCCAGGCCAATCCCCGTATTTCCCGCAGTCGGTTCGATAATCGTGCCGCCCGGCTGAAGCTGGCCGCTTTCCTCAGCAGCACGAATCAGCTCGACACCCAGCCTGTCCTTGACGCTTCCGCCAGGGTTGAAATACTCCAGCTTGGCAAACAAGCGGACGCCCTGCGGGAGCGAAAACTTCGTCAATTCGACAATCGGCGTATTTCCGATCAGTTCTTTAATATTTCCATATACGTTCACGGCACCAGACCCCTCATCGTATTTGTTTCGTTTCCGTTTTATTATAACATGAGGCCATAACAAAAAGTCCACGCGCGGAGCGCAAGCCGCCCAATTTATACAAAGTGCAGCGGCCGGGGAACCGGTCATGGATTTCTTTTGACACGAGGATTATAATAGAGGTAGGAATGAAAGGAGTGAGTACCCATGGATAACATGTTCGACCAAGTAGAAGAAGTCCTCGATAAATTGCGTCCTTATCTTCAACGCGACGGCGGCGACGTGCAACTCGTCGATGTGGAAGATGGCATTGTCAAGCTTCGTCTGATGGGAGCTTGCGGTAGCTGCCCTTCTTCGACCATCACCCTGAAAGCAGGGATTGAGCGCGCACTGTTGGAAGAGATTCCAGGCGTGAAGGAAGTACAACAAGTATTCTAAGCTGAAAAAGCCCTTTCCGGTCAGTCGATCGGCGAGGGCTTTTTTGCATGTGCGAAGCTTTTCGTCTCCGCCTCGCTATTCCAGGCGTGCCGCAAAAAATCGATCACATGGTCTATATACGCTTCCGGATCATGCGGATAGCTCCGCACATGCCCCGTTCCCGGTACGAGCCAGAGACGGGAAGCTTCGTGAGTCACAAGCCGATACAATTGCTCGCTGTTGGAGCACGGCACAGTCGCATCTTTCGTTCCGTGGATGAACAAAATCGGCTTATCCGCCTGTCTCACAGCTTCATACGGCCTGACGTGCCTGGGGTTGGCCCGAAGCATGAGCGGGCTTAGCGTCAAAATCAGCCAGTTGAACGGAAAGCGGGGCAGGCCTGTCCACTGCGGCAAATTTTCCTCGAGATACTCCTGCAGGGAGTAGAAAGGCGAATCAGCAATGATCGTCTCTACCCGCTCGTCCAGTCCTCCCACCATCAGGGAGGTGGCTGCCCCCATGGAAAAGCCGACCAGGCCGATTTTTTGTTCGGGCCGCGTCGCTTTGACAAAGTCAATCGCTCCCAGCAAATCCTGCTGCTCCCGAAGACCGATCGTCGTCAATGCCGGCGAGGATTCCCCGCTGTTGCGAAAGTCAAACAGGAGCACATTGTAGCCTTTCGAGACCAGGTCGGCGGCAAGCGACAAGGCGGGAAGATGAGGCTCCAGGCGATTTTGTCCATAGCCATGAGAAAAAATCAGCGTCCTGTCGCTTTTCTCAAACCCGTTTCCTTCTGCCGGAATATACCAGCCGCGAATCGTTATCCCGCTCTCTCTGCTCGGAAAGGAGACGGACTCATAGGCCTGCAGCGAATACTCCTCCGGTCTGCTTTCCACCGGCTTTCGGCGGGGATGAGTCAGCTTCCAGGTAACACGCAGGGCTACCGCTGCTGCAGCCGCGATTGCTGCCACTGCGATCACGACTGCGATCATCATGATGTTCATACTGGTGTAACAGGCTCCTTTCCCTCCAAAACTGCCCGGATATTGACCGCGGCCAGCTTTGCCATCTCCATGCGTGTCTGATATGTAGCACTGCCAATATGGGGCAGGGCGACCACATTGGGCAGTGTGAGCAGCGGATGATCCAACGGAACCGGCTCCTTCTGGAATACATCCAATCCGGCGGCCCAGATTTTTTTCTCTGCCAGTGCCTTGTAAAGCGCCTCTTCGTCAACTGTACCGCCCCTGGACACGTTGACGAATACCGACGTCGGCTTCATCAGGGAAAACTCCCGCTCCCCGATCATTTTCGCCGTATCCGGAGTCAGCGGCGTCAGCATGACGACGTAGTCCGCCTGTTTCAAGAGATCATCCAGCTCGCGATACTGGGCACCGACCGCTTGCTCTGCTTCCGGCTTCCGGTGGCGGTTGCAGTACAAAATACTCATGCCAAAGCCCTTGGCTCGTCTGGCTACAGCCTCCCCGATCCGCCCCATGCCGACAATCCCCAGCGTCGCATTAAATACATTTTGCCCCGCCAGCAATGTCGGGCTCCACGACGTCCACTGACCCGCCAACAAAAAGCGGTTTGCTTCCGTGATTCGTCTGGCTGCCGCCATCAACAGGGCAAAGGTCAAATCGGCGGTTGCCTCGGTCAGCACATCAGGCGTGTTGGTTACCTGGATGCCGCGCTTTTTCGCTGCCGTAACATCGATATTGTCGTATCCTACCGCCATATTGGCCACAACCTTTAACCGTTTGGCCCGGGACAGCAGTTCCTCATCGACCCGGTCAGTCAGCATGGCAAGAAGTCCGTCAGCCCGCTCCGCTTTTTCGAGCAAAATCTCCCGCGGGCAGGGACGGTCCTCCTCCCATACGTCGACCGTAGCTATCTCTTTTACATACGCGATTGCTTCATTCGCTACTTGCCTCGTCACGAACACGATCGGTTTCTTCATCTTCTGGCCTCCACAACCAATCAATTTGCGGAATCGAAACGCCGTACCGCCGGTGAATGAACACCGGGTATGCTAGCAGCGCCTCTTCCATTTTTATCAGTTCCTCATCCAGCTGCTCCTGCCATCCTCTGCCGTCGACTTCCTGCTTCTCTTCGGGGGACAGCTCCCGGTAGGCTTCCACCACTTTGAGAAATCTCCCCGGATACAGCATCAAACCGTAAATGACGGCGTACTCGCTTTCCAAAAGGGGCGTCACGCTGTTGTACCCGTCGAGAAAGCTCGCGATCCGCTCTTCTTCCCATCCGCTGCGCTTGACCTCGGCCTTGATCCACTGCCCGATGTCGCGCGAGCGCATGTCCAAGACCCAGTTCCACTCTCCTGTCAGATGGGCGCCTCTTTCCTCGTCCCAGAGAATGAAGTCCTGTTCAAAATTCTGGTACGCCACTTTCCCGCAGGCAGATGTTTCCTTGACCACTTTGTCGTAATCGGCGTGGTACAAATATTGGACCGCTGTCTCTCCGAGCTGATGAACATAGGTGTAGCTGGTCAAGAGGTACTCGTCAAAAGCAGTGATCTCCACATCAACTTCGTCCATATCATCGCGATATCCTTCGTACTGGCGCAGCTTTTTCCGCCACATCGCAGGCCAGGTACCAAGCGAGCTGTAGGGCAAAAACAGCTTATCCCCTTTGAGCGATCCCGTCCCCTGATGGAAGTGGGCGAGTGCCTGCCCGCACTGGAATGCTTGATTTTCCGGAACCGTTTCCCTAAGTCCCCGGTACACATACAAAATCTGGTCGTCGTGGACGACGTGCTGCTGGCCTTTGACCGTCTTGATCAGCGCAAGAGGCTTCAGCACTTTTTGCCCGCTGAGATGTTTTCTTACCTTTTCAATGAACTTGTTTTTGTATTTGTAAACAGCTGGAGCTTCATAGAGATAGAACAATCCCTGGTCTGTCTTCAACCGCGCAGCGTTTCCGCTTCGACTGTAGTTGACGAGAGACAGTCCGTATGCCTCCTGCAAAATCGTATGATACTCCATCAGAACAACCCTCCCTGCACACCTTCTCATGAAGCAAGGTATGTCAGAACACCGGGATAGGTGCCTACTTCCTTGTAAATACTACCTTCGTGCCACGAATAAGCGTGCGAGGAGGTCCGGTTGATGAAAGAATACAGTCCGCTCAACAGCATGACCTGCTATGAAGTCACGCTGGAGCTGTTGAAGCAGCGAGGAGTACAGGTGGATGATATCGCAGAAATCGTGTTGTTCCTGCAAAAGGACTACTTCCCTCATCTGACCTTGGAAGCTTGCAGAGAAAGCGTAGCCGCCGTCCTGAGAAAACGCGAGGTGCAAAATGCGCTGATGACCGGGATTCAATTGGACATGCTTGCGGAAAAAAAGCAGCTTCTTTCCCCGCTTCAAGAAATTATCGAAACTGATGAATCCCTCTACGGCATCGACGAGGTGATGGCGCTGGCCATCGTCAATCTGTACGGCAGCATCGGATTTACCAACTACGGCTATGTAGACAAACTGAAGTACGGGAAACTGAAGCAGTTAAACGACAAAAGCTTTGGTGTCCATACCTTTTTAGACGATCTGGTAGGCGCAGTCGCAGCGGCAGCCTCCAGCCGCATTGCCCATCGGCAAAAACAGGAGGAAGAGTCCTGTCTATGAGGCTGCGACTCTGCGAATGATCTACGAGGAGATGCGGCGAAGCCACTCCGACAAATCGGCTGCCGAATGCGTGGGACGATTGGGATGGTTCTGCGCATCCTCTGCACTGGAAAAACCGGTCAGGACGTGAAGCGTATCGATCCCGCTTCCGGCCCCTGCATCGATGTCGGTAAAGAGGTTGTCACCGACGATCAGGGTCTCCTCCGCTGCTGTTCCCAGCTTTTCCAGGGCAAGGCGGACAATGATCGGCTCCGGTTTCCCAATCACAATCGGCTCCTTTCCGGAAGCGACGGAAACAGCGGCTACCAGTGAACCGTTCCCGGGAAACAGTCCATTTTCCGAAGGCAGGGCCGCATCTCTATTCGTTGCAATAAACGTAGCCCCGTCGCGGATAGCACGTGCGGCGACTGTCAGTTTTTCATAGGTAAAGGCCCGGTCAATTCCGACGATGACGTAATGCGGCTTTTCCTCTGTCAAGACGAAGCCCTGACGCGTCAACTCCGTTCGCAAGCCTTCCTCGCCGATGACGCAGACCGGCGTGCCCGGTGAGGCATGTTCTGCCAGAAAATGAGCCGTTGCCATGGCAGAGGTATACACATCATCTGCCGCTGCGGCAATTCCCATGGCCTGCAGACGCGAAGCTACATGCTCCGATGTGGCAGCCGAGTTGTTGGTCAGAAAAAGGTACGGCACTTTCGCCTTACGCAGATGCAAAATGAATTCTGCTGCACCGGGTATGACTTCCTTGCCCCGGTAAATGGTTCCGTCAAGATCAAGCAAGTAGCCTCGGTATGTCTTCACAAAATATCCTCCTCTATGCAAGAAAATCCACCCGAAACCGAGTGGATGATTGTCGTTGTTGTTTTCCGAGATTATGCTTTGTTCGCTTCGCGAATCTCAAACACGCATTTCTCCCCGCCTTTGGCCATGCAGGTGGTCTGTTCGACATCTGCCTTCAAAACCCGGCGGAACAAAGAGAGCTCACAGCTGCAAGCCTGGTTGAATTCACGGGCTACCTGTGAAATGGGGCAGTTGAACTCGCGGATGCGATAATGCCCTTCCTCATCCGCCTTTTCCCATTCTACCATGTATCCTTTTTCGTTTTGCAGCTCAGCCAGCTTGGCCACTCTCTCTTCCAGGCTCCCCTGGACGTGGTTGCGATACGCCTCCTCCAGTCGGTTTTCACGACGGCGGAACAGCATTTCTACTTTTCCATTTCCATCTATATCCTGCAAATCGCGCAAGAAATCCAAGGTAAGATGGGAATAATTGCGCGGAAACAGCTCATCAGCCTCTTGCGACAGGGAATACACATTCGTCGGGCGTCCCATAGCCTGCCGAACCAACGTCGACTTGATCAGGTTATCCCGCTCTAGGGTGTTCAGGTGGCGCCGTACGGCCATCTCCGTAATCCCCAGATCTACGGCCATGTCACTGACAGAAAGCGACCCCTTCACCTTTAGCATACTCAAAATCTGGTCGCGGGTAGATGTGTTTTCGGTACTCATTGTATCACCGCCCTTTCCTCCATTGTACCGAACTTAGCCACTTTAGTAAACAAAAGAAATCGTTTTGTATATAAAATCCACGAGCGCCCTTAAAACAGCTCTTTTTCCAAATAGGCCCGGACTGCCGGCTCAAATTGCCGCAGCACAGGCAAACCATTTGCGGCCAGTGGAATCATCGCTTCGTGTGGAATCTTTGCGTATTCATTGACCAAAAACTTGCGGAATTCGACTATCTCAGTCAAAACGCGCGCCTGCTCGTCACTGATGACCTGCTCGTCCCGCAGAATCTCTACAATATCCGCATAGCTCCCCGGATCACGCATAATAAATCCGTCAATCAGCGCATTGCCGACGTCCAGGATCGCTTCAATGGACAGATGCAGGGCTCTTTCCATCGCTGCAACCGCCACCCTGTCTTCAAGCAAAGCATCTTGCCTGCGAGATGCCAATGTTTCCAGGAGCGCGAGCATTTGCGACATATACCCCAATACCTCATCGATCCGCTTTGTATTTACGTCGTACATGACAATCCCCCTCATGCGATACTGCCTCTCTTCCGATATTTGCGCAAAGCCAACCCGGGTAAACTGGGAATAACTAGTGAGGAAGAGGCATCATTTTCTGCGAATGGTTATTTGTTCCGTTTTTTGCGCTTTGCGTACCATATCGTAATGACAAAAGTAAGGAGTAAAACAACCAGAACCAATTCCCCTTCCTGCAAGTAGGAATTGCTCATTCGACTCACCTCTTTTCATCCAACAGTATACCAAAATTGTACGTGCTGTCACGAAAACCTGTGGTTTTTTGTGTTACAATGAGTTTTGAGTTTTTTGCGGCACAAGGAGGAGCTTGAAACAGTGGAACGCGAACTGGCATTGGAAGTCGTACGTGTAACGGAAATGGCAGCCCTGGCATCTTCCCATTGGTTGGGACGCGGCAAGAAAAACGAAGCGGACGGAGCCGCTACCAACGCCATGCGGACGATGTTTGACACCATCAATATGCGGGGAACGGTCGTCATCGGCGAAGGCGAGCTGGATGAGGCCCCGATGCTGTACATCGGCGAAAAGCTGGGCCATGCCGAATCAACGGGCCCGGAGGTAGACGTGGCGGTAGACCCGCTGGAGGGTACGACCATCGTCGCCAAAGGCCACAACAACGCGATGTCGGTCGTTGCGATCGGAGACAGAGGCACGCTTCTGCACGCGCCGGACATGTACATGATGAAAATGGCCGTAGGCAAAAGAGCCGCAGGCAAAATTCATCTCAACGACCCTGTAGAAAAGATGATCGAAGTCGTCGCTCAGGCAAACGGCAAACGAATCCAGGATGTTACCGTCATCATCCAGGAGCGGGAGCGGCATCAGGAAATCATCAACGCTGTAAGGGAAAAAGGGGCTCGCGTCAAGCTGTTTGGCGACGGCGATGTCGGTGCGGCTATCGCAGCCTGCATGCCGCAAACGGGTATCGATCTCTTCCTCGGGATCGGCGGTGCTCCGGAGGGCGTTATCAGCGCGGCTGCGATCAAATGCCTGGATGGGGATATGCAAGCACAGCTACGGCCTCAAAACGAGGCCGAACGCCAGCGATGCATCAAAATGGGGCTCAAGGACCCCGAGCAGCTGCTTACCCTGAGCGATCTCGTCAAGGGGGACGACGCGATCTTCGCTGCGACGGGCGTTTCGGACGGCGAGCTCTTGAAGGGCGTCCGCTACCTGGGTGATGACCTGGTAGAAACCGATTCGATCGTAATGCGTGCCAAAACGAAAACCATCCGGTTCGTTCGGGCATTGCACAATCTCACCCAAAAACAATATCTTATCGGGAGGTAGAGGGAAGAACATGTCCAACGATTTGTTTTATCTATACGACGAGTCAGAGGAAACGAAGACCCGGTTCGTCAGCTTTATGGCTGAGTCGACCCGCTTCGATCTGGCCATCATGACGACGAATCGCTTTTACGGAAAAAAGCTGGTCATAAACATACAAAACGGCCGCTCCGCCATCATCGGCAGCGATGACCTGGAGGAAGAGGGCTACTTGGAGTTCGCCTTTAATTTGAATGAAACAGAGGCAGCAGAATTGAAGGCGTTTCTGGAACAGATCATCTACACAGCAGGGGCGGGCGACAGCGACTAAAGACCCTTTGCGAAAAGAAACACAAGAAAACGGTCAATGATCCAAAAGAGCATGCAAAAAAAAGCATGTTCTTTTTATTTGCACTAAATATTTTAAATATTATTATTTTTCCCGTTTATACTGACATCAACATCTGTTTATGTTACTTTTGCTTTAATCCATTCCACGTGGATATGTGTTCACCTTAAACAAACAGTTCTACAGGGGGTTTACGCCATGAAAAGGTTGGGCCTGTTGCCCAAGGTTATTATCGCAATTATTTTGGGGATTCTGATCGGCTCCATTTCACCGGAGGCAGTCATTAAGGCATTGGCTACATACAGCGGGCTTTTTGGCAATTTTCTTGGTTTTGCCATCCCGTTGATCATCATTGGTTTCATCGCGCCGGGTATTGGCGAGCTCGGCAAAGGAGCCGGGAAGCTCCTCGGATTGACGACCGCTGTCGCGTACGGTTCCACCATTATTGCCGGCACAATCGCCTATCTTGTAAGTTCCGGGCTGTTCCCCAACATTCTGGAGGTTGGAGGATTGACCAAAACGTTTGCCAATCCGGAAGAAGCGCTTGTCCAGCCTTACTTTTCCGTGGATATGCCTCCGATCATGGGCGTTATGACCGCACTTTTGCTGGCATTTACCCTTGGCTTGGGCGCTTCCGTGATCAAGGGAGACTCGCTCCAGCGGGTCATGGTTGACTTGAGGGAGATCGTGGAGAAAATGATCTCTTCGGTGATCATTCCGCTTCTGCCTTACCACATCTTGTCCGTTTTTGCGAACCTCACTTATGGCGGGCAGGTCAGTATGATCCTGTCTGTATTCGCCAAGGTGTTTGTGATTATTATCGCGATGCATTTGCTTTACCTGGTCATCCAGTACATTGTAGCCGGACAGTTCGGACGGAAAAATCCGTTTGTTCTTTTGAAAAACATGATGCCGGCTTACTTTACCGCGATCGGGACACAGTCTTCTGCAGCCACCATCCCGGTAACCCTGCGTCAAACAAAGGAAAACAAAGTCACGGATAAAATTGCCGACTTCGTAATCCCGCTGTGTGCGACCATTCACCTGTCGGGCAGCACCATTACCCTGGTTTCCTGTTCTATGGCAGTCATGATGCTGAACGGCATGTCCACATCTTTCTCAGTCATGTTTCCGTTTATTCTCATGCTCGGTATCACGATGGTTGCCGCCCCGGGCGTTCCCGGCGGTGCGGTCATGGCAGCGCTCGGTCTCCTGGAATCGATGCTCGGCTTCAGCACCACGCTCACGTCCTTGATGATAGCCCTGTACATCGCTCAGGACAGCTTCGGTACAGCCTGCAACGTGACAGGAGACGGCGCAATTGCAGTCATTACAGACGGATTGAGCAAGTCCAAAGCAGCGTAAAGCTGGCTGGATGAGCTATTTCAGAACGATTGAAAAAACGCAAAAAAAGAAACTGCACCCATTTGTCAGCGATTGCGAACATATGGGGTGCAGTTTTTCTATGAATGAACGTTTTCTGTGGCTGCATTTTACTTCGGGCTTTCGTCGTAGGTGACAAACTCTCCTACCGGCTTGCGATAGCCCCTCGGTCTCTGGCTGGAAGTATCCTCTTTTCCGAGTGCAATCAGCATGACCGGCACGTAGCGTTCGGGAATGTCGAGAGCCTCTCGGAGCGCCTCGGGGTTAAAACCGATCATCGGGCAGGTATCCCAGCCTTTTTCCTTGGCGACCAGCATCAATTGCATGGCAGACAAGCTGGCATTGCGGATGGCCTCTTCTCTCGCGAATACCTCTCCGCGATCCAGATAAAACTGAACAGTTTCCCTGACCATTTGGTCATACTCCTGTTGGTTGTATACGCCGAGATGCAGAAGTCCTTCATAAATCCGCCCCGCCTGCTCATAAGCCAGCGTATCTCCCAGAACGACAATTGCCGCTGATGCGGTTTGAACCTTGTACTGCCGGTAAGCGGCCTCATAGACCTTTTCCTTCAAATGCGGGTCCGTTACCACAATGTAATGGGCATGCTGCAGGTTGAATGCGGAAGGAGCATACTTTACAAGAGCAAAAATGTCATCCAGTTCTCCTTTTGAAATCTCCTGCCCTTTTATAAATTTGCTGGCAGAGCGTCGTTCCTTTATAACCGAAACCAGGTCTTTCATCGTTCTCTCTCCTCTGCTTTTTCCCCGAAGACGAACTATGTACGAAATGTAATCAGCACTACTGACTATGTCCCTGGGATTTTGAATGCGTTTTTAAGTTACCAAAAGTAAGTATATATAATTATGGTAGATAAGTAAAGCAGTTTCCGTATCTACTCCCTTTTATTTACGAAGATGGAAACATTTTTCCGACTTTTTCGTCTTATTCTATACAGACCGGTAAAGGAGGAATCTCTCTTGCCAATGTGGGCCTTTTTGCTGTATCTTTTTGCAGGATTCATGGTTTTCGGGATTGTTTATGAGCTGACAATAAACAAGAAGCGGAGAAGCGAACGTCTGTCGGAGAGCGTAAAACATGAGGGACCCGCAAATATCGTTTACAAGGAACAGTTTTTAGACGAGCAGCGAAATCACATCCACGATAGATTCCCTTAACATTCGATACTTATTGATCCCCAGTCCTTTCGGCACTGGGGTTTTTTCCGCCCATTTCTGTCGGACAATGCTCCGACAGGGCGAATACCCCGTATACTGCTACTGGAAAACAGATAGAAACCTTGAGAGGAGTGTCATTCGCACCATGCAACCGTATTACCAGCAGCCAATTGATCCTTCGACCGGTTATCCTTCTGCCGGTTATCCTTCTGCCGGCTATCCCTCTGCCGGTTATCCCTCCCACAATTATCAAGCGTATCTGGAGGAGTATGCTTATCCTGTTCAATGGAGAAGACGCAGGAGACCTCGAATAGACTTTGTTTTTCCGTTTGTCTTTCCGTTTCATTTTGGATTCCGCCAGCCCTTCTATCCATACTATCCTCCGTTTCCTTCCCCCTACCCGTACTATTATCCGTATGGCTACTGGCCGGTTTCCGGAGTGGAAGAATCTCAATGACATAGAAACAAAAAAGCGGTCTGAAATAACTGATGGAAAACGTAAAAAAGGCATCTGCCCTTTTCAGGAGGCAGTGCCTTTTTCTTCTTTTTCACGCATTATTCTTTTTTAGGCTGGCCCTGCCCGGTTGGGACTTTGTCCCGCTCCCGATTTGGGCGGCCTTGACTTTGCTTTTGGCGATCCTTTCCACCGTCTCGTGCGTTCTTATCCGATCTGTATTTAGGCTTGTCTCCCCGTTCTTTGCGCTCTCCCGCTCCCTGCCCCTGATTGCGGTCATTTCGCTCTGCGCGGTGCTGCCTGGGATGAACGCGCTTGCGCTCTTTGCGCTCTACAAAGATCTCATCGTCCACTTGACTTTCCCTCGCGGTATCCCCGCTGAGGTCATCGCGATCATCTGCTTGCTGATCAGATGTATATGGAGTAGCTTTCACCTTTTTCAGGACAAAATAGGGACAGCCGAAATTACAAAACTCATGCAAATACTCGTCCAGAGCGGAAATTCGCTGCTCAAACGGCACTTTCCGGTTGGTGCTTTCGTAAAAACCACGTAAGCGGAGCTGGCCGTAACCCCAATCGCCCACAATATAATCGTACTTGTCAAGAATGTCGCTGTAGCGCTCTTTAAACGCTTCCGAATTCCAACCGTCGCGATTGTCTTCCATGACCTCATAAGTGCCTGCTTGGGTGCGAATCAAGGCCGCTTCCTCCTTACCAATGCATACTACGTCCATCTTACCACATTTTTTGCAGAGAGAGATAAAATTCCCACGAAAACGAGACCAGCTCCGAGGACACCCTAGCTGTAGGGGGTGGAACCATTGAATAAAAAAACTTGGTTGCTTCAAGCAGTTGCAGGTATTGCTCTGTTGACTTCCGCATGTGCGAACAACGCTGCGCCTGACGCCAATCGTCCTAACGGCACTACGGTCAATCAAGCCGCTCCGCGTCTTTTCAATGCTGACAAAGCGGGTGTCTACAACAATGCACCCGGGTTGCCGGACAATGCCAGAACAAACTTTCCGTATACTAACGCCAACCGTCCTGCTGGTATTGCCGGGACCGGGTTCGGCACGGCCGGAACCGGAAACGGTACTGCCGGAACCGGGTTCGGGGCTGCCGGAACCGGAACTGGATTCGGTACCATGAACGGGACCGCCGGGACAACCCGAGGCACTGTCTTTGGGGATACAGGCTACAACGGCGGCATCAACAGCTACAACGCCTTTACGGACAATGGCATGCGCCCTCTGAATCGCGCCGGTACCAACAACCAGTCGATTTACCGTACCAATCAAGGTGCTGGTACAATGGCGACCAACACGATGCCGCACATGGGTTATGCCCAGGCACATCGCGCTGACATGCAAGCTGCCGGTGTTGGCGGTGCGAATGGCACAGGCTTTGGCGGTGGTGCCAATAACGTCTTCGTGGATCGCGATGCACTGGCCCGTGCAGTGGGCAATGTGACTGTCAGCTGCCCTGGGGTAGATCGTTCCACCGTCCTGGTGACAGACGAAGAAGTATTCGTCGGTCTCAATACGCAAGGCCCGGATGGACGGACAGCAAAGGATCAGGCGAGAATGAACGCGATGTCGGTTTCTCCTCGTTACTACAAAGTGTACGTAACGGACAACCAACAAGACATTGACGAGATTTCCCGAATTGCGAGCCGCACTTCCAACGGCCCGGTTACGAGGGCTGAAGACACTCGTCAAATCGACGCCTTGATCAAGCGGATGGGCGGAACAGTGGACGGCGAAGAAATGCGCACAAAAGGGTCAACGATGACGACCGAAAACAATCGTACCAACAAAGCAAAACAAGGTATGGGAACCTCCTCCCGATAAATGCGTAAAACCCCTATGCTCGCATAGGGGTTCTTTTATCATTGCGCTTGTGCAATTGTCGCTTTGGCTGCATTCGCCTGTTCATGAGCATGGTAGGAGCTGCGTACCAGCGGCCCTGCTTCCACATGGGAAAATCCGCGACGCATGCCCTCCTCTTTCAAGCGGACGAACTCGTCAGGGTGGTAGTACTTTTCAACAGAAAGGTGCTTTTTGGTCGGCTGCAGGTATTGACCGATCGTCATGATGTTGACATCGACGCTGCGCAGGTCATCCATCGTCTCTATGATTTCTTCGAACGTTTCGCCTACACCGATCATCAGGCTGGACTTGGTCGGAATGTCAGGCTGAAATTCCTTTGCCTTTTTCAAAAGCTCCAGCGTACGGTCGTACTTCGCCCGGGCTCTGACTCGGTCGGACATGCGGCGAACTGCCTCAATGTTGTGGTTCAGGACGTCCGGACGGGCATCCATCACTACCTTGAGCGCATCCCAGTTCCCCATAAAATCAGGGATCAGCACTTCTACGGTAGCAAGTGGCAAGCGCCGGCGAATAGCGCGAATCGTTTCTGCAAAAACAGCTGCTCCTCCGTCTGCCAGGTCGTCACGGGCAACAGAAGTTACGACGACATGCTTCAAGCCCATTTGCTCCGAGGCCTCCGCAACGCGTTCCGGTTCTGCCAGATCAAGCTCAGTGGGCAGCCCCGTTTTTACCGCACAGAATCGACAAGCACGCGTACATATATCGCCCAAAATCATAAAAGTGGCGGTTCGATTGGCCCAGCACTCGTGGATGTTGGGGCATTTCGCCTCTTCACATACTGTATGTAGCGTCTGACTGCGCATCGTTTGCTTTAATTCTCTGAAGTTGGCCAGTTCTTTTCCTGATACAAGGTTGATCTTGAGCCACTCCGGCTTGCGTTGCGACATTAGGGCTCACTCCTCATTGGACTTGGGTCTCTCCATTCATTATAGAGTTTGCTCTGGAATGGGGCAACACCTGTATAATTATCCGTTTATCAGCATCCTCTTTTAGCCGGTCCCTCCAACCGATATACTAAGAAGAACCAATACTGACAACAATGGGGAGGGAGCAACCATGGAACGTGTCATCGAGGTGCGCGGACACATTATCCGCGATAACATTCTCAAGCAAATCGACGCTTCTGTCGTACAGTACAACGGGCGTTACCGCGTTTTGGAATTATCCGTAGGCGATCAGGTAGACGACGAATCAGTCGCCAAGATCGCTCTTAACCTGCCGGAAGACAAGCTCGAGCTGATTTTAAACGAGCTGATCAACCTCGGCTGTACGATTCCTACCGGGGAAGAGGCTCCAACGATCAAACTGGCGGAAAAGGACAAGGTGGTGCCTGACGATTTTTACTCTACCACCAATCATGCCACCGAAGTGTTTCTGAACGGCAAATGGGTCCGGGCCAAGCATCAGCGGATGGATGCCTGTCTTGTGGTCAAGGGCGAAGAGGTTCACTGCGTCAAGCTGCGCGATATTAAAAAGGACGATCATGTCATTTGCGGCAGCAACGGAGTTCGTCTCGTCCTGCAACCGACAGAGGAACGCTCCTCCGAATTTTCTTTCATGAACAATGAAGTAAGCTCGGAGCGCCGTGTCGAAGTCATCGTCAAGCAGTTGGCAGAAGAAATGCGGGACATTCGCAAACGCAACGGTCGCATTGTGTTCGTCGCCGGTCCCGTCGTCATTCACACTGGCGGGCAGGAAGCTTTTCAGAACATGATTCGCAAAGGCTATGTAAATGCACTGCTCTCGGGGAATGCACTCGCCGTGCACGATATTGAAAGAGCGCTGTTCGGGACGTCCCTCGGCGTCAACCTGGACACCGGATCAGTGGTCCGCGGCGGGCACAAAAACCACATGCGGGCGATCAATGCGATCAATCGTTCCGGCTCCATCGCGGAAGCGGTAGCGGATCAAACCTTGAAAAGCGGAATCATGTACGAGTGTGTCAAACACCAGGTGCCCTTCGTGCTGGCCGGTTCCATCCGCGATGACGGTCCGCTTCCGGACACCTTGATGGACCTGATCGAAGCGCAGGCCCGATACGCGGATCAGGTCGCCGACGCGGAAATGGTCGTCATGCTGTCTACGATGCTGCATGCGATCGGAACAGGCAATATGATGCCGAGCTGGATCAAAACCGTCTGTGTGGATATCAACCCTGCCGTTGTCACCAAGCTGATGGACCGCGGTTCCGCCCAAACCGTCGGCGTCGTAACCGATGTCGGCTTGTTCCTGACGATGCTGGACAAGGAATTAAACTGAAGTAAAAAAATGTAATACATGTAAAAGCCTCCAGAAAGGACCTTTTCCTGTCTGGAGGCTTTTTGTATCTTTCCTATATTTGCGTCTCGCTGCTGGCCGTTTCCCTCAAGGAATGCAGGCAGTGGCGGTCTGATCCCTGCAGAAGCGGCTGCAACAGCTTGCTCTCCCGATCTGTGCAGGTAAACAAAAAAATCTGATATTCCTCAGCCAGCCGCATGACCGTATGGAGGGCTCGCTCCAGCCTTTCCGGATCGTAATGGACAAAATGGTCGTCCAAAAACAGGGGCAGCGGCTCCGTCTGTTGGCTGACATGCCTGTGAAGCGCCAGTCGCTGGGCAAAGTAAAGCTGGTCCTGCGTTCCCGAAGAGCAGCAATCATGCTCGACAATTCGCTGGTGCGGCTTGTCCCAGACCTTTATGCCAAATTTCTCCTGGGGGTCCAGCCTGACATCCTCATATTTGCCTCCGGTCATTTGGGCCATGATGTCGGAGGCAATCCGATTGACCGCGGGTGACAGCTCTTTGTTCCATTCGTGTAAAGTCTGCTGCAGCGTATCCCTGGCGAGAGTGAGCGCTTCCCGGTTCAATTGCAGTTGGCGCAGCCCCTCGACCGCCTCCTCGTAATCCCCGCGTACTTTTGCCAGTGAGACTTCATCCTGCTGGCCCAGCTCTCCCGATGCCCTGGCGATGCGCTCCCGAATTGCGAGGAGCTCCCGATCCAGCTCTTTGGCCTCGCGCTCAAGGGTTGTCCGTTCCTGCTCGCGTACTGCCTTTTCTTGTTCCAGCAGTGCCCGCAAAGCTTCTCCCCACTCTTTTATCAGGCGGGCTCTCTCCTCCTGGCGTTTCCACTCTTGCGCTGCCAGACTCGCTTGTCTGTCTTGCACGCGGTTTTTCCGCTCCTCCCTCATGATCAGGAAGGCATCCCAGTCAGCGGCATTCCACTTTTGCAAAAGCTGCTGCAGCTCCTGGTCGCAGCGGGCAGCCTTGTCCTGCCAGGCTTGCCATTCGTGCTCGTTGCCGGCGGAACGATTTTCTCTCTGCCTTGTCTGTCCCCGATTCGCGGCTGCAGCCGCAAGGGCACATGCAGCTGAGATTCCTGCAGCGATCCAGCCGACCGGAGCGTTGCCCGCAAGCAGAAATAATGCGGCGACGACCAGGCTCGCCAGACAGCTTGTCCACCACAGACGGACTTTTCCGGTCCGCTTCTCTTTCCCCCGGCCCACACGGCTCGGAGCGGTCCTAAGCGCCGCTTCAGCCAACCGGTCGGCTTGCTCCTTGTACTCGTCTCGCTCCTTCCGCAATTCCAATGCCTGCCGGTAAGCCGCTTCCAGCTTTTCCAAAGCATCGCTTTCAGGTACGTCCGCATTTCCTTTGTCTTGTTCAGCTTCACCCCAATCCCCCTGGGCAGCCAAAACTGACTGAACCTGGCGATGCAGCGCACGCTCTTCTTCTGTGCGGGCTGTCGCTTCCCACTGCGGCCAGCCTTCCTCATCAGGCTCCCTGTAGCTGTCCTGCCATCTCCTTTGCCAAGCCTGCTCCTCCTTTTGCAGGACGAGAAGCCGCTGCCGCATCCGCTCCCGGGTCCGCTCCATTTCCTGCTTTGCCTTCTCCCAGTGGGCGATCTGCTGCGTCAATGTTTGAACGGCTGCCCAGCCGGCTTCCGCTTCGGCCAGCTCCTGTTCTCTTTGCGCGACCAGCGCTCCTGCCTTGCCAAGCAGCGTATTTTCCGCCCGTTCCTTTTTTCCGATCAGCGTCAATTCCTTGTCCAGGGCTGCCAGCATTCTGTTTACCGCCGGATCAGCTTCGCTCGTGCCAAACAGCGAAGGCAGGAGGTATTCCGAAGCTTCCAGCGGACTTCTCCTGATCCAGGTCAGGTCAGTAAACAAGCTGCGTGTCAAGCCGAGATGGAGCTCAAGAAAGTTTCGTTCTTTGCGCCGGTCTTCCTGATACAGGTTCGTTACCTCTGTCCAGTCGGGGTCGAGAAAAACCTGAGCCTGTTCCCTTTCCTTTTCCAGACGGCGGTGAAGCCGATAGCGCCTGCCGTCTACCTCGTAGAGAACGCTAAGCTCGTAGCTGCCCGAATGCCACGGGAAGTATTTGTCGTACTCGGGCAAATACCGGGCGGAACGAACATAATCCCGCTTCAGCCCGTACAGCGAAGCAAATATCGCCTGAAGCAGCGTAGATTTTCCCGCTTCGTTGGGAGCGGCAAATACATTCAGTCCCGGGGCGAAGCGAAAATCGGCTCCGCGCCATTTGCCAAAGCCTTTGATCGATAGCTCGTGAATCTTCATCCGATCATTCCTCCGATCCGCTCCAGCGCTATTTTCATGGCCATGCGAGCCACTGCCTGGCGCTGTTCATCGGAAGACGCGGCCGCAGCCGCTTCCTCTTCGGCGAGACGCTGCAGCCAGCGTCCCCAGATGCCGCCCTCGGCGATCAGCTTGCCCGCATCCAGGTCCGGTCTCGTCCGGTCTGCGATGCGGATGGCAAAAAAGCGGGAAAAGC
This sequence comes from Brevibacillus sp. FSL K6-6036, assembly GCF_037964015.1. Taxonomy (NCBI): domain Bacteria; kingdom Bacillati; phylum Bacillota; class Bacilli; order Caryophanales; family Paenibacillaceae; genus Brevibacillus; species Brevibacillus sp. FSL K6-6036. Next base: position 4,071,859 of record NZ_CP150173.1, read on the forward strand.
GCTTTTCGAGCACATCTGTAGCTGGCGTAAAATGTACGGGCCTGTTCCCTGTCAAGGTGATGTCCAAAATTTGCCCGTCCTGCACATCGGCCAGCCCGCTTTCCAGTATGTCGGCGACTTGATCGACCGTTTCCGCCCCTTGTATATCGATCTCCCGTCTCACGATCATTCGCGTTTGGACCGGGAGCTCCTCAAGCAATAGCTCGCCCGCTTCATTCAGTTCGCCGTACAGGACGTGACGGGGCCCGCTTTCTTTGACAGACAAGCCTTCGGGAGAACCCGGGTATGCGGCAAACGTCCGTCTATGTACCGGATGAGCGAAGCGCGCAGGCTTGTGGATATGTCCGAGCGCAATGTAATCCATTCCCGTTTCTGCGAGCTGCTCTATGGTTACCGGTGCGTACGGATGATGCTCCTCGCCTCCCCCGTTGACCACACTGGCGTGCAAAACCATCAGATGGTGCCGGTAGCCAGGCAGCTTTCCGGGGAATTCCGCCAACGGCGACTCGTACACATGCGGCTGGGGAAAGCCCCATCCGTAGACGACGCAAGACTTTTCGGGAAATTCGAAAGCCCCCCACTCCGGCGTAAACCAGTACACGTTTCCCGGCCACTCCAACGACTGGTAAAAGGAATCGGCCCGCCACGGGTCGTGATTCCCCGGAGCGATACAGACCGGTGTAGGAGCCACGCTGGCAAACAGATCACGCAAAAAAATCGCCGTGGTTCTTCTCCCGCCATGCAGCTCCATGAGGTCACCGGCGATCAGCCAAACATCTGCCCGCTTTTCCAACACGAGATCCCGAACCGTCCGCATCGTCCGCCGAAAGTCGTCCTGCCTCAGCTCATAAGAAACGGACATGGCACGGATCGGCGCGTCCAGGTGGACGTCAGCTATATGAATAAACGACAACATGAAAACTCACTCCTTGGCATGACAGACTGCTGGAGGAAATGGTACACTTTGGTCAGCAGATTCCCCTGTCTCATACACGAACATATTTTCCCTTTTATGATACAGGAAAAGAGTACCGGATAAAAGGAGCGATTGCTGTGCGTATTGCCTATTTGGACTGTTTTTCGGGAATTAGCGGCGACATGCTGCTCGCTGCACTGGTCGATGCGGGTGCGAACCGCGAAACGATTGAACGTGAACTGCGCAAGCTGCCGCTGGGGAATTTCCGCATGGAGTGGAAGACGGTGGTGAAAAAAGGGGTCAGCTCGCTAAAGCTGGATGTGATCGATGAAGAGCTGGAGAAGCTCAAAGCGCTGAAAACATTGCCGGTGCTAAACATCGGACATCATCACGATCACAGCCATGATCACGGACATCACCACCACGAGCACGATCACAGCCATGATCACGGACATCATCATCACCGCAGGTACAAAGAAATTTCTGCGATGATCGACGAGGCTGACTTCTCACCGCGTGTGACCACCCGAGCGCAAGCGATCTTCGAGAAAATCGCCATTGCCGAAGCCAAAATTCACAATGTGCCGGTAGATACGGTTCATTTTCATGAAGTAGGGGCGCTGGATTCAATCGTCGACGTCGTCGGCATCGCCCTGGCTTTGGAAGACCTGGACATTGATCAGTTGTACAGCGGCCCTGTTCCGACCGGAAACGGCTACGTCCGCTGTGACCATGGCCTGTACCCGGTCCCTGCACCCGCGACGATGGAAATGCTGAAAGGAATTCCGCTTCGCCAAACAGACATACAAAAAGAGCTGACTACTCCGACCGGAGCAGGGGTTGCGGCCGCCTTGGTCAAGCAGTTCGGGCCGCTTCCGGCGATGACCGTGGACGCCATCGGCTACGGGGCAGGGACCCGCGATCTTCCCGATCAGCCTAACGTACTGCGGGTGCTGGTCGGCACTATGTGATCTCATTTAAGTCCGAGACATCCGGAAGCAAAAAAGCCTTGTCCGCAAAATCAGGACAAGGCTTTTTCATGTCTGCTGCCACTGCTCTGCATGAGGCAGGCCCACGGATGCACAAGCTTCCGATCAAGCCTCGCGGAGCAGGCGCAGGAATTCACGCATGAATCCCGGAAGGTCAGGCCATGCGTGGGCTGACACGAGGTTATTGTGAACGTGCAGAGGTTCCGTGCGATAAATGGCTCCGCACGCTTCTACATCTGGGCGGCATGCCTGGTAGGCAGTCATCTCGCGGTCGCGAACGTGCTCGCCTACGAGCGCCAGCACCTGCGAACCGTGACAAATGGCGGCCACAGGCTTGTTTGCCTCAAAAAAGTGAGTCAGGATCGGTTTCAAATGCTCGTTCAGCCGGATATATTCAGGGGCACGGCCCCCCGGAATGATCAGGCCGTCGTATTCCTCCGGATTTACATCCGCAAAAGCCACATGCGAGGCCAGTTGATAAGCAGGCTTTTCCGTATAGGTTTCACTGTGGGCTTCGAAATCGTGGCAGACCGTGTGCAGCGTCTTTTTGGCAGGCGAAGCGATGACGGCCTCCAGCCCCTCCTCCAGGCAGCGATAATAGGGGTAAAAGATCTCCAAAGCTTCCACCGCGTCACCGGTTACAATCAGCACCTTTTTGCTCATAGTACAGCCTCCCCGCTGGATTTTTGAGGAAAAAACCTCTCTCTACCCATTTCTTCACGGACCGTTGAACTCCTGCTGGCAGCATCACGCGTCAGCGTACTTTCATCGCAAGGGCAAGCGAAAGCGCCTCTTGATGCACCTGCTTCACCGGGATGCCGGCTTCTTTCGCCAATTGAGCACAAACGGCATACTCCGGTGAACACTGTACCTGTTTTCCGCGGTGCAGCCCGATTTTTACGGGAACCTCGCCCCATTGTGTTTTCACGGTTGCGAACTGTCTTGCCAGCCGATGGCAGGCCACGGGGAAATACCTGATACCGAAGGTGGTTGTCTCCTGAAACAAGACAGATTTAAGCTCTTCCAGTCTGCTCTGGTAGCACAAGACCTGCACCAATACGCCCGGCCTGCTTTTTTTCATCGTAACCGGAAGAAAGTGGACATCGTTGGCTCCCGCCTCAAGCAAACGCTCCATGGCGTGGGCCATCCATTCCGGACTGCTGTCGTCCAGATTGGCCTGCAGGAGGAACATCCCTTCGTCAATATGTTCAACGCCGTGATCGCGGTATTCATGGACCACGGGAATGCCCGTCCGTGATTCTCCACAGCCGGCAGGGTCGTTCATATCGGCAAAGAAGACAGCCACTCCATCTCCGGCCTCCACGCGCTTTATCTTGCCGCTGATCGTCCCGATCGGTTTTGCCCCGGTCTCCTGCAGCCACAGCAGCACAAGCGGAGAAAACTGTTCTGGCGGAATGTGCGGGTCCTCATGTACGTTCCATCCATCCAGCAAGGGCAGAGCGGCTACCGGCAATCTGGCCGGAATCACCAAAGGCTGAACGAGGATTTGCACATTTTTTCTGCACGCTTCCGGCTCTATCATGGTCCATAGCTGTCGCAACGCCTCCGTTTCCTTTTGCCATACGTCGGGTGGGCATGTGGTGCGAAAGTTCTCGGCACGCTGCAAAAAAGCCTCGAAATGCGTCTTATGCGGCTGGACCGCCTGATTTTGATTTGCAGCTCCCGGACGGACCTTCTGGTTTGCAACTCCCAGCCGGGCCTCCTGATTTTCTGCTTCCGCCCGAACCCGTCCTGCAAGTCCGCTGCACGCTGCACCTTCCACCTGCTCCAGAGAATCAATCCCGGCCTTCTCCCACAACCGCAGCAGCGGACCACGCAATTTGTGGAAAAACAGCGGCTGATCGCCTCTTATCATCATCGTCTGCATCCAGTTTCCTCCGTTCTGTCTTCTGATACGATCATACACCAAAACCCGGGGTTGGCCCATTCTGGCTCCCGGGACTGGCAAAAACTATCTCGGATAATCACAGTGTGCTGGCAGAACCTACAAAGGAGAATACTGCTGGAGGGAGACGGGCATGACTACGTTTCGCCTGATGATGCAAATCAGTTTGTGCGTACTCTTAACCTTGTGTTCATGGCCTCCTGTTTCACAGGCAGCTTTGTCCGTCCCGGCGGCTACTTCAGGAGATCCCATCTATCAGGAACGACTGGCGCTGTTTCAGCGCTTTGAATCCGTATACGGCATTCCCTGGTCATATCTGGCGGCGGTGGATCAGTACGAGCGTTCCATCAACAAACGCTCAAGGCAAAAAGACAACCGGCAGCAAGCTCCCCAGCGCTTGACAGCCATTGAGATTCCTCCTGCCTTGTGGGGCGGACCATTGAACCCGGACGACCGGGATGCCACTCCCGCTTCCATCCAATTTTTCGGCGGACTGGGTGTGGATGGAGATGGGGACGGCAGAGCAGACAGGGAAAATGATGTCGACGTGCTGACTACGATGACCCTGTTTCTGTCTCGATACGGCTTTACCCGCGAGGATTGGAAGATCGGGCTCTGGTCGTATTACAAACGCGACAGGGCCGTTAAAACGATCGACCAGTTTGCTTCTGTCTTCGAGAAATTTCAGCGGCTTGATCTGGATGACCACCATTTTCCCATCCCGAAACGCTACACATACAGCTATCGCAGTACATGGGGCGATCCCCGCGGCTGGGGAGGCAGACGTATCCACGAGGGAACGGACATCTTCGCCGGATACGGCACGCCGGTGCTAAGCACAGGCTATGGAGTAATTGAAGTCGTCGGTTGGAACCGCTACGGCGGATGGCGGATCGGCATGCGAGACATCGGCAACGTCTATCACTATTTCGCCCACCTTTCTTCGTTTAAAAAGGGTTTGAAACCGGGCGATATCGTGGAGCCGGGAGAAGTGATCGGGTACGTCGGCAGCTCCGGCTATGGAAAACCTGGCACCTCCGGCAAGTTTCCGCCCCACCTGCACTACGGCATGTACAGTGACACGGGGAGCAATGAGTGGGCGTTCGATCCGTATCCTTACTTGAAGCGATGGGAGCGGCAGATGTACAGCAAAAAGAAAAAGCGGTGAAGATGAGCGCGGGAATTGCTCTCCCGCGTCTTTTGGCTGCTTGCCAGTATGCAGACACAGCTTGTTCGATTGGTTGGTTCCTCCGTTTTCCAAACTTTCCTTTTACCATTGACACGGACATTTCCCCTACATACAATCAAGATAGAAAAACTGGACGTTCGTCCAAAAAAGTTGGTGCATATCTGATGACTCGTTCTCCCCGTGCACAGGCCAAAGCAGAAGCAAAGCGGGCCCATCTGATCGAACAGGCGACTCGATGTCTCGCCGAAAAAGGCTACGCCTCTGTCTCGCTTCGGGATATCGCCCGAGAATCGGGAGTCTCTCTCGGGATATTGCACTATTACTTTGCCAGCAAGGAAGACCTGCTGCTCTCCGTTATTTCCGGTTACAAGGAACGTTTTTTACAAGAGCTGGAGGAAGATCTCATCTTGGGTCCTGTCACCGGGTGGCAGACGCGCCTGTCTTCGCTTTTGCGCAAGGTTATGACAGAAGACCGCAACCTCCACCGTCTCTGGTACGACTTACAGGTGCAGGCCATGTACGTCGACGCCTTCCGCCAGCCTGTCCGAGAGATTCGCGAACGGCTTTACACCCTGATCTCGCGGATGCTGGAAAAACTGCTTTCTGAAAAAGGGCAGAACACCCCGCCGCCATCCCAGGAATGGGTACATCTCCTCTACACTGCGCTGGACGGCATGTTCTTCCAGGCCCTGCTGATGGAACCAGAGCAAGCAGACCGAATGATCGCCAAACTGGACAGCGACTTGTCCCGGCTGCTGGCTATGCTTTTCGACTCCCATAAGACGAGGTGAAGCAAATGGGCACTCTCACACTGCGCAATCCGGCTACCGGAGAAGTGATGGGGACACTGCAGGAAAACTCCCCTGAAGAGGTTCACAAGGCCATGGAACGGGCCAGACTGGCATTTGGTCATTGGGGCAGCACGCCTGTTTCCGCGCGGGTTCACTACCTTCGCAACCTCCGCCATTATTTGGTGGATCATGGCGAAGAACTGGCGAAAAAAATCAGTGAGGCGACCGGCAAAGTGGCATTGGAAGCGTACATGACCGAGATTTTCGTGACCGCAGACACCATCCACTTCTATGAAAAAAACGCGGAGCGCATGCTGGCACCCCGCAAAGTGCCGACGCCGATCGCCCTCTCTCCGAAGAAGTCGTCTATTCACTACCAGCCGATGGGCGTTGTCGCCGTCATCTCTCCCTGGAACTATCCGTTTCAACTGTCTGTCGTTCCGGTTCTCTCGGCACTGATTGCGGGGAATACCGTCATTTTGAAGCCTTCCGAGATAACTCCCGGGGTCGGTGTGCTGATCGAGGAGCTGTTTCAGGCTGTCCCTGCCCCGCAGCACATCGTCCAGGTGCTGCACGGAGGCAGACAAGTCGGGCAAGCGCTGGTGGCGGCGCGGCCGGACAAAATCTTTTTCACTGGTTCGGTAGCCACAGGGAAAAAGATCATGGCACAGGCTGCGGAGCATTTGATCCCGGTAGAATTGGAGCTCGGCGGCAAAGACCCGATGATCGTGCTGGAGGACGCCCATCTCGAACGGGCGGCAAACGGCGCTGTTTGGGGTGCCTTTACCAACTCCGGGCAGGTTTGCATGTCTGTTGAGCGCGTCTACGTGCATGAACGCGTCTACCCGGAATTCCTTCGCCTGGTCAAAGAAAAAACGGCAGCCCTGCGTCACGGTTTTCCCGATCAGGCCGAAGTCGGCTCGATGACCTCGCCGCAGCAGATTGGCATCGTTCGGCAGCATGTCGAAGAGGCGCTGGCCAAAGGGGCGATTGCAGAGCTCGGCGGGAGCTTTTCCGAGGACGGCATGTTTTTGCCACCTACAATACTGACCGGCGTAACCCATGAGATGAAAATCATGCGGGAGGAGACATTTGGCCCGATCCTGCCCATCATGACCTTTTCCACAGAGGAAGAGGCGATTCGTCTCGCCAATGATACGCCCTACGGCTTGAACGCCTCCGTCTGGTCACAGAACAAAGCAAAGGCAAAAAGAGTCGCACTCCAGCTCGAGAGCGGCAATGTCTGCATCAACGACGTCATTATCAGCTTCGCCAATCCCAACCTTCCGTTCGGCGGTGTCAAACAGAGCGGCATCGGGCGCTATCGCGGCCCTGAAGGCTTGCAAGCCTTTACCCATGCTGTCTCGATCATCCACGACCCCGGGAAGAAGAAACGCGAGATCAACTGGTACCCGTATACGGAGGAGCAGCAGACGCTGTTTGTCGGCTTGACCAAGACGTTGTTTGGCAAGGGACAAACCTGGAACAGCCGAAATCTGCTTGCTGCCTGGCGAGAGTGGAAACGTCTGTTTTAGCTTGCCGCAAAACCGCTAATTCATCGTACCTGTTCCGATAATCTCCACCTTCGCTTTTACCCGAAACTCAGCCTTCTGATACAGCTCAAGACCGATTGATCGGCCCCACTCCCCGCGGTATTTTTGCCGGAAGCTCTCTTCGATACTTGCGGGGTCCCACTTTTTCTTTTGAAGCTTTTTGAGCAGCAATGTGATCTCTTTTTCTATTTCCGCTCCTAACTTTCTGGTGATTTCACTGCGCTCCGAAGGGTCCTCCAGATTTCGCGCACCCGTATACCCGAACAGGATGCCGCGAACCTCGACCGCAACATCCACGACTGGCTTGTTGAGAGCCCCGTTGCTGCGCACCTTTGAATGGGAGCGGATAATATCAAAGACTAGCTGTGACCTTTTTCCGGCAGCGTATTCATCTTCGATTATGAAACTGATGGAGGGAAGATGCCTGCGTCCCTTTACCATCTGTATGAATCGCCCTTCCCTTTGCGAAAGGGTACCAACCATATGCTCTCCCCGAAAAGCCGCAACCCCTGAAATGACGATTTCCCCATCTTCCTTTTTCAAATACGGAAGCTCGGGATCGCTCACCTGATTGGTCAGCATGAAAACAAGGTCGTGAAGCGTGGCAAAGGACGTGAACGCCGTCTCCTCTCTGGGACGCAAAAGATTGTTCAGATACGTATTGATCTCCGGCTTGTTTTCGTACTTGCCTTTGATGACATCCTCCGCCTTGCCACCCACAACAGCCACGACCACATTCTCTCCGACGGCCGGATTCCGGTAGAAATCCAGGATCGTCTCGCGAAGCCCCCATTCGCGGACGAATTTTTCGCCAAACAGGATCACCCTTAATTGGGAAAGCGATATGGTTCGATCCGCCTTGCTAGACAGCATAATCGTCGCTTCGCTCGGGATTTTGCTGACCGCTGCATACAACTGTGTACTTTCCTTTTCTTTCTCCGAGGGTACTGGTACAGAAACGGATACCTTCATATGCTTCTTGTCGACATAGTCGATACCCATGACACCGATCAGGGCCATATCTTCGAGCGTCGGCTTCTCGATCTCGGGAGCGCATCCGCTTCCAGACAGCGCACAAACGGCCAGCAGCGGCCCGAACATCAGCCTTCTCCATCGCGCGCTTTTCACAGCGTGTCTCCTCCCCGCTTTTCCCGAATGGCATGCAATAGCAGAAGCACCAACGGCCAGAGGATGACCCCGTAAGCAAAGTAGATGCTTCCATTTCCATACAATAAAATTTCCATGGGGATCGGAAGCGGACCGCGGACGCTGAAATATACGATTATGGTCGCGATGTACAAGTGCAGGACACTGTTTTTTCTCCTCCACCGGTCTATGCCTTTTTTCGCCATCCACAGATAGCCAGCGCCTGTTGAAAGAACTAAAAACACCCAGAGGCCAATCCCGAGATTCTCCACTCGCTCTATGAAGGACAGCTCCACGGCCTTGAACAGATTCAGAATGGGATAAACGACTTGCGTAACCTGCCATACCGAAAAATAGCTGACACTGGCAATGAGGACGAACACATAGATAGCGCAGACAACCCACAGCCCAATCGATGCGTGCCTGAAGACTTGTTCCTTCTTTTGCACGTAGGGGTAATAAAAAAGGATGAGCTCGTAACCGAGGAAACTGAAGAACCCATTATGGACTCCTGCAACGATCTCCATGACATTTACCTGAAACAGCGGGAAAATATGCATGATGTTCCCTTTTTGAAACCCCCACTGCAGGTAATACAGCATCCAAAAAGTAAAAAAGAAGGTCAAGATGCAAAAACGGGCGATCGCTTTGATCCCCCCGAGAGAAATATAGATCATGACCGAAAGCAAACCCAAGAGCGGATACGTGATTGTCGACGTATTCAGCATGGATGTTTGCACCAGTCTGATATAGCCAGCAGAGATGGACGCCACCATGAGCAAGCCGTAAACAATCAGGACACCGTTCACTGCGTAGCCAAGCCATTTTCCAAGAAGCTTTTCATTGATGACAAACAAAGTGTCGCCAGGGTAACGCCTGCAAAGAGCCACCATGGGAAAAAGCGTCAAGTGCGCTAGGAGGCACATCACTACCGGCATCCACCATTGATCGTATCCAAGCATGCTCAGGCTGTGCGGCAAGGTCAGCAGATTCATGCCCACAATCACGTTGATGATCAAAAACGTGACATGGAACGGATTCAATTTTTCAAGCTTCCCTTTATCCATCGGCTACTCCTCGTCTATGGGAAAAATCTGCTTTTTCTTGGCGTTCGCCATTCCGCTCCGAAATGCGATGAATTTAAATGGAGTACGCAGCAAACTGTTAAAGACATCGCTCCAGACGCGTGGAATACCTGTGCTCATATAAGGCGTACCGAGCGAGGTCAGATTGAGCAAGTGGGCAAACATCAGAGCAAGCATCAACATTTGTCCGTACATCCCCAAGAACCCGGCCGACAGAATAAATCCGTAGCGAACCAGCCGAATGGCATTGCTCATGAGGAAGTTAGGGGGGACAAAGGACAGAAGAGCAGAGACGGACACGAGAACGATCAAGATATTGCTGGCAAGGCCCGCCTGTACGGAGGCGGTCCCGATCACGATACCCCCGACAATACCGATCGTCTGGCCGATTTTGGTCGGCATGCGTATTCCGGCCTCACGGAGAATTTCGATGACAAGCTCGATGATCAGCACCTCGATTACAGGCGGAAACGGCACTCTGTTGCGCGATTCGGATAAAATCGTCAGCAGTGGCGGGGGCAGCATTTCCGGGTGATAGGTTAATACCGAAACATAGCTGGAAGTGAGCAAAACGGTCAGGAAAAGTCCCAGGAAACGGATCATCCGCAGCAGGCTGGCTGTCGACCAGCGGTTGTAAAAATCCTCCGGGCTGCTGAATAACTCCAAAAAAGCAGCGGGACAAATGGCCGCTTCCGGACTTCCGCTCAAAATGAGCAAAATGCGCCCATCCAGCAAAGCCGCCGCCGCATTGTCCGGCCGTGTGGTGAGTCCAAACTGGGGAAATGGCGAATAAGGCTTGTCCTCCAGCATCTGCTTCAAAATCGGCATCCCGACAAAGCCGTGATATTCCGTATTTTTAATTCGTTCCTGAACGCGAGTGATATTTTCCGGGTTGGCGATGCCTTCTAGGTACAGGATGGCTACTTTGTTTCTGGATTGAGTCCCGATGCTATGTACCTCGATTTTCAGGTCAGGGTTTGCGATCCGGCGGCGAATCAGCGAGAGATTCACCTCAAGCATTTCCACAAATGAATCCTGCGGACCAAGCACCGTCGATTCCGTCTCCGGCGGGCTGATCGTACGGTGCGGCGCTTTGAATGTATTTACCTGCAGCACCTCGTCCCGCTCGGGAAAGATGAGAATCGTATGTCCACGCAGCAGGTTGTCCGTTATCTTCATTTCCTCATCGGGATTGACCAACTGGCCCAAGGGAAGGGCTCGCACAGGGCGGCGCCCGTCTTCTCGCTGAAGAGGAAGAAGGATGCTCTCGTAAATATTGGACTCATCTACCAAGGTATTCAGAAAGTAAACCTCTACAGGTTCATCGTTCATCGACAGATGGAGAACTGTAAAATCATCCACGTTTTGCATTCGCGCTTGCAGCAAGGCTCGGACCTTGTGTGCAGCCTGTTTTGGGCGCCTTTTCGCAGAATGGCCAGAACCGGGACGTGTCAGTACCTTGTCAGCGTTCTTTCTCCACCACGCTTTTACATCCATGGATCCCGCCCCCTGTGCACAGGAAAATCCTTCTTACTTTGCCCATCCCTGGTCAAATTATCCAAAAGGAAAGCGGGGACGATGCGCCCTCGCGCCTGCCCCCGCTTTTGCTTTGCCGTATAGGATACCCCTATGTCAAGCAAATTGCCGGCTCAGATTTGCCATTTCGATGGCTGCCGAAGCCGCTTCCCAACCTTTGTTGCCTGCCTTGGTCCCCGCTCGTTCGATCGCCTGCTCGATCGAGTCGGTCGTGAGTACGCCAAAGATAACGGGAATCCCCGTATTCAGCGAGACCGATGCTACCCCTTTGGCGCATTCGCTGCACACGTAATCAAAGTGCGGAGTGGAACCGCGGATGACCGCTCCCAGGGTCACGACTGCATCGTACTTTCCGGACTCCGCCATCTTTTTGGCGATCAGCGGGATTTCAAATGCCCCCGGCACCCAGGCAACCTCTACCGCGTCTTCCTCGACACCGTGCCGCTTCAATGCATCGAGAGCGCCACCGACGAGCTTGCTGACAATCAGCTCGTTAAATCTCCCTGCGACAATCCCGACACGCAAGCCAGTTCCGATCAAATTTCCTTCCCAATGTTTCATGATCCTTCACTCCCCTGCAAACTGGAGCAGATGGCCCAGTTTGTCCTGTTTTGTGTGCAAATACTTTTCATTTTCGGGATGCTCCGGCATTTGCAGCGGAACCCTTTCGGCGACCTGCATTCCATAGCCGGAAAGGCCGCGAATTTTGCGCGGATTGTTCGTCATCAGCCGCATCTGCTTTACGCCCAGATCGAGCAGAATTTGCGCCCCGATCCCGTAATCGCGAAGATCAGCGGGAAAACCGAGCTTTTTGTTGGCTTCCACTGTATCATAGCCCTGCTCTTGCAGCCGGTAAGCCTTCAGCTTGTTGATCAGTCCGATGCCCCTGCCCTCCTGGCGCATGTAGAGAACGATGCCTCGGCCCTCGGCCTCGATCATGCGCAGGGCAGCATGCAATTGCGGGCCGCAATCGCAGCGATGCGAACCGAATATGTCCCCGGTCAGGCACTCCGAATGGACCCTTACCAGGACGGGCTTGCTGCTGTCAATCTCTCCTTTTACAATCGCCACATGCTCCTTGCCGTCCAGTTCATTGGTGTAGGCGACAATGCGAAAATCCCCGAAGGCGGAAGGCAGCTTGGCCTCTGCTTCGCGCTTTACCAATCTTTCATGCTGCATGCGGTACTCGATCAGGTCGGCAATCGTGATCAGCTTCAGCTCAAACCGCTTGGCGATCTCGATCAACTGCGGAAGGCGAGCCATTGTCCCGTCCTCGTTCATGATTTCGCAGATGACGCCAGCCGGCTTCGCTCCGGCCAGCCTGGCCAGGTCGACTGCTGCCTCGGTATGTCCTGCGCGCCTCAGCACGCCTCCTGCTTTGGCGATCAAGGGGAAAATATGTCCCGGACGGCGAAAATCGTCTGCGCCTTTGCTCTCGTCCAGCATGGATTGCACCGTATGGGAGCGCTCATGCGCAGAAATGCCTGTATGCGTCCCAGTTTCATCGATAGAGACCGTGAAGGCAGTGCCTTGGCGATCCGTATTTGCTTCCACCATGGGAGCCAGCTTCAAGCGTTCCGCATGCTCTTGTGTGACAGGGACGCAGATCAAACCGCGTCCGTGCATTGCCATAAAATTGATCATCTCCGGCGTTGCCGCTTCGGCCAGGCAAACGAAATCGCCTTCATTCTCCCGATCCTCGTCATCCACGACGATGACAGGGCGGCCGCTTCGCAAAGCCTCAATCGCCTCTTCAATGGTATGAAACATCGTTGTTCCCTCCTTAAGCGAAGCCGTGTTCCTGCAAAAAAGCCAGGTTCAGGCCTGCTGGTGCTTTCTGTTGTTCGCCCGGAGTCCTGCCGCCAAGCAGCCTCTCCACGTATTTGGCGATCACATCCGTCTCCAGATTGACCGGATCGCCGACCTGTTTTTCCAGCAGATTGGTCTGCTTGAGCGTATGCGGAATGATCGAAACGGACAGGCTCTCCTCGTCAACGGCCACTACGGTCAAACTGATGCCGTCTACAGTGATCGAGCCGCGCGGCACTACGTAGCGAAGCAGGTGCGGTTTCGCCTGGATCGCAAGTCTCACCGCATTGCTGTCCGTTTTTTTGGAGAGGATTTTTCCTGTGCCGTCTACGTGGCCCAAGACCAGATGGCCGCCGAGACGATCTCCGAGCTGCAGCGCCCGCTCCAGGTTGACACGCATCCCCGGCTTCAGGCTGGACAGGGCCGTCACCCGCCACGTTTCCGGCATGACATCTGCCTGAAAGCGGCTCGCGGAAAACGAGGTGACCGTCAGACAAACGCCGTTGACAGCGATGCTGTCACCCAGGCGAACATCCTCCAAAACGGCCGCGGCCCGTATCGTCAGCTTGCTGGACCGCTCGGTGACCGCAATGGAATCTACTGTACCTACTTCTTCAATCAATCCGGTAAACACGGCTTCCCCTCCTATCATTTGCAGCCCGCATTCCTGCGCGTTTCGCTATTGCTGGCTCCATCCGGCCATACCGGATAGCCGGTAATGCAAAGATCGCTTCCTCCGATCGGCTCGACATCCACGTCCGCCAGAGAGATGGCTTCCCCCATATGAGCTGCGCCCAGTCCCCCGTAGGGAGCAGGCGCCCCCTGTCCGCCGATCAGCTTGTAGGAGAGAAAATGCACGACCTTTTGAATGGCCCGTGCCTGCAAAAAAGAGCCGTTGACCGCCGCTCCGCCTTCGACAAACAGAGAAGTGATCCCTCTTTCCCCCAGCACCGCAAGCACCTGCTCGACTGTTACGCGCCCTTCCAGTCTCACAATCTCGGCCCCGTGGCTCTCGAGCTCTTTTTGCCTGCCGATGGGTGCGTCATCCGCTGTGAAAACGAGCGTCGGCGCCTTGCCGTCCCGTATCACGCGGGCTTCCGAAGGGGTCCGCAGCTGGTTGTCGAGAATGACACGAAGCGGCTGCTTTCCCCTGGCTATTCCCTGTTGGCGGGCCGTGAGCTCAGGGTCGTCCGCGAGCACTGTCTGAACCCCAACCAAAATAGCATCGTGCTCTCGCCGTAGCTGATGGACCCGCTGGCGGGCCTCTTCACCCGTAATCCAGCGGCTGTGCCCCGTATGCGTAGCGATTTTCCCATCCAGCGAAGCTGCCGTTTTGACGGTCACAAACGGTGTTTTCGTCGTGATGAAATGGAAAAAGACTTCGTTTGCCTTCTTCGCCTGTGCTTCTCCCACTCCCACTGTTACTTCCACACCCGCCTGTCTGAGGCGAGCGATTCCTGTACCGACGACAAGCGGATTCGGGTCCGCCACTGCAACCACTACTCGCTTGATGCCGGCTTCAATGATTGCATTCACACAAGGAGGGGTTCTCCCATGATGACTGCAAGGTTCCAATGTGACGTAAAGCACGGCATCTTTCGCATGCTCACCAGCCATCCGCAGTGCATGCACCTCGGCATGTGGTTCACCCGCTTTTACGTGAGCGCCCATCCCCACGACTGCTCCGTCCCGGACGACAACGGCTCCCACTACCGGATTGGGACTGGTTTGTCCTCTTGTCGCCCTCGCCAAGTCCAGTGCCAACGCCATATACGACAAGTCATTTCCTGACATGAGTTCCTCTCCTCCCCAATGAAAAATGCCCTCGAAGCACGCTTCAGGGCATTGGGAAAGAAGCCTCTCGTTTTTCTGTTTTTTCACAGAGAAACGAAGGCCACATGCACCTTCTCCCATCCGGACTGTAACCGTCGGCCTTGGATTTTCACCAAGTCAGTCGCTCATGGCTTCAGCCATGGGCGAGTCGCGGGCTCAGACGCTGCTTTCGTCATTACCGCCGGTCAGGAATTTCACCCTGCCCTGAAGGTCATCTATTCAGTTGCTGCCGAGCCGCCAGCCCGCAATCACGAGCCAGGAGACTACCAAGGCATGTCTCCTACTTCCTGTCGCGCGAGTCGCCATCACCCTTTCCCAATAAAAAATGCCCTTGAACAAGTTTCAGGGCATAGAAGAAGAAGCCTTTGGTGCTCGGTTTTTTAAACAAAGCCAAAGACTATAGCCACCTTCTCCCATCCGGACTTTACCGTCGGCCTTGGAATTTCACCAAGTCAGTCGCTCACGAAAGATCTTTCATGGGCGAGTCGCGGGCTCGGACGTGCGTTCGTCATCACCGCCGGTCGGGAATTTCACCCTACCCTGAAGGTTGGATATTCAGTTGCTTGCATTATAACACGTTTTTTTACAAGTACTACACTTTTTTATTGGAAGTCGGCCGTTTCCCTCCTGTCGACAACGGCGAGAACACAAGCAGCTTTTGGATGCTCGCAGTCGGCTTGAGATAAATGCCGTGTTTCTCCGTGAAAAAGGCAACCGAATCCGTAATCGGCTTTTGCAAAATGAAGAGCATGGATTCAGCGTTCACAAAGCGGTCGCCTAACCGCTCCCTCACTTCGAAGACTGCGTTGTTCCGGAAATGCCCAAACGAGCACTCCCCAAAGCAACGGGAAAGTGCTCGTTTTTGTGGCAGCCGCCTGTTTGGCTCTTTACGGTTGCCCGGATACGTCTTCCAGCCTGGGCACATCCGGCTTTCCTTCCGGATTGTTGTACAAGTACTGAGGCACTTCTCCAATGATCAGCGAATGGGTAATGGGAATCTTCGTCGTAATCGTCTTCTGGTCAGTGGCAAAAGGAATGACGATTCTTATATCCACTTCAACAAAAATGTAGACGGTTGCCAGGACCATATTAATGCCGGCCTCGGTCAATTCCGTATCCAGCATTGTCTTGACAGATCCGATCGGCACAAACGTAACCGGCAGATCCGGACCCATTTGGGCAAAAAAACTGCTGCCTGTCGCCAGGCCCAAAGGGATATAGCGGTCTACCTTTTCCTCTTCAAACTCCTTCAGCCTGTTCTGTACGCGGGAGGTGGTCTCCCCTACGATCCGGGCATACTCCTTGAAGTTGAACTGGTACGCCTGGATTCTCCCCTGATTGTCTTTTTCAATCTTGACGATCTGGTTGAAATCTACCCCTTGCTGGGCAATCCGCTTGGTGACCGCATCTGTAATCGCTTGTTTGGCCAACTGCTCGGCTTTTTGGGATGCGAGAATCTTCAGTGTCGGTTCCAGGCGCTTTTCGATAAAAAACAAAAATTGAATGCTCATCGCCAAAAAAATGACCAGTGCGATAAAAAACGCTTTCGAACGAGAAAGCGGGTTCCTCCACCGCCGACGGGGTCGAAACACGGCCACGCCCGTCACCTCCCAGTTGGTACATCCTATGGCTGGGAGGCGTAAAAAATACGTAACCAAAAAGGAGTTATGAAGGAATTTCGTATACATCCAGCGCGGCTTGCAGAGCTTCTCCGCGATGAACCTTCGCTCCCACACGGATCAGCACCGCCTCAAGACCGGCCAACACGTGCAGGACATTCTTTTTCCGGCAGCTAAAGCCCATCGTTCCGATGCGCCAAATCTTGCCATGCAGCGGGCCGAATGAGCTGGCGATTTCGATGCCGAATTGTTGCAGCAGAAGTTCTCTCACTGCATCACCGTTGATGCCCTCTGGAATGTTGACACACGTCACGACTGAGAGCTTGCAGTCGGGATTTCCGAAAAGCGAAAGACCCATCGCCTGCAGCCCGGCCACCAATGCCCGTTCGTTTACCCGATGCCGCTCAAAGCGTTCTGCAAGCCCTTCATACAGGATGATTCTCAGCCCTTCATGCAGAGCGTACAGCATCGAGGTCGCCTCTGTGTGGTGGTTTAACCGCTTGGGACTCCAGTAGTCCTGCAGCATGCCCAGATCAAAGTAGTTGCTGCGAATTCTCCGCTCTGACGGCTCAGAGAGATTCCCCGCCAGCCCGCGCTCCACGCTTTTTCTCGCCTGGATAATACGTTCGGCACGCTCATTGTAGGTGATCGGAGCCATTCCAGCGGGAACGGACAGGCACTTTTGCGTTCCGCCGATGACCGCATCGAGCATCCACCCGTCCGTATCGACAGGAGTTCCCCCCAGCGTTGCCACAGCGTCTACCACGAGCAGCATTTCCCGTTCACGGCACGCTTGTCCGATCCGGGTTAGCGGCTGCATGCATCCGGTCGAGGTTTCGCCGTGCACAATCGCAACAATTTTCGGGCGAACGCGGTCCATTTCCCTGATGATCTCCTCTTCGTCAAACACTTCGCCCCACGGCACTTCCATGGTGTGCACCTCCGCACCTGAGCGCTGGGCAATCTCCGTAAGAAGATGGCCAAATCGGCCATAGATGGGAACGAGCACCTTGTCGCCCGGTTCGATCAGGCTGCACAGCACGGCCTCAAGCCCCGAGCGGGAAGTCCCGTCGATCGGATACGCCCACTGATTGCGAGTGCAGAACATTTCTCGCAGCATTTCCATCACGCGATTCATCATATCGGTAAATTCGGGATCAAACTGCCCCAGTACAGGAGTAGCCATCACCCTCAACACCCGCGGGTCTACCTCAACCGGACCCGGAGTCATGATCGTGCGAAGCGACGGGTTTACTTCCTTCCATCTGCTCACTTGTTTCCCCTCCTCGGCTTTTCTATTGTTCCTATTGTTTTTCGTTTTGCCGTCTGTTTCCCCTGCATAGCAAAAACCCTCTGAACCAATAAGGTACAGAGGATTTCTGCTCGTTCTATTTCACGCCGTCGATAAACCCGAGCGACAGCCACGGGAAGACAGCGAGCAGCACAATGAACAAAACCATGATAACCGCATACGGCGCGGCGCCCCGAACGATTGTGGATATCGGCGACGACGGGTCTACGCCTTTGAGCACGAACAGATTGAGTCCGACCGGCGGCGTAATCAACGCCAGCTCCATGTTGACGACCATGATGATGGCAAACCAGATCGGGTCGAATCCCAGCGCTGTGATGATCGGATACAGGATCGGCAGCGTAATGACGAGAATGGATACCGTCTCCAAAAAGCAGCCCAGAACGAGCAGCAGGATATTGATGAGAATGAAGACGACCCATTTGGAAACAGGCAGGCTTGTCGCCATTTCGGTCATGGCCTGCGGGATTTGCAGCGATGTCAGGATAAAACCGAACAGCATCGCACCCACGATGATGAACAAAATCATCGCATTGGTTGCCACCGTCGAGAGCAATATTTTCTTGATGTTGTCCCAGGACAGGCTGCGATACACGAATCCGGCTACGAGTACGCTGAAGACGACACCGGCAGCAGCCGCTTCTGTCGGGGTAAAGATACCGGAGTAGATGCCGCCGATGATCAGTACCGGCATCATCAGCCCCCAAATCGCTTTGCGTGTTCCTTGCCAGCGCTCTGACCAGGTCGCTGGCGCCTCCTTGATGTGTCGCATTTTCCAGGAGGCGTATCCCATGAAAATCAGCAGCAGCAAGATCCCCGGAAGGACACCGGCGATGAACAGCTTTCCGACAGATTCGCCAGTGACTGAGCCGTAAATGATCATCGGCACGCTCGGCGGAATTAGAATGCCCAGCGTTCCTCCCGCAGCGAGCAGGCCGAGCACCGCCTTTTTGTCATATCCGCGAGCCGTCATCTCGGGGATCGCCACCATCCCGATCGTGACCGCAGTCGCGACGCTGGACCCGGAGATCGCAGCAAAAATTCCGCAGCACACCAGCGTCGCCAATGCCAAACCGCCGGGCAAATGGCGCAGCCAGCGGCTCGCCATCTCATACAGCTCCTTGCCGACTCCGCTGAACAAAAGAATTTGACTCATCAGCACGTACATCGGCAAGGCGCTCATCGTGAAATCATCCAATGCCTTGTATGCAATGATAGGGACTTGAGAAAGCCCGAGAGCCCCTCCGTTGAACCAGTACATGCCGATTGCCGCCAGCACCGCGAGGGTGAAGGCGACCGGCACCCCTACCAGCATCAGCGAGGCCATTCCTCCCGCAAAAAACAATCCCATTACGCCTCGCCTCCTTCCTGTCCGCGAATGTAGTCAACCAGTTGCAAGAGGAAGGCGAGACCGAGCAGCACGCCGCCGATGGGCAGCAGCATTTCCGGAATGTACATCGGGATTTGAAGCAGGGAAGCGGAGGTGAATCCCAGCTCCATCGACTGTTGGACATGCTCCCAGCTCAAATAGCAAAACACCAAGCTGAACAAAAGACCGATCAGGGCCGATGCGATCAGCATCCAGCGGCGCACGGACGCAGATACGTTGTGCAGCAGCAGGTCCACCTTGATATGGGCGTCCACCCGAACCGCGTAAGCCGCTCCGATGAAGCAGCTTCCCATGATTGCATAAATGGTAAGCTCGGTTGCCCAAATCGTCGGCGCGTTAAAAAGAGAGCGGGAGACGATCTCGTAAAAGGTCATCCCCGTTGCCAATACGATAAAGATACCGGCGATCACTCCGCCGAACTTGATCAAACTGTCGATCCAGCCATACAACACTTGAAAAAATTTCATGAAAACGTCCCCTCTTTGCTCCTCGCCTCAGGCTTTACTTGATGTTTTGCAGATCTCCCAGCAGTTCTTTGCCCAAGTCGCCGGCAGTTTTCAGGTACTCGTCCCAGGCTGGCTTGGCCGCTTCCTTCCACGCAGGAAGTTCCGCCTCTGGCACAACGTAGACTTCCATTCCTTTTTGCTTTAACTCGTCGGCGGTTTTCTTGTCTTCTGCTTCAGCCTGCTGGCGAATCCAGTCTTCCGTCTCTTTGGCTGTAGTGGTTAGCAGCTCCTGAGTTTTTGGCGGCAAAGCATCCCAGTACTTCTTGTTGACGGCAAGTACGAACTCCAGATAAGCGTAGTTGACGACGGTTAAATATTTGGATACCTCATCGTATTTCCGCTGAACCATCGCTGTCGTACCAGAGGTCGCACCGTCGATTGTCTTGCGCTGCAGAGCCATGTAAACCTCGCCTGCTCCCATAAAGACCGGTGCCGCGCCATACGCCTGGATCATCACGGACGGAATATGGCCGATACTGCGAATCTTCAGACCCTGGAAGTCTTCCGGCTTGGTCAACGGACGTGCACTGTTTGCAAATTGCGCGTACCCATAGTCCGCAAACAGCAATACCTTGGCACCCTTCTTCTCCATTTCCGCGTTCAGCTTCTCGCCGACCGATCCGGACAGCGCTTTCCCCGCCAATTCGTACGAGGTCGGAAGCGCAAACGGAACGTCGAACAGTCCCATTGCCGGAACCACAGATGCCCACAGCGTCGTGGAGTTGACGCCCATTTCCACGCCGCCTGTCAAAATGGCCTGGTTCATTTCTTTGTCAGAGAGCAATTGGCCGGCAGGATACACCTGCACTTTTACCTTGCCGCCGGAGCGCTCGGTTACTTTTTTGGCAAACTCCTCGATTCCCTTGGAAATATGGTGATCCTGCGGCAGGTTGTAAGCCAGGCGAATCGTCGCTTCCTGGTATTCGTCTGTAGCCGCCGCCGTGCCGCCTTGCGAGCTGTTCGCTGCAGGAGCGCTTCCGCTGCCTCCGGCCCCGCTTTGCGCAGGGGCTCCTCCACAGCCTGCCAGCAGTCCTCCCAGCAAACTGATTGTCGTCAGTACTCCTATCCATTTCTTTTTCATGGTCGAAACCCTCCTCTTTTATTTAAAAGCCAATCGTCGATTGCTCTTTCTTTTCTACGAGACGGATGCGCCCGAGCGGCATTCTCATCGAGAGGCTGACGGCGTACTCCGAAGCGTCTAAAAGTTTTGAAAATTCAATACCTGTCTTTACCTTCATCCTCTCAAACATATACACGACGTCTTCCGTCGCTACATTGCCCGCAGCTCCGGGCGCAAACGGACAGCCTCCCAAGCCCCCTGCAGCCGTCTCAAACGTCCGGATGCCTGCGGTATATGCCGCATACGTATTGGTCAAGGCCAGGCCGCGGGTGTCGTGAAGATGCAGGGACAATCGCTCAGAGCCCACCGCTTTGACCAGGCGATCACAGAGCGAGAATACTTCATCCGGGACAGCGATGCCGATGGTGTCAGCGATGCTGATCTCTCCTGCGCCCGCATCAAGCGCCTGCTCGGCGAGCCGCACCACGACATCCGGGTCCACTCTGCCTGCAAACGGACAACCGAAGCTGGTCGCAATGGAAAACCTGAGCAAGCGTCCCGATTCACCAGCCAACGGGACCAGCTCGCGGAACGCCTCCAGGTTCTCCTCAATCGTCTGGTTGATATTCGCTTTGTTAAAGGCCGGACTTGCCGAAGTCACCCAGTTGATCTCGCCCAGTGCGTAGCCGGCTGCCCGTTCGTACCCTTTCCGGTTGGGAACGAGAGCGCTGAACGAAACATGCGGAATGTCAGCCAGCGACCTCGCGACCTCTTCGGCATCCGCCATCTGCGGTACCCGCTTGGGATGGACAAACGAAGTGGCTTCAATCCTTGTCAGACCAGCGTCGGCCAGCGTGCGAATCAACTGCTGCTTTTTCTCCGTAGGAATAAACCCCGCCTCATTCTGCAATCCGTCTCGCGGCCCTACCTCCAGAATGGTTACATCTCTCGTCATATCGCTCTCTTCTCCTTCAGCATGGCCAATACGGCCGGGTCCAGCTGGAGCAGCTTTTCGAAAATCTCCTCGTTGTGCTCTCCCAGAGAAGGCCCTACCCACTCATGGGTACCGGGTGTTTCGGAAAGCTTCGGCACTACGCCGGGAAAGAGCACCTTTTCACCGTCCGGCAAATCAATTTCTTCGACCATCCCGCGCTCCCGATAATGCTCGTCCTGGACGATCTCCTCGATGCTGTAGATCGGTCCGACGGGAACAGCAGCCTCGTCCAGCAACCGCTGTGCTTCCTTGAGCGTATGCTGCTTTGTCCACTCCTCGATCACCTGATCGATGTAGGCGACGTCTTCCGCCCGTCCCTGATTGTTCGCATAGCGCGGATTTTCCGCCACATCGCTTCGTCCGATCGCATGCATCAGCCGTTTGAAAATGCTGTCGCCGTTTGCTCCGATCACGATGTATTTCCCGTCAGCGCACAAATACGTGTTGGACGGCGCGATTCCCGGGAGCGTGCTCCCTGTTCTTTCGCGGACGAGCCCTTTCAAGTCGTATTCCGGCAGGACGCCCTCGAGCAGGCTGAAAACGGCTTCATACAACGCCACATCAACCATCTGTCCCTTTTTCTCAGGTGACCTGTCTCGCGCGTGCAAGGCCATCATCCCGCCAATCACGGCGTACAGCCCCGCGGTCAAATCGCCGATGGCGACACCGACTCGCACTGGCGGCAGTTCGGGGTAGCCGGTCAGATAGCGCAGGCCGCCGATGGCTTCAGCCACGCTTCCAAATCCGGGTTTGTTGCGGTAGGGACCCGTTTGGCCATAGCCTGAAATCCGCACCATGATCAAGCCGGGATTCAGTTCGCTGAGGACATCGTACCCGATCCCCCACTTCTCCAGCGTTCCGGGTCTGAAGTTCTCAATGATGATGTCCACTTCCCGGGCCAGGGAGCGAATAATCTCCTGCCCTTCCTCCATGCGCATGTCTACTGTGATTGATTTTTTGTTGCGTGCCTGCACATACCACCAGACAGACGTGTCTTTGTGCATCGTCCGCCAGTTGCGCAAGGGATCGCCCTTTTCCGGGGTTTCCACCTTGATTACTTCCGCGCCGAATTCAGCGAAAATTTTACCGGCAAACGGTGCGGCCACAAGCGTTCCCAGCTCCAGAACACGCACGCCTTGCAGCGGCTTCGTCGTAGTCATTGGCCCCTCCTCATTGATCATCTGCTTGTTTTCGATCGGCTTCCATGCACAGCTCAAAATCGCGTGTGATGTGCTCTGTCATTCTCGCTTTGGCTTCTTCTCCATCCTGCCGGGCAATCGCCTCTACGATGGCCTGATGCTCGGAGATGACCGTTTCCGGCCGGCGAGGGTGAACCTCCAGGATGGCATTGCGGTAAAACGAGATCAACACTTTCAGTTCATTCATGATTTTTGTCAGGTACGGATTCTTGCTCGCTTCCGAAATGCGCTGGTGAAACGTGAAGTTCAACTCGTGCGTGCGCCGAGAGTCACTGGGGTAGTTCAGTTCCTTCATCCGTTCCAAAAGGTCCCGAAGCTCTCTTACCTCCGCCTCAGTCCTGCGTTCGGCAGCAAACATGGCTGCGGTCGGCTCCAGACTCAGACGGCACTCATACAGATGAGTAAAGTCGTCCGGAGTGGGCTGGTAGACGGTTACGCCTCCCTGCGCCTGAACGATAACTAAGCCGTCCTTTTCCAGACGGCGGATTGCTTCTCGAATCGGGCTCCGGCTCACGCCAGTTTCTTCGCAAATCCTCTCTTCAATCAGTCGCTGACCCGGGGCTAGACCGCCAAACAGTATCTGTTCCCGCAAATACTCGTACACCTGGGACTGGAGTGTCTCACTCCGCTTGATCATTTTGGCCATAAGCTCAACCCACCCCAAACATGAAAACTGTATTCTGTATACAAAAATGTTTTTAAAATAGTAATACAATTGCAAAAAGAGTGTCAATTATGTTTGTTCAGCATATGAAACGGAATGTTACTCTTTCCCAGCAGAAAAACGCTCACAGGCGAATCAACAGCCCGCGAGCGTTTTTTATCATGCGACCAGCCTTACCCCTGGCCTGTCTTTTTTCGAGCAAACAAGTACGTACCCGATACCGCGAGCACCAGCACCGCCTGCGAAACGGCAACCATGGCAAACAGGCCATAAGCCTGAAAAATCATCGGGGACAGCAAAAAGCCGAGAAAAAACCCTCCACGCGTCAGCAGTGTCTGCATCCCCAAGGCACGCCCGCGAACCGTATTGTCCGCCTGTTGCACGATCGTCCTCTGAAACACCTCCCGCCATCCCTCCAGCACACCGGTCACGGTTAGCAGCAGCAGGATGATCAGCTGATGCCACCCGGCAAAGGCGAGCGAGATGACTATGGCCATCGCGAGCAACGAGATGCTCAGTGCCGAAAACTCCTTCCAGCCAAGACGCGGCGCCAGCCACGCCCCGACGAGTGTGCCGACACTCAAGAGCGACCACATCAATCCGTGAAAAGAAGCGTGGGATCGGACCGACATTTCAGCGAGCAGCGGAAGGCCATAGTTGTACGCCGCCACGCTGACGGTCCAGAAGAAAGACAGGATTATCACCGCAAGCAAGACATCGTTTTGCCGCAGATATGACCAGCCTTCCTGCAGGTCCTTTATCCAGGAAACACGCTGCCGCTTGTGTCTGGCCGCTGCCGGATAACTGTCCCACCGCAGCCGCACCAAGACAAGCGCAGAAGCAAAAAACGTGGCGGCGTCAAACCCGATGACCCATATATGCCCGAACAAGTCGCTGGCCACCCCGCCGAGGACAAATCCGATCATTCCTGCCACTGCCTCCAGCCGTACAATCAATCCGTTCACAGCAGCCAGCCCTTCTCCCGGAAACAGCTTCGGCATCGATGCCCGAAAGCTGATCTGGAATACGCTGAACAGGATGCCTTTTACAAACGCGGCAGCCACCACCGTATACGGATGCGGAAAGAGGACGACAGCCGCGATCGCCAGGCCCGAGCCGAGATCACTTGCAATCATTGCCTTTCGCCGGTCAAAGCGGTCGGCCACTACCCCCGCCGCCAGACTGAACAGAAGGCCTCCCACTTGTCTGGCAAGAAAAAAAGCGGTCAGCCACATCGCACTATTTTCAAAAGTAAAAATCAACGCGGAAAACGCGATTAAATCCATACGCGACCCAAGGTCGGACAAGGCATTTACATACACGTACCACTTTCTTGTTTTCATCTGCTAAACCCCCTGATCGGTCAGACGGTTCAGCTCCTACGCCCCTGTTCAGGGCGTTTGTACACTGATTATGGCAGTTGACATGCGCAAGCCTCCTTTGCCTTATACACGGGTCTTGATCCATCATTGCTTTGCTGGAAAAGAGAAATCACTGTTTGACAGGGGCGTCCTCCCCAAACGTCTGCATGGACACGATTTGTGTCTCTCTTTCATGATATACCTGTTTGCTCTCTTCTCCAACGCCAAAACGTCAAAACAGCAAAAACATTTTGTCGTCTCCCTTCACACCTTCCCGATTTTACACATACAGATAAGCGAGAAAAACTACGCTTTGGAGGATGCAAATGATTGTAGAGGAAATTCGTAACGCCTTTGCTATACTGACTGAGCCAACCCCCAGTGAAATAAAGGAGGTTTTGTCCCGCCTCCCGCTCAGTGCGGACGCATTCGCTTCCTGCATGCCGTCCTCCGACGGACTTCCTTACGGCAGAGAAGTCCTCTTTCGCACGAACGATGTTGAAATCGTTCTCATTTACCTTCCGCCCGGCCACGAGTCCGCCCCTCACGACCACGGTTCGTCGTTTGGGTGGGAATACGTGCTCCAGGGTGAATTGATGAATATCAATCATTCCGTCATCCCCGGCTCTTCCCGCGCCCCCGCTTACGTCAGCGTACAGGAAACAATGTCTGTTGCATCTGGACAAGTGTACTTTATTGAAAAAGGACAGATACGACAGACTCCGGTCATCTCTTTGAACGTCTATTCGCCGCCACTGTCTGGCTGCAAAGAGTATCGCATCTCGCCTGACTGTCTTCTGCCTGAAACGGAGAGCACCGGAAAAGGCGCTGCCCTCTGACTGTGGGGCAGCTTTTTCTTTTCATCAAGCAAACATTTTACTAGATCCGCTTCGAAGTGGTATGGTGGGGGGAGGGAGTGATTTGCGTGAAACTAAACAAAGGTGACGTTCTTTTTCGGCAGGGAGAGACGGGGCCGCTGTTTCATCTCCGGACCGGCCTTTTGAAAGTGGTTCGCCTGCAAGAGGACGGATCGCCCTTTCTTTTTAACCTGATCTTGCCCGGAGAAACTATACCTCACCATTCCTTGTTGACGGCAAAAGAGTACCATGGCACTGCCGTTGCCCTGATGAGCTGTGAAGTCGATGTGATTACTCCGGCTGAATGGTACCGGTCCCTGGAGGAAGACCCATACAAATACAGGGAGATTGCCCTCCAGCTCCAATCGAAGCTGCGGTTTACCCAACAGCGCATGGACCAGCTCACTGCCTCTTCTCCAAAGGAGAAGCTGGCTCTGATGACAGAGTGGTTTGGCAAATATATTGGAAATTACCCGATTACCGATCTGCTGACCCAGGAAGAAATCGGTCAATTCCTCGGTTTGCGCAGGGAGACCGTCAACCGGTTACTGCGGAAACAAACATAAGCACACCCGCAAAGGTGTGCTTGTTTCCTACAGATTTTCCGTGATTTCCGACAACTGATCAGCGGAAATCGCTACCTGTGAAACGGCATGGTTCATCTCTTCCATCACGTGGAAAAAGTTCTCAAGCTCTCGCTGGATCCGGCTGCTCTGCTCTTTGCTGTCTGTGACAGCACTGCGAATTTCATCGAAAAACCGGTTGGTCTCGCTGGTCATCGTCGTACTAGACGCAACCAGCTCTCGTACTTCGGCCACGACAGCAGACAGGCTGGCCGTCTGCGCATTCGTTTTTTCGATCAGCTCGGTCACGCCCGACACCGACTGCTTCGTCTGTTCAGCCAGCTTTCTCACTTCCCCGGCGACGACGGCAAAGCCGCGGCCCTGCTCTCCGGCACGGGCTGCTTCAATCGCAGCATTCAAGGCCAGCAGGTTTGTCTGCTCGGCAATCGCCGTGACCACATCTACAATCCCGCGAATTTTCTCCGAGATCTCCTCCAGTGTCCGCATTTCCGACGCGATCTGCTCAGCGCTTTGCTGGATCAGCTTCATTTGCTGCTGCTGATTTTCCAGCTTCTGCTTGCCCTCATCAGAGAGGTGCTGAGCCTTGTTGGAGAAACCGGTTCCGTTCTCCGCATAACGCAGCACCTCCCGCGACTGCTCGGTCAATTGATGCACGGATGCGCTCGTCTCCTCGGAAACTGCCGCCAGCTCATGGGCGGAGTTGGAGAGGACGACCCGCAGCTCGTCCTTCTTGCGTTGGGCCTCCTGCCTTATTTGTTCATGCTTGTTTTCGTACTCCTCCAACACGATTTGCTGCTCAATGTTTAAAATCTTCGTGACAACGGTAATCGCACGGATACATTCACGCTTGTCCGCGATTTCCCGCTCCAAAAGATTGATTAAGGATACAAGCAGGTTTTGAAAGGCGCACATATACCATTTCGGCTCCAGACCGATCTTCAAATGCATGACCGCGATTCGGCTGCGCTGTTCAATATAGCTGTGATCAATCTTTCCGCTGAACATCTCCGTGATATGCCGGGTCAGCGTTCCCTTCAATCTTTCAATCGTACTGTTCTTATCAATGATAGCCATCAAAGACGGCTCTTTTTCCAGGTTTTCGTAGAAACAATTTACAATATCGCCAATATTTTGAACAACGAGCGGTTGCAGCATTTTTACCGCGGCCAGATCATCCTCAGTCAGATCAATCAAGGATAATTGCTTTAACAGCTCAGACTTTGATTCAATTATCACTTCTCCTGTTTCCATCTTGCCGTGGAAAAAGGATTCCGTCTGCTTGCTTTTTTTTAAGCCAAACCAGCTGGAAAACGGGCACTTGCTCATTGTATGGTCTCCTTTGGAATCTTTCGTTTTCACTGTATTTACAGTAACTATACTATAATTTTTTCCAGTTTGGTATGCCCTCCCTAGATAAAAATGCCCAGCACGACGAGAAATTTTACCGTTTTCCGCAAGCGAACAAGGACTTCCTTCCCTCTCTTGTGCGGCCGTACCCCTACCATTGTATCCCAAACCAGTCCACAATGTTAACGCTTTCAAAAAATAGAGCGAAAATCTCTACTCAGGAAGACTTAAAACCCATCGTGCAACAAAAGCCGGTAACTGAGGCACACTATTCCATGTAGCGGCCCGGACAGATGCTCTCTCTGCGGCTTCACTGAAAACTCATCTGCTCCCCTTCTTGTTGGAAACAGGGCTAACGGACAAACGCAGCCTCATACTTTGGTCTAAACAACCTTTGGATGAGGAGGGCGTCGCCATGAAACGATCTACCCCGGAGCACCCAAACCGTCGCTCCCCGAGCGAGTCGGCTCTGCGCTCGGCCTGTGATTTTCTGATCCACCACGTATTTCCGCGTGTGAACAGACAGGCAGGACAAAAAGTCCGGTCTGGCGCAAGCACCGATACATCAATTCCTGGCAGGAGTATGGCGTATGAAGATTCGTCTCGTCCAAAACGGAATGATCACCCTGATTGACGATATTGAACAGACCCAGTTCCCGCCGAGAAACGGCTTTTATTGGATCGATGCCTCGCTGTTTGACCTCGATGTGCTGCAGCACCTCTTTGGCCTGCACGACTTGGCGATCGAGGACTGCATCGACGAGGAGGAGCAGCGCCCGAAGCTGGAAGTGTACGAGGACCATTACTTCATCGTGATCAACAGTGTGGAATTTGGGAACCAGGATATTTTTTTGCGCGAGGTCAATCTGTTTCTCGGCGGTCACTATATCATCACCGTTGCAAAGCACGACACCGGCCTTTACCCGCGGGTGCTGCAAATTATCAGAGAAGAAGAGGTCAACCGGCCGGATGCCTTTCTTTATCATCTGGTGGATCAAATTGTAGAGAGTTTTTTTGAGGTCGTGGAGAAAATCGAGGACTTGATCGAAAAGCTGGAGGAAGAAATCCTGGTGAATGCAAAAAAGGCGCAGCTCCACCAGATTATCGGACTGCGGAGTGAAGTGTTGTATGCACGTAAAATGCTCTTGCCGCAGCGGGATCTGATCGATGCTCTGCACAAAAAAGATCTGCCGTTGATCGACCGCAAACTGCGGAAGTATTTTGGAGACATCCTGGAAAACGCAGTAAAAATCGTGGAGAGCTTCGAAACGTTCCGGGAGCTGATCGGCAACCTTCGTGAAGCCTATCATTCTTCGGTAGCTGGCCGTGCCAATGATATCATGCGGATTTTTACAGCATTGACCACAATTTTCATGCCGCTCACGATTGTGACCGGAATATACGGCATGAATTTCGAGTATATGCCCGAGCTGAAATCTCCGCATGGCTATTATATCGTTCTGGCCTTTATGGCTTCTCTGGGAATCGTCATGTACCTGATCTTCAAAAAGAAGGAATGGCTCTAACGGTACGGGCGGGCACGGACGCTAAAACAGCCCGTCGCAGGAGACGATCATCAGGTGGAGCCGTTTGGATAAATCGTATTCATACGGATTTGCTACGGGACTTCCGCTCTCATCGTACAAGATGCGAACGATCGGTCTGCTCGGTGTCCCCTTGTTGTAGTCCACGACAACGCCAGACTCACCTGTATTTAACACGACCGTCAATCCCAGCGGGTAAAGCGCAATCGTATCGCGAAGTCTTTCGACATATTCTTTGGCGTACAGTGTCTCGACACCTGTGTACAAAAGCTCCATCGCCTCGTGGGGCAGCATGGGCGGTCTATAGACGCGATGGGTCGTCAGCGCGTCAAAAACGTCGCAGACCGCCATCAGTTGCGCGTAGGGATGGATCTCGTCTCCCTTCAGCCCGCGTGGATAGCCTGTCCCATTTATTCTTTCGTGATGCTGAAAAGCGCAATGTGCCGCCAACAGCGGAATGTCATCCTGGCGCCGCAGCATTTCAAAGCCTATTTCTGTGTGCTTTTTCATTGTTTGAAATTCATCATCGGTCAGGCGTCCCGGTTTCTTCAGAATTTCATCGGGAATCGACATTTTTCCGATATCGTGGAGTATGCCTCCCACGCCGATATCCAGCACTTCTCTCTCCCCAAAATCGGATTTCAGGGCCAAGGCTGTAGAATAGAGCATCACATTAAATGAATGCGCGAAAATGTAATGGTCGAACGCGCAGGCATCAGCCAGCAGGTTCATGGCGGAGTCCTTGCCCTTTAGTTCATCTGCGACTGTCGCAAGTACCTGCCTGATTTGCCTGCCAAACTGCCTGTCTGAAAACATTTGCTGCCATTTCTGGGGACTTTGGTGGGAAGCGCGGAATGTCTCGTTGATTAGCCCCATTGCTTCCCGCCGTGTCTCTTCCGAAACGGGCGCCTCTACTACAATATCCTCTGTCCGTTTGTCCTGTATGTATACATTGGTGATGTTCATATTGATCAGCCGATTGATCATGCGCTGTGTCAGGCTTACTCCTGCGCCTACCAGGATGGTTCCGTTCTCCGCGTAGACAGAGCGAGCCAGCGTGACACCAGGCTGACATTTATGAATAGAGAGTAATCTCATTTCCATTCTTCGCCTTTCTTTCAAAGTACCCCTATTATACCGCGATTCAAGATTCTTCTACATTTCTTTTTCCTGATTTTGTTGTATTTTGTCGAAAAAACGCCTCGTCCCCAGGACAAAGGCGTTTTTCTTCTTAAAACATTTTTCGTACCGCATCCCGCCCAATCGTTCCGGCGGCAATGCCAAGCTTCTCGGCAGTGAGAGTGACTGACTCCAGCGGAGCGTCCAGCAATTCTTCGATCGTTTTGACACCGACCGCCCGGCCCGCAATAATTTCCCGGCTAGCCAGCTTTTCATTCAACAGACCCACATCCAGGGCTCCGCACATGATATATCCTTTATCCGTCGTAACCGCCAGCAGAGTGGTCTTCGGCAGGCGAACCGTAACAGCGATGGCAGTTCCTTCGGCAAAATGAACAGGCTGTACCTCAATCATCGTGAGTTCCTCCTTCTTTTCAGCTTCACGTAGGCGCGCTACCATCCTATGATATTGCTGGCCGGAAGGTGTCAGTCATCAGTGGATCAGAGAGACGGGCGGACGCTCGTCATCCATCGCTACCTTTCGCTTCATGACTTCAATCATGTAGGTGGCCAGCATATGAAACAGCTCTTCTTCGTCCATCTCCGTCACAAGCTTGATGAGATCCTGATGGGATTGTTCGTCCAGAATACCTACGATAATCGCAACGATGTCTTCCTCGTCGCCGTTGAAGTGCCCTTTGTACATCTCGTATACTTCATCGATAAACCGCATGGGCTGCCCCCTCCTTTTCCCTGTTAGCATGCCCTATTCCACGGCCTGCTTTTCGTCAGGAAGGCGCCAGGGGGAGCCAGCGAGGCTGGAGAGCCGCGGCAATCAGCTCCGTATCAGCCAATGTTTGGGCCAGGATTTCCCGAAGCATTTCCGGGAGGTAAAAACGGACATCGGCCCCTTCCGCCAGTTCGGGAAACATTCGATTAAACATGAACATATCGATGGTACCTACGCGATAGGTGCGTCCGGCATCCAGCGCTTCTCCGTTGACCTCGACCCTTGAAATTCGCGGGCTGTCCCCCGTTTCATACCATACGTGGAGACCGTCTATTCCCATCCATCCCGTCACCTTGCCGCGGAAGCCGAATCCCCGCAGCTCCCGATTCACGGTCTGCGGCTGGATCGACTGCTGCAGCACTTTGTAAAGCTGCTCGCCGGTTATCGAAACAGCGCACGGGTTGATCGGGTGGGGTACGCAGTGAAGCAAATCCCGATA
The DNA here is from genome assembly GCF_037964015.1 of Brevibacillus sp. FSL K6-6036. Lineage (NCBI taxonomy): Bacteria > Bacillati > Bacillota > Bacilli > Caryophanales > Paenibacillaceae > Brevibacillus > Brevibacillus sp. FSL K6-6036. The sequence goes on from NZ_CP150173.1 coordinate 4,103,397, forward strand.
GCTCACCCTTCCATTTTTCAAAGGAGCGAGCAAAAGGCCGTTGTTGGCCAGGCCCACCTCTGCTTGTGTCCATTTTCGCAGCGAGGCGGCCAGAATCGAGCCGAACGCCGTTTCTTCCGTCCAGGAGATATTCAGGTTGACCGAAAGCTCAACCGCCGTCTGATCGAGCCGTTTTTCTGCCGCCTCCTGTTTTTTGGCTAAGAGGGCGTCTAATACCGGTTCAGACGGATACTCGCTGGAAACAAGCAGCTCTGCAGATGCCTCTCGCACTCGTTTCGCCACTCTGTCCCACACCAGCCGCACATGTCCGACGTGGCGGCCAAACACGCCTGTTTGCGCCACCAGTGTGCCGTTGATGTGTTCGCCCCGCTCCAACTGATGATGAGTGTGGGCTCCCAAAATGACGTCTACTCCCTGAAGCTCTCGGGCCAGCCTGCAGTCGTCGGGATAGCCCAGATGAGACAACAGAACGATAACGTCTACATTCGGACGCAAGGCTGCCACTTGCTCCCGCAAATGCTCGAGAGGCTCTTTGGATTCCCAGCCGAGCAGCTTGTAAAACGGGGGAAAGGACGCCGTGACACCCAAAATGCCGACACGGAGATCGTCCCACTCATGAACGGCATGCGAGGCCGCCCAAGGCGGTATCCTGCCGGTTGCCGGATCGATCAGGTTTCCCAGTACAACTGTAAAGGTCGCCTGCTCATAGAGAGCATCCAGTCTTTCTTTCGGAAAGGTGATTCCCTCGTTGTTTCCTATCGTCACATACTCATAGCCGCTGTGGTTCAGCACTTCTACATTGGCCCGTCCCCATGTGGCTTCTGTCTTCACATCCATCCGGTCAGCGTGATCGCCGATGTCTACTGTCAATACATGCTCTCCCAGCGCTTCCCACCTCTGTCTGTTTTGCCGCAGACAAGTGGCAATGCGGGACATGCTGGAAAAATGGCTGTGCACGTCATTGGTGTGCAAAATATGCAAGGTACAGGTGTCCGCCACGACTTTCCCTCCCTTTTCTCTCTGGTATCTTTTCCGCTATGACGTCTATTGCGTTGGGTTTCCTGCAAGCCCGATTTACTTCGTCACCGCTTCCCCGATCATCTGAATCGCCATGCCCAAAATCAAGATGCGGAGCACCAGCACGATCGTCTGCCCTTTCATCCGGTTAGCCGCCAGTACCCCCAGCTTGCCTCCTGCCCATGCACCCGGAGCCAGCATCGCCGCGTACAACCAGTTCACATGGTCATGCAGGATATTTGTCGCCGACCCGACCATTGCGGAGAAAAAGATAACCAGCATGGACGTGGCAGCGGCAATATGGGGCGGAAATCGAAACAGGATCATCATCGCCGGCACCATCAAAATCCCTCCGCCTACGCCAAACAGCGAGGAGACGATCCCGACCAAAAAAGCGACAAAAACGGCAAGCCAGCGATTGTAGCCGTATTCGTACTCCACGCCTTCCGCATCGACAAATCGCCGCCGGACATCCCAGTTCACGCTGCGCGGCTTCAGTTTGTCCTTTACCATCATCAAGGCAAACATGCTGAGCTGAAACAAGCCAAACAACAGTGAAAATGCCTTTATTGGTAGTAATGTATTAAGATAGACACCGACAATAGCACCGGGAGCACTGCCCAAAAAAAAGAGCAGCGCGGTTTGGATATCCGCTCTTTTCTGTTTGATATAAGAAACGGAGGAGGACAGGGCCGTCACTCCAATCACGATCAATGACGTACCTGCCGCCATCTGCGGGCTGACAGAACCTGGTGCATATACGTTGCCGAGATAAAGCAACGCCGGGACGAAAAACATGCCTCCGCCCAAACCGGCGATGCTGCCGACGACTCCAGCGAACAGGCCGATAATGAGAAACATGCCTGCCAAAGCATAAATCATGTGCTACCCTTCTCTCTGATCTAGACTCCGCCTCCCCGTCCTTCCCGGAACGGGTCAGAAGAGCTCCAATTGGCGGGGATTAAGACCGACAGGGTCGACACCCAGCATTTTCATAAACTGCTTGGCGTTCCCCACTGCGTCTCCGCCGGAGTTGTTGTTAAACAGGATGCATACTTCCTGCGCTTCCTCTGCTACTCTGCGAATGCGCGGGACCCACTCGGCAAGCTCTTCCTCCGAGTACTTGTAGAGGTAGCGGACATCTCGCCATTTCTGTCCCTCGCCCGGATCACGCCATCCCGAGACGTTCCGCCCATGGAAGCGCACCAGAGCCAGGAACGGATTGGTCACCGCCTCTACGATAGGAACAGAGCCTTTCCCCGCTTGCGGCTCGTCGCACAAGACGTGTGTCGCATCGAGATTCCTCAGCAGCTCCAGTGTCTTTTCCCGAAAACGGGGTTCAAACCAGCTCTGGTGACGAAACTCGACAGCAACCGGATAAGCGGCCATCGTCTGACGGCAAGCCCGGAGGTATTGAACATGCTCACGCGTGCAGTCAAACCAAGGCGGAAACTGAAACAGAAGCGTCTTTAGTTTGCCCGCTTCTACCAATGGCTGAATGCTTTCCTCAAACTGGCGAAACAGCTCCCGCCGGTCTGCCGGAGCTTCGCCTCGCTGATGACCGGTCATCGCTTGATAAGGCTTGACGATAAAACCAAATGACTTGGGTGTCTCGCGCACCCATGTTTGATAGTGAGTCTGTGGTAAAATGGCGTAAAAGGAGCTGTCCAATTCCACGATAGGAAAATGACCTGCGTAGACGGAGAGCTTGTCCTGATTGCGCACTCCCTGGGTATACAGATCGTAATGGTCTCCCCAGCCGCACACTCCCACATGAATCGTATTCATGGATAGACAACCTCCAGGAGGTATATTCTATGTTTCCCGACCTGCTAGGCGAACCCTTTGGGTTTAAGCATACCAAAACATGTCTGGACCGAAAAGTAGCGAAACGCCTCCTGGCCGAAGCCAAGGAGACGTTCCCTCTGGAGTATTCTGCTCTGTTGGTGGGCCATAAAGCCAGTATTACCGGCCATATCCCGATGCCCTCCGCCCATCACACCACCGATGCCTTCAGATGGGACGGCTCCGCTTTTTTCCAGGCGCTGCAGATCATCAGACAGCGAGAGCTGCAATGGCTCGGAGTCCTGCACAGTCACCCGACTGCCCCGCCTGTACCCTCCGCGGCCGATCACCGCGGCTGGCATTACCCCCAATTGGGCTATTGGATACTGGGATTGGCGGGTGATGACCCCGAACTGAGGCTCTACCAGTGGGAGGGCGGGTCCTTTTTGGAGCGTACTTTCCAGCTTTATGATTCGCCTCTACTTTAAGCTTCCGGTCTGGTTTTGTGTCTGGTTTTGTGTCTGGTTTTGTGTCTGGTTTTGTGTCTGGTTATGTCCGGTCTGGTCTGTTCTGGTTTAGTCCGGTCTGGTCCAGCCTGGTCAGCTCAAAACCATACTCCATCCTGCTTATGTAGAAATCAGGCTATTTCTCTTGTCCCGGACTTTGTGCTTGGCTGACAGCATCGGGTGGAGCGATTGTCGCAATCGAGCTCGTATCCTCGCCTACAGGAACTTTTTTCGCAGTCTGCACGGGCGGAGCGTATCCGCCGGTCTGATCTGCTTTCATGAAGCTGGAAATGATCTTATTCATATCTACACCGGAGACGTCCTTGAGCATTTCCGGCAGTTGGGCCATCAGCTTGGTGACGTTTCCGCTCAGGCGGTTGACGCCGTCTCCCTGGCCTCCGCCGGCATCGACGATCGTTACCTTGTCGATCGCTTTCATCGGCTCGGCAATCTTGCCTGCCAGCTCTGGCAGCATCTTGGCGATAATGTCGAGGACAGCGGCGTGGCCGAATTTCTCGAATGCTTCCGCCAGCTTCTGTTTCCCTTCTGCCTCTGCTTCCAGCTTCAGGCGGGTTACTTCCGCTTCCGCACTTCCTCGCGCCTTCTCGGCTTCGGCAATCGCAAGCCCTTCCAGACGCTTCTGCTCGGCCTGTGCCTTTGCCTCTGCCTCGATGCGGTACTTGAGCGCGTCCGCCTCGCGGATTTTCTTCGCTTTTTCCGCTTCTGCCGCCTGCTCTACAGCATAGCGGTCGGCATCCGCCTTTTTCTTGACCTCGGCATCGTACTGACGCTCGCGGCGCAGAATTTCCTTCTCTTCCAGCTCGATCTCTTTTTGCTTTCGGACGATCTCGATCTTCATTTCCTCTTCCGTTACCTGCTGCTTGGCGACTGCCTCCTGGAGCTTGTAGGCTTGGTCAGCGGAAGCTTTCGCCTTGTCCTGCTCTTGCTTGAACGCAGCGATTTTCAGTTCCTTTTCTTTTTCCGACTCGGCGATGTGCGTCTCTTTCAACAGCTCTGCCTTGCGCGCCTCCTGCTCGGCCTGTGCCTGACGAATCCGCGCTTCCTTGTCCGCCTCCGCCTGCGAGATCGTCGCGTCCCGCTTCACAGCGGCAATCTGGGGAATCCCCAGCGCTGCCAGGTAACCGTTTTTATCGCGGACATCCTTGATCGTAAAGCTGACCACGGAGAGGCCCATTTTTTTCAGGTCTTTCGCGGCAACGGCTTGCACCTCTTGGGCGAAGCGCTCCCTGTTCTTGTAGATCTCTTCTACCGTCATACTGCCCAGGATGGCCCGCAAATAGCCTTCCAGGACTTCCTGCGCCTCTGACTTGAGGGCGTCATCCGTTTTGCCCATGAACTGCTCGGCCGCCGTAGCGATATCCTCAATCGAGCCGCCTACCTTGATAATAGCCACACCGTCGGCCATGACCGGAACGCCCTGCTCCGTGTACACCTCGGGCGTGGATACATCCAGCTTGTGCGACAGCAGGCTGAGGAAATTGGCTTGCTGGAATATTGGCAAAATAAAGGCGCCGCCGCCGCGGACGATTTTCATTTTGCGTCCGGTTTCATCGCTCATGACGTTTTTGCTGCCCAAAAAGCTTCCCGTCACGATCATCGCCTCATCTGCGCCGACTGTCTTGTAGCGGGCCCAGAATGCGATTCCCAAGACGACAAAGACGGCGACGACAGCGACGACTGGTACGAAAAAGGTCGAATCCATCATACTCATCACACGCTCTCCTTTTCCATTGGATTTTGAAAGGGAGTGACATACAGAACGTGATCCCGGACATCTATGACCACGACGCGCGTTCCCTCGCGAATGGCTTCACGGTCAATGCTGGCCGCCATGTGATTGGTCGTGCCGCCGACCATGGTAATCAATACTTCACCCAGCCCTTCAGCCGGTATGCTCGTCAACACCTCGCCTACCATGCCTTCCAGTTGTTTCATCGAATAGCCGATCGAGCTCTCCGCATTTTCCATCGGTTTGACCCAGACAAAGTAAGCGGCAGCAGCCAGCATTAGCCCAATCGCTACAGCTATCGCAAAGACGAACCATTGTGAAAAGGCAGTAAACCGGGTCAATAAAAAGCCGCTGGCTCCAAATGCTGTCAAGGCGCTGACCAAAAGAATCGGCTGCAGCACCGGGAGATCGATTTGACCTAGCAAGTCCGAAACGGTATCCCCGAAAAAGAGCGTTATCAACGTATACAGAAGTCCCGTACCCATGCAGACAAGATAAATGATGTCCCACGTATCCATCCTGTCACCCCTTTCCATTTATGTCTCTATTGTTCATACGAACCAGGACGGAAAATGTTTCAAAATGGTGAATGTTTTTGTCGGGCGGTGCCGATTCCGAAGGATCACTGTCGCCTGGGGCATTTACGGCGCACTCGCTGGAAGGAAAATCCACGTATGTATATGCATCGTTCCGCTCTACTCCCTCTAGTAAGAAAGACGGACCAAATGGCATTCGGATTCTTGTCTTGTCATGAAACAGCGGCCCTGCTGCAAAACAGGACCGCTGTTTCTATGAAAGCATATTGCCAAGATAGCGAGGCATATAGCCGGTTTCTGTCAAAGCCTGTATCACCTGTTCGCGGCGGCCTGGATGGAACAGCGGCAGGGAGCGGAACTCCTCCAGCGGAACCCAGCCCGCCCATTCAATCTCTTCATCCTCTAGTCCTCCCGGGATTGGCGTCTGGTCCTCCCCGATCAGCCTGGCCAGCACCCCAATGCCAATGGTGTGCTTCCCGTTGCCGGTGCCATCAATTCTCTCGTCCACCCATAGCATCCGGTCAAACTCGACTAGCAAACCGGTTTCCTCCCACACTTCCCGGCGAGTGGCATCCGGGATTGTTTCGAGATAATCGACGACCCCTCCAGGCAAATTGTAGCAGGGATGGCCTGAGCATTTTTCCTTGATCACCAAAATCTCACCCTGATGCTCCACCACGACGGTGACCCGCATACGAATTTCGTTCATTTTTGCTCGCTCCCTTTACATGACAGGGGGACGCATGACATCCAGAGAGTTGACCTCAGCATCCGCAAACTGTCTCTCCAAAGCTGCCAAGCCTTCGCGGCTCAAAAACTCTGCCTCCGACCCGGATATCGCGTGCAGCATTTTGAACCAGACTACATCGCTGCCATTGGTAAAGAGATCAAACCCCTCTACTTCAAAATCAGCGGGGGTAGCGAGGACAAACTGCAGACTCGAGCCCTTTTGGATCGGCTTGCCGAGTGCGAAAACATCCCCGTTTGCAAATCCTCTGCCTGTTTCTTCCCAGCGGCGTGCGACCTCGGCGGCGACCCGACCCAAGTGCGAAATGAAAGCGCCATCAAAATGGTACGAGTAGAGCATGCACTCGACTCCTCCACTCCTGTGCAGCTCCAGCGTAGTGTATGTCCACCAGCCGCGCTCGCGCGTAGGCGGAAACACGGCAAGCAAAGTATCCGCCTTTTCCGTATAATAGAGCTCTCCGTCACTGCCAAACAAGCGGGAGCAGTGGTCGTACAGCTGCCTTGCCACCAACATATGTGCGTCCCCGTTCTTTTTAGTCGTAAAATGATGACTTCATCTGTTACAAGACAAGCCCAGGCTTTCTTTCCAATGGAAAGAACCCACCCGGTCAGCAAATGCTGCACCAGGCGGGACCTCTTGGCAAGACGTGACTGTTTGTACCAAAAGCATGTCTGTTTGCTTGTAGAATTTCTTGATATAGCCAGACTTTTACTTGCAGGCCCTTTTACATTATAACATAGCTTCGAGGCCCATAGCCTCTTCCAAACGCAATTGCTTGCGTGTTTAACAGCCTTCCAATATGATGCCCGGATGATCCCACATCTATGATATGCATCGGACATTCATTGAGTGAAACCGTGACAACCAGAAACCCGCATGAAACCATTTTGAGAATTCCCTGGTTTGCTGTATCGGCTTAAACAAATTCTTACGTTGGTAAGCTTCATAAAGGCTAAAAGAGTAGCGAATATAAAAAATATTGTTTTATCGTTGAAACGAAACTGTTAGACTTTGGAACAAACCATTATATAACAATAACAAGTCAGGAATGGGGTACCTATTTGGACTCAAAAAAAGCGTCATCGGGCAAGAAAAGAAAAACAAGCGGGAAGAGTGAGTCTTTACAAAATGTAGACGAAGCAAGACTGCTGCCAGACTCGGGTCCATGGATGAACAGTGCTCTCTTCCCCGACAGTTCCATGTATGCCATGGCCGTTACGAAGCTTCGGGCCGCGGGGTGTGTATTTGCTGAAGAGGAAGCCCGGATGCTCCTCTCTGCAGCGCAAACGCCGGCGTCGCTCGCCGCCATGGTAGATCGGCGGGCGGCCGGCTTGCCCCTCGAACATGTCATCGGCTGGGCAGAGTTCTGCGGCCTGCGGATCGCCGTAGACCCGGGAGTCTTCGTACCCCGCCGCCGCACCGAGTTTCTCGTTCATCAGGCCGCTGCGCTCGTCCGTCCGGAAGCTGTCGTCGTTGACCTGTGCTGCGGCTCCGGTGCGGTGGCAGCCGCTTTGGCCGCAGCCTCGGAACGAATCGAGCTGTACGCTTCAGACATCGACCCCGTCGCGGTCCGGTGCGCACTCCGCAACGTCACCGCCGCTGGCGGCCATGTATACGAAGGAGACCTCTTCGAACCTCTCCCAGGCAACCTCCGGGGACGTATCGACGTCCTGGTCGCCAACGCGCCTTACGTCCCCACCGAGGCGATCAGACGGCTACCCCCAGAGGCCCGTATGCACGAGGCATTGCTGGCCCTCGACGGAGGTACAGACGGGCTTGACATCCAGCGGCGTGTAGCGGGCACAGCGCCCCTCTGGCTGGCACCGGGCGGCCATCTGCTGGTCGAAACCAGTCAGCGCCAGGCTCCGTTGACTGTCGAGATCTTCTCTCAAAGCGGACTGATACCGCAGGTAGCTAGCTCCGAGGAGCTGGATGCCACTGTGGTCATCGGAACCAGGCCTGTCCTAACGATTTGAATACACAGAAGCAGCCCTCCGTCGATAGAACCGCTGGAGGGCTGCTTGTACATTCCTATTATTCTGGACAGGGTTTGAAGGTAAGGAAGTTCCAAGAAGGTTCAATTTTGTTGTTTCAAGTTCAAAAACTTTCTAAACTCAATCCCTTGTGTACTGTTTGGAAGTATCCCGCTCTTTGCATCTGAAGTAAATGGCATCCACTGCCAATCTTCCCCTCCGACAAAGCCAAGTTGTGACCATCTATCAAGCAAGTCAATGAAGTTATTTGCAAGTATGCAGCCATGACTCGTGCATCCATCATGGCTTAGATAAACAATTGGAGGATCTTCCCCCTGGCTTAGGTCAAAGGCAAGAAAATCACCATTCCCTACATCATAAAAAGACAGCTTGTCATGCCATACAGCATCATAAGGATCATGTGGGTCAGGAAATACCACTCTTATCCACTCTAGTCTGTCCTGTTCTAACTCAACTAATTTAGACAGATCCCAATGCATATCTCCGGAAAATATTCCTCTAAACTTTTCCGGTAATGCAATTTCATCAGGGAGAAACCATCTGAAACGGAATCGGGCTGAAAATTCCAAAAGAACTTTTTTGAAACTTCCCGGCAAGCAAACATGTAATTGCTCTTCAATATCCTTGATCTGTTTATCCGAAGCGGGTTGTTTTTTAATGATCTCGTAAACCTCGCCATTCAAGGATTTAATTCGGTCTCCAAATGTATAAATTCGACTCATGAGAACATCGTAGTTCATCTTTACATACTGTCCCTCCGTCTGTACTGAGACTCGCTTCCATCTATTGTATCATCCAATTGTTTAAAAAAGTAAATCCCTAAAAAACTAATGGTTCATTTTTTATCGCTCTTCATCTGGAACGTGAGGATGGTGCAAACAAAAATACGTGCCCACGCAACCAGGCACGCAAGCGTGAGGTCGCAATGGACACGTATCTGTTTGTTACAAAGAAGATTGAAGACGATTCACTCGCACTATATGAGCAATGCGTCCAAAACCAAATATGGGCTAAATGGGGGCAAAGCCCGTTTCGGAAGCCGGAAACCCTTGTGGTGCAAGCGTTAACCGATAGAACCTTCCATCTCGAACTTGATCAGTCGGTTCATCTCGACAGCGTATTCCATCGGCAGTTCTTTTGTAAACGGCTCGATGAAGCCCATGACGATCATTTCAGTCGCTTCGGCTTCGGACAGGCCGCGGCTCATCAGGTAGAAGAGCTGGTCTTCCGATACCTTGGAAACCGTCGCCTCGTGCTCAAGCGTGATGTTGTCGTTCATGATTTCGTTGTATGGAATCGTGTCCGAGGTGGACAGTTTATCCAGAATCAGCGTATCGCATTTGATGTTCGACTTGGAGCCTTCCGACTTGCGGCCGAACTGAGCCAGTCCGCGATACGTTACTTTTCCGCCATCGCGAGAGATGGACTTGGAAATAATCGTGGATGTGCAGTCCGGAGCCAGGTGGATCATTTTCGCACCTGCGTCCTGATGCTGTCCTTTGCCTGCTACGGCGATAGAAAGAACGGTACCTTTGGCACGCGGTCCTTTCATGATCACCGCAGGGTATTTCATCGTCAGCTTGGAACCGATGTTGCCGTCGATCCACTCCATGTTGGCGTCAGCGTATGCAACCGCACGTTTGGTCACGAGGTTGTACACGTTGTTGGACCAGTTTTGGATGGTCGTGTAACGGCAGCGAGCGCGTTCCTTGACGATGATTTCCACGACTGCGGAGTGCAGGGAGTCTGTGCTGTAGATCGGTGCGGTACAACCCTCTACGTAGTGCACGAACGCATCCTCATCGACGATGATCAGCGTGCGCTCGAACTGACCCATGTTCTCCGAGTTGATGCGGAAGTACGCTTGCAGCGGCGTTTCTACCTTGACGCCTTTTGGCACGTAGATGAAGGAACCGCCGGACCATACAGCAGAGTTCAGCGCCGCGAACTTGTTGTCCGCCGGCGGGATGACTGTCGCGAAGTACTCCTTCACGATGTCAGGGTACAGCTTCACGGCAGAATCCATGTCGCAGAAGAGAACACCCAGTTTTTCCAGGTCTTCCTGCATGTTGTGGTACACAACTTCGGATTCGTACTGGGCGGATACGCCGGCCAGGAACTTCTGCTCGGCTTCCGGAATACCCAGCTTGTCGAAGGTAGCTTTGATTTCTTCCGGTACTTCATCCCAACTGCGGCCCGCTTTTTCAGACGGCTTCACGTAGTAGGTGATTTCGTCAAAGTTGAGGTCGTCCAGATCGCCGCCCCATTTCGGCATGGGCAGCTTTTCAAAAATTTCCAGTGATTTCAGGCGGAATTCCAGCATCCATTCCGGTTCTTCCTTGATGCGGGAGATTTCCTCCACGATCTCGCGAGTCAGACCCTTCTTGGTACGGAAAATGGAGACGTCCTTGTCGTGAAAGCCGTACTGGTATTCCTGTATTTCCGGGGCTTTTTTCGCCATGTGATTTCACTCCTTACGATTTATTCATGTCCAGCCTGCTTGATTCCCTGCTCCAGCGCCTTCCAGGCCAGGGTAGCACATTTGATCCGCGCCGGGAATTTCGTTACTCCGGAGAGCGCCTCGATGTCCCCCAGATCGACAGAATCGTCGACTTCTTTTCCCTGCATCAAATCGGAAAAGAGCTGAGCCAGCTTGAGCGCTTCCTCTACAGGCTTTCCCTTGACTGCGTCCGTCATCATCGAAGCGGATGACATGCTGATGGAGCAGCCTTCTCCGAGGAACTTGGCATCCGAGACAATTCCGTCCTCCACTTTCAAAGAGAGCGAAATGCTGTCGCCACAAGTCGGATTGTTCAAATTGACGATGAGTCCTTCCGATTCCTCCAGCTTGCCGCGGTTGCGCGGTTTCTGGTAGTGGTCCATAATCACGCGGCGGTACAGATCATCAAGAGAAGACATTGCCGAAAAACTCCTTCGCCTTTTTCAAGCCCGACAGGAAAACATCCACTTCTTCTTCGGTGTTGTACAGATAGAAGCTGGCACGCGCACTAGCGGTGACATTCAGCCAGCGCATCAGCGGCTGGGCGCAGTGGTGACCCGCCCGGATGGCAATCCCGTGGCTGTCGAGCACTGTGGCCAGATCATGCGGATGAACCTCTGACAGGTTGAAAGTGATTAAACTGCTGCGGTCCTTTTTGGGGCCGTAAACGGAAACTCCGTCCATTTCGAGCATTTGCTCCATCGCGTACGCCACCAGCTTTTTCTCGTGGCGCTCGATTTCTTCCATGCCGATCTCCTGCAAAAAGTCGATCGCCGCGCCGAGTCCGATCGCGCCGGCGATGATCGGCGTGCCGCCTTCAAACTTCCACGGCAGCTCCTTCCAGGTAGAGTCATACAGCTCTACGAAGTCGATCATTTCGCCGCCAAATTCCATCGGCTCGGTTTTCTCCAGAAGCTCGCGCTTGCCGTAGAGCACGCCGATCCCGGTCGGCCCGCACATCTTGTGAGCGGAAAACGTGTAAAAGTCGCAATCGAGATCTTGCACGTCGACCTTCGTGTGCGGCGCTCCTTGCGCCCCGTCGACAAACAGGACAGCGCCGTGCTGGTGGGCGATTTGTGCGATTTCCTTGATCGGCGTCGTATCGCCCAGCACGTTGGAAATATGGTGAATGGCTACGATTTTCGTATTGTCGGTTATGGTTTCCCTGACAGCGTCCAGCGTAATCGTACCGTCCTCTGCCAGCGGAATGAATTTGAAGGTAGCTCCGGTAGCCTTTGCCGCCTGCTGCCAAGGGATGAAGTTGCTGTGATGCTCAACCACGGTGGTCACAATTTCATCGCCTGGCTTGAGAGTAGCGCGGGCATAGCCGTACGCTATCGTATTTACCGCGGTGGTCGTTCCCCGCGTAAAGACGATCTCTGCCGTTTCACGGGCATTCACGAAGGCACGCACTTTTTCGCGCGCCTCCTCGAATTTGTCCGTGGCCCGGCTTCCAAGCGTGTGAACCCCGCGATGCACATTGGAGTTGACCTCCTTGTAATACGCATCGATTGCTTCGATAACCTGAATCGGCTTTTGCGAGGTGGCCCCATTGTCCAAATACACCAGCGGGTGGCCATTTACCTCTTGGTGAAGAATGGGAAAGTATTTCCGAAGCTCCTTGGCATTCATTTAACCCAACTTCCTTTCGAGCGCCTGACGAAGCCGGTTGCGAACCTCTTCAACCGGAATCTCGGCTACGACAGGGTCCAGGAAGCCCAGGATAATCAGGCGTTCTGCATCCTGACGGGTGATCCCCCGAGACATCAGGTAGTAGATGCTCTCTTCGCTGACGCGGCCTACGGACGCTGCGTGGCCTGCCTTTACATCATCCTCGTCGATCAGCAGGATAGGGTTGGCGTCCCCGCGGGCTTTTTCGCTCAGCATGAGAATGTTCTCAGCCTGTACGCCATTTGCCTTTTCGGCGCCTTTTTCGATTTTGGTGATTCCGTTCAAAATGCTGGTCGCTTCATCCGTCATGACGGCTTTGCTGACCATGTCGGACTCGGAATGAGTACCGATATGCTGTACTTGGGATGTCAGGTTTTGACGCTGGGAACCGGTACCTACCGAGATGCTCTTGGTCTCGGCGATAGAACCGACCCCTTGGAGGATGGTCGTGTTGTTTGCCACAGTGTTTCCGTCGTTCATCTCGCCCAAGATCCACTCCATCTTGCCGTCGCGGTCCACGCTGGCGCGGCGGAAGGAGTAGTCGTGCACTTCGGTGGAAAGAGAACGCACGGATGCGACTTGCACGGTTGCTCCTGCGCCTACATATACTTCAACAACGCTGTTTGCTACCATATTTTTGCCTTCGCCGGATACATACGTGTCTACGTAAGTAACCTTGCTGTGCGCTTCCGCAACGATCAGCACGTGCGGACAAACAAGCGCATCATCGCCTGCCACTTCAAATACGGCTTGCACAGGCACGCTTACTTCCACGTTTTTGGGAACGTAGAGGAAAACGCCGCCATTGACCACTGCTGTGTGCAGCGCGGTCAGCTTGTGCTCATCATATTTTACGACAGTGCCCAAGTATTTTTGCACGAGCTCGCCGTGTTCTTTCAGCGCAGTTGCCAGGTCGGTAAAGATAACGCCCTGGTTCTTCAGCTCTTCGTCTGCGGACTGAAAAACGACGGATGCGTTTTTCTGCACGATCAGACTTTTTACGCTATCTGCATCGATTTGTCCTTTGACCAGATCGTCCAGCTCTTGGGCTGTTGCCACTTTGCCGGAGGTTTGGAACGGTACAAACTGATCGATATTCCACTTGTCTATTTTCGTTTTCTCCAAGACGGGCAGTTGCAGCTCGCCCGCTGCCTTCAGACCGGCCAAGCGCTTTTCCAAAAACCATGCAGGTTCAGAATTAGCCTTGGAGAACTCGGTGATCGCTTCGGAATCGAAGCGGAGCTGTATATCTACACTCATCTCACTGCTGCCTCCTTCTCTTACACGTTTGCGTTGACGGTTTCATCGACGATGCCGAGTTCTTCCTTGATCCAGTCGTAGCCTTCCGCCTCCAGGCGTTCAGCCAGCTCAGGACCACCGGACTTCACGATTCGTCCTTGCATCATCACGTGTACGAAGTCAGGCTTGACGTAGTTCAAGAGGCGCTGGTAGTGGGTAATGATCAGGAAGCCGCGATCAGCGGAACGCATTGCATTTACGCCGTTCGCTACCACTTTCAGCGCGTCGATGTCGAGACCGGAGTCGATTTCGTCGAGAATGCAAATGGCAGGCTCCAGCATCATCATTTGCAGAATCTCGTTGCGCTTCTTCTCACCGCCGGAGAAGCCTTCGTTCAGATAACGGTGGGCAAAAGCTTCATCCATTTCGAGGGCGCCCATTTTCTTGTCCAACTCGCGGATGAACTTCATCAGCGAAATTTCATTGCCTTCGCCGCGGCGTGCGTTGATCGCAGAGCGCAGGAAGTCCGTGTTGGTAACTCCGCTGATTTCGGACGGATATTGCATCGCCAGGAACAGACCTGCGCGTGCGCGCTCGTCCACTGCCATTTCCAGAACGTCTTCGCCGTTGAGGATCACTTCCCCATCGGTTACTTCGTATTTCGGGTGGCCCATCAAAGTGGAAGCCAGGGTGGATTTCCCCGTCCCGTTCGGTCCCATGATCGCGTGCACTTCTCCGCCTTTGATCTCGAGGTTGAGACCTTTGATGATTTCCTTGTCTTCAATCTTGGCGCGTAGGTTTTTTATCTGCAAATGCGGTACTGCTGTCATTTTCTTTTCCCTCCATAGACACTCAAAAATGAGTTGACTTATTCTCAATCCATTCTCAATACCCATCTTATAATAAGAATAATTATAAATCAAGGAATGAAACATATCTGTAATTTTTAAATCATTATATTTAAAAAGTATCACCTCGTTGACCGGGCATTTGCTTATTTTGGCTAATTTTGGAGAAATCATGCGGATTGCTCTCAAAGTGGCTGCGGATATGTTTTTTGGTGCGGTCCGGGCTTTGGTGGTGGAGATGAAAAAAGGAGAAAACGGCTGCAGGTTCGGTGGGCCACTGCGAGGGAGCTGAACTGTCCGGCTCCATTCCAAAAGCAAAACCGCGTCCAAAAGCAGTAGACACGATGAGGGGTCTCAGAGTTGGACGCTAAAAGCGTGTTTTGCTTTTTCCATTCCGCCTGGGAGGTGTCCCAAAGACCTTTTCCGTTTTCTCCTTTTTCATCTCTACAGCTTGGTTCTTCGACCGCAACTTATTGCAAGCAATTCAAGAAGGGCTGTTCCCTCTTGCAGCAGTTTGAACCGATGCAAAGGGACAGCCCCAGGAATATCCTATATTTCTCTGTATCGCTTGATAGCTTGATTTCTCGCATGCGATTTCAGGTCGCCTTTGCCTGCACATTGCCGACTCGGCGTTGCCACGCATGTTCGCTATTCATTATTCCCTGTTCCTTGCTCCCGGTCTTACTGAACCTTTGGACCTGCTGCAGCGATTTCGGCTGCATTCGGGAACTTCTTCTGGAAGTTTTCGATAAAGCGGTTGGCCAGATCGCGGGCCTGCTTGTCGTAGGCGTCTTTGTCCGCCCACGTGTTGCGCGGGAGCAGGACTTCCGCCGGGACGTTCGGGCAAGAGGTTGGCACTTGCACCCCGAAAGTCGGGTCTGCCACATAGTCGACCTTGGCCAGCTCGCCGTTCAGAGCCGCGGTGACCATTGCGCGGGTGTAGGACAGCTTCATGCGTTTTCCTACGCCGACCGGTCCGCCGGTCCAGCCGGTATTGACCAGGTACACCTGCACGTCGCGCTCATCGATCTTTTTCCCGAGCATTTCCGCGTAGACGACTGGGTGAAGCGGCAGGAACGGGGAACCGAAGCAAGTGGAGAATTCGGTTTGCGGAGTGGTCACGCCGCGCTCTGTCCCAGCCATTTTGCTTGTATATCCGGACAGGAAATGGTACATTGCCTGTTCTCTTGTCAGTTTGGAGATGGGCGGAAGCACTCCGAACGAGTCAGCTGTCAGGAAAATGATCACATTCGGATGACCGCCGACACCTGGGATTACAGCCCCTGGAATGGCTTCGACCGGATAGGCTGCCCGGGTATTTTCCGTGTATTTGTCGCTGTCGTAATTTGCCTCGCGAGTCTCAGGATCGACTTCCACGTTTTCCAGCACTGTACCGAACTGGATCGCTTTCCAGATCTGTGGTTCGCCTTCTTCGGACAGTCGGATGCACTTGGCGTAGCAGCCTCCCTCGATGTTGAACACGCCGTTGTCAGACCAGCCGTGCTCGTCGTCGCCGATCAGGAAGCGGTCCGGGTCAGCGGACAATGTTGTCTTTCCTGTTCCTGACAGACCGAAGAAAAGAGCCACATCTCCGTCTTTGCCTACGTTTGCTGAGCAGTGCATCGAGAGAACGTTTTGTTCAGGCAAAAGCAGGTTCATTACGCTGAAAATCGATTTTTTCATCTCGCCGGCGTATTCGGTACCGCCGATCAAAACGGTTTTTTGCTCAAAGCTGGTGATGATGAACGTCTCCGAGTTGGTGCCGTGCACTTCCGGATTTGCCTTGAAGGTAGGTGCGTATACTACGGTAAACTCCGCTTTATGGGCTGCCAGCTCTTCCGCGCTCGGGCGAATGAACAGCTGGCGGGCAAACAAATTGTGCCACGCGTATTCATTGACCACCCGGATCGGCAGGCGGTAGGTTTCGTCCGCTCCGGCAAAGCCGTCGAAGACAAACAGTTCTTTTGTTTGCAGATATTCCATGACGTCCTGGTATAGCACCTGGAATTTTTCCGGGGTAATCGGCTGGTTCACAGGGCCCCAGTTTACTTTATCGTGTACGGATGCTTCGTCCACTACGAATTTGTCCTTTGGGGAACGGCCCGTAAACTTACCTGTCAACGCGTTGAGCGCCCCTCTATCTGTCATCATGCCTTCGCCGCGCTGTACCGCCATCTCAACGAGCCTTGCGACTGGCAAGTTTGCATACACCTTTGTATTAGCCAGTACGTCAGCAAGCTTGTGAACCGTCTTGGTTTCCATGTGTGAACGATCTCCTTCCCGTATCTATCCGTTAACATGTTTTCTAATCATCGTTGATTTGCAATTAGTATATCACATTTGATCAAATAAGCTACAAGATTTTAATTTTTAGGTGTGAAGAAAATGTGAAGGCTCGTCCCACAAACGCAAGACTCCCTATATTATATGACATTTGTCGAAAAACAACATTCAAAGAAACAGGGAACCTGCGGAAAATAGCAAAGGATTAGAGCAACAGACCGTCGCTGCCTCCCTAGCCACATCTGCAGCCTTTATTGCTTCTCTGCCAGGTTTGGAGGGTTTTTGGTCCGGACTACATGAACCGCGTACCCATCCGGCTTGATTTCCAGACAGTTCAACTGAGATCCATACACGCAAGCGCCATCAATCCCGATTTTCCTCTCCCCAAACCATACATCCGGCTTTTCGTGCAGCGTACTGCAAGTCGTGTGGCCAAATACAACCGTTCGCGCTTCCTTCACCGGCTGATGATAAAAGGCATCCCTGATCCAGATCATTTCGTAGGGAGGAGTCTCTCTCCAGTCCTCGTACGCCGGATTGATGCCTGCATGCACAAAAATATGCTCTTTCGTCTCATAATAATAGGGCAATTGCTGCAAAAATGCGACTTCCTCCGCATAGTGCTGCAAAATATGCTCCCTGGCACTCTGGAGCTTCTGGTCCGACACTTCATTTTGAAACCAGTCGGTACCGCAAAAGCTCTCCAGCGTGGCTTTGCCGCCATTGCGCAAATACCGTTCCGTCTTTTGCGGCTCGCCGCTGTAGAGAAACTCGAGGAACATCTCATCGTGATTTCCTTTGATGGCAATCGCTTGCTGCTGCTCTGTCAATGCTTTCACCCGTTGCACGACTTCCTTGCTTTTGCAGCCTCGATCAATGTAATCCCCGAGAAGAATCAGCTTGTCAGAATCGGCGTCAAACGAAATTTGTTCAAGCATTTCACAAAATTCATCATACATTCCGTGAATATCGCTTATGACAAAGGTCCTCACTTGTCCATATCCCCTTTTATCCTTTCTCAATCTCGCAGACTACCCCATCGCCCTGCGGATTTCGGCCTGGATCGGCAAATGATACGGACACGCTTGCTGACAAAGCGGCTGTTCCCTGCACGGCTCGTAGGTCATACACTGCGCAAACTTGTCAGCCGACTGCTGCCACATCAGTTCCCCCGCTTCCAAAAGCCCGTATTTCTGGCGATACCTCGAAGGAATCAGCGTATCCGGAATCCGTATCCCCAAGGGACATGAGCAATAGTTGCAGCGTCTGCAGCCGTGCTCATCCAGCCCCGCTGCCATTTCCTCCAGAGCGGCGCGTTCCTCCGCGTCTTCGCTTCTCTCCAGCGCCGCGATGTTGGCATCTACCTCGGCGATGCTCTGCATTCCGGAGAGCACGACATGGGCTGATGATGCGGCTGAATAACGCAGCGACTCCGTTACCTTCGACAGAAAGGGACCGGAGATCGGCTTCATCGCGATCATTCCGACATCCAGCGATTCGGCCATCGGCATCAGCTCCCGTTTGGCAAAGGGCTGTACCATGCTCAGGTGAAACAGCACGGTGGCAAACGGATAATCCCGAAGCCAACGGGCCAGCAGCTCAGGACGATGGCCGGTAATCCCAATATGCCCGATGTATCCTTTCGACTGCAGCTCCTCCGCCGCGCGTATGGCGCCGTCTGCCGCTCTGACCTCCCGGTACTCCTGCGGATAGTTCACGTAGTGAATTTGCAAAATGTCCACATAGTCGGTCCGCAGCAATCGAAGGCTCTGTTCGATCTCCTGTTTTGCCTCCCCGTAGCTGCGCTTCATCGTCTTTGTGGCCAGCACATACTCGGAACGGCGATGGCTGATGGCGCTCCCCAGCTTCTCCTCGCTGTCTCCATAACTCGCGGCGGTATCAATATATGTAATGCCGCGATCCAGCGCATGATTGATCACGCGATCCGCTTCCGTATGGCTAATGGCCCGCAGGCGCATGGCGCCAAAGCCTAGCTTCGATACAGTCAATCCTGTTTTCCCCAGTATGCTTGTCCTCACGCCATGTACCCCTCCCTGGGATATTATAGCATGCCTGAAAAATAAGAAGCGCCGCTTCGCTCACGAGCACGTGAGTCGAAGCAGCGCATCGAGTTTCAATTGGTCCCGCAGCGGCCCTCTTATGGTAACAGACTGTCTGGCACTGATGTAGAGCAGCTCGTCACCGGCAAACAGTCTCTGCAAATCGCGCTCCTGTCCGCTCACCACCAGGTGCACCGGCTCCTGCCACCCTGCCCTGGTAATTCCCCCCGGCGAAAAGCGCAGGCAATGCCGCGATTGTGCATCCTCGGCGACGATTCCCACACATCTCTCCCAGCCGCCTGTGATGCCCTTCAAGTAAGCTTTGCCTTGTATTTGACCAGCCACCCGTTCCAGCAAGGAATCCAAACCTTCTCCATTCATCACCGTCGCCCCCTTCGCCTTCTCCCATCAAGGTTCTGGGCAGCCAGAGTCGAATCCTTTGACGAGAGGTGAGAAGCGCTGTCGGTCTCTGTCAAACGGTTTGCCTTTTTCTCGACAAGCTTTTGCTTGCACGGAAACGCCCATTGGCCTGTGCTTGTCTTGTGGAGCATGCAAAAAAGGCACCTGTTGCGAGACGCTGCAGCATCTCCCAAAGGTGCCTCTCGTATATCTATTCATCCAGCTCGTCTTTATCCAGCCGGACCTCCAGATGATGCCCGTCCGGCGTTTCAAAGTAAAGGTTGAAGCTGGTCGGACGCGTAATCGGTCCGCGGTAGCAGATATTTTCCGCTTCCAGTTTGTCTACCAGATAGTCCAGCTCGGCACGGCTGGTCAGGGAAAAAGCGATATGGTCCACTTGCCCGACACCGTTTTTTCCTTCCTCGCCCTCATAGGCATGGAGACCAATCCGTGTGTAAGTGCCAATTTGAAAGTAGATAGGCGCTCCTTCTTCGATGTCTTCTTCCGGGATGGGGACTTCCAAAATATCCTTAAAAAAACGAGCTACCTTCACCACATCCTGACAATTTAACGCGATGTGATGCACGCCTTTCAAATGAAACATTTACACTGCCTCCCACGTCAACTCAGGTCACGCGCTGCGCTTTGACATTTCCTTCCGTCGGTTGTATTGCTTCAAACGATCACTGAGTCGTTTGAGCCTGAGCATCAGCGCTTCACGCCAGTCGTCGTCTTTCAGTTCTTTTGCGACGCCCAGCAAATCAAGCGATATATCAATCTGTTGCTTCAGCACGTCGGCGAAGCTGCCCGCTTCATCCGTCATGGTACAATTCTCAAACAACTCGGATGTATTGTCAACACTAACGAAATCGGCAAAGTCAACTTCCGGCGCCCGATCCCCTTGTGCGTATTCCACCAAAATTTCGTATTCTCCCTCAATAGCAGGGTGAACCTCTATTCTATCACAAACCGGACAAAACATGATCGGCACGTTGTGAACCAGCGTCTTGTAATGACGAACCGAGCCTATCGAGCCTATCATTCCGGCACCACAGCAAAAACTCATGCCTCTCCCTCCTTTTTGCCAAACAAAACGTATGACCATTCTCCCTCGTCCATCAGAGGAACAAAAGTCCCGACCGCAAAGCATTTCTGTTTCCTTCCCTGTAAAAATCGCAAATGCAACTTTCTCAAAAAAGTTTTGCGGTCTTTTGTCTTTCTTGCATTGTAGCGTATAAGAAGGTGTTGTCTCTAGTCGAAAATCATACCAGTTTGCAAAGGTTGGAACGTATTTCTATTGTAGCGAAAAATGACCGGGATGACCAATGTTTTCTGACTAATTTGAACATTTTACCAACAATAGGCCTATCCTGCCAATTTTGTATAATGGTTAGAGTCGGCGGTTTTAAGCTTCCACAGATTGGGAATAGAATAGAGACGCCTTTTTGAGAGGAGAGGTATCATGTTTCGATTTAAAAGCATTCGTACCCGCACACTAGCTATCATGCTCCCTGTGATCATGGGGACGTTGGCACTCGTGATGGGCGTGTCGGCCTTTACCGCGCATTCCCTCCTAACTGAAGAAATCGGAGAGAAGATGCGCAAAGAGCTTGGCATGGTTAGCGCGCGAATTGAAAGCCAACTGGAATCCCATGGCAAGGTGACCGAGGCTTTGGCAAAGACCATTGAGATCGCCCCTTCCTCCTACAAGCTGCAAGACCTGCACGCTCTGCTGAAAAAGACTGTACCTTTGCATGAGACATCATTTGGGATGGGCATCTTTATGGAGCCGTACAAATACGACCCCGCTATCCAGTACTTCTCGACATATGGCCAACGCTCACAAAGCACAGTCACCATGACCGAGGAATACAATGACCCGAGCTTTGGCTATACGGGGCAGGAATGGTACAAAAACGGTGCGTCTACCGACAAGCCCTACGTCTTTTCGCGCCCGTATTACGATGAAAAAATGAAGGCTGCCATGGTCACCGTCACTGCTCCTTTTTACGACCAAAACGGCAAGCTGATGGGCGTGACTACCGATGACCTCGAGCTGGGAAGCATTCAAAAGATGGTTTCTGACATCAAAGTCGGGGAAACCGGCTGGTCGTTCTTGATCGACAGCGAGGGAACCTATCTTTCGTTCCCCGACACCGCCAAGCTGTTGAAAGCGAATATTTCCGCTGACGAGAACGCTTCACTGGCGGCCATCAGCCGTACTTTGCTGGACGAGCCTGAGGGGCAAGCTGCTTTTACCGATCAAAACGGCAGCAATACCGTTTATTTTCACAAAATTCCCCAAACGAACTGGACGCTGGCTCTCGTGATGCCAGACGCGGAGCTATTGGCACCGGTCAACTCGCTTCTCTGGAAGCTCTCTTTGACAAGCGTCGCCGGAATTCTCGTGCTGGTCGTGGTGATTCACTTTTTCAGCCGTTATCTGTCCCGACAGCTCGACAAAACAAACAGGCTTTCACAGTCGCTGGCCTCGGGAGACTTTACTGCAACGATTCAATTGGACACAGCCGACGAACTGGGGCAAATGGCAAACAGATTCAACGAGATGACCGCTACCTTGCGCGAGACGCTGCAGCGCGTCAGCTTTCACTCCGAGCAAGTCGCGGCCACATCCGAGCAGCTGACCGCCAGCGCCCAGCAGACCAGCCAGGCTACCGAGCAGATCGCCGAAGCCGTGCAGGACATCGCCTACGGGGCAGATAAACAAGCGGAAGCGACTTCACGGGGCACAGAAATCGTCACACAGATCGCTTCCCACATTTCGCAAATTGAGGAAGCGGTAAAAACCGTCACCGAATCTACCTCCACGGTGCGGGATCAGGCAGCCGAAGGCAATCAGATGGCCAGCAAAGCCGTTGAGCAAATGCATCTGATCGAGGGCCAGATGACCCACACTTCCGACGTGGTCAACATTCTCGGACAGCGTTCGCAGGAGATCGGGCAGATGATCGCCTTGATCACGGATATCGCCGCCCAGACCAACCTGCTCGCGCTCAACGCCGCGATCGAAGCAGCCCGGGCCGGAGAACAGGGACGCGGCTTTGCCGTTGTTGCCGATGAGGTCCGCAAGCTCGCAGAACAGACGGCGGCATCCGCCGACCAGGTACACCGTATCGTGACAGACATTCAAAGCGACACGACCGCTGTCATCGCCGCCATGCAAAACGGATCTCACGTCTTGCAGGAAGGAATGACGTATGTGCAGACCACGGGACAAGCCTTTGAACAGATTTCACAGTCGACCCGCGTGCTGTTTGGCCAGACCGATGAAGTCTCATCGTATATGGCGGAGATCAGCAAGCAGATGGAGACGATGATCGAGGCTATTCAGGAAATCGCCCGGATCTCGGAGCAATCCGCCGGCAATACCCAGACGGTAGCCGCCGCTGCCGAGGAGCAAAACGCTTCGATGCAGGAAATCTCTGCAGCTTCCGCAATGCTCGCCCGGATGGCGACGGAGCTGTACGATTCGATTCGTTCGTTTAAGTTGTAGGCTTGGTGAGTAGAGGATAGGATGGCTGATGGCTGGCAGTAAAGAAGGTCATGAGGGCGTAAAAGCTCTCATGACCTTTTTGGTTGAGTCTGTAAAATATTTTGTGTAAACTCTCAACCTCTAAACTACAATTAGGAGTAGAAAGGTTGGGAGATTTTTATGATGTCAAAAGAGCAGATCAAGCAGTGGATCAAAGAGAAAAACATGAAGTCAGTGGACGACGTACAGTCAGCGTTAAAGGATCTATTCGCAGACACAATCCAAGAAATGCTGGAAGCTGAAATCGAGTCCTCTCTTGGATACGCCAAGCATGACATGAAAAACAAGCGGACAACCAACAGTCGCAATGGGTATAGCAAGAAAACCGTCCGTTCTGAGTACGGGGATGTCGACATCCAAGTCCCTCGGGATCGAGAGGGTGATTTTGAACCAAACATTGTAAAGAAACATCAATCCAATGTTACAGGGATCGAAGATCAAATTCTTGCTCTCTATGCCAAAGGCGTATCCACACGCGATATCCAAGACCATCTGCAGCAGCTCTATGGCATCGAAGTCTCACCAACGCTCATATCAAATGTAACGAATAAGATTGTACCGATGATCAAAGAGTGGCAAAATCGCCCCTTGCAAGCGGTTTATGCTGTTGTTTTCCTTGACGCCATTCACTTTAAGGTAAAACAGGACGGAGCTATCGTCAATAAAGCCGCCTATATGGTCATTGGTATTGACCTTGACGGTCATAAAGATGTGCTTGGGATCTGGATTGGGGAGAATGAATCGGCAAAATTCTGGCTGCATGTCCTCAACGAACTGAAAAATCGTGGAGTCCAGGATATTCTCATTACAAGCGTCGATAATCTTCGTGGCTTTACAGAAGCCATCTCTGCATGTTATCCGAAGACGGAGATTCAGAAATGTGTTATCCATCAAATCCGAAATTCCATCAAGTATGTTTCCTATAAGGATCTCAAAAAGATCACGTCCGAGCTAAAACCTATCTACAAGGCTCCAACGGAGCAAGCCGCGTTGGAAGAACTCGATCAGTTTGAACAAACCTGGGGCAGTAGATATCCCTTGATGGTTCGTTCCTGGCGGAATAACTGGGACGAGATTGCCACTTTCTTTAAATATCCTCCAGAGATTCGAAAGCTGATTTATACAACTAACGTGATCGAGAGTTATCATCGACAGCTTCGAAAGGTGACAAAAGGAAAAGCCATGTTTCCCACAGATGATGCCCTTTTGAAGATGTTATATCTCGTAACCATGGATGTTCTACGAAAGTGGACGGGACGAGTTCAGAACTGGGGCCAGATTCTCTTACAGCTATCCGTTTTCTTTGAAGATCGGGTACAGCCGTACATCCGTTAACAAATGAAAGGCTTCATCCCCGAAGGGATTATCTTTTTCTCCACCAACGCGTCAAGGGTTCACTTCGCCTCACGCCCTTGACTCTATTGGTTTCGAAAAATGGCCCAATTAGGGGGATGAAACCTTTTCATATATTGGTTGATTGAGTTTACACAAAAATCTTGACAGACCCTTACTGGGTAGCCCCATACTATATATTCCCTAATTGTTCTTTATATTTTTCAACTCCGTTCATAATTTTCGTAATATCTTCGGATTCTAACTCTTCCTTCAATGACATTGATGCAATATCACTAATCATGATATTCAATTCATCTTTTATATCCTCTCTAAGATAGCCTTTATCGAGACAAAGAAGAGCGATTGTCAGATAAACAACTAACTTTTCAACCTGACTGTTGACAATCCCACGGTGATATTCGACAAGCAATTTTTCCGTTACTTGCGATAAAGATAGCCCCTCATCTAGGAACTCTTCAAAATCATCAATAATATACTGCTCAAGTTCCTTATAACTGCTTAGCATTGGCATCTTCACCTCTCTAATTTTTAAACTCCCCTGAGTAGACATTCAATTTGATATTTGGGTATTCTTGTCTGAACTTCAGAATAATATCGGAACAGCTTCCGCAAGCAGGTAATTCCGTGAATAAATCAATTGTGCCTTTAACTTGCTTGTTATTCCCTAATTGATTTGCTATATCCTCTAAAATTTTGCGTTCAGTGTCATTATCCCTAGGAAAAGCCCCCTCACCGTTAACTTCCCCTTTTTGGTTTACTGATTTTGCAGGGAATTGACCCTCGCCTGTTACTGTTGAAAAACCGTCGGCATTCTCCTTATGAATCCTACTATGGGCTTTAAACTCTGTTTTAAGTCCGGAAATATTCACATCTGCCACCGCAACATTACCGTAATTCTTATACTTGTTTGGCAATGTATCACGAATAGCTTGTGCTCTAGCTTGGAACATTTCAACCTTTTGGGCATAGGTGAGGTTACCCGTCCCCTTAGAAGAAAAATACTGTAAATCCATCGGTAACAAGAATTTTGATCCACTCTGCTCAGTACTGCTCTTCACCACAGCCTGCGCCGTTTCCTGCCCGGTAGAATACGCTTTGTTTAGTCCAATCGATCCGCCGGTCACCAGCAGCGCCCCGATGGCCGCAGCAATTACCGCCTTGCGGTAATCCACCTTTTCCCCACGCGCCCGGTCATCCATCACGCTGACGGCAAAGCCTTCGCCAGCCCCCGCCGTTTTGCTCCGCAGGACTGTCGTTGCCAAACTGCGGGAGATCGCACTGCCGATTTGCCGAAAGCCCTGGCTGATTTGCGTCCCTGCTTTTCTCGTGAACCCTGTGACAGCCCGGACAGGTACCGTCTTTTTCACGGTCTGGACGATGGACTGCATTTTGCTGCCCGTCGTCTTCGCCACGGTACGCAAGCCGCTTCCCACGTTGCTTGCCAGCTTCCCGATGCCTTTCCCCGTATTTCGTCCGAGGCTGGCCACTGCCCGGTACACACTGCTGTTTTTCACAGCATTTCCTGCGCTGCTGACAGCACTTCTTACATTCTTCGCTACAGACGCTGCGCTCTGGGCCAGGCGCGTTTGCCCGATGCGTGCTGCAACAGCTCTCAGAGCGCCGCCTGCTTGCTTCGCTGTGCTTGCCAGAGCGCTGCGAAGAGCATTCCCCGCCTTGCCTGCCGCGCTCGTTGCCGACCGTACCGCATTTGCTGCTTGTGTTCCCAAGCGGGCTGCGGCACGGCCAACCGAGGTTTGCCGCACCCATCTGGCTGCCGCCCCTGCCGCTTGCGCTCCTTTGCCAACGGCGGTCCGGACAGCGCTGGTAGCCCGGCTCGTCAAAGCGGATGCTTTGCCAAGGGCATTTGCCACCGGTTTGAGGCGAGCGACTGCCGTAGCCGCCTTTCCAATTAAAGCGCCGGCCCCAAAGCCCGCTGCCGACAGTACGCCGCCAAGCGCCATTTCCCGCAGCAGCTCATCGCCGCGCATGCCAAAGGCGTACCCGATCACACCGGAAATCCCTTCGCCGACCAGGATCGAGACGCCAAACGGCAGCAGCGGTGGAAAGAACACGCCGCCCACGGTGAGGGCGACACCTGCTGTCGTGACCAACACGACCTCCCAGTGGTCCGCAACCCATTTTCCTGCATCGACGACCGCGTCAACGACGGTAGTCGCGACGTCTTTCACAGTATCTACGACGGTGTCAATAGCGTCCTTTACTGTTTCTTTTACGCTATCCACGGTGGACTCCCAAAGCTCCAAGCCTTTGTCGAGCGCTTCGGAGGCTCCGCCGATCAGCCAATCCCAAAAGCCTGGCTTGCCCTCTTTTGCTTTCAGTTCGTCACCTTTCCCAACGGGGTCGCCGCTTTTTGGGTCAAGATCGCTGGCTGTAGGATCAAAAGGAGCGCGGGTGTTTTCATGGGCTGGAGTACCGTGCTCCGGGTCTCCGCCTTTGCCTCGGTCATCTCCACCTTTGCCTAGGTCGTCTCCACCTTTGCCCAGGTTGTCTCCACCTTTGCCCCGGTCGTCTCCGCCTCTGCCCAGGTTGTCTCCGCCTTTGCCCCGGTCGTCTCCGCCTCTGCCTAGGTCATCCCCATCCCCGCGCAAATGGCCCGGTATCCGCCCGTCCCACATTCCTTCCGCATATGTCGCGTACATGATCCTGAATCTCATCAGCTCGTCGGGAGGTGCGCCCTCTCTTCTGGTTCCGCCCGAAATCGCATCATTTCGCTCATCTGCGCGCAGCATGTTTGGCTTTGGCTTGTCTGCTGCATACGTGGCCAGCGGCAGACAAAGAATCATTGCCAGAATCAATAACAAATAGTGCTTCCGAATCACCAGTGCTCCTCCTTATTTCTCCGGACATTCCTTTTTCTGCAATCGTCTCTTTTCCATATGGTAGTATTTGGATGAAAAGGCCACATGCAGCAAAAGTATGAAAATCCAGTGGGTACAACGGAGCAAGAGGAGAGCTCTTATGCCTGCGAAACAGGAAAAAGGCCGGAGATTAGTCTCCAGCCTTTTGGCTTGATACACACTTTCAGTTGTTGTTTACTCTTGTACCATCGCTTCGTATTTGTCTGCGTCCATCAGCTTTTTGAGCTCGCTTTCGTCAGACAGCTCCACAACGATCATCCATGCTTGCTCATAAGGAGAAGAGTTTACCAGCTCCGGCGCGTTTTCCAATTCGCCGTTTACTTCTACTACCTTCCCGCTGACAGGAGCATACAGTTCAGAAACGGTTTTTACCGATTCCACGCTGCCAAAAGGTTCGTCCTGTGTAATCGTGCTGCCCACCTCTGGCAGTTCGACAAAGACGATGTCGCCCAGCTCGGATTGAGCAAAAGAAGTAATGCCGATATACGCCTTGTTTCCTTCTACACGAACCCACTCGTGCTCTTCGCTGTAAAGAAGATGTTTAGGAAATTCCATCGTTCACGTATCCTCCTATCAGGTTCAATCAGGTACTCCATATTAATTGGACAGAGGGCCTAGGAATCCTCTTCAATCCCCAAAATTCGGTGGAGACGTTTTTTCACCAGGTTCAAGCCTTTTTCGCCAGCCTGGAAGTGGCGAAGCTGCAGGTTTTCATCGAACAGGTAGAAAGCCGGGACGTACTCATTCTGGAAGGCGTCTACGGTCTTCATTTCGTTGTCGATCGCGATCGGATGTGTCAGCTTGTGCTCGACGATCGTTTCCTTGATCTTTTGGATGTCTGTATCGGCCTCCGAGCGTGGCATGTGGATTCCGATCACCTTCAAGCCGTTCGCCGCGTATTTGTCGCGCCACTCCAGGATTTGCGGCATCGATTCCTTGCACATATAGCAGCTTACGGACCAGAAATGGATCAATACGGGACTTCCTGCCAAATCAGCTTTGCTCACCTGGCCGTTTACCCATTCGGTAATCCCCGGGAAATCGGGCAATTCTTCGCGCAAACGCATCAAAAACAACCCCTTTCAAATGATCGTGGAACGAGAAAGACAGCAATCTTCCCGTCTTATTTGCCTCTTTTTTGTAAAAAAAGGGCCTAACAACTGGTTGTGTTAGACCCTTTTTCGTAAAAGGAGCAAGCTTTATATGGCTGCCCCGATCAATCGCGCTCCAATGCGGATGCTTACTTCGCAGTCAGGTGGCTTTGACCTGGACGCCAGTTAGCTGGGCAGAGACCGCCGGATTGCAGAGCTTGCAGAACGCGCAGTGTTTCTTCTACGGAACGGCCGATGTTCAGGTCGGTTACAACTTGGTAACGCAGAACGCCTTCCGGATCGATGATGAACAGACCGCGGAATGCTACGCCGCCTTCTTCATCCAGTACGCCGTAATCGCGAGCGGTTGTTTTCAGGAAGTCGGAAGCGAGCGGGTAGTTCAGGCCGCCCAGACCGTTTTGATCGCGAGGAGTGTTGATCCATGCGCGGTGGGAATGCTTGGAGTCTACGGATACACCGAGAACTTCCGCATCCAGGTCTTTGAAATCTTCGATCGAATCGCTCATCGCGATGATCTCAGTCGGGCAAACGAACGTGAAGTCGAGTGGATAGAAGAACAGTACCAGCCATTTGCCACGGTAGTCGGAGAGAGATACCTTTCCGAAATCTTGACCATTGCCCAGAGCTGTTTCCATTGTGAAATCAGGAGCTGGAAGACCTACAAGACGTTGTGCCATATGTAAAACCTCCTTGGAATAAGTTTTTTCACCTACATGTTCCATCATAGCAACCTTGTTGTTTATAGTCAATACAATGTAGGAATCATTTTCAATTGATTGTCGTTTTTGTGGTGCCAGATGTATCCTTTCCGCTTTCACAGCACGATATACATCTGTTTTGCTATCTTCTGCCGTTCAACAGGCCGCTTTTTGCGATCCGCTTGGCCGCTTCCCGCAGCAGGTCCGGCGGCTGCACCAGCGCGATCCGCACGTACCCTTCTCCCTGCTCGCCAAAAGCGCTTCCAGGCACGACCACGACCCCAGCCTCCTCCAAAAGCGCAAAAGCGAATTCGCGGGAGTTCCAGCCAGACGGAATTTTTGCCCAGACGAACATCGTCGCCTTGGGCGGCTCGATGACCCAGCCTGCCTCTCGCAGGGCTTTGATCAGGACATCGCGCCGCTCCTGATAAATTGAAGCAACCGTGTTGTCCTCCCCCGCTTCCCGGTCGCGCCTGAGCGCGGCAACAGCCATTTTTTGAACCGGCAGGAAGACGCCGTAGTCTACATTCGACTTGACGACTGCCAGCGGCTTGATGATCTCCGCGTTGCCGACCACATAAGCGATGCGGCACCCGGCCATGTTGAAGCTTTTGGAAAAGGAATTGAATTCGATGCCGATGTCCTTGGCCCCATCTGCCTGCAGAAAGCTGGGCGGCCGGTAGCCGTCAAAGGCCATTTCGGAATAAGCGAGATCATGCACGACAATCACATCGTGCCGCTTGGCAAAAGCGACAGCCTCTTCAAAGAAGGAAAGCGTCGCGACCGCCGATACCGGATTATTGGGATAGTTCAGAATCATGAAGCGAGCGCGTTTGGCCACCTCTTCCGGTATGGCATTCAGATCGGGCAAAAAAGCGTTTTCTGCCCGCAGCGGCATGGGGTATGGCTCCGCACCTGCCAGATGAACGCTGCCGGCATAAATCGGGTAGCCGGGATCGGGCACCAGCACGATGTCTCCGGGATCGGACCAGGCCAGGGCAAAATGAGCAAGACCGTCCTGAGAACCCATCAGGGAGTGAATCTCCGAGCGCGGGTCCAGCTCGACGCCAAAACGGTACTGATACCAGTGGGCCACCTCCTGGCGAAACTCCTCTGTTCCGTCACTCATCGGGTAGCCAAACGCACCCGGCTCCCGGATCGCCTCGGCCAGCGCCTCCACCAGCTCCGGAGCTGGCGGCTGATCAGGGCTGCCGATGCTCAGATCGATCACTGAACGCCCCGTTGCAACGCTCTTTTTTCGTTCGGCCAGTTCGGAAAAGATTGCCGAAGAAAGCTGTTCAAGGCGCCTGGAAGGGGTACGCATCGTCAGCGTCCCCCCCAAGCCTTTTCATACTCCTCTTCCTTGAACCCGACCGTAACTGTTTTTCCGTCAGAGACGAGCGGCCTTTTTAGCAGCTTCCCGTTGGAGGCCAGCAGCTTCAGCATCTCGTCTTCCGTCATCGATGGCAGCTTGTCCTTTAAGCCGAGCTCGCGGTAAAACTGGCCGCTCGTGTTGAAAAACTTGGTCAAGGGAAGTCCGCTTGCCTGCCACATGCTGCGCAGCTCGTCTTCTGTCGGAGGGGCATCCACGATCGGGATCTCCTCGATGGCGATATTGTGTTGGTT
Source organism: Brevibacillus sp. FSL K6-6036 (assembly GCF_037964015.1). Classification (NCBI taxonomy): domain Bacteria; kingdom Bacillati; phylum Bacillota; class Bacilli; order Caryophanales; family Paenibacillaceae; genus Brevibacillus; species Brevibacillus sp. FSL K6-6036. Next base: position 4,133,957 of record NZ_CP150173.1, read on the forward strand.
CAGCCATTGCTTGGCCTTTCGGCAGGTGCCGCATTTGTCGTACAGATAGGCTTTGATTGTCATGGAGCATATCCTCGCTTTCTTATCAAGCATCATGGTGTCTCGAATACCTGCTTGCTGTATCCCCAGTGTTTTCCTTTATTTTAACGCAGTTCCCGCGTTTATCAAACGGCTCCCTTAACAACGCGACGGCACATCGCCAGTCTGCCGGATCAAGACTTGTCCGTAAGAGCCTGTCTACCGAACAATCGACAATGTTTTCGTAAACTGGACCCCGTCCTTGGCTTCATACGGAATTTCCAACAAAGCGTAATCGTTTGCAAACGAGCGGTCTTCACTGTTTGCATAGTCGTACGTCTGGTACTTCACCGTTACTTCCTCTATCCATAGCGAAACATCCTCTACTTCCACCGAATCCGTCGGCGAAGACGACGTTTTGATGAGCACATACGTTTTTTTGCCATCGCGCAAGTATTCCGTTTTCCATTCCGGTGAGGCAAGCAGCGGCTCCAGCCAGTCCTGCACGTTTTTGGGCACTTCCTCCTTTTTCACCGCCTGATAGAGCGGAGCGACTGAACCGACATCTCCCGGGGACATGCCGTTAAAGCGCTCGACTGTCCAAATCTGGTCATAGGCTAGCCATTTTTTCATCTCGATTTCATACGCGGTGCCATCCGTAGTGGTTGCCAGCAGGATACGCGGGTTCACCGTCCGGCTGGTCGTCTGAAAGGTATTCAGCTTTTTTCCGAGCTTTTTCTCTACAAATGTGCGCAGCACCCATTTGTAATCCCTGCTGCGCGGTTCGGCCATCATTTCCTGCTTGTCTTTTTCCGTGATTTCAAAGCTTCCGCCTTTGTCGTCCGTCCGCCGAAAAGCATCCAGGATTGCATCGTGGTCGATGAAAGCGGGCTCCTTCGCGTTTTGCTCGGCCGCCTCAGCCGGTTGTTGAGCACTGTTTGCCGGAGGGGATGCTTCAGCGGCGGGAGCCTGATTCTGGAGCTTTGACCGCAACGCTTCGTTTTCCGCTATGACCCTGCCTGCCTGTTCCTCGTTTCTTTTGCTTTCCACATCAGTTCCTACCATATACCCGGCCCAAGCGCTTCCACAGATCAGCAACGCTGTCGCGACGGATAATGCCCATGTACGCATGAAGTGCCCTTCCCTTCCCCAATGGCTAGTTATTTGGATAAGAAAAAAGCAGCCGATCATGTCTGGCTGCCTTTTTCCTTCTAGACGTTTTTTATTCCGTTTTTGTTTCTGCCACATTCCCCGTACCCCGCTCGGCAGGATCTGCTTCCGCCCGGGGGTTCGCCTGCCACGTCCTGGCAAGCGGCGAGTAGGGGATGCCCAGCGGATCGGCCTGGGCTGCTTCTGCCAAGGTACCCGTCAACGGTTCCGTATATTCAATGCGCTCCGGTGCCATGCCGATCGCCTCCTCCAGTCTTTTGTTTCAGTCTGGAGGAAAAGCGGCCGCTTTATGCAGAAGCGCTGACTTGCACCTGATAGCCGGCGTGCTTTCTCGCCTGGAATACGCCGTTCTCAAAAATCAGATACTGTGCCTTGACGCCGACCAACTTGCCGCCGACGCTTTCCTGCTTGTCCAATGTGAGCGAGTTGATCTTGTCCAATGACTCCAGGATCGGATAGGTAATGTCTATCCACTCGTCCTCACGGTAGCGAAAGGCTTTGAACTCGTCCGGGAAATGCGCGTACACCTCGTCTCTGAGGCTGAGCAGGTCCACCTCGCGGACATCGCCCTTGAGCATTTTTCTCCAGTTCGTCTTATCCGGCAAAAATTGGCTAAGATGGAATTCAAGCTCACCTGCCATGCGGCGTGTCGGTACCTCTGCGATCGGGATCGCGCGAATGGCTCCCTGGTCGACCCAGCGCTTTAGCTGATTGTTTTTCCTCGTCAGGCCGACTTTTACATCACTGGAAACAGCCAGATAAACGTAGTGCGGAATCATGCAATGAGTCTCGCCAAAGCTGGCATCCCGGCATGTTCCCTGATCATAGTGGCACTCGTGAGGCTTGACGATGCACAGATCGTTCTCCGGAAGCTTCGTAAAACAGGGATAGCAATACCCGCTGTTAAAGGTTTTGTTCGTTTTTCGTCCACAGGCGATACAGTTTTTCTCGCCCAGAAATGAGATCGTTATTTCGCTGCCCAGCAGCTCATTTAACGGCAGTCTCTCTTCGCCCAGCTGCAAATAGTAGTCAACAGGCTGATCCTTGCCGTGATACTGATGGGTCAACCCGTGCAAAATACCGCGGAGTTCCACCGTATTCTCTCCTCTCCTATGTACAGTCCTTTCATTTTACCATATCCCGCTCGCAGGCTGATTGCTGTTTTCTTTTGGCAGGATGATTTGAGTTGTGCGGGTGAAGCTAAAAGATAGTTACTTGGAAGGAGGGATTGTTCTGCGCTATCGAGCGTTCATTCTGTCTTTCATCGCCTGTCTGCTGTTCGGGGTGGTGCCGACAGATGCGGCAAGAAGCCCTCTTCCTGCCTATGAGCCGATTCACCGGATCGACACAACCAACAAAGTGGTTGCCCTTACTTTCGACGATGGCCCCGATCCCAAATACACGCCCATCATCCTGGAGGTTCTGCACCGCAACAAGGTTCCCGCCACCTTTTTTGTGCTTGGCTCTCAAGTAGACAAGTATCCCAAGATTATGCACTGGATCAAGAAAGCAGGGCATGAAATCGGCAACCACGGCTATCATCATGGCGATTTGAACAAATTGACGGAGCAGGAGATTTACGAAGAAATCAAGCTGGGGGAAAAATCGATTCTCCGTTCTACCGGCGTGCTTGCCCAATATTACCGGCCCCCGGGGGGAGTCTTGACGCATGACGTCATGAATGCAGTCCAGTCCTGCGGCTATGACATCATCCACTGGTCGGTCGACCCGCGCGACTGGTCTTTGGCCCGGACGGCTTCCCACATCGCCAAAAGCGTCAAGAACGACGTGGCTCCCGGAGACATTATCCTGTTCCACGACGGCGGGCTGAATCAGCGGGAAACGATTGCCGCGCTGCAGGAGTTGATCACCGATCTGCGGAGGCAGGGCTATCGGTTCGTTACGGTCAGTCAATTGCTCGATGTGAAAGGAAGCAAGCGAGACGCGAACAAGAAGTAAAAATGCCCCCTGTATCGGGGGCCGATTTTTTTATACCGGTCGCTATGCCGAGGTCTTGCGCAAAAATGCCCGCAACCGCTCGTTTTTCGGATTGGACAACAGGGCTTCGGGTGCTCCCTCCTCCATGATGACGCCTTGATCCATGAAAATCACTCTGTCGCTCACTTCCCGGGCAAATCCCATCTCATGCGTGACGACGATCATCGTCATGCCTTCCTTGGCCAGATTCTTCATCACTGTCAAGACTTCTCCGACCAGCTCCGGATCCAGTGCCGAGGTCGGTTCGTCAAACAGCATGACCTTGGGGTTCATCGCCAAGGCTCTGGCAATCGCCACCCGCTGCATCTGTCCTCCGGAAAGGCGATCCGGATATACATCGGCCTTGTCCTCCAGCCCCACCTTTTTCAGCAGCGCCAGGCCCTGTTTTCTCGCATCCTCGGGGGTCATCTTTTTTACTTTGATCGGCGCGAGCGTAACGTTTTCCAGAACCGTTTTGTGCGGAAACAGGTTGAAGCGCTGGAACACCATTCCTACCTCTTCGCGCACCTTGTTGATGTCCACCCTCGGATCGGACAGGTCGTGGCCGTCAATCACGATGCGCCCGGCCGTCATCTCTTCCAATTGATTCAAGCAGCGCAGAAACGTGCTTTTTCCCGAACCCGACGGGCCGATCACGCATACGACCTCGCGTTCCGCCACTTGTGTCGTGATTCCTTTGAGCACCTGCAGGCTGCCGTAATTTTTTTTCAAATCCGTTACTTGGATAATCACGCTTCCGTACCCCCCGAACATATTCTCTCTTGTCTTATGACCAATTGTACCGCAATTTTTAGAAAATTGCATGAGTTTGTGAAATGACAGGCATGCGTAACCGGAAAGAGAAGAGCAAATGCTACATCTGAGGTGGTTTTCCATGAACCGTAAAAGATGGACGGCACTCTTTCTTGTACTGGCTGTTTTTGTCCTTGGCATCGGCGTCGAAAGCATCTTTGGAGGCATGCGCAATCTGACCGACCATCCCGAGTATGCCTGGGATGAACATGTCGTCTCCGGCTCCGGTACGGCCAAAATCGTACAGCTTTACGTCAATGGCACGATCACCAGTGAGCGCTCCACTGCATCTGTCACACCGATGGCCGACCTGTTGACCGAACAAATCAGGTGCATCGAGGAGGACGAGCAAGTAAAGGCAGTCGTCCTGCGGATCGAAAGCCCTGGCGGAGAGGTAGTCGCTACGGATGAACTGCACCGCCGCCTGCTGCGGCTCAAGGAGCTTCGCCAAATCCCGCTCGTTGTCAGCATGGGCTCGACTGCCGCATCGGGAGGCTACTACCTGGCTACAGCGGGAGATGCCATTTTCGCCAATCCCAATACGCTGACAGGCAGTCTGGGCGTCATTTTTACCCTGACCAACTACAGCAATGCCATACACAAGCTGGGAATCCAGGAGTATGCGATCAAAAGCGGACGCTTCAAGGATATCGGCAGTCCTGCCCGTCCGCTCACAGAGCCCGAGCGGCAAATTTTCCAAACGCTGGTCAACCAAAGCTACGATCGCTTTGTCGATGTAATCGTAAAGGGAAGAAGCCTCCCCCGGGAGCGCGTCCTGCAAATAGCCGACGGCCGCATTTACTCCGGCGAGCAGGCGAAGCGGCTGGGACTGGTGGATCGCTTTGGCGATCTGGAGGATGCTACCCGCTATGCCTTGACCCTGACTGGACTGCCGGAAGCGCAGATTGTTCGCTTTACCGAAAACATATCGCTTGGCAATCTGATCTTCCGCATGCAGCGTTACTGGTCCAACCCTGATCCGCTCGGCCTTGAGCGCATTTTGCAGCAGGGCTCGACACCCAAGCTGTTGTACCAGTTTATCCCGTAACCATTTCTAATGGAGGTGTCCGCCATGCGGGACCAATCGTCGTCTGAAGCTGATTTTCCCGAATCCCTGCTCTCCGCTGATGCCGCCGCACGGACCGCGCTTGTCCAAGGCTTCGCAGGAGCCGAGCCGTCCGGAAGCGAGGATGCCTCCCAGGAGGCCAGCTATGCGTTTGCCGGCTTCTGGATTCGGGTCGGGGCTGCTCTGCTGGATGGACTTTTTCTCACCGGCATCAGCTTTTTGATCTTCAATCCGCTCCGCCGGGCTTTCACTGCCGGGCCGGACGTCTTTTCGTACATCGACTTGCTGGAAATCGTATTCGACTTCGCCTATGCCATCCTGCTGACCTGGTGGACGGGACAGACACTCGGAAAGCTCATCACCGGCATCCGCGTGGTCAATGCCCGCCAGCACCGCAGCCAGTTGACGCTGGGGCAGGTATTGCTGCGAGAGGTTGTGGGCAAATTTCTCTCTGCCCTGCCGCTGGGACTGGGGTATTTGTGGGCAGGGTGGAACCGGAAAAAGCAAGGCTGGCACGATCTGATTGCCAGGACGTATGTCATCCGAGACAGCAAACGTACGTAAGCCGAAGCAAAAGAAAAGGACTCGCCTTTATGGAAAAAGACGAGTCCTTTTTGCCCGGGTTTTACCTGCTTGCATTGTTCACAGTCGGAGCAGGCGTGGATGGCGTGTCATCGGAAAAGAACGGGATCACGATCAGACTGATGATAAAAAACAGAATCCAGATCATTCCCCGCTTGAAAACACAGGGCGTCATCATCAGGCAAACCCCTTTCTGGGAAAGATGACTGTATCCCTACGCTTCCCCTCTCTTCACATTTTTATGCTTATGACGCCACCGCGGTCTCCTGAGAAGAGCGGGTCGTGCGGAAAAACAGGCAAGCAGCGGCAAAACCGAACAGCAAAAGCCCCATCAGCCAGAAGATGCTCCGCGGGTCCCAGACCTGGATCAACAGTCCGTTTACATTGGGGGCCAGGATGCTGGCGACGCCGAAATTCATGCTGGCAATGATCCCGGCTGTAGGGACCATCGCACCCGGCAAAATATCGGTCGCAAAGGCAAGACCGAGCGAGTAAAAGGAACCGACAGCCGCACCTGCAATCGCCAGCAGGAACATCATCATCCAGACGTTGTCGCCGCTGAGCGGGAACAGGATGAACGCCACGGCTCCGACGAGCGCACAGGCAAACATGACCCGCTTCCGGCCGATCCGGTCACTTAATGAGCCCAACGGAATTTGCAAAATGATGCTGCCCACTACAAAGGATGGCAGGATAACCGATACCCACTCGATGGAAATGCCGGTCCGCAAAGCGTAAACCGGAAAGCTTCCGTTTAAAGACGTTTCCATAAATCCGTACAAAAACGACGGGATCAGCGCCAGCCAGCTTAACCGGAATACAGTGGTGTATTTGTTCTGTTTTTTCACACCGGCTTCAGTTGCCTTGATCTCTTCGGGAAAATCATTGCGGATGCGCGCCAGCAGAATAAACGCTGCCGCATACAACACGGTCAGTGCGGCAAACGGCGCCCAAAATCCTATCGGAAGCAGGTTGATCCCCAGCGGCCCTATGCTGAATCCGATGCCGTAGGCCAGACCGTAGAGCGACAAATCCCGTCCGCGCCTCTCCGGAGCGGCGATCTTGGTCACCCACATTTGACTGGCGTAGTGAAGACCGGAGTCGCCGATTCCCATCAGCATGCGGAGAACAAACCAGACCGCCAGATGGGAAAACACCGGAATCAGGACGGTGGCTGCGGTCACCATTAACAGCCCGCACAGAATCGTCGACCGATAACCGATCCGGCGCAGCGGGATTTCCAGCCAGGGTGACACAAGCAATATACCGATATACAAAGCGGCTGCATTCAACCCATTGGCGACCGATGAAACTCCCTGCTGCTCCAGCATCACGGCCAAAAGCGGAATCGTCAGCCCCTGGCTGGCTCCCGCAATGACTACGACCAATATCAGCACCCAAAAGGTAAAACGTGTTGAAGACATGATGTATGCGTTCTCCTCTCCTGCACTCACTCTCTCTATTCATAATCTCCCCTCACCCGGCGGCAAGGTCAAGATCAATCGCTATTGTTCTACTGTAGCAGAGATTTGCCCCTGCTGTAGCTGGTACATTTTTTGATACAGGCCATGCTGCGCCATCAGCTCGTCATGCGTGCCCCGCTCGACGACTTCGCCGCGGGACAGAACGAGAATCTGGTCGGCATGCTGAATCGTAGACAGGCGATGCGCGATGATAAACGTCGTGCGCCCCGCCGAAAGCACGTGCAGCGCCTCCTGGATCGCCGACTCTGTCTCGCTGTCGATGCTCGCTGTCGCTTCGTCCAGGATCAAAATAGCCGGATCGGCTGCGAGCGCCCGGGAAAACGAAATCAACTGCCGCTGTCCGGCAGACAAGGTCATCCCCCGCTCCACGACGGGTTCTTCGTATCCTTCGGGGAAGTGGCGTATAAACTCATCTGCCCTGACTGCCTCCGCCGCCTGTTTTACATCGTCATTCGTAAGCTTGTCATTGTACAAGCGAATGTTGAATCCGACACTGCCGGTAAACAAAAAAGGGTCCTGCAGCACCAGCCCTACATGGCGGCGAAGCGTCCGCGTATCCATTTCGCCCATGTCCATGCCGTCGATCAGGATGCGCCCTTTCGTCACCGGATAAAAGCCGAGCAACAGATTCATCAGCGAGCTTTTTCCCGACCCGGTGTGGCCGACCAGCGCTACCGTCTGTCCCGGCTTGGCCGTGAACGACACATCTTTCAAGACGTATTGATCACCCTGATAGGCAAAAGAAACGCGGTCAAAGACTACCTCTCCGCGCGAGCGCTCGATAGCCTTGCCTCCCTTCTCCTCTTCAGCCGGCGTATCGAGAATGTCAAACACGCGCTGCGAGGAGATGGCAGCCTGCTGCAATTGCGAAAGACGGTTCATAATCATGCTGATCGGCTCGAAAAAGCGTCCCATGTAATCGACGAAGGCAAACAGCGCGCCGAACGAAATGGCGCTGTGAAACGAAGTCGAGCCGAAATACCAGACAATCACCGTGAGAGAGATTTTCCAGATGAGATCAACGGCTGGTCTGAGCAAAAGCGACTCCAGGTTGTTCTCCTTCAGACGAACCCGAAAATACTCTTCGTTTACCTTGGCAAACTCCTCTTGAACCCCCGACTCTCGGCGAAACGCCTGGACGATCGTCATGTTTTGAATCATCTCGTTGATCGTGGCGTTCATATCGCTCAGCCTGCTGCGGATGACCGCATAATAGCGCGAGCTGAAGCGATGGTAAACGATAATGAGCGCGACGATCAACGGCACGCTTAAAAAGCAAAACAGGGCAAGCTGCGGCTGCAGGACAAAAAGCGCGATCAAAATCCCCACGAGGTATACCCCGTTCTGCACAAAAGTTGCCAGAACGCTGACGTACAGTTCACGAATGGCCTCCGTATCGTTGCTCACGCGGGAGACGATCTGACCGACCGGTGTCTTGTCAAAAAAGGAGACCGGCAGCTTCTGCAGGTGGGTGAACAAAATCATCCGCATGCGCTGGATGATGCGTTGAGCTGTCATCTGCAGCGTCAAAATTTGCGTATAGTTGCATGCCGCGCTGATCAGGATCAACAAGGCATAGCCGCCTGCCAAAAGCAATATCGGCGCAATCTCCCTGCTGTACAGCGCCTTCACCTCGTCCGCCGTCAAGCGGATTCCCTCCGCCTGATCAACCTCCTGCCCCGAGCGAACGAGCGTCGCCTTGACCCGCTCCCTTCCCTCGACGGCCGGAAGCGGCAAAAGCTTCGGCTCCCCGTCCTCGGACAACTCACGGTCCAGCATATAGTAGGTCGTTCCCTCGGTCACGACCTGTGTCTTTTTCGCCTTTTGTGCATCATCCGGAGGCAAGGACGACAGCCAATCCTCCCGGACGTAATACTCATCCGCCAGCCGGATCGCGATCTGGTTTCCTTCAATGGTAAGCGGTTCCTTTTCAAAGCGATACCACGTCTTCTGAACCGCCAGAATGTGATTGTCAATCATCACTTTTGCCAAAAAGGGGCCGGCCAGTTCCGCGGCAGTACCGAGCAGGAGCAGCAGCAGGGCCCCTGCGATCTGTCTGCGAAACGGCATGGCGTACTCTACAAGCCGCTTCCATACTTGTTTGCCGTTCATTACACGTTCCCCTCTCTCCCCTTAACCCGCGACGTCTTGTTCCATCTGCTGCCTGCGGTACTGCTCCGCATACCAGCCGTTTTGCGCCATCAATTCATCATGCGTCCCCCGCTCCACGATCCTGCCCTCGTCCAGCACCAAAATCAACTGGGCATGCTGGACCGCAGAGAGCCGGTGGGCGGTGATGATCGTCGTCTTTCCTTTGCGTTCATCGCGGAGGTGGCGAAGAATGCTTTCCTCCGTCCTCGCATCGACTGCGGACAGACAGTCATCGAGAATGAGGATGTCAGCGTTCATCAGCAGGGCACGGGCAATCGAGATGCGCTGCTTCTGTCCCCCTGAGAGGGTGACCCCTTTTTCACCGACCATGGTTCCGAGCCCTTCCGCGAATTGCGCTACATCGCCTTTCATTTCGGCCAGGGAGAGCGCATGCCACACTTCCTCTGTAGTCGCCTGCGGCGAGCCGAAAGCGACGTTCGCTTCGATCGTTCGGGAAAACAGCAGATGCTCCTGGGGAACGTAGGCGATTTTCCCGCGCAGGGCAGACAGCGAAATCCGTTCTACCGGCTTCCCTCCGACAAACAGGGCGTCCGACTCTACCGGGTACTGATGCAACAGAGTCCGGCAAAGCGTTGACTTCCCGCTTCCCGTCCTGCCCACGATCCCCAGCGTCTCTCCTTCGTGCAGCATGAAGCTGATATCCGACAAGGCGTCCTTCTCTGCCTGCGGATAGCGGAAGGTAAAGCCTCTCGCCTCGACAGTATTGTCCGGAACATCTTCCACCACAGTTTCGCTGTCCACCACGTCAGGCCGTTCGGCGAACAATTCCGACAACCGCTTTTGCGAAGCGCTCCCCCGCTGAAGGATGTTCATCAGCCAGCCAAAGGCAAACATCGGCCAGATGAGCAGCCCGAGGTAAAGGTTGAATGCGACCAGATCGCCCAGGGAAATCGCGCTGGAAAAGACAAGGTAGGTCCCGTAGCCAAGCCCGATGAGAAAGCTGAAGCCGATGATAATGCCGATCGTCGGTTCGAACAGGGCGTCGATCCGGGAAACGCTGATATTCCGCTCCATCGTCTTCTCACTGACCCGGCGAAACGCCTCCACATCCTCTTTTTCCTGTACAAAAGCCCGCAGGACCCGGACGCCTGAGACGGACTGCTGCACATGGTCGTTCATCTCGCCAAACGCTTCCTGGGCCAGGTAAAACCGGTCGTGCAAAAGCTTGCCGTAATAAGCGGTCGCCCAGGCCAAAAACGGCATCGGAATAAGTGCCGCCAGCGTCAACTGCCAGTCGATGGCCACCATCATGACAGCCAAAGTCAACAGCGTGGCGAACAGGGAGTCGACCAGCGTCAGTACGCCCATCCCTGCTGTCTGTTCGATTGCGGGAATGTCGTTGGTAGCCAGCGCCATCAAATCACCGGAACGACGGCGCGAGTAAAAGGACGGCGACATCCGGGTCAAATGGCCAAACAGCCGCTCGCGAAGCGTCCGCTCCAGCATCAGCGAACCGCCGAACAGCAGGTACCGCCAAAAGAAACGGAGCCCGTACAAGATAAGGCCAATCAAAAGCAGCGTGACAATCGTCGTCGCCAATCCAGATGTCGTCAGCGATCCATTGCGGATTTGATCCACCGTTTGCCCGATCAGCCGGGGAGGCCACAGCATGAGCAGATCAATCAAAAACAGAAAAGCAATCCCTACTGTATATCGTTTCCAATATTTTCTGAAAAACCAGGACAATTGCCGCAAAATATCCACGCCGTCCGTCCCTCCTTCCTTATCCTATTAGAAAACTTGGCTCCGCCATGATTGTGGCGGAGCCTCCGTAATCCGGTTATCAACAGGGACGACTTTGACCCTGTCGATCAAAAGAAAGGGATGCGATATACGCAATCCCTTTTCCAATATCTTCATGGTAGTTTACACAAAATTTCTTGTCAATCCAGCTTTTTCTATCGGCAGCAAAAAACTGAAGGACTCAACGCCACTCTGACGCCAGCATGCCGTAGACGGCGTGATCGACGTAATGATCGTAGAGAAATTCGTTGCTTCGCAGGATTCCCTCCAGCTTGAACCCGAGGCGCTCCGGAATGGCCCTGCTCTTTTTGTTCTCGGTAGCGGCGTGAATGGCGACCTTTTGCAAGTCCCACTCGCCAAAGATCAAGTGATCCAGATAGGCCGAGACGGCGGCCGTCATCAGTCCGTGCCCGGTGTACTGGGCTCCGAGCCAATACCCGATGGACGTCTTCCGGTTTGTCCAGTCGATATGATGTACGCCCACTGTTCCTGTCAGACGACCGTTGTACCAAATCCCGAAATGGGTGCCCTGCCTGCGGCTGTCCTGATCCAGAGTGGCAGAGATGAACCTTCTGGTATCCGCCACGTTTGTGACGATATCCAGCCACGGAAGCCATTCGCGCAGATGGAGACGATTGGTATCGGTCAGCCAGAACATTTCCTCTGCATCGGCAAGCTCCAAGCGCCTCAACGCTGCATGCTGCGTTATCGGAATAACCTTCATGTCATCTCTCCCCTTCTTCAAAAGTGAAAAAGAGCGCCCGAGGGCGCTTTTGTTATACAGCCACGATTTATTGCTTGGAATTGCGGATATCTTCCGGCTTGAAAATGCCGGTTTCGGTGACGATTGCCGTTATATATTCCGCTGGCGTTACGTCGAATGCCGGGTTGTAGACCTTGATGCCGTCCGGAGCCACCTGCTTGCCCAAGCCGTGCGTGATTTCCTCCGCCGGACGCTCCTCGATCGGAATGTCCGCTCCCGTCGGCGTTTCCAGATCGACAGACGACAGCGGTGCAGCCACGTAAAACGGGATGCCATGGGCTTTCGCCAGCACGGCAACGCCATACGTTCCGATTTTATTGGCGACGTCGCCGTTCGCCGCTACGCGGTCGGTTCCTACGATGACAGCCTGCACTTTTCCCTGCGCCATCACCATGGCCGCCATGTTGTCGCAGATCAGCGTGACGTCGATTCCCGCCTGCTGCAGCTCGTAGGCGGTCAGCCGCGCTCCCTGGAGCACCGGCCTCGTTTCGTCAGCGTATACCTTCAGGTTCCAGCCGCGTTCCTTGGCCAGATAGAGCGGAGCTGTCGCCGTCCCGTAAGCGGCGGTAGCCAGCGCCCCTGGATTGCAGTGGGTCAGGATGCCCATTCCATCCTGCAGCAAGGTGAGGAGGTGTTCGCCTATCGTCCGGCATACTTCGGCATCCTCGCGCTGTATCGCGAGAGCTTCGTCCAAAACCGCCGCTTTCAACGCGTCTACCGGTTTTTCTCCCTCCTGCTGGACGCGTGCTTTGACCCGATCGATCGCCCAGAACAGGTTCACCGCTGTAGGGCGTGCTGTCGCCAGGTAGTCAGCCTGCTCGAGCAATTGATTCCAGAGGGCTGACGAATCTGCCGCTTCGCTGTTCCGCACGCCGAGGTAAAGCCCGTATGCCGCAGCCATCCCGATCGCAGGGGCGCCGCGAACCTGCAGGTGGCGGATTGCCGCCCATACTTCCTCAGACGTATGGAGGGAAAGAAAGACTGTTTCTACCGGTAAACGCGTCTGGTCGAGCAGAAGAAGAGAGTCTCCTTCCCACTTTACAGGTGCGAATGCTTCATGAATTGTGGTCATACCGCTGCTGCCTCCTGATCAAATCTTGTTGTCGCATTGCGAACGATGTCTGTGATGTCGGTCGAATCTTCGATGCCGCCCCGCTTCAGGATCAGCTCCTGACCGATCAGCAGTGCCAGCCGTTCCGCTTCGGCACGGGTTTTTTCGTCGCTGATGCTGTTCAGATCGGCGACACCCGCCAGCCCGATCACGCGGCGAAGGATTTTACAGCCTGCAAACCCGGCCGTATCCTGGATCAACCGCTTCACGTAGCTCTGCCAGAGCCCTTCTACATGTGCGCTGCGCTCTTTCGCCTGCTTGTGCCATAGCTGGACGAACTGGGAGACGAACTCGTTCCAGACGTCTTCGACAGTTGTAAGCAGGTATTCGCGATAAGACTCCCGCTTTCCTCCATCCTTCTCCAGTCCGTGCTGGCCGGCATAATTCAGGAGCAGATTGGCGATTACCGCGCCGATGTCAAAGCCGATCGGGCCGTAGTAAGCGAATTCCGGGTCGATGACCTTGGTCGAGGTTTCGGTGACGAAAATGCTGCCTGTATGAAGGTCGCCATGCAGCAGCGCCTCTGCACGGGTGAGGAAATCGTACTTCAGCTTGGCGATTTCCAGCTTGAGCGGCTTGTTCTTCCAGATTTCCTCCACTTCCCGCCGAATCAGCGGGTTGAAGCTGTTGGTCGGCGCATTTTCGTAAGGATCGGTAAACACCAAGTCTTCCGTAATTTTGCACAATTCCGGATTCAAGAATGTTCCGACAAGCGCTTTTTTCTCGTAGGGATGCGCTCCCAGATCAGACGTGAAAAAGAGCGTGTGGGCCATGAAACGTCCGATTTGCTTCGCGAAATTTGGATAGCGTCGCCCCTCGATCAATCCTTTGCGCATCAGGATGTGATCGCTGAGATCCTCCATGACGGTCAAGGCAAGCTCCTGATCGTAGTGGTACACCTGCGGCACGAGGTCCGGAACGTATTTGTACTGGATGCGCAGCGCTTCACTCTCGATGCGGGCGCGATCAAGCGTCAGCGGCCACGACTCGCCTACGACGCGGGCATAAGGCAGAGCCTGCTTCACAATCACGCTTTTGCCGGTCGCTTCATCGCGGATGTGAAAGACAAGATTCAGGTTGCCGTCGCCTATCTCGCGGGAGGACAGGATAGCCCCTGCTTCAAACAGGCCGGGCAGCTCTTTTACATACTGTACTGCTTCTTGTTCACTCAAAGCACGATAAGCCATAACTTGTTTCTCCCCTCACGTGAATCGATTTGGATCTTTCCAGCGGCTTTCCCGGCCCATTCAGCAGGGGATAATTCCGCACGGTATGTTGCAGGCTGCGCCTCCGATCAAGCCGTTTTTGCAGCCAGACATGCAAAAAGACCTCTTTTCCCGAAGAAAAGAGGTCGTATACGTACGCGGCAGGGCGTGTCGTCTCCCCCTTATCTTCCAGAATACTTTTGCTTCTGCAGGAATTAGCACCGTGCACATCGCTTGCAATCGCGCCGTCAGTCTAGCTGACAGGCAAGCGCTGTGTCGGTTGCCGGGTATCATCGGGCCAGTCCCTCCACCTTCTCTGGATAAGGTATCCAACGTATGCTGTTTTGATTAGTTTGAATCATACACGCGGCTATGCACGCTGTCAACACTCTTTTTTGTTTTTTGCCAGTCGGCTGATCCTCGGCCTTACCAGCTGTTTTGCTGTCCGCTTGCACTCGGACGATTCCAGTTCCACCAGTCAATTTGTCCTACGAATGCGGCGGTGATGGCAGCTTCCTGCTTCAGCTTGAGCAGTTCCTTGGTCGGACCGGTGACGACGATTCCATACGTTTTGATACCGTTTTTCTCCAAATACCGATAGCGCTCGTCGATCTTCAATCCTGATCTGCTGTTGAACAGGCTTTGTCCGATCGATCTGCTCAGCCTCTCCTGCTCGGCGAGGTATTTCATCTCCTCCACGTACGCCCGGGTGCGGCGATCTGCTTCGCCATTTACCTGAATCGGTCCCGGTCCATAGTCCAGCCCATGTTCGGAAAAACCCCAGACGTCACCGGCCGAAAGCAGCAGCACGCCTTCTTTGGCATCCTCATGCAGCACCTCCTGTCCGGTATCCACGGCCAGCCAGGTAAGGTCCAAATTATACGGAGCCAGGAAAGCGTACATTTCCTCCAGGCTCATAAACCGGTCAAAGGAAATCGCCAGTTGCGATACCGTCCCCTCCGGCAGCATTTCAAGCGTCTTCCACGCGGGCTCGCGTCTGAAAGAGGTATCCTCCTGCAGCTTCGTCTGAAGCGGGAACAGGAAAAACAGATTTTTCTTCCGAACGCCGTCGTTCCATACCGGGCGGGAGGATACTTTGGTAAACACATTCGTAGTCTCGAAATACCCTGGCTGCTGACGGTCGCCCCCCACCTTTTCGCGCAGCTCCATTTGAATGCTGCCATAAAAAAGGCCAACCTGCGCGCCGCTGCTGCCTGCTACGATCCCCGGCTGAGTGAAATTCACCAAATCCTTGGAGACGCGAAACATATCTTCATACAGCGACCGGCCAATCCAATAGTTGACAAACAACAGGACAAAGCCGATCAGCAGCGAGATCCCCACCGTGTAGGCGGCGTTGGACAGCCTGCTCTTCCACTTTCCCCAGCGGATGATGGAGCGCTGCTTCTCCTCCGGCAAAAAATCCGCGGCTTTGTCTTCCGGTTCTGTCTGCATCAGCCCGCCTCCCAGCAAAAGCTCCTCCAGTCGCTCCGCATACTCCGGGTCGTCTGCGAGACGCTGCCTCAATCGCGCTGTCTCCTCAGCGCCAAGCTCCCCCCGCAGATAAGCGAGAAGGAGCTGATCGCGCTCCCGGCTTTTTTGCTTATGATCCTCCAGCTTGCCGTTATCCGCCATGTTGACCGTCCCCCCACCATTTTCGCATCTTCAATCGTCCCCGGTAGATCGACCGCTTCACATCGGCCACATCGATGCCGAGGACGTCGGCTATTTCCGCATAGCTGAGCTTTTCCGCATGAAGCAGCAGCACCTGTCGCTGTTTTTCCGGCAGCCCCCGGAGAACAGTCTGCACGAGGGCCGCCGTCTCCCTAGCCAGTGCCGCCGATTCCGGACTGACCGCCGCCTGATCCGCCTGCTCAGGCAAGGTGTCGATCAGTTGAACAGGCCTGCGCTTTTGCTTGCGGTGCCAGTCGATAAACGCGTGGTACGCTACCTTGAACAGCCAAGGACGCACTTTTTCTCCCCGATAGGTATCCAGGTGCTGAAAGGCACGGAAAAAGGTCTCCTGCGTCAGATCCTCCGCCCAGCCTGCATCGCCGGTGAGCTTGCGGAGGTAGCGGTATATGTCATTGACGTGCAGGCGGTACACATCCTCCACTCCTGCCTTTCCCATTCCTTCACACCCTTTCACCTGATACCACGCCTTTTTTTAGAAAAAGTTCCACCTGCAGCAAAATTTTTAATGCTCAAAACAAGGGTTGACTCCCGAAAAGGAACAGCATATCATGGGGTTATCGCAAGTCAAATGCATACTGTACATGAAACTCTTATCGCGAGCTGGCTGAGGGACTGGCCCTATGATGCCCGGCAACCGGCGCTTACCCTGCAAGGGGGGCGAAACGGTGCTAATTCCAACGGTGAGAGTCGAAGCCGCTGACGAAAGTCTGCCACTTCGACCCTGAACCGAGAGATGAGAGGAGACGAAAACGTTATCGGACGAAAGCGCCTCCCCTCTCGAAGGGGAGGTTTTTTTGCGAGAAAAGGAGGTTTCCTCATTGAGCGAACAACGCATCCTCGTCACCTATTTGACTCAGGCAAAGGACTTGCAAAAAAAGGCGGAAGCGATCGCCGTCGGGATGACTGTCGGCAGTTGGACCGATCTGCCCGCAGCCAAGCAGGCAGATTTGAAGCCCTATTTGGGTGAAGCTGTCGGCGCCCAGGTGCTCGATACCCTGGAAAACGGCGAAAGCCGCGGATTGATTACGATCAGCTACCCGGTTCGCAACTTTACCGCTGACATTCCGTCCTTGTTGACAGGCGTCTTTGGGAAACTGTCCATGGACGGAAAAATCAAGCTGATTGACATACAGTTTCCGGAAGCGTTTTTGGCCGCTTTTCCCGGCCCGAAATACGGCATCTCAGGCATCAGAGATCGGCTCGGAGCGCATAATCGCCCACTCTTGATGAGCATTTTCAAATCCTGCCTCGGCCTGCCGTTTGACGATCTGAAAACCCAGTTTCGGGCACAGGCTCTGGGCGGCGTTGACCTAGTAAAAGATGACGAAATTTTCTTTGCCGATGACCGTGCTCCCTTTCTGGAACGAATCCGGGCGTTTAAACAGATTGCCCGGGAAACAGAAGCGGAAACAGGGAAACCGGTTCTGTATGCGGCCAATCTGACCGGGCCGGTCACCGACTTGACCGAACGTGCCAAGAGAGCTGTGGAAGCCGGCGCAGACTGCCTGCTGTTTAACGTGCTTGCCTTTGGCTACGATGCCCTGCACCGACTGGCTGCAGACCCGGATGTTCAGGTGCCGATTATGGCCCACCCGGCGCTCGCCGGAGCCTACTATCCGTCGCCCGACTACGGTATTGGGACACCGCTGCTCCTGGGCAAGCTGATGCGCTTGGCTGGCGCAGACCTGGTGCTCTTCCCATCGCCGTACGGAAATGTGGCGTTGAACAAAGAAGAAGCGCTCAAGCTGGCGGAGCATTTGACCGAACCGACCGGAACTTTGCGCAAATCATTTCCGGTACCGTCTGCGGGCATCCATCCCGGCCTTGTCCCGCAATTGTACGAGGATTTTGGCCTGGACCAGGTGGTCAATGCCGGTGGGGGCATTCACGGCCATCCAGGTGGTGCGACGGCAGGCGCCCGAGCGTTTGTCGCAGCGATCAACGCAGTCGTGGCAGGACAAACGCTGGAGGACGCTTCCTCCGAATCTGCTGAACTGTCACAGGCTTTGCAGAAATGGGGAACAAAATGATGACCAAGCCACTCGTGCTGTTTTGCGATTTTGACGGAACAATTACGGAAAAAGACAATATTGTCGCGATTATGCGACGTTTTGCTCCGCCTGAGCGGGAAGAGTTGATCGAGCAGATTCTCACCCAAAAGGTGTCGATCCGCGAAGGTGTCGGCGCGTTGTTCAAGCTGATCCCATCCGAGAAAAAGCAGGAGATCATAGACTACATCGTCAAAGAGGCGACGATTCGCCCCGGATTTGCCGAATTCGTCCGCTTCTGCCGGGAGGAAGGCATCGAGCTGTTGATCACCAGCGGCGGCATTGACTTTTTTGTCGAGCCGATCCTTGCCCCGTTTGCACTCGATGTGCCGATCTATTGCAACGGCAGCGACTTCAGCGGACCGCGCATCACGATTACCTGGCCGCATGCGTGCGACGAGCATTGCGACAACAACTGCGGCATGTGCAAAACAGCCATTATCCGCCGCTACGATCCAGAGCGATACTACCGCGTCGTCATCGGCGATTCGATCACCGATCTGGCCGGAGCCAAAATCGCCGACTTTGTCATTGCCCGTTCGCTCCTGGCTCAAAAAAGCGAGGAGCTGGGGCTGCCCTTCAAGTCGTTTGCGACGTTCCACGACGTCATCGCTATCTTGCAGGAGCTGAAACGCAGGCAGGAGGTACCATCATCATGACGATTACACTTGAACAGCGCTTGGACGCTTTTCGCCGCCTGGACGAAGCCAAGCTGACCTTTGCCCGCCGGGACTGGTTTCCCGGCACCAGCGGCAACCTTTCGATCAAATTGAGCGACGAACCCTTGCAATTTGCCGTGACTGCCAGCGGCAAGGACAAGACAAAGCTCTCGCCCGAGGACTATCTGGTCGTAGACGGCAACTCTCAGCCGGTAGAACCTACAGCACTCAAGCCGTCAGCAGAGACGCTGGTCCACGCTGTCGTCTACCGCGTCATTCCTACGGCAAAAGCATGCTTCCATGTCCACACTGTCTGGAACAACCTCATCTCTGAGCTGTACTTCGGCCAGCGAGCCTTTTCCATACAAGGACAGGAATTGATCAAGGGGCTCGGCATCTGGGAAGAAAACGCCCGCATCACCGTCCCGATTGTCGAGAATTTTGCCGATATTCCGACGCTCGCTTCCGCCATCGAAAAAGTCATTACGCCCGAGGTTCCCGGCGTGCTGATCCGCAACCACGGCATTTACGCCTGGGGCGACAGCGACTTTGCGGCGAAGAGGCACCTGGAAGCATTTGAATTTCTGTTTGAATACCACGCGCGCTGGCTGCAGCTTCGCCAAGCCGCTGTGGCTGCTCCATAAACAACCACCCCAAGGAGGCCTGTAACATGGCAAAAGTACGCTTTCACGACAACAACGAGTATTTGACCGGCGAGAGTGTCATCTCGTTTTTGGACACGCAGGGAATCATTTACGAGCACTGGGGCGTTGACCGTCTCGACGAACAGCTCAAGAGCAACTACAGCCCGACCGATGAAGAAAAGCAGCAGATCCTCGACGCTTTTAAACCGGAAATCGATGCGATCAGCGAGCGCCGCGGCTATTTGACCGCTGACATCATTGTCCTGTCCGACAAGACACCGAATCTGGATGAATTGCTGGTCAAATTCAAGAACGAGCATCACCACACAGATGACGAATGCCGTTTTTGCGTAGACGGCCACGGCATTTTTGCCATCAAAGGAAAAGACGACCGCTACTTCGATGTGGAAATGGAGCCGGGCGACCTCATCTCCGTTCCTCCGAACTATCGCCACTACTTTACATTGATGGACGACCGCAAGATCAAGGCGATCCGCCTGTTCGTCACTCCTGCAGGCTGGGAAGCGATTTATTAATTTACGGATAACAGAAAGAGCCCTCTCTTGAGCTTGGCGGATTGGCTGCATCCGGCATTTCCGCCTGGCTCAAGAGAGTTTTTTATTCCGTAATGCCAATTCCTTTGATAGAGATAACAGGCTTGACCCGCACCTCTGCTTTGGCAAATGCCGCCGGCCAATCATCCTGAACCTTTTTCCATTCCTTGTACTGGTACGCCCGGGCGTACACCCCGAAGCCGACAGGATCTACCTTTTGTTTTTGAAATTGTTTGATCAGGTCGGCGTACTTTTGGGCCAACTGCTTCTCAATCAACTGTTCCAGTTTCTTGTATTGCTTTGCCGGTTCAACCGGGAACATTTGCTCCGCCAGGGAGATTTCCATTTGCAATTCTACATCAAATCGAAAACGGTTGTCGCGGTATCCGGTTTTTACTGTTCTGGTTACATCCTTCACAAAGAAGGAGACCCGCGGCTTGATTACTTTCTGCTGATCTGATTGCCCTGGCAACGGCACTGTCAGCGTCATTTCTCCCTGCAATTTGTGAATGAGAATCTGAAGCAGAATGGTATCTTTGGGAAGGAGCAGCGTGACGTATTTCCCTTGGTGGTCCAACAGAGCCGTACCCATGACCTCTACAACGCTATTTCGCTCTTTGAACTCCGTTATAGAGGGCGTCATTCCCTTCTCAGCCATCATGCGGTGAAACTCCTGCGTCGTTGTCTTGACCGTCAAATTCCGGCGGTTGGCCGTATCGAGCAATTGGGTTAAATGAAGTGGCAGCCGCGGTTTATCCGCAGGATTCAAATGAAAGACGGAATGCACGGGACCATCTACTACCACGACGCGAGAGTTAACCGTCATTCGCCCGTCCCTGTAGAGAGTGTCGAGCAGCGAAAACCAGTCGGGATGCTGCAACAGCCGCTTGCCCAGAACGATGAGCTGGATTTTTCCTCCTACCGTCAGGGCCGTCACGAGCGCATCAAACCTTTTGGTCGACTGGCGGATACTATCGGCTCTTACTCCGTACTCCTCTACCTTCTTTTTCGCGTCTTTGCTGAATACAGGACTTGATACGTAGAACAAGAGCTCATTTTTTTCGCTCAGGTCTATCCCCGCCATGAGCGCCAAGGTGACATCCTCCAGATTTCGCAAATCAGCGCACCCCGGCAGTATGGCCAACAGCATTGTCAGGATCAGGAAGTGCAATCGCCAGATCATGGCATCCTCCTCTGCCGGTATTTGTGAAACAGGCGCTCATACCCCCACAAGAAAAAGGGAACAGCATATCCGAAAATCATCCCTGCTTTGCTCCATGTTTCCCCCAGCTTTCGAATATCGAAAAAGGAAGGGGTGTAAAACATTGTCACTGCTACGAGCAAAGCCATAAAGCCAAGCAGGTATTTTTTCTCATTGGACTTTTTGAACAACCGGCCTGCTCCAAAAACCGTAAAGTACATGTACGGCATCCAGGTTGTCGAAATGATAAACAGATAGAAAGCAAGAAACAGGATGTCGATCCTTTCCAGAAACCGGTATTCTACCCCTTTCCACATGCTTAAAACAGGCCAGATAAACTTTGTGATTTGATCCGGGCTGAAGATGACATAAGCAATCAGGGTGACGAACAGAAACAGAAGCATCGATAGCGTATTGGCAATGACAATTCCAACAGCGGCAAACTGTTTCTTTTGCAGATGCGGGTACAGAAAAAAGGCCAGCTCAAAGCCTAAAAAGGAGAGAATCGTGGTTGGCACAGCCTTCAGAACAGGTCCCCAGCCCTCCTTCAAAACGGGCAGAAGATACAGATACTGAGGCTCCTTCAGAGAAACGATCAAAGCGATCGGCACCCATAGGCTTAAGTAAAAAATCAATTCCGCATACCGCGCCAACGTCTTTACTCCTTTGCCGACCAAAAACAGAACAGGAATCAAAAGCAAAATCATGATCTGATAAAAAGGAGTGAGCGGCAGGAGCCAAACCTTCAAGATGCCGCCCGTATTGGCCAACACAGTAGTGGCAGCGTATGCGCAATAGAGCACAATCACCGCGATCAGGCACTTCCCCAGCCATTTTCCAAAGAATAGTGGCATCAGGTCAATGATGGTGCATTCCGGATACCTCTTCATCGTGTTGACAATGATCAAGCTGGCCATAATCGCGGCAAGCCATCCGAGAATAATCCCGATCCATCCATCCGTACCGGCAATTTCCGCTACATCGCGAGGGATGGTCAAAATGCCGATTCCTACCTGGGCTCCATGGATAAAAAGAATGTATTGGAGGACAGTAATCTGTCGGGTCGCGTATGGGTTCACTGTCCTTCCTCCCCCGAGCCGGATGTACCCTGCCTTTTGGTCTGGACCGCTCTGGCGCTGACCGGCCGCTTGTCCATATCCCACAAGGGGATCCGGAGAATCAGGTCCTTCCAATCGGCAAATCTCGCAGGCGCCAGCGGAGCCCCATAGGGGACGCCAAGGCTTTCCAGCGCAATCATATGCCCGATCAATCCCATCAAGCCGATGACAATCCCCACGATGCCGAACATGGCCGACAGCCCCATCATCAAAAAGCGAACCAGGCGGACGGCGGAAGCCATATCGTAATTGGGGATGATAAACGAGGCAATCGCCGTGAACGCGACGACGATTACCATGATGTTGCTGACAATCCCCGCTTGTACGGCGGCTTGGCCGATCACGATCCCCCCGACAATGCCGACGGTTTGCCCGATCGGGGCAGGCAGGCGTATCCCCGCCTCCCTGAGCATTTCCAGCGTAATCTCCATCAGCATCGCCTCCAAAAGCGGCGGAAATGGGACGCGTTCCCTCGACTCCCCGACAGAAAGCAGCAAATCCAACGGGATGATTTCATAATTGAAGGAAACAACCGCGATGTACAAGGCTGGCAAAAAGGTGGCAACCAAAAAGGCCATGAACCGGAGTGTCCGGATAAAGGTAGCGACAGGCCAGCGCAAATTATAGTCGTCCACGTTTTGGAAATAGGTAACGAAGCCGGCAGGTCCAATCAATACTTTGGGCGTCCGGTCCACGACGACCGCAACTCTCCCTTGCAGGATATGGGAGGCAGCCGTATCCGGCCGCTCGGTCGTGATCAGTTGAGGAAACGGAGAGTACCTGCTGTCTTCGATGATTTCCCGCAGTTCCCCTGTGTTTAGGATCGTGTCGATATTGACTTGTTGAAGCCGGTCTACCATCTCTTTGACTACTTCCGGCTTTGCCACGTCAGCCAGGTATAGAACGGAGGCTTTGCTGATCCCTCTACTCCCGAGGGTATACTCCTGAATTTTCAACTCGCGGTTGGGAATATACCGGCGAATCATCGCTATATTTTGTATGCTCGTTTCCACAAAGCCTTGGTGGGCACCCAGGAGCGATGCTTCGGACTGGGGGTCTTCAATAGCCCGCTGCGGCCAGCCGCGCGCTTCGATCACGAAAACCTTGCTTTGCCCCTCAAGGAACAACAAGCTGTTCCCCAACAGAATCGAGGATTCGACGTCATTCCAGTCTGTGATGAAATCCATGTTCCCCACTGTAAGGACATTGAAAATACTGCTTTCTCTCGACCGCCGCTTGTCCAGAAACGGCCGGATGACGTTGTTGTTAATCGCGTTTCTATCCACCAATCCGCTCAGATAAACCAGTATGGCCCGCTCTCTCGTCACAGGATTGTCCATATGGCGAATGATCAAATCTGGTGTTAAGGGAAATCTCTTACGAAGTTCTAGCATATTATCCGACAGACTCGTACTTATGGGCTTTGCTGAAGGTGAGCCAGGTTGTCTAACCTGAGCATCCCCGGCCTGTTGTAAAAACGATTTCTTGCCACGCAGCCAGTCTCGCAGATTTCTCATGAGATCCTACCCTTGAGCAAAAATGTATTCTTTCGTATAGAGTGAGGAAACTGCTGTAAAAATATGCACGTCCTGACAGCGCCCAACCTTCGCCCCCACATGGACGGAACTTTCGGGGGTGCCGTATACTCCCCCATCAATTGCTCATACTTTAGGAGAGATCAGGAAAAGTCTGGCGGGAAACCTATGAAAAATGGCATTTCGTTTATTCAGTTGATCTTTATTCTCATGCTCTCCAACGGATTGATGAACCACGTGATTGTCATTCCGATACTTCTGGATGCAGCGAGACGAGATGCCTGGATCTCTGTTATCGCTGTAGTTCCGCTGTACCTCCTATTGATTTGGATGATTTCCTACGTTTATCGGAAAACCGGAAACGAGCCTTTGCTCGTATGGATGAAAAGGAAGTACGGAACCGGTGTCACACGGTTTCTCTCTCTTTTGTTGGCCTTGTATGTGGTGGGACTGGCCGTAATCACGATAAAAGACACGATTACCTGGGTGAACCTTACGTTCGCTCCACAAGCCCCTATGTTTATTCATGCGCTTTTTTTTGCTCTTGTCTGTCTCATCAACTCTCTCTTTGGCATACGCTCGATCTCGATGGTATCTGTCTTTCTGCTGCCGATCGTCGTTCTTCTGGGTTTTTTCGTGATGAGCACCAACCTGCAGTACAAAGATTATTCTTATCTGTTCCCCGTACTGGAGTATGGGTGGGAGCCCGTCTTGAGGGGAATGGTGTACGCTGGTGCGGGATTTTCGGAATTATTCCTGCTCTTGCTGATCAAGCATCACGTCGGGGTAAAGGTGACGTTCTGGAGGCTGGCCATCCTTGGCCTCATCATGGTATGGCTTACAATCGGGCCGCTTACCGGTGCCATTACCGAATTTGGACCTGCAGAAGCGGCGAAGCTGCGTTATCCCGCTTTTGAGGAATGGCGGCTGGTGAAAATCGGCCTGTATATCGAGCACGTCGATTTTCTCAGTATCTATCAATGGTTTAGCGGGGCTTTCATCCGCGTATCTCTCGCCTTTTATTTGCTCGTCGAGATATTCAATTTTCCGGACGGCCGCAAGCGGGTTTGGGTCCTCGTTTTCGCCTGTCTGGTGAGCATGTGTTTGGCATTGTGGCCCTATGACGATATCGGGTTCTATTTGTCACTGACCAGATTTTTGCTGCCCGGCCTGCTCATTGCCGCCTTGCTCCTGACTTTGACACTTACGTTACTGGCGTTACTCTCCAGCAAGAAGGAGGATCTCCATGAACAATAAAACGCGAGAGCACCCTTCCGATCAAGTGAATTCCCCGGGTGAGATTCCCCATCTGGACAGCCTCCGTCCTGAAGCGATCCGCCAGCTTTTTTCAGGCTGCCACGATGTCTCTGTGGAACACTACGGCATGCTCCCTCATTTGCAAGACGTCACTGTATATCTGATCTATGCGGAAGGCCTTTGTGACAAGCATATCCTCATGGAGTACATCCTCCCGGAAATGAGTGAACTATTTCGCTCCGGAGAGATCACCGAAGAGCAAGATTTGCAGCAGAAACGCCCCTTTTTTCTAAGGAAGTTGACTCAGGCCAATGCAGACGAGATCGTAAACCATGTGTTCGAGGGAAAATTGCTGATCTTGTTCAACGAGTGGGGAGCACTGTACAGCATAGATGCGGATAATCGTCCGCAGCGCTCCCCCGAAGAACCGAATACGGAAGTTTCCATTCGCGGACCTCGCGACGGCTTTACCGAAGATATCACGACGAATGTCGCGCTGATCCGCAAGAGGCTGAAAACTCCGCTCTTGCATTACGAGTCGTACATTCTGGGAAGCCAGACACGGACGAAGGTTGGATTGTTGTACCTTCACCACACGATTGACCAAAAGCTTGTCGATGAAATCCGGCTCAAGCTCTCCTCGATCAAAAGCAATGGGATCGTAACAAGCACCCAACTGGAAGAGCTTTTGCTGGATACCCCGTTTACGATTCTGCCGTTGTATGAGCATACGGGAAGACCCGATTTCGTGGTAAACAGCCTGTTGACCGGGCGCTTTGCCATCTTGGTTGACGGTTCTCCGACCGCATTGGTCGCACCGGCCAACTTTACGTATTTGATCAACACGTCGGAGGATGCCAACACCTCGATCTACATGGTCGTGTTTGTCCGCATCATTCGCCTGTGCAGTGTGTTCGCGGCCTTGTTTTTGCCCGGATTTTGGGTGGCATTGGTAACATACCATCAGGACCAGCTACCTTACACCATGATCGCCACCATGGTGATTTCCCGTCAAGGAGTGCCGCTTCCGGCCGCCTTGGAAGCATTGTTCATGCTTCTGCTTTTTGAGTTGTTTCGCGAAGCGGGTTTGCGTATGCCGATGGCCATCGGACAAACACTCTCTGTCGTCGGCGGACTGATCGTCGGACAGGCAGCCATTTCTGCCGGTTTGACTGCTCCCGGCAGCCTGGTCATTATCGCCATTTCCATTATGGCTACCTTTACCATGGTGAATCAGAGTGTAGTCGGGACCCTCAGTCTCCTCCGCATTGCCGTTCTTATCATTTGTTCGGTCTTCGGGATATTCGGATTCATGATGGCGCTGATTGGCGTACTCCTCTTCTTTGCCAACTCCCGTTCCTTTGGCGTCTACTACCTGACACCGCTCTCCCCCCCTGTCCTGCGAGACATGGCCAAGGTCCTGATTCGCATGCCATGGCGGTTATGGGAAGGAAAAGCAAGCATTTTGAAACGCTCTTCGCGCAAGGAGAACGATTCTTAGGATGGTACGAACAAAGCGGATGATAGCCGTCGTGTTGGCTGCTTCGATCCTGCTGGGCGGCTGCTGGAACGCCCGGGATATCGAACAGCTTATTTACATCGATGCGATTGGAGTCGATTACGTCAATCACAAGGTAGTCGTCTATCTGCAAATTCTCGGCTTTTCCAACATCGCCAAAAAAGAAAGCAATACACAATTGACGAGAGAACCAGTCTCCGTTGCAAAAGGCGAAGGCGACACCTACGTTTCAGCCATCTATCAGATTTATACGACCACTCAGCAGCGGCTCATATGGAGCCACGTGCACTCCATTGTTTTCACTGAACGGGCCTTGAAGCACGGAAAGTTTGATCAGGTCATGGATGCGCTAGACAGGTACCAAGAATTTCGTTATTCCGTATGGTCCTTTGCCACGAAAGAATCGCTTGAGGACGTCTTCAACGCCAGGCCGATACTGGGAATATCCGTCCTTTACTCCCAACTGGCCGACCCCAAAGACATTTACGGCCAATTTTCGTACATTCGGCCCCTATTATTGTTTCGAGTCATTTCCGAGAGAAACGAGCCGAATGGAGTAGTCCGCCTTCCCTTCCTGTCAGTGGAAAAAAAACCGTGGACCGAAAACAAAAAGCCACTTCCGCAGTTGAAGATTAACGGAATCTGCTTCCTGCAAAACAAAGAGCTGAAGGGGTGCTTGCCCCACGAGCAGGTCGCAGGCGTACGGTGGCTGGAGAAAGAGACGCGGCGGACTCTTCTTAAGTCGGGAAAAAAATCGGCTCTGCTGGTGATGGAGTCCCCACGCCCCAAAATAATACCGGGATTGGAAAAAGGCCGTCCCATCTTTCGCATATCCATCAAGACAACGGGCTACGTGACTCAATTGTTTCAGCCAACCCGTATAGCGCTCTTGGAAAAGGATGCAGCCAGACAGATTGAAGCCGAGGTCCGCTCGCTCTATGACCGCGGGCTGAAGCTGGGAATCGATACGCTTGAATTGGGACATTCCTTTTATCGAAAATTTCCCCGCGAATGGCATCACTTGAATCAGGAGGGCGTGCTTCCTTTGACACCAGACTCTTTGAAATCGATTGAGGTCGAGGTCAAAATAACCGATGGAGGCATTTCGAAAGTGCGTCAGCGGAAAACAGGCGCGGATGACAGGAGATGACAGGGCTGAGCCGCCGATGGAGCGGCTCGCTTCGGACAGCGGATATATACGCAGAAAAAGTAGCCGGAACATAACAAAGCAGATCACCAGGCCAGGCAGCCTTTCGTGATCTGCTTCTGTTTTGCCAATAGTCGACGTGGTCAGCGCCGCATGTTGTTACATTGAAATGGCCTTCCCCCGACTCTACAGCACATATCCGCCGGCTTCGATGACACGATCAGCGATGACACGCTTCATCTGAACCGTGTTGATCGGAGTGCGGCGCGTCAGCTTTTTCAAAATCGAGAGGCGGATTCTGAGATCGTCGCCTTCCTCCATCGCAGCCAGCGCTTCCTTCGCCCATGCTTCAACCTTGTCAAACGCATCGCTCACGTAAACGGTCGTCAGATCCAGCTTTTGCTGCTCCTTCTCAACGCCGTTTTTGGCAATGGCTTTCTCTGTCCGCTTGACGACGCTGTCCATCGCGTACAGCTCGATCAGCATGTCTGCCGCGAGAGCGAGCAGCTCCTGCTCCTTCGCAATCGCCTGTTGATACTTCATCAAGGCGGAACCGGCCACCATCAGGATGATTTTGCGGGTCATATCGATCAGGTGCTTCTCCTGAGCCAGCGGTGCGTCTTCGATCTCCTCCGGATAGTAGCTCATCAACTCTTCCTGCAGGTTGGCTGCCGCTTGCAGCAGAGGCAGCTCTCCTTTCATCGCTTTCTTGACGAGCATGTCAGGGATCAGCATGCGGTTGATTTCGTTTGTCCCTTCAAAGATCCGGTTGATCCGGGAGTCGCGGTACATGTTCTCGATCTCGTACTCCGACATAAAGCCGTAGCCCCCGTGGATTTGCACACCTTCGTCCACGCAGTAGTCGAGTACCTCTGTAGCAAACACCTTGTTGATTGAGCATTCGATTGCGTATTCGGCGATTGCCTTCGCCACCTCGCGCCCGTCATCTTGCTTGTCGCCGAGGCTGGAGAGAGCGGTGTCGAACAAGCCGACGGTCCGGTACACGGAGCTTTCCGATGCGTATGTTTTCAGCGCCATGTTGGCCAGCTTGTTTTTGATCAGCGTAAAGTTGGCAATCGGCGTCTTGAACTGCTTCCGCTCTTTTGCGTAGTTGGTCGCCAGCTCCAGCGCCCGTTTCGCGGAGCCGACCGCTCCTACGGCCAGCTTGTAGCGGCCTACGTTGAGGATGTTGAAGGCGATGACATGGCCTCTGCCCGGCTCGCCCAGCAGGTTTTCCACCGGTACCGGAACATCCTCCAGAATGACAGTGCGAGTAGAGGAACCCTTGATGCCCATCTTCTTTTCCTCCGGTCCAAATGACACTCCGGGGAATTCGCGCTCCACGATAAAAGCGGTAAAGTGCTCGCCATCGATTTTTGCGTAGACGATAAAGACATCGGCAAAGCCTGCGTTGGTGATCCATTGCTTCTCGCCGTTCAGAATATAATGCTTGCCGTCCTCGGACAGTTTGGCCGTCGTCTTTGCACCCAGCGCATCTGAACCGGAGCCTGGCTCGGTCAGGCAATACGCAGCCAGACGTTTGCCGGAGGCGAGATCGGGCAGGTAGCGGCGCTTTTGATCGTCATTGCCGAAGTAGACGATCGGCAGGGAACCAATGCCCACATGGGCTCCGTAGCTGAGCGCAAAGCCGCGTGCCAGCGAAAACTTCTCTGTCACCAAAGCCGTGCTCACTTTGTCCAGACCCAGGCCGTCGTATTTTTCCGGCACGTCGCCGCCCAGCAGGCCCAGCTCGCCGGCTTCCTTCAGCAGGCGGACCGAGATGTCGAAGTTATGGTTTTCGATCTCTTCCAAATGGGGGCGAACTTCACCGACGACGAACTCTTCTGTCGTCTTGGCGATCATTTTTTGTTCTTCCGTGTATTCCTCAGGAACAAACATCGAGTCGGCGCTGCCTGCGTCAATCAGAAAGCTGCCGCCGCGGATCAATTCTTTGGTATCAGCCATTGCCATTCTCTCCTTTAGCTTTTCGATTGAATAACGTCAATGCGCTTGCCTACACCATTTCAAATACGCCTGCGGCTCCCATTCCGCCGCCGATGCACATCGTCACGACGCCGTATTTGCCGCCGCGCCGTTTCAGTTCGTTCAGGAGGGAGACGGTCAGCTTGGCGCCTGTGCAGCCGAGCGGATGGCCCAGCGCGATCGCTCCGCCGTTTACATTCACCTTTTCCTCGTCAAGGCCAAGCTCTCGGATAACTGCCAGCGACTGGGAGGCGAACGCTTCGTTCAGCTCAAACAGGTCTACATCGGCAATGCTCAGTCCCGCCATTTTCAGCGCCTTCGGAATGGCCACCACCGGTCCGATCCCCATCACGTCCGGATCGACACCGCCGACCGTAAACGATCTGAACTTGGCGATCGGCTGGACACCCAGCTCTGCCGCCTTTTCTGCCGACATGACCAGAACGGCCGCGGCGCCATCGCTCGTCTGCGAAGAGTTGCCTGCCGTGACGCTGCCTTTGACGTGGAAGACCGGCTTCAATTTGGCCAGCGCTTCCAGCGAAGTGTCTGCCCGGACTCCTTCGTCCGTATCAAAAACGCGCTCTTGCACGTGCAGCTTGTGATTTTCATCGAGATAATGCGACTTGACAGTGATCGGGACGATTTCTCCGCTGAATTTGCCTGCTGCCAGTGCGGCTGCCGCACGCTGGTGACTCCTCAGCGCGAAAGCATCCTGGTCCTCGCGGCTGATCCGGTAGCGCTTCGCCACCTCTTCGGCCGTATGCCCCATGCCCATGTACGCCTCCGGCATGGTCTCGACCAGCGTCGGGTTCAAGGCTACCTTGTGACCGGTCATCGGCAGCAGGCTCATGCTTTCTACACCGCCAGCGACGATTACGTCAGCCCCGCCCACCATGATCTGATGGGCCGCATAGGCGATCGTCTGCAGACCGGATGAACAGAAACGGTTGACCGTAATGCCGGATACGTTCGTCGGAAGCCCTGCCCGCAAACCGATCAGACGGGCCATGTTCATTCCTTGTTCCGCTTCTGGAACAGCGTTGCCGATAATGATGTCCTCGATGTCAGCCGGATTCAGCTGCGGCACCCGGCCGAGCAGATTGCTGACGACTGCAGCGCCCATATCAACGGGATGAACGTCCTTCAGGCTGCCCCGCTTGGCTCTGCCAACAGCAGTGCGGGCACCTGCGACGATTACTGCTTCCTTCATGGCTCTTCCCCTCTTTCTGGCGATCTTCCTGGGATCTTCCCCTTTTGCCTATCACTATTACAGGTGCAGACGCGCTCCCGCAAAAGCTCGTTATGATCAGTTCCGCAGCGGCTTGTTCTTTGTCAGCATGTGCTGCATCCGCTGCTGTGTTTTTGGCGTTTTGATCAGCTCCAGAAACGCCTGCTTCTCCAGCTCCAGGATGTACTCCTCGGACACCTCTGTGCCCGCAGGAACGCTTCCGCCCGACATCACATAGGCGATCTTGCTGGCGATCAGCTCATCGTGGTCGCTGATGTACCCGCTCTTTTTCATCGAGTAAATATTCTGGCGCAGATTGGCGTAGCCGCTCTCTCCAATGACGCGGATTTTGCGCGGCTTGGGCGGCGTATAGCCTTCCCGGTCCATCGCCAGCACCAGCTGCTTGGCATCGTAGAGCAGGTGGTCGGAATTGATGCTGATCCGGTCAGTGGAGCGCAAATAGCCGAGGTTGATCGCTTCCTTGCCGCTGGTCGATACCTTTGCCATGGCAATCGCTTCAAAAGCCCGGGCCACAAACGGGAACGGGTCTACCGGGACAGTGCCTCCCTCCGGTACGTGCTCCATGGCGCGGAACAGCATTTCCTTCGTGCCGCCGCCCCCCGGCAAAAGGCCAACGCCGACCTCGACGAGTCCGAGATAGGTTTCTGCCGACGCCTGAACGCGGTCTGCGAGGTAGCAGATCTCCACTCCGCCGCCGAGCGTCATCCCGAATGGAGCCGCAACGACCGGCCTGTGCATGCTTTTCATCGCATTGCCTACCTTGTGGAAGCGGCTGACCAGCATATCCAGCTCAAACCAGTTTTCATCCTGGGCTTCCATCAGGGCGTAGCCGAGGTTCATGCCGACGCAGAAGTTTTTCCCCTGATTGCCAATGACCAGGCCGAGGAAATTGCGCTGCACTTCTTCCACGGCGTAGCCGGCCAACTGCAGGACATCCATGCCCAAAGCGTTGTGCGGCGATGTAAACTCGAGGCAGGCTACGCCATCGCCCAGATCCACCAGAGCTGCGCCGGCGTTTTTCTTGATCAGCTTGCCTTGCTCCTTGAGCGCGGCCAGGTTGATCTTTTCCTTTTTCTCCTCTATGTCTTTATAGGCGCCGCCGATTGCGAATGCTGCCCGGCGTCCCTCCTGTTTTTGATAGAAAGACGTTTTTCCGCTTGCCAAAAGCTCCTCTACCAGTGCCGGGATGCTCTCTCCTTCTTCGCGCATCCGGGCCACCGATTTTTCCACCCCGATGGCGTCCCAAGTCTCAAACGGTCCCAGCTCCCAGCCGAAGCCCCACTTCATCGCCTGGTCGACAGAGACGATGTCATCCGCGATTTCATGCGCTTTTTCAGCCGAGTAGAGCAAGACCTTTTTGAAGACGCTCCAGACAAATTCGCTTCCCTTGTCTTTTCCGTATACGAGAGCCTTCAGCTTTTCCGGCAGCGTTTTGGCTGTCTTGGCCGCCTCCAGCGAAGCGTATTTTGCCTTCGCCCGCGGGCGGTACTCCATCGTATTGTAGTCCAGCGCAAGGATTTCCTTGCCTTCCGCTGTTTTCACCTGCTTGAAAAAACCTTGTCCGGCTTTTTGGCCAAGCC
The DNA here is from genome assembly GCF_037964015.1 of Brevibacillus sp. FSL K6-6036. Taxonomy (NCBI): domain Bacteria; kingdom Bacillati; phylum Bacillota; class Bacilli; order Caryophanales; family Paenibacillaceae; genus Brevibacillus; species Brevibacillus sp. FSL K6-6036. The sequence goes on from NZ_CP150173.1 coordinate 4,166,250, forward strand.
AGCGTTTCTCCACCATCTCCAGGACAAAGGTCGGGACCTCGAACACGGCGATCTCCTGCGCGTCCGAACTTTTTTGTTTGACGTTGTTTGCAACGTGCACATAGGTGTCGAGACCGACGACATCAAGCGTGCGGAATGTGGCGCTTTTCGGACGGCCGATCGCCGGACCCGTCAACGCGTCTACTTCGTCCACGCCAAGCCCGAGCCGAACCATTTCCTGAATGGAGACCTGGAGGCCGTATGTGCCAATCCGGTTGGCGATAAAGTTGGGCGTATCCTTGCAAAGAACCGTCCCTTTGCCGAGGACAAATTCTCCGAAATGCATCATGTAGTCGACAATCGCCGGATCGGTATCCTGCCCCGGAATAATCTCCAGAAGCTTCAGATAACGAGGCGGATTAAAGAAGTGGGTGCCCAGGAAATGCCGGCGGAATTCCTCGGAGCGACCCTCGCTCATTTCGTTGATGGAGACACCGGATGTATTGGAGGAGACGATCGTTCCAGGCTTTCTATGGGCTTCTACCGTTTCAAACACCTTTTTCTTGACGTCGAGATTTTCGACGACGACCTCGATGATCCAATCCACTTCACCCAGATAGGACAGGTGATCCTCCAGATTGCCGACGGTGATCAGCTCAAGATTGGCCTTGTCGTAGAGCGGAGCCGGTTTTTCCTTCAACAGCCGCTCTTTGCCGCTTTGCGCAATCCGATTCCGAACGGCAGGGTCTGCCAGCGTTTTCCCTTTTTTACTCTCTTCTTCCGTCAATTCACGCGGCACGATGTCGAGCAGATAGACAGGGATACCCACATTGGCCAAGTGAGCGGCGATACCTGCTCCCATCACGCCGGAACCGAGAACAGCCGCTTTGCGAATTTTGCGTTCCATCCAATACCCTCCCTCATGTAAACTAGAATCTCGCGGTAAATACGAAATAGTCTGAACAAAAAATCCTTGCTTTCTGATTTCTACTCGTTCAAAAATATTCCTGTATTCCGCTTTACATGTCTCCTTTGAATGAATGCTCATTCATTTTTGTTTTGTAAAAAAACATCTCACCACTTTTTGCTTGCGCTTTCGTGAGATGTCTGGCAGTTCAGCCGACACTGAATCACCGTTCAGTTTTTATTGTAATCGAAAAGAGAAGCCGTTGCAATCTCCATTTGCCGATTTTTTGCAACAGCAAGACTGTACGCTTTTTCATCTTTTGGGACAATCAATCAAAAAAGGAGGGATGCCGAACGTTTCTGTCGGCTGCTCCCTTCCCTTCTCTTCTTACCGCTCTCTGTACGCAATCGACGTAATCTTATGTCCAAACGGATTGGATTCGTCTTTTTCAAATAGGAACTCCAGCTCATAGGGTCCCACCTGGCGATGCTCGTACTTGCCGGTCACCCATAATTTATCGGAACTGTTTTCGTCCCTTTTGAGCTTCAATTCCGCCATGTAACTATGCAGCGGCAAAGCTGCTTGCAATTTGGTCAGACTCTCTATGGCAGCTTCGCTTACATAGGAAGACAAGCGCTGCTGATCTTTGTCCAAAAACGCCCGATTGGCCGCCGTCAACAGCAGGTTGGCTGCGATCTGCTGCCGCTTCGTGCTTTCCTTGAACTGCTTGCTGGCGTCCCCCTCCAAAAAATGATGCAAGCGGGTGAGCACAACCGCAAACTGGGCTCTGGTCATGTTGGAGTACGGGTCAAAATTTCGCTGCCCGCCAAACAGTTGGAATTCCCGAATCGCTTCCGCATAAGGAGAAACGGTATCGACGTAGCTGCTCTTGTGCTTCCACTGGGAATAGCCGTCATAAAACAGTCTTACGTCATTGATTTTGGGCTCGACGATGCGAAGCTTGTATGGCGACAGCACATGGAACAGGATCATGCTCGCCTCTTCCCTCGACATCGGATATTGCAGGTAAGGCGTAGGCACCCACCATTCGGGATTGACTTTCTGCGGTTTTTTCATCAGCATGCCATTTGATGCGAGATGCAGATTGTAGACCATCAGATCGCCCGGCCTGAAATCGTTGACAAACCCGGTGTTTACATCGAGCAACACCTGCATGTTGGCAACCAGTCCTTCGATTTCCGTTTTCAACGGATAGCGATGATCCAGATACGGCTGGGGGACGGGGGTTGCAAGTCTTCCGTACACATCCTCCAGAACGCGGTTGACCAGTGCCAGCGCTTCTCCGCGCGACACCGTCTTGTCCGGGTTGAAGTGGCGGTTCCCTCCGTGCTTGAATATGCCCCGCTGTTCAAGAAAGAGGATCTCCTTTTCAGCCCAGTGCCCTCTGATATCATCGTAGTAAGTTTCCGCCGCCCCCGCCTGGACAGCAAAAACTGACTGCACCAGGATTGCGACAATGAGTAGGAAAAGAGAATGCCGTTTGCGCATACTATACTCCTTTCAGATTATTTTTAAAGCTAAGCTAATATGTAAGCCAACTATTCCCTCTCCATTTGGCAGGTCCACCTAGCCGAATGGTTGCATTTTCCCTTACTAAAACACTATATGACCCGAGACAAAAATACCAATCATTTCTACAATTGTAAAGATTGCCAGAAAAATTGAACAGATAGAAGTAGTCTTCAGGAACTAAAAATAGTTCCTTTCGCCCATCACCAGGAAAAATAAACGGCTTTATGTACAATCATCGTTAGTTCCAAAGAATCGTTTTGAAAACAGAAAAACCGGAGACCCTGAGGCCCCCGGTGACAGCTTGCAGATGATCAGTCGATTTTTTCCATCCAGCCTGGTCCTTTTTTCATCAATATACGATACAGAATCAGGTCCACGATCACAAACAGGACGCATACAGTGCCGGCAACCATGGAGCTTGCGGCATCTCCCTGGATCACAAAGAAGAAAATCAATCCGGAAACAGCCAGCATGATGATGAGCGGTATGAGCGTGTTCATGTTCTGCTTCACCGCTTTTTGCTCCGAGTCCCAATCCAGCTTGGGCATGTTCAGGTCGATCATGATCCCAATCAGATTGATAAACAGGATTCCCGGGACAGCCGCCACAAAAGACAGGAGCAGAAAGGAGACAGGAGCTTGCAGTGCGATACCCGCCAGAACCTCCATCAATAGCAGGCTGAAAACGCCTAAAATACATCCCGGTACAATTTTTGCCAAGATGATCACCGAAGCGGGAACCGGCAGAAACTTGTTGACGAAAAAGTTCTGTCCCTCCCGAGAAATTGCCGTTACAGAGATGCTCCCCGTGGTCGTAATAAACATGGCTGCGGCCACTGCGATTGCAATGCCGATCCCTGCCGCTGTCTCCGATTGAAGCATCTCCCCGTATGCGGAAAGGCCGGACAAGCCATCTGAGCGTGTCGCCAAGGGCAGAAAAGCAATAAACGGCAAAAAGAGACTGGAAAGCACGCAGTTGAGCAGAAAGGCAGGTGTCCGGAACAGCGTTTTCCACTCTTTGATCGCGTAGGCGAGGAAGGCGGAACGTTTTCCCGTCATGCGGTCAAACTCTTCCGCACTGGCCCGCTGGCGCTTCGCAGCCGTTTCCGAAATGCCCATAACGCCTTTCAAATACAACCGATCACCGAGAATGATGAGCGCTGCTCCGAAGGCTGCGGAGATGAACAGGAAAGCCCCAAGATAGCCGATGCCGACTAACGTGCCTGCTTCTGCCAAAGCCATCGCGCCCAGTCTGCTCGTCGGAAACATCTGTGTGACGAGCGACAAAAACATATTTTTGTCTGACAAAATCATTTCCTGAAGCTGCTCTGCGTTCTCAATCGTACTTGCCCCCCGCTGCACGATTGCCTGAAACCCGATCGCGATCGCGATGGCCACCAATCCGCCGATCAGCCGGAAGCGGTCTTTACTCTTGCCGATGTTGGTAAACCGCATGAACACCATCGCCACAAGCGAGGCTAGGACGACAGGAATGACCGGCAGCACCAAAAAAGTGATCAGCATGTGCAGGTAGTAAAGGACGCCTGCGCCGCTTTTGAATCCGTACGTAATCAAAAGAGGTCCTAAAAGGATCGCCACCGTCGCATACTCGTACAGAAGCGTGACGAGAAACTTCGCGCCGATAATCTGAGCGGGCTTGAGCGGCAGAGGGAGCAGATGCTCAATGTCCTGTGAATAAAAAAAGACGGATAGAACGTAAAAAATGCCGAGAACAAAGATGCCCAAGCAGGCTGCAGCCAGCCCCAACCCCAACAGAACCGTTTCCTGTCCGACCAGCTTCAGGCCGTCATAGAGCGCTGATGCAATCATGACGTAGGCCGACATCAACGGCAACAGGCCGAGACAAGCCAACAGCAGCAGCGCAATCTTTTTCCACCTGTCCTTTGCTTTGCCTCCCAAAAAGCCGCTGCCGTTTTTCAGCATCACTTTTGTCAATTGCCAGGTCTTATTCATGATCGGTCATCTCCAGGAACAAGCGCTCCAGTGATTCATCGGACTGGAAGTGCTCCTGCATCTCGCGGAATGTACCGCAGAACTGCAGGACTCCTTTGTTGATAATGGCTACCCGATCGCACAGCTTTTCCGCCACTTCCAGTACGTGAGTCGAGAAAAGCACAGTCCTTCCGGAGTCGGCGTGCTCCCGCATCATTTCTTTCAGGGTATAGGATGATTTCGGATCGAGACCGGTCAGCGGTTCGTCCATAATCCAGACTTCCGGCTCGTGGATGAGCACTCCCATGATAATGATTTTTTGCCTCATTCCGTGCGAGTAGCTCTGGATGGGATCGGTCAGGGCATCGATCATGTCGAACCGTTTCGCCAGAACTTCGATCCGTTCCTTGCGCAGGCTGTGCGGAACCTCGTACATATCCGCCATGAAATTGACGTATTCCAATCCTCTCAGCCGCAAAAACAGATCCGGGCTGTCGGGTACAAAGCCAAACTGGCGCTTGGCCGCAACTGTATCGGTCAAAATATCCTTTCCATTGATCAGCACCGTTCCCCGGTCAGGACGAGTGATCCCCGTAATCATTTTGATAGTGGTTGTTTTCCCTGCGCCATTTGGCCCCAGAAAACCGAATATCTCGCCTCTCGGAATGGTCAACTGAAGGTTGTCGACCGCTTTTGTCGAGCCGTTGTAGCTTTTGGTAACTCCTTGGAGTTCTATCATCATGTACCTCCTCATATGTGCCGCTGGGAAGGAAGGTCCCCTGTTTAAGTACGTTTTAACCGGCTTATTGGTTGCATATATCGGAATTTGCGCAATTCCCCAAATTTATCAAACAAAACAAAAAGGAGCAGTGAACAAATTCACTCTCCTTTTTGGATGCAACTGTTTGCCGCATTCTGTTCATTAGGCTTGCGGAATGAAGCTTCCGTCTCTGAGCATGGTCAATTCGCCCATGATAAAGGCAATATCTTCATTGTCGCCCAGCACGCCGCGCTCTTCCAGCGCTTCCAGACGGCGCAGCAAAATATTGGCAAAGTCCTGGATTTGCACCGGATGCCCTTCCATGTCTGCCTCGTCCATGACAGTGATGTCCATCATGGCTTCCAGGTGGGTAACCATGCGAAAACCGCCGATCTCACCGAGGTATTCGGGCTTGTTGAAAGAAGAGCGCTCCAATTTTTTCAACATGCTCACAATATCGTTTGCATACATGCTGGGAAAGGCCACCTGATAAAAATTCCGGTTGGCTGCTTCTTCTGTCTTAATGATCAGTACGTCCGTACCTTCCAGCTTTTTCACTTTTTTTCCAAAACCAAACATGATTATCCACCTCAACTATTCGAACTGCATGACTCCCTTCATGATAGCCGTAAATACTGGTTGGAAACAACCCCTATCTGTTTCCTGTTTCTTTCACCTGGTCTTTCTTGCCCTGTCAGGAAAAAGTTAACGCGATTGGCTGTTCTCTCCCGCAGGCATGCTAGATAAAGAGAATCATGTGAGGAGAAGTGAGGTGCTGGCATGAAACGATGGTTGATTCTGTTTGTGGCGGCTGCTCTCTTCGCTGGCTGCAATGCGGGACCGCAGGACGAGAAGGGAAAAGCCAAAACGACGCAAAGACAAGAAAGACAAATCGCTGTACAAAAACTGGGGGAGAGCAAGGCCGATACGGTTATTTTCCTCAACAGGGCTGAACACGTCTGGGAGGAGCTTTACTTTGCGGCGATGGAAAGCAAAAGAAAGCCGATCCGCGAAGACGGCTTGACCTATCGTGCCCTTCCCTCCCGCTTTGACAGCCGGGAGAAAATCGTCTCCTATTTTTCCCGCTACTGGACTCGCCCCTTGGCTGAGCGGATGTACGACAATCTGACTACTAAGGTAGTCAAGGGAAAGGTCTATCTGGCAGGGCCCTCCGCCCTGTATCCGGTATTGATTTCGACCGGCAACACGAGCTTGGAAAAAACGGCAGACGGGCTGCTCGTCACGGTGAACGAGGCCACCTCCCCTTCTTTTGCGTCGGAAAGGACGATTACGTATTTGCTCGTTCGCGACAAAAAAACAAAGCGGTATGAAATCAAATCGAGAACGGGTGCGTACGGCAGCGAACAATTTGAATAACCCTCTTGACATTTTTATCCCTCCATGCGAATAATTATGAATTAATAAGCGCATACGGATTGCAATGACGGGGACTAGTAAAATCGCATGTCCGGACCAGAGAGCGAAATTCAGCGGCTGAGAGATTTCGCCCGCGATACGGTTTGAACCCACCCCCAGAGCTGCCAGGGATGACCTGGACAGGTTTCTTTCACCTGTTATCAAAGAAAGAGAGCTGGACGATATCCGAGCATCCAACGTGCTCCTATCGTCAAGTAAGGTGGTACCGCGAAGGTAAATGAACCCTTTCGTCCTTATGTCGAGGAACGAAAGGGTTTTTTATTTTTCTAGACAAGGAGGCTCTGAGATGAAAAAGGGAAAATTGCGGCTGGTTGTAAAGGTGGGCAGCAGCTCGCTTGCCGCTGCGGGTGGAGGCTGCGACCCGTACAAGATGTCTCTGCTCGTCTCCGCGGTAAGCAAGCTGCGAGAGGCAGGACACCAGGTCGTTTTGGTTTCCTCGGGCGCGGTGGCGAGCGGCTTTCGGGGACTGGGGTATCAGCAGCGACCGCGAACGCTGGCAGCCAAACAAGCAGCAGCCGCGATCGGCCAGAGCCTGCTGATGCAGACCTATACCCAGCTATTCGGGTCCTACGGGATCACAATTGCGCAAATATTGCTTACACGCAGCGACTTTTCTCACCGGGGACGGTATCAACACGCTTTCCAGACGTTGTCGCTCCTTTTGGAGAAAGGCGTGCTGCCGATCATCAACGAAAACGATACAGTCTCTGTGGAAGAGCTTACCTTCGGCGACAACGACATGCTGGGCGCGCTCGTTGCCGGTCTCGTTCACGCCGATCTCTATCTTATTTTGACGGATACGGATGGTCTGTACGACAAAGATCCGAGCAGCCATGACCACGCCGTTCGCATTCCTCACCTGTCTGCGATCACAGAAGACGTGGAGGCGCTTGCCGGTGGCGCTTCCCGGCTCGGTACAGGCGGAATGCGTTCCAAGCTCATCGCTGCCAAAACAGCCCATCATCTGGGCATCTCTACCTTCATCGGGCGCTTGGGAGAGCCGGACGACCTGATTGCCGTGTTGCGCGGCCAAGGGAAGGGCACGTACGTCGGCCACAAGCCGGAAGAACCGCCGCTGCACGCTCTTCCGACCCGCAAGCAATGGATTGCCCTGCACTCCCCTGTCAGCGGCCGGATCACGATTGACTCCGGGGCGGCAGAGGCTGTCCTGGAAAAGCGGAGAAGCTTGCTGATAGCAGGCGTTCTGGAGGTCAGCGGAAGTTTCCTGCAGGGCGAGGTGATCGACGTGTACTGCGACGGCCGCCTGATCGGCAGAGGCGTAAGCCGTTATGACGCGAGCGAATTGCAAGACCTGTTGTCAGCGCATCACCCGGCGAAGCCAAGCGGTACGGTAATCCACCGCGATCAATGGACGGAAGCCGCCTTTTTAACCTAGAAAGACAAATAAACGGCAGTAGCCGCTGACGTATTGGAAAGGGAGATGAGAACCATGGAGAGCGCCCTGAAAGAGAAATTGTATGGGCAAATGAAGCTGGCAAAGGAAGCGTCCCGCCAGTTGGCCCGCTTCAAGCAGGAAGCCAAAGACGCCGCCCTTTGCGAAGCAGGCAGACAGTTGCTGCAAAACCAGACGGCGATCCTGGCGGCAAACGAGCAAGACCTGATCAAGGCCCAGCAGGCTGGTCAGCCCGCCGCCTATCTGGATCGGCTGCGACTGACGCCTGAGCGGCTGCAGGATTTGGTGGACAGCCTGCATCAGCTCGCAAAGCAAACCGATCCGGTCGGTGAAATCATGGAGCGCTGGACTCGTCCAAACGGTCTGGTTATCGAGCAAATCCGCGTCCCGCTCGGCGTGGTCGGCATCGTCTACGAGGCACGTCCCAACGTCACTGTCGATGCGGCGGCAATCGCCCTGAAGACAGGAAACGCGATCGTCCTGCGTGGCAGCCGAAGCGCACTTTCCAGCAACCTCGCGCTCACCGAATGCATCCGCAAAGCGCTGGTCCAATCCGGCCTCCCCGAAGAAGCCGTTCAGTACCTGCCTTATCCGGATCATGAAGCTGTAGATCTATTGTGCACCGCAAACGGCTTGATCGACGTCATCATTCCTCGCGGAGGCGCTTCGCTGATCCAGCGCGTACTGCAAAAGTCGACTGTGGCCGTTCTGGAAACAGGGGTCGGAAACTGCCACGTCTACATCGACAAAACGGCCGACTACGACATGGCCGAAGCGATCATCCTGAACGCGAAGTCAAGCCGCCCGGCTGTGTGCAACGCCGCCGAAACTCTGCTCGTCCACCGCAACTGGCCGCAAGATTTGCAAAACAGACTGCTTGCCAAGCTGCTTTCAGCCGGAATCGAGCTTCGCGCCTGCGAAAAGACACGGTTGCTCCACCCCGCTCTTGCGAACCGATTGGCAGCAGCTTCGTCAGCGGATTGGGATACCGAATACTTGAGTCTGACCCTGGCAGTCGCCACTGTTGACAGTCTTGATGACGCCATCGGGCATATCGAAAGCCACGGAACGGGGCATTCGGAAGCCATCGTCGCTTCGGACAACGAGAGAGCCGAGTTGTTTCTGTCCCGTGTAGATGCCGCTGCGGTTTATCACAATGCGTCGACCCGCTTTACAGACGGAGGAGAATTCGGCTTCGGCGCGGAGATCGGCATCAGTACTCAAAAACTGCATGCACGCGGCCCGATGGGTTTGACCGCCCTGACGACCAGCAAGTACGTCGTCCGCGGCTCTGGCCAGATCCGCTAATACAAACAAATCAGCTGCAAGTGGGCTCGCCTGCACCGCTGCCCGCCTGGGAAGGCGACTGGCAGGCAGGTCCCCGCGCAGACAGAGGAGGATTCAGCATGAGTAGCATCAACCTTCAAACCGTGCGCATCGGCTTTCTCGGCGCAGGCTCCATCGTAGAAGCCATGCTGGCCGGTATCGTCAAAAACCGATTGCTTTTGCCGGAGCAGGTGCTGATCACCAATCGCTGCAACCAGGATCGTCTTCAATGGCTGTCAGAACAATTTGGCGTATCCGCGTGCTCCAATAAACATACATTGATTTCCCAATCGGACATCCTGATCCTGGCGATGAAGCCGAAGGACGCTGCCGAGGCCTGCCAAAGCCTGAGAGGATTGGTACGCAAGGAGCAGCTGATCATCTCCGTCATCGCCGGTGTCTCTACCGATTGCCTCGGCGAATGGCTCGATATCGACTGCCCGATCGTCAGAACGATGCCCAACACTTCGTCCGCCATCGGCTTGTCGGCGACCGGCATGGCAGCCAACCGCTTTGTCACAAAGGAACAGCTCCAGCTCGCCACCCTGCTGTTTGAAGCAATCGGTTCCGTCTACACCGTTGCCGAGGAAGAGCTGGACATCATCACAGGTCTGTCCGGCAGCGGCCCTGCATACATTTACTATCTGGTGGAAGCGATGGAAGGTGCAGGCGAGAAAGCCGGCCTTTCCAGGGAGATGGCCCGGAAGCTGACGGTCCAGACTCTGCTCGGGGCAGCCCAGATGCTGCTGCACACTACGGATGAACCTGCCCTTCTCCGGAAAAAGGTGACCAGTCCGGGAGGCACCACTCAAGCTGGCCTGGAGGTGCTGGAATCGTTCCGCTTTCAACAAGCGATCACTTCAGCTGTTCTTCGCGCAGCCGAGCGGGCCCGTGAACTCGGTGCCCAGTACCAATAAGCCCTCGGGCTTTTCCGCTGGGGCCCGCTTTCGTGTATACTGGTAGAAATGAACCGAACGAGGAGAACATGCATGGAGATCTACGCCCTTTTTGGAACAAGCGGAACCGGAAAAAGCACGAGCGCCCTCCAGCTTGCCCATCAGTTGGGGATTGACGCCATCATTGACGACGGCATTCTGATCTATCAGGGACGCAAGCTGGCCGGGACTTCCGCCAAATATGAAAAAACAAAAATACAGGCGGTAAAACGGGCCATTTTTCACTACCAGGACCACGCCGATGAAGTGCGCCGGACGCTCGCGCTGACCAATCCGGAGCGCTTGCTGATCCTTGGCACCTCCCGCCGGATGATCTCCCGAATCGTCGAAGCGCTCGGACTGCCGGACCCTGTCCGCTACATCCCGATCGAATCGATCAAGCCCCAGCAGGAGATTGAAGCAGCCCGCTACATCCGGGAGACGCAGGGAAAGCATGTGATCCCGATTCCGCGGGTCGAGGTGGAAAAGGATTTGCTGCAGCGCCTGATCGCCTCCGCCCAACAAATTTTTTCCCCGAAAAAAGAAGTGATTGGCGAAACGACCGTCGTCCACCCTTCGTTTACTGGCGGACGAATCATGATTCATCCCCAGGTTTTGCGAAAAATCGTTCAGGTTACATGCGCCCGATTTCCCGAGGTCACGCAGCTGCAAAAAACAGTCTATACGTTTGAGGATTTGCCGCGTCTGGAGGTTTCCCTGACGCTGCGTCTGCCCTTCGGCACTCCCCTGCAGCCGCTTGCTCACCGGATTCAGCAAGCGCTTCACGAGGAAGCGACGTATTGTCTGAACATCGCACCCGCAAGCATCGATCTGAAAGTGGTTCAACTCGAATTGGAAAAATAAAGGGCTGGGGCAGTTCTCTGCTTCCAGCCTTTTTTTGCTTCCTTCCTGCAAGGATATTCCCCTTTGGCTTGCCCCATGCTAATACGTGTGTATCCCATCATGGTTAATGAAAGGAGAACACCGATGCCTGCAATGATGACTGCTCCGCAGCAAACACAAGTGCCGATTCCCCAGCCTCCCCGCGCAATCACCACAAAGGACTGCAGCTACCTGAAGGATGCCCTGTCATGGCAGCTTTTGGCCTTTAAAAAGCTTCACTTTTTTGCCCAGCAAGCGACCGATCCGGAAGTGAAGCAGGCTTTGGAAAAAGCAGGCCAAATGCACCAGCGGCACTACCAGAAGCTGTTGACCCATTTGCAGGTCAACAACGCCGCGGTGATGGCTTCCATCCCTCAGATACAAGCCCAAGCGCAGCAACAGCAAAACCAGGCCCAGTAAAGGGAGGGGAAACCTGATGCCCAATCAAAATCAGATTGCCAATCCACAAAGCGGACAGCTCCCCCAGGTAAAAGGACCGCAGATGAACGATCGGGACTTTATCAACGATGGCCTTGCCACGTGCAAATACCTGACTGACAGCCTCAATGTTGCCGTACGGGAAGCCAGCCATCAGCAGTTGTACGACGACCTCTTGCAAATCTTGAACGAGACGCACCAGAGCGCTCGGGAAATGTACAATCTGATGTTCCAAAAGGGCTGGTACAAGCTGGAGGCAGAAGAGCAGCAAAAGCTGCAGCAGGCATATCAGCAGTTCAGCGGGTACTCCAGCCAATTTCCTTATCATTGATGGGAGAAACACGAAAGAAGGGACATCCACGACCGGATGTCCCTTTGCTTTGAAATCGATGTACGCAATGCAATACCGCTTGGCGTTAATGACTACAGCACAAAAATATCAGTCTTTTGCCGCAGCTGCCTGATGTGGACTGCTACCTCTTCTGCTTCCCTCGCAACCTGCCGGATATGTTCCCCAACCTCCTGGATCGTAGCGGTGACCTCCTCGGCCGAAGCAGCGGTCTGCTCGGAAACCGCGGTCACGGAAAGGACGTCCTGCCGAATCGACTGCTGGAATCGGCTCATCTCATCCGTAATGACTACGACTTGCTCCAGAGCCATCTGCAAAGCGTCCGTGATGGCTGCCAGACGGGATACTCCGTCAGAAACGCCCTTGATCTTTTCGGACTCCTCTTCGTACTTCGACATCGTCAATTCCAATTCACTTGTCACCCGGTTTACTTCTCCGATGACATCCTGCACATTTCTTTGGATCACCAGGGTCGCTTCGGAGGTTTTCTCGGCCAGCTTTCGCACCTCTTGGGCGACGACAGCGAAGCCTTTCCCCGCTTCCCCCGCCCTGGCGCTCTCGATGGCCGCATTTAGTGCGAGCAGATTCGTCTGCCCGGCAATTTCCTGAATCGTGGTCACGACGCTGCCGATGTCAGCCGACTTTTGCACCAGCCGTTCCATACCGGAATTGACTTGTCTGAGCTGGGCTGACGTTTCTCTGGAATGCGCCAGGAAGGACTCTAGCTGCAGCCGGCTTTCTTCTCCTGTCCGCAAAACGTCTCTGCCCAGGCGCTGCATGTCTTGCACCTGTTGATTCACGTTTTGAATCTTATCCGTCAACTCGCCATTGAGCCCGGAGATGGCTTCGACAGACCGGGCCGTCTGCTCGTTCCCCCGCGCGATCTCGCTGCTCGCCGTGCCGATTGCAAGTGCCTGTTCCTCTACGTTTTGCATGCTGCGGGCCATTTCGTCGGTCATTTGATCCATTTGTCCAGCCGCTGTTTTCACATCGCCAATCAGCTCTCTGAGGTGCGCAATCATCTGGGAAAAAGAATCCATAATCAGGCCGATCTCGTCTTTTCTCGAATAGGCAAAATCCGCTTCCGCGAGTTTTCCGGCTGAGACTTCCCCGGCCTTTTCGCTGATTTGGCGCAGAGGACGCAGCCTCCTGCGAATGAACAGCGCCAGACAGATCGCGGCGAGGAAGGAGACAATCAAATTGAGTGAAAGCGTAGTGGGCAGGCTTTCCCATTGGACCTTCGAGATGATGCCTTGGACAGCCGAAGCATCAATATCGACGCCGAGAATGCCTACCACCTTGCCAGACTGGACCAATGGGGCAAATGCAGAAAGGTAGTCCTCATTGTATTTGGCATCATGGACGATCGGCTGACTGGCTGTTCCCCCGTTGAGAACAGGAACCAGCTCCTTGTACGTCAAGGTGGAAGCCTCATCGCCGATCTCGGCTGCATTCGGCTCCCCTTTGGGCAAGCCATCGATCATCAGCTTCACGTTTTCTGCCTCATCTACCTGAATCGTATAAATGTACTTTGCCCCCATTTTCTTGCGAATGTCGTCCAATTGATTCCGGATGCTCCAATAGTCCTCGCCCTCCACAGGGTTTTCCAGGAAGCGTTGATACGTCCCGATGTCCACCTGTGCTGCCGCATTCCGGGCCAAATCCATCCCGAAAGCGGAGATCGACTTTTCTACGGCATTGCTGTTGTGCAAATAAAGACTAAGCGCATTGACAGCCGCCAATAAAAGCATCACCACTCCGATGATGATCACGATATTTGTCACGATGCTTGTCTGTTTTTTTGTTTTCATGGAATCCCCCCAGCAATGGCTTTCCCGACATGTTTTTGTATGGATTTCCCTACCCTTTTTCCCGCCGCGATAAACCCGCTACTTCCGCAATAACTGCGAGAGCCGGTACAGCGCATGCTCCAGGTCCTCCTCGCTTGCGTAAGCGTAGGAAAGACGCATATGCTGACTGTCTGTTTGGTCATACACATATCCGGGGTTCAGCAGGATTCCCTCGGAGAGCGCCCGTAAAAAGAGCGTCCGCATGGATCTCGCCTGCTCTAGGCGCAGCCAGATGTAAAACCCGCCACGCGGCTCCTGCCATTCGGCAATGCCGGAAAACCAGCGAGAAAGAGCACTGCATGTCAGGTTCCTCCGCTCTTTCAGCGACGCTCTTACCCGCTTCAAGTGTTGCTCGTAGCGATTTCCCCGCAGCCACTCTGCCGCAGCCAACTGGGACAGAGCGCTTGCACCGTAATCTGTCTGCATTTTGACATCGGCCAGCCGCTCGATCACCGGCTCCGGCCCGACGATCCATCCGATACGCAGCCCGGGGCTGAGCGTCTTGGACAGGCTCCCGGTGTACAGGACAAGCCCGTTCTGGTCCAGCGCTTTCAGCGGCAGCGGTCCCGGCTCGTCCAGCCACAGCTCGCCGTACACATCGTCCTCCAGGATCGGAAGCCGCTCCCGTTCGCAAATAGCCATGACCTGACGTCTTCTGTCTTCAGACATGAGCGTGCCGGTCGGATTGTGAAAAGAAGGAATCGTATACAAAAGAGCCGCATCCCGGAGCTGCTTTTGCCTGGCCAAAGACTCCGGCCGTATTCCTTCGTCATCCATCGGAATCCCCAGCAGGCGCATCCGGGAAGCTTGGAAAACCGATAGCGAGTAAAGGTAGGAAGGTCGCTCCAGGAGAATACCGGAGCCCTGTCGCAGGATACCTTGCGAGATCAATTGCAGGGCTTGCAAGGCTCCCGACACGATCAGTATCGATGCGGGCGACGCCTCAATCCCTCTTGTCCGCAGATAGCCGCTGACGGCCTTGCGCAGCGGCATCCAGCCCTTTGGCTCCGAGTAGCCCAGGTGGGTAAGGCGTCCCCGCAGCGAACCGAGGATCTCTTCCGTTTCCCTGAGCGGCAACAGGTCGGGGGACAGCTCTCCCGTTCCCAGACGGATCATGGAAGGATCACTCTCGTATTTGTTGATGTCCTGTATCGTCTGCATATTGGACGGATGATCTCCTGTCTGTACATAGCTCATCCAATCGGGAGGCGCTGCGGATGCGAGAACGGACCATGTATTGTTGCTTACGACCGTTCCGCTTCCCACTACAGACTCGATCAGTCCTTCCGCTTTTAGCTCGTCCAAGGCCGTGACCACTGTACTGCGATTTACCCCCCAAGCCTCCGCCATCGCCCTTTGCGTGGGAAGTCGGGTATGAACCGGCCATTCGCCGCTTGCGATCTTTTCCTTTATATACTGGATGATTTGCAAATAAACAGGCAGGTCAGCATGTTTGTCCGGCTTCCAGTCCAGCTTCAGCATCACAGCATTCCCCTCCTTTTCCGACAGTTCGTTTTGTTGCTATTTTACGAATTGGTTGGTCTCAAAGCAAACCAATTGGCTGGAGACATTCTCCGTTTTTTCACGTACGCTAAAACCTATGAAAAGGATACAAAGGAGGCTCCCGCATGTGGGAAGCAATCGCGCACGGTTTCGCACTCGCACTTGGCTTAATACTGCCGCTAGGTGTGCAAAACGTATTTGTCTTTAACCAGGGAGCACTGCAGCCTACTCTCTGGCGTGCACTGCCAGTCGTCATCACGGCTGCTCTTTGTGATACCGCCCTTATTTTGCTGGCTGTGCTCGGTGTTTCACTGGTCGTCCTTACCTTTGCCTGGCTGAAAATGATCCTGTTTGCAATCGGTGTCTGTTTCCTCGCATATATGGGCTTCATGACCTGGCGCAGCCGCCCGGCTGTGGACAAAGAGGCAGCGGAGCGCTTCACGCCCAAGCGGCAGATCATGTTCGCCGCGTCCGTTTCCCTGTTGAATCCGCATGCCATCCTGGACACGATCGGGGTCATCGGAACGAGCTCGCTTCAGTATACGGGTACGCTGAAATGGGCCTTTTCCCTCTCCTGCATCCTGGTCTCCTGGCTCTGGTTTCTGGCGCTTGCCATCGCCGGAAGAACCGCTGGAAAGCTCGACACCTCCGGCAGACTGCTCCGCGGGCTAAACATCGTCTCCGCGCTGATTATCTGGGCTATCGCATTGTATATGGCCATTTCCTTGATCCGCGATTTTCAGTCTCTTTCCTGACCAAAAAAAGAGAGCCTCCCCGCTCTCCTTTTTTGCTTCTCTGCGTTCCTCTGCGCTTTTCGGCCGCAAACACTTCTCTTGTTTATCCCAAAGAGGTCCAGGGCAGGATAATAGTAACACCTCCAAGAATTCCGCACACGCAAAGGAGCTGAAGGGATATGACTCGTCAACGGTACAGGCAGCTTCGCTATCCGTTAATCGCGTTGGCGTTGATACTGGGGTTACTGGCTATTCATCGGTACCGCCTGTATGCCTCTCCAGTGACTGCCCAACGCGTGCAGACTGTAACCATCTCCAATGCAGGTTTCTTGCCCAACAAGCTATCCGTCAACAAAGGAGAGACCGTCTCCCTGATGATCGTCAATACGGATATTCGCCCGCACAATCTCGTGATCCGCGAATTGAACGTGCAATCCTCCGATCTGAAGCCAAACCAGTCGGCAACGCTGCAATTTTTGGCTGAGCAGGAAGGCCAATTTCCATTCATCTCCAATACCCCCGGCTATCCGGAAATCGGTTACCAGGGGACTTTGATCGTCAATTAGCCTTCACGCTGGATGGCTCTAGCAACGGAAGAGCTTTGCTAGAGGTGGCTGCTTTGGGCAAACCGGGGCTGCTTCCACGGCCCATAGCGGATTACTAGCAAGGGAATCAAGCCTAGAGCAGTCGCAATCCCAAAGAACAAATACGTTTCCAAAATCGACGAGAGGTCCTTGATCCAGCCGCCGACCAGATTGCAGGTCATCGACCCGAGTCCATTCCCGATAGACACAAATAAAGACAGCGCCGTCACTTGCAAAGAAGCCGGTGTGTTGTCCCTGACAAATTGGGAAGCTGTGGCCAAATAAAAGCCAACGGAAAGTCCTTGCAGGAAAAAGAAGGCGATCACAAATGTCGTCCCCGGCGCCGAGCTGTACCATAGCCAGCGCATGGCAGAAACAGTCCCCGCCAAAAGAATCGTCAGCTCCAGGCCGAAGCGGCGGACAAAGAAACTGGCCAGCTTCATGAACGGCGCCTCACTGCCGGCAAAGAGCATAAAGGCAAGCCCGATGCCGGCGACAGAGCCGCCAATATGCTGGTAGTACAGCGAAAACCAGATGTTGTGCGCATTAATGGCTCCGTAGATAAAGAAAGAAGCAATGAGAAAAAGGACATAGCGAGGGAGCTTCATCAGCTCCATCACGCCCTGAAGGAGGCTCCCGCCAATCCGCGGAGCCGATTCGGTATTATCCGGAATATTTCGCAAAAACCAAACAGCGATCAGCGACGCCGCACAGTAGGAAACGAAAATGCTTCCCGTACCCCATTGCTCCAGAGCGAGTCCTGTCAACAGCGCTGCCACGGCAAAGCCGACGGCACCCCATAGGCGAATGTCTCCAAACTGGAGGTGATGTTGTTTGGCATAGCCGAGCGCCATGCTGTCCGAGATCGGTACCAGCGCACTTTGGAAAATAGAGAGCAGGACGTACATGAGGAAGACGAGCGCAAACGTCGAAACCGCCGGAAAGAGCAGACCGACCAATCCCGAAGCGACCAGCGCAAGCATCAATACAGGTTTTCGTATCTGAAAACGATCACAGATCATTCCCCAAATCGGCTGGGTGACCATGGAAACAACAGGAGTCACTGCACTGATGATGCCGATTTGGGTTCCCGTGAGCTGAATGGACTGATAATACTGAGTAATCAGCGGATAAAGCGCCCCGTACCCGTAATAGATGAACAGATACAAAGCACACAAGCTCATATGCCGCCCTACCTTGCCCTCCATAGAGTCCTCCTTCTGATTTAAGAAAACCAGGTTTTCGCCAAACTGTTTGGCGGTCGACCAAAGAAAAGACGAGCCAACAGTGCTCGTCTTTTGCAGGTCTTCAGCATCCGCGCCCCATCGACAGGCTCTGGCTCTCCTGCCGCAGTGAGCCAGCCGCCTGACGAAAGCCGGCGCTTTACTTTACCGATGGAAGGATTTTGTTCATATTGACCGTTCTTTTCTTATCCCACGTCTCCGGCTTCGTTTCGTCGTATTGCTCGAGAAACTGGATAACCTCTTTGGTCAGCGGCGTCGGGGTGGACGCCCCGGATGTTACAGCCACCCGCTTTTTCCCTTTCAGCCACTCCAGATCAAGCTCGGACAAGTCTGCGATCCGATATGCCGGCACACCGGCAATCTCTTCCGCTACCTGAGCGAGCCGGTTGGAGTTGTTGCTGCGGGGATCGCCGACGACGATGGTCAGATCGGCCTCGCCTGCCTGTTCGGCAACAGCTTCCTGCCGAACCTGCGTGGCCAGGCAAATTTCATTGTGGACCTCTACTTGCGGATAACGCTTGATGATCGCGTCCATCAGGTGTTTGACATCCCACTGGCTCATCGTGGTCTGATTGGTGACAATCAGTCTGTCGGTCGGCATCGACAGTTTTTCGATTTCGTCTACGGTCTGCACCAAATGCACCCGATCAGGAGCGATTCCTACTGCCCCTTCAGGCTCCGGATGCCCCTTCTTGCCGATGTAGAGGACGTGGTATCCCTCCGCCACCTTTTCACGGATCAAATCATGCGTTTTGGTGACATCGGGGCATGTCGCATCCACGACGGTCAGCCCTTTATCACGAGCTTTTTTTCGCACCTCCGGCGAAACGCCATGGGCGGTAAAAATGACTGTCCCTTCGTCTATTTGATCCAAGAGGGCAAGCCGGTCTTCGCCATCCAGCGTTTTGACCCCCATCTTTTCAAACGATTCAACCACATGGGCGTTGTGCACGATCATCCCAAGAATGTGGATGGGACGGGGCAGATCGAAGTTTTGCGCCGTTTTGAGCGCGAGCACCATAGCGTCAACGACGCCGTAGCAATAGCCGCGGGGGGAAATCTTGATGACTTCCACGTTTACCCCTCCTCCATTTTGCGTATTGCCTTCATTATAACTTATTTGGCCGCTTCACGCTTCAATTCGTACACCTTCAAATTGTTGTAAACAACCTTGAGCATCGGTACGGCAATCCCGAGCTGGTCTGCTTTCTGAATCAAAAATCCTTGCAAGTGGTCGGCTTCCACCGGCAAGCCTTTTTCCATGTCGCGCAGCATGGATGCCTTCATGCGATAGCCTTGCTTCATAAATGTATCCATTTGCTTGTCCTCAACGTCCTCGTCGATCGGAGCTCCCAGCTTGCGCATAACGGCTGCGCTTTCCTCGGCCAACTGGCGTGTCAGCTCCAGTCCGTACACCGCATCGCGGATCGGACCGACTGACGAATTCATCAATGTCGTGATTCCTGACAGCGTGGTGATAAACAAGTATTTTTGCCACATGTCACGCTGAACATCGGCGCTGGCCCGAATGCTCGCTTTCGTACCGGCGAATGCCTGTTTGAGCGCTTCGACTCGTTCGCTTCCTCCACCCTCCCACTCGCCGAAAACCATGTCGTGCGTCTGGCTTGTCTGGACGACATCTCCCTCCGGGTTCAGCGTCGTTTCGATGAAGCACAATCCACCCAGCACCCGGTCACGACCGAATGTATCCCACAACCGCTCCATGTGAGCGATTCCATTCAAAAGCGGCAGAATGACCGTATTTCCGCCTACATACGGCTCGATCGACTCGATGCTGTCATCCAGGTGATACGCCTTATTGGATAACAAAATGACATCAAACGGTCCTGCCTTTTCTCCCGAGACAATCAATTGGGGCTGCTCCAGGTGAATATCGCCGTGAACGCTTTGTACTCTCAGCCCTCTTTGCTTCAATTGTTCCCGTCTGCGTTCCCTTACGAGAAACGTGACGTCGACCCCTTTTTCAGCGAGCCGGGCACCGAAATAACCGCCTACTGCCCCCGCTCCCAACACCAGCACCTTCACCTAAATCCCTCCACCCTTTTTGTTCGAAATAGTTCGTCTATATTTTACAAAAAAGGAACCGGATACAACACCCCGCAATATTATGTTAGAAAAACTAACATTGAATGTCACTAAACCTCTTGACAGCCTCGTTCGTAAACTTTTATAATCCTCAGTATAGAAAACAGAAGAAAGTCGAACGTTTAAAAATGGATTCTTAATAAATATTCGTGAACGGAGTGATTCGAATGGATGCTAAAACAATTCTGTCTCTCATTGAGCTGGAAAACATTGAATATGTGGACTTCCGCATTGTAGATTTGCTCGGTCGCCAACACCATGTCACCATTCCTGCCTATGCTGTCGACGAGGACACTTTTCACAACGGCGTCGCTTTTGACGGCTCCAGCCTTACAGGCTACAAGGGCATCGAGGAAAGCGATATGGTCGCGATTCCCGACCCGGCCAGCGCCTTCGTCGATCCGTTCGTCGAAGCCAAAACATTGAATATCGTCTGCAACATTCACAATCCCGACGGGTCCGCTTATGATCGCGATCCCCGCGGCATCGCCCTGAGGGCGGAAGCGTATTTGCAGGAGCTCGGAGTGGCAACAGATGCCTACTTTGGTCCGGAATCGGAGTTCTTCCTGTTTGACAACGTCCGCTATGCTTCCGGTCCATCCGGCTCTTTCTACCACATCGATTCCGAGGAGGCTTACTGGAACACTGGCGCGGAAGGAAAAAATCTTGGCTACAAGGTCCGCAACAAAGGCGGTTACTTCCCGGTTCAGCCGACGGATTCGCAAGCGGATATCCGCAATGAAATGTGCACCCTGATGTCGCAAGCGGGTCTGAAAGTCGAGCGCCACCACCACGAGGTAGCAACGGCTGGCCAAGGCGAAATCAACTTCCGCTTTGACACGCTGACCCGGACGGCAGACAACCTGCTTCTGTTCAAGTACATCGTGCGCAATGTAGCTGCCAAGCATGGCAAAACTGCCACCTTTATGCCGAAGCCAATCGTCGGCGACAACGGTTCTGGCATGCACGTCCACCAAAGTCTCTTTAACGGCGACACGCCGCTGTTTTTTGAAAAAGGCGGATATGCGAACTTGAGCGAGATGGCCCTCCACTACATCGGAGGCATCCTGCATCACGCGCCGGCATTGATAGCCCTGACCAATCCGAGCACCAACTCGTTCAAGCGGCTGGTTCCCGGCTACGAAGCACCCGTCAATCTGGTGTTTTCCAAAGGAAATCGCTCGGCAGCTGTCCGCATTCCAGTCGCGGCCGTAACACCGAAGGCTTCCCGAATTGAATTCCGCACCCCGGACTCTACAGCCAACCCATATCTGGCGTTCGCCGCCATGCTGATGGCCGGACTGGACGGAATCAAGCGCAAGCTGGACCCTCGCGAGCTGGGCTACGGTCCGATCGACAAAAACATTTACGACTTGTCCGATGCCGAAAAAGTGGATATCAAGAGCGCGCCAGGGTCGCTGGCTGAAGCTCTGGATGCTCTGGAGAGAGATTGTGACTTCCTTCTCGAAGGCGGCGTCTTTACACGCGAGGTAATCGAAAGCTGGATTGCCGTGAAACGCGGCGAAATTCAAGAGGTCGAGCGTACGGTGAATCCGAAGGAATTTGAGTTGTATTACGATCTGTAAGAGGAATGCTCGTATAAAATCCCTTTTGTATGAAGTATGATCTTGTGTTTCATCTGAAAATTGGGACAGATTGGGGACAAACGGTACAAAAGCACCACATAATGATGAAAGGAAGAGAGCCCTTCTCGCTTTGATATTATCCCCTTTAAGTAGACAGGAAAAAGCAAGTCCCTTACTGTTTACTTGGAGGGGATTTTTCTATGGGGAAAATACGTACGACTTATTCCAAAGAAATCAAAGAAAAAGCTGTTCGGCTCTATTTCGAAGAGGGAGTTGGAAGCACCACAATCGCAAGAGAGCTTGGTATACCGAGTCATAAAATCGTGATGAGATGGGTCAGACACTTTGAGAATGAAGGGCTGGAGGGGCTTGAAGAAAAACGAGGCAAGTCCAGAGGATTTCGGAAAGGAAGGCCGCGGAAACACCCCATGAGTTTGGAAGAGGAAAATGTTCGGTTACGAGCAGAAAATGAGTATCTAAAAAAGTGGCTCGGACTCGAAAGGCGGTGAAGAATCAAAGAGAACAAGCCAAAGCCTACGCCATTATAAAGGAACTGTCTGAAAGATATCCGATTCTTATGTTGTGCTCTCTCGCAGGTGTTTCGCGAAGTGGTTATTACAAGTGGGTAGCCCGACAACAGAGTCTGTCTAGCAAGTTGGTGGAGGATGAGGATTTGAAGACAAAGATTTTGGAGTGTCATCAAGAGGTAAACAAAATATACGGTTATCCGCGAGTGAAGGTGTGGCTTCGTCAAAAGTATGGGATTCACGTGAATCATAAGCGGGTGTATCGGCTCATGAGAGAACTAGGCATCCAGGCTTGTATTCGGAAGAAGCGAAAACATTTCGGCCACAAAGAGAAGGTCGTGATTTCCGAAAATAAACTGAACCGTGAATTTACTGCTTCACGTCCGAACGAAAAATGGGTAACCGATATTACTTACGTAATTTTCAGCGGACGTCGACTATATTTATCTGTTATTTACGATCTGTTCAACAACGAAGTTGTTGCCTACAAGTTGAGCAAAAGAAACGATCTGCGGCTGGTGATCGATACGGTCAAGGCTGCCATAAAAAAAGGAGATGTGAACGGAGTCCTGTTGCATAGCGACCAAGGATTCCAATACACATCCCGACAATATAACCAACTACTCCAACAATATAACATCACGGCGAGTATGTCCAGAAAAGGAAATTGTTTGGACAACGCTTGTATCGAGAGCTTTTTCAGCCATCTGAAATCAGAGTGTCTGTATTTACACAACTTCAAAACGGATGAAGAAGTACAGAACGCCATTCATAACTACATTCGTTTTTACAATCACAAACGTTTTCAGACCCGCTTAAACAACCTGAGCCCGGTACAATACCGAGCTCAAGCAGCTTAACTAACATTGAAATGAAAGGGCTTATTAAAGTCTGTCTACTTGACAGGGGTAAGACCACTTGAGGAGGGCTTTGTTCATGTATGCGCCCTTTTGGCTATAGAGAGAGTGGCGAAGAGATTGTTTCGCGCTTTGATGTCCTGTTTTGCAGAGGATTATTGCGAAAGTCTATCATAAGTTTTCGTCATTTGCGGAATACCTACATTGATCTATGTCTACCAGGGAGGTTTCATCATGGCAACGTTTTACGAAAAATACGGTGGCGAAGAAACAGTTGCTAAAGTCGTTGACTACTTTTATGAGTTGGTTTTAGCTGATGATACCGTGAACCATTTTTTTGCCAACACCGATATGGAGAAGCAGCGGAAGCATCAAACAAAGTTCATCAGCTTTGCCCTGGGTGGGCCAAATCAATATTCGGGCCAATCGATGGCAAAGGCCCATGAAGGCATGAATCTGCAGCCGGTTCACTTTGACGCCATTGTGAAGCATTTGCATGCTGCCCTTGCCCATTTTGGTGTAAGTGAAGAAGATATTGATGATGCGTTGACCAAGGTCGGGTCGCTACGGGATGATATTCTGTACAAATAGGCGTACTGCCACTGTGTTCATCAACTTCCTGGCAATGCTGAATAAACAACCGCCAGCTAAATAAGCAAAGCCCTTCCCGTTCAAGAGGGCTTTTTTATATTGGTTTGATGAAAAATCCGCGGCTACCATCACGGCACCCAATTTTGATCAATCTCCGCATTCGCCCTTACCCCACACTCTTCTCACGCATAGCTTATTTTGAAGCTTTTTCCAAACCTAGCTAAGGAGTGATTCAGAGTGTCCAGCAGCTGCGGAATTTTTGGCGACAACTTTTCTTTGATTTTGGTTCTGTTCATCCTGTTGGTAATCGTCGGTTGCGACTGTGATTAATTTGCAATGCTTGCGGGCGGCTTTTCCAAGCCGCCCAATGATGGACTTACGAATCAAAGGCAATTATCCTCACGTAAACAAGGAACATAAGAGCAAACAAACCCTTCCCGGGACAAACATTCATGATGCGAACAAGCGAAGCCCTTCTCTGTCGAGGAGGGCTTTCGCTTATAATGGCGCGGATTGTTTCGTCGCGAAGGCAATCGCTGTTTTAGTAACGCAGCTCGTCTGTCAACTGCTCCTCATTTGGGTTCCCGGCCTCATCCTCCACAATCGCCTCCCCCACCCTCACCTGAACATAGCTTCCGTTTGGCAACAAATCAAGGGTAATCACCAGCTTGTTCGCGGAGAATTGAATCGTATCGTCCCGGCCCAAAGATTCGTAAGGGCCTCCATCTACCGAATAACTGATCATACCCTTGACGTCATCAAGATCTCTGCTAAGCGTGACTTCTTCTGCAAACAAAAGCGTTACTTCCAGATGAGGCGCATAGGTCTCGGCTGTCGCCAATTCCGACCGATCATAGCCGCCAGCTACGATGACGCGTCCATCCGGGAGAGGCGCAGCTACTCCTTCCAAGCGTCTGCTGGAAAGCGGAACGGTATACTCCCACGTATCGGTTCGGGGATCATATATTTCCGCCGAGCTCTCCGAAATCCCCCCTGCTACCAGCACTTTGCCATTTTTCAATGCGACTGCTGAAGGCTTGTATCGTTTCTCATACATATCACTTGCATATGTCCACGAATCCGCGTCGGGATCGTAGACTTCCGCGGACTTCAGCTCGTTGCCGGCCGCATCTATACCGCCCATTACCAATACTTCTCCGGTTGGAAGAAGAACTGCGCCAGCACCTTCCCTTCCTGTATTCATGTTTGCAGCGCTGCTCCATTCTTCGGTCTCTGGATCAAATATTTCCGCTGACTTTTGAACGCCTTTCTTTGAAAAACCTCCCACTACGAGAATTCTTCCGTCCTCAAGCGTTGCAGCTGCCGGCTTAAACCGTTCCATTTCCATGGGGATACTTTCGGTCCAGCTATCCGCTTTTGGATCGTACACTTCTGTCGACTTTAAAAATGTACCCCTTCCTTCCGGGTCGCCGCCAACGACCAGTACCTTGCCATCAGGCAGTACGGCTGCAGCCGGACCGTACCGAGGCACGCTCATGTCTTCCAGTTGTGTCCACTTTTCACGACGCGGGTCGTACATGACCACTGTTTTTTTCATACTGCCTCCAGCGACCAGAATTTCACCATCTGGCAAAACCGCGGCTGCTCCACCGATATTCGGCTCCATCATCTTCGCCGTCTCTTCCCATCCTCCAGCTTTTGTCTCGGCATCCTCCGAGACGGGCCCTTCCAGGTCAACAGCAAAAACAATCGGGGTGGGCAGGGAAACAATGCCCTGTTGATCAATTGCATAGAGAACGTATTGTCCTCCATGGGTCAGCTTTGTCTCCCTCGGGGCAATGGTGATCACCGTTTCCGCATCGGCTGCGGTCACATCGGTGCTGCCAACTGCGGCCAGTCGGATCCGGTTCTCATCGCCGGGTATGCCGCTGGGAACGAGATATGCACTGCCAGCCTTCGTGCTTTTCACTACTACATGGAAGCCGTCCTGATATTCCTCCTTGTTTACCCAATGATCTCCACCGGCCGTTTGCTCTGGCATCCAACCGACCACTGGAGGATTGTCGCTATTCTCGCCTTATACCACGCATGGCTTTCGAACGAGCCTACACCGTGCGGGCGCCTTTCAGCGCACACGGCGTTCCATCAACGAATAAGAAAACTTGTACAACGGGCAATGTAAGTCTAGTTCGAAAATCTTGCTCTGTAGACTAACTAAAGTTATAGGGGGGCCGAAATTTCTTTAGACAAAGGCTCTGTTAAAGGCTCTGGCTTGTATCACCTTTAAAATGTCAACAGTCTCCATTCTCGTTTGAAACAATGGATAGACCGCTTTAAAGGCGTGACTACAGCGTATCTCGACAACTACGAAATGACAGAGACATATGACAGTTTGCGACTGTCAAGTTTTACTGTAAATTAGTAAAATTATGGGCGACAAAAATTATTCGTATAACAGAAAGACAGACAAGGTATTTCGGGAGGTATTTTTTTGATAAATAGAGAAGAAATATTTACTTATGTAAAGGAGAAATTTGGCACAGAGCCAGACTACCCTTGGTTCAAGTATCCAGATTATGCGGTATTACGACACAACAAGGATGGCAAGTGGTATGGAGTGATTATGAATGTACCGAGAATCAAATTAGGTGTATCAGGGGAAGGAAGAGTCGATATAATTAACTTGAAGTGCGACCCGGAAATAAATCGTTTATTAAGGAGTCAACAAGGAATTTTGCCTGCATACCATATGAATAAGGAGCATTGGATTACAATTGTTTTGGATAGTCCTTTTCCTAAAGATGAAATCTACGATTTAATTAATTGGAGTTACAATCTAACCAAATAAAACAGAATTCATCTATTCAAATATATAGGCAGTTAGCATAATCCAGAGGCAATATCTGTTAGAGGCGCAGCGTTTTAGTTGCATCTCTTATTTTGATAAAATATCAACACTATATGGCAACAGAGCCTAGACAACAAAAACAGCCGGACAAGCATCCGGCTGTTTTTCGCATCCAGCAGTTTTCGCTGTATAAAATCAATCATTTTGTCAGCTTTGTTTACGGCCATATGCTGATGAGTATATCACTCGGCCAACAAACACGAGCAAAGCAAAGACGATCAGCAAATTGCTGTAGACGAATGCCGCAGGCTGGCCTACTGTCGGGAGCAAAGGGAAGTCCAGCAGGCTATTCGATAACAAGCCGCCGACGATCGCTGCCCCGATCCCCTCTGACAAGAAGCAAGCCAGGTTGAGCATTCCCATGCCAGCGCCGGCTTCGTGTTCTTCCAGCGTCTCTGCCACACTGGAGGAGATCGCTGTTTTCACAAAGGACAGACCGCCAAATGCCAGCACCAGTGCACCAGTCATAAGCCACGGTGTTTGGTCAGCAAACAGTGCTGTGCCGAGAAAGCTCATAGTGATCAGGAACACACCGAGAGACAATACAAACAGATGCCCTCGCCTATCGGCCAGTCTCCCTCCAACAACACCGAAAAACGCTACGCTCATGGTACCCGGGAACAGAATTCCTCCCCCGATCAAGCCCGTACTCAAATGATGCACGTCTCTCATCATATACGGCACCATGGAAATGAAGCCTGCGGCAGTCCCGAGCAAAATGCATCCCGTCAGAACGCCTTTGACAAACCTCGGTTTCCTAAACAAGGATGGTTCGATAAACGGCTGTTCCACGCGACGAATATAGAAGGCAAACATCCCTAGCAGGAGAAAGCTCCCCGCCAGATACCCCCATTGGTATCCTGTCGTATACAGGGTAAACATCGCCATCACAGCCGAAAGCAGCAAAGCGCCCTTCACATCCACTTTCCCTTTGCGAGAAGGCTCGTGCGGCAATACCCGCAGAAAGAAAGGAATGGAGACAAGCGTTACTACCGGGAGCAAAAAAAGGAATGACCAATGAATCGTGTCTGCCACGACACCTCCGATGACGGGGCCGATTCCCTCTCCCATAGCAACCATGGAGCCTACGATTCCAAATGCTTTCCCGCGATCTTCAGGTCCGATATAGCGGGCGATCATGACCATGATCATCGCGGGAACGGCCGATGCCCCTGCGCCTTGAATAAACCGGGCAGCAATGACAGCCGGAAATGAAAATGGCGCGAACAGACCGAGCAGCGATCCTCCGCTGTATATACACAAACCGATGACAAGCAGCCATTTGACGCCGTACATATCGGCCAGTCTGCCATAAATGGCCGAACCGATCCCGAAAGTAATGACAAAGCTGATCGTTACCCAGTTGGCGGTGGATGGCGGTATGCCAAATTGGTTGGCGATGTCCGGCAAGGATACGGTAAATACCGTTTCATTCAATACGCTGAAAAACCCGAGAAAGCCAAGCCACGCCAACACCGCTGGCAAATGGCCGATAGCTCTGGCGGGACCGGCAGCTTCCGCGCCCTCTGTTTGCAAACGATCCTGCTCGTTCCGTTCCTTGTCCACCAAAATGAAAACCCCTTCCCCATTTCAGGGGAAGCTCGCAGTTTACAGGGCAAGTTATGCGTCTTCCCCTTGAATTTGAGCCCTAACCATCATCGTGTACTTCATAAGAACGCCTCCTATGGATTATGTAGAAACCATTATACAAAAGGAATAGTCCGAATTCTAGGTATTTCCAATGAAAAACGAGCCTTGGCAATCACGCCCACAGGCTCGTTGATGTGGTGCAAGTTGGTCCTACGACATCATCCACTGAATGAGTGCAAAGGCCGCTGCTGCGAGACCTCCGGCGAGGGCTCTCCAAACAGCAATATTCTTCATCGCCATTCCCTCCCATCGGCAAGCTTTCCGCTCTTATTAGCTGCATGCCCGATTGGAGTTTAGTGTGCTCCTTTGCCGGTTGAGCTAATCCAATTTGCCCTGTCCTTGCGTCCAGCCAAGCGATGGGAACGCAGACAGAAAAGCAACGCGATCCCTCACAGATACAAGCACAGAACGGTGGCCGTCATCATCACGGCATAGCCGATCTCCGAGATTCCGACGACTTTTATGGACGGCTGCAGCCGGGGCGAAACGATCGCCCGGATCAAAAGCGCGCCGGCCGGCAATAGCAGCCAGGGCGAGAACAGCCAGGCCATCACGGCAATTTGAATGATATGATAGCAAACTGACAGCCAGTAAAACACTTTGTTCCGCTTCTCGCGGATCATCGTTTTGACGTAAAAGACCGTTCCCGCAAAGTAAAGAACACTCAGAGAGAACAGCGACAAAGCGACTCCCCAGTCGTTGCCCCCGCCGATTTTATAGGTGACAAAGACGATAGAGCTGAACAGAAGCACCGCCGCAAAATCGTTCGCAATCGCCCGCTCTTGATTTTTTCGCGCGTAGTAGCAGTTGATCAAGAAGAACGGCAGCAGCGACAGCGCGTACCAGCTCAATCCCGGCTTTGCCAGCAGCAACGCTCCGGCGAGCGGAGCGAGCAGCACACCATAGAGCATGAGCGGCTTTTTGTAACGGTCTTTCTTGCCGGTGCGAATCAACTGCAGCAGCGGAAAGGTAAACAGATACAGCAGCAGCCAGCCCAAAAACAAAGGGAGGTGAAAAATCACGGGAGCGGACGCAAACACGCCGAACAGAAACGGCACGATCAGCATCGCCCAGGCGCCGTGCTGGTTGGGGATGAACGCTCTCATTTCCGACGCTCTCCTTTCTTTTCCGATTGCACAAAAAATTGCTTACGTCGCTTGGCAAGTTTCTCCGGCGTTCGCGCTAATGCCCTCATCATAAGCACAGTAAGGGTCGCTTTCCAGGTAATCGCCCGTTACGCCGTAGGCCCGGGCTCTTGAGCCTCCGCAGATTTCCTTGTATGGACAACGACCGCACTTTCCCTTGAGGAGAGACTTGTCCCGCAACTGCTTCATTACGGGCGCTTCCCGATAGATCTGCCTGAGAGAGCCCTCGCGAACATTTCCCGCCTTTACAGGAAGAAAACCGCTCGGGTAGACATCGCCGATGTGGCTGACAAAGACAAAGCCATCCCCGTCATTGACTCCTTTTGGGGCTCTGCCCAGCCAATCCGGACGCTTCTTCGTCCGCGCATCCCGAGGCATTGTCTCGCGCTGCCTGAGCTGGTTCCAGACACGGCGAAAATGAGGGGCTTCCGTCACTTTTACATCGTACGGCATTTGTTGGTTCACCTGGTACAGCCAGGTCATCACTTCTTCGTGCTGCTCCGGGGTGATCATGTCTGCTTTCATCCCTCTGCCGACCGGGACGAGAAAAAACAGACTCCACAATACAGCTCCCATCTCCCGGACGACCTCTGCAATCAATGGCAAGTCATGAAGGTTGTAGCGCGAGACTGTCGTATTGATCTGGATCGGTATCCCCAGCTCCTGCAAATAGCCGATGCCTCTCTGTGTCATTTCGTACGAGCCTGCCGTCCCGCGAAAGTGATCATGGACCTCGGCAGTCGATCCATCCAGGCTGAATGCCCACCGCGCCAGCCCCGCTTCCTTGGCGCGGCGCGCTGCCTGAAAAGTGACCTTCGGCGTAGCGCTGGGGGTCATGGATACGGACAGACCCTTTTCCTGAACAGCGTACTCGGCCAGCTCAAACAAATCTCGGCGCATCAATGGATCCCCTCCCGTAAAAACGAGCAGCGGACGATCCATCTCCGCGATATCGTCAATCAGTCTTTTTCCTTCCTCAAACGTCAATTGTGCCGGATCCGATGCGTACTGCGCCTCAGCCCGGCAGTGCAGGCATTGCAAAGCACACGCTCTCGTCAGCTCCCAGACCACGATAAACGGACTTACAGCGTAATCACGTTCTTTCAACAAGCTCATCGCTCGCCCTCCTGTCCTGCCAATCAGCTTCAGCTGCTCTTATCGTAACGAAACGGCCGACTGACAGGTGTGAGAAGCGTCACCATGCGTACAAAAAAAGCTGCCTTTTTCGCAGCCTGATTTGCTAAAAGCCATGCGAACGCAGGCCTGCACTTCTCCAATAGTACAGCAACATGAAAATCTGTTCTACTCCAATATTTCAACGACATGAAATCCGTTTTGTCCCAATATTTCAACCACTTGGAGTCTGTTTTTGTTCCGATATTGCACCTGCATGGATGCTGTCTGTACTGCTGCTCCTCCAGCACAAGCGACCGGCTTATGTAATGCAGCTTGCAGCTATTCGCCGCAATCCCGCAGTCAGCTCCTCCACGGACCTCGGCACCCGGGAGGAACCGATCTCTTCCCGCAGGGCGGCAGGCAACGCTTCCCACACATCGAAGACAGCAGGCGTACGAAGCTGCAGCCTCTCCAGAGTATCCCGCCGGGAGAAAACCGCCTCCGGCTCTCCTTCCAGGGCCAGCTTCCCTTTTTCCATGACCAGCACCCAGTCGGCCCAGGCAAATGCGAGGTCAATGTCATGCGTAGCCATCAGGATTGTCGTTCCGGCCGCATGGATGCGGTCCAGCTCCTGCACAAAATTTCTCGTCTGCTCTTGATCCAGATAGGCTGTCGGCTCGTCCAGCAGCAGCAGCTCCGGCTCCAGCACCATGACTCCGGCCAATGCCACACGCCGTTTCTGCCCTAGGCTGAGCCGGTGAATCGGCGTTTCTGCCCATTCGGTCATCCCGAATGTTTCCATCGTGCGGTACACCTTTTCCCTGACAACGTCTTCCGGCAGCTTTTGATTGCATAGTCCGTAGGAGATATCCTCGGCAACCGTCGCGGCGATCAGTTGCTGCTCCGGGTCCTGAAACACCAGACCGATTTTTTGTTTCAGCTTGAGCAAATGAGCCCGGTCGTAGGAAACGGCCTTCCCTTTCCACAGGACTTGGCCCAGATTCGGCCGAAAAATTCCGTTCGCATGCAGAAACATGGTGGACTTTCCGCAGCCATTGTGGCCCAATAGCACACACTTTTTTCCGGCAGGGACACCGAGAGAAAGTCCGTTGAGCGCCGGTTGGGAAGCTCCCGGATACGTGTAGTGAACGAATGAAAATCGCAATATGTCCAAGGCAGCTCTAGCTGTCTGTTCTGATGCATCTGCTTGTTCTGCTGCATCTGTCTGTTCTGCTGCATCTGTCGTCACTTCGAATGCCACTCGCGCCTCATCCTCCCATCCACCATTCCAGCATCGCCAGCAGGAGACATCCGGCTACCGCTTCCCATTCGTACCTTTTGGAACGCATATGGGAGGCATGGACCAGGACGCGGAAATCGTCCGTAAACCCTCTTGCCGTCATGCTGATGTACATCTGGCGGTAGCGTGCCATCGTGCGGATAAATAATTGAACGATCAGCCTGCCCGCATCCTTGAGTGTTCCCGCCGTGCCGCGGTGCCCTCCTCTGGCCTTTTGCGCCGTCCAGATTTGCTCGGCTGTCTCCAGAAGAACGAAGACAAAACGGTACATGATCATCATCAGATCAGTCAGAATGGAGGGGATGCCGATCCGGCGGAACACTTGCAAAACCTCGGCAAAGGGAACTGTAAAAAGAATAAAGGAAAAGCAGGAGAGCGCCGCCAGCGAGCGGGCGGCCAGGCTCATGGCCCTGGACAGCCCCTCTGCCGTCACATAGACAACCCAGCTTCCCAACTGCCAGGATGCGATTGCATTGTCATCCCGTGTCCATTCCGCCAGTCTGGATGCCTCCAGGAGCAGCGCCGGGCTTCCGGCGAGCAGGAAGGCGACGGAGGCAGCCACCACGACAAAATAGATCCGCCATGGAGTGCGGGCATAGACGACGATCCAGACGCTCATCCAGACGAACAGAATGCCCTGGACAAGCGGATGGCTGATCAGTGCCAACAGCAGCATGGCCAGCGAAAAGAGCAGCTTCTGTTCGGGCGGCAGCCTCTTCAGCCTGTTTTCGTAAGCGAGGGAGTCGATCCGTCCAATCATTCTTGCCTGTTTTTCAGGCGGCCCCGGTACAAGCCGATGGCATACCCGATCACGCCTGCTCCCAGAGCAGCCTGCAGGGCGAACAAGAGGCTTTCTGTCTCACCGCCGGGAGGTTCGAGCAAAGGCTGAAACCACGGCTCGTAGTCAGGAGCCACCTCCATGATCGCTTCCTCTGCCGCTCCATCGGCTCCGCCGAATTCCGAATCTTTTACGACCAGCAATGGCACCACCGCCAGTACCGCTGCCGCCAAAATGAGCAGCCAGTTCGTCCAACGCTTCATCTCTTACCCCTCCCTTTTCAGCAGCTTCAGCTGCGACAATTCTTGCGCGTTGTAGGCTTGAAGCCAATTCCACACGAGCACCGTCAGCAGTCCCTCGCTGATCGCCAGCGGCACCTGCGTCAAGGCAAATATCCCCGCAAACTTGACAAAGGAAGCCATAATCCCGCCAGAAGCAGCCGGGAATGCCAGCGCCAGTTGAACGGAAGTGACCAGATAGGTGCTGAGGTCAGCCAGCGCTGCCGCGAGAAAAATGCCGAGCTTCTGGCCACCTTTCTTTCTGGCCACCAGCCGATACACGCCATATGCGACGAACGGGCCAACAACCGCCATGGAAAACGCATTGGCGCCGAGTGTCGTCAAGCCCCCATGCGCGAGCAGCAGCGCCTGAAACAAGAGCACCAGACTGCCCAGTACAGACATGACCAGCGGACCAAACAAGATCGCGCCCAGCCCTGTTCCTGTGGGATGGGAGCTGCTGCCTGTCACGGACGGAATTTTCAGCGCGGACAGGACAAATGCAAAGGCTCCCGCTACCCCTAAAAGCAGCTTGAATTCGGGCTTCTCTTTGACAATGCGTTGAACCTGACGCAAGCCGAGGAAAAAGAAGGGCAGAAAAACAGCCCACCAAAACAGCGACCACCCTGCCGGCAAATACCCTTCCATAATATGCATGGCATGTCCGGTTTGTGGCGTATTGAACAGCAAGTAAACAAGAAATCCTGTTATCAGAAGACCACTGGCAACGGTGCGTCTACCCCTCATTCAGCAACACTCCTTACTCTGATTCTCTAAAGAACACACGCAAAAAAGCTCACCCGATTTGGATGAGCTTGGCACACGGCAACTAACGATACTGCGAACAGTCGTTTCGTTTGGGCTCACCTCTCCTTTCCTCGAAGGCTCATGGGTGTGGCAGCAAGGTAGGTCTCCTGGCTTCCGGATCAATACGCTCTTTTGCCTTCCCCGTCAAATCGACAAGTGGCTTTCGAAAAAAGAGCATTCCCCTGGTTACAGTGGCGGGACCGCTCGGGAGTTTCACCCGATTCCCTGTTACCCCTTACTATTCATAAGGGCACCTTGCTGCATTTTATTCTTTTCCAAAAATTCGCAGATGATTGTCTATTATATACGATGGGTTGCAAAAGAAAAAGGAGAACGTGCCAGTTCTCCCTCAGGCTGTCGAGAAACCCCACAATATGTTGGAGTTTCTTCTTTCATAACAATAAAATTGAGCACGAAGTGCTGGAAGTCTTAGATAGCACCACACCTAACATGCCTTTGCAAGGTGGAGTGCTATCTTTTTTATATTTTGAACGGTTGCTGTCAGCAACGCTTGCTCTTGGACATTTTCACGTCCGCGCAACCTACAATAGCGAAGTCCATGCAGTTCTTTGGCATCTGCAAAACTTCGCTCTATCGTTTGGTATCTCAACCTGTATAGGTATTTTCCTGACTTACTTAAGCGGTTCTGTCGAACCCATTCTTTACTCTCTTCCCATACATGCCTGGTTATCACCTTTTGGTGATTTTTTGACCGTGTACACATAGTGAGCATCGGACATGCCTTACATATTTCTTTATTTGACTTATACATTCTGTATCCGTTACGGTCAGTTGTCGAATAAGCAAGCTCATGTTTTTGGGGGCAAATATAGACATTCTTTTCGGGATCATATTTAAACCGCCATTTGGCGATAAGGCCTTTAACAGGTGAAAAAGCTCGATGGCCAATGACGGCAAAGATATTTAGATCGTGCAGAGCCTTGCAGATTGGAGTAGTTAAATAGCCAGCATCCAATGCAACGGCTTCAATGGTATCTGTAAACCCAAACTTCTCAATTTGGTGTTGTAGCCGATCTACATAAGGAACAGAATCATGAACGTTACCCGCAGTCACGTGTACATCAGTTATGATATTGTACTTATGATCGACTGTCCGATGATCGAGATAGAAAAAGCCTTCAGGCTTTCCGTCACGAACCATGTAACCACTGTCCGGATCAGTAGTACTCACCTTGATTTCCTTTTCTTCCTTCACATCCTCTCTAGGCTTCAATCCTTTTTTCCGTGTGCTTCACGGTCTTCATTAATGGCTGCTTCTAAATCACTAAGGTAGGCTCGACTAGATTTTTCAATAACATGCTTCTTAAATTTACGTTTGTTCGCATTTGCTTTCAGATGAGTGGAATCACTTATCAAAACACGTCCGCCAACCATGCGATGTTGGATAGCAAGGCGAACGATTTCATCAAAAATCTCTTGGAAAACATTTGTGTTTTTAAAACGAGTTCGACGATTCCAACTGATGGTAGTGTGGTCTGGAACTCGATCTGTTAGTGAAAGGCCAAGAAACCAGCGGTAAGCGATATTCGTCTGAATTTCCTTTTCGAGTTGTCTTTCTGACCGGATACCGTAAAGGTATCCAATGAAAATCATTTTAAATAAAACCACCGGATCAATGGCTGGTCTACCGTTATCTTCACAATAGTATTGGCGTACTTTTTCTCGGATGAAAGAGAAGTCTACATGCTTTTGAATAACTCGTAGCAAATGGTCCTCCGGGACCAACTCATCAAGGCATACAAATTCATATTGCATTTGTTGCTTTTTTTCATTAGAGGAAAGCACAATAATCACCCGCCAGTAAATGTAATTACAAGAATATTATAACACATTAACGCGGTGTCGTCATAAAATACAGGGAAATAAAAATGGCTGTCGACTTTCTCGACAGCCTGAAGGAGAACGTGCCAGTTCTCCCTTTTCTCTTTGGCAGTTGAAAGCTGCAAACCGCCAGATGCCGAAGCTGCTACTCTGAAAGCTGCAGACTGGCTCGCCTCCCAAGCTTTTATCACAAAATTACCGTGCATCTACGCCGACTGCTTCGCTAATGTGCGAAAAGCCGTCGCGCTTCAGGAATTGGAGCAGCTGCTTGTTGATCATTTTGACAATCCCCGGCCCCTGATACGCCATGCCTGAATAGACCTGGACGAGGCTGGCGCCGGCGCGAATCTTGCGGTACGCATCCTCTCCGGTAAAGATGCCGCCCACTCCGATGACCGGCACCTTGTCCCCGACTTCCTGATAAATCTCCTTGACCCAGGCGGTCGCTCTCGCTTCGAGCGGTTTTCCGCTCAAGCCGCCTGCCTCATTCGCTCTCGGATGGTCTTGCACAGGCTCGCGGGACAATGTCGTATTCGTCGCAATGATACCGGAGATTCCTTCTGCCACGGCAGCCTGCACGACGTCGCGCATCTGCTCGTCTGCCATATCGGGAGCCACCTTCAACAGGATCGGCTTCGCCTTGGCTCCCCGCGATTCCAGCTCGGAAGCCTTGTCCTTGACTGCGCGAATCAAGCTGCGCAAGCTCTCGGTCTCCTGCAAATCGCGCAAATTCGGTGTGTTTGGCGAACTGACATTGATGACAAAGTAATGGCCGTAGCTGTACAGCATGTCCAAACACTTGCTGTAATCGCTGGCGGCGTGTTCATTTGGCGTAATCTTGTTCTTGCCGATGTTGATCCCGATCGGAATATCGGCATAAGCGTAATCGATCAGATTTTGGGATGCCAAATATGCCCCCAGATTATTAAAGCCCATTCGGTTGATGATGGCGCCATGTTCCACTAATCTGAACAGCCGCGGCTTCGGATTGCCCGGCTGGCCTTGCGGCGTGATCGTCCCGACCTCGACAAAGCCAAAGCCGAGCGCTGCCAGGGCGTGGTACACCTCCGCATTTTTGTCAAAGCCCGCGGCGAGCCCAACCGGATTGGGAAACGTAATCCCCCAAAGCTTCGTCTCAAGCCGCTCGTCGCGCACCTGATACATCATCTTTAGAAGACTTTTGCCTGCCGCTGATTTTTCTGCCACTTTGAGGAGATGGACGGTTTTTTCATGCACTTCTTCCGCATCCATCTGAAACAGGAATTTCCGCACTAGCTGATACATCGCTGCACTCCTCACTGCTTTTTTCTGCCTAGTAGCATACCATATTTTTTCGTATGAGGCGCACAAAATGAAAGATTCTTTTTTTTCCAGTGGAAAAACGGGTGCCGGGTAGACATTACATAACGCCTTTCCTTTTTGTACATAGTATGGACATCCTTTGAAAAAGGAGTGCACCGGTCCGTGAGAAACCAAACAGGATCTATTGGATTTTTGCAAGCTGTGATGATGATCATGTTGTCTGTCGGGATCACCACTCACGTAACGATCATTCCCCTCTTGCTAAGCAAAGCAGGCCGGGACGCCTGGATCAGCGTTCTGTTGGTAGCCATTCCCTTCATCGGATGGCTTTGGCTTCTTTTTCTCATCTGTCGCCGGATGAACAGGCAGTCGCT
The DNA here is from genome assembly GCF_037964015.1 of Brevibacillus sp. FSL K6-6036. Taxonomy (NCBI): domain Bacteria; kingdom Bacillati; phylum Bacillota; class Bacilli; order Caryophanales; family Paenibacillaceae; genus Brevibacillus; species Brevibacillus sp. FSL K6-6036. The sequence goes on from NZ_CP150173.1 coordinate 4,203,205, forward strand.
CTCCGATTGGCTGGAAGCCACCGTCGGACACGTCGGGAGCCGCCTTTTGCTTTTCCCGTTCATGCTTCTTTTGTACTTGATGGCATTCGTCAATTTGACCGACACGCAGACCTGGACAACCGTCAACTATTTGCCGAACACTCCGGAAATCGTAACGGGATTGGTCCTCGTCTTGCTTAGTGTAGCTGCGGCGTATGCCGGAATCCATTCGATCGCTATCGCCTCCGGGCTGCTATTGCCGTTCGTCGTCTTGTTCGGCTTTTTAGTCGGCTTTGGCAATATGCCCAAGAAGGATTACCATTTGCTTTTGCCCTTGTTTCAAAACGGAATGACTCCGGTTATAAATGGCATGCTCTATGCGGCTGGAGGCTTCCTGGAAATTGTCCTGATTCTGTTTTTGCAGCATCATCTGAGAACGGAAACGAAGTTCATGTACCTCTTAGTGCTCGGAGGGATTATCATCATTCTCACACTTAGCCCGCTGACTGGGGCTATCGCGGAATTCGGACCGGTAGAAGCGACCAAGCAGCGCTATCCTTCCTATGAGCAGTGGCGGCTGCTGACCATGGGCAGATACATCGAAAATCTCGAATTTCTTTCCATTTACCAGTGGCTGTCCGGGGCGTTCGTCCGCCTCTCTCTTTGTCTCTTTCTTGTGACCGAGCTGTTGCAAATCAGCAAACCAAAACAGCGCTTGGGGGTTCTCTCGTTTCTTGGCGCATCGATGCTCGCCCTGATGAGCTTGCCCTTTTCGGACATGCAGTTTCTCACCTTTTTATCGAGATGGTATTTTCCCATGTCGGCGATCATCGTCCTGGTGCTTACCATGGTTCTTGCCATCGTCGCCTTGGTCGCGGGAAAACAGCAGAAGGGACGTCATCATGAATCGTGAGCAAAAGCCGTTGCCGAGCTACCAATTGAGAAGCGAGCCTGCTCTCGGCGTTCTGGAAAATCCGGGCGAAGACGAACTGCGGCGAGCTTTTGCCCACTGCGCGGATGTCATGATCCAGTCGGTTTCATTAAGAGATGGCTCCGGATTCATTCTCGTTTATTGCGAGGGTCTGATCGATATCAAGCAGATGCAAGATACCATCCTGCCTGAGCTAAAAGAAATGGACGAAGGATCTGGGCTCGACGCTTTTCTCGCAGAACCTTTGCCTGCTGACTTTACGGAGTGGACAAAGCGGCTATTTGCCGGAGAGCTGTTGCTTTTTTGGCGTGGAAAGGGTGCGTATTCCTGCGGTCTTTCCAACCGCCCGCAGCGCTCGACGGAAGAAGCCAATACGGAGGTTTCGATCAAAGGACCCCGCGACGGCTTCGTCGAGGATCTATCGGCCAATGTCGCCCTGGTCCGCAAAAGGTTGAGGACCACTTCTTTGGCCTATGAATCCTTTACCTTGGGCACCAAGTCAAAAACTCGGGTGGCACTGCTTTATATGACTGACAAGGCTCCCGTAGAGCTTATCGGGCTTTTGAGAGAGCGCCTTGTCAAAAACGAATCGCTTGAGGTCGTAACCAGCGCCAATCTGGAAAAAACGATTACCGACAATCCCTACTCTATTTTTCCTTTGACCGACTACACGGGACGGCCCGATTACGTCACCTATCTGCTTTTGCAGGGAAAAGCCGCCATCCTGGCAGACAACTCTCCCATCGCCCTGCTTGTGCCCAGCAGCCTGCCGGAGCTGGTCAAGGCCCCTGAAGACGACCAATACCCCGTGGCCTATATTTGGCTGGAGCGGGTTTTGCGCCTGTTTGGCATCTGGCTGGCGATCTTTCTTCCCGGCTTTTGGGTGGCGCTGTCGGCATACAATGTCGAGCAATTTCCTTTTCAGCTTCTGGCCACCGTGAGTCAAGGCAGAAAGGGACTGCCCTTTTCTTCGCCGATCGAGATGCTGGGCATTCTCTTTGTTTTTGAATTCTTGCGCGAAGCCGGGGCACGCCTGCCCAAAAACGTCGGGCAAACGCTGGCGTTGGTAGGCGGGTTGATTATTGGGGACGCATCCATTCGGGCAGGGCTCACCTCTCCCTCCCAGCTGTTCATCGGCTCGCTGACGATCGTCGCCTCTTTTACGCTGGTAAACCAATCCCTGAGTGGCGCTGTCACGATCACCCGTTTTGCCGTCTTCCTGCTCAGTTCGATTCTTGGCATGTACGGTTTTGTCATCAGTGTCATCGGTACCGTGCTCTACCTGTCCACGCTTTCCCCTTTTGGACAGCCGTATGTCCTTAGCCGCTCCCCCATGATCTTTTCCGATCTGGCGCAGGTGCTTGTCCGCCCCTTGCTTTCTTTGATCACCAACAAAAAAAGATCCGACTGAGGGAGGAGGTTTCATGAAAACCGGGAGGAAGCTTTTCCCGCTTTTGCTGTGTCTGTTCTTGACGACCGGCTGCTGGGACCAAAAGGTCATTCAGAATATGGTGTATTTGACTGCCATCGGCATCGATTATACGGACGGCCAATACGTTTTTTACACGCAAACGGTGGATTTGGCCAGGGTCGCAAAACAAGAGACCCAGGCAGACGAAAGGGAAGCCCCTGCCGTAATCGCCGTAGGCAGAGGAGATACGCCTCAATCGGCCATCGACAACCTGATCAAAAATGCCCAGATCCCGACATTCACCGGATTTGTTTCTTCGCTGATCTTTCACGAACGAATACTGGAAAAGGGGATTCTTCCGGTCTACGATATTTTGAACCGCTCTGGCCTTCTCCGATATACCAAGTGGGTTTTCGGAACACACGACAAGCTGGAGGAGGTACTGAGTGTACAGCCTGTTTTGGGCTTTTCTCCCGAATCCACCTTGCTTCATCAGCCCGTGGATGTTTACAAGCAGCGCTCTTTTATCCAGCCGATCCGCTTTCACGAATTCATCTCCGAATACTGGGAGCCTGCGAATACGATCTTGCTCCCCTCGATCACCGTCGTGAAGAACAAATGGAAAATGGACTCTCAATTTATTACACGCCTGTCGCTCAACGGCGTATTTGCCATCCATCACGGAAAGCTTAACGGCTTCTTTCCCGAAGACGAGTTGCTCGGCTTGCGCTGGCTTACTCCCAGAACCCAGAGTGCCGGAATCGTCATCCGAAAAAACGGCAAGTCGGTCGCGACAGTCCGCTTGCAGCGCCCGGATGTCGTCATTCGCCCGAAAAAGACCAAAGGTCCTGTTCGTTTTGATATATCCATCAGAGTAAAAGGGTACATCCGGGAGTTGATGGAAGACAATCCGTCTTCGTTTATCCGGAAGGAATCGGAGAAGGAAATAGAGCGGCAGATACGGGGAGCTTTTGAGAAAAGCCTGCGTTCGGGGGTTGATCTGCTGCGGCTGGAATACGTTTTGTTCCGTGAGGATTATCAAAGGTGGAAGCAAATGCCCAAATCCCAAGCGTTCCCCTTTCAAGCAAACGCCCTGGCAAAAGTCGAGGTCAACGTCGATCTCGCGGATTCGGGCAAGATGAAGCTGGATTGGTATGACTATCCCCGGTTGATCGAGCAGAACTAATAACTGCCCGCCCCGATCGGCAGGGCAGGCAGTTGATCTGCATGTGTATGAAAAGGGCAAGCCTTAGTTTTTCACCAAAAGCACTTCTTCAAGCGCTACATACGGCAGGTTGTGAGCTTCTGCAACTGCCTTGTAGGTTACTTTTCCGTCGATGACGTTTACACCTTTCGACAGCGGACGATTGTCCAGGACCGCTTGACGGTAGCCTTTGTTCGCCAACTGCACCGCATACGGCACGGTCACGTTGGTCAGTGCCAGCGTGGATGTGCGGGCTACAGCACCCGGCATGTTTGCAACGGAGTAGTGAATGACGCCGTGTTTTTCGTAAGTCGGATTGTCATGTGTAGAGATGCGGTCACAGGTCTCGATGGAGCCGCCTTGGTCGATTGCTACGTCTACGATCACGGAACCAGGAGCCATGGTTTTTACCATTTCCTCCGTTACCAGACGTGGCGCACGCGCACCCGGGATCAGGACAGCGCCTACGAGGAGATCCGCTTTTTTCACGGCATTCGCAATGTTGAAGGAGTTCGACATCAGTGTTTGCACGCGACCTTGGAACAAGTCGTCCAACTGACGCAGACGGTCCGCGCTCACATCGAGGATCGTTACGTTCGCACCCAGACCGAGTGCCATCTTCGCAGCGTTGGTACCTACGATACCGCCGCCGATTACGACGACTTCACCTTTCGGCACGCCTGGTACGCCACCCAAAAGCACGCCTTTGCCGCCATATGGCTTTTCCAGGAATTGAGCGCCGATTTGCACGGACATGCGTCCAGCCACTTCAGACATTGGCATCAGGAGGGGCAGAGCGCCGTTGTCCAACTGAATGGTCTCATACGCGATGGCTACCACTTTTTTCTCTACCAGAGCACGCGTCAGTTCCGGTTCTGGAGCGAGGTGCAGGTACGTAAACAGGATTTGGCCTTCACGGAAAAAGCCGTATTCGCTCGGAAGCGGTTCTTTTACTTTCATCACCATATCGGCTGCCCAAGCTTCTGCTGCCGTGGCTACGATTTCCGCGCCCACTGCGGTGTAATCTTCATTGGTAAAGCCGCTGCCGAGTCCAGCACTGTTTTCGATCCGGACCGAATGGCCGTTTTGCACGAGTGCTGCTACACCTGCTGGCGTAATGGCCACGCGGTTTTCATTGTTTTTAATCTCTTTGGGAATCCCTACAATCATCGTATAAGTCCTCCTTTTGCAAACGCCGAATGACGAGATTACCTACATTGTACAGCGTTTACAAACCGATTTTCCTTGGGGATTCCCTTAATCTTGCCTTCCTTTTATTTGTGAAAATCCACAAACGAACTACCGTTCGCTGTTTAATTTGTCCAGCTTCAACTCCAGGTAGAGCGCCACCCGCTGATTCATGTCTTCGAGATCGACCTGCATGATCTCTTCGATTCTCTTCAATCGATAGCTAAGCGTATTGATATGGATATGCAGCCGATTGGCGGTGATGTTCACCTTTCCGGCAGCATCCAGATACGTTTCCAGCGTTTCCGTCATCGCGGTCTGATTTTCCGCGTCATACTGCTTCAGCCTGGCGAGCCTTTCATTTTCGTACCCCTGTTCCTCGTCCCATTGCTTCAGCTTGAGCAGATACCGGTAGATCCCCAGCTCGCGATAGCCGTGGATGCCCGCGGTTTCTTGCGGAAACAGCCGCTTGATCTTGACCGCATGCAAGGCTTCCCGGTAGCTTTTCACGAGATCGGCGTAGGCTTTGTAGCTGCGGCCGTAGCCTGCCGTCACCTGCCCCTCGCTTACGTGCGATTCCAGTTTTCCCAAGGAATCGGCCAGGAATTGCTTCACCTTTCGAACCAGCGCCTCATCCTGCTGTTTTCCTGCCCCGGCCTGTCCGATCAACAGGACGATTTGGTTGCCATCCACGACCCAGAGCAGCTTGTCTCTCATCAAAAGCGGGTACAGATACTGCTCCAGGCGCGTCCCCGCCGCCTCAATGATACAGATCAGATACGGCGTGGACAGCTGCAATTGCAAACTTTCCGCCTTCTGGCGAATGAGCGTGTCGCTGCTGTGGTTTCCGAGCAGCAGCTCCCACAAAAATTCTTTGCGCCGCTGCTCCTCCGCCTTCCGCTTGCCCTGCCTTTGAACAAGCCGGGAGACGGCAGCCCGTGCCGCTTGGCGCAAGATGTCGTCGTCTTCCTCCGTGATCGGCCGATTGACCTCGATCGCCCATATATACCCCAGGACCTCGCTCCCTTTGCGAATGGCGATGGCTACCCGCTTGCCCAGCCCGACCTCGTCCTTTGCCGGGATGTGCACAGGCTCATCCTTGGTCAGCAGCTCCTGAAACACGCCGTCTTTCCACAGCCGGGTCAGCACCTTCTCAGGCACGCGCCGGCCCATGATCGTCGACCACCTGGCCTGATCGGTGCTCTCGCTGTGAGAGCTGTAGGCGATCAGCTTGTGGTCGGCATCCTCAATTGTGATCGGGTTCTGCAGCAGCTCGCCGATGACATCAGCCAGCTCGTCGATATCGGCATGCTGAAATTGTTGGAAAACATTCGGTTGGTTTGACACGGCTCCACCCTCTTAACGCTCGTGTATTGCTATTTGTTTATTATAACGAAAAGACGTCCCGGTTCGTATCAAAAGTGAACGAAAAAAGCCGCTCCCGCAAACGAGAGCAGCTTTTCATACATTTACACCAGACGGGAAATCGCGTCCAGAATCTGTTCCTTTTGAAAGGGTTTGACCAAAAAGTCGCGGGCACCATTTTTCATTGCTTCCAATACTTTTTGCCGATGGCCGATAGCAGAGCAGATGAGTACCTTTGCTTCCTGGTCGATGGCCAGAATCTCTCGCATCGCTTCGATTCCCTGCATTTCCGGCATGGTAATGTCCATCGTGACGACGTCAGGCTTCAGTTCCTTGTACTTTTCAATGGCCTCCACACCGTTGGCCGCCTCTCCGCACACCTCGTGCTTCCCGGCTACCATGTCGGCCAGCATTTTCCTCATAAACGCCGCATCGTCTACAATCAACAAACGGGCCACGTAGTTTTCCCCCTTGAATTGTCTCGCACTTATCCTTTAACTTTTACAAAAAATCAGAGACTTGTCCACGAGAGAAAATGGCTATTTTTGTCGAACGTACAGTTTGCGATCCGGCTGGGTTCCCTGAGGGAAAATGCAGATGAAACACGAGGAGCAGCGGGCTTTTTGACTCTCCTTCTACTCCGCTAAAAAGCCGACGGACCGTTCGGTTTCTCCTGTCTGGACGGAAGGGCTGCTTGGTTTTGGATGTGGGGTCGTCTCGCCAATCTCGGGAAGATCTACCTGCCTGATTTCATCGGGAATGTCGATTTGGGGAATTTCAATCAGATCTTTTTCCACCTGCCGCACCTCTCTTTTTTGTCTTTCGTAATTGCTCACGGTTATCATTCCCTGCCGTCCACTCCCCCATTCCTCTTTCGCATGATCACGCGCCAGTTGGACATAATGTAAAAGGCGAACTGCCGAATTGTTTGCGCACGTCTATTCCATTTACTGGAGGGTATGCAGATGAACAATCGTCATCAATACGATCTGGGACAAGCTCACCAACAATATGCCCACCTGCACCGGAGCCACGCTCAGGCTCACCAGCAGCAAGCGATGTACCATCACCAGCAGGCCGAAATGCACCAGCGAAACGCCCACGCCTACTCGATGCAACAAGGTCAGGGCCATATGATGTATCCGAATCAGCCTGCCTACAACGAGAAAAACACCGCGTACAACGACCAGGTTTCCCCGGCCGCCCTGGTTTTCCGCGGTCACATTTCTCCTGAGGCGATTCAATCGCTCAGCCAGTACCAAAACCCGTATGCCACTCCAGCCAACCCTGCCCTGTCGCAGCATGCGGCTCACGCGGTTGAGAATCAACGCGCTCTGCAAAGCGGCTATCGTTTCTAAATCGGTTTTCTGTAATTCAAAAGGAGGTCTGTACTCTAGGAGTACAGGCCTCCTCTTTTTTCCTGCGGGAGGATTTTTGTCTCATTTTGTAGAAATGTGTTCAATTACGTTTTCATTTTTGTGGAGGAGACACTCATGCCCAAGCTTCAACCGTTTCCCGCTTTGTTTGCCTGCCTGGTGATCGGGTTGCTTTTGCTGAATACAAGTCAATTTTTGACCAGTATGAAGCATATACGGCAAATGGAGGAAAAAGGAGTGCCTGGCCATCGGCTGCACGTCGCCCTTATGCTGGAAGGTCCCACCTACGACCAGGGGTGGAACAGCAGCGCCCTTGAAAGCTTGACAGAGCTGCAGAAGCAATATGGGTTCTCACTGGAAGTAGCAAGCAATCTGGACCCTGAAAAGATTACAGCGGCCGCCGAGCAGTACGCCTCCAATGGCTATGATCTCATATTCGGACATGGTGTCATTTTTTCCGAACCTTTTACAAAAGTGGCTCCGTTTTATCCGGAGACCCGTTTTGTTTCCTTTAACGGAGAAGCTCCACACTCCAACCAGACCACCATCCGCTACGATATGTGGCCCGCAGGATACCTGGTAGGAAAGCTCGCCGGGCAGATGACCCGTACGCGAAAGGTCGGCTATATCATCGCGGACAAGCCCACCGAATACGATCAATTGAATGGCTTCACACAAGCAGTCAAAGACACGAGCGGAAAAACAAAAGTGATCGTCGGCAAGGTTAGCGATTTCAATGACATCGCAGGAGCCACCAAGGCGGCAAAAGAGATGATCTCCAAAGGGGTCGACGTGGTCTACACCACGGGGGACAGCTTGAATCTGGCCGTCATTACCGAAGCGCAGCGTGCCAATATCTACGCGATCGGCTACATCGCTGATCAACGCTACATCGCACCCAATCACGTAATCGCGTCGATGATTCAGGACGTTCGACAATGCTATCGGACGGTCATGTCTCAATTTACTGCCGGAAAATTGCCTTCGGGCAGCGTTACCTACGGGCTGAAAGAAGGAGTAAACCGTCTGAGCTCGTTTGGACCCATGGTTCCCAAAGAAATACGCGAAGAAATCAAGCGGGAGCTGGACAAGTTGATTCAGCGCCGCTAGATGTTTGGAGGATAGACATGATGTCTCCGTTTCGCAGCTTAGGTTTTCAGAAGAAAATCATGCTCAGCTACTTGGTCATGATGCTGCTGATCGGGTGTGTAACGACCTTGTTCAGCTACCAGATGACCAAGGTGACATCCGATGAGATGCATCTGACCCAAAATGTTCTTCCTCAGGCCAGTGCTCTTTTGGATGTGAAAAACCAGCTCTACCTGAAGACTTACGCCTTGAAAATGTACACCTTGACGCGACAGCCATCTTTCCTTGATCAATACTACACAAATCTTGTCAACAGTGCCCGGTTCTCCTCTGTTCCCAAAACGGAAGAAAACGGTGAGCTGCTCACGGTCATCGATTTGATCTCGCAGCTCGATTTCATCTTCTTGAACAAAATCAATCCCCTGCTGCAAGCAGGCAACGTAACGGCTGTCAGCTATGTACTTGAGACAGACGTGCAGCCAAAAATCAACGAATTGGAACGGCATCTGACCTATTCCCTCAACCGCCTGGAGTACCAGACGAACAAGGAATTTCAGAAAACGAATGAGACCTTGAAGGTTTCCCTGATCCTGACGTACAGCGTATCTGTCGCTTCTATTTTATTCGGACTGTTTTGCACGTTTTACTTCCGAAGAGAGCTGCTGCGTCCAATCCGGTCTTTGATCGAACAAGTCCGGGAAGTGTCCAAAGGAACATTCGGCCAGCAGATTGTCTACGACACCAAAGATGAATTTCATGAACTGGCGCAGGAGTTTAACAAAATGTCGACCAGCATTGCCCGACTGTTCCAGCAGGACGAAGCCCGCAGACAGGTGCTGGAGGAAGAAAAGAATGTCAGAGAGCAGATTCTCAACTCCCTCCCGGTCGGCGTCATTACCCGCCATTTTCATTCGGAATGGGTACACATCAACCAAAAAGCAAAAGAACTCGTCCGCCTGGATTCCAGTCATTTCCCCATGACCAAAGACCCCGACCTCTGGAGTGGCGGACCGGGGGAGCAGACACCCTGGTTTGAAAATCGGAAAATCTCGCTCTATCGCGAGAATGAAACGCCATTTACTGCGCTTGTCTCCTACGTGCCGCTGCGGAATCAGCACGACCAGGAAGCTGGATGGATGGTCGCTTTTTCTGACATCACCGAACAAGAGCAAGTCCAGGATTACCTTCACCAGTCGGAAAAACTGGCGATGGTCGGCCAGCTGGCCGCAGGCGCTGCCCACGAAATTCGCAACCCGCTGACTGTGATCTACGGGTTTATTCAATTGCTCCAGCAAAGGCTGCCTGAGGAAGAAAGAGACCGCCACTACCTCCCTTTGATCTTGCAGGAAATCGAACGGGTCAATCATATCGTGACAGAGCTTTTGATGCTCTCCAAGCCGTCGGAGCCCAACTATCGCGAGGTGTCGCTGACAGAGGTGCTGCACTCCATCCTGCCGTTGATGAAGGGCGAAGCTGCCCTGCACGGAATTGAAATCGTCGACCTGCTGGAAAAAGATACGCGGCTGGAGGTTGACGTCGAGCAGCTCAAGCAGATTTTGCTCAACCTGATGAAGAACAGCATCGAGGCGATGAAGCACGGGGGATCGCTCTGCATCGGAAGCAAGGTGGTTGATTCGACTGTCCAAATCCGCGTGGCCGACACCGGTTCGGGCATTCCTCCCGAGCATCTGGTACGCATCTTTGATCCTTTCTTCTCCCTCAAGGAAGAGGGAACGGGACTTGGCTTGCCCATCTCCCGCCGCATGGTTGAAAACCACGGCGGGAGCATGCAGATCTTCAGCGAGCCGGGCAAGGGAACAGAAATTGTCATTTCCCTGCCGCTCTGCCGCCATGGACGCGCTTAGGCCCGAGGAGCTGCCAGCCAGTCAAACATCCGCCTCGTGTACGCCTCCAGTACTTCTCCTTTGAACAAGTGGCTGGCACCCTCCGCCAGCCACAGCTCATGGGGCTTTCCGTTTGCTTTCAGCGCATCGGCCAGGCGCCGGGCGTGCTCAACTCCGACATTCCCATCTTCTGTACCGTGGATGATCAATACCGGACAGCTAATTTCCGCTGCGCGAAAAATCGGCGAGCGCCATCTGTAGGCCTCTTCCTGCTTGCGTGGGTGGCCGACCACACGGCGAAGCATTCTCCTTAAATCAATGCGCTCCTCGTACGTCAAAAACAGATCGGATACACCTCCCCACACAACCGCAGAGCGCAGACCTGGGCACTCGATCGCCGCCAGAAGCGCCATAATTCCGCCTCGTGAAAAGCCATAGACGCTGATCCTCCCGCTGTCTACACCGGGCATCCGGCAGAGCAGCTCATAAGCGGAAAAGACATCGTGCCGATCCTCACCGCCAAACTCGTCTCGCCCCTCTCCTCCTTCATTGCCCCGATAGTGAGGGGCAAGCACGACATAGCCAAACGAGGCCATCTGGCTAATCCGCTCCGGCCGGACCTTGCCCACCCCCTTGATGCCCCCGCGGCAATAAAGCAGCGCGGGCAGGCATTCCCCCAACTGGGCATCGGGCACAGCGAGCGCCGCTTTGACCAGAAGTCCCTGACTGTAATAGCTGACTGTGTAGAGACGGACACCGGGCTCAACAGAAAGCTCCGGGACAGCTTCTACAAACGGCTCCAAATAGTTGCAGGCGGTTTCTGCTTCCACTTTACTCTCCCTCTCCTTTCTGATCCTCGAAGCTGGCGTCAGCCCCGATCAAATCAGCCAAAGACTGCGACAACCATTTCTTATATACTGTCTGCTGGGGACCTCTTTAGATTCCCCAATCGAGTAGGAGGGGGCGACTAACCCCCGTCCTCTCACACCACCGTACGTACCGTTCGGTATACGGCGGTTCACCAAGCTTGACGAATTTGAGAATATCGTTGCACTAAGCTTTTCAGCCCTTGTTGTTGCCAGTAGGCAATGCCGAGGGCTTTGTGTATATGCGGAGATTTTGTGGTACGCCATGCACCCTTGCGGGTATTTGCAATTTCAATGGCTTTTACGTGAGATATGCCAAGAGAGCGAAGTTCTCGATATCTGGTTCTCACGCGTTTCCACTGCATCCACAAACAAAGACGGAGCCTGCGCCTTGTCCATTCCTCAATGGATTGTAGAATGCCCTTCGCGTCTGCAAGGGCGAAATATCCAATCCAGCCCATGAGGTACTGATTTATTCTTTCAATCCGCTTCTCCATCGAGATGCTCCACACCGGATTCGTGATCGTGCGGATTTTCTCTTTTAGCTTGAGGAGGGATTTGGGGTGGATGCGAATCCTTGTCTGTTTTGCAAAGGTAAAACTAAAGCCCAAGAATTTTCGTTTCCATGGTCGGTCTATCGCGCTTTTCTCCTCATTTACTTTTAGCCTTAGTACCTTCTCCAAGTGGTTTTGAATACTCTTCTTTACTCGTTCCCCTGCCCGTTTTGTTTTCACGTAGATATTACAATCGTCTGCGTAGCGGCAGAAACGGTGGCCTCTCTTTTCGAGTTCCTTGTCCAAATCATCAAGTAGGATATTTGCCAAAAGTGGGCTTAACGGCCCACCTTGCGGTGTTCCTTCACTTGATGTTGTACAGACGCCATTTATCATGATCCCCGCATTCAAGTAGGAACGAATCAGTCTTAAAATTCTCTTGTCCTGAACTTTTCGAGCCACACGGCTCATTAGAATATCATGATTTACGCGATCAAAGAATTTCTCTAGATCGATGTCCACCACGAAACGATATCCTTCGGAGATATACGCTTGCGCTTTCCTTACTGCCATGTGAGCGCTACGTTTTGGACGGAACCCATAGCTAGATTCCGAGAAGGTGGGGTCGAAGATCGGCGTTAACACTTGGAGGATGGCCTGCTGAATAAAGCGGTCTACCACGGTGGGAATGCCTAATAACCTTACACCACCGTCAGGTTTCGGGATTTCGACTCTGCGAACAGGTGAAGGTCTATAGGTTCCCCTTTCCATCTTCTCGCGGATGGCTTGCCAGTGTTCACGTAGATAATCGCGTAGTTGTTCGGTTGAAACACCATCGACTCCACCGACACCTTTGTTTTCCTCCACTCGTTGGAGTGCCATCCGTAAGTTTTCCCGTGATAAGACTTTTTCCAGCAAATCCATAATGATGTTCCTTCCTTCGCACATGCGGACTCCGTGCTTGCTGTACGATACTCAGCCCTCTTTTGTACCCTCGGGGCTTCACCCCTGCTCTTCAAAAGTAGTTCCTTGACAGAATTCTGCTTCGACGTACCGTATCAAAAGACATGGATCGCATGCTGACTTGATGTTCGGCCCTTCCCCATTCAAGCGTCCTCTACTCGGGTACTATGGCCTCTGCTGACTTCTGCATGTTCAGCGTCTCCTTACGGAGACGGTTACCAACAGTTGAAGGCGTTTCATGCAGACCTCCCCAGGTAAGAACGATAACTTTCATCCCATGTACCTGCCCAAGTTTACTACTGTATCCCTTGGCTGTATGGGGCTTTGTCTTGTTTGGCAGACTCGCCCGGATACAACAGCCTCAAATTGGGTTCGTGTACCTCAGGTCGGGATTTTGCCGCCGGCTTCCTTCAGATTCGACCTCGCGGTCGACACCCTTGCCTTGAGCTAACGGTTGGTACAGCCAACCCCCGTTCGGGACTTTCACCCTATAGCTATCGCCCATGCTGGGCGCACCAAGAAAAAAAAGACGGGTGCTCCCGTCTTTTTCCTGCTCTGATATGGTTAGGCCCTAGTAGCCGCGTTTTGCGTTCTTTTTGTTGATCGTAGCAAGGTTCTCCTCACTGTGCTTCAACCATTTTTTCATCTTGTCCTCGAAGGAAGCTGCGCTATCGCGTCTTGAATTGCCCCCGCGGTCGCCTCCACGAAATCCACCCCCGCGACGCTCTTCACGCTCTGGACGCTCCGGCGCAGGCAGTGCGGCGCGAACCGAAAGCGAGATCTTACCTGCATCATCAATGGAGAGGACTTTTACTTTGACCTGATCTCCTACGGAAAAGTGATCGTTGATATCTTTGACAAAACCGTTTGCTACTTGGGAAATGTGGACTAGCCCCTGCTCGGTTTCGCTGACTGCTACGAACATCCCAAACGGTTTAATTGCTGTCACTTTTCCCTCGATGATGCTTCCCACTTGTACTGCCATTCAGTTTGCACTCCTTTTATCATTTCCCAAAAATGGTGAGAACCTCTACTAGAAGCCTCATTACATTAGTATAGCAGAGATAATCAATGACTGAAAAGCCTATTCTTTCTAGGAACGCTCTATTACCAGCTTACCCCGTCTGGGATGATCGGTAGAATGCTCCTGCTATTCCGATCTCCGCTATTTTTTTATTTGGCAGCAGATGCAATCATTGGTTCCACTCCCATCTTTTCCTCCAGTCTGTCCTTCATCCTAGGATGGATAACACTTTGCCATTTTATCACCTTGTTTTTCGGCTTCTCCAAAGCGACCATACGGCAATGATCAGCAGCATCGTACACACGCCGATCCCATCCAGGACTACATCGGCGACCTGTCCGGTCCTGTCAGGGGTAAACGTTTGATGCCATTCGTCCAGCACGGCCACAGCCAGGCTTAAAAAAGCGCTCCAGGGCAAAGCCACCATAGCAGTCAAGCGCTGACGCAATACCCGATACCACGCCGCCGCCAAAATGGCAAATACAGAAAAATGCGTTCCCTTGCGGAGAAAGAACTCAATAACCCCTGCTACTCCATTATTGTCAATACTGATCTCTTTTTTTCCATACTGAAAGGAAAAATCCTGCCAATTTTCTGAAACCGTCCCTTCATCGACAAACTTTGAAATCGTACCGCGAATATCCTGCTTCCCGTACGGTGTCGATGATGAGATGAACAATCCCGCAAGTATGCCCACCAGCAGGATGATCTCAAGCACTCGTTTCGCTCTTCCCACTTGCCTCCTCCTTACCGCCGCTGCCTGTCTTATGCTGCTTTTCTTTCTTTTATCATAACAAAATATAGCAGCGGTCTGCCGCCAGCATGCAAGTTGTTTGTGAAAACGAGAAAATGCCAACCGCTATTGGTTGGCATCTCGCGGCGAAGCCGACAAGGGCAAGAAATCTTCTTTGGACAGCTCTCTCGGTCTCTCCGAAGCCGGCTGTTGCACCGAGTCTTCATACGAGTAAGGCTGCCCGTCCGGACTCTTTCGTTTCAGACCTCGGCTATCCAGACGGCGCACCTTTTCATTTTCCCACCAGGTGTGCAGATGCTGCCGGATGGCGGGAACGCTCAATGGCTGACTGTACAATCGTCGATACTCGGAACCGAGATAGATGGCCGGTGTCAGGACGATGACGGCGTAGATGGCCAATAGCGTTCCGATCAAAAGAGCAGCCGCGAAGGGCGCGTGCAGATCATCCCCGTTGCCAAGTCCGCAGGCAAACGGCAGGCAGGCAACTGTCAGCGCTGCGAAAACACTGATCAGACCCGGGACAGACCTCGCAGCCTGGGCTCTGATTCCATCCAGAAGCGTTTCAGCGTCCTCTTTTGTTTCAGCAAGCCGGTTCAGGAAGATCACGGCTTGCTGCACCATGATCGCGGCCGCGGCAGCAATGCCGTAAAAGCCCATCACGTTCAGCGGCCGGTCAAACAGCAACAGGCCGAACATCACGCCGCCGGACAGCACAGGCAAAAGGGCAAGCGCAATGATACCGTCACGCATTCTGCGCAGAAGCAGCATGCTTGCCACTAGTATCGTCGCGATGGCGGCAAAGCCGGCGAGGAAACGTCCGGTCGCGTCTGTGTCATTTGTTGCCTCTTCCTGCTCTTTTTTCAATTCGGAAGCGCTTAAAATGCGATACCCCTCCGGAATCGGCGTTTCTTCCTCCATCTGGTGCGAAATCGAGTACGAGATGCCCTCAATCCAACTCTGTACGGAAACGGCGCTGCTTACCAGAAATACGTAATCGCCGTCCTCTCGCTGATAAACAGGCGGTTCATCCGTAAGCGACCAGTCGGCCAGCTCCTGCAGGCGAACGGCTCCCGCCGGAGTGCGGATCAAGATGTTTTTGACCTGGTCGGCATGCTCCATCCAGTTGTCGGGAAAGCGGACTGTCACCGGAACGCTCTGGCTGTTCCAGGTCATATTTCCCGCCGTCTGCTTTCCAAGATAGCTCTCCATCTGCCGCCGTACTTCGACCTCCGTCACGCGGTAACGGGCAAGCACATCCTGTTTCGGTTTGATCGCGATATACGTACCTGTCGTACCGGAACCGAGACGCTCATCCGTGATGATTTCCTTGCCGTCTTTATCCAGCCAGCGCATTTCCTGCAAAAAGCTGACGACCTGCATCGCGATGCCTTTGGTCGTATGGAGAGACGGCCCCTTTACCGTGACCTCCAGGCGGGTCTTTTGATCATCCGAGACGACCATGGCAAACGGATCGGTACGGGGAATCTCCCTCAAGCTTTTCTCCAGCTCTTTTTCCAGGTCAATGCGGGTCCGCGTCCATTCGTCCTTCTCTTCCAACTGAAGATGGAAAATTAGATTTTCCTTGGACGCCACCGTATAGACATCCCGTACCTCCTCGAGAGCCAGCAGACGCTCTTCCGCTGCTTTGGCAGCCTGCATGGCTTCATCGATGGTGCTGCCCTTGATCATCGCCAGGGAGAGTGTCTTTTTATGTCCGTCTGTTTTGCTGTACGGATCGACCGGCACAAATGAATGAAACAGAACCACTGCAATCAAGGAGACAGCCAACGCTATTCCAAATGGCAAAAATCTTTGCCCGACGGTTCGCTCCCAGCGGGAAACCAGATACTTTGTCCACTTGCCGCCTCTCCCCTGACGTGCTGGTCCAAAACCTTCGGGAAGCCAGGCAGCAATCAGGATCGGAACGATAAAGCCGTAGACGCCCAGCATTACCACCGTACCGATCAGCGTTACCGGCAGCACGTCATGCAGGAGCGGCAGGTCAGCAGACTTCATGATATCTGTCGTCATCAGCCCGGTCAGGCAGGCTGCGAGAATCACAATCGCAAGCAAGACCGGCTTCATCAACTCTCTTGCGTGATTCAGGCAATTCTCCTGGGAAGGAACCCCTTCCTGTCCGATCCGGTGAAAAAGCGGTACGCCCGCTCCTGCAAACAAAACGGCAAACAGCGCAACCGGCCCGATCGAGGTGAGCGTGAGCGGTATGCCGCAAAGCCACATGCCTCCCAGCAAGGCTCCCGTGGCCATCAGATGGGACAGAAGAGACAGGCTTCCTGCCATCAGGCTGCGGAGGATGATGCCCACAGCAAGCGCGTTGCCGAGTGTGAGCAGCATAACCAGCCAGCCTGTATCGCGAACAGCCGCGGTCAATTTGGCGGCAAAGTCATCCGCCAGGTCAATCTGGTACCGCCCTTTCGCCGCATTGTTCAATTCGCTGACCGTATTCATCACTTCAGCCCGGATCGAGGGAAGCTGGGAGCCTGCTGCTCCGTACACCGTGATACCGACAGCAGGCTCTCCTCTGTATACGTACACGGATTCCCCCTTGCTTCCTCTGAGGTCGCGGATGTCAACGAGCGTCTTCAAGGGGATGTAGCCCCGTTCGGTAGAGATGAGCTGTTTCCCCAGTTCCTGTGGACTCGTCCACTCCGCAGACCATTGAAGGTGAGTCTGATCCGTTCCTGTTCCGACGCTGCCGACTTGTTCCCGGGCAGCTTTTCCCTGCATCTGGCCGATCACATCTCCGGGGGTCAGTCCGTATACCTGCAGCATCGATGGACGGAATACCAGCTCCATTTCCTGACGGAGGCTGGTATTGTCTACTTCCACACGCGCCACTCCCGGAATCGCCCCGATTTTTTCGGCCACTTCATACCGGGCCGCGTCAGAGATCGTTTGTACATCGGAGCCATGCACAAGATAGTAGCCAACGCGATCATCCGCCAGGTTGGACTGGCTAAGCTTCCAGTCGCTTACGGGGAGAGAGGCGGCCAATTCCCGCAGCTTGCTCTCCAGCTTTTCCCGGTCGTCCCCAAACAGACTGTTGCGTGTCTTGACCGTGATCATTGCTGAACCGGCCTGTGCTCTTGCCGATATTTTCAGGGCGAGACCTGTGGAGCGGATCGCCTCCTCAGCGGGTCTCGCCACTTTTTCATCGACCATCTCCGCGCTCATGCCTGAAGCGGTAAAACGAACCGTATACTCCGGCAGTGGCCGGTCGGGGAAAAGCCTGATCTCCATGCGGAGCGCGGCCCCCACGGCCAAAAGACAACAAACCAGCGCCAAAAGCTTGGCCAACGCAGGCCATGTAGAAGCAAACGTCCGGTTATTCATCTTCCACCTTCACCGCCTCGCCGTCCACCACGTAGGATAGTCCGGAGGAGACGATCTGATCCCCCTGCTGCAATCCTTCCAAGACCTCGTAATGGGTTCCGTACAAATTGCCAACCTTGACAGGCTGCTTTTTAATCGTGTTTTCTACAATTTTCATGACGTAGTAGGACTCCTCGGCAACACCTACGCTTGTGACGGGTACAAACAAGGAGTTGTTGGTCTTTACCTGGTAGACGCAGGTTACGGCCATTCCGCCTCTCCAGTGGTCCGCTTTTTCCCGGACAGTCACTTCCACCGGATAGGTGCCGGTCGCCGTATCCATCACAGGCGCGACAAAGGAGACGACCCCCTCCGCCTCCGTACCGTCCGCTGCCTTGACCACCACCGTCTTGCCTTTCTGCCAACTGCCGATCTGCCCGCTGTCCACTTGCAGCTTGACCAGCCACTGCGATGTATCCACCAGACGGATGACTTCGCTTCCCGGTCCGGTCTGCTCCGACTCGGTCTGCGCAATCGACGCAACCACTCCGTTAAAAGGAGCCTTCAGCACCGCGTCAGCCGCTTCCTGACGAGCTCGCGTCAACTGGACATTGGCCTGCTGGACTTCTGCGTTGGCCGCTTCGATCTCCAGCTTGTCGGCGCCTTTTTTCAGCTCGTCATAGCGAATCTGCTGTTCCTGGAAAGCAATTGCGGCCTGCCTGTCGGCAAGTGCCAATCGATCCAGCTCATCCTTGGCAATCGCGCCATTTGCATACAAAAGCTGTGCCTGGGCGTGCTCTTCGGCAGCCTTGGCAGCGTTCTGCTTTGCTTTTTCCACCTGCAGCCGCTGCGTCTCCAGCTCATGCTGCTCGGGTCCCTGCAAGGTCTTGGCGCGGCGGACGCTGGCACTGGCTACTTGCCCCTGAGCGGCAGACACTTCCTGCTGGAATACCGACGTATCGAGAGAAGCCAGGGTTTGTCCCGCTTTGACCTCGCTGCCCTTTTGCACAAATATTTGCGCGATTTTTCCCGAACGTGCAAATGAAAGCGAGAGTTCTTTCAAAGGCGAGATCACGCCGGAAATTTCCTGTGTCAATCCGTCTTGCGGCGGTTCAACTGTATAAGCGTTTACGGTCTTTACCTTGATGACTGTCTCTTCTTCCAGCCGCTTCAAACTTTGTACGCTCTCACTCAGCTTCCCGCACCCCGTCAGCAACAGCGCAACCAGCGTGAGCCCGATCCATTTTTTCATTCCATCAGCTCCTGCTCAAAACTTTTTTTCCCTAAAATGAACATAAAATGACAAAATATATTTTACAGAAGGGTCGGATTATTTGTACCACTTTTCTGTCATTTTTTATTTTTCTTTATTAATCTCCGGCTGCGTTCGTCACTCGTTTGTAACTCTTCCTGTTATTATAGTAGAAAAAGTGGAAATCCTCACGCTTTTCAGTTCGCAGCATCTCCGTTTTCAGAGGGATTCCATTTTTGACAACGCTTTCAGCTGTGTGCAGTTCAATTTTGATGGTGGGAGTGAGCTTCATGGCAAAAATCTACACGTCCTACGCGGACATCGTGGCTGACATCCACGACGGAGCCACCCTTTTGGTCGGCGGCTTCGGTCTCGTCGGAATTCCTGAGAATCTGATCATTGCTTTGCGAGACAAGGGCGTGAAGGACCTGACTGTCGTCTCCAACAACTGCGGCGTGGACGACTGGGGTCTTGGCCTTTTGCTCAAGGAAAAGCAGATCAAAAAGATGGTCTCTTCATACGTTGGCGAAAACAAGGAATTCGAGCGGCAGTTCCTCTCGGGAGAGCTGGAAGTGGAGCTGACGCCGCAGGGTACACTCGCTGAACGGATTCGGGCAGGCGGTGCCGGAATTCCCGCCTTCTACACCCCTGCTGGAGTAGGAACACCAGTCGCAGAGGGCAGAGAGACCCGCGACTTTGGCGGCAAGGAATACTTGCTCGAATATGGCATCACAGGCGATTTCGCCTTGGTCAAGGCGTGGAAGGCAGACAAGATGGGCAACCTCGTCTTCCGCAAAACGGCTCGCAACTTCAACCCGATGATGGCAGCTGCGGGGAAAATAACGATCGTCGAGGTAGAGGAAATCGTGGAGACGGGCGAGCTTGATCCCGATCACATTCACACGCCGAGCATTTACGTGCAGCGCCTGATCCAGGCCCCCTCTTTTGAAAAGCGGATCGAGCGCAGAACGGTGCGTCAATAACGGGAGCCACCCAGTATGAACGAAGGAGGACAACGCTATGTCTCTTACGCGTGAACAAATTGCGATGCGCGCCGCCCAGGAAGTGCAGGACGGCTTTTATGTAAATCTGGGAATCGGCATGCCGACGCTTGTGGCCAACTACATTCCCGAGGGGATGACCGTCGTGCTGCAGTCTGAAAACGGACTGCTCGGGATCGGTCCCTACCCCACTGAGTCCGAGGTAGACCCCGATCTGATCAACGCCGGAAAAGAAACGGTCACGGCAATACCGGGCGCCGCTTACTTCTCCAGTGCCGAATCGTTTGCCATGATCCGCGGCGGCCACATCGATCTGGCCATCCTCGGCGCGATGGAAGTATCCGCTGCCGGCGACCTCGCCAACTGGATGATCCCCGGCAAGATGATCAAGGGCATGGGCGGCGCCATGGATCTGGTGCACGGCGCCAAGAAAATCGTCGTGATCATGGATCATGTGAACAAGCACGGCGAGCCGAAAATTTTAAACGAGTGCGCCCTGCCATTGACCGGAAAAAGAGTGGTCAATCGGATCATCACCGACCGGGCCGTGCTGGACGTGACCCCGGAAGGTCTGCTGCTGGTGGAAGTAGCGGAAGGCTACACGCCGGAGGATATTCAGGCCTGCACGCAGCCAAAGCTGTTGGTGTCCAGCGAGTTAAAAACAGTCAAGGTCTAGGCATAAAGAATGCCGCCGGGAACAATCCTGGCGGTTTTTTCTTGGCAAAATGGATGCGGTTTTTACGGGACTGCAGCAGCGTTTTGCGAGCAATCGGCTGAAATGGATTCGCGCTTGCATTTGCTCATTCAACAGTGATTTTCCATTATGTGTATAATAGCAAGAGAGAAAAACATTCGCTTTTTACCGGATCGGAAAGGAGAATTCCCGATGATGCCTGCTGTCGGTTGTCTTGTTTTGCACGGATTCGCTGGAGATATCCGCGATGTACTCCCCCTGGCCAACGCTCTGCGCGCCGAAGGGTATCACGTAGAATGCCCCACACTGGAAGGACACGGGCTGGACAGACGGGTACTTGCCAAAAGCACGCGCAAGGACTGGCTGCGTTCCGCAGACGAAGCCTACAAACGCCTTTCCCTGCGCGCCCAGGAGATCATCGTGATCGGTTTTTCCATGGGCGGCCTGCTCGCCATCAACCTCGTCCACCGCTATCCGGCGCGGCTTTTGATTACCATCAATACGCCTTACGCCTACTGGGATGTCGAACAGGCGCTTGCTTATTTGCGCGAGGATTTTTCTTCCCACTCGCGCAGGTATGTACAGGGACTGGTCAAAATTCCTGTCCGCAGCATGCTGCAGTTCCGTCAGTTGCTTGCCGAGACGAAAGCGATTCTGCCGCAGGTTTCGATCCCTTACGTCCTGCTGCAGTCGCGCCGGGATGACACTGTTCAGGCTCGCAGCGCCGAGCATTTGGCCAGCAGCGTTTCCCCCTCTTGCGCTCCACATATCACCTGGTATGATCGTTCCGGTCATATGATTTTTCACGATGCCGACCGGGATGACGCCATTGCCCGGGTTCTAGCTGCGGTACGCGAGCACTCTCCTGCTCCGCCACCCGAGGGAAACGAGAAGCAATGAGACACCCATGCCCGTGAACAGCAACGGCAAGCCTGCCCTTTCCTCTACCCAGAAGGCAAGCATTGGCCCTAGCGCCGCCCCCAAATCGGTCATGACCGAATAGACCATCATCGCTGACGAACTGTTTTCCCGGCGAGACGCGTCATCCGCCGCCAGTGTGTCCATGACTGTGGTCAAAATGGTGGCGGTTACCTGTATTCCAAGCAGAGCCAGCAAAAAAAGCGGCAAGGAAAGGCCCTCTGCGACACAGATGAAAAGAATGGACGCTGCCAGCATCGAAATGACAAACAGCTTGCCGCGTCCGTATCGATCCGACAGCCTTCCAAACCAGGGCGCCAGCCACGGTTCCCACAGCCAGCGAGCTCCCTGCACCGCTCCGGAGATCACCGCCGAGCCGATCAGAATTCCGCCTATCACCATCGTCGGATGAAAAAGCTCAATCAGCCTGCTGAGGGTAGCCGTAAACATGCCCTGGTAGCACATCGCGACAAATAAGCCGGTCAACATCGTTGCCGCCATCCCCTTTGGCCAACGAAAAAGAGAGACAGCCTCAGACGATGGGGCCGAAGACATCCGCGGTTCTTTCACGAACGATGGCCGAATGGAGAAAAGCACCGGGAAAAACGCAAGCAATGAGGCACCTGCAAACACGAGCGCAGCCGTCTGAATGCCGCCCCATGCCGCCAAAATGGCTCCGAGGACCATCCCGACCAGACTGCCCAATCGATACAATCCGTTGTAAAGCCCCATGAAATGCCCTCTGTTGCCGTTATCTGCGACCTCCACGATGAGCGCAAATGCCCCCAGCCTCAGAAACGTCCAGGCAAGCCCCCATACCCCCCGCATGATCAGCCAGAGCCAAAAGCCTTGAAGCGAATAGGCAGCGGTGCTGACAAAGGTGAGCGCGACAGCCAGCAGCAAGCCGGAGCGTCCGCCGGAGCGCTCGTACCATTTGCTGACCAGCGGATTCAGCGGCACGCGCACCAGGCGATTGATCGAAAGAAGCACCCCTACTTCCCAAAGAGATTCCAGCCCTGCCTCTTTCCAATACAGCGGGAGAACGACGTACAGCATCGAGTCTCCCAACAAACAGAGAGCCGTCACGATTGAGAGCATGACGACTTCTTTTTTTCCTGTTTCTCTACTCCTTGAATGATCCATGCCGTTCCCCTTTACTTTCTCTGTCTTCTCTCTATACACTACGAGGTAGAATCAATCAGTTCCAATACATATTTTCGCCTGATTCATAAACAAAATGGATGATTGGAGAGAGAGCGTATGAATCTGCATGCCCTGCGCATCTTCGTCGAGGTGGCTTCCAAAGGAAACGTGACAACTGCGGCCGCTTCCCTGTCGATTAGCCAACCGGCGGTATCCGCACAGATTCGCAAGCTGGAAGCAGAGCTGGGAAAACGGCTCCTGGCCCCGAAAGGCAGAGGCATCGTCCTTACTCAGGAAGGACAATTTTTGTATGCGCGGGCACGCCGCATCTTTGATTGGGAAAAAGAGCTGGAAGCGGAGTGGGAAGACGTCAAGTCTGGCATGCGCGGCCGGCTGCGGGTCGCCTCAACCTTTCTGCCCTCGCTGTATTTTGTTCCCGCCTGGCTGGCCTCTTTTAAACGACGTTATGAGCAGGTGGAGGTGGAAATGCGCACGGGCAATTCCCAGCAATCGCTCCAGCGCCTGCTCCGCAATCAAGCTGACGTCGCCGTGATCACGAACGAGTCCTGGGACGACCACCCTGTCAGAAAAGAGCTGATCACGAATGTAGAATACTGGTTTGTCGTGCCTCGCGACCATCCTCTCGCTGGTCAGGAGGTTCCCCTGAAGGTTTTGATGCGGGAGCCGTTTCTGCTGAGAGAAACGGGCAGCTCTACACGCGAAAAGCTGTTCTCGCTCTGCCGGGAGCATGGGGTCGCCCCGCCGAGAGTCGGGCTGCAGTACCACGGCTTGGTTGAATCCATTCAATCCGTCAAGGCCGGGTATGGCGCCATGCTGGCACCAGAACCGGCTGTCAGCGATTTGGTGCAGCGAGGGGAGGTTGGCCGCGTCCGTATTACCGGCGTTGAGATCGAGCGTCCGGTATACATATGTACACGGCTGGAGGATGAAGAGATTGGTCCCATTGCTGCGCGCTTTCTTGACCTGGTTCTTGGCAGGAATGTTGACCACTAGCTTTAAGTTTGACTGAGCTGGATTTTGCAGGCACCACACAAAAGTTGCACGATGTTCCTTTCATCCTATTTATCGCTTTATGTACGGAGAGAGTTGCAAACATATTTGAAAAAACTGCCAGGAAATCAACATAACAAAAAACAGGTCTATTATGGCGGTATCTGACCATAATTGACCTGTTTCGTGTAACGCTATTACGTTAAATAGGGATACTTTTTCCAAACATTCTGTACGTACATCAATATTCGTGAATACTTCCTACAGATAGAACAAAGATTATGTTGGTGATGATGAGGTAAAGTGGTTCGTTCGGCACTGGGTAGCCGCCCCTCTATGCTAGGGAGTAATGATTATGACTCAAATGTAGCTTTATCTGGAAATACTCCCCCTTCTTTATACAAACATCTAGCCAGTCTTTGAGCCGCCCTGTCAAAATAAAATTTCGATTCGTGGGTTGAGTTTAATACTGGTTCAATTTCCCTAATAGTTTCGCTCTTTTTGTTCAATTCAATTTTTCCCAATATTTGCTCGTTCGGCCCAAAATGATAAACAACCTTCTCCTCATCCTCATAATCTTTCAGCAATAGTACAAATGACGCCATATTGATACCTCCTAAGGTCTCCATACTCTCCCTGATTTTTCAGCGGCAGAATGTGCTTTTTCGTAATCCGTCTTAAACATACCTTCAAATTTTGATTCAAAAATTTCGTGATTAAGTAGTTCAATATCCTTTTGAGTATGTGTACCATTCTGTAACCTCTGCCATGCTTGAGCAATTTCATAATCAGGGTCGAATCGTCCATACCCACTTGATTTTGCATGTTCTTTAATAAATACATGTTCCTTAATCCGTTGAATACGCCACTCCGGTATACCAGTATTCTTCGCAATGGTACTAACATCTGATGTAGAATTTCTTATTGAGTCATACATTTTGATAGCTTCTTCTTCTTGACGAAGCCATTCTTTCAGGGACAGTTCTCTACCACCAGTCTGAATTTCACTCGTCCCCTTGGAAGAAAAATACTGTAAATCAATAGGTAACAAGAATTTTGATCCACTCTGCTCAGCACCACTCTTCACCACAGCCTGCGCCGTTTCCTGCCCGGTAGAATACGCTTTGTTTAGTCCAATCGATCCGCCGGTCACCAGCAGCGCCCCGATGGCTGCCGCAATTACCGCCTTGCGGTAATCCACCTTTTTCCCGCGCGCCCGGTCATCCATCACGCTGACCGCAAAGCCTTCGCCTGCTCCCGCCGTTTTGCTCCGCAAGACCGTCGTTGCCAAGCTGCGGGAGATCGCACTGCCGATTTGCCGGAAGCCCTGGCTGATTTGTGTGCCCGCTTTTCTCGTGAACCCTGCGACAGCCCGGACAGGTGTCGTCATATTTTTCATCGTCAAAAAATGGTGCATTTCGGTATAAAAAGAGGCTCATTCCTTCTCATTGTTCAAGTTGGAATGCGCCTTTGAAAATTAATCTGCATTTTCTTCCCCGTCTAGATATAGAAAGTATGAATTCACCAGTTCAGTTTAATTTATTTAGGGATTCTATTGCCGATCCAGCAACCTCTATAACATACCAATTTACAGCAATTAGGAAATCCGATTTTTCATTCGATACAAAGTACTCCATACCATATGAGTTTTCCATTAATTCTCCAACCAATTTGGCATCCTTTACTACAACAACTGTATTCCTATCACGACTTTCTTGATCAAAGAAAATGTAAGCAGGTTCACTCTTTAAGTATTTTGAGTATGAAAACTCGTTTCCCTCCAACGGAATAGTCAGAGTTTCTTTCCCAATCGATAAGTGTCCCGTAATTTTAAAAGGAGTAAAAATGTCTATTACTCTGTTAATGTATTGTTTAGAATCTTTCTCATCCAATATAACTACTTCTATACCTAAATTTTTACCAACTTCAGCTAATTCCTGAGTATTTGGTTTAACATTCATAAACTCATCTCCTTGTTGCTGGAACATCATCTATAAAGATATGTCCCCTAATTCTATTAGCGCCTTTTCCGGGTGTTTGATAACCTATGTGAGGTTGATGAGGGCCTTCCCCCAAAGCTCCATTAGGTTTAACATTATTCCATTCTGGTATATCCATGGTTACACTTGCACCTCCAGGTCCTGACCACTCTACAGGCACACTTTTTCCGTTTATATCTTTCCCCCACTTTGTTACTGTAAATTGATCTCTAGAAAGACCTGTACGCTTAAATGCTTCATCAAGTCCATCTTTATAAGTTTTGCCAGACCCACGTAAATCTACATCTTTTTCTGGATCAAACTTCCAGTTATTACCAGTTAAATCTTCCCCCGTCCCTTTAAGCTCCATCCGCAAATCCACAGCTCTTGCCGCCGCAATCTCTTCATCCGTCAAAGTCGTCGGTACGCCATGTTGTCTCAGAAGATCGTAAGGGTCGCCCGTTCCCTCACCTCGCAGCACAGCCTTCAGACTATCCTCGGCCTGCTCAGCACCACTCTTCACCACAGCCTGCGCCGTTTCCTGCCCGGTAGAATACGCTTTGTTTAGTCCAATCGATCCTCCGGTCACCAGCAGTGCCCCGATAGCTGCCGCAATCACCGCTTTGCGGTAATCCACCTTTTCCCCACGCGCCCGGTCACCCATCACGCTGACCGCAAAGCCTTCGCCTGCTCCCGCCGTTTTGCTCCGCAGGACCGTCGTTGCCAAACTGCGGGAGATCGCACTGCCGATTTGCCGGAAGCCCTGGCTGATTTGCGTCCCTGCTTTTCTCGTGAACCCTGCGACAGCCCGGACAGGTGCCGTCTTTTTCACTGTCTGCATGGATAAAAAACAATGGACAATATAAAAAAGAGGCTTTCCCCCTCATGGTGTAAGTTGGAATAAGCCTTTGAAAGTTTATTAAGTGTTTGGAAGTCTTTATGGTTTGTTAGTCGTATTGTATGATCTACCCTTAGTGATGTTAAGGGCTTGCGTATCTGAGTGTATTCCTTAAATTCTACTCTCATTATTCAAACTATTATCTTGTAGCCATTTCCTGGCTTCTTCACCTACTAGAATTACTGGTTGTTCTGGCGTCCCAATATTGATGCTTTTTATAAACGCCTCTTCTATTCCCCGAATTCCAGTTAATTTAGCTCCTTTTAATAATACTCTTTCAAACGTAGCTAATCTTATATCAGCATTACTTAAAATTGCGCTACGAAAATCCGTCTCATCAAAAAGACCAGCTATTAAATTAGCGTCTGATAAATCAGCTTTAACAAACAGCGTTTCAATACATTCACTATCAGCAAGTCTAGCAGCTTTAATATTGGCATTTGTGAAATTCACATACGAAACATTAGATTTACAGAAATCTGCTCCTTCTAAATTTGCTGATATAAAAGTTGATGAACATAGTAAAGATGATGAGAGATCTTTATGATTTAAATCCATGCCATCAAAGATACAAGCTGTAATATATGCTTGGTCTAGTGGGTACTGGGTTAAATCCATATTTCGCAAATCTATCTCATCCAAACCCAGTTTTTCACCTTGTTCTCCAATAGTTTCAATCCAAAGACGGTGCGATTCTAATTGAACGAGAATTTCTCTTTTATCAGTTGTCATACCTAACCTCCCTTATGGATACCAAATAATCCTATCTGATATTCCAGCTTCCTCTACTGCCCCTTTTAATTGCGCAACATGTTCGGGAATCATGTCACGTGTATCCACAATTACATTATAATTTTTATCCAGTTCTTTATTAATAGCCTTCATTCCGTTACTTACTGTAAATGCCCCTTTCTTAGGTGATGTATGACCATTCGGATAAGATACGAAACTTTTAACATCCCATTTTACATTATTTGTTATATCAATAAATTCTGCCCCACCATTACCTTGTGGATCACGTATAATCTTCCCTAATTTGCCTTGTTGCTCCAACTCGAGTCCTATCTCTCTTTCTTTCAAACCTTGATCCCTAATTTTACCACCATGAGAAGGATCGCCTGCTAAATCGTCAAGTTCCTTCTGAGTTCTTCCTCCGGTATAATTTCCAGCTTCATCATAAAGGCTTACCTTACTACCACCATTATCTGTCCCTTTAAGCTCCATCCGCAAATCCACAGCTCTTGCCGCCGCAATCTCTTCATCCGTCAAAGTCGTCGGTACGCCATGTTGTCTCAGAAGATCGTAAGGGTCACCCGTTCCCTCACCTCGCAGCACAGCCTTCAGACTATCCTCGGCCTGCTCAGCACCACTCTTCACCACAGCCTGCGCCGTTTCCTGCCCGGTAGAATACGCTTTGTTTAGTCCAATCGATCCGCCGGTCACCAGCAGCGCCCCGATGGCCGCAGCAATTACCGCCTTGCGGTAATCCACCTTTTTCCCGCGCGCCCGGTCATCCATCACGCTGACCGCAAAGCCTTCGCCAGCCCCCGCCGTTTTGCTCCGCAGGACTGTCGTTGCCAAGCTGCGGGAGATCGCACTGCCGATTTGCCGAAAGCCCTGGCTGATTTGTGTGCCCGCTTTTCTCGTGAACCCTGCGACAGCCCGGACAGGTGCCGTGTTTTTCACGGTCTGGACGATGGACTGCATTTTGCTGCCCGTCGTCTTCGCCACGGTACGCAAGCCGCTTCCCACGTTGCTTGCCAGCTTCCCGATGCCTTTCCCCGTATTTCGTCCGAGGCTGGCCACTGCCCGGTACACACTGCTGTTTTTCACAGCATTTCCTGCGCTGCTGACAGCACTTCTTACATTCTTCGCTACAGACGCTGCGCTCTGGGCCAGGCGCGTTTGCCCGATGCGTGCTGCAACAGCTCTCAGAGCGCCGCCTGCTTGCTTCGCTGTGCTTGCCAGAGCGCTGCGAAGAGCATTCCCCGCCTTGCCTGCCGCGCTCGTTGCCGACCGTACCGCATTTGCTGCTTGTGTTCCCAAGCGGGCTGCGGCACGGCCAACCGAGGTTTGCCGCACCCATCTGGCTGCCGCCCCTGCCGCTTGCGCTCCTTTGCCAACGGCGGTCCGGACAGCGCTGGTAGCCCGGCTCGTCAAAGCGGATGCTTTGCCAAGGGCATTTGCCACCGGTTTGAGGCGAGCGACTGCCGTAGCCGCTTTGCCGATTAAAGCGCCAGCACCAAAGCCCGCTGCCGACAGTACGCCGCCAAGCGCCATTTCCCGCAGCAGTTCATCGCCGCGCATGCCAAAGGCGTACCCGATCACACCGGAAATCCCTTCGCCGACCAGGATCGAGACGCCAAACGGCAGCAGCGGTGGAAAGAACACGCCGCCCACGGTGAGGGCGACACCTGCTGTCGTGACCAACACGACCTCCCAGTGGTCCTCGACCCATTTTCCTGCATCGACGACCGCGTCTACGACGGTAGTCGCGACGTCTTTCACAGTATCTGCGACGGTGTCAATAGCGTCCTTTACTGTTTCCTTTACGCTGTCCACGGTGGACTCCCAAAGCTCCAAACCTTTGTCGAGCGCTTCGGAGGCTCCGCCGATCAGCCAATCCCAAAAGCCTGGCTTGCCCTCTTTTGCTTTCAGTTCGTCACCTTTCCCAACGGGGTCGCCGCTTTTTGGGTCAAGATCGCTGGCTGTAGGATCAAAAGGAGCGCGGGTGTTTTCATGGGCTGGAGTACCGTGCTCCGGGTCTCCGCCTTTGCCTCGGTCATCTCCACCTTTGCCTAGGTCGTCTCCACCTTTGCCTCGGTCGTCCCCGCCTTTGCCCAGGTTGTCTCCACCTTTGCCCCGGTCGTCTCCGCCTCTGCCTAGGTCATCCCCATCCCCGTGCAAATGGCCCGGTATCCGCCCGTCCCACATACTTTCCGCATATGTCGCGTACATGATCCTGAATCTCATCAGCTCGTCGGGAGGTGCGCCCTCTCTTCTGGTTCCGCCCGAAATCGCATCATTTCGCTCATCTGCGCGCAGCATGTTTGGCTTTGGCTTGTCTGCCGCATACGTGGCCAGCGGCAGACAAAGAATCATTGCCAGAATCAATAACAAATAGTGCTTCCGAATCACCAGTGCTCCTCCTTATTTCTCCGGACATTCCTTTTTCTGCAATCGTTTCTTTTCCATATGGTAGTATTTGGATGAAAAGGCCACATGCAGCAAAAGTATGAAAATCCAGTGGGTACAACGGAGCAAGAGGAGGGCTCTTATGCCTGCGAAACAGGAAAAAGGCCGGAGTTAACAATCAATTAATCATTTTCTCTTTGTGATTAATGGAAGATAATTTGGAACGCCTGAAGTGCTGGCCACTTCTTTGATACCACTTTCAAGACAGGAGGCGCTCCTGTGAAGACGATCCTGATAAAAAGATTTTTCACAAGTCGGAAAATATAGAATCCGACTCCTCCTCCGTGTTATGATAAACGCCAAAGTCACACAGCGGGAGGTTCGTATGGAGAATTATTCTTTATTTATTCTGATGTCCATTCTGCTGATCATCCTTCCCGGACCAGACACAGGACTGATTACGCAAAATACACTGGCGGCAGGAAAACAGGGGGGCATGAAAACCGTTCTGGGAAGTGCCGGGGGGCTGATGATCCATACGCTCGCAGTTACTCTCGGGCTTTCCTCCATCCTGGTCAAGTCAGCGTTTCTGTTTTCCATCTTCAAATACGTCGGGGCCATCTATCTGATCTATTTGGGGATTACCTCCCTGTGGTCGCTGCGAAGAAAAGCGACTGACGGGGATGAGACAAGCGAAAATGTCTACAAGCACAAATCGCACTTTTTTCAAGGCTTTCTCACCAATGTGCTGAATCCGAAGGTCGCCGTCTTTTTTCTGACGTTCCTGCCCCAATTTGTCAAGCCGGGTACCGGCGCCTTTTGGCAATTTCTCGCCATGGGACTTACCTATACGGTCCTGACAGTCATCTGGTTCTTCTTTTATATCCATTTCATCAACTGGATTCGGGCCTGGATGAAAAAACCGTCGACACAGCGCGTGATTCAGGGGATGACAGGCGTGGCTCTGCTCGGATTCGGCGTCAAGCTTGCCTTGGAGAAACAGCCGTAAACCGCTGGGGCAAGTTGACATTCGGTAACTGTCATGTCAGAAACGAAGTGAAACGGCAGGCTTTCCAGCATACAGCCGTCCAAGGGAAAGCTGGTTGCTGGTTGCTGGTTGCTGGTTGCTGGTTGCTTGTTTCTTGTTTCCTGATCCCGCCCCAGTCTTTTGCCGTAAAAGAAATGCAGATGGTTCGACCGCAAGCCAATCTTTTCCAACAAATGTAAACGCCCTTCCTGTCAGGAAGGGCGAAATAGCAAGCTCCCTTCCTTCCTGGAATGGGAGCTTCTCTGTATCTGCGAAAATATAAGCTCACGGATGGAGCGCTTTCTCGCCTTATCCTTTGAGGCCGTTACGGGAAAACAATCGTCTTGTTGCCATACACCAGTACACGGTCCTCCAGATGCCAGCCGACGGCACGCGCCAGCACGGTCCGCTCTACCTGACGCCCCAACTGCTTGAGCGTTTCCACATCCTCCTGATGCGTCACTCTCTGCACATCCTGCTCAATGATCGGGCCTGCGTCCAGCTCCTCCGTCACGTAGTGGGCTGTCGCTCCGATCAGCTTAACGCCGCGGCGGTACGCCTGTTCATAAGGCTTGGCTCCGACGAATGCAGGCAGGAACGAATGGTGAATGTTGATGATTTGCATCGGGTACTCCTGCAAGAAGCGCGGGGACAAAATCTGCATGTAGCGAGCCAGCACCAGAAGGTCGACATTGTCCGGCACAGCGGCCAACTGGGCTTCCTCCGCCTCGGCCTTGCGATCCTTGAGGACGGGAATGTGCCGATATGGAATGCCAAAGGACTCCACCGTCTCTTTCATGTCTGGATGGTTGCTGATGACGACCTCGATGTCGGCATGCAGGGCACCCGACTTCCACAGCCAGAGCAATTCGAGCAAACAGTGGTCTTCCTTGGAAACGAAGATGGCCATTTTTTTGCGTCGGTTGGCCTCGACCAGCGACCATTCCATCGAAAAGCTTTCCGCGACCGGGCGGAACGACTCCTTGATCGCTTCATAGCGCTCGGCCAGATTGACGACGTCGAATTCGATGCGCATGAAAAAGCGGCCTGTTTCCGGGTCGGTCGTGTACTGGTCGGACTGAACGATATTGGCTCCCTGCTCGAACAGGAAATGGGATACAGCGGCGACGATCCCGGCGCGATCGGGGCAGGAAATCAGCATGCGGGCCCGATCCTTGTTCTTTTGCCGGTACGCCAGCCATTCTCTCTCTGACAAAAGATGCATGGTTCTACTCCTCCAACTTTGCTTGAAAATGTTTTTGACATTATATCATGTCCGACATTGATGCTCCGAGCGAACTTTTTTGATTGGCATGTAAAAAGAAGGCTTTGCTCAAACCTTAGTGGAGGAGATGAAAAAGGAGAAAACTGCTCAGGATGCTGTTTGAAGAAGTAACAAACCTATTTGAAAAACCTCCCGTTCCCGCTTGTTTGAAAGAGGAATTCCAAATAGCTGAAGCGAACATCTTTTACAAAAATTTTACCGAAGAGGAGAAGCAAAATGCCGCAACCGCTGTTAAAAGGGATTGAAGGTGTATTTATTCCGGTCAAAAACCCTGGATTATCTGCCAAGTGGTACGAAGAAAAATTGGGCTTCAAACTTCTTTATGTGGAAGCGGAAGCGGCTGTTTTGAAGATTTCAGATGAGTCAAAAACGGTCGTATGCCTTGTAAAAACGGTACAACACCAGCCGATGGAGTTTCCCGAAAATAACTTCGGCGCAGGCAAATACTACAACTTTATTTCGGATGACATTGAAAAAACTCACCAGCTTTTGATTGAGCAGGGAGTGAAAGTCAATTCGATTGGCGGTGAAGGGGCTACCCGATTTTTTACTTTTTACGACCCGGACGGAAATCCTTTAGGGGTTTGCCGATAGCTGAAAAAACAAAGTGCTTAACCAGTGTGTTTTTCAACTACCTTCTCAAGATGAACGCTCACTCGTTTTCGGCTGCTTCATGAAGGAAGAGTCCGCCTCTATGACCGGCAAATGATTGAATTTTACAAAGGAGAAATGAAAGAGCCCCAGGACTTTCTTGGTCCCGGAGCCTTTATCCACCTAAGTTCTTTTCAATCCTGAATCCTGCCTCAGATTGATTTCCATCTGATAAGTCACGCATAGTATGGTGAGATTACCCAGATTTCTTTTAAACATCAGATCCTCTGATCTTTCTCCTGTCCTTCGCCCCGCTATACTCCCCCCTGCCCTTCCTCCTCCGTAAAACAGCGCGAACGAGTGAGGAACCTGACGCCGTGAGGAGCTTCCAGAGAAAAGCCGCTGCCCCTGCCGACTACGACGTCGATGATAAGCTGCGTGTGCTTCCAGTATTCGTACTGCGCTGCTCCGATGTAGAACGGGCAGCCGCCGATTTCCCCGAGGAGCACGTCTTGATCGCCCACCCGGAACTCCCCTTGGGGATAGCACATCGGAGCGCTGCCATCGCAGCAGCCGCCTGACTGGTGAAACATGAGCGGGCCATGCTGCTCTCGGAGCTTGTCGATCCAGACCAGCGCTTCCGGAGTCGCTACTACCTTTTGGACCATCACTTTGCCCTCCGTATGATGACTTCTCTCACCAATTAGAAAAATCCGAGTGCATTCGGGCTGTAGCTGACCAGCAGGTTTTTCGTTTGCTGATAGTGGCCGAGCATCATCTTGTGCGTTTCACGGCCGATGCCTGACTGTTTGTATCCGCCAAAGGCCGCGTGGGCCGGGTAGGCGTGATAGCAGTTGGTCCAGACACGGCCCGCCTGGATTCCGCGTCCGAGCCGGTAAGCCGTGTTGATGTCACGCGTCCAGACGCCTGCGCCGAGGCCGTAGAGCGTGTCGTTGGCGATCGCCAGCGCTTCGTCAAAATCCGCAAAGGAAGTGACCGACACGACTGGTCCAAAGATTTCCTCCTGGAAAATGCGCATGCTGTTGTTCCCGGCGAAGATCGTCGGCTTCACATAGTATCCGTCCGCCAGATCGCCCGGCAGCACATTTCGCTCGCCCCCGGTGAGCACCTCTGCCCCTTCCTGCTTGCCGATATCGATGTAGGAAAGAATTTTCTCTAGCTGATCGCTGGACGCTTGGGCCCCGATCATCGTCTCCGTATCCAGCGGGTTGCCTTGTTTGATTTGTTTGGTCCGCTCGACGGCTCTCTCGATGAACTCCCCGTAAAAGCTTTGCTGTACCAAGGCGCGGGACGGGCAGGTGCACACTTCGCCCTGATTGAGGGCGAACATCGTGAAGCCTTCCAGGGCTTTGTCGGCAAAAGCATCCTGCTGGTCAAAGACATCTTTGAAAAAGATATTCGGAGACTTGCCGCCCAGCTCCAGCGTCACGGGAATGATGTTCTCGGAAGCGTACTGCATGATCAGACGTCCTGTCGTGGTTTCCCCGGTAAAGGCGATCTTGGCGATTCTCTTGTTGGTGGCGAGCGGCTTCCCTGCCTCGATGCCGAAGCCGTTGACCACGTTGACCACGCCGGGCGGCAGCAGGTCCCCGATGAGCTCCATCAGCACCATGATGCTGGCGGGTGTCTGCTCTGCCGGCTTCAGGACGACGCAGTTGCCTGCCGCCAGCGCCGGAGCCAGCTTCCACGTCGCCATCAAGAGCGGGAAATTCCAGGGGATGATCTGCCCCACCACGCCCAGCGGTTCATGGAAATGGTAGGCGACCGTGTCATTGTCGATTTGGCTGATGGTTCCCTCCTGGGCCCGAACGACACCAGCAAAATAGCGGAAATGGTCGATGGCAAGCGGCAGGTCGGCATTGAGCGTCTCGCGAATCGGCTTGCCGTTGTCCCACGTCTCCGCCACGGCCAGCATCTCCAGATTTGCCTCCATCCGGTCTGCGATCCGGTTTAAAATAAGGGCTCGCTCTGCGACAGACGTACTGCCCCACGCTGTCTTTGCAGCATGGGCAGCGTCCAGGGCCTTTTCAATGTCTTCCGCCCGGGACCGGGCTACCTCGCAGAACACCTTTCCATTGACCGGGGAAACGTTTTCAAAATACTCCTCCTGTACAGGAGCTACCCACTCGCCGCCAATATAGTTTTCATAGCGCGTGCGAAACGTTACTTTGCTGGCGGGTTGTCCCGGCTGTGTGTAGATCATCCTCAAAATCCCTCCCATAAATTACCCGCTTACTCCATCGTCAGAACGACGCGTCCGTTGATCTGTCCTTTTACCATCCGGTCAAACACTTCGTTGATCTTGTCGAGCGGCTGTGTCTCGATAATGGCCTTCACTTTTCCGCGGGCGGCGAATTCAAGCGCCTCCTGCATATCCTTGCGCGTGCCGACAATCGACCCTTTTACCGAAACGCCGTTCAATACGGTGTCAAAGATCGGGATCGGCAACTCGTCATTGGGCAGACCGACGACGACGACTGAGCCCCCGCGCCGAACGGAACGGTACGCCTGTTCAAAAGCCTTTTTGGTAACGGCAACACTGATCGCTGCATGCGCGCCGCCGATCTCTTCGGAAATCGCCTGAACCGGATCGACCTTGGCCCCGTTCACCGTGACATCGGCTCCCAGTTCTTTGGCCAGCTCCAGCTTCTCATCGTGGATGTCCACCGCCGCCACGTTGTAGCCCATCGCTTTGGCATACTGGAGCGCCAAATGTCCCAGTCCTCCAATGCCGTAAATCGCCACCCACTCGCCCGGCTTTACATTTGCTACCTTGAGCGCCTTGTATGTCGTGACGCCGGCGCAAAGGATCGGAGCTGCATCCACATCGCTGATTCCGTCCGGGATTTTGGCTACATAGGCTGCCGGAGCCTTGCAGTACTCCGCATAGCCGCCGTCCACCGAGTATCCGCCGTTCTGCTGTTTCTGGCACAGCGTTTCCCAGCCGGTCAGGCAGTAGTCGCACTCGCCGCAGGCAGAGTACAGCCAGGGGATGCCCACACGGTCTCCCACCTTCAAGGAGGCGACTCCCTCTCCCACTTTTTCGACGACCCCGACGCCTTCGTGACCGGGAATGACCGGAAGCTTCGGCTTGACGGGCCAGTCCCCGTGAGCTGCGTGCAGATCCGTATGGCAGACGCCGCATGCTTTGATCCTTACCAGCACCTCCCCTGGACCAATTTCTGGAACAGGCACTTCCTTCACTTCCAATTTCTCGTGAAACTGATTGACGACTGCTGCTTTCATGAAGAATCCCTCCTTGAAAATTGAGTGGGTCACTCTGGAGTATTCTTCATGCAACCAACATGCCAGTTCTAAATAATACCAATTTTCAGTCAAAATATGCCTGGTTGAGCCAAAATTTTGGCACCCGGGACAAAATAACGGCCCATCAGCCGACGATTTGTCCTTGGAAGCAATTTCAAGCCATATTACAATGAAAACGAGAACAGCTAATTTGGAAATAAAGGGGTGTTCAGATGCAAATATCCAAGTTCGCCACTCCGGAAATCATTTTTGGCAACCAGTCGATCAGCCAGATCGGGGAAAGCTTGAGCCGCTTGGGAGCCAGAAAGGTCTTTCTCGTCAGCGACCCGGGAGTCCTTGATGCCGGATGGGCAGAGCAAGCCATCAAGTATATAAAAGAGAGCAACCTGGATTACCACCTCTGGACCCATGTGACCCCCAATCCGAAAGATTACGAGATTCACGCCGGTGCCGCGGAATACCGTGCCCACGAATGCAATGCCATCGTCGGCGTCGGCGGAGGAAGCGCGATGGATGCAGCCAAAGCAATTGCCCTGCTCGGCACAAACGACGGAAGCATTCTTCAATACGAAGGCGTGGACAAAATCGAACGGCCTCTGCCGCCCATGGTGATGCTTCCGACCACAGCCGGTTCCGGCTCTGAGGTTTCGCAATTTTCAATCATCGTCGACTCTGCCCGCAAGGTGAAAATGGCGATCATCTCCAAGTCGCTGATTCCCGACATCGCGATCATCGATCCACAGACGCTGATGACAAAGGACGGCCGGCTGACTGCCAACACCGGCATCGATGCCCTGACCCACGCTATCGAATCTTACATTTCGCTGGCCGCCACGCCGCTAACCGAAGTGCTCTCTCTTTCCGCGATGCGGATCATCTCCCAAAACCTGCGGCCTTCTGTTGCCAGCCAATACAATCTCGAAGCCAAGCAAGCGATGGCGATGGCCAGTCTGCAAGCCGGCATCGCCTTTTCCAACGCCATTTTAGGGGCCGTTCACGCCATGTCGCATCAGCTCGGAGGCCTGCTGGATACTCCACACGGCGAGGTGAACGCGATTCTGCTTCCCTACGTGCTGGAATACAATTACATTGCCGCTCCGGAAAAATACCGCAAGATGGCGGAAGCGATGGGTGAAAACGTCGCCGGACTCAGCCTCCACGATGCTTCGCGGCTGATGATGAAAGCCGTTACCAATCTCACCGGCGACCTGCAGATCCCTGTCACTTTGTCCGAATTGGGCCTGCAGCCCGAGCATATCGAGCTATTGAGCCGCAACGCCGTTCAGGACGTATGCATGGCCACCAATCCCCGCGACATGAGCGCAGAAGACGTCAAGGCCCTGTTCCAAAAAGCCATGTAGGAGGACGTATGCATCACAAAAGGGAAATCCTCGAAAAGCTGACCGGCGTGGAATCGTCGCGCAAAACGTACTATAAGGAGCTCAACCTCGTCGTCGATGAGATGAAAAAGAAAAACCGACAGCTGGAGGTTATGAATCGCCTGACCAAAATCCAGGTAGACGCCGACTGGACGGAAGTCAGTCTCTATTTGGCCGAGCAGCTTTCCCGGCTGATCCCGTTCGATCAGTTCATCCTTACCCTGGTCGAGCGAGCGACGATGTTTTCCCACATCGCACAGCGCGAGCAGGATGACTGGCACTGCCGTACAGTTACGCGTCCGCTTCAGCAAAAAACACCTGTCAGCACCGAACAGTTGAACGCCCTGCTTCAAACGGAGCATCCGGACTGCCATGTGACATCGGTTGCGCTGCAAAGCAGGCTGCAGCGCGTATTCGGCTTTCTCACGCTGCTGCACGATACACCTGTCGAAAATGATTCCGAGCACCTTGTCCTGTTCCAGCAAATCGCCGAGCACGTCGGCGTTTCCGTGGAAAACATGATTTTGTTCAAAGATGTGAGCGAGAAAGTGAAAATCGAAGCACAGCTTGTTCAATCGGCGAAAATGGCAGCAATCGGCGAGATGGCAGCGGGCGTGGCTCACGAGTTGAACAGCCCGTTGACGGCGATTCTCGGCAACATCCAGCTCCTGATGAGGGAAATCAAGACAGAGCCGTATTCGCAAATGATGAACGATATATATCAATGCGGTGTCCGTTCCAAGAAGATCATCCAAAATCTGCTGACCTTCTCCAGGCAGGAGGAATATCCCTTCGAGCGGCTGAACATGAACGATCTGGTCGAGGATGTTCTCGGCTTGATCGGCTACCAGCTTACCGTCTCCGGGGTGACCATCGCCAAAAAACGGTCGGACAAGCCGCTGCTTTTCCGGGGCAGCCGGCACCAGATCGAACAGATCATCATCAATCTCTTGCTCAATGCCCGCGACGCCCTTCAAGGTGTGCCGTCACCGACGATCACCATCGAAACCTTCCAAACCTTTTTGCCAGAAGGCCCATTTGTCGGCTTATCCGTTCACGACAACGGCGTCGGCATTGAAAAAGAGCATCTTCCGCAAATCTTTCATCCCTTTTTTACGACCAAGGAGCAAGCCAAGGGAACGGGACTCGGCCTGTCGGT
This sequence comes from Brevibacillus sp. FSL K6-6036, assembly GCF_037964015.1. Lineage (NCBI taxonomy): Bacteria > Bacillati > Bacillota > Bacilli > Caryophanales > Paenibacillaceae > Brevibacillus > Brevibacillus sp. FSL K6-6036. The sequence goes on from NZ_CP150173.1 coordinate 4,241,786, forward strand.
CAGTCTGGGCATTGCCGAGTCCCACGACGGCAAGCTGATGGCCCAAAGCGAGGCGGGCAAGTTCAGCTGCTTCACCTTGCTGCTGCCAACTACAGCTCATGAGGAGAATGACGGTGAATAGGAAAAACGTACTCATCATCGATGACGAAGTGGAAGTGACTTCCTTCTTTACGTATTTTCTCAAGGCGAAAAACTGCCATGTGACCGTCGCCCATTCTGGAAAAGAAGTGGAGCTTTTGCTCGCAGACAACGCTTCCGCCGGGTATCAGTTGGCGCTGATTGATTTGAAGCTGCCCGATGCCAATGGACTGGAGCTGCTGACGGCCATCAAGAACCGGTTTCCCGCGTGCGAAGCCATGGTCATGACCGGCTACAGCACGATCAAATCCGCTGTCACCGCCATGCAGCTCGGTGCCAGAGACTACCTGGAAAAGCCTTTTGACGACCTGGACAGCCTGGAGACGGCCATACTTTCCGTCCTGGAGAAAAGCACCGAGCGCTATGATCGGCTGGCCCAGACAGCCCGCCACTACGGCATGGTTTACGCACCGGCAAGCCCCATGGTGAAAGTATTGTCCCTCGCCGAGAAGCTGGCCAAAAAGGCAATCAATATCCTGATCGAGGGCGAGACCGGCACCGGCAAGGAGCTGATGGCCCGCTTTCTCCACGGTACAAGCACGCGGTCATCCTTCCCCTTCGTCGGCATAAACTGCGGCGCGATCCCGGAAACGCTGCTGGAGAGCGAATTGTTCGGCCATGAAAAAGGGGCCTTTACAGGAGCCGTAAAGGCGCGGAAAGGCTTTTTTGAGCTGGCCCATAATGGCACCCTGTTCCTCGATGAGATCGGAGAGGCTCCCCTGTCCATTCAGGTCAAGCTGCTGCGCGTCATCGAGACGGGCGAGTTCATGCGCATCGGCGGGGAGCAGACGTTGAAGAGCAACATCCGGTTCATCTCGGCGACGAACCGAAGTCTGGAGCAGGAAGTGGAAAAGAACGGGTATCGCGCCGATTTGCTGTACCGGCTGGAGGGGGTAAAGCTGTCCATCCCGCCGCTGCGGGAGCGGCCCGATGATATACCGTTCATCGTCCAGGACTATCTGGAAAAGAAATTTGGCGGCACACGCCGGGTCGATGCGGAAGCGATGGCCCTGCTTACAGCCTATCACTGGCCGGGAAATGTGCGGCAGCTGCTCAACGTAATGAACCAAACCGCTGCCATACACGATTGCCCGGTTTTGCTGCCGGAACACCTGCCCGCAAATATCGTCGAAAGCTCGCCTCGTTCCCTCGCAAATACAAACGGACCGCTTGCTGTCCACCGTTTTGTGGAGCAGGAAGCGATCCGCTTTGTCGAGAGCGTCGTCGACCGGATTGGGTCGGTAGACGAGATTCATTTTGAGCAGCTAATGGAACGAATTCGCAGGCTGGAGACAGAGATCGGCCGTCACATCATCCTGAAAGGCCTTAAAGAGACGGACGGAAACAGGCAGCTGCTCAGCGAAAAGCTGGGCATTTCCAAGCGTACGCTCCGCTACATCCTCAATGAAAAAGAGTAAGGAACATACTGTCATGGACGGTTGGCGATACCGTACAACAGAATATCCACCGTGGCTGCGACCTGTTCCTCGTCCGTGCGCTTGGCAAACTCGTCCGGATCGGTCACATGCTTGAACAGCACCAAACCAATCAGGGAGGAGAGGATCGCCCGGAACACGGCATCAGACGGGAGCGGCCGCAGCTCGCCTGCCTCCGTCCGATCCTTGATCAACTGGGCGGCAAGCCGCTTGATTTCCTGAAAGACCGTAGACAAAAGCGTCTCGCGAATCTCGTCGTGGAAAAACGCCTCCTGCAGCAAAATGCGGACATGCTTCTCGTTGGCCGCCACCAGGCTCAAGCGGTTTTGGTACAGCTCCTGAAGAATTTCGCCGAACGAAAGCTCTTTTTGTCTGTTGAAAATCTCCCGCACATCACGGAGGATAAACGGGGTGGCAATTTTGACGAGGACAGGCGCCACGACAGCCAGCAAAATGTCCTTCTTGGATTTGTAGTGGCGGAAAATGGTCCCTTCCGCCACGCCCGCCTCCTTGGCGATCTCCGCTGTCGAGCTTGCATGAAAGCCTTTGGTCGCAAACAGCTTGATCGACGCCTGCATGATGCTGCGCTGCTTTTCCGTCATTTCGCTCTCGTCCTTCAGCTCCTCGACGAACTGCAACAGACTCTCTTCAAACGATTTACCAGAATCCACGGCCTCGCTCCTCCATCCTTCTCTATCATTGCACTCGTGCATCTACTCTATTTTTTTGCGGAAACGAAGAATGGCTACACTGATCATCAGCAGGAAAAAGACAACCATTCCGATCATATCCTTCCACAGGGCTTCCAAACCGACGCCCTTGAGAAAGATCCCCCGCAGAATTTCCAGAAAATACGTCAGCGGGACAATCCCGCCTAACCATTGTATCACGACTGGCATCGTCTCGCGCGGAAACATGAAGCCGGACAGCAGGACGCTGGGCAGAATGAAGGCAAAGGCGATCTGCATGGCCTGAAGCTGAGTGCGGGCCACGGTGGAGATGAAGATGCCGAGCGTCAGCGTCGTGACGAGAAACAGCACTGACAGAGAAACCAGGAGTGCAGCGCTGCCTTTTACCGGGACGCCAAACCAGGCGGTACCGAGCAACAGCACCAGGCAAAACGAGAAAAATCCGATGAAGACGTAAGGCGTAATCTTGCCGAGCAAAAGCTCCAACGGACGGATCGGCGTGACGATCAATTGCTCCATCGTTCCCCGCTCTTTTTCCCTCACCAGGGAAAACGCGGTCAGGATCATCGTTACGTTCTGCATGATAAGGCCGATCAGGCCGGGGATGTTGAAGACGATGCTCTCCATGTTGGGATTGAACAGGACGCGGGTGTCCAGCTCAACGGCTGGCTCCATCGGGCCGAGGCCCTGCTTTTGCATGCGCTCCTCCTGTATCGTGATCGCGTTGTTCTGGACGATCAGTTGGGCATTCGAAGAAGCCGTCCGGGCGATATTCGGGTCGGAGCCGTCGATCAGCATTTGCACCTCTGCCATTTCCCCCCGATCGCGCTTTCGGGCGTAATCCGGCGGGATGACGAGCGCTACACTGGCACTCCCGTCGTCCAGCATGGCTTCGATCTCGCGGTAGCTTCCCGCGTGCGCCGTCACCTGAAAGACGCGGGTGTTTTCCAACTGGCTGACAAGCTCACGGCTGTAGGCGGAAGGGCTCTGATCCCAGACTGCCGTCTTGATGTCACTGACGTCCGTGTTGACCGCATACCCGAACAAAAACAGCATCATCAGCGGCATCGCCAGCGCAATGGCGAGACTGGGGCGGTCCCGCTTTACTTGAATGATCTCCTTTTTCACTACGGACCAGTAGCGTGCAGGTGAAAAGCGGCTCATCTCCCCTCCCCCTTTACCGGCACGAGGACGTCTCCTGTTCCCCCGCCGCCGCCCTTTTGCCCAGCCGCCTGCCGCGCTTCTTCCTCTTTTACCAGCTTGATAAACACGTCCTCCAGATTGTCTGCCCCGTGGTGCTCAATGAGCTCGGACGGCGATCCCTGAACGAGCAAGTTGCCGAAAAAAATGAATCCGATCCAGTCGCAAGTCTGCGCCTCATCCATATAGTGGGTCGTCACCAGGATGGTCATTCCCTGTCTCGCCAGGTCGTGAATGACCTCCCAAAAAATGCGGCGGGAAACAGGGTCGACCCCTGCGGTCGGTTCGTCGAGGATCAACAATTCAGGACGGTGCAAAAGGGCGCAGGAGAGCGCCAGCCGTTGTTTCCAGCCTCCGGAAAGAGAGCCGGCCAGCTGTTTTTCCCGCCCGGTCAGACCGGCCATTTCAATCAGCTCCCTCTTCCGCTGGATGCGTTCCGCTTTGCCGAGCTGGTACACACCGGCGTAAAAGTCAAGATTTTCATCTACGCTCAAATCTTCATACAGACTAAACTTTTGCGACATGTAGCCAATTCGTTGTTTGATCGCTTCGCTTTGCGTCATCACATCGTAGCCGAGAACAGTGCCACGCCCCGAGGTCGGCGTCAAAAGTCCGCAGAGCATCCGTATCGTCGTCGATTTCCCGGAGCCGTTCGGGCCGAGAAAGCCGTAAATGGAGCCTTTGGGCACGGAAAGCGTCAAGCTGTTGACCGCGATGCGCTCCTGGAATCGCTTGGTCAGCCGCTCGCAGCTGATCGCGACGTCATTTGGCTGATTGTCGTGCATTTGCTTGTCGGCCTCTCTCCTTTTCATCGCGCTTCCCCCTCTGCGAGAAAGCGGACATCGGCAGGCATGCCGGGCCTCAGCTTATCCAGGCCCTCGGTGATCCGAATCGTGACAGCAAACACCAGCTTGGTCCGCTCATCCGGGGTTTGTACGTTTTTCGGCGTGAATTCCGCTTTGTCGGCGATAGTCTGAATCTGGCCCGCAAACACTTCGTCCGGGTACGCATCCACTCGTATTTCCACCTTTTCCCCGATCTTCACCCGGGCTAATTCCGCTTCCGGGATGTATACCTTCAGCTTCAGATGATCGGTTTTCATCATGGTAAAAAGCGTCGCCCCTTGCTTGGCTACCTCCCCTTCCACTACGGAGGATCTGAGCAGAATGCCGTCAGCAGGCGCTTTGATTACGGTCTTTTCCATCTGCCATTTCGCCTGGTCAAGACGGGCGTCCGCCTGCTGTACCGCGGCCAGCAATGCCCGGATTGAATGGCTCGTGCTTCCCTCCTTCAAAAGCTCCAGATCAGCGACAGCTCCCTTTCTCTGTGCCTCTGCCGTCCCTTTTTGCGCGAGGGCTGCCGCAATGTCCTGCTGAACGGAATCATACCGGGAACGCGCTGCCTCCAACTGTGCCGCCAGTTGATTTGCCTGGGTCTGGGCCTGGTTGACCGCTTCCTGGGCGGCTTCATACTCCTTTTTGGCAATCGCCCCCCGCTGAAACAAGGCAACTGCTTCCTTCAAGCGATTTTCCTGAAAGGCCAGCGTTCTTTTGGCACCTTCCCACTGCATTTCGACCTGGGCAACCTGATCCTTGCTTTGGGCCAGAGCCGCCTGGGCCTGCTTGGCGCGCGCTTCCTGAAGAACAATTGTGGCATCCGCTTGCTGAACGAGGGCAATTCCTTTTTGGATGGACGGATTGCGGCTTCCCGCTTTGGCTTCATCCAATTTGGCCTGCGCCTGCGCTTTGGCCGCCTCGGCTTCGTTTACTGCCGCCTCATAATTTCGCTTGTCAATCTCCGCCAGCACCGAGCCACTGTGAACAACGTCTCCTTCCCCGACCTTGACGCTTTGAACAAGCCCGGCCGCTTCTGCTACGATCGGCACCTCCTCCGCTTCAATCGTTCCGGAAAGCGGCCGTTCATCCGGTTGAAACAGCGAGCAGCCGGATAAAAAGAGAAGCGATACAGCGAGCAAAGAAAACGGCATTGTGCGAAACATCGGATCACCTCATTTTTAATAGTGAGTACTCACTCATCTTTAGGCGAATAAAAAAACATCCTGTCCACCAAAGACAATGGCTGCCTGCTCGGTACGTCCGTTTGTGGTGAAAAAGATGCATGAAATTCCTTGCAAACCAAAAGCGAGTGATTACTTACTTGTTTATACTCGCATTATAGGAGCATCTCCTCTCTTCTGTAAAGACCTATTACCAAGGATTTGGATAGTCAAACCATTCTCTTTGTCCGGCGCTGTATTTTTCCAGCAGGGCAGCCGCAGTCCTGCAGGCAAACTGATGCTCCTCCTCATCGATGGCCCCTTTCTTCAAGGCATCCTCCAGTTCGTCCTCATCCAGCAAATACACTTCGCCGTTCGGCAGCACCACGATATCGAGATACAGGTCGTCGTAATACAAATATCCTTGCTCATCCTTTCCGTGCCGCTTGCAAATATCGATATACCATTGGATCGTTCTTCCCTGGGCATCCAGCATTTTGGTCACAGCGTAGCCGCAGCCGTCCGGGAAATACTGCAGGTAGCAATACCCCTTGTCGCCTACACACATACGCTTTCCGCCCACCGTCATAAATGCCGGCTCATGCACCTGATCCAGTGTCAAGCGGACAGCATAGCCCGTGAACTCCGCAGATTCCACCCGTTTCTCCAGGTAGCCCAGCTTTTTTACCCGCCGCCAGTTGGGCCGATCGGCTCTTTTTCGTTTCATCCTGCATTCTCCTTTTCCCTAGTTTCCACGTTCACTGTAACATGTTTTCCCTGTTCCTGTAAAAAAGCAAGCCGGCATACAAAAAAAACCGGCCATATCCTGACCGGCTGCAAATGCTCTCTCTTTTATGGTTGAATGAGTGTCCCTGTTTTCGCATCAATGGCAAGCGGCTTCTCGTTCCGCATGGGGTATGGATAAACCAGTTGCATACCTGTGTCTGTTTTCCCCTGGTCATTTGTGCGATAAGCCAGCTCTGGCTTCACCTTCTCCGCGAACACCTTCATGGCCTCCTCCAGCGAAATAACATCCTTTGCGTTTGGCAACTGGGGGAGTGCTTCTCCGAACGGACCAGCCATGCCCGCGATTGTTCCACTGGTTCTGTCTACATATACGTCAAAGCTGTGATTGATCACCGGAATCCCCTGATGCACCCAGGAGAACCGGTACAGCGTTTGTTGTCCGTCCTGCACCTGACTGATCATTTCTATCTCTTCCACGCCGGCAGGCAGATAACGGGCCAGCCTTTCTATCGCGATCCGCCGGGCTTCCTCCACTCCGATTTCTTGATTCCCTGCCTTCGCAGCAGCGTTTCTGGTCGTGAACGAAAGAACATTTCCCTTTTTGTCCATGCGGATTCTCGCGGATTTTCCTCCGTCCCACTCCCAAAGGTATTCGAAGGTTGAACCATTGATCATTCTGACAGGCTTACTTCCATTCTTTATCTTTACTCCGAACTCATCTCGCAGCAGCCCGGAAGCCGCATCGACGTCTAATGCCCGGAGCGGTTTCGCCTCAGGCTGTACGCGGATGGTTTCCGCTGCCTGGCTTCCATGTGCCGCTACTTTTCCGCTAAGGGCGTCCACATAGCTGATTTGCAGCGGCTGATACCGCAAGACAGGCTTTTCGCCTTTGGCATAGACGAGTCGCAGCGTAGTCGCCAGCTTTTGTGCGGCCTCTGCCTGATCGATCATTGGCTTCTGAGCGGAGCCGGAAGAAAATGAATGTTGCTCGCTCGGATAGATTTCCATCCCGACTACTTCCGACCCTTTGTCTATTTTCACAACCAAACTGCTTTCCTCTGCGGGAATTCCCTCTACGACGCGACTGAAAGCGACGATCCCCTCTGCCAACCGGGAGCGGGCAGGGTTGAAACGGTATTGCCTGCTCTCTTGCCCCAGCTTTTCCTGCAAATATCTCTCCGCTTGCCTCTGAAGCCCGCTCGTGCTGACCGACTTCTGGTCCGCTGCCGACAAACCGTCTCCCGTAACTGCTGCCGATCGTTCTGCGGACTGTTCTTCACTGTGGACGGTTCTTTCGCGCTGCGCCCGGGCTTCTCCGGCTTCTTCTGTTTCCCCTGCTTCCTCTATACCGAGCTTCTGTCCTGTTCCCTGCCCATTTGCCGTCTGCGGCAAAACCAAGCTTTTCTCCCTATCAGAAGAAAGCTCTCCGTTTGTTGAATACGGGGGGACAACCGGGGAGCGGAAAATGCCCGGGACTTGTACGGGTGCCGAAGCTGCGTAGGCGCTTTCCTCCCTTTGTCCGTGATCTGCTGTGGAGGGAAGATTCGCTTTTTCTGTAACTGCTCCCTGTACCCACACGCCGATCAAAATGGCGGCAGAAGTGCCAAGCGAGTAGGTCATTACTCTGGTGATCCTCTCTGTCCGTTTCATCTTCCTCGCCTGCCGGGCCAGCATTTCCTCCCCATATCGGACCCACTCTTCCCGCGGAGCCGGCACCGTCGCCCGGTACCTGCGAAGAGATTTTTCGATCTGTTCTTCATCTGGCAAACTCACTGATCACCCCTCCTTCTTCTCCGCCCATATATTTTTGCAGCATTTTCAGCGCCCGGTGATAGTCGACCCTGACCTTTGCCTCCGAGATGTGCAAAAGCTCGGCTGTTTCTTTGATCGAATACTCTTTGATGCCTCTGACGATCACGATTACCCTGTAGTGCGGCTTCAGCTTTTGCAGCGCTTCTTTTACCATCCGCATCTCTTCCTTTGCCGCAAGCGATTCTTCCGGAAGCCCGTCCTGGGACCTCATGTCATCCAGCAGGGTGGCGGAAAACAGACGGAGCCACTTTTGCTTCCGGTATTGGTCTATGGCGGCATGCCTTGCGATGGAAAACAGCCAGGTTCTCATCGAGACGCGTCCGTCATAGCGAGGCAGAGCTTTCAAGAGGCGCGTAAACACCTCCTGGGTCATATCCTCTGCATCCTCCCGGCGCCCGGTAAAGTAATACAGGAACGTATAAACATCCTCGTAATAGGTCTTGTAGATCGTTCGAATGCGCTGCTCGAGATCGTCCGTCACCGCTTCCCCTCCTTCTCCTCTGCGTGGTCGGATGTTTGCCAGCCATTCCAGGTTGTATATTTGCCAGCCATTTAAAAGAAGCCTTGCGCTTCCTCAAAATTACTCTTTCCAGGAGAGCACTTTGCCCGTAACCGCGTCAACTCTTTGCCCGCGGACGACGTCTGCTGCCTTGTACACAAGCCTTGCTTGCTGATCCGTTTCTCCGAGCGTATATACAAGCGTCAACGGAAATTCCTTCACGTAATGAGCTGCCGCTTCCGCCGGATCAATCGCTTGATCAGCCTTCGGGAAATTCACTTGCTTTCGGACACTGAGCGATGTTTTGATGACTTTTCCTGTTTCCGCATCGACGTTCACTTCGTATCGCCATTCCCGTACCGGAATTCCCTCGTGCAACAGGGCAAATTCTGCGCGATAGGTGTTGCCGTGTTTCATGTAGCGCGGGCTTTCCAGCAGCATGACTTCCTTTTCGCTCGCGGGCAGATACGTTTCGATCTCCTTGATTGCCGTTTGCAGGGCTTGCTCCGCTGTGATCTTTTTCTCTTTGCTTCCTCCGGCAATGACATGTGCCGTATTTTCGTAGGAAAGAAGGCTGTTGGTCTTGGTATCGATGACGACAGTAGCGATCCGTTCCTCGTCTTTCGTCCATTCGATGGTCTTTCGATTGAATTTTTCCATTATGTCCTCGCTTGCGACGGCTCCCTCTGTCTGAATGCCCCGCTTTGCCAGGAAAGCGGCGGCTTCTGCAGCATTTTTTGCGACAGGAGCCTCGCCCTTGGGCTGGACCTGAATGATCTTGTGATAGCTGTTCTCTCCTGTGTCCTTCCCTGTCTTGGCATCCAGCTCACCAGAGAAAGCGAAGGTGTAGCGGAGAGCTGCACTGCCCTCCTTCGTTTCGTACTGCAAACGCAGGTATTGTGCCAGCTCCTTTTCGGCCTGGTCCTTCGTTATCACTCCCTCGGGCTTCGGAAATACATATTTGTCCCGGGAAAGCGCCAGAGAAGCCATAACGGTCTTGCCGACAATTTCACCGCTGCTGTCCACATCGATCATGACACTGTCATTTTGCAAGGGGATTCCATTCACACCCCGGGAAAAAACGATCGAGTCCGCAGAGGCAGTCAAGCTCGGATTGTACTGATAGTCGCCCATGCCTTCTCCGTACCACTTCTTCATAAAAGCTGTCGCCTTTTCAATGGCTTTGTCCAGCGAATATGTGGAAGGAGGAGTCGTCCCTCCGTTCATCCGGTGAAATCCCTTCCACTCTCCCGTACTTCCGTCCACGTACAAGGAAATTCGGGGAAATGGCGTTTCCTTGGATTGCTGCAAGACGACCACCACCTGGCCACCCTCTCCCGGCTCGACTACTTTATAGGGGTATTGATCAAGATAAGGGAGCATTTTTTTCGCTTGCTCCAGCGCTTTGTCCGCCTGCTCCATGAGCGCCGGCACTACCTGTACCTGGACGGTTTTACCAGCCGCAGGCAATGGCTGATTTGCCGATACCTGCAGCGGGGCGGCAACTGCAAGACTGGCCAACAGGGCAACGAACGCGTAGCTTTTTGTTTTCACAATGATTTCCTCCTCTTCCATTCTCCATCATACTTGCTTTCACTCCAATATTCGGGTGAATCTGGAATTTGTTTCAATTTTGCTCAAAAAAAATTCCGGTTCCCTTAAAGGAACCGGACCTCGTCATCAAACGAGAGGGCGTAGCCGCCAGCGAGAAGGTACAAATAGCTCTCCTTCACGCTCCTGCCGACAATCTGCTCGATTGCCTGCCGGTAGAGGCGTATTTGCTCGCCGTACCGCTCAATCATATTCTGTTTCACAGCTTCGGACTTCTCCATCGCTACTCTGTCTGTCTTGAAGTCAAGCAATACGAGCCCGCCGTCATCTTCCTCCAGCAAACAATCGATAACGCCCTGCACGATGATTTGCTCCTCGCTTGCACCGCTCATTTCAGGCTCCACGAGAGAAGCTGGCCTCGCCAGGGTAAACGGCAATTCACGGTGGACCACCCGTGCCCGCTTCATCCGATCTCCCAGCGGCGAGGCGAAGAAACGAACGATCTGCATGAAGTCGATAGCCTGAACCTGCTCCTCCGTCAAAAAGCGGCGGGACAACAGCGAGGCAATCTGGTCGCGGACATCGTCCTCGTCCAGTGATCGTTTGAGATCGATGTTTTGCAGGATCAGATGGGTGATCGTTCCCCGCTCGGCTGCCGTGAGCGTGTGAGCGCCCTCCTCCATCAAAAACCGCGGCTTTTCCACAATCGTCGGGACGTGAAGCGGATAGCCTCTGGAAACAGCCTGTTCCCGCCGCTTCAGTTCGCTGACGGTCCATTTGGTCATCACCTGGGAAGCTGCCTGATGTGGATAGCTCCAGCCCAATTTGCGCTCAATCAGCCGCGCGCTTTCAGGATCAACAGGCCTATCCGGTACGGTCTCGCGCCTGGTGATTCGCTCCCAGTCAGAGTGCTGGCCGGAATTCCGGTCTGCCTCAGCCCTCAGATCGTCCGCGCGGTGGAAGAAAAACGACCATATGGACTCGTCCGGAACCGTTCGCACCATCACTTCGTCGCCGCCTCCGCACTCGCGGGGATAAGACCGGAGGGGACTTGCGAGCGGATGGCGCAGAAGCGCTCTGCCGACCCAATCCAGATAGCCTTTTGCTTGCAAAAGGTCTTCGTCATGCAGCCGCTCGCCGTCCCCCTGGCGTCCCCATGAGACGATGCTCTTGCACAAATCCTTGGCGGTTCCGAGCAGGACGAGCTTTTCCCTTGCCCGGGTGAGAGCGACGTACATTACTCGCATTTCTTCCGCCAGCATCTCGCGGCGCAGCTGCTGGCGGATGCCCAGTGCAGCCAGGCTCGGGTATCGCACCTGCAGCTCAGGCTCTACCGCCATCGGACCAAAGCCAAGGTCCTTGTGCAGCAAGAAGTGGCTTTTCATATCCATCGTGTTGAACTGCTTGCCCATTCCTGCGACAAAGACGACCGGAAACTCCAGCCCTTTGCTTTTGTGAATGGTCATGATGCGGACGACATCCTCGTTTTCGCCGATCGTGCGTGCCTCCCCCATATCGTTGCCCGCCTCCCGGAGCCGGTCGACGAAACGGAGAAAGCGGAACAATCCCCGATACGAGCCTGCCTCGTACTGACGGGCGCGGTCGTACAGGACGCGAAGATTGGCCTGACGCTGCTGGCCGCCCGATAGCGCCGCCACATAGTCGAGATAGCCCGTCTCGCGGTAGATCGTTGCGATCAGCTCGGCCAGAGAATCTCTTCTGGCCTGCGTGCGCCATTTGTCCAGCTTGCTGAAAAAGCGGCGCAAACGCTTCTCCCAATCCGCCTCTCCCTGCTGCTCCTCGATATACCGATGAACAGCCTGATAAAAGGGGATCGACGGATAGCTGATGCGAATCTGCGACAGTTGCGGCTCGGCAATGCCGACAATCGGTGAGCGCAGCACAGACGCAAGCGGGATGTCCTGAAACGGGTTGTCGATCACCCGCAAAAGCGAGAGCATGACCTCTACTTCTGTCGTGCTGAAATAGCCCTGGTTTTGCTCCGCATAGACGGGGATTCCGGCTGCACGCAGCTCCTCCATCATCGGCTCTCCCCACGCCGAGGTGGCCCGAAGCAGGATGACAATGTCGCGGTAAGCGAGCGGTCGCAGCCCTCCTGCCTTTTTATCGAAAACGAGAAGCGGCGCCTCGCCACTCCCCGGCTCCATCCAGCGGCGGATGCGCTCTGCGATCAGTCGGGCCTCCATTTGGGCCGCGCTCGCTTCTTCCAAAGCTTCTCCCAGTCCCGGAGCGGCTCCTCCGTCTGCGGAAGCTTCTCCGCCCTCTGCGGGGGGATTCGCCTGATCCTCCGCCTCTTCCTGTGAAGTCCGGTCAATCAGATGCAGCTCCACTTGCAGACGGTCAGGCTCCACCTCCGGATAGGAGGCGCGGCAGATCAGCTCAGCCGAACGGTCGTAGTCGATTTCCCCGACGCCCGGCGACATGATCTGCCTGAACAGGAAGTTGACCGCGTCTACGACTTCGCGGCGGCTGCGGAAGTTGGCCGCCAGATCGATCCGCTGTCCCGTCCCCCGGCTGTTTCCCGATGCATCCTGCAAGTCTGTTCCACCCGCTTCGTGCTGCTCCAGCCGGTCGCTCTCAGAGCCGGTCTCATAGCTCAAGTATTTCTCCAAAAACAAATTGGGCTCAGCCAGCCGGAACCGGTAAATGCTCTGTTTGACATCTCCTACCATGAAGCGGTTTGCTATTTCGTGCGAATCCGGTTCACGCGATACCATGCGCAAAATCGTTTCCTGAACAAGGTTGATGTCCTGATACTCGTCGACGAGGACCTCTGCATACTGATCGCGCAACTGGAGGGCAAGCGCTGAAGGCTGCTTCCCGCCACCACCGCTGCTGTCTGACTCCTCCGCCTCAGCATCGGCTCTCGTCAAAAGCCGGAGAGCCAGATGCTCCAAATCACCGAAGTCAACCAGCGCCCGCGCCCGTTTTTCCTGCGCAAAAGCCGCGTCAAACTCCGTGACCAATCGGGCCAGCGTCTGCATCGACGGAGCCAGCCTTTCAAGGTCCGCCAGGTACTGCTCCGCCGGCATGGAGAAGTTTTGCTCGACCAGCTCGCCAAGCGCTTTCTTCACCTCATTGCGAAGCCCCTGCACCTGTTCCTTGAGATCCGGGTCGACATCCTTGACAGACGGCAAACGTACAAAGGAAATGCCTCGGACTGCCTGCTCCGTCTCTGCCCATCCCTGACGGCACGCCGCTACTGCCCGCTCCAGGCCAGCCGCCTCCGCTTCCAACAGCGGAACGTAAGCAGCAGGCCCTCCCGGTGAAGCAGCCAGGAGAACGGCTCGTCTCAGCTTTCCTTCCAGACCTTGCAATTCCCATCTTAGCGACTGCAGGATGCTTTTCGTCCACTTGAGGCCGTCCATCGACTTTGCGGACGCTGTCGCAAACATCTCGGCAGCTTCCTCCAGCCATCCCTTCGGATCCGGATTGCTGCGTGAAAACTCGTACAGGCGCAACAGCAGCCCGACAAGGATCTGGTCATCCTGTCCGTCCAGCATCAGATCGGCCAAACGTTGAAAATCCGGGTCTCGCTCGTACCACTCCTCCAGCATTTCCTCCAGAATGTCCTGGCGGAGCAGCTCGCCTTCCATCTGGTCGGCAATGCGGAAGTCGGGATCAAGCTCCACGAGGTAGTAATACTGGCGCAAAAGCCCCAGACAAAAGGAGTGAATCGTGGTGATGGAGGCCCGCTGCAGCAGGGCCAATTGTTTTCGCAAATGAGCGGACTGCGGCTTTTCCTTGAGCGCCTTTCGCAACGCTTCGCTGATCCGGTGCCTCATCTCCGCGGCGGCCGCATTGGTAAAGGTAACGACCAGTAATTCATCCACCCCGACGGGATCGCTTTCGTCCATGATCCGGCGAATGATCCGCTCTACGAGCACTGAGGTTTTCCCGGAGCCAGCTGCTGCCGCCACCAGCAAATTGCTTCCACGGCTCGTTATCGCCTGCCACTGCTCGTCGGTCCACTGCTCAGGCTTTGCCTGCGGCTGACTCGATTGCTGCTCCATCGCTATCCACCTCCGCATCTGTTAATTGCCCGCTCTGGAGCATATCCCATATTTCCTTGTTGTTCCACTTGGGAAGCTGGCGCAGCTGATTTGCGTCTCCATCCGGGTCGTATTGGCAGACAGGCTTGTACGAGCATCGATCGCAAGCAGTCAACGTTCCGCTCACATAGGGGGAAATCTCAATGTCGCCGTCTGTCATCCGCGTGCTCAGCTCTTTTACCGTGGTGCGGACGAACTGTTGGAGCGCTTGAAACTGCTCCGCCGTTGCCACAGAGGAACGAGCCGACAAGGTGCCGTCCTTTTTCAATTCAAACGGAACCAGTTCGGAAGCCCCCTGCTCCACCTGTGCGTCCATCATGCGGGCCAATTCCGGGTCGGCCAGCATCAAGCCTTTCATCCGCAATCGCTTTGCCCGCTCCTTGGCCGCTTCATCACTGGTCAAAAGCCGCTTTGCCGTGACAAACGGGTCCGCTACCTGGTAGTAAAAGACACCAGCCATCTCTGCCTTTTGGCCGAGCCATTCCTCTGCATTCGTCACGACCACATCGAGGTAGACCAGAAGCTGCAGATTCAGACCGTTGAACACATCAGACAGCAGGAGCTGCTTCGGACTGGATTTGTAGTCAATCACGCGCAAATACGGGATCTCGCTGTCGAGAGATTGGTCGACACGGTCGATTCGCCCGATCAACTGGACAGAGGAGCCGTTGGCCAGCCGCAGTTCGAGTCCAGGCAGATCTCCGCCAGGGCCAAACGCCACCTCCAGACCTACAGGGGCAAAGCGGCTCCGCTTCACATGCTCGCCCAGGACGTAGATGGCTCTTCCGACCGCCCGTTTCAGCTTGCCCGACAGGTATCGGTACCGGGCCGTCCGGGTGAGGATGCTGCTGCGGGTCGACGGCACCAGCTCGTCAACTACTTCACCGGCCAACTGCATGCTGTTCGCTTCGGTCAAACGGCTCCATTCCAGATGTTCCTCGTTCATCTTTTCGACTGCGCGCTTGAGCGAGGCGTGGAATAGCTCGCCCACGTCAAAACGCTCCAGCTTGTATAGCTGCCGCTCTCGCAAGCGCAGGCCGTGCGAGGAGTAATGAGAAAATGGACAGGTCTGGAAGCGTTCCAGCCGGGAGACGCTCATCTTGAGACGGTCCCCGTAAAGGGCTTGGCTCGTCTTCCTGTCCAGCGGCATCGGCCGGTTTGTGTAGCGCAAGCCGGACAGAAGCCACTTCTCTCTGCTCGCGTCGGGAGAGTGCCGCAGAAACCAGTCGTATACCTCCCACCAGAAAACGGGCAGGCTGCCGCTCTCCTTCATTTCCCGCACGAGCGTAAGCAAATGGCTGAATACGCGTCGCGGCGAGCCCAGCAAAAAGGAGTCCGCCTCGGCATTCCCGCTCGGCTCATTGTGGAAAAACCGGTAAGGCACATCCGGGATAACTTCCCGGATGCGGGCAAACACCGAAGAAGGCAAAAGCGCTTTCCCCTCTTCATCTGCCAGCGCACAGCTCAAATACAGCCGCTCCGCCGGACGGGTCATCGCCTGATAGAGCAGAAACGGTTCGGCCATCAGCCGCTGCTTGGCTGTCGGCGCGAGCTCCATTCCCATTTCCGCGAGCCTTTCCCGCTCCGCCTCGTCCAGCACGCCGTCTTCCTTCGGCTTGAGGGGAATGACTCCTTCGTTGACCCCAAGCAGAAAGAGAGCCCGTACATCCGGCTGGCGGGAACGCTCCATCGACCCGACCAATACCTGATCCAGCGCAGGCGGCACCAGGCCAAGCTCAATGCTTTCCAGTCCGCTCTCCAGGACGCTGGCAAACGTGTCGATGTCCATCTGCTCCTCGCCCATCACTTCGACGACCTGGTCAAAGAGGCTCATCAGCCCGTTCCAGACCTGTCCGTGCATCTGGGCATCGTCCAGCTCTCCCGACTGCTCTGCCGTTCTTTGCCACTTTTCCAGTATGCCTGGTACGTCGAGACTGACCAAAAAGCGGTAGAGAGCTGTCGCCATCGCGCGGACATCTTTCTTTTCCGCCTGCTTCAGCTCTTCTTCAAACCGGCGCAAGGGCGCTGCGTACTGTCTTCGCAATTCATCTGCCGCCTGATCCTCCGCAGACTCTCCGCCAAACCGCCACGGCTTCTCATCCGACCAATAAGAGCCGTATACGCCATGTGCCAGCACATAGTTTTCCAGCAAGTCGACTTCTCGCCGAATCACGTTCAGTGGAACCTGCTCCCCGCTGTCGGAAACGCGTCCCTCCGGTGTGACCAAATCTGTCTTCAGGCAGCGGAATACCGCTTCATACCGCCATCTGGCCGTGACCACCTCCAGAGCGGAACGGACCAATTCCATCAGCGGATGGTGCATGACCGTGCGCTTCTGATCCAGGAAGAACGGGATCCCGTAATCGGTAAACACGGTCGCAAGCTCGTCCGCATAGGTGCCGATCTCGCGCAGCAGTATCGCCATGTCGCGCCAGCGATACCCCTCCGTGCGCGCAAGCTCGAGAATCTGCAGAGCGACCGCTTCCACCTCGGCCCGGCGATTGGCGGCCGACAGCAGACTTACTTCATCCGCTCTTGCGGGAGGTGGAGGAGTACCCGGGTCTCCCCACGCAAAGTAACGATCCTCCAGCTGGCGAAGCCACGGACTGTCGGCAAATCTCCCCGGCCCGGTCAACAGAATCGGGCTTTCGACCGCTACACCCGCTTCTTTGGCCATCTTCTCCAATGTTTGGTAGGTGCGCAGAGTCGGATGAAACAATCCGAGCTCATCAGGGGAGGCATCCCGTTCGGACGGGTCGAGGCAAAGCGCAATCGTGACCTTTTTGGCGCAGACCATCAGTTGCTCGATCACCCGCAGCTCCTGGTTCGTAAATCCGCTGAAACCGTCGATAAAAATCTCGGTCTGGGCGATGTAAGCGGAATCTTTGATCATGACAGCAACGCGGTTCAAAATATCGTCCGCATCCCAGTACCCTTGGGCGAGATGAGCCTCGTACGCATTCATGACCAGTCTCAGATCATGTATTTTTTGATTGAGCGTCCCGCTTCCCCAATCGACGTTTTCCGTATGGGTAAAGCTGACGCCGTATGACTTGCACTCGCTGATCAGACGGCCCAACTGGGACGTAAAACCGGGCTGCAGCGCTGCCCGCCTGAATACCTGCAGCTCTTCCTTGTAGCGCTCCAGCAGCAGGCGCAGGACCATTTGCTTGCCCAGGTCATCGACAGGCACGAGCGTCAAATCGCCAAGCTCCTGCAGCAGCCGATGCGCCAGCCGCCCGAAGCTGAGGACCTGTGTGCCGATCACACCGTGCAGTCCCGGGATGGAAGCGAGTGCGTACTCCGCTTGAAAGCTGGCCTGCTCAGGAACGAGCAAAATCATCGGCGAACCGAGCGCGGACTGCTTCAGCCGCGCTTCCATTTGGTTCAGGATGGTTTGCGTCTTGCCTGTTCCGGCACGGCCCAGGACAAATTGTACTGCCATGAGCACTCCTCCTCGTCGTTGTTGATTATTCTGTCTCCATCCTGATCGTGCTGCCTTCGCCCATAGGCTCCGCCGGCGTGATGATCAGTCTTCGCGGCATGCGTACACGAATCTCCGGAACATGGCTGATCACGCCAATTGTAAAGTCGTCCATGCGCAATCTCTCCAATGCGTCCATGACCACCTCCAAAAGCTCCGGATCAAGCGTACCGAAGCCTTCATCGAGGAAAAAGAACTCCAATCTGCCGCCCCGCATCTGAATCTCCATGGACAAGGCCAAAGCCAGCGACAGGGACGTCAGGAAGGTCTCTCCCCCTGACAGCGTGCTGATCGGCCTGCGCATTCCTCCCGCGCCCTCGTCTCTTAAGACAAATTCGCCTTCGTCGCCGATTTCCAGCGCATAGCGGTTTTTGGTCATCCGCATCAGGTGGTAGGAAGCGTCTCTGGCGATCGAGGCGAGCTTTTCCTCGGCGATGAACTGCACGAACGCCTTTCCTTCCAGCAGCTTTTTCAGCTCCTCCAAACGGCTTTGCTCGTCCATCTCCTCTGCGAGCCGTTTTTCGATTGAAAGCCATTTTTCATGGTTCTGCTCTACCTGGGCAAACGTTTGCCGGGTGACTGCCACCTGCTCCTTGGCCGCCTGATGCCCCGCTTCCGCTTCGTCCCAGGCCTGCTTGGCCGCTTCCCATTCCTCTTTGGTGACATGCCTTCCGTCCAATGCCTTCAGCAGCCGCTCCTCATCGTACTGCAAACGGGCTAGCTCCGTCTGGTACGCGGAAAGCTGCTCCTGCAAAGACACAAGCCGATCCCGCTCACGGTACAGCTCTCCTGCCCGTTCCGGAGTGCCGAGGCCGCTCTCCGCCAGCGAGCGGTGCATTTGTTCTGCCGCTTCCGTTCGCTGCCGGGACAGTACCGCATAGCCTTCTGACAGCTTGACTACGGCATTTTGCACCTCTTCCCGGGCCTCTCGTGTTTCTTTGCGCTTGTTTTCCGCTTCGTCCAAAGAGGTGCGAAGCTGCTGCAGAGTCTGCTCCACGGTTGTCAGCAGCTTCCGCGCGGGCTGTCCGCCCGTCCGCTCCAGCCACATCCCGTGCTTTTGCTCCCACAGCCGCTTTTTTTCCTCCAGCCGCTCACCAAGCAGCGCCTGCTGCGAGTGCAGGGCGGCATGGCGCGAGACCGCTTCCTGATAGCCTGCCAAAAGCGACTGGTACAGCGACTCCTTTTCCGCCCTCGCTTGCTGCAGAACCGACGTTTCCCGGTCGCGCTTTCCGATCGCTTCCCAATGCTTTTCTATTTCCTCAACCTTGACGTCGCCCAGTCTGTCCTCCAAGCGCCGTTTGGCTTCCTCCGCTTGAACGGCCGCGGCTTCCAGACGGGCTTTTGCGGCTGCTTCTTTTTTCAAAAGCTGTTCGCCGAGAACGGCGCTTCGCTCATACATGCGCTTTTTCTCCGCTTCCCGGTCGCGCAGCCCATCCGCCCATTTTTGCAGGCGTTCCCGTTCCGCTCTGTACGCCTCTCGCGCTTCCGCTTCGCTCTTCAGAGCCGCCTCTTCCTGCTTGTACATCTGCAGCAGTTTGGTGATGTCGCCCACCGCCCATTTTTCTCCAAGGGCAGCGCACTCGCGACGGATCGCGTCAATTCTTTCCATCAATACTGCACGCTCTTCGCCGAGGGAGATCATCCGCTGCTCCCACAGCTTCCACTCTCCCTTTGCCGTCTGCAAGGCCTCGAACGCTGTCCGGATCTGCTGCTCCGCGTGACGAACAGCTTCCTCCGTCTCCCGCATCTGCTGACGGATGCTTTCTCCTGCAGCCTGCTGATTGTCCGACTCAGGCTTTTTCTCCTCCGGCTCTTCCAGGCAAGGATGATGGGACGAACCGCATACCGGGCACGCTTCCCCGGGGTTCAGACGATCACGCAGCATTCTGGCCATATTCGCTTCCCGCCACTGCTCCCATTCAGCACGGAGACGTTCGAGTTCGCTCCGCCGTCTCGCCTGGGCTTCCTCTTCCATTTTGACTTTCGCTTCGCATGCGTGCAGACGGGTTGCGGCCTGTTCCTGTTCGCGCTGGGCTGTCTGCCGCTTCTCCTCCCAGTTGGCGAGTGCCTGCTCCTGCTCGCGCCATTGCCTGCCCCATTGCTTGATCTGGGACAGGGCGTCGAGTTTCTCGGTCCACTCGGCTTCGGACGAAGGCGGAGTTGCCTCAAGCTGGGCAAGCTTCGTCCTGGCTTCCGCCAACTGCGAGGCGCTTTTCTCCCATTCCTTTTGTGCCATCTCCAGCTCCGAGGCGGCAGACCTCCGCTCCGATTCAACACCCTCCAGCTCGGTAGCCAGCTCCTTGCGCTTCTGTTCTTCCCGTTCCCAGATCAGCTTGGCATCCCGCAGGGCGACGATGAAATCGCGCCATTCCGGCTTTACCTGGGCCGCTTCCAGCGATTTTTCCAGTTCGGCCCGCTCGCTCTCCAGGCGGTTCAAGGACTCTTTGTCACGGGCCAGCTGTTGTTTTAGCACAGTCAGCTCCTGCGACACCTTTTGCCATTCCTGTTCAAGCACGGTCCATTCCGAGCGCAGAGCGGACAGCTCTTCTTCCCACTCCGCAGCCTGGATCAGCCTGCTTTTCCGCTCGATCATAAGCGGCTCCTCCCGCTGCAGCTCGGAAGCGCATTTCACATACGACTCCTCCGCCTGCAGATGCGCTTGCTGGACGACTTCCTGCTTCTTGCGCGCGTCCTCCAGTTGAACAGCCGTCTCCTTCCACTCAGTGTCCAGACGTTCAAACTGCTGGACCTGCGGCCATAGCCTGACACTTGCATCTAGCTGCTTTGCGAGCCGCTCCCATTCAGCGGCTTCCTCCGTCCGGGCCAGCTGCTCTGCGAGGCGCTCGCGGACACGCTCCAGCTCCTCCTGCCACCCGTATACCTGCTCCAGCTCCTTGATCATTCCCGCGAGGCCATCCCGCTGCTCTGCATAGACGCGCTCCTGCCGAGCAGCTTCCTCCCACGTTTTCCGGGCTTGCTCCAGCGCCTCCGGTCCAGCATCCCCGAGCGCCGCCTTCTCCAGCTCGATTTTATGAAGCCGCTCCCGAGTCGCTTCCAGTCCCGCCCGAACGCGCTCACTCAGTTTTTCACCGTAGATATGTAGATGAAACATCCGCTGCAGCATCTCATTGCGGTCGCTCCCCTTGAGCGTCAAAAAGCGGGAAAACTGTCCCTGCGGCAGCACGACAGCCCGGGTAAAATCCTGCAGCGTAAGCCCAATCAAAGACTCGACAGCCGCCGTTGCCATAGTCGCCTTCGATTCCAGCACGACATCCGGCGTCTCTTCGTCTGTTCCGCACTGGATCAGGCGGACCTCCGGCTGTCTCCAGTTTCCGTTTTTATTCAGGCCAAATTCCCGTTCGATCGTATACCGCTTCCGCTCAGCACCCGATCCCAGCTCAAAGGTGAACGAGACAAATACCCGCTGCTCCAACTGGTTGAGCACATCCTTGGGATGGCTGCCGCCGCCGAGCCTGACGACCTGTCCGTAAAGCGCGAGCGTGATCGCGTCCAAAATCGTCGATTTCCCGCTCCCGGTCGGGCCAAAGATTCCAAAGAGACCGGCTTCGCACAGTTTTTCAAAATCGATCTCCTGCATCTCCCGATAGCTATGCAAGCCGGCAAGCTTCAGTCGTATCGGCTTCATCTCGTTCCCTCCTCTTCACCGATTTGGTTCAGCAGACGCTGAAACAAGGCGACCAGCTTCTCGTCCGGCTCTGCCCCGCGCTTTCGTTCATAGAAGCGGCGAAACAGCTGGTCAGGCAGCAGCTCGCTCAGCTCCGCTCGCTGCTCGCTCGCCGAGTCCGCCGTTTCCTCGCGCACCACAACCCGCTGTACTTTGAGAAAATCATCGCTCATTTTGCGCAGCCGCTGAAATTCAGCCGGGTCGATCACGTCCGATACGTGCAGCTCCAAGTCGATCCATGCGCCGGCGTCCCTGCCTTCCTCCAGCCATTTTTCCACCTGCGCAATCCCTTCTGTAGCCTTCCAGCGCGCCAGCGGCCTGCCGCTTTTCAGGTAGACGATCTCCTCTTGCACTTCCTCTCCGGGAACGACATCCACGATCACGACAGCCTTGCTCTGTCCTGCCTCCGAAAAGGAGTACCCGAGCGGCGACCCGCTGTAGCGAATGAGCGGCTTCTCTCCCAGCTTTTGCAGACGGTGCAGGTGGCCGAGCGCCACGTAATCCGCTTTTTCCGGGAAAGCCGACGGGGAGACGGTCAAGGCTCCGCCGATCTGAATAGGCCGCTCGGAATCGCTTTCCCTGCCGCCCATGACAAACAGGTGGCTCGTCACCAGATTGACCGTATCCTCACGGAAATGTACCGACAGCTCGTCAAGCAGCGTCTTGATCCGCTCAGAAAATGCGAGCTGCATCTGCTCCTGGGTAAACGTATCGCTTAACAGCTCCTTGAGGCGGGCTTCCGATGGATACGGCAGGGCCAGAATGACCGCGTGGTGTTCCACGCCGGGAACGGCCAGCTCCATCCACGACGGCCCTCCGTCCAGTACCCGCACCTTATCTCTGGGGGCGTCGCTCCCCGACAAGATCGGCGTTTCTTTGGGCAGTCCCAACAGAACGATGCCCTGTTTCGACGCAATCGGCGCCGCCGCCCGAACCCGCTCCGGCTGATCGTGGTTACCCGCAATGACGACGACAGCCCGCCGCCCTCCAGCGGACAAGCGCTCCAGCGCCGTATAAAACAGCTCCTCCGCCCAGGCAGGGGGGTTGACTGAGTCATAGACGTCCCCGGCAATCAACACGAGCTGAACGTCTTTTTCCTCCGCAATCCGGCAGAGCTCGTCCACAAAATCAGATTGTTCTCCCCGTCTGTCACGCCCCTCCAACTGACGACCGAAATGCCAATCCGCCGTATGTAAAATACGCATGCTTGCACCTTCTCCCGATCATGTGTTTGCGTTCATTGTATCACAGAAAACCCGGTGTTTGCCGAGCCATTGAACAGTTAACAATAATCGCCACTTCCATGTAACTTTTTCTCTCTCAAACTCGTCCTCACCTGTAGAAAACATGAGAGGGGTTAACCAAACGCGTGAAACCTGCCAACCTGTTCGTCGCTGTCCCTGCCCTCTTGCTGGCGTTTTCGGTTTCTGTCTCTGCCGATGCTGCGTCATCTCCGCCCGGCAACAATCAAGCCGGTACAGCTGCTTTGGCTGATACAGCTTCTGCGGTAGTTCCGGCCAAAGCAGCTCCTGTCGAAGCTCCGGCCAAAGCTTCACCTAAAACTCCATCAGTAAAGGCTGCCTCTTCTGCAAAGGGTGAAATCCGGCAGGTACAGGCATGGATCAATGCCGAAGCGAAGAGGAAAATAGCGGACGATCGACTGGAAGACTTCAGCTATCGCTGGATTCAACTGGATGACGACCCGGAGCTCGAGCTTGTGGCAAAAATAAATGACAGTGTGCGGCTGGGCCACTTCTATGTACTCGACCGCCGCCCCAACGGCACCTATGCGCTCTTGACCGAGCAGCCGTGGAATGTCCCGCATTTGGACCTGGAGCGTTGGGACTACAATCATTTTGACAATCCCAATTGGTCAACCATCCCTTCAGGTGAAGAAGGCAAGGTAGGGGGAAAACGGCTGTTTGAAACGCTTAACAAATCCGGGGGCACCGGCATAAGCGTCTACTACGCCCATCTGTGGTATATCGAGAACGGAAAGTTTGTGGAGGCTTGGGAAGGGACAATGCTGGAAACGGGCTCCGTACCCGGAGGCCAGTCATTCCAGACGATCGGCCAATATCAAATTGTCCAGACGGGCCCTGTTCCTCTGCTTTACTACTGGAAAACGATGCGTGAGCTGGACCCTGATAGCGGAAAGCCCCTTTCTTCTTCCTCTGTGCAGACAGAAGTTCACGTCTTTCCGTTTGAAAACGGCCGCTTTACATCTGCTGCTGCCGCAAAGAACTGACCAGCGGATTTCAGCCCGCTCAAAGCCCGGCATCTTTGCTGCTCCATAAAAAAGCCGCCTCTCCGGCGATCCCGGGAAAGGCGGCTTTCTGCTTGCTTGCTATTGTTGCTGTCTTTTTGTCCCCTTCTCCGGTGCCTTCAACGATTGCAGGCACATATAGCACATCGTTCCGAAGAGACATGTAATGACGGCAGAGTGAAAAATCGTCGAGTACAGCGTCAGGCGGGACAAGACAACCCAGCCGCCGCTCAGCACCT
Organism: Brevibacillus sp. FSL K6-6036; assembly: GCF_037964015.1. Taxonomy (NCBI): domain Bacteria; kingdom Bacillati; phylum Bacillota; class Bacilli; order Caryophanales; family Paenibacillaceae; genus Brevibacillus; species Brevibacillus sp. FSL K6-6036. The sequence continues at coordinate 4,265,601 of NZ_CP150173.1, forward strand.
GAATGACCACGAGCACAAATGACAAGATGCCCGCACCGTACAAGTCACGCCGCGTCTCTTTGAAGTGGCGCAAAACATAAACCAGCACGGCGGCCAGTAGAATCGCCAACACAATCGCGGCTACACGGTGCATAAAATGAATCCCTGTTTGTCCCGACAGCTCCGGTATGAGCTTGCCCTGGCAAAGCGGCCAATCGCTGCAGCCCAGATTGGAGCCGGTGTGACGCACATACGCGCCCAAATAAACGACACCATATGCGTAAATGGTCACAATCCATATGGCCCATCGAAACCCCTTGGAAACCGTTCCCCGGACCAGCTTTTCCACCTTGTTCCGCTGCAGAACGAAGATGCTCAACAGCAAAACCCCGCTAAAGGCCAGAAGTGAAAACCCAAAGTGCAAGGCCATTACGGCAGAGGACTGCGGCCAAATAACCGCGGATGCTCCCAGGAAAGACTCCAGGATCAAGAAAAACATGCTGAACATCACAAGTCCGCGAACTTCCCGATTCCGCGGGTATCTCCGCCATGCCAGGATGGAAAAAATCCCGACGATGATACCGGTCATTCCGGTGACGAAGCGGTGCATATACTCGATCATTGATTCCAACGTGTATTCGGGTACCCATCTTCCGTTACAGAGTGGCCAGTCATTGCCACAGCCCAAACCCGAATCAGTCTTGGTCACCAGTGATCCACCGATCATGACCATGAAGGTAATAATGGTGGATGCAATGGCAAACCATTTCAGCCATTTGTCCATAATTGTTACACCTGACTTCGAGAGAGAACTGTTCAAAAAGAGGGGTATTTCAGCTTTTTGAACAACCTCCATATTTTATCGTACAAAATGCTCATGTTGCGTATCCTCACTATCACGATAATAAAACATCCCCTGCCGTGCAAGGGATGTTCCGTTCCATTTTGTGATCGTTACGTGTCAAAAGTTGTCCAGCATCGTGCTCACAACAATTGCAGCGCAGAAAACAGTGAGGTACAGGATGGAATAGCCAAACAGCTTTCTCGCCCAGGGCAGTTCATCTTCCTCTTTAAGCTGGAAGCCCTTGAACAACAGCACCAAATAAATGATGCCCATGACAGCCATGACACCCAGATACAGATACCCGACACTGCTGTAGAAAAAGAGCAGCAGCGAAGCGGGAATGAGTACGGCACCCCAGATAAACATCTGACGTTTCGTCTCGGCAAACCCCTTTACGACGGGCAGCATCGGAATGCCCCCTGCCCGATATTCCTCCGTTTTGAGCATCGCCAAAGCGAGGAAATGCGGCGGCTGCCACAAGAACAAGATCAAAAACAGAAGCCATGCAGCCGGGTCCATATTGTTGGTGACAGCTACCCAGCCGATCACTGGCGGAACAGCGCCGGAAATGCCGCCGATAACTGTATTCAGCGTGGTTACCCGCTTGAGCGGCGTATAAATCAGCACATAAAAGATATGGCCGATTAATCCCCATACGGCTGCCAATGGATTGACGAAATAGGCCAGAACAACAAGTCCAACAAGCAGCAAACCAATTCCGATCAACAATGCCTTCAGCGGGGAGATGCGGCCGGAAGCGATCGCCCGGTCTTGGGTGCGCTTCATTTTTTTATCCAGATCGCGGTCGTAATAGTTGTTCAGTGTTGCACCAGACATGATCACCAGGGCGGTTCCGATCATCGTCCAAATAGCCAGAACCCAGTTCGGGTATCCATACGATGCCAGCCACAGACCCGCAAATGCGGTCATCAGGTTGGACATCGTAATGCCCGGCTTTGTCAGCTGCACATAATCTTGCAATGTGGCCCTTCTTGCCGGTTGGGACTGCGCCGCAGGATCGGTGTCGATCGACTCCTGCATCGTCACTTGCTGGTCCACGTTTTGTACCTCCTGTCTGCTAAAAATCCCTTACACGCCAGACCACCACTTCACAAGGAAGTGGCAGTTTATCACGCAATCTATTCCCTCATCATCATTGCAAGACTTTTCGTACCGTAAAATCATTGTATGATCAGCTCTTCGATTACCAGCCGAAAATGACATCCAGGACTCCCGTCGTCTCGCCGCCTGGGTAGATCAGGTAGAGAAGAGTGTAAACAGTCACGCCTGTGATGGCAGAGGCAAACCAGATGACAGACGTCCACGGACCGATTTTCTTATGCTTGTCGTACTTTCTTTTAAATCCGTAATAAAGCGTGACCAGTCCCATCACTCCCCCTATCGTTGCCAGGATGATATGGAAGATGAGGAAAATCTGATAGAAAATACGAATGTTGTCCGGACCGCCGAACAAAGTATTCCCCAGCAGAGCGGTACGGGATACATACGTAATAAAGAAGATCGTCGCACAGATGGCCGCCCACTTCATCGTCTTGATGTGTTTTTCTGTCTGGCGGCTGCGAATGAAATACCAGCCAAAAGCTACGAGAATCCCGCTAATGGCAATGAAGGACGTACTTATCGTAGGCAGTAAAATGTGCATATCTACACCTCGTATCGCAACTTTCTCTTTCTATCAATACCTTATGCTCTGCCCTGATCGGTCGCAGGCTTCAGCACACCGATATTTTGGGCTGCAGGCTGCTGATCCATCGGCAAGTCGTCCTGCTTTTCGTCCTTGCGCCATTTATAAAAAATGTAGGCCAAAACAGAGCCGTAGACCATTTCCTGAACCAGCTTCATGATGATGCCTCCGGTCCGTTGGTCAACAAAGGCGGTATACCCTTCGAACAACTGTGGCGCATTCATGTAATGCTGATAAATCGGCTCTCCGGCAAAGATAATCAACGCACATGCCGGTGTGATCAAAATCCCGTTGGCAAACAAATACGCCATTTTTTTCAGGCCCGCGAGCTGCTCCGGTTGGCCTGGCAGCGGATTTACGATCGGCCACCACATACAGAAAGCCGTACAGAACAGGAAAGCGTGGAAAGCATTCATCGCATCGTGATTCAGAGAAGCGGTATCAAGAATGAACGGAACGTGGTAGAAAGACAGCAAAGCGTTGAAAACGACAGCCGCCACGATCGGTTTTGTGAAGATTCGCAGCAAGGCGTACATTCTCTTGTTGCTGAAAATCGCCGTCCACAGCCATCCCGGAATTCCTACCATCAAAAGCGGAGGCAATACAAAGAACAGGAGGGACATTTGAAGCATGTGCATGCTGAACAGGTAATGGTGTCCCACGTAGTTGATCGGACTGCCTGCACCCGCATAAAAAAACAGCATGGCCAAAACAAACAGCACCTTCTGTTTTGCCGTTGCCGGTTTTGAATCCGCAAAACGGTGACGCAGCGGCCCTGTTAGTGCAAAGTAAAGGATCGTCAGCAAAATGGTAATCAAAATGACAGTCGGGCTCCACATATCAGAAAACGAACCAATCCCGCCATCAACGGGAGTTCCATGTTGGTGATGATCATGCATCGGATTTTTCAATCCTCCTTTCATATTAGAAAGGGTGCCCTCTATACAATCTTCATTATACCGTTAATTCAGCCCGACTTCCTCTCCTAAAAATGAACAATATGTTGACAAACGAATATGGAAAAATCCCCTCCATGCCAACAGGAAGGAAGATGCAATTTCCTGTCTGCATAAAGGGGATCTGCAATCAAATTTTGGCTGACTCATCGCTTTCTGTCAAACATTTGCCCGTGCCTGTCGTGACTATGCCTGGCCGCCTCTCTTACTTTCCGGTCTGGATCGGGACCTCCCATTTTGCATCGTGATGCTCCGTATACTTTTTGTCGTAGGAGATGATCAGTTCCTTCGGCAGTTTTTTGACGCCCTTTAGGAGAAGTCCACCGTTAATATGAAGCTGTCCGTTTTCATACTTTCTTTCATCGTTGAGGAATGCGCCATCGTATTTCTTGCCGCTTTCATCCGTAATGACTCCGAATGTGGACAAGGGGTTCATCGGTGCCGTTCCGTTCCCAATCGTAGCCTCGACTCTGACGATGTAATGATCAGGTTCGTCGGCTTGGTTCTTTTCATGCTGAAATGTGTAGCGATTGCCTTGTTCCTCTACCGTAACCGGGGCTTTCTCAAGCTTCGCAAGGTCGAGCTTTGCCTGGAACGCTGCCGGCTCCTGTTTATAGACAGGGCCAAGCCTGAGAATCATGTTCTTCGTTTCGTCGATCGGTTGGAAGTAGTGGAAATCCCTTACGCTTTCCCCGATTTCCTCAGAAGGACGCCACTTGCTCCGTCTCGGATCGCTCATCAGATTTTTCCTTTCCCCGTCTTTTCCGTAAATAAAGCCAGGGGCCCAAGCTCCCAGAACAGAACCGTGTTCATCCACAAGCTCAAAGCTGTATTCCATCTCTTTTGTGTTCCGGTCAACGACCAGCTCGACACCGGTTGGCGCAAACGTAATCTGCTTGACGTCCAGCTTCAACCCTTGCGGAGTGGTATAGCTCTTGTTTACAGCATACGTTTTGGTCGCCGCTTTCGCTTTTTTGAGGTCCACCGGAACCTCCAGCTGCCAGTTTCCGTTTGTCTCGCCGATTTTTTTGATGTCGAATGCTACAATCAGCTCATCCGGAAGCCCTTTGCCGCCGTTCAGGCTGCTGAGATCGTGTACCAGCTCCATGTAAGGGCCATCTTCGTTCATGCCTTTACCCGTGCCTTTTCCCGTAAGCCCCCATTTCAAAGCTCCTTTTTCTGTCGAAGAATGCAAAACATTCCCTTGTTTATCCTTGATCGTGATTTGTCCTTCCTGATAAGCATCCCAGTGCGATTCCTTTTTATTGCTTTTATCCTTAATGGAAGTCAGAATGCATATGCGAAAGGGATCTGCTACTACCTCATGGACTGTCAGGGTAAACCCTTGGTCGGCAACACTTGCATTCGGTGTTTGGAGAAATCCTTTCTTGGCGGCTTCCTCAATGCCATCGTCACCCAGCCTGGTAAGCAGGCCGTTGCCCGCAACGCCCACAGGCTCCGCTTTGTTCGTCGGACTGCTGGCAAATACGCCGTTCACATAAGTAGAAAACGTCGGTGAATACATCATGCCGCCGGAAATGACTACTGCCAATGTCGCTGCGGCTATCGTTGTCTTTTTCATAATATCCAGACTCCTCTTTTTCCAAATAGGCAACTGCCTCGTATCGGCAGCCCGGTGCAGCATTTTCACTGGATGCGCGGGAAGGGCGCTAATGATCCTGCGGTCCAAATCCTCGGAAAGGGGTTCTTCCACGAGGGCCTTGCCCGCTTCCTCCAGCTCGTCGACCCATTGCTCCAACTGTCGTTGGCAGTGCTTGCAATGCTCGAAATGCTGCTCCAGCTTTCTTCTGTGTTCCGGAGATAGTTTGTCTTCCATGTAGTCGACCATGAGTTCTTGCGTCAGGCATTTCAAGTGGATTCCCTCCTTATTTTTCGCTTTTGCTCAGGCGGTCTCGAAGCTTTCTTCTCGCGTGGGAAAGGCGCATCCTCACCGTATCGACAGACAGCGACAATCTGCTGCTGATCTCCCTGTAGCTCAAAAATTGGAGATAGTGCATATCCAGCAGCGTCCCGTAGTCTTTATTCAGCGCCATGATTTGCTGCCGCAAAGCGACCCGTTGCTCTTTTTCCAAAAAAACTTCCTCCGGGATCGGAGATTCGTCCTTCAGTTCACTGCTCACCTCGGCTACACCAGGCATTCGTTTTCGCTTTCGCAATTCGTCAATGCCCCGGTTCATGGCGATTCGATAGAGCCAGGCCGAAAAGGAGTGTCCCGGTCGATAGTCGGGCAGACTGTAGTACGCCTTGATAAACACTTCCTGCACGATGTCCTCGACTTCATGGGAATGCCCCATCGCTTTTCGCAGAATCGAAGCGACTTTTCCCTTATACCTGTTGACGATCAGAGCATAAGCTTCTTTGTTTCCTTGAAGTACCTCCGCAATGATCTCCCGATCGTCCTGCATGTTTTTACCTCCTCGCAAAAAGGTTGCTGCGCAGCCGTACCTTTTTGGTTGTACACTACTATAGACGAAAAAGGGAGCTGCCCCCTCTCATAAAAAATTTTAAAGTAGGGAAATTTGTTCATGATACAAAAAAAATTCATGTCACCTTTTGACATGAACAAGCTATTGACGGAGTATAACAGAGCCGTTTTCAAGAAGACTCTTTTTCTCCACAGAATCAAAAAAAGAAGCAGACGAAATTTCGTCTGCCTCTTCTCTTTTTACCACCAAACCCAGAATACGAACACGATAATCGCGATCAGGATAAAGGTCAATCCGGCGAAAATCGAAATTCGTGCAAACTCGTGTCCCTTTTGGTCCATGTGCATCCAGAAGAACAACTGGAACAGCGCCTGGACAAATGCGAGACCGACGATAAACGGAACCGTAAATCCGACCGGAATCGCTTCAAAAGCTACAGCGGCAAATGCCAGTGCGGTCAAGACGAGAGATGCAATAAACGCAATGACATGCTTTTTCGCACCATCGTGCTTTACCTTGGGCTTACGCGGTTCATCATGTACATGTGCTCCCATCGTCTTATCCCACCTTTCCACCGATCATACCCATGAGATATACCACGGTAAAGATGAATACCCACACGACGTCAATGAAGTGCCAGTACAGGCTGGCTACGTAAAACTTCGGAGCCGTTACCACTGTCAGACCTTTTTTCACGGTCTGCAGTTGAACGGTCAAGATCCAGAGAATCCCGAATGCCACGTGAGCTCCGTGGAATCCGACCAGCGTATAGAAGGCCGATCCAAATGCGCCGGAAGTCATTTTATGTCCCATGTGGACGTAGTGCATAAACTCGTAAATCTCCAAAGCCAGGAAGCCGAGGCCAAGGATAACCGTGACAGTCATCCAGGCTTGCATTTTTTTCAGGTCTTTCTTGTGCAAGGCCAGAACCGCAAACACGCTGGTAAGCGAACTGGTCAAAAGGAGCAAGGTAGCCAACGCCACAAGCGGCATATCGAACAGCTGCTGGGAGGTTGGCCCGCCATTTGTCTGGTCGCGCAGCGCGATAAACGTCGCAAACAGCGAACCGAACAGGACGGTCTCTCCACCAAGGAAGAGCCAGAAGCCGAGAATCTTGTTCTTGCCTTCAAGGGTGGCTTTTTCCGGTTCATCAGGCAGAACCGCATTTACGTGATGGGTCGCCATTACGCCTTAACCCCCTTTTCTTCGATTTCATCTGGTTCGATATGGTAGCCAGGGTCGTCTTTCAAAGAACGCATCAGCATGCATCCGAACGTAATTACCATACCAATTCCGACTACAACGTAATTGTGGTACATGAAACCGTAACCTGCGATGAACAGGCCCAGAGACATGATGAACGGCAGGAAGGAGCCATTCGGCATATGAATCGAACCAAGCGGTTCTGCGTAAGTCATGCCTTTGTTGCCAGCCATTTTTTCTACCCACAGGGCATCCAGACCGCGAACAAGCGGAGTTTGCGCAAAGTTGTACTCCGGCGGCGGAGAAGGAATCGACCATTCCAGCGTACGGCCATCCCACGGATCCGCAGGCGCGCGCTTGGAGCTCTTCGCAGAAACGTATGCATTGACAAGGAAGAGAATCGTACCGATCGTCATTCCGAAAACACCGATGGTACTGATAAAGTTGCCCAGTTCCAGACCTTGGCCAGCCAGGTACGTAAATACGCGACGCGGCATACCCATCAGTCCGAGGAAGTGCTGCGGGAAGAAGGTCAGGTGGAACCCGATAAAGAAGGTCCAGAAGTTCCATTTCCCGAGCGTTTCATTCAGCATTTTGCCGAACATTTTTGGCCACCAGTAGTAAAGACCGGCGAACAGACCGAATACGAGACCACCAACGATTACGTAGTGGAAGTGAGCAACTACGAAGTAGCTGTCATGGTATTGGTAGTCAGCAGGCGGAACCGCGAGCATAACCCCTGTCATACCACCAATTGTAAAGGTCGGGATAAAACCAACAGCAAACAGGTTTGCGGTAGGGAAGCGAATTTGCCCGCCCCACATCGTCAAGAGCCAGTTGAAGATCTTGATACCGGTCGGAACGGCAATCAGCATCGTTGCCAGACCGAACAAGGTGTTGGCGATCGGACCCATACCAGTCGTAAACATGTGGTGCGCCCACACCATGAAGCCAAGGAAACCAATCAGTGCTGTCGCAAATACCATGGAGCTGTAACCAAACAGGCGCTTTCTGGAGAAGGTACTTACTACCTCGGAAATGATACCGAAGGCAGGAAGAATCAGAATGTACACTTCGGGGTGACCGAAGATCCAGAACAGATGCTGCCAGATAACAACGTTACCACCTGCATCAGGGTTGAAGAACGCTGCCCCGAACAGACGGTCGAACATCAGAAGTACAAGGCCGACGGTAATCGCCGGGAAAGCAAACAGGATCAATCCGGATGTCACGAAGGACGCCCAGGTGAACAGCGGCATGCGCATGAAGGTCATGCCCGGTGCACGCATGTTGATGATGGTTACCAGGAAGTTGATACCACCGATCAGGGTACCCAGACCTGCGATCTGCAGACCGAGTACGTAGAAGTCGATCCCGAATCCACTATATTGATTCAAAGCAAGAGTTGCGTAGGACGTCCAACCGGCATCCGGCGCGCCGCCGAGGAACCAGCTTGTATTGATAAGGACGCCCCCGAAGAAGAAGAGCCAGAAACCGAGTGCGTTCACAAACGGGAACGCAACGTCCCTCGCACCGATCTGAAGAGGTACGATCGCGTTCATCAGTGCAAAGATCACCGGCATCGCTGCCAGGAAGATCATCGTAGTTCCGTGCATGGTGATCAGTTCGTTAAACGTCTTCGCACCGACCACTTGGAGCTCTGGATACATTAATTGCAAGCGAATAAGCAGGGCTTCAAGACCGCCGGCCAAGAAGAAGATCCCACCGGCGATCAGGTACAGAATGCCGATTTTCTTATGGTCCACGGTAGTGAGCCAATCAGCGATTCCCGACCGCTTGGGTGCATGAGAAGCATGTGCAGACACGGTTTTACCTCCTTTTTAGCGTCACTGCCTCATGACGATTCCATTCATTAACTTTATCTTTTTATTTCCTGTACTTTGAGCGTAGACATGTACTCAACCAGCGAATTGATTTGCTCTTCGCTCAGGTTCAGATTTGGCATGTTGTTGCCCGGCTTTTCTTTTTGCGGATCTCTCAGCCATTTGGCCAAGTGTTCAGCATCGTTAGGCATGATACCGGCTACGCGTTGGCGATCGGCGAAGTTTGTCAGGTTCGGCCCCAGTTTTCCGCCTTTGCCTGCGACAGCGTGACAGCCCAAGCAGCTCTTTTCGAAGATTTGTTGTCCTTGGACAGCGTTTGCAGAAGCTGGCGCTGCAGGTTCTGCAGATTGAACGCCCTTCATTTTTTCTGCCCAGGCAGCAAATTCGTCTTGTTCCAGGACGTCAACCTTGAAGTCCATCAATGCGTGAGACGCTCCACAGAGCTCTGCGCATTTTCCGTAGAAGACACCGGTTCTGTCAGCTTGCAGCCACATTTTGTTTTCCAGTCCCGGGTTGGTGTCGATCTTTCCGCCGAGTGCAGGGATCCAGAATGCGTGCATAACGTCAGCAGATGTCAAAGTGAACTGGACTTTTTGATTGACAGGCAATACCAGGTCTTGCGCTGTAGATACGCCAAGGTCCGGATACTCGAATTCCCACCAGAACTGGTGAGCGGTTACACGAACTTGAAGCGCTTCATCTTTGTTGTATTCTTTACCAAGAGTAAATCCTGTAGTAACAGTTGGTACCGCCATTACGATGAGCAGCAGGAACGGAATGACCGTCCAAATGATCTCCAGGGTATGGCTGCCTTCCACTTGTTTGGGAATGCCTTCCTGTCCTGGACGCTTGCGGTAACGAATAAGTACGTAGGTGAGGATCAGCATAACGACGATAAAGACCCCGATCATGATGGAAGCCGACAGCTTCATCAAGTCGAATTGCATGGCTGCAACCGGCCCCTGCGGCTGAAGTGCAGAGAGCTCTCTCATGCCGCAACCGGAGAGCGTCAGCGCCAGCAACCCAAACAGGAAAAGCTGACGCCATGATTGTTGCCAACTCTTCATACCAATGAACCCCTCTTTCTTTCATGTTGATTACGCCCTGTCGTATGTACGGCGGGAGCGTATATTTCGTACTCCTCCGCTGCCAATAAATAGTCGGAGTTGCTACTTTCCTCCACTATGATAACCAATAGCGAAAAGGAATAGCAACATCGGTTTAAAGACATTTAAAGAAGGAGTAAGGGCCGCAGTAAAATACTACCTTTGCGATTAACTCTTTCAGTATACATAAATTTATCTGAATATCGGAGTCCATTTGTTATAATTCTGTTAACAAATTTATGAACATTTTCGTAAAGTTTACTACCAGCAGACGGATATTCAGGTAGTAGAAGGGAGAAATGTGATAGTTTTGGCTACCAACACATCCAAACGAATCGCTTTCCTTACAGGAAGTTCCAGCGGTTTTGGGCTGCACACCTCTGTCGCTCTCGCCAAAGCGGGCTTCTTCGTCATCGCCACGATGCGGGACATCTCAAAGCGTGAAGAGCTTGACAAGCTGGCTGCCCAAAATGGCGTAACCGACTGTCTGGAAGTCGTGCAAATGGACGTGACCCGGCCTGACGAAGTCATAGCTGCAGTCTCCGGCGTGCTCGCGCGTCATCAAAACATTGATTTGCTCGTGAACAACGCGGGCTTTGCCTGCGGCGGCTTTGTCGAAGAAATCGGGCTTGCCGCATGGCGGGAGCAATTTGAAGTCAACGTGTTCGGATTGATTTGCGTGACACAGGCCGTTTTGCCCCATATGCGCGAACGCCAATACGGCACGATCATCAACATAAGCAGCATCAGCGGGCGAATCGGCTTTCCCGGTTTGGCCGCCTATGCCGCTTCCAAGCATGCGGTGGAAGGCTTCAGCGAGTCGCTCCGTCTGGAGATGCTCCCGCATGGCATCAATGTCGTCCTGGTCGAGCCGGGCTCGTACAAGACAAGCATCTGGGAAAAGGGACTCGGAAATGCCCCCTCTCGCCCCGCTTCTCCCTACAGCAGGCAAATGGAGTCCCTGACAACTATGGTAACCAAAATAGCCGAGCGGGCCCCTGCCCCGGATGAAGTGGTAGAAGTAATCGTTCGCGCGGCTCTGGCTCCACGGCCTTCCTTCCGCTACCCTGTCGGGAGCGGGGTCAGGCTTTCCATCCTCGCCAAGCAGTGGCTTCCCTGGCGCTGGTTTGAGACGCTGGTGAATAAGCAGATGCGGCCGCCTCGTTCATGAGGCGGCTGATGGCGATTTCACCGGAGCGGAAGGCTGCTTTGGCAGATGAGAGACATAGCTGTGCAGGACCATGCCGATCATGACGACGAGCATGCCCGTACCGGACCACAGCGAGGGCAGCGGGGCCGCGAGAATCGCGATTTCCAAAAGGACGGCAAAGACGACCTCCGCAGACTGGGTAGCTTCTACCGCGGCCAACTGAACCGGATTGCCCTTGACCAGATCTGTAGCCTGAAAGAACAGCACGGTCGCGATAATTCCCGATGTGATCGCGACGAGCAGCGACTGCGCCAATTGACCCATGCTGGGCATTCCCGCCGTCGTCACGCCAAAGCCTGCGAGGACCAGCCAAAACGGCAAGCTGGCAAGCGTCATTCCGAGAACGCGCTGATACGCGTCAATTCGCCCACTGGTCAAGGCCATCATTTTCCGGTTCCCGAGCGGATAGGCAAACGCTCCGATCACGACCGGCACGATCCCGTACAGCACCTCCGCCGCTCCCAGCATCTTCGCCTCGTGCAGCTGCATGATCGCCACTCCCGCCAAAATCAGGACAGACATGGCCAGCCCCTTGTACGGGATCCTCTGCCCGAAAAAGGGTACGAGCAGCGACCCGGCGATGATCGTGATTTGCCAGGTACCGGCGATCAGCCAGCCAGGACCGTATGCAGCGGCAAAGCTGAGCGGAGCATAAAACAAGCCAAACCCGACAAAACTCCAGAGCAGCCACTGCCACGGATGCTTCCGCATTTCCTGCCACAGCGGCCCAAGGTTGCCCCGGATGGCCACGATCAGCAGCAGAAACGGCACCATAAATAGATAACGCAGGGATGCGCTCCAGATCCAGCTTCCTCCGTCCAGCTCCATCGCTCTGTTTAATACAAATGTAAAAGCGAAGAAAAATGCAGCGACAATTCCAAGTACAATCGCCTTCAAATGTTGACTCCCTCTTTCCAGTTCCACTCTCTGAAGATTCTCAATTGTAAGCATATAACTCTGCGGTCTCGCTGTCAAAATCCCGAAAAAAATAGAGCACACCTTTTGAAAGATATGCCCTATGTCTTTTCTGCACGTCCGCTCTTGATCAGCGAGACGTGGTGAATGTATTCAACTGCACCAAACAGAATCGCAGTAAAACCGGCACCGATCAGCGTGATTCTCGCTCCCACCAAGAGGCCGCTGCTCAGCCAGACGACCAGAAAAGCCAAAATCATATCGGCTGCCGTACTCATCCACAGCGTCCCGCGCCGAAGCAGCAATAGCTCCAGCATATGTCCGGCAACGGCAAGCACCAGGCCGACGCCGATGGACTGGTAAAGGGTTGCATAGTCTACCTCGGGGAACAGCGCATCGGCCAGGACGACTACGAGCGGAGCAGTAATCAGCTTGACAAGCAATCCGTACACAGGCATGCTTCCTCCTTTTTCAGGTTTTCACAGTATGCCCGTATACAGAATCGCTTAGTCGAAGCAAAAACAGCCGTTTGTTGTGCCGTGGGATGTCATCGAGCCCCTCCCACGCGCCCTATGATTGGCTGGACCGCTTCAACTAGGCGGCTTCCTGCTCTCTTTCTCGCGGGTAAGCCAAGGTTACGATCAGGCTGACTGCCGCCAATGCGAGCAAAATGACGAAAATCTGGTGCAGCCCGCCGGCTACCAGCTCCCTCACTGTTTGCAACAGCTCCTGCGGCAGCAGGCTTGCTTCATGCGGATTCAGGATCTTGTTGACGTCGATGTTTTCCGCTCCGGGTGCGCTCTGTACATAAGAGTTCAGCAAGGTTCCAAACAGCGCAATCCCGAGGGTTTGTCCCAACGTGCGGATAAAGGAGTTCGTAGAAACGGCAACACCGCGCAAATTCCAGGACACACTCAGTACCGCTCCGGTAAAGGAAGTAAAAGCGAAGCCAAAGCCTAGGCCAAACAGGAACGTAATCCCGTACAGCATGACATGAGGTGTCGTCGGTTCAATCATGGACAGCCAGACGGTAGCGACAATCAAGACGCATACGCCAAAGAGCGATGTCGGCCGAATCCCGATCTTGGCCAGCAGACGCCCGCTCAGCGCAGCACCAATCGGCCAGCCAACGGACATCGGAATCAAAGTCAGCCCGGAACCGGTCGCACCCAATCCGTACACGCCCTGAATCCACAGCGGAAGATAAAACGAGACAGCCACCAGCACGGAAGCGAGAAGAAATCCGGCGAAGTTCACGATGCTCATTTTCCGAATCGTAAACAGCTGCAAGGGAAGCATCGGCTCCGGCGATCTTTTTTCCAAGTAGATAAACAGCAGGAGGCCCAAAGCCGAAAAGATCAGCAGACCGACGATCAGCGGCGAACTCCAGGGATGTTCAGTCCCGCCGCTCAACAACGCATACAGCAGCGCGGAAACGCTGATCGTAAAAACTGCTGCTCCGGCATAGTCGATGTGCTTGCGGACTTTCTCGATATTTTCATGCAGGTACAACCAAATCAAAACGATGGAGACAATGCCAAACGGGATATTCATGTAGAAAATCCAGTGCCAGGAAACATAGTCGACCAGAAGGCCTCCGGTCAACGGCCCCAGGATACCGGATATGCCCCAGATGCCGCTCATCCACCCTTGTACCTTTCCTCTTTCCTCAAACGGGTAAATATCGCCGACAATCGTATACGTAATCGTAATGATGGCACCCGCTCCCAGTCCCTGAAAGGCCCGGAACCAGATCAACTGCTCCATCGTCTGAGACAGGCCGGACAGCGCTGATCCGAGCAAAAACAGGATCGCCCCAATGTTGAACACAGGCTTGCGCCCAAACAAGTCGGCAAGCTTGCCGTATATGGGCGTCGTCACCGCCGAGGTGAGCAAATAGATCGAAACGACCCAACTGATCAAGTGAAAGCCGCCCAGGTCGCTGACGATCGTCGGCATCGCCGTACTGACGATCGTTCCCTCAATAGCGGCCAAAAAGGTCGCAATCATAACCGCAATCGTCACATTACGCTTATTTGTTACAGGTTTCATCCGTATTTCCTTCCCTCCACATAAGCCAGACAACATTCCGATCAAGGGTGTTGTGTATGCCGTTGTTGTTGCTTGAATTGCTTTATGGTACGGGCACTAGTAAAAAAAGTCAATAAAAAAACCTGCGCCGATTGCACTCGGCACAGGTTTACCTTCCCCAAACGGATCAATTACTTTTCGGTGCTTCCGTTTTTGGGGTTTCTGTTTTCTGCGTTTCCGTTTTCGGAGCTTCAGTTTTCGGAGCTTCCGTCTTCGGTTCTTCTTTTTTGGAAGCTTCCGTTTTCTGTTCCTCCGCTTTCGGCTCTTCCTTCTTCAAGGAGAGCGACGGATCGAGATATTGCACCCCAAACTTTTTCTCCAGGCCGTCCAGCCATTCGTCCATGTACTTTTTGCGTTTGGACGCATTCAACTCTTCAACGATCGTAGGACGCAACTGTTCCAAAGCAGGCGCGGGATCTCCGAAGTTGCTCTTGTATTTATTGTAGTAGTCTTGGATTTCTTCGTCCGTTACCGGATATGCTTTTGCGAATACCTTGTCCCTCAAAAGAAGTGTCCGCAGCGTACCGCGGAAGCTTGCTTCGGTGTAGCCCTGTCTTTTCAGCGTTTTTTGATAAACTTCCTCGGAGCCGATCTGCTCTTTCAGCTTGTTGATTTCCTGATCGACTTCGCTTTCCTGGACGGACACGCCGAGCTCCTTGGCTTCTTCCACCACCAGATTGCGGCTGACCAAAATGCCAAGCGTCTGTTTTCCGTAGCTTTCTTTCATATGCTCGTAGAGCTGCCCCTGCGTAATTTGAGATTTGCCCGTAGTTGCAATGACAGGATCATCAGCCGGCTTCAATGCAACGCCGACAATCACAAGAGCCAAAACCAGTATGGCTATGGTTAGCATGGATAAATCGAACTTCTTCATCATTGGTCCTCTCTTTCTTCTCTCATCCCTTGTGCCATTATAATAGACACAGAGTACGGAAGAAAGATGGAATCCTTTTTCCACAACCTTTCCACAATGCGAACCAGCACGGATTACATGAAGTATTTGGTGAAAAAAGAAGAGAGAACGGAGGCGATTACCGGTCCCAGGACGGCCCATACTCGTAAAAATCTCTCTTGTTTTCTTTTCTTGTCTCCTTCTATGAGCTGTGTGAGTTTTTCCATATCGCTTTTGTCATTGTCCAACATCTGCAAAATAATTTCCTTCTCTTTCGATCCCCGTTTTAGCTCAAGCTCTGTCTGCAATTTGGTTATCGCTTGCAAAAGTTCTGAGCGCGATTCTTCCATTTTTACCAATCGATGCTCAATCCGTTCCAGCCACTTGGTCGCTACCGTCATCTGAACTTCCAGCTTGTCGATCCGTTCTTCGAATTTGTCCAATCGTTGTGAAATCCGCAGTACATTCTCCTGTTGCGTCTTCTGATGCTCTGGCGTCAAGGTCCCACCCCCTCCGGACTCATACTACTTGTATATGCCGTCTCGCTTTCATTGCTTGTACCGCTGACCAGATTTTTCATTATTTCTATAAAAAATGTGCAACGGAGCGGAATGGAAAGAACACGTTATCCAGTACAAACGGACCTGGTCCAAACGGGCCTGGCACACTTCAAAATGGCAATAAAAAAAGCCCGCTATAGGCGGACTTTCTCCAGCCACTGATAGAGAGGGCGAAGCGACCTCTTCGCATCCTCGTAGCCGAGCGTGTACAGCTCCATCAAACGATTTCGGTTCCTCTCCACACGCCGGATGTTCATCGGTCTGCTCGGCGCTATGACAAAGGCCCGTTGTTCCTCACGGAGTTGCCGGATGCGGGCAAGCGTATCGTTGTAGCGCCGATGGTGATCGAAAACGACCCGCATCAGATGCTTGTAGCGGGGAAATAGCCGGTCTGTGGCCCACGCGAGATTGGCTGGCTGCCGGATGAATTCCTCCGTACCTGTCCGCACGATGATGTTCCGCTCGTTTCCATCCTCTATCGCCTTGCCGATCGGTATCGGATCTGCCAAGCCGCCATCGAGCATTTTCGCCCCTTGAACACAGACCGTTCCCGATAGCAGCGGGATGCTGCACGAAGCGCGAACCGCAAGGAGAAACAGCTCTTGATCGTGCTCGTCCTTGGAAAAGTAGATGCTCTCGCCTGTC
This sequence comes from Brevibacillus sp. FSL K6-6036, assembly GCF_037964015.1. Lineage (NCBI taxonomy): Bacteria > Bacillati > Bacillota > Bacilli > Caryophanales > Paenibacillaceae > Brevibacillus > Brevibacillus sp. FSL K6-6036. The sequence continues at coordinate 4,281,998 of NZ_CP150173.1, forward strand.
TTAAAATCAGTCGCGGCGACAACCAATTTCTCCGGTGCTTGCGCAAGTCCCTGAAAGGAAGAGGTGAGAATCCGCCGGGGAAGCTCTTCAAAAATGAAGTCCATGCCGACCATGCAGCCATGCCGATACAGATTGCGCAGAGAGAAATGCCGCATGTCACACAGATGCTCGATAAACATGTATTTCCCCACTCCCTTTTCCCTTGCCACGTAAGCAAGGGCATTGCAAGCCCCTGCGGAAACAGCGATGATGTACGGAGCAATCAGCTCGTGCTCCAGAAAGCAGTCGAGAACCCCCGACGTATAGATTCCGCGCATGCCTCCTCCCTGGAGAACCAATCCGAAGCTGTCCATGTTTTCTCCCTCCTGTGAAACAAGCCTCGCATGAACATGTACGGATATAGTATCTGTGGGAACTGGAAGGTAATTCACCGATTTACACCTGAATTTGCCCGGCCCTGCCCCATTCGCTCGTTATTTTGCTTGTGGGCTTTTTCCTTTTTGGAGGCCCTCACTCTGTCGGTCAGTTGTGTACAATCTTCTATATCACGAGAATCGGTGAAAAACCCGGTTGGCTTGATTTACCAGGAACTTGTCAACGTTTTGGAATAATCTCTTCGTCCCCTGCGTTGGCGTTTCTAGTATGATAGGGCTAGTGAACGCAAAGGGGGCTTTCTTTTTTGAAACAGCGAATTGCCTGGATTACAGACAGCACGGCCGTTGTACCCGATGAATTGCGGGAGAAATACGACATCCACGTCGTTCCCTTGGACGTTATCTTTGAAGACGGCGCCTACGCGGACGGGATTCAATTATCTTCCAGCGAGCTGTATGAAAAAATCGACCACTCCAAAACCGTACCGAAAACATCGCAACCGGCAATCGGCAAATTTGTCGAGCTGTATGAGCAACTGGCGGAGGACTATGATTGCGCGATCGCCATTCACCTTTCCAGCCAATTGAGCGGCACGTACAATACAAGCAAATCAGCCGCTGCCATGAGCGAGTTTCCCGTCGAGTTCGTCGATTCCCAAATCGTCTCTTATCCGATCACCACCTTGCTGTTGAAAGGGATTTCGCTGGCGGAGCAAGGCATGGACTATCGGGAGATTGCCGCCACCCTGAGGGAAGAGGCGAGCAAAAACGAAAACTACATCGTGATCGGAAAGCTGTCACAGCTGCATAAAGGCGGGCGGTTGTCAAACGCTCAGTTGATCGTTGGCACGCTGCTTCAAATCAAGCCGATCTTTTGCATCAGGAACGGTGTTGTCGAATTGTTCGAAAAAGTTCGAACCGAAGGAAAAGCCTTCCGGCGAATCATGGATCAGCTTGACCTGGCCCGGGGAATCCACAAAATTTCCCAAGTGGAAATTTTGCACGGCAATGTCATGGACAAAGCGCTGGAATTAAAGGAAACGATCAAAAGCAAGTATCAGGATATCGAGGTGCTCGTGTATCCGCTCAGTCCGGTACTGGGCGTTCACGGCGGGCAAGGGACCATTGCTCTGACATGGACCAACGAGCCCAAGTCATCTTGAGCGAATGTCATCGATAAACGACGGCAGGCACGCATGAAAGCCGGAATGGGACTGGCAGCAGCAGGCTTGATTGAAAATCAAAGGGTAAACAGAAACAGGCACCGCTCTGATTTGAGCAGGTGCCTGCAATGTTTTGCCTATGCTTTGCTTCTCGCGTGATTACTGGCGGACTGCAGCGACCAGAAAACGATGGCTCGGGATGTCGATATATCCGTCTTTTTCCATCCGACAGTGCATCTCCCACAAGCCGTCCGCGTAGTTCTCCAGCGAAAAGTCTGGTATCTGCCACGGAACCGCACGGAGATAGTAGACTACCGCTCCTACATCGTAAAACCGGGTCGGCACCATCTCCTCGCGGCAATCCTCGATGGCAAAGCCCGCCTCTTTTAGCTGCTTGACTGCGTAGTCTGCATTCCAATGCAAGTATTCCTCTGGAATGGGCGCCCCGAGGAGCCGGTTGAGCAGCAGATCGTTTTCACCCCCGACCTGCTGCGTCAGAAAGGAAGCCCCTGTTTTTGCGATACGGAATACCTCGGCCGCATCAAAAGACTCGTGCCGATTGATAACCAGGTCAAAAAATTCATCTGCAAACGGCAGGGCGTCCTCCCCATCCGCTTCGACTACCGTAATGCCCAAAGGCTCCAGCCTGCCTTTGGCAACCGCCACATTGGGCTTGTAGCCTTCCGTAGCGTATGTTTGAGCGGGAAGCGGCTTTAGCATGGAGAGAAATTCGCCTCCCCCCGTGCCCATATCGAGCAGGCTGCCGATCTCCGGCAGCTTGCGCATGACGAGGCCGGTGTAATTCCAGGAAAGTGGCGCTTCCTTCAACCGTCCTGTTTTCCCGACGTAGGAAAAATCCCAGCCTTCAAACGGTACTTTGGCTTCTTCGAGCAACCAGTCAAACCATTTTTGTCGGTCCATTTTTTCCTCCTCTTTCCCCAAAAGAACTTCTATATCCAGGAGTTCAGCGCCAACGCACACTTTCATAATTAATGAATGTGATTACTTTTGCTTTCTCTTTTTGGCGGCAAGCAGCCTGTTGAAGGTCTCTCCAGTCTGCTCCGTCCCCTTGCTCTCTGCTTGAGGCTGGTCCGACTGGGGAGCACTGGACGGTCGTGAGGAATCTGCAGACGGCCCCAGCCCGCTCGCTGGTGTGCCAGTCCCTTTTTTCCCGCGCTCGGTCTTTGCCCTGTCCAGTCTGTCAAAAAGCGAACCGGCGGATGTGCCTTGATCCCGGGCATTCAAGCCTGCGGAGACATTGGCAGCGTTGGAGCCAGTGGCTCCGTTGGAACTAGTGGCTGCATGGGAGTCATTGTCCAATTGTCCTCCGGCCTGATTGCCCAAGTTCGTTTGGCTGGTTGAAGTGCTATGACTGCTCTGGCTGGTTTGGCTGGTTTGGCTGGTTTGGCTGCCTTGCCCGTCTTGACCGCTCTCGCTGCTTCTAAAGCGCTGTCCCCGTTTCTCCCCGAGTCGAGCAAACACGGCGGCGCTTTCCGTCTCTTCCACAGCTTCTGCAGTCCTTCGCTTCCGAAGCCATCCAGTCACCCTTGCCCACCAACGCTCAGGGAGCTGCAAGCGCCTGGCCGCAACGTCGAGAGGCCACAGGAGAGCCGCAAGCATCAGCAGCCAGTCGCCGATCGGCTGTGTTTCCCATTTGGCAGGAAGCTTTCCGGTAAACACCTCTGCCGGATCGGCAATTCGTGTGCCGCCTCCAGCCAAAAGCCACTCCTGCATCCGCCCTTCGCCGTCCTGCTGCAATCCGAACTCAGGCGAATACGATACGCTTAGCCCGGCTGTCTGCCCGGCCGTCACCTTTCCATTCGCTTTCTCCGTCACTTGAATCAGGTAGCTGCCCGGCTCAGCGGCGTCAAAGCTTCCTTCCAGTGTCCCTGGAGCGACAGGTTTCAACCGGACCACTTCCCGCTTCATCTCCCGGTTGACGACGACAGCCTCCAGCTCCTGCGGCAGCTTTTCGCCTTTTGGCAAGGATACCGTCACTTTTCCTCTGGACCCGTCAAGCTGCGTCTCGACCTGCCAACGTCCGGTCTCGACCTGGGGCAGCGTCCAGCCGACGATCTCCGTCCAGAGACGGCTGTTGCCCGGCCATGCGACCCAATCCGGTCCCCATTTGCCTTCCAGATCGCTCGTCCAGGCGACGGCTCGGCCCAAACCGTACTGCCAACGGCTGAGGATCGGGTCGGCGTCCTGGCTCATCAAGACGGGCTCTGCCGTCTTCTTGAGCGTCGTCGCCACATAGGCGCGAAGCAGCGGAAGCGGCTGCCGGAGAGTCCCCCAGTCGCCTGCTCCCGTGCGCTCGGGATATTGCGGCTTCTCGACGATAAACGTCCGGCTGGCGAGGGCCGTTTCCTTGCTGAAAATCTTCGGAATCGAGGTCGCGTCGCTCGCAAAGTAGTAGCGTCCTTTTCCCCAATCGGCGATGTCCTGCAAGAGCCCTGTGTCGGAATCATCCCCGACCGCAACGGTCGAAACCGTGATGTTTTCCCCGATCATCTGCTCCAGCATGCCTTGGTAATTGTCTTCGCGGCCGGATTGTCCGTCTGTGAGCAGGATGACGTGCTTTCGCTTCGTCTTCATTGTCTTGATCCGGTCGTAGGCCATCTGCAGCGCCGGGAATATATCGGTGCCTCCGTCTGCGTATATGCTCCCGATCTGCCCCTGGATCGCAGGCAGATCGGTGACGTTTTGAGGGGCCACCACTTCCCACGGGCTGCCGTCAAACGCGATCACGCCGATCTCGTCCTGGCGGTTGAGCATGGTCGTGGCCCGGATCGCGGCTTCCTTCGCCAGCTCCATTTTGTCGACGCCATACGCATCGGATGCCATACTGCCCGATTTGTCGATGACCAGCATAAGTCCCAGCGTAGGCTGCTCTTCCTTGCTGCGCAAATCCATATGCACGGGAAGCGCCTCTTCGATCGGAGTCTGGAACCAGCCGCCCATACCGAAACCGTCGGAGCCTCCTGTCATGATCAACCCGACGCCAAGATCGCGGACAGCCGTTCTGATCCGCTCCATATCGGCATCGCTGACCTGTGTTGCGGCCAGGTCGGCCAGGATGATGGAAGCGTACTGCTTGTAGCCTTCCAGCTCTTTTGGCAGCAGCGCCACGTCCTTCGTCTCAACCTTGATATTGCCAGCCTGGAGAGCCTGGACGAGGTTGCTGGCGGCACCGGGATGTCCTTCCAGAACCAAAACAGACGGCGTCCCCGTCACTTGCGTATAGGCAAATGCCTGATTGTTGGCCTGCACCGTATCACGCTCCGGATCGATTTCCACCCGGTAGCGGTGAAAGCCCTCATTCATAGCCTTTTGGGAAAAGAGAAAGCGGTTCCTCCCCTTTTCGACCTGAACGGCTTGTGTCCCGGCTTCGCGGTTTCCTTCGTAGAGGCGAAGCACCGCTTTGGTCGCAACGGTGCTTTCCAGCTCAACCTTGATCGCGTATTCCTCTCCCGCGTACAGCCGATCCGGCACCTGAACGGCAGACAGCACGACCTCATCGCCCTGCGGCTGCTCGAAAAGGACGCTTTCTACCGCAATCCCCCGCTCTTTGGCCAGCTTGACTTCACGCGCCGTATCTCCGTGCGTGTCCATCCCGTCGGTGATGATCACGATCTTGCCGCGGGCGCCGGTAGGAATCATCGCTTGCGCAAGCCGGATTCCCTCCGCCAGATTGGTGGCGTGGCGGTTTACTTCCACAAAGACAGGCTGGACCTGGCTGCTCGTCGTCAGCGGCTGATCTACCGCCGCGTTGGCCCCTGTCGCGACGATGCCGTACTGATCCTCTGCCCGCTTGCCTTCAACCGCTTCCCTGAGAAAACGGCTAGGCTGCTGATCGTCCTTGATCGAAGCCGAGCTGTCCCATACGAAAACAACGGTCTCGGCCCGTACCGGGTAGAGCAGCTGGATGCCGGCCAAAGCCAGAATCAGCAGACAAAAGACCGCTGTCCGGATCGCGGCGATAACGCTTTTGCGGCTGACTGGCATCTGCTGTTGCCCGCGCCACCAGTGAACCACCGCGTATACCGCCGGGAGAAGGAGCAGCAGAAACCACGGTTGCTGTACGTCAATACCCACGGCGATACACCCTCCATTCCACAAACACAATCAAAAGCGCCAGCGCAGCGATCCAATACGTAAGCTCTTTTGCCCCGGTCGCCTGCCCGTTGCCGTCCAGGCTCCGTCCAGCGGCTTCCCTCTCTTTGCTGTCTTCCGTGTTGTCCGTGCCGGCCGCTTTGCCAGAAGAGACACGCAGAACACGCGGAGCGATATCAGACTCCGCCTCGCTCATGTGGACGGCAAAATAGCGTTCGACAGACGCCGGCCCGCTGTCTGTTTCCTCTGTCAGCCGGTACAGCCCTGTCTGCTCGGGAACCTGGAACAGCCAGGTCGTTCCCTGTACATCCAGCGTTTGCGATGTGCCGTCAGGCAGCGTCAGCACCCGCTTGGCCGCGCCTGGCGTCAAGGAGACCGCAAGCGCTTCGCCCGGCAACGCGGGACCAATCGGGACGCTTTGCACCGAAGAGAGCCAGGTGACGGCATTTTGCATGAAGATCGGGAAGGCGGGCCGCAGCGGCAAATCGGAGTCGTGCAGGTCAAAGCCGATGATGACAACTTTTTTGCCCTCCAGCGTACCTGCTGCAATCAACTCGTTCTCTCCCGCCCGCACGAGTGTGCGCAAGCCGGGAATCGAACCCCAGACAGCGCTTTTGGATACATGCACTTCCCGCCAGTCCACGTACTTCATCAGCGGGTCATCCGCCTGCACGGATTCGAGATCACCAGTCACCTCCGCCACTCCCTGGTACGGAAGCCAGTCCGTTTTTTTATCGGGCGCGATCAGCAAGATGTTTCCCTCCGGCAGCTTGTCCGGAACCACACCGTCAAAAATCCACAGATCGGCTGCGCCGCTTTTCCCGCCCGGCAGTGCCGTCTCAGTCTCAAGCTCTACGGTTCCTACCGTTTGCAGGGCTTGATGGAGGAAACGGTTTCCCCCTGGACTCACCAGTACGGCCCGGCCTTTGCCCGAACCATACGGAACGCTCCAAGCCTCGTTGTCTTCGGCCAGACCGTCCGCCTCCGCTGCAATTACGGCCCGGTACGCAGGCATCGCGGGCAATCGTTTAAAGGCAACCGTCTGGGAAGCTCCCGCCTCGACGGAGAACGTGCCTACGTCGAGCAAATTTTGGTCAAGCCCGAAGATCGAGATATTGCCTTTTTTCGGTTGCGACCCGTGATTGTCGATGCGCAGCAAGCCTTCCGTGCCTTCGCTTCCGGTCTGTGTGACGAAAGCGCCGACAGCCACGTTTTCCGTGGAGCGGCCGGCAGCATGGAAACGGAACGGCCCCGGAATGGAAACCGCTGCAGCGGTGCTCTGCCCCGGCTCGTGCAGATCTTCTCCCCCGCCGTCGCCAAACCACATCACGCCGCTTCCCTCTTCCGTTGAGGCGATGGCTCCCGCCAAGGAAAGGGCTGCGCGCTGATCAGTCTCTCCGGGCCTTGGAGCGAGCGAGTAGAGCGCCTGCAAAACCTTCTCTTTCTCCGTGCTTTTGGACAGCCACACCTTTGGCTCGCGGCCTGCCTCGATCAACGTCACAGCCTGCCCGCTGCCCAGATTTTCCACCGCCTTTTCCGCTTCTGCCACGGCCCTTTGAAAGCGGGTTTGCCCGCCTTCCCTGGCCAGCATGCTGCCCGAAGTATCTACAACCAAAATCGTGTGTTCGGCTATCGCTCCGGCCATCGGCACAGCCGGGCGGACCAAGGCAAGCACCAGCAGGATGGCCGCCAGCAGTTGAAGCAGCAAGAGCAGGTTTCGCTGCAGCTTCTCCCATGGCCGAACGGCCTCCCAGCTCTGCAGCGTCCGCTGCCATAGCAGCGTGCTGGGCACCTCTACATCTTCCACCTTTCGCTTCAGGAGATAGAGAGCCGCGATCGCCGGCACGATCAGCAAAAAACCGAGATTGCCTAAAGCCAACCACTGCATCAAAGCTCCTCCTCCCTAGCGAATCATTCCTGCTTGCCGAAATACTTGAAAGACAACTTCCTCCAGGGGCGTCTCCGTTTTTACATCGACGGCGGAAATCCCCCTGCGGTAAGCAAATTGCGCGAGTGCGGCCTGGTAATCCCGGACCGTTTTCCGATACTCATCCATCAAGGCATGGGTCACGGAAATTTCCTTGCCCGTCCCCGTCTCGCTGTCGATCAGGCGCAGCTCCCCCTGGTACGCGGGTTCGCGCTCTTCCCGGGACAATAGCTGCACCAGTGTGACATCCTGCCGGGTCGCCTGCAGATAGGCGATTGCGTCCTCGTAGCCGGATTCAAACAAGAAGTCGGACAGAACGAGGGAAACGCCCGTCTTGCCGTGGACAGCACCGGGCGAGCGCAGCGCTTGCTCCAGATCGCCCGTCCCACGGACCGAAAGCGAGGCGAGAAAGTCAAAAAGCTGTGCCGCCTTGTTTTTTCCCTGCAAATTTCGCAAGGAGGCGATGATCTCCCGGTCGAAGGCGTACACCGAAACGTAATCGAGATGGCACAGGGAGATGTACCCGAGTGCCGCTGCTAGCTGCACGGCACGCTCCAGCTTTGGCGGCTCCCCGTAGCCCATCGATTTGCTGCAGTCAATGTAAAGCGTGACGTGCAGCTCCTGCTCGTCCAGGAACTTTTTGACGAACAGCTTGCCCGATCTCGCATAGGCATTCCAGTCTAGCTGGCGCAGGTCGTCTCCAGGCGCGTAGGCCCGGTAATCGGCGAATTCAAGCGAGCTCCCGGTCTGCCTGGAACGGCGTTTCCCGACCTGGGTGCCGCTTGCCAACCGTCTGCTGAGCACCTGCATGCGCTCCAATCGGCTCAGCCAGGCCGGGTCCAGAAGGTGTTTGTTCATGCCCGTTCCTTCTCCAATCCGGCCAGAATCTCCTGGACGATGCTATCCGGGCGAATTCCGTTTGCCTCCCCTTCAAAATTGAGGAAGACACGGTGGCGCAAAGCAGGCAAGGCGACTGCGTCAATATCCTCAAAGGAAAGGTTGAATCTGCCTGAAAGCAGCGCTCTCACTTTCGCCAGGGCGACCATCGCCTGCACGCCGCGAGGCCCCGCACCGGAACGGACATAACGGTTGACGGAGTGGATCGCCTGCTCGCCCGGATGGGTCGCCAGCAAAAGCTTCACCGCATAGCTGAGTACCGCATCTGCGACGAGAATGTCGCGGGCCGCTTGCTGAATATCGGCAATCTCCCGCGCCGATGCCACTTTCTCGACAGAAGCTCCCTGGCCCGCCGTCGTCCTGAGCACGATCTCCTTCAGCTCGTCCGCCGTGGGAAACGGAACTTCTATTTTCAAAAGGAAGCGGTCCATCTGGGCTTCCGGCAGCGGATACGTCCCTTCCTGCTCCAGCGGGTTTTGCGTAGCCAGAACAAAAAACGGATCGGGCAGCGCCCGAGTCACGCCCCCCGCGGAAACGGTTCGCTCCTGCATTGCCTCGAGCAGGGCGCTTTGCGTCTTGGGCGTCGCCCGGTTGATTTCATCCGCCAGAACGACGTGGGCAAAAATCGGGCCCCTTTGGAACTGGAACGACTGCTGTCCCGTTTCATCTACGCTCAAAATGTTCGTGCCGGTAATGTCCGTCGGCATCAGGTCGGGCGTAAACTGAATCCGTTGAAAGGACAGCTCAAACGCTTGCGAAAGCGTCTTGACCAGCAGGGTCTTCCCCAGTCCCGGCACGCCCTCCAAGAGTGCATGCCCTCCTGCAAATACCGCCCACAGCAGCTGGTCAACGACTTCGCGCTGGCCAACCAGAACCTTTCCGATTTCCTCGCGAACTCTCTCCACTCGCTGGAGGCATTCTTCCCATGCTTGTTGCTCTGCCATATGCTCACTTCCCCCTACGGTTCAATATTGCTGAAATACTCTTTCACCACGTCCTGATAATCGCTGGGAATGGAGCTTTTCTCCAGGCTCTCCCGGGCAAACTCGGCGTACTGTCCGTACACTTCCTCGTACGGGAGCGCTCCCCCGGACGATACCTGCGTCGCCCCGGTCTGGCGGGACTGGGAAGCGCCCTCCCCGAGCGGTCCGCCAACCGTGTTAACCGGCCCCTCGCCCCCGATGCGGGCAGACGGGACAGTCACCAGCTCGTGGCTTCCCTGGCCGAGACCTGCACCGGCTCCTTTGCCGGAACCGCTGCCTGAGCCGCTGCCGTTTCCTGAACCATTTCCGTTGCCAGATCCGTTTCCATTGCCATTGCCATTGCCGTTTCCGCTTCCATTCCCGTTTCCGGCACCATTGCCGTTGCCTGAGCCATTGCCATTTTGCGAGCCTTGCCCGTTTGCATTTCCCGAGCCGTCGCTTCCAGCTCCTCCGGCTGCCGTTCCGCCCGCTGCCGCTTGCGAGCCTGCCCCCGTACCTGTCTGGGCGTTTCCCGCCGATGCAGAGACCGGGACAGCTCCGCCCGGACTGCCCGCTGCTCCTCCTGCCGCCCCTGCACCAGCCTGAGCCGAGCCATTGGCCGTGCTGCCAGCGCCAGCCAGCATCATCTGAGGCTGCTGCATCGCGGCCATCGACTGTGCGGCCAGGAGTGCCGCCGTGCGCGCCTCTGCCATCTGCTGCATAGCCTGCGCCAGTCCGGTCTCGAGTGGAGCAAACGCCTGCTGGACATTTCCTTGGGCCAGCTGCTTGGCTGCTTCCTGAAGCTGTTCGGCTGCCTTGGCCGCTTCCTCGTCGCCTGCTGCCTGGCCTTCTTTTGCCAGTTGCTCGGCCGCCTTGCTCAACGCTTCAGCGAGAGCCTTCTGCTCTTCGGCCTTCAACGCTTCAACCGCTTTGGCCGATTCCTTCAGGGCATCAACCATCGCTTGGCGGTCCCCGCTGTTCATCGCGGCTCCGACCTTTTGCAGCCCCGGCTGTCCGCCAATGGTCTCCTGGAGCTTTTGCAGCCCGGCCATCTTCCGTTCCTGGGACTGCTTCCACTTGTCCAACTGCTTTTCCGCCGCCTTCATCGCGTTCAGCCGCTCCGCAGGGCTTTTGGCCTCTGCTACCGCTTTTTTCGCCTGTTCAATCATTTCTTCGAGCTGCTTCTTTTGGGCATCGCTCAAGCCTTCCTGGGTTTTTGCTTCCTCCTGGAGCTTTTTCAGCGATTCCTCGGCGGCTGCCTGGGCCTGCTTTTGCTGCGCCATCTGAGCCAGCCGCTCGTCCTGGGCGTTGGGCCAGAGCAGAAGCAGCAAGCAAACGGCCAACGCTCCTCCAGCCGCATACGCCTGCTTGCGGATGATCGGCCAGACCTCGATGCTCTCCAGAATATGCGGCAAAGACTGCCGCAGCCGGTTGACAGCATCCTCACGCTGCGCCGCGGCAAATGGAGAGCTGTTCTCCCGATACTCCAGCGCCGTAGCAACCCGCTCTGCCAACCCGCGACTGTCGGCCAGCCGGGCACAATCCCGCTCCGTCGGCCGCGCCCTCCAGAGGCGCACCATACCAGCCGCAACCCCTGCCAAGGCAGCGGCGAGCACCAGCCACTTGTAGAAGGGAATGGGAAAAAGACGAGCCAGGAGGAGAAGCACAAAGCTTCCTCCCAGCCCCCATAGAGCCCCCGCCACGAGCCAGCGGGCGCTCTCCCGGTATAAGACGCGCTTTTTGATCGGCGCGAGCAGCGTCAGCAGATTATCCTTGTTTTCAGGACCAAACACGCTCATCACTCCCCAGTAGCGGCTTTCCTGCGCCAGCGCGGCTTCACCGGCTTAATCAGATAGATCGACAGCACCAGACAAATGATCGTGACAACGGCAAAGAACAAGCAGTAAATCGCGTATGGATCAAGCGCCAGCGCTGCGTACTTGCTGCCGGCCATCCGGCGAAGACCGCGAAAGGGCCCTTCTTCAAAAATGCTCAGCATGGCAAACAGCGGGTTTAGACTGTGAAAAAAATCGGGCCAGACCGGAAAAGGCCCGGTAATGTTGTTTGCATTGCGCTGGAAACGGATAAACTCCCGGATCACTTCCGCCAGCACGCTGGTCCCTACCCCGTATCCAAACACGAGCGCGTAGCTGAGCACCGTCGCAATACCGGTCCGCTTGATCAGCGTGGACAACAGCACCCCTACGCTTCCAAGGCCGAGCATGGTCACCACGTAAAAGGCGAATACCTGCAGCAGCTGGACCGGAGAAACTCCCCCGTACAAAAAGATGATGGCGTACAACGGAATCGTGGCAAACACGAGAAAGCTCATAAAGCTGAGTGAAGCGAGCCACTTGCCGAGTACGAGCTTGGTCGCGCTGACATTGGTCGTCAGCAGGATGCTGAGCGTCTGCCGCTCCCTCTCTCCAGAAATGACGCCCGCCGTCAGGCCCGGGACGACAAAGCAAATCATCGCCAGCTGCATGAGCGAAAGCATCATGAACAGCTCCCGGGTCTCGTTGGGGTTGTAGTAGCTGCCCGCTCCGGTCATCAAAAAGACGAAGGTCAGCGCCACGGTTCCCAGCACCAGCAAATACAGCGTAATGATCCACGGGGAGCGCTTGGTCCGCATGCGCAATTTCAGTTCGTTCATCAGCACGGGATTGCGAAATCGCCGCAAGACGTTCATGAGCCCACCCCCTTGGTGATTTCCAAAAAGATTTCTTCCAGATTCCCTTCCGCCTCATTGAAAGCGGCTACCGGAAGGCCTGCCAGAGCGAGGCTGCGCAGCAGCTCGACCTGCTGCTGGTCATCGCCGGAAAACCCGACAACGGCCCAGTTTCCTTCTCTCGTCACGTTCGAGACGAGAGGCTGCTGCTTCAGGTGGGTCAGTGCGTCTTCCATCCGGTCGACGAGACGGATGCGCAAAACCCGCTTTTCCTGCATTCTGGCGTAGATTTCTTCCACTTTGCCAAAAGCGATCAGGTTTCCTTCCTCGATCACGCCGATCACATCGCACATCTCCGCAAGCTCGGGCAAAATGTGCGAGCTGATAATAATCGTTTTGCCCATATCGCGCAGCTCCTTCAAAATCTCGCGCAGCTCGATCCGCGCCCGCGGGTCGAGACCGGAGGCCGGCTCGTCGAGAATCAGCACCTCGGGATTGTGCACCAGGCAACGGGCCAATCCGAGCCGCTGTTTCATCCCCCGCGACAGCGAGTCGACGTAGGCATCCCGCTTGTGGCTGAGATTGACCAGCTCCAGCAGCTGAGGGATGATCTGCCGACGTTCCTGGACAGGGATGTCGTAATTGGCGCCGTAAAAGTCGAGATATTCCTCTGCGGTCAAATTGTCGTACACGCCGAAAAAGTCAGGCATGTACCCGATCAGCTTGCGGACCTGGCGAGGATGGCTGGTCACTTCATAGCCGCCCACGTACGCTTTGCCGCTGGTCGGCTCCAATAGCGTAGCGAGAATGGACATCGAGGTCGATTTGCCTGCTCCGTTCGGACCGACAAAGCCGAAAACCGTTCCCTTGTCGATTTCCAGCGACAGTCCTTTCAACGCTTCCATCTTTCCGTATCGTTTTCGCAGTTTATCAATTTTGATCACGGTTTGATCACCTTTCCTTCCACGCTGATCACCGGCGTGCCGAGATGGCGGTGATCTTCAAAGCTGTGCGAGAACTTGATGCGCAGCGTTCCCTCCACAGAGAGGTAGTCAGCCGTCTTGTCCTTGGTCATCACGTTCTTCACAAACGCTTTGTCTAAAGGATCAAACGTTTGTGTTTTCCAGTTGTAGACCTGTTTGTCGAAGGGCGTATTGTCATCCGACCAGGTGTACAAGTTGACTTTTTCGACCTGCAGGCTCTTGTTTTGCGCTTTCGTTTCAAATTCGAGCGTAATGTCGCCTGCTCGCATCATGTAGCCGTCGCCGACATCATCCACCTCTGTGGAGCTGCCTGTTTTCACTGCATCAAACGCGCTGGTCGGGTAATAGACGTAGCCGTCCGGCGAAGGCTTGATAGAAAGCGGTGCCGTGACCAGGGAAATGCTGTACGGCTTGAACGGGCTTCCTTTCATGTCCATTTCCACGACCGGAGCATCCATCCAGCCGACCAGCATAACCGGCGCATTCTTTTGAAATCTCGGTCGGTCCTCCAGAATATCCACCATCATCTCTTCCCTGCTCGGCTCAGGATTGTAATTGCCCTGGTATGGCGAGGGCAGGAACAAGCGAGCACTGCTCCGGCCGCGTCCCGTCACGGTCTGCGTAGACGGGTCGAATTTCAACTCGACCTGTATCGATTGGCCAGGGGCCAGCTCCGGAAAGCTCTGTGTCTGGTTATCCGCCGCCACTACGACATTTCTCAGCGAGTATGGCGATTTATTCGTCACCGTCCCTTTCAGGGCACCATTCGTAAAGACCAGATCAGACTCGAATGTCCCGACATCGGAGAGGTGCTGGTCCGTACCGACCTTGCGCATCGACCAGAATTCCACGTCCTTGAACTGCACCTGGGCCTGGTCCGGCTGGGTCGACACCCATGCTTTCGGCTCCTCCTGGCCGTATTGGTATGGCAGGATCGGCCACGTTCTGCCGTTTCCTTTCACCACGATCTCATAATCGCTGCTGCTCGGGACGAACATCGCTGTGACCGCCTTGGCGCTCGCTTTTCCATCTCTGAGCATTTCGACAAACCCGACCTGATGCAACAGCGGCGTCGTCCCCCGCTGCAGCGCTCCAAACGTGAAAATCCCGATACCTGTCACTACGGCAAGAGCGGGTACTACCCCCCACATCAGGCCTTGCTTCCGCTTGCGGCGGAGCAGGAAAAACAGGATCGGCCCTGCCACAAACGCATAGATGCCGAAAAAGAGGGCGAGCCATTTCATGTCGGGCATTTTCAGCGCGGGAATCCGGTCAGCCGCATTGTCCAGCGCCCAAACGGAATCCATCGGGTCGCGATGTGTCTGATTCAAATTGGAGCCGAACCCCTTTTTCAAAGCGTCAGCCCAGAACCGGCTGTTTCCGCTCCAACTGGCCACGGGCTCTTCGGCAAGGTCATAGGCGATATACATGACCTTCCCGTTGCCGACAGCACGGGTGGCGAGAAGCGGCACTCCCGCCTCGGTGAAAAGAGCTGTTCCGCTTTTTAGCGCACCTGTACTTACGGTAAACGGACGGTCCAGGGCAGGGGCATTGGTCTTCTCCACCGTCAATGCTTGCAAGGAGGTCAGGCTTGTAACGCCAGTCACCTCGACAGGTGAAAGCTCCTTCAGCTCGCCCGCCGTTTTTCCGTAATGAGCCCCGCCTGCCAGCATCAGCATGCCGCCTGCGGTCGTCCATTCGCGGATCGCCTGCACCTGCTGGCTGTTCAGGCTGTCGAGGGCAAAGTTATTTAGAAGCAAAATGTCAATCATCTGCAAATCAGTGCTTGCCACGGGCATTTGCTCCGCTTTCAACGGAAGGACCCGAACCTGGTTGTTAAACGCCTCTCTGGGCATGGCTCCAAGGAAATTGGCTGTATCCGGATTGGCAGCCAGTACGCCCACGAACAGCGCGTCCCCGCTGTAGCGTCTTCCTCCGATGGAGGTTTTGGCCACAATATTGTCGCCCTGCATAAAGGCTACGTATGTATTGGGGCCGATTTGGTTGCCTGGTACGGACAAGGTCACCTGTTTTGTCGCCCCCTTGGCGACGGAGACTGGCTGGTAGTACGCCACAGAAAAGGAATCCCCTCCTCTGTCGCTGACATTGACCACCAGGTTTCCTTCCACGTCCGAACCGCTATTGCTAACCGTCACCTGGATCGGAACCATTCCGGTTTCTTTGTAATCGCCGCCAATCCCGGCCGTCACGCCGAGCTGCACCGGCACTTCCGCCTGCACGGCTGGCGTCCATCCGCCCGGCGCCCCTGCCACCAAAAGCAGGCACGTCAAAAAGGCCAAGAGCCATTGCTTGGGCTTCTTTCGATTCATTTCTCCTACCTCCACCGACGACATGTCTGATTTGATAACGTGCTACAGTTATGACGTATGATATGGAAGAAAAGCTACAGGTTGTTTCAGAAATGCAAAAAATTAGCGTTTTTACTGAAAAAGATGTGGACGATCACGCAACTTGTCTAAGGTATATTTGGATCTACAGATAGAATACAGTTAGTGACGAGAAACCAAAAAGGAGACTTCAACATGGGACATTCGCTAGGGAAAATCAGTGCCATCCATCGCTATCCGGTCAAGTCGTTTCGCGGGGAAAGCCTGCAGGAAGCTGCCGTATCCCGGTTCGGCCTGTACGGCGACCGCAGCCGCGCATTTTTGGACGAGAAAAGCCCGGTCAGACACCTGACGGCAAAGCATGTCCCCAAGCTGCTTGAGTATCAGGCTGCCTGCGTCAGTGAAGGGGATGAGACGTCTTTTCCCGATGTTCGGATAACAACACCGGACGGGCGGGTAGTTCCTTGGACAGATGAGGAACTGCATAAGGAAATCGAGCAGCTCAGCGGACGGCCTTTGGTTCCCGTCACCTTTACGCCGCAGGATGAGCTGATGGGCGTCGATCAGGCGCAGCTACTGATCGTGACAGACGCTTCCGTACGGGCATTGGAGCAGATGTGGGGAAAACCGGTGGACCCCCTTCGTTTCAGGCCTAATATCGTCTTGGAGCAAGCAGATGGAGTGCCATTTGCCGAGGAGGACTGGATCGGGCGGCGGATTCAGATTGGCGAGGTAGTCGTGGAAGTGTACAAAAAGTGCAAGCGCTGCTCGATGGTCAATATTGATCCGGGGGATTACTCGATTGACCCTAGCTTGTTGAAGACGCTTGCGACGAGTCGGGAGGCTTGCTTTGGAGTGTATGCGGCTGTGGTTGAAACCGGGGTTGTTCGGGTTGGGGATGTGGCGGGTTTGTTGGGGTGATGTTTTGGAGAGCGTCTGCTGAGCGTATGGGGCGGAATTACTAATATTGGCATGTACATGGCGTGGCTTTCTAGCCGCTGTTGGCTGCAGGGCCACGCCTTAGCTTTATGGACAGTGGACTAAAACGCTTTTCAGCATCACAGCTACTTTCAGGAGATTAAGTTTTACCGTTTGGAGGAGACAGCAGATGTAGTGCTAAACGCTTTTCAGCATCACAGCTACTTTCAGGTACGTTGAAGAGGAGCCATACGAAGTATCTTTTGGCGTGCTAAACGCTTTTCAGCATCACAGCTACTTTCAGTGAGGGAAGAAACCGATTTGATGGCTGATCATGCTTTGTGCTAAACGCTTTTCAGCATCACAGCTACTTTCAGCGGAGACGACTACAAAGAATTTCTCGGGTACATCGAGACGTGCTAAACGCTTTTCAGCATCACAGCTACTTTCAGAATCATCCCGGTAACCACGGTGTTAGGCGGTTACTTGTGCTAAACGCTTTTCAGCATCACAGCTACTTTCAGAGCCTCCACAAAAAACCCTTGATACATATGGGAAAGACGCCCTTCATTTCAAGCACCTCTGACGAAGCGGTTCACTTTTTACAAAAGGCCCTTTCTTTTATAGGAATGCAATACCCATACTTATTGATTTACCAGTATTCCTCCTAATTTTCAAGCACCTACCTAAACAGGATAATCGTCCAAACCCTGTCAGTAACGGCCTCATCATACTTTTTTCAGGTTCTGTTTCAAGAATGACCTTGGTACTTGAATCGAATTACAATGTTCACCACTACGAGGGTGGAGCGTGTCCAATCCCCTAGATTAGAACGCAAACTCCTTCTTGAGGGTTTCTTACTATTGTTCAACCTATTAGAGGAAAATATTAAAAAGTGATTTTAACACCCAAATGACAATCACAAGAATAACATACTCCCAAACTTTATACCGTAAAGTAGTTCTATTTTTAGTAAACATGTATTTGAAGAGGATGAAAAAGAATATTCCAACAGCAATCCCCAATAGATCGCTTACTCTAAAGATACTAATGTCCATACCTCACCAGCTCCCCGATAAGTCACAATTAGAAAGGAAGTTAAAAACACCTCCCCGTTAAAATATCACTTTACGCTCAAAGTTCGGAATCAATGTTCAAGAAAAAGACGCCTTTTCTCAAACGAGAGAGGCGTCACAGCTTCGTTTCACAATGTTTCCTACCAGTCAGGCTCCGCGCCATTGACTATTACTCCTGGGCCTTTCTGATCCGGAAGTAATGAAGGCATTGTGGTTGTGGTGAAAACGAAAGTAAAAGCGAGCATTACTAACAGTTTTTTCATAACTTATACCTCCCCCTTCCTTTATTTAACTATTATGACACAACTTTTTAATAGTTTCCATCTGTTCAAAGGAAATACTCTTCTCATGTAACCGATGGTACTTTAAGAAAAGACCCATACATTCAAATGCCTTGTCACTGGCTCCTAGTTTGCGATAATAACCCATGCTTTCAAGAAGGCTATGAAAGCCCTTCTCCATTTGCCCAATGGAGAGTTGGCAGACTCCTTTTCGTTTGTAGTATCGCGCTGCTTGCTTGATCCGATGCGGATGGACGAGAATGTCCGCAGGCAAAAACTGATCCTCACATACGATCAATTCCCTAATCAAGTCGTCCTCGCCGCTCTCCAAATACGCTTCCAAAAGATCGCTCACAATGGAAATACGCCCATCCGGCTTTGCTTCATGCAGACACTCATGGTAAAGGGTAATGGCCTGATCAAGTTCTCCTTTTTTCGCATGCAGAAGCGCCCGCAAATGCTTCTTTCGAAAATCGGCATATTCGCTCTGTTCATACTTTTTCAAATAATAGTCAGCCAAGATAAGATCCCCCAGGCTCACATAAGAGTTGACAAGCGAAATGAGAGCTGACGCTTTTTGCTTGCTGTCCGTCTCGTCCCCATGAATCCCTCCTTGTAGCCTCCGGACCAGTCAGAAACGGACGTTCCGTATAGTGCCAACTTCCACACTTGGACGTTGTACCCAGATGTACGAATCCCAGTCCGAACAGATTTTGATGCTTGAGCTTACCGAGGGATCGAATCGTGTAAGGAATCATTGCTTAGAAATTACAGGAAATATTATTGGATTAGTCGGATTACATCAAAGGGCCCGAGGAGCGCTAGATCCGGGCGTACAGGAAGGGGGCAGAGGACGTAAAACCGGTTCTCATGGAGAATAGAATAGCGCGGGGAACTTGCTTCAATGAGCTTTGAAGTAAGTGGTCAAGCTCCTACAAGAAATTGGTCTTCGAAGACAAAGATTAGATAAATATCCTGTTTACCTACTGCGAAAGTCATTGCTGTGAGGGGAACGCCATTGTCCTTCTTTATCTAGGATAGGGAACTATACGAAGTGGATAGATTGCATTGTTCCTACTACGGACGGGGGGAAGTGGCATCCAGACATGGCGAGTATTGAGTTTTTGTGCTATTGACTTGGTCACGACAGACTAGGACGAAGCGGTTAGGATTACGGAAACCTACTACTAGAGAACAAGTTGGTAGTGTTTCTTAAGAGTCTGTAAAATATTTTGTGTAAACTCTCAACCTCTAAACTACAATTAGGAGTAGAAAGGTTGGGAGATTTTTATGATGTCAAAAGAGCAGATCAAGCAGTGGATCAAAGAGAAAAACATGAAGTCAGTGGACGACGTACAGTCAGCGTTAAAGGATCTATTCGCAGACACAATCCAAGAAATGCTGGAAGCTGAAATCGAGTCCTCTCTTGGATACGCCAAGCATGACATGAAAAACAAGCGGACAACCAACAGCCGCAATGGGTATAGCAAGAAAACCGTCCGTTCTGAGTACGGGGATGTCGACATCCAAGTCCCTCGAGATCGAGAGGGTGATTTTGAGCCAAACATTGTAAAGAAACATCAGTCCAACGTGACAGGGATCGAAGATCAAATTCTTGCCCTCTATGCCAAAGGCGTATCCACACGCGATATCCAAGACCATCTGCAGCAGCTCTATGGCATCGAAGTCTCACCAACGCTCATATCGAATGTAACCAATAAGATTGTACCGATGATCAAAGAGTGGCAAAATCGCCCCTTGCAAGCGGTTTATGCTGTTGTTTTCCTTGACGCCATTCACTTTAAGGTAAAACAGGACGGAGCTATCGTCAATAAAGCCGCCTATATGGTCATTGGTATTGACCTTGACGGTCATAAAGATGTGCTTGGGATCTGGATTGGGGAGAATGAATCGGCAAAATTCTGGCTGCATGTCCTCAACGAACTGAAAAATCGTGGAGTCCAGGATATTCTCATTACAAGCGTCGATAATCTTCGTGGCTTTACAGAAGCCATCTCTGCATGTTATCCGAAGACGGAGATTCAGAAATGTGTTATCCATCAAATCCGAAATTCCATCAAGTATGTTTCCTATAAGGATCTCAAAAAGATCACGTCCGAGCTAAAACCTATCTATAAGGCTCCAACGGAGCAAGCCGCGTTGGAAGAACTCGATCAGTTTGAACAAACCTGGGGCAGTAGATATCCCTTGATGGTTCGTTCCTGGCGGAATAACTGGGACGAGATTGCCACTTTCTTTAAATATCCTCCAGAGATTCGAAAGCTGATTTATACAACTAACGTGATCGAGAGTTATCATCGACAGCTTCGAAAGGTGACAAAAGGAAAAGCCATGTTTCCCACAGATGATGCCCTTTTGAAGATGTTATATCTCGTAACCATGGATGTTCTACGAAAGTGGACGGGACGAGTTCAGAACTGGGGCCAGATTCTCTTACAGCTATCCGTTTTCTTTGAAGATCGGGTACAGCCGTACATCCGTTAGCAAATGAAAGGCTTCATCCCCGAAGGGATTATCTTTTTCTCCACCAACGCGTCAAGGGTTCGCTTCGCCTCACGCCCTTGACTCTATTGGCTCCGAAAAAGATGTCCCAATTAGGGGGATGAAACCTGTTCATATATCGGTTGATTGAGTTTACACAAAAATCTTGACAGACCCACTTTTCAGCATCACAGCTACTTTCAGTTTTCTTTTTTTGATCGGCTTGTAACCGATTTAAAGTGCTAAACACTTTTCAGCATCACAGCTACTTTCAGCTTCAATAACGTCGCTTAGCAGATTCAAGAAACGGCCGAGTGCTAAACACTTTTCAGCATCACAGCTACTTTCAGTTAATGATGGTTTTCGGGCGTGGGGTTGCAATAAACCGTGCTAAATGCTTTTCAGCATCACAGCTACTTTCAGTCGCCCAGCACTCTGTACCAAGGTTATCGTAATGCTCCTCTTGTGCTAAACGCTTTTCAGCATCACAGCTACTTTCAGTGACTTGTTTCGTATTAACCCTGCTTGTAATTTTGTGAGGTGCTAAACGCTTTTCAGCATCACAGCTACTTTCAGGACTGTCCAAAGAGATCAACAGATTACGCTTGCTTGCAACGTGCTAAACGCTTTTCAGCATCACAGCTACTTTCAGTTTGGTTGTGTATGTGTCCATGCACGTTTACATAAGGGTGCTAAACGCTTTTCAGCATCACAGCTACATTCAGGATGTGGTGAATCATTACGCCGAAAGGTATGAATGTGTGCTAAACGCTTTTCAGCATCACAGCTACATTCAGCCGCGCCGCGGCGTTTCTTCCTTTACTTGATACTATAGAAAGTGCTAAACGCTTTTCAGCATCACAGCTACTTTCAGGGGTCGATTGGGTCTGTAGGCTTCCACGGTGATGGCTTAAGTGCTAAACGCTTTTCAGCATCACAGCTACTTTCAGCTGCTACTTTTTCCTGTTTGGAAACTCCGATAAAGGTGCTAAACGCTTTTCAGCATCACAGCTACTTTCAGGATTGCACGAAACCCATGAAACAAATCAAGCCAAAGTGCTAAACGCTTTTCAGCATCACAGCTACTTTCAGTTCCAAGAAAGAAGCCAGAGAGCAATTCTAAGTATGTGCTAAACGCTTTTCAGCATCACAGCTACTTTCAGAACGGAAGTGAGCCGGACGAAGATGGAAATAAATTGTGCTAAACGCTTTTCAGCATCACAGCTACTTTCAGGGCGGAACTTTGGGCCGATTCGGTTCGGGTTGATTATGTGCTAAACGCTTTTCAGCATCACAGCTACTTTCAGTGCATGGACGGGACAAGGTATTTCGTGAAAACGGTGTGCTAAACGCTTTTCAGCATCACAGCTACTTTCAGAGCCTCCGCAAATAACCCTTGATACACATGGGAAAGACGCCCTTCATTTCAAGCACCTCTGGCAAAGCAGTTCACTTTTTACAAAAGGCCCCTTTCTTCCACAGGAATACAATCCCCATACCTATTGATTTACCAGTATTCCTCCCGATTTTCAAGCACCTGCTTAAACAGGATATTGGCCCAAACCCTGTCATGAACGGCCTTCATCAACCTTTTTTCGGGTTCAGTCTTAAAAATGATCCTGGTGCTTGAAACGACTTACAACGTTTTGAACCTCTCCCGATCCGGACTCCATTCGGCGCTCATGTTCCACTGTATGATTTTATTCTGGTCAGGAGCATAAATCGGGGCAATCAACAAGCTGTCTTCCTTTGACAGGATTTTGGCCAACTCCCAACGAAGCTGAGCCATGGCACGTTCAGATAAATAGCATTGAAAAACCGAGTACTGGATTCTCTCTCCGTAACCCTTCATGAGTCGAAAACACTTCTTCCACCGCTTGGGCTCACGAATATCGTAACAGACAAGGTAATATTTCATTTTTCCGCTCATTCTCGTTACCTCAACCTGCTTTGCGCAAACAAACCGGGCCTGCCTGACCATTCTTTTTCCAACAGCCGAACTTCCAGCTCGATGGCGCGATCATACGAAAGCGAATAGCCAATCACCGGGTGTTTCCAGGTGTCCTGCTTTCGTCTTTCGTAAGCGGCGATCGCCTTTTTCTTGCCTGCTTCGCTCAGCCATACCTGATCTCCGGCTTTTGTGAAGTCCTCTTCCACATCCCATTGCTTACGGTGTATAGTTCCCATCGCGGTTATGTCACACAAGGAAACGCGGAAAATTTCCATTAGGTCCAGTGCAAGTGGATACGCCTGTGATCTCGGCTGATGATAAAAACCGATCGTCGGGTCAAGCCCCACTACGGTGATGGCCTCCACACAATCCTTGTACAGCATGCCATAGTAAAAAGAGAGGAGGGCATTCGCCGGGTCTTTCGGAGGGCGGCGATTGCGATGGGAAAAAGCCATTCCAGCTTCCAGCTCATCTGCTGTAAATTCCGCAAAACAAGCGAAATACGCTTTGGCCGCACTGCCTTCCCATCCGAGGAGTTCCTCTGTCGTTTTCACTTTTTGGCTGTGAGATACTGCATGCCGTATGGCTTCAACAGCAGTCACTACCGTATTGGAACGCGGTTTTCCACGGGTACACCGCAAAACATAACGAAGCTGGGACTCCATTTTCGCTAAAACCAATTTTTTTGCCAAAGCCAGCTTTACTGCATCATCCGTTAATGCCTTATATTGTCTAAGCCGTCTTTGGACACCTCCAGCCGCCTTTGTTACGCTCCCGATATAATTCCCTCCGCCAGTTAACCAATGGACAGCGATTCCTTTCTCCGCACATAACATCAGAGCCTGGGTGGATAATTGAACGCTTTGTCCATGGATCGACAACGAGTTTATCTGCTCGCTCGGAAATACCTCTTTCTCCCCGTCCCTTTGCTCCACTACGAGAGACAAACCGGAGCGACGAATATATGCCCCGTGACTTGCCACATGAAGATCCAACTTTTCTCGGTCTTCCGGGAACAGACGGATGACTTCCCGTTTCGGTGAATCCAGTAGGCGTTCTTCTTCCGGGAGGCAGACCGGCGCCAGAGAACATCTGGCACACAGACGTTCATTTGTTGTAATATGAGGCCTCTCCGTTGAGGCTCTCAATGCTTCTGCCCGGCTGATCGCTTGTCTGACTCTGCTGCGCATCTGCTCATCCACAGGGACACTCACTGTCCGATGATCTGAAGCGTAGTAGACCTTGCCTTCCGGAATGCGTTGACCGAAGTGTTCTTCCAGAAGCATCGCATAGGCCGCAACTTGAATTTCATCGGACGGCCAAGCCTCATAAATACCCCTGGAACTTGACTTTTTGGCGTGTCCTTTTTTGTATTCGTACGGGATCCAATTGCCATCTACAGACCTGATGCAATCCACTTTCCCTCGTATGCCTAAAGTGGGACTCTCCAGTGTAAAATTGGTCAATTCTATGTACTCAGGCATTTCCTCATGAAGTCTTCTGCCGTCGTATACTGCCTGATCCGCGAATCGGATTTCCTCTACCTCTTCCAGAAAAAACAGTCGCTCACAATACTCCAGCGCATGCAAGGCCATGATGCGGGTGAGCGGTTGATCCGCTGCTGCCGACATCCTCAACACCCTCCTGATTCAAAATTTTACTCCAATTTCCAGTATGGGCACTGATGGAATTATTCAAACCGCTCACCCTCGTACTTATGCTCCGATCGTAAAAAAGTATTGCTCCGGGACCGTTTCTTCTATCGGGACAAACTCTGCTTGCGCCCAGCTCGTGTTTGACAAATTGACGTGATCGGCCCAGACCGCCACGCTCCAGTCTCCCTCCTCTGACGGGAGCAGTCCCCAAATAGTTGTATCCGTTTTCTGTTGAGCTGCGAGCGGGTGCTGTACGATATGAATCTGGTCGATCAGATTATGAGATTCGCCGCAGGAAAGCCCTCCGAAACGCTGGATGGCTTCCGGATTTTGCAGCGCATTTGACAGCTCCTGCGCCAATGAACGCTGCTCTCCCTGCCCGCTGCTTTGAATCCCGGCATAAAAGACCAGTCCGGTCAAAACTTCTTGAAAATCCGGCTTGCTGTTCTTATCGCTGGCCATTTTGCGATCTTTAAACCGTCTCATTTTGCGCAGGACAACCGAAGAAGCTGGCAGACCCTCGACCAAAATGGCCAGACCCGTTCCCTTAAATGCGTTGGGATCCGTTTCGCCGATAAACGAGAGGAGCATGCCATAGACAGTGGTAGGTGGAGGAAACGGATAGCTCTCCAGAAACTCCCTCGCCTGCGGAACCGTAAAAGAAGCAATCGGAACCGATACCTTGAGCCATAACGTATCTGCTTGACTCATGTCCAATCCATCGCCTTTACGACGTTTGCGGCTTCCAGTACTCCTTTGTGGACCTTCACTCCGAACTGCTGCAATTGCTCTCTTTCGCCTGCAGCCATTTCTCCTCCGATCACCAGTTCATCCGCAGCAATATCGCCTGATTCCACTCTTTTGATCAAGGTTTGGACAGAGTACAAGTCTCCCTCGGGCTCTGCGACAAACAGGATACGCGGCGCAGGGTCATGTGTAATCCGGAAAACGGCAAGCTGCGGACTGAAGTCGAACAAGAACCGGGACTGATTTCCCCCTACGTAATGCAAGGAGGCCAGCGCTTCGACAACCAGCGCGATCCGCTCTTTTCTTTTTAGTTGTTGGGGTGTCAGGGAAATGCTGTACTGGTAGCTGGTTGCGTGCATTTCTGTACCATATAATGAGGTATTCGTCTTTACGCCCCCTTTTGAATTAAAGCTGGTTTCTCCCAGGAAGGGCAGCAGGGAAACAGCGCGCGATACTTCCAGTGCCCCCCGGCGCACTTTAGCAGCCCCTTTTTTCTTCCCTTTGGAATCCTCACTGCTGTCTGATTTCGGAGCCTTGGCATCCATATAGCCCAGCACATCGTCATCAATGTACAACTCGCCTTCATCGGCAAAAGATTCATCTTTCCATTGATAGGTTTGTCCATCATAGACCCGGTTGACGAGGTATGCTTCATCGCCTGTCCGTTCGTATTGCTGCTGCCAGTAGTATCGGAGCGCAAAACGAATCGCCTCTGCTGACACCGTTGTGTACAAATCGTTTTTCCACATAATCTTTTGCAGGGTTGTGATGTTGCCCTCCGTCTCTCCCCGATTGTTTGCCGCGATTCCGATATGAGTGACAAATGTCGCATGCAGATGTTTAGTCATGCTTTATTCCTCCCCTTGGTCCAAATATTTTTCGGTTTCCTTGCCACGATACGAGGCCAATGCCAGCAAGCTTAGGTCCTTTCCTTCCCGCCAATCCGCTTCGCAGGCAAGCAACAGCAATTCGTTTTCGCTCCTCGTGCTATCCGCGGGGACACTCGGTCTCGTTCTTGTAACAAAATCCATCAAATTTTCCCGAAACTTCTCCTGGGTACGGCAGTTGACAAACAGTTGGCGCATTCGCTCGTATTCTCGTTTAAAAAACGTACTTAGGTCACCGCCCGCATGCTTGGCTTCGTTACTCACCTTTCCAAAACGGTTGCGGATCGCAGAATGCATCAAGCCGACAAATTCTCTTCTGCTCTGTTCTTTCCAGATCATTTTTTCCTGTACCAATTCTCCCAGCCTCCTTTGCCAATAGATCATGCTTTTTCGCCGTTCGTCCGTCATATACGCAGAAATTCCCCGGTACCATTCATCGTTTCCAAGCACCAGATTGTCGGCGATTTGGCCCAAAAACGGGCAGTAGACGAAATGTGTGCCCTTTCCCGCTCGATGCAGCTTGTCATGGGCAATTTGATATTTTTGTACGGTTTCCTCAGACAGGCATGTGCTGGAAAACAATGCTGTCCGTGTTTTTTGCTGGGCTGACCAGCTAACGGTACCAAACCGTACTACCGTAAAATCACAAGACAATCGTCTGAGCTTTGGGGTATTTTGCAAATGAAGCAGCATGGCCGCCTGCAGCGCTGCCTCTTTTACTCCCTGGACGCGAATAAGCGGAACCTTCCCGGATGCTCTCTCGCTGCCTGTCCGCTCATAAAATCTGAGGAGCAAGTCAACAAACGAGCGTAACTGGCGAGGCCGTGGCACCGCTACCAATGTCTGTGTCCGCTTGTCCCGCTCTCCATTGGACAATCCGGCGTGCCCTTGGAAAAAGAGACAACCCAGAGGCGCAAACAGCAGAAGAAAAAACTTTTCGGGACTTTCCTTTAAACCGGTTTCTTGCACGGCGTTATGCTTGACGATTCCGCCGGGAAGTGCCCAGCCCGCTATATCCATGCTTTTTTGTTTGGCAACTGCCTCCGCAATTCTCTGACACGTCGCCTGGTCGCGATGGATAAAGTCTCTTAATGGCAAATAGCTGTACTCCAGTTTTTTCTCGTCTAGCGGACTATTCTTTTCTTTTTGTTTCCCCTCTGCCTTCCGCGCACTGGGATGCTGCAAAAAACTGCCCAGATACAACTTCTGCAGTTCCGCTTTCTGAAAAGGGCCCCAACTTTCCAGAACAGGAAAGTCAAACAGGCCATCATCATTCAAGCGGTACACAGCCTGGAGCAGACTATGCAGCGATTCTGCTGTAGGCTGAAAACCGGACATTGAAAGTTTCTGTTCGTCATATTCAAATGAATCCAAAGCCGCGGGAAGTGCATTCCATTTTCCCAGCATGACCAGACTGGCGGTCAATCCGGCAAGCCCTGCCCGATGATATGGTCCCATCCCGGGATCATTCAACCTGAACTCTTTCCACTCTTGCATCCCTTTACCATCCCTCCCCGCTTCTCGTCATAGTCGATCACTTCATCCGGCACAATGTACACATGACGCCATTTCATCCAGTCACCCCGCGGGAGCTTCCCTCGATTTACCGGAAGAACATACTCCATGATTTTGGAGCGGCTGGCTTGCTTTCTTCCGCCTGTCTTTTCAAAATCGCTTTTGACGATCACATCGACCAGCGAAGACTCATCACGCAACGAGCCTGTCAACGTTTCCGGAAGCTCTTCCCACCCGGAAAGCATTTGCCTGACTTCCCGTTTTTTCGTGTTCATCGTCGCCAGCAGGATTGACAAATCTGCCTGCGAAAGAGGTTTCTCCGCATTCTCCCGCAGGATTTTCTCTGTCAAGTAAACATCATCACGTTGCTTCTCATACGGACTTATACTCTCGGGCATCCAGAAATAGGCTCTACCTGGAGAATCCCCAGGCTTTGCAGTGCGATTTAATCTGCCTAAACGCTGTATCACCGCAGAAAACGGAGCGATCTCGCTCATAAGTACATCGCAGGAGACATCAAAACTCATTTCCGCGATCTGCGTCGTAATGGCGCAAATACCTCTCCTCCCGCGAAACGCTTCTACGATCTCCTGCTGCCTGGCCAAACGGTCCCGGTACTTGAAACGCGAATGATAGCAAAACAGCTCGGCCCCGGGGGTTTTGTCTGCCGCTTCTTTCTTTAGGGTTTCATACAGGTCCATCGCCCTGTCTGTCGTATTCATGATGATGAGAACATTTTCGTTTCGGTTCAGCGCTTCCCACAGCTTTTCCTTCGGCAATGATGGTCCTGCATGCAACCGGTAGCGAGGGATGCTTTGATGAAGTTCGGGGCCCTTGCACCAGGCAGCTCTCCTCCCTTCGTTTTCAAGCTCGCGAAAGAGGCTTTGCAATGCCTCCCGCCGTTCTTGTTGCAATGAGGCTGTCATGAGCAATATAGGCAGATCGAACTCTTTTAGAAAGCGGAGGAACGAAGCAAAGAGGTTTTCGTCGTAGCTATGGATTTCATCGAAGACGATTGCCGACTGGAGAATATGTGGAAGCACACAAAGAGAAGAGTAATAGAGCTGCGTCAAACCAATAACAGTATCGACCGTACAGATGGTCACCGGCTGCAATAAATGTTCCAACGCGCGAAATGCCCCTTCTTTTTGGCCATCCTTTTGATTGAGCAGCAATTCAAAATCAATGTCGGCCCGGGAGTGGTGCAGCTTTTTGCCCGCAGATTGCAAATATTGCTGATAGTCTGCATAGCCTTGGGTGGCCGTGGCGGTAGTCGGGTAAGCGAAACAGAGAAACGGGCGGTTTACTTTTTTGGCCCACCGGTAGGCCGCAATCGTTTTTCCGCTCCCGCATCCTGCTTCACAGACCGTGATCTCGTAGGTTGCAGCCGCTTCTACCGTTTCCTGAAACTGCGTAATCTCTGGAGAATACGTATTGACCTTTGCCAGTTTCTTTTGAATCATGTCGCCCAGTTCATTTTGAAGTGGGATTCCTGAAAAGATGTTTCGGATGTCTACACTCTTCCTCTCAACCCAATCCCCTCTAGACAATGATCTGACTGATCCCAAGGCGTCAGCGGCGATAAGTATTCCCCTGATGATCGAGCACAATTTCCGTTCAGAAGCACTCAAACCGACCGCATTCTCCTTCCATTCGCAAATGACCTTTTCTTCGTAATCACCCGCAAATAAACGGCTCCTGGGGAAACTGGAGAGAGGCTGGCTCCAATCCACTGGCTCTCCCAAGGTACGGTCGATTAGCTTCCTGACGTCATCTGCCCTCCTGTGCAGAAGATACAGCTTCAATTCACCCGAACCGTAATACGTCTGCTCGCCATCCGGGAATCTCAAGTGATGTCCAAGGATAGCAGCTTTGACAGCAAGCATTCCCCACATCGTATCCCCGATGTATTGCTCTACAGCCCGAAGCAATGGTTCATAATTTTCCAACATCCAGCAAGACAACAACTCGTGCCGAACTACCTGAGGGCCTGCATCTTTACCTTCTATTAGGTTTACGAAATCTCCTGACAATTTTCCAAGGTCATGAAGCAGAGCCGCGACCCGAACCACTCTTTTGATTGGTTCGAGCTTGTCCTCTTCCAACTGACACACTTGCAGTATTGCCCAGCCGGTCTTTTCTACAATGATCTCGGCTGTCTCCACGACCTGCTCCAGATGCCCTGCTACTGTGGCAGCATATAGGTCGTGTTCTGAGCTTGTAAGACTCTTGGCTAAAAAGGGGGGTTCAATCCCTGGCATCGTCTTTCCCTCCAGCCGGAACAAATAGGCCGCATCCGTATTTTCTCCGGCCAGAAAGAGGCTGCGATTGTACGATCACGGATTGTTCGTCCGTCAATCCTGCAATCCGGATGCCAAAACCGGTAATTTTCTTGCCGTGTATTCGGACAATCCTTCTCCGCAGCGGGGTTATGTCCAGATGAGCTGACTCCTCTCCCAGTAGGTCGAGCAGCTTGCTTCTGAGATTGGAGACGGCTTTTTCTTCATCTATTGCATTTCTCATGACAAATAAGCGGCAAAACAGTGTTCCAGCCGGGCGAATCATCATTAACTGCGGGACGCCAAAGCGTATATGATCGTTGCGGAGCTGAACGGCTTTTCCCGCCAGAGGGAGTACCATGGGGATTTGGGATGCGTCACATTGAACAAAGAAATAACTTTTGCGGCTAAGCCTCAATCGCTTGCCAAGCGCTCTTTCACCAAAAATCGGGGATATCGCGATCTGGTCTTGCTGATGAATTGCCGGTGCAATAGCAGAAATCGCTCCGTACAAGGATTCGGAGTGATCCGTATCAATCTCTTTTCCTGAAATAATCGGCAGCTTGACCCTGATCGCGGCAGGCGTTATCATCCTGATATTTCACCTCCAAAATGTTTTAATTGTTTTGTAAATGGGTTAAATTGCTGTCACACAGAATGTTACCATTTCTGGAAACAATAGGTCAATTGTATTATTACCTTTTTCTTACTCTTTTGTTAAAGTAAATAAGAACAGAAACCTGAGGCGTTTAGAACTTTTATTTGGTATGTAAAATGATCGAGCCAAGCAGTGATGCCTCATGACGCCACCAAAACAAAGCCTCCTAGCCAACCGGCTAAGAGGCCTGCTTCTTTATCCGTACATCTCCACCCCCGCCCTGCCCGGCTCCAGCATATCTGCCAATGCCCGGTACAAATTCGGCGGGTGCTCGGCAAGGCGGTGGCACAAGTACAAATACCACTCGGTGCCATAGGTGACATACAGGCGTATCGGGATTCCTCCTTCGAGCAGTGCGCGAGCCGCCTCTTCCCGTACACCGAACAGCATTTCCAGCTCCACGTAGGCATCGCCCAGATACCCCCGCTCCAAAACCGCTTTTACAATCTGATCGTCGTGGGTAGCGATGGACAGCGGGTGACCTGCACGAACGATTTGCTCTGCCAGCGACAGATAGCGCTCCCGCAGCTCGGCGGAGCGGGGCAGAGCCACTTCCGGTGCTTCCTTAAACGCGCCCTTGACCAGCCTGATCTTTCCCGGCAGAGCGAGCAGACGCGGAAGATCGTCGATAGTGCGGTGCAAATGGGACTGCACCGTGATACCGATGTTGTGCATACGGCTGGCGAGCTGCTCGTACACGCGGTAAATGGCCGAGGTCTTGGCCGATTCCTCCATGCTGGTCATCACATACTGGCCGTGCTCTTTGGCACATCGGGCCAGTTCTTCGGCATTCTCCAATGCCAGCTTTTCATCGACCAGAAGTCCGATGTGGGAGAGGTCGAAGCAAATGTCGGCGGACAAGCCTTGCTGGCTGCTTTCTTTGATCAGCGCGAGAAATTCGTCTGTGGCCCGGCGGCATTCTTCCGCGTCAGCCGTGTTTTCCCCGATGAACTCCAGCGACTGCCGGTAGCCGAGCTCCCGCAGTCGGACCGCCGCCCTGACTGCCTCGCTCCCCTGTTCTCCAGCCACATACCGTTTTGCCGCCGAATAGAGAATCCGGTACAGCCAAGGAGTCCGCATGACGAAGTCTTTCATGTCCGGATCGCGGGCGATTGTCCGCAAAACGTCTGCGGCTTTTTGTTCGTCGGACAAGATTTCCGGCGAGCCCTTCTCGTCAATGTGGACGAGAGCCCCAGGCGAGCAGTTACTTCTCCTTTTCCCGGTTGATTTTGATTCTCTAACTTTTGTTTCTCCATCTTCCGTTCCTCCTTCTCTTCGCTTTTCTCCCACACGATAACATGCTAATCTGGCTAGGATTAGGTCCACTTTTCATCGATATAGACAGTACCACTTTGCGAAGGAGAGGGCTTGCCATGCTCTGGATCAACATTGACCGCACTCAGCCGAT
The DNA here is from genome assembly GCF_037964015.1 of Brevibacillus sp. FSL K6-6036. NCBI lineage: Bacteria > Bacillati > Bacillota > Bacilli > Caryophanales > Paenibacillaceae > Brevibacillus > Brevibacillus sp. FSL K6-6036. Next base: position 4,313,310 of record NZ_CP150173.1, read on the forward strand.
GCCATTGTTCCGCCAGTTGTACGCGGACATTCGCGGCAAAATTCTGAAAGGAGAGCTGCGTGCCGGGGAACGGCTTCCCTCGACGCGGAAGCTCGCGGAAGAGCTCTATGTCTCCCGCAATGTCGTCCTGGAGGCATACGACCAACTGCTGGCCGAAGGGTATCTGGAGGGACGGCCGGGCTCCGGCCATTATGTGGCTCCCGGTATTGATCTGTCGCTGCTTACGCCGCTTCTTCCGCCCGGCCTTCCTTTGTCTGGCAGGGTCACGGGGCAGCGCGGACCAGAGACGCCAGAGAGAGTACTAGAAAATGATGACCGGGCATTCCCATCGGCAACGATTCGAATTTCACTGGATGGGAGCGACTCGGCAATTGGCCGAACTTCTCCAGGTGTGAGCGACTCTGCAATTGATCGAACTTCTCCGGGTGTGAACGATTCAGCGGCTGGTTGTACTGCCCTGTATGGGAGCGATAAAGCAATCTGCCACCCTTCCCCAAATACGATCGACTTCCGCTCCGGTGTCCCTTGCCTCGATCGCTTTCCCCGGGCGCTTTGGGGAAAAATCATGCAGCAGGTATGCCGGGAAGCTCCGCTCGACGCCTTTGGCTATGGACGTCCCGAGGGGCAGGCGGAGCTGCGCGCGATCCTCAGCCGCTATTTGTTCCGCACGCGCGGTGTGCAATGCCGTCCCGAGCAGATCGTGATCACGTCCGGGGCGACCCAGGCGTTCGTGCTGATCGCCAAGGTGCTGCTTTCCAAAGGCGCTAGCGCCGTTATCGAGGACCCGATTACCCGCGATATCCAGACGATCTTTGCCCAGACCGGGGCCGCGCTGCTCCCAGTGCCGGTCGACCAGCACGGGATGATGACGAATCTTCTCCCTGCCGATGCGCAGCCGCGCTTTGTGCTGGTCACGCCCTCCCACCAGTTTCCTTTGGGCGGCACACTGCCGATCCAGCGGAGAATCCAGCTGATCAGGTATGCGGGCGAGCGCGATTGCTATATTGTCGAAGACGACTACGACAGCGAGTTCAGGTACGACAGTCCGCCTGTCCATTCGCTTCAGGGGCTGGCCGGAGAACGGGTCATCTACATCGGCTCCTTTAGCAAAATTCTCTCTCCGGGACTGCGCATGGGGTATCTCGTGCTGCCCCCTTCTTTGGTGGAACGGTATCAGGCGGCAAAATGGTTTACAGATCTGCACACGCCTTCACTGGAGCAATTGGCATTGGGGAGGTTTGTGGAGGAAGGCCATCTGGAGAAGTACATCAGCCGGGTAAAAAAGCTGTACAAGCGCCGCCGGAGAGCGCTATGCGACGCGCTCCAGGCTCATTTTCCCGGACAGGTGGACATTTGGGGGGCTTCGACCGGACTGCATATTGTCGCTTCTTTCCCTGGCAAAGCGTTCACTGAGGCGAGTTTGTCGGCTCTTTTGCAAGCAGGCGTCCGGGTTTATCCGGTCGAGGAGCATGCGATCCAAAAAGGGCGACATCTGGACAAGGTGATTATCGGGTACGGGAATTTGCCGGAGGAGGACATTGCGGAAGGGATTCGGAGGATGAAGCGGGTATTGGGTTGAGGTGGGTTTGGGCTAGAATCAGCCTATTCAAGGTATGAATTTTGAACGTAACAAGGAATAGAGGGGCCCTTGGGATACTACCTTACAAATCACAAAAGGCCGCCCTGAATCGAGCAGCCCCTCCCTTTACTTTCTATCCCCACTTCTCTGCCCCGACATGTTCGACCACGACGCGGATGCCGCCGAGGTCATCCTCCCAGCTCTCTTGAAAGACAATCTCCGGCAGCCGGAGAAATATTGCGCTCGTCACCGTACTCCTTTTTGATCATCTCGGCACAGAAAGCAAACCCGCTGCTTTTTCCCGCATCCAAATTCACCACTTTTTTACACAATGGTGAAAGGTGGAAACAACTGAAACTATAAAAAAGGCGGCAGATCCTTCCCGTCTACCGCCCTTCCCCTTCTCCTCCCGCCTGATTTTGCTGCATCCACACTGCCAGCTGCAGCGAGACGGCGTCATGAAAAACCTGCGGATCGTAGCCGGTGCGCTCTTTGATTTTTGCCAAACGGTAGATCAGTGTATTGCGGTGGACATACAAATGTTTGGCTGCTTCGCCGATGTTCAGGTTGCTGGCAAAAAACGCCTCCAGCGTTTCGATCCCCTTCGGCGGGAGACCGGCAAATACGCGATCGAGAAATTTTTGTTTGGCCTGGCTGTCCATCCGCTTGATCAGCGCCTTCGTCTCGATATCCAAATAAGAGGTGATGCCCTGCTCCTGGCTTCCCAAGAGCAATGCCAGCTTTGCCTCTTCAAGCGACATGCCGATTTTCCCCGTCTCTGTCACCTGCGAGCCCAAACCGATCTTGAACGGGATCTCCTTTTGCTGCAAAAACAGTTGAATGGCTTCCAGCTTTTTTATGACTGTGCCTTCCTCCAGACCGGAAGTGAGGATGAACAACCGGTTTACGCTGCGGAATCCGACCAGCCATTTCGTTTCGCCGATCAGTTGCTCGACTTTTTGAATCAGCTCCTGATTTTGCATCGGAATTTCACGCATCTCGATGAGAGAGACCTGGAAAGGCTCCTCCAGTTTCATTTTCAGCAGGGCCAGCCTCTGCTCGACGGATTCTTCCTGAATCTCCCGCTGGATCAGCTCTTCAAAAATCATTTCCTTCAGCCGTTGCTTCCACTCGAGCTGGGAGGCCAGAAAGGACTGGTTGATCATCATCTCCGTAATCATTTTGACAAGCTCCCCAAACTCGCGGATCTCATCTGGCTCCCCCGTGATGCCGATGACACCGATCAGCTTGTCCTGAAAGACGATCGGCAGATTGATCCCCGGGCGCGCGCCTTTGTACTGGCGCTCATTGCTGCGGGTGATCATCAGCGGCTTGCCTGTCCGGATGACATCGGCAGCTCCCTCGTGGATTTCACCCACACGCGAAGCGTCTCCCGAAGCGATAATCGTTCCGGTATGGTCCATGATGTTGATGTTGCGGTTGAGGCGGTTCATCGTTTCGCGTACGATCTGTTTGGCAATCTCATAGGTCAGCATACTCAAATCTTATCCTTCACACATCGATTAAGCCAGCGCTTATTTATAATAAACAAAATTATGCGATAATTTGCACGGGATTTTTATGGATGGTAACCGATGATTTCGCGAATCCCCCTTCTCTATAATGAAAAGCAAGTTATGAAAGCGCTTTACAAAGGAGTGGAACGTCAGCGTGAAGGTTGTGATTGCACCCGATTCATTCAAAGGAAGCTTGTCTGCATTTGACGCTGCCCTCGCCATTGAAACAGGCATCAAAAAGGTTCGCCCCGAAGCCCGTACCGTTCTGGTACCGGTCGCAGACGGCGGAGAAGGCACGATGGAAAGTCTGGTCGCAGCGACCCGGGGACGCAAGGTACAGGTCACTGTCACAGGCCCCTTGAACACACCGGTGGATGCCGCCTACGGAATTTTGGGAGACAATGTCACCTGCGTGATCGAGATGGCGAGCGCGTCCGGCCTGTACCTGGTCCCGGCGGAGAAAAGAAACCCGCTAGTCACCACGACATACGGCACGGGCGAATTGATCAGACAAGCCCTGGATGACGGCTGCCGACGATTTATTCTCGGGATTGGTGGAAGCGCTACCAATGACGGGGGCATCGGCATGCTGCAAGCCCTCGGCATGAAGCTGCTCGACGCTGAGGGACATCAGGTCGGATTTGGCGGTGGCGAGCTCGAACGGATCGAGGTGATCGATGACAGCGGTTTTGACCCTCGCATACGCGAAGCGGAGTTTTTGATCGCCTCCGACGTCCAAAATCCGCTGATCGGTCCGGACGGGGCCTCCCACGTGTTCGGTCCGCAAAAAGGGGCCACTGCCGAGATGGCGGAAAGACTCGATCAATCCCTCCGCGCGTGGGCGGATCTGGTGAAGTCCAAAACCGGCATCCGGCTGCATCAACGGGCAGGGGCAGGCGCTGCAGGCGGAATCGGCGGTGCATTTCAAGCCTTCTTTCCTTCGTCCATGAGACGCGGTATCGACATCGTGATCGAGTATACGCAGCTTGACAAGCATTTGCAGGATGCCGATCTCGTCCTCACCGGGGAAGGACAAATTGACTTTCAGACAGCATCAGGAAAAACTCCGATGGGTGTAGCGCAGGTGGCCCAGAAACGCGGCATACCCGTTTTCGTTTTGGCAGGCTCGATCGGACGCGGTATCGATACCCTTTATCAGTACGGCATTCATAGCATTCATAGCATACTAAACGCGCCGATGTCCCTGCAGGAAGCGATGGAGCGGGCACCGGAGCTGCTCACACAGACGGCAGAGCAAGTATTCCGGACGTATCTGGCCAGGCAAAACCACAACTAAGCGTACAAGGGGGATTGTTGAATGAAAATCAAACGGACCATCGAAAAGGTACCCGGCGGATTAATGGTTGTTCCGCTGCTGCTCGGCGCCTTGCTGAACACCATTGACCAAATGCACATACCCGTTGTCATGGACTTTTTGAAATCCCTTGGGGTTGCTGCGACCAAAGACGGCCATTACGAGTTTTTGCGCATCGGCGGATTTTCCGAGGCCCTCTTTAAAAACAGCTCCATCATTCTGATCGCCCTGTTCCTGTTCTGCTGCGGCAGCCAGATGAATCTGCAGGTCGGCGGAACGGCGCTGAAAAAAGGCGTGCTGCTGACTGCCTCCAAGTATTTTACCGGCGTGATCATCGGCTTTCTGTGGGGAAAGCTGTCCGGCGACATGATGAACGGCTTCCTCGGCCTGTCGGCGATGACGATTATCGCCGCGATGACCAACGGAAACGGCGGGATGTATGCCGCCCTTACGTCCCAGTACGGGAATCGCTCTGACGTCGGCGCCGTTGCGGTCCTTTCGCTGAATGACGGTCCTTTCTTCACCTTGATGGCGCTGGGCATGATGGGTGCGAACTTCCCCTTCATCGCGTTTATCGCTGTACTGCTGCCGATCGGCATCGGCATGCTGCTGGGCAACCTCGATCCCGAAATGCGCGACTTCCTGAAGCCGGGCGAGCTGCTGCCCGTTCCGTTCTTTGCCTTTTCCCTCGGTGCCGGGATGGACTTTGCCACCTTCCTGAAAATCGAGGTGCTGCTCGGCGGCTTGGCGCTCGGCTTCATGACGACCATTTTGACCGGTTCTACAGGCATGCTGGTCTTCAAGCTGTTCCGCGAAAAAAGCCATATTGCCCCCGTAGCGGAAGCATCGACTGCAGGCAACGCCGTCGGAACGCCGGCAGCCATCGCGGCAGCCGCAGCCGTAGCCGCCGGTTCCGGCATGATGTCCGCCGCAGATGCACAGGCCTATCAAAATCTGGTGGAAATCGCGACCGCCCAAATCTCCATCTCCACACTGACTACGGCGATCCTCTGTCCTATCGGCGTGATCCTGGTCGATACGTGGCAAAAGAAGCGAGGTATCAACGGAAAGCTGGAAACCCACGAGATATCAAATACCATCCACACGTAACATCTAGTACATCCATGTATGCGTGTGCTGCCCCTGACAGACGTCAGGGGAGTTTCACCTTTCGGATCAAGACAATCATGACAAATACGTGTTGAAAAGGAGAGAAACATGAAAACGACATTGTTGTACGGCAAGCACGGACTGGAAGTAGAAGTGCCTGATCACTCCCTCATCCTGGAGCCAAAAAATCTTCCCGGACTGGCGGACGAGGAAGCAGCGGTACTGGAAGCGCTCCGCAATCCGATCGGAAGCGCCCCTCTCCGCGAGTTGGTTAAAAGCACAGACAAAGTGGCGATCGTAATCAGCGACATCACCCGCCCTACCCCCAATCACAAGCTCGTCCCCTGGCTGTTGAAGGAGCTGTCCCATGTGCCGCTGGAAAATTTCGTCGTGATCAACGGCACGGGCACCCACCGGGACCAGACGAGAGACGAATTCGTCCAGATGCTGGGCGACTGGGTAGTCGAACATGTACGAGTCATCAACCACCATTGCCATGAGAAGGATGAACTCGTCAAGGTGGGCGAAAGCCGCTTTGGCTGCGACGTCTACCTGAACAAGGAGTACGTCGAGGCCGACTTTAAAATCGTCACCGGCTTTATCGAGCCCCATTTCTTCGCCGGTTTTTCCGGCGGGCCCAAAGGGATTATGCCGGGCATTGCCGGAATCGAGACCATCCTCACGTTTCACAATGCCAGAATGATCGGCGATCCGCTGTCCACCTGGGGCAACATGGTAAACAATCCGGTGCAGGACATGACGCGGGAGATCAACAGCATGTGCAAGCCCGACTTCATGCTCAACGTCACCCTGAACCGCGAGAAGGAAATCACCGCCGTCTTTGCTGGCGAGCTCTACGAAGCGCATGACCGGGGCTGCGCTTTCGCCAAGGAGCACGCCATGATCCGCTGCGGCCACCGGTTTGATGTCGTCATTACCTCCAACTCGGGCTACCCGCTCGATCAAAACCTGTATCAAGCGGTAAAAGGGATGAGCGCGGCGCACAAGATCGTCAAGAAGGGCGGCACGATCATCTGTGCCTCGGAATGCTCCGACGGCCTGCCCAATCACGGCAACTACGCCGACATCCTGAAAATGCGCAAGACACCGCAGGAAATCCTGGACATGATCAATGATCCTTCGTTTAAAATATTCGATCAGTGGCAGGTGCAAAAGCAGGCGGTGATCCAGGTCTGGGCCGATGTGCACGTCTACTCCACGCTCTCCGATGAAGATGTGAGGATGGCCATGTTCACCCCGACCCATGACATCGAGAAGACCTTGGAGGAGTTGAAGGAGAAGTATGGAGAAGGTATGACGGTGGCTGTGCTCCCGCTCGGGCCGTTGACGATTCCGTATGTGGAGGAAGACGATCATCTGCAAACCGTTTTTTGATTTTTGACTGTTTAGACAAATAAAAAGTGGAAATAGTAAGGATAGGGGAAATTTCCCTATTCCTTTTTTTGTTTGCTGTATTTTGGCTTACCTACAAGACTGATGGGAGAACGGAGGCGGCTGGACGTGGAACAATGCGGTTCTCTTCGCAAAGAGCCGCTGCAGGCTTGCCTTGATGCGAATCTAAAGCGGATCAGGGAAATAAGCGGGGGCAGCACTGACATTATCATACGAGAAGTCAGAATTGGCCGATCAGAAATAAAAATGGCCATTCTTTACACGGAAGGGCTCGCCGATAAAAAAGTGATCACTGATTTTATTCTGGAATCTTTGATGCTTGCGATCAAAGAAACGGAGATTGATCTCAAGATATCCGACCGTTCGCATGTGTCTCGTGTTTTGCGGGATTTTGCACTTACCGTCTCCGACACCAACGAAGTCTCTGATTTTGATGACTTGTTTGCATTCCTGCTATCGGGAGATGCTGTCATCCTGGTCGATGGTTCTCCCTGCGGGATCGCGGCAAGCTCCAGAGGATGGAAAGACAGAGGAGTTTCAGAGCCCGCCGCACAGACAGTTGTACGCGGCCCCAGAGAGTCTTTTACCGAAACACTTCGGACCAATACCGCTTTAATCCGCAGAAGGATCAAAGACCCTCATCTCTGGCTGGAAACGATTCAAATCGGCCGAGTGACGAGAACCGATGTAGCCATCATGTACATCAAGGGGATTGCCAACGAGAAGATCGTGCAGGAAGTGCGAGACAGGCTCAAGCGAATCGACATTGACGGAATACTGGAAAGCGGGTACATTGAAGAGCTCATCCAGGACAAAACGTTCACTCCTTTTCCCACTGTACATAATACTGAGCGGCCCGATGCGGCGGCGGCGGGTTTGTTGGAGGGCAGGGTCGTGATCTTAGTCGATGGAACCCCTTTCGTCCTCATGGTCCCCGCTCTGTTTGCACAATTTCTTCAAGCGAGTGAAGACTACTATCAACGTTGGGATTTTGCCACTCTAATCCGCCAGATCCGCTATATATCGCTGTTTATATCCCTGCTTGTACCTTCCATGTATATTGCTATCACCACCTTTCACCAGGAAATAATCCCACCCCGCCTGCTCATAAGCTTGGCATCGCAGCGCGAGGGTGTACCTTTTCCCGCTTTTGTGGAAGCGCTGCTTATGGAAATTACCTTTGAAATCCTCCGCGAAGCAGGCGTCAGAATGCCGCGGGCGATCGGTCAGTCCATATCGATCGTCGGAACATTGGTCATTGGTCAAGCCGCGGTAGAAGCGGGCATCGTCTCTCCGGCAATGGTCATTGTCGTCGCCATTACAGCCATTGCGAATTTCGTCATCCCGGCATTCAGCGTGGGAATTTCGATTCGGATGTTGCGCTTCGGCCTTATGGCCTTGGCGGCATCCTTTGGTCTGTATGGCATCATCCTGGGCGTCATTGTCATCGTTCTCCATCTGTGCAGCCTGCGCTCCTTTGGAGCTCCGTACATGAGTCCATTTGCTCCTTTTCATCTGGCTGAACAGAAGGATACGCTTTTCCGCTTGCCGCTATGGGCATTGTTTTCACGTCCGAGAGCGATCAGTCAAAACGATACCATTCGCGAAAACAACGAGCATCCACATCCAGAATCCAAGCAAAATTCTTAAGAGAGGGAGCGATTCGGTTGCGTAAACCTATTACCATGGCATGCCTATTCCTGCTGCTTCTCGTTGTTTTGACCGGATGTTGGAACAGAAGGGAATTAAACGAGCTGGCAATCGCTGTTGCCATGGGGGTTGACAAGAAAGACAACGACTATCTGGTATCCATCCAAATTGTGAATCCCGGCGCGGTGGCAGCACAAAGAGCCGGTACGGACACCGCTCCCGTAATTACCTACTCTACACAAGGGACGAGTATTTTTGAAGCATTGCGAAGAACAACGACAAAATCGCCCCGCAAAATTTACTTGTCCCATATGCAAGTAATTGTGCTGGGCAAAGAGGTAGCCGAAGAAGGAATTGCAAAAGTGTTGGACTTTCTTTCAAGAGACCACGAATTCAGAACCGATTTTTTTCTCGTTGTTTCAAAGGATGCAACCGCCGAAGAAATTTTGAAAACCCTGACTTTGCTTGAAAAAATTCCTGCCAATAAAATGTTCCATTCTTTGCAGTCGTCAAATACTGCCTGGGCAGCAACAGGAAAAGCGACCCTCGACAAGTTGATATCGGACATGACCAGCGAAGGGAAGCATCCGGTCCTGACTGGCATTACACTTGACGGAGCGAAGGATATTGCCGGGACCAAAGAAAATATGCAGCGAATAGACTCGCGCGCTCTCTTGAGGTACGAAGGATTGGCTGTGTTTAAAAAAGACAAGCTCGTAGGCTGGCTCAATGAGGAAGAATCCAAGGGATACAATTACATTCAAAATGAGGTAAAAAGCACAGCAGAATATGTTGCTTGTCCCAATGGCGGAAATATAGCGCTGGAAATCATCCGCACCAACAGCGAGATGAAGGGAAAAGTCGTGCGAAAAAAACCGGAAGTAGCCATCGAAGTCCGCGTGGAAGCAAATATCAGTGAAGTACAATGCAATATGGATTTGGCCAAGGACAAAACGATTCGGGGCCTTGAAGCGAAAGCGGCGGAAAAAATAAAGGGATTTATGCAGCAAGCCATTTCAAAAGCTCAGCATAAGTACAAAGCGGATATTTTCGGGTTTGGGGAAGCTGTTCACCGGGCGGAGCCGGGATTTTGGAAGAAGGCAAAACAGAATTGGGATGAGGAATTTGTCGGCTTGGATGTTGACATGCGTGTAGATTTCAACATCCGGGGCCTTGGCACGATCAGCAATTCGTACTTGGAAACGAAAGAGGAGTAGATCAACATGTTGAAAGCTGCAGCCATCATTGCGGTGGGAATGATCATTGCCTGCATGGAGGTGCCGGCTTTAGTCAAAAACAGGTTCGTCAAGGAAGCATGGGCATTTTCCCTCTTGTTAACGGCCGGGATCACGCTCGGTGTCCTCCAAGTGCTGCATGTGCCGGTTCCGAGTCTTAGCGAAATGATTACCTTTATTTACAAACCGGTCAGTGACGGGATCCTGTCTCTATTTAAAGAGTAACAGCCTTTTCTCCAATTGTTCATTCCAGCAAAGACAATGGCAGAAATGAGAGGTGAGTACCATGCTGGAACAAGGAAAAATCAACATACGTCAATTGACGGTTCTTGTGATTGCCTTTACGATGGGCACCTCCTTTTTGCTGGGACCGTCTCCATTGGCGCTGGAAGCGAAACAAAACGCCTGGATCGCAGCCATTATCGGTATTGTTATCGATTTGGTGTTGATTGTTATGTATGTTGCTTTGGGAAATCTGTTTCCAGGCATGACCTTGGCCCAATACAGCGAGAAAATTTTGGGAAAATGGCCGGGAAAATTGATCTCCTTGTTGTTTTTCTCATTTTTCATTTTTCTTTCGGCACTGATGGTTCGTGATCTGGGAAACTTCATCGTGTCAAACGTGATGCCTGAAACCCCCGTAGAAGTTATACTGATTTCCTTCAGTATGGTGGTTGTGATCGCAACGCGATACGGGCTTGAGGTCATCGCCAGGACCACGGAAATATTTTTTCCCTGGATATTTGTGTCTCTGCTTTTTCTGACCTTCACACTGCTGCCGGAAATCGAGATCAACCAATTGGAGCCTGTTACGGAAGGCGGAATAAAGCCGCTGCTTGGAGCGGGGATACAATTTTCAAGTCTGCAAGAATTCGTCTGTTTTCTGATGTTGCTCCCGTTTGTCAATCGCCCGAAAAAAGTTCTGCATTCACTCTTGCTGGGCGCTGCCGCGGGTGGTGTCATTTTGATCATCATAACGGCTTTATGCATACTCGTTCTTGGCTCGGATTTTACAGCGAGAAATATTTATCCGTCCTTTGTGCTGGCCAAGAAAATCAGTATAGGCAACTTTTTGGAGCGTGTGGAAGTGCTTTTGGCTGGCGTTTGGTTTTTGTCCATATTTATCAAAACGACGATTACCTTTTATGTTTCGGCGTTGGGACTGGCTCAGAGTCTTGAGTTGAGGACCTATAAGCCATTAACGGTGCCTTTGGGCGTCTTAATGGTCGCACTATCCGTTTTGGCTTACCCGAACATTACCAAACTCCTTGAGTTCGTACCAAAAATTTGGTTTTCTTATGCGTATACGTTTCTGTTGCTGCTCCCTTTATTGTTGCTGCTGGTGGCCTTGATCCGGGGAAAATCCGAAGCGCCTCTTTCCATGGAGCAGAAGGACTAAGGACCAACGCACGATTCGTTGGGAGTCCATGATGTTCCGTCCATGCATGTTCCATCCACTCAGTACAGTCCTAAGCCCAAAGCTTCTGTACTGATTCCCGACCCTATTCATCGCTGCTTTCACGCTCTTCCGCCACCATCTGTTGAAACAACTGCTGAAACTCCCGTGACGCCCGAAAAACATACTGGCTGTCCTCAAATCGAAGCTTCAGATACGATCCGTCAGAGGCGACCCGAAACTCCAGTTGTTTGAAGCGGTTGTCCCTGTTATCTGTATCCTGAAACAATTTTAGCTCGTATTCCTCATCCATCCGCTCCCGCAGAGGCAAGCCCTCGATGTAGCGGGATTCCCGCAGAGCGGCATACAGCTTCCGCCCGCTCTCGTCTTTTTCGGTTTTGCTGTAAAAGCGTCGCATGTCCGAACTGGCAACATTCATAGCAAAACCTTTCCCCGTCAAATCCTCATGCAAATAGGTAGACATCTCTGTACGCGGGTACAGCGTGTTTTCGATCCAGTCTGCCACTGGCAAAAAGCCTGCCAGAAACATGATTCCCCCCAGCCAGACGGCCGCAAGCTTCGCCTTCTTGTTTCCATTCGTTCGCTTCACCAGAAGAATGGCGGCGATCAGTCCGAGCGGCATCGAAAGCTGGTTGAACGAAAAACGGAACATCGCAAGCAAGGTATAGCCCATCAGTTTTACAAACAGAAGCGGCTCCCTCTCTTTTGGTGTACGGAACCAGATCAAGGCCAACAGGAGCAGCGTTGTTCCGTACCCGAGCAAACTGACGATCAGCAGGGTATCGCTGCCGTGCTTCATCGTTTCACTCCCCCTCCACTCTCCTTTGCGCTTGCTTGAACGCTTGTTTTTGGCTATGGTAGTACTCGAGGGCACAACCCAGATAAAGAAAGACTCGAGGAGGCTCTGCCGCATGCTGCTGTTGACGGTTGTCACGTTTATCCTCTTGCTTGTTTCCCATATCTTTGTTTATCTTACCATTCAGAAGAAAACGACGACAAAGTCTCTTTCCTTTTTTATCCTTTATATCGCGCTTGCCTGCCCGCTTGTTTTCACCTTGCTCTATGAGCGTTCCAACGACATGGTCGGAGCCAATATCGGCCTCGGCATCGCCTTTTTGTTCACCTGGGCGGCGATTATCGTGATGTGTGCCGTGGGTTTCTTCCGGTTTATCAAAAAGCATATGAAACAGGATGAGATATAGCGGCCATATCTCCCGGAAACGCATTACTGGGAGGCCGCGGAGTCTAGCTGTTTCCCCGCAAACAGACGGTAAAAAAACAAGGGATACAAGAGCAAATACAGATTGGGGAGCCACCAGGCGGGATCGAAGTCCCCTTTGAACCCCCAAAAGGCGATGGCTTGCAGGCCGGAGCAAAAGGTCAGGACGAGCGAAACTTGCGCCATGGGACGCCAGTTTCGGTTTGCATGATAAAAATACAGACTCGTCAGTCCCGTAATGGAAATGAAAAGATCCAGGGGAAAAAACGACAGATTCCAGGCCACCATCAGCGGATTGGCGTAATCTGGATAGAGGTACTCGGGAGGGAGCCATTCGAGGAAGACAATGCTCCAGTAAACGAGAAAGCCGACGTCGGTCAACCAGAAAAAAGGTCTTAGCGCTTTCATTTCACGCATACCTCCCCGGAGACATCCGCGAGGCCCTCCGCTGTGCCTGCGATTTGCCCGGTGGTACCTGCGATTTGCCCGGAGATACCCGCAACTTCCAAACAAATGGCGCCAGACAAGTCCACCCACCTCATCGCTGCCCCTCCTTTTTCCCGCCGCCCGCAATCCCGTGCAGCAATATCTCAATCATCGCGTCCAGGGCATCTGCCATCGTCATGTTTGTCTCCTCTACGACCTGGCGATCCACCAGATGCTCAAGCGATCCGATATACATATGAATAAAGACGGGAATGCTCACCCGCTGGAATGTTCCCTCGGCCATTCCCCGCTCAAGAATATTCCGCACATGCTCCCACTCGTTTTGAAGACAATCCTCAACAAGCGCCCACTGCTCGGGGTAGTACCGCTTGAGCTCGTACCACAGACGGATATGGGTGCTGCCAAAGCCGCTGGGGACAAGTGCCAGCAAAAGCTTCAGTTTTTCCGTCAGATCGATGTCCGTACGCCCGATAATCTCGGCTTCCTTCTGCTGCAGCTCTTTGACTCCGCGCTCAATGATCACGGAGATCAGTTCTTCTTTGGAGGAAAAGTACCCGTACAGCGTTTTCGTGCTCATCCCCGCTTGCCGTGCAAGCTCCGCCATCGTAAACTTGAGCCCTTTGGTGTGGATTTCCCGAATGGCCAGCTGAATGATTCTCTCCTGCACGATTCCTGCCCCCTCTCGGAAATTTAGGAAACGATTTTGTTTTTCATATTTTCCTATCAAGGAGCAGTTTACTCCCAAATCAAGCTCTGCGTCAAGATTTGGAAGCAAACTTGGAACACTGCCCCCACCAAACATCGGCCAGTTTGCGGATACCCGGCTCGATTTTCTCCAATTCAATGCCGGCAAAGCCTACGATAAATTCTTTTTCGGTCGTTTCCGTACGAGGCGTCATCCACGTATAGGCTGCTGAGGCGATATTGATTCCGGCCTTCTTCGCCATCCGGGAAAGCTCCCTCTCCTCCACTTGGTGCTGGACTTTCAGCAGTACATGAAATCCGGCGTCCTCTCCGATCACTACAGTCCGCTCCCCCATGTGCTTCCGGACCGCCTGAACCAGCGTGTCGTGCTTTTTCCGATAGACATTGCGCATCCGGCGCACATGCTTTTCGAAATGTCCCTCCCGCATAAACAGCTCCAGCGTTTTCTGGTGCAGAGGAGATGAGGACTGCTCCAGCAGCAGCTCTCTCAGCAAAAGGTCGTAGGACTCAAGCAAAGACTCCGGCAGGACCATGTAATAGGTACAAATGGCCGGGGCCAGCACCTGCGAGAAGCCGCCCATATAGATCACATTGGCTCCCTGCACCAGGCCCTGAAGGGAGGGAACCGGCCTTCCGTGATACCTGAACTCGCCGTCATAATCGTCCTCGATAATGTAGGCGTCCGTCTTCTTGGCCCATTCCAGCAAGCGCAGCCGTTTGGCGATCGGCATGATCATTCCCCGCGGATACTGGTGGGACGGCGAAACCGCGACCAGCTCGACGCCGCTCTCTGCCAGCTCGTTTACATTCAGGCCATCCTCCTCCAGCGAGACGGGGATCACCTCATAGCCGTTTTGGCGGAAGGTCGATGCGATCAACGGATAACCCGGATTCTCGACTCCGACGCGGGCCACGCGAGCTTTCAGGAGCAGAGCGAGCAAGGTCAGCAGCCCGTGCTGGTCAGCCCCGATCACGATCTGCTCAGGTGAACACGAGACGCCTCTCAACTGGCGCAGATAACGGGCCAGCTCGGTTCGCAGTCCATACTCCCCCTGGGGGTCTCCGTAAAAAAGCAGGTCCAGGTGTTCATGCCGCAGCACTCTGTTGAACAGCCGCCGCCACAGGGCAAAGGGGAAGTGGGAAAAATCGTTTTTCGAGAGGTGAAAGTCATAGGGGTACGAGGATGCATCCCGATGCTGCAAGCGAGGGACGGTCAATTTTGTTTCCCTCTCCTCTGCTCTCTCCACCTGCTGATCGGCCAGTGGCTGAACGTAGTAGCCGCTTTTTGGCTTGCTGGCGATAAAGCCTTCCGCGACTAGCTGCTGGTACGCCGTTTCCACCGGGGTCGTGCTGAGTCCCAGCAGATCAGCCAGCTTGCGGACAGAAGGCAGCTTGACATGCTCGGACAACGCCCCTGCGATAATCTGCCGCTTTATCTGCTCGTAAATTTGTACGTAATGGGGAATCCGGCTGGAATCGTCCAACTGCGGTGCGAAAAGCATCGGTGAACCTCCATCTGTCCTTTTACTTTTTGCGAAACTGTCCATTTCCAAGTATACACATTTTCGCTATTGTAAGGTATCAAAAGGAGGCATCGAATCATGCATACATCCGCAAACAAGCCTGTCCGGTTCCTCGAAGGCGAACGCGTCTACCTTCGCCCTGTCGAGCTGGCAGATACCGATCTGTACTTTGGTACGCTCTTTCATCCGGAAACCCGCCGACTGACCGGTACACAGCGCAGCTTTACCCGCGAACAGATTCACCGCTACCTCGACGCCAAGTCCCAGGATTCTTCCAACCTGCTGCTGCTCATCGCCCTGCGGGACAATGACGAAGTGATCGGCGACATTGCGCTCCAATCGATCGATCCGGTCAATCGGAATTGCAATATTCGCATCGCCATCAACGAACTGCAGCATCAGAGCAAAGGCTTTGGAAGCGAGGCAATGCGCCTGCTGCTCGGATACGGCTTTGGCATCCTCAATCTTCACCGGATCGAGCTCAACGTGTTTTCCTACAACGAACGAGCCATCCGCGCCTATGAGAAGATCGGGTTTAAACAGGAAGGCGTCCAGCGCGAGGCTCTCTATTACCATCACCAGTACCACGATTCCGTCATGATGAGCATGCTGGCCCGCGAATACCGGGAGAAATACGGGGCTCCCACTCCCCAGGCGTAAGTTTTTTCAAGCTGTCGAAACGATTATATGGCGGGCAATCCAGCGCTCTTTTATGTGGCAATTCAGCTAATTGGGGCTCTGTTGTACAGATATGTTACTTTTAAAGGATAAACCCGTTTCTCTTGTACGGGGTTATCCTTTTATTTTTCAAGGTGGGGCCTGTAGGTGGCAACTGCCGCCGAGTCCTGCCGACCGATGGACCGCCAGTTGCCCATGGCCCCTCTCTACAAGCGTGAGCAGTTTCAATCTGCCAGTTTCAGTCCAAGAACAGTCACGATAATTCCCGCCATGCAAAACAGCCGCAGTCGGCTTCGCGGTTCGCGGAAAAACACCATACCGATGGCCGCAGACCCGAGTGTCCCGATACCCGTCCAAACGGTATAAGCCACGGATAACGGGATTTCTTGCATCGCGTGCGTCAGCAGACTGAAGCTGGCAAAGAAGCCGCCGTACAGAAGGAGATTATTGCTCCAGCTATTATGCTCGGCGACTTTTTTGATCCCGATCACGCCGATAATCTCAAGCAGCCCCGCCAAAATCAAATAAGCCCATGCCATTATCCGTCCCCCTTTACACTGCGCGTTTCAGAAGCTTTCAGACCGATGATAAACACGACAAGCAGCAGAACGAAAATCACCTTGACCGCAGAAAGCGGTTCTTTCAAATAGAGCGCTCCCGCCAGGATTGTGCCTACTGAGCCGATACCGGCGAAAACCGCATAAACGGTGCCGACTGGCAATACCTTGGCGGCCCGGATGAGCAGATCGAAGCTGGCAAAAATCGCGATCAGCGTATGAAGACCGATCGATCCGGTCTTGAAGCTGACAGCCCATACGATTTCGAGTATGCCTCCCATGAGGACGTATACCCATGCCCTGCCATGCGATAGCGTTTTTTCCGCGGCTCTTTGGTTCGATGCCTCTTTATTTGCGGCTTGGAAACCTGCCGATGGGGCAGGCATAGGATTGACTGCCCGCTTTTTCGGAAAGAAAGCAAACCACAAAGCCCACAGCGTGTGGATGGTCATGATCGTCGTCCAGACGGAGCTGATTTGATTGCCGAGGGCTTCCCGGTACAAATCAGGCTCCCGGTACATGATCCAGTTCACGATCTGTTCGATATAGGGATTGCCCGAAGGCCCGGAAGCAGGGGCAAGCCCAAACATGTAGGCCATTCCGAAGTGAGCGGCCGCAAAAACAGCAAAATGCCATCGCCAATATCTCCATTGTTGTTTCCCGTACTCATGATCGCCGACGGTCATCCTGCTCATCCCTCTCCTTTCCTCTCTCTTTCTCGTACCACTCAACGATTTGATCGATATAGGCCATCAGCTTGTAATCCAGGCCGTAAACGACGGGAGCATCGCCAGGCGAAGGCCTGATCAGTTCCCAATACTTTTCCATCACCTCCGTATTGCCTCCGAAAAATGCTTCCGCGCAATCCATAACCCGCTTTGCCAGGCGCTGTGCGACAGGTGATTGCGGAGGCTCGTGCATATGGTCCCGGATGTCCCTCAGCAGCTTGACCCATTCGTCGGCCTTCGGATCGTCTGTATCGAATGTCGGCAATCCGTCAATAACCTCGATTTCCTCCGGCGTAAAATGCTCATTGAAAAATTGCTCGCGAGATTCGTCGTTGCTCGGCTCTTTCTCAGGCTGCATCGCCTGAATAAACGAAAAAATGTCGTCGGTGCGAAAATCGCCCGTGATTTCGATCGAATACAGGGTGTGAAACAGCAATCGCTCCAAGCGCCGCAATCGCTCCATTTCTTCCCTGATCGTACCGATTTGTCCCCGGATCGCCTTTTTCCAGCGTATTTCGGCCGGGAGCGCATCCTCGGCATTGAGAATGTCCTTGATGCGCGACAACGGAAATCCGAGCTTTTTGAGAGCCGTGATTTGCTGCAGTTTCAATACATCCTCTTTTGAGTAATACCGGTACCCCGTCTCGGTTACCCTGGACGGTTTCAGCAAGCCCAATTCATCGTAATAATGCAAGGTTCTCACCGAGATATTTGTCCTCTTGCGCAGCTCACCGACACTGTACATCGCAGATACCTCCACGAAAGAATTCCGCTTCCTGCTATTTACAATAAACCCTGACGTATGCGTTAGGGTCAAATTTTTTTCAAAAGCACATTCTCATCCAAGAGACTCCAACCGTCCCTGAAAAAAGTATCCTCCTGTTTTTGTTATTTAAGTATTTACTTTATAAAGAAATGAATTTATTATTCAGTTACAACATCAGGTTCAACCGACCGTATTCACGATTACGACCTGGGAGGGAGGAATGTATGCCGAACGATCTGTTTTCCGCTCTCGCTGATCCGACGCGGCGCAGTATTTTGGAGATGCTCGCTGACAATGACGGGGTTCCCGCATCGGCGATCCACGACCAATTCCAAATCAGTCCGCAGGCTGTTTCCCAGCATTTGAAGGTTCTGCGCGAGGCGAATTTGGTACATGTGGAAAAGAAGGCGCAGCAGCGAATTTATCGGATTAACACCGAGGCGATGATGGAATTGGAGAAATGGACCGAGAGCATGAAAGATCGATGGAGCAAACGCCTTGATGCATTGGATGCTGTTTTGAGAGCCGAGATGGAAAAGAGCGCGAAACACAAAAAGGAGGATTCCAAATGAATCAGCGTACAAATGGGCAAAACCTCGTCATTACCCGTGTCTTCGACTTCCCGGTCGAACTGGTCTGGAAGGCTTGGACGGACCCCAAGCTGGTTATGCTCTGGTGGGGGCCGACAGAGTACACTTCGCCACGCTGCGATATCGACTTCCGTGAAGGCGGGAAATACGTATTTTGCATGCGGGCTCCGGAAGACCACGGCGGACATGAATTGTACTCCGCCGGCTTCTACAAGAAAATTGTGCCGATGGAGCGTATCGAATTCACGCAGAGCATGGCCGACAAGGACGGAAACATCATCGATCCCGCTCAGGCAGGCGTCCCGGACTACCCGAAGGAAATTGAATTTGTGATCGAATTTAAAGCTCTGGGCGAGCAAACCGAACTGACGATTACCGAATCCGGTTGGACGCCGGGTCAAATGGCCGAATACGCCGTAATCGGCATGAACCAGTCGCTCGACAAGCTTGCGGAAAACGTAGGCTCGCTGCATCGGGAAATGAAGGAGAAGCAAAAGTAAGTACTGCATAGCCAAACCATGGTTTAAAGCTTCCCCCCCTGTCGTCCTCCCCTCGCCTTTCCGGCCAGCGGAGGGCGGCCTTTTTACGGGTGCCTGTTTGTGCAAAGCAAAGCGCTACGGCATCGGTTCGTACTCGTATTGTTATAAACACCTGTGTGATCAGAAGCAGAATTTCTTTTGATTCTTTTCTCTTCTTGAAAAATGGTTTATGATGAACATGCAACACGTTAGTATTCGCTAACATTGATAGAGGGGGGAAAATATGAGCTCGGG
Organism: Brevibacillus sp. FSL K6-6036; assembly: GCF_037964015.1. NCBI lineage: Bacteria > Bacillati > Bacillota > Bacilli > Caryophanales > Paenibacillaceae > Brevibacillus > Brevibacillus sp. FSL K6-6036. The sequence continues at coordinate 4,332,532 of NZ_CP150173.1, forward strand.
CAATCCGCATCTAAGTACCGGAGACAAAATTTTGTTGGCAGCCATCGATTTGATGGCCGAGAAAGGCTACAAAGGCGTTGCCACAAAAGAAATCTCGGCCGCGGCCGGTTTAAGCGAGATGACGCTGTTTCGCCACTTTGGCAGCAAGCAAAAGGTTCTCGAAACCGCAGTCGACCGCTTTTACTATACCGTGGAGATGAAACGGATTTTTAACGAAGAACTGGTGTGGGACTTGCAAGCGGACTTGTTCCTCGTCAGCAAAACGTACCATCAGATCATGAATCGCAATCGAAAAATCGTTATGATCGCGCTAAAAGACGGCGATTATTTGCCCGGGTTTCGGGAAAAGGCGAACAAACATCCACAGCAGCTAAAAGAATTGTTGACGGACTATTTCGCAGCCATGCAGAAAAGAGGCTTGATGATCACAACCGACCCGGAGGTCCAGGCCATGACCTTCATGTGGATGAACTTCGGCGCATTTGTAAGCAGCCTGACCAGCGGCCAGTTGATAACAAGCACTTCCATCGACGAATTTATCGAATCGAGTGTTCAGTTATTTGTCAGAGCTTTGACGCCATAGTTTTTAAAACAGTTGTTGTTAGTTAGTACTAACTATCATTTGCTTTCGCAACGTCAGTGAGGAGGTTATGATGATGGAAAACAATCCGCTCCAGAGGAAAGTGGAAAGAAGGAAGCACTTCTCGCACGATTCCGAAAAGCCGATCGGCTGGTATTTGAAACGGGTTGATAAGTTGATCACGCAAAACGTCAACGACATGTTCGCGCCTATGGGCTTAACACGCACCCATTGGCAGGCCCTCAACAACACATACCACGGACGCGTCAAAACAAGGGAGGACTTGCACGAACTGATTCACGACTTTGTCGATTTGAAAACATTGGACGAAGTCATTGACTCCCTGGTGCAAAGAGGCTGGATGATTCGTACAGAGAAGCCGGAGCTCGGCATTACCGAGCTTGAACTGACAGGCGAAGGCAACGAAGCATTTCCAAGACTTGATGCGATTCTTTTTGAATTCGATAAACAGGTGTTTCAGGGGATCACGGAAGAAGAATACAAGACGGCGATCAAAGTGTTGAACCAATTGATTTGCAATTTAAACCATACTGCTCACTAGACTTTCCATTTCCCTCTTCTTTTTCGCATATCGAAAAGGAGCAAGACTATCCCACCCGATCAGAAAATTGCGCTTGGAGGCGATTCGATTTGGAGATAAGAACGAGACTGGCAGTAGAAAGCGACGCACAGGAGCTGGCCAGGTTAAACCAGCTGTTCAACGGTGGCGACAGGAGGCCTGTACCGGAAATCGTCGAGAGCATGCGCACGAGCAGCGAGTTGATCGCCGTAGCGGAATGCGATGGCAAAATCGTCGGATTCGGCTGCGCACAACACTTCCAATCATTCTGTTACGAGGAGCTCCTGGGAGAAATAACGGAATTGTATGTGGAGAAGTCCGCTCGGGGAAAAGGATCGGCTGCTTCCTTGATTGCTTGCTTGGAATCACACCTGATACAGCGCGGAGTCACGGAAGTGAAGGTATTGACCGGCAGACAAAACGCCGCTGCGATTCGGACATATAAGCGCTGCGGCTATGCAGTCGATGACGAGGTGCTGTTCAAAAAACTGCTGAGCGGAGAACCGCCGGATACACAAGCGCTACCGTGAATAAAAAACAGGCAGCAGCTGTTTCGGATTGTATTTTCGAACCCGAATTTGCCGCTGCCTTTTTTGTAATTGCGAGTAGCGAGCGAGTCGAATTTTCGCCTGCTAACTTGTATCGTCCACCTAAGGCGTATTTATAAATTAGCGACTCTCTCCAGCTTCGCCTCCGCTTCGAGCAAACGCTTGTTGAGGACGTCGATTTTGGACTCATGTGTTTCGGTCTTCGTTTTAACAAGCTTGAGCATGCCCAGTACCTCATCCTGCTGGGAGTGTTCGATCCGGTTTACGGATTTTTGCAGTTCGTCCAGCCTCGATTCGACGCGGTCCAGAGAGCTTTCAAAATCTTGCAGCTTGGGTTCTACATTGCCTTGAAACGCTGTCAGCCTGGTATCGAGCCCCACTATTTTCGACTCCATCCGATCTACCGTGCTCTGGAATTCCGTCATTTTCGACTCCATCCGGTCTACGGTGCTCTGGAATTCCGTCATTTTCGTTTCCATCCGGTCTACGGTGCTCTGGAATTCCGTCATTTTCGACTCCATCCGATCTACGCTGCTCTGAAATTCCGTCATTTTCGTTTCCATCCGGTCTACGGTGCTCTGAAATTCCGTCATTCTCGTTTCCATCCGGTCTACGCTGCTCTGGAATTCCGTCATTCTCGTTTCCATCCGGTCCAAGCGGTTCGTCAGCTTCTGAAATTCAGCAAACATCCTGTCCAAAACGTTTTCCAAATCAGACATCCGAAACACTCCCCCAGTCTTCTGTGTTCATTATACAATAGCAGCTATGCTTTTGTACCAAAATGAAAACTATACCAGGCCGCCGCCGTAATCCAGATCCGGGCCCGCCTGCGTTCGCAGCTTCTGTTCCAGCCGCTCGATCCGCTTGCGGTACGCTGCCTCCTCTGCTTTGGACCTGCGGCGCAGCAGCGCCGCTTTCTGCTTCCACCGGTCATACCCGGCTTCCGCGAAGAGAAGCGCCTTCTCCAAGTCCTTTACCTGATGCTCGTACAGCTTGGCCATCTCGATCAACACATCTTCCGGGAGAGTGACCCCGGAATTGCCGAGACCCTCCCATACCAGCAAAGCCCGGCGCCAGTCCTTTTGCCTCTTGTAACAGCTCCCCATCGCGATACGAGCCTTGTCGCGAAGCGGATGAACGCTGTCGGCAACGAGCCGGTACGCCTGCATGGCCCGCTCGGTATCGCCCAGCGCTTCATACCATCGCCCTACCTTGAATCGCTCTTCCTCAGAGATGTCGGCCTGCTGCTCGTGTGACAGCAAGAGTGCTGACAGATGAATGTAGAGCGTGATCAGGGAAAGGACGTCGATTTCATTGTGCCGCAAAACCCCTGCCACCGTGTCCGGGTTTTTGTCGGTCAAATAGTCAAAATACCGGATAGGAGCCAGATACCCCGGGACATCGTCTTCCCTCACCACGCCCAGTTTTTCCCGCTCGATCAGGGAAAGCCGGCAAGACTCCAGATCCTCCCGCCACAACCGCCGCGCTCCGTGCAGCAAATCGTAATGGCCAAATGCCGGAAGCCGGGGAACAAGATCACGCAATAGCGTGTGCCGGGTCTTTACCTGCGGCCAGTCAAATGACTTCCCGTTGTACGTCACAAGGTGGGTAGCCGTCTGCGAATCCTCCAAAAAAGAGCGGTAGAGCGCTGCTTCCGAATAAGGAGCGGCCAAAAAATGCTGCCTGACGATGACGCTCTCGCCGTCCATTCGGCTGTGCCCGAGCAGAAAGACCGTGTTTCCCGTCCCGCCGTGCAGCCCCGTCGTCTCCGTATCGAAAAACAGCAGGTCCTCCACTGATCTCCCGGATGCTGACAGGGGGTGTTCAAACCCGGCCCTCTCCCATGCCGCAATCGTCTCGTACAAACCGGCAAATGCATAATGGCCATGCCTCTGGCTGATCGGGTAGCGCACCTCCCGTACCATGACATGCTCGTCTTCCCAAAAGTACGGCTTGGCTCCCAGCTCCATCCATTTGTCCATGAACGGAATTTCTTCCATATTAGCTTGAGAATTGACAGGCGCCGAGTCAGGTTGTGCAGTACCGCGGGCTGGTTGAGGTGCACTGAAGGGCGTCGGTTCATGCCCCGCGGAAGGTGCTGGCTCGAACGGACCGGAAGACGCCGGTTCCAACATACCCCCGGCTCTTCCGGTATCTTTCAACCGGCTCCCTTGCTGCTGAGGCGCTTCCTTGGTCAAATGGTCCTTGAATCGATTCAGCTTGCTTTTAAGAGACATGCAGACTTCCTCCCTGCGCCACCCGCAAGAGCGTGCGCGCCAATTCCTTTCCACCGTCCTCCGCCGCGCCCACACAGGACGGGCAGCCTGATTCGCACGGACAAGAGAGGATCAGCTCCTCGGCCCTCGCGAGAATCGTATCCATCTCTTTGTACACCTGCTCGCTCAAGCCGATGCCGCCAGGGTAACGGTCGTACAGAAAAATCGTTGGCGCCCCGGAATGGATGGCCTTGCGTTGCGGGATGACGTGGAGGTCCATGCGGTCGCACATGACGAACAGCGGAGCGACGTGCTGCAGGACGTGCGCGAGTCCGACCAGGCCGCGCTCTACCTCGCTTTTCCCCACTACATCCAACACCTGCTCGGAAAAGCTGAGCCAAGCGGCATTCGTATGCAGCTCCTCCTCGGGCAGGTGAATCGGACCGGAGCCGATGTTTTCATGCGTCTCGAATTTGATCTTTTTGAAAATCGTCGCCATCGCATTCACAGTGACTTCTCCGTAGGCAAATTCCGTCTCGGCCGCCCGCCGCGTCTGGTCTTCCTCCAGCACCCTCAGTTGGACAGCCAGGTTGGCATCGGTGTAGTAGTCGACCTGGACTTCCCTGACATAGGCCTTCTTCTCCTCGTAGTCCAGCTTTTCCACCTGGTACTGCGTCCCTTGATGCAGGTAAATGGCTTCGTCATGCAGGAGGGTCATCGAGCTGAAGCGGTCCATTTCCCCGATTACCCTTTCGTTGCCCCGCTCGGAAATGTCAATGATCACGACGTTTTCTTGGGAAGCCGAGCGCAGACTGATGTTGTGGGCCGGGAAAGAATCGTTCATCCAGAACCACTTTCCTTTGGCATGGTGCAGGATCTGCTCCTCGGTCAAAAACTCCAGAATCTCCATAATCTCGGCTCGTCCAAAACGGTCCCCTTTGGAAAAGGGAAGCTCGTACGCCGCGCATTTGATATGGTCGACGAGGATAATCAGGTTGTCCGGATTGATCCGCGCGGACTCCGGACTCCGCTCGAAAAAGTACTCCGGGTGCTGGATCACGTACTGGTCGAGCGGCGTAGAGCTGCCGACCAGCACGACGACCGATTCCCCCTGACGGCGGCCTGCCCGTCCGGCCTGCTGCCATGTGCTCGCAACCGAGCCGGGATATCCGGTGATGACGCATACCTGGAGCTGGCCGATATCTACCCCTAGCTCCAGCGCATTGGTACTGACTACACCGATGATGTCTCCCTGGCGAAGCCCCTTCTCAATCGCCCTTCGCTGGCTCGGCAAATAGCCGCCGCGATAGCCCTGAATCGTCTTTTCGCCCAGCTTTCGCTTGATCAGCTCCTGCAGGTATTTGAGCAGGATTTCGACGCGGACCCGGCTGCGGGCAAACAAGATCGTCTGAATGCCATTGGTGAGAAACAGCTCGGTGATGTCCCTGGCCTCCAGCGTCGAGCTGCGCCTGATGTTCAACTGCTTGTTTACGACAGGGGGATTGTAAAAGATGAAGTGCTTTTTTCCGGCCGGAGCGCCGTTGTTGTCCACCAGCACGACGTTTTCCTCTGTTAGCTGCTCTGCCAGCTCGCGAGGGTTTGCGATCGTGGCAGACGTGCAAATAAACTGCGGGCTGCTCCCGTAAAAGGCGCAAATCCGTTTCAGGCGGCGGATTACGTTGGCCACATGGCTTCCAAAAACGCCCCGGTATGTATGCAGCTCGTCGATGACGATGTATTTCAGATGTTCAAAAAAGGAGACCCATTTGGTGTGGTGAGGCAAAATGGCAGAATGAAGCATGTCGGGATTGGTGATTACGATATTGCCGGCTTTGCGGATCGTCTGTCTGATCTGCGCCGGGGTATCGCCGTCATACGTATCCGACTTGATCGACAGCCCCATCTCGTCGATCAGCTCGTGCAGCTCGCTTTTTTGATCCTGGGCCAGCGCCTTCGTGGGGAACAGGTAAAGGGCTCGTGCCTCCGGGTTTTCTGTCAGTGTTTGCAAGACAGGCAAGTGATAGCACATGCTTTTGCCCGAAGCGGTAGGAGTCACAGCTACGATGTGCTTGCCTTCGCGGGCATGACGAAAAGACGTCTCCTGATGGGTGTACAAGGAAGGAATCCCTCTTCCCGCCAGAGCCCCCCGAATTCTCGGGTCCAGATCATCAGGAAAAGGAACGGTAGCGGCTTCTCGGGGTGGTATGACCTTCCAGTGCTCTATGTTTGCGCGAAAACGCTCATCCTGTTTCAAGTTTTCCAGTATCTTCGCCAGATCCATTTTGATTTTCATCTCGTTCACCTTCTTTCACTTATTTTACGAATGAATGTTCGGGTTGTAAATGCATGAAGTCCTGGAATCAAAATAAAAGCCGCAGTCCGGATCGTTAAACTGCTGTACATCCGCGAGCATTTAAGTGGACAACCCTTTTTAAAATCGGTAATCTGGAGATGAATCTCTTTCGTCAACGAGATTTTTCCCTTGCAGTTTTGCGACACGTTCGTCTCTCATGTTCGCGCTGAAAACCGGTTCTTACTCGCGTTTTCCTGCTCAGAGCATGATACGGGATTTATACAGACGCGATCGAATGCATGGACGCGGATTCTTTTGGCAATAATAAAAAGTTACGTAGTGTTACAAGGTAGGTACTCAGAGTTACTCGTTACTCAGAGTTAATCAGACTTACTCAGAGTTAATCAGAGTTTACTCAGAATTACACGGAATTGTGGCAGAATTAAGCAGAGTTACGCAGACTAGCACGAGCAACTAGCACTACCACCGGCCCTGAGCCGGGTTCGGCAGTTTCCACCATATAGGAGGTATTCAATCGATGATGAAAATAGGATCTCACGTATCATTCTCCGGGAAAGGGCTGCTGAATGCGGCAGAAGAAGCAGCCACCTACGGCTCGAGCACGTTCATGATCTATACAGGAGCCCCGCAAAATACGCGGCGCAAACCGATTGAGGAGCAATTTATCGACGAAGGCAGGGCTGTGATGGACAAAAACGGCATTGAAGAGATCGTCGTCCATGCGCCGTACATTATTAACCTGGGTTCGTACAAGGAAGACACGTTTGAGCTAGCTGTCCGCTTTTTGCAGGAAGAAATACGGCGAACGAGCTATCTCGGCGTACAAAATATCGTGCTTCACCCGGGCGCTTACACCGACAAGGATGCCGAATACGGGATTGAGCGCATCGCGGAAGGGCTGAATGAAGTATTAAGCGGCGTCAAAGACACGGACGTGAAAATCGCGCTGGAGACGATGGCGGGCAAAGGAACAGAGATCGGCCGCAGCTTTGAGGAAATCGCGGCGATCATCGACAAGGTAGACGACAACTACAGGCTGAGCGTATGCATGGATACATGCCATATTCACGATGCCGGCTATGATATCGTCAACGATTTCGACGGTGTCCTCGACGAGTTCGACCGGATCATCGGTCTGGACCGTCTGGCGGTTGTCCACCTCAACGACAGCAAGAACTTCCGGGGAGCCCGCAAAGACCGCCACGCCCCGGTAGGTGCGGGAATGATCGGCTTTGATGCGATGAAATACATCGTCGATCACGAGAAGATCCGCCATTTGCCGCTTGTGTTGGAAACGCCGTGGATCGGAAAGGAAAAAGGCAAGGAACGTCCCATGTACGAAGCGGAGATTGCCCTTTTGCGGGGCGATGTGGAAGGCAGGTTCGGCGACGAATTCCTCGATCATGTGGAGCGTCTGGATTACTTCTTGCGGAAACAAGCGGATGTCGACCACGATTTCGTCCACAATACGTGGAAGCTGCTCAAGGAGGACGCCAAAGCGAAAAAAGCGGATGGCCGCGAACCGATGGAGCGTTTGTACGATATGGTTGCGGAAGCCAGACTCTTCACCGACCTGAGCGAAGAGCAGATCAACCACCGGCTGATCGCCTGGTTTGCAAGCAAACACATTATGTAGAAACTGAAAGTGAAAAAAGGGTCCCCTTTCGTCGAGGGAACCCTTTTCTTTTTTGCTTTTCCTTTTTATTTTTCCGTGTTCCTTTTTCCTCGTATTCCCTGCTTTACATGTTCCCTACCCCGCCTGCTGCGCCATACCGCTTCCGGCAAACTGACTGTTGTACAATTCGGCGTAGAATCCGCCGGCCCGCAGCAGCTCCTCGTGGTTGCCCTGCTCGATGACGCTGCCGTTGTTCATGACGAGAATCAGGTCCGCGTCGCGGATCGTCGAAAGCCGGTGGGCAATGACAAAGCTCGTTCGCCCTTCCATCAGCCCGCTCATCGCTTTCTGGATGAGCAGCTCGGTTCTCGTGTCGACGCTGCTCGTCGCTTCGTCGAGAATCAGGATCGCGGGATCGGCCAGGAATGCCCGGGCTATCGTCAAAAGCTGCTTCTGGCCTTGCGAGATATTCGACGCCTCTTCGTTCAGAATCGTGTCGTATCCGTCCGGAAGCGTTCTGACAAAATGGTCGGCGTGGGCCGCCTGGGCCGCTTGCAGCACCTCCTCATCTGTCGCCCCGGCGCGGCCGTACGCGATGTTTTCGCGGATCGAGCCGTTGAACAGCCACGTATCCTGCAGCACCATGCCGAACAAGCTGCGCAGTTCGCCCCGCGGCAGCTCCCGGATGTCCCTGCCGTCAATCGTAATCCTGCCTTCGCCGATTTCATAAAACCGCATGAGCAGGTTGACGAGCGTAGTCTTGCCCGCCCCGGTCGGTCCGACGATCGCGACCGTCATGCCCGGCTTCACGTCGATATTCATATCCCGGATGAGCGGCTCCTCTTCCTTGTAGCCAAAGGAGACATGCTCAAATCGCACATAGCCTTGAGGTGCAAAGGTCCCGGCCGTAGAAACAGGTTCTGCGGACTCTTCCGGCTCGTCGAGAATTTCGAAGACCCGTTCGGCGGCGGCAAGAGTCGACTGGATGACGTTGGCGATGTTCGCCGTCTGGGTGATCGGCTGGGAGAATTGCTGGGCGTATTGAATGAACGCCTGCACGTCCCCGATCCTGATGCTGCCCCGGGTGACGAGCACGCCGCCGACTACGCAGACGAGCACAAAGCCGATATTGGAGACGAGCATCATCAGCGGCATCATGATGCCGGAGATAAACTGGGCCTTCCAGGCGGACTCATGCAGCCGCTCATTGATCGTGTCAAACTTCTCGACAGCGCTTTGCTCCCGGCCAAACGCCTTTACGATTTTATGTCCGGTATACATTTCCTCCACATGGCTGTTCAATTCCCCGAGCGCCTGCTGCTGCCCTTTGAAGTGGGGCCGCGAACGGGAGGCGATCGCCCTGATCACGACGAAGCTGAGGGGCAGCGTCAAGATCAGGATGAGCGTCATCAGCGGGCTGATGGTCAGCATCATCACAATCACGCCGATCAGCGTAATGATCGAGGTGATCATCTGCGTCAAGCTCTGCTGCAGCGTGCCGCTGATCGTATCCACGTCATTTACGACGCGGCTCATCACTTCCCCGTGAGACCGGGCATCGAAGTATTTGAGCGGCAGGCGGGCCAGCTTTTCATCTACTTGCTTGCGAAGCGTATAGACCGTCTTCTGGGCCACGCCTGCCATCAGGTACTGCTGGATATAGGCAAATGCCGAGGAAGCGATATACAGCCCGATCAAGACCATAATGATATGCCAGACGTAGGCAAAATCAATCGCAGCGCCAGGGACGCCGTTTACCTTTGCCATGAAGCCTTCAAAAAGCTTTGTCGTCGCATCGCCGAGCAGCTTTGGACTGACGATGCCAAAAACGGTGCTGAGTGCTGCAGTCAAAAGTACAGCTGTCAGCTTCATGCGGTACGGCTTCAAATAACCGAGCAGCCGCCGCAGCGTCCCTTTAAAATTCTTTGCTTTCTGCCCCGGCATAGACAGCATGCCGGGTCCTCCGAATCCCATCGGGCCTTTGTGGCCGCCCGGTCCCGGGCCAGCCCCGGGAGCACCCGGAGACATGCCGCGTTTTTGCTCGCTCATGCGATCTCCTCCTCCGTCTGCTGAGATGTGACGATCTCCCGGTAGACACCGCATGTTTCCATCAGCTCTGCATGGGTGCCGATGCCTGCTACACCGCCTTCCTCCAGCACGATGATCTGGTCGGCATCCATGACAGTGCTGACCCGCTGCGCAACGATAATCACCGTCGCAGCCTGCGTTTCATCTTTCAAGGCCGCCCGGAGTCGGGCATCTGTTTTGTAGTCGAGCGCGGAGAAGCTGTCATCAAATACGTATACGTCCGGCTTGCGGATGAGCGCCCTGGCGATGGATAGCCGCTGCTTCTGTCCGCCCGACACGTTCATGCCGCCCTGCGCGATGACCGAATCGAAGCCGTCCTTCATCCCCGCGATAAACTCGGAAGCCTGGGCGATTTCAGCCGCATGGCAGAGCTCCTCGTCGGTCGCGTCTTCTTTTCCGTAGCGGATATTGTCCGCGATCGTCCCGCTGAACAGCAGCGCTTTTTGGGGAACGAACCCGATTCTGGACCGGAGCGCCTCCTGGGACAGCTCCCGGACATCGACTCCGCCGATGCGGACGCTGCCGCTCTCCACGTCGTAGAAACGAGGGATCAGGCTGACGAGTGTCGTCTTCCCCGATCCGGTTCCGCCGATGATCGCTGTCACCTGGCCGGGCAGAGCCTCAAAGGAAATCCCGGAAAGCGCCGACTTTTCCGCGCCGGGGTAACGAAACGACACCTGATCGAACACGACGCTGGCCGGTCCATGAGCCGCCGCTGTCGCGCTATCCCGGTCCACAATGACCGGCTCTGTTTGCAGCACCTCCCGGATGCGGGCCGCCGAAGCGGAAGCACGCGGCAGCATGTTGAACATCATCGAAGCCATCATGAGCGAGAACAGGATTTGCATGGCATACTGCAAAAACGCCATCAAATCCCCGACTTGGATATGCCCCTCGCTGATGCGCAAGCCCCCGAACCAGATGATCGCGATCGAAGTGACATTCATCAGCAGCATCATGACAGGCATGATGGCTGCCATGATCTGGGCTGCCTTGATCGAGGTAGCGGTCAGATCCTCGTTGGCCGCATCGAACCTCTCCCGCTCGTGGTCTGTCCGGTTGAAAGCGCGGACGACGCGAATGCCGGTCAAATATTCGCGCAGGACGAGATTCAGTTTGTCAATCTTCGTCTGCATCGCTTTGAAATACGGGATTCCTTTTGATCCGATCAGGTAAATCGCCAAAGCCAAAACCGGAATCACGGCGATGATGACGAGCGACAGCTTGGCGTCTTTGGAGACAGCCATGATAATTCCACCGATACACATCATCGGAGCCATAACCATCATCCTCAGCATCATGATCAGCACCTGCTGGAGCTGCGTGATGTCATTGGTCGTCCGGGTGATGAGCGAAGCTGTGCCGAGCTTGTCGAACTCCTGCAGCGAAAACCGCTCGACATGGCTGAAAACGCTGCTGCGAAGCCGCATGCCGAAGCCCGATGCCGTCCGCGAAGCCAGGTAGCTGGCACCGACAGAAAGCGCCGCGCCGACCGCAGAGACGAGCAGCATCAGCCCGCCGATTTTCAAAATGTAAGGCGTGTTTTCTTTGACGACGCCTTCGTTGACGATATCCGACATCAACGTCGGCAGATACAGATTTGCTATCGATTGCAACAGCACAAATACCATCGTCCAGATGATCATGGACCGGTAAGGCCGCAAATACCGCATTAATGTACGCAAAATAACCACCCTCCGGACCTCATTGAACTCGGCTGCAAAGCTTAGACAGGGCGAAGCATCAACGCGCAGGACAACGCCGCATCGCGGATTTCCGTCTCCAGCAGCTCTTTGACTTTCTCCAGGCTATGGCCTTGCTTCAACAGTTCATCGTTTCTCTGCCGCAAATGCGCCATGCCATGCATCATCGCCCCCCAGAACTGGTCCGTGAGCAGTTCCGGAGACATGCGGCGCACTTCTCCCGCATCCATTCCCATCTTCAGCTTCTCAACCATCACTTGCAATTTGGTGTCTCTCCAGAGCAATCCTTTTATTTCCTCTTTGCCAAACAGCTCGCGCAAGTCGTGGCGCATCCGGAAAAAAAACAGCACGTGGTCGGATTGTTCAAACAGGTTGTTGAACATGGTATTGGCAAATTGTTGGCACAGCTCGACCGCGGACCCCTCCTGGCCGAAGTGGGTGCGGATGTGATTGTTGGACAAATCGAACATGTGCAAAAAAAGATCGCGGAACAACGACAGCTTGTCTTTGTAGTAGTAATAGACAAGTCCTCTGGCAACGCCCGCTCGTTCCGCGACATCGCCAATATCGGCGGCTGCGTATCCTTTTTCAACGTAAACACTGAGTGCGCCCCTCATGATCGCTTCTTTGCGCCGGGCACGGATTTCTTCGTTTTGCTCTTTCGTCCGAGGCACGGTTTGTTCACCGCCTTTTTTGATTGACTTTTTTGTCAGTCAAAATATAAACCTATTGTCAGGTTTCTGTCAATAGCCGAACTGCGAGATTCTATTCAGTAGTTTGTTTCAGCGAAAGGCCGCGTTGTTGACAAAGGGGGGCACAAGTTCAAATCCCTGCAACTCCCCGCTCCGAAACATTGCACGAGAAAAGACCAGACCGCCCTGCACAGGCGAACTGGTCTTTTTCTTCTTCCGGTTATTACTTGCTTTACAATCGGCAGCATCGACGGCGATCCTGCTCGGCGCCGGAAACCCTGCTCCAGGCCGGAAACCCTGCTCCAGGCCGGAAACTCTGCTTTCTCAAAGCGGCTTTCTCCGTATCACGATTCCATGCGAAACACGGGTCCTCTGGGCACAAACGGAAGGCTTTTCCCTTTTGGCAAAATGAAAGCGTGGCTCCGTGCGACACGGATGCGGTCACACTCGCCGTCGGTGATGACGAGAATAGGGCCGTCCGGGGGAAAGTCGTGGGCATTTTGCAAAAGATCAATTCCCGGCTGCAGGACCGTCCCGCTCCTGCCCTTTACCCGGACCCGTTCCGCTATATCGTCGGGGGAGAGATACCCGGCATCGTAGGCGGCGGCATCGCAGAAAACGACGCGGGCAAACGGGACATCACGCGACTGGCTGTAGCTGGCGATTGCTCCCAACGCTTTGCCCAGCAGCTTGGCGTCCATCGAGCCTGACGTATCCAGGACGACACCAAACGTACGGCCGGCCTGGTCGGATTCCCTGCAGCTCCATGCCGGACGCGGAATATTCGGCGTAGAATGTGCCGTCTGCTGACACGCGCGTATGTCCTGCTCTTTTCCAAAAGGGGAAAGTGCTCGTCAAACCAGCGCGCCAGTTGAACATCCCAAGGGATCGGCGGCTGTCCCAAAGCGCGAATTTCCTCGACCAGCCCTGCCGGAAGAAGGCCGCGTCCCTTTTCCTGATGATAGACGAGCCCCTGCATCAAAGCGCTGCGGTAAAAGTCATCCAGCGTCGTCCCGTGATTGGCGTCCCAAAAGCGGGGGTCTCCCTTGTCCAGGATATCCCCCATGCCGATCCCGCGCAGCGTAAACAGCTTGCGGTAGGTCCGCAGGTCGGAGACGATGCGGTCGTAAATGGCTTCGGCCGACATCCCGCGCAGCTCCGGGTCCAGCAAAACGCCGACCTGCGGCAGTTGCCCCACGTTCATTTCGACCAGCCATTGGTTGATCACGTAGTCGCAGCTGACATTCCAGTAGTACGGGTCACGCCCCATGCAGCGCTCATGGTGCCGCAGTCCCGCGTGGAGAAGCTCGTGGCCCATGACAAAAATCGCCTCTTCCCGGTCGAGCCCCGCCGCCGGATTCATGTAGATTTCACCTGCGACCACATCAATGGCGGCGACGGATATTTGCAGCCGCTGACACAGCTGCGCATCTTCGATCATCGTAAAATGGCTTGCCAGCGAAGCAAGGAGCGGGAAGTGATTGATAAACCACTGCCTTGCCTCCTGGGCCGGGGACAGCGTGGCAGTCCGGTCATCCAACGCCTGGACGTATCCTCCCGCCACGCTGACGGCCGAATGCACAGCATTGGACAGGCCTGTGCCAAACAGCGCTTCCCAGTTGACATCGCGAAAGCAGCCGCTCCCCTCCAGCTTGCCGGACAAAAGCATGTCAGGCTGTCTATCCCCTCCGGTTCCCCATCCGGCAAACCGCTCGGGGACGCCTTCGTCGCAAAAACGCCTGTACAGCTCCTCCTCGCTCCTGACGGAGTGCTCCAGCTCGCCCGCCCATGCCATCGGCGGCTTTCCGAGCTTCATGCTGGATAGAAAGGAAGCGATGTAGACATCACAGGCGATATTCCACAGAGCCGGCCTTTCTTTCTCGACAAAATGGCCAAACCCGAGGTGCAGCAGATTATGAGCCAGCACGTAGACCCACTCCTGAACGTCCAGTCTTCTCGTAGGGTGGACGTGGATCACTCCGTTTTTGCCCACGACTGCCCACCCGTTTTCCGGGCACTTGCTCCGTTTGTCCCTCACCAGCGAGACACGGCCCATGAGCGGGGAAAACATCGGATGACGCTCGAGATAGCTGACCGCTTCCAGATAAGCGGCAAGGGCGGGGTCCAGCTCCGTCTTGCTTCGTTTCGCCATCTCAGCCGTCCCTTCTTTCCGCAGCCAACCGGGGCAAATCGCGAACCACTTCCACCACAAACCACGACGGAAGCGCATTTCCCTCTTCGTGCTTGGCCACGACCATCTGCGCCATCTCCAGCGAAATCATGCTCAGCTCCTTGAGCAGCGCCTTGGCCCGGTGGGCAAAACGCTTGTGCTGGTCCGTTACCTGCGACTTGTCGGCAGGCAGCTCTTTTCTGATCTGCGCCCGGAACGAGTCGGCGAGGAAATAGAGAATATCCCGATCCTCCGGGGCACTCGGGAAAGTAGCCTCTCCTTCCAGTATCCGGTTCAACTGATACTTTCCCTGGATGTTTTTATGGAAAGCCTGAAACTGCGCCGCATGCTGGGGCGTCAAGCAGCCCCGCGCCAAAATTCCGACCGTTTCATTATCGATCGCTTCGCCGTATTCGTACAAAATGTCCGAGAGCATATGCCAGGAGCGCGGTGTGGAAAAAGGCTCCTCCGTTTTCGGCGGCTGCGACCAGAGGTAGTCGGGGCGCACCTCCAAAAATTGCAGTACATACGGATGAATGCCGTTCTCATACGCCCAGCTCATCCACTCCTGGTACGACACATTGAGCTGGACATGAAACATGCGATTGATCAGGGCGGAGGACATCGGCTTGACAATAGCGCTGTCCTGGGCCCGGTTTCCCGCTCCGATGACGATTGAGCCCTCCGGGAGATGATAATCGCCGACTCTCCGTTCATGGATCAGACTGTAGAAGGATTTTTGGACCTCCTGCGAGCAGGCGTTCAATTCGTCCAAAAACAGGCAGTACGGCTCTTCCCGCGCGATCATCCCGGGAGGGCAAAAACGGCTCTTGCCCTCTACGATTTGCGGAACCCCGATAATATCCTCCGGAGCGAGCTGGCTGCCGAGCAAGGACACGCATGGAAGTCCGACCTGCCGGGCAAAGGATTGCACCAGCGACGATTTTCCAATTCCCGGCGCTCCCCAGATAAAAACAGGCCGCGCAACCGCGACATGCAGCAAAACATCCAACAGTTTTGTTTGTGTTACGTGAATTCCCAGATTCATTCTTGTTCCTTTCTTTTCTCATCAGTTTTTTAAGTATCATCCTCGCTTTTCTGCCTTTTTGACTATGGGCACCCGTCACACCACTAAATATTTCCCATTCTAATCCAGATCAGGAAGCCGAAGCAACCAAAATCTTCAGACCGTTGTAACATTCCTTTTTTTTCCACGTCGAATCAGAAAAGGGGGTATACAGAGATGAAAAAACAGATAGTGGCAAGCGCTTTGGCATTGGTCACCCTAACGGCAGCAGGGTGCAGCTCAGGGGAAAAACAGGCAGTTGCTCCAAGCGAGAAGGCTGGCCGCAGTGTCGAGAGCAAGGCAGAGCATGCCGTACAAAATCAAGCGCAGTACGCGGCGCCTAGCAGTGCTATGGACAGGACTGTTGCCAAAAGGTCAGCCCCGGCGCCGGCAGGGTCTTACAACGGCATGCATTTCAAGAACTACGGCACCAACCCTGCTGTCGATGCGGCTGAAGATCATTTGTCCACCTTTGCCGCCGATGTAGATACAGGTTCTTACTCGGTCATGCGCAATTACATCACGCGAGGCTCATTGCCTCCTGCGGATGCTGTCCGCGTGGAAGAGTTTATCAATTACTTTCCTCTCTCCTACGAGCCGCCCGCCAAGGATGCATTCGCGATCCATACAGACGGAGGTCCCTCGCCTTTTCGTCCGGGCTACGACCTGCTCCGCATCGGGATAAAAGGCAAGGAAATCGCCGTTACAAACCGGAAGCCGGCCAACCTCGTCTTCGTGATCGACATTTCCGGGTCCATGAACCAGGAAAACCGTCTGGAGCTGGTCAAAAAAAGCCTCCGCGTCCTGGTTGACCAACTGGAGGAAAAAGACAAGGTAGGCATCGTCGTCTACGGCTCCAAAGGCAGAAAGCTGCTCGATCCGACATCTGCCCAGAACAAGGCGGCAATTATCGAGTCGCTCGACTACCTCTTGCCCGAAGGCTCTACCAATGCCGAAGAAGGGCTGCGCCTCGGCTACGAAATGGCTGCACAAGCCTTTTCTCCTGATGCGATCAACCGGGTCATTCTCTGCTCGGACGGTGTCGCCAATGTGGGGGAAACCACCGCGGAAGGCATTCTCTCCACGATTGAACGATACGCTGGCGAGGGCATTACGCTCAGCACGTTCGGCTTTGGCATGGGCAACTACAACGATGTGCTGATGGAGCAGCTGGCCGACAAGGGGGACGGAACGTACTCGTACATCGACACGTTCTCCGAGGCGCGGCGCGTCTTCACCGAAGCTTTGACCGGGACGCTCCAGACCATCGCCCACGACGCAAAGATTCAAGTCGAATTCGATCCAAAGGCTGTAGAAACGTATCGGCTGCTCGGCTATGAAAACCGGGATGTGGCGGATGAGGATTTCCGCAATGACCGCGTCGACGGCGGGGAAATCGGAGCCGGCCATACCGTGACAGCCCTTTACGAGATCAAGCGAAAGCGCCCGGAAGCCGAAAAGCTGGGCACAGTCCGGGTAAGGTATAAAGACGAGAAGACATCGCAGGCAAAAGAAGTGGCCGAGCCGATGGCAATTGGAAAAACGCTGCAAAGAGAAGTCCAATTCCTCGCCTCTGTAGCGGAATTCGCGGAAATGTTGCGAGGCAGCGAATGGGCAGAAGGTAGCTCGCTGAAGAAGGTAGCCGATTTGGCGGAAAAAACGGCAACGGGCGAGCAGCAGTTGGAATTTGTCCGCCTGGTCAAGGATGCACTGGCCCTGCGGGGAAGCTGAGTTTGCAAAAACCAAAATTGAGTAGGAGGGGGGTAATTAACCTCTCCTACTCAATTTTGAAAACACGGCCAGTATAATTTGTTTGCCGAAATACGGAGGAAAATAGCTTTTGGTGGAATCGAGGCTTAAATACTGAAGGGTTCTTTATAAAAAATACCCCTCAGTTTTTTCATAAACGGATATTTCATTGCTCCGTGTTTTACCACACAGAAATTAATAGAATTTAATGTTGCATAATGAGAAAGTTCTTAGGTTACGTATTACTTTCAATGCAGTACTGAAATGCCCTATCAGGATTGGATGTATTGTATTTTGTAAGTAAATCTTGGTAAGTACCAGCAAACTTAATATTACCTAAATGTAATACAAAAATTTTACATTCAATAAATTCTAGCTCCTGTAATTGATGAGTTGAAATTAACACCGTATGCCTATCTTTTTTTGCTATTTCTTCGATTTTATTGTATATTTTTAGCCTAGCCGTAGGATCAACTCCACTTGTAGGTTCGTCAAATATATAGAAGCTTTTATCTATTTCTGCGAATAATGTTACGAGCAACCATCTTCTTTCCCCGACAGACATCTGACCAAACTTCCGATTCCAAAGTTCACCTAGTAATTCCTTTTCTCTATCATCCGCAAGCGATAAACAAGTCTCAAAATTATTATTAAAATTTTTGTCTGATATATTAAGAATAAGTCTAGTAATATCCTTTCCTTTTAGTATCGGTGAAAAATATAAGCTTTGAGTTTGATAAACAATATCCCTTTGATTTGGAATGTTTATGATGCTGCCTTCCTGGATTGTTAAAACTCCTGTTAATATATCAAAAAGGGTCGTTTTCCCTGCCCCATTTAGTCCAATTACTACATTGACTTTATTCTCTTCTATAATCATTTCTAGATTACTGATTGCCTTTTTGGCATTCTTTGGATATGAGAATGAAATATTTTTTAATTCGATCATAATTATTCACCCACTCTTTTCTCGGCGATTATGTTGAGTAATGGATTATTTATGTTCTTCTTATAGTTGACGTAATCTTAATTCTCGACCATGCTATAGTTCCAATCGCAATATAGACCAGTGATATGAAAAGTAAATATAATTGGTTACTGATGGAATGCAGATTATTAGTCAAAATTGAATAAATAAATACTGAAAAATTAAAAACATATTCAACTGGGTTTAAATTATATAGTGTATTTATAAAAAAATTTGAAGATTCACCACGATACACTGCTAAATACGTTGCAGGAAAAATCAATATATTAACAAGTGTATAAGCGGATGACGCTCGTACGGATAAGCTGGCAACAGATAAGGATAACATAAATAAAGGAATTAAAACTACTAAATATGTGCATGCTGCAGTCAGGAACAAAATCAAGATAGGATAGGTAAAGACGAGAGAGATAGTAACAGTAAATAGAGCTAGGCAAAATATACCAAAAATAATTTGACTAAAAACTAATCCAAAAATAACAGGTGTTTTTGAACCACAAAGAAATACAAAACTTTTCAAAATACCTAGTTCTCTAAAATTGGTTAAAGTTAATCCAACTCCATTAAAAAGTATCAATACTATTGTGAATGCCCAAAAACTAGCAAAGTAAAATACAGCTTTTGATACGTCAGGCTTAGTGTGGAACCAACTATAATTTATGGTAAAAAACAATAAAAGTGGCAAAATAATTGACCAAGCTAATGCAATCTTTTCATCGATCATTGATTTTAAAAATACTATAAAAAACTCATATGATTTTTTTAGCATTTATTACTTCCCTTTCTTTAATTGAGAAAATTTTTTATGTGGATTAAATATAGATACATCTGAGAGGATAAGGAAATGGGCTTATTCAAAAGGGATTCTCTTTGAAAAAGATCATTAAGTGCCAAAGTCAAGGCTTTCTATTATCAAAAAGAAGGAATATGGTCGTTTGCTGGCGGAATATAAATTTTTTCCAATTCCTCAAAATCCTATAAAGCTTAGGGGAACGGAATTAACCTATACAAGTTTTTAAAAATTGATTGATTAAATTTACTAGAGAATTTATAATCCATTGGATTGAGTAATGCTGTATTCATATGTGGATAACAATCACTTGAAAAAACTTTTACTATTTTTGTATTAAAATCCATTCTTTCAGGTATAAATGTTGCATAAACTGAAATATCAAGATCTTCTACCACTTTTCGGATTTTGTTACTTAAATTTATTCGTTCTTGACTAGTATTTTTGTGGAATTGATATGGATTATATTGCGTTTTTGTATCGATGACAAATTTGTACTCTTGTTTAAAAGCCTCTGGGCTTAAAGTGTTACAATATTCATAATATAAATCACCATCGCTGCTTTCACTCTCATCGTTATTCCCCCAAAAGCCAGTCATAAATTGGAAATACTCATTCATAGCTCTTTCAATTGCATTCATAATGTTCCAATGTGCTCCTGCGCCAATACTGAAACTTTCTTTTCCAAAACCTAAAGCTAGTACCACCTTAATTTCGTCTGTTATCGAAATGTCAACCAGATAAAATTCTTGGATACCCTTGTATGTTCTACTCATATTTATTATCTTTTTAAGATCAATATTGTTTAACAAATTTAGCGGAATTAATTTCCCTGCTTTTTTGGTTAACCATGTATGGATCAGTGATTGTCTTTCAATAAATTCAAGAAAAGCTGCTTCAAGTGCAAAATCGCTTGAAGTGTGTGATGCTACTCCACAAGTATCACTAAACGCGTTACTCATATCTCTATCATTAAAGATAGGCAATCCATACTCTAAAATGACATCCTCAAGTGGTATGTTAATTGTCTCCCCTGTCACTAAATTAAAAGCTTCCACATAATATTTTATTCCTTGATTATTTTTAATTAATGGGTTAAAAAGAGCTAATCTTTCAAGATGTTCGCCAATAGCAGCTGCTATTGCTTTTTTGCTATTATTCTTAACCGAATTCCCATATGCTGCTTTATGTAATGCACAATCCACATAGCAATTAGAATATCCGCTTTGAAAAATCCCTTTCTTTATCCAGATTTTATTTGCAACAAAAGGATGTCCACTAATTAGATTATTAATTAAGTAATGCATAGGTATCTCCTTTTATAGTATTGGACACATTGGAATACTTTTTAAAGACTCTTGATCTAGATTGACTGTAAACCGATTGACATCGCTATCAATATTGATATACTTCTTAAGTGCAGCGTGATTGTAAAGATTAGGGGAAATGGCTTTAATAACTATTAAATTTCTATTTACAATTTGATTTAAAACAACTGTATGTAGTTCTTTTACCCAAAATGGTAGGTTTTGAACAATAAGGTCTATTTCCCCTTCAGCATCTAATGTTGAAAATTCGTTATCCTTCCTTTGTTCCTCATAAGTGTCTAGACCATCTAAAATTTCAATATACTCTAGACATTCAGGGTTCATTTGAGAATTTAAAACGATGCCAGAATAGGAATTGGAATCTAGTTCTTCTGTTTGGAACCTAAAAAAAGCGTCATCGTAAACTTCTTTGAGTAAATATGCTTCTGACATAGCTTTATGAATCGCAGTAGTAAGAACAACACTTGAACCTACTCCTGCCATAAATTTAAAAGGAGTAATATGATTTGGATTTATCACAATAATAAACGCAACTTTTAATGGACTGAATGTTTCTTCAACATAAGCTCGTACTTGGTATCCTTCTTTCCGAAAAAGGTCAAAGTATATTGAACTATAACGAGTTAAATCAAGTTTTCTTCCTTGTTTACCATACCAAAAAAGAAAAGTGGAATTTTTTTCCAAAAGTTCTTTTATTGCATTTAACATAGCCACATTACTGTTTGTGTAAGTTGCCGTTCCAGAAGTATCGGAAATAAAAGGAGCTTTGTTATTCAGTCTAGTATAGTATTTTGATATATAGGATACACTCCCACTTATTAGATCAAATGATCTAATCATATCATCTTCATCAGCTCCATTGGCTCCAATTACTAATGCTCGGCGTTCTAAGGATTCAGAAAAACCTTTCATAATTGACTTTTTTTTATCTCGAGAAATTGAGCCACAGTCAACCGGCCCTAGTCCACCATCTTCACTTTTGAATGTTCCGATCCTTGATGTCGATAAATAGATCGTTTTATTAATGAAAATTGATTCTTTATAACCAAAATTTCTTTTAGATACCTCAAACATCATTTTTTTCACCAAACCACTGGATTAATGCCACTGGTGCTAATCTGGGATTTAAACCAGATAAATATGTTAAAGCATTATCATTAAAACCAGCAAAGCAGAAGTCACCTAAGTTATTAAATTTACTAATTGACTCCCTAAAACTTTGGCACATTGCTCCTACTTCTATTAGTGCATATCTATAGCCGCGTTTTCGATATTTAGTTATAGCCCGTTTTAAATCAATAGCGTAACCAATTGCTATATTCGAAAATAAAAAACTGTCAGTTGGATTAATTTGTTTTTTTACTTCTTCAATACTTTGCTCGCTATATTCCTTAAGTAAAATCAACTCAAATTGTGTAGAATTAAATAAATAACACCCCTTAATATCAACGCCTTTTAGTACATTTTTATTAAAAATGTATACGAGTGGTAATATTGGGTACAATCCTCCTGCAGAAGGATAGTTTTTGGATAAAGTGTTAGAAAATCTTCCGAATGAATCACGTAGAATTTCCCCAAAGTCATCCATCTCTATACTCCAATCATTCACAAATGTTCTGCAACTTCTACTGCGTTCGACAAAATCCGGTTCAACACTGAATTGGAAGGATTTCTCATAATAATCTGGAATAATGTCAGTAAATTCGACCAAGCCCATCCATTCAAGCAAATTCTTATCATATTCGAACATAATCTCTGATATCCAACAGGTTTCTTGATGCATTTTTATAACTTCGTTTAGTAACCGGTTATTAAGAACCTCTGCTTGCAAGTGATTCGAAAAATCATCTTTCCTTCTTTTTTGCACTAATAATTCCTGCTTCTCATTCCTTCTATTCATAACAATCACACAGCTCCCAATGAATTGAAGTATCTTCATACTTTTTCAAATCGTCCAACTTCATTATCGTAGCCTTATTAATGTCTTCATGATGAATTTTAGAGTAGGTGAAATCATTTATTAATAATTGAATGCGCTTGACTAAACATGCGGCAATAATAATCCGTTGAGCATTAGTTAATGGAACGCCGATTTCTATGTTTTGATCCAAAGAATAAAGAATATCAACAACTTGTTGATAAGTTAAATTTTCTGCGCTTCCAATCCTCATATGTGATTCAATGTGACCAATATGACAGCAATGGCAAGGATTACACCAATTTCGATTGTAAAGTGAATCCATATAAAATTTATTATTATAAATATAGCTCATCAAAAGATAGGAATTATCTGCTTTTAAATGCCTATCCCTTATCATCTTACCTAAGTTTTTGTTATAAGGATTAAGAAAAACCAGCGATAGTTCATTTTTCCCAATTTGTTGTAAGTCATTTATTTCAATTGACTTAATTGATAATTTGTCTTTGAAATCTTCCGATAGTGTTTTTAACAAAATTTCATCTATAAAAGAATCATTACTCATAACTGTAATTAAATCGATCTTAATCTTTTTTTCTTTTACAGCACTTATTAACCCATTTGTTTCAAGAAATTCAATAGCTTGCATTTTGTCATCTTTGAAACACTCTTCTAAAAACGATTCTGAAATTTCTTTCATGTCAGTTTTGTCCCATAGCAATATTAAATCTATTAGTTCCCTATTGTGAATCTTCATTATTCCATTTATAGTTTGAACAACCAGTTCTCCATTTGGTAAATAATGGCACAAAAATTTATTGATTCGATAGTTTGAAATCATATTTACATTCACCTTTGCCTTCATTCCGTATTTATATCAACGCTGACCTATTTTGATATACCATAGCCGGTTTTAAATGACCCAAACTGCAATTTTTTCTGTTTGTTAGACGGTTGAGGCTCAGCATTTCTTTCACGATATTGTTTAACAGTTTCTCTTAATGTTGAAACGATAAGAGAGTAGTTATAGTATCGCTACAAAATAACTCTATCAATCATTAGATTATCCATCAGTTGTCCCAATTAGTAAGGATTCGGTACTGCTTGTCAATAGGAACCTTTCCACATGTCTTACACTTACTACCTGAAAAGAGATCGGCCTCAAAACTTCCAAACGGTAAACTAACCAATTTCGTTAGTAAACAGGAATCTAGGTCAAACTTTATTCCGAAGTCGTTTGGTAATTATCTAGCCCGTTTACCGTGTATGCTCTTCGCAAATCCTCAGTAAACTGCCGGTTTTCGAAGTATATGTACGGATTGATCACTTTAATCCAGGTGAGGGTGAATCAGTTTATCCCGAAGGTGACATTTATGTTTAAAAATTCTTAGCCAAATTCAAAACAGCAAGTAAATATCTTTGCACCAACCTTCATTTTGAATTTGGCCGAATTTACTAAGCCCTACTCCAAAGATATAACAGCATTTTATTTTTTAGCTATAGTAGCAGCACCGCTGCTTGATGATGAAGATGAGGCACAAAGTCGACCGCCGCCTTTTGATTTGTCAGTTAAAGATTGAATAGTGTTGAAATTCGAACCAATACCAAACTTTGAAACTCCTAATCCACCCCCATCACCGATAATTTCTTTGCTGGCACCTCGAACAATCTCTTTTTCCATACTTTTATATACCCTCCCAAAAAAATTTAATGATGGACATAAATTCCATCTGTTTCTAATATAAGGTAATTGTGAAATTTTGTAAAGAAAATCAAATTGTTATGCCAATATTCTGATATTTTTGCCAATAATCTCGAGAGTATTTTTGCATTTCCAATTTTAGTCGTTACTACTTTTAGAGCCTATGTGTTATTTTTGGATCTGATGCTAGATTAAATATTGAACACTGAGAACAGAGAGCACACCAAAATACTTAACAAGATATGATAAGGAATTTAAAATACAAACGAATCAACTTATCCAGGAAGGTGTTTCAGTGGACCGGGTAGCCTAGCATGAACACGTTGCAACGCTAGAGCAGCCAATTTTAAGTGAGATGGTTTAGAGGTTATCTATGGAAATCTGTAGGTTATTTAAGTCCTGATGATAAGGACTGAGCAACTTTCAGAAGCCTATTCGTGACCATAGGGAGGAGCATGGAATCTTAATAAAGGCATTGCGCTTCATAGCAAATAACAACATACGAATCAAGACAAAATTAGAAGGTCTGAGTCCAGTAAATTATCGACTCAAACCTTACATGATTTCAAATAACTTTTGGGGCCACTTGCTTTTACCGCCGGTGATTTCTTTTTATTTTCCTTCTACCGGTATTCTCCTTATACCGGCGGGTTTTGGCTGGCAGGAGGATTTTGGTTGTTGTCGCCTGGAGGCTGTTGCTCCATCGCTGCCTGTTGTTCTGCCTGAGCAGCGGCCTGCTTTTTCTTTTTGCCAGTCAGGAATCTCCACAGTCCGCCGATCGCAACTACGATCAGGACCCAGCCCTTTTTCAAAAAGAGCAGCAGACCCGCGAGAATCCCCACTTTCTTTGCAATCGCGACGCCCAAACCGCCGAGGACAAGCCCAGTCAGGCCGTACTCTGCCACTTTGTCTGTCGCTTCATTGAAATCTTCGTAACGATTGCCTTCTTTCAGTTTAAAAGTAGGAATGATTTCATCATGCAGCTTCTTTTTATCGCGTTGCAAATTGTTCGGATCGGAAATCAGCAGAAAAGAAACAAAGCCTTGGCGGGTCAGAACCTGAACGTTGTAGTTGATCAAAGGAGTCTTCTGGTAATCCTCGCCAAGCATGGACCATTCCAGCGTGTGGGTTTTCTCATCGTAGAACGGCTTTACATCCCAGCCGATGACGTGTAGCTGGTCTTCCGGCTTTCTTTCCTTGTTCGCCGCTTCCGTTCCTTCCTTGTAGCTTTCCAAAATGGCATCGGCGTCAATGTTGTTCTTTTCCTCGTCCTTGATATGCCCTACCTCTTCGTACTCCATGACGACGATCCATTGCTCATTTTCATTCTGAGGAAAAATGCTTCCGATTTCATTTTCGGTGGGAATATTGCCGATCTGCTTTTGCAGCTTGATTGTGTCCTCACCACTCAAAAAGACAAAATCCTTGCCCAGATCCTAAGTACCAAGACCTGATCCGACCTCGACGGATTTTCCTCCTTCGATCCAGTTCAGCTCTGGCTCAGCACTCGCTGCAGCGACGACCCCAAACGTCATGGCAACGCTCAGTAAACAAGACAGGATGGTTTTTTTCTTCATTTTCTAGTCCTTTCTCTCTCTAGCCCTTGGTTTTGTAAAAACGAACCTCCACATCGTACCATACAGTTTTAAACAGGGAAAATCATACAATTCTCCCAAAAAGAAAAACGAGCTTGGATTTTCTAGTCCCTATTTACCATGCATTTCCTACCAGTCCCCTAACAAAAGGAGGGATGCCGGAATGGACAAGACCCAAAAAGGCTACGCTATCAAAAAATGTGCAAATCGGGAGCGATACCGCCATGGATCTACATACCGGAACCTTTTACTGGCCAAACAGGCTTCCTGATCCCCCCTCCTATCCCGCTCTGGATTCTGATCTTTCCTGTGACGTGCTGATTATCGGCGCGGGGATTTCAGGGGCCCAATGCGGCTACTACCTAAGTGAGCTGGGGCAGGACGTCGTGATCGTGGAAAAGGGCAAGGCCGGGCTTGGCAGCACTTGTACCAATACGGCAGTATTGCAATATGCCGGAGATAAAATGGCCCACGAGCTGGCAGACAGCTTCGGGGAAACCGCCGCCATCCGCCATTTGAAGCTGTGCCGGGAAGCTATCGATGACATGGAAGCAGCTATCAGGGATATCGGGCGGGACACAGAATTCGAGCGTCGGGACAGCTTGTACTACGCGAGTGCGAAAAAGGATGTCGCGAAGCTTGAAAAAGACTTCGCCCTCCTCACGAGAAACGGCTTTTCCCTTGATCTTTTGACGGAAAAGCAAATCAGGCAGCGCTATCCATTCTCCAAGCATGCTGCCCTCTACATCTACGGCGACGCCGAGATGAATCCGTATGCGTTTACGCTGGGTCTGCTGGAAACCGCCCATGCCAGAGGGGTCCGCATCTATGAGAACACCAAGATTACGGGCAAGAAGCTGAATAAAGACGGGACTGCCTTCATCCTGACTGACGGGAGATGCCAAATCCGGGCCCGCACAGTGATCGTTGCCGCCGGCTGCGAGAGTCTTGCATTCAAACGCGAACAGAATGCCTCGGTCATCAGCTCCTACGCCGTGATTTCAAACCCCGTCGACGACTTGTCCATGTGGTCCGACCGCACGTTGATCTGGGAGACTGCCCGCCCTTACATGTACATGCGAACGACGAAGGATAACCGCATCATCATCGGCGGTCTGGATGAAAAGACCGCCTCCGCAAACAAGCGAGACTCGAATGCTGCCCCAGAAAAGAGAGAAGCTGATCCAAAAGTTCAACGAGCTCTTTCCAGGCCTGAACGTACAGCCCGCCTACCAGCTTGCCGCATTTTACGGAGGGTCGCGTGACGGCCTTCCGATGATCGGCATGTACGATGATTACCCGGGCTGGTACTTTTTGTTCGCCTATGGGGACAGCGGGATTGCCTACAGCATGCTGCTGGCCAAAATATTGCGGGATGTGATCATAAGCGGCTCTCATCCTGATCTGGGATTATACCGTCAGCAGCGTCCTGGTGTTCATGAGCAGCCTGTCATCTGATTGGCTGCCAGCAAACTTCAGCAGATTGCTTTGGGATGCAACAGCCCCGGAATCATAGACTTCAGAAGTTGGAGATCCCATTCTCCATCTGCTCCCTGTACAGATAGAATCGAGTAGGAGGGGGCGACTAACCCCCGTCCTCTCACACCACCGTACGTACCGTTCGGTATACGGCGGTTCACCAAGCTTGACGAATTTGAGAATATCGTTGCACTAAGCTTTTCAGCCCTTGTTGTTGCCAGTAGGCAATGCCGAGGGCTTTGTGTATATGCGGAGATTTTGTGGTACGCCATGCACCCTTGCGGGTATTTGCAATTTCAATGGCTTTTACGTGAGATATGCCAAGAGAGCGAAGTTCTCGATATCTGGTTCTCACGCGTTTCCACTGCATCCACAAACAAAGACGGAGCCTGCGCCTTGTCCATTCCTCAATGGATTGTAGAATGCCCTTCGCGTCTGCAAGGGCGAAATATCCAATCCAGCCCATGAGGTACTGATTTATTCTTTCAATCCGCTTCTCCATCGAGATGCTCCACACCGGATTCGTGATCGTGCGGATTTTCTCTTTTAGCTTGAGGAGGGATTTGGGGTGGATGCGAATCCTTGTCTGTTTTGCAAAGGTAAAACTAAAGCCCAAGAATTTTCGTTTCCATGGTCGGTCTATCGCGCTTTTCTCCTCATTTACTTTTAGCCTTAGTACCTTCTCCAAGTGGTTTTGAATACTCTTCTTTACTCGTTCCCCTGCCCGTTTTGTTTTCACGTAGATATTACAATCGTCTGCGTAGCGGCAGAAACGGTGGCCTCTCTTTTCGAGTTCCTTGTCCAAATCATCAAGTAGGATATTTGCCAAAAGTGGGCTTAACGGCCCACCTTGCGGTGTTCCTTCACTTGATGTTGTACAGACGCCATTTATCATGATCCCCGCATTCAAGTAGGAACGAATCAGTCTTAAAATTCTCTTGTCCTGAACTTTTCGAGCCACACGGCTCATTAGAATATCATGATTTACGCGATCAAAGAATTTCTCTAGATCGATGTCCACCACGAAACGATATCCTTCGGAGATATACGCTTGCGCTTTCCTTACTGCCATGTGAGCGCTACGTTTTGGACGGAACCCATAGCTAGATTCCGAGAAGGTGGGGTCGAAGATCGGCGTTAACACTTGGAGGATGGCCTGCTGAATAAAGCGGTCTACCACGGTGGGAATGCCTAATAACCTTACACCACCGTCAGGTTTCGGGATTTCGACTCTGCGAACAGGTGAAGGTCTATAGGTTCCCCTTTCCATCTTCTCGCGGATGGCTTGCCAGTGTTCACGTAGATAATCGCGTAGTTGTTCGGTTGAAACACCATCGACTCCACCGACACCTTTGTTTTCCTCCACTCGTTGGAGTGCCATCCGTAAGTTTTCCCGTGATAAGACTTTTTCCAGCAAATCCATAATGATGTTCCTTCCTTCGCACATGCGGACTCCGTGCTTGCTGTACGATACTCAGCCCTCTTTTGTACCCTCGGGGCTTCACCCCTGCTCTTCAAAAGTAGTTCCTTGACAGAATTCTGCTTCGACGTACCGTATCAAAAGACATGGATCGCATGCTGACTTGATGTTCGGCCCTTCCCCATTCAAGCGTCCTCTACTCGGGTACTATGGCCTCTGCTGACTTCTGCATGTTCAGCGTCTCCTTACGGAGACGGTTACCAACAGTTGAAGGCGTTTCATGCAGACCTCCCCAGGTAAGAACGATAACTTTCATCCCATGTACCTGCCCAAGTTTACTACTGTATCCCTTGGCTGTATGGGGCTTTGTCTTGTTTGGCAGACTCGCCCGGATACAACAGCCTCAAATTGGGTTCGTGTACCTCAGGTCGGGATTTTGCCGCCGGCTTCCTTCAGATTCGACCTCGCGGTCGACACCCTTGCCTTGAGCTAACGGTTGGTACAGCCAACCCCCGTTCGGGACTTTCACCCTATAGCTATCGCCCATGCTGGGCGCACCAAAAAAGAAGTCGTCTCATCAACGAGACGACCTCTCTTGTATGCCTTCTGTTTTCGTTACTCCAAAATATCTTTACCTACACTTTAAATCTTTGCACCAAGTCGTTTAACTCCTCCATCATCTTGGAAAGAGCTTCTGCCGACGAAGCGATTTCCTCCATGGCCGCAAGCTGCTCTTCGGTGGCGGCGGAGACATTTTGCGAACCGGAGGCGGTTTCATTGGCGATATGGGCAATCTGGCGGATTACGTCCATGACCCCGTCCATTCCGGCCTTCAGCTTTTCAGCAGAAGAAGCTACACTGTCGATCTGCTGTGCTACCTCGCCTACCGAGCCTTGAATGTGGCCAAAGGATTCCCCTGCGCCATGCACCAACTGGATTCCTTCCCGTACCTCTTGGGTGGCCGACTCCATCGATGTAACGGCCTTCGCTGTTTCTGCCTGAATAGCTGCGATCAAATCAGCGATTTGCTGTGCTGATCCGGAAGACTGTTCAGCCAGCTTCCGCACTTCGTCGGCAACAACGGCAAAGCCGCGGCCATGTTCGCCAGCACGAGCGGCCTCGATCGCAGCATTCAGAGCCAGCAAATTGGTCTGTTCGGCAATACCTGTAATCACCTCGATAATATTGCCGATCTGCGTGGAACGTTGCCCCAGACCTTCGACCACTTCGGAAAGCTCCTCTACCGTGTGATTGATAGAATTCATCTGATTAATCGCGGTCTGGATCGCCTTGTTCCCTTCAAGCGATCTCTCCGATGCCTGCTGGGATGTGTGGGTGACAGATATCGCTGCATCTGTGATCCGCTTCACTTCACCGGCCATTTCATCGACTACGCGGCTGGCGCTGTCAAGCTGATCGGCCTGCTTTTGCGAGCCAGCGGCTACCTCCTGAATGGCAACGGCTACCTGCTCGCCGGCCTGCGTGCTCTGTTCAGCCGAAGCTGACAGCTGCTCCGCGGTAGATGCTACAGACAGCGTGCTGCCCCGCACTTCCCGGATGACCTCCTGCAGGTGGCTGGTCATCTTGTTAAAGTCTTGGGCCAGCTGCCCAATCTCGTCTTTTCTGATGACCTGCACCTGATCAACCGTCAAATCTCCCTGGGAAACCCGTCTGGCGTGCTCTGCTATGTTTATAATCGGACCCGTGATCCGTTTGGCAACGAATATGATGATCAGCGTACCCAAAACGAGGGAGATGCCCAAAATCACCAGGATATAGTAAAGTACCTGATTGGCTCCCTTGTAGAATTCAGACTGGTAAGCGCCAACCCCGACGATCCAGCCCCAATGGGGGTCCTGCTCGACATAAGCAATTTTGGTATCAATGGAATCTGTTGTTGCGACTCGCCATTGGTAGGTGACAAATCCGCCACCGTTTGTTCCCTTTTCCACGAAGGCTTGCACCAAATTGACTCCATCCGCTGAAACCGAATCATTGATATCCGTTCCTTCGTTGGCAGGATTCATGATGCTGATGCCCTCTGGAAGGATAGCCCAAGCGTAGCCCGTTTCTCCCATCGTATATTTCTGTACGAGCGGTCGCTTATTATCGCTCCCTTTTGGGCCCAGGATTTCATCACGCAGCCTGTTTTGCGCGTCTTCGAGCTTCAAATGGCCCGCATCCACCTCTTTTTGCAGCAGGGCAATCATTCCTAGTACCATTTGGACGTTTCCCTTGAGCCGGTCCATCCCCGCATGATCCAGCTCCACCTTGGAACGTTCGTAGCCGACCAAACCGATCAGCAGGCTGGGAATTCCCAGCAACAACAAACAGATGATCAATAAGCGGCTGCGCAAAGACATGGACCGCTTCTCTTTTTCTACTGCCATTTCCTCTCTCTCCCTTCCAAGTCCTGTATTACACGGGTACCTATTCCCTGTTTTCCCCAGTCATAAACAGAAAAATGGGCGGAGAAAAAAGGCGGAATAATCCATCAATTGAACCAATGACGAAATTCCCGGAAATATGCGACTTCTAGACACCTTTCATCCCTTCGGCGACTGTGAATCAATCACCGCAACGCCGAATTGCAAGCAATCCCGGCAAATCGAGACGCCCGGCCCCAGGGCCAGCTCGCCGACATCGCTTTTGCTTTTTCCGCAAAAGGAACAGCTATCGGTGTAATTCGCCACGGTCGGGCTGTTTGCTCCCGTTTTCTCCGCGGCATGGCAAAGCTGTTCGACTGCCTCCGCCTCGATGTAGTCAAATTCGCCTTTGAGCTTTAGCGATACCGTCGTGTAGGCAATCGCCATGCCCTCGTAAAAACGCTGCCTGTCCAGACTGTCGCTTTTGTCCCTGTTTTGTTCGCAAAGCTGGATCAGCCGCTCAAGCTCTTGGATGATGTCCTCGATTTTGGCGCCGCGAAATGTTTTTTTACGGAAATCCCGATCCATCTGTTTCTCCCTTCTTCATTACTGTATACATTTGTATACGCGTATTTCTCCGCCAGGAAAATGATTCCTTCCCGGTTTACAAATTGACACAATCAACCGGTCCATTCCCCATTCTTTGACATTTTTCCAAGGACATTCGCCCCGCTTTGTTGAATTAGATCATGTTCGTAAATAAGCTGTATGGAGGCATCGTCCATGAAACCTATCGCCGACATTGCTAAGCTCGTAGACATTACGGAAGAGGACCTGGAGTTTTATGGAAAGTACAAAGCAAAGCTGTCCCCGGATATTTGGGAAAAGGTAAAGGATCGTCCTGACGGCAAACTGATTCTGGTAACCGCGATGAACCCCAACCCGGCAGGCGCCGGAAAGACACTGACCACCATCGGACTTTCCCAAGCCCTCAACAAGCTCGGGAAAAGAACGATTGCAGCGCTGCGCGAACCGTCGCTTGGCCCCTGCCTGGGGATGAAAGGCGGAGCTACGGGCAGCGGAAACGCGCAAATATTGCCCGCGGATGAAATCAACCTGCATTTTACCGGGGACATTCATGCGATCACATCTGCCCACAACCTGCTCGCTGCAATGATAGACAATCATATTTACCACGGAAATAAACTAAGGCTGAATCCGAAAAAGATCGTCTGGAAACGGGCCATGGATATGAACGACCGTTCCCTGCGCAGCATCGTGATCGGACTCGGGGACGGAAACGGGCAAACAAGAGAAGACGGCTTTATGATTACGACCGCCTCGGAGATCATGGCCATCCTCTGCCTGAGCGAAAATATGGACGATCTGCGCGAACGGCTCGGCAAGATCATTATCGGCTACGATCTCGATGACAAGCCGGTTACGCCAGCGGACATCAAGGCGGTAGACGCCATGTGCGTGCTTCTGAAGGATGCGCTCAAGCCCAATCTCGTCCAGACGACGGAAGGCACACCGGTGATCGTGCACGGCGGTCCGTTTGCCAACATCGCCCACGGCTGCAGCAGCGTCATCGGCACCCGCCTGGCTTTGAAGCTGGCTGATTTCGTCGTGACGGAAGCCGGGTTTGGAGCCGATCTGGGCGCGGAGAAATTTTTCGATATCAAATGCCGGAAAGCGGGCCTCACCCCTTCCGCCGCCGTCCTCGTCATCACAGCTCGGGCGCTTAAATACAACGGCGGCATCCCTGTAGCCCAGTTGCACGAGGAAAATCTGGACGCCCTCCGTGCCGGCTTTGCCAACGTCCGGCGGCACATCGAGAATTTGCGGTCGTTTGGCATTCCTGTTGTCGTCGCGCTCAACAGCTTCGCCACAGACACGGAAGCGGAGCACAATCTGGTCATTTCCATGTGTGAGGAGCTTGGCGCAGAAGTGGCGCTCTCCCAGGTGTGGGCAAAGGGCAGCGACGGCGGACTGGACCTCGCTGCGAAGGTAGTGGCAGCAGCGGATTCGCCTTCTTCATTTGACTATTTGTACGATGACCAGCTACCGATTCGCGAAAAGATCGAGACCATCGTGAAGAAGCTGTACCGCGGCTCCGGAGTGATTTTCTCCAAAGCGGCTGCACAGACGCTGCGCAAGGCGGAAGAGATGGGGCTTACGCACTTCCCGGTATGCATGGCAAAAACGCCCTACTCGTTCTCCGATCAGCCTGAGCAGTTGGGCGCTCCTTCCGATTTCACGATACATGTAAGTGAGATCAGAATATCTGCAGGTGCCGGCTTCCTCGTCGTGTTGACCGGCAGTCTCGTCACCATGCCGGGATTGCCCAAAGTGCCGGCGGCGGAATCTGTTGCCATCGGCGAAGGCGGGCAGATCATCGGATTGGCTTAATGCAAAGCCGCCAGAACCATGTGAAAGACAAGGCAAAACCGCAGCCGCTGCTCCGGAAACGGCGGCATCACCAATGGCTCGGGAAGCATAAAAAAGGTGCGGGGGAACTGGCTCCCTGCACCTCTTTTTCATCTTGAATAGGGCCAAACAAGCAGAATACGAAGCCTATGAACGATGCACCTGCAGCCGCCGAGAGGACGAGCTAGTTTTCCTGCCCCGAAAACGCCTCTGCCAGCAGTCTGTAGGACCTTAGCTTGGCCTCAAAATCATGAGTGATGGTCACGATCATGAATTCCGTTGTTTCGTAGGCTTTGCTCATCTCCAGGATTCTTGCCTTTACCTGTGCGGGATTTCCGACGATCATCCTGCTGCGATTGGCCAGGATTCGCTGCCGGTCAAACTCCGTGTACGGATACTGTCTGGCGGTTTCGACGGAAGGAACTCCTTGGGCCGCTCCGCCTTTTTCCAGCAGCAGCAGGGTCAAATCAAGGCTCGATGCCACCTCTGACGCCTCCTCAGCCGTGTCGGCACAGATCACAAAGACCGCGACTATCGACTGCGGGGCATCCCCCAACAGAGACGGACGGAAGCGGCGGCGATACCAGCTCATCGCTGCTTCGCCTCCCTCCCCGTTGATAAAGTGGGCAAACGCAAAAGAAGCCCCTCTCTCCGCTGCCAGCCGGGCGCTCTCACTGCTCGAGCCGAGCAGCCACACTTCTGGCGCCG
Source organism: Brevibacillus sp. FSL K6-6036 (assembly GCF_037964015.1). Lineage (NCBI taxonomy): Bacteria > Bacillati > Bacillota > Bacilli > Caryophanales > Paenibacillaceae > Brevibacillus > Brevibacillus sp. FSL K6-6036. The sequence goes on from NZ_CP150173.1 coordinate 4,366,577, forward strand.
TCTCTATGTAAGGCGTAGCGCGAAGCCCTGCAAACGGATGGCGAGGATCGAGCGCGTCGTGCAAATAGCCGATCAAATCGTCCAGCAGATCGGGATACTGGTCCAACCCCGGAGCCTTTCCTTCCTGCAGCGCTCTTGTAGCGAGCGGCATGCCCCCCGGCGCTCTCCCTACCCCCAGATCGATCCGATTCGGATGCAGCCCTTCCAACACGCGAAAGTTTTCCGCGACCTTGTAGGCGCTGTAGTGCGGGAGCATCACCCCGCCCGAGCCTACCCGCAGGCGCTTTGTATGTGCAGCCAGGTGGGCGATCAAAACCTCCGGGCTGGAACCGGCGAGACTGTTGCTGAAGTGGTGCTCCGATACCCAGAGTCGATGATAGCCCAGTTTATCCAGCTCCTGTGCCAGCCGTGTCGTTTGCGCCAACGCCTCCACAGCCGTGCTGCCTTCCGCGATTGGCGATTGATCCAAAGCGCTTAATCGTATCACTGGTCCCCCTCCTTTTTTGCTTCCTTATTATGTACAAGTATACACCCTTGCAGAATCCCGCACTCTTTTTCTACAATAAAAACACGTATCCGTTCATCCGCATGAAACAGTTGTCAGTGTGAACAAACTGCCTGTACCAAAGGAGACTTCCGATGAATTCAAAGAAAGTAGAAGAGCAAATCATTGAAAATTACCAGCGTGACGAGGGCATGATGATTCTGGTTTTTGCCCAGTGGTGTGTCAATCACGGTCTGGATGCCCATGAGCTTTACCGCCGCGCATATCCCGGGCAGGCAGAAAATCCGCTGCTGCGTCAAATGACAGAAATCACCGTCCCAAAAGAAGAATCCGAAGAAATCCCGGATGCGACCCTGCTGGGTGTTCTCTCGCTTTTTGGCAACGACGACCTCGCTTTTGTCGTAAACGAAGAAATCGAGAAACGCCAAAAATAAAAACTCGGCCAGTGCGCGAACATACTGTTTGAAGATAGGCAGAGCCTCCCAGACAACGGGAGGCTCTCTCTTTCTTTACAGGGTAAAGTGGCTGGTCATTCGATTCAATTCCTGAACGTTCTTCAAGCTTCCCTTGGAATACTCTGTAAGCTTGCTGTTCTCCTGGGCAATCGTTTCGGAGAGATGAACAATCGTCTCGATGTCCTGTGAGTTTTCCTGGATCGTCTGGTTTACTCTTCCCGTTGCCTCCGCGGTGCTTTTGATCGATGCGGCCAAATCTTCAAAGGTGCGGTTGAATTCACTCAGGAGCGTCTGAAAATGAAGGGCATCCTCGTTATACGTATCCGAGGTTTCCATCAGCTCGTCCAGGCTCTCTCTGACATTTCGATCCACAAAATCAAGCAGCCGGGTCAGACTGGCAGACAGATTGTGTACGGACTCCTTCACAGTACCGATGATCTGCTGAATATCGGTAACCACCTTGGCCGATTCGGAGGAGAGCTTGCGAACCTCTTCGGCGACGACCGAGAAGCCTTTTCCGCTCTCCCCTGCGCGCGCCGCTTCAATCGCTGCATTCAATGCAAGCAAATTGGTCTGGGAAGCGATACTGTGAATGGCATCTACCAGTACGTGGATGTGGTCCACGGATTTGGTCGACTGCTCTATGGCGACTTCCGCCTGCGCTTTTACTTCGCTGTAGATGAGATTGGCGCTTTGTCTGGAAGCGACGGCTGTCTCCTTCAAATGACCTGCCCGCTCGCTGACATTTTGGGCAACGTGAACGGACTTGTTGGCTTTCTGTGAAACAGACTGAATCACATCGCTTACTTCCGTCAAGGTAGCGTCGATTTCCTGCGAGATCGCGGCTGTCTCCTGCATCCGGCTGGACATCTCTTTCGTTGCCAGCGAGGTTTGGACGGAACGGCTGCTGACATCGTCACTGACGTTTTGCACGGCGCTTGCCTTCTCCACGATGGACTCTGTTACGCTCACCAAGCCTTCTGCCATTTGACGCAGTTCAGCCCGCATCTTCACGATGGCATGGAACACACGTCCCAGCTCGTCCTGCGAGGTCATGAACTTTTCATATCCGTGCTGCTCTGTAAGGTCGAAGGCGGCTGTCCTTTCGATCAGCGCGGACATCATCCGGACCGGACGGGAGATGATCCGGCCAACCAAGTAGGCGATCAGGATCGATCCGATGACGATGACCAATAGCTGAAGCATGAATTTTGACCGGTTGGCGGCTACCGCCTGGTCGACTTCATCATGATTGTAGACGATTTGAATCATCCGCGAGCGGCTCAGATCATTCGACTGTTCGTCCAATTTATACGGAACAAACCGGTACGTGACAGATTTCCCCTCTTGATCAAGAGTCGCTTCCTTCACGGTCTGGGTCTGGTACGATTCGCTGAAAATGGACTCGAGCTCAGGACTGACCCGAAGCGACTTTCCTTCTGCATCCGTCTTGCCCAAAGCATAGCCGTCATGACTGAAAACCGTAATGTCATCAATGGAGGCATAGCGTTTAATCAGTCTGTTTGATACGTCCAGGAAATTGAACTTTTGAAATAGGGGCGTTCCTTGCACATTCATCCCCAGCTCAAGCAAATATTTGTGATCAGGGGTAGGCATATAAGCGAATTTGTTGATCGACCCGGTATTGACGGACACCTCCATGCCGTCTGCGACAAAATCCTTTCCGTCGATCCTTGTTTTTAACAGCTCGGCAAACGCTCCGGCATTGCCAAAATCAAGACCGATATCCCCCGTGTTGCTGGAGTACAGGATTTTCAAGCTTCGGTCGAGCACGAAAATGTCCATTCCGTCAAACCTCTGCTTGTAGCCCGCGAAGTTCCATGCCGAGAAATCGGGGTTCCTGCTGTATTCCTCCATCAACTCCGCCATGTTTTTTCTCATCTCTTCCTCAATTTCCACGTCAAACACCTGATAGGCCACATCGACTGCCTTGATCGAATTCAGCACGCTCTCTTCCACCAGCTTCAATTGCGTGTTTCGTTCTCCGACAATCGTTTGCTCCAACTGCCTGTTGTCGAAAAACGATATTGCCAGCGTACTGATCAGACTAAAACAAAGAATGGCCAGCACCACTTTGTTTCGATACGATATGTTTCGCAGCATGTCTCTACATCCTCCACTGTCCGAAAGCGGGTGGCTCCGGCGATTTTGCTTGCAGCGCCCGCCTTTTTCTCTCTATGTAAACGCCTCTTACAGGCAGGATCGTCGGCTCTGCCGAGCGATTGCCGCTTTGCCGGGCAAAGAAAAAAGGCTTATCCATCTTTGGATGAACCTTTTTATGAAGAAAGGACCAGGATCATAATCCTTTGCAAAATCATTCAATTGGCCCGTTTTTTAGTATATTTGAATTTTGCTGGATGTATTTTCATGTTTATTATAATACTTGAGTCATACAAAAAAGACAAATACGAATTTCCGATCATTTCCATGCGAGGTGGTTATACCCGAAAGGAAGCGACAAGGCAACGGAGCTCTTCTGCCATTTTTGCCAGCGAAGCTGCCGAAGAGGATACCTCCTCCACACCGGCGAGCTGTTCTTCGGATGCGCCGGAAACCGTTTGCGAACTGGCCGCTACTGTTTTGGCCCCCTCTCCGATCATGTGCGCGGCTTGCGTGACTTGCTCGCTGCTGGAAGAAATTTGCCTAATAGCGGCCGAAATTGCCTGAATCCGTTCGGTCACTTGTTCTATAAATTGTTTAATTTCACCGAACTGGTCGCCTGCCATATTCACTGTCTGGATGCCTTCTTCCACCTCTGTAATCCCTTGCTGCATTTTTTCCACGGTTTGCTTTGTATTTTGCTGCATGCTTCCAATCAAGCTGGTGATCTGGTCTCCGGATCGAGCGGATTCCTCGGCAAGCTTGCGAACCTCGTCTGCCACGACGGCAAACCCGCGTCCATGCTCTCCCGCTCTCGCCGCCTCGATCGCTGCATTAAGCGCCAACAGATTGGTTTGGGCAGCAATTTCCGAAATGACCCCGACAATTTTTCCTACCTGCATGGAATGATCGTCCATCTCCTGTACGGCTTTGGCCAGATGCCCGATCGTTGCATCCAGAGAATCCATTTGTTTGACCGCTTGCTGAATGGTTCGATTTCCTTCCTCCGACTTTTGCGCTGCCTGAACGGACAAAGACGAGGTGGCCTCGGTCTGGTCCGCAATATGCTGGATGCCCATCGCCATCTGATCCATGGCCGCAACGCTTTCCTCCGCACTTCTGGCCTGTTTCTCCGCCGTGACTACCACTTCCTGAATGCCGCAGCTGATCGCCTCGGACGCCCGGCTGGTCTGCTCGGCACTGGCTGACAGCTCTTCGGACGAAGCCGCTACGCCCTCTGCGCTCACATTGATTTGCCGAATCAGATCGCGCAGATTTCCCGCCATCCGGTTGAACGAATGCGCCAAATCCCCGATCTCGTCTCTGTTTTTGACGTGAAGGTCCTCACGTGTCAAATCCCCTGTCGCGACCTGCTCGGCAAGCGCAGCGATCTGTCTGATCGGTTTGGAAATGAGCCGGGAGATCAGATAGCCGATCAAAATAGAGAGGATCAAAGCCCCTGCACTAAAACCGACAAGACTCGCCGTAGCCCCGGAAACAGTCCTCTGATTGACCAAGCTCCCTTCGGCCATCAGCTCCTGCTGTCCGGTGACGATCTGCTCAATCGTCGGTTCCAGTTGGCTTGCCAAAGGCAAAATTTCCTTCATGTACGATTCCATCAGCTTCGACCCGTCTTCTTTTTGCTTGACCATTTGCAGAAGCTCTTGGGCCTCCTTCTGGTATTGGTCATAGAGCCGCATAAATGTATCCACTGTCTCTTTATCTTCCTGGCGATGAATCAGGGATTCCGTCTCCCTAATAATCCCGCGCAATTGCTCGTCATCGGCCTGCAGGCTGTTTAAAAATTGACTATCAGCCGTCATCAAATATCCCCTCAGGCTATTTGACTGTTTGATTGTCAGCACCTGTATTTTTAAGGCACTGCTCAAAATGACCGCCCGTCTGCCTACCAAATCCGAATACGAATCATTCACCTTGTCGAAATAGTAATAGGCGACACCGGCAGTCACCGCCAAAAGCAAGGCAACACTTACAAATCCCGCAATCAATTTGGTTCCAATGGTTGTTCTCACACTTCACACCCCGTTGTCATTTTTGGTTCAAATGCCCGACTGCTTGTCAAACCGTTTCATTTTTAAGGGCATTCAACCTATGCATATCGTCCTGGTTTTTTCTCTAAAGTAATCATTGTACGATATTCCAGTGACAATTCGGTCAATCATTTTTCCAAAAAGAAAAAAATTTCCAAGTCCCTCTTGGATTGTATCAAGCCAACCAAAATTGGCCCGCCAGAACGTCACTTTTTACAGTGTCCGTCTAACGGGCCATTGCTGAAATACAGACTGCCCCTCCGGCAATCTGCTTCGCGCTTTTTGCTCCTGCTTGCTGCACAACCACTCTATCCGGCTTTGCGGAACGGTGGCCGAACGGATTGTAGCCGATAACGACGAGCTTGTCATTGGCCGTCACCAGCAAGTGATAGTGGGAGCCGGGGCCTTCAATCGCGTAATCATAGGTGGAGGATATGATTCGTGCCTGATCGCGGATGGCCTCACGCTCAAACGGCTTCCAATCATGCTCGAAGATGTGTCGATCGCGAGTAATCCGCAGCCTGCCGCTGATGGCCAGCACATCGTCCTCCTTTGCGTCACCCGCCCTCGCTTCGATCCGTTCCAGCTTTGCCGCATAGGGCGGCACCCGGTTTACGATGATTTCATGCACGCGTCCCTTTTCATCGAGCGCCCAGACGGATTCCGGCTCCATCGTGTACCGGACGAAATATTCCGGGGCCAATGCCTTCAGCCAAGTTTGCTGCGTTCACGGGCTTGAACGAGTCCAGAGGATCTCCTGCGCTACCCGGATTTGCCGTGTTCCCCATGTTTTCGTAATGGGCCGAATTCTCTGGCGGACATGAAGACATTTGTACCTGAATAGCCTCCTGCTGTCCGACAGCCTGCGACATCACGAACGCGTCTCTTGTTCGTAGGCGTATCCAAACTGGTAGAGCTTTGCTTCCTCTCCGTGCTTTCCGATCAGTTGAAACCCGATAGGCAAGCCATCCTTTGAAAATCCGCATGGCACAGACAAGCTTGGGTTGCCCGTAAAATTGGTCGGGGCTGTAAGCCGCAGCAGTGCCGGACGGACACCATCCTGATAATCGCCGATCATCACTGTTCGCTGACCAATGTCTGTCGGCAGAATCGGCAGTGTCGGCGTCAGCAGGACGTCAACGCCGGCAAACACCTCGTTGTAGCTCGCCGTGAGCCTCCCGCGCCGCTGCTGTACCTGCACGTACTGATAGCCGCGCACTTCCTTGCTGTCCAACAGGCGCTCGCACACCTCCTGATCCAGATCGGCTGCGTAATCCCGCAAGGTTTTCTCGTGAACAGCCGAGGCTTCGGCCTGGACCGTAATGCGCTGTGCTTCGACCAGCTCATCCATCATCGACAGCTCAACCTCCCGCACCTCTGCTCCGAGTGCCCGGTAGACTTCCATCACCTGCTGAAGCGCCTGTACGATTTCCCCTTCCACATGCTGATAATACCAGCGCGGAACTCCGATGACCTTTCCCCGGATCGCTGTGCCGAGCAAACGGGCGTAGTCCTCCTCAGGCCAGGAGAGCGAATACGGGTCGTTGTGATCGTAGCCTGCCAAAAGGTTCAGCAGGCCGGCGTTATCCCTGACGCTTTGTGTCATCGGCCCTACGTGGTCAAGGGTGTAGCCCAGATCAAACGCGCCGTACTTGCTGACAAGGCCAAATGTCGGTTTCATCCCTACGATGCCGCATGCGGCAGCCGGTATCCGCACCGAACCGCCCGTATCTGTTCCGAGTGCAGCATAGGCGAGATTGGCGGCTACAGCAGCCCCGGACCCGCTGCTGGACCCGCCGGTAATTTTCTGCGGATTGTGGGGATTGCGGGACGGACCGAAATGGGATTTGTCACCGGTCGGGCCATAGGCGAATTCATGGGTGTTCGTCTTTCCGAGCACAATGGCCCCCGCTTCCTTCCATTTCCTCACGACCGTTGCGTCCTGTTCCGGGACGAACCGCTCGAACACTTTGGAGCCCAATGTCGTCCTCACCCCAGCGGTGAGAATCATGTCTTTGACCGCGACAGGAATCCCGTGCCACATGCCCCGCCACTCGCCGCGCATAATGTCGGCTTCAGCCTGAGCCGCTTCCTTCCGCGCATCCTCGGCGCAGATCGTGATATACGCATTCAACTGATCGTTTTTCGATTCGATCGCTGCCAGCGTTTGCGCGACCAGTTCGACTGGCGAAACCTTTCTCTCGCGAACAGCTTCTGATAGTGCAAAAACATCCATGTAAGTACCCCTCCACTCCTTCTTCATGCCGGCTTGGCCTCGAAAATGCCTCTAGAAGAGACACAAGCATCACGCAGCATAGTTCTTTGACTTTCATCATATACCTTTCAGAATATTTGGTCCATGCCATTCGCGTAGAGCGAAACCGGCATCCCTTTGGGCTCATCCTCGTATCTGCTGTCGGGCTGAATTTATTCTCAGCTTGAACAAAAGGGCCGGTCCCCATAGGAGACCCGCCCTTTTCTTGCATCCGCTGTCCTGTCTTTGCTTGTGCGCCATGAAAAACCAGGCGTTTTGTCTTCTCCGTTACGACCTGTCTTCTATTAGTACCTTTCTCATCTTATCCGCTCTGTGCTCTTTGTTCCTGTCCTTTTTCCCTTTCTATCACTTTTTTTGCTTCTTCTGTCACTCCGTGATCTTTCCGTCCTGCCCTTGGCTCCCGCTCTTTCCTCTTCCCAATGCTTCCAGCTCTCCGGCATGCAAGGCACACAGGGCGTACGTCTGAATCGCGATCGCCATCACGCGCTCGTCGATGTCGAATTTTTCATTGTGATGCCCCGCCGCGAGAGTCGTCCCGATCACCAGGTAGGAAGCGAGGCCGCCGTTGTCCTGCACCCTTTGAAGCATGTAGGTGGCATCCTCGGAGCCGCCCGCTACGACGAAGTCGTGTACGGTGTGCACCTCCGCCAGCTTTTCCGCCTGCGAGCGGATAAACGGGATCAGCTCGCTGCTGGAGTCGCAGCTGTTGGCCATCCCGACGACCTCGATGCTTTCCTGGACGTCGTGCATCGCAGCGGCTCCTCTGATGATTTGCACTGCCCTTTCCAGCATGTATTCATTGATCTCGGAGGTAGCCCCGCGCGTCTCCACCTTGAGGAAAGCCGAGCCGGGCACGACGTTTCTCCCGCTTCCCGCCTGCAGGACGCCCACATTGATCCGGGACGAGCCCTGCGAATGCCGGGAAATGCTGTGCATATTGAGAGCCGCCGAAGCTGCCGCGAGCAGCGCGTTTTTTCCGTCCTCGGGATGGCCGCCGGCGTGGGAGGAATACCCTTTGTAGGTGACATCGAGCTTGGTCGTCGCCAAATAGCCTCTCGCTCCGCAGACGATCTCACCCAATGGCACGCCGCTGCCGATATGGCCGGAAAAGAAAAAGTCGACGTCGTCCAACACGCCCGCCTCGACCATTGCCTTGGCTCCGCGCACCCCTTCCTCGGCTGGCTGGAAGACAATTTTGATCCGTCCGTTCAGCTCTTCCTTCATCGCCATCAGTACTTGAGCGAGGCCAAGACCGATGGTGGTGTGGGCGTCGTGGCCGCAGGCGTGCATCATGCCGGGATTGACCGAGACGTAGCCGTTTGCGGCCGGGAGATGATCCGCCTCCTCCGACTCCTGAATGTCCAGCGCATCCATGTCAACGCGAAAGCCGACCGTCGGACCCGGGCGCCCCGTATCGAGAATGCCGACGACTCCTGTAAAGCCGCCGGAAAAATAGGGCAGCCACTCTTGTTCCGCCCCTTGCTCTACTGCCCGTTTCTCCTGCTGCGCCAAAAACGCCGCTGACGGGACGCCCATCCGCGCTTCATCACGGACCACTTCCTTACCCGCCCGGACCTCATAGCCCCATTCCTTCAGCTTGGCGGCCACCTTGGAGGCCGTGCGGAATTCCACCCAGCCGGATTCGGCGTACTTGTGAAAATCACGCCGCCACGCCGTCCATTCCGGGGTCAGGCTCTCCACCAACTGTTTCATCTGCTGATTCATGTGCGTCTCCTCTTTTCTGATCATGATGCTTGCCTGCGAAAAAGGCAGCGGCCTCTCCAGAGAGATGACGGCTGCCTTTTGAGATGAAAATGTTGTTACTGCTCGAACAGATGGCAGGCGACGTGACGTCCGGGCGACACCTCGCGCCATTCCGGCACAGCCTGGCGGCAGCTGTCCATAACGTATGGACAGCGCGTATGGAAGGTGCAGCCGGTCGGCGGCGATTGCGGATTGGGCACGTCGCCTGTGAGCACGATTCTCTCCCGTGCCGCCTCCGGGTCAGGGACCGGGACAGCAGACATCAGCGCTTTCGTATACGGATGCAGCGGCTCGGCGAACATCTCGGCCGTCGGCGCCATTTCCACCATTCTGCCCAGGTACATGACGCCTACCCGGTCGCAGATGAACTTCACCACAGACAAATCGTGGGAAATAAACATATATGTCAGCGAAAACTGGCTTTGCAAGTCCTGCATCAGGTTGAGCACTTGGGCCTGGATGGACACGTCGAGCGCCGATACCGGCTCGTCGCAGACCACGAATTTGGGCCGGAGCGCGAGTGCCCGGGCGATCCCGATCCGCTGCCGCTGTCCGCCCGAGAACTCGTGGGGGAAACGGCTCGCATGATACGGGGCCAGGCCTACTACGCTCATCAGCTCGGCGATCCGGTCCTTGATCTCCGCCTCGGACAGCTTCAGGTGGGTGCGGAGCGGCTCTTCCAGCGTCCGCTGAACCGTCCACCGCGGGTCCAGCGAGGCGTACGGGTCTTGAAACACGATCTGCATGTTGGTGCGGAATTTCCGCATCTCGTCTGGCGGCAGCTTGCGAATGTCCTGGCCGTCAAACAGCACTTCACCCGCAGTCGGCTCGATCAGACGAAGAATCGTCCGGCCTGTCGTCGATTTTCCGCAGCCCGATTCGCCCACGATCCCGAGCGTCTCTCCCGGCTGGATGGAGAAGGAAACGCCGTCCACCGCTTTGACTGCGCCTACCTGCTTGCCAAACAGACCTTTTTTGATCGGGTAGTGCTTTTTTAGATCCTTTACTTCCAACAGCGGCTTCACGCTTCCACCTCCTCATACAACAGGCAACGGCATTTATGCCCGGCCTCTACTTCCAGCAGCTCCGGTTTGACGCGGTCGCAAGCGTCGATCCGGAACGAGCACCGCGGGGCAAACCGGCAGCCCGGCGGCATTTCCAGCGGATTGGGCACGTTCCCCGGGATCGACTGCAGGCGCGTCTGATCGCCCGCAAGCTGCGGCAAGGACGCCATCAGCCCTTTGGTGTACGGATGCTTGGGGTCGCGAAACAGCGTCTTTACATCCGTCTCCTCGACGACCTGTCCCGCGTACATGACGACGACACGGTCGCACATTTCGGCCACGACACCGAGATCGTGCGTAATCATCAGGATCGCTGTCCCTTCTGTCTTTTGCAAATCCCGCATCAGATCGAGAATTTGCGCCTGGATCGTCACGTCGAGAGCCGTCGTCGGTTCGTCGGCGATCAGCAGCTGCGGATTGCAGGCCATCGCCATCGCGATCATGACGCGCTGCCTCATTCCGCCGGAGAGCTGGTGCGGATATTCGTCCGCGATCTGCTCCGGGCGGGGAATCCCCACTTTTCTCAGCATCTCGATCGAATGCTCCCATGCCGCCTTTTTTCCGAGCTTCAGGTGGAAGCGGACTGCCTCCGAGATTTGGTGTCCGATCTTGAACACGGGATTGAGCGAGGTCATCGGCTCCTGAAAAATCATCGCCAGCCGGTTCCCGCGAATCTTGCGCATTTCCGCATCCGAGAGGGACGGCAGGCTCTTTCCTTCAAACCGGATGTCCCCCGAGGCGATGCGGCTTTGTCCTTTGGGCAAAAGCCCGATGATCGACAGCGATGTCACGCTTTTTCCGCAGCCGGATTCGCCCACGACGCCCAGCGTTTCGCCTTTGTGCAAGACCAGATCGACCCCGTCCACCGCCCGAACCACGCCCGCATGGGTCACAAATTCTGTTTGTAAGCCGGTGATCGAAAGCAGTGGTTGCATAACGAGTCGCCTCTCTTTCCTAATTCTTTGAAACGCCGCCCAGTGTTTGCAGGTGCTTCATCGAGCCGTACAGCTCCTGGATGCGGGCGAACTCCTCCTCGGAGTGGAACGAGCATTTGCCCCTGCCGTACTGCTTGGCCGTCTCAACGGCGAAACGGGCCGCAAGCGCGATGTCGACCTCGTGCGAAGCGCCTGTCGCGCAGCCGGGAACTGTCGAAGCTGCCGTGACGGCTACGCCGACCACAGGAGCCGAGGTGGCCACGGCTGGCTGCAAAATGCTGTTGATGTGGTACAGGCCGTTGCCGTACGGAGTAATGTCCTGCGTCGTGACAGCAAAGGTGACGGCTGGCTGCCCGGTTACGGTCTGAAGAATTTCAACCAGATCCTCGCTGATCCGCAGTACATACCCCTCGCGCACGGTCGGAGAAATGGCGATGCCTTTGTGGTTGATGACGCGGTTACCTTTCGTCGTATCAATGGAGAGAATCGCCTCCATTTCCGGCGATACCTCGTACTTGTTCATGGTCAAAATGTCTGTCGGCGAATCCATAAACGGAACGGGATCATGCGGTCTTGTCGGCGCATCGGGGCAAATGTGGGTGGCGATGATGACATCCCCGTCCAAGGTGTCGCCCTTTGCCTGCATTTCGATCAGCTTGGCGGCAGCGGCGATGGCTGCAGCCGCACCGTCGCCATCGGATACGAAGCCGATTTGTTCAGGCCGGGCACCGATGCCGCCGAGACGGCCGATGATTCCGAGAGTGGGACTTTGTCCGCCGTTTGTCCGTCCGGTCTTCCCCGGGATTTTGATCTGAATGAAGTCGGTGGAGCCTTTCGGGGAAGAAACCGTTTCGACGTGAATCGCTGCCGCTCCCTTGCCTTGCAAGTACGCCTCCACCTTTTTTCCGTTTACTGTCGCGTCATCGAGCAAATCTACTACTTCCAATACTTGTTTTAACAAGGCAGTACCCTCCTTTTACTTGTTGGCATTTGTGGTGCCGAGAAATTTCAAGGCGGTCAGCGCGTATACCTTTGCCGCCTGGATCACTTGATCGACCGGCACGCGCTCGTTGAACGAGTGGATGCCAGCAAGCTCGGAAGGACCGTATTGCAGCACCGGAATTCCGTGCTTTCTGAAGTGGCGAGCGTCGCTTGACGCCCATTGCAGCACGCCGTACGCTTCCTTTTGGCTCACGTCCGTAATGCTTTCCACCAGCAGGCGGACGATGTCTTCGGAATCCGATGTCCAGTTGGCGTTGCCCTGGAATCCAAACGGCTTCAGCTCCACATCGATTCCCTCTTCCAAGAGCAGCCGCTTCGCTTCGGCGAGCACGTCCCGATAGTCGAGGCCAAACGGCACCCGCGTATCCACCTGCACGGTGCAGCGGTCAGCCACCACATTTACCTTCGTCCCGCCGCTGATCGTGCCGATGTTGATCGTCACGTGGTCATGCACGGCGCTGACGTCCTTGCCGGGATTGCGCACGAGTGCAAACTCTTTGGAAATGTTGATGATGTCCTGTACCTCTGCCGGAATGTCCGGCTTCAGCTCCCACAGCTTTTGCAGGGCCTGGATCGCCCGGGCCGCCTTCAGGATGGCGCTCTCGCCGTTGAGCGGAGCGAGACTGCCGTGACCGGGGGTGCCTTCAACCGTAAATTCAAACCAGCAGCTGCCCTTTTGCCCGATGGTCGGGTTTTGCGGATGGGATGGCTCCGCGATCACCGCTGCTGTTCCCGCGATCAGACCGCGATCGAGCACCCAGGGCACACCGAGATCGCCGCCGGTCTCCTCGTCAGGGACAATAAAGAGAGACAAATTCCCCGCCAGCGGAACGCCCAGCCGGGCAAACAAGCCCGTGACGAAGATCAATCCGGCAAGACCGCCCTTCATATCGGTTGCGCCGCGTCCGTGAATAAAGCCGTCCTTCACCAGGCCGCTGTACGGGGGTACGTCCCACCGGGAGAGGTCGCCAGCCGGCACTACATCCGTGTGGCCGCAATACAAAAGATGGCGGTCAGGCGACGGGCTGCCGATGGTGGAGATCAGGTTCCACATCGTTTCCCCGGATTCGTGGATCGCGGTGTCGATCCCTTCCTGCTTCAAATAGTCGATGATGAACTTGCTGATCGGCCGGGAATCTCCCGGCGGGTTTTCGCTGGGAAACTGAATCAGCCTGGAGCAAAGCTCAATCAGCTCGTCTTGTCGCTTGTCAATTTCTTCGATAACCAATCGATTCCAATCAGTCATTGGTGCACCCCTTTTCACGGCAATAAGTAGATGTGATGGCCCATCGGCGAAAGGAAACTGCCAGGTACGGAAAGTGAGTGCCCCCGTTGTGCGAACCGGGGGCTGTTGTCTCTACTCTTTGGAGAGCGGGTAGAAGCGGATGATTTCATCCGGGAAGAACGCGTACCCTTTCAGGTTTTTGTTCACTCCGACTACACGGTTGTATTCGTACATGTACGCCCACGGTGCATCAGCCGTGATGAGCTGCTGCGCCTCTTTGTACATTTCGTAGCGCTTGACCGGATCGGCCTCGACATCCGCCTTCTCCCACAGCTCGTCCACCTTCGGATTTTGGTAGTTGATGTAGTTGGAGGAGCCTTTGCCGTACAGCAGGAAGCCAAGGTGATAGCCGGGGTCGTTTACAAACGAAGTCCACTTGGACAGAAACGCCGTCAGATTCTTTTCTTTTTGCATTTGCAGGAACTGCGCGCGAGCCACTTTCTTGATGTTCATTTTTACACCGATTTTTTCCAGCTCGGCCTGAATCAGCACCGCGTCATCTTCCCAATCCTGGAACCCGGAGCCGAGCGTGAAGTCAAACGAGAATCCGTTCTCAAGTCCCGCTTCCTTCAGCAACTGCTTTGCTTTTACCAGATCGTGCGTGTAGACAAAACCGGCGTCGGTAGAGCCTGGCGTGTTGCTCGGAACGGCACTCTTCAACTGTTTGGCCTGGCCGTACATGACGTCGTTGATCAGCTTGTCATACGGAATCGCGTAGGAGATGGCCTGACGGACCTTCGGGTTGTCAAACGGCTTTACTTTGTTGTTCATGGCGAAATACAGAATCCGGTTGCTCGGGTTGGAGTGGATCGTGACGTTTTCATTTTGCTTCAAGCTTTCCACGTCTTTGACGGGAATTTCGATAGCCAGATCGACGTCGCCTTTGCCCAAAAGCAGGACGCGGCTGGACGCTTCCTTGGTGAATTTCATCGTGACCTTGTCTACCTTTGGTGCGCCTTGCCAGTAGTCGGGATTGGCGACCAGAACCGCTTCGGAAGCAGGGTCCCACTTTTCCAGCTTGAACGGACCGGAGCCCGCAGCGTTTGTCTTCAGGTAGTCGACGCCCTTCTCTTTGACCACCGACGGGTCGATGATCGAGAAGTTGTATTGCGCCAGGTATTGGAGAATCAACGGATTTTGCTTGCTCAGCTTCAGCTCGACAGTCTTGTCGTCCTTGGCCGTAAAGCTTTCGATGCTGGCCATTTTGAAGATACTGGACTCCCCGTTTTTCAGGTGATCCATCGAGAAGACGACGGCCTCTGCATTGACCGGATTGCCGCTGTGGAACTTCGCGTCATCACGGAGCGTAAAGGTATAGGTCAGCCTGTCGTCGGACACTTTCCATTCTTTTGCCAGCATCGGCTTGACCACTTCGGTATCGGCGACCTGCGTGCCGTCTACCTCTTTGGTTCCGAATTGCACGAGCTGGTCGTAGGTCGCCACGATCAGCGTATCGGAGGTCAGATCGCTCGCCTGCGCAGGGTCCATCGTCGTGCCGCCTTCGGAGTACGCGATGGTAATGCCTTTGCCTGCCTGAGGCTGCGCCTGCTGCTGTTCAGGCTGTTTTTGCCCCTCGGCCGGCTTCTGGTTGGCATTGGGACTGCAGCCCGCAGCGACGAGCATGGCTGACAGTGTTAGTAGAGCTAGCCACTTGCGTTTCTTCACATGAATCTCCCCCTACTTTTGTGTATATGTGTTACCTGCTGGATCGAAGGCGCGGGTCAAGGACATCTCGCAGGCCGTCTCCCAGCAGGTTGAAACCGAGAATCGATGTGGCAATCGCCAAGCCCGGGAAGGTAACCAGCCACCATTCGCCGGAAATGATGTACTCCCGCCCCTCCGAAATCATCGCGCCCCATTCGGAGATCGGCGGCTTTACACCGAGACCGAGGAAGCTCAGACTGGCTGCGGTCAGGATCGCAAAGCCCATCCCGAGCGTCGCGCGGACGAGCAATGGCGCCAGCGCGTTGGGGAAAATGTGGCGAAACAAGATGATCGAATCCTTTACGCCGGTAGCCCGGCACGCTTCGACGAATTCCTTTTCGCGAAGGGAGACGGTCTGTCCGAACATCAGCCGGGCAAACTCGGGAATCCCGACGATCCCGACCGCGATCATCGCGCTGATCAGTCCGGGACCAATTGAAGCGGCAATCGCCATCGCGAGGACGAGCGACGGAAAGGCGAGCAAGGTGTCCATCACCCGCATGATCACGTTTCCGGTCACCCCGCCGTAGTAAGCGGCGATCCCGCCCAGCGGAACCCCGATGCAAAAGGAGATTCCCACGGCGATCAGGCCTGTCCAAATCGAAATTTGCGCGCCGTAGAGAACGCGGCTGAAAATGTCGCGGCCGAAGTTGTCCGTACCGAACCAATGCTCTGCACTTGGCGCCTGCAATTTAATGGAGGTATCCGGGGCATTCGGCGCGTACGGTGCGACCAGCGGCGCCACGAGTGCCGCTACGGTCCACATCACGATAAAAAATAGTCCGAGCGCTGCCAGCCTGTTTTGCAGCAGCAGCCGAAAAGTCGACCTCGGTTTGATTGTCTTTGCACTCCCAACGGTTGTGGGCGAACTCTGTGTTGCGCTGTTCATGAAATCCCCCCTTTGCTCTGATGCCTAGTCATAACGGATGCGCGGATCGATAAATCCATAAATCAAATCGACTGACAGATTGATCAGGCTGTACAGGATGGCGCTGACCAGGGTAAACGCCTGGATGGGAGCGTAATCCGTCGCCAAAATGGACTCGGTCACGTAGCTCCCGAGGCCGGGCCAGGAAAAGATCGTCTCGGTAATGACCGCCCCGCCCAGCAACTGTCCAAACTGGAGTCCGAGTATCGTCAAGGTCGGAATCAAGGCGTTGACCAGACCGTGCTTGAAAATGACGATACGCTCCATCAAGCCCTTTGCTCTCGCCGTCCGGATGTAGTCCTGTCCGATCACTTCCAGCATGCTGGAGCGGACCATCCGTGCGACGATTGCCATCGTCCCGGTACTCAGACAGATCGCCGGGAGCAAGATGTGCGACAGCGCCTGCTTGAAGGCGATCATGTCGCCGGACAGCAGGCTGTCCACGAGGAACAGCCCCGTTACATGGGTAGGCGGATTGATATCGCCGCCGATCCGTCCCATCGGTGCAGGGGACCAGCCCAGCTTGGAATAAAAGAAGTAGATCAGAATCAGTCCGAGCCAAAAAATCGGAACACAGGCGCCGATCAATGAAAACACCCGCGATATGTGGTCGGTGATCGACTCTTTTTTCGTCGCCGCAACGACCCCGACAGGGATGGCGACCAATATCGCGATCAAAATGCTGAAGAGCGTCAGCTCGACCGTTGCCGGAAAGCGCGTGGCGAAGTCTTCGAGCACGCTGTGGCCGGTGTGCCAGGCAAAGCCAAGGTCGCCTTTCGCAAGGGCGCCCAAATAGTCGAAAAACTGAACGTAGAGCGGATCGTTTAGCCCCAGGTCCTCTCTGATTTTTGCCAGCTGTGCCTCGTCCGCTTGCTCTCCCGCTATCATCAGGGCGGGATCGCCGGGCAGCACCCTCGACAAGAGGAATGTAATCAGGATAATCCCGATGAGGCCCGGAATCATTAGCAGCAATCTTCGGAAAATGTAAATGAGCAATCTCCCAACCCCCCTCATACTTCCGATCCAGGTCTGAAATATGAAAATTTTCATATATTTGTGGTTATTGTACCTGTACCGACTTCTTGTCCACTACGTCCGCTCGCAATAAAAAAGAGGCATAACATTTGTCCCCATTGAACAAAGAGCCCCGGTTTCACTCGCTTGCACCCGTGCAAAAAAATACCGAACAAATACATAGCATGAATGGAAAATTGTTTGTAAAAAACAGGAATCTCCAAAGCAACCTGCCATAAAGGCATGCTTATATGGAAGAGAAAGGAGACATTTGATTGTTCCGAAGGACGGTGAGACGGGGAAAATAAAGCCCGGAAGATAGGCTGGCAGGATCAACAGAAACGTATTTTCGAGTCTGGAGTACAGAGTGGAGTAATCCAATATGAAAAAACTCGATTTCCATCGTGTACAGGAAATCGAGTTCCATCTTGCATCCAAGTCCCTAGTGTTTTTTATGGCATGAGGAGTGTGGCCACGATGGCCACATGAAGTACAAGTCGCAACAAGCGTTTTTACTACTTCTGATTATCTTCTGGAAGTAGCGAATTTTCTAAACCCATAAAACTGGCTACAGAGAGCTCTTCTTCGTTTATAACCTGAAATCGGTAATTGGCAGGAGACAATGCCTGTTTATCAGCTTCCGTCAAATTTTCTTTTAGCTTCAGCTTTTGCGAAATCGTATACAGATTCTCTTTACTGTTTAACTCAATTTGAACGAGTGAAGGAGATTCAGCAAGCAAATTCTTAATTGTCTCGTTACCCGGCAGATCTCCAAACGTAAAGTAAATGGGTTTTTCCGTATGCATCATTTTTTCTTTCAAGGAATCCGAGAGTAAGATTCGTAACGTGAGTTCTACCGAATTATCGCTTTTTTTGATTTGAAGCACGGATGTTTTCAAATTCTCCCCTGTAAATTCTTCGAAATAGTCGTAGACGCTTCCATACGACTTTTCTTTGGGGACTGTTTGCATCATGTCACTTGGTGTTTTTTCCACTGTTTCTGATGAATTATCCCCGCTACAACCACTAAGAAGAACGATAAACAGAAGGAGAAGAACATGGAGAGGTCGGATCATAGATTTTTTGATTTTTTACTGGAATATTCTTTGTACGAATATTTGACGTTAACGTAGTTAGAATCTTTTACTCTCCCTTGGAAATATTTCACCAGGTTTCCGGTTGTTTTTACAGCTTTTGATCCGTATTCAACGGTTGTTATCGTACGCTTTGGTATGACCCAAGTGTGGGTTGTTTCTATAGTGTCTTCTTTTCCGAATGAAATTTCTGCATGAATCCCGACTTTCCCCTCTATTATCCTCCAGTTGACTTTCGTCTCGCCTGACCCACCTATTTTTCCGGTCAAAAAGGTTTTTCTTGTTACCTTTCTTGAAAAGGAATCGTTTTCGTCACTATCATTTTCGATTTCAGCTTCATAAGATTTTGATTTGTATAGATCCTTGGTGGACATTTCATAGACTGTACCAGTCATATCATTGCCTAAGGGACCAATCTTATTTAAATCACTCTTTGCTAGGGCTTTTGTAAAATCATATTCTACCGGGTTTTCATATACCCGTTCAACAATCGTAAGGCTCCCTATTTTAATTGTCTCGCCCTGAGATGCTGCGAAGGCAGAACCAGCTCCAGATACGACTAAACTGCTAACCAAGACAGTCGCAATAGAAAGTTTTTTAATATTCATTTTCTCATTTTCTCCTCCTAGTATTCCCCATAATTTCAACACGGAATGATTCTAACACAAAATCCCAATTATTTACAATGGTTGGGATTTGTAGCAATGCATGGCAATCGCCGCTGGATCATGATTCGTCCAGAAGACGGCTGCAGCGGGCTATTCATTTGCTTTCAAGTAATGATACGTCAGACATAGATGATAGACAAAACGCTGCCTCGGACAGCTCAAGTCGATTGGAATGATTTCGCGAATCCGCTGCAGTCTGTATTTGACCGAATTGCGGTGAATATAGAGACGATTGGATGTCTCGATCAAATTTCCCGATGACTCCAGGAAGTGGTAAAGAGTTCGCAAAAAGTCGCTGCCGTGCTCTTTGTCATGTGCATGGAGTTTCCCCAGCTTTCGCTCGAACAGCTCGGAGAAATGAGCATGATCCGCATACTCTGCCAACAGTTGAAAGGCCTCGACATCTTCAAAGGCCGTGACCTCCATGGGACGGGACAGCTTCATCCCGATCGCCAGCGCTTTTCTCGCTTCCGTATAGCTCTGATGCACATGCCACAAGGGATAGGCTCTTCCGCATCCGATATGGATATCATGCCGTTTGCCCCCTTGCTCGCGCAGACTTCGCTCAATGCCATGCCGCCACTCAAAACCGGGGACAGCTTCGGTTTCCGTGCCTTTCTTGGCCTTTCCTGGCTGTTCTTGGCCTGCCGGTTTGCTGGAGAGCAGAAGCAGCAGCGAATTATGCCTGACCTCCACGTGTGCCTGGAAGCCCCTCTGCTGAGCCTCCTGCTCCAGAGACTGGCGAAAACGCGAAGCGGGCGCCGCGATCTGGCGAACAACCGTTTCGTTGCCTTCAATAATGGCTACCTCCCAATCCTGGCCCGGGTTCAAGCCGAGCTGTCTTCCCCTCCGCTCTACCTCATGTCTGGCGGGGGGAACGGCGGAGAGCAGCTCGTCGATAAAA
Organism: Brevibacillus sp. FSL K6-6036; assembly: GCF_037964015.1. Classification (NCBI taxonomy): domain Bacteria; kingdom Bacillati; phylum Bacillota; class Bacilli; order Caryophanales; family Paenibacillaceae; genus Brevibacillus; species Brevibacillus sp. FSL K6-6036. Next base: position 4,386,346 of record NZ_CP150173.1, read on the forward strand.
TTTCCTCTCAATCGATTCTCTGTATCCATGGCCGTTTTGGTACGCATCAGCTCCAGGGCGACCACGACTCGCGCCTGCTCCACGCATACCTGCTGGATGTCGTCCAGGCTTTCCTTGTCTATCTGGAGCTTGCCTACTACCTGCTTGTCTACCGCTATATCCCATTCCAGCTGCTTGGACTGCGGCTTCCAGTCCGGCGGGACGGAGACGAGTACGTGTCCGTGGTTGTCCAGCACCCGGACCGCTCCTTTGACCAGCTCCGAAACATTATCTGCCACCGCTTGCAGCCCGCTGTTTTCCAAAACCATCGTCGTCAGCGTCCGGTATACCTCCTCGGAGCGGCGCAGCAGAGCCGCCTGGCGATCCAGCACCTGCTCCATGACGGCATGGGTGATGTCCATATAGGGGATCATCGCCGGCAGCTCAATGATCGGCAGCTGATAGCGATTGCTCACCGAAATCATCTCTTCCGGCAGGTCGTGGAGAAACCTCTCCGGCTTGATCGCCAGTGCCGCTGCTCCCGCCTGGGCCATATGTTCGACGATTTCGGGCAAAAGCGAAGGAGCGTGACGGATGGAGTACGCTGTAGTCAAAAGCAGTTCGCCTTCTCGCAGCCACCCTCTCAAATCCGGGACTTCCATGATATCAATAAACCGCACCACACGATCCATGCCTTCAAATCCACTGATAACACGAGCGTCTTTCAAAAGGGGCATCTCCATTAACTCTCGAATGGTCACTCCGTTCACAAAGCTTCCCTCCTTCGCCGCGCTGTTTGAAAAATAGTGTAGCAAAAATATAGTCAAAATAGACAAAAAATTTAGTATTAACGATAAAATTTTCTTGCTGGTTGAAATAGTCAGGGGCAGGCGACACTCTCTGTATCAAAAGGGGCAGTCCGATCAAGTAGTTGCCTACGATAGGACTGCCCCAGTTTGCTATCCATTCTTCAGTTCGTCATCCTCTGTAGATTTAGCCCAGCTCTCCCAGCACCCGCGCGACCAGCGTCCGCGACAGGATGACCGGCTTGCCTGTAATCTGCTTGACCGTCCGCTTCATTTCCTCCGTATAGCCCATGCAATCCAGCAAGATCAAGTCTACATCATGCTCCTTCAGCGAAAGTGCCGCCTTTTCGATCTCGTCGCCCGGCAGGTACGGAGAACCGGCTGCCGTGAAGACCTCGAGTCCGTCGCGTTCCCATTTCTCCAACGAAGCTTCGCGCTGCTCGGGTACCGGATTGAAGACGCCGAGCTTGCCCTTTGCCAGCAAGCCGTGAACGGCGTTGTTTAGGATGCGGTCCGGCTCCAGCAGTAGAGCGTTGCAGTCAAAAGACGGAAAATGACCGGTGCACAACAGCAAAATAACGTCGACTCCATCTGCTTGCAGCTCGTCGATCCGCTGCTGCATCAGGTGCAGGATGGACTGCTTGGACATCGTAACCTGCGAGCCGTCCCGCAAGCGGCTGACCAGCACATTTTCACCCGGCTTCGGCGCAAGGGCTGCCAATTCTTCCGGGCCAAGCCCGTCCAATGCCCCTTTTTCCACGACCTGAAACTCGGTGAGAAAAGGCAGCATCTCCGGCGTTACATCGACACGCGGTGATTGACCGATGGTGATTGCCCCCAGCTTTTTCATACGGCGGCTCCATCCGGGGAAAGCGAATTCTGTTTTTTCAGAAACATCGAGGCAGTCGTTCCGATCGCCATGATCGGGTCCATGGCGGGCAGCTGCAGCCTCTCCATCAGTTCCTTGGCAAAGCCGATCGTGGCAAAGCCGGTGCAGCACAGCACGATCGATTCTGCTCCTTGTTCTTTCAGCCACTTCGCCGCTTCGAGCGCATTTTTCCGTCCTTCCGGGGTTTGCAGATCAAGAGTAGTTCGCACTCCATCGGGCCTTTTCATGCCGACATAGGCATCCCCGAGGATTTGTTTGACCAGCGGCGGTGCATCATCGAGAATCGTCAATACACCCGCCTTGCGCGACATCGCCATCGCCTGATGGGCGGCAGCCGAGCCCGCTCCGATCACCGGGACACGGACAGCCTGTCTCACTTCCGCCAAAGCCGGGTCGGCCGCGCAGCTGATCCCGATCGCTTGACAGCCCTTTGCCTCCAGGCGTTTGGCCACCTCAATGATTTTCGGGACCGCAATGTCCTCTGTTTCCTGATCGTAGATGCCTTTCGGCTGATCCCAGATGCACTCGCTCACTACCGGAATCTGGTACTGTCGCTCGATTAGCTCCCCGTGACGGTGTACATCGCGGGGATCGGAAAGCGTGAGAACACGAATAATGCCCAGCATGCCAACCCCTCCTGTCAACTTTGCCTTGTGTTTTCCTTACATTATAGGCAGAGCCGTTTGGCGAGGAATACGGCCTGATCAGCTAAAAAGACGGATAAAATTTGTCCCTTATGCACAAATCAGTGCTTGCAGAAAAAAGAGAAAAGCCACCTCTGGGGTGACTTTTCACGTCGTGTGGCATTTCAATAGCTTGACATGGCTTTGACTTCGCTTTTGTACTTGTTCCAGAAATGCTTTTCGTTCTTTCGTTCTCGTTCCTCTACTTCTGTCTGGTTTCTGTTTCCGCTTCTTCGGTAGCCACTTCTATGTGTTCAGTTTCTGCGTCTTTCGCTGTGACTTCTGCTGGTTCTGCTTGGGCTATTTCTGATTCTACGGCTTCTGATTGTACTTCTACTGTTTCTGCTACTACTGTTTCCATAGCTTCTGCTTCCAGTTCTTCTTTTTCAACTACAACTGTCTCCACAGCTTCTGCTTCCACTTCTTCCGCTTCCGCAGCCTCTTCCGCCTCTTCTTCATCCACAAGCTTCAAATTCCAATCAAGCCTCCGCCACAGGCTGTCCTTATTCAAAACAAGGCTTCGGACATAGTCGGTATGCTGCTTGGCCTTCTCCTCACTGATCGTCCCCAGCCAAAATTGACGGCCAGCCACGTAGCTGATGCCGTACTCCAGCCAGCCCGAATACGATTCCTGGGCCACGACCGCCACTTTCCTGATCAACTCCCATGATGTTTCCTCGGATATGTATCCGACAAAAGCCCCCATCCTGCACAAATCGACATATCTGCCAAAATCCCATGCTGCGATGCCCGCCAGAGGAAGCTTGTGCATGTACGCCTTTACCAGGATGTACTGCATATGCTTTTCCGTATTTTTCGGCAGCGTCTCAAGGAAGGCTGATTGATCCGCCATAGACAGAGTGGACAAGAAGCTACGCATTTCGTAAAAGGAGGTGCGATGCCCCTCTTCCTGAAGCCAGCGCAGGTTGTTCATCAAATCCTCGGTGCTCTCGATTCCCCAGCCTCGTTTCAGAGACCGCCGGATTGCTTCGAGATTCTCTTCGGTTGGCTCGATTTCGTAGTTGTTTGCGGCATCGTAGCCGTTCATCTCAAATAAAACGGCCCCCAGCGCCAATCCCCACAAGTCGGTCGGATCGAGTGTCGCTTGTTTGCTGCTCATCGGCTATTCCTCCCCCTGCCAATAATGTATGTCGGGAACCTCTTCAAGCTCCTGGTGCCATACGAAGGGAAGCGAGGATGGCCACAAAGCTTGGGAGGATTGTTTTTTACGGAACAGACCGAAAAGCCCTTTCTTGCTTTGGCTGACGATTCCCTCGTAACGGCGCTGATACTCGGCATTTCCGGGAACGGCCTCCAACGCTTTCTTGGCAAAAGCAGCAGCCTCTTCCATCCTGCCCAGATCAAAATAGACCATGCTCAAATAACTGCATGTATCGCCGTCCGCTTTGAGCCGGTAAGCCTGCTCCAGGTAAAGCGCAGCTGTCTGATAACGCTCCAGGCGGTAATGAACATAGCCGGCATAAAACAGGAGGGTCGGGTCCCACTGCTCCTTCGGTACCACATTGCGGAAATTGTCTGCGATGGCGACAGCCTCTTCCCACTCCCCTTGCTGGATCGAGATGTTGAGCAATGAAGTGGCGGCCCATTCGCGATAGTCCTCGCCCAGCAGCAACTGCTTGAGATACGGAATCGCTCTCGTCTGAGCATTCTCCTTCAGCAGGCTGTATACAGCCATTTTGACCAGATCCTGATTGTCTGGGAACTGGGCAGCCCCGCTGCAGTACACTTCCCGTGCTTGCTCCTCGTCTCCCATCCCGCGATACACGTCGCCCATCACCAGATAGGCATCGGGGTCGTTTTCGTGGCTCTCTTTGTAATATTCAATGGCCCCGAGCGCATTCTCGTAATCTCCCAACTTGAAATGGCAGATCGCGATAAAGTAAAAGGACAGCTCGTTGTCCCCCCACCGTTCGGATTCGTGAAAGCCTTCTATCGCCCTGTCGTATTCGCCCAGACGAAAATGGCTGTATGCCTTTCGATGCCAGGCCCCGGAGAAGTTGTACTCGTGGTTGATGACGATCTGATGGTCATCTCTGGATTCCTTGTAATGATTCAGCCAATAGTGGGCGAGCCCCCTGGTCGAATAATAAATCCAGCGTGTAGGGTTCAACGAAATGGCCTGATCGGACAGCTCCACGCAGCGTTTGTATTCCTTCTGGCAGCGATATGCCTCCGCCAGCTGATGGAGAATCTCGGGATGGTTGGGCATAAGCTCCATGGCGGCGGTCAGGTCTTCGATGGCCGCCTCGTATTGGTTGCTTTCCACATACGTAGTACCCCGCTCCAGGAGAATCGCCCACTCGCTGTCCCCTGCCTGGCGGGCAAGCTCCAACGCCTTATCCAGATGAGCGAGTCCTTCCTCCGTCTGTTCCTGCTTGATCAGCGCCCGGCCCCAGAGCAGCTCCATGTCCACTGTAAGCGGAATGGCTCTCTGAATGCGGTCGAGTGATTCTACGCACTCCTCATACCGTTCCAGATCGAAGCAGACGCTCGCCAAGCAAAACCTGCGCTCGTGATCGTCCGGCGCCTCCTGCAGTTCCTCCTGAAGCTGATCGGCGAGCAAGCCGTTTAGCGCAAGCAGGCGGACTTGTACGTCGATGTCGTACGGACATTGAACGAGTATCCGCTTCAGCACCGCCCTCGCCTCGGTCAGCTTTCCAAGCGAGACATAGCAGCGGGCAAGCCCGCTCAAAGCGAGTTCATTGTCGGGAGAAAGCGAGAGGACATGCTGATAGTCTTCTTGCGCCTCTTCGTACTTGCCAATCTTCCGCAATATGTTTGCCCGATGGATGTAGCCGTCGATCTCCTCCGGAAGCACCTCGGTCAGCCGGTAAAAGGCATGAAAAGCGTTCTCCAGATCGTCTTTGCGCAGATAGAAGTGCCCGATCATCCTGAGCAGATCGGGGTCCTCGGTAAACATGTTGGAAGCAATCGCGAGGTACTTCTCGGCTTCCTCCAGCTCATTGTCCAGCATCGCCCGAAACGCGTGCTCCCGGCAATCGATAAAGTCGTCGTACTCGTAATCGCTGTCCTCGTCTTTTTTCAAAAAATCGTAGCGAAGCTCCCACGGCTTTTTGATCTGGTTGATGACAAAGCGAATGAAATTTTCCGGAAACTCCTGGGAAAGCTCCATCTCCTGATCGGTCCAGAAGAAGTAATCGTTCAACAGCCTCCATATTTGACGGGGCAAATGGTACTTCTCCATCAGGAATGTCAGCATTTCTTTGTTGGTCCGCTGCTTGACTTCCAGCTGCCAGTATTCTTCCTTTTCCAGCAGCGCCACCCATTTCTCGCGGTCAATCCGGGATGGGAAATCAGCGTAGAGCACAGTCACTTGCGAAATAAAATGCTCGGCAAGCTCCTCGGGTGTGGCCGGCTCTTTTCCCGCTGAAAAGCTTCGGCTGGCCAGCCTTTCTCCCGCTTGCTCAGGGACCCCTGCTTCAAGGGCTTCCCCTTCGCGGGGTCCTTGCTCCCGGACGCCAGTCAATACCGCTTCTGCTGCCGGAGCTGCTTCCTCCTCCGGATCGAGTACAAAAACAGAACCAGCCGCATCGCCTGACGCAGCCGCTTCCTGTAAAAATTTCGCTTCGCGGAGGGCATGCTCATACGCTTCCCGCAGCCGCTGAAACCCTTCCGGATCGTCCTCCGGGTGATAGGTTTTCAACAGTCTGGCATACGCTCGCTTGATTGCCCCCTGATCGGACGTAGGTTCGATACCCAAAAATTCCCAACTGTTCATATTAATAGTCCTGGCACCTCTCAATCCGATCCAGCACAGCCTTCAGCAGCTCCGCTTCCTTCTTGATTTCCGCATCATTTTGACGCTTGAGGACATTTTCGAAGCGCTGCAAGGCTTGGGCGATCTCGTACCGTTTTTCCGCCAGCGATTCTTCGTACATCCTCTCTCCCCGTGCCAGGAGCAGCCTGTTTTCCATCCTGTCTCGGGGATGGATCTTGATGGCCTCCAGCTCCTTCAGACGTTGCTCGATTTCCTTGCGGGAAACGGCCCCGGGGTTCTCTTCGATAATCATCCGTTTTTTCACGCCCGTCTCGACGACGGTGACCTCTACTTCCAGAATGCCGTTAATATCGTAAGTGTAGCGGACGTCCACAGCCTGCTGGCCAGCGGTGGCGGGAGGAATCGGGATTTCCATCTGCCCGAGCTTGATGTTGTTTTTCGTCAGACGGCTCTCTCCCTGATAAATCTCCACCTTGATCACCTTTTGGTTCTCGTGCACAGGGTAAAGACGCTCTACCTTGCTGACCGGGATCGTACTGTTGCGTTCAATGATCGGATAAAAATGACCCGACTCGTAGCTTCCCGAGTCCGTCTCGACCGCGACCATAGTGCCGAGCGTGTACGGACAGACGTCAGTCAATACCACTTCCCGCAGCGCTTCATTCCGCTCCTTCATCGCGGCCTGAATCCCCGCTCCCAAAGCCACGGCTTCATCCGGGTGGATATGCGATGCAGGCAGGCGCCCAAACAGTTTGCCGACAAACGAATAGATGAGCGGCATCCGTGTAGCGCCGCCGATCAGTACGATAGCGTCCAGCTCGCGCGGAGTAATCGACGAATCGCGCAGGGCCCGCTCGATCGGAGCGCGGAGCTGAGCAAGCAGCGGCTTTGCAATGACTTCAAATTCATCCCGGCCGATCTGCAATTCGTAGGTCTTGTCATCGATCATGCAGCTCATCGTGCCGTACTTTTCTGTGCCGAGCTGCCGCTTGCACAGCTCCGCCTGCTTACGCAAGGCGTTCATCGCTTTTTCGCTGACATCGCTCGCTGTCAGCAGATGGTGCTGGAGAAAGTGCGAGCAGAGAAGCTCGGTGAAATCTTCGCCGCCCAGGTAGTTGTCACCGGCGATCGCTTTGACCTCCATGACCTGATCAAACAGCTCCAGGACGGAGACGTCAAAAGTCCCGCCCCCGAGGTCAAAGACGAGGAATTTGGTTTCCGGGTCCTGGAGATGCAGACCGTAGGCGATCGCGGCCGCCGTCGGCTCATTGAGCAGCCGCTCCACTTTCAAGCCGGCCAATTCTCCGGCCCTCTGCGTGGCTTTTCGCTGCGCATCATTAAAATAAGCCGGAACGCTGATCACGGCCTCTGTCACGGGTTCTCCCAGAAATGCCTCTGCATCCTCCTTCAGCGAACGGATGACAAATGCAGACAGCTCTTCCGGGGAAAATGTATACGATCCAAGCTGAAAGGTTTTGTTGCTGCCCATATACCGCTTGAATGTCTCTACTGTCAGATGGGGATGTGTAATCAGACGCTCCTTGGCCACTTGTCCGACGAGGATCTCCCCATTTTCATCTACACTCACAACAGAAGGCGTCAGGTTGCTTCCCAAAGCGTTGGGAATGATCACTGAGCCCTCCTCTGTCCAACAAGAAACCAGGCTATTGGTCGTACCTAAATCAATGCCAATAATCGGCATAATACGATCACATCCTACAAAAAATTCTTGAAAGTAATCATAGCATTTGCCAATATATTGAATCAACTTTCACTTTTGGAAAAATCATGAATCGTTTTTCCTATATATAAGGACAAGCAAATGAAACAGGACTTTCGGACCACGCTGCCATTTGCTGTGCGGACCGCAAATGGCACAAACCGGCATTTTGCCTCGTCTCGCTTCTTTCTTCGCAAAAAAGCGCAAATCTGCTGTTGAGGCAGACCTGCGCTTCTCGATTTCCTCTATTTTAGTGAAACGATCTCCAAAAATCCCCATTCTCGTCAATGATGTCCGCGATCTGCGAAAAAGGGATGCGGAACGTCGGAAAGCCTGCAGCGTAGGGCGCAATTTCATACGGAGCAAAGTAGAGATACAGGGCGTTTTCCTTGACATAAAAAGGCTGATCGGGACTGATTCCTTTAAAGGAGTCCGGGAAAACGTACGAGTATTCGGGATTGTTTTTGATTTGGTTGCCGACGATATCGCTCAGTACCCTGACGTAATCGCTGCCCGGCTTAAACAGGTCTTTCAGAGCATAGATCCGTCCGCTGACCAAATCAATCGGGACATAAGTCATGGTCGGCATTCCGTGAGCGGCGCCAAACGGGTAATTGTAGCCGGTCAGCTCCAGCTCCACCAGCCGATTTTTGAAGAACGCCACAGCAAAATCGCCAAAGTAGTTGTAATCCAACTGTGCATTTGGATCAATCGGTTTGATCTGGGACAGCTCACGCAAGCGTTGGTTGACCGCCTCCTGCGCCTGTCTGTTCGCCATGCCCCTGATTTCGGGGTAGTAGACGAGATAATCTCTGTTCGGAGCGTACTTGTGCTCGACAACCCGGTACTGACCAGTCAGCGGGATGGCGGTGTTTTGCTTCCAGACCAGTTTTCCGCTGCGGTCATAGTAGGATATCCGTTGATCGACAAACGCCTTGACCAGCTCCCCTTCCAGCGTCAACGTTCCGCTGCCCGGGACGACCGGAAGATTTCTCGCCACATGTCCCGTTCTGTCGATGAAAAAGGTTCTCTGGCCATCGGTTGCAGATGCTACCCCTTCTTTGTACTCGGCGACCTGGTCGTAGAGAAAATCGGTCAGGAAACGGCCGTCTGTGTCCGTTATCGCATAGGCCGATCCGATGTAGGGCTTGCTCGGATCCTTTGCCCGGCCAACAGCGAGACGCCCTGCTCCCAGCATATTGATGTCGTTGTATTCCGGCTTGATCACGTACGCCCCGGTCTTGTCGATCAGACCGTACAGATTTTCCGAGAAATCCCTGGAGGCATTGACGATGGCTCTTCCCGCTTCGAACGGCAAGGCCACCGAAAATTGCGGCGGGATGACCACCTCGCCGGATTCATTGATGTAGCCCTTGGGGCCGCTCTCCGTCTCCGAGAATGCCAACAGGCCGTCTCCCGGCGGTCCTACATAGGGATGCTGGTAGGAATGAAGCGCCTTCCCGCTGCGGTCGATGAGGGCGAATTCTCCCTCCCTGACCTGCACAAGCGCTCTTCCGTCCTGAAAGTCGTTGGCAGACATATACACCGGCGGGATAATTTCCGTGCCGGAAAGATCCAGGTAGCCGTAATGGGAACGGCCTTGTGCATCGACCTTTGTGAAAACTGCCCGCCCCTCCTTATACGTTCCGATATAGGAGTAAGGCGTGGCCGTTAACATGTTCCCTCTTTCATCAATGACCCGAAAGCCGCGGTCATCGACAACGGCTGCCCGCCCTTCGGAAAAGGGGGCAATCGACTGATAAATAGGACCTACGACAAATATCCCGAGCTGGTTGATCAGGCCGCTGTGGTTGTTTGCTTGCACGACGGCCAAACCGTTATTTTGAAAATCTTCGGCGTAGTCAAAACGAGGTGAAATGATAAAACGTCCGTTTCTGTCAATGTACCCCCATTTTGTACCTTCTGCCGTTTTGACGGGGGCGGGGTACAAAGCAGCCCTGGTTTGCAGCTCGCTGCGGATCAACCGGATAACCGACTGCCATTTTCCGGCGGATGACGGGCGCAGCTTCACCGCTGTAGCGAGCGAGTGAACCGCCTGTGCCGGCAGTCCTGCTTTTTGCTCGGCACTGGCAAGCTGGTACCAGAGACTCGCATCTTCCGGCCGTTCTTTTGCCTGTTCCCGAAGTTGCGCAGCTATCTGCTGAAAATAGGAAGGAAAGCGATCATTGGCTTGCTGCAATCGCTCCCCGTTCCATTTGTACACATCGGCCGTATACACCCCTCCCTCCTCCTGCTGCCAGAGGATGATCTCGGCAATCCCGTCCACTCCCGCAGCAGATTCGAGATCGGCTACTTCCAGCTTGTGATAGGAGAGAGGGGGCATCGCTCTGTTCAAAAGCCCGCGCTGCGTCCACTCATAGACAGCAAGCGCGGCTGGCTCTGCTTCTCCCGCTTCTCTGGTTGTCAGCACAAACGGCCAATCATGCCGGGTTTGAATCAACGCAGCTTCCCCGTCAGCCTGCCAGCCGATGATGACGTCAAACTTTTCGCTGCTGGTCACGGGCGCCGTGTGCAGATCGCAAATGACCGCCTTTCTGCTGGAAAGCGTCTGGACTGCATACCAGCCGTCCGCTCCATTTTTCCATACCGTGAAAAAGGTTTCCCCGACCCACCTGTAGGCGCCAGCCAGCTCTGCCTCTCCATCGCCGTCCAGATCGCGCAAACAAATAAACGGCGAGGGAGCCTCGTCCGACGGCGCCTTCCCTGCTGCTGCGAGGATCTTTGCTCCACAGGGCAAAAGCTTATCTACCGTAAGTTCCAGCTGTTTATCCCACATTGCCTAACTCTCCCATGTAAATGTTTTGAGATATCATATGTGGGCAAATACAGGTGGTGACCCAAAATGCTGGCCATGCGACAGCCGTTACACCGGGGGGATTTCCGGTTCAGGTCCCGGCGTCATGTACTCCACCAAGGCCTGTTGAAGCGTTCCTTTCATAATAGCTTTACTGTCAAACGATATTCCGTTTCTGATCATGACCTTTACGATTTCCGGGCGCATACCGGTGATGACACCCTTGCAGCCCATCATCGCTATGCCTTCGAGCAGGTGCAAGAAGCGTTCCATCACGGCTATCTCCATTTCGGCAACGCCGGAGAGGTCCAAAATCAGCACCTCGATTTTATTCGTGCCAATCTGCGTAATGACTTTATCCTCAATTAAAGAAAAACGATGGCTGTCTATCGCTCCTACCAGCGGCAAAATGCACATGGCAGGCTTTAACGGAATGAACTGGACAGATAAATAGTCGACGAGTTCTCTCTGCTTCTGAATAAGCTGCTCCTTGTAATCGGAGTAGCTGATAAAGAAATAATTAAGGAACCGATCGACCAACTCATTGATTTGTTTTTCCAGCGAGTAGAAGTTTTCCCGGCTGCTCTCGAGATTCTGCAGCTTGTCATAATTGTACAGGAAATCCCAAAGAACCCTGCGGATGGATTGCACCCACTCGAGCTTGAACGCTAATGTCAGCGAATGCTTGGCCCAGACAACCCCTTCCTGTCGGGCGAAGGAAATCACATCGTGCTCGCGGCCATCGACGATGTAAAGGACCAGCTTATGAGCGTTCGCCAGCAAGTTGACGTTTCCCACCTGCTGTATTTCGTGTATTTTCTCCTTGACGTTGACCGCCTCAGCCAGCAAGCATTGTTCGAATTCGTTCCGATTTTCCAGAAAGAAATCCCGCAGCTCCTGGCCTGCTGTTGAATGCAATTTCAATTCAATCACTCCACGAGTTAACCTTGTTGATTCCTTGGGGATGCTCAGCGTGAAGCGTGTACCCTTTCCTTCCTCGCTGTAAACCTGAATCCTGCCTCCATGTTGATGAATGACAGAAAACACTTGGGTCAGTCCCATCCCGGTCCCGTCGACTTTTGTGGAAAAGAAAGGGGTGCCCAGCATAGACAGCTTTTCCTGCGGAATTCCCGTTCCGGTATCCTCGATGGAGATAACCACTTGCTCCTCTTCCACCTTGTGTTCAATCGTGATGGCTCCCTTGTCCGGAATCGCTTCAAAAGCGTTTTTCAGCAGGTTGAAAAATGCTTTTTTAAGCTGATTCTTCCGTCCATACACGCAGGCGTCCGTATTGTGAATTTTCTTTCTTATCTCCACGCGATACAATTGGTCCTGAAAAAGATGTACCAAGGATTCCAGCTCTACAGAAAGATTAACGGACTGTATGGGCTCCTCCTCCAGATCGGGCTTGGCTACATGCAAAAGGTTTTCAAGCGTAGCCAAAGCATTCTGCAGTTCCGATTGGGCAATGTCAACGTATGTTTCATTCGGCTCCTCCTTGAGCAACTGCAAAAAACCCTTTACGGCTGTCAGCGGGTTCTTTACCTCATGTGCAATCCCTGCGGCGATTTGCCCTACTGAGGCTAGTTGACTGATGTGCACATCATTTTTTACACGATGCGTTTCCATGAAGTTCACGTCCTGCTCCTTTCCCCAGCTTGTGAGAGAACTGTTTGCTCCCTTTCTTTCGTTGGATATTTTTTCATGGGTAGTTCTTCTTTCTTTTAAAGCTGGGCAATCTCCTTTTAAATTTGTCGAATTTGTCCCGTTTCCCCTCATTTAAACAGGAGAGGCGACAGATAAACGGAATTTTCGTGCAATAGGAGCTGCGAGCACTGACCCCTTCTTCATACAATTGCGGCCTTTTTGTTCCAGGCATAAAAAGGACCGGAGAAGTTTCCGGTCCCGATTTGCAGGAATAGGAGGCTCCTTGTCAGCCCCTTCCTTCGCTGTCTTATTCAACGGCTACGTAAATCCGAACGACTGCATTCTGCGGATCAAAGTCACGGGCATCGTACAATTCAAAGTCTCCGGTAAAGGTACGGCGCTCCTGTGAAGTCGCAGACCATTCCCAGATGCGCTTCCACGCTTCGGTCACGACGGCGCCGACCGGCCCTCTCTCCGAGGTAAAGACGGCATACTTCGCGGCCGGTACCGAAATGACCTCCATCCCCTCTTCTGCCTCGCCAGCTTCCGACTCATGGCCGATCAGCACGGTATATTCGCCAGCCGCTCCATTTTCGTAATTCGCATAAAGCGTGTAGGTGAGATGAGGGTTTTTGACTGCTTTCGCCCGTCCGCTTACATCCGTGGTGAAAAACCGTTCCCACAGGCCCGGAATTTTTCCTTCTCCCCGTGCTTCCCGCTCATTCGTCGTCCTGGCAGCAATCCCCTTTATGTACAAAGCATCCTGAAAAACATAGGTCGGTTCCATCCCAATTGCTCCCTTCATTGTCTCTGTCTTTACAAACACATTTTACGGGTAGAAAGTTGACAACTGGGTGTCATGTTTGATCAGCCAAATCCCGTTTTTCCCGAGGCGCTTGCACCTGTATATCCCTATGCTTCTTTTTTCTGTTTCCCCTGGTAGCACATGCACGTCACAATATGGTCGTTTACCATTCCGACGGCCTGCATGAACGCATAGCAGATCGTGGTTCCCACAAACTTGAATCCCCGCCGCTTCAAATCCTTGCTCAGCCTGTCGCTTACCTCTGTGGAGGCGGGCACCTCGCTCATCTCTTTGAAATGGTTTTGGACCGGTTTCCCGTCCACAAATGACCAGATGTACGCACTGAATGAACCGAATTCCTCGACAACCCGAAAATACGCCTTGGCGTTTGCAATAACAGCGTTGATCTTCAGCTTGTTTCTGACGATGCCTTCGTTTTGCAGAAGCTCGTCTATTTTCCGCTCGTCATACTTGATGATTTTTTCGGGCTCAAAGTTGTCGAAAGCCTGCCGGTAGTTCTCTCTCTTTTTGAGGATTGTGTACCAGCTCAGCCCTGCTTGCGCGCCTTCCAGATTCAAATATTCAAAGAGCAGACGGTCGTCGTAGACCGGAACGCCCCACTCCTTGTCATGGTATTCGAGGTAAAGCGGATCTTGTGTCACCCACCCGCATCGGTTCATCTGCCTGTCCTCCTGTTTTCACCATTGCAAACAAACGTTCGCAATCCGTTTCTTCTATCATATACCGGAGCCGCTTGTTTATCAATCTCTTCGTTTCGCTCCATCGATTACCTTAGGTAACACCCGTTGTTCAAATCAAAGGTAGCGCCAGTATAATTCCTCCCCTTTTCAGACAGCAGAAATACAACCGTGTTTGCCACATCGACAGGCAGCACCGGGGACTTGATCAGCTCGTGCTCTCTGTATTCGTTCTTTCTCCACACAGGCACCTTGTCCATCATCGAGGTATCTACCAGTGTGGGTGCTACGCAATTCACCCGGATATACGGCGCAAAATTCATCGCACAGCTTTTGGTCAGACCGACTGCGGCCGCCTTTGACAGACCGTATACGGCATCAGAGCTTCCTTCCAATCCCGAAACAGATGACAGGTTCACAATGACTCCGGCTCTTTTTTGATCAAGCAGCATTCTCCCGAACAGCCTCGAAAAGTAGATGAATCCCTTTATGTTTACGTTGATCACCTGGTCGATTTCATCTGCGTCATAATCGAGGATGCTTTTTCCCAGATAAATGCCGGCGTTGTTGACCAGCCCGTTGATTGCGGGATGCCGTTCGCTGGCCCAGGCGAAAAAGCTTGCAACCTCCTCGTATCTCGTGACGTCCAAAGTGTATACGTCCAGCGCGTCCGAGTTGATAGATTGCTTGATTTCCGCAAGCTTCTCGCGATTTCGGTCGCAGGCGATTACGTGGGCATTCTCTTGAATGCATTGTCTGGCAATTTCAAGCCCGATGCCTGAAGCAGCGCCCGTAACGATAATGGCTTTCTCTTTCAGCAATGTCGGCTTCCTCCCTTTGCGGAATCAGGAATCTGAATATCCATGCATATCATCCTTGTGCATATGAACATGCTGACGAATTGCCAAGCTTCAACAAGTTCGTTACCATACGATGGAATTCTCTTTAAAATTTACATGTTTCATACTGTCTGTATTCTAATATAATTCAAAGAATAGTTTACTATCATGAAAACTGATTCTTTTTCATCTTTATCTTCATTGAAAATGATGATGTTTCATGAAATAAACGAATGGAGATTACTTGCTTATGTCCACCGACTCGAAGATCCTGAAAGCCTTGTTTTTCATTCAACTGCTTTCGTCCTTTCTGGTCGTCGCCGGTCATTTTACCGCTTCCGTGCTGGACTTTACCGATCCCTTCTGGGTGCTTGCCTTAAACCAGATCAGCCGCTATGGCACAGTGCTTTTGGCCATCGTGAGCGGATACATGACCGCCTATACGCTTGAAAAGAAAAAGCCGGGCTTTTGGCAGTTCTTTTCGGGAAAGCTCCCCTACATCTACGTGCCGTTCCTGGTGTGCGGCGTCTTGTATCATTACTTGCTCAATGACGTGTGGCCTCGCACTTCCACAGATTTTTTCAACATCTTTCTGGGAAAAACGGGCGGCCACCTGTATTTTGTGTTTATGATTTGCCAGTACTACCTGTTCGCCTACCTGTTCCGCAATGTGATTACCAAGAAAAACATCCTTTTTCTCATTTGGGTATTCATGGCGGTTCAATATGTGTACATTAATTACCTCCACCAGGGGTGGCTTGGCTTGACGACTCGCCATCTTCTCCCGACGTGGATCTTCACGTTTTATATCGGCCATCTGGTGTACTGGTATCGGGAAACCATCTTTGCTTACCTGCAAAGGAAACAGTCCTACCTGATTTTGTTTACAAGCGTCTCCGTCATCAGTGCTGTCTTTTTCATCCTATCCAGCAAAATGTATGTGGCGGTTCATCTGTCCTTTGTGATTGCGACACTGATTACCTTTTTGGTCATGGTCGTCTTCTTCCTGGAGCTGGTCGACAAGGTACAGCTCAAGTTTCGCAAAGGTCTTACCTATTTTATCTACCTGTTTCACTCGGCCTTCCTCATTCTCTACAAGGAATGGCTGAAGGATCTTTTCGGAAATGACGTCTCGTGGCTGTTCAGCAACACGTGGTATTCGCTGATGTATTTGCTCGTCGTCTACGCGAGCACGGGGCTTGCTTCCATCCTGCTGGTGCAAATTACGAAAGGCATTGAGAGCCTCATCAAGACGAGGTGGCGGGTCATTCGGGAGAGATATGAATAAGACGACAGCCGAAAAAGGCATCCAAGCTGATTGGGTGCCTTTTTATATATTTTGGTGTCCCTGCTTTTTTGCTTTCACTTTCTTGCTCTCAGAAGCAGTCTTCGCTATCCGGGTGCATGGCGGGCTGAGGATGAAATTGGTAGATGCTCAGGTTGATTGATTTCCCGCCGATCACCTCGACCCCTTCCCCTTGCAGCAGAAGCATTTGCATGGTCCGGGATTCCTCTTCCTGCAAGCTGATCTTCCCTTCCGCGTTTATGACGCGATGCCACGGAAGGCGATGCTTATTGCTCATGGAATGGAGGATTCTGACGACCTGCCTTGCCCCCCTCGGACTTCCGGCTAACGTGGCAATTTGCCCATAGGTCATCACTTTCCCCGGAGGAATACTGCGGATGATTGCCACCGCTCTTTCTGTGAATGGCCGCATGCTTTTTTCTCCTTTTCTACTGCCGGGGAAGCCACTGGCAGGTTTGTCCAGTTTCCCCTCTGTTTTTGACAGAAAATTTATGCTACGCTACTCGGTAAGCAATCCTACCCATACTAACGGGATTGCCATCCTGGTTTTTGAAAGGAGCTGAATGGTTATGAGCACATATTTGAACACTCGTTACGATACAAATCATCACCACTTGTCATTCTGCAGGGGGATGCATACCCATTGACTCCCCCCATTTCAGGAGGAGGTACTGCATGCAGCGGAAAACGGCATTGCTTGTCATTGACGTACAAGTAGGAATTGTCGAAGGACCCGAAATCGGTCCGGTTTTTCAAAAGGAAGACGTTTTGCAGACCATAACGAAACTGATTTCCACGGCGAGAAGCCAGTCCATACCTGTTGTTTATGTTCAAGATTTGGATGTAGCCGCCCAAGACTCGGCCGAATTTCAAATACATCCCGAGATTGCGCCGCTTTCCGACGAACTGGTCATCCGAAAAAAAGCAACAGACGCGTTTCAGCTCACGGAATTGCACAAAGAACTTCAAGCGCGGGAAATCAACCATCTGGCAGTCGTCGGTTGCAAGACGGAATACTGCGTAGATACGACGTGCAGAAGGGCGACCACCCTCGGATATGATGTGACACTGGTGGCAGACGCCCACTCGACGACTGGCAACGATGTTCTTTCGGCAGAGCGAATCATCGCTCACCACAACGCGCTGCTGCATGGTCTGGACAATGTCAGCGGTTTTGTCATGGTGCGCCATTCAGGCGAAAACGTTTTTGAACCGACCCACGATCAGTATAGATAAAAGCGAATGAAACAGCAAACCCCTCCCGACAATGCTGGGACTCGCCCGCTTGTCTGGAGGGGTGTTTTTCTATCGTGGGATCTCTATATGAATGTTGCGTCCGTACTCTGAACGTGTGGCAAACTGAATGTACCCGGCCCTCCGAAAGGCATTGGCCATCGGTTCGTTATGCACGTCGGTATCCGCCCGAATAGGAGTGACCCCCGCTTTCAGCAGGATGTCCGTTCCCCGCCCAAGAAGCTGATGGATGTATCCGCGTCCTCTTTGCTCCGGCATCACGCCGATGTAGCCGATCGTAGCAAAGGCAGGGCTTTTCGCGGGCATCACCAATCCGATGCATTCATCGTCCTGGTTATAGGCAAGCTGCCACCAATGCGGATCATACACTAGCTGCTGCAGGTCCTGAAACAATTCCAGCGCTTGTCCCCTTGCTCCCAGGCGCTCACTGTCATGCAAAATGCGACGGTCCAGCGTTCCTTCAGATACGCGCATGACAGCTTCGATAAAGACCTCGTTGCCCACTTCGGCGAGCGAGCGAAAGGAGAGACCTGCAGGCACGGGAATGTCTGCAATACCCGGCTTCCACTCAAAGCGACAGGTCTCCCGCTCCAGGCGAAACCCCATCTCTCTGAGCAGCTCCCTGCGCTCTGTCGGAAACGTCTGCCACTGGGGGGCCAAAGGAGGAGTATCCAGCACATGCCCCACTTCCTTGACTCCCATGCCGCGCAGGGCTTCCAGCGCTGTTTGCAGCAGTTCTTTGCCGAGAGAAAGGGAATCCTCACTATCCCATGGAATATCGAGCAATACCAAGTCAAGCGGTTTGTCCAGCTTGGGCAGTGTCCAAAATGCTACACGTCCCCGCAGCCGGTTCGCTTCCTCTATGACAAAGCACCATTCCGGGCGCATCGAACCGACTGCGATCATCTTTTCTACGTAACGCTTTACCTCCTGCACGCGGGCCGGATCGCTATTGCCTACTCCTGCGAAATCGTCAATCTCTTCCGGTCTGATCGGGCGCACTGTGGCCACTGTCATTCGCTTCCCTCATTCCTTTTTATAAAAACGGGTTTTGAAACCGAATTTATGTAACCACCAAAATAACCATTAATAGTTACAAGCTGATTGTATCACAACCCATCCCAGCCCGGCAACCACATTTTCCCAGCGCCTTTTTGTTCATTTCGCGATCCGACGCGATCCAACAGAATGCTGCCCCTTCTTAACCGAACAGTAAACTGGTTTTGCTTCTCACTTCGCCTCAAGAAACCACACTTTGCTAATCACCTGATCGTTGACCTCATAAATGGCCAAGGCTTCAAATGCTCCACGATTGTCTCTTCCCGTAATTTCCTCGCGGTCGATGACGTAATTGGAATAGCAAATGCGATCTTTGATAACGCAATGGTTGTTCGGATTTTCCTGGAACATTTTCGCGTAACGTTCTGTCAGCGCTTTTTTTCCACTGACCAACACATTTCCGCTCGGATGCTCCATGATCAGAACATCCTCGGCATACGTGGACACAAATCCCGCCAAGTCCTGGCTGTTGTAGCAGAGCAGCTGCTGCTGCACGATTTCCTCCGGCGTTTTGTTCTTGTGCACAAAAAAGCCCCCCTGCAATGTCTTTCTTATCGCGGCCTGCGGTCATGCAGCCAGTCCTTGCCTTCCACCTTGCCTACGGAAGCCATCAAGACGGAGAGATGCTCCTGGCCGTCAATTCCCAAATATTCATTCATTTCTTTGTCGAACCAGTGGCCGATCGTGGACACGCCCAATCCCAGGCCATTTGCCGCGATATGCAGATTCTGGGCAACGTGGCCGGCATCCCACCAAATGTACCGGTACGCCCGTTCCCTGTATTTATGCCGTGTACGGTTGACCACTGCCGTCCACACGAAATTGACAGCCGCCCGGCGCGTCATTTCCTGATTCTCCGTCAAGGCATAAGCCGTTTCAGACACGTCCTCCAGCTTTAACCCTTCCAGGCACCACTCTTCCACATCCAGGTGATACAATCCTTTTTCCAAGCCCTCGACGTTGTTTACGAGCAAATAGGTCTCGATCGGATACAGCGCTCCCGCGGAAGGGGTCGCGCGGATTTGGTAATCGCCCATGTCGGCGGTGATGCCTTGGGTTCCCCAGAGCAAAATGTTCAATTCATTGAGTGTCATCGGTTCACACAGGAAATTCCGTCTGGAACGCCGATTCTGCATCAGCTCCCAAAGATCCGGGGACGGGGGCAGCTCTCTTGGTCCCAAAGGTATGCGGACTACCGCATCGTCATACCGCATGTAAGTAGGCGGTCTTTTGTCAAAGTCATATTTGGCGGCCCAGCCTTCCTCCAGATCGCCGACTGCGTATGAGGTCGCCTGTAAAAATTCGTTGCATATTCTTTGCCATTCCGGATGCATGGTGTTCTCCTCCTCTTGTGCTTGCGACTGTATCTCGCTAAAATCGAGTATACGAACAGCACAACCATTAGTAAAACGGTGTTTATTAATACAATTCATTAGATTTTACTAATAATTCAAGGAGAATCCCTATGACACTGGCCCAATTGCAAGTGTTTATCGCCGTGGCCGAAGCGAAAAATTTCACGAAAGCCGCTGAATCTCTCGGTTTTACACAATCGGCTGTCTCTCAGATGATTCAAAGCCTGGAAAAGGAACTGGGCGTTCCTCTGTTTCACCGCAGCCGAAAAGGGGTCGCCACGACCAACATCGGGGAGAGAATGCTGCAGCATGCAAGGGAAATGCTGCGGATCAGCTCGCGCATGCAGCAAGAGGCAAAAGCGGCGCAAGGGATCGAGACGGGTACGCTGCGGATCGGTTCCATCCACAGCGTGTCCAATAAAATTTTGCCCGGCTTGATCGGCTCATTCCGCAAGCTGTTCCCCCAAGTGGACATCGTCTTGTTTGAGGGTGAGTATGAAGAGGTAAACAGTTGGATATCCAGCTCTGTCGTCGATGTCGGCTTTACCACCGTGCCGGGAAAGGATATGGAGTCATACACGCTTGCAACCGACAGAATGGTCGTGGTTGTCCCCGATGACCATCCGCTGCGGAGCGAGCCGTTTCTCACTTTCTCCCACATTCGGGACAAGTGCTTTATTATGCCGAAGGACGAATGCATCAAAAAGCTGCTTCACACCAACGGGCTTGCTTCCACCGTTGCTTTTGAAGTCCGGGACGTGACGACGATTCTGGCCATGGTGCAGGAATGGGTCGGGGTCACGATTGTTCCGGAGCTCTACTTGCCGGAAATGCTGCCCAAGGTAGTGCCCGTCCCTTTGTCTCCCACGATTACGAGGGAGCTGGTCATCAGTACCCGCAGCTTTGATTCGGTCTCGCCGATAGCGGCAGAGTTCATTGTGCACAGCCAGCACTACATCAAGCAGCGAGCCGTCGCGATTTAAAAAAAGATCTTGCTCCTGAAAACAGGCAGCAAGATCTTTTTGGTACATACTTAAATTGTGCTTCCGTCGAATTCGATGTCGTGGTCGTCTCCATCACCGGAGAATTCATACTGGAGATCATCTTCGACACTATCAATGATTTCGCCGTCAATATTCGCATCTTCAAATTCGTCCCAGATGTCGTTGCAAATTTCTTTTACGAGTTTTTTCAACTGGCTCTTAGTCAAATCATTAAATTCATCTTCATAATCATCGAAGTCAATCGCGATCTCTACGGAGATGTCATCCTCATCGCCGCTCAGCGAGATGTCCCATTCAAGGTCTTCGTAATCGCCGTAATCGTCATTCAAATCGGTTTCCAGATCATCGATGCGATCATCGACATCGTCGTCCTTGCTGCTCTTTCTGTCTTTGAGGTCGTCGATTTCATCTTCCAGATCGGCAATTTTTGCTTCCAGATCTTTGATTTTCGCGTCTTTCGTTGCGACTTCCGCTTGCAGAGCGGTTACGCGCGTATCCGGGCGGTCTTTGACATCAATTGTGTAAGTCGTTCCATTCCAAACGACATCCTTGTTAAAGACGTTGGCCATCATCCGCACCGGGATATAGGTGCTTCCATTGACGATGAACGGCTCGATGGTCGTTGGAACATTTACACCGTTATACATAACTTTGATATTATTGTAGCTAGCCTGCACATTCTTTTTTCCGACAGCCGCATCCGTGGTGACCGGCAAGAAAGTCGCACCCGCGAGTACTACAGACGACAAGATCGGTACCCATTTTTTCTTCCACATACTACATCTCTCCCATCGTATTTTTCTGTGATGCAAAGCATTTATTTCCAATATTCAGTTGACTGGTGGCTTCACCAAAGCTTAATCGCTTTCCCTGCTACTACTGATGCTCCCGCCGGTATGTACTTTCGCGGTGCTTCCCGCATACAGTGCCCTCATCGTTCGTGGCCAAAGCATCATCTTTTACTGTACCTGTGAACGGTGAAAAAACGGTGAAATTCTGCTCCCTCTTCCAACTTTTTTTCATTCATTTTTCACGAAAATACGGTAACATGATCGCATAATGGGTTATGTGAAAAAGGGGTGGAAAGCCGTGCACATACTGGTAGCAGAAGATGATCTGATGCTGGGTCAACTGATTGCCCATCTCTTGAAGAAAAAAGGCGGATATCAGGTAGAGTGGCTGACAACAGGTGACGATGTCTGCGAGTACGCTTTGAAATCGCATTACGATGTCCTGATCCTCGACTGGATGCTGCCGGGAGAGGAAGGCGTGAGCATCTGCAGCCGATTGCGGAAAGAAGGCTATTCGGGGGCTATCATCATGCTGACCGCCAAGGATGCGCTTGAGGACAAGATTAACGGATTGGATGCCGGAGCCGATGATTATTTGATCAAGCCTTTCGAAATTGATGAGCTGCTCGCCAGAATTCGGGCTGTCAGCCGGAGAAACTTCGCTCCGATCCAGGAACAACTGGTCGAGCTGCAGAATATTCGCGTGAACCTGACACAGCGCACCGTTTTTGACGGAGAAACAGAGGTTTACCTTACTCCGCGGGAGTTTCAATTGCTGGACTTGCTCATCCGCAATAAAGGCCAGGTATTGTCCAGAGAATTGATCTACGACCGGATTTGGGGGTACGAGGCCGACGTCTCTCTGAAGACGATCGATGCCACGGTCAAGCTGCTTCGGAAAAAGCTAAACTGGAATAGCGAAAAGGACTACATACAAAGTATTCGCGGGGTGGGATACAAGCTTGATATCTGACTGGTTTTCACGCACTCGTCTTCCTTGGAGAAAGGACGTATTTGTCCATACCCAGACCAAGCTGGCCTTTCAGTACAGCATCGTCATCATGATTTTTCTCTCTCTTTTCATTACGATTGTCTATTTTTTGGTCCACTTCGCGATCTTTTTTGAACAGGAAAGACAACTGTACACCATCACCGAGCAACAGGCCCAGATCATCAAGGAATCGCTGCCGGATGAAAACCTCGACCAGCAGGATCTCGATGACCTGAGCACCATTCGCGAAAGCGGCAGGCAATTTTTTTACTATTACATAAAGCCGGATGGGAAGCTCTTGTTTGGAGATGCATGGAACCGCCGCTTGCAGCCGGAACTACTGAAGCTGGTACAAGACTGGACACCCGGCATCCGGGAAGTCCGCTACGAGACCATGACGATCCCCACTCCTCCCAGCAACAAGCGGGGGACCAATGCTTCTCCGAACAAAGTAAAGGTAAAGAACAAAGAGGCGGATCGCGAAATAAACCTGATGATTACCGGCCAGCGCATCTATCATGGCAATGAATTGGCCGGAACGCTTTATACGGGGCGCGAAATATCGTACACCTACGAGCTGATCAAAAGGCTCCTGACGATTTTGATCGTATTGGGCATCCTGTTTCTCGGGGTTGCCGTCCTGCTCAGCTACTTTATGTCCAAACGCGCCATGATCCCGATCCGGCAATCGTTTCAACGGCAAAAGGAGTTTGTCGCTGACGCCTCTCATGAACTGCGGACACCGCTCAGCATTCTGAACTCCTCGCTGGACGTGTTTGAAATGGAAGACGGCGAGCACCTCTCCGACTTTTCAAAGACCGTCCTGGTCAACATGAAGGATGAAGTAAAGCGGATGGCCAAAATGGTCAGTGATCTGTTGACCCTCGCACGTTCGGAAACGGATCGCCCGGCTCTTACGGTTGAGCGGTTTGATCTGGTCCCGACAATCGAGCAGCTGGTGAGCTCCACAGGGCCACTGGCGCAATCCAAAAACATCAGCCTGCATCACCACATGCCCTCTATTCTGATCGTGTACGGCGATCATGAACGAATCAAGCAGCTTCTCTACATCCTCGTGGACAACGCGATCAAATACACGCCGCCAGGGGGAGAGGTGCACCTCACTGTATCTGTTGAAGCACGGGAGAAGCAAACCATGATTCTCATCAAGGTACGGGACACCGGCGTCGGCATCGCGCCAGAGGATGCGGAGCGCATTTTTGACCGCTTTTACCGGGTTGAAAAAAACCGTTCCCGGAAGATGGGAGGAACAGGTCTGGGACTTGCTATCGCCAAGTGGATTGTGGAAATCCACCAAGGCAGCATTCATGTCTCCAGCGTTCCGGGCCAGGGAAGCACGTTCACCGTGGCGCTTCCGATTTCTACAAGCAAGAGCGCAGCGATTTAGTCCGCTGCGCTCTTTCCGTTGTATTTTCGAAAGCATCCACTGGCCTCCCGTTATTTCGCTAACAAAACTGAGTCAGATCAACAACTCTGGTGCACAGCCGGTTGATCAGGCTTTTCTCGTGGCTTACCACGAGCACGCCCATTTCTTGCTTGCGGGCATAGTCCAGCACGGCGTGCCAGATTTGCGCCTGGGTGATCCCGTCGAGCATCGCTGTCATTTCATCAGCGATCAAAAAACGGGTTTGCGGCCGGAGCGCCCGCGCTACACAAAAGCGCTGAAGCTCCCCGCCGGACAGCTCGTTTGGCCAGCGGCTGAGCCACTCCTCTTGAATGCCGAGAGCCGCCAGCAGCTGTTCATCCGGCCCCCCGCCCTCCGCAAGCGTTTTGCGCATCCTCCAACGGGGATTGACCGCTTTCTCCGGGTGCTGGAATACAAGCTGGACAGGATGGTACCCGGTTGCGGGGAGCGCTTTGCCATCCAGTGCAACGCTGCCCTCATGCGGGCGCTCATACCCGGCCAGGATGCGCCCCAGCGTTGTTTTTCCGCACCCGCTCGGACCGATCAGACCAACGACTTCACCCGAACGTATTGCAACGCTGACTCCCCGGAGGACCCACTGATTTTTGCTGTATCGAAACCCGATCTCACTTGCTTCAAGAAGCATGGATACACCTCACCATCCCCTCGCGAACCGCTCGCATCTCCGGCCGTCCTGCCGTACATTCGGGCGTAGCCATCGGACAACGAGGCTGAAACAGGCAGCCCTCGGGAAGCGCATTGGGATGCGGCTGAAAGCCCGGAATGGGCGCAAAGTCGTTTTTCGGAAGCGACCTCCACAGCGCTTTTGTATACGGATGGCGGAGCGCTTCGCCACCTCCGGAAAAGTCCTGTACAGGTGCGACCTCGACCGTCGTGCCTGCGTAAAAGACGGCGATCCGGTCTGCGATTTCAAGCGCCGTTTCGATATCGTGAGTGATGAGCAGCACGCCGCGCCCCTGATCAGCCAGCTCCCGAAAGCAGCCGAGTGTTTCCCGGACAGCGGCATCATCGAGACCCGGCGTAGGCTCATCCGCGATCACAAGCCGGGCACTGCTGACCAGCGCAGTGGCTACCAGCACACGCCGTGCCATGCCGCCGGACAATTGAAACGGGAGCAGCCGCTCCACTTCCGGCGCCAGGTTGTACCGGGCAAATGCCTCGCGCTGGATTTTGCGGGCAGCTGCACGGTCTGGAGAGCTCCCCCTCGCAATCTTTGCAGCGTTCCGCACCTGTTTGCCCACCTGCATCAGCGGGTCCAAATAGTTGACGGATTGCGGGATGAGCGCGATCTCCCGTCCTCTGATCGCTTCCTGGTACTCGGCTGTAAGCTTTTGGCCCGCAAATCGGATCGATCCCGAAATAGCAGCATTGCCCGGCAGTATCCCGAGTATGGCATGGGCAAGCAAGCTTTTTCCTGATCCGCTGGAGCCTACCACGGCTACAATTTCACCAGGGCAGACGGATACGCTCAAATCCGCAATCACCTTCAGGCTGCTCTGCCGAAGGCCGCTCGTATACTGTGCAAATGAAATGGAGAGCTCCTCCACCTCAAGGATCGGTTTGCTCTTCGTCTGTGTTGGCACGTACATCCTCCTCTCTTATCCCGCAAACCGGTCGGGCAACTGTTACTGATGGGCACGATGCGGGTCGGTCAGCAGCCGGAGATTGTCGCCCAGCGTATCGAAGGCCCGCACGATGATGAGCAGGGAGATTCCCGGAAAAAACGCCAGCCACCACATTCCCGAAGTCAAGTAGCGCATCGATTCCGAAAGAATGATGCCGATTGCCGGCTGGTGGGGCGACAGTCCAAAGCCGAGGAAGCTGATCGACGCCTCATGCAAAATGGCGTGGGGAAACAGCAGCACGAAGCCGACAAGCAGCTGCGGAAACAGATGCGGCAGAATATGGCGGCTGGCCACCCACCAGCGTGATTTGCCCAAACGGCGGGAGATTTGCACATACTCGGCGGACCGGAGCTGCATGACCTCAGCCCGTATGATCCGAGCCAGGCTTGGCCAATGGGTCAGCGCGATTCCAGCCACTACCCCTTTCAATCCGCCGCCCAGTGTAAACGAGATCAAGATAAGGGCGACCAGATGCGGAACGCCAAGGAACAAGTCGATCAGCCAGCTAATGGCGGCATCGACAGCCTTGCCCATCGTGGCCGCCAGCATGCCCAGCACAAGCGCAATGGCGGCACTGGCTGCAGCGGCGATGACACCCACGCCGATACTTACGGTCAACCCCTTCAGCGTCCTCGTCAGCATATCCCGGCCGAGGTGGTCTGTACCAAATGGATGCTCAAGCGACGGCGATGCGTTTCTTATGTCCAAATTGGTGGAGAGCCGCTCCTCGCCCAGCGTCAATCCGCCGACAACTACACCGATCAACAAGATGGCGGCACAAAAGGTAGTGATCAGGGTTATTTGCCTGCGGTTCACGCCGATTCCCCCTTTCTGATCCTCGGATCAACCACGCGGTAGATAATATCGGCCGCAAGATTGCCGACGAAAACGAGGAGGGCGCTGAAAATGACGATGCCCAATAGCAGCGGTACATCGCTGCGCAATCCGGCCTGAACCGTGGCCTGTCCAAGGCCGGGGTAAGAAAAGACCTGCTCGGCCAGTACCGTCCCACCAATCAGCTCACTGATGGAAGCAAATTGAATCGAAATGGCGGGCAAGGCGACGTTGCGCAAGCCATGCCGCCAAAAGAGCTGCAGTCCCTTTTCTCCCCTGGCCCGGGCAAACAAAATGTAATCGCTGGCCAAAACGTCCACGAGCTTCTGCCTCGTATGCAGAGCAACATTGGCTACGCCGAGAATGCTCAAAGTCAACGCTGGCAGGATGAGATGATAGATGCGGTTTGCCAGTGTTACATCATCGGCAAGCTTTCCCGCCGGCACTCCCAAGCCGACCGGAAACCAGCCGAGCCAGACGGCAAATACCATGACGAGCAGCAGCCCCAGCCAAAATGCCGGTGTCGAAGCCAGCGTAAAGCAGTACCATTTGATCAGCCGGTCCGCCCAGGTGCCCTGCTTCATTCCGGCGACAGCCCCGAGCGCAAACCCCAGCACACCGGACAGCAGCCAGGCCGTACTCATCAAGGCCAGCGAAGCCATAAACCGTTCTCCGATGACCTCCGCTACCGGACGGCGGAAAATCATTGAGGTCCCCAAATCTCCGTGCAATACAGCCGAGCCCCAATGCAAAAACCTCTCCAGGGGCGGCTTGTTCAGCCCCCAGTACTCGGCGATCATTTCTCTCTGCTCGCTGCTTACCCTCGTCATATCGGCTCCGACATACGCCTGCACCGGGTCCAGCGGGGAGTAGCTCACCAGCCAGAATGAGAGTATACACAGGGCAATCAGCAGTGCAGCCATTCGCAGCAGTTTTTTCAGAATAAAAGGTACCAGGCCCATTTGCTGTCACCCAAACTCCTCTTCTCTTTGTCTTTACTTCTTCCAGGACCATTCGACGATATTGTCGGTAATCGGCCACCCATGACCGTGCGGCTGAATTTTTGGCTGCCCGATATCAAGCCCGTCCCGTACCAGATACAGGTGCTGACGGTTGACCAGCCAGGCCCAGGGAGCGTCACCCTTGGCACTGAACCCGGTTTTTCCGTCCCACTGCGCCTTTTTCCAGTAGCCGAGCGCTTCTTCCTCCGTCGTCGCTTTCAGCGCCTTTTCCATGTATTCATCAACAGCCGGGTTCGCATAAAAACCTGTATTGTACCAGCCAATGCCTGCTGTTTTGCTGCTGTACAAATTGTACATCTCCAGCGGATCATAGCTGCCCCAGCCGAACAGCACCGCATTGGAATGCATCATGCGCGCGATGTCATCCCAGCTGCCGCCTACTACTTTGATATTGATTCCGAGCGGCCTGATCATATCGGCTGCCGCGATGGCGAGCGATTGGCGCGATTGATCGTCAGCCTGATAGACGAGCGTGAACTCCGCCTTCAGAGACCCTTTCTCCAGAATGCCGTCGCCATCGGCATCCTTCCAGCCGGCCTCGGCAAGAATTTTCCCTGCTTGGTCGAAATCTGCATCCTCAATCACGGTATCCGGGTTCCACCACGGCATGCCGTCAGCTACCGAGTATGCAGGCGTACCGAAACCATCAAAAATGCCTTCCACCAGCTTTTTGCGGTCGATGGCGATATTGATCGCTTTCCGGATAGCGATATCTGCGGTCACGTCATTGCCGACCGGAGCTCCGTCCTTGGTCGCTCCGCCTGCCTTTACGACCGGGAACAGAATCCCGCGGTTATCCACGCTGTTTACCGTGACCAGATGCATGCCCGGCACTTGCTGCTTGGCGGCATTCGGCAGCACGAAAGCCATGTCCACCTCCCCCGCTTTGGCAGCGGCATACGCGGCATCTTCCTTCAGGAAAAGGAAGGTCAATTTTTTAAAAGCGGACTTCGGTCCGTAATATTCCGGGTTGGCCTCGACGATCAGCTGCTGGCCCGCATCCCATTGGACGAGTTTATAAGGCCCCGAGCCAATCGGCTTTTTGGCATAGTCCTCGCCATGGGCGTGTTTGGGAACAATCCCGGTGGCGACGAGTATATTGACAAACGTTGATTGCGGATGGACGAGCGTAAACTTGACCGTAAACGGGTCGACAGCCTCCACGCTTTTCAGCACGGTGAGATCAATAACCGATCGGCTCTTGGAAGCTGTGTCATAGGTGTACGCCACATCGTCCGCCGTCAGCGGCTGGCCGTCAGAGAATTTTACATCGCTCCGCAGCTTTACCGTCCAGACCAAACCGTCGTCGCTTACCTCATAGCCTGTTGCCAGGTCGTTTGCGATTTTCAAATCCTTGTCGCGTTTCAGCAGCGTGCTTTGGAACAGCGGCGAGCCGTAACGTCCCCAGCCTGTGGTCGGGTCAAAGCCGTCCTCCGGCTCATAGCCGATCGCCAGGATCAGCTCATCTTTTTTCTTTTCTGCCTCAGCACCCGTCCCTTGATTTTTGTCGGGTGCGCAGCCCGCCGCAAGCAGAAGAACCATCGCCATTATCGCCGCGATTGGCTTTGCGTACCATTTTCCAAGCATTCTTTTCTCTCTCTCCCATTCAGCAAGTAAATTTGTATGGAATCATCAGAATTTGGCCTATTTTTTCATCATACCTTATTCCCGGCAAGTTTTTTACCCTCCTCGAACAAAAAAGCAGCGTTCCGATTCAGAAACTTTTTACAATACTCTGGAGAAACGAAAGTCCCGACGAATCGTCTTTATCGCAGTAGGAGTGATGATATGGGCAAGATCATAGAGGGATTGGTGATCACGACCATTTTGTATTTTGTGACTCTCTGGAGCGCATTTGCTCTCTATTATTGGATTTATCAAATCCCTTTTGATCACGATTGGGATTTGTCCGGAAACTTTATCGGCATATTCATGATTACGATTCCGTATATCACGTACGGTCTGCTCATGCGCTTCATCCAGGACAACCCCGTCAGACAAGCGTTCACAGTCAGCCTGGTCACGGTCGTTTGTGAATTTTGCAGGTGGGCTCATCAGCGTGGCCCTGTGTGTCATCGCCGCCGGGATTCGACGAAGATAGCCACTGCCCGTCCTCCTAAAAAGCCTGGCTGCACTTGGCCCCGGTTCCTTCTTGTAAATCCAAGTCGGGAGGAAAAGTTGGTGCATGTAATTTGAACATTCTGACTAAAATTATTTCATTTCCACTTTCATGAAATATATGGTAGAATCACTTTTGCGTTTCCTTTCATTACCAAAAAATCGTTAAAGGTGGAAAAAACTCAAAATGAAAAAGGTTCTCTCAACAGCCGCACTACTCGCTATGTTGACTGTTTCTGCTTGTTCAAACCAGTCGACAGACACGAAGCCAGTACCACAAAACGAAGCAACAAACGCGACTCAGCAAGCTTCCGGCACGAATGGCAGCGACTCCTCGGCCGCAAAAACTGAGGCGCCTGCGGAAAACGCAAGCAATCAGACAAGCGACAAGCTTGAGCTGAAAAAAGTATTGTCTGACAAAGTCGAAATTCTGATTCCGAAAGGCTTTGACATCATGTCGGAAGAAATGGCAAAAGTGAAGTATCCTTCAGAAAATCGGCCAACATTGATCTACACCGATGCGGAAGGCTCCATCAACGTCGCTTTCAATCATACTGCCACACCGATCCAAGACGGCCAGATCAAGGAACTGAAGGATCAAATGAAGCAAATGTTTGAAGGGCTCTACCCGGATGCGACATGGTATAAGGACGAAGTAACCCAGATCAACGGCAAAAATGTCGGCTATTTTGAACTGTTAACGCCTGCTGCAGATACGAAGGTGTACAATCTCATTTTCTTTACGGAACTGGACGGAAAATTGTTAATGACCACCTTTAACTGTACCGAGCAACAAATGGATGAGTGGAAACCGCTTGCCCAACAAATTTTGCAGTCCTACAAAGTCAACTAAGGCTCTGTTCTCCGACTTGCAGACAGGCAGCCTCTTTCAAGCGGCACGCCTGTAATATTGAACACAATCGCATGATCGAAAATTGCCCTCCCCTCTCCAGAGCGGAGGGCTTTTCCTTATTGAAAGCCCCCTTGTCCATGCAGCAAAAAAGAAAGCCCCGCTAAAAGCAAGGCCTTCTCATAAACCTGAAACAGCTAACCGGTCATTTCCCGTATGAGACGTCGGAAGGAAGTGTTGGCTCCTTTCCTGATTTCGCCTCCGGAAACCTAGCGGATCACGGCTTTCCCGCTGATGGCATCAATATAAATGTATTTATCGGCGTACTTTTTGTCGCTCATCGGTACATAGATCAGCTTCGGCTTGGCGAGCTTTTCATCTTCCACGCCCTTGATTGTATAGGCCAATTGCAGCGGCATGTACGCCAGGTATTCCCGGACAGCCTGCTCCACGGGAACCGCTTTGCTCTTGTCGGGAAGAGCGACTGCTTCCGCCGACGCCGTTCTGTTCAAGAACCCGTTCGCTTTGCCCGTGGAAGGGTCCACCGTTACGATGTAGGCCTCATCGGGATATTGCTGAAGTACGGGTACTCCGTCATGGCTCTTGATAAATTCAAACTGCCAGTCTCCGGATGTGACCGGCGAGGGCTCTCCCGGTTTGATAATCTGGCTCACCTGTACCTCTGTGACTCCCGGATCGACGTATTTTTCCAGGATGCGGATCGCTTCCTTGAGCGCAGCCTGCTCCGATACGGAGATATTCGTATCCTTGCGGGGAATCGTGACATCCACGACCCGCCCTGTTGCGGCGTCCACGACGACCTCCAGCCTTTTTTCGTCTTTTGTCTCCCAGTGGAAGACTTTCTCTTTTCCTTCGCCCTCGCGCTTCTCTTGCTCCCGCTCGCTATACGGCAGGCCTTTCAGATCGGCTCCCCATTCCTCTGTCAGCAGGGCTGCCGCCTCTTCCTTCGTTTTGATGGCGGCCGCCTGCTTCTGCGCTGCAAGCGTGATCGGTTCGTGCGTGCCCAGGCGGTCGTACTCCATTCCGTTGTTTCCGGTTCCGAACTGGATTTTCCCTGTTTCCGCGTCGATATACCAATGAAGCGACCCGGACTGACCCATTTGAAAAAAGGCGACCGCCGGGGTGTAATCGAGCAGCGGCCCGAGGTCTTGCTGTTTTTGGTCAGAGGAGGAGCGCTCAAACAGCCGCTCGATGTAGCGCAGCTTCATGTTTGCGGCTACTTCTTTTTCCGCCGCCTCTCTGGAAACCGCTGTTGACGGATCAGGCAATGCGGCAAGGTCGTACGCTGACGCGTTCTTGGCAAAATCCGTGACGCGTCCCGTCTTGTCGACGACAACGTACAGATCGTCCCCGAGCACAGGCAATCCGTTGTGATAGCGTTGATATCCCGGGATGTCGGAGGAATCCTTTTCCCGGTAGTTTTTCAAGTCTTCACCCAGGACGCTTTGCAGGAACTGGCTTGCCTTTTCGCTTGCCAATGCCTTCGGAGCATGCACCCATCCCTCGTCCCGGGGGGCATCGACGCGGTAGCGGGAAATTGTATCGCCTTTCCCCTGTGTGATGACCATTACTGTGTTCCCCTGTTCATCTGCATTCGCAAGCGTCAGCGAGGAGCCGTCCTTCCGTTTGTCTTTGTTTACCAAAACGGCCCCGGTGTTGAACTCTGGCAGCGCCTTTGCCAGTTTGTCGAGGGTTGCCTGCTCCTCGCTGTTCAACTGTCCGAACGCGACGATCCGGCCTGCGCCATCCACCCAGAGCGTGATGTCGCCAAACGGCACCGCCTTGCCGTCTTTCATTTGTTTGTAAGTGACATACATGCCGTTTACGTCCAGCTCCAAAAAACCGTTCTGCGGGCGGTATATCTCGCCTGCCGCCGTCTGTTCGTACTGCTTGCGCTGCTCGCCAAGGAGCGCGTCCAGAAACGCATTCGCTTTCTCCGCGGCCGCTTGCTCCGTGAGAGCCTGCTTGCCGGCATCGCTTGTGAACCATTTGAACATTTCCAATTGCTCTGTGCCTGTGTTGACGGCCACTTGGGCGTACTCATTGTCGCTCTTTCTCAACTCGGCCATGACCACGCCCGGCCCGACTTCCTTCACAGTCAACTGATAGCCGCCCAGCTCGGGAATCGCTTTTTGCAGCGGCTGCAATGCCTTTTGAACGAGCGCCTTCGCTTTTTGCCCCGACAGCTCGGCTGCCGCTTGCTGCAAATCACTTGGAAATAGAGACGTCACCGGCTTCCATACCGCAAACGCCAAAGCAATGCTGGCGGCTACCGCACCTGCCGCGTACAGACTGCGATACCCTTTCGCCCGTCTTTTGCTTAGCTGATCATTGATCCGCTTTTCCAATTCGGGAGTGAATTGTATATCCTGTGCCGACTTGCGGCTGACATTTCGGACCGCCTCGCGAAATTCCTTGTCTACGTCCATTCCAGCCCCTCCTCTTCCAACAGCGCCCTGAACTGCTTCCGTGCCCGGGACAGTTTGGTCCGGACCACTTCTTCTGTTACATTCAGCACCTGCGCGATCTCCTTGATCCGCAAATCCTCGTAATAATGGAGCACGATGACCTGCCTGTATTGAGGGGACATTGCCATGACCCTCTCCGCCACCTGCTCCTTGGTCCATTTTCCGATCACCGCATCCTCTACATGCTCGTCGTCTTCGCAGTCCGGCACGTCAGCTTTTTTAAAGGTAGAGAAGATGTGCTTGAAAGACCAGGAGCGGAGGTACTTGTTCGATTCGTTGATGGCGATGCGATACAGCCAGGTTTTCATATTGCTTTCCGCGCGAAAGGTCCGCAAGCCGCGAAACGCCTTGAGAAATACCTCCTGCGTAATATCTTCGGCCATGCTTCGGTCTTTGACGATGAGGTATACGAGCTGGATGATCTTCTCTCCGTACTCTCTCATCAACTGTTCCAAGACAGCCTCATTTGTCATGCGCAGCGACTGATCCGCCTGGTTAGTTTCGGGATACACGTCAGTTTGTCTCCTTCATTTCATCTCGTCCCTTGCTCTGCGCTAGTTCGCCAGGCCGTTTTCCGGCGTCACGAGGAAGCTCCAGAAGGTTCCTTTTTTGTTGATCTGGGCGATAACGGTGGGTTTGCCCTTTTTCGTAAAGGTGTACGTATCATGCTGGACAGCCATGTCGTACCCGGCCAAATCGATCTGAAAGTGCTTTTTCACCGCCGGGCTGGCTGCGTCGATTGCTTTTTCTATCGTGTAGAAAGGCTTCGCAAACACTTTCGGGATGTCTCTTTCAAAGACAAAATTGTCTCCGGAGATTTGCTCAAGCATTTTGACGGATAGCGGTTTTCCCGTTTTGGCTCCGATGCCCACTACGTATTTTCCGTCTTTATCCGAAAGTCCCCACAAATTGTCGATGTGCTCCTGCGGGTTTTTGTAAAGCGTCGCGGAAGGCGCCAAGGGAACCTGCTTCCCCCCGGACAGTCCTTTCAGCGTTTGCTGAGCAGCTTGAACGACTGCTGCGGGAACCTGTGCCGCTTCATATTCCGCGTTGGCGTGTAGAACTTTGCCTGTGCCGGGCTCAAGCGCCACATTGACGCCTTCTCCGTTAAACGACCAGATGTTTTGCTTTTCCCACTTGATCCGCTCGACCTCACGAATGTTGAACGAACGCTTGGCGTCCATTTCTTTCAGCGTGTTCATGACAGTCGCTTTCAAAGCGGCATTTACTTCGTCGAGCTTG
This sequence comes from Brevibacillus sp. FSL K6-6036, assembly GCF_037964015.1. Lineage (NCBI taxonomy): Bacteria > Bacillati > Bacillota > Bacilli > Caryophanales > Paenibacillaceae > Brevibacillus > Brevibacillus sp. FSL K6-6036. The sequence continues at coordinate 4,420,374 of NZ_CP150173.1, forward strand.
AAGCGTATCCGCATCGAAACAATGTCGCCATTGCTCTTGGCGATGAGGACTTCTCCCCTGTCGTCTTTGGCAGAGAGAACCCAGCAATCTTTATTTTGGCCGCTGACTCTCTCCAGCACAATGGGTTTGCCTTCTGCTAGTTGCTGCATGGCTTGGGCTGCCGCGTCGACAACCTTTTTGTCCAGCTCCGCGATGGTGATCATTTTCGGGGCCGCAGCTGGCACTGGGGCGTTATTGGCTGCGTGCACGGTCGAAGAGATTCCTGGGAACGGCGATGCTGCGGCAGATACCAACAGCGCCAGCATGCTTATGGACAAGAGTGTTTGTTTTTTCATCACGAAAATCATCCTTTCAGCTTTCGAATCACTCATTTGATCCAGCAGCGGCAATTTCGTGACACCTACAAGCAAATATTCCTCCAGAAATTTTGGATGAGTTGGATCCGTCAGGAAATCACCTCCCAACAAATCAGGGAGCTTCCCCTCTCGTTTCAGGGAGCTCCCTTACAGATAAATCCATTGATTTCCCCTACAATTGCAAGTGAACCTATCTGGAACACACCCCGCCAGGCTGAAAGGTTCAACTACTCAAGTCACAAGATGGAGATGACCGTTATGATCGTGAACTGGCTTCGAAACAATGCATACGCCTCCGTTCTGCTGTTGCTCGCGCGCCTATACATCGGATGGCAATGGCTGACCGCAGGCTGGGGCAAGCTGACCAGCGCTGAAGGCTTTCAAACCGCCAAATTTCTGCAGAACGCCGTTGCCAACCCCGTTACCAGCCATAATGAAGTGATTTATCCGAACTTCACCGCATTTCTGGAGAGCTTCGCCCTGCCTAACGCCCAACTGTTCAACTTTCTGATCCCGCTGGGCGAGTTTCTCGTCGGGCTTGGCTTGATCCTCGGCTGCTTGACCACGGCTGCCGGATTCTTTGGGGTCGTGATGAACTTCGCTTTCCTCTTGGCCGGCACCGTCTCTACCAACCCGTGGATGATCTTGTTTGGCATCTTCCTGCTGGTCGGCGGCCGCAATGCTGGCATGATCGGTCTTGACCGCTATCTGTTTCCGTTTTACGACCGCTTGTTTCATAAGAATCCGCCCAAACCGATCCTTCTTACAAACCGGAAGATCATTTAACCGGAGCTCTTGTGTTGGATGCGTGAAAAGGCCCTGACCCTCCATGCGGCAGATTGCTGGAGGGCCAGGGCCTTTTCAAGGAAGTTATTTCTGTTTCTCATAAATGGCAACAGCTATGGAGGTCAATCCAATTACAACGGCCAAAGGCAGAGCCCTTGCACTATGTACTTCACCTATATAATCATGAAACTGATACACTACAAGCAAGGATAAGCATGAAACAACCAGAATGCATAACAAAAGCCATCTAATAAGTTGATTGATCATACGAATCTCCTATTTTCTATCGACAGAGTAGTGGTAGATCGCCGGAACTCCTACAGTGCTAGAGTATTCTTTTGTCCAAAGCTTCCCGTCCCAATTTGATCTGTGTTCCTGAACAATCCGCACCGCATGAGTGTGTCTACCATTTTTGTAATAAAAATCTCGGCTACTGTAACCAGCGTCTGGCCCCGACAGTTTTACTCTTACTGTTACTTTTTTCGTTCCGGATGAACTCAACTCAAAAGCGTCATTAACAGAAGATTTGGCTGCACTTGGAATATTTGTACCATATGAAGCTGTAAAAGTTGAAGAAACCTCTTTAGATTCTTCATATTCCATACCTCGTGCAACACTAATGATAAAATAAGGATTTGAAAGGTAAGACCAGCTTTGGGTTATTCCCTGATCGTACACATACCATACATCGTATTCTCTATAGTCCTGTGGTTTAGATTTGCCTGAATTTTGTACAGGTTCATAGTATCCTAGTAAAACCTCATGCTTCCCGTCATATCTTTTCGTTACAGGCTCATTGTATTCTATAAAGTTGTACCCTTTCAAGCTTTTCCCTGTTAAAAATTCAATATCCTTAATTGGAACTGAAGAATTTTTTGCCTCAACCGTCTTAGGAGAAGCAACTCCTGTAAACAGTATTGCCCCGATTAAAAATAACGAAGACAAAGAAGAAATTAATTTTTTCATCACTTAACCTCCACTTTTTATTTTCCAATTTCAATTCCTATTCCTTTGATGAACGAGTCACTCTATCTATAGCAAATACACCCTACAGAGTCACAGTCAACCGCAAAGTTTTCATTATGTCTCTGTAAGGTGTATCTTACTTTATAGTCTTTAACTTTTTATCTCTTGAGGTATTTTGAATCATTTCCATTGTTGGTTATTTTTTTCTTCCGTCATCTTTACAAACCTATACCCCTGCTTCTGCAGCTCTTCGATGATTCTCGGCAAAGCCTCTGCCGTGTGGATATCGTCCAGCATGTGAAGGAGGATCACGCTTCCGTTTTTCGTCTGCTTCAAAACGGCATTCACGATATCATCCGCGCTGTTTTTCGAATCGTGATCGGACGGTATGACCGAAAACATGGCGATCGTAGAATAACCAGTAGCGGCGATGGCCTTCAGCGATTTTTCGTTTTGCGCTCCAAATGGCGGCCGGAACAGCATCGCAGGCTTTTGCTGAATCGCTTCGGTAATGATCTGGTGAGCCTTGACTACTTCCTCCTGCAGCTGCTCCGGCGTAATTTCGGTGCCAGTCGGGTGCGAGTACGTATGATTAGCCACATCGTGCCCCGCTTCTGCCATCGCCCTGGCCAAATTGGGGTTCTTGACCGTTCCGTCCGCTCGCAGGAAAAAGGTCGCTTTCACCTGATGCTTGTCCAGGATGTCGAGAATTTTCGTGACGTTCGCGTCGCTCCCCCAATCGTCAAATGTCAGGGCGACCTTCTTTTCGTCCGTATCCAGCTCTTTCACGAGCTTGTACGACGCGTTGCCGTAGTCGGGATTGATTTTTGCCGCGTCGTATCCCTCAATGTCTTTGAGCGGCTTTTTCTCTGCTCCATCCTTGATCAGCTTGTCCAGCTTGACGTACTCGTATCCCGCATCTGCCGCGGCCTTGGCGAGCAGCGGAATGGATACGGCCAGATGCTTGTTCTCCTCGATATCCAAGGCGATGATGCCTCCGCGGTTGATGTACTTTCTCACGTAGTGGTACTTTTGCTCATCGGTTTCCTTTTCCCAGTTGTGCAGAAACAGGCTGTATCCGATCACGGCTTCCTCTCCGTTATGTGCGGCAGCCCGGAGGACATCATCCGTGTATGTCCCCAAGCTCGTCCTGACATACCGCGGGACAATACCCGTCTTTTGCTTGATCAGCTCCTGGCTCGCTTTTATCTCCTTGTCCATTTGCTCGTAGGTCAGCTTTGTTAAATCCAGCGAACGCACCGCATTGTTCTCGATTTCATGCCCTCTGGCGACAATTTCCTTTGCCAATGCAGGCTGCTTGGCTACTTTGTCTCCCGGCAAAAAGAAGGTTGCCTTGATCTTGTAGGTGTCGAGATCGTCGAGCAGCCGCTTCATCTTTTGTGCGTCCCCCAAGCCATTGAAGGTGAGGGCCAGCTCCCGTTTCGTGGTGTAGACCATCGAGATCGCTTTGCTCTTTTCGGCAGTATTGCGGGCGGTTTGGGTGGCCGGTTTGTTCAGTGTCTGGGAGCTTGCAGCAGCATTCACCTGGCTTTCCATAGAGCCCCAGCTCGTCAGCAGGACGAGGGCTGTCGCTGCCAATATCGTTCTAGCAAAAATTCTAGTTGTTGCTCGGTTTTTACAGATCGTCATGCTTTCTACTCCTTTCTCGAAACATAATTAATGAAAGTTGGTTTTTCAGAGAGGTTGAGCCCGGGTTTAAGCAATCAGCAGGGGCCATGCGGTTTGGCAAACAGTAAGCCGAATCAGCATCGTTTATCTTAGCAAGCGAAACTGAAAGGATTCTGAACAAGTAGAAATGCCCCAGTGATCTCGCCTGGTCGCCGCGTTTGCCGTTTTTGGAGGACGAATCTCCAAAAAGCCCTGGAATCGCTTTTAGCTGCTGCTGCCAGGCAAAGGCAAATATGATGCATCTAAAGCTAAAGAAGGCAGTCGCAGTGAGAGACCTTTCCTCTCGCCGTGACTGCCTTCTGCTGTTAATCAGCTTCCAACTGCTTTGACCGGTACTTCTGTCGGACGTGCCGCGTGTTAAGCGTTTCCTCTCTATTTTCCTGCTCTCACGATGTCAGCCTGGGCTTCCCGCCATTTCGACAGCGCATCAAAATGCGGAACAAGCGAACGGTACACATCTGCAAACAGCTTATACAGCTCCTGATACGCTTCTGTATGCTTTTTGTTGGGGGTGTAGGTCTCCGTAATCCTGACGAGCGATCGCGTCTCTTCCAAAGAAGAGATCGTCCCGGTCGCGAGCATGGCCAGCATGACGGCCCCCAGACACGCGCTTTCCCGAGAAGCCGGCACGTGGACAGGCACACCGAATACATCTGCCGTCATCTGCAGCCAAACCGGAGAGCGGACAAAGCCGCCCGTCGCCAAAAGGCTTTTTCCAGATTGTTCTGTCGACATCAGCGATTGGTAAACGCTGAATGCGCTGAAAACGACTCCCTCCAGCACCGCCCGCATAAAATGCTGGCGCCGGTGATTCAGCCCGGCCCCGAAAAATACACCCCGCGCCTGCGCGTTCCAATGCGGCGCACGTTCCCCGGTCAAATACGGGAGAAACAGCAGGCCCTCTGAGCCCGGCTGTATCCGCTCCGCTTCCCGCGTGATGATGTCGTAGATGTGATCCCCCGTCTCCGCCGCCAGTACCCGTTCGTCTCCGGCAAACTGGTCCTTGAACCATTTGAGCGCAATGCCGCCGTTGTTGATCGGGCCGCCGACGACCCAGTAGCCTTCGGTCAGCGCATAGCAAAAGGAGCGCATCCGCTCATCGGTCAACGGCTCTCTTCGCACGGTGCGGACAGCGCCGCTCGTTCCGATCGTGATCGCCGCCGCTTCCCCCGTGATGGCCCCTACCCCGAGATTGGCCAGGACGCCGTCGCTTGCTCCGATGACGATTGGCGTTTGCGGCGGAATCCCGAGCTCTCCGGCCTTGTCCTTTTCCGAGATCTCCAGGATATGTGTCGTCGGAACCGGCCGGGAAAGCTGCCTGGGCGAGATGCCTGCGTACTCCAACGCTTCCCGGTCCCACTCAAGCTGCCTGAGGTTGAACAATCCGGTGGTGGAGGCAATTGAATAATCGACCGCATACGTTTTGCATAGCTGATACAAGACGTATTCCTTGATCGAAATGATCTTGTGGGCGCTTTTCAGCAATTTCGGCCTCATCCGCGACAGCCAGCGCAGCTTGGTCAGCGGCGACATGGGATGGATAGGCGTCCCCGTTTTTCGGTACAGCCCAAGACCTGCGCTGCTTTCCAAAAGCTCCCTCGCTTCTGCCGCGCTCCGGTTGTCCGCCCAAATAATGCACGGTGTCAGCGGCTGATGCGCTTCATCCACGAGTATCACACTGTGCATCGCGCTGCTGAAGCCGATCGCAGCCAATTGCCCGGTCTGTGCCGCCTCTGACCGCATCAGCTGCCGGGCAACCATCCATACGGCCCGGGAGATTTCATCCGGGTCCTGTTCCGCGCAGCCGGGCTGCGGCTGGTAGATGGGATACTCCACCATGCTCTCCGCCAAAATCTCACCGGACAAATTGCTCAGTACGCCTTTGGTGCTTGTAGTCCCGATATCTAAACCCATGTAGATGGTTTGTTGTCCCATTGATGTACCCTCTCAATCAGAAAATCATATGGGGTAAGGCAAGCAAAATGGTCAATACCGCTTTTGGGCAATCAGCTTCCGAACCTTTGCCAGATTGTCGTAGGTTTCTTCTTCCCGCAGCATGGAGACGCCGATAAACAGCGTATCCAGGATGCTGATCTGCGCCAGTCTGCAAGACATCGACTCGGGGCGCAACAGCGTCTCCCGCGACGACGTATACAGCACGATGTCAGAGATTTTGGTCAACGGCGATTTGGTATAGTCCGTAATGCAAATCGTGGTCACGCCCGCTTCCTTGGCAGCCTGTACCGCGTCGATGATGTCCTTGCTGCTACCGGAATGCGAGATGCCCACCACGACACTCCCGGGCTTCAGCAGTCCGGCGGATACGATCTGCAGGTGGGAGTCTGTCAAGGCGATGCATGACAGGCCTGTCCGCACAAACTTGTGATACGCGTCCAGGGCGATGGGCCCTGAGCCTCCGCAGCCGTAGAATTCCACCCGGTCTGCTTTGGCGATCGCGTTTACCGCCTGCTCCAGGGAGTCGGGGTCCAGCACCTGCAATGTATCGCTTAACGTCTCGGCGTTTACCGTAAACACTTTTTTGGCGATCGTCGCCATATTGTCCGAGATTTCGACCTCTTCATGAATCGCCTGCAGCGGCGTCACCAGGTCGGCAGCCAATGAAATTTTCAGCGCCTGGTACCCTTCGTAGCCAAGTCGCCTGCAAAACCGAAAAATAGACGCATCCGCACAATTGGCCATCTCGGCAAACTGTGTAATCGAGAGGTGAATGATATCCTTCGGGTGATTCAGTATATAGTTGGCGATATTCAATTCCGTAGCCGTGAAATTGTCGTACATGTAGCGAATGCGAGCCAAGCAGCCCTGGTCTTCTTTCCAGGGGAAATTCGGTTTGTTCATTGGGAAACCTCCTCAAAAACACGCAAGCGGACTATTACCATGATTTTACCAAATTCCGCTCCCGCGCATAGCAACTTCTTCGGAAACCTGTTGCCCGTCGACACTCCCGCTGCGAAGGCTAGTCGGCTTTTTCCACAGCGTGGCCGCCAAACTGGTTCCGCAGTGCGGCGACGACCTTGCCGTGGAACACGTCCTCATCCAGCGAGCGGTAGCGCATCAACAGGGACATGGCGATGACCGGCACGGATACTTTCAGGTCGAGAGCCGTTTCGACTGTCCACTGTCCTTCGCCCGACGCGTGCATCACGCCTTTGATCGTGGAAAGCCGCGGGTCTTCCGAAAAAGCCTGCTCCAACAGTTCCATCAGCCAGGAGCGGATGACCGAGCCGCTGTTGAACAACCGCGCCACTTTCTCGTAGTCATAGGAAAACGGCCCTTTGTCGAGAATTTCGAAGCCTTCTCCAATCGCCTGCATCATTCCGTATTCGATGCCGTTATGCACCATTTTCAGGAAATGTCCTGAACCGGCAGGACCCGTGTACAAGTAGCCATGCGCCAGCGAAATATCCCGCAGCAGCGGCTCTACTACAGCGTACACGTCCTCTTCTCCTCCGACCATCAGACATGCGCCATTACGTGCTCCCTCAGTTCCTCCGCTCGTGCCGATATCCAGGTAATGAACGCCGGATTGCTTCACGCGCTCGTATCTTCTGATCGAGTCCTTGTAAAACGAGTTTCCGCCGTCAATCAGAATATCTCCCGGAGACAGATGCGGCAGGACGGCCTCGATGACTTGGTCCACCAGCTCACCTGCCGGCACCATCATCCAGATGATCCTCGGGGAGACGGACAGCCGCTCGGCCAGCTCCTGATAGGATTGGCTGGCCATTCCTCCGGCCTGTTCAAACTTTTGCAAAGAATACTGGTCAATATCGCATCCAATTACGTGATGCCCTTTTGCGATCATGCTACATCCTAAATTCAGCCCCATTTTTCCTAGACCAACGAGACCAATATTCATAATTCCACCACCATGCAAGAAATTAAGACGCTTGTGTTCGACGAAAGCCTACTGTGCCTTTGGATCAAGCGCATCGCGCAATCCATCGCCAAACAGGTTGAATCCGATCACGCTTGCCATAATGGCAAAGCCGGGAATCATCACGACCCACGGTGCCGTCGTGATATAGTCGCGGGAGTCTGCCAGCATTTTTCCCCACTCCGCTTCCGGAGGCTGCGCCCCCAGTCCGAGGAAGCCCAGCGCGGCCGCTTCCAAAATGGCGGAAGCCACGCCCAGCGTCCCCTGAACGATCAAGGGAGTCCAACTGTTGGGCAGTACATGGCGAAACAGTATGCGGACCTGCGACATGCCCTGCGCTCGCGCCGCCATGATGTACTCCTCTTGCTTGATACCCAGCACCTTTGCCCTCACCAGACGGCCGTACATCGGCACGTTGACGATCGCAATCGCCAAAAGCGCGTTGAACAGTCCCGGTCCGAGGATCGCGACGATCGCGATGGCCAGCAAAATGCCGGGAAACGCCAGCATGACGTCGAAGATGCGGGAAATCAGCGTATCGATCCATTTGCCGTAAAACCCGGCAATCAAGCCGAGCAGCGTACCTACTACCAGGGAGCCCAGGACAGAGAAAATACCAATCGTCATCGAGATGCGGGCTCCGTACAAGATTCTCGAAAACATATCCCGGCCGGAGTCGTCCGTTCCAAACCAGTGCTCTGCAGACGGAGGCTGCAGCGTGTTGGCGAGGTTTTGCTCGATGGGATCATGCGGCGCGAGCAAAGGCGCAAACAATCCCGTGAGGATGAACAGCAAGACCAGCGCGCCGCCGATGACTGCCGCTTTTTGCTTGCGCAGTCTCCTTACGCCTTCACTCCATGGTGTTCGTCTCCGTACCTTGCCGGCGGACAATTCTTCTGCCGGCATCGTTGCCAAACCCGACTGCATCAGGGAACACCTCGCTATTTGTATTGAATTCTTGGGTCAAGATAGCTGTACAACAAGTCGACGATCAGATTCACGACAATGAAGATGACAGCAAGCACCAAAATGCCGGACTGGATGACAGCGTAATCGCGGTAGCCGATGGCATTGTAGATGTACTGGCCAACGCCCGGCCATCCGAAGATCGTCTCGGTCAACACGGCTCCTCCCAGAAGCCGCCCAACCTCCAGGCCGATGATCGTCATCACAGGAGCGAAGGCATTTTTCAATCCGTGCTTGTAGACGACAAAGAATTCGTGCAGGCCCTTTGCCCGCGCAGTGCGGACATAGTCGTGCTTCAGCACCTCCAGCATGCTCGACCGGGTCATCCGGGCGATGTACGCCATCGGGATCGTTCCCAGCGCCATCGCCGGAAGGATCAGGTGGCGCACGGAGGACCAGAACTGCTCGTAATTCCCCGCCAGCAGCGTGTCGATCAGATAAAAATGGGTGATGGTCTCGACGGTCACCCGCGGGTCATTGCGTCCGAGAACCGGCAGCCATTCCAACTGCAGCCCGAACAGCCATTGCTCCATCAAGCCGAGCCAAAAGATCGGCATGGACACCCCGACCAACGCCAGCAGCATCGGTATGTAGTCGATCCAGGTGTTCCGTTTCCACGCCGATACAATTCCCACATTGACCCCGACGATCACGGCAAAGATCATCGCAAACAGCGTCAGCTCCGCCGTAGCCGCCAAATGCGGGAGCAGCTCTTCGCTGATCGCCTTTCCCGTCACCAGCGATGTGCCCAGGTCTCCCTGCAAAATGTTCAGCAAGTAGTTGCCGTACTGCTGATACAGCGGCAAATCAAGCCCGAGCTCGTGACGCAGCTTCTGTATCGACTCCGCGTCCGCCCGCTCGCCCAAAATGACCTGCGCAGGATCGCCCGGAATCAGGTTGATGATCGCGAAAACGATAATGGATACGCCGAAGAGTACCGGGATTAATTGAAAGATTCGTCTGGCTGTGTACCTTATCACTGGTTTACACCCCATTGCTTCAAAATCTGTCCACAGCCTTTGCGGCCTGAACGGTATCTGTTACACCCGCCTTAGTACAAATGACAGGCAACCAGCTGCCCTTCGTGTGCCTCTCTGAAATCCGGACGGGTCGTCCTGCACACATCCATCGCATGCGGGCACCGTGGATGAAAGGCGCATCCGACAGGCGGATTGACCGGACTTGGCACATCGCCCTGCAGGATGATCCGCTCCCGCTGTTGGCTCGGGTCGGGAATCGGTACCGCTGAAAGCAGCGCTTGGGTGTATGGATGGAGCGGGTTTTCGTACAGCTTGTCGCATTCCCCCTGCTCGACGATCCGGCCGAGGTACATGACCCCCACCCGGTTGCAGATGTGACGCACCACGCTCAGGTCATGGGCAATAAACAAATAGGTAAGCTGAAACTGCTTTTGCAAATCCTGCATCAGGTTGATCACCTGGGACTGGATGCTTACATCCAGAGCGGAAACCGGCTCGTCTGCCACGACCAGCTTTGGCTTGAGGGCAAGCGCCCGGGCGATCCCGATCCGCTGCCTTTGGCCGCCGCTGAATTCATGCGCGTACCGGTCGGCGTGATACCGGTGCAATCCGACTACTTCAAGCAGCTCGCTGACACGCCGCTGCCGCTCTGTTTTGCTCTTCACCCCGTGAACCAGCAGCGGTTCCTCCAGGATCTGACCGATCGTCATGCGTGGATTCAACGAAGCGAAGGGGTCCTGGAAAATGATCTGCAAGTCTCTGCGCTTGGCCTGCATTTCCCTTTCACTCAGCGCAGCCAGATTCTCCCCTTGAAACAGCACCTCGCCATCCGTCGGCTCGGTCAGGCGCAGGATCGATCTGCCTGTCGTCGACTTGCCGCAGCCGCTTTCGCCGACAAGTCCAAATGTTTCGCCCTCATAAATCGTAAAGCTGACATCGTCTACCGCCTTGACAAAATGCTGCTGGCGACCCAGCAGCGATTTGCTTCCGACCGGGTAGTACGTTTTGAGTCCGTTTACTTCCAACAGCGCTTTTTTCATAGTCACTCGCTCCTCGCTTCCGGGTTCGCCAGGTGAGAAGGTCGTTCTTCCGCAAAGAGCCAGCATCGCACTTGGTGCGGTTTGGCGCCGCCCACCTGCTGAAGCACAGGCTCCTCCCCGAGACAGATTTCGGAGGCATGCTCGCAGCGCGGCGCGAATTTGCAGCCTTTGGGCATTTCCGCCGGTATGGGCACGTTGCCCTTGATCGAGTCGAGCCTGTCCTTTCGCTCGTGCAGCGTCGGCATCGACCGCAGCAGTCCCTGCGTGTAGGGGTGCTTCGGGTCGGAGAACAGCGTGTGGACATCCGCTTCCTCCACGACCTTGCCGGCGTACATGACGACGACCCGGTGGCACATTTCCGCCACCACGCCAAGGTCGTGGGTAATCAGCATGATGGCTGTTCCCGACTCCTTGGAGATGCGCTTCATCAAATCGAGAATTTGCGCCTGAATCGTCACGTCCAGCGCGGTCGTCGGCTCGTCGGCAATCAGCAGCTTGGGATTGCACGCCATCGCCATGGCGATCATGACGCGCTGGCGCATTCCTCCAGAAAGCTGATGCGGGTATTCGTCGACCACTTGCTCTGCCCTCGGCAGGCCTACCTGCTTCAGCAACTGGATGGCACGCTCTTTGGCCTCTTTCTTTTTCAGCCCCATATGCAGCTGAATCGTCTCGCACATCTGCTCGCCAATGCGGAAGACCGGGTTCAGGCTGGTCATCGGCTCCTGGAAAATCATCGCGATCTGATTGCCGCGGATGGCGCGCATCTCTTTTGCCGACAGCTTGAGCAGGTCCCTGCCTTCAAACTGGATTTCCCCGCCGACCACCTTGCCGGGTGGGTTGGGCACAAGCCCCATGATCGACAGCGATGTGACGCTTTTTCCACAGCCGGACTCTCCGACGACACCCAGGATTTCCCCTTCGTCCAGCGTGAGATCTACACGATCAACGGATTTGACAACCAGGTCGTCAGTGAAAAAATAGGTTTGCAAACCACGCACAGATAGTAGTGGAGCCATCGTTTTATCCCTTTCTGTCCAAGCTATTTGAGCAGTGAAAGTGCAACGTTCGTAAACGCTTTGACGCCGATGACAAGCGAATCCTCGTCAATCGTAAAGCGGGGGTGGTGATGCGGATGGACGATTCCTTTGGACACGTTGCCCGCTCCCACCCAGAAATACGTGCCGGGCGCCTTCGTAAGGAAAGAAGAAAAGTCTTCTCCGCCCATCGTAGGAATCAGCGGCTGAACCTGATCTGCCCCGAATACCTCGACCAACGTTTCTTTCACTTTTGCCGTCAGCTCATTGTCGTTAATGACCGGGGCATTTCCGTACGTGTAATGGAACTCGTACGACGCTCCGTGAGCCTCGGTGACGCCTTTGATGACGCGTTCCATCAAAGTGGGAATCGTCTTGCGCACCTCGGGATTGTACAAGCGGACTGTACCGCCCAGGTGGACAGCGCCAGGAATGACGTTGTTGGCCGTTCCCCCTGTCACTTTGGTCACAGAGAGGACGAGCGGCTCGATCGGGTCCGTATTGCGCGAGACCACATATTGCAGATTCGTTACGACCTGCGCGGCTACAGCCAGACTGTCTACCGTGTCATGCGGCTGCGCGGCATGCCCGCCTTTGCCCAACACCGTAATTTCAAACGTATCGGCAGCCGCGTGGGAAGGCCCCGCACTGACGGCCACGTACCCTACCTCCAGCGGAGAATGCAGATGAAGCCCGATCACCATGTCGACGCCGTCCATCACGCCCGCCTCGACCATTTGCTCCGCTCCGCCAGGGAACTGCTCTTCGGCGTGCTGGAACAGGAAGCGGATTTCCCCTTTTACCTGCTCGCGCATGCCGGCCAGAATCTTTGCCGTCCCGAGCAGGATCGAGGTGTGTCCATCATGTCCGCAGGCATGCATGACGCCGGGATTTTTGGAAACAAACGAAAAATCATTTTCTTCCGGGATCGGCAATGCGTCGATGTCGGCCCGAATCGCCAATGTTTTTCCCGGCTCGCTGCCGATCAGCCGGGCCATTACGCTCGTTTCAGTCGGCCGCGACAGCTCCAGTCCCTCAAACGTTTGCAGCGTTTCATATATAAAGCGGGAGGTGTTCACTTCCTCATACGAAAGCTCCGGATTTTCGTGAAGGTGACGCCTCCATGCAATGACTTGTTCCTTGATTTGCTCTGCCATAGTCTCCAGATGATCGCGTGTCGTACTCATCGGGCACCGTCTCCTCCTCGCGCTTCGTCATTCTTTCCCCGTAAGGTGACCGCACCTGCACGCGTTGCCGCAAGACATGCAGGTGCAGCTCTCTATTTTTTGCCCTCACGTTTTTGCAAAACCGTGCAGGCGTTTTCTAATTGGTGAGATCTACATCCGTAAACTGCGGACCGTAGGTAACCTGCGGAACGTAATTCGCTACCCTCGCGCTAGCCGCCCGCACCGGAGTCGAGTGCACCAGCGGGTTGATCGGCGCGTCTTGATAGATGATTTCCTGCGCTTTTTTGTACATCTCCGCCCGTTTTTCCTGATCGGGCTCCTGTAGTGCATCATCGAGCAGCTTGTCCACTTCTGGATTTTTATACATTGAGATATTGTTGGTCGGCACGCTGTCCGTGGAACGGTGATGCGTGTACATCATCGTCGTCGGGTCCCAGGTAGCGGAGGACCAGCCCAAGAGAGCCATTGGCGCTTCGCCGCTCTGTACCTTGTCGAGATACGTCGCCCATTCAAACGAAACGATTTTGGCGTCGACACCGATCTGCTTCATGCTCGCCTGCAAGGCCGTTGCGATTTTTTCCGGCTGCGGCATGTACGGACGGGCGACAGGCATGGCCCACAGTTCCGTTTGGAAGCCGTTTGGATAGCCCGCTTCGGCCAGCAACTGCTTTGCTTTCTCGATGTCAACCGGATAGGTTTTCAATTCCTTGTTGAAGCCCCAGCTCCCCGAAGGAAGAATCGTTACAGCCGGCTCCGCCTGTCCGTAGTAGAAGGCGTCGATCAACGCTTGCTTGTCGATAGTCATGCTGATCGCCTGACGGACGCGCGGATCGTCAAACGGTTTTTGCTTGGTGTTGAAAGACAGATAGCCGACGTTGTTGCTCGCGCTGGTGTACGTTTTCAGATTGGGCAGCTTTTCCAGAGAGCTGACATCGGAAGGATTGACCCCTTCCATCAGGTCGATCTGCCCCGACTTCAATGCATTCAGACGAGCCGAGTTGTCTTTGATTACCTGGAAGATCAGCTGGTCTACTTTCGGGAAGCCAGGAACGCGGTATTCCGGATTTTTCTTGAGAACGACCTTGTCGTTTGGAGTCCAGCTTACAAACTGGAAGGCCCCGGTTCCGATCAGTTGGTCTTTAAACTGACCATTGCTCTTCTTCAAGCTCTCCGGCGAAACGATGCCGTATTGCGGTTCTGTCAGCATCGCGACAAACGGGGCAAACGGGTGCTTCAGCTTGACCCGTACCGTATGGTCATCTACCTTCTCGATGCCTTCGATCACGGTAGAATCATCGCCTTTGAATCCGCCCATATCCGTTTTGAAGATCGAGAACGTTCCCTGATGGTACGGATGGTTCGGGTCCCACCAGCGCTCGAAGTTGAACACGACTGCATCAGCGTTGAACGGGGTGCCGTCATGGAACTTTACATTTTCCTCCAGCTTGAAGGTCACCGACAGCTTATCGGGTGAAACCTCCCAGCTCTTGGCCAGCAGAGGAGACAGATCGGAGGTCCCTTTTTTGTATGTAACCAGGGTTTCGACGACTTCCTCTGTCACGCGATTTGATTCGTCTTCTGTGGATTGCGCCGGGTCGAGGGTGACTGTGTCTCCGCCCCGTCCCACTACGAGTATTTTCTCGCTTGCGGACTTTTCCGACGATTTATCGGACGGATTGGAACCGGACGAACATCCTGTAAGCGCTAACAGTGCAGCCAATAAAACAACAGACGTCTTGATAGCAAGCTTCTTCATTACAACTCCCCCTTTTTTTCTCCTGAAATTGGTGCCGGGTAACTTCCAAGTTGTCATTCCTGATGAAAGCTGCAAGCCTCATGTCAAACCACTTTTTTGTCAGCTCCTCCTCGCCGAGAGATTTTGATAATGTCGAAAAATAGAAAATCTTATTAATTTGTCGAATTGACTTTAAGGTGGATTATAGTAAATTTTTTTACATTTGAAAATAGTATAAAGAAAATTTTTTTACAACCGGAAGGTCATATTTCGTTAAAATGGCTTCTTTATGCCCTTTTTCGTTACTCTGGCAGTTCAGTCAAGAAAAAAAGACACCTGCGTTCAGATGCCTTTCTCTATGATTTGCAGCAACAGCAGTTTGTCGTTTGTCGCGTTTGCGGCAGCTCGCGACGATTTGTGCAGTTTGTCGCGTTTGCAGCGCTGGCGACCATTTGCAGCGGTTGCGACGTTCGCGGCAGTTTGCAGCGGTTGCAGCATCGGCAATGGTTTGCAGTATTTGCAGTGTTTGCGGCGTTTGCTCCAGTTTACGCCAGGTCGCGCCAGTTTACTGCTGTTCACGCCCGGTTGACGCTATTTACGCCAGCCGGCAGCCCTGAAAAAAATTTTCTTTCTGGATTTTCGGCTGCCTTGCTATCCCGAGTCAAAACCTCCTCTTCCATGCGTTTTATTCGTTAAGGGACAAATTGTATGAATTTACTGACTTTTTATGAGCTAATTTCGGCTTATATTTATACATCACGGTGAATGACATAATCATTTTTCCACCTTATCCTTTTAGCAATGACAAAGACAATTTGGGAGGAAAAGCATGAAAAAATGGTTTTCAGCCTTGTCCGCCGCGGCTTTGCTCTTTAGTCTTGTAACGGGTTGCAGCGAGAATGCTTCACAGAATGCTCAGCCTGCTTCCGAAACGTCTTCAACCGAACCGATGGTACTGCATTGGAGCATCACCGGGGAACCGCCGACGATGGACCCGGGCATCGCGACAGATGCGTCTTCCATGGATATGATCAATCTTGCCTTTGAAGGCTTAACCGCTGTGAATCGGCAAGGAGAACTGATCAACGCAGTTGCCGAGAGCTTTACCAATACCCCCGATTTTACCCAGTTTCGTTTTATCCTCCGCAGGGATGCCAAGTGGAGCAACGGCGATCCCGTCACCGCACACGATTTTGAATACGCGATCAAGCGCAATCTCGACCCCAAAACCGCCTCAGCTTACGCCTACCAGCTCTTCTACATCAAAGGCGGCGAGGAATACTTCAACGGGACAGGGACGCCGCAGGATGTAGGAGTCAAGGCAACAGACGACTACACCGTCGAATTCACCTTGCGCTCGCCGACTCCGTTTTTCCGCGAGCTTACCTCCTTCACCACCTACTATCCACTGCATAAGGAAACGGTCGAAAACAATCCGAAATGGGCTACGGAAGCAGCCACCATCGTCGGGAACGGCCCGTTCGTGATCGATGAGTGGGAGCATAAGGCCAAGATGGCATTCAGTAAAAGTCCGACCTATTGGGACAAGGCCAGCGTCAAGCTGGACCGCATCGAAATCGTTATGATCGAGGACAACAACACGGCCCTTTCCATGTTTGAAAACGGCGACCTCGACTGGGGCGGCTACCCGTCCTTTGGCTTGTCGCCGGACGCGGTCGGACAGCTCAAAGAAGAAGGCCGGCTCCTTGTCGCGGACAATCCCGGCACCAAGGCCGTCATCTTCAACACGGAAAAGCCGCCGTTCACCAACAAAAAGATTCGCCAGGCATTCGCCTATTCCATCAACCGCCAGGAGCTGATCGACAACATCCTGCAGACTGGAGTTCCTCCGGCGTACGGCTGGGTGCCCATTTCCATGGGGCTGAATCCGGACGGCTATTTCAAAGAAGATGTGGAAAAGGCAAAGCAGCTTCTGGCCGAAGGGATGCAGGAGCTGGGACTGAAGGAATTCCCGAAGGTCACCTACTACTATGACACCGGCGAGACGGACAAAAAGCTGGCGCAAGCCCTGCAGGACGGGTGGAAGCGAACGCTGGGGCTCGACATCGAGATCCGCACCTCGGAGTGGAAGGTGTTTAATTCCGACGTACAAAATGGCAAGTACGATTTTGGCATCTGGCTGTGGGGGGCGGATTTCAACGACCCGATCAACTTTCTGGAAATGTACAAGGACAAGGCCGGGGGCAACAACGTAGTCCGCTTTGACAACAAAAAGTATCGCGATCTGCTGAACCAAAGCTACTACGAAACCGATCCGGAGAAGCGCAAAAAGCTGATGTTTGAGGCAGAAACGATTTTGATGGAGGAAATGCCGCTGGCTCCGCTCCACTTCCGCGGAAACGCCTATGTGAAAAACGACAAGGTGAAGGATTTCGTCATCCTGCCGCTGGGCGGTTCCTACTTCAAGTACGCGTATATCGAAAAGTAGCGTGGAAGCCGGGGCGTCCAGCTCGTTTTTGACGAAGCCGTAGAGCACGCCATTCCGGACATCAAAAACTGCATTTACAAAACGGTGCGGGAAGCTGTCACCAACGGTGTGAAGCACGGAAATCCCGGTGCCTTTCAGATTGAAGTAGCCAAGCGAGGCCATTTCATACACGTCCGGTAAAAGACGATGGCAGCGGCTGCAGCGAGATATCCAAATCTCATGGGCTCCGCGGCATCGAGGAAAGAATCCAGCTGCTTGAAGGCACGGTCCGCTTTTGCTCGGAAAAAGACCGCGGCTTTGCGGTAATCGCCAAGATTCCTTATGTCACAGCTAGGGAGAGTGTCTAGATGACAGATATCATGATTGTCGATGACCAGAGAATTGTTCGAGATGGCTTGAAAATGATCCTCATGGACCTCAGGATGCGCGTTATGACTGGCGTGGAAGCGACCAAGGCTGTAAAGGAAACATACCCTGCGGCCGAGCAGGTCATGCAGGGCAAGAGGCTATTGACGAGACACTGTTTCTGAGCGAAGGCATCGTAAAAAACTATGTGTCCCATATCCTTGGCAAGCTTCATCTGAACAGCCGCACTGAGCTGGTGCTGTATTTGACAAAAGAGAAATAGCGAAAGCATCTCTCCCTGTTGAGTGCCTCCGACAGCTCGTACCAGAACAAAAAACCACCCGACGAGGTGGTTTTTCTTATGTGCAGCGTATTTCAGGCGTTTAGGCCTCATCGACGATCACCTGCATGCGGAATTTGAACACCAGACAGCTAAACCCGGTCTACCGCTGATAGGAACGGAAGAGAAACTTTCGTCATTCTGCCGCTTGTTACTTTCGTAAACGTTCACGATGACTATCGGAATTTCCTCTCTGCAGGGCAGCTCCCCCTGACCAAGCCTCATGCATTTTTGATACGGTCGAAATCAAATCGCCCATGCAAGCAAAAAATCGCCTGTTCCGGTGACCTGACTGAGAGATGAGGCGGACATTCCATACAGCCAAATCCGGGTGAACTAGTCGATTGCGCGGCCTGTAATATCGTGGATAAAGCGCTCCAATGCCGTCACGTCCGTAATCCTTTTGTTGCACTGGGCGCTGTCCGTGCAAATATAGTTGCCAATCGCTTTGTAATAATCGGGCGATACATGAGCCATCCTTGTTTTGCTGATAGCCGAAAACAAAGCCACTTCCCCGTGCCCATTGCATAAGGAGCACGTATTTTTCCTGTTTGCGATCGTATACTTTCCTTCGATCCCAACGACATCTTCCCTTGCAGGGTACACGATGAACAACTTGTTTGTGGCGACATCCATCCAGCCCAGATACGTTATTGCGTGGTAATCAATCGTCAGCAGATCGGGAACCTTGAGCTTTTTATTTTTAGGGAACAGCTTCTTGAGCTGTTTTTCGGTCACCTGCGGAAACGGGATTACATACGGCAATAGCGAGTGTACATACTGCTTGAAATCCTCTGCCTCTTTTAGAGAAGCTATTTTCTTCAACAATTGCACCTGGATTTCCGTAGCATGCGGAAACGCGTTCAATACCTTTGATTCCGCGCTGTACCTTACGGCTTCCAGCACTTTCGGATCGGCAACGGATACGGTCGCCTTCTGCACGATCTCCGCCTGATTTTTAATGAAGTTATATTGATGGTGTCGAATAAACGGTTCAACCATACCGTTCCCTCCTTGCAATCAATTTGTCGTCCGTTCGTTCTCGGGAGCTTTGTTCATTTGCGCCCCCTTTCACTATAAAAAAATGTGCTGCTCGCAAGAAATGCCGGATTTGATTTAGAAACGAACTCGCCATATAAAAAGCTTCCCTTTGAATCCTTTTCGCAGCAGCGGATTCTTTGGCAGCAAAAGCTGTTTATGCGGACCGGAACGCTTATACTGAGCCCTATACACTTGAGAAAAAAGTGAAACGTCCCTGCAAGAAAAAAGCACCGGCAATCGATTCCCTCGATAACCGGCGCTTCCGTCGTCTTTTCCTATTTGTTTGTATACACAATCTTTTTGATCGTCTCCACTGCAAGAAAGTGATCGTCAGCCAATTGATGGATCGTCTTTCCTTTTTTAAACGCTTCTTTAATCGCGCTGTTTCGCTCCTGGATGGCCCTTCTTCCTCCAGAACGCGCCCCCCATTTTTCATAGGTGGTTTTCGGTTTTGGAATATAGATGGTTTCACCCTGGATATATTTCTGAATTTCGCTGATCAGCTCTTCAGGTAAAATCGTGGTTGCTTTTACATATTTCATTTCTGCCCGCTCCTTATTCATTCGAGAATGGAAATAAGGGGCAAAGCCAAATGATTAGAAATGATCGATGCTCATACGGGCGATGAAAAATTCATGTCCGCCCCATGCAAAGTATCGCCTCCAATACTTGGCTTTGCATGAGTGGCTGCCGTATGCGGCAACAAACCCGTTATTGCCATTGCTGCTCACCTCCCCGGACATTTGCTGTCTTTGAAACGATTGTCCGCTCCCTTTCATCATATACATGTACGGATTCGGTGTTCAATAGCAGGCCTGGATTCGGTGAAAATTTTCGTTTCTTCCATTTCCTTCAGAAAAGTTCCCGTACCGCAAACTGTTGCCTGTCGGCCTTTACTGTCGCCACGGCCATTTTCGTTTCCCTGATTTGCAAGACAAGAAAAAACACCCTGGGCGCAGTTCATTGTGGCGCACAGGGCGGTTTGATGGCATCGAATGATTTGTACAAGATCAACTTTTATACTGTTGATCTGGGGCAGCAGCAGCTCTTCATTCGGCTACAGACATGGCCTCAACTCTCAGACGGATTGTTTGTACGAGAGGATATTTTTGTCCCGCATACTTTTTTATACGCAAGCTTGTTCACATCGACTATACGGAAGGTTCGATCAAGCCAAACCCGCCGTCATTTCGCTTGTAGACCACGCTCACCTGATTGGTTTCCGCGTTGGAAAAAACAAAGAAATTGTGTCCGAGCAAATCCATTTGCAGGATCGCCTCATCCACGCTCATCGGCTTGTACTCGAACCGCTTGATTCTGACGACGCTCTCCTGTGCTTCCGCCGGTTCCTCTGCAAACGCCTCAGGCGGAGAAGTCAGCAATTGCCTGTTGCGGTTTTCCAAGCGGTTTTTATATTTGCGAATCTGTCTGTTCAGCTTGTCAATTACAAGATCGACAGATGCGTACATATCCTCGGTGGATTCTTCAGCCCGAAAAATGGCGCCTGGGGTCGGAATCGTCATTTCCGCCGTGTGGCGTTTCTTCGTTACGCGCAGGGTTACCCGGCACTCGTCGGAAGCGGTCAGCAAATCGAATTTCTCCAGACGGCTTACCTTGTTTTCCACATACTCGCTTAAAGCTGGCGTAACAACCAAATGGTCACCGTGAATATTGCATCTCATGAGCGAAAACCCCTTTCGCGGCTTCTGGGGAGCTTTTCTTGTCCTCCCTAGTTCTCATTATGGGTGATAAAAAAAAGAGCGGTGTGAGATAAATCACACTTCGCTCTCGAAAAGCGTCAAATCCCGCTCGGCAGTTGCAATATTTAAAACATTTGCCACAAATAGCCGCGGCCGCAAATAAGTGGCTCCGCCTCTATTCACCTTCCCAAGCAAACGTATATCGCGTGAATGGCTCCGATAAGCCATCTCCGAGTATATCTCGTATATCCTTACAGTTAGTGCCATCATAAAGAACTTCACGTTATCATAAGAATCATTCCGATTACTAATAAAGCGATTACAGAAATGCTTCCTAATGGATTGAGAACTTTTTGGGCGAACCAAGTTTTTTCAAATCGAGGCGTTGTAAAGATGATCAGCAAAATCAATGTTGGCACACCAATGAAAAATACCCCCGTCCATTCTGACAACAGTTTTGAGATCCAGCTCACCAAAAATAGCAGTATTAATTTATCTAACGGGTGAAAAAATCCCTTACAAATAAAATCAAAGAACTTTTTCAACATAACCACTCCTTGAATATGCTCTTAAAAAATAAAACAACCCCTGTGTCATATCCAGGTGTTGTTTCGCAGTAGCTAACCAATCACAGCAATTATTTTATTATATTCGCCGAACCGTCACGTTGTCCCTTTTTCTTTTCTCATCAGGTCGTAAGGCTTTACCGGCTTCTCCACTCTCACCAAAACCTTTTGCATCGGGTGCGGGGCTTCGTCCAGACTGTTCCCGTCTTCGTCCCACATCTCGCCGATCCGCTGGATGAACCTCTCCCGTCCCGGTCCGATAAATTCAACCTCTTGCCCCCGTTTGAAATGGTTGCGCTGCTCGATGGTGGCGATGCCCGTCTCTTCATCGTAGGCAAGCACCAGTCCGGCAAAATCATAGGCGGTCATTTTCGGCGGCACGCCAAAGATCTGGTCGTCTTTGGTCGGCTGGTGAAAATAAAAGCCGGTGGTCAGCGGACGGTTGGCCGCCTTCATGATCTCTTCCCGCCACTCCGGCTTGAACACGAACGTTTCCGGGCTGTCCCAGTAGGCGTCAATGACTTGCCGGTACGCGTTGACAACGGTAGCGACATAGTGAATGCTTTTCATTCTCCCTTCAATTTTCAGCGAGTCCACCCCCGCTTCGATCATCTCCGGGATATGCTCCAGCATGCACAGGTCTTTGGAGCTCATCGTAAAGGTCTCATCACCCTCGGCAAATAACGGATGCATGTCGCCCTCTTCCTCCGCAAACAAATCGTACTTCCAGCGGCACGATTGGGCGCAGCCGCCGCGATTGGCGTCGCGGTTCGTCATGTGGTTGGACAGGACGCACCGGCCTGAGTAGGAAATGCACATGGCTCCATGCACGAACGCCTCGATCTCGATATCGACGTGCCGTTTGATTTCGCAGATTTCCTGCAGTGAAACCTCACGGGCCAGCACGACTCGCGGAATTCCCTCTTCCGCCCAAAATTGCACCGCCTGCCAGTTGGTGACGGACGCTTGCGTGCTGATATGGATCTCCAGACCGGGGGCCGCTTCCCTGCACACATCGACGATCGCCGGATCAGCCACGATCACGGCGTCAATGCCAACCTTTTGCAGCATTTGGAAATAATCAGCCATCCCCGCGAAATCTTCGTTATGGGCCATGATGTTCGCTGCCACATACACCTTCGCTCCCCGTTCATGGGCGAATGCCACGCCCTCCCGCATGTCCTCAAACGTGAAGTTTCCCGCCTTGGCACGCAGCCCGTATTGCTGCCCGCCAATGTATACCGCATCCGCACCGTACAGCACGGCGAACTTCAACTTTTCCAAGTTGCCGGCAGGTGCGAGCAGTTCCGGTTTTTTCCTGATCTGATTCGTCATCGCAGTTTCCGTTCCCCCTTTAATAAACCTGCTCTCGAAAGTAAAAGCCGGTACCAATCGGCCGTTCCGTCGGTTGAACCGCATTGATCGCATCCAGCAAGGCAGGGTCAAGTGCAGCCTGCGGATTTTTCGCCAGGCAGTCAATCGCCTGGCGATAGACGGAGACAACCTGGCAATTGTAAGAAAGCGGTTTGCCCAGCGCCTCTATGTAGAAGGAATCGATGCCGTTTTCGATCAAAACTCCCAAGTGCTCCAGCATGCATATATCTTCATGGCTCATGACATGTGTGCCGTTGTGATCCTCAATAATGGGATAGTGCTGTCCGCTGCGCGTATTTTCCTTCAATACCATCAGCTGCTCCTGCTTGTTGTCCCCTTTGCCCAGAATGTGCAGGTAATTGCTGACCAACGGCCGCTTTGAATGAAAGATGCAGGTCATGCCGTGAACCTGGACCTGGACCGGAATCCGGCTTTGCTGTTTCACGCCAATGACTTCTTCTAAAGACAGCTCACGGGCCAGTATCGCCCGGCTCGCCCCTTTTCTCGCCCAGAAATTGACGGTTCTCCAGTTCGTCGACGTCGTTTCCGTACTCCAATGCCGCTTCAACCCGGGCGCTGTTTTCTGCATTGCCACGAGTACCGCCGGATCACCGAACACCACCGCATCCACTTTACTTTGCTCAAGCTGCCGTACGTACTCGTCCAACCCGTTCAATTCCTCTTGATGCAGCAGGGCATTCAGGGCGACATATACTTTTTTCCCTTGCCCGTGAGCGATACGGACAACGTCAGTGATCATCGGCATGGAAAAATTGCCCGGCACGCGCAGCGCATACCGCCCGTCTCCCACCGTTACGGCATCTGCGCCTGCTGCAAGCAGCTTCTCTGCTTCTTCCGGGCTGCCTGCGGAGACAACCAACTCCGGTATGTGGAAATTCATCAGAACCATCCTTTCTTTCAGACAGGCCAACAGAACCATTTTATGGACCAAAGCGCTTCCACTCAATCAGGGGGTTCCCCCATTTTCTCCGGTGAAATCACTGATTTTCGGAATGACAATGCCAGTTGAAGTCTTCTCCCGGCAAAAGGGTGGCTGGACGGATACAAAAACAGAGCCCTGGCCATCCCCACGGGCGATTAGATGACCAAGGCTCACTTTGTTACTGACGGCTTTTTTTATACACGGACACAAGAAACTTCCAATCTTCCAGAAAATAGGCCCAAAGGTTAGGGCGTCTGCGCACAGCCAATGGATGGTAGGAAACTGCCGTTTTCACACCACGGGGGAAGTGCCACTGCTGCCGCAGCGCCTTCACCTCCGCTTCCCTGTTTGCGAAAAACGCCTGTGTGGCTACATTTCCCAAACAAAAGGCGAGCTGGGGCGTTTTGCTTTGCAGTTGGACGAGCAGATGCTGCATGCAGGCTTCTCTCGCTCCTTCTTTGTCATAAGCCCGGGTCGGACGGCGCTTCAATACATACGTAACGTACACATCTCTTTCCCCGAGCCCTGTCTCGTAAGCCGCCTTTTGCAGCGTTTCTCTCGTGCCGCAAACAAACGGGTTGCCGTGCCGGTCTTCTCTTGCTCCCGGATTGTCGAGCACGACCATGATCGGCGCATGCGGATTCCCTTCGCCCCAAATCATCCGCGAGCCGTGCTCAAACAGTCCGCAATCCATGCAGCTCTCAACGCCCTTTGGCGGCTCCTCCTCAGGCCAAATGGCCGGGCATGTTGCATCCATCGCGATCCCTCCGCCGTCGTTGTCGGCTATCCGCCTATGAATAGGATTGGATGGAGGAAGGAGTTTCAAACGCATACAAAGAAGAAGCAGCTCCTATGAGGGCTGCTCCTTTTTAAGTTACCCACAAGGAGAAACTGGATACACTTGGGAATGCATTTGATTACATCTATGTCGACCTGGCTCCCGAATTCCGAGGTTGATATTTATATCCCAATCAAAAAAGTTCAATAAAGATTGTCCCTTCAATGCAAGGGACTTTTTCTTTTGTCATGCAAATGATGATCTTCCGTTAAGCAGTCAAGTTTTGGGAAAGCTAGATGAGGACACTAGCAGAACGGTATTCATAAAGGATGAACATCATTGAAAGACAAAATGTTTACCAAACGGACATTCTTACATGGACATACAAACTCCCGCAACGCGCAGGCTGCACTGAGAGGAGAGCTGTCGGGCGTAAAAAGGCTCCTTCCTTTTCTGGGCCCCGCATTTATCGCTTCTATTGCTTATATAGATCCAGGAAACTTCGCGACAAATATTACAGCCGGCTCAAAATACGGCTATCTGTTGCTCTGGGTGATTGCCGTCTCCAATCTGATGGCCGTCCTGATCCAATCCTTGTCAGCAAAGCTGGGCATCGCGACGGGAAAAAATCTGCCCGAAGTAGCACGTGAACGGTTGCCTAAAGGCGTGTCTTTTTTTCTATGGGTGCAGAGCGAACTCGTGATTATCGCGACAGATTTAGCGGAGTTTATCGGAGCGGCACTCGGGCTCTCTTTGTTATCCGGCCTTCAGATGCCTGCAGCTGCAGTCATTACGGCTGCAGGCTCGTTTGCCATATTGGAGCTCCAGCGAAGGGGCTACCGCTCCTTTGAAGCGGTTATCGCTTCCATGCTGCTTGTCGTCGTATTGGCATTCGCGGTCCAGACCTTCATGGTAAAGCCGGATTTTGGAGCCATTGCAAAAAGCTTGTTTATGCCGAGGTTTGCAGGCACAGACAGTATCCTGCTGGCCGCTGGCATATTGGGTGCGACGGTTATGCCCCATGCCATTTATCTACATTCCTCGCTGACAAAAAATCGCGTAATCGGACGGAACGATCATGAAAAAAAGCAAATCTTCAAGTTTGAATGCATCGATATCGTCATCGCAATGGTTATCGCTGGAGCGATTAATATGAGTATGCTGATCGTGTCCGCCGCAATGTTTCATGTACACGGTCTATTCATCGAAGACTTGACCACAGCCTTTCACGAATTTAACGCTTATGTCGGCCCAGTCGCATCCTTTTCGTTCGGGCTTGGACTGCTCATCGCCGGATTGTCCAGCTCGTCGGTCGGAACACTGTCAGGCGATATTGTCATGCAAGGGTTTGTAAACATGCGAATCAACTTGTATATTCGCAGAGCCGTCACGATGATTCCTCCGCTGCTGCTCATCGTTTCGGGAGTAAACCCTACGAGTGCATTGGTGACAAGCCAGGTCGTTTTGTCATTTGGAATTGCTTTTGCCCTTGTCCCGCTCATTCTATTTACGAGCAACAAGAGCATTATGGGGGGATTGGCGAATCATCGTGTGACAACGCTATTAGCTTGGATCGTCGCTCTTTTGGTTGTCATTTTGAATATATTTCTGCTGGTTGAGACGCTTTTTTAAAAGGGGTTCGCCACTCACTTGCATGGGGCAATCCGCGTCTCAGCCATGGATGGCTTGGCCTGTCGCATTCAGTATGGCCTCCAGCAGCGTTTCCGACAGAGTCGGATGGGCCGCGATAAAGTCTTCCATGGCATCTGCCGTCATTTCCGCATGCAGCATGACGGTTCCCTGACCGACCATTTCCGTCGCCCGGGGACCGACAATCGAGATGCCGACGATTTCATTGAATGTCGGCTCGACGATAACCTTCACTTTTCCCGCCTGTTCATGTAAGATCAACGCTTTTC
Organism: Brevibacillus sp. FSL K6-6036; assembly: GCF_037964015.1. Classification (NCBI taxonomy): domain Bacteria; kingdom Bacillati; phylum Bacillota; class Bacilli; order Caryophanales; family Paenibacillaceae; genus Brevibacillus; species Brevibacillus sp. FSL K6-6036. The sequence goes on from NZ_CP150173.1 coordinate 4,446,469, forward strand.
CATTTGCGGCAAAAGGGAATTCGCCAACGCGGACATCTCCGTACCGCTCTCTGGCTTGCAACTCCGTAAGCCCGACACTGGCGATCTCCGGCGAGGTGTAGATACAGCGGGGGACAGCGCGATAGGATGCTTTCTTCTCCACGCCGCAAGCGTTGAGTGCCGCCACTTCGCCCTCGTGAAAAGCGACATGGGCAAGCTGAATGCCGCCAATGACGTCTCCGCAGGCATATATGTGGGAGACGCTTGTCTGCATGGTCTCGTCAACCTGAATGCCTTTCCCGGAATACTGCACGCCGACCCGGTCCAACCCCAGCTCCTCTACCCTCGGCTTTCTGCCAATTGCCACCAATACATGCTCCGCCCTTATTTCTTCCACTCCGGCTCCCGTTTGTACGGACACTGTTTTCGTTGCCGCATCTGCGCCCGACAGGGCAGTCCCGGTATAAATGGTTGCCCCATCCTCTTCCAACCGCCGTTTCAGCACCTCTGCGATGTCGCGGTCTTCTCCCGGCAACAGTTGTTCAGCCATTTCTACGATCGTGACCTTTGCGCCCATTCTGCTGTAGATGCTGGCAAATTCACAGCCAATCACCCCTCCCCCTACGATCAGGAGCGTGGCGGGAATGCGAGAAAGCGACATCGCCTGACTGCTGTGGATGATCCAGCTTCCGTCAAATGGAGCAAACGGCAGTTCGATCGGCTCGGAACCCGTTGCAATAATAAAGCGGTCAGCGGCGACTTCTTCCACTCCGTCCGGTTTTTCCACTTTCACGACCCGGTCCGTCAAAAAGGAAGCTTTCCCCTGGATGACTTGCACCTTGTTTTTTTTCATCAGGTATCCTACGCCGAGGACGAGCTTTTTCATCACGCTGTTTTTATATTGCTGGACCCCGTACCAGTCGACGTACACGCCGCTTGCCGGCACGGCGATCCCGAAGGCGGAGGCCCGCTTTACCTGTTCAAGCGTTTCCGCGCTTTCCAGCAGTGATTTCGTCGGGATGCAGCCTTCGTTGAGGCAAGTGCCGCCCAATTGGCGGTCCTCTATGACAATGACTTGCTGTCCTTTGCGTGCGGCTGTTATGGCAGCGACGTAGCCTGCCGGTCCTCCGCCGATAATGACTACAGTTCCCACGAGGTCTCCTCCTTACAATAGCAGACTCAGCGGATTCTCCAGGCAGTCCTTGACGCTTCCCAGAAATTGAGCCGCCGGCGCTCCATCCAGCACGCGGTGATCAAATGTGAGGCTGAGCGGAAGCAGGCTGCGCCGTTGCAGCTCTTCTCCCCGGTAAACGGGCACCGCCTCGATTGCGCCGACACCGAGAATGCCGGCCTCCGGAGGATTGAGCACAGGCGTAAAATGCTCTACCCCGTACGCCCCCAAATTGCTGATCGTAAAGGTTGATCCTTTCATCTCGTCGCCGCTCAGCCGGTTGTTGCGGGCTTGCTCGCCAAGCGACTTGATCGCCTTCGATAGCTCCAGCAGCGAAAGTTGGTCAGCGTGGCGGATTACGGGGACCACGAGCCCCTTCTCCAGAGCGACGGCGATTCCGAGATGGACATGTCCATATGTCTCGATTCTCGGCTCCTGCTGATCGGTCAAATACGCGCTGTTCATCAGTCTATGCTTTTTCAGCGAAAGGACAACCGCCCGGGCGATCAAGTCGGTTACGGTAAGCTTCCCTTCCTGGCGCTTTTCCAGTTCGGAGGCAAGCTGTCTTTGCAACGCCAAAAGGTCGGTCAGGTCAGCCTTTGCGGTCATCGTTAGTTGGGCGCTCTGCTGCAGGCTTTCCAGCATGCGTGTGGCGATTACCTTTCGCATTCCGGTCACTGCGGTACGCTCCACCACTTCCTGATTGGAAGCCGTTTTTGAAGCTTCCACGGCAGGCTGCGTGGATGACAAAGGGGCTGCCGCAGGCTGAGAAGTCCCTTGCGGCTGAGGGGCCGTTTCTGCGCGGGAAGCGGCCTCCTTCGCCAACGCCTTTTCCACGTCCTCCTTCGTGATGCGGCCTTGCGGGCCAGTACCTGTGATGGACTCCAGATCCAATCCCGCTTCTTCCGCCATTTTTTTGGCGACCGGCGAAACTCTCAGATTGCTGCCTTTGCGCCCTGCCGGCGCTGGTGTCGTGTTTTCCGTTGTCGGCGCTGGTGTCGTGTTTTCCGCCGTGACTGCTGCTGACACCGGCGCCGTTTTTTCCGCCGCGACTGCCGCTGCGGCCACCTCCTGGGTTGATTCTGCTCCTGCATGGGATGCGTGTTCAATTTGCTCCCCCGACTCTCCGATATAGCCGAGTACGGTTCCATAAGGTACAACTCCGCCATCATTGACGGCGATCGCAAGCAGGATGCCGTCTGCCGGCGCTTCCAGCTCCATTTCGATTTTTTCCGAGCTGATGTCGACAATTCCCTCGCCTTTCGCGATTGGGTCCCCGACTTGCTTTTTCCAGGCGATCACCGTTCCTTCCACCATGGACATTCCCAATTTGGGCATGATCACTTCCGCTGCCATGTTTTCCATTCCCTCCCTCGTTTATTGGGCTGGCAGGCACTCCTTCTCGCTCGGGGAGTGCCCCGCTTTTTCAGGAAACCGCCATGATGGACTCGTCGCCGATCAATTCGGAGACGACCTCGATCACTTTTTTCGCAGAGGGCAAATACAGGTCTTCCAGAGGCGGCGAGAACGGCACAGGCGTATGCGGAGCCGTAATCCGTTTGATCGGCGCGTCGAGCGTGTCAAAGCCTTTGTCTGCGACGAGCGCCGCGATGTCGGTCGCAATGCTGCAGCGCGGATTGGCTTCGTCGATGACGATGAGCCGGTTGGTTTTGGCTACGGAGGAGAGGATGGTGTCTTCGTCCAGCGGCGACAAGCTGCGCGGGTCTACCACCTCGACCTCGATGCCCTTCTTGGCGAGCAGCTCGGCCGCCTCCAGAGCCGTGTGCACCTGTTTGCCGATGGCGACGATGGTCACATCGGAGCCGGTGCGCTTGATGTCCGCTTTCCCGAGAGGAATCGTATAGTGTCCTTCCGGTACCTCACCCGTCATGTTGTAGAGGGTTTTGTCTTCGAAGAAAACGACCGGGTCGTTGTCGGCGATGGCCGTCAGCAGCAAGCCTTTCGCATCGTAAGGTGTCGACGGAACCACCACCTTGATGCCGGGGATGTGGGTGAACATGGCATACAAGCTCTGCGAGTGCTGGGCCGCAGCGCGGAATCCGGCCCCGTGCATCGTGCGGATCGTGATCGGCACCTGGGCTTTGCCTCCGAACATGTAGCGGAATTTGGCCCCCTGGTTCATCACCTGGTCGAGACAACTGCCGATAAAATCGTTGAACATCAGCTCCGCAATCGGCCGCAAGCCCGTTGCGGCTGCAGCCATGGCCGCCCCCACATAACCGGCTTCCGTAATCGGCGTATCGAGTACGCGGTCCCGGCCAAATTCCTGGACCAAGCCTTTGGTCACGCCAAGAACGCCGCCCCATGCTTCATCGTCCTGCAGATGATCGACCTGCGCCCCTCCGGCTACGTCTTCTCCCAGCAAAATGACGTTTTCGTCCTGCTTCATCGCAATCTTCATCGCTTCATTAATCGCTTTTGAAAAACTGAGCTTTCTCGCCATCATTTCTCCTCCCTTCCATTAATAAGAGACGTATACATCGGTCAAGAGCTCGCCCGCTTCCGGGTATGGACTCTGCTCGGCAAAGCGGATCGCGTTCTGAATCGACTGTTCCACCGCTTCCTCTATCTGCCCCAATTCAGCTTCCGCTAGCAGCCGGCTTTCCGTCAGATAATCCCGGAACAGCTTGATCGCATCGCGTTCCTGGATGTGGGCCTGTTTTTCCGATTCCTTTTTATACTTTTGGGCGTCGCCCTCGAAATGACCGTAGTTGCGATAAGTAATGCACTCGATCAGGGTCGGCCCTTCTCCCGCTCTGGCCCTTTTCACCGCTTCTTCGGCGACACGGTAGACCTCCAGCACATTTTTGCCGTCCACGATAACACCGGGGATATTGTAAGCGCTTGCGCGGTCGGCTATATTTGTACAACTGGAGGCATACGTAAATGGCGTCGCCTCCCCGTATCCGTTGTTTTCGGCGACGAAGATCACGGGCAGCTTCCAAATCGCCGCCAGGTTGATCCCCTCATGGAATGTCCCCTGGTTGTTGGCTCCGTCGCCAAAAAAGCAGACGCTTACACTTTGAGTCCGCTTCAGCTTGGCTGTCAAAGCCGCTCCGCACGCCAGAGGGAAGCCTCCTCCCACGATGCCGTTTGCTCCCAGCATCCCTTTGTCCAGATCGGCGATGTGCATGGAGCCGCCTTTCCCTTTGCACAGCCCCGTCGCCTTTCCGTAAATCTCGGCCATCATCCCGTCCAGATCGCAGCCCTTGGCAATGCAGTGGCCGTGCCCGCGGTGTGTGCTCGTAATCGTGTCCCGCACTTCAAGATGGGCTCCGACTCCCACCGCAATCGCCTCCTCGCCAGCGTACAAATGAACAAATCCCGGAAGCTTCCCTTGGCCAAACAGGAGATGCACGGCATCTTCAAACTTGCGAATCTCCAGCATTTTTTGATACATCCATCTCGCCTTTTCCTGTGACAACACCTTATCCTCTGTCGCCGTTATCTTCATTCGAGCTTCCTCCCATCTTTCCTGAGCTTACAACCCGCAAATCAACTACTCGCACACGATTCCCAGCTTCGGCCAGCCTTCCCCCTTCCTTGCCCTATACCCGAAGCAAGTCGTGTGCCAACGCGGCAAACACCGCCGCTTCGTTGAAAAACGGGCATTGTCCGCGCGTCGTCCCATTATCTTGCAATACGAAATGAGACGAATTCCCAAACTGTCTCATTTTGTCTCAGACGTGCCCCAGAGCTGCTTTTGGACAAAAAAACAGCCACCGGTGCGGAAAACACCGATGGCTGCGCTTTTGTTTTTTCCTTACACGTGCACAGGGTACCTCCTGCGGCAATCGTCCACAGCCTGCTGCAAGCCGTCCAGCTCAAACCGCAAGCAGTCGCTGTACGGCACGAGTGATGACAGCGAGGCAAGCTGCTGTGTGAGCAGCCCGACAAAGTCTTCTGCGGTCATGTCCCCCACAAGCTCCGACAGACTCGACATGCGGGCCGGTTCCACGATGGGATGGTCTGCCGCAGACGCTCCCCCGGCGGCGAGATCATAAAACGCTTTGACCAGCTTTCCTCTCGCCTCGCCGCTTCCTTCGACCAGCACAAATGCCTGGACGATGACTGCTCTCGTCTGCCTTCTTTGGGCGATTCCGCAAAACTTTTTCCCCCTGACGCTGACGTCAAATTCTCCCGGACAGTACGAGCCGCTTACTTCCCCGGTTTCGATCCTGCAAGACCGGCTTTTCAGACTTTGCCGGATGAGCTCCGCCATCAGGGCAAAGTGGCGCTGTACATCCAGATCGCCTTGCCGATTGGGCAAAATCAGGGACAGATTGACGACGCCGGGGTCCAGCGGCACTGCCGCTCCTCCTGAATTGCGAACCGTCACGGAATAGCCTTGTCCCTGCAGCCACTGGACAGCTTCCCGGACCCGGGGCAGCTTCCAGTCTCTCGACCCGAGCACAAACGCTCTTTCATGCCTCCATAGATGAACAGCGGGCTCCAGCAGGCCGTGCCCTACTTGCCTTCCGTACACTTCATCGAAAGCAAACGGAACCACGATGTCTCCTGTCATCACGTTGGCTGCGGCATCGATAGCGCCTAGCCGAGCAGGCAAGCTTGCTTTGTCCATTCCATCTCCTTTCCGCGCTGCCTTACAGGTTGTACTTTTGCAATTTCCTGTAAAAGGTGCTGCGTGGCATTCCCAAAAGACCAGCTGCAGCGGAAGCGCTTCCATTCGTTTTCTGCAAAGCCTGGATGATCAATTGCTTTTCAAGCTCCTCGCGGTACGTCAACGTTTCCGCACGGCCGCCCCCGCTCTCGCCACCGCCTTTCACAGCAGTCAGCGATCCAGCCATCAGGTTTGGGGACGCTGCCCCTCCCGCCCCGGTCTGAAATTGTTCATGCAGGAGGTATGGCAGCTCCTCTTCGCCGATAATGCTGAGCCTCTCCAATGTATTGAACAGCTCCCGAATGTTCCCGGGCCAGTCGTATTCCATCAGCTGCCGCATGACATGAGGGATAGCCGGCAGCTCCACTTTATTCTGCTGGCAGAAAAAGCGAATCAGACTGGGGATGTCTTCTTTCCGCTCGCGCAGCGGCGGCAGATAGAGCGGGAACACGTGCAAACGGTAGTACAAGTCCTCCCGGAACTTCCCTTCCTTCACCAGCAGGGCCAGGTCCCGGTGCGTAGCGGCAATGACGCGAATATTTACCGGAATTTCCGCATGGCTGCCGATCGGCGTAACCTTCCTTTCCTGCAAAACGCGCAGCAGGGCAACCTGCATCTGATGCGGAATCTCGCCGATCTCATCGAGGAACAAGGCGCCTCCGTTTGCCTGCTCCAGCTTTCCTTTATATCCGTGGCGCCGCGATCCGGTAAATGCCCCTTCCGCATAGCCAAACAGCTCGCTTTCGATCAGGTCTTTGGGGATGGCGCCGCAATTCACCGCAACGAAGGGGCCCGCCTTGTACGGACTGTTCAGATGAATGGCCCGGGCGACGAGCTCCTTCCCCGTCCCGCTTTCCCCCCGGATGCATACATTGGCGCTGCTTTTGGAGATGCGTTCGATTTGCCCGAGAACGTGCCGGAACGCTTTGCTTGTTCCTGCTTCGCCCGGGAACTGAATCTGACTGGACGGAAACGGAGCTTGCAAACGCCGGATGCTTGCCTCGGACTCCAGCAATACCGCACAGTACCCGAGCAGTCCTCCGTGCTGCCTGGAGTAGACAGGCGTACGCTTTCGTTCCACATAGCGGTACTCGTCCAACAGGTCCTGGTAGTCGCATGCTCCCGGCCACTGCAGCATCTTTTGACGAACAGCTTTGTTGACGAAAACGACCTGCTGTCGCAGGTTCAAAATCACGATCGGCTGATTCGTCTCCGCCAGCTCCCATCCACAGCGGATAAGCTCCAGCTCTTCCAGCTCGCGCCTTCTGCTCCATTCCTGCTCTACGGTATAAGCGATGGAGGAAACGATGGCCAGCATATGGGGATGGCTTCGCTCCAGCGGGCACGAGATATCGAGGATGCCGACCAGTTTGCCTTCGTCGTCGTGAATAGGCGCGGCCGAGCAGCTCCATTTATGGGAAGCCACCGAATAGTGCTCCGGGCCGCTGATCAGGATCGGCTCTCCGGCATGGAGCGCTGTGCCAATCGCGTTTGTTCCCACCTCTTCTTCGGTCCAGCGAACGCCCTCCACGAAATTGATATCTTCGGCATATTGCAAAATGGACTTCTTCCCTTTCATGGAGAGCACATAACCCTCAGCGTCTATCAGGATGGCGATCATCCCGGTGTCTTCAATAAATTTGGACATTTTCTCCACATGCGGCAAGGTAATTTCGAGCAATTGCCGATGCTTCCGCTTCTGGCTGTCAAAAGACTCGCCCTTCAAAATTTCCCGTCCCGTCCCCAGATAGGGATCGACATACCTGTTTTTGCAGCGAAGCCACGATTCAGAGATTCGCTTGTTGATGCGTGCAGAGTCGATAACACCTTCTTGTACAAAACGTTTCCACATTTTCGAAGAAAGCGTTTCGTTATACAAGGAGCCGCCCTCCTTTGCTTTTCATGGATAAGGGAATATCTATAGATTACCTGTTTTCATCCGGTTTCTCAATATTCCGAAAATGACCTCTTTGTCTTGGCTGCCGGTGTTTCCGTCGAAAAGCCAGCTCATTATAGTTTGCCTTTTTCGTTCAATTTTTCTTCTCCTGTAGCTTGGGATAGCGAATGGCTTTCTGTGATTTCTGCTTCGCAAAAAAAAAACACCCAGCGAGTTTCACGCAAAGTCTGATAATCATTTATGATGGACAAAACTGTATTTTTGCCCGTATCGACTGACAGGGCATCAGTTTTACACGGAATATGACCTTAACCACAGATTGTTAACCTTCACAATACCGCCAGGATGATGTAGCACTAAATCAGCCAATTCCTTTACCATCAACTGAAACTCATCGCTTCTTGCTTCATCTATTAGCAAATATTGTACGGTGACTGATCCGGCAGAAGGTGAAATGCCCCTCGCACTCAACCGTTTGAAAAAAATTAAGAAGAGACCCGAACCTTTTTCCCATAGAGAGGCAATATAGGGTGTAAGCTGCTTACTCAGGAGGGCCCTCTGAATGCAAAATGAAGAGATGTACCAATTACTCATAAAAATGAAAGAGGGTGATCAACAGGCGTTTCATACGGTGTATGATGCCACCTATAAGGACATCTACCGGACAGTCTCCTTTCTGGTGGATCATCAGCAGGATCGGGAAGATATCATGAATGAGATCTATATGCAAATGTGGACCTCACTTGCCAACTACGATACGAACCGTCCTTTCCACTTTTGGCTGCACGGCTTGGTAATCCGTCAAGTGCAGAGATTTCGGGTCAAGAGCTGGAGGAGATTCCGAATTTTTGAACGCATCCGTGCCTTCTCTCGGGAAGAGTCTTATTGGGATCAACATACTGCTTTGATGGATGGTACAAACCAAATGATATCGCAATCCATACGAAAACTGACCGACAAACAGCGGACAGTGATTATCTTCCGCTTTTTTCACGACTATACCCTTGAAGAAATTGCGACTTTGCTCGACATTCCGCTGGGTACAGTGAAGTCTAGATATCATGCTGGCCTCCAGGCGCTTCGAAAAAACTTAGGGAATCTCCCCCTGGAAAGGATGGAAAAGATCAATGACTATCGAACGCAAAATCCGTGAGCATCTGCACGAAGAGGCAGAAACGATGGAGTGCCCTCCGGCCATTTCCAAACGAATCGAACAATCCTACTATCAATATTTGCAACGAAAAAGGAGCGAAAAACCCATGAAAAAACGAGTAATTGGCGGAATCGTTGCTGCTGCGTTTTTGATTCCAACCGCAGCATTTGCGGCCCCTGCCCTGATTGAAATGCTTACCAGAACACCCATGACTGCTGAACAAGTCAAGGTGGATGAGGTTGGCAAAGCAGCACTGGAGAAGCTGTATAGCGCATTTCCCGAAACAAGATCGTTTGAGATTGTCGATGCAAGCTACCTTGGAGAAGCCCCCGCTGATTCAACTAAAAAGCAAGCGATCCAGACAAGCATCGCACTGCAGGAAAAGGGAGGAGCCGGCAAAAAGATCAGCCTTACCATCGGTGTTACGGGCAAGATTGACAGCGTGATTCAAGAGAATTGGGAGGAGAAGCCCGTCAGTTCTTTAACCAATCAGGAAATCAAAGAGAAAGTAAATAACCTCATTGACAAAATGTATGGCAGCATCGATGGCTATGAGGTTTCTATGGAGCCAATGGGGGATCCGCATCAAAAGACGTTTCTATTGAATTACATCGAAAAGGGGTCCCAAATACCGTTCTACCAGGTATTTGTTAAGGACAATAGAATATATGTTACTCTGCACGGAGGCGAGCGTACACCTTCAAACCTTGTTAAAGTAGAAGGCTTTTTCACCAGAGATGGCAAGCCTGATACTTTTGCTGATTCCTTTTTAAATGATGAAAACCTGTTTTCTTTACTAAACATGAGCCCAACAGAATTGAAACAAGAATTAGCAAAAGGCAAATCTGTTGTGGAGGTTGCCGCCTCTAAAAATGTCTCTAAACAACAAGTGATTGATGTGATTGCAAAAACACAGGTTGAAAAAGAGCTACAAGCTGACCAAAATGGAGCAAGTGTAAGCAATCATGTAAAGGAACAAATGATGAAAGCACTTGAACCAAAAGTAGTACATGTTATTGAACACAAATCTGAAACGCCAGCGAAGAACTGACCAGTCACCACAGTATCAATCGAGATTCGTAACAAGAATAAGAGGCCGGTTTCCTTATCGTTCAGGAAACCGGCTTTTTTAGATCAAACGGGGCTTAGCGTACAAAATCCGCAGTTTGTTGGCGGGACCTTTCTTCAACCGCCTGTGAGTGTAGGACAGGAAAAGTCTAGCGTCAAGGGTTGATTTATAAACTTTTCCACCCTTGTTTGAAAGGTTGAAGAAAGGCTTCGTTGCTATTGCTCTACCTGGATCGGAACTTCCCATTTTACATCATGCTGTTTGATTTTCTCATCATACGTGATCGTGAACTCTTTCACGTCTTTATTTTTCGTCCTGATCTTAATCTGGGCATTCAGCTTCCTTGTGCCGTCCTCTGCGATGGTTATTTGGGGACTGAGTAAAAGAGCGTTGGACTCTCCCTTCTCGTCTGTTGCCATCCAGCTTTTCCCAACACCCACAACATCCTTTGCCAAAACGCCTTCCATATCAATGATGTAAATGGTATCATCCCCACGCTCTTGCTTTTTGACGGGTGTAAACGTAAACGTATTTCCTTCCTCTGTGACCGTCACTGGCTTTTTATCCAGTTCAGCAATCGAAAGCTTCGCACGAAAATCAGCTTTTTCTGCTGTATAGACAGCATCCAGTTTCATTGTTACTTTTTTTGTGTGATCAATCGGAGCGAAGGAATGAACCCAGACGTTTTTATAGGGCAAACGTCCTGCATTATACATTCCACCTCGACTTAAACCCGGTATGACATTGCTGCTCAGCTCTTCACCGGGATAAATCACATGCAAGTCGTCCCAAGAAGCCAAAACCGTTCCCTGCTCATCAATCAGGCTGTACCGGACACCTTTGTCCCGGCCGGTCCCCTCGCTGACGGCAAACTGCAGCTGAGCCGCGCTTGGGCTAAAACGAGCTTCCTTCAGATCGATCCATTCTCCTTGCGGTGTCGTGAGCTTCTGCTGGACGGAGACCGTTTTTGTCGCTGCTTTTGCCGGTCGCAGATCAATCGGGATATCAAAGTTCCAGCTCCCTTTCGTCTCTCCCAATTGCTTTACCCGTACTTCGAGTATCGCTTCGTCCGGCAGCCTGCTCCGATCGTCAAATAGCTCTGCAAAATCACGTCCGATTACAAAATTCTCACCGTTTGGCAGAGGCATCCATCGAAATGAATCTGGAAGCTTTGAATTAGGCGGGTTCAAGACACGCCCATTTTTGTCTTTTAACTGGATGACTCGATACTCTTCCACATTTTCACTGGAAATTCTGCTGAACTGGTCCTGCCAGAAGGTATCCAGCTTTTTCCCCTCCTTGTCGGTAAGCGAACCCAGAACCATGATTCGAGCAGAATCGGCCAACACTGCCTTCATTTCCATGGTCAGGCCCTGATCCGTCACTTTCAGGTTAAGGGGCTTTACATATCCCTTCTCGGCAGCTACGAGAGCTCCTTTATCTGTCTGCTCTTCTGAATACAAGCTGACAACGCTCTCGGTATCGGTATACGGCCCTTTCAGCGGATTTGCTGCATAGAACAGTCCATTCACATACGAAGCGAAAGTCGGTGACACAAGTGTTCCCAAAGCCACAACCACAGCCAGTCCTGCTACAGCCATCGTCGTTTTTTTCATCAAAGCAACACTCCGTTTTTTCCAGTCTATTTTCTGGGCTCGGTGTCTATCGATCCGTCTCAACACATTCAGGGGATGAGGCGGGACCTTTTCCATGACTTGCTGAATGACTGCATCGGTGTGCCATTTTTCCTGCTCCCCAAGCGTACCCGACTCGTCCAAATACTGCTCGAACAGCCGTTGACAAGCCGAGCAGGTGAGCAGATGATTTTGTACGTTTTGTCTATCCCGCAAAGAAAGTGAGTCTTCCAGATAAGCATCCAGCATGTCTTTGTCCAGGCATGTCATAGATAGCAGTCCCCTCCTTTGCCTCTTCTCGTCAGCGCTTCCTTCAGTTTTGTCTTCCCTCTGGACAAACGCGTACGAACCGTGCTGATCGGAACACCCAGCTTTTTACTGATTTCTTCATAACTCATGTACTGGAGATACCGCATTTCCAGGACGACACGATGCTTCGAATCCAAAGCCTTTATCCGATCCTGCAAATAAGAGTTTTGCTCTTTGACAAGGTACTCCGCTTCGGGCGTATGACTGGTGGCCAGCTCCACTTCTGTGTTCGTAACCATTATCGACCGTTTTCGGCTTCGCAGTTCATCGAAACAATGATTGGTCGCGATCCTGTACAGCCATGCGCCAAATTCGTAGCTTTTGTTGTAGTCGCCCAGATGGTAGTACACCTTGATAAATATTTCTTGAGCGATGTCTTGCTCATGGGGCGGCTGCCCTAACATCTTGCGGATCAGAAGCGTGATTCGCCTATTATATTTTTGTATGATCTGAGCAAAGGCCTCTTTGTTGCCTCGGAGGACCTCGTCCACGATCATCTTGTCGTCCTGCATCTGTTCTCCTCCCATTCAAAAAGGTCGCTGCGCAGCGGTCGCCTTTTTGCTGTACATGTATATACGACGGAAAATGGAGGAAAAAAATCGCATTTTTTTCTTTCCTGACACAAAAAAGCTGCCGGGATGATCCCGGACAGCCTTTACATTCTACTCTTTTTGATCTTACAGATTTTGCAATGGCGGAATGCTATCTTCGGCGCCTGCATGTTTCCCGTAAATCCCCATATCCAACTGTTTCGTAACCTTGCTTGTAAGCAATCCTGCTGTCATGCTCCCGCTTACGTTGACGGCTGTCCGTGCCATATCAATCAGCGGCTCGATTGAGATAAGCAGCCCGACCAGTGCCACTGGCAGGTTCATCGTGGAGAGGACAATAAGCGCCGAAAACGTTGCTCCGCCGCCTACCCCTGCAACACCAAAGGAACTGATGGCCACGACAGCGATCAAGGTCAAAATAAAGGTTGGGCTCGTCGGGTCGATCCCTGCCGCAGGTGCGACCATGACTGCCAGCATGGCCGGATAAATTCCGGCGCATCCATTTTGCCCGATCGAAATTCCGAATGATCCTGCAAAATTGGCGATTCCCTCGGGGACGCCCAATTCTTTGTGCTGTGTTTGGACATTTAGCGGCAGGGTGCCTGCACTGGAACGCGAGGTAAAGGCAAAGGTCAGGACAGGGATCGCTTTCTTTACGTAGGTCAAAGGATTTAAGCCAGAGAGCGCAATAAGCAGCAGGTGAACACCAAACATAATGAGCAGAGCGACATACGAAGCCAGCACAAATTTGCCAAGCCGCCAAATGGCATTCAGATCACTCGTCGCCGCTATTTTTGTCATTAAGGCAAGCACGCCGTATGGAGTCAGTCGCAGAATCAATGTCACGACTCTCATGATGATCGTGTAAAGGGCGTCGGTCATCTTCGCAAACATGTCGGCCTGGTCCGTTTTTTTCCGCTTCACTCCCAGATAAGCCATGCCCAAGAAGGCGGAGAAGATCACGACCGCAATCGTCGATGTCGGACGCGCTCCCGTCAGATCCAGAAACGGGTTGCCGGGGAGGAGCTCTACCAGTTTTTGCGGTGCGGACATGTTCTCAAGATTCCCCAATGTTTTTTCGATTTTCTCTATCTGGGCGACCTCTTTTGCTCCCTGATCCAGCTGCAAGGACTGTAAATCGGCCGCAAGCGATGCCCCTATGCCAATTGCCGCAGCAATCGCAGTCGTGCCAACCAGTAACCCGATGATCAAGCCCCCGATTTTGCCGATATTGTGCGACAGCGTCGCTTTCGTGAATGCGGACAGGATCGAAATGAACACGAGCGGCATGACAACCATCTGCAGCAATTTGATATAGCCATTCCCCGCGATGTTGAACCAATCGACGGACAGCTTGATCACTTCAGACCCTGATCCGTAGACAAATTGCAGCAAGAGGCCAAACAGTATTCCCAGGCCCAATGCGGCAAACACCCGCTTGGTAAAAGAGACGAACCTCTTTTGCATGGAATACAGGATGAATAGAATGATCAGCATGCCCAGGATGTTCAGAAGCACCTGTACAGTCATGAGGACTCCCTCTTTTCATGGTTTATTGGACCCATTGGTGAACGGCACTGGCCATTCTCTGCAAGCCCTCTTCCAGGACAGACCGTGGACAAGCGATATTCACTCTCGTAAACCCTTCTCCTCCCTTCCCAAATTTGTAGCCCTCGTCCAATGCCACCTTGGCCTGCTTTCGAAAGAACTGTTCGAGTGTCTTCGCATCCATTCCCAATTCGCGGCAATCGAGCCATACCAGATAGGTTCCTTCCGGCTGGATCACTTTGATTGGCTTTATATGGGCTTCAATAAAGTCTGTCAGAAAAGCCAGATTGTCTCCTACATACGCGAGGCATTGATCCAGCCATTCATCACCGTGTCGGTAGGCCGTTTCGGCAGGCCAAATGTGTTGGACAGACTCAGATGAAGCATATCAAATGCTTTCGTAAACATCGCCCGTTTCTGTTGATCCGGAATGATGATGTTGGACATTTGCAGACCTGCCATATTAAATGTTTTGCTTGGTGCTGTGCATGTAATCGACCCAAGCGCAAACGGTTCCGAAATGCTGGCAAACAGCGTATGGCGATGTCCATTGTGGATCAGATCGAAGTGAGCCTCATCGGATACTACAAGGATGTCATGCTCGGCACATATTTGGCCCAAGCGTTCAAGCTCCGCTTTTGTCCACACTCTCCCGACCGGGTTGTGCGGGTTGCAAAGAATGATCATCTTTACCTTTGGATCGATTTTGCCGATAAGATCGTCGTAATCCATTTCATACCGGCCATTGTTCAGCATCAGCGGATTTAGCACCAGCTCCCGGTTATTTTTTTGCACAATACCGGGAAAGGGATGGTACACCGGCGGCTGAATGATCACTTTGTCTTCCGGCTCCGTAAAGGTTTGGACAATGATGCTCAATGCTGTTAAAATGCCTGGACTGCAGCGTATCCATTCTTTTTTGATCTCCCAATGATGCCGGCGTTTCACCCAGCCGGCAAACGACTCAAAATAGCTGTCGGACCTCGCTGTATAGCCAAAAATCCCATGCTCCGCCCTGCTGATCAGACGTTCAATGACGGGCAGAGGGCAGCGAAAATCCATGTCGGCTATCCACATGGGCAGGATATCTTTGTCACCGAACAGCTTTTCCGTTCTGTCCCACTTGATCGAATCAGTGTGAAATCGGTTGTGGACTTGATCGAAATCGTAGTGCATGTACCTAACCTCCCCATGATGGCGCTTTCATTTTATTGTTGCGCTGCCTGTAAAAAAGCAGGCAGCCATTCCCTTTCGGCAACCGTCTATTTTCATCGGCCAGAGCCACTGTGATACAGACCTGCCAAACAGGCGAATACAGGCTTCTCGATCCCGAGTGGCAGCATCGTGCTCATAAACCTACCTGGTCCATGTCCATGTTCGATTAGGTTCTCCTTGTCTCTCGCCTTACGATGGGAAGCCCTTGTTTCACCCATTCGTCAAAGCCGCCGATCAAGTTCCGAACATTTTTGAAGCCGTGTGCCTGCAAAAGGCTCACCCCGATGGCGGATCTTCTCCCTGATTTGCATTGGACCAGGATCGGTTTGTCACGGGGCAATTCCTGAATGCTTGCCGGCAAGTATCCAAGCATGATGTGTTTCGCTTCGGGAATACAGCCATCAGCATGCTCTTTTGCATAACGGACATCTAGAACGTATATCTGTCCCGTTTGTACTTGCTCCCCTACCTCCTCTGGCGTTACCTCCTCGTATTTGGCGAACTTCGAGTCATCATGGAGCTCGAACACATCCAGATCCATCGTGGAAGCGACCTGGTCCAATCCGATTGACTGCAAAGCCTTTCGAATATCTGGAACGGACTGCTTGTCGGCCAACAGGTAGATGGGCCGATCATAGTCGAGCAGCCAGCCAGCCCACGTGACGAATGATTGGTCATAAGGAATATTGATGACTCCCGGCAAATGCCTTTGGGCGAACATGCTTGCCGGACGGGTATCGACAACCATGCCTTGCTGCACCCATGCCTCTACTACGTCTAATGAAGCCTCTGCTTGCAACGGAGCTGCTATCTCTTGCACCAGTTGTGGGCCCATTTTATTGAGCTGCTTCATCATCGCAAAATAGGTTGGCGGCTCGGGCTGCCCCGCCAGCAATTCCTGGATAAAATCATTTTCATGCTCATGCTGCAACGCCCAATTCGTCCGTTTCTCATAGCCGACCGTGGACGATTGGACGGCCCCGATCGCCTTGCCGCACGCGCTGCCCGCCCCATGCCCGGGCCAGACTTGCAGATAGTCAGGGAGTTTTTTGAATCGCGCCAGCGAGTGAAACATTTTCCGTGCCATCTCCTCAGCGGAGCCGCTTACCTTTGCCGCTTTTTCCAAAAGGTCTGGACGCCCCACGTCACCGACAAACACGAAGTCCCCTGTGAAAATCCCGATCGGTTCGTTCGCCGAAGAACCGCCATCTGTCAACAGCAGCGATATGTGTTCGGGGGTGTGTCCCGGCGTATGGAGCACCTCGAACGTAAGATTGCCAATCTGGAAGGTGTCCCCGTCCTTTAGCAAGCAATGCTTGTATTCGCTTGCGTATTGGTAGCGCCAATCCGCCCCTCCTGCATCGGACAAGTACAAGGCAGCTCCGAATCTCGAAGCGATTTCCCGTGCGCCGGAAAGAAAGTCGGCATGAATGTGTGTTTCCGTCACGCCAACGATCTTCACCCCGTTTGCTTTTGCAGCTTTGGCATATGTTTCGATATCGCGGGCAGGATCAATGACGATGGCCTCGCCGGAAGCCTGGCATCCCACCAGATAAGATGCCTGGGCCAATTTGTCATCATAGAAATACTTGAGCAGCATAAGTCAGCCTCCATCCATCTTTTCATTAATTTTTGTCCGATCTGACAAGAGATCGGTAAGCAAAGCGTTTGTGCGGAATGGTTTGGTTTTACATCATCCCTTTGAGCATGCCCTTCCAGTACATCACGGGAAGCAAATCCTTTTTCAGCCAATACATACTGAGCCTTTCACGGGATTGATCAAAGGGAAACGACTCTTGGGGATTGAGCTCATAATCGAATTCCGCCAATATCAATTTTCCATAGCCGGTCACGAGCGGGCATGAGGTATATCCGTTGTATTTGTCGCAAACAGGCTTTCCGCTGATCATGGCCAGCAGGTTTTGCACGACGATCGGCCCCTGCTTGCGGATCGCGGCGCCCGTTTTTGATGTCGGCAAATTGGTGCAGTCCCCCACCCCGAAAACATTCCCAAACCGTTTATGCTGCAGTGTGTATTTATCCACATCGAGCCAACCGTCGCCTGCCGCAAGCGGACTTTTTTTGATAAAATCGGGGGCGCTCATCGGCGGCACGACATGAATCATGTCATAGGGCATGATCACACGCTCGTTGGTATCCATGTTCACAAAGACCGCTTGTTTTTTATCACCGATAATTTCAACGAGATTATGCTTGAACCGTGTCTCGATTTGTTTTCTTTCAATCACCTTCTGCAAAGCATCCGCATACTTTTTCACGGCAAATATGCTCGCTCCGCCGGAGACAAAACGGATGGATGCCCGGGAGCGTACGCCTGATTTGCGAAAGTAATCATCCGCCAAATACATGATTTTCTGAGGAGCCCCGCCGCATTTTACGGGAGTATTGGGGTTGGTAAAAATCGCCGTGCCGCCCGTAAAGCTGCGAATATTGTCCCATGTGCTCTCGACGTAATCATAAGAGTAATTGCTGCAAACCCCGTGTTTGCCAATACTCTCCTTCAGCCCTTTTACCTTCTCCCAATCAATCTGGATGCCCGCTGAAACGACCAGATAGTCGTAGCGGATTTTGTCTCCGGACGCGGTTACGACGGTGTTTTCGTTCGGCAAAAATTCAGTAACGGCATCTTGCACCCATTTCGCGCCATTCGGGATCAGCGATGCTTCCTCGCGCTCGGTAACCTCCTTGCGAACGACACCGGCACCGGCAAGCGTCCACAATGGCTGATAGTAATGCTTCGTCGAGAAGTCTACGATGGCAATCTTTCCGAACAAATCACGCGACTTGCGCAGAAGACGTGCTGCAACCGAGATGCCTGCGCTGCCTCCGCCTACAATCACGATTTTGTAGTGAGCAACTGACATTTCCATCCACCCCATCCCCATGTAAAGTCACAAATTCAAGGCCTCTGCATTGAAAAACAGCATGTAAATGGCAACTGCGGCCCGCCAAACATTGACCTGCTCACCAGCAGCACTCGCCTCCTCTTGCTTTTTCTTTGGCATAGACATTCGGACAGCCATGCTCATCATCGAGATGGAAAATAAAAACAATAATTGGTTTTCAGGTATCAATGTACCGGCAAACGATCCGAAATATGCTCCTATTGCACCAAGAATGGCAAAAATCACCGCTGTTTTCCATCGGACATGACCGGCCCTGGCGTGCGGAATGAAATTGGAGCAACGACATGATTGCGAGAATCACGTGAATCGATGTCTGCTCAACCTTCTCCTTCTGACAACATCGGCCTTTTGGACAACACCCGTCCTTTTGATAACTCCCTCCTTCCCGACTCGCTTGCCCTCCCTTCAGACATACTTGACCATGAGTAATAGCAAGCATCGTGCCAATTCGATTTTTCCCGTCAAATCGCCATTTTTCGCTTGTCGCTTTTATGCGCAATTGTCAGCTTTGAAAGCATAATTGATGGAATATTCAGTTATAATTTGAGCTTGAAGCCTCTTGCAACACTGACAACGGTTTGGCATTGTTGGCAAAAGGCAGGCAGAGATTCGGGAAGCTACGCAAAAAAGCCACCCTTTCAGGTGACCTTGCAAATCTTATACCTCGCCTCTCCCAAAACGGGAACGGGCTCTACCACGCCGGTTCGGCAATTTCCTGTATACACTCCGCTACATCATTTTTTGGACTTCCGACAATATGGGAGACAGGGTAGGCTCGCATCTGCGCCGCATCGTAAGGAGTGAGAAGCGACCTCAGCAATTCAGAGTCGCATGTATCGCGATCCAGCCAAATTGCTTCCTCCTCAGGTCCCTTTAAAATAACGGGCATGCGGTCATGGATGCCTGCGACAACCTCGTTGGCACTGGTCGTAATGATTGCACAGGTATGAAGCTTCACCCCATCTGCATTTGTCCAGGTATCAAAGAGACCGGCAAAAGCAAACGGTTCCTCATTTTTCATCATAATGCGCATGGGCTGCTTGCCTTTTTGCGTTTGCCTCCATTCATAAAAGCCGTCAGCCGGAATGAGACAGCGCTTGCGGACAAAGAGCTTTCGGAAAGCCGGCCTCTCGGTTAAAGTCTCGGCCCGCGCATTGATCATTTTATAACTGTTCCTGTCGTCTTGAGCCCATGACGGAACAAGCCCCCAGCGCAATTGTCCGAGTCTTTGGCGCCCTCCGTCAGCTAGAATGGCCGGAATTGGCTGGCCGGGGGCGATGTTGTACCGCGGCTTTAGGTCGAACAGGATTTCCTGCAGTTGAAACCGGCTCATCAGCTTCTCCGGGTCGGTGACAAGCGTAAAGCGCCCGCACATAGGCAATTCCCTCCTGCCACCAGCATTCCTCATTCCCAACAAAAATACCCCCTCCCCGAAGCACGGGAGCGATTAGACGTGTCATCCCCTCTCCTACTCTCCGGTACATAACAAAAAAGCCCCCGAAGGCGCTTTTTCTTCATAATCCCGCTATTCTTTTGCCCCATTTCTCTCTAATAACTCTGTGAGCTTTGCGTCGTTTATTTCCCTTGAGATTTTTAACGGCGAGTCTCCATAAAAATCTTTGATATTGGGATCGGCTTTGTTCATTAGCAAGTACTCCGCTACCTCATGCTTTTTCCCGATGACAGCATGTAAAAGCGCCGTTCTTCCATCATTGTCTGTAACATCGGGATTCATATTATTCTGGATGAACGGCTTTACCTCGTCCACATTGCCGTTTTGTGCAGCACGGATGAACTCATTTGGGTTGAAGGTTTCATCGTAATTGTCATTGTAATTCTTCGTTTGCCCGAAGTGAAAAACAGCGGAAAATTGAAATAAACCGATTCCAACAAGCACAGTGAATAGGGCAAAAATCAAATATCGTTTATTCATATCGCACCTCATTCTTTATAGACAACCCCTATGAACGTATATGGCAGCAGCAAGCCTAACTCTTTGCATCCTGTTTACGTAACAGAGTCATTTCAACGAAAGGCTGCTTTGCTTATTCCTTTCTGGAACGACAAGCACTTTGGAAGGCCACTCGCCAACTGCCACTTGTTGCTTCTGTTTAAGCTCCTCAGTATCAAACACCGATAGGGTCCCCTGTGTCATATTCGAGACAAGGAGGTTTGAACCATCCAAAGCGATAGAGGAAGGCTTTGGGGATTGCAGCTTTGCTTTCAGCTCCATTTTTTTCAGGTCATAGACTGAGATCGTGTCCCCCGTCATGTCCAAGTCCGTAAAATGATTAACGAAGGCTATGTCTCCCTTTCGCACAATGGATTGAGGAAAGGTTTCTTCCAAAGTGATCTCCTGCAAGACAGAACCTGTTTTCGGATTCAGCACCTTCATTTTGCTCGTATAGGATTCCAGACGTTTCACCCACTTCGGTTTAGGTCCTTTGGCGAACCCGGCATAGACAGCTATATAGTGATCCTGAAATGGAACAACGCCATTGGGCGGAAGTTCTTCCGGAATATCGTTCATGGTTATGATTTGGTACTTGCCCGTCTCGGCTTTGCCAATTTGGACCTTTTTTGCATACTGCCCATAATTATGCGCCCCGCCTGAGTTCACGTACATCGTTATGCCGTTTTCTGCCGGGATCATAGAGCGCACGGCCCCAGGTACGGTTAGCGTCTCGATGAGAGAAAAAGTGTCGAGATCGACAAGCATGAAATGAAAACCCACATTTCGGGATTCCACGGATGAAGCAATATACGCGATTCGATCGTGAATAAAAAGCTTTTGCGGAATGTAGGGCAGGGTCAATGTTTCGTACGAAAGGTCGTATAGATTCACGGCGTACAGGTCTTTTCTGGGCTCCTCAATTCCTGGATCAATCAGATACAGCGTTTGCCCATCGATCTGTGCATCGATCAGGAATTTGCCGATTTTCTTCTCCTTTACTACTTTGTAGTCTTTATCCAAAGTAACAACATTGGATTTCCCCGCTTGTTTGATGACTGCCAGATGCGGTGTTTTATTTTGCAAAGGCATTTCATCCGTATTCTGGCAGCCTGCTATGAACAGGATGGATACGAGCAGAAACAGCATGTATTTTTTCAATTGGGAACTCCCTCCGATCATACAGAAACGGACAGAGGCAAAATGGCTTCGGTCCATTATAGAACGCAACTACCTGAGCGAAGATTCTGGCGTGAAACGAACTGTATAAATCATCCAAAAAATTACTTAGCCGGACTGATCATCTAACGGATAATGCAACTTTTCATTTGACTATTCCGCAAATTCCACAAAAACCCTTTTCCGCGGGGACGAAAAATGAAACTGGAACTGGGATAAAATTAATTCAATGTAGTTAAACGTATCCGAAAAGAGTATAATTATGTAAATGGCAAGAAAAACCATTAGATGAGCCTTGTACGTTTCTATCAATCCAAAAGGAAGATGACATATGCGGTTGTCATCTTTTATCAAAGCAAGGATCAACTCAAGAAAGAGAGAACGATATGAAAAAAAACCTCTTGATCGTCATGAGCTTGCTCATCATGATGAGTGTACTGACAGGTTTCCAAGCGGTATCCACCAACCCGTTGCAACAGTCGGTGAAATCCAGCCTCGTCCCTGTTTCCAAAATGGCGCTTCCTTCGAAAACCATTATCGGGTTTGGGGAAGCTACACATGGCAACAAGCAATTTACGATGCTAAAGTTGGATATTTTCAAGCATCTCGTAGAAAAGCAAGGATATCGCGTATTCGCCATCGAAGGCGATTTTGGCGGAGGGCAAAAGGTCAACGAATACATACTGGGAGGCAGCGGAACTGCCCAAGATGCGGCAAAGGCAATCGGATTTACCATCTACAATACGCAAGAAATGGCAGCCCTTCTCTCCTGGATGCGCTCCTATAACGAGCATCGGGATGCAAAAGACAAAATTCATTTTTACGGGTTTGACATGCAGCGCTATGACCACAACAAAAACGGGCTGTTCTCCTACTTGAAAAAGGTGGACCCGCCACTTGCCTCCAAGTATGAGACGGCACTTGCGAATCTGAATGACAAGACAGTGTATGATCAAAAGAAAGCCACCGTACAAGACGGGCTCTCCCATATGAAAAGCCTGATGGAGCGTATGAAAGAAAATAAATCCGTTTATATCGCCAAAAGCTCCGAGCGAGAATATGAGCTGGCACTGGCCTTTGCCGAGGCGATCAAGCAAAACGCTACTCTTCGCGGAACCAATGCCAACTATAGCAATACCCGCGATTTCTATATGGCGGAAAAAGTGAAGTGGGTCTTGTCCTACGAAAAGAAATATTACGGTCGCGAAAAACTGTTCATCACCGGACATAATGGACACATTGAAAAAACCTCCACTACCGCAGGAACAGCCACTTGCATGGGGGCCCATCTCGCCAAAGCCTTTGGGGACCAGTATTACGCCATCGGCAGTGTATTTTACGAAAGCTCCTTTATTGCCAATGACGCCTTTACCAATGAGCGAAAGGAGTTTCATGTAAAAAATAGCGGCAACGATCGGCTGGCTGTACTGTTTGCACAGACAAACATGCAGGATGGATTCCTGGATTTTGCAAAGGCCAAAAATAATGAAAGTTTCACCGCCTACCTGAATAAAACGCAGCCCATCAGTGCCATCGGAGCAGTCTTTAGCGGATTGTATGAAAAAATGGAAAAGATGTATACGTTGCAGATGGTTCCGGCGAAAGCTTTTGATGCGCTGATTTTCGTGCGGACTGCTACTCCTTCGGTAATGTTAAAAGAGTAACGGAGCGGGAATTGTCGGGTTCCTTGCTGATCATACCGTAGTTTAAAGAAAGAGAATGCCCTTTTTGCTGATGCAAAAAAGGCATTCTCTTTCCTAATT
Source organism: Brevibacillus sp. FSL K6-6036 (assembly GCF_037964015.1). Lineage (NCBI taxonomy): Bacteria > Bacillati > Bacillota > Bacilli > Caryophanales > Paenibacillaceae > Brevibacillus > Brevibacillus sp. FSL K6-6036. The sequence goes on from NZ_CP150173.1 coordinate 4,469,457, forward strand.
CTATCTGCTTTCCGTATAAATTTGAAAGGTCACGCCAAATTTGTCAGTTACATCGCCAAACCCTGGGCTAAAAGAGTTTTCTTCAAATGGTATATTCACTTGACCGCCTTGCTGCAGGGCTTCAAAAAATCGTTTTGATTTTTCCACGTCATTCGTTGAAAGGCAAATGGTTACCTGTTTGCCCTTGGGAATAGACGAACCGGTTGGAGCATCGGAAAACATGAGTTCCGTTTCACCCACACGCAGCTTTGCGTGTGCCACAAGATTCTTTACCTCATCCGTAAAAGTATCAGGCATTTCCGGCATATCACCGTAAGTAATGATGGTGAGGACTTCGGCACCTATCGCTTGTTCATAAAACTGAATCGCTTCCCTTGCGTTCCCTTCCAAATTTACATAAGGGGTAAGTTTTACTGTCATCCTAGATCAGCTCCTTTTTTCCCATCATACCTTTTATCAAATGCGTTGATTTCTTTTCAATTGCTATCTTCAATAACCCAAACATTGTATTGGTTCTTCTGCTCATTTATCAGCCTCTCATTCAAACAAGCTGTGGTGCAAAAAATACTGTTTGACAGGACACCAAATGGTGTCGTATTATCAAAACAGACACCATTTGGTGTCCGAATGACGATTTATTCATTTTGTAAAGTTTGAATCTGAATAAGTTTGACTTGAACCAATTAAAAGAAGAAAACCAATGAGCAAGCTTATTGGTACGGAAACAACTGCGAAAGTAGAAACCCAGTCAGAGGAAAAAAGATTGAAAAAAGTGCATGCTGACGAAATATCGCCTCGTGGACACTGCGTCCGAAGAGTTGCATACTGTAAGGAGGTGGTGAAATCAACGGCTGTCCCTTAGTACACCATAGATTTCTCCTACATAAAATCATATTTTTTGGAGCGGGTAGCTGTGAACGAGAACAACCAGCGGGATGTGTTTGACGCGATTGCAGATCCAACCAGGCGCCGATTGATTCGTCTGTTGGCAGAGGCAGAGGAGATGCCGCTTCATGAGTTAACCACGCATTTTGAAATGGGCCGTACAGCGGTATCCAAGCATTTGACAGTCCTGAAAGAGGCCGGACTGGTACTTGATCGAAAAGTCGGCAGAGAAACGCGATATAGGCTGAACGCCTCTCCACTCAGAGAAATTCAAGATTGGGTGGCTTTCTACAGCAAGTTCTGGAGTACGAATATGTTGCGCTTGAGCCAACTATTAGAGGAGGAAGAAGAATGAGTTTAACCTTATCCCTGGATTTTCAGTACAAGACATCGATGGAGAAGCTTTGGACCGCCTTGACCGATTCAAGCAAGCTTGCCAAGTGGGTGGTCAACATCCACACCGGTCAGGCAATGGAAAATGATTTTAAACCCGTCGTAGGACACCGTTTTCAGTTTCGTACGGAACCGAACGAATATTGGGATGGAATTGTTGAAGGCGAAGTGCTTATCGTGGAGCCACCACACCGATTGTCCTATACTTGGGGCAGCGGAGAGGAGAAGCATACGATCACCTGGACGCTGCAGGATGTAGGGGACGGAAAGGTTAACCTTCATCTCGAACAAACCGGATTCTCAAATGCCCAAGCACTGGGTGGAGCTAAGTATGGCTGGACCAAATGGTGCGGCGAGCTTGAAAAGGTGTTGGAACAATAAGCGCATTCAATATTTATGCATCAATGGCGACAGCCGTATCGAGGCGATAAACAGCAAAAACCGGAGCACGTAATCGCTCCGGTTTTTTGCTGTGCCATGCCATGGCCCCTCAGACGTTTCGACCACGCTGGTTTCGTTTATTCGATCTCGTTTCGCTGGACGGAAGCGACCGGCTCCACGTTTTCCGTGTACATCCGCTTCACCAGCTCGCTCTCGCCCTCTACTCGATCCCCCTGCTTTGCCAAAAAGTCCTGCGACTCCCGCTGCTGATCATTCGGCTTTTTGTTGTTCGGTCTGGACATGTCTGTCCCCCTCCTGTTCTGCGGTAAACACCCTTCTTACTATGAGTGCCTCTGAGGGATTTTATTCCGGGTCCGTGAGGTTACTCAGCCAATCTTTTTGCCCCGCGCAGATCCGGTGTCCCAGTTACGCTGAAGCGGATACCTTCGATCTTTTTGCTGTTGAGGTAGTTTTCGTTGTTGAAATAGATCGGGATGACCGGCATATCCTGCATCAACACGGTTTCGGCGTCGTGCAGAAGCTTCATGCGCGCTTCCTCGTTTTGTTCGACCTTCGCTTTTTCGATCAGCTCGTCAAACTTCGGATTGGCCCAGTTGGTAAAGTTGCGGGAGCTTTTCCCCGTGTACAGCTCCAGCATCGCGAGCGGATCGAGGTAATCGCCGTTCCACCCCATGCGGGCGATCTGGAAGTTTTTCTGCTTGAACGTATCGATGTAGGTTTTCCACTCCTGATTTTCCAGCTTCACCTGCACGCCCAGGTTTTTCTTGAACATTTCCTGCAGCGCTTCGGCGATCTTCTTGTGGTTTTCCGCCGTGCTGTATTTCAGCGTAATCGGCGGAAGCTCTGTCCAGCCTTCTTCCTTCAAGCCTTCCGCCAAAAGCTGCTTCGCCTTGGCCGGATCGAACTGATAGTATGGCGCCACTTCTTCCCGGAAGTCCTTGCCCGCAGGAGTTTTCACCCCGAATGGCGTGTAGCCGTACGCCGGGAGCTGGCCTCCCATGGTCACGTTTGCCGTCAGGATGTCCCGGTCGATTGCGTAGGAAAAGGCCTGACGGATTTTCGCGTTGGTGAACGGCTCTTTCTCTACGTTAAACGTGTACGTATAAATGCTGTAGTCCGGGAACGATTTGTACTCTTCTTTTCCCTTTTCCTGCTCAATCACGTCGATTGGCAAAGAGTCGATCAGGTCAAGCTCTCCCGTTTTGAACATCTGGTAGTAGGTAGTCGCTTCGTTCACCATCTTGAAGTGGACGGTCTCCATTGTTACCTTGTCTTTTTCCCAGTAGCTCTGGCTTTTGGCGATGGTCAGCTGACTGTTGTGGTCCCAGCTCTCCACGGTGTACGGGCCGTTGGTCACGATGCCTTTCGCTTCCGCTGCCCAGTTTTTGTCCGCTTCCACAACTTTCTTGTTCACCGGCAGATAGGCGCGGCTCATCATGATTTTCGGGAAATAGGTGATGGGGTCTTTCAGTCTGACGACGAGTGTCCGGTCATCCTTTGCCTTGATCTGCACGTCATCCACGCTGCCTTTGCCCGAGTTGTACGCCTCCGCGCCTTGTATGTAGTAGAGCGCAGATGGTTCATAGGCGGCAGTCTGCGGGTTCAGCACACGCTTCCAGGAGTATTCGTAGTCATGCGCCGTTACCGGATCGCCGTTCGACCATTTCATCTCGGGGCGCAGGGTAAACGTGTAGGTTTTGCCATCCGGGGAGACTTCCACCTTTTCGGCTGCGCCTTCCACGATGTCCCCGTTTTGGCCGTAGCGGTACAGTCCTTCGTACAGATGGTCGATCACCCAGTACGAGGTGGTATCGGAAGCGAATGCCGGGTCCAATGTGTACGGTTCACCCCGCAGATTGGCGGTCATGACTTGTTTGACGGCTGCCCCCGTCTGTTGATCGGAAGACGCAGCCGGCTTATCGCTGCCGCATGCGGAGAGCGCAGGCACGGCGAGCGCCAGCAGTGCGGCAAAAGCGAGCAATCCTTTTTTCATCGATGATTTCCTCCTTGTTCTCCTCTGTCTACTGTACAAAATGGCAAGCGATCCAGTGTCCGCGCCTCACCTCCTTCCACTCCGGCGCTGCTTCGGCGCAGACGCCTTGGGCCGCCGGGCATCTGGTGCGAAACGGGCACCCGCTTGGCGGATGAATCGGGCTCGGCATCTCTCCGGTCAGGACAATCTGCTCCCGCTCTTCGCGCTGGGCAGGATGGGAGACCGGCATGGCGGAGATCAAAGCCTGCGTGTACGGATGCAGCGGTGCTGCAAACAACTCCTCGCCCGGTGCCAGCTCCATCATCTGCCCCAGGTACATCACGCCGATCCGGTCGCTGATGTGCTTTACCATCGCCAGGTCATGTGCGATAAACAAATAGGTGATGTCCCGCTCTGCCTGCAGATCTGCCAGCAGATTGACGATTTGCGCCTGAATGGATACATCCAGTGCGGAGATGGACTCGTCCGCCACGATAAAGCTCGGCTCCACAGCAAGCGCCCGGGCGATCCCGATGCGCTGCCGTTGTCCGCCGCTGAATTCATGCGGAAAGCGTTTTGCGTGGCCGGGGTGCAGTCCGACCAGCTCCAGCAGGCGGTAGATGCGTTCTTCCCGCTCTTTTCCTTTTGCCAATCCGTAGGCGTCGATTCCTTCGGCGATGATGTCGCCCACCCTGAGCCGCGGATTAAGCGAGGCTTGCGGGTCCTGGAAGATTAGCTGCATGTGGCGGTTTGCTTCCCGCCTTTCGTGTCTGTCCATCCTGGCGAGGTCTTTTCCTTGAAACAGGATGCGCCCCGCAGTAGCCGGGTACAGGCCCACGATCGTCCTGCCCAGCGTCGACTTGCCGCAGCCGCTTTCCCCGACGATACCGAGCGTCTCCCCCCGCCTGATGGCAAAAGAAACGCGGTCAACAGCCCTGACCCGTTGGCCGCCGCCAATCTCAAACGATTTGGCGAGATTCTCCACCTCCACGATGTTGTCAAGCATATGTCTCCCTCCCTGCTGCAATCCACGCTTCCGCCTTCGGGGCACGCGGGTCGTTCAGCCAGCAGCTCGCCTCATGAGAATCGGAAAACGATTCGGCTGGCGGCATATGCGCCAGGCAAATTTCCATAGCAAAGCGGCAGCGGGCGGCAAACGGACAGCCGGCTGGCGGACGAAACAAATCCGGCGGAGTCCCTTCGATGGGGACCAGCCGCTCTTTTTTTCCTGCCGCAAGACGCGGCACAGACTGCAGCAGCCCCTGTGTGTATGGATGGCGCGGGTTGTCAAAAATCTCTTCCACCCGGCCGCTCTCCACCACTGCGCCCGCGTACATCACCGCCACATGGTCGGCCACCTCTGCGACTACGCCCAGATCGTGGGTGATCAAAATGATCGATGTGTTCAACTGCTGCTGCAGCTCCTTCATCAGCCGAAGGATCTGCGCCTGAATGGTCACGTCGAGCGCCGTCGTCGGCTCGTCGGCGATGATCAGCTCTGGATGGCAGGCCAGCGCCATGGCGATGCCGACACGCTGCCGCATGCCTCCGCTCAGCTCGTGCGGATATTGTTCATACCGCCTCGCCGCCTCCGGAATGCCCACCCTCTCCAGCAGCTTCAGCGTCTCTTCCTTTGCTTCCGCCTTCGTCTGCTTTCGATGCTTGATCAGCCCTTCGGCAATCTGTGTCCCGATTTTCATCGTCGGGTTCAGCGAGGTCATCGGGTCCTGAAAGATCATGCCGATCTGCGAGCCGCGAACCTGCTGCCACTCCTGTTTCGTCAGCCGGGTCAGCTCACGCCCGCGAAACCGGATGCTGCCGCTCTTTACCTGGCCGGATCGGGGCGGAATCATCCCCATCAATGCCCGGGCGGTCACGCTTTTTCCGCAGCCGCTCTCTCCGACAATGGCCAGCGTCTCTCCCTCCCTCACGGAAAAGGACACCCCTCTCACTGCCTGCACCTCTCCGCCGTACGTGCGAAAGGAGACGCGCAGCTGGTCTACTTCCAACAATGGCTTCATGATGAACTCCCCCTCATTTCCTGATGCGCGGGTCCAGCGCGTCCTGCAGACCGTCCCCGAGCGCGTTGCACGCGAACATGGCAAGCGAAATCATGAATCCCGGAAAAAACAGCCGCCACCACTGCCCGCTCAGCACAACCGCCAGCGCGTCGTTGGCCATCGTTCCCCAACTGGCCGTCGGCGCTTGCACGCCCAGACCGAGAAAGCTGAGAAACGACTCGGCGAAGATCGCATGCGGAATCGTAAAGGTCAGGTTGACGATGATCACGCCAATCGTATTGGGCAGCAGATGCCTGATGATGATTTTGGCATGGGAGGTGCCCAGCTTTTCTGCCGCCAGCACAAACTCCTGCCGCTTGATCTGCATGAGCTGTCCTCTGACCAGGCGGGCCATGCCCACCCAGCCGGTCAGCGAAAGCGCAATAATGATCGTGGCGAGTCCCGGCTCCAGAACGACCATCAGCAGGATCACCACCAGCAGATACGGGATGCTGTAGAGAATTTCAGCCAGCCGCATCAGGATGTTGTCCACTCGGTCACCCAGCCTGCTCCTTCCTGCCATGTATCCGGAAATGCCGCCGATGCACACACCGATTACCAGGTCGATGGCCGCCGCCACCACACCGATAAACAAAGAGATGCGGCCGCCCATCCAGGTACGCGCCCACATGTCCCGGCCCAGGTCATCCGTTCCAAACCAGTGCTCGCCCGAGGGCGGCAGATTCCCCTGCGTCAACGACTGCTCATGCGGGCTGTGAGGAACGAGCATCGGTCCGAAGATCGAGAGCGCCACCACCGCCGCGAGCAGGAAGAACCCGAGCATCGCCAGCTTGTTGCGGCATACCCGCTGCCATACCTCCTGCCAATACCCGAGGCTGGGACGTTCCCGCTCTTCCCCGGCAAGCCGGCTTGGGTCGACAGGTCGAAACAGCGAATCCAGTTGTGTTGCCTGATTGGCCATAACGCTATCTCCCTCCGCTCGTCAATCTGATGCGCGGGTCAATCACCCGGTACAGCAGGTCGATGATGTACAAAGTAAAAATGAGCACAAAGCTGTAAAACACAGTCATTCCCAAAATGACCGGATAATCGCGGTTAAAAATACTTTCCACGAAGTATTTGCCAAGCCCCGGAATGGCGAAAATCTTTTCCACCACAAAGGTTCCGGTCATCAGGTTGGCAAACAGCGGACCGACAAAGGTAAGCACCGGCAGTATGGCATTGCGCATCCCGTGTCTGACGACGATGGAAAAGGTGCCAAGCCCTTTCGCCTCCGCCGTGCTTATGTATTCCTGCTGCCAGACTTCCAGCATGCTGGCTCGTACGAATCGGGCGATAATGGCAAGCGGCCCGATGGCGAGCGCAAGCGTCGGAAGAACCGAATGCTCCCAGCTCCCCCAAGCCGCGACGGGCAAAAGCTCCCATTTGACCGCCATGTATTTGATCAACAGCGGTGCCAGAATAAAACTGGGGACGGAAATCCCGACGATGGCCGCGAACATGGACAGAAAATCCAACGCCCGGTTTTGGTAGAGCGCCGCGACGATTCCGACTGTGATCCCACCTGCCAGCGCGACAAGAAACGCCTGGAGCCCCAGAACAGCCGAGGCGGGAAAGCCCTCCGCAATCAGCGTGTTCACGTCCCTTGTCTTGGACTGGATGGACGGCCCCAGGTCAAATTGCACCAAGCCTTTCAGATAGAGCAGGTACTGCATAGGGATCGGCTCATCCAGGTTGTACTGGGCCCGCATGTTTTTCACGACTTCTTCCGGAAGCATTTTGGCGTCAGACGCGAACGGGTCGCCCGGAATCAGGTGCATGATCACAAACGTCACCGTGACAATGATCCACAGCGTAACCAGCACGAGAAAGCCTCGCTTGACCGCATAATGAAGCACGTTGTTTCCTCCTTTGTGCAATTGCAATACTAAGTAAATAAATATGAATACTGTGGATTATACATACAGAAAGCCCCTCTCCAGAAAGAAGAGGGGCGATTTGTACGGTTCCCACCTTCTTATCTCTCAGAATAACTCCGCAGGATTTAGCACCGTAAGGTCCATCAGACCAAGGTTGCCGGGTTTCATCGGGCCAGTCCCTCCACCACTCTCGATAAGAATGTTTTATGAAGTTAAATTTCATTCACTAAATTCTTTTTTATCTTATCATTTTACTTGGATATGTCAATGTGGTTTTAGTGCATTTGATTTTTGTTTATTTGTTGGGGGGATTAAATGGTTTTAGAATTCTCTCATATAAAAGCAACAGCGGCAGACTAAGACGGAAAAACAAAGTCCTAGATTGCCGATGCTGTGGCTACCACTATTTAACTATCGATACTCGCTAGTTGAATGAAACTATTATTCCACTAAACCTGTTTTCGTTACTGTAATAGGTTATCAGTTTAAGTTTTATAAAACAAAAGCATACTCCCGTCAACGAAAAGACTAGAGCATGCGAATAGTTATTGTTATAAAACTATTTCTAATAGCATATTTCGCCACTAGTTACCATAACGGCAAAGTTATTATTTAACTCACACCCTCTATAGTGGCATCACTGATATATATGGAGGAGACAGGGGAATTATTCGTTATTCCACACGGAGATATTATGTCGTAACGTGGTATAGCGGGAATAATTGCAAAAATTTTTAATGAAACCATGTGGCTTCATCATTAAATCATGCCCGCAGAGGTTCCGCGGTAATTTACTCTTGCAGCCTGTCTTCCACTTCAATTTCCTGTTCCAGATTATCAATTTCGACTTGAACAAGATTACGTATCATTTCGTAAATTTGTATATCCTGATTTATAGCTTCAAAACTAACTACTAAAGAGTATCTTGCGGCTTCATTCGAATCCCAGCCCTTATGTCCGCGAACAGCGATGCAGAAACTATCAGTTAACTGGTTTGACTTAACTATAGTCCAATCCTTTTGCAAAGTACTATAAGAGCGAGAAAAATCTTTTGCTTGACCATAATTGCTCTGTTCACCAATTACCCAATTAAAATTTCCATCATCATCTACAGACGCACCTGTATTAAGAATTCTTTCTGCAAATGAATCAATTCTTTCACCAATCTTACTACATCTCCAGTCAAGCCAAGTAGATAAGTATCTACTAAGTGTTCGTCTTGTGTTTCTTGGCTTTGCTACGTAAGATAAAGTTACGTCTATACGAACATCATAATCTTCACCAATAGCATATAACTCTTCTGGGATAGGTATCTTAAAAATATGAGCCTGTCCTTCTGAAATATACATTGTATTTTCTGTTACCAAAGTAATACGATATTCATCGTTTTGAGTAGCTCTAATTACATTAGGTAGTCCGTAACCAACGTGTCTAACAATTTCCTGTGCGTTTACAAATTTATCATTAATACTAATCGGCCATCTAGCAGACTGTGCTATCAAAGCTCTATACAACAACGCCGGAGAGTTAGGAAAAAGTTTTTGGATTTCAGCAGCAATATATGCAACTTTTGGAGTTGAAAATGATGTTCCTATTGCATCTTTAGAGAACGCAGACCCTTCTGGTGATACTCTAACCAATTCGGGACAAACATCTGATGGTGTAGTAAGTCGTATATCATGACCCTCTTTATTTTTCACCCAAGTCCCACCATATTCAACTACATCTGGCTTTACTGAATTCCAAATCCCTGCACCAGATCGTGAAAAAGCCGAAGGCTCATTTTCCCCACCAATGCTTATAGAGTCTTCCGTTTCATAATTTAGATACGCGATGGAACCAACAGTAAGAGCTTGCATGCTTTGTGCTGGATTTGCGATTCGTGATCTCTCATCGAATAGATACTTCGGATATGATTTCCCCTCGTTGTATAATTCTTTTATAGTAGTATCATAAACATTTCCTGCAGCTTGAATAAATAGAACATCATGCTCATAGCTTTGCATATCAATTTCAGTAGCCCATGGTGACATATGTTCAATCTCACATGAGCTAATTTCAGCAACAGAATGATTAAAAATCTTTGTTTTTCTGGTAGAGTCCACTGCAAACTCTTTAACAACAGCTTTTATTATAAGGGGAGGAAAGACACTACTTTGAATAGAATGTCCATTAGTTTCATCTAAAACACGTGCATTCCGAATAAAGCACGGCAATTTGTATGTACCCGACCGAGGAATTTCAAAAGGATACAAAATTGCTCCAGCAACTCTTGTTCCGTGGCCCCCATTTCCTACTTCATCGGCAACTGAAGTTGTTCCTTTGACATAACATTTTGAGTCATCACTAAGAATTGCGGGCATTATATATTTGTGGCCTTCTTGAATCCCACTATCAATAACTGCAACAATTGGTGCATCATCATCAGGAGGAAGAATTGTTAACTCCGGATTTATATCTCCAACAACATCCAGGAGGGATTTTCCAATACATAACTCTCCAACATATTCAATTTCAAATATGGGTGAGAAGTTATATATTAGGTCCCTTAAACACTTTCCGTTTATCTTAACTCTAACTGAAAAACTATCGCAAAATTCTAGATAGGTTGGTTCCCCATCTATAAATGATCCAGTAAACTCTCCGTCGTAGGACTTAATAAAGCTTTCAAATTGCAGTTCTCTTTCCGTCTTTAATTGATCCCAACGATCATAAGCTTCGTAATATTTTTGTTGCCATTTTATATACTCCCTACTATTTTTATATTCTTCATCACTGATATGATCGGGCTTTTCTGGCTGCCGATCTATCTCAAAAATATTACTAGAGCAACTGATACTTACATCAACTTCATATTTTTCATCGTCTTTTAACGTTGTCCAAATACTCAATAAATTCTTCCCGAGTATTTTTTTCAAACGAGTATCTTCTTCATGAAATTCATATATGCGAGCCGGAGTATTACATTTTTTTGACACCTCATTTATAAAATCTTCTGTTTTTCTTATTAACGTGGCAAATTCTGTATCACCGTTGGAAACTATTACATACCCATTCTCCAGTTCAGATATAACTTCAAATCCAAGGTTTTTTAAAAAACTTACATCACTACTCGGATCAATCTCTAATAAAATTGGGATACCACTTTTGATTTCCGGCAAATGCTCTCTTAGGCGTTTTTCTTGTCTATCTCTCCAGAATTTAGAAATTTGGGCGACCTTCCTTTTAATATATCCCCCATGGCTAACTCGATTTTTTCTATTTTCAATTGTCCTTTGATCCGGTGTCACCATGCCTCGAAATTTGGGTTTACCAGCCAAAACTAAAGGTAAGGGAAGATGTGAAAAATTATTTCTTTCAGACATAGTTCCACCTCACTAATATTTCATGGTAATATCCTTTATTACTCCCATGATATGTTCCTTTTTTACGATATTTGATCCCTCAAGGACACAACTTTTAGCTGCATTTTGTGCTATAGACACAATGTTTGCGGCGGAATGTCCTTCAAGTTTCTGAGAAAGAGCATCCCAATCTATATCTTTACTTACATTCATAGCAGAAAATGTGGTTATCAATAATTTTCTTATTTCATTAACTGATGGTTTAGGTATCTCAATAACATCATCAAACCTTCTAAATAACGCCTCATCAAGTGAAACCTTTAAATTAGTTGTAGCCACCACTAAACCCGGTGATTTATATTCATCAAGTAACATTAACAACATATTTACAATCCGTGGGACTTCGCCTACGTCCTGACCGGATGTTCTGGATTTAGCAATAAAATCACATTCATCGAGTAACAGTACCACAGGTTCATTTTTACAGTAATCAAAAACAGCTCGTAGATTTGATGCTGACTCTCCAAAGTATGAGGATAACAATGAATCAAACCGAACTTTCAATAATGGCAACCCCAAGTTCCATGCCAAGCGTTCTGCTGCTAATGTTTTACCACAACCTGGGTCACCATATAATAAGATCTTTTTTTTGGGAGTAAGGTTGAATTTTGCCAACCGTTCTTTAGCCGCATATTCTTTTTCAATGCACAAAAGTCTATTTTCAATTTCATCATTTAGAATCATATGGTGTTTTAATTGGTTACGAGGAACATAAGAAACTAATGGCATCTCATTTCGTTTACTAGTGGGCAAAGCACCCATGCCATTGGCACTATTTCTTTCATTTCTATCTCTATATAGTGAAAAGCCATTATTCACCTTCGGCTTATCATTATTTTTTATTTTTTCTAGGGAGTCGGCTAAAACTCCATGATTTTTTTTACGTTCACTCGCGATAATGAGTTCAGCAATTTTTTTTAAAGCAACGATATCTTCTGAGTAAATAGCTTTAAATAGCCTCTTATATAAATCAGCGTTCATATTGAACTTGTCCTTTCCCGTTGAGGTACTTTACGTGTATACTGTTCTTCACTTTACTAACAGACTTATCTTATCGCCATTATAATCGAAGTTATACTACTAGTCACTGTAATGTCATTTCTAACGATCTAAATGCTGCTTGTATAATATTCTATAGTTATCTTTATATTATTCCCCATTATTTTCTTTCGGCACTTCGACAACTCCAACCGCGAAACATTATTCTGACAAGAGATATACTTATATCAGCTAACAACACTTATTTATATACAGGCAATAGCAGTCAAAACACGAAAATAAAGTGTTAGACTGGCCTTAATCCATAACCTATTCCGGCAAATTCCCAGACCTCGTCCCAACTTCATAAGAAGCACGCACATGATCATACATAAGATGCAAAATCATGCCGGTCGCCGCATGATCCAGGTTATGGCAGTGGTCCATCCACATGCCCGGATTGTCCGCGACAAATGCGACCTCATACGATTCGCCGGGCAGCACGTTTAACGTATCGGTAAGCCATGGAGTCTTCACCTTCTCGCCGTTCTTCTTCAAAACCGTCATATGATGCCCGTGCAAATGCATCGGATGCTCGGTCAAGCTTTTATTCACAAAGGTCGTTTTGACGCTATCGCCTTCTTTGACGACAAAAGTCGGCACCCGGGGATACACCTCTCCATTGATCGTCCACAAAAAATGAAACGTGCCGTTGTAAAATCCCATCTCGTTTCCGAGAATCATCTGGAATTCCCGATCGAATTTTTTCGCTGCCGTGACGTCATTTGTGACGGGCTTACCGTAATCGGACGGGTCGAACTCGGCAGATTCCGCCTTGAAGATCGGTTCCTCCGGAGGGGTTTCGGTATAAAAAATGATGCCAGGATTGCTCGTGTTCTTGTAATCGCCGAGTTTAAAGAGAACGGGACGGTCCGGCATCGTGAAGGTCACGTCGTATCTGCCGCCCGAACCAAGCCGCAACGCTGTTTGATCGGACAATGGCTGCGGGTCTTGAATCCGCATCCCGTCAATGCTCGTGATTCGGAAATCGGTCCCCTGCAGAAGATATTTTTGTGAAAGCTTATGCGTATTGATGATTCTCAGCTTTACTTTCTTCCCCGGCTTTACCTGCTTCGTTTGCCAACCGTCTTCTTTTCCAAAGGCATGTTTATACCCTTGGCTGGTCGTCCAGCGATGGTTGATGACGGTAAACTGTTCGTCAAAGGTTTCCGCGTCCTGCTTCGACTCGACAATCAGCGTGCCGAAAAGCCCTTTCACCACTTGCTCCGACGCTTGCTGATGAGAATGGAACCAGTACGTCCCTTCCTGCTCGGCCCGAAACTTGTAAGTAAACGATTGCCCCGGTTTCACGACATTTTGCGTCATCCCCGGCACGCCGTCCATTGCATTCGGCACGTTATAGCCATGCCAATGAATCGTCACTCCGCTATCGATATCTTTATTGATCAGCTTCACTTCGACCATATCGCCATGCTTCACCCTGAGCTCGGGAGCGATTTCGCCGTTATACGTCCAGGCATCGATCACGGCTCCAGACGCAAGCGGTATCTTCTCTTGCTGTGCCACCAGTTCGAACTTCACATCGGCAGGAGCGGAAATATCTCCGGTCAGAGCTGCTACTTCAACTGTCCCTGTGCCGGTTTGATGATGAGCGCCATGCTGCTCATGACGATGATGCCCGGAGACTGCAGACATCCGTGTAGCCGCGCCGCCCCCTTCGTCAATCCGGTCGTGATTCATCATGTCGGATGCTTCCGGCAGCTTGGAGGCTTGCACTCCCGCCAGTACGTTTGATACAAGGATGGCGATTGCGACCACCGCGGTTAGCGTACCAGCAGCAACGAAGTTGACCATCCTGTAAACAAGCCCGCGCTGAAGTGGTTCCCCCCGTACAACCTTCGCGTACCTTCTTCTTGCAAAAATCGCCGGCACAAGCAAAAGGAGCGCAACCAGCATCATCCGTTGAACGACCTCAAACGGGCCGGGCAGAACAGGCTGGGCAAAGACGGTGCTGAAAGCAGCAATGCCGGATGCGAGCGCTGCCGCATAAAAGGACAGCAGTACGGATGGATGAGCCACTGTGCGCAACGCTTCCGTCGTCGGTGCATCTCCACCGGAGTCCCGCAAGCTTTTTAACCGGGGCCATACCGTTACCGTCAAATACAATTGAGGAATCAACGTCAGCGGGATAATCGCTTTGACCGTTCCCTCTACAAACAGCCAGCCGCTCGTAACGAGTTGGCCGATGATGATCGCGTACCACAGAGCACTCAGAAGAAGCGCCGCGCCACCCACCCGCAGAAGGAAAGCTCTCCTCTTTTTCAAGCTGTCGCTGGTTTGCGAGTAAGGAAGGCCTGTTGCCACAATACCGGCGATCCCCCACAACAGGGTCATACAGATCGTAAGCACGATGCTGGAAATGGTTTCAAACATGGTCTCCCCTCCTCGTGATCGGATGCTTCGTCATTTTGCCGCTTCTTGCTTGGGCTTCCGGACGATCGGCTTGATTTTTCCAAACGGTTTGAAATAAGTGATCGCCGTCATAAAGATCAGCGAGACGATATTGGCAATGGCTCCGCCAATCAATGAATAACTAGTGTTCAGGAAGGCAGCATCGCCGAGCGCAAGGAATCTCTCCTGTTCGGCGATCCGAACGATTTGAGACAACCAGTCTGCCATATACCCGATGCCGAAACCGATCAACGATACAGTCAGGATCAGCTTAATCAAGATCCAGTAATGCTTGAAAAGCCCCCAATTCGTCCAAACGGACAAGACAATGCCGGTGAGCAGCGCGACTACAGCGGTGTACCGGATGAAGACAACATCGACCAAATGCATATTGTCCAAGGTGTAATACAGCTGCTCGCCGTTCTCCGCCTTCAGCATATACATACCGAGCAGCAGCATGACCATCGCTCCGCCAAGCCAGCAGACGACCGAAAGCACATGGATGATGATGATCAATTGCTTTTTCCTGATCGACAATTTGTAACCCATTCTCAAATCCTCCCTAACAGCTTCTTTGTTTGCCATCCTACCAACGAAATGTTGCGAACTTGTGGTGAACCTATTTGCACATTGTGAGGGCCACAGATATCCGATAAAGTGGTATTAAATGGGCAGTACTGGGAGGTTGAAAATGGGGAGTAAAGTTCTGATCGTAGAGGATGAAATCAAAATCGCATCGCTCATCGAATCGTTTCTTCAGAGCGAAGGATACGATTGTCTAACAGCGATAGATGGCAAAACGGCCCTGCAGCTCTTTGCAAAACACAAACCGGATATTGTGCTCCTGGACTGGATGCTTCCGCAAATGAACGGACTGGACATTTGCCGGCAGCTCAGACAGATCGGCTCTCCCGGCATCATCATGGTCACGGCCAAATCCGAGGAAACCGACAA
This sequence comes from Brevibacillus sp. FSL K6-6036, assembly GCF_037964015.1. Taxonomy (NCBI): domain Bacteria; kingdom Bacillati; phylum Bacillota; class Bacilli; order Caryophanales; family Paenibacillaceae; genus Brevibacillus; species Brevibacillus sp. FSL K6-6036. Next base: position 4,484,857 of record NZ_CP150173.1, read on the forward strand.
AATCGTCGGCCTCGAAATGGGAGCGGACGATTACCTGACAAAGCCTTTCAGCTTGAGGGAGCTTTCCGCCCGAATCCGTTCCCTCTTGAGACGGATGAACAGAAATGAAAGCGACGGGTCCGGCAGCGTGCTGCGAAGAGGCGATTTGACGATTCACGAGGACAGTCTGCAGGTGTTTAAAGGGACAGAGGAGCTGCATCTCACTCCAACCGAATTCAAAATCCTGCACCTGCTGGCGTCGAAGCCCGGACGGGTGTACAGCCGCATGCAGCTTCTGCAGCACGCTTTCGAGGAGGAATTTGTCGTCGACGAACGGACGGTAGATTCCCATATCAGCAAGCTCCGCAAGAAAATAGAGAACGGCAGCCGGACCTCCGACTACATTCAGACGGTATACGGATTCGGCTACCGATTCGGAGCGGAACATGAAAATTAGAACCAAGCTGTTCCTGACGATGAGCGTAATGATCGTGCTGCTCCTGCTTTTTCTGCTCGTTGTCACGCATGCACAGTTTTATATTTCTCGTGATTTTGCTTATCTGGAGGATAAAGCTGCTTTTGAATCATTAAAGAAAGAGTTCGAACAATTCTATAGGGACCACGGCAATTCATGGGAACATGTCGGCGACGCCAGGTTTGAGTATTCCGCCCCCTTTGCCGGAATCGTTTTGTCTGCAGATGGAAACTTCCTGTATCAGCAAGGAAAACTAAGCGCGGATGAACTACGCAATGACGGCTACAAACTCGTGCTTGCCTCGGGTGACAAGAGGATCGGCAGGCTGTACGTGATGAACGACAGTCAGTTCAAGACGTATGAGTTTAAGAAGATGTGGTACGGCATACTGCCCAATATCGGCATCGCTTCCCTGCTGTTCACCTTTGTCGCGGCTCTGCTGACCATCTTTTTGTTGTCCTGGAGACTGACAAGCCCTATCCGCAAAATCATCGCGGGCATCGAGGCCATCAAAAAAGGCGACGCTGCAGCCATCTTTCCGGAACAAAGGAAAGATGAATTTGGAGCGATTGCCAAGGCTCTTCGGGAGATGAACGATTCGCTGGCAGCCGCAGAACGAACCCGAAAACAGCTGATGTCCGATGTCGCCCACGAATTGAAAACGCCGCTGATGATCATTCAAGGGGAATTAGAGCTGGCTCATGAGACCGGGGCCCCCCTTTCTCCGGCCAAGCAAGCTTCCCTTCTCGATGAAGTATTGCGGCTGTCGCGTTTGGTCCATGATGTACTGGATTTGTCCAGGCTTGAGGCCGGCATGATGGAACTGCACCCGCGAACGGAAAACCTGGTCGTGTTGTTGGAGGATGTCACGGCGAAGACCCGGTTTATGGCAGAGGATAAGCACATACAGCTTTCCGTGCACGCCAAAGAAGAGAATATTCCTGTGTCGGTTGAGAAATCCCGGATTCTCCAAGCGCTGTATAACATCCTGTCGAACGCCATCTACTATACGAATCCCGGCGGCCAAATCCGCCTCCATGCGGAAACCGTACACCTGCCCGACCGGCAGCAGCCATACGCCTGTATCCGGGTGGAAGACAACGGGGTCGGCATACCCGAAGCGGATTTGCCTCATATCTTCAACCGCTTTTATCGAGCGGATCATTCCCGTGCCCGCCCGAGCGGCGGGACAGGTCTCGGGCTCGCGATCGCGCAGCAGAACATCGTGGCTCATCAGGGGTGGATTGAGGTGGAAAGCGAAGTGGGGAGAGGTTCTGTGTTCAAAGTCTATTTGCCGATGTGACGGATGGAGGCAATCTTGTGACAGACTCTGATGGCTGAACAATATCATTCCGACAATGAGGGCCGAGCAAAAACTGCCTATATTCAGCATGTTGTCGACCTGGCTCGAACTAAGCAGGGACTCCCTCTTCAAAAAGTATGGGAATAGTTGCTATCACCCCCGTTCCACTCCCGCTCCATTAGACATTCCTGTCCTCAGTTGAGAAAAAGGCAGCCGATGAACTTGTCGGCTGCCTTCGTGTCATTATTCAGCGATCGATACCCGTTAGTTTCCTGTAAGACGCGTAATGGAGTGTTCAGCGCAAAAGTCGAGCATTTCCTGCGTTTCGCGAATCCCGCCGATCATCGATCCAGCAAACGACCGCCGCTGACCGATAAGAGACAATACATGAACGGACAACGGCTCCGCCGGGGCACGGACGTTGACCAATGTACCGTCCACTGCCAGCAGCGATAGGTAGGCGTTCAGATCGATCTTCGCGCTGACTGTATTTACGATGAGGTCAAACGAACCAGCCAATTTTTTAAATGTCTCTGGATCGTTCGTGGCATAATAATGGTCCGCGCCAAGCCGCAAACCGTCTTCTTTCTACTTTTACTGTTTGTGATAAAACCGTAACCTTTGCCCCCATGGCATGGGCGACCTTCACAGCCATGTGTCCAAGCCCCCCAAGTCCAACCACAGCTATCTTCTTGCCGGGAACGCCTATGTAGGGGTAATTGAGTGGTGGATCGAAATGAAATGCCGTACCCGCCGCAAGTTATGGCCAAACAAGTCGGGGTTTTGTTAGGGAGAAGTCTGTCGTTGATATATAACAAGAGCGTCCTCGGTAATTGCCGGGACGCTCTCGATCTTTACTCAAATTTGTTTTTACACCGGAAATGCAACGCTACTTATTTGTTTTCCTCCAATCATTATGAAACGATCCTGTCCGTGAACGTAATAGCTCGCGAATCTAGAACCACCGGAGGCCTCCGGCGTAGCCCGTTAAAGTTGAGCCCGATCTACGGCACACGGACCGATGCGGCGCGGCGGGAAGCCTCGCTGGTTATTTTTTCGACAAAACCTTTTTCATAACGTCTTTCAATTCCGAATCATCTCTTGGAGAAAGAATCATTGCATGAAGTATTTTCGAGCCTTCAACTTTTGTCCAATCTATCTGATACCCAGCTTGTAAAGCTAAGCATCGAATAAACTCGCGCTGAGTTCTGCCGTTTCCTTCCCGAAATGGATGGAGGACATTAAGTTCGGTTAGATAGTAGGTTAGCTTGTCCACAAAGTTATCAAAAGGTAATTCCTTCAGAAAACCTTCTTGCTGCAGTTTGTTTAGCAACTCATCGGTTTGCTCATGTAAGAATCGTGCCGTGGCAAAACGGAAATTGCCTTTTGAAATGTCTTCGTCCCGTATTTTGCCTGCAAAGGGGTAAACATCTCTAAAAATAAACTTGTGGATATCACATAAATGCTTTTTATCGAACTTTCCTTTTAAGGGTCTTAGATAAAGAGCTCTTAATCGCTCAACTGTCACCATTCGTTCAAATGCATCAAGCTGAGCTTGTTCTTTAAATCCGGGAAGATTGATCAATGCTTCACTGCCGGGGTAACAATACTTAATATGCTCTTGTTCATCCATTTTTTGCGATTTCCTTGGCTCGTGCTAAAAACTCGCTATACGTCATTTTCCCCTCCGCACGATCCAACAATAAACGATCTTCCTGCGGTGTTAAAAAGAGCCCCTCAATCTCCAAGGACGCTTTCGCATTTAATAGAGCACGTCGCAACTTTTGCTGTGAGTATCTTTTCAAGACGATCACCCTTTTCCTGTTGCTTCGCAAACTTACTACATGCATATGCATTTAAGTTTGTCCCCCTTGCAATCTGAATATCCCATTACTCCCATTATAACAAACATATATGCTTCGTTGCGCTCCTTCCCCAATGACTTGATTGCATTCGGATTTATCATCAACATGGTTATAGCAAGGCTAAATGAGTTGAGAACAGGGTGTCTTAAAGCTATATGATATGGTTATATTTATTATCTTAAGGAGCTTAGAAGCACCTTCCAAAATATAAAAAAACACCCTTAAAGGGTGCCTTATTTTATGTATGGTGGAGGCGGGGGGATTCGAACCCCCGTCCGAAAACAGCGATACATAAGCATCTCCGAGCGCAGTCACTCATTTACATTTCGGTGATGGATTCGCGGAGTGACGCGCTGACCCAGCACCTAGCCTGATTGATCTTCTTCCTTTGGCCCCAGGCGGAGACCTCCGGCGTATCCCACTAAAGTTGAGCGCTAGTCATGCCACATGGGCGATGGAATGGTAGCGCCTCACTGGTTATTAAGCAGCGAGAGAAAGTTGTTTGTTGCCAGTTAATGGCGTTTGCGTTGATGACGAGGTCCGCAACCCCCCGGCTCGCTTCTTATGCTCTACCATCCCCGTCGAATCCAGAACGCCCCCAGGATGGAAAAGATCGCGCCGCCGATTAGGCAAGCGACGATGGTTGTCAAAAAGGCAATGAGAGCCTTCTGTTACGAATTACTTTACAGCTTGGAAACGATTCGTTTTACCGTCAGAAGCTCATTGTCTAACAGCAAGAGCCTCGCTTTGCCAAGCTTTGCCGAGATAAAAAAAGCCCAGGCGAAAACGGTAACGGTTCCACACCCAGACGTTTGATTTGGCATCACTCATTGCTCTCTTACTATAGCATATGATCGATACCGTTCTCAACGCCATATTGGTGGCAGCCTTGGCAGTGTGCGCCAGCTTGGCTGGCTTACATGAGACACAGCCAGTGTTGCATCGGCCTTTCAGGCAAGAGCCGCGTTCCTATGGCCCGACCCGCTGCAGTATAAACCCAGACGGTCCTCCCGCTGCCCCGCAATACTGCCTGCCTTACCAGCTTCCTACACCTTCTGCCGCTCCCGCAGCGCACGCTCCACTTCACGCGCAGCATCCTTCTTCTTCAAATCCTCGCGCTTGTCGTAGTTCTTCTTCCCTTTGACCAGCGCCAGCTCTACCTTGGCCCAGCCGCCCTTGAGGTAAATGCTGAGCGGCACGAGCGAATAGCCGCGTTCCCGGGTGAGGCTGTTCAGCTTGAGGATTTCCAGACGGTGCAGCAGCAGCTTGCGCGTCCGCTCCGGCTCGTGGTTGAAGCGGTTGCCCTGGTCGTACGGGCTGATGTGCACGTTGTACAACAGCAGCTCGCCATTTTGGATGCGGGCAAAGCTGTCCTTGAGCTGTATGCGTCCGGCCCTCACGGATTTGATCTCCGTCCCCGTCAGGGCGATGCCTGCTTCGTAGACTTCCTCGATATGGTAGTCGTGGCGCGCTTTGCGGTTTTGAGCCAGCGTTTTAACACCTGTTTTCGGTTTTGACATGGAGATCACCTCGCTTGGTACCGGATGAAAAAATATGGTATCTGTTAGTATAGCAAAAAACACTTAATACAGCAATACCCATTCCTTCTGACTGCTGCTTTGAGTGGCTTTAAGAGATTCGAGCGGTTTTGAGCGATTTTCAGCCATTGAGCAGTTTTGAGCCTTTGAGTGCTTTTAACTGCTTTTAACTGCTTTTAACGGTTTGACCTCTTTTAACTGCTTTTAACTGCTTTTAATTGCTTTTAACTTCTTTAAACTGCTGCTAACTGCTTTCAAGTATTTCGAGTTACTTCTACAGCCCAGCAAACAAAGAAACAGCGGTGCTTTACCGCCGTTTCCTCTTCGCCTGGCCTGCTATATTTTTACGCTTCTTTTTCTTGGAACGGACAAAGTCCTCCCAGAATGCTTTTTCACGCGGAGCGCCTTGCTCTCCTTCGGCACCTCCCAGCGGGACAACCTCGCCAGCCCCTTCCAGGTCTGCCTGCGGATTTGCGTTTTGCCGATATGTCTTTTGCCCCCGTTCCTTGAGCTTCTTGCGGAAAGCAGCCGGGTGCAGCTCTCGCTTCGTTTCCGTCTTTTGCTTTGCAGAGCGCTCCTGCTTTGATTTTCTGCCCGCACGCTGTCCGCCTCTGCCGTCGATGACCTTGGGTCCGCGCTCGCGGCCGCGGAAGCCGCCCGACTTTTTCATCCCGACGATTTCAAAGTCGATGGCGCGCTCGTCGACGTTGACGTTGGAGACCCGTACCTGCACCACGTCGCCGATGCGGAACTGCTTGCCTGTCCGCTCACCGATGAGCGCGTACGCTTTTTCGTGGTAATGGTAGTAGTCGTCGGTCAAAAAGCTGACGTGGACCAAGCCCTCGATGGTATTGGGCAGCTCGACGAATATCCCGAACGAAGTGACGCCCGAAATGACGCCCTCGAACTCCTCGCCGACACGCTCCAGCATGTATTCCGCCTTTTTCAGGTCGTCCGTCTCGCGCTCGGCATCCACAGCCAGACGCTCGCGCTGCGACGAATGCTCGGCGATGAGCGGCATTTGCTCCTGCCAATGCGCCAGCCGCTTCTCGGACAGATCTCCTTCCAGCGACTCGCGGATTCTGCGGTGGACGATGAGGTCCGGATAGCGGCGGATCGGGGACGTGAAGTGCGTGTAAAAGTCCGTCGCAAGGCCGTAGTGGCCCAAGCTTTCCGCGTCGTAGCGCGCTTGCTTCATCGAGCGCAGCATAACCGTACTTATGATGACCTCTTCCGGCGTCCCTTTCACTTCCTCCAAAAGCTGCTGCAGCGCACGCGGATGGACCGTATTGCCCTTTCCGCGAACGGAGTAGCCAAAGTTGGTGATGAACTCCATAAAGGCCTGCAGCTTCTCTTCTTTCGGATCTTCGTGAACCCGGTAAATAAACGGCTGCTTCAGCCAGTGAAAATGCTCGGCTACCGTTTCGTTGGCTGCCAGCATGAATTCCTCGATGATGCTCTCCGCGATGGAGCGCACCCGGAACCCGATGTCTGTCGGGGTGCCCTCTTCGTTGACGTAAATTTTGGCCTCGCGGAAATCGAAGTCGATCGCGCCACGAGCCATTCGCTTCGCCCGGAGCTTGCGGGCGAGCTCTTCCATCTTGCGGAACATCGGGACGAGCTCCTCGTATTTGGCGATGAGCTCCTCATCACTGTCCTCGAGAATTTTGCGGATATCCGAGTAGGTCATCCGTTCGTTGGTGCGGATCACGCTCAGGAAAATGTCGTATTTGACGACGTTGGCCCCGGCGTCCATCTCCATGTCGCAGCTGATCGTCAAGCGGTCGACCTTTGGATTCAGGCTGCAAATGCCGTTGGACAAGCGATGCGGCAGCATGGGAATGACCCGGTCTACGAGGTAGACGCTGGTGCCGCGGCGATACGCTTCCTGATCGAGCGCCGAATTTTCCCGGACGTAGTAGCTGACGTCGGCGATATGGACGCCGAGCCGATAGTTGCCATTGGGCAAAACCTCTACGGAAACAGCGTCGTCCAGGTCCTTGGCATCCGCTCCGTCGATGGTGACCATCATGCGGTCGCGCAGATCGCGTCTTCCCTTGATCTCCTCTTCGGAAATTTGGTCCGGAGCCGCTTCCGCTTCGGCGATGACATCCGCCGGGAAAGCCTCTGGCAGTCCAAACTTGCGAATGATGGACAGAATGTCTACGCCCGGATCGTTTTTATGGCCCAGAATCTCGACTACTTCACCCTCGGGATTGACGCGCCCCTCCGGGTAACGGACGATTTTCACCACAACCTTGTGGCCGTCCACTGCTCCGTTGTACGCCTCTTTCGGAATAAAAATATCCTTCCCGATCCGCTTTTCGTCCGGGATGACAAAGGCGTAATGGTTCTCATCCTGAAACGTCCCCACTACTTCGGTGATGCCCCGCTCCACCACGCGGATAATCCTGCCCTCCGCGCGGTTGCCCCCGCTTATTTTTTCCATTCGCACCAGGACGGTGTCCCCGTGCAGGGCGCCATTCATGTCGTTGGCGTGGACATAAATATCGTCCTGATCTGGCGTTTCGGTTATGACAAACCCAAAACCTTTGGGATGATTTTGCAGTTTCCCCCGGATCAGATTCATTTTTTCAGGCACGCCGTAACGATTGGTCCTCGTCCGGATGATCTCCCCGCTATCCTCCAACTGGTTCAGTGTTTTGACCAGTTCTTTGAAGTCGTCGGAATCCGTGATCCCGAAAGCGGCCTCCAGCTCTGCCACCGTCATCGGGTGGTACGCCTGCTCCCTCATGAACGCGAGTATATCTTGTTCTTTCATATTTACCCTCCTCTGCCGCGAATACGTGTCTCGCCAGCTCTCTTACTATGTAGTATTCGCCGCTCGCGCTCACGGCAAACCAAATAGAGAAAAAGACAGCAAGGTAGCCTTGCTGTCTTCGACAAATCGTACTTTATGCTCCGCTTTTCAAGAAGTACCCGAGCAGGATGGCAAACACCATGAATGCCACTGCAAAGATAACAGTCAGCTTTCCGAGCAATGCGTCAATCCCGCGGGCTTTTTGTTTGCCCATCAGTTGTTCCGCGCCGCCGCCAATCGCGCCAGAAAGGCCGGCACTTTTGCCAGATTGAAGCAGGACGACAATAATCAAGCCGATACTTGCGATTATAAGCAAAATTTTTGCTGCCAATGCCATGTTTATTCACCTCAAGACATATTTCCAAGGCGTAAGAATTGCAATAGATGAACATTCTATAGGAGAATGTTGCTAAGCCTTTTGGGTAAGCGTGTCCGGTTTTTCTCAATTTATATGCCGCAGCAGCGACAACTAAATAAAGACCAGCATCACTACTTTATCACAAACAGGGATGATCATCAACATGCTTTCCTGATTTGATTGTTTCTATTAATAATTGTGTACTTTCTTTGTCTGTTTTCACGTTTCCTTGCATGTGTCACGATTTTGCCGTAAAATTGCATGTGTACTGCTATACTCGCCTTAGGAGGTCTTTGTCAGATGGCTGGTTCGAACAAAAAAGACATGAATCAAAACGACGTAATTGATTCCGCGAAGGCCTTTTTTGCTTCGTTTGGCATCTTGTTTCTTGTATTCCTCATCGCACTTGTAGGTTCTGCTATTTTCCCACCACAACACGGAGAACAGGCAAATGGTGGAGAGGCACCGACTGCTACCATCGACGCGCCAACCGTGTTCAAACAAAACTGCTCCTCCTGTCACGGCCAAAACCTTGAAGGTATCGCAGCACCGGCTCTGACACAGGTTGGCAGCAAGTACAGTGCCGACGAAATCGCAAAGATCATTAAAGAAGGTAAAGGCGGCATGCCTCCTGGCCTTCTGAAGAAACAACCGGAGATTCAAGCGGTTGCACAGTGGCTGTCCGAACATAAATAGTACATAAGTCATCCTGCCACCTGACAAAACACCGAAGCAAGCATGTCTTCGGTGTTTTTCTCGTTTTTGCCGACTATTCATTGGAAGACCTCTTTGAGGAGGAATCATCATGGCCAGCGTTCTGAGCCTGGAACATCTGGGCAAACAACTCCCGACACAGCAGCATACTTGGCTGTTTTCCGATATCACTGTCGACATTGCTTCGCCTGAGATTACGCTGATCATGGGGAAATCGGGGCAAGGCAAAAGCACACTTCTCCGCCTGCTCGGACTTTTGGACACGGCAGATGACGGGACGATTCGGCATTTGGGCAAAACCCCAACGGAGTGGGGCCCGGAAAAATGGAGAATGTCCGTAAGCTACGTCGCTCAGCAGCCGGTCATGCTGCCTGGCAGCGTCGAAGACAATCTGAGAGCGGTCAGCCGTTTGCACAAGCGGCCTTTCGAGACTGAGCTGGCCCGGACCTGGATGGAAGCCGTAGGTCTCGGCGAGATGGACTGGAGCAAGCAGGCGGCGCAGCTCTCCGGAGGCGAACGGCAGCGTGTCGCACTGGTCCGTTCTCTTCTCCTGCATCCAACGGTACTCTTGCTGGACGAGGTGACAGCTTCTCTGGACACCATCAGCAAGCGGGCTACAGAAGAACTTCTCGTAGACCTGCATCGCCGCGAAGGCACTACCCTGCTGTGGATCACGCACGACTGGGAGCAAGCGCGAGCGGTCGGCCAGCGGATCTGGTTTTTGGCGGGTGGCCGTCTGCTCGAAGACTCCCCGGCCGATCGCTTCTTTGAAGGACCGCAGACACAGGAGGCTCAAGAATTTTTATCCGCCCATCTTGTTCAAAAGGAGGATGCCCCATGTCTTCCATGAGTCTGTGGTTTTCCTTTACCTTTGTCGTCATCGCCCTGCTCCTCTCCATGTGGCAAAAGCTCGGTCTGGAAAAGGAAATTGCCATCGGGACGGTACGCTGTGCCGTGCAGTTGCTGGCGATCGGCTACGTTTTGCAATTCGTCTTTCACACCGACCATCCAATCTACCAGGCGCTGGTAATCGCCATGATGATTGGCGTAGCCTCCTGGAACGCATCCCGGCGCGGCGATGGCCTTCCGGGAATTTTGTGGCGGGTCGCCGCTTCCTTGACCGTGACCGCAACGCTGACGATGAGTCTGCTGCTTGTGCTCGGTCTGATCAAACCGACGCCCCAGTATTTGATCCCGATCACAGGTATGATTATCGGAAATTCGATGATCGTCGCCGGCCTGTTCCTCAGCCACATGAAGCGCGAGACGGAGACTGCCCGCGGGGAAATCGAAGCCCTGCTCTGCCTGGGTGCAAACAAAAAGCAGGCCATTCACGGCGCGCTGAAACGAGCGGTAAAAGCAAGCATGATCCCCACCTTTGACACAATGAAAACCATCGGCCTGGTCCAACTGCCCGGTACGATGACCGGGATGATCATCGCCGGAGCCAACCCATTGGAAGCCGTTCGCTACCAAATCCTGATCATGTTCGCCTTTTCCTCGTCCGCGGCCATCTCTGCCGCCCTGATCAGCGCACTCGCCTATTCCTCGTGGTTTACACGTGAGTCTATGCTGAGGCCGTGAGGGTGTGACTCCTCCCACTAAAAATCGATGCCTCTTGTTTACTACCACTTCTTTTCTAAGCAAAGGCTGCCGCCACGTGCAGCCTTTTTCCTTTATGAAAAATGTAATTCGAGCACCGAGAGATCAATTCCGGTATCCTGTGCAATCATTCGAACCGCTTGTGCCTCATACTCATCTAACTGTTTAAGAATCTCAACATTCATTTCTCGTTTCTTTTCAACCATTTGCCCATCCATTGGACCCCACAAATCACTCAAAAGAAAGTCGCTTGATACATTCCCAAATAATCACCAATCCTAAGAAAGCAAGATTTAAATATTCCGTCCCCTTCTCCCCAGCCCTCTTTTCTTTGCTTTGCCGACTTACGGAACAGCTGTAGAGATGAAAAAGGAGAAAATGCGAAGGTCTTTGGGACACCCGCTCAGGCTCCCGTTCAAAAGGGGAACACGCTTTTAGCGTCCAACTCTGAGACCCTTCCTGAACATGCTGCTTTTGGACGCGGTTTCCCTTTTGAACGGGAGCCGGACAGTTCACCCCCAGAGAGTGTCCCACCGTACCCTGAGCATTTTCTCCTTTTTCATCTCCTCCGCCAAAGCCCGATCTATGCCAAATCAGAGGAAAGCTGCGGCAAGGCAAAGAGGCAAAATCTGAAGATGCCAAAAATTTTCTTCAAAAAAACTGTAAGATTTAAAAAGCTGCACCGTCCAATTACACAGACAACAACCGTAAAAGGTGGGGAACACGTGGACAAGAAAGCACTCATCGAACAATGGTTCCTGCGCTACGGTGACGAGATATACAAGTTTCTCGTGTACTACACAGGCACCGCTGATGTGGAGGATTTGGTCCAGGAGGTCTTTATCAAGGCCCTGCAAGCACTGGACCTGTTTGAAGGCAGAGCCCAGCCCAAAACCTGGCTGCTGTCGATCGCCCGCAACACCGCCATCGACCACCGGCGAAAACAGCGTTTGCGCAAATGGCTGCCCGACAGTTGGCTGCAAGACGTCCGCGACGAGCGAAAAACACCGGAGGAATGGCTGGACCTTCACGAGGAACAGCACGAGCTCTATCGGTCCCTCCAGCAGTTGAAGCCCGCTTTCCGCGAGGTGTTGATCCTCCGCGGCATCAAAGAGCTGTCTGCCAGGGAAACGGCCGACATTTTGCAATGGAGCGAAAGCAAAGTAAATGTCACCTACCACCGGGCCTTAAAGGCGATGAAAGGCATATGGCAATTCAGGGAAAAGGGAGGATTCGGAGATGCCGTCAAAGCACGATGAACATTGGTTGGACGATTTGCGAAATCTGCCCGACATCACACTCACTGAGCAACAAAAGGAGAAGATTATGACCGCCATTCGCGAAACAGATACCTCTATCGGAAAAAGAAGCTCACGCCACGGACAAAAAAGCTCGTACCGCCTGGCGACGCTGGGCAGAACAGCAGCCGCCTTTTCTTTGCTGGCTGCCACAGTGTGGCTCGGGAGTCAATTGATAACGTGGAATCAATCAGCGACACTTGATCCGACTGTCCAGCTCCCCAATCAGCAGCCCGCCGGAAGTTCCCATCAGGAGGGCGTGTCCCAGGGAACAGGAGGACCGAACGGCACGGGAGGAGAGATTGGCTCAGGCGAAGGTGCTCCGATCGCATCCAGCGACAAGGAAGCAGACCTGAACCGCACCATTAAAGACGTGATTCTTTCCATGAAGGAGAAAGCCGTCCGCGGACAATCATACGACCAAAAACTAACGTTGGAAACATCCATGTTTGACGAGGTCGAGCAGTCTTGGGGCAAGCCAGACCGTACTGATTACGCCAATGGCATTACGTACGCGACCTACAAGAACAAAGGGGTCATCCTTGGGTACAACAAGGGCATGCAAATCGTCGATATCCGCCGGGTATACGGCAACTGGGAGATCGGCAATATAGGCAGCAAGGGCTCCCAGCCTCACTACCTGTCCATGGCAGACGTGACTCGTGTGCTCGGGGAGCCGGACCGCGCCATCCTGTTCGCTGGCCAGACGATTCATATCTACAACGTCACAGACAAATACCAGCTAAAGATTGTCTACCAAGGAGAAGATAACGGCAAAAACGAACTTCGTGCAGTCCGCACCGATGTGTTTTACCCTCGCGGAACCGTCAATCTGATGCAGGCCGTTACCACGCCAGAGCTGGTGCAAAGCATCCGCGATCTCGCCAAAGAAGGCCGACTGTACGGCGTGGAATACCCTGTAGAAACCAGCGTCTTTGACACCGTGGAAAAGGACTGGGGCAAGGCCGACATGCTGGGCGGGGTTAACGGTGTTACGTATGCCAGCTACCGGACGCAAGGTGTCGTATTCGGCTTTAACAAGGGAATGCAGCTTGTCGATATTCGCAGCTATGACACCCGCTTGCAGGAGCTGTCGCTCTCCGATGTAACATCTGCCCTCGGCAAGCCTGACGTTTCCGCCGATGTGTCTGGCCAAACGATTTACACTTACAAGGTAAATAGCAAGTACGAATTGAAATTCGTGTTCTCCGGAACGGCGAACGGTCAAAACGCAAAAACATTGCTTGTCGATCATGTGAATATCGTTTATCCGAAAGCTGCCGTTAACATCATGGCGCAATAACGAGAGACTCTTTGCAAAAAAGCCGCTTCCCGGGTTTACGGGGAGCGGCTTCTTTGCAAGATGTTTCAGAGTGTTCTGTAAAACAGCAAGACAGCCTAGCACTGTGTTTTTCTAGCAAACCGTCTTCCCCAAAGGTATCGTTTGCTTTAGCTCAATCTGCTCTAACTCTGTTTCCTTACTCTTCCTCCCTCTCTTTTCTGCTCGCACGCAAACCGAGTATGCCCGTAGCAAGAAAACATCCGGCGATGAGGAACTGCAAAATAAACCAGGACCAAATTCGTTGATGGCTCGGACCATTTCCGACAGGACCGACATGAGGCTGATACGACTCCCATAATCCCAGGAATGCAAATATCATCATGATGCCAGCCATACAGATGATGAATATGGAACGCGTCTGCGACATCTTTACTCCCTCGCCCAATTTGGGTTTTCTTCCGATCACGGTGTAAATCGTGCTTTCAACGTATATTTTAGCATATTCTGTAAACTCATCCTTCCGTTCCCCATGTCCGCCGGTGTGAACGAGAAATAAGCTGCCAGAAAACATATCCGTATAGCTGCTGTCTTCCTCTTTGATAACAAAAAAGACGGCACAGCATGCACCGTGCCATCTCTTTGTTCATAAAACGTTTACTGACCGATAATGTATTTCTCCAGCTCATCCAGAACCATGTTCGCGCAGATTACACCGCCGGAGGTATTCCAGACAACGTCATCCACTTTGAAAGCTTTGTTGTTTTTCACGACATTCAGGTTTTTCCAAAGCGAATCATTTGTCCACTCTTGTTCCAGCTTGCTCGCCTGGCCATCACCGGTTTCGTAGGAGAAGTAGAACATGATGTCGCCGTCCATTTCCGGAATGCGCTCTTTCGTTACCTCATCAGCAAACTTGTCTTGATCCTGGCTTGCAGGACGGGCTACGCCCAGGTCTTTCAAAATGGTTCCCAGGAACGTGTCTTTGTAGTAAATGCGTACCCGTCCAGGCATGAAGCGAACGATCGATACTTTTGTATTCAGCTTGTCCCCGGCTTTTACCTTGAAGTCTTCAACACGCTTGTTCCAATCGGCAATGACTTGCTCGCCCTCGGCTTTCTTGTTCAATGCTTCCGCGTACAGCATGAAGTTCTCTTTCCAGTCGCCGCGCGGCTCTTCCACGAATACAGTCGGAGCGATTGCTTTCAATTGCTCGTAAATTTTTTCGTGACGGAATTTCATACCGAGAATCAGATCAGGTTTGAGCGCCATGATCGCTTCCAGGTTTGGCTGGGATTCGGAACCGACAACCTTAGTGCCTTCCAGGTGCGGCTTCACCGGCTCATAAAACTGAGTCGGATCGGTAAAGGAACCTACCGCGCCCACCGGCTTCACACCAAGCTTCACCAGTGTCTCGACGCCTTGAGCAGTCAAAACGACGACACGTTGCGGTGTACCTTTAATTGGCGTTTCGCCCATAGCGTGCTTCACTACATATTCCTTGTCGGAGCCGCCGCTTGCATTGCCGGTAGTTTGTCCAGCCGGCTGCGTTTGGTCTGTCGGTTTTTGCTCCGCCTGTTGGCCACCGCAACCGGTGACGATCAGCAGAAGAGCCATGAGAACGGAAAAGAACATCTTTCCTTTGGTCCCCTTGTATGTACGTTGAAACATGATGATGACTCCCTTCGGGTTGTATTCGAATCAATGAGAATGAGAATGTGTATCACTGACACTGAATATCCTACAACCAAGCCTGGGAGGAAGTCAACAACAAATTGATAATGACTCTCAAAATCATTGACAAGAAAAATCCCTACATCTAAACTTATCATTGGATACGCTGTTCGCAATTGATCGAGACAACTCAACCTAAGGATGAAAACCTGTTATGAAAGCTTTGCTATCCAATACTTATTTAAAGATTTTGGGAGTGGGATTCTTCCTCTTGCTTCTGGCGTACTTGAGTTACGCCAGTCTTGTTTTTGGCATCGTGGAAACAAGCTGGCACACAGCGATCGATGCCTTTACGCAGTTTAACGGTACCAATGAACATATCGTCATCAAGGAGGTGCGCGTCCCCCGCGTCCTCAACGCCTTGGCCGTAGGGATGTGCCTGGGGATCGCAGGTACGCTGCTGCAAGCGCTGACCCGCAATCCGATCGCCGATGTCGAACTGTTCGGGCTAAACGCAGGGGCCGCTTTCTTTGTGGTCGTGGCCATCACCTTCTTTGGCATCAGCTCTTTGACGCAGTTTACATGGATCGCCTTTCTCGGGTCTGCGGTCAGCGGCGTCGTAGTCTACCTGCTCGGTTCTCTCGGGCGTGACGGAATGACGCCTGTCAAGCTTACCTTGGCCGGAGCCGCCATTACCGCATTGGCTGCTTCCGCACGTCACGGCATGATGGTATTAAATGAAAAATCTGTGGATGAGGTGCTGTTCTGGCTCTCCGGGTCAGTGGGCGGACGAAAGCTGGAATTTTTGACCGCAGTCTTTCCTTATATGATTGTCGCCTGGATCATCGCCTTCCTGCTGGCCCGTCCCATCCAGACCTTGCTGATGGGGGACGACGTCGCAAAAGGCCTCGGTCAACGCACGATGATGGTGAAGCTGGCCGCAGGCGCTACGATCGTCCTGCTGTCAGGCAGCTCTGTCGCTGTAGCCGGTCCGATCGGCTTTGTCGGATTGGTCACGCCACATCTTGCCCGCTTTCTCGTCGGGATTGAGACGCGCTGGGTGATGCTGTACAGCGGCCTGTTGGGAGCGGCTCTCTTGCTTGCTGCCGATATCGGCGCGCGTTTCGTCGCCAAGCCCGCAGAAGTGCCTATCGGCGTGATGACCGCCCTGATCGGCATTCCGTTCTTCATCTACGTGGCACGAAAGGGGCTGGACAAAGGATGAAAGGCTACCTGACTCTGCGCCCCGGCAAGCGCTTGTCTTCTTTTCATTTGCACAGAAAATCGATATGGGTGACCGTGGCCGCCGCCATCGCCACATTGGCTGTCGCGGTGATCAGCCTGGGGATGGGAGAGATGAAGGTCTCTCCGCTGGACGTCCTCAAGGTGCTGATCGGCATGGGCGACGAGCAAAACACCCTGCTCGTTCAGCAGTTTCGCATGCCGAGGGTTGTCGTCGGCATGCTGGTCGGCGCTTCCCTTGCCGGAGCCGGTGCGATTATGCAGGGGGTCGTTCGCAATCCCCTGGCCGCCCCTGATATTCTCGGTGTTTCCGGCGGCGCTTCTGTGGCCGCAGTTGCATTCCTGCTCTTTTTTGAGACGGTGAGCATCAAGTGGCTTCCGCCGGTAGCGTTTCTCGGGGCAACACTGATCATGTTCCTGCTGTACGCTCTCGCCTGGAAAAAGGGGGTGACACCGCTCCGCCTCGTCCTGATTGGCGTGGGGATCAAAATCGCCGCAAGTGCCGTCGTCACCATGCTGATCATGTTCAGCCCGTTCCTGTTGCAAAACAAAGCCATTCTTTGGCTGACCGGCAGTATTTACGGGGTGTCCTGGGCAGACGCGCGGATGATTCTCCCCTGGACAATCGGGCTGCTGCTTCTCGCGGCGCTGATGGCCAGACGGGTCAACATCCAACAGCTGGGCGACGATATTTCCATGAGCGTCGGAAGCACGGTGCAGCGGGACCGCTTTTTCCTGCTTCTGATCTGCGCAGCTTTGACCGGTACAGCGGTCTCCGTAGGCGGTGAGATCGGCTTCGTCGCTCTCCTGGCTCCGCATATTGCCAAGCAGCTGATCGGGCCGTCATTTGGCAGCGCACTGCCCCTTTCCGCCTTTATCGGGGCACTGATCGTCTTGATTGCTGATTTAATCGCCCGCATGGCGTTTACACCTATCGACGTTCCGGTCGGCGTGTTCACTTCCGCCGTCGGTGCACCGTTTTTCATTTACCTGCTGTACAGAAACCGAAATCGCTAAATGAAAGGAGACGGATCAGCGTGCATGCTCTGGAGACCCGTCAACTCACTTTGTCGTATGGGGAACGGAATATTATCGAGTCGCTTGATTTGACCATTCCGCGGGGAAAGATTACTGTCTTTATCGGCAGCAACGGCTGCGGGAAGTCCACGCTTCTGCGTTCGCTCGCACGGCTGCTGAAGCCAAAGGAAGGCGCGATCCTGCTGGACGGCGAAGCGATCGCCAAACGGCCTACCAAGGAAGTGGCCAAACGGCTCGCCATCCTGCCCCAAGGCCCGGTCGCTCCTGAGGGACTGACGGTCCTGCAGCTGGTCAAACAAGGCCGCTATCCCCATCAAAGCTGGCTGCAGCAATGGTCCGAAGAGGACGAGAAGATGGTCGTCAAAGCATTGGAGGCGACGCAGCTTACCGCTTTGGCCGACCGTGCCGTTGATTCGCTCTCCGGCGGCCAGCGCCAGCGCGCATGGATCGCCATGACACTGGCGCAGGGAACAGAAACGATCCTGCTGGACGAACCAACCACCTATCTGGACATGTCCCATCAGATTGAAATTCTTGATTTGCTCTACGATCTCAACCAGACCGAGCAGCGGACGATTGTCATGGTGCTGCACGATTTGAACCTCGCCTGCCGCTACGCTCATCACATCGTGGCCGTGCACAACCAGAGCGTATTTGCCGAGGGAAATCCTCATGACGTCATGAACGAGGAGCTCGTCCGGCACGTCTTCCAGATGGAGTGCCAGATCACCCGGGATCCGATCTACGACACGCCGATGTGCATTCCTTTCAGCAAAAGCCGTCTGGGTGCTGGTGCAACTGCGGGTTCAGGTGCCAATACAGAAAAGGAAGAGCAAAAAATCGCGGTACACGCCTAATCAGTGAATCACCTGAGTAACGAACGACAATGACTGTCAAAATAAGTAAGGCTTCGCTGTATTACGGCGGAGCCTTTTTTATGCCTGCTTGATTTAGTCTGGGTAAACTTTCTGAAAGTACAAGGAAAACTATGTAAAATGGAGAATCCTTCCTATATACCCACTGAAAGGAGCTGCTACCCTTGCACAGTATCGGCATCCCCGGTCTCATTCTTATGTCGGTTGTCGTCATACTGCTCATACTCTTTGTCATCTCCCTTGCAGCCTTTATCCGCAAGCTTCTCCAAAATTCGAGCACGGGCAGCGACGGGCTGAAACAAATCGAAGAGAAGCTCGATCGGCTGATCGAACTCCAGGAGCGCAAGGAAGACCGCGATCAGAACAAATGATTCCCGCTGGCGACTGCTGCTGCCTGCGTAAAATTTTTTTCATGTTCGCATCCGAAAAGAAAATCCGATGTTTCTGCCGTCACTATACGGGAGCACCGGATTTTTTAAATCTCAAGAGATCAACCATTCCTGAAGTCTTCATACTCCAAACCCCTTTTGACTATTTCTCCGCACAACCGTTCATTCGTTTCCGAATCGTCCATCGCCTGTTGCCAATAGTCTCGATAAAAGCCAATTCCCCCTTCTTTGAGAAATAACGGGCCTCCCCCATCACATAAAAAGAGCTTCCTCCTGTTCAAGGAGAAAGCTCTTTTCAAAAGACTGCAGGAAAGCAACCCTTACTTCTTTCGAGTTGCAACAAAGCTCGCAGCCCTTACTTCTTCAAGTTGCCTGAAGGACCGCAGCCCTTACTTCTTCAAGTTGTAAAAAGCAGCACGGCCGCCAAAGCGAGCGGTATCGCCCAGCTCGTCTTCGATGCGCAGCAATTGGTTGTACTTCGCCACACGGTCGGTACGGGACGGAGCGCCGGTTTTGATTTGACCCGCGTTGGTCGCCACAGCGATATCGGAGATGGTGGAATCCTCGGTTTCGCCGGAACGGTGCGAGATGACGGCTGTGTAGCCTGCGCGTTTCGCCATTTCGATGGCGTCGAAGGTTTCGGTCAGGGTACCGATCTGGTTTACTTTCACCAGGATGGAGTTTCCTGTGGAAGACTCGATGCCGCGCGCCAGACGCTCGGTGTTGGTCACGAACAGGTCGTCGCCGACGAGCTGCACTTTTCCGCCCAGACGGTCAGTCAGCTTTTTCCAGCCATCCCAGTCGTCCTCGGACAGGCCGTCCTCGATGGAGATGATCGGGTATTTGCTTACCAGATCCTCGTAGAAAGCGATCATTTCGTCTGTGCTCTTCACGACGCCTTCGCCTTCAAAGTGGTAGCTGCCGTCCTTGTACATTTCGGTAGCGGCCACGTCCAGTGCGAGGAAGACGTCCTTGCCCGGCTCGTAGCCTGCATTTTTGATCGCTTCCAGGATCGTGGTAATCGCTTCTTCGTTGGATTTCAGGTTTGGCGCGAAGCCGCCCTCGTCGCCCACAGCGGTGCTCAGGCCTTTTTCATTCAATACCTTTTTCAGGGAGTGGAAAATCTCTGCTCCGGTGCGCAGCGCTTCCTTGAAGGACGGAGCGCCTACCGGCATCACCATGAATTCCTGAATGTCGACGGTGTTGTCCGCGTGCTTGCCGCCGTTGAGGATGTTCATCATCGGCACGGGCAGTGTCTTTGCGTTGAAGCCGCCCAGATAGTTGTACAGGGAAACGCCGAGAGATTCAGCAGCCGCGCGAGCGACAGCCATCGATACGCCGAGGATTGCGTTTGCGCCCAGCTTCGCTTTGTTCGGAGTTCCGTCTAGCTGGATCATTGCCATGTCGATACCGACTTGATCCATGGCATCCATGCCGATCAGCTCAGGAGCGATAATCTCGTTTACGTTTTCGACGGCTTTCAAAACGCCTTTGCCGAGGTAGCGGGATTTGTCTCCATCGCGCAGCTCAACAGCCTCGTATGCACCCGTAGAAGCACCGGATGGCACTGCAGCACGGCCCATCGAGCCGTCTTCCAGATACACTTCCACTTCTACTGTCGGATTTCCGCGAGAGTCCATGATTTCGCGTGCATAAACATCGGTAATCATCGCCATTTGCCATCCATCTCCTTATGATCGCTTTTCATGTATAACCAATTCCGTTACACATACATTCATACCTATTTGAACATCATTCGGTCAAGCTCTTCGTTTTGCAAAATATTTTTCCCGGCAAGTTTATTTCACAGTCAATGGCTTGCCTGTCATCTCTGGAGGCTGTTCTACACCCAGAAGCTGGAGCATCGTCGGGGACAAATCGGCCAAAATGCCGTCTTCCCGCAGCGTCAGGCCTTCGCGCGTGACAATGACAGGTACCGGGTACGTGCTGTGCGAGGTGATCGGACGTCCCGCCTCATCGAGCATCAGATCGGCGTTGCCGTGATCGGCTGTGATGATGGCGACACCGCCTTTGGCGATGATAGCGTCCACCACTTTTCCGAGGCAGGCATCTACCGTCTCGACCGCCTTGATCGTCGGCTCCATCTTGCCCGAGTGGCCAACCATGTCGCAGTTGGCAAAGTTGAGAATGATGGCGTCAAAATTCTCCGCCTCGATCTCTTTCACGACCGCCTCCGTGACTTCCGGTGCGCTCATCTCCGGCTGGAGATCGTACGTCGCTACCTTCGGGGACGGGATCAGGATGCGGGTCTCGCCCGGGAATTCCTGCTCGCGGCCGCCGCTGAAAAAGAACGTGACATGCGGGTACTTTTCCGTCTCGGCGATGCGAAGCTGCTTCAAGCCGTTCTGGGAAAGCACCTCGCCCAGCGTATTGTCCAGATTGGCCGGCTTGTAGGCCACATACCCGTCGACCGACTCGGAAAAATGAGTCAGGCAGACAAAGTACAGGTCGCGCGGACGACCTTCCCCGCGGTCAAATCCGCGGAAGTCCTCGTTGGTAAACGCCTGCGAGATCTGGATCGCGCGGTCCGGACGGAAGTTGAAGAAGATGATCGAATCGCCGTTCTGGATCGTGGAAACAGGCTTGCCCTGATCGTCCGTGATCACCGTCGGCATGACGAATTCATCCATGATCGACTTCTCATACGATTCTTTTACGGCCTTGATCGGGTCGGTATAGGCTGGGGCATCTCCGTACACCATGGCGCGGTACGCCTTTTCGATCCGCTCCCAGCGCTTGTCCCGATCCATCGCGTAATAGCGGCCCTGCACCGTCGCGATGCGGCCTACGCCGATTTGCTCGATCTTTTGCTGCAGCTCTTCAATGTAGCGAACCGCACTGTCCGGGGCCACGTCGCGACCGTCCAAAAAGCCGTGAATGAAGACGCGGTCCACGTCCTGCTTTTTCGCCAGCTCCAAAATCGCAAACAGGTGGTTGATGTGGCTGTGCACACCGCCGTCGGACAAAAGTCCGAACAAGTGCACCTGCTTGCCGTTTTGCCTGGCGTGCTCGAACGCGCCCACCAAGGTTTCGTTCTCAAAAAAGTCGCCTTCCTGGATGGACTTCGTGATCCGGGTCAGATCCTGATAAACAACCCGTCCGGCACCGATGTTCAGGTGGCCGACCTCGGAGTTGCCCATCTGCCCTTCCGGCAGGCCGACAGCCAGTCCGCTCGCCTGAAGGGTTGCATGCGGGTACTGATTCCAGTAGCGGTCAAAATTGGGCTTTTTGGACTGCGCCACGGCGTTTCCGTACGTCTCCTCCCGCAGGGCGAATCCGTCCAAAATGATCAGGGCTACCGGTTTCGGACGTTGTGTCATGGTGTTCCCTCCTTATTTGGCGCCTTTGACCAACGCAAAAAAGCTGTCTGCCGTCAAGCTTGCGCCGCCTACCAACGCGCCGTCGATGTCCTTTTCGGCCATATAGCCGCCGATGTTCTCCGGCTTTACGCTTCCGCCGTACTGGATGCGGACTTTATCGGCTTCCTGTTGCCCGAAGCGCTCGGCAATCATACTGCGGATAATCGCAATGGTTTCGTTGGCATCCGCTGCCGTCGAGGACTTGCCCGTTCCAATCGCCCAGATCGGCTCATAGGCGATGACTACGTCTGCGAGCTGATCCGGGGTAACGTCTGTCAAAGCGGCTTCCGTCTGTTTGCGAACGACTTCGGCCGTTTTGCCTGCTTCCCGCTCCTCCAGGCTCTCTCCGACGCAGACGATCGGACGCAGGCCGTGCTTCAGGGCTGCCAGCGTCTTCTTGTTCACGCTCTCGTCTGTTTCGTTAAAGTACTGGCGGCGCTCCGAGTGTCCGATGATCACATAGCAGACGCCGATTTCCTTCAGCATCAGCGGGCTGATTTCTCCCGTAAATGCGCCCTGCTCCTCAAAATGCATGTTTTGTGCGCCAAGGGCCACCTCTGTCCCTTTCAACGCTTCGGCCAATGCCGCCAGTGCCGTAAACGGCGCGCAGACTACTTGCTCCACGCCTGCAACAGCATCCTGCTGTTTTACAGCTTCGGCGAATTGCTTCGCCTCCGCAATCGTTTTAAACATTTTCCAGTTTCCTGCCACTATCGGGGTTCTCAAGAGGAATCTCCCTCCTATTCGTTATCCTGCAAAACGGCCACGCCCGGGAGCTCTTTGCCTTCCATGAACTCCAGGGATGCGCCGCCGCCGGTAGAAATATGCGTCATGTGCTCGGCTACGCCCGCTTTCTCGACAGCTGCCACAGAATCGCCGCCGCCGATAATCGTCGTGCCCTGGCATGCTTCCATTGCTTTGGCTACGCCAATCGTACCGCTGGCAAACGCGTCCATTTCGAATACGCCCATCGGTCCGTTCCAGACGACGGTCTTGGAGTCGACGATGACCTTGCGATACAGCTCGACTGTTTTCGGCCCGATGTCCAGCGCCATCCAGCCTTCCGGAATGGCATCGATGGAAACGGTCTGCTTGTCTGCGTCTGCGGCAAACCGATCCGCGACCACTACGTCGACCGGCATCAGCAGCTGTACGCCGCGTTCTTTCGCTTGCTCCATCAGCGTGCGAGCCAAGTCCAGCTTGTCATCCTCGCAAAGGGATGCGCCGATTCCGTAGCCCTGCGCTTTGAGGAACGTATTCGCCATTCCCCCGCCAATGATCAAATGGTCTACTTTCGTAAGCAGATTTTCAATCACGGCGATTTTATCCTTCACCTTCGCCCCGCCGACGATGGCTGTAAATGGCCGCTCTGGACGGGACAGCGCGCCGCCGAGGAAGCGGATTTCCTTTTCCATTAAAAGCCCGGCTACGGCCGGTATGTAATCTGCAATGCCTGCCGTGGACGCATGAGCCCGGTGAGCGGCGCCAAAAGCGTCATTGACAAACAGGTCAGCCAACTGCGCAAAGCTTTTCGCCAACTCTGGGTCGTTCTTTTCCTCGCCGGCATGGAAGCGGACGTTTTCCAACAGGATGACGTCGCCGTTTTGCATTCCTGCAACTGCTGCTTCCACCTCCGGACCGACAGAATCATTCAGCTTCTTTACTTCTGTTCCCAAAAGCCCGGACAAATGCTGCGCGACCGGAGTCAGTCTCATCTCTTCGACTACTTGTCCCTTTGGACGGCCGAAGTGGCTGGCCAGAATCACCTTGGCCCCTGCGTCCCGCAAAAACCGAATCGTCGGCACGGCAGCGCGAATCCGTGTATCATCCGTAATCACGCCGTCCTGCATCGGCACGTTGAAATCGACGCGGCAAAAGACCCGTTTTCCTGCCAGATCTGTATCGCGGATAGACTTCTTGTTCATGAACGATCCTCCCCAGTAGAATGGCTTCCCGAAAATAGTAACATCCCCATATGGGAAAAGGGAGAGGCTGCTCTCCCTTTTTCACAACAGTTCTATTTTACGTGTTACAAGCCGCGCTGTGCAACAAAATGGCAGAGGTCTACGACGCGGTTGGAATAGCCCCACTCGTTGTCGTACCAGGAGACTACCTTCACCATGTTGCCTTCGAGCACCATCGTAGAGAGCGCATCGATTGTGGAGGAATCCGGGTTACCGTTGTAGTCGGAAGAAACGAGCGGTTTTTCGGAATAGCCGAGAATGCCTTTCAGCGGTCCTTCAGCGGCTTCCTTCAGTACGCCGTTTACTTCGTCTACCGTTACGTCTTGCTTCAGCTCGACTACCAGGTCCACGACAGAGACGTTTGGAGTCGGTACACGCATCGCGAAGCCGTTCAGCTTGCCCTTCAGCTCAGGCAGCACCAGCGCAACCGCCTTTGCCGCTCCTGTAGACGTCGGAATGATGTTTTCGGCTGCTGCACGGGCGCGACGCAGGTCTTTGTGCGGCAGGTCGAGGATTTGCTGGTCGTTGGTGTAGGAGTGAACAGTCGTCATCAGACCGCGAACGATTCCGAACTTCTCATTCAGCACTTTGGCAAACGGAGCCAGACAGTTGGTCGTGCAGGAGGCGTTGGAGATGACAGTGTGCTTCTCTGCATCGTATTTGTCTTCGTTTACACCCATAACAATCGTGATGTCTTCGTTTGTAGCCGGTGCGGAAATGATCACTTTTTTCGCGCCGCCCTCCAGATGTTTCGCAGCGTCCTCGCGCTTGGTGAAACGGCCGGTAGATTCGACGACGATCTCTACGCCGTAGTCCGCCCATTTCAGAGCAGCCGGGTCGCGTTCAGCCAGTACCTTGATTTCCTTGCCGTCTACGACCAGTGTATTTTCATGCGCTTCGACTTCAACCGGAAGCACGCCATGTACCGAATCGTATTTCAACAGGTGAGCCAGCGTAGCGGCGTCTGTCAGGTCGTTGACCGCCACGATTTCCACGTTCGGGTTGTTCAGTGCTGCACGGAATACATTGCGGCCGATACGTCCAAATCCGTTAATCCCTACTTTTACCATAAAAAATACCTCCTGCTCTCTACATCGCTTTTTTGTGTGGTAGAAGACTGCCCGGGGCCTGAAAGGTTCGGGCGGTTGCTATCGTCAGTACAGGCAAAACAAATGAGAAGAATAAGTAAGGCAATATATCTAAAGTGGGAATGCCGAGCGTCACCGACATGACCATCGCGAGGCCGTTCCAAGGAATCAGCACAGGCATGACCAGCGTCGCATCAAGCATCGTCCTCCCTAAAAACACGCTTCCTTTTTCCATGCGGCTAAACCGCGGCAGCAATGTCGAGCCCATCACCAGGATCGGAATCGTCTGGTTGCAGCTGATCATGATGACCAACAGGGACAAAAGCACGGCCTTCCCGGCCAGGATGACGGTGTTTTGCGTATCCCCCATCATTTTCTCGACGAGTGGCGCCAGCAGGTTTGCTTTGTTCAGGATTCCGTTCAGAAAGCCCGCCAGCGTGATCACCACGAGGACACTCAGGATGGAGAGCATTCCTCCGCCGTGCACGAGCTGATCCAGCGTTGTGCCAGTGTGCAGCTCATAGCCATAGAGGATAGAGCGCCCCATCTCTGCGAACTGCATCGGTACAGTGGCGATGACTAGTACCGCTGCCGTGACAAGGCCGTACAGGAGGGCCGGAATCGCCTTTACCCGGCAGGCAAATGATCCGACCAGCACCAGCAGCGGCACGAGCGGCAGCAAGCCGATGGAGAAGAATTGCCGCAGAAGTCCTTGGTATTGCCCGATCATCCCGGTCTCGCTCGCCCCTTGCCGGAAGAGGTCAAGCCCCAGAAACATCAGTGCCGTGATCGCGACCCCCAGCAAGGCAGGCCAACTGCTTTTGCGCCCCTCTCCCTCTTGCACGCCAATGGTGCTGAGAATCAGCAGGCGGCTGCTGGAAATCGGAGAAAACCGCTCTCCGACCATCGCTCCGCTGATCAGAGCGCCAGCCACCATAGCCGGAGAAATGCCGGCCGTATGGGAGATGCCCATCAGCGCCAGCCCGACCGTGCTCAAGGTGCCGACCGAGGTGCCCAGCAGATAGCTGGTTCCGGCCGACAGTAAAAAGGAGAGACTCAGCATGTACTGCACGTCGACTACAGACAGTCCGTAGTAAATGATCGCCGGGATGGTGCCGCCCATCATCAGGAACGGGATGAGCAGCCCGACCAAAAACAGGATGATCAGGACCGGCTTCGTCTGTTTAATTCCTTCCCGGCCAAATTCCCACTGCTTGCGCCAGGAATACCCAAGTCTTTTTACACTAACCAGTGTGACCAAGATTGCCAAAACAATCCCCAAAAACAGCGGAAAACCGAATGTCAAACTGAGCGCTATGCCGACAATCAGCGAGACAATGGGAAGGACCGTCAGGAATTTCATCGTGCGCACTTCCTTTGCGTTACAGTCGCTCGGACAAAATCGCCAGTGCTGCTCCTTCGTCCGTAATAAGTACATTTTGGCACGACTGTCTGGCAAAGGAAAGAATCGCTTTTGCCTTGCTTTCTCCTCCGGCGATGGACAGCACCGTCTCGGCCCGCTGTACATCCTCCAGCTGCAGCCCGATCGTGGGCATCCGATGTACGGTTTCTCCTGCGGCATTGAAGTAGTAGCCGAACGCCTCCGATACCGCGCCAGCCTCCTGCAGCTCTGCCAGCTCTGCTTCCGAGTAGTTCCGCCGCTTCGCCATCGCGAGCGCATCGCCGATGCCGTGAATCACAATCCGCGAATGCTGCAAAAGCGAGAGCACATCCTGCACCTGCGGCTCCTTCATCAGCGTTTGCAGGGCTTCCGGGTGAAGCCGGTCAGGAACGTGGAGGAGCCGGTACGAACTGCCTGTCTTGGCTGCCATGGCGGAAGCGAGGGTGTTTGCCTGCAGCTCTACGCGCTCGCCCAGACCGCCGCGGGCCGGGACAAACTGCACACCCCGAAAGGATGGCGCCGGCGACAGATGATGGGCAACGCTCGCGATCGAGGTTCCCCCCGTCACCGCCACGATGTCTCCTTCGCGGATGTACTGCTTCAGCATCCGGGCGCCGACCCGTCCCAGCTCTTCCTTTACCCAGGGAGAGTGGTCCGCGTTTCCCTGCACTACGATCACGTGCGGGATGCCGAGCAAATGCTGCAGACGCTCAGCCAGCTCGGTCAGCCCGAACAGGTCGCCCATCAGAGGCTCCATCTCCTCCAATATGCGCTGGCCCTCTTCGCTGAGGCTCATGCCTGCCGCTGTCACATGCAAAAGTCCGGTTTCCTTCAACAGCTCAACCTCGGCCCGGAGGATCCGCTCCGTGCTTTGCATCGCTTGGGCCAGAGCCCTTCTCCCGATGGGCTGCAGGTGGTAAACAGACCGCAGCAGCATGTAGCGGCCCCGCATAACCTCGATCAGGTCAGGAAGCAGTTTTTGTTGCATTTCGATAAATCGCCGCATTGTCTGTACGTCCTTTTTGCCAAGGTTTTTCTAATCGGGACATTTTTTGTCCCTGTACAT
Organism: Brevibacillus sp. FSL K6-6036; assembly: GCF_037964015.1. Taxonomy (NCBI): domain Bacteria; kingdom Bacillati; phylum Bacillota; class Bacilli; order Caryophanales; family Paenibacillaceae; genus Brevibacillus; species Brevibacillus sp. FSL K6-6036. The sequence goes on from NZ_CP150173.1 coordinate 4,512,207, forward strand.
ACATTTTACGTCCCGCTTAGGGCAAAAAAATAAAACTTCAGCTTCATTTCGAATGTAGCACAAATGTAAATAACATGCAAGATCCCTCCGCTGATTTGCAGAGGGATCTGACATGACATTACATGATAATATGCCCGGCTCTCGACTGCACGCAGACCGCTTGCAGGTAGCGGACAAAGGATCAGAGGTTTCCGGGCTTTCTGCCTCGGTCTACCTACTTTTCCTCCCCGGTTTTTCTGGCCGCGCGCTTCGCCAGCTCGGCATGCAGCTCCTCCCAAGTGACCACATGCGTTACCGACGGAAATACTTCCTCGCCGTCAATCTCTACTACGGGAATGACAAACATGTACCGCTCATGCAGCGCGGGGTCTTTCTCAATATTGACAAGCCGCAGCTCCAGCGGAAATTCCTCCCGCAACAGAAGGATCAGTTGCTCCACCTGGTCGCAAAGATGGCATCCGGGGCGGCCGTACAGGACGATTTGAAATGGCTTTGAACTCATCGGACCTCTTAGAACCTCTTTCGTTTGGCTGAGGATGGGATCAGCATCTCCTCGCGATACTTCGCTACTGTGCGGCGGGAAATTTCAATTCCCTCCTGCAGCAGCATTTCGGCCAGCTTCTGATCGGACAGCGGCTGCTTCCGGTCTTCCTGCTCGATCAGCGCCTTGATCCTGCGTTTTACGCTTTCCGAAGAAGTCGCTTCTCCGTTCGCTGTAGAAAGCGCCGAGGTAAAAAAGTATTTCAGCTCGAAAATGCCTCGCGGCGTCTGTACGTACTTGTTGCTCGTCGCCCGGCTGATCGTCGATTCGTGCAGCCCTACCCGCTCGGCGATTTCCTTTTGCGTCATCGGCTTCAAATAATGAATGCCGCGCTCAAAGAAATCCCGCTGCATGTCGACGATGGCCTGCGTCACCCGCATCAGGGTGAGACGGCGCTGCTCCAGACTTTTTGCCAGCCACATGGCGGCGTTCAGCTTTTCGTGGATAAACTGCTTCGCCTCTTCCTGGCTCTTTTGCTGGCTCAGCATTTTTTCGTAAAAGCTGTTGATTTTAAGTCTGGGAGTTGCCACATCGTTGACCAGGACGATGTATTCGTCGCCCACCTTTTCAACGGCTACATCCGGAATCACATACCGCGTCTCCACTTGGGAAAAGGCTGCGCCCGGACGGGGATTCAGCGTCCGCAGGAGATCGGCTATCGCCTGAACCTCCTGCACCGTACAGCCCACCTTGTCGGCGATGCGCTGGTAGCGGCAGTCAGCCAGGTCCTGGAGGTGCGAGGTGACGATCTCAACGACATGATCATCGTCCTTCCCCATGTGTCTGAGCTGCAGAAGCAGACATTCTTCCAGGCTTCTCGCGGCTACGCCGGCAGGATCGAAATGCTGCAGAACAGTCAGGACGTCCTCCAGCTCTTCAAGATCGGCGCCCAATCGCTGGGACGCCTCCTCCAGGGTAATTTCCAGGTAGCCTTTTTCGTCCAGGTTTCCGATCAAAAACAGAGCGATTCTCCGCTGCGGCTGCGTAAAGCTTTTGAAATAGCCGAGCTGGCGCTCCAAATGTTCATACAGCGTAACCGACCGTTGCGTAACGAAGTCCAGCGGATTGTAAGTGCTTTCATTTTTGCCCGCCGTATATTCGCCCGTCGCCCGATTGCCTACAATTTCCTTCCAGTCAATTTCCGGCAGCGGCTTTTCCATTTTTGCCGGTGCCAGCTCCACCACCGCTTCCTGCAGCTCGAACACGGGATTTTCATTGGCTTGCTCCTGCAAATACGAGACGAGATCGACGGCCGAATATTGTAAAATCGTAATGGCCTGTCTGAGCTCCGGTGTCATCACAAGCTTGAGTGTCTGTTCTTGATAAAGCCCCAGCCCCATGTTCATCTGCGTCCGCCCCCTCTCAGTATCCAGTTTTTTCGACATGTGCAGTTTCACTTTTTTTCATTATATTCGCTTTTTCATGCAATTTTCCTGCCAATATCTGAATAAAGAAAGGAACCATGAAAAAAGGCGACTCCAACCATCGGAATCGCTTCTTGAAAAATCTACCCTTGCCGGCTTTTGTAAAGCAGGTACATGAAAAAAGGCGCTCCCACCGCTGCGGTAAACACTCCGGCTGGAATATCGAGCGGAACAAACAGTGTGCGGGCTCCAAGATCTGCCAGCAGTACCAACAACGCGCCCAGCAAGGCCGAAACGGGAAGCAGCGTGCCATAAGACGAGCCCACCAGCTTGCGGGCCATATGAGGAGCCATCAGGCCGACAAACCCGATTCCTCCCGCGATCCCTACAGCCGAGCCCGCCAATGCCACGCTGACGGCAACCAGCAGCAGACGCTTACGCTCGACCGGTACGCCCACTCCTCTCGCCACATCCTCCCCCAGCTCTTGGGCATTCAGATTGCGGGCCTGCACGACAGCGATCAGCAAAAATCCGGCGATCCACGGAAAAACAGCAAGGACATGGTCCCATGAAGTGCCGTACACCGTGCCGGACAGCCACCCAAGCGCCTGGGATGCCAGGTACAGCGGACCCGCGACCATGAAAAAGACAGTCAATGCAGACATCGCAGTGGATACGGACACCCCGATCAAAGCAAACCGATAAGGAGATACCCCCCGTTTCCATGCGGCCAGGTATGTAAGAGTGGAAGCGAAAAAACCTCCTGCCAAGGCTACCAAAGGCAGCCACTGGATACTGAACTTTCCGTCAGAAAAGGCGATAAAGGCCACGGCCGCGGCTGTTGCGCCAGTAGTTGTCCCGGTCAAATCCGGCGAGGCCAGCGGATTGCGGATCAGCGCTTGCAAGATGGCACCCGATACGGCCAAAGCCGCCCCGACCAGGAGAGAAACGACAATTCTCGGCATTCGCAAGTTTATGACGATCATTTGATGCGTACTGTCTGCCACTCCTACTAATGATCTCAACACTTCCGAGACCGGGATGCGAATGCTGCCCAAGCCGATGCTGATGATGGCGACCGCTGCCAGCAGGATGCTCAGCAGCAGCACGATACCGATGTTTCGCTTGTCTATCTGGAACGAATACGAAGGCTTGTGGCTGCGAACAACGGTATATCTATTCATGGGCCTTCCTCCTTACGATGGCAATGATGAACGGAACTCCGATCACAGCCGTTGCCACCCCGACAGGCACTTCCTTGGGCATTAGCAAAAAGCGGGATATAAGATCGGCTGCCACCAGAAAGATGGCCCCAAATACGATACTGTACGGAATGATCCAACGATAATCATAGCCGATCAGATACCGGCAAATGTGCGGGATGATGATACCGACAAAGCCGATCGGACCGGCAAGAGCCACTGCGCCTCCTGCGAGAAGAACCACTACCAGCACGATACCTGCCTTGACCCAGACAATTTTTTGCCCCAGGCTTTTGGCCACATCATCCCCCAAAGACATCAGGTTTAAGGACCCTGCCAGCATCCAGGCAATGATCCACCCGCATACCAGATAGGGAACGATCAGCAGGGCGTGGCGCAAATCGCGTCCCGACACAGATCCAATCAACCAGTTAAGGGCTTCTTCAAGCGCCATGTTGTCTATGAGCATGAGCAGCGATGTCAGCGACGAGGCAAACGCAGCGACTGCCGCGCCGGAAAGGGTCACTTTTACCGGCGACATCCCTCCCCGTCCGGCTGATCCAAGCATGTAGACCATGACAGCCGTCAAGCTTGCTCCGATAAAGCCAACCCACATCAGCTCGGTAAACGAAAACACGGGACCGAAGAGAAACAGGGACAACACGATCATGAAAGCTGCACCGGAGTTGATTCCAAATATAGAGGGGGAGGCAAGCGGATTGCGGGTGAGTGCCTGCAAAAGAGCCCCCGCTACCGCCAGACTCCCCCCGACAAATGCGGCGACGATCGCCCGGGGCACTCGCGCATTTTTGATGATCAAATGCTCATTGCTTCCATTGAAACTGACATAGGCCTCCACCGCCGTCGAAAAACGGAAATTTTGCAGGCCGAGCAAGATACTCGCAACGACGGCCACGATCAGCACCGCAACGGCTGCGACCAGTACGACAGATTTTTGGATTCGGCTGGACAAGAGAAATGGCACACGTATTCCCTACTTTCCCCAATTGCATTGGTAACATTTTAGTATCCCTTTCACCTTCTAGTCAATGAAAATGATAATTATTATCAAAAAACTGTTGACACCTATTTTCCAAATACAGTATGTTGTCTACAATGATAATCACTATCAATCAGGAGGTTTTCATCATGTCGGCAATTCACAAGCCATCGTGGCAGCTTTTGATCGCAGCAGCATTGTCTCTCATGCTTTTGGTCACGGGCTGCAGCGGCGGCCAAAACAACACGGGCAGCCAACCGGCGCAATCTCAGGGCCAGGACCAGGCTGCAGCCACTGACACCAAGAGCGACATCCGGAAAGTAAAACACGCGATGGGAGAAGCCGAGATCAAAGGTACCCCGGAGCGCGTCGTTGTCCTGACCAGCGAGGGGACAGAAGCCCTGCTCGGTCTGGGTGTCAAACCTGTAGGCGCTGTGCAGTCCCCGCGCGGAAATCCGTGGCATGACCATATTAAAGACAAAATGCAGGATGTAACCGTACTGGGCGATGAGGCGCAGCCAAACATCGAACTGATCGCGAGCCTCAAACCAGATCTGATCCTGGGCAACAAGGTCCGCCATGAAAAAGTATATTCGCAGTTGTCCGGCATTGCCCCGACGGTATTCTCCGAGGATCTGGCGGGCAAATGGAAGCCCAACTTCATGCTGTATGCCGAAGCCCTTGGCAAAAAAGCCGACGGTGAAAAGCTCCTGGCCGACTTTGACAAAAAGGTAGAAGAGGCGAAAGCAAAGCTGGGCGACAAAACAAAAGCCAAAGTATCATTGATCCGCTTTCAGCCAGGGAAAATCCGTCTTTACATGAAGGATACCTTTGCAGGCGTCATGCTGAGCCAGCTGGGCTTTGCCCGTCCGGCCTCTCAGGATAAGGATGAATTCATGCAAGTGATCGCAAAGGAACAACTGGCTGATGCCGACGGCGATGTGCTGTTTTACTGGGTATCGGATCATGGAGAAAAGAAAGAAGGCTCCAAATATAGAGAAGAAGTGATGAACGACCCGCTCTGGAAAAACCTCAATGTCGTGAAAAACAACAAAGTGTTTGAAGTCAACGACGTCGTGTGGAACATCGGGGGCAGCATTTTGTCAGCCGAACTGTTGCTGGACGATATTTTGAAGCGCTTTGATGTAAAATAACACACACTCGACAGAGCAGTATGGGCCCACCCCTGCTGCTCTGTAAGCTTGTACATGGAACCATTTCCCCTTCGTGCATCCCAACATCCGGGTTGCAATTTTTTCATTTGCATCTGTCCGCCTTATCTTTTATAATTTAAGTTATCCTATTATGCGCCCGTAGCTCAGTGGATAGAGCAGCGGTCTCCGGAACCGCGTGCGGAGGTTCGACTCCTCTCGGGCGTACCATACTGACTTTAAACGACGATATGACGGGATTCTGGCGGTGATTTGCCGGACGGACTGGCGAGCAAATCGGCAAAACCGTTCCCCTGCACCGTGTACCCCATACCCGTTATGTACTCGTTCCTGATATGTGCAAGCCTCCGTTACATGAAACGGAGGCTTTTATTATGCAAAAACGACCGTGGACAGCGCTAATACATAGTGCCGCTACGGAAGCACCTAAAAGAGTTACGATTGATGCTGCGTTTTTACTGGCTCCCCCAACGTTAGCCTCACGTTCGACTTTGTTCGACTTTGTTAACCTCACGTTCGACTTCGTTATACTCCGCGCTGCACACCGTTTCATCCTTCAATAAAGTCGTCATATACCGATCGACCTCCGAATTTTATTGCGCTCGAATGCGCCGTCATAGAGATTGCCGTTCTAGGAAGGCGGGTGTGCGGCTTTTTCTTTACATTTTTTACCATAAACCTATTTACTTTTGAGAAACAAAGGTTTACAATTCATTTTGAATTTACATTATTTAGAAGTGATGTTTTATTATGGTTCTTAAAAAATTGAAGAAAACCACTCTGCTGCTAGCCTCTTTAATGGCAATTACTTCGCTTGTACCTTCCATTTCCTTTGCCAAAACCGAGGCAACCGCATCTGCCCAGGGCAATAACCGGCCTTACGTGAGCATCACCACCCCTGCTTCAAACAAAGAGTACAGCCCGACCATCTACTATAATGAGCAGCCAAAAATAACGTGGGTCCAATCTGATCCAGATGACAACACCGTATTTAGTACATTCTGGGTTCTTGTCTATGATAAAAACGGCAGTATTTATAGCTCTGGTGTACTGCCCCAAAACACAAGCAGCAATACGCAGTCCTTCGAAATTCCCGTTTCACTGCCTAGAAATGAAACGCTTGGTGTATCAGTAGGTGTCCAAGACGAATCTGGAAACTGGAATTGGGGAGCTGATGTGCACTATATGTACATCCAAACTCCGTAATCTATTTTGGCGCCTGTTGAGCATTCCAACGGGCATCGTCATCTTACTAATACTGAATAACTTCGATAGGCGTCGTTTGCAGCGAAAAGCGTTTTGTATATGGAATTTACAGTATTGTTCGTTCATTTGAAATAAAGGAGCGGGTCTTGATGAAGAAAATGAACCTTATCAGGTCAGGTTTGCTGGCCATTCCCTTGCTTTTGGCAGGACAAGCTGCGGCTAATGCCGAAGCCTTGATCGCCCCATCGCAAGCTGCAGTCGGCGTGGCAAGCGTTACTGAAGTCAATGTGAACCTGGATCTCTATCAAAATCCTATTTACGATAGTCTTCCCAGCGGCCCCAATTACACACACTACATCTCCTACGAGTCAAAACCGGGCGGGATCAGCATCGACTCCCGGGGTCGAGTGATTGCCTCTTCCACAGGCTACTACAAGGTAGATGTTTACTATAGCGGTATGCTTGTTTATACATTCAACTTCAATGTAGGTCCTATGTAAACATTCGCTTGGGACTAACAAAACAAAGCCGATCATCCTTTTTCTGCAAGGATGTCGGCTTTTCATAATAGGCGTTAACTGGAGAGCCGTAAATGTTTCCTGACCAATTGGGCCATAGTAAGAAAGCGTGATGCCAATTTTGGGAGGTGCCGCATGGATTTTACCAAGATGAGCACAAAGGAGTTCGTCGGAAAAGTTCACGAAGCGCAGGCCCATGCTCAGGAGAACAAGGAGCACAATGGCTACGGCCACCCGGAAAAACGTCTCCCCAGCAAACAGCGCATCCGCTAAAAAACGCCCTGGAGATTGCTCCTCTCCAGGGCGTTTCCTTATGCTCCCTCTCAAGGCCTGACCTGCTACTGCGGGTCTTGCCTGTTCAGGTTTTTGTCCTTTTCGGACTTTTGGTTTTGGGACGTTTGCGATTTGCTGCTGTGTCCCTGATTGTTGCCGTATTGGGTGCTGCGGTTGTTGGACATGTGGATACCCCTTTCAAAGGTAGTCGCAATCAACCGTAGTATGTCCTGTACGGCCCTTCCCCATCAGTCGTTACTTCGCTTCCCCTACGAATACCTTTTGACCGTTCTCGTATTTGTACACGTAGACAGACGCGAATTCGTTGTCGCCTTTTTCGTTGAATGTTACTTTTACGAACTGGCCTTGGAAGTCTTTTGTTTTATGGACAGCATCCAGGACTTGCTCGCGAGTCGGCTTTTGTCCGTTGTTCGCTTTAATCGCTTCTTCCAGTCCATGCAGCATGACGTTCATGGAGTCATAGCCAAAGGAAGTGAAGATCCCTACTTTATTGCCTGTGCTCGATTCAAATTCGCTGATCCACTTCTTGCCCTCTTCTGTTGCGGAAAGATCGCCTACAGTGGAGGTAAAGATTACGTTGTTCGCGTTGTCTGCGCCCGCAATTTTCACCAGGTCAGCAGAGTCGTAGCCATCGCCGCCCATGAATACGCCTTTGTAGCCTTTTTCACGAGCTTGCTTGATCAGGATGCCGGCATCGGAGTAATAACCGCCGAAGTAGATCATTTCAGGGTTCGCGGCGAGGATTTGGTTGATCACGGCGCTGTAGTCTTTCTCGCCGGCAGTGATGCCCTCGTAGCCCGCAATGGTTACGCCGTCTTTCTCAAATTGCTTTTTCACTTCATCAGCCAGGCCTTGGCCGTAGGCTTGTTTATCGTGAACGATATAAGCGGATTTCACACCCAACTGGTTTTTCGCGTAAATTGCAGCCTTGGAGCCTTGCTGGTCGTCGCGCGCACAGATGCGGTGAACGACCTTCTTGCCCTCGTCAGTCAGGTTGGAACCTGTGGAGGACGGAGACACCATGACCAGCTTCTCTTGCTCGTATTGCGCCGATGCCGTAATCGATGCACCAGTCGTCACGTGACCGACAACACCGAGGACATCCGGATTGGAGATCAACATTTGGGCTACGGCCACGCCTTGCTTCGGATCGGCCTGGTCATCCTGTGTCAGCATCTGGACGTCGAAGCCCAGCGCTTTAAACTTCTCCTGATTTTGCTTCAGTGCGTACTCGGCACCGGCCTTTGCCGTGCTTCCGTAGTCGGAGTACTGCCCGGACATTGGTCCTACTGCCGCGATAACGATTTTTTGCAGAGCGCCGCCGCTGGAAGAGCCGGTATTGCCGCCGGATTGCGGAGCCGGCTGCTCGCCTCCGCTGGCATTTCCGCCGCCCCCGCCAGCGTTGCCTCCGCCGCAGCCCGCAAGAGCTGTACCAAGCGCTACTACAGTTGCAAGAAAAGCCATAGTTTTCTGTTTTTTCATTCGAAAATCCCCCTTTTACTTTACGGACAAACAATGAGTCACCTTCTCTCATTGTAAAATAAATATGAAAATTTGCAACATATAAAGAGATTGGCAAAATCGATTGATATTGTTCACTTCATCGAAAATATTGATATTCGATACAAGACTCAAGTCCCAGTACAGTTTTGCGGCTGCCTTCATAATCAAAAAAGGCTACCCGGGCCCGGACGGGAAATTTTGCTTACCTGCCAAACGTCAACCCTTGGCATGATTTACCTAACGGACATCAGCAAAAACATGCCAAAACTATCAGGAGCATCCGCTCACAGTGGATAACCTTTGATCTATACCGCGAACAAATGTTTTTGTGCACAACCTGTTGATAAATCTGTGGATAATGTGGATGAGGAGGATTTTGCATGTCAGCCGACCGGTTTTACCTCATATATCAGGAAGCGAGCGATGAAGAATGCCTGCTGACCATCCAGCCTTACGACGACCAACAGGCCCTGGCGGAAGCGATCAACCGCCTGCAATCCCTGCAAGTGGACGAGTACACGATCATCAAAGGAAGAAAGATGAGAGCAGCGTTGCGGCTGGCTGTGGAGCTGCAGGAGGACGAAGATACACAGGCGGAAGCAGATGGGGATAAAGCCGCAGCGAAAGAAAACGGGTGATCCGCTTCGCTCACCTCCCCCGCTTTTCCACAACTTGTGGATAATTAAACCGCAAATAAATAGGGGGGCGGCAGTGAAATTTTTCCTGCCGGTCTTCGTATTTAGTATGGGGAGGAGGGGATACAACCATGGAACAAGAGTTGGCTCGGGCCAATGCAGAAGCGGTCCGGCTCGTGCAGCAGTTTCTCAAAGGACAGTCACGGGCCTTTCCCGCACTCGTCAATTTATTTACCCCCCGTGTCATGAGCATCATCAGAAGACTGGTCTCCAGTTATCATGATGCCGAGGACCTGCACAACGAAATTTGGTTAAAAGTAGCGCAAAATTTACACAAATACGACCCCACCCTGCCCTTTCATTCCTGGCTGTATCGCATCGCCTCCAATGCCTGCATCGATTTTTTGCGAAAGAGACGGGAAATTGCGCTTGAGGATGAGCAGCTGCATCAGCATGTTCACAAGCGTCCCTCCGGTCCCGTAAAAAGTCCGGAACTGTTTCTGCTGGAAAAAGAAAGCTATTCTGAATTGACGGCCTTGCTGGATTGCTTGCCCGAAACGGATCGTCTGATTTTGACTCTCCGATTTGTGCAGGAAATGAGTTACGATGAGATAGGAAGCATCGTCGGCATGAGTAAAAATACGGTCGGGACCCGCTTGTTCCGGGCCCGCAAACAATTGAAAGAGCAGTTGGATAAATACAGGGAGGAAAGGAGAATGTCCGATGCCGCATATTGATGAGCTTACCTTGATGATGTACAGTGACGGTGAACTCTCTAGCGAAGAAGCAGAAGCCGTCCAAAAACACGTTGACAGTTGTCACCACTGCGGCAGCTCGCTTGAGCAGCTGGTCGCGGAGAGGCAATTCGTGGCCGACCGCTTTTTCTCCGACGACCTCCCCCCTATGTCTTTCCAGCTCTACGACATGACCTCTGCACAGATTCATGGAATCGCCATGCTGCACAAGCGAACTCGCCGCCGCTTTCTGTGGCGCATGCTCCTGCTTGGCGGCAGCATTCTGGCCGTCGCTGTTTGTTACCTCGTGTTTTGGCAGCGAATCTGGCTTGAGTGGGTTGCGCCGGCATGGACCTCATGGAAAAGCCATCTTTTCTGGAGTTCGGCCCTATGGCTCAACGACAACGCCCGCGAATTTTTTCATGCTCCCGCATCGTATGTCATGGCGCTTCCCTTGCCGTTTTTCGTACTGGTCGGGCTGCTGCTTATCCTGAATATCCGTTTTTCGCCTCTCCCCCATTCGCGACTGTCCAAGCGGGAGGTGGATTGAATTGAAAAAGCTGCTTAGTCTGATTCTTTTTGTAAGTTTGCTGATTGTGGCCTCTACCGCTTATGCGTTTAGCGGGGTCATCTCTGATCGGTACTACCTGCCCCCTGATACCGCTCACCGCGGCGATCTGGCTGTCAGTGCCACCAAAATCATCATCGATGGCGTTGTCGACGGCGATGTGTACGCATTTGGCGAAAATGTCCAAGTCAATGGACGAATTACAGGGGATCTCCTTACGTTTGCAGCCGTAACACTTGTCACCGGCGAAATCGACGGCGACATCCGTTCAATGACAGACACGCTGCTCCTAAACGGGAAGGTGGCTGGAAGCGTTACCAATCTGTCGCATACCCTGGTTCTTGACCGGAACGGCAGTATCGGCAAAAACCTGCTTACGCTTGCGACAAGTGTTGATTTGAACGGCAAAATCGCGCGGGAAGCAAACGGCCGCATGGAAAACGTCAGGATTACGGGGAGCATCGGAGAGGGTATCTCCATGCTGTACAGTCGTACGATTCATATCGACGGGCCGGCCGTGATCGGCGGTGACTTGGTCTATACCAGTCCCCAACGGGCTGTCATCAGCCAAGGTGCGACGCTCAAAGGAGAGGAACGCTTCTCCCCTGCTCCGGTAGAGGAACCGGATGAAGGATTCTCCTATTTCCCGATTCTGCTCGGGCTTTCCTCCCTTTTGAGTACGCTGTTGCTCTGGCTTGCCATCCGCTTCCTGTTCCCGGCCGGATTGACACGTGTTTACCGGCAATTGGATCAACGAAAAGGCTCCACCTTTGTTTGGGGAGCGTGCCTCGTCCTGGGTATGCCGTTTTTGTCGCTATTGCTTTTGATCACGGTCATAGGAATCCCTGTCTCGCTTGCGCTGCTGCTGACGTTCCTGATCCTGTCCTGGTCGGCAAAAGTATTCGTCGGCTCATGGATCGGCATCCGAGTAGCCGAGCGCTTTTCGTGGAAGGTTTCTCCGCTCTTGGCCGAGCTGCTTGGTGTCGTCGCTCTGCAGTGCCTGCTGATCATTCCGCTGGTAGGCTGGCTGTTTGCACTGCCTGTCTGGATCGCGTTTTTCGGGGCATTGGTCGGCTCTGTCGCCCAGGCCAATAAAACTTTCCTCGCCTGACATGTTTAGCCGCACGTTTTTTGGAAATTATGGTGAAAGAGGCGTGCAGTTATCTGTTTGACCTTTATTGACCTTTTGTGTATGATATTCTTACAAAGAGAGGAGGAAGACTGAATGCACATGAATTTGATTCCAACAGTCATTGAACAGACCAACCGCGGAGAGCGTGCTTACGATATTTATTCCCGTCTTCTGAAGGATCGCATTATCTTTCTCGGTACTCCTATCAACGATACGGTAGCTAATATTGTCGTAGCGCAAATGCTGTTCCTGCAAGCGGAAGACCCGGATAAAGACATTTCCCTGTACATCAACAGCCCGGGCGGTTCCATCACCGCCGGTATGGCAATTTACGATACCATGCAATTTATCAAGCCGGATGTATCGACGATTTGCATCGGGATGGCCGCATCCATGGGCGCCTTCTTGCTGGCCGCTGGTACAAAAGGCAAGCGCTACGCCTTGCCGAACAGCGAGGTCATGATTCACCAACCGCTCGGCGGGGCTCAAGGTCAAGCCAGCGACATCGAGATCGCGGCAAAACGGATTATCAGAATGCGCGAGCACCTGAACCAAATCCTGTCCGAGCGCACTGGCCAACCTCTGGAGCGCATCCAGAAGGATACGGATCGCGATAATTTCCTTTCTGCCCAGGATGCGATGGAATACGGCCTGATTGACAAGGTCATTTCGACAGAGGCATCCGCAAAAAAATAACCGGCTTCGGCTGATTTACGTAGGACCCTGCCAGAGATGGCGGGGTTCTTTTTTAACCGGGGGTTCTCTATACCAGAGTTCTCTATGCCAGGGGTCTTTTTACCGGGGTTCTCTTTTGGCCTCGGTTTCTTTTTTTGTCTCCGGCTTTTTTTATGGCTGCGATTTACCCGCTGCACCCTGGGCAGATTTCACGGTTGACTGGGCTCGGGGTAAAGCGCTAGTATAGTAACTTGGGTGTCTTTATACCCACGTGGTTCGAAACCATCCCACGATAAAAAACTAAGGAGCTAATTGAATATGAAAGTAAAAACGCTTGTCGCAAACGGTATCCTGGCGGCTTTGTACATTGCCGTCTCGATGCTTATTCAGCCATTTGGTTTTACCAATGTACAATTCCGCGTTTCAGAAATGTTTAATCATCTCGTCGTTTTCAACAAAAAGTACATGTACGGAATTGTCCTCGGCGTCTTTTTTACGAATCTGTTTTTCTCGCCCATGGTCGCCTATGACCTGGTATTTGGAGTGGGTCAGTCTGTGCTGGCGCTGCTTGTCACGATTGTTTCCATGCGCTTCATCAAAGGCGTCTGGGCTCGCATGATATTCAATACCATTGTTTTTACGATTACGATGTTTCTGATCGCGATTGAACTGAACCTGGCGTTCGGTCTGCCCTTCTACTTTACATGGCTCACCACTGCGCTTGGCGAATTTGTCGTCATGCTGGTCGGAGCTCCGATCATGTATGTTCTGAACAAACGGTTGAACCTCGAACAGCGGATTTGAAAAAGAAACCGAGCAATTGCCAGGAGATTCTCCGGCGCTGCTCGGTTTTTTGCCTTGTCCGCCTATTTCTCTACCAATTGACCGACGTCCACCGTTTTGCTGTCCGCCGGGTTGCCCTCTGTATGGACGCGGGCCTGCGCCGTTTTCTCGTCAACTCCGTCGATCCATACCGATTGTCCTTGATACTGTACCTCGATCTTGCTCTCGGAACGGATAATTTCCTGTGCGCGATTTACATCCATGCTCTTCGCTCCTTTACCGTTTATCGATCATCGCGAGCTGTGCTGGCTCCTGTCATGGTTTCGGTCGTGGTCTCTTCGATCAGGCCATTCTGATCGGTGACCTGTCCTCCGCCAAGCCCCTCGTTTACCATCCGGTCAATATCCATGTCGTAATCGTCTCGACCCTCGGTATATGTATCGCGTTCGGTGCTCACTTAAACTCCCCCCTTGTCAGCCATTTTTATATAAGTTAGCAATGCCCTGTTTGTTGTCGAAACATGCAGCTGATCCGGACAAAAAAAGACACCTTCCCGTAGAAAGTGTCTTTCCCTCTTGTTCTTTTGCTATTCTTCCTTGCTTACCAGATTGGTCAGGCTGGTAACCGCTTGAGACGCATCAGGGCCCTCCGCTGATATCGTGATCTCCGTACCCGAACTGATAGCGAGGCTCATTATCCCCATGATGCTCTTCGCGTTTACCTTCTTGTTTTCTTTTTCCACAAATACTTCTGATGCAAACCGGTTGGCCTCCTGCACGAAAAATGCCGCAGGGCGGGCCTGCAAACCGGTTTTCAGCTTGACCACAACCTGCTGTTGAACCATGGGTGGAACCTCCTCGCTCAGTATCTCTTATTACCGTCTAGTATACCATGTCTCTACACGGAAATATTTCGTTTTTCTCGTAATTTGTCAGCGATTTCGTTAATTTTTCGTAGCCGGTGATTGATCCCCGACTTGCTGACTACTCCGCTGGGAATCATTTCTCCCAGCTCTTTCAGGTTGATGTCCGGATGAATCAACCGAAGCTCTGCCACCTCGCGCAAACGCTTCGGCAGATTTTCCAGGCCCATTTCCTCCTGGATCAGCTGGATGTTCTCCATCTGCCTGGCCGCTGCATTTACCGTCTTGTTGATGTTGGCGATTTCACAATTGTGCAGACGGTTTACAGAGTTGCGCATATCTTTGACGATCCGCACGTCCTCGAAGTAGAACAGTGCCTGATGCGCACCGATCAGGCTGAGAAACTCCGTGATCTTCTCCCCTTCTTTGATGTAGAGGACGTAGCCTTTTTTTCGTTCAATGCACTTCGCGTTCAGCTTGTAGCGATTGGCCATTTTGGTCAAAGCCTCGCAAAAATCCTGGTACGAAGTAAAGATCTCCAGATGGTAGCTGGATGCCTCCGGGTGGTTTACCGACCCGCCCGCCAAAAACGCCCCTCGCAAATACGCAGCGCGGCAGCAAGACTTCTTCACAATGTCCTGCGATATCCCGCGCACGAAGGAAAGGCTCTCGTCCATAATTCTCAGCTCTTGCAGTATATCATTGGCTCTGTTGGGGATTCTTACGATGTATACGTTGTTCTTTTTCAGCCGCATTTTCTTGCGCACAAGCAGTTCGGCATGAATATTGAAGATTTTTTTCGTCAACGTGTATATCCGTCTGGCAATCGCCGCATTTTCCGTGGTCACATCCAGTACCAGACGCCCTGCACCGAATTGCAGGCTGCCGTTCATCCGAATCAGCGCCGCCAGCTCTGCTCGGCTGCAACAATCAGGTCCCTCCAGCATCGTCAGTTCCTTTTTCGTCTGTGCGGCGAATGATGACATCGTCCTTCACTCCTTCTCAATCTTCTGCGTCCGGCGCCTCCGCTTGATCAGCGAGACGACCTGCTTGCTGACGGCGGTCGCATCATGACGCAGATACCCCTCTTCAAACGCCACCAGCGGTTTGGCTACGATATGCAGTCCCAACTGGCGTAAGCGCTTTACATCACAAGCAACAGGGGCTGCTCCCTTCTCCGCATATTTTTCCAAGGTTTTATCGGGAATGGCAGCAGAGTTCACTATCACTGTATCCAAAAACGGTCCGCCTACATGATCGTACAGCACTTCGACATGTTTGGATGCGGAAAACCCGTCTGTTTCGCCCGGCTGAGTCATGACATTGCAAATATACATTTTCGGAGCTGTCGAATTCTTTACAGCGGCGAACAAGCCTCTCACCAATAGATTCGGCAAAATGCTCGTATACAGGCTTCCAGGGCCGATCAAGATCGCATCTGCCTCTTCGATGGCCAGCAGCGCTTCACTCAATGGCACAGCATCCTCGGGGTCCAGAAAGACCCGCTTGATCTGCTTGCCGGTCAATGGAATTTGCGATTCTCCCGCAATGATTGAACCGTCTTCCATTTCCGCCATGAGCCGAAGCGACTGTGTCGATGCCGGAAGCACCTCTCCCCGGACAGCCAATACATCGCTCAGCTTCTTAACCGCTGTGACAAAATCTCCGGTAATTTCGTTCATCGCTGCCAGAAGTAGATTTCCCAAATTATGCCCGGCTAATCCGGTACCTGTGGAAAAACGATACTGCATGACCTTTTCCATCAGCGGTTCGGTATCGGCCAGGGCCGTCAAAACGTTACGGATATCTCCGGGAGGGGGCATATCCAACTCCTCCCGCAGCCTCCCGGAGCTTCCGCCGTCGTCAGCGACGGTTACGATCGCGGTAATGTGAACCGGTGCGTGCTTTAACCCCCTTAATAACACGGACAGTCCCGTTCCTCCGCCGATCACGACAACCCGCAGCCGGTTGCCCTGCTGCGATCCCATTCTCCTCGTCGGCATATGTCACCTCATTATATGCTGATACACATACAAAGGCCCTGTTCAAGTACGGATGGCGTTTCTTTCTTTCCTGCCATCCTATGCTTACTTGCTTTTTTCCATGTCACGATGACTGACCCGAATCGCGTAGTCCTTTCCAAAAACCTCGCCCAAATGCTCCGCGATCGCCACCGAACGATGCTTGCCTCCCGTGCAGCCGATCCCGATCACCAGCTGGCTTTTCCCTTCCCGTTGGTAATGGGGCATCGTATAGGCCAAAAAGTCAATCAGTTTATCGACAAACTCTTTCGTTTCCTTATGATTCATGACGTACTCGGCCACCTCCGGGTCACACCCGGTTTTGGGCCGCAATTCTTCCACGTAATGCGGATTGGGCAGGAAACGTACGTCAAACATAAGATCGGCATCAATCGGAGTGCCGTATTTGAATCCGAAAGACAGGACGTTAATCGTCAAGGAAGAACCTTGCTGTGTATACTGGCTAATTATTTTTTCTCGCAACTGTGCCGGCTTCATTTGGCTGGTATCAATAATCTGATGGGCTCGCCCCTTCATTTCCTGAAGCAGCCGACGCTCGGCATGGATTCCTTCCAATGGTGAACCGTTGGGTGAAAGCGGATGGCGTCGACGCGTCTCTTTGTACCTGGAAACCAATGTTTGATCATTTGCATCCAGATAGAGAATATGGAAAGAGATTCCCTCCATTTGATTTAGACTGTCGATGGCTCCCGACAAGTTTACAAAAAATTCGCGGCCGCGCAGGTCAACTACCAAGGCGACACGCTCAATATTGCCTCCCGACTGCTTGATCAGCTCCGCAAACTTGGGGATCAAAACCGGCGGCAGGTTATCGACACAAAAGAACCCCAGATCTTCCAAGCTCTGTACGGCAACGGTTTTCCCCGCGCCAGACATCCCTGTAATGATCAACAGATTAACGGCTCTCTCATTTTCCACTTCTGTCACTCCACTCGCCTCCTACGATTCTGACTTTAGCATACCATAACGGTTGGCATTTTCGCACCCTTTAGGACTCGTCCCGTTAGGACTCGTAACGCTCCCGTGGAGACAGGAAGCTGATATCCGGCCGTTCGTGCATGCCTTGCAGAAAAAAAATGGCGTGGCTATGGCAGCCACGCAAAATGGTTCGTATAGATAAGGGGGTCAATTCATTGTCTTCATCTTACCGCCCAATTATTTCACTCATGTTACAAGCAGGTTAAGAGATTGTGACATTTTGCTCAGCCAGACGTTCGTTCAGCTCTTCGACGTAGTGCTGGGCCGATTGGGCGGCGATCGAGCCGTCACCAGTAGCTGTCACTACTTGACGCAGCATCTTCTCGCGCACATCCCCGGCGGCAAAGACACCTTTCACTTTGGTGTGCATGCGTTCATCTGTCAGCACATACCCGGCTTCATTGGTAATTCCCAGATTGCGAACGCTCTCCGTCAGCGGGTCCATCCCTACGTAGATGAATGCGCCATCTGTCGGGAACTCGCGCTCTTCGCCGGTTTTCAGGTTCTCCAGGAGTACGCTTTGGACTTTTCCGTCGCCGCGAATTTCCTTGACCACCGTATCCCAGATGACCTCGATCTTTTCATTGTCAAATGCCCGTTTTTGCAGGATTTTTTGGGCGCGGAACTGATCGCGACGGTGAATGATCGTCACCTTGGATGCAAAGCGGGTCAAGAATACGGCTTCCTCGACAGCAGAGTCTCCGCCGCCGACTACGACCAGCTCTTTGCCGCGGAAAAATGCTCCGTCACATACTGCGCAATAGGAAACGCCGCGGCCGGAGAGTTCTTTTTCTCCCGGAACGCCCAGCAGGCGATGCTCCGCACCGGTGGCAATGATCACCGATTTGGCCAGGTACTCCTTGTCGGAAGTAATGACTCGTTTATACGGCTCCTCGTCTTTTACTTCCTTGATTTCGCCATATGCATACTCAGCGCCGAACTTTTGAGCATGCTCGAACATTTTTGTGGACAAGTCCGGTCCCAAAATGGAGCCGAAGCCCGGATAGTTTTCAATCTCCTCCGTATTGGCCATTTGGCCGCCTGGAATTCCGCGTTCCAGCATGAGCGTGCTCATGTTTGCGCGGGAGGTATATACAGCGGCAGTCATCCCCGCGGGGCCTGCACCGGCGATGATCACATCGTATATTTTTTGGTCGCTCATATCCACTGCCTCCTCAATCTGCAATCACTTCTTATTTATACTTATTATAAAATGAGAATCTATTTCAAATCAAGGGTTTGCAGTGCTTTTACGCACTTTGCCACAGTTGAGGGGGAAAGCTCGTATTTTTCTGCTACCTTTGCCTGTGATTGCGCATGTTTCTGGTTTTTTACCGCACCGTATAGATATTCGAGTGCAGCCACCCACGCTACAATCTTGCGCACTTGTACAGGCGGCTTCTCTAGCTGCGAGAACCGTTTCCAAACAGATAGACACCAGTTCTTCATGTCCTCCTGTCCGCTACCGGAAAAAAACCGGTTGATGCAGTCTTCTACGCCTTCCGTTTTTTGACTGTCCGTTTCGCTCCCCGGAAACTCTAATTTATGCTCAGTTGCCGCTTTCGTCTTTGCTTTTCGCTTGGGCCTTGCTTCCGGCATCTCTGCTCCCATGTCTGCCAGTGCAAGCAGGGCGAGCTTTTGCAGCTGCGGATCGTCCGTTTGGTGGTAACACTGGCGAACCGCTGCTTCCGCTTCGTCATCGCCGATCAAAGCAAGGGTTTGCAGAACCGCAAACTTAACTTCATCGCGCCCGTGCTGCAGGGCCCACAACAAGGAAGCGCGAATCATCGGATCGTTTTTCAGCTCTTCAACACCGGATGCCGGTGCCTTCTCCCAGGACACTTCCTGCTGCGGCTGATAGTAATGGTAAGGGATGACCTGCTTAGTTTGCCCGTCCTTCGCCTCTTTTACCATCTCCATGTAGTGCTCGGCTACCCCCGATTCCGGGTCCAGCTGCTTTACCTTTTGCCACCAGCGGATGGCTTGTTCCTTATGACCACTCATATAGGCGGATATCGCTGCGTAGTGGTACGTGCATGCTTCATGAGTTCGACCCGATTTAAGCATCTTGGCGTAGAGGCGATAGGCCTCCTCGTGTTGGCCAAGGACGCCCATTGTCGTCGCCAGCTTATACGCATGCTCCGGATGGTAGGGGACGACTTTTTTCAGCATGTTGATGAGTGCCACCAGCTCCTTGGCCCGATTGTGGTGTGACAACAGCACTGCCAGGTTGCAGAGAGCATGCAAATTTCCATGCTCTCTCTCCAGCGTCTCCTCAATCGTTGCCATTGCCTGTTGAAAATCCCCTACATAGTAGTAGGCCAGCGACAGGTTGTTCCAAGCCGGCATAAAGGAAGGGTCCGCTTCGACGATTTCTTTTAAAATGTCCAATGCTTCTAAAAAACGGCCTTCTTCTAAACTGCGCCGTGCCCGTTCATGCTTGCTGTACACGTCCTCGCGTTCACCTGTGAGAAAATGGCGAGGAGGCATGTCCAGCTCAAAGTAGATATAGTCCAGCAGCTCTTCGGCATCCTCTCGGTACGCCCCATCGCTTTGTTGTTGCAAGTAGCGGATCGCCATCTCTTCTGCCATCTCGTAATCTTCCAGGTTGGCGTAATTGTTCGCCATATAAAAATAGACTTCTACTATTTTCGGTTCGCACTTTTCCAGCACATCATACAAGATGTCGTTGGACGCTTCAAAATTGCCGACTTCGGCCAGAACACTCGCCAAATGGCATTGGTATTCGGCATTTTTCGGCTCCAGCTCGATGGCACGGCGGAAGCTGCGAATAGCTTTATCGTAGTCATAGCGATTTAAAAAACGCAAGCCGCGCTCGACAAAAAAGCGGGCGTCTTGATGAAAATGAACGACTGTCGACTTCTCGATTCTCTTGTTTTGTTTCATAGAACCTCCAGCATCACAGGGCAGTACCTCCATGTATCGTACCAGAAGCGCCCTTACGCCACAAGCTGATGCACCCTTTTAAAGTTTTCTTTCACCGGATCTGCTTCGTTTTGCTAGAGCAGATCCGCTCTCATTTTTTCAAATAAGCGGTTTCATTTCGGGATAAAAGCAGGAAACA
>NZ_CP150173.1:4540000-5158131 GCF_037964015.1 Brevibacillus sp. FSL K6-6036
ACAAGAAGGCGCCGAAAATAATAAAGAGGATAATGAAGGAAGCAGAAACGGCCGTAGCATCGCCAAAAATACCTTCAGTGGTGACATACATATAGTTGAAGATGTCGCTAAACGTATAGCCTCGATGCGCAAAGTCTCCCGGCAAATACGGGCCCAGATACGCATACGCGACAAAAATGCTGGCCATCGCTGTAAGCTCCCACCCTGCCACTCGGCGCGAAGCCTCCAGGACAAGCAGGCAGGTGATGGTCGCAAAAGTCACGTCAAGCGTCGAAGGGATGCCGCCTCGATTGACGATATCGAGATAATAAATAAATATATAGCCTGCCGTTCCCAGTGAGGCTAGCGCCATCACAACATCCAAAAGAGACAGCTTTTTGCGCGACGCTTTCTTCCACCCCGGATATAACAGATAGATCAGGCAAAGTACAACCGCCACATGGAGAGAACGGTGCTTTAGCGTTACAAATGGGATGGCATAGGCAGCGTAGAGATGATAGAGGGCAAAGCAGATGGCAATGACAGAAACGAGCAGGCCTATCCACTTTTTGTCAAAAACCCGATAACCCGCTTCCTTGTCGTACTCCTGCAAGATAGCCTGCGCCTTGCTTTCATTTTGGCGCACTTCTTCATCCGTAAGCATCTGGTTCGAAGCACTCATCTACTCGTCACTCCCTTTCTTTTCAAGCTTGTATACAAACCGGTACCACCAAGGAAACCACTTGACGGAAAGCTCCAACGACGTACCCAATGGCAATACATCGGATAATTTCCACTGTTGACCACTGACTCGCAATACGTAATCGTCCCGGGTAATCAAATAGAGAATGGACTCGCGTCGATCATGCAGATCGGATACCTTGATCCAGCCGTCTTGAACAGTCACTTTCGCATCTGCAAACTCTGTGGGAACTCCTGCTCCGAAGGAACGAAAGGAGGTCTCTGCCAGCTCCATCCCATACAGCCAATGCACGCTGTACGTCTCTCTCCAAGGAGTAAGCTCGACAGAATGCACCCACTCCACTTCAAATTGATCGGTCATTCCAAGAGGCACTGCGCCGATTGTCTCTTGCTGGTGAAAATCGTTTAGAAATAAAAAGGGTTGGGGCCCCAGCGCCGTGAGGCCCACAAAGAGGAGAAGCAGCCTGAATATCCATTTCTTCATGATGTCTCCTCCCTTTTTATCAGGTCGTGCGATTACATCGATTAGTTGATAGCGCCAACTTCCTTATAGTATTTTTCTGCACCCGGATGGAGCGGTACCACGAGGTTCTTGCCCGCTTCTTTTACGTCAATGTCCTTGGCTGCGTTGTGCGCCTCTTTTAATGCATCGATATTTTCAAAGAAGGCTTTGGTCAGCTTGTACACCTGTTCATCGGAAAAGTCGCTCCGAACGAGCATGATGTTGCGAATTGCGGCTGTTTGGACAGGCTGATCGTTTTTATAGAGACCTGCCGGGATTTCCGCAGAAACGAAGAACGGGAATTTTTCCGCCATCCTGTCGACATCTTCTTTTTTGATCGGGACAATCTCCACGTCTTTGGTCGTCATCAGATCGATCACGGTAGAGTTCGGCAGTCCGGACGTTACGAATGCTGCGTCAATGGCGTTGTTTTTCAACTGCTCGATCGCCTCGGCGTAAGACAGGTAGTCCGCCTTGATGTCGTTGTAGGTAATACCGTGACCAGCCAGCACCATGCGGGCGTTCACTTCGACACCGGAGTTGGGTGCCCCTACACCGACGCGTTTGCCTTTCAGGTCGGCAATCGATTTAATATTGCGGTCTTTCAACGTAACGACCTGCACGTAGTTCAGGTACAGACCGGCCATTGCTCTCAAGTCCTTGATAGCGCCGCTTTCCTTGAAGTTTTCTTGTCCTTCGTATGCAAAGGAAGTAACGTCTGACATGACAAAGGCAAGATCGGCCTTTTTCGTCTTCAACAGATTGATGTTTTCAACAGAGGCGCCGGTAGATTGGACGGACGCATTGTAGCCCAGCTTCTCCTTGTAGATTTTCGACATGGCGCCGCCAATGGTGTAGTAAGGCCCCGAGCTTCCGCCGGTAGCGATTGTCAGGAACTTCTGCTCGGCTCCCCCACCGCCTCCTCCTGAAGCTTCTCCGCCAGATCCGGTCGAAGGCGCGGATTGGTTTCCACAAGCTGCGACAGTAAGGACAAGCAGCGTGGATGATAAGATCGTGAGCATTTTCTTCAACATTGTGATTCCCCCTTTTCTTTTTTGAAACCGTTTACAACAAAATAAAGCAAGAGCCGTGCCACATCATGATTACACGAAAAATGACGCTTTTTGCCGTTCCGCTTCGGCGACAAAAGAGAAAAACCGGAAAAAATGTCCGAATCGGGCGGAATTTTTTTCCGGTTATGGGGCCAGCGATTATTTACGACTCGAGATATTGCTTGAGTTTTTGACGCAATCCCCGCTCACTAATCCCCAGCTGATCGGCTGTCTTTTTGCGATGTCCGCCGTTCTTTTCCAGGGTGTGCAGAATTACCAGCCGCTCGGCCTCCTCCAGTGTCGCATTCGCCGGCACGAATACGCCCTCCTGACTCTTCGGAAAAAGGCGTTTTCCTGTCGGCTGGCTGACCAGGGAAGCGGGCAAGTCTTCCATGGTAAGGATCTCTCCCGCGGAGAGGGCTATCGCATATTCGATAATATTGGCCAGTTCCCTCACGTTGCCCGGAAATGAATAGGCGAACAGCTTCTTTTTTACATCCGGGCTGCATTCTTTCTTTTCCCTGCCCATGTTGGCTGCATAAAGATCGAGAAAATAGTCAACCAGGAGAGGCACATCCTCCGGCCGTTCACGCAACGCAGGGGTACGGATTGGAATCACATTCAGACGGTAGTACAAATCCTCGCGAAAGGTACCCTTGGCCACTTCCTCTTCCAAATTCCGATTGGTCGCCGCGATGAGACGGATATCTATCTCTTTTGTAGAATAACTGCCCAAGGGAGTCACGGTGCGCTCCTGAATGACCCGCAGCAGCTTGGCTTGCAGAGCAAGCGGCATCTCCCCGATCTCATCGAGAAAGACCGTGCCTCCGTGCGAACGCTCAAACAGCCCGGTTTTTTGCTGCACAGCCCCGGTAAACGCCCCTTTTGCATACCCGAATAACTCGCTCTCCAGCAAAGTCTCGGGTATCGCGGCGCAGTTTATTACGGAGAACGCAGCTTGGCTCCGAACCCCCTGATAGTGAATGGCCCTGGCAACCAGCTCTTTGCCCGTCCCGCTTTCTCCTGTGATCAGGATATTTGAGGGAATGTCCTTGACCTTTTCAATCAACTGATAAATTCGCTGCATTTGCTGGCTCTTCCCGATCATCCCGGCGTAGGACTGCTGCTGCTTGACAGCGGCGCTCAATACCTTTACCCTCTTGTGCAGCTTTTGAAATTCCAGCGCTTTGTTTATCAAGAGCTTCACCTCGTCCAGATGAAGCGGCTTGGTCAGGTAGTGGTACGCCCCCGCTTTCATCGCCGCTACAGACGATTCAATCGTTCCAAAGGCAGTCATCATGATAACCGTCAGGTCCGGACGCAGTTTTTTTAGCTTCGGAAGCAGCTCCAGTCCGCTGGTAGAGCCGAGATTGAGATCGAGCAGCACACAGTCGATCTCCTCTTGCTCAAGGACAGCGAGTGCCGTCTGCTCGTCCTTGGCTGTAAATACATCGAAATCATCCTCTAACGCAAACGACAGAGAGGCGCAGATTGCCGGTTCGTCGTCCACAATCAGCAAGCGTGTCATGGCTGTCCTCCTTCTATTCCCTACTGAAAAAACAGGGTGAACGTCGTGCCCTCTCCTTTTGTACTGCTGACATCAATCCGGCCTCCGTGTTCCCGCATGATTTTGTCGCTGACATACAGTCCCAGACCGATCCCTTGCGTCTTGGTCGTAAAAAAGGGTTCAAACAAATGGGGCAGCTGTTCCGCGCTCATCCCTTCTCCCGTATCGCTGACCGTCAGCTCCACGCCGTCCGCACTTTCCCGAGCCTTGATATGAAGCCGTTTTACGGAACTTGTCGACATGGCTTCCAGCGCATTTATCATCAAGTTGATCAGCACTTGTTTCAGCCTTCTGCGGTCGAGGCATACCTTGATTCCCTGAGGCACTTCAATATGCATTTCGACTTGCTCGTTTACCGCCCGTTTTGCAAACAGCCCCAGGACAGAATCCACCAGCATTTTGAGGTCCGTCTCCTCTATTTCCAACGGCTTGGAACGGGAGTAGTCCAGCAGGTCCTCCAGGATTCGATTCATTCGCTCCATTTCTTCCGGTACATAATGCAGCAGCTCGGAGCGAAAACGCTCGTCATCCAGCTTCTTTGGCAGCATATCGATAAAGGTTTTGATCGCTGTGAGCGGGTTTCTCAGTTCGTGAGCCATCCCTGCTGCCAATTGGCCGAGTGCATGCATTTTTTCCTGCGAAATCAGCCTCGCCTGCAGCCGCTTTTGCTCGGTCCTATCCTGCAGGCTGACGATCCACCCGACATGCTCGGAGACAGCGTTGCCAAAGGGAGCCATATAGTAGTGAAAGACGCGGACAGAAGATTGTTCCAACTGAAACTCTCCTTCATAAAAGGAAGGCTTGTCCGCCGCGAGAGCTTGTTCCACAGGCAGTTGCGGAAGCAGGGCACTGATATGCCGTCCGATCGCATCATCGTCTGTCAAAAGCAGCCGCCGCGTCACCTGGTTGACCAGCGTAATATGTCCGAAAACGTCCAGGGAGAGGATCGCGCTCTCCGTATTGTCCAGAACCTGCCTTTGGAACGCCATCACGTCGGCCAGTGCAGCCGTCTGGCGTCTCACCTCTGCTTTTAGCCGTTTGTTCCAGAAAAAGATCGTCACCAAGGTAATCGACACGAGTGCCATGACGACCAAAAGGCCGATCACTACTTTGCGATACCGGTCCGTCGCATGCGTTGCGTACGGTTCAAAGTAATGGCTGTACAGCCGGGTATAGGTTCCGTCCCGATAGAGCTTGTTCAACTCTTCGTTAATCTTGTCGAGCAGTTCATAATTGCCTTCCCGAACGGCAAAGGCGTAATCGGTCGGATTGATCAGACCGGAGCGCATCACGAACTCGTCTTGTTTGTTCGCCTTCTCCAGAAGGTACTCCGCTGTCCAGCGATTTCCGATAAACGCATCGGCTCTTCCCCTTATCAAATTGTCCAGGGCATCCCGCTGGTTGAAGGATACGAGCATTTTGACTCTTCGGACACTTTCCAGCAAGTCCATGCCGACATTGCCACGCTGTACAGCAACGACTTTTTCCCGCAATTGATTCAGGGTAAAAATCTCACTGTCCTGCTTGGGAACCAAAAGCACCTCGGACATGGTAAAAAACGATTCGCTAAAGTCGAAGACAAGATCGTAGCGGTTCGTATACTTGATGCCGAGAAGCACATCCACCTTTCCGTCCTTCAGATAGGAAAGGGCGTCCTCCCATTCCAGCGGCACATACTCCAGCTCATAGCCGTTCTCTTCGGCAATGGCCTTTATCAGATCAATGTTGAATCCGCTGGCATTGCCGTTTTCGTCCATATACGCAAAAGGAGGGAGCTCCTTGTCGAAGGCGACGCGAAGCACCTTGTCACTGGCACCCGCCGGTTCAGGAAACAACGATAAGCACATAAACAAAACGGCTGCCCACAAGCAGTGATTCCTCACACTGTCCCCTCCCTCTCGTTTGTTTGCCGCATGCTTTTCCGGCTGGATCAGCATGGAAAAAGCCCCTGCCTGGACAGGAGCCTCAATTATCTTGCAACTGACGGCAAGGCGCTGTCGTCTTCGGTCTGTCAGTCTGCTGGTCTTTTATTTCTGATTGTCTGTCCGGGGGCTTTCTCTTCATTGCCGCCTAATACTCTTCACACAACGAACCCTAATTACAATTACATTTTTCCGCGATTGGCAATTTTCCCTCTACATTATAGCGGATCAATCATGCCAAATAATAGTCATCTCGATTATATTACGCGTGGCTTGGAAAAACACCGTCACTTGCTCAAACAGGATCTCCTTTTCAAGATGACTGCGAAAAACACGCTTGAGGCCGCAGAAACGATCAATTTGAGAAAAGCTTTTTCAGACAAGCCCATTGAAAAATAGGTCCACGCTTTGTATAAATCGGAAACTCCGGGTACCCATTGAACGGCAAAGGAAAACCCGAAAAAATCAGGCAAGCTGATGATGAGATAGGTAGTGACGAAAATTAGCAACGCTTTCATTTCCTCTCACCCCTTTTCTTTAAACAGTAGCGGCTAATCCATCCCAAAACAAAAAAGCGGCTATAAGCCGCCACTTTAACATCTGGCTGCCCAGGCCTCTACTTCAACCTTCAGTTTGGGCTGCGCCAAAGCAGAAACATAAGCCATCGTTGTAGAGGGGGGGTTGCCACCGTGGAATTCTTTCCAAATGGCAGTAAACTGATCCCGATTGATCATCTCTGTTAACCAGATGTTTATTTTTAGTATACCTTCTGACGTAACGCCTTCACTGCTCAAAATGCTGGTTACATTGTTTAGAGCGTTTCTAAGTTGTTCTTCGACTCCTTCGGGCAGGTTTCCATCCCGATCTGTTCCTACTTGCCCTGATAGCACAAGTATGTCTGCCTCTCTTGGCACAATGGTCAGATGTGAATAGGAGCCTATTGGAGGTGCTACATTTTCAGGGTTTTTGCGAATGATTTCCAAACAGCTTCCTCCTCGCATTCTATTTGGATAATAATACCACAATGATAGGAGGGCTGGCGTCAAATTAACAGCATGCAATGTGCGATCTAGCTAGGATGAGAATGGCGAAAATCTATCGGCATTATACCATCCCGACTGCCGTTACCGCCGCTTTTGCAGTTCTGCCAGCACGTCGTCGAGCGGAAGCTTTTGTTCCCGCAGCAGCACAAGCAGGTGATACAGGAGATCAGCCGCTTCGTAACGGAGCTCGTCATGACTGCGATTCTTCGCCGCGATGATCACTTCGGCCGCTTCCTCGCCGACCTTTTTCAAAATCTTGTCTACGCCTTTTTCAAACAGATAGGTGGTGTAGGCGCCTTCCGGGCGCTCCGCTTCGCGTGAGGCGATCAACTGCTCCAGCTCGTTCAAAATGGAGAAACGGTCGGAAGAGACAGCCGATGGTATTTTTTCTTTCGCTAAAATGCTAGATTCAGTTGCCGCAGCAATGCCAGAACCAGCCGCTGCTCTTGCGTCCGTTTCAGTTGCAGTGCTTGCGTTCGCTTCAGTTGCGGCACTCGCTTCATCGCTTGCCGTGATTCCGACGGTTGTCAACTGTCCGGCAAAACAACTGTACGACCCGGTGTGGCAAGCCGGTCCTTGTGGAACAACCAGCACGACTAGGGCGTCTTTATCGCAATCGTATTTGATCGAAACAATTCGCTGCGTGTGGCCGGAGGTCGCTCCTTTGTGCCACAGCTCCTGCCGGGAACGGCTCCAAAACCACGTCTCCTTTGTTTCCAGCGACTTGGCCAAAGACTCTTTGTTCATGTAGGCGAGCGTCAGCACTTCCTTGCTCACGGCATCCTGTACAATGGCGGGGATCAGGCCGTTTTCGTCAAAACGGAGCGCCTCGATGTTTACAGTCAATGTCATGGTCGTATGTCGACTCCTTTCGCGAGCAGATACTCTTTTACCGCCTGGATCGAGGTCTCCTCATAGTGGAAAATGGAGGCGGCCAGAGCAGCATCAGCCTTACCTGCAGTCAGCACCTCCAAAAAATGCTCCCGACTACCGGCGCCTCCAGAAGCTATAACGGGAATCCCTACCGCTTCCGATACAAGCCGGTTCAGCTCGATGTCAAAGCCTTTCTTTTCTCCGTCGGCATCCATGCTGGTCAAGAGAATTTCGCCCGCTCCCAGAGCCTCGGCTTCCTGCGCCCACTCGATCAAATCCTTGCCTGCAGCATTTCGTCCGCCGTGGGTGTACACTTCCCACTTGTTCTCTCCGACCTGCCGTGCGTCGATAGCGACGACCACACACTGGGTGCCAAAGACCTGTGCCCCCTCGCGGATCAGCTCCGGACGCAGCACCGCTGCCGTATTCAACGAAATTTTATCGGCTCCTGCCCGCAGAATGCGCCTCATGTCGTCCACACTGTTGATCCCGCCGCCGACCGTGAAAGGGATCGTAATGTTGGCTGCCGTCTGTTCGATTACGTCCACCATCGTTTTGCGCCCTTCATGGGAGGCCGAAATGTCCAGGAAAACGAGCTCGTCGGCTCCTTCCTCGCTGTACTTTTTGGCCAGCTCCACCGGATCTCCGGCGTCGCGCAGCCCGAGAAACTGTATACCTTTGACGACCCGTCCGTCCTTGACGTCGAGGCAGGGAATGATTCGCTTGGCCAGCATGCTATTCACACTCCCTCAGCCAAGATACAGCCTCGGTCAGCGTAAAGGCTTTCGTATACAGGGCCTTGCCGACGATAGCCCCGCCGACACCTTCCCCGGCATAACGATGCAGGGCAGTCAAATCATCGAGCACGCTCACCCCGCCGGAGGCGATCACTGTTTTTCCAGTGGCACGGGCCAGTGCGAAAATCTCCTCCACATTCGGGCCTGTGAGGGTGCCATCGCGGGCGATATCCGTGTAAATAAAGGTCTCCGCTCCGTATTGGGCGAGCCGGTTTGCCAGTTCAGTAGCACTCACGTCGGTCGTCGTCAGCCAGCCTCGCGTCGCCACCATGCCGCCCCTGCAGTCAAGCCCGATGGCGATCTTTTCTCTGTAACGTCGGAGAATCCTCTCGGTAAATGGCTCGTCTTCGATCGCCGCTGTCCCGAGGATGACGCGGGAAACTCCTGCCTCCAGATAGTCATTGATCTGTTCTTCCGTGCGAATCCCTCCGCCTACCTGCACAGGAACACTCACAGACCGGGCGATTGTTTTGATCAGCTCTCCATTGACCGGCAGCCCTTCCTTGGCTCCATCGAGGTCAACCAGGTGAATCCAGGAAGCGCCTTGGGCCACCCACTCCCTGGCCATTTCCAGAGGCGAGTCGGCATAAACGGTCTCCTGCGCGTAGTCTCCCTGAAACAGACGGACGCATTTGCCGCCGCGAATATCGATAGCCGGATAGATCGTAAAGCTCGTACTCATGCCTTTTCCCCCTTACACAGTTCAGCAAAATTGGCCAGCAGCCTCATCCCCGTCTCGCCGCTCTTTTCCGGGTGGAATTGCATGCCGTACACCTGATCTTGCCCGACGATGGCTGTCACCTGCTGATGGTACTCCGTCGTTGCCAGCAGGACCTTCTCATCGCTTACCCGGACATGGTAGGAGTGGACGAAGTAGACGTAATCGCCGCTTTTCACTCCGCTGAGCAGTGGATGCTCCGCTCGCATATGAAGCTGGTTCCAGCCCATATGCGGCACCTTGTAGTCTCCTTCAAAGCGTACGGCCTCTCCGCCAATCAGTCCCAGTCCTGCTGCGACTCCGTGTTCTGTGCTTTGTTCGAACAAAAGCTGCATGCCAAGGCAAATTCCCAGGATCGGACGTCCGGAAGCCGCGTACGAGCGAATGCCCTCTTCCAGCTCCAGCTCACGAATGTTTTTCATGGCATCCCCGAAGGCCCCGACTCCTGGAAGGATGGCTCCCGAAAGGCCTTCTAGCCGCTCCGGTCTGGAGACAAATTCATAGGAGCAGCCGAGCCTTTCCAGCGCTTTTCCCAAGCTGTACAAATTGCCCATGCCGTAGTCGATGATTCCGATCATCTTACAAAACTCCTTTTGTAGACGGGACTCCTTTGACCCGCGGGTCGATACTCGTCGCTTCATCCAATGCTCGCGCCAGCGCTTTGAAAATCGCTTCGATCATGTGGTGGGTATTGTGGCCATAATGCAGGATGACGTGCAGATTGATCCGGGCTTCCAGGGCAAACTTCCAAAGAAATTCATGCACTAGCTCCGTCGGGAATTGCCCCACGACAGGAGACGGATATGCAGCCCGGTATTCCAGATGGGGACGGTTGCTGATATCGATGACCACCTGCGCCAAAGCGTCGTCCATCGGGACAAAGGCGTTGCCGTAGCGCTTGATCCCCTTTTTGTCGCCAAGCGCTTCCCGCAGTGCTTGCCCGAGACAAATGCCGATATCTTCTACGGTATGGTGGTAGTCGATCTCGATGTCTCCCTTCGCCTTGACGGTGAGGTCAAAATGGCCGTGCCGGGCAAACAAGTCCAGCATATGGTCGAGGAACGGCACGCCGGAATCCTGTTTGCTCTCTCCGCTCCCGTCGACCGCAAATGCCAGCGCAATATCGGTTTCGTTGGTTGTCCGCGCGATCTGCGCGTTTCGCTTGATTATCTCGATCATGACTGTTCACGCTCCCCGTCTTCTTTGGCGAAATCATAAAGCCGCTCCTGGATCGCACGTCCGTGGGCATGCAAGCCCTCCTGCCAAGCCAGCGCGACGATTTTGCGGCCGTTTGCCTGCAAATCCTGTCTGCTGTAGGAAACGACGCTCGATTTTTTGATAAAGTCATCCACGGACAGCGGCGAGGAAAAGCGGGCCGTACCATTGGTCGGGATGACGTGATTCGTGCCTGCAAAATAATCGCCGACCGGCTCCGATGAGTAAGGCCCGAGAAAAATCGCTCCGGCGTTCTCCACCCTGCCCAACTGGTCAAACGGGTTTTCCACCATCAGCTCCAAATGCTCGGGGGCCAATCGGTTGACGACGGCAAAGCCTTCATCCAAGTCCTGCACGAGCAAAATCGCGCCAAAGTCCCGCAACGCCGCTTCCGCGATGGAACGGCGGGGCAGATCTTCCAGCTGCCGCTCCAATTCGCGGGCCGTGGCCTCTGCCAGCGACGGCGACGGGGTAACCAGCACGGCCGCCGACATCGGATCGTGCTCCGCCTGTGACAGCAGGTCAGCCGCAACATAGCGAGGATTGGCCGTATCGTCAGCGAGTACCACAATCTCGCTCGGGCCGGCAACCATGTCAATGCTGACGAGACCAAAGACTTCCCGCTTCGCGAGTGCAACATAAATGTTGCCCGGACCGACAATTTTATCTGCCGGCTTGATTTGCTCCGTCCCGTAGGTGAGGGCGGCAATGGCCTGGGCACCGCCCACCTTGTAGATTTCGTTGACACCGGCAATGCGCGCCGCTACGAGAATCGCCGGATTTACTTTTCCATCCGCACCCGGAGGGGTGGTGATAACGACTTCGGGCACACCGGCGATTTTGGCCGGGACTGCATTCATCAGTACGCTGGAAGGGTAGGCAGCCGTACCGCCCGGAACGTAAAGCCCGACTCGCTGCAACGGCCGCACGATCTGACCCAGAAGCGTTCCGCTGTCCCTCATGGCAAACCAGGATTGGCGGACCTGCCGCTGGTGGTAGTCGCGAATGTTTTCCGCCGCTTCTTCCAGTGCCGCTTTCACTTCGGCACAGACCAGCTCCTCCGCTTCCCGCAACTCCGACTCGCTGACGCGAAACTGCTCCAATCGTACTTTGTCAAAACGCTCTGTATAAGCGCGGACAGCTTCGTCGCCCTTTTTCCGTACCTCCGCCAGAATGGATTGGACGGCTTGCCGCTGTTCCTCGGTCCCTGCTTCGACGGAACGCCTGGCATCGTATTTGTCTGCTCGCACGATTCGAATCATTTTGCTCCCCTCTCCCTTTCCCGCATCATTACCGGGGGATCACTTCCAGAAATTTTTGGGCAATGTCGTCAACGGCTTCACTTTTCATCCGGTAGCTCGCCCGATTGGCGATCAACCGCGTCGTAATCTCGCATATATGCTCCAGCTCGACCAGCCCGTTTTCCTTCAAGGTCCGGCCGGTAGAGACAATATCGACGATCCGGTCGGCCAGGCCGATCAACGGGGCGAGCTCGACGGAACCGTTCAGCTTGATTACTTCTACCTGCTGCCCCTGCTCACGGAAATACCGGGATGCGATCCGCGGGTACTTGGTCGCTACCCGCGGCGCCTCAGTGGGTGTCCAGTCCTCAAGCCCCGCGACCACCATCCGGCAGTAGCCGATCTGCAAATTCAACAGCTCGTAGACGTCACGCTCCTCTTCCAGCAGGACGTCCTTGCCCACGACGCCGACGTCTGCCACCCCGTACTCCACATAGGTAGGCACGTCTGTCGGCTTTGCGAGAATAAACTCCAGACTCGTGTTCTTCACAGGGATAATCAATTTTCGCGAATCCTGCAGCTCGGCTGTCACCTCCATGCCCGCCTGCTGCAAAAAGGCAACCGCTTCTTCAAAAATCCTGCCCTTCGGCATGGCAATCGTCAGTTTGCGCTCGTTGTCAGACAGACTCATCTCTCATTCCTCCTGTTCCGTCAGGCTGATCACGCTGTATTCCGCATGCTCGCTCCACACCAATGCTTCTGTCCGGTCCTTTACCCGTCTCGTCTCTACGATCTGCCCCTCCCGGCGCATTCGCTGAGCTTCTGCGAAAGCCTTGGCCCGGTATTCATCCGTATAGAACAATAGCACATGCTGTTTTTCCGGCGAGGCCAACGCAGGCGTCACCTGCAACAGCCGATCCATTTTGATTGCGAATCCGGTCGCTGGCGCAGGACGCCCAAACTGTTCAAGCAGCCGGTCGTATCTGCCGCCCCCCAGCAGCGGCGAGCCCAGGTCGGCCGCATATCCTTCAAACACGACACCCGTGTAGTAATTCATGTTGCTGATCAGGTTGAAATCAAGCAGCAGCGCCTCTGTTACTCCGTATGCCTCCAGTGCAGCCCAAAGCGAAGCAACCGTCTCAACGGCCCGGCGAGCCCTTCCGTTTACCGTCAGCTGGCGGGCCTCTTCGATCTTCCCTTTGCCCCCGCGCAGACGTAAAAGCGCATCCAGCCGTTTCTTTTCCTCTGCTGAAAGGTTAAGACGCTCCGTCAACTGACGAAAGCCGACGAAATCCCGCTCGTACAGAAAGCGGCGGAATTGGGACCGGTCTTCCTCGTCAGCGACCGTCTCCTCCAGAAGACCTTCCACAAAGTCAACATGGCCGATCGCGATCCGAAACGTTTCAACCCCTGACGCCTGCAAGCAAAAGACTGCCAACGCAATCGCCTCGGCGTCAGCATCTACGGAAGCATCGCCGATCAGTTCGATTCCCGTCTGGAAAAATTCAGCATTGCGCCCCGCCTCTTTTTCCTGGGCCCGAAAAACATTGGTCTGGTAAAACAGCCGAATCGGCAGTGGAACGTCTTTATATAAGGACGAAACGACCCGCGCTATAGGCGATGTCATATCGGGGCGGAGCACAACCGTATGCCCCTGTTTATCCAACAGCCGAAACATTCTGTCAGTGAGCGTAACACTTGCGGCACCTACCGTATCGTAGTACTCCAGTGACGGGGTCATGATCTCTCTGTACCCCCAGCGCTCGATGCAATCCCGCAGCTCGCGCTCCAAATGCCGTTGTTTGGCCAGTGATTCCGGCAATATGTCCCGCATGCCCAAAGGCTTTTCAAATCCCAACGGCTTTGTCATCGCATGTCCCTCCGAATCCATTCGCTTTACTCTGCTAATATGGTAGCAAACTAAAGTATTAGTAGAAGATTAACATGTTGCCATCTGTCGGTCAACTGCGATAGTTATAGTCTGAATATTCCGTTTGTTGTTGGCAGACTTAATCTGAATCAACAGTCCCTCCCTTATTGCTTTGTGTGTACGGCTTCCTCTAAAGCGGCTGTGGCAAAGAGAAGCCTGTTTCCATTCTGCGCTCCGGTCTACGTCCCGCAGGGAAGCTATGACTGTCCGCTCCGCAATGGTCACGAGGGAATCGCAAAACGACGCGTAGCTGCAGAGTGAATTCATAGGTTGCGATTCTGTTTCCTCGGGACCATTGCTCCACTGGGCTGGACTTCGCTAGTCGCTCCGACTGGAAACAGGCTTCTCCAGCGAGCAGAACTGCTTCCCCGAGCTTTGAAAAGCATGCGGGATCGTTCAGGTTGTTGTTTAAGGTTCATCGAATGCTTTCTCAGTTGGTGTACCTTC
The DNA here is from genome assembly GCF_037964015.1 of Brevibacillus sp. FSL K6-6036. Classification (NCBI taxonomy): domain Bacteria; kingdom Bacillati; phylum Bacillota; class Bacilli; order Caryophanales; family Paenibacillaceae; genus Brevibacillus; species Brevibacillus sp. FSL K6-6036. The sequence continues at coordinate 4,553,989 of NZ_CP150173.1, forward strand.
AGATTGTCTTAGGCTCACAACAAACCTGATCCAGGTAAGCTGACGGGGGCTCTTTTAGACGGAAACTCTTTTCAAACGAAGCTCTTTTCCAACAAAGCTCTTTCAAACCAACCTCTTAAACCAGTTCGGGCTAATGTCCGAACTGGTTTTCGTAAAGAAAACCAACAGTGTAGAGATGAAAAAGGAGAAAACCGCGAAGGTCTTTGGGACACCTCCCAGGCGGAATGGAAAAAGCAAAACACGCTTTTAGCGTCCAACTCTGAGACGCCCCCTCGAACAGGCTGCTTTTGGACGCGGTTTTGCTTTTGGAATGGAGCCGGCCAGTCCAGCCCCCTCGCAGTGTCCCACCGAACCTTGAGCGGTTTTCTCCTTTTTCATCTCTTCCACTACAGCCTGTCCAACCGCCAACATAAAACCCGCAACGAAGTGCAAACGAAAGCCCCGCTTTAATAACAAGTGACGATTACAAACAAAACAAAACCGCCGATTACCCGGCGGTTCGAATGCTTACAGCTCTGCTATGTTGTTGTCTGCTCCACGGTTTGCTGCTCAATCCCTTCCCGAATGATCTGCATCGGATTGCCGCCCACAAACGCTCCGGGAGGAACATCCTTGTGAACGACCGTACCGGCAGCCACGATCGCCCCTTCGCCGATGGTCACTCCCGGCAAAATGGTGCTGTTCGCTCCGATCAGCACTCGGTCTTCGATTCGGACCTCTCCCAAGCGGTACTCATCTACCAGGTACTCGTGAGCAAGAATGGTCGTATTGTAGCCGATCACACAATTGCGGCCGATCTTGATCAGCTCCGGAAACATAATATCCATCATGACCATCAAGGCTACTGCTGTCTTTTCTCCGATTTCCATACGCAGAAAAGTCCGGTAGAGCCAGTTTTTCCAGGAGAGAAACGGCGTGTATCGGGCAATCTGGATGACGACAAAACTCTTGACCACTTTCCAAAAGCTAACGGTTTGGTACAACTGCCACAACGGATTCGCCCCGTGGACGGGAAATCGTTTGGTCTTTCTGCTCATCTGCTCGTCCCTTTCGCGTGTGCCTTCCACAAGATGTTTGAAAAAAGTCTCTCGCACAAGCTCTCTTACAAGTCGGAATCGGTGTCCTCCAAAATCATATCGGACTGCTTTTTGGAAAAATGGACCGCGGCGTTGTACCCCATCCGCTTCAGCCTGAAGTTCATCGCGGCCACTTCGATGATGACCGCCAAGTTGCGGCCAGGGCGGACAGGCACCGTGATGATCGGGATTTCCGTGTCCATAATCTTGATCGTCTCTTCGTCCAGTCCGAGTCGTTCGTATTGCTTATGCGGCTCCCACAGCTCCAGTTGGACCACCATGGCGATATTTTTTACATTCCGTACAGCACCCGCTCCAAACATCGTCATCACATTGATAATGCCCACGCCGCGGATTTCAAGCAAATGCTGAATCAGTTCAGGAGCGCTTCCGACCAACTGTTCACCCTGAGTCTGGCGAATTTCCACCGCGTCATCAGCCACGAGACGATGCCCCCGCTTTACCAGCTCCAGGGCGGCCTCGCTTTTTCCAATCCCGCTCGAACCCATAATCAGTACGCCTACCCCGTAGATGTCCGTCAATACACCGTGAATGGTGGTCGTCGGAGCCAGCCGGTTCTCCAGGTAATTGGTGACTTTGCCTACCAACGTAGTGGTCGCGAGCGAGGATTGGAGGACAGGAAGACCGCGTTCATTGGATATCTCCAGTATTTCTTCCGGCACCTGCAGGTTGCGGGTCACACAGAAACAAGGGGTTTCCTCTTGCATGAGAAATCGCATGCGTTCCAGCCGTTCTTCCCTGGTGAGCGTCTCGAAAAAGTTAATTTCGGTCAACCCGAACAGTTGAATGCGTTCTGCGGCGTAATACGAGTAATAGCCAGCTAGCTGAAGACCAGGACGGCTTAGGTCTGTTACCGTTATCTCTCTTCCCAGTCCTTCTTCACCGCTTAGCAGCTTCATGTTGAAATGATCCATCAGGTGACTTACTTTTGTTTTTCTCACTCGTCTTCCCCTCCAAGTCTATTGCGCTCGTCCCGATTTTGTATCCTCATTGTATCGAAAGAGCCGGCAGCTCTCAACATCGGACTATTCAAACTCTTCTAACATCATTTACATTAATCGACTTATTTCATAAGATAGAATTAGTGTTTCATCTTTGTTACATACTCTCTGCTATACTATAGTTACATAATTGCCCCCGTTTTTCGTATGTGTGTTACAGATTGAGAGGAGGCAAGGCAATTGGATTTCCTGCTCCGTTTCTTCCTAATAGATGTACCTGAAGCCTTCTTGCTTCTGACAATCGGTTTTGCCATATTCAATCAATCTCCGGTTGCCCATCTGAAGAAAACTGTCGTTTTTTGTATGCTGTTCGCTATTGCAGGGGAGTCGCTCAGCTTTCTCAACGTCCCCTATCAACCAAAAATTGTCACGATGCTTCTTTTTACCTATCTGTTTATTCTTTTTCTCTTTAGAGCAAAGATATTTATGGCGGTTTCCATGACGATTGCCTCAATTGGTAGCATGATCCTCGCAGAATTCGTAATTTTGATGCTGTTAAACAGCCAGCAGATTTACGGATTTGACATTCTTACCACATCATTTCTACAGCATTTTGCAGGATTTCTTTATTTATTTGTCTTGGCTCTTTTGGCCTTTTTTCTGCGAATGCTCAAGATCGATTTGCGCAGGATGGTTCCGCAAAACCGTCATAACCGTTACCTGTTCATGCTGATTTTGATTGGTAGCATTGAATTTTTGTTGATCTTGTTTATGAATACTTCATTTTTTATCAGGGGAAACAATTCTCCATTGCTTCAATTCTACACGACACAATATCAGCTATTCTTTCAACTTGTCATTCTGTTCTTGTTTATTGTGATCGTCTACCTGTTCCGAATTTACGTCAACCTGACGATTAACCGCGTTGAGACCGAAACGGAGACTCCTTATCTGCAAAGCATCAACGACCTTTTGACCGCGATCCGGTCCATCAAGCACGATTCTCTCAACCACTACACGGCTATCAATGGCTTCCTGAAGGAAGGCATGCATGATATGGGCAAAGAATACGTGCAGCAGCTTCTGCAGGAAACGGTGTCCATCGAGCAAGCAGTAGAAAACAGTGTCCAAGTTTTGGAAGGCATTCAAAACCCGGCCATCTCTGCTCTGTTTCAATCCAAAATGGCTATTTGCATCGCCGAACGAATATCGTGCGACATCAAAATCTTCGGGACTCATCAGTTTTCTTTCATTCGAACGTATGACCTGATCAAGATTATCGGCAACCTTTTCGACAATGCTATCCGAGCCTCCTCCTACGAGCTCGAGGAGAACCGTTACATAAAGCTGGAATGGGGTTATTCCGAGGGTGAGCAATACCTTTATATCGAAAATAGCGGACCTACGATTCCAAAAGAGAAGCTGCAGGCTATTTTCCAACTGGGATATACAACGAAAACCAATGGAGAAGGAGGGGTCGGGCTCGCTGTCGTCAAATCCGTGACCGAACGATATGGCGGCAAGATTCAGGTTCAATCGGAACAAGGCGTCACCAGCTTTCGAATTTCCTTTGGCTTGTAAAAAGGAGTGTTTCCATGGGATGGATGGAAAAGACATCGAAGCGGATCGCAAGAAAAATCATGTCTGAAGATACGATTCATACAGAGGAGGAGCTGTCACACGGAATTGAAATCTTTCTTCTAAATCTATTAAACGTGATGTTTCTGTTCCTTGTCTCAATCCTTCTTGGCATCGTCGGGGAAGTTTTTCTCCTAACCACTATCTACTTTCTGCATCGTCTCTTTACCGGGGGTGTTCACATGAGCACACCCGGGTCTTGTCTCATCGTCGGGACAGCAACTTTGTCAGGAGCAGGATATGTGATGGCTCATCTCCCCGTACTTACCACATCTTTGGCCTATTTCTGGATTGTCATTTCTATGGGGGCAGCCTTTCTGATCAATGTGAAATATGCTCCTGCCGCCCACACTTATTTGCCTACCAATGAAAGAGTCAGACAAATCAGCAAAAAAGTGATCCTATTTCTGATTACGATAGGTTGCACTTTCATACTTTTTCTGGTAGTATATTACCAGAAAATAGCATTGATATATTCGCTTGCTGTTTTTCTGCAGTCGCTGCACCTCCATCCGGTTTCGTATCGTATGGTGGCCGGCCTGGAACAAATGTTAAGAAAGGGTGGTATGTTATGAAGAAATTGCGTAAACTGACGTCAGATTTCTTTGCATCCTTGTCTGCCTTGCATGTTGCCGGTGTATTAAAGGGGGGGTTCCTCTACGAACCGATTCCTCCTTCTCAGCGGGAAAAACAGCAGTAGTCTCTTACGATTTTATTACGATCTTAAAAATGCAAGAGGGTGTTCCCGAAGCAAGCGGGGCCCCTTTTTCACATGAAAAAGCGGCTGTCTCTTCGGAAAGACTTTCAAATGAAGACAGCCGCTTTCTTTTTCCTGATATCGTTCAGCCAGTCTTCCGGTTTTTCCAGTCAACTGGCGATAAGCCGTCGTGTCCTCTCTTTCAACGCTGCCTACTTCTTTTTGCTGAGGACACCTTCAATGATCCATCCAAACAAGCTCATCAGCACCGCTGCCATCAGAACCGTCCAGAATGATCCCGGCCAGTTCCCCACCTCAAAGCCATCGATCAAATAGGCCGTCAGCGCAAAGGTGAGCGTATTTATCACAAACCAAAACAGCCCCAGCGTCAAAAAGTGGAGCGGCAAGGAAAAGAAAACCAGGATCGGCCTGATAAACGTGTTGACCAATCCCAAAATGAAAGCTGCCCACACCGCTACACCAAAACTGGAGAGGGTAATCGCCTCAAACCACTGGCTAATCAGCAGCAGGGCTGCACCGTTTAACAAAAGCTTGACTATCCACCGAATCATCCGTCTCCCCTCCTTCCCTCTTGATTCAGAAGCTGGCAAATTTGTCCCTAAAGCATCCCATGCAGTTCTTTCTTCCATTGTGCAAAAAAAAGCTCCATAAAGGTGTGTCGCTCTTCTGCTATACGACGAGCCGTGCTCGTCATCAGTCGTTCTTGTATGCGGCTGAGCTTCCACTCGTACTCCCTGGCTGGAGTGTGCACGGAAGGGTCATCGGAGACAATCGGCTGTCCGATTACTCCCGAGTAGGCGAAGGCACGGGCAATCCCGATCGCGCCGATTGAGTCCAGTTTGTCGGCATCGAATAAGATCTTGTCCTCTAGCGAAGTCGGAGGCCGCTCCTTGCGAAAACGGTGTGCAAGAATCACCTGCTGGACAAGCGCTGCTTGTTCTTCGGAATAACCGTACTCAGTCAGCAGCTCCGGCACGAGGCGTGCGCTGATTTCCGCATGGCACTCTCCCGTCCGCCTCTCTTCCGCACGTCCAATGTCGTGGAGCAAGGCAGCCAGCCGAAGAATTTGCATATCTGCGCCTTCCTCGCGTCCGATCCGCTCACAAAGCCCGATGACGCGCAAGTTATGCTGCCAATCATGGGCCGGGTCCTGGCCGTCGAAAAATCGCTCCGCTTTTTTTACCAGGCCCTCTGGCAAGGAAGCCAGCGCTTCTTTCACGAGCTCCATCTCTTTGCACTCTCCCTTTACATCCATCAACTGGTTGAGTGTTTTGACCAGTGACAAAACAATCGATCATTTGAATGGAATCCTCTTTACTTCATCGGAAAGAAAACCCGGAGCGATTACTCCGGGCTGTATCGTGCATCTCTTGAAGAGCGTTCTTATTTCGTTTTCGCCTGTATGTGCCTGCTTGGAAATATAAACACATTTTGTTGATATCTTTGTGCAAATTTGGATGACGCACCTATAGTCCATTATACTCACAAGCACTCCCGCTCATGTCAGTTGCGCTTACTTGGAGACGAGCTCCTCCCATCTTGCGACTGTACGAGCGCGGTCGCGTTCCAGGATAGGCTTCAGGAACTGGCCCGTGTAAGAGCCCTGTACCTCCGCCAACTCCTCAGGCGTTCCCGTCCCTACGATTTGTCCGCCGCGGGTACCGCCTTCAGGTCCCAAATCGATGATGTGATCCACTGTCTTGATAACGTCCAGGTTGTGCTCGATTACCAGCACCGTATCCCCGTTTTCCACCAACCGCTGAAGCACTTTCAGCAAGCGGTCAATATCGTCAGTGTGCAGCCCGGTCGTCGGTTCATCCAGGATATAAAGGGTACGGCCGGAGCTGCGGCGGTAAAGCTCCGACGCCAGCTTGACGCGCTGCGCTTCCCCGCCCGAGAGCGTAGTGGCCGGCTGTCCCAGCTTCATGTAGCCCAGCCCCACGTCGAGCAAGGTTTGCAGCTTCCGCTCGATCCTCGGCAGGTTGCGGAAGTACTCCAGCGAATCCTCAATCGTCATTTCCAGGACGTCGGCAATGCTTTTCCCTTTGTACTTCACTTCCAGCGTCTCCCGATTGTAGCGCTTGCCGTGGCAAACCTCGCAGGGTACGTAGACGTCGGGCAGGAAATGCATTTCAATCTTGATGATCCCGTCACCGCTGCACGCTTCGCAGCGGCCGCCCTTTACGTTGAAGCTGAAGCGGCCCTTTTTGTAGCCGCGGACCTTCGCTTCGTTGGTCGAGGCAAACAGGTCGCGGATATCGTCAAACACGCCGGTATACGTGGCAGGGTTGGATCGCGGCGTGCGTCCGATCGGCGACTGGTCGATATCGATCACCTTGTCGAGGTGCTCCAGACCCGTGATCCGACGGTGCTCGCCCGGCTTTGCCTTGGCCCGGTTGAGCTCGCGTGCCAGCGCCTTGTGCAAAATCTCGTTGATCAACGTGCTCTTTCCAGAACCGGAAACGCCTGTGACAGCGACAAACAGGCCGAGCGGAATTTTCACGGTGACGTTTTTCAGGTTGTTTTCCTTTGCTCCCTCGATGGTTAGCCATTTGCCGTTTGGCTTGCGGCGCTCCATCGGAACCGGAATGAACTTGCGTCCGCTCAAGTAAGCGCCCGTCAAAGAATCGGGGTTCTCCATCACTTCCTGCGGTGTACCTGCAGCGATGACTTTGCCGCCGTGAATACCGGCACCTGGTCCAATGTCGATGATGTAGTCGCAAGCCATCATCGTATCCTCGTCGTGCTCTACGACGATCAGCGTATTGCCCAGCTTGGTCATATGCTCCAGCGTCTTGATCAGGCGGGCGTTGTCGCGCTGATGGAGACCGATGCTCGGCTCGTCCAGGATATAGAGAACGCCCATCAGACTGGAACCGATCTGGGTAGCAAGCCGGATGCGCTGCGCCTCCCCTCCGGAAAGGGTTCCCGCCGCACGGCTCAGCGTCAGGTAGTCCAGTCCGACGTCGATCAGGAAGTTGAGGCGCGCCTTGATTTCCTTGACGATCAGGTTGGCGATCTTCATTTCCTTCTCAGTCAGATCCAGTGTGTCGATAAACTCGTACGCGTCGGTGATGGACAAATCGGTCAGTTCGGAAATGCTGCGACCGCCCACCCGGACGGCCAGACTTTCCTGACGAAGGCGATGTCCTTTGCAGACAGGACAATGCTTCTGGCTCATGAAGCCTTCGATTTGTTCGCGAATATAGTCGGAGCTGGTCTCCAGATGGCGGCGCTGCAAATTGATCACGACTCCCTCGAAAGGAACGGTCGCCTCTCTGACCTGGCCAAACTCGTTTTCGTAGCGGAACTGGATTTTTTCTCCCTGGCTGCCGTACATCAGGATTTGCTTGTGCTCCTCTGGAAGCTCCTCGTACGGAATGTCCATCCGAATGTCAAAATGACGGCAAGCGGACTCCAGAAGCTGCTGATAGTACGTCGAGGACTTCGGCTCCCAGGCTCCGATGGCACCGTCGGCAAGCGACTTGGTGACGTCGGGTACAACCATGTCCGGGTCCACTTCCAGTTTGACGCCCAGACCATCGCACTCCGGGCAGGCGCCGAATGGGCTGTTGAACGAAAACATGCGCGGCTCCAGCTCGCCGATGGAAAATCCGCAGATCGGGCAGGAGTGCTTTTCACTGAACAACAGCTCTTCCTGCTCCATGACATCGACGATCACCTTTCCATCGGCCAGACGAAGCGCGGTCTCCAGCGAATCGGCCAGCCGCGCCTGAACGTCCGGCTTGACGACAATCCGGTCCACGACGACCTCAATGCTGTGCTTTTTGTTTTTCTCCAGCTTGATCTCCTCGGACAAATCGCGAATCTCGCCATCTACCCGCACGCGGACAAAGCCCTGCTTGCGGATGTCCTCCAGGAGCTTGACGTGCTCTCCTTTGCGTCCCTGAACCATCGGGGCCAAGATTTGCAGCCGGGTACGCTCAGGGTACTCCATCACGCGGTCGACCATCTGCTCAACCGTCTGGGACTGAATCTCGATGCCGTGTTCGGGACAGATCGCTCTCCCGATGCGCGCGTACAAAAGGCGCAGGTAATCGTAAATCTCGGTAACAGTCCCTACTGTAGATCGCGGGTTGCGGCTCGTCGTCTTCTGGTCGATCGAAATGGCAGGGGACAAGCCTTCGATGGAGTCGACGTCCGGCTTGTCCATCTGCCCGAGAAATTGACGGGCATAGGCGGACAGCGACTCCACATACCGCCGCTGTCCTTCGGCGTAAATCGTATCAAATGCAAGCGATGACTTCCCTGATCCCGACAACCCCGTCAGCACGACAAACTTGTCGCGAGGAATGACGACATCGACGTTTTTCAGGTTGTGGGCACGGGCACCTTTCACCACAATATGTTCCAATGGCATGCAATTCCCTCTCCTTAGAGCTCTGACTTCAGCTCAAGAATCAAATCACGCAATTCGGCTGCTCGCTCAAACATGAGGTTGCGCGCCGCTTCCTTCATTTCTTCTTCCATTCGCTCAATCACCTGGATGCGATCCTTCTTCGGCATCTTTTTAAAGTCGGCATGCGGCAGGTAATCTGCCTTCTCTTCCGCTACCTTGGTCGCTTCGATGACTTCGCGGACAGCCTTCTTGACCGTTTGCGGGGTAATTCCGTTCTTTTCGTTGTATTCTGTCTGGATTTTGCGGCGCCGTTCCGTCTCGCTGATCGCCGCCTTCATCGAATCGGTTATTCGGTCGGCGTACATGATGACGCGTCCCTCGGCGTTCCGGGCAGCGCGTCCGATCGTCTGGATCAGGGAGCGCTCGTTGCGCAGGAAGCCCTCTTTGTCCGCGTCGAGGATGGCGACGAGCGAAACTTCCGGCAAGTCGAGCCCCTCCCGCAGCAGGTTGATCCCGATCAGCACGTCAAATTCCCCCAGACGCAAGGAACGCAAAATTTGCATCCGCTCGATCGTCTTGATGTCGGAGTGCAAATAGCGAACCTTGATGCCGATATCCTTCAGGTAATCGGTCAGATCTTCCGCCATCTTTTTCGTCAAGGTCGTCACCAAAACCCGTTCGTCCTTGGCGATGGTGGCCTGAATCTCGCCGATCAGATCGTCGATTTGCCCCTTGATCGGGCGGACGGTCACAGTCGGGTCCACCAGACCCGTCGGGCGAATAACCTGTTGGACGACTTCCGGACAGTGCTCAAGCTCGTAGGGACCCGGGGTCGCGGAAATGTAGATCGCCTGCTTCAGCTTCGCTTCGAATTCCTCGAATTTCAGCGGTCTGTTGTCTCTCGCTGACGGCAGACGGAAGCCGTGCTCTACGAGAACATCCTTGCGTGCCCGGTCACCGTTGTACATGGCACGTACCTGGGGCAGGGTCATATGCGACTCGTCCATAACGACGAGAAAGTCGTCGGGAAAATAATCGATCAGTGTATACGGCGCGTGTCCTTCCGGCAAGCCGGTCAGATGGCGGGAGTAGTTTTCAATCCCGGAGCAGAAGCCCATCTCCATCATCATCTCGATGTCGTAGCGGGTGCGCTGCTCCAGACGCTGCGCTTCCAGCAGCTTGCCTGCCGCGCGAAACTCCGCGAGCCTCGCCTCCAGCTCCATCTCGATGCTTTGGACGGCGCGCTTCATTTTTTCTTCGCGCGTTACGTAGTGGGAAGCTGGGAAAATCGCTACATGATCGCGCTGCCCGAGGATTTCCCCGGTCAGGACATCAATCTCTGTGATCCGTTCGATTTCATCGCCGAAAAACTCGACGCGGATCGCCTGCTCGCTTTGCGAAGCCGGGAAGATTTCCACGACGTCTCCCCGTACGCGGAACGTCCCGCGAACGAAGTTGATATCGTTGCGGTCGTACTGGATGTCCACCAGGCGATGAAGGATTTCGTCGCGGCTTTTTTCCATCCCGACCCGAAGCGACAGCAGCAGCTCTCTGTATTCCTCGGGCGAACCCAAGCCGTAAATGCACGACACCGACGCCACGATAATCACGTCACGCCGCTCAAACAACGCGCTGGTCGCGGAGTGGCGCAACTTGTCGATCTCGTCGTTGATGCTGGAATCTTTTTCGATATACGTATCCGATTGGGGAATGTACGCTTCCGGTTGATAGTAATCGTAGTAGCTGACGAAGTATTCCACCGCGTTGTTCGGGAAAAACTCCTTGAACTCGGCACAAAGCTGGGCAGCCAACGTCTTGTTGTGGGCCATTACCAGCGTCGGCTTGTTTACCTGGGCAATTACCTGAGCAATCGTAAAGGTCTTTCCCGTACCGGTCGCGCCCAGCAATGTCTGGTGCCGCTTTCCGGCGAGCACACCCTCCACCAGTCCGGCAATGGCTGTCGGCTGGTCTCCGGACGGCTGAAACTCCGATACCAATTCAAAACGGTCCATTCCCTCGTTCATCTCCTTGTCACATCTCATTTCCATTATAACACAATCATTCAAAAAATAAGCCGCAAATTCGAACAAATGTTTGTCTTTACTCTCAAGCAGATTTTACCGATACATTGTAAAGAAGAATGTGAACGTACTGAAGTACCCGTCAGAGACAGGGAGGACAGCCATGTCAGATACAAACACCGTCAATAACAGCACTCACATACAGCCCCATTTGAGCTATAAAGGCAAAAAGGAGTTTTCCACCGAGCTGGACCAGAATGCCTTTATGAAGCTGATGCTGGAGCAGTTGAAACAGCAGGACCCGCTCTCTCCGATGGACAATTCGCAATTCCTGCAGCAAACGAGCATGATGACCATGGTTGAGAAGCTGACCAAGATGGCCAGCCTGATGGAGCAGTCCAACAACAGCATGCTGACCCTGCGGGAATACGAAGCGCTGGTCGGCAGAACAGCCAGCTACGACATGCAGAAAAAGGACGAAATGACGGGCGAAGTGACCCATGAGAAAAAATCGGGAGTCATCGACGCCGTATACCTCGATCAAGGAAAAATCTACTTCCGCATCCAGGGCGAACAAACGCCAGTCCCCCGCGAATGGATCGAGGGTCTGGAATCGAAAGGCTTGTCCGGAAACAGTCTGGACAACAGCCTGAAGTACGCCGAGATGATCGGAAAAGAAGTGTCCTATACGGAGTCGAAGCAGGTGGACAAGGATGGAAACCCTGACACCACGGACGACGTCACTTCCGTCGATGAAGTCAAAAACGGAGTCATTGTCGGATTCACGATGAAGGACAATGCCGTGCAATTCCAGCTGGACAACGGAACCTCGATCAAGCTGGAAAACATCAAGGGCATGTCGGTCAAGCCGGACAATGCGCGAATGGACAATACCCTCCAATATGCCCAGATGATCGGCTATACAATCACCTATACGGACTCGTCCACCCAACCAGACGGAACGGCATCGACCAGCGAGCTCACAGGTGTGATCAAAGCGGTCAGCATGAAAAATGGCCTGATCGAATTCGTTCTCGACGACGACAAGAAGGTAAAGCTGAACCAAATCATCGGGTACGAAGCGCAGGCATATGCGTAAACAGATTATTGTGTGGATGCAAGCAAACTGTGGATGCTAGCAAACGCATCAGCGAACCGTTGCAAGCAACAAGCCAAAAGCCGTTCGGATTCCATTTCCGAACGGCTTTTCCTTTTGTGCACCCTGCTTTTATTCATCCACGATTACTTTTCCGGTCAAAGCGTCAACGTATACGGTCGTATCCACCCGGAGGTCCGGTCCACAGAAGCAGTGGGCACGCGATTGTCGGAACGACAGATCATACACCAGCTTCCACTCCGGTTTGTCCTCCCGCTTTGACTGCTGCTTCACATACACAAGCTCCAGCGGATATGCTTGCAGCAGGGCATTTAAAGCTGCCTGTTCGGAGATGGCTTGGGTCCGCTCGGGAAATTTCACCTGATCGTAAGGTTCTGTTCTCAGCTCGCGGATGGAGCCGTCCAAAGGATTGACCTCAACGACGTATGCTCCTTCTTCTGCGGTTTGCCCGCTTTTTGCCACAGGCAGTCCCCCAACCACCGGATCTGCCAGCCAAATGCTCCGTTCTTCGTTCCCCGCATCAACAACCCGGAACTGCCGAGTTCCTGCTGGCAGCAGCTTTTCGATCAAGGAGAGAGCTGATTTGAGATCTCTGCTCTTGTCTGTTTTTTTCCGGGGAGACGTCCCATCGTTTTGTTTCATGCTGATCAGCTTGCCCGTCTTGGCCTCAACCTCTACGAGCAGATGATATCTGTTCTCTCCCTTTGCATCGTCCGGAAAATTCCCCAGGTGGTACGGCTTCTCCTGATCAGCGACATCTTTGGCAAACATCCCCCAGATATAGATACGGTGCTGTTCTCCGTTTTCCATGTTCTTTGAAATAACCGACAACGGCCATTTATCTACGTCTGCGCGGGCGATTTCCTTGGCGAATGCTTTTACCTCCGCCTCAGTCTTCAAAGCGGCGTAGCTGCCTTTTCCTGCTAAGGAGACCATTTGCGGCTTTTTCTGAGGGGCCTGCATTCGTTTTCCCGTAAAGGCATCGATGGCACTGCCGGTATGCGGGCCTTCCACGATTCCTCCCTTGATGGCATAAACCAGCCTAGCCTGAGGTTGGCGAGCTTCTGCTTCTGACACTGGCGCAGCTTGGTCCGGCAGCATGTACATCAGCTCCAGCGGCTTGCTTTCTGCAAAGCGCTGGTGAGCCGTGGTCATTGACAGCACGCGCTGCGGCGACGGCATTTCCTTGTGATCGATCGGTTCATAAAGGGCACCGTTGAGCGTGCGAAAGCCAATGATCCGCCCTGTCGCATCGACCGTGACCAAACAGTCGTACGCATCATTCAGCGCTACTTGGTTATGCTTGCGGACAAACCGAACCGTAAACGTACCGTCTTGATCCATTTCGTCTTGGCGAATTCCGCCTTGGCGAGTTCCGTCCTGACGGGTGACGTCTCGTGCTTCGTATGATTTTCCAAAAGGATGAAGGCCATACAGAAAGGCGGCAGCCCTCGACCTGACGACCTCCTCGGTCAGCAGCCCTGTTTGGTGGGTTGAAGCACCCGACGGCTTCAGCTCCAGCACCAGCAGATTTCCTGATTGACTGTCAAATATCGCCTGATCTTGCGGCTCCCCATCTTTATTTCCTGCCATGATAAACGAGACTCGATCGCCGCTGACACCGGGACCATCAACCGGACCATCGTAAACGACTGAGCCGTTTCGCAGCTCAGGAATCAGCCGGGTTACATTTTGAATCCCCTTGGATATCGCTACCGGTACAGGAGTGACCGCTGCCGCCGCTTTTGCTGCTGACGCTTGGCCTGGAGAGGCGAACGGGAATGAAAGCAGACTGGCTGTTATGACAGTTCCGGCGCATAAGCGCAGCGCATGTTTTCTATATCGGTTCATGCAGATTGTATCCCCCTTTATCCACTATTCTAAAAAGACGCGTGAAGGGGCTGTCTTGTTACAAAGCGAGTGTATAAAAAAACCGGGAAGTCTGCTCACTTTTGCTTTCTCCCAATAGAAAAAGCGCAGAGCCTTTTCCCGCGCTTTTTTTGTTGGATAATAAGCCTTCCCTTGGAAGCTGCCTTTACGCTCCGAGATTGATCTTTTCCAGCTTCTGCTTCACTAGTTGAACAACGCTTGCTTGCTGCATATCGACAAACACTCTCGTATTTGCATCCGGCACCACGATAATCCCCAACTGATGGTGGTTGCCGGCGTATACGGCGCACTGGACGAATTTGACCTCGCCATCCAGGGTGAGCACTTCCATCTTGCAGAAGGCGGGATTGACTTGCAAGGCAGGGTACAAATCCTCTTTGTTTCGCACGGATACGCCATTTACCTTGACGATAATTTCTCCCGGCCTGATCCCGATCTCCTCTGCGGGAGTCCCCGGAAGAACTGCCATTACCTTGATTCCCCGCGTGGATTGGATAAAATATGGAGCCTTTTGCCGCTCCTGCCACTGGCTCAGCCAGAATAGACCTTCGTGGCCGATGAGTGCAAACACTGCAGCCAGAAGGATCAGCGGCATCCACAATGCTGCCAGCGCAGTCAATCCGAGCAGCACAACCGCATACAGCGCCAATTGCCTGGATATTTGCCCCGCCCGCTGAGCTGGCGTCTCCGTCTGCGTCAAAGCAGAAAAACCGGTGACCGAAGGGAGCAGCAGCAACGCAAAGGATGCAGCGCCGGGGGCAAAAAACGGCCAGCCCGGATACAGCGATCCGCTAAAGCTTCCCGCCTCTACAGGCACGAACAGCGCAAGCGGCGTCACCCAAAACGAGTGCAGCAGATAAGCCCCGACAATCCGTCCACGCTGTCCCTCCACGAATAACGGCGACGCATCCCGCCCCCTGTTCCAACGGACCAGAAAGGCCTCAATCAAGTGCATGATGGCTACGAGCGCCAAAAGCGGCACCGGCTTAGCCTGGACGAGCATGCCCCAGAGCAGCCCGATCCCGGGTACGGAAGAGACGTCTGGAAAGACCTTGGCAACTGCGTGAAAAAGCGTCAACAGCCCTGCACCATAGGCAAAACAGAGAAAGCGCAGCCGGATTAGGGCCAAAACTGCCGCAAAGCCCCACAGCAGCCAGAGATCCTGTATTTGTACGGCAACCCCAAGTACGGCCGCCAAAAGAGAAATCAGCAATCCTCCCACGATGCCCATGCCGAGAGAGCGAATCGTCTGCTGGAGGGGGAATTGAATGCGAACGGCAAACAGTTGTCTTTCCAGCAGCATCTGGCGCCGGTAGTGCAAATAAATAAACAGCAGAAACACGTAAAAAACAGGGTTAAAAAGAAAACCGCCAAACCCGGCCAGCACCGATAGAACATCACCTTGCAACGCCATATGCCTCACCTCGCATAAACAGCTTTCGAAAACGTGACGGTGCCAAGCTATTGGCAACGTCATCGCAGCACTCTTCTTGTCAGCTTCAGTCAAAAAAGAAACCACGGCCATTCATAGCCGTGGTAACCATTTCTACGGAAGGCAGGAGATTCCCTGCCTTTTCCGCCTGGATTATTTTGCCTTGTTCTGCTGAGCAACTACTTCGAGCGCCTTTTGCAGTTGAAGGTCATTTTCCGGTTTGCGTATTTCTTCACGCAGACTGTCTTCCATCGCTGTCCGCGTCGCCTGATCAACCTTTCCGGTCGCCGGCAGCTTGTGGGCAGTCTGGAATTTCTTCACGGCCTGCTCCGTCTTCTCGTCAAAGTAACCGTCGTCACGGCCCGGAGAGAGCTTCAGCCCGGTCAGGATCAACTGCAGGTTCTTGACATCGCTGCCCGCCATGTCCCTAGAAAGCACTTTGTCTGTCGGCAATTGAGTCGCGTTGAAGTACGCAGGCTGCTCTACTTTCACGTCAGGTTCGATGCCTTTTTCGTGAATCCAATTGCCTTTTGGCGTCAGCCACTTGGCGATGGTCAGCTTCAACTGGCTCTTGTCGGCCATTTCCATCGTACTTTGGACGGTTCCTTTGCCAAAGGATTTCTCCCCGACGAGCTTGTAGCCTCCGCTTTCGCTCATCGCTCCGGCAAGAATCTCCGACGCGCTCGCGCTGCCGCCGTTGATCAGGACCGCGATCGGGTACGGCTTGGCAGCGTCTGTCTTGGAAAAATACTCTTCGCGCTGTTTGTTGGCAGAACCGTATTCAATTTCGACGATCTTGCCCTTGTTTGGTATCAACGTTTCGCCGATTTCCTTCACAGCCAGCAAATAGCCGCCAGGATTTCCGCGGACGTCAATGATCAAACCGCCGATTCCCTTTTTCTCCAGATCAGTCAACTGATCCGTAAAATGCTTGGATGTGTCGGAGGAGAATTGCGTCAGGCTGATGACTCCCACCTTGACTCCGTTCTTCTCCATGATTTGACTCGTCACTGTCTCAATCGGAATATCGTCGCGGACGCAGACGACCGTGAGCGGCTCTGCTACTCCCGGACGGGCGATCTTCAGGACCGCTTTCGTACCTTTCGGACCGCGGATTTTGGTAACGGCCTGATGGAGATCAAGCCCTTCGAGCGACTCGCCGTTTACGCTGAGAATCTGGTCGTTGGGACGCAAGCCCGCACGTTCGGCCGGGGAGCCCTTAAAGGGCGATACCACGGTCACACGTCCGTTCTGCATCGTCACCTCCGTACCGATTCCCTGGAACGTCGAATGCAGCGTAGAGTTGAATTCTTCCGCCGATGTCGGGTCCATGTAATCGCTGTACGGATCTTTCAGGGAACCGACCATGCCGCCGATAGCCCCTTCAACCAATTGATCCGTCGTCACATCCTGAATGTACTCCTGCTTGATGGCCGAAAACGCATCAAGCAGCTTTTTGAATTCTTTCGGGTATTCCTGGCTCCCGGTGAACAGAGAGCCTGCCGCTGCGGTAACAGCCGTAGCGTTACTCGAACCGGCGGACGTCTTCATCAAACCCATGGTCAAAAAGCTGCTCGCGACCATGGTGACGATCACGAGGGCAAACACGGAACGTCCATTCCATTTCATCGTCACGACACCATCCTTTGTGCTCCCCGGTGGAAAAGGTATGCAGCTAGTGTATGCAAATCTGTCAGGCAATATTTGCCTGAACGTCTCCGGAACGCGCTAGCGAAGGTACGGCATCGGATCGACAGCCACTTCGTTTTTGTACACGGTGAAATGCAAATGGTTGCCTGTAGAACGGCCGGTCGATCCGACCTCGGCAATTTTCTGGCCTTTATCTACTTTTTGTCCCACCGACACCTTGATGCCGCCCTCACGGATGTGCCCGTAAAGCGTGGTAATCTCGGGACTGTGCTTGATCATCACCGCGTTGCCGAAGCCTCCGTAGTAGCCGGCGAAGACGACAATGCCCGGAGCAGCTGCCTTGATCGGAGTTCCTTTCGGGGCTGCCATATCTACTCCATTATGCCCAGCAGAGCGGCCGGTAAACGGGTCTCTGCGCACTCCGAAGCCGGAGGACCAGCGGAACAGCCCATCGTCGATCGGCAGTCCAAGCTGCCCGCCCTTGTAGCCGTTGCTGCTGGAGCTGAGCGCACGTACTCTTTCAGCGTACTTTGCCTCTTCCTGTTTTACAAGGGCCAATAATTGCTGGCCGTATTCTTCCAGGCTCTCATTCAGCTGCTCTTCTTGCTTTTGCAGTTCGGCCTTCACGACAACGCTCCGCTTGTACTGCTTGTCCAATTCGGCTTTCAAATCTTCCGCCTCTTCGTACATTCCTGCGTACACGGTGAGCTGGTGGTCGATCTCTTTTTTCTTCTTTTCAATCGTGTCTTTGTCCCGCTTGTTGTCTTCGAGAATTTTGGTATCCTGCTCCAAAATCAGCTTCAATCCCTGCATGCGGGTCAGAAAATCGCCAAAATCGGACGCGCCCAGCAATACGTCCAGATAAGAGACGTTGCCGCGCTCATACATAACCTTGACACGCGTCTTCAGCAGGGCATCCCGCTTGGCGACCCGGTCGATGGCCTCGTCGAGCTGGTCCTGTGCTTCTGCTGCCTTTACCTTGGTCACTTCCATCTCGTTTTCGAGCTTGTCCAGCTTTTTCTGGGTTTCGTTGCGGCGAAGGTCAATCGCCATCAGCTCGGTTTCCAGGTCTTTTGTCTGCTTCTGGACCGAAGCGATTTGTTGCTTGGTCGCCTCTACCTTCTTTTTCTGTGCTCTCGTTTTTTGTTGAATAGCTTTCAATTCCTGATTGATTTTGTCTAGGGATGACTTGCTTGCTGCCCAACTGACGGTTGAAGGTGCGGCGGAGACAGCCAGAAGGCCTGTCACCAGTATGGATAGCAGTATCTTCTTCCTCATAGTTCTCCTCCCTAGTAAGTGATTACACCCGCAAAAAGCGGCGTACGGACACCAGACTGCCCCAAATGCCGATGAAGGCCCCGATGGCCAGCAGCGCCAATGCCACTTGATAGACGAGCGGGAACAGCGGCAGCAGTTGGAACATTTGCGATGCGATCAGGCTTCCATTGATCGCGTCTACCAGATAGTGATAGCTGATAATCAGAATGACGATCGGAATCAGGGCGCCCATGATGCCCATCAGAAGTCCTTCGACAAAGAACGGCCAACGGATAAACCAGTTGGTCGCACCGACCAGCTTCATGATCTCGATCTCCCTGCGACGAGCTACAATCGTCAGCTTGATCGTATTGGCGATCAGGAACATCGCGGTGAAGCCCAGGCCGATGATGAAGCCGATCCCCACGTTGCGGACGGCCCCGGTGGCGGCAAACAGCTTTTCCACCGTTCCTTCGCCGTAGTTGATGCTGCTGACGAACTCCAGCTTCTTGAGCTCGCTCGCGACAGCGGCCGTTTCCTGCGGCAGCTTGGTCTTGACGACAAAGGCGTCAGGCAAAGGATTCTCCTTGTCCATTCCCTCGAACAGGTACGCCTTTTCGCCCATGCTCTCCCTCAGTTGCTTCAGTCCCTCGTCTTTCGGAATAAACTGAACGGACGCCACTTTGGGAATCGACTTAATATTTTGTTCCAGCGAGGCGATGTTGTCTTTTGTCGCAAGGGTGTCGATAAATACGCGAATCTCGACTTGCTTTTCGACGTTTTGGGCGAAGAAGTTGACGTTCATCGCCAAAATCAGAAACACGCCCAAAATCAGCAGGGTAATGGTCACGGCGCTGATGGAAGCGAAGGTCATCCAGCCGTTTCTGACGAGGTTTTTAACCCCTTCACGGGCGTGGCGTCCCAGCGTTCTAATCTTCATAACCGTATTCCCCTCTCTGCTCGTCGCGGGCAATTTGTCCCGCCTCGATGGCAACTACCCGCTTTCTCATGGTGTTTACAATCTCCCGGTTATGCGTAGCCATGACGACCGTCGTTCCCCGCTGGTTGATCTCTTCAAACAGCTTCATGATCTCCCACGAGGTTTCCGGGTCCAGGTTGCCCGTCGGTTCGTCCGCGATGATGATCCCCGGGTTGTTTACCAGCGCCCGGGCCAACGCGACACGCTGCTGTTCGCCGCCGGACAGCTCGCTCGGCAGCATTTTTGCCTTGTGCTTCAGCTTGACAAGCCCCAGTACATCCATGACGCGCGGCTTGATCTGTTTCGGCGAAGCTTCGATGACTTCCATGGCGAAGGCCACGTTTTCGAAAACGCTCAAGGTCGGGAGCAGCTTGAAATCCTGGAATACGACGCCGATACTGCGCCGCACCATCGGAATTTGGCGCTCCTTGATCCGGCTAACATTGAATCCCCCGAGAAAAATCTGCCCCTTCGTCGGCTTTTCCTCGCGGTACATCAGCTTGATGAAGGTCGATTTTCCCGCACCGCTCGGTCCTACTACATACACGAATTCGCCCTTTTCGATGCGAATATTGATCCCTTTCAAGGCATTCGTGCCATTGGGATAGGTTTTCCAGACGTCAAACATCTCGATCAAGCAAATCACATCCTACATTGTCAGATCCATATGTCTATGCTCTCTAGATCCTCGTTTTTATGTACACACGCAAATAAATGAATAACCGTCCTTATCCGACAAAGCTTGCATCCATCCGTCTTATGCTGCCGCGAGATGGTAAAATACGACAGCGCATATAGCCATCCGTTCTATTATACCACCGTGTTTCGAGGATGGTATCCACT
Source organism: Brevibacillus sp. FSL K6-6036 (assembly GCF_037964015.1). Lineage (NCBI taxonomy): Bacteria > Bacillati > Bacillota > Bacilli > Caryophanales > Paenibacillaceae > Brevibacillus > Brevibacillus sp. FSL K6-6036. The sequence goes on from NZ_CP150173.1 coordinate 4,573,932, forward strand.
AAATCTCTCATTTCTTGTCGAATCGATATCTCTTTTTGTTTTTGATCGGTTTCCTTCGGCTGGATTTGCGGTTTTTCCCTGCACTTTGCTGCCCATCGTCACCTGGTTTGTTTGATTTCCCTTGGCTACAATAAAAGAGTACGACTCGTAAAGGAGGCTTTTTGCGTTGAATAATTTTATTTACCATAACCCGACCGAATTGATTTTCGGAAAGGGACAATTGTCTCATTTGAAGGATAAGGCCGCCAAGCTCGGAGCTTCCGTCCTGCTCGTTTACGGAGGCGGCAGCATCAAGCGCACCGGTCTGTACGACAAAATTATCTCCCTGCTTCAGGAGGCAGGCTGCCAGGTTCATGAGCTAGCAGGCGTAGAGCCGAACCCTCGCCTGTCGACTGTAAAAAAAGGCATCGGCATTTGCCGAGAGCAGGGTGTCAATTGGATTTTGGCTGTCGGCGGCGGAAGCGTGATCGACGCATCCAAAGCAATCGCTGTCGGCGTACCGTACCAAGGGGACGTCTGGGATTTCTACACCCGCAAGGCTACACCGCAAAAAGCGCTCCCGCTCGGCACCGTTCTGACACTCGCCGCAACGGGCTCCGAAATGAACCGCGGCAGCGTGGTGACGAACTGGGAGACGCAAGAGAAGTTTGGCGGCACTACCACGTTCCCGACCTTCTCGATCCTCGATCCGGAGAATACCTTCTCCGTACCACGGGACCAGACGATCTACGGCATGTGCGACATCATGTCCCACGTATTTGAACAGTATTTCAGCCACACCCCGGAAATCCCGCTGCAAACGCGCTTTGCGGAAGCCATCCTGAAGACAGTCATCGAAAATGCCGAGCGCGTGCTGGCCAATCCGGAAGATTACGACGCCCGCGCCAACATCCTCTACTGCGGAACGATGGCATTAAACGGCACACTGCCGGTCGGAGTGGAAACCGACTGGGCTACCCACTCCATCGAGCACGCGGTCAGCGCCGTCTACGACATTCCGCATGGCGGCGGTCTGGCGATTATTTTCCCGAAATGGATGCGTTATGTCTACCGCGAAAATGTGGAGCGCTTCAAGCGCTACGCGACAGAGGTATGGGGCGTCGATCCGGCAGGCAAAACGGATGACGAAATTGCCCTCGCCGGGATTGAGGCGACAGAGGCATTCTTCGCCCGCATCGGTGCGCCTACCAGGCTGGCTGACTATCAGATCGGTGATGAAAAGCTTCAACTGATGGCCGAGAAGGCAACGCCGTTCGGGCCGATTGGACGCTTTAAAAAGCTGGCTAGCGAAGATGTGGCCGAGATTTTGCGGATGTGCCTCTAAGCATTCAGGAACAAAAAAAGGGGATAGGAGCCATTACACGGGCTTCTATCCCTTTTTTGCTTTTTTGGGCTGCGGGAAGACGTATGCCCCCATGTCAGAAAAGGCTCATTTCTCCGGTGTCTTGCTCGTTTGCTTGACCGGCAATTCGACGCTCCAGTCGACATCCGCATACCTTTTGGTCACGGCCGATAAGGAAATCGTCAGCTGTTTCGGGATTTGCTCCATCTCTCCCACATCCAGACCGAACCTCATAATTTCTCTGCCTTGGGCATCTTTCCCGATGCTGTCGTAGGAAGCGCCGTTAATCGGATAGGACTTCCCGCTCTCATCCGTAATTACCCACCAGACATACTCAATGGAGGAAATGTCCCGGAGAGCTGCTTCCACCGTAAGAACCGTACTGTTTTCGCGGACCCGAGGGTCTTCCGCTTTCAAGCTTTTCACCGTAAACAGACTTCCCTTGTACTCGACGCTCTTCGGCTCAGCCGCCAGCTTCTCCGGCTGGAATGAAAACGTCAGGTCTGCCGGTTCTGTCACATGTACGGCGTCCAACACAAACGTAAACGGACCGCTTTCTCCAAATGGCACGTAGGCAGTATTCCACGTAAAGTGTCCGTATCGGTCGCCGGAACCCCGTCCCTCCGTCAGCATTCCCTGCTCGAGACCCTGGCCTTCATTTTTATAGGCAGTTACGTCATTGCCGTTTTTGTCCAGTATCCGATACTCCAGGCGATACTGCTGATACGGGACATAAGGAGCGTAATCCGGGTTTTGCGTTTTTCCCGTCATCTCCCGGGCATATTGTGAAAGCCTCTTTTTCGCTCCTTCATCCCATTTGGTTTCAATCCCCAGCACTGTAGACGAGGGAGCTTCTGTTACCGTGTGAAGCGAGATTTGCAGCCCTTGCGGCGTTGTGTACCGGCCATCGACGGGAATAATGCGGGTGGCGGCGATCGCTTCCTTCATGGAAAACGGCACCTCCAGCTTCCAGTGGCCTTTTATTGTTCCGATTTTCCGCACATCGATGAGCAGCTTCATCTGATCAGGAACCGGCCGCTTATCCAAATCCTCCAAGGTAAAACTGAGGTAACCGAGATGTCTCTCCCTGTCCCCTCCTCCACCGACTCCGCTGGTCAGCCGCTGATTTTTCTCGTCCGTCAGTGCGATGACTTTCTCAAGGTTCTTCCAAATCTCCTGTGGATCGATCAGAGTCCCGTCCGTCTTTTTGATTTGGTAGGATACGAACACCCGGGTAGGATCAGCTATAATCGCCTGGACTTCAATCGTAATGCCTTGGTCGGTAACAGAGGCATTGGCCGATCGGGCATGCCCCTCAATCGTTGCCCTCTCGATACCCTTGTCCAGGCTTCCCTGTCCAAACAATGCTCGAACCTTCTCTTGCGCCGCTTGTGCAGCTCCCTCCGGATGCGTCTTGTTCGAAACTCCCTGTCCGATCAATGACTTTACCTGGGCGGAAAAATCCGGTGACACATACGTGCCGACTCCCGCTGCAAACAAGACCGCCCCCGCTGTGGCGATTGACATGGAGGCCCAGCGATACCAATGCCGCTTGCTTTGGCGCGGTCTGGGGCGGATCGCTGCTGTCGGCATCACAAAATCCGGAATCTTCTCCTGCTCAGCCACGCGATGCAATACGGCAGCAATCTCCTGATCGTGCTTACTCATTTGCACTCACTCCTATCTTTGACAAATGGGGTGCGTCATCTCGCCCTTGCAGTTTGGCGGCAATCAGCTTCCGGGCGTGGTGCAGCCGGGATTTCACGGTTCCCTCAAATACGCCAAGCATCTCGGCAATCTCCGCAACGCTGAAATCTCCGTAGTAGTACAAAATCACGACGGTGCGGTGTTTTACCTTCATCTCGCAAATGGCCTTCCAAATCTGCTGCTGCTCCTCTCTTTCGATCACGCTATTCAGAGGATTGGTCGACTCATCGGCCCATTCCTGATATTCGCTGACAGGTTTGTGTCTGCGAACGGCGTTGAGTGCCCGATGCGTGACGATTTTGGCAAACCAGGTCCGAAACGACACGCCTCTGTCGGGATCAAAGCGATCCAGAGACTGATACAGCTCAAACAAGGCCTCCTGTACAGCATCCTGAGCCAGCTGCCGATCGTGGATGATCAGCAAGGCTGTACGATATGCCATCGCCAAGTGAGGCCGTACCAGCTCTTCGAAGCCGGCACTATCGCCTTTTCGGTACTTGACGGATAACTCCGCTTCCTTCACAACTTGTCCTCCTCGCAGGTTCTTTTGCTCTATATTCACCGCTCAACCAAATTTGGTTCAAAAAAAATTTGTGTTTTTTTCAATTTGTATAACGCATCCTTCCCTGCTATTTTATAGGAAGCTGCAAGAGCAGGCCGTAGTCAGCTCGGACAATCCGGAAAAACTGTTGGAAGCCTTGACGGAAACGACAAAAAACCTCCAAGTGCCACTGTAATAGCGGACTTGGAGGTTGTTCATCCGGACTTACGCCGGCGACCCTACATCAATCAATGATTCGATCATAACCTTTTGGCTGTTCTTGTCGACCCAAGCGTGTGTCTCCTTGAGCAGCTCGCGGTATGCGGAGATTTGCGCTTCCACCTGGCCACGCGCTGTTCCCCCGAGAACATTGCGGGCATTGACGACAGTCTCCACTGCCAGTGCTTCATACACGTCGCTGTCAATGTCAGCGGAGAACATCCGAAACTCGTCGAGCGACAGGTCCAACAAGTATTTCTGCTGCTCGATGCAGTAGAGCACGGCGCGTCCCACCACTTCATGCGCCTGGCGGAACGGCATTTCCTTGCGAACCAAATAGTCGGCGAGGTCCGTGGCGTTGGAAAAGTCCTGCGTCACGGCCTGGCGCATCCGGTCCGTCTTGACCTGCATCGTCTGGATCATCGGCGTGAGCAGAGCCAGCGCACCATGCAAAGTCGCAACCGTATCGAACATGCCTTCCTTGTCTTCCTGCATGTCTTTGTTGTACGCGAGCGGCAGTCCTTTCAGCACGGTCAAAAGACCAAACAGGTTGCCGTACACCCGCCCCGTCTTTCCGCGGACCAGCTCCGCCACATCCGGGTTCTTCTTCTGCGGCATGATGCTGGAGCCGGTGCAGAATGCATCGTCCAGCTCCACAAAGGAAAATTCCTGGCTGCTCCAGATCACCAGCTCCTCGCACAAGCGGGAGAGATGCGCCATCAAAAGGGAGGCGCTTGCCAGGAACTCCACGATGAAGTCGCGATCGCTCACGGCGTCCATGCTGTTCAGGTAAATGCCGTCAAACTGCAGCAGCTCGGCGACGAAAGCGCGGTCGATCGGGAATGTGGTGCCAGCCAGCGCACCCGCCCCGAGCGGCAGCACGTTTACCCGTTTCCAGCAGTCGCGCATCCGCTCGATGTCGCGCTGCAGCATGGACACATACGCCATCATATGGTAGCCGAAGAGGACCGGCTGGGCCCGCTGCAGATGTGTGTAGCCCGGCATCACCGTATCCAGGTGGCTGCTCGCCTGCTCCAACAGCGCCTCTTGCAGATACATGGAAAGCTGGATGATCTCCATCAGCTTTTCCCGCAAATACAAGTGCATATCGAGAGCTACCTGATCATTGCGGCTCCGTCCCGTGTGCAGCTTGCCGCCGACCGGACCGATCTCTTCGATCAGCATCTTTTCTATGTTCATATGCACATCTTCGTGGGCCACGAGAAATTGCACCTGGCCCCGTTCGATTTTTTCCTTTACCTTCTTCAGGCCGGCAATAATCTGCCTGACCTCATCCATCGGCAGGATGCCGCACTTGCCCAGCATCGCCACGTGAGCCAGGCTGCCGACGATATCTTGCCGCCACATCTGCTGGTCGAAAGAGATGGAAGCTGTATATTCTTCTACAAGCTGATTCGTCGGCTTCGTGAAGCGTCCTCCCCACAGTTTCATTGCACAATCGCATCCTTTTCGTCCAAAATCTTGATCGGCGTTTTCATATTTTCATGCAGCACGCCCTCGTTCACCTGAGCGTATACCTTGGTCGGCAGGCCCCACAGCTTGATAAAGCCGATCGCCGCTTTGTGATCGAATTGGTCACCCGCCGCATACGTAGCCAGCTCGTGACTGTAGAGGGTCGAATCCGATTTTCGGCCGACGACGATGGCATGCCCCTTGTGCAGCTTCACGCGCACCACGCCGGTAACGTATTTTTGCGTTTCTTCGATGAAGGCTTGCAGGGCGTTGCGGATCGGCGAATACCAGAGTCCTTCGTAGATGACCTGCGCTACTTTTTGCTCGATGATCGGCTTGAACTGGGCCACCTCACGCGGCTGGGTCAGGAACTCCAGCTCACGGTGCGCCAGGATCAATGTCGTCGCGGCAGGAGTCTCATACACTTCCCGGGACTTGATGCCGACCAGACGGTTTTCCACATGGTCGATGCGGCCGACGCCGTGGTTTCCGGCGATTTTGTTCAGCTTCAGAATCAGCTCGGAGAGTGGCAGCTCTTCGCCGTTCAGCGCAGTCGGTACCCCTTTGACAAAGGTGATCTCGATTTCCTCCGGCTGATCAGGCGCATCGGCGATGGATTTGGTCAGATCGTAGGCGCCTTCCGGTGGTGCCGCCCAAGGGTCTTCCAGAACGCCGCACTCGCAGCTTCTGCCCCACAGGTTTTGGTCGATGCTGTATGGATTGTCCAGATCGATCGGGATCGGGATGTTGTTCTTTTTCGCATATTCAATCTCTTCGTCACGCGTCCAGCCCCACTCACGGACAGGCGCTACGATTTTGAGATTCGGATTCAGAGCCGTAAAGGAAACGTCAAAGCGAACCTGGTCGTTTCCTTTGCCTGTGCAGCCGTGCGCGACAGCGACAGCGCCTTCTTTTTCAGCAATCTCTACCAGAACGCGAGAGATCAGGTAGCGGGACAAAGCGGACACGAGCGGATATTTGCCTTCGTACATGGCGTTTGCCTGCAGCGCCGGAAGCACGTATTCCTGGGCAAAAGCTTCTTTCGCGTCGACGACGATCGACTTCAGTGCACCGACCTGCAGCGCTTTTTTCTGGACAAAATCAAGGTCCTTTCCTTCTCCTACGTCCAGCGCTACCGCAATGACGTCGTAATTGTATGTGTCTTGCAGCCATTTGATCGCTACAGATGTATCTAAACCGCCTGAATAGGCCAAAACAATTTTATCTTTTTCCATCGTTCTTTCTCTCCCCGTGTAGAAAAATTATTTATGAGTAATTATACATACTAACTTATAAAAATACAACGCCTTTTTTGTTTCCTCCTTCTTTTTTTCATGTTACAACTAGAGCAGCAGCCTCGATCCTAGGCAGAGGTTTCCCCGAAGCCTTCAAGCGATCGAGCACGGGCTGCCTGGACCTGCACAGCTTTGATTCCTTCGGTGAAGCGGAGTCTATCATCCGCGAAGCCAAACGGTCAAAGCTGCTGCCACGGTCAGGCGAGGTCTTCAACAAATGAGAGGACTATAGATAAAGCAGACGCATGCCAACCTGTTGGAAGTAATGAATATAAAGAAGAGGCAAAGAAGTGTACCCCGCCTTAGCCTACTCCGTTCATAACAGGTACATGATCCGCCAATTGCATAGATATGCTTTTTCCTTTCATGAAAATGCATACAGGCCGTTGGGGTTTGCCGATCCGAGAAGATACTCCGTGTTCGTCAGAGCCTGGTCCTTTCGCTTCTCTCCCTAGCCATATCAAGGCAAGCGGAGGTCGCCCTGACGTTTTTGAGAAGCAGACAAGCTTTTCCGGAAATTTTTTTTACAAATCCCGTTGACTTTGACGCATACGTAAAGGTGTACAGTGATGGTGTCAGGAGGTGAGCACATGGAATATACGGTGCAGAAGCTGGGCCAATTGGCGGGAGTCAGTACGAGAACGCTGCGGTATTATGACGAGATCGGGATTCTTAAGCCGGCGAGAATCAACTCGTCAGGGTACCGGATTTACGGTCAGGCGGAGGTCGATCGGTTGCAGCAAATTCTGTTTTACAGAGAATTGGGGATTACGCTGGACGTGATCAAGGAGATCGTGACCTCCCCGTCCTTCAGCCGGGCCCAGGCGCTAAAAGAACATCGTGAGCAGCTCCTCGACAGAAGAAAGCAGCTCGATCTGCTGATCAAAAATGTTGAAAAGACAATCGCTTCTATGGAAGGGAGAATGACCATGACCGATCAAGAGAAGTTCGAAGGGTTTAAACAAAAGCTGATTGACGATAACGAGAAAACGTACGGAGAAGAAATTCGCAAAAAGTACGGAGACGACGTTGTAGACAAATCCAATCAAAAGCTGAAGAACATGACACAGGAGCAGCTTGGGGAAGTAAAGCGCCTGGAGAGTGAAGTTGCCACCACATTGGCTGAGGCGTTCAAAACCGGCGATCCGGGAAGCGCTCTCGCCCAAAAAGCGGCGGATTTGCATAAGCAGTGGCTGATGCACTCCTGGAGCGAGTACAGCAAAGAGGCACATGCAGGGCTTGCTCAAATGTATGTAGATGACGAGCGGTTCAAAGCGTACTACGATCAGAATCAGCCAGGCATGGCCGAATTTTTGAGAGACGCGATCCACATCTATACAGGCATGAAACAATAGACTTAGCCGAATGCCGCGGTAGTGCGAAAGGCTGAAAAACGGGTTGTACCAAGGGGCAAGACCAGGTACAGCCCGTTTTTATCTGTTCATTTTTAAAATGTGAATCACTCGTGTATGATCATATCAGACGATTCTGAATTGACCGGCTTCCGATGTTTGAACGCATGCCTCTCCCGCCGCGCCCCGCTAAGCGGTGCCTGTTTGAAGCTGGCAATGGATTTACCTGCTCTCCTGCCTTCTCGCTTTGACTATCTCTTGAGTAAAGGATGTGACTTCCCTGACACTGTCTCGCCTTCATCCCTTGTTCTATCACCTGCGGGTCAGCCAAAAGAGAATCGGCCGAATGCTGTCTGACCGCGTTTCCGGGGTTCGCTTTGCCCGCCAGCAGCAAGCCCCCTCTTTTTCATTCACGTGCAAAAAGCATCAGTCCTTGCTTCGGAGAAAGCTGGGAAGCTCCGATCCACATCTGCAGGAAAACAAAATCATCAATTTGCGGATTGCGATTCCGTCCATTGACGGACTGCTGATCAGGCCCGGGGAAACCTTCTCCTTCTGGAACCGGGTAGGCAAGACGACAAAGGAAAAAGGCTACGTGGAAGGACTGCTTTTGTCACAAGGAGAGGTGCGAACAGGTGTTGGCGGCGGCCTGTGCCAGCTTGCCAACCTGCTCTTCTGGATGGCGCTTCACACGCCGCTCGAGATTGCGGAACGGCACCACCATCAGTTTGATCCTTTTCCGGACGATCAGCGCGTCCTGCCTTTTGGCAGCGGTGCCAGCGTTTTTTACAACTATATCGATCTTCGCCTCTACAACCCGACAAAGCAAACCTTTCAATTGCGCGTCAATCTGACAGATAAGCATCTCAAGGGAGCGATTTACACAGATCGCGAGTGGCCGCTCTCCTATCATCTCGAAGAGCGGAATCACAAGTTTATGCGCCGGGGTGGAAAAAATTACAGACGCAATGAAATCTGGAGGCTCGTGATCGACAAAAAAACCGGAAAGCGGACCAGAGAAGAACTGGCGATCCGCAACTTTTCCGAGGTCAAATACACCCTGGAGGAGGTTCCGCCAACTGGTCCAGACTATTCCGGTTAATTGTTTCAACATCGTTATGCATGAATTTTGTATGGAACCTGCGGGACGTATTCCTCTCCCTTGTGCTCTCTGATCCATGCCAGCTCGGCTGCGGCCAGGCGCTCGAAATTTTCAGCTATGTGAATATCGCCCTCCGCTCTCCACCCTGCGATGATCGGGTACATCGGCACATAAAAACCGTTGATATACCACATGTCAAACAGCAGATCGGGGTGGACGAGACCATTTTTGTGGAGAACACCGATCATCTCGAAAAAGCCGTACAGCGTGACAAAACGGGCAAATTCCTCGCTCCCGCGGGGATAGCGCCCGATGAACGTATCGTAGCTCCATTCTTTATTTGCGATCGTATGGGAGAACCACTTTTTCGCTTCTTGCATTCGCTCCGATTCGTACTGCTGGTACAGCTTCAAAATAATGTCGGCGTCCTGGTAGGTAGGAATCATCAACTTTCACACTCCTGTTTGGATTCGGGGAAAAGAATTTTCCATTCCCACTATTATCTAGAAAACACATGTTCTTGTCCAAGCTTTTTTACACTCGGCTTTGCGCTTTTGTCCACTTCACTCGCAACGGGAGGTTTCTCTATGAAACATTTTTACCTCGTCAGACACTGTAAAGCAGAGGGCCAGGACCCTGACGCGGCACTCACGCCTTTGGGCTGCCAGCAAGCTGCCGCGCTGGCTGCCTTTTTTACGGACATACCCGTTGAACGGATCATCGCAAGTCCTTATTTGCGTGCACAAGCTACTGCGGAGCCGCTTGCCCGGCATTTCGGACTGGAGATCGAGACTGACAGCCGGCTCGAAGAGAGAGTCCTTTCCGCATATTCGATGCCTGACTGGTACGAGCGCCTGCGAGACACGTTTTCTGATCTGACGCTGTGCTACGAAGGCGGTGAAAGCAGCCAGGAAGCCATGAATCGCGGGTTATCCTTGCTCCGTGATGCGCTTTCCGCTCCCTTCTCTCATACCGTACTGGTCACCCATGGCTGTCTGATGGCCCTCCTCCTGAAGCAGCTCGACGATACATACGGCTTTGCCGACTGGGAAGCCCTGACCAACCCGGACGTCTACCGGATTTCTTGCCAGGAAGGCGTGTGGACGATCAAACGAATCTGGAACGAGCTTGCCGGCTGACCGTTACCGGATGGCAACGCGGGAAAATAAAAACAGTTACAGCGAGGTGTTCTTACTGAAGCACCTCCTGTAACTGCGTTTGGTTATCTTGCTGGATTATTTTTTCAAGCTCTTCCCGGGACAACTGACTGACCACGCGAATGAATTGGTAGGCCAGTTCTGCATCAAACTGTGTCCCTGCCCCTTTCCTGATCTCCTGAAGTGCGTCTTCGACCGGGAGTCCTTTCCGGTAGGGACGATCCGCAACCATGGCGTCAAATGCGTCGGAGATGGCCAAAATACGGGCCATCAGCGGGATCTCGTCCCCCTTCAAGCCATCCGGGTAGCCCTTCCCGTCGATCCGTTCGTGGTGGGAGCGAATGGCGGGCAGCAGTTCGTGAAACATCCCTGCCTGCAAGATAATTTCATATCCAATCACCGTATGCTGCTTGATCTTGTCGTACTCTTCCGGTGTTAATTTTCCTTTTTTATTGAGAATGTGATCCTCGATACCGATTTTTCCGATGTCATGCAAGATGCCGCCAAAATAGACTTCATCCACTTTATCCGGTGGCATCCCGATAGCACGCGCAATTTCCCGTCCCCAGTGGGCCACACGCTGCGAATGGCCGCTCGTGTAGTGGTCACGGGCATCGATCGAAGCTGCCATTGTCGTCAGAAAGCTGTGGTTAAAGGTTTGGATTTCGTCCATTTTTTGTTGGAGCTTGTTAATGTTGCGAAAATATTGGCGGAATACAATATTCAAGGAGATAAACGCAGCCAGCAACGGAATGAGCGAAAGCCATCCGTATTGTGCTACCAGCCTGGCTCCAATACCGCCGATAATCATGAGCATAATGTACGTGTTTGACCCACCTTTGACCATGCTCGCAAAGGTGTCCAGCCACTTTACATGAAAGAAATAGGAGATTCCCGAAGCCACCAGTGACGTGTTGACAAACCAATAAACAAGAATCAGCAACAGGTCCGAAAACATCCACGGGATACCGGCCGAGTCGGCGGCATGATGTAAAAATCCTACCAGCCAGAGAGTCAGCAGGATTTGCCCGCAGTTAAACATGGCCTTCTTCAAGGAAGAACGGCTCAGTACGGTCACAATCAATAATTCAACGACTGCGGCCCAGACCGCAACCCATGTGCCATACAAGAGAATTCCCGAAAAAAACAATGCATTATTGACAGTCAGTCTCGCGTTAAATGTGCTAATAGGGGCAAAAGCCCCTACGATGGTCAAAAGCGTAAAGATGAACAAGACGCTCCAGTGATTGCGTGGCTCCCAATCCGGCAGCACCGAAACAAATACGGCGATCGCTGCAAGAGGGAGAAAAAACTGAATAAACAGATGTTTGAAAAAACGGGTGAGGTCAATATTTTTCTGCATAATTTTTACCTTCGCGCAATCGTATTAAAGAGATAGGCTTGTTTGTAATGCGCTGAACAAGAAGGAACGTCCCCAACATAATAAACAGGTCGCCAATACTGATCAGCCTCGGAATAGGGAACGGCATATGCATAATATCTGCAAGGAAAGGGAACACCGTTTGATCCGTCAAAAGCGAGTGCTTGAAATCCGTGCCATTCAACAAAGGCTCTATCGGGTAAGGAAGCTGTTTTGCCTGCTCGATATCGACAGGCATGCGCCCTCCATTCAGCCAGATGACCAGCGCGTTCAAAAACCACCCGATCATAAAAATCCTGATGTCTTCATGCTCTCTGTTAAAGTAAAAAAAGAGCAGCAGTGCCAGATAGGCAACGGATACAAATATTCCACCAATCGACGGGAAAAAGCCTGATGTAATCTGGAGCAAAATACAAATCACCAGAAAGGCCAATCCGTTAAAGGTAGGAATGCTCTTTACCCGTCCGCCCCTGAGGAAAGCGATTAAAAACGAGAAGGCTATCACGTCAAGCAGCATGTTTCGTTACCTCCGAAAAAGCAATGAAAAACACCACTTTGAACAAGCGGTGTTTCTCTAGTTTTCCTACCTTTAGCCAACGTACCAGTTAGCAGAAGTTGCAGCAACGATACCTGCTACCAACAGAAGTGCTCCAAACCATTTTTTCATGCCATTCCCCTCCTTAAATAAATAGTGGAGAAAGCTAGTTTCGCTACTTAGCTCTAACGTACAGGCCAAGCGACCAAATACAGCCTGTACAGCTTCCCTTTTCCCGAGGGAAAAGGCGGATTCGCTACTGGCTCCATACAGACCAAGCGACCAGATACAGTCTGTACTTCTTCGCGCTTTCATGCCTATATTTTACACATAAGTGACAAAATTCGGCAATAATAGATTCATAGTCTATAAGCTTCAATTATAAATAGGAATTTGTACCTAGAACTATATTCACACAACAGCAGCCAACACTGCTTTCTGCGCATGCAGCCTGTTTTCCGCCTGATCAAAGACGACGGAGTTTGCACCGTCGATCACGCCGGCAGATACTTCTTCCCCTCTGTGAGCAGGCAGGCAGTGCAGGAAGAGGTATTCCGGGCTGGCGTGGCTGACCAGGTTTTCGTTCACCTGATAAGCAGCGAACGCTTGCAGCCGCTGCTCGTTTTCCGCCTCGAAGCCCATGCTGGTCCAGACATCGGTGTACACGGCATCAGCGTCTTTGACTGCCTCGACGGGATCGTGGGTCACGAGCAGCTTTCCACCGTTTGCCTGCGCATATCCTTTTGCCTGCTCGACGATGGCCGCATTCATTTCATATCCCGGCGGCGTGGCGACGCGAACGTCCATACCCAGCAGCACAGCCGCCAGCACGAGCGAATTGGCCACGTTGTTTCCGTCTCCTACGTAAGCCAGCTTGATCCCCTTCAGCTTGCCCTTGTGCTCCCAGATCGTGAGCATGTCGGCCAATGCCTGACACGGGTGGAAGTCATCCGTGAGTCCGTTGATGATCGGGATCGAGGCGTGCTCCGCCAATTCCTCCACACCGGCATGGGAAAACGTCCGAATCATGATCGCGTCAACATAGCGCGACATGACTTTCGCCGTATCGCTGATCGGCTCCCCCCGTCCGAGCTGCAGTTCTTTGCCGCTTAAAAACATCGCCATGCCGCCGAGCTGGTACATGCCGACTTCAAAGGAAACGCGGGTGCGGGTGGATGACTTGTCAAAAATCATTCCCAGCGTTTTCCCTTGCAGGGGCTGGTATGGCTGACCGTTCTTCTGCAGCTTTTTGATGTGAGCCGCCAGCTCCAAAAGCTGCATCAGCTCTTCTCCACTGAATTCATCGACCCGCAAAAGGTCTTTCCCCTTATATTTGGCCCACTGTGCGTTTGGAAAGCGATCCAATATCTTCACAGGCTGCATGCCCGTCACCTCTTTTCTCCGAAATGGCTTGCACATACAAAGCGAATGTCTCACTGGAAGTAAACAACGGTAATCCTTGTTGGACGGCCCGGCTGCGGAGGGCAAAACCGCTGCGCCCGCGACTGTTTCCTTTGGTCGCCGTAATCAGGGCAAAGGCCACACCCTCGGTCTGAACCAGCTCCACAAGCTCCTGCTCATCCCCGATCACGTGAGCGACGCTCAAGCCGTTTTCCTTGAGCCATGCGGCCGTTCCTGGCGTTCCTGCCAATACGCCGCCTTGCTCCTGCAATCGCTTCAGCGCAGGCAGCACCTCTGCCGTTTTGTCTCCGTCCGCCAAAGATACCAGGCAAATCTGTCCTGCTTGCCAGCTTGAAAAAATGCTGTCTTTATAAGCAAACGCCTTTCCTGCCGCTTCAGCGAAACTATGGCCCAGACCGAGCACCTCTCCCGTCGACTTCATTTCCGGGCCGAGCGCAGGGTCCACACCGGTCAGCTTTACGGTCGAGAAAACAGGCGCTTTCACTACGGCAAACGGAATGTCAGGCAAAAGACCTGCTTTGTACCCCATCTCCGCCAGCTTCTCTCCCAACTGGGCGCGGACGGCCAGCTCGACCATCGGAACGCCCGTCACCTTGCTCGTAATCGGCACGGTACGGGAAGCGCGAGGGTTTACCTCCAGCACGTATACCGTATCGCCGCTGATGACAAATTGAATGTTGATCAGGCCTACCGCTCCCATCTCGCGGGCAATGGCTTCGGTGTAGCGTGCAATCGTGGCTTTGACTTCGTCAGTCAGGTACGGTGCCGGGAAAAGGGCAACGCTGTCGCCTGAGTGAATCCCGGCCTTCTCCACGTGCTGGTAGACGCCCGGGATCAATACCGATTGGCCGTCACAGACGGCATCTACTTCCGCTTCCATGCCCGGTACGTATTTGTCGACGAGAAGCGGGAAAAAGTCCTGGCTGTTTGGCTGGCTCAACCATCCCTCAATCGTGGCGGATAGCTCATCGATGTCATGTGCCACGACCATGCCCTGCCCGCCGATGACGTAGGAAGGACGCAGCAGGACCGGGTACCCTACGGTAGACGCTGCTGCAGCCGCTTCCTCCAGCGTGGATACACCCTGCCCCGGGATATGCGGAATATCCAGCCCTCTGAGCATGGCGTAAAAGAGCTCGCGATCCTCTGCCCGCTCAATCGCTTCGAGCTTCGTTCCCATCACAGTCAAACCTGCTGCTTCCAGCTTGGCGGCCAGATTGATCGCCGTTTGTCCGCCGAACTGCACCATGACTCCGTCCACCTGCTCCCGCTCCGCTACGTGCAGCACGTCTTCCGCGTGAAGCGGCTCGAAGTAGAGATGGTTCGCTGTCTCGTAATCGGTACTCACCGTCTCCGGGTTGTTGTTGACGACGATGGCCGCGATCCCCTTTGCCTGCAGTGCTTTTGCGGCGTGTACCGAGCAGTAGTCAAATTCAATCCCCTGTCCGATCCGGATCGGCCCTGAGCCGAGCACCAGCACTTTTTTGCCGGTCAGCTCCTCGACCTCATCGGCACCCTGCCAATCAGAATAGTAGTACGGCGTTTGCGCATCGAACTCTGCGGCGCAGGTATCGACGATTTTATACGTCGGCTTGATGTTGTACTGCACTCTGAGCTGCTTTACTTCCGCTGCCGTGCAGCCGATCAGCCCGGCGATCGTCTCGTCGGCAAATCCGCGTCGCTTCGCTTCCGTCAGCAGTTCGGGGGTCAGCGTTTCGCATGCAGCCAGCTCTTTTTCCAACGACACGATCTTTGCGAGGCTTCGCAGGAAAAACGGATCAATCCCTGTCAATCCATGCAGCTCGCTTTCCGTAAAGCCTTTTCGGATCGCTTCGGCTAGTGCAAACAGCCGCACATCGGTCGCTTCCTGAACGAGCTGGACCAATGTCTCCCGATCACACGCTGCCAGATCGGGACGGCTCAGATGCGTGCAGCCCTGCTCCAGGGAGCGCACAGCCTTGAGCAGTCCCGCTTCCAGATTGCGGGCGATCGACATCACTTCACCGGTCGCTTTCATCTGGGTCCCCAGCTGCCGGTCCGCCAGCGGAAATTTGTCAAACGGCCAGCGCGGGATTTTCACTACAATATAGTCCAGCGTCGGCTCAAAGCTGGCATACGTATAGCCGGTAATCGGATTCAACACTTCGTCGAGATTGTAGCCAAGCGCCAGTTTGGCCGCGATCCGGGCGATCGGATAGCCGGTCGCTTTGGATGCGAGCGCACTGGAGCGGCTCACTCTCGGGTTGACCTCGATCAGGTAGTAGCTGTCCGAGTTCGGGTCGAGGGCGAACTGGATATTGCAGCCGCCTACCACGCCCAGCGAGCGGATCACCTTGGTGGATACACTGCGGAGCATCTGGTACTGCCTGTCGGTCAGCGTCTGGGAAGGCGCGACAACGATGCTGTCTCCCGTGTGGATACCCACCGGGTCCAGATTTTCCATGTTGCAGACGATGATGCACGTATCGCTCGCATCCCGCATCACTTCGTATTCGATTTCTTTCCAGCCTTTGACGCTGCGTTCGATCAGCACCTGACCGATCGGGCTTGCGGCGATTCCGTTTGCCGCTACTGTCCGGAGGGATTGCTCGCTGTCCGCGATGCCGCCGCCCGCTCCACCCAGCGTATAGGCAGGACGGACGATAACGGGATAGCCGATGGAGTCGGCAAAGGCGACCGCAGCCTCGACAGATTCGACAGTGGCGCTCTCCGGCACAGGCTCGCCGATTTTTTGCATCAGCTTCTTGAACAGCTCGCGGTCTTCACCATTTTGGATCGCTTCCAAAGGAGTTCCCAGCAGCTCTACATCGTACTTTTCCAATACGCCCGCTTCCGCCAGGGACACGGCTAGGTTCAATCCCGTCTGACCGCCCAGCGTTGGCAAAAGGCCGTCCGGACGCTCCTTGGCGATAATTGCTGTCACGGACTCTACCGTCAGCGGCTCCAAATAGACTTTGTCGGCAACTTGTTCATCTGTCATGATCGTGGCCGGGTTGTTGTTCACAAGCACGACCTTGACCCCCGCTTCCTTCAGGGAAAGGCAGGCCTGTGCTCCGGCATAATCAAACTCCGCCGCCTGACCGATCACGATCGGTCCCGACCCGATGACTAACACTTTTTGAATGTGCGGCAATTTAGGCATATCTCTTCGCTCCCACTACACGCATCGACTGCAAGAATTGCTGAAAAATATGTGAGGTGTCGCTTGGCCCCGGATGGGCTTCCGGATGGAACTGGACGCTCATGACCGGCAGCAATTGATGGCGAATGCCCTCTACCGATCCGTCGTTTACATTGCGGTAGGTAACCGTGAGCAGCCGTTTGTCCAGCGACTCTTCCTTTACGACATAGCCGTGATTTTGCGAGGTCATGTATACTTTGCCGGTCGCAAGCTCCTTGACCGGATGGTTTCCTCCGCGGTGGCCGTATTTCAGTTTCTCCGTCTTTCCTCCGAACGCCAGCGCGAGAACCTGATGACCAAGGCAGATACCGAGCGTCGGATACTGCTCAGCCGCTTTTCTCCATTCACTGCAATAGGCATGCAGATCTTCCGGATCGCCGGGTCCATTGGAAAAGAGCAGTCCGTCCGGCTGCAGCGCTTGAATCTGGGCGTACGGCGTGTCGAACGGCACCACCGTCACCCGGCAGCCAAGCTCCAGCAGCGCGTCCAGAATCGATTGCTTCATCCCCAAATCGACCAGCACCACATGCTCCTGCGAGCCCGGGTAGCGTTTTATCTCTTGGCAGGATACTTCTGCGACCAGCGACTTTTTGATGTGTTTGGTCTTGAGTGCGGCTACTTCTTCCGCTGCCAGGGGTTGATCGGAAATGGCTCCCCACAGCGGCCCGTCCTGGCGCACTCGCTTCGTAATCGTCCGCGTATCGATACCCGCCAGGATCGGAAAGCCGAAATCCTCTGCCGTTTCCGCCAGTGTGCGAACCGATTGATAGTGGCTGGGCTCCATGCACAGCTCACTGACGACCATCCCGGCCAAAGCGGGCTTGGCTGCCTCGTAATCGTTGTCGTTGACTCCGTAATTGCCGATCAGCGGATACGTAAACGTGACGATCTGACCGGCGAAGGACGGGTCGCTCATCACTTCCTGATACCCTGTCATTCCTGTATGAAAAACCACTTCCCCGATTCCTTCCAGCGGCGCTCCATACAGCGTTCCGGCGAATACTTCACCTGTCTCCAGCGTCAAATAACCTGGTCCCAATCCCTGTTTCTCTTTATCCATCTATGAAAGCCACTCCTCTCCAAAGGGCACTCACTTGCGAAAATTTATGCAACTTACTGTATTAATATACATTTATGATTATAAAAATGCAACGAGTTTTTTATCTTTTCCTACTCGTTGCAACTATTTTCCTGCTGTCTTTTGCGTGGCCATAAAGCTTCTCTTCACTGGCACGCGTACACGTCTTACCCACCGTCCCCTCTATTTGAAAGCTACGCTTGGGCGATCGCTTCCTTTAGCACCGCTGCTGCCTGTGCCACTTCATTTTCCGTTGTAATAAACGACGGCAGCATCCGTATGACCTGAGGTCCCGCGAGCAACAGCAGCAGCCCTTTTTCCCGCGCGTAATCCAGTACAGGAGCTGCCGGGATCGAAAGCTCCATCCCCAAAAGCAGGCCCTTGCCTCTGATTTCGACCACTTTGTCCGGAAAGGCTGCCTTGATTTGCTGCAAGCTGCTTACCAGCAGCTGATGCAGCTCGTTCACCCGCTCCAGCATTGCGTCTTCCTCGATGGTTTCCAGCGTGGCCAAACCTGCAGCCATAGCGAGCGGATTGCCGCCGAAGGTCGTCCCGTGGGTGCCGGGGGCAAATGCCTGAGCCGCTTCCTCGGTAGCCAGAACGGCGCCGATCGGGAATCCGCTGCCAAGTCCCTTTGCAAGCGAAATCGCATCGGGCAAAATGCCGTATTGCTGAAAAGCAAACCAGGTGCCGGTCCGTCCGATGCCGGTCTGCACCTCATCGATCAAAAGCAGCAGGCCGTGTTCGTCGCAAATCTGGCGGAGCCCTTTGACAAATTTCTCATATGCAGGATGCACGCCGCCTTCCCCTTGCACCAGCTCAAGCATGATCGCGCATGTCTTTTCATTTACGGCCTCATGCACCGCCGCCAAATCATTGTAGGGAATAGTTACGAATCCCTCGGGAAGCGGCAGGAAGCCGTCTTTTACCTTCTCCTGGCCTGTGGCGGTCAGGGTCGCCAGCGTCCTCCCGTGAAACGACTGGCCAAACGTAATGATTTCGTAGCGGTCTGTCCCTTTCACCTTCTGTGCATAGCGGCGTGCCAGCTTGATCAGGCCTTCGTTCGCCTCGGCGCCGCTGTTGCAAAATAGTGTCCGTGAAAGACCCGACAGCTCGCTCAGCTTTGCCGCCAGCTTCTCCTGGCCGGGAACGTGGAACAGATTGGAGCAATGCCAGAGCATATCCAGCTGTTCATGCAGCTTGCCGGCTACTTTTGTCGGCACATGTCCCAAGGACGTAACGGCAATCCCCGAGATGAAGTCCAAATATTCCTTGCCCGCCTCGTCCCAGACCCGGTTTCCCTTCCCTTTTACGAGGTGTATCGGCCATCTTGCATAGTTATTCATCAAATGGAGTGGAGCAGTCGTCGTACTCATGGTTTCTCCTCCTCAACGTGCTGCTTGATTTTTTTCGGCTGCGGCAGCCACGATTGCCGTGCCGGCCGGTTCACCCTGACAAACCTTAAGCAAATCTTCCGCTGTGCCGCGGCATATGACGACCTGCGCTACCCCGGCGGAAAGCGCATCGAGCGCAGCCTGCACCTTGGGGATCATTCCGCCTGTGATCATTCCCTCGCTGATCATGCGTCCGATTTCAGCCTCATCCGTTTTGGAAACAAGCGCTTTGGTGCCATCCGCCTCCGGCTTTAAAATGCCCGGAACGTCCGTCACCATGATCAGGCTTTCGGCTCTCAATGCAGCGGCAATCGCTCCTGCCGACACATCGGCGTTTACATTGTACCTCTCTGCCCCGTCAATTCCTGCGGCAAGCGGAGCTATCACCGGCACGTACCCCTGACCGAGAATGGTCCGCGGGATCGCGGCATCTACCGCCTTCACTTCGCCTACCCAGCCCAGCGGCTTTTCCGTCCGTACCGCCGTGAGCATGCTTCCATCCATCCCGCTCACGCCCCACGCTCTCGCTCCGTGTTCTGTCAGGCGTCTGACCAGCCATTTGTTGATCTGGCCGCAGAGCACCATTTCCACAACCTCCAGTGTATCCTCGCAGGTCACGCGGAGGCCGTCCACGAATACGGAAGATATCGCCAGCCGCTCCAGCATGCTGTTGATGGCGGGTCCCCCTCCATGGACGATCACGAGCTGCTTCCCCATTTTCTGAAGCCGTGCAATTGTTTGAAAAAAGCTCCCGGGTAGCTGCTCCATCGTGCTGCCCCCGCATTTTATGACGACAATGCCCTGCATTTTATACCTCCTCTACGGGAAAAGCGGTACGAGCGGCAAACCGGCTGTCTCCGGCAGCCCAAGCATGATGTTCATGTTTTGCACCGCCTGACCTGCCGCTCCTTTGACGACGTTATCGATTACGGAAAGCACAATGACCCGGCCGGTTCTATCATCTATATGCAGCGCGATGTCGCAATAGTTGGAACCATACACCTCTTTGGTGCGCGGATGACTGCCCGGCTGACGAAGGCGGACAAACGGCTTTCCCGCATAGGCGGACTGGTAAAGCTCCTGAAGCTCGGAAAGAGCGGCTGCCTTCTCCAGTTGTCCATAGGCCGTCACCAGGATTCCCCGCGTCATCGGCACGAGATGGGGTGTGAACTGGATGAGCTGCTCCAGCTCTGCCTGCCCCGTCAACTCCTGCTCAATCTCGGGCGTATGCTGGTGGGACGAGACCTTGTATGCATGGATGCTTTCATTGATTTCACTGTAGTGAACCCCGAGCGAAACACCCCGTCCTGCCCCGGAAACACCTGATTTGGCGTCGATGATCCAGCTTTTCGGGTTGACCCAGCCCGATTTTGCCAGCGGAATCATTCCCAGCAATGCAGCAGTCGGATAGCAGCCCGGATTGGCGATCAGCTCTGCTCCCGCAATCTCTTCCTTTTTCCATTCGGACAAGCCGTAGACTGCTTTCTGCAGCCATTCGTCCGCCGCCGGCTGCCGCTTATACCATTGCGTATAGGCAGCACCGTCCTTCAAACGGAAATCACCGGACAGGTCAATCACTTTCGCGCCGTTCTTGACCAGCTCTGGCGAAAGCTCAGCACTGACACCCGCAGGGGTAGCGAGAAAAATGACATCGTTGTCCGCTCCCATTTGCCCGGCATCTATTTTTGCCAGGACGGGAAGCTCAAGCGCCTGCACGTGGGGGAACACGCTTGCAAGCGATTCTCCTTCTGACGTGCTGGAATATAAATTGGCCACCTTCACGTGAGGATGGCCGGCCAAAAGACGTATCAGCTCGACACCGCTGTAACCAGTTGCCCCGACAATTCCGACCCGGATCATAGTCCCTCTCCCTATCTGTATTTTTATACAAAAATAATAATAAACATTCATCCAAAAAACAACCCTTGCCATAGAAAAAGCGCCCGACAATTTATCGGACGCTTTGTTCCATGCATGTTTTTGCAGGTCCCGAGCGATGCATATGTTCGACTACCGCCATGCAGCGCTACAACGTGTGCCGAGTGAAGCGCACGTTCTGATTGATATGACAGCTATTTCTTGTCGGCGAGCCAAGCAGCCACCGTCTCGGCGTCTTGATCCTTGACTAGGCCGCCGGGCATGCCGCCTTTTCCGTTTTTCAGGATCTCCAGAATCTGCTCCTTGGTGTACTTGCCGCCAACCTGGGTCAAATTCGGACCGACTGAGCCGGACAAATCCTGTCCATGGCAGCTGGCGCAATTGTTTTTAAACAGCGTTTCAGCCGTCGCCGCATCGTACCCGCCAGTAGGAGCGGTTGGGGTCGTCTCTCCGGCTGGCTGATTGGCAGGCGGCTGGGCTTGGTTGCCTCCTCCGCCACAAGCACTCAAAAATAGAACAAGCGCAACAGTAAGGACAGATATTGGGAAGCGCTTCATGGCTGTTCCCTCCTTATTGAAGAATATTTCTTCGCTAAGTATGCCTCTGCTGCGCTCTATTCATTCTCCATTTGGTCAACTTATCCCAGAGGAAAATTTAAAGGACTCCATTCGCGCAATTCCAGCGTACGAGCTCCTTCCTTCACCACCGGATCAGCCTGAGCCAATCGAAGCGCTTCTTCCTGCGTATCCGCTTTATAGATGACCAGACCTCCCTGCTTGTCCGTAAATGGGCCGGCCATCACTACTTTTCCCTGCTTGTACAAATCGTTGATGTAGTCCAAGTGGGCCGGACGCACTTTTGCGTTCAAATCCTGATCGATGATGGACAGCATAGCGACGTAGAGCATTTTTTTCTCCTTCTTCCTTTTGCTTGTCTCTTTCCATGCGGAAGCGCATTAGATCCGAGGTGAAACCCGATGCCCGCTCATTTGCCGCACCTCGCGAGGCTTGTTGGTCATGATCGCATCGATGCCGAACGCCGTCAGCCTGGCCACTTCCTCCGGCTCGTCGACGGTGTAGGCAAAAACGCGAAGGCCAGCCGCGTGTGCCTGCCGGGCGATTTCCGCTGTAATCAGACCATGCCAGAGATGCAGCGAATATACCGGGTACGGCAGCGACCGCACGTAGGCAACCGGGTCGTACAGCCTCGCTTCGTACAGCAGCCCCAGATACAAGGCAGGCTCCCGCCGATGCACCTCTTCCAGAACCTGATGGTCAAAGGAGGATACGATCAACGAGAGCTTGTTTTTCCACATGCATAATTGTTCGGCCACTGCGGTGCCGATTCCTTCGTACCATGCAGGACCGTTTTTTATCTCTACATTCACAGTGGCTCCCTCGGGCAGAAGCGCCAACACGTCTGCCAGCTCCGGAACCTTTTGTTCCGAGAACTCG
The DNA here is from genome assembly GCF_037964015.1 of Brevibacillus sp. FSL K6-6036. Lineage (NCBI taxonomy): Bacteria > Bacillati > Bacillota > Bacilli > Caryophanales > Paenibacillaceae > Brevibacillus > Brevibacillus sp. FSL K6-6036. The sequence continues at coordinate 4,596,443 of NZ_CP150173.1, forward strand.
GGACTGAACCAGGCTCCTGCCGACAGTGCGGAAAGCTCGGCCATTGTCTTTTCGCCAACGGGGCCAAAGCCGCTGGTGGTCCGCTCCAGAGTGTGATCGTGAATAACACAAAGACGCCCGTCTGTTGTCAGTTGGACGTCTAGTTCTACCCCGTCTGCTTGTTGCTCCATGGCCATGGAAAAGGCAGCACAGGTGTTTTCCGGGGCATCATGTGATGCCCCGCGATGACCGAGAATCAACGGCTTTCCCTTCATGGAAGCCTCCCCCGCTTCTTGCTGTCCGAAAAGAGTCATGCCTGTTCCGGACGGTTGATTTGCGAACGGAGATATGCATCGATAAACGAATCGATGTCCCCGTCCATGACAGCCTGCACGTTTCCAACCTCCACATTGGTGCGGTGATCCTTGACCAGGCTGTATGGGTGAAACACGTAGGAGCGAATCTGGCTGCCCCAGGCGATATCCTTTTGCTCCCCCTGAATCGCCTGCAGTGTTTTCTCCTGCTCTTCCCGCTTCTTTTCAAACAGACGGGCTGCCAGCATTTTCATCGCCCGCTCGCGGTTTTTGATCTGGGAGCGCTCCGTCTGGCAGGTCACGACAATGCCGGTCGGAAGGTGCGTGATCCGGACAGCGGAGTCGGTCGTGTTGATGTGCTGACCTCCCGCACCGCTGGAACGGTAGGTGTCGATCTTCAAATCTTCCGTACGGATGTTCACCTCTGTGTCATCCTCGATCTCAGGCAGGACATTGCAGGAAACAAAGGAGGTGTGACGGCGCCCCGACGAATCGAACGGGGAGATTCGGACCAGACGATGGACGCCTTTTTCCGATTTGAGGTAGCCGTATGCATTATGCCCCTTGATCAAGAGCGTAACGCTTTTAACCCCCGCTTCATCCCCTGGCAGGTAATCCAGCGTCTCCACCTTGAAGCCCTTGGATTCCCCCCAGCGTGTGTACATGCGCAGCAGCATGGACGCCCAGTCCTGGGATTCCGTACCGCCTGCACCCGGATGAAGCTCGAGAATGGCGTTGTTTTTATCGTACTGGTCGCTGAGCAGCAGCTCCAGCTCGAAGCTTTCAAATTCCTTTTTCAGCGCCTGGGTGCTGTCGTACACATCCTGAATCATCGAATCGTCGCCTTCTTCGATGATCAGTTCCAGCATGACCTGCAAATCCTCGTATTGGGCATCCAGCTTGCCCATGGTCTCGACCAGACCCTTCAAGGCGTTCAGCTCGCTGATCGTCTTTTGGGCAGCGTCGTTGTCGTCCCAGAAGTCCGGAGCCAGCATGCGCTCCTCCAGCTCACCGATCCTCTCTTGCTTGACTGGGAGGTCAAAGAGACCCCCTAATATCCGCTAAACGTTTAGCCATGCTCGACATCTCTTGCTTGATGTCCGCAATATCAATTAATGCCATGTGCGAATCACCTACTCTTCATTATGCTATGTATCATTGTACCGTAATTCGGCGGATTCGCAACATGACCGGTGATCACGAATTGGGGCCCAAATAACGGAAGCCTTGGCTTCCCGGCAGATTTGGCGGTGCCGGAGCGGATCTTGTCTCTTGCGGCTCGTTCGGGCTTGCAGACGCTTTTTCCGGTCGAGCCATCCTGCCTAGCAAATGGAGGATCGACAACCCTGCACGCTTCTTCTTTTGCCTTGTTCTCACGCTGTTTGTGCTGCGGGAGAATAATCCGTTCCCCATCTGGCTGCCTCTTCCCGTGTCCGTGATGAATGCAGCTTGCAAAGGCAGCTCAATGCCCCAGTTGGGCTCGGGAAGCTCGGTTGTCAGCCTGTGATCGTCAAAGACCGGGCTTTGGACACCGACCAGCACCTGATTGTGAGCATCTGCTTCCCCGCCCCCCTCAGCCGAAGCAGCCTCTGCTGCTGTTGCAGCCGCATGCGCTTTGTCTGTAAACAGGTACCCCCCTTGAGCGTCCTGCATTCTCCGCTTTAGTATCTTCCACGTCTCGTCGATTCTCTCGAGGATGAATTGCGCCTGAACACCCATTACGTTTCCTGTCGTTCTCATGCTTCATTCCCCCGTTCAGCATCTAGTTTTTCAAGCTGATGTAAACCATTGTTTACTCCGTCAGCGCGTTGTAAATATTTGCTTCCCCAGCCCCGAAGTACTTGTCTTGTCCTCGCTTCCCGAAGTCCTCCGCTGTTTTCTTGATCAACGCTGCCACCTGGGACGGCTTCATATCCGGATGTTCCGATTTGATCACGGCTGCAATTCCGGCCACCTTGGGCGCTGCCATCGACGTGCCGTGCATAAATGCGTACCCCTTCAGATTAGAGGTAAAGTAAGGCGGCAAGTACGTCGGATAGGTGGAGAAGGCGCGATAGCGGAAGTCGCGTTTATCCAGATAGTCTCCTTTCGGGTCTTGACGGTACAGTCTGTCGTATTCCGGTCCATTGTCTCCGCCCGGTGCAGCTATATCGATCGGGTTGCCGTAGTTGGAGTAAAAGGCGATTTCGTCTTCGGACCATTCATTGGACGACGATACGGTGATCACCCCTGGGATTTGTGCCGGTACTACCCGGGATGGCCCTTTGATATCGAGGCCGTAGGTTTCCTTCCAATATTCCTGCATATCGTGCAGACTTCCCAGGTTTCTTGAGTCGTTGCCGGCAGCGACGACGACTGTGACACCTTTTTTCACCGCGTACTGGACAGCCCTGTGGTAAGCCACCATCGAGGCGGAGTCTCCTTTTTCACCGTAGTTGTGAGCCATCCACCTCCAGCCGCCGAGGCTCATATTGACAACGTCCACCCCATCATTGGCTGCCTCCACCAATGCGTCCGTAATCCAGGACTGCTGGGCGCCGCCTGTTGCCCCGAACACCCGGTAGGCTCGCACAGTCAGGTTGGGGCCCACCCCGAGCATCTTGCCATTGGCTGCGATGGAACCGGCAACATGCGTGCCATGTCCGTTTTGGTCCCATGCGTCCTTCGTCCCCGGCACAAATGTCTTGCTGCCCTCTTCATCCGCATTGTCCCGCAGGTCCGGATGGTCGAAGTCCAATCCGGTATCGATAATCCCGACAACCGTTCTTGAGTTTCCTTTGCTGATCTCATGGGATTTGAAGTTATTGGTGATTCGCTTGATATCCCATTGCAAATCGTAATAATTCTGATCGGGATCATCCCAGTCTGGCTGAGGTATATCCGTAATCGGCTGTCCGTCCGCCGCTTCCGGCTCCTCCTCGTCGAGGAAGATTTCCAGCTCCTCCTCCGCTGCCAGCACTTCCTTGTCTTCCCTGATCTTCTCTAAAAAGTCCGGATCATCAGAGGTGGCGGATACGATGCCGACTTCATCGATGACAGTCTCCACTGATCCTCCCGATTCTTCGATTCTCTCTTCCAAATCACTCGGGATGTTGTTTTTATAAGCGATGAGATAGGCCCTTTCCTTGCTTTTCCCCGAAGCCGGGGTCTGTACCACAGAGAGGGCGGAAGCTGCCAAGCCCAATACCAGTGTTGTGCTTAGTACCATTCTCACTGCTCTATTCATCGCTATCATCCTCCATCGAAAATTTGTTGTACTACCGATTGTAAAGATTTTCCCTATTTTTTCTATCAAAATCGTTCGATACAATCCTGCAGTGTCAGACAAACAGCGATCATTTTTCCAACGAAGAAAGCGGGAAAGGGACGAAGCCTGTCTGACGGTCAGGAAGAATAACGAAAAAAACCCACTCTCTCCGGCTTCGGAAAAGAGTGGGTTTCGTTGTTTTCTAGCAAAAATGACAGTGAATCTATCGTTTTTATTGATTCCGTTTCATCTGACGGCGGCGCTCCTGTTCCTCGGCGCGGCGCTGAGCGCGGTTTTTCGGATCGGCGTCACCGGAGGTCTCGCTGTCAGGACGCTCGGATGGACCGGACGTTTTCAGTTGAGACTGATCTGCAGCCTGACCGCGGATCACTTCCTGACGCTCCAGGTTTTGGCTGACCTCTGCTTTCATGATGTACATGGCCACTTCCTCTTCGACGGCAGCGACCATCGACTGGAACATTTCGTAGCCTTCGAATTGGTACTCGCGCAGCGGATCGTTTTGTCCGTAAGCGCGCAGGTGGATACCTTGTCGAAGCTGTTCCATCGCGTCGATGTGATCCATCCACTTGCTGTCGACAGCGCGGAGTACAACGACCTTTTCAAACTCGCGCATCATCTCGCCGATTTCCACTTCGCGCTGCTTGAACTGCTTCAGGACCTCTTCTTTCAGAAGCTCGACGATTTCCTCGGCTTCTTTGCCCTTCAGTTTGTCCGCAGTCATGATCTCATCGTGCAGGAAGCCGTTGTTGGCTGCTTCGGCCAAGCCTTCGAGGTTCCATTCTTCCGGTACCTCTTCCTTCGGACAGAAGTTTTCCACAGTGCGGTCGATGACGCTGTAGATCATCGGCAGGACAACTTCGCTCAAATCCGATTGCTCCAAAATATCGCGGCGCTGCTTGTAAATTACTGCGCGCTGCTGGTTCATGACATCGTCGTACTGGAGAACCACTTTACGGGCGTCAAAGTTGGAGCCCTCCACCCGTTTTTGCGCGGATTCGACAGCACGCGTAACGAGTCTGCTTTCGATCGGCATGTCCTCTTCCATTCCGAGGCGGTCCATCATGTTCATGATGTTGTCCGCTCCGAAGCGTCTCATCAGCTCATCCTGCATGGAGAGGAAGAACTGGGAAGAACCCGGGTCGCCCTGACGTCCTGCACGTCCGCGGAGCTGGTTGTCAATCCGGCGGCTCTCATGGCGCTCGGTACCGATAATGTGCAGACCGCCCAGCTCGGCTACGCCTTCGCCCAGCTGAATGTCCGTACCGCGGCCGGCCATGTTCGTCGCGATGGTGACAGCGCCGTACTGACCCGCACGAGCGATAATCTCCGCTTCGCGCGCATGCTGCTTCGCGTTCAACACGTTATGCGGTACGCCCTTTTGCTTGAGCAGCTGCGAGAGCATCTCGGAGTTTTCGATGGAAATCGTACCGACCAGGATCGGCTGGCCTTTTTTATGACGCTCGACGATATCGGCCACGACCGCACGGTACTTGGCCGCTTCGGTTTTGAAAACCAGGTCCGGCAAATCTTGACGGATAACGGGTTTGTTGGTCGGGATCACGACTACATCCAAGCCGTAAATCTTTTTAAACTCTTCTTCCTCTGTTTTGGCTGTACCGGTCATACCGGAGAGCTTTTGGTACATGCGGAAGTAGTTTTGCAAAGTAATCGTCGCCAGCGTCATGCTCTCGCTCTGAACACGGAGCCCTTCCTTGGCTTCAATCGCCTGGTGCAGACCTTCGCTGTAGCGGCGTCCTACCATCAGACGGCCGGTAAATTCATCGACGATGACAACCTCGCCATCCTGCACCACGTAGTCCACGTCGCGCTTAAAGAGCACTTGCGCTTTCAGGGCGGCTGTGATGTGATGGTTGAGAGTCATGTGCGCGGTATCGTACAGGTTTTCAATGTTGAATGCCTGCTCGACCTTGGCCACGCCTTCATCGGTCAATGAAACGATTTTTAATTTTTCGTCCACCGTATAGTCTGTTTCCGCCTCCAGACGCTTCACAAAATGCGAACAGATGTAGTAAAGTTCTGTAGTGCGGTTGGCAGCACCGGAAATGATCAACGGCGTACGCGCTTCGTCGATCAGAATGCTGTCCACCTCGTCAATAATCGCAAAGTAAAGCGGGCGCTGAACCATCTGTTCTTTGTACAGCACCATGTTGTCGCGCAAATAGTCAAAGCCAAACTCGTTGTTGGTACCATACGTGATATCGCAGTTATAAGCTTCACGCTTTTCTTCCGCAGTCAGACCGTTTTTGTTCAGACCGACTGTAAGTCCGAGGAAATTGTAGAGCTGACCCATGATGGTAGAGTCGCGTTCAGCCAAGTATTCGTTGACGGTTACGACGTGTACGCCCTTGCCCTGCAGCGCATTCAGGTAGGTCGCCAGCGTCGCGACGAGGGTTTTCCCTTCCCCTGTCTTCATCTCGGCAATACGTCCTTCCTGGAGGACCATACCGCCGATCAGCTGCACGTCAAAGTGACGCATGCCCAGAACTCGCTTGGATGCTTCACGGACGACCGCAAACGCTTCGTTTAGAATGTCGTCCAGTGTCTCGCCCTTCGCGAGCCGATTTTTAAATTCCTCCGTCTTCGCCCGCAACTGCTCATCGGACAGTGCTTGTACAGTCGGTTCCAACGCGTTGATCTTTTCTACGCGCTTAAACATCTTTTTGACTTCACGCTCGTTGCTGTCGCCAAAAATCTTTTTTACGAGTCCCAGCATAAGGACACCCCTTCCTAGTGGCAAAACTGCTTCGATTATGCTTCCCTTGCGCAGCCACATCAGGGTCCTCGAACGGAGGCTTCCCAGTGGCAATCTGCTTTCTATTTCATGTACCCTCCCGCCGAAAAACCATTATAGGCCTTCAGGAGCGATTCCTACTTCCACTTCCATAAAAAGACACTTTTACATATGCGTCTTCCCTAAATTGATATTTTATCAAATGAGAATAGGAGTGCACAAGTAAAGGGAGTTGCCAGAATAAGCAACTCCCTGTTTGACGGGCTTTATTTCGGTTCAATCAATCCGTAGCGACCATCATTTCGGCGGTAAACGACGTTGACGTCGTTCGTGTCGCTGTTTTGGAAAACAAAGAAGCTGTGACCTAGCATATCCATTTGCATGACTGCTTCCTGGGCGTCCATCGGCTTTAAGTTAAAGCGTTTGGTCCGAACAATGTCGATGTCGACATCTTCCCCCTCCTCCAGGTCTTCTGTCAATACGGCGACCGCCTGGCGGCTATTCCCCGCTGCCTTGTTGGTCGATTCGGTACGGAGCTTGCGTATTAATTTGGTTTTATGCTTACGAATCTGTCTTTCCAGCTTTTCTACCACCAAATCAATGGAGGCGTACATATCTTCATGCGTTTCTTCGGCGCGAAGGATTACTCCGCTGAGAGGGATCGTCACCTCGATGGTCCCTTCTCCCTTTAGAACTCTCATCGTAACCTGTACATCTGCAGGGCTAGAGTTTTCAAAGTACTTTGCAAGACGGCCCACTTTCTTTTCTACATACTCTCGAAGTGCTGCGGTAACTTGAATGTTTTCTCCACGAATTTGAAATTTCATGGTTCAAACCTCCTTCCGTCTTTCCTAATACCTATTCCTTACATATGTAAAAAATCCTCCCCGCCAGCTTAAAAAAACCTTTACAAAATGTTTACATCTCTACAAGTTACGACAATTTTCTAGTAAAGCTTTCAAAAACAGCTATGATATACTACGATCATTAGGGAATAATTACCGCGCAAGACAACTGAATGGAGGAATCCTCATGGAAGAGGTAAACCCTTCGCATTCCATTACGGGAAAGACGCTGGCACAAGACGTATACAACGAGAAGGGGCTTTTGCTCCTGCCGGCTGGCGCGGTCTTGCACCAAAGCGATATCCGCTTGCTTTGTGCACACCAGGTCGAACGGGTATATGTAGCCAAGGATGGCGACTTACCAGACCCACCTTCTCCCCTGCTCCATTGGAATGAAGTGGAAGCAGCTCGTGAATACATGGAAGCTGTCAAACAAACAGAGGAGTTGTTCATCCGGATCGCGACCGGTTCCATTCCTCCTCTGCATCAATTCAATCATGTGTTTTATCCGTTGCTGGACGAAATTCTGCAGCGTTGCGGAGTTCAGCGTTTTATTTACGTAAAGGAAGGAACCGCCCAATACACCTACCGCCACTCCCTGCATGTGGGCATTTTGGCTGCATTAATCGGCAAGCTGATGGGACACACGCAGGAAAACATTGTGTTGCTGGGGCAGGCGGGCCTTTTGCATGACGTAGGCAAAATGCTGATACCGAAAGAAATCCTGCTCAAACCGGAGCGGCTGACCGACGAGGAATACGAAGTGATGAAGCAGCATGCCCGGCTCGGGGAGCATCTGCTTCGCCAAATGGAGGGAGCAGACGAGCTGATTGCTCTCTGTGCGCTTCTTCATCACGAACGGCTGGATGGCAGCGGCTATCCCGAAGGACGCACACAGGAGCACATTCCGATCGAATGCCAAATCGTCAGTGTCGCAGACGTATTTGACGCCATTTGCACGGACCGGGTGTATCGCAAGGGAACCTCCCCTTTCGAAGCTGCATCCGTGTTACAAAATTTGGCCTACTCAGGCAAGTTAAACGCCCAGGTTGTCACCCGCTTTATCCATTATGTCGTGATGCTGTATGTAGGGGCAGAAGCTTACCTCAATTCAGGTGATCGCGTGGAAGTCATCATGATTCATACAGATGAGCCTCTGCGGCCTCTCGTACGCCGCAGAGGGGAGTACCTCGATTTGCGTCAACACCGTTCCCTGCACATCCAGAGCATCATCGGCTGACAACAGGCCGTACATGAAAAAATCCCCCATACCATTTGGTACAGGGGGATTTGCTTTTATCGGTGGCTGGCGTTTGCAATCAGTAGCTACGCGATAACTACGTTCGCTGCTTGGGGACCGCGATCCCCTTCCACGATATCAAATTCTACGGTTTGTCCCTCTTCCAATGTACGGAAGCCTTCTTTTTGGATAGCCGAGTAATGTACGAAAACGTCTCCGCCGTCCTCACGCTCAATAAAGCCAAAACCTTTTTCTGCATTAAACCATTTTACTTTGCCTTGCATGCTGATGCACATTCCTTTCTTTTGTAAAAACTTGGGATTTCAAATCCCATGTGAATGACTATATCATCCGCCAAAACGAGAGTCAAATCATCCCTCATTTGGTTGAATATTTCTTCTCCAGTCCTCTGACGACGATTCTCGACAAGAACAGCGTAAGCACCAGATAGACGGCTGCTTCCGTCAAATACGGAGGGTAGCGCTCCAAGGTGCTTTTGGCTACGCTCATCGCCGCGTAGTTTAATTCCGGCGTGGCGATGACCGCAGTCAGGGACGAGTCTTTCAACAGCGAGATGAATTCATTTCCCAGTGCGGGAAGCATGCGGGTGAACGCCTGAGGAATGACGATCAGCCGCATAGCCATCCCTTTGGTCATCCCGAGAGATCGGGCCGCCTCCATCTGGCCGGGGTCAATGGACTGAATCCCCGCGCGAAAAATTTCAGCGATATACGCTGCTGCATTCAAGGACAATGCAATCATACCGGAATAAATGGCTTCCGGGCTGCTCTGGCCCGGGAAGAATACCTCCCAAATGGAGGGGATAACAGCAAAGTGAATCAACAAAATTTGCACCAGCATCGGAGTTCCCCGAAACAGCTCAACGTAAATCGCGCTGGGAATCCGCAGCCAGGCCTTGCTCGATTGCTTCCCCAAACTGATAAACAGCCCCAGAAGCGTTCCCACGACAGTAGCGATGGCCGTCAGCAGGATTGTATTGAGAATTCCGCGAATGAACAGTTCCCGATAATCGTAAACGACACTCCAGTCCAGAGTTGTATCCTCCCTCCAAGTTGTTTGGCTGTGGACGAAAAAAGCAGCAGGGTACGCCTGTTGACGTACCCGTCCGCGCTTCCCTCTTACTCTTTATTAAAATACTGGTTGTAGATTTCTTGCAGCTTACCGTTTTCCTTGATCTTCTTCAACCCGTCGTTGATCTTGTTCAGGATCTCGGTGTTGCCTTTTTTGACCATGATGCCGTAATACTCCTTTTCAAAAGAATCGTCTTTGATCAGTTTGAATTTCTTGTCCTTGATTTTTTTCACGTAATATTGAATGACGCCATTATCGCCGACTACGGCATCCACGCGCCCGTTAAAGAAATCATCCACAGCGGAAGGCATGTCGTCGTATTCCTTCAGCCCTTGATACGTGTCGCCAAATGCTTTCTTTACCACTTCTCCGCCCGTGGTTGCGCCCTGCACGCCGATTTTCTTGCCTTTCAAGTCATCGAGCTTGTTTACCGGTGAGTCCTCGGCAACGAGAATCAACTGGTTGGCTTCGAAATACGGTTCAGAAAAGTCGTACTTTTTCTTGCGCTCTTCGGTGATCGTAATCGACGAGATTCCGATGTCTACGGTCCCTCTGTCCAGACCGTCAAACAAAGGGTCCCAGCCGGTATTCTTCCATTCGACCTTGAAGCCGCCCGCTTCGGCAATCGCGTTTAACACATCGATGTCGTGGCCGGTGATCTTGTTGTCGGCCTCCAGCATTTGAAACGGCGGATACGCTGCGTCGGTACCAACCACGTACACCTTTTCCGCCGTACCTCCTCCTGCCGTGCCGCTGCCGGACGAAGCCTGATTCCCTCCCGTTCCACAGGCGGATACCAACAGCCCTACCCCGACAGTCAAGACAAGCGACGTCAACCATTTCTTCTTCATCTTCATCTGTTCATGTCCCCCTTATCTGTGTCTACCTTGAAAACCTTTTCCCCAGCCTTTGTCCACATCGGCACACCTTTTATTTTGCGTCATCCACAGAGTTGTCCACATTATCCACAGGCCGTTGTGCACAAGCTGGGCATAACTCACCCTTATGCTCGTTCTCCCCAATAAATATGTTTTTTGGCAAGAAAATAGAACAAGGGTTCGTACAAAAAGAAAGAAGGATTCCTATCAGAAATACTTCTCTCTGATGCACGGGAATCCTTCCGAAAACTCATTTTATTTACAGAAAATTTTATTTATTGGCTCTTGTCTGCCAGAATGACAATTTCTACGCGTCGGTTGCGACTGCGATTCTCGGGAGATGTGTTATCTACAAGCGGTTTATACTCTCCCCAACCGGCAACGGTGAATCGATCTGCGGCCAGCCCATGCCCGTCCACCATTTCCCGCATGACCGCAATCGCCCGGGCAGAGGACAGCTCCCAGTTGGACCTAAAAGAGCTGTGCGTAATCGGCACGTCGTCCGTATATCCTTCGATCCGGACCTTGTAAGAAAAGCGCTCCAGGACCTGTGCGACATGATCGATCACCTGCTTTCCATCCTCCCGCAAATCCGCGGAGCCGCTGGAAAACAGAATCTTCTCCGGCAGGCGGACTCTCAAGCCTTCTTCCGTCTCTTCATAGTCGATGTTCTGCTCCTCCAGAGCCGCGGAAAGCGCTGTTCGCACTGTCTCCATATCCCGGTCACTCTTGTCTTCCATATCTACCGGAACGGCCCGCTTGGGCACCGTCTCCCCTGTCTCTCCACCTACTGCAGCCTCCAGCACTCCGCGTCTTGCTTCCAGCTCGTGGACCTGGCGCTGAAGCTCCAGCTTCTGAATGTTCAACAGGTCCAGGCTTTCGTGCACTTTTTGCAGACTTTCCTGCTGGCGGGCCTCCTCTTGCTTGATTTCCTGCATATCGGTCTTGAGCTTGGCCGAATGGGCGGCGGCAACGATGAGGATGATCACGAACAGCAGGGTAAACAAGTCACTATAGCTGATCAGCCAGCTTTTTTCCAGCTCTTTTTCGTCGTACAAGCGATCGTCATGCATGGAGATCCTGCCTTTCGATCGTCCCTTTCATGCTGCCAGGGGTTTTGATGAGAACAAGCTTTTTGTCTCCGGGCAAAAACGAGTTCAATTTTTCAAACAGGACACGCGGCGTCTCCATTCGCTGCAAACCGATGCAGCCTTCCAGATAGAGCCGCTTTTCAAACATTTCCTGATCATACAAGTCCATCAGCCGGTAGTAGCACGGCAGGGCAAACATGTTGGCCAAAAGCGCCCCGTACAGCGTCGCTACGACCGCCGAGCTGAGGCTGTATCCCGTCTGGGTCAAATCATTCAGCGTCTCCAGAACACCCGTCATTCCGAGGAGCGTTCCCACCAGACCCATGCCGGGGGCCAAAAGGCTGACCAGGCGGAAAAAGCCTGCCGCCTGCTGGTAGCGATGCTGTTCGCCCTTCAGCTCGTTTTCGAGAATCATGCGGAGCTCCTCCTCCGGTACTCCTTCGATGGCAAGCAGACTGCCCCGACGGACGAAGGAATCTTTTTCATTTTGCAGCTCTTTTTCCAGCTCAAGATACCCTTGTTCCTTTTGAACCAGTGCGTAGTAATAAAACCGCTTGATCGTCTCCTCCACGTTTCCCTCGCGCCCATGGATCAACAGACGGACGATTTTGCGCACCTCCAGATGCTTGCGCTTGATCGCATACGAGATAAGCACTGACAACCCAACCAGCTCGATAGCCGTCAGGTTCAACAGATCGGACAGGTTTCCTTTCAGGTAAACCGCATGTGTAAAAATAAGCACTACTGCTCCCACCAGCAGGAGCGAGCGTCGTTTCGTCGACAAACCTGTCACCTTCCCACTTGCTTTCTTCTCTTCCTTTATCGGAAATGTTCAGTTTGATTATAATACCAAAGCTTTTCCAATCCGATAAAAAAGTGAAGGGACCCAAATGAAAAAGGAGGGAAACCACAAATGGATATGAGTTCTATGATGAGCGCGCAACTGAGCCAGTTGAGACACACTGTCAGCCTCAGCGTCATGAAAATGGCGCAGAACACGATGGCAGCAGGTGCGACAGCGATGATCCAGGACTTTTCTAATGCGCAGCAAAGCGTGCAGCAAGCCGCTCAAGCAGCGCCTCATCCGACAGCCGGAAAAACGATTGACATCAGCGTGTAGGAAAAGAGCAACGGACGCAGGGATCTTCTCCGCGTCCGTTTTTTCTTCATGTTATGCTTTTGAATAGAACGAAAGTCATTGCGCTTTCTTGCGCAGCTGGCGCTTCGCGTATACGACCCGGTGGACCGCACCTGCTTCATTTCGCACGAACAGCACGGGGATATCCGCTCCTCTGCGGCGAAATACGAACAGATCATTCCCGACCGGCCGCAGCGCATAAGTCGTACCGTCCATTGTCATCTGGCATACTCCGTCTTTTGCTTCCACACTCATTTCCATCCATTCCTGACAAGTATACTCTCCGGCATAATCAGCGAGCTTCTCTGCCGCCAGCGACTGGTCCGCAAAGCGAAACAGCGGAGTCTCAAGCGGTCTATCCAGGACCAGGTTGAGCGCTCCTACGGCTATCTCGCGCACTTCCACGCCGTCGACATTGGTCAGGATGACTCCGGTGATGCCCTTTTCCGGCAACACAAAAATCTGCGAGCTGACCCCTTTTAGCGACCCTCCGTGATCGATCAGCGGCCCGCCAACGAAGTCGGGCACGATCTGCAAGCCGTACCCGTAGTGCCAGCAAGCATCGCATTTCACATGGGGAGTCGTCATCTCGGCCACACTCTCCGGAGAGAGGATGCGCGTCTCTCCTGCCATTCCACCTGTACGGAAAATGTCCAGATACCGGAGCAAATCGGCCACGCTCGATTTCAAAAAGCCTGCGGCCCGCATCGCCGGAGCATCGTGCAGGACTGGGGCGTGGAATACCTCGTTGGCTCCGTTCCGCGTCTTGCGGGTAAACAGCTCTGCTACGTCCCTATGTGCTGCAAGCTGCTCCGGAGTAAACACGCTGCGGTTCATCCCCGCGGGGAGCAGGATGTGTTCCGTCACATACTGTTCAAAGGACATGCCGCTGACGCGCTCTACAATAGCTCCCAACAGCCCGTACACATCGTTGTTGTAGCTGAACGCCTCTCCCGGCCGCCCCAGTACCTCCTCCGGAAACGAGCCGATTTGCTCCATCAGTTCCTCGTACGTATCCACGACAGGGACCGACTCGTCTACACACTCCGGCTCCGTCTCCAGAACCGCCGGATCTTTTTCCATCGACCGCTTCATGGCGGATGTCAAAAAGGGCAAGGGCGGCATTCCCGGCGTATGGGTCATGAAGTGATGAATCGTCACATCCCGTGTGAATTGGTCTTGCGGCATGCGAAACTCAGGCAGATAGTCCACGACAGGATCGTCAACAGACAGCTTGCCTGCCTCCTGCAGTTGCATAATGGCCATACAGGTAAACGACTTGGTCACGGAAGCGATGCCAAATATCGTATCCGGCGTGACCGGCTGCTGCTTCTCCACATCGCTGAAGCCAAACGAGCCAAAATAGACCAGCTCTCCGTCCTTGCAGATTCCGATCGCCCCTCCAGGCACCTGGGCTTGCTCCATTCGAGCTTGGGCAAATGGTTCAAACTCCTGTTTCCACTCCTGATGATTCATATCGATAACCTCCTTTCTGCACTTCTATTTGCAGCTATTTGGTCAGGGAAAACATTCTCTGTCACTGCTTTCTACACCTCTATTCCTTGTAGCCCCACTTCATGTCGATATAGCCGAGCGGGTCTACGGTCACGCCTTTGAGCTTGTCGTTTTGCACCCAGACGTTCACATTGCTGTACAGTCCCGTGACTGGCATCTCGTTCATCAAAATCGACTCCGCTTCCTGCAAAAGCTGATTCCGCTTGGTTTCATCCGTTTCCTTGTAGGAGCGGTTGATCAGGTCGTTGTAGGCTTCGCTGTGCCACAGTGTACAGTTGTTGTCGCTGTACTTTTCCATCAGCAGCTCGAGGAAATTGACAGAGTCGTTGTAATCGGCCGTCCACGCTGTTACCGAGATCATGTATTTCCCCTGGGCCTGCTCGTCAAACATCACGTTCATGTCCTTGTTGATCAGCTTCACTTCAATGCCGAGCACTTTTCTCCACTGGCCCTGCAGAGCTTCGGCAATTTTCTTCTGGGCGTCGGAATTAAAGTACAGGTACGTAATTTCCGGCAGCTTTTCAATCCCCAGCTCCTTCATTCCTTCCGCCAAAAGCTGCTTGGCTGTTTCCGCATCGTTGTCCTTGAAATAGCCCTCCGGCTTGAGGGAAGCCGACTGCGGCACCAGCCCGGTCAGAGCTGTCTGTCCGCCCTGCAAAATATTGTCCACGATCTCCTGGCGGTTGATGGCATACGCAAACGCTTTGCGGATCTTCTCGTTTGTAAACGGCGCCTGCTCCGTCTGGAACAGCAGGTAGTAGGACTGCGCCTTTTGCATCGCCTGCAGCTTGCCCTCTTCTTTCATCGCCGGAATCGCATCTACCGGCAGACTGCTGATCGGCCCGCCAGCCCAGTCCAGCTCGCCCTGGTTAAACATCTCCAGCTCGGTATTGGCGTCCTCCACCATGGAAAATTCGATTTTGTCCAGCTTCACGGCTTCCTTGTCCCAGTAATGCTCGTTTTTCACTAGGACGATTTTGCTCTTGTGCTCCCAGGTCTCGATTTTGAAAGGACCGTTGGTGACGATGGTGGCGGCTTCATTGGCCCACTTCTCGTTCCCCTCCACGACCTTTTGGTTTACGGGGTAGTAAAAGGTTGCCAGCGTCAAAAAGTAAGGCGTCGGGTTTTCCAGCTGCACTTCGATCGTTTTGTCGTCGATGACCTTGATCCCGACATCCTCTTTCTTTGCTTTGCCCAGGTTAAAGGCCTTTGCATTGACGATCGGATAGTATTTGTACGCGGAGCTGCTGGCCGTCTTCGGATCAAGTGTCCGGAACCAGGCGTAGGCAAAATCCTTGGCCGTCAGCGGCTCGCCATTGGACCATTTCGACTCTCGCAGGGTAAAGGTATAGGTCTTTTTGTCCTCCGAGATCTTGATGTCGGATGCGACGGAATTGACCGGCTTGCCGTCCTTGTCCAACCGGACCAATGCATCGTAGATGGCCCGGATGTAGGCACCCGAGGCGACGTCGTTGGAAAGACCCGCATCCAGCGTTTTGGGCTCCCGGCCATTCATCTGCAGGATTTGTTCCGCTCCGCTTCCTCCCTCTTGCTTTGTGGACGCTTCCGGTTGCTGGGATGAACCGGCCGGCGCAGGCGGACTGCTGCTGCATCCGACCAGTGCCGCGATGAGCAGAAGTGTGGAGCAGAATGAAAAAAAGCTCTTTTTCATCAGATGGACCCCTCCGTATTTTTGATTTTTTCAAATTATCTTGCAATTTTTGTGCCATTTGCAGTGAGCTTGTTGCTTTCTCACGGTATAGGTGCGGTTGCAGCGGTGCATGGCCGTTGTTGAACCATATGCGGTTTTTCTTTTTATTCAATAGTGAATACAAGCGCAGACAAAAATGAAATGAGCTTTTACTTTCCGAGTCTTGCTGTTATTCAATTTGTAATGGAGTTATGCTGTTTTGAATAAGCTGTCTGGACGACAAGTTGGAGAAGCCAGATAACAGATTGTATACGGTTGAGCCGACGATATACAAAAAACCAACCCTACTTTTGGCAAGCGAGGTTGGTTTTTAGGCTACTGGTTCTCCATATCCGTTTTTGTCGCTTTCGTTTCCCTGGTGCATCCAGCCACATGCTGCTTTCTTCTCGCCGTCCCCAGCTTGGACCCCCGACTCGCGGATCGCTTTTCACTGCATGCAGAAATGTACGTTTCCTTGAGCGGATCACGAGTAACTCCCTGCTGAGGATAACCTGCCAGATCCCGCTTCTCTACCTGTGAAAGACATTACGCATACGTGTTTATCAGCAATCCTTTGATTTCTCCTACCCGTTCCAGAATTCGCAAACCGGGCTCCTGACTTTTCAAGACGGAATCGGTCAGTTCAAGCAGCTTCTTGTCAACTTCCTTGACAATCTTGAAAATACGGGACCGTCCTCTCCGGTTGTAGCCTTGCTGCTCCTCGAGGCTCAGTCCGTTTTTCACCGCGTCGTCAAGAAAGCTCTTTACCAGTGACTTAAATTTCCGAAGATCTCCTACCGTACGTGTATCGGCAAGGATTTTTCCCTGCTCTTCAATCTCTGATATCATTTTTTGAAGACGTTCCGTATTCAGTTGTTGCCGGCCCTTGTTCATCAGTTCCGAAAAAGCCACGCGATCCGCTGGTACATCCTGCTTGGACTTTCGTTGTTCAACGGATATTTGCCCGATCTTGTTTACTTCCATTTATATCCGTACCTTTCTGTCAGCATCTGGTCTGTCTCGCCCATTATCGCCCATTGTATCTTTCCATTTCCTCGATGAGCAAAAGGATTTCGGCCACTACCGAATACAGTTGGGGCGGTATATTTTCCCCCAGATCGATATCAATCAGATTCTTTACAAGCAAAGAATCTTCCTGGAGAGGGATGTCGTTGTCTTTGGCCATAGAGATGATCTTTTCAGCCAGGTGGCCTCTTCCCTGCGCGATGACGGCAGGAACGAAATCGTTTTCCTGATCATAGCGGATAACTGCTGCCATGGGACCATTTATAGCTTGTCTCTGCTTTTGATTGAAAGACTTGCGGATCATATCTTCAGATCAAACCCTTTCGCGGCTGGGTTAGGCTCATTTGGTCGCATCGTATTTGCAGCGGTATTTTGTCCTGCCGGTACTTGCTCTTCTTTTTTCTGCTCGGTAAACTTGGCAAATGACACACCTACTACATTGTAACCGATCTGGGCCAAATTTTCCTTGCATCCGGCTATGATAGAATCCAAACGCTCCCGGATTTGCGGCTGGTCATTTTTAATCGCAATGGACAGATTGCGCTCCACCGCTGTAATGTGAATCCCTGTCGGCCCCAGTTTTTTTGTCTCGATTAAAAAATACAGACTGCAGTTTTCCCAATCGACTTTTTGCCCCTCATTTTTTGACTGAACGTAGAGCTTTACATTTTCGAGTCCGTTTTGGAGCAAAAGCGGCAACTGCATAAACATGCTTTGGGGCTGGTTGCCCGCATCCGGCTTGCTCAGCAGCTGCTGGCCCGTTATACTTTGCAGCGCTTGCTCTACCGCTTGACCGCCACTGACAGAGGTCGTGCCTTTTTCGCCCGCTTTGGCAAGCTGCAGAAGCGCATGCTTCAGGTTCTTGTGAAGATTCTCCTGAGCGTGCCCCTGGCCCTGGCCCCGTTCGCCCGGATGACGCTCTGTAAACGACTGCGCCAGCTCGCTTTCATAATTCAATCCGAGCGAACGGACAAATTCGAACGTATTGCGGGCAGAGGGCGGATGATTCTGAAAGTGCTGAACCGTCTCTGCAATCTGGCTAAACAGACGGGAAGCATGCGGGACTTTTTCTGCAAAGATGCTTTGGCCAGTCGCAAAGTGCTGGATTCGTACATCGGACGGCTTCCAGTTTAGTGCGTCCAGCTTTGCTTGGACTCCTTTTAACACTGCTGCCGCCTGGCTGTTTTCCCCTTTCGCCAAGAACCTTCTGGCTTCGGCCAATTCACTGCTTGCCTTTATTAGCTGCTTTTCTGTCTCCATGTCCGTCAGCATCATCATTTCGCTTTTCAAAATCGCTTTGTCAAGCGCATCGATGGTTGATTCCAACAAAGGCTTTACCCCGGCTAAAATGTTCCCTTTATTGGTTTCCGCAACTTTCAGCATGTTGTCGATGTTTCTGACTATCTCCCTTTTTACGCTTTGGAAGTTGGCAGCGGCCTGACTCAGCTTTTGCGTAATTTCCGTGACGACCAAATCCTTTGTCGTCAGAAATGAGGCCATGTGCATCTCAGCTTGATCATCGTAAGCAATTCCGGCAGAAGGAGCGGGATTGCCTGTTTCCTCTGGCGATGCAGCATGTCCGGACATGTGGTTTTGCACCTGATCAAGCCCTTTTTCAAGCGTTCCGGCTGCCACTTGGTTTTTCTGCAAAAGATCGAACAGGCGATCGCCAAACTTTGCAAGCAACTGATCCAAAGACATCTCTTGATTCAACGCTGCCTTCATCTGGGCAAGAAGTTCCGCGGGGCTTGCTGCGAAAGAGGCATTTCCCGGCAGTCCCACCTTCAAGACACTGTCCGCATCACCTAGCTGGGCAAGTGCGTTCATGAGCAGCAGCCGGGCTTCCTGCTCTCTTCCCGACTGATGAAGTTGAACCGCTTCATACAGGACTTTCCCGAGCTTCTCGCCCATTTCGGCCGTTCCCTTCGGACTGCCAGCCATTTGCTCGCGTATCCTTTGCACAGTCTTGTCGAAGTCCGATTTTTTTTCACGAAAAGAGCTTTCTTGAAATTCCATCTCGGTATCCGTACTTCCAGCACCCTTTTGAACAAGCTCATTCAGAGCCCCGGTCACGGACTTTCCGTGCAGCGCTTCGTGGACAGCCTTCAGCTGCCCAAGCGACACATCCAGCTTTTTATCAGCCAAGGCTTGGACTGTTTCCAGCTTTTGATCCAGACTTCCCGGAGCTTTCCCCATGAATTCCTTTAAATCCTGGGCTGCCTGCTTGTTCAGTGAGATTCCGCCATCAAGCAGAATCTTTGCAGACTGCTTCATTTCCGGTGTAGGATCGGTTCCAAGGCCGCGCAAGACGCTGGATACGTCAGGCTGCCCTCCGGCTATAGCAGGCCGGTTCGCCAATGTCCTCCCTTGGGATTCACCTTTATTTTCCTGTATCTGAACACCACTATTGGGCTGAATTTGGTTGGCAGAGGCGGGGTAGTTTACTCTCATTGTTCATCTCTCCCTCGGGATCGCACGAAGCTTTCTCTCTTTTGTTATCGTCAGAATGCGAGAGGGAGTTTACAAAACCATGAAAATAGGGCGTTTAGTGTTTCAACCTCGACCGCGTTTGGTAAATAACAAAGGACAGCTTTCACAGACGCCTCCATCGTGAAACTGCCCTCCTTTCTTAGCTCCGTTACTCAGATATGTCCTTTGCCTTTTATTTTGAAAATATGTTTAAGACTGGTACAAATCCACTATAGTCAAAAACATAACTATATAGTTTTGTGTCTAATCGATGATCTTTCAATGTAATAGCATTCTTGTAATTAAAGCTAATGCTGAAATTGGATAAGAGGTAATCGAAAAGCAATAAAAAGTCTGCATTAAGACCATGAAAGGTAGATTTGAAGATATGATTATCAATTTTATCTTCCGTTATCTCATGTAAAAAACAATTATTTAGCGAGGAACAAAAGCTCCTCTTTTCTTTCAAGGATACTAAACTATCTCTTTCTCCATGAAACGAATGAATCATACAATTGTTTTTAAAATCTTTATATAGCGATGATAAATTCAGTATTTCAAAATCTTTTATTATAGACTTTGCATAGTAATCAAATAAAATCATCTTTCCGTTCATGTTCAAGACTCTGTTTGCCTTTAAATAAGCAGGAAATATCCATGCTGAATTATCAACAATTAAAGAAAACAAGTTAGGTGCAAAAACATTACATAAATACGCTAAATATGCACCGTGCGAATGTCCGTAAGCGATTATTTTACTATTATTAAAGGTGTATTTATTATCCTTGATGATTTCAGAAACAATGATTACCGCAGTTATGTTGTCAAGAGCTTGCATTATCCCCATATCATTAAAATTTTTGGATGTTTCCTCCAAATTCTCCTGTTGCATAAACTCCCAGCCAAAATAGTCACATTGTATCGTAACGACATTATATTTATCAGAAAAAACAGAACGCATTTTTTTGTAGACTCTCGAATTCGCATTTGCCCCAAATCCTGGAATGAACAGGAAAAGTCCTGTTTCATTATTAATTCCTTTGTCCGGCTCAGAAAAATATATATTCAACTTTCTCGGTGAGAAGTCATTGTATATATTTGGATGTGCATCAATTGTGATTTCATAGTCCTTTGACATTATGATTCTCCTTAAATAAAGGTAAATTAGAGGTGTACGTAAAGATTGTCTAAGCGTGAAAAACTCTCTGTTCCCACATGCGGAGGTCTCAACATATAACTGCGTTCATAAGTTTCCAATCTGCATTGTTACTATAAAAAACTCTATCTCTCCATAAGCTCACCGTCTCCAGTGATTTAGAAGAGATAGAGTTTTTACTTCTTGGAGTCAAAAAACGCGCCAAAAGCATTCGGTCCAGCATCGTGGTAAGTATTCATTGCTGTTTTACTCCGTTGTATTTCAGTAAGCTTCTTTTGTACCGCTTGCATACGATTTGAAATGATCGGCATGATACGCTGGTTGATGTCATGTATTTGGGCCAATGATATCTTGTTCGCATCTGAGAGTGGGGAACCGGCGGAAATCAACGTATCAATTTTCCTCATCATTTTTTCCCGCTCATCTAAATATAACAACCACTTGTCTGGATCACTATCTGATTGCATGACTTCCTGCTCCAGCTGGATAGTCAGCTGGAGCATTTCCTCCACAATTCCATCCATTTCGAAAACCATGCTACTGCTCCTCATCTTTGCTTCTTCGCCAACAACATAGCTTCTTTCCAGGTGTCCCGGAATTGGACAAAATAATCTTCCACTTCTGTTAAAATAGAAGCATCCTTCCGCATGTTAGCCTCAATCATCCGGTGGAGCATATAGTCATACATTTTTTCAAGTTCCTCGGAAATGGGATAGTCTTTGTTTAAAGTGGACAGTAGCTCGTACAAGATGTTTTGCACTTTCAAACAATTTTCATGTGCTTTTACGACATTCTTTTCATCTATGGCACTTTTTGCTTGCTTAATAAACTTGATCGCCCCATTGTAAAGCATGAGCGTCAATTCCCCAGGAGTAGCTGTCGTCACCTGATTGGACTGATAGGTCTGAGCAGCATTATGTAACATCTGCATCTCTCCCTGCTATTGTTGACCAAGCATTTGCGCGAACCAGTTGCCTTGGGACTGGAACTTGGACATCGCTTTTTCCATCGCAGTAAACTGTTTCCAATAGCGATCCTCGATCATTTTTAGGCGGTCTTCCCACATATTGATCTCTTTATTTGTCTCTTTGATTCCACGGCCAATCACGCTGTCATCAACAAGAAAAGTTGAACTGCCTGCTTCATTCGTCACTCTGTCTATTACTTTGGTCAGTTGAGTATAGAGCCGCTCGGCAATACCGCTTTCGTTGAACTTGGTTGCAGGATCGTTGCTTGAACTGTAATTGGTAAACAGCTTTAATACATCTTCCCCATTATTGCTGATCGCTTCACGCAATTTTGTTTCGTTAATGTAAAGCTTCCCGTTCTCTTGGTAAGCATATTTGCCGCTAGGCGGACCACCAATGCCGATCTCAGACAATGTGTCAAATTTTTCATTGACTCCAGCAACCTTCAATGGCGCACTGATGGCGTAACGCATTTGATCCAGGCCCGATTTTAAAATCGGATCACGCAGCAGAATACCGCTCTTGGCCATCGCCTCCAGCTTTTCCGCCGTTTTTTCCGGCAGTTCTTCTTTTTCTTCATCCAGTAATGGCTTGTAGCTTCTGTACTTAGGTTCGGAGATTTTTGCATTGATCTTTTCGATCACTTCATTATATTTGTCCACGAACCCTTTGATTTGGTTAAAGATGGCATCCTCATCCGTTTTTGTATTGACGATGACAGGAGAACCGCCATTGGTTCCCTTAATGGTAAAATCAATGCCGTCAAAAGATACCGTATTTGTGGCCGTTTCCATCCTTACTCCGTTAATGTAAACGATACCCTTTTCTCCATCCGTTCTCAGTGATGAATCTACGCTGCCGCTAATCTTTAATTTTCCGCTTGTTCCATCTGGATCGGCAGTAAAATTTACGGAGAAAAACTTATTGTCTTTGCTGGAATCACTCGGATCAACACCGGTCAGTTCCGCACCGGACTTAGAGGTAAAAACTAACGATCCATTCACGAAGCTCGCTTCAATTAGAGCATGCTTATCCGTACTTTGTGCTGCTAGCTTTTCATTAATACTGGTAATCGAATCATTGACATCGATAGCAATGTCTACCCCGTTAATTGTTAAGGTGCCTTTTGCACCAAGGGCTTGACCCTTGTCAACTACATTATCAAGTTCAATTGATACGCCAGCCGGACTCTCTGCTTTAGCCAACTTTTCAACGTTCACGGAATACGTGGCGAATTGCGGAATACCTGAAATCTTGGTAGACACAAGCCCATCATTTTCGGAAAAAGCGACCTTCTTTTTGAAGTTAGAAGAATACCGCACCGCTTCAACCGATTTTCTCAGTTCGTCAAGCAGCTTGTTCATTTCGCGATAGGTATCGCGCTTCCACTCGTCCGTTTGCTTTTTTCTGATCAACCGATTGACAGGCTCGCGTTGAGCCTTCATCAAATCTTTGATCATTTTCTCTGTGTCTAAACCGGAAGCCATTCCCGTAAATCGAATGGGAGACATGGGCAAATCCTCCTATCTTTTCTCATCTATAAGCAGTCCGATCATCTCATGCATTTTTGCGACCATATCCATTACTTTTTTGGACGGGATTTCTCTGATGACCTCATTGGTCTGGTCATTGATTACTTGAACATAGTATTCGTTTAAGTCTTCGTGAAGCGTAAATTTAATGTGGGAGCTGGTCATTTGCAACCATTTGTTTATACCCGCAATCTCTGATTCAATTTCGCCGATACTTTGATGTTTATCTAGGGACGGTGGCGTCTTTTCTGCAGGCTGAGCAATGGAAGTATTCGTGGTTATGTCAGAATACGACTTCAACTTACCATAGCCATGGATTGAACCGACGTCCATTGACAATCCTCCTTAGGATATTTTCCTATCATAGTTATCGGTTTTTCGAGGAAAAAGCTTTACTTCCCTTTTGCTAAAGCAGAGGATTCACAATTGTTTAAGTTGCATCCGTTATATGCCTTTTGTTGCTTTATTCAAAAGAAGTGCCTCACACAAAAGAAAGTCTCTTTCATGATCTATATCGATACTTGCGTCTGCATCCATATAAAACGGTAGTGCCGGTTCAATATAAAAGGAATTCTGCTCCAAAAAACTGGCGCTTTCCAAAAAATAGATAGCACCATTTTGACGGACGACATGAGGCAGTTGCTGCCTTGGTTTGCTTAAGCTTTGCCTGTCTTTTAACGGGGTCAGCATTCCATTTTCCGCATAAAATGCCTTGTAAGGATGATGTTCGACCTCTGTCACACTGATCGTGCACCGCGACTTTGCTTTAAGGCTGCTCTCAATGCAATCTGTAAGGACCTTCTCGTCGCGCAACGGAGATGTCGGTTGTAGCAGCACAAAAAACTCCGGCAATTCTCCTTTTTTCAAGCAGTCTTCCAGAACGTGCCGAACGACATCTTCTGACGATGCCGTATCGGTTGCAAGCTCAATAGGCCTGTCAATCACTTCAGCTCCGGCTTCCAGACTGAATTGCTTTATTTCCTGGTCTTCTGTGCTTACGATACACCGATCGATCAAGGGACATTGTGCTGCTGCTTCGATCGTGTAGTTTATGAGGGGTTTTCCCAGCAGCTTTCGGATGTTTTTCCGATGTACCCCTTTAGATCCGCCCCGCGCCGGAATAATCGCCAGAATCCTATTTTTGGCTATTTGATCAAAATATCTTGAAACTGTTTTTGCTTCGAAACTCCCCATATACTTCCGTCCTCCAGTACATTCATGAATAATGAAGTACTATTGCCATGGCCAAAATTAAAGCATGGCTCCTTTTTTGTCATACCGGCAACCTTTTTTATTGCGTCCATGATTTCATCATAATCATTGCTTACGTGGTAAATCGTGTTATGGAAGAATCGGTTTTGTTGTCTGCTGCCAATATTGATTGTCGGCAAACCGTACACGGGAGCCTCATGAATGCCTGCACTGGAATTCCCGATAATAAAATCAGCATTTTTTAGCAAAGTTAAAAAGAACTCAAATCGTAGAGAAGGGAAAATTCGAAAACGGTTATTATTCTCCAGTCTTTTGTATTCCGCTAAAATATCATTGCTTCCCCAATCATTATTCGGATAAATGACAACGTAATTGAGGCCGCTGGAGATCAATGCCTTTACTAATTGATTCGCATTTTCTCTTATGCAATCAATTTCGGTAGTTACAGGATGATACAAGACGACACCAAACTTTTCAAAATCGATCTCGTATCGCTTTCGGACCTGCTCAATAGTTGGCAACTGATCAGACAGCATGATATCAATATCAGGGGAACCAATCACAAAAATATTGCTGGTCTTCTCCCCCAACTGTTCCAACCTTACTGCGGCTTGCTTGTTCGCTACAAAATGAATGTGGGATAGTTTGGAAACCGAATGACGTATAGATTCATCAATAGTTCCCGACAATTCTCCCCCTTCGATATGCGCCACCAAAATATTGTTTAGCGAGCCGACAATCGCTCCTGCAAGAGCTTCGATTCGATCTCCATGCACAACAATTAAATCAGGCCGATCCTCATGAATGAATCGTGACAGTCCTCCAATTGTGTTGGCTAATACCAAATCCATGGGCTCCCCATGGATTTGGTTTCTGAACGTATGAATGTTTGTAAAGCCCGCTTTGTATACCTCTTCAACTGTCAGTCCATATCGAGAAAGAGTATGCATGCCGGTAACAAAAATCTCACACTCAAACAAAGGAGATTCGTCAACGGCTCGCATTAACGGCTTTAATTTTCCAAAGTCAGCTCGTGTCCCCGTAAGAAACAATATTTTTTTACCCATTCACATGCGCCCACCGGATTTGTTCATTCTGCTTTATTGGGGATAGCGCTTTTTTGCCAAGAAGGCTGTCGAAATGCTCGGCTTTTATCTCCCCTGTTCCAGGTCTCTTTACCCAGATATTTTCCATTGACAGTTCTTCGCCAGCACGAATATCACGAATCGCCACAACGCAAGCATACGCGAAATCGATTGTCGGCTGTTCTTCCTTAAGTACGTTTTTTCGGCCTCCAAGCGCTTGGAAGATGGCCCTGCTTCCTTCAATTAACTCTTTTAAGTCTGTCGGATCCATTGAGATGGATATGTCAGGACCAGGCCAGCTTTTATCGGAAGTAAAGTGACGTTCAAGAATTCTTGCACCTAAGGCTACTGCACCAAGGCTAGGATAGTTCGACAAAGAGTGATCGGATAATCCGAGAACCGCATCAGGAAAAGCCTGAGCCAGTTCTTCCAATGCTCCCAAGCGTACCTTATCGTAAGGCGTCGGATAAATGCTTGTACAATGCAATAACGCAAAAGGCGTATTATGTTTGCGAAGGATCGCTACAGCCTTCTCTATGCTCTCGAGATTATTCATACCTGTACTTAAAATAACAGGCTTTCCATAGCGCGCAATATGTTCAATCAGAGGGTAATTGTTACACTCCCCTGAACCAATTTTGTATGCTAGAACGCCCAATTCCTCCAATTGTACCGCTGCTGCTCTGGAAAAGGGGGTGCTTAGAAAAATCATGCCTTTCGCTTCTGTGTACTTTTTCAACTCTCGCTCTTCTTCTTTGGTTAAAGCACAACGATTCATAATCTCCCAAATCGACTCTTTTGCGTTTCCCGGTATCACATTATTGGGGATCATCTCGTCATCTACGACGTGCGTTTGAAATTTGACACATTCGCATCCTACTGAAGCAGCATCGTCGATCATTTGTATAGCTTTGTCAAAACTTCCCTCATGATTGATGCCTATTTCCGCGATTACCAAAGGGGGATGTTCTGGGCCAATCTTTCTGTCACCAATTATCAATTCATTCATAGGATCACCCGTTCATATTGGTCGTTGTTATGGAGTTGTGCGCTCCTTTTGAAGCAACAAAGCCTCTTGGTAGGAATTCTTTATCAAAGGTGTTATTGTATTCATGTCTGATTCGCAGTTTTTTAGAAATGATGTAAAATCATTTATTAATTTTCTTGCTTTTGCAAAGTTATCATTTTGAAACCTGATCTCGTCAAACAATTTCAAAATAGCTTCAAACAAAAGCTGATTCATCGGCTGTAATAACAATCGATAAAACTTGTTTTCCTGTAATCTGTCAAACAGCTTGTCAAACTTAACGAAACATTTTCCGACACTTTTGCTATTAAAGGCTTCTATATTTCGTTTCATTTCTGCAAACAAGTTTGTAAACGAATCACACAAGTGGATAAACTTTTCTTGTTCGGATAGCAAATGTTGCGTTTGTTGAATCAAATGCTCTAGATCGTAATCATTTCCAAGGGTAGTTAACCAATCCTTTTCAACGACTTGCTTTTGCAGCCTCTCGTTAATTAATTTCTCAAGAGGTTCATATACCGTCCCTTTAATACGTGCTCCACCCTTGGTCGTATTGATTACCTCCAGATCGGAAAGCTTGGCAATATGAGATTCCATTTCCTCTCTAAAGCTGTTCAACCCCCGGTTCGTGTATACATCGTTGCCTCCTACATCTTTGACAACAATAGCCTGCTCCATATGGGTAGTTGATAGCTCGTTATTAAATGCCATACCTTGGGCATATGTACGGTCTTCTGTATATGCAAAGTTCTGGCCAGCTAATATGATAGGATTGCAGCCAAGCTTGTACAGGAGTTGAAGCGTAATAATGGCAATTGATTTTGCGGGATTAACAAAGTCCACCGGAGTGTCATTCAGTCTTTTTAATACAAAGCTAGAAAAATAATCTCCTCCAACCATGAAATGCATCATCGGCCCGGGGTATTTCTGGACTGTCTCATAACCTACCATACTGCCGTAAAACAGAGGAATATCAGTAATTCCTCTTTCGACTACTTTGGAGAATACAAGGTGGTTAGCCTCTTTTCCATCATAAGTACATGCAGCGTCAGGATAAATCCCGTTTTCAATTAAAGAATTGATGGCTGAACCTACAGAAAAGATATAGGCCAATCCGTTCTCTTTTATATAGCGAAGGTTTTCATATTCCAGGTCCAGAGAAGGTCCTGCCGCAACCAATATCGCCGGCTTCCCTTGAAAACTCTGAGGCTTCTCATTAAGGATATTAGGTGTTTTCAAAGTGGTGGTTAAGTTCACAATACTATTTATTGGTTGGCGTTTCGAAAAAACTACGTTCGCGTATTGGTAGGCGGCATTTGTATACACGACATTTCGAAATTCGGCTACAAATTTCCTCGTTTTTTCTGTAAATATACGTTCGTAACTAGGGAGAATGATCAGCATAACTTTTTCTTTTACCACATCCACAAAGTGGGTTAGGTTTTTAGAAATCGTTTCGGAACTATCCCCAAGGTACATATTCCGTAAAAATTTTGGGTTCCAACTCTCTAGTTTCTTTTCAGCTGTCAACAACCGAAAAAAGTCCATCTCGGGTTCATACACAGAAAAAGGGACGTCAGGGTGTTTCTCTATGAACCACTCAATATGGTACCCCATTCCAACGCCATAAAAAAATACATGTGTATCTTTTTCTATATCCGAGTATTCAGCCATGATTTTTTCTGCTTCGGATACGGGATCGTACCTGCTATGTATATAGTTGATACCCTTCTCCGTTTGAACAGACAGAGTCTCAACTCCTGTTCGAGCTGATTCAACCTTTACTTTTTCCGAAATATCCTGCGCTTCCGCCTCTTTTACCATATCCCAGGCAGCAGCAAATTTATTTTTTAAAAACACAACATTATCAATTAAGATCATGTCTGTCTACCTCAACAGAAGTCATTTTTTGCAATTGATGAGCGATCTCTTGAAATTTAGTCAGGATTTCAAACTGAATAATATCTCCCAACAGAATAAAATCCTGTTGTTCTACAGCTTCTTGCAGCATGCTTGTTTCGTTCGTGAAATCAAAAGTCTTTTCATGAATGAATGAATCTGGAATACTTTCCCTGTGCTCCTCTACGAATATTGCTGTTTGTTGAAACCATTGAATGGCTTCCAACAATTGCCCAAGTTTGTTCCACGTACCAGTATTAGGTGCTTTATAGCATTCCTCAGATAACTCTTGAAGTTCTGGGATTGCACGATCTAGATACTCAGAGGTTGTATCGAAAATATCATGAAGCAATTCCGGAACCGTTACGAATACAGCTTCCGCACATTCAATTGTTGAAAAGTGCTCTTCCAAATAACTTTCCACATTGCTGTATACATTTACACCGTCAATTCTCATATGACTGAGCACGAGATTATCTGATAGGGATATTTCCAACACTTTTCCCATGATCTGCGCAGCTGTTAATTCCTTGTTGTCACAATAGTATTCTTGTCCGGAGATCACTAATCGCATATGCCTTGCCCCCATTTCCGTTCTTATTTAATATATCGACAATCACCTCCAAACTAGTTAGCCACATTTCTTGGAAAGAAAAAAACATGGACTACTGACCAAGCAGTAGTCCATGTTTTTTTAAATTGCTGATTAACGAAGCAGTTGCAATACGCCTTGCGGCAGTTGGTTAGCCTGAGCCAGCATCGCTTGAGAAGCTTGAGTCAGGATGTTGTTCTTCGTGAACTGCATTTGCTCTTTCGCCATATCTACGTCGCGGATACGGGACTCAGCTGCAGTCAGGTTCTCGGAAGTGATGTTCAGGTTGTTGATAGTGTTTTCCAAGCGGTTTTGGTTTGCACCCAGATAGGAACGGGCTTTACTTACATTATTAATTTGAGTTTCGATCGCACCCAATACAGCAGATGCTCCAGATTGGCTGCCGATGTCCCAGCCGCTTACAGCTGTAGCTACAGCACTCAGGTTGAAGCTGGCAACAGTCAGAGTCAGAACTTGACCTGCAGCCTCACCAATTTGCAGCTTGATATCTTTGCCGCTGTTGCCGTTGAGCAAATGAATTCCGTTGAAAGTAGTGTTGTCTTTAATATTTTTGATTTCCTTGGTCAGTTCAGACAGCTCTTCTTGCAGACGAGCGCGGTCAGCATCGTCACCATAGGTACCGTTCGCAGATTGAGTAGCGATTTCTTTAATGCGAACCAGCATGTTGTTTACAGTTTGCAGAGCGCCCTCAGCAGTTTGGATCAGGGAGATACCGTCTTGGGAGTTGCGGGAAGCTTGCTCCATACCACGGATTTGTGCACGCATACGCTCGGAGATGGAAAGACCAGCAGCGTCGTCAGCAGCGCGGTTGATGCGGTAGCCGGAAGACAGCTTCTCAACGTTTTTCGCCAAAGAGCCAGTGTTTACGCCCAGTTGACGGTGAGTGTTCATTGCAGAAATATTGTGGTTGATAATCATTTCTGTTTCCTCCTTGATTTTCGGCAGTCACGTCCCTGTGACTGCTGCAAGTAATTGGGAACCATCGCAATCGCGCGCTTGCGACCTTTTCCCTACATTTTTATTATCGGAATAGGGTCGTAGGACCTTTAGTGTTTTTTCTACTTTTTTCTTCGGAAAAACAAAAAAAGTGACGATCATTTTATTGATCATCACCCGGTTGTGTTTTCCTGAGTACTTCTTTCATCTTGGCCCAGTCCGTTTGGTGCTGGGTGGCCAGTCTGTTTTCTTCCTGGATTGCCTCGTAAATCTCCTTGCGGTATACCTCGACGTTGCGTGGGGCCTCAATCCCTATGCGGACTGTATCGCCCTCTACGGCGATCACTTTGATTTCAATGGTGTCGCCAATCATGATCGATTCATTTTTTTTGCGGGATAAAACGAGCATGGGCTCACCACCTATTCTGTCACGGCCGCTCTGGGTTCTAGCAACGGCTGGCGAATGGAATAACGGTCATCTTGCAAAATCACCTGTCTTGCCATGCGTTTTCCCAGATTGACGACGATCGGAGCCTTCAGGTTGGCCGTTACCTGATTTTCTCTAACGGTAATAATGACAAATACTCCGATTGGTGTATCCTCTTCGATGCTGAGCGCCGTTTTCGCTGCTTCCGTCAGGGAAAACTCATACTCCGGAAAAAAGACGAAGGGATTGACTACCCAAAATCCGACTTCTTCTTCTTCGGCAGATTGAATCAAAAAAAACGGACTTTCCTCCTCCTGCTTCAGCAGGAAAAACTGCAGATCGCCAAACCCTGGTATTCCATCCTCAAAAAACAGTTTGCCCAATTCCACCTGTTGGTTTGCATTCATAATCGTCCCTCGCTTATACGCTTCGATCAACAAAAATGCCTACCGCTTCCATCTGGAGGCTTGGCCATTTCAAGATATAAGGCTCTACTTTTCCGGGCGTATACGTATGGACCGGCGGCTTCAGGACCGGATCCATCCTCATCCCGTTTCGCTTTACATCGATCACGACCGGTTTCTTTTCAAACTGTACGTGCACACCCTCATCCAGGGAAGCAGCCGGAGGTGTGTAGCCGTCTCTCAGCAAAATTCCTCTGTCCAAAGCCAGATCGGCAATGGGGTTTCCCCCGGATTCGATCCGCATCATCGTATCGCCTTCGTAGCTGATTTGGCCGATCGCTTCCAGGAGCTTTGACCTTCCGTAGGAAGCGATGTTGTCGCTAAATTCCATGCTTGTCATGATGCCGATGTTGCTGCGGGCCTGACTCGCATCGAGAGACATCTCCATTCGGCCTTGCTGGATTGTGAGAACTGCGGGCTCTTGGCGCAAATTCATCTCGGCGCGAGGCTGTTCAATTTCCTGAACAGGCTTTCGTATGTTCAATCCAAGCTGGACGAAGGTGCTCTGCATCCGTATGTACGGCAACTGCATCCTTCCAACCTCCCTTCACTCAGGTCAACGCAGGAAGTCCAACAATGTCGGCTGGATGATCCGTGCACCAGCCCCCAAGGCAGATCGGTGTACGCCTTCCTGTGTTTTCAGGTTGGTGATGACCTCGGCGATGTCTGCATCCTCGTTTTTGGACATTAATTCTTTAATGTTAACTTCCTGTACGTTCAGGCGCTCTCCAATCAATTCGATGCGATTGACACGCGCTCCGAGTGTTGCTCGTTCCGCCAGCAGATTGTCGTATTGCTGGGAGATTTCGTCCTGGAATTGGGCTGCTGACCTTCCATTGTTCAACTCTTCGATTATATTGTCCAATACTTTAAACATGTTCCCCGCATTATCCGGATAATTGAATATCTTTTGGGCATTGATATTGGCAGCAGCAAATACATTCTGACTTAATTCGAGAAGCACTTCCGAGCTGTTTTTGTTGATAAAATCCCCTTTTCCGCCATTTGCATTTTCATCGTACGGGGCTTTGTCTGTTTCGGTACCGGCAAAGATGTACTTGCCGTTGATCGTTTGGTTTGCAAGCGTCCCCAGATGCTTTTTCAGCTCCGCTATTTCCGCTCCCATGGTCTTCAAATCATCCGGCGAAGTGGCTCCGTTCCCTGAATACACAAGCAGCTCGCTGACACGCTTCATGACGTTTCCCACTTCATCCAGCGTCTTGTCAGTCAAATCCATCCAGGACATTGCCTCACTGGCATTGCGCTTATACTGATCATTTTCCATTTGGGAAGAACGATAGAACATTCCCCTGGTCGCCACTACAGGGTCATCGGATGGGAGGTTGATCTTCCTTCCGGATGCAAGCTGTTGCTGCATCTTGTCCATATTCAGCATCGATTTATGCAAATTGCGGAGCATGTTGCTGTTCAGCATGTTTTGCGTGACACGCAAGGCCATGTTCATTCCCTCATTTCAATTAAGCTGTAAAAATCACAAGCCCACTCGACCCATACCGTTGATCACTTTATCCAAAATCTCATCCATGCTTGTCATGACACGTGCGGAAGCGGTGTAAGCGTGCTGGTATTTCACCAATTCGGCCATTTCATCGTCGATGGATACTCCGGATACGGATTGGCGCTGGTTGTCAATCGTTCCCACAATCATCTCCGCATTTTGTTGATTCCGCACCGCCTCTTGGGCGTCGATGCCCAACTGGCCGATTGTATAACGGTAATAGTCGTCTAAAGAAGAGCTTTCCTTCAAATCATTGGGTCCTGGACCGGGTTGGAGCACCTTGAACTTGATTGCCGCGATTGCGAGAGCGTTTTTGTTGTTTCCGGCTGCATTTCCGCCGGTTTCCGGCTGTGCGGCTGCAATCGCATCCAGGCTCGCCAGGATCGCCGGATTAATGGTGATCGTCCCCGCCCCTTTTGGATAGTCCTTTCCTCCTGCCGGAGTGGATGCATCTACAAAAAACGGCAAGTCTTGCGGTCCCCCGTTTTTCATATCGTTTAAACTGACGCCTGTTCGATGGACATCGTTAATTTCTTTGGTCAGGTTGATCGCCAGTACGTCCAAACGGTGCATGAGATTGGGAACGATTTGATTCCGGGACTCGTACACGCCAGCCATATACCCTGTCGTTGGCACAAATACGCCGCCCTCCAGCGTCATATCGAGCATCCCGTCGGCATTCTGTTGTGTCGCTACCGGCAGGGACTGGATGCCGTTCACGAAGTTTCGGTTCTCGATCGTAACGTTTACCATCCCGTTGGCAGCCGGCGTCACTTTCACTTCGACCAGCTTGGACAGCTTGTCGAGCAGAACATCCCGTTGGTCGTAAAGGTCATTCGGCGTATAGCCATGCGGTACGATATCTCCGATTTGCCGGTTCAGACTGGCAATCTGCTGTCCGAGGGAGTTGATCTCCATAGCCTTAACGCCTACCACGTTATTAAGATCCCTCTGCACTTCCTCCAGATGCTTATACAGACTGTTAAACGTATCGGCAACCGCCTTCGACCGCTCCCTGACGACAGCTCGTGCCGACGTGTTGGTCGGGTCTTTGGCAAGATCCTGCCATGCCTGCCACATCTGGTCCATTACCTTTTGAAGTCCGGTATCGGATGGCTCGTTCATAATGCCTTCCAGCTTTTCCAACGTTTCCAGGCGGCCGTCCCAGTAGCCTTGACGCTTGTGCTCATTTCTGAATTGCGCATCAAGAAAATCTTCCCGCAATCGTTGCAAGCTTACGACATTAACCCCTGTTCCCAGCAGGCCGGGTTCGATCGTTGCCATCATGCCAGGGTACGGCAGCCCCGTTGTCGCCTGCATATTGGCTCTCTGACGCGTATATCCTTCCGTATTCGCGTTTGAGATGTTGTGTCCCGTCGTATTCAGGGCAGATTGCTGCGCGAACAATCCGCGCTTGCTTACTTCTATTCCGTGAAAGGTAGAGCGCATATCGGCACCTCTTTACTTTATTTTCCTCATGCCTTTTTGTTAAAAAACGTCCGTGCATGGTTTCGATACCCATCCGCCCTTGCTGTTCTGCCGTAGATAAAGTCATCCTCCGGCGAGTCCGTAAGCAGATCCAGGGTCATAGTTACAAATGAAAGAGACTGCTCGAGCAGCTGCTGATTCAATTCGTTCGCTTTTCGCAGTTCGGAAACAATCCGCGTCAACTCATCCCGAGCCTTCATCAAGCGGGCCTTCTCTTCCGGGCTGGTCGTCAGCTTGATCAATTCCGCCAGGGTGCCGTTGTCGCGGTGAATGCCTTGCTCGGCAAACATTTGGGCAACGAGAGATTGGCGCGTGTCCTCGGCCGCACTCACGGCTTTGATCAGCTTTTTCTCCTGAGTGGTAATGGCCAGCAGCTGATCCACGTCGCCTTTGATTAAGACTTCCTTTTTTTGCACCGCCAACGTCTGCAACGCCTTATGCAGCTCGATCAAGTTGTCGAGCAGCTCGTAGAGGTTGCTCCATTTCGCCATGCTGCTCCCTCCACTCCGTTGATCTCCTCAGCCCTACAGCTTGCGCCAGAAGGAGAGGAACTTCTCTGCGATCTTGTCGCTTGGGACCTTGTACGTTCCCTCTTCCACCTGCTTCTTCAGGTTGTTTATCTTTTCTCTCCGTTCAGGAGACTGGGGGGCTTCCACCTGTTTCAACATTTC
Source organism: Brevibacillus sp. FSL K6-6036 (assembly GCF_037964015.1). Taxonomy (NCBI): domain Bacteria; kingdom Bacillati; phylum Bacillota; class Bacilli; order Caryophanales; family Paenibacillaceae; genus Brevibacillus; species Brevibacillus sp. FSL K6-6036. The sequence goes on from NZ_CP150173.1 coordinate 4,630,737, forward strand.
CAGCGCTTCATTCGAGATGTTGACCTCGTCCTTGCCCATCGGGATACGCCCGTTTTTGGCCGCCGGAGCCTTTCCCGTGTTGTTGTATGCATTGATCATGCCTGTGCGATTAGGTTCGTTAATTCGCATCTATTACCCATCCTCTCAAACCGAAAAAACTTGGCAATCCATTCGTCTCCGCATCGCTGCCGTTTCATCTATAGGGAGAACGAAAAAAAGAAAACCGACGATACTGTCTCTTAGTAGTATCATCGGCAATTTCCCTTTGGTCGATTAGGTTTTTTCGCGAAAACTATTCGCCAGGTTTCGCCCTTCTTCGATAAGCGGCCTGTGCGAGTTTCTCCCGTCTTTCCTCTTCCAATCTGCGGTCTACTTCACTTTGCTGGGTAATATCGTGCTGCAGACTGCGAACACAAGAATCGCAGAGGTTTCCACTGCGGATCAAGAACCCGCAGCTTTCGCAAGGATAGCCAAGATTGGGGCTTCCCTCGATGGAGATGCGCCCTTCTTTGATAAATTTGGTAATCTGTTTGACACTGACACCTGTTGCCTCGCTTACCTGATGAATGTTGGCTCCCCGATTTTCTCGTTTCCGCAAAAACCTGGCACACTCTTCGTATTCCTTTTCCACTGCCTGATAGCATTTGGGACAAATATCACGGACAGTCTGTACAAACAGGGCATCGCAGCGCGAACAGTTGGAAAGTTTGCCCAGAGACATAAAGACAACTCCTTTAACCGATCCGAGTCTCATTCGTGATAAAAACTGGATGTACTACCATCATATCGAAAAATGGCGAATGTACAAGAAGAAACGCTGATTGTTCCAAAAAGGACAAATACATTACAGGGTTATCGAAAGCAGGTAAGAGCAGACACCTGACAGGTATGACCCAGCGCTTCCCGAATCGCTGCAGCACACGCTCGCAATGTGGAACCAGTCGTATAAATATCGTCAACAATCAAGACTTCGCGAACCTGTTTTCTGATGATTCCACCGATTTGGCTGCCTGTATACATACAGGTAAAGGCCCCTCGCATATTCTCCTCCCGCTCTCTCTTGCCGCGCTGCTGACTGAGCTTGGCCGTCTGCTTTGATCGTTTGAGCAGGGGAATGTACGGTATCCCAATCCGTTTTGAAAGTCCATCCGCTACCAGCTCCATCTGATTGAACCCTCTATCAGACAGCCTGCTTTCATGCAGAGGCACTTCCGACAGGCAGGAGAATCCCGCTGAATGATAGCTGCGATAGTATTCAATGGCCAGCAAGGCGCTAAAGAAAGCAGCCATCCGCTCGTCTCCGCGGTATTTAAAGCGACTGAGCATTGCCTTTCCACACTCGTCATAGGGCAGCAGCCCTCTGTTTCGCAGAAGAGAATTCCCTTTCTCCTGAACAGCCAGGCAATCCTTGCACACCCTCCTCTCCTGCTGACTGAAGTCAGCTCCTATTGGGGACTGATACATCTTTTCCCCGTTTCTCACCTGATTAACCATATCCCGACCGCAACACTCACAGATGAGAGTGCCAATCACTTGCCATTCTGCCAGACAACTGCTGCACAACGGCAGACTGTCGACCAGCCGATAGATCCGGGGGTATGTGGCTGGCCGTGACAGAGCGCGACTCCATCGCCCGACGAGCTCTTCACGGCGTCGTCCCGAAACGATTCCACCGCAGCTTACACAGGCGGCCCCGCTCATGACTGTCCTCCTGTCTGCTGCATACTGGCAGCAAGCTGGTTCATCCGATTGATCTGCCGAATCGCCGCTCGGGAAGCGGATGTCCGGTATTCTTCGATAAAAAGCACTGTACCGCTTGGCGCGTCGCTAGACCTGCCCACTCGACCCGCAATTTGCACGAGTGATGCCTCATCAAAGACAGGAGCTTCCGTACCGACGACAATGACATCGCTGCGTGGAATGGTCACCCCTCGTTCCAGAATCGTCGTCGTTACCATTACCAGCAATTGCTTGGCCCGAAAGAGGCGAACCTTCTCCTCTCTCTCCGGATCTGCTGCATGGACTCCTGCCATCGCTTGGCTGTATCCCGGCAGTCTCCGTTGCAAATAACCGAGAACAACGGGCACCTGGTCGACTCGCGGGACAAACACAAAGACCTGGCGTCCGCCATCCAGCGACGCAGCCAGCGTCTCTAGCAAAGGCCGAACGGAGCGGCCGGCTGACAGATGTTTATGCAATCCCCTGACCGTACAAACGAGTGGGACGGGCAGCGGCGAGCCATGATACCTGCCCGGCAAAAGAACATGCGTCCGGGAATGCATATGCGATTGAGCTCGCTTGGGCACCAAGCGCTTTTGCAGGTAGCGCGGAGGTGTCGCGCTCAAGTACAAAATCTTGCCGCCGGGCTGCACCGCTCGCGATACGACGCGGTACAAGACCGGATTATTGTGGTAGGGGAAGGCGTCCACTTCGTCAAGCACAACGAGCGGGAATCGATGATAAAACCGCATGACTTGATGGGTGGTCGCTATCGTAATGTCGCTGTCCTCCCATTTTTCTGTACTGGAACCGTGGACGGCAATCACCCGGGCATTTGGAAAGACTTTCGCGATCCGTGGAGCCAGCTCGAGCACCACATCTTTTCGCGGAGTAGCAATCAATACCTGTCCACCAGCTCGCAAGGTCTCAGCCACTGACGGAAACAGCAGCTCCGTCTTGCCCGCTCCGCATACGGCCCAGAGCAAGAACTCGCCGAGGCCCGGCCTGTCCGAGGCAACGAACTGGCGCGCTTTTTCCGCAGCCATCTTTTGCATCGGCGAGTAGGTGCCTTGCCAGTCGAGAAGAGCTGCTCTCCGTTCATAGCTTGTGCCCGCCATTCGCTCTCCGGTGAAACCACGATTTACCGTCCGCTCACAGAGTTTTCCGGGACTTACAGCTTCATAAGCTTGGCTTGCCTTTTGCCTCGGGACACAGAAATACGGTGTGCAGCATTTGCTTCGCCCCATATCCAGACACTCTGTACAGTAGGCACACCCCTGTCTGCATGAATGGCAGCGCGTCAGCACGATCGTTTGCTCCGATCCGCACCTCGCACACGTGAACAGCATGCGATGTCGCAGCCAGCTCCTCCTTATTCTCCACTCAATTCCCGGCCTCCGCTCTGCTTTTCCCGAGAGAATCATCCACTGAAAGCAGCACTCCAGCGACCTTGGTGCCCATCCCTTTTTGTTTAAAAGAACACCGACCTCGTCCCACAAAAGAGCGCGCCCGCTCATCCATGCAAGCAGCCGTTCGGATTCGCGTTTCAGTTCATCGGTGTCTTCCAAAGTATCTTTGCTTGAAGGCGACAAAGGAAGCGTGTCTGCTTGTTCTCCGCTCCCCCCCACACTTTCAAGCGATAACCATTCCTTTTCAATCGGAGTCATGCCTGCTGCCTGCTTGCCGTATAATACAGTAGCCTCTCTCACGTGAGCGGAGGCGAGAGCGCGATAGCTGTCCACGCTTTTTTCCGTAAACGCATGATCTCCAAGCGCATTGTTCAATTCTCCGCGCAGGGAAAAAGCGAGAGCCAGTGACTTGCTTTTGCCGATCACATACAGCTGTGCCCCCTCCCTTTCCCGCCAAAATGCCTGATCTACCTGAAAGCACGGCGTGATATGGGCTTGCGCCGCTCCCCCCGACACTTTGATGTAGAGCAAGTATTCCCGCATAGACTCAACCCCCGCCGATTGTTGTTATGGACAGTTTGCAAAAAGACTGCAGGGGATGCAAAGAAATCTCTACGGAAATCCCATTGGAACTCTCATAGAAAAGCAAGAGCCCTCTGAAAACGCAAAAAAGCGCGCTATTGCGCGCGCTCCTGTTCGCCCTTCTGGCGAAGATCTATGGTCATGACGGGCTCGCCGAACGCGCCTTCCCGATCTTCCCTGCACGGGTAGTCTGTCCGTTCCAACACCGTCATGATCCGGATGGTATCGTCAACCGATCCATCATCTTGATACGAAATGCAAATAGGGGTTCCTCGCAAATACGAGTGGAATTGAAGCTTCCTGACAGCTTGCTCCACCACATCCCCCGAATTGAACAGCAGCAATCGATAGTGCTCGTAAGTCGGAGGGACATCTTTTGTCGTCCGCCTGATCCAGAAATTCGCCAATCCCACAAGTAAAGAGGAGCACCCATATGCCGCCAGCAACCACACGACCAGCTCTTCCATCACGGTCATACCTCCTCTTACGATCAAGGTATGCGGGATAGCTTGGACACGGTGCTGCCAAACGGCAAATCACAAGCAGAAAAGAAGCTGCTCTACAGTTTTACCCAGCCATTCTTGATGGAAATAACTACAGCTTGCGTACGGTCCTGCACGCTCAGCTTTTGCAAAATGCTGCTGACGTGGTTTTTCACCGTCTTTTCACTAATAAACAGGAACTCCCCGATCGCACGGTTGCTCTTCCCTTCCGCCATCAGCTGGAGAACCTCGCGTTCACGGCGGGTGAGCGACTCAATTACCTTCGGATCGATTGGTTCCGCATCATCCACGGCTATACCGCGATCATTCGTTCCTTCCTGCTCGCTCAACCGGCGGAATTCCTCGATCAGCTTGCCGGTTACCTTTGGATGTATGTATGCTCCACCCGAAGCGACGACACGCACCGCTTCGACGAGATCGTTCGTGCCCATTTCTTTCAGCAAGTAGCCTGACGCCCCCGAGCGAAGCGTACGATATACGTATCCTTCATCGTCGTGGATCGACAGCATGATGACGCGAGTGCCGGGACTTACGGAAATAACTTGTTCCGCAGCGGAAACACCGCTCACATTTGGCATGTTGATGTCCATCAGGACTACGTCGGGCTTGTGGTCCTCGGCCAGACGGAAAGCTTCTTCTCCGTCAGCGCCCTCTCCCACGACTTGAAAGTCCTTTTCCATTTCCAAAATACGCTTGACACCCTCACGGAACAGTTGGTGATCATCCACAATAACGATGCGAATTTCTTGCTGTACCTTCTCCATATTTCATCCTCCCTGTACACTCTTGCTTCAGAATTTGACTGGTATTTGAAACATGACCTTTGTTCCCTCTCCAGGGGAAGACTGCAATTCCATCGTTCCCTCAAGCAGCTGGGCACGTTCTCTCATGCCGAGCAGCCCGTAGGAGCCTCCCTTGGCCTTTTGTGCTGCCTGATCAAAGCCGATTCCGTCATCCTTGACCACTAGGCGCAACGTATTTTCCTGAAATTCAATTTTTACCTGAACCATACTGGCCCCGGAATGCTTTTCAACATTGTTCAAGCACTCCTGCACCAGTCGAAACATCGCAGCCTTTACAGAGCTTTTCAGCGGCTGCTCTACGCCAAAGACAACCAGATCCACGGAGATTTTCGTGCGGTCCTCATACGTCTGAATGTACTTCTGCAGCGTCGGGACCAGCCCCAGATCATCCAATGCCATGGGCCGAAGGTCAAAGATAATCCGTCTGACGTCAGCCAGACTGAGGCGGACCATTTCCTTCAATTCGTGCAGCTCCATCTGCGCTTCCAGAATGCGTTCATTTTTCAGCATCTTTTCGACAATTTCAGACCGCAGCACGACGTTTGCCATGGATTGAGCGGGCCCGTCATGGATTTCACGCGCTACCCGCTTCCGCTCTTCTTCCTGCGCTTGGATTACTTTCAGACCCATCAGCTGATGCTGTTTGGCCTCCTCCAGAGCTTCCCCTACCTTGCTCAGGTCGCCGGTCAAGTACCCTAGCACAACCCCCATCTGCGTAACCAGCTTTTCTGCTCGCTCGATTGTTTCCTCCAGCGTGCGAAGCTGCCTCTCCAGATCGTTTCTCCGCTTTTTCAAATTGTCTTCCCGTTCCCGGTAAATGGACAATTCTACCTGAATACGGTTGGCTTCTTCATAAGCGATGCGGATGTCTTCCTCTGTGTATGTCTGAAAATTACGGCTAACCAACACCAGGCGCGCTCGCGCCCTTCGGTAGGAGAGCTCCAGTTCATCTACCTTGCTTATCACTTTCGCTATTTCCTGCCGCAATTCATGCAAATCATGTTTTAAGGAATTTCCTTCTTGCCTGGCATTTTCGGCGATCTCGAATATTTGCGATTTGCTCGTCTCTACCGTCTCGATCGTGCGATTGATCACACCATCCAACATGGTAATACTGATCGCCTGATTCATTATTGATCTCCTTCTACCTCGTTTTTGACCGTCTGGAACAGCGCCTGCAGCTTGGGCACATCCATTTCCCTGATCCCGACATCGTATCTGGGGATGGAAAGCGGATTCACCTGGGCCGTTACCACACCTCGATTTGAATTGAAGACAAATCGGTAGCCCGCTTGCTTGGCTATGTCCAGTACGATGTCATTGCTGTATCCAAACGGCAAAGAAATAGCTTGCACCTGCTTGCCCACCAGATCGCTCAAGCCGACCCGCGACATCGTAAAATCTACGTAAAGGCGATTGCGGTATTCTTGTTCGTCTTCGAGCCGTTTGAGCTCCTCCATGTACACAGGTGCTGTCTCCGGTCCCAGATCTCCCCATTCGTTGCGGGCCCTCTCGTCGTGAAGACTGTATGTATGAGAAGCGATCTCCACCAACCCGGTCTGCAGCATTTCCTTCACTTGCGGACGGGATAGCGGCGTGGTCATTTTTTCTCTCTTTCGCTCCTCGGTATCCCGCAATCGTCCAAGTATGGCAAAGTTGACCGATGGGAACCGATACTGCTGCATTACGGGAAAAGCATGTGTGTAATAACTTTCATACCCATCATCAAATGTAAGCAAGACTGCATTCTCAGTGGGCAAAACTCCTGTCTCGACAAAACGCACAAATTCCGCCAGTGATATCGGATGAAAATTGTTCTCGAATAAAAACGTCATATGCTCTCTAAACTGCTCCGCCCCAATAACATAGCGCTGGTCAGAATCGTCGGTCACATGATGGTACGTCAATACGACTACCCGATCTCTATACCAGAGCTTGGAGGACGCTGCTTCTTCCCGGTTTTTTTCTGTCTGTGGTGCAGCCGATTGCTCCTCGCTTGTGCTTATAGACGTAGTGACATGGGGGAAAGGTTGCACTTTTGGAGCCTCCTCTTTAAAAAAAGAGGCAGTATCGGGCAGTCCGGCAGTCACAACGAGCCCTAGCGCAATGAAAAATACGAGAAAGAAGGGCCACCTCTTCGGCACAAAAAACTCCCTCCTTTATGCCTATATAGGAATTTCGACATATACGAACGGATTCCTTTATGAACTGAATTCCAGCAGTTTGCCGCAAGTCTTAAGGCCTAGTCTTCTTAAAAATATAGAGGAAATCCGTTTTCAATGACAGAAAAAGAGCCTAGTGTGTATCACTAGGCTCTCGCGCTTGGTCTTTACTTGGACAGCCCTGCTGCATCTTGCTTGAGCGCTTCTGCCTTATCTGTACGCTCCCACGGCACATTCAGATCGTTGCGGCCAAAATGGCCGTATGCCGCTGTCTGCTTGTAGATAGGACGACGCAGGTCAAGCTGCTTGATGATACCTGCAGGACGAAGATCAAAATGCTTGCGGATTAGTGTTACCAATTGGTCCTCGGCAATCTTGCCGGTCCCAAATGTATCTACGCTGATGGACACTGGCTGTGCGACACCAATTGCATAGGCCACTTGTACTTCGCATTTTTCAGCCAAGCCGGCAGCGACGATGTTCTTCGCTACATAGCGGGCTGCATATGCGCCGGAGCGGTCCACTTTTGTCGGGTCTTTTCCGGAGAAAGCACCACCGCCGTGACGAGCGTATCCGCCATAGGTGTCGACGATAATTTTGCGGCCTGTCAAACCGGCATCCCCTTGTGGTCCGCCAATAACAAAACGGCCAGTCGGGTTGATGAAGTATTTGGTCTCGGCATCCAGAAGCTCTGTTGGCACGACAGGCTTGATCACGTGCTCCATCAGGTCGTTCTTGATTTGTTCCAGAGTGGTTTCCGGAGCGTGCTGGGTAGAAATAACAATCGTATCAATACGAACCGGCTTATCGCCGTCGTATTCTACAGTCACCTGTGTTTTACCGTCTGGGCGCAGGTAGCTCAAAGTGCCGTTTTTACGCACTTCGGTCAGACGGCGAGCCAGCTGGTGAGCCATGCTGATCGGCAAAGGCATCAGTTCAGGAGTCTCGTTGCAGGCGAAACCAAACATCAGACCTTGGTCGCCGGCACCAATCGCTTCAATCTCAGCATCAGTCATTTTCCCTTCGCGGGCTTCCAGCGCCTGGTCTACACCGAGGGCGATATCGGCAGACTGCTCGCCGATAGCGGTCAGAACGCCGCAAGTGTCGGCATCGAAACCAAACTTAGCGCGATCGTATCCGATTTCACGGATGGTGTCACGGACGAGCTTTTGAATATCCACGTACGTGTTCGTGGTGATTTCCCCTGCCACGAGTACCAGACCAGTGGTAACGGAAGTTTCGCATGCTACGCGAGCATTTGGATCCTTGGACAAAATGGCGTCCAGGATAGAGTCGGAAATTTGGTCACAAATCTTATCCGGATGACCTTCGGTGACGGATTCAGAAGTAAACAGACGACGACCTTTTTGCAAAGACATGTGTACTACCTCCTTTGACCTCATACAAATAGTGTGGTAGCCGAAACAGGTTCTTATTAGACGAAGGCACAAGCAAAAAAAAACCTTTTCCTGTTTTAGAGGAAAAGGTGCTTGGTGTTTGCGTTCCCTACCCTCTTATCGGCCAGAACAGGTATCCGTTCTGCTGGTTAGCACCGCTCGAGTCGGTTGCCGGGCTTCATGGGGCCAGTCCCTCCGCCTGCTCTGGATAAGAGTATCCATTACGGATAATAGAATAATCGTTTTTATAGCCGGTGTCAATAAGCGCTTAGCGCAATTCGTATTTGCCGCGAACCATAATGTGCGCGACACCATTGTAGTTTGCATTCAAGCGCAATCCGCGATTGTCCGAACGGGCGATCAAGAGCAGATGATTGGCAGCCACCTGGGCTCCCGCTCGCAGGTCCTTGCCCTCGGTAATATCTGTCAAGCCATCGCCTTTATCGCCGGCTACTGCTTGTACTTTTCCCGTACGGACGATAAATTCCGTACCCTCAAAACCGTACAGCGTCTGCCCCGGGTGCAGCTCAACCACTGTCAACCCCGTCGAGACGGATGCACCGCCTGTGCCTGCCCCTCCGCCAAGAGCTTTTTGAATTTGCTGATCCACATAGCTTTTGGTGACGACCGGATCATCCGCTGAGCCCGGGACACCGGAAACACCGTCTGCCATCGCCTGCGAAGCAAAGACCCCCATCCCGACAATTGCTATGGCGAGGATTCCCTTGGTTGCTTTTTTCATTTATGTTCTCTCCTTTTCCATAGAGTTACAAACTGTAAGCCTTCGCCAGCAGGACGACCACCTCTGCACGTGTAGCTCTTCCCTGCGGCTTGAACGTCCGTCCGTAACCGCTTATCCACTTTTTCGCCGTCAGCGCCTCAATGGCGGGAGACGCCCAGTGACTTGTCGGCACGTCGGTAAACGATGACCTGCTGCGATTATAGAGCACGAGATTATTTGCTCTGGCTACCATCAGTGCCATTTCTGCCCGTGTGATCGATTGATCCGGCAGCATGGTGCTGTTTGGATAGCCGCTGATGATGCCGAGCTGGTGGGCAGTCAGCAGATTGCCATAGGCCCAGTGATTTTTAGAAAGATCCTTGAACGGATTTCTGCCTGTATACGTAACGATATTCATCCCTTTGGCCCGCATGGACTGGATCAGCATCGTCGCAAACTGGCCTCGAGTCACCGACTGGTCAGGCTTGAAGGTCGAATCATCAAAGCCTTTGACGACTCCCTTCGTGCTGAGTCTGGCGATCTCGTTGCGGGCCCAGTGCGTGGAAATATCACGATAACCCGCGATCAAAGGCTGCTTGGTCAAAGTCAACCGGTACGAATCGTATTTAAACGGCAATGTGGTTGTCAGACGGATATAATACTTGCCCGGCTTCAGCTTCATGCCAAGCACCTCTTTGCCCAGATCGGACAGCTGCGCTACGTCGTTTGTGGCAAAGAGCGAGTAGTTCAATGTATCCGAACCGTACAGCTCCAGCCGCATCCCTGTCGATACGGGAACGAACGGAGCGCGTATGCTGACGTAGGATTCGGAATCGACCGTAAATTGGAACCAGTCCTGATCGGTATGAGTAGGCAAGGTTCCTGTCATCAGCGTTCCGTTGGCCAAAGGTGACGCCTGGCGATATGTATCGTTGGGCTCATTGGTATCCTTCCGAATCGGCGTATAGGACACGTCCAGCTTGTACTCGCCGTTCACCTGATTTCGCCAGTACTCGGTCAGCCTGATGTAGTATTTGCCCGGTGATACTTCCTTTTGGGCGCGCTCGGTCGGGTCATTCCGGTCGCCTTTGTCAAATTCTTCAAAGGCTTGTCCCTCTTTGCCGATCTTCATGTTCAGGTCGATCCGCTTGGTATCGGCAGTGACTGTTACGTTTAACCGGCCGTATTCGCGGACATAGTAAGAAAACCAGTCCTCGTCGCCCTCTTCATGGAAGTTCCCGATTACGGAAATTTGGTTGCCTACCAGCGGGCGGGCCGTATCCATTGTATTGTTGCGCTCATACTTGTCCGGATTGATCGTAAACCGGCTGGTCAACAGATAGGTAAAGCCCTTCACACCGAAGCTTCGCTCCATCCTGATGTACATTCTACCAGCTTTCACCGGTACAGTCAGCGTGTCTCCGTTCCCTATGTAATAGGTAGAAGCTTCGCGATTTTCAGGGAAGAAAGTAGCAGCCAGCGCAGTTGTATTCGTTGAAGTGACGGTTGAGACCAGTGTGACTTTTCCGTCGTAAGGGATATCCATATAATACCAGTCGGTTTTGTCTGACTCTGATAATTTCGCTCTCAGCTGTGATTCAATCGGAAATGCCTTTGCCTGATTTCGCGTATTGTTTGGTTCATGAAAATCCATCGACAGCTTTTCACTGACGGCTCGATTGACATCGAGCAGCCCGTATCCCGTTTGCCTGTCCCAGCCGCGCTCTCCAAGGTCTGCAGCCGTCTGGTACAACAATTGGCGCACATCCAGGGGCGTCATATTCGGATTGCGCGCAAGCACCAATGCCGCAGCACCCGCTACCTGGGGCGCAGCTGCTGAGGTGCCGCTAAACATTCCGTATTTCCCCTTTGGCTTGGTTGTGTAGATATTGAACCCTGGGGCGACGAGATTCAATTCCGGTCCCGAGTTCGAATCGTAGAGCGGCTTTAAGTTTTCTTTGACGGCTCCAACAGCGATCACCGTCGGATACGCTGCCGGATAGGCGACGCGGTTCGCTTCGTTCCCGCTGGCGGCGACGACGACTACCCCGCTCGCTTCCGCCCGCTGGATGGCCGCTGTCAACGTTTTCGAATAGGACAGACTGCTGACTGACATCAGGATGATTTTAGCTCCTCGGTCAATCGCTGCATTGATCCCTTTTGCGAGCAGCTCCACATCTGTCTCCCCGTACTTGTCCAACACTTTTATCGGCATAATCCGCGCATTCCACAACACGCCGGAGACTCCGATCCCATTGTTTCCCCTGGCGGCCAAAACCCCCGCAACAGCTGTGCCATGTCCGTTCGCGCTGTCGTCCTGGGCAGGCTTTCCGGGCTGCACCAGATTGACTCCTGGAAGGACGTTTCCTTTCAAATCGGGATGGCTATAATCCACTCCGGTATCGAGAACGGCGATGGTAATATTGTCGTTTCCGGTGACTTTTGTCCAGGCCAAATCAGCCTTGATCTTCTTCAGGTGGCTTTGGTTATTGATATATCTGTCAGAGGGAAGCGCCGCCTTTGCTGTCTGACCCCCTGCAAACGCAGCCGATATTCCCACTGTGACGGCGAGAGCCGCCATAATTAATCTCTTCATGAACTACAGTCCTTCCTCCCTTTTTCCGACCGAAAAAAGGAATGCAGGTTGTTCAACGCTTGTCCTTGTAAAAAAGAAAAAGCCCCGCTCCCTTACACTCTTATTCTATTCATTTAGCATAGCGGAACGAAAGTGAGAAACGCAACCCTATTCAGGAAATTGCTGGGATTGAAAAAAACGATAGAAAACCCCCTTTTCGCGGCACGAAAAGGGGGAGCTTCCTACTGCAGGAATCCTTTCGACTTGGTTGCGTCGAATACCTTAGATTCCTTCTGTTGTTGATGCGCCTTCGGAATAAAGACGGTACATTCGTCCAAAGTGTATCCTTGTTTCTTGATCGAAGAAGCAGGGATCTCAAACGCGATAACGCGGTAATCCTTTGGTTCTACTTTCATGTTTTCCAATGTGTAGCTGACACGGGCGATATCATCGCCGTTTGCATCAAGGACAATGATCGGAACTTCGGTAAATTCCAGACGTTTATCCAAGCCGTTGCGGAACAGCACAACCACTTTCAAACCGCCTTTTTCCCCTTCCTTCAGGCCCAATGCCTTCAGGTCTACCTTGCCTTCTTCTACTGGATTGTCCGCGACTTGCTGGCGGTAGTATTCGATTTCATCCATTTCCAATTCTCCTCCTGCCAATACAGATTCACCCGATTGTTTACTCGGTCTTTGATAACCGAGAGTAAGCGGAACTTCCTTCTCCGGAAGATCGTCAAATTCATCCCAACGGAACAAAAACTCGCAAGGACGGCTGGACTCATCGCCAATCGGTCCAAAGGTCATCATTTCAAAGCTCTTGGTGGCTACAACCTTCCCCTCGGGTGTCACCAGGTTCAGGCGCAGACGATCCAACAAAATGCTTTGCTGCGTCGAATTGCGAATATAAGTGAGCACGAGGTAGCCTTCCTGTGTCACCTGGGTGTAGAACGGGAAAATCCCGACTTCATCCCGAACGACTGCTGGAAGCTCATCGTGAACAAAACGAAGCAGCTCCGCTTCTTGCTCATCGAGAGTGTCCCACGGGCCGTGGAGGCTGAGAAACAGCTCCTTCGATGGCACACGGTTGGAGGATTGCTCAGGATTCTCAATACCGGACACTCCGAGATAAATCTCCTTGTGCAGGTTCTCCTGAATTTCCTCACGCACCGCTTCCAAGCTTTCCTTGGAGCCAAACCAGTTTTCCAATAACCAACTCATGCAGTATCCTCCTCATACCACAGCAATCTGCTTGCCATCTGTTCGCTTTACGTGGTAGTAACTTCCAAAGCCCATCTGCGGATGTCGGCATCCGGCTTTTTCACCATTTCCGCCGGGAACACGACCAGCCATGGACGGCTCGTTTTGGGGCGAACCTTAACCGTGCTGGCATCGACCAAGCCGGTAGCTACCACATCGCCTTCCATATCGGATATGGTAATCCTCAAGGCCTTCGGAGTGAAGTCAAACGGGATTCCGTTGCGGAACAACAGACCGGCCACCAGACGCCCATCCTTTGTCTTTCCGATATCAAAACCGGTAATCTCTACCGTATCAGCCTTGATTGGCGGCAAGACTTTCGTGAAATACTCCAAACGGTCTTTTTGCCGCTCTGTCATGCGCGCTTCCATCTGCGGGTCGAGCTCAAGCTCATTGGGCCATACGTACGGGCTCTTGTTCGCCCGCATCAAAACCTTCCAGTTCTTGAAATCGAAGTTGTCATGCAGGAAGCTTCCAGGCGGGAAGTGCACTTCCCACGGACGGCTTGAGAACGGAGGAATTGTGCCCATGTCAGACAAATTGATCCGCTGACGCGCAAACGGAGTGTCATCGAAGTAGATAGCCAGCCGAATGTTCTTAAATTTGACCGGAGCCGGAGTCCCGTTGCGGAAAAACAATGCCACGTTGACGCCGCCAGTCGGCTGTGGAATCATGCTAAATCCGATAACACTGACAGACCCGTACTTTATCTTTGGCAGCTCAGCCTGCAGAAAACGGAGCGTATACTTTTTCTCGTTATCAAGCTGCTCTTCCCATAATGGATGCAGAGAGAGCTCTGTGCTGACTTCTCCCGAAACCCCTGCAGCTTCTGGCTGTACTGGAGTTTCTTTCTCGATCTCCTGTTCATCCAGCTCATCGAGATGAATAGGTGCCTCTTCCCGAAGCTCTTTCTTCAATTCTTCCTCGGAAAGGTTTTGGCCCTGTTCTTTGTTCACCAAGTTTTTAAAAAAAGAAAACATGTACATCCTCCTCACCTGTCCGAAGCACGAACGATGACTTTTTTCTATGATAAAGGTTTTGCCCAAACGGGGTCAAATCCAGTTTTACTCTATTTGTGCTTCTTGGGGAATACTCACCTTCCAGCGGGATAGATCCGGCTCTTCTATCAGTATGCTCTCTTTTGGGAAGATGAACATCCACGGTTTGCTCGTATTTGCGTTGACGGTAAGACCGCCGAGCTCAAACAAGCCGACAGCGACCTTTTGTCCGCTGGCATCATAGAGCGCGAGCGGAAGCTTTTCGAAAGAGAGCGACTGCACGGAACCATTGCGGATCAACAGAATCACATGCAGGGAGCCTTCTTTGGAACGTTGGACCTGCACACTTTGAATGTTGACCTCTCCTTCTTTCAGCGCCGGCAGACGTTTCGCCAGCTCGATCAGGCCTTCCTTCTGCTCGTCGGAAAGCGTCCGAATCCAGGACTCCTCCAATTCAAGCTGCTGCGGAAGCACCATCTTTTTCTGGGCCAGTTCAAACGCAATTTTCCAGTTTTGCAGCAGGACATCCACTTTCAGGAAATATTCACTGCGGAATACAAACGACCACGGACGTGCCGAATGAGCCGGTATTTCTCCTGCTTCGGACAAATCAAATGTCTGGCGGGTAAACAGCTCTTCTTCGCCAATCAGGATCACGAGCGTCATATTCTGCAATCGCACAGGACGATCCGTACCGTTGCGCAGAAAGGCCGTTACCTCAACCCCCTGTTCATGGGGCACGAGAGAAATGCCTGCCAGCGATATATTGCCGGGCTCCAACGGCGGCAGTTCCTGTGCCGTAAAGGACAATGCGTACTTTTCCGATGCATTCAGGCGCTGCTCCCAAGATTCATGCAAGGACAGCTTTGTTATTCCGACAGCCACTGCCGGTTTCTTGGCGGCGCTTGCCGGTTTGTCAGCAGGCAGGCCTGTATCCTGAGCGGAGAGGATCGACTCCTCTCGCAGCTGTTCCTTTATTTCTTCCGGTGTCGGTGTTTTCCCCATCAGATTTTTCAAAAAGGATAGCATATCTTCGCTCCCAACTTTTCTCTACATCTATATAGAGATTCTACTCGTTCTCCACTATAGCACAGTGAAACCCCAATGCAACATCGAAAACTTGGTATCCAGCTGCATAGTAGATAATTCTTCCAATATACTATTTGACGCATCAAAGCCAAAAGAGTCGCGGAAAACCGGACAGAAAATGACAGCAGCTCGCCGCACGATATCCGCAGCTTGGTTCAGCACGGCTTTTGACAATGCCCGATGGACTTTTGACTGGTATGAAGAAGAGGGCTGTCTCAAAACAAGACATGCCCTCTTTTCAAAAGGTGATCAGCGAAAGAGCAGTTTTACCAGTTACTGCTGCACAGCTTCCGCATTCACGGTCGTTGTACTGCTTCCAGAGATTGTCGCTGCCGCATCGCCTGCCGGCTTCTCGATATCGACCGTTCCAGTGCTTGCAGCCGTTCCTGTCGCAGCGGCAGAACCATCGGCAGTTTGTCCAGCGGAAGACTCTGTAGTTGATGGGGCTTTGGTTCCTTCTGCAGCCGGCGCTTCTGTACCCGTTGCCGTTTCAGTCGATTGCTGATCTTCGATGATGATGATGTCGCCTGTCTCTTGATAGTCGACTTTCGCGTTCAGCTTTTCACCGATGAACCGCAGCGGCAGGAAGACGCGGCCGTTTTTCACGATTGGCTTGGTGTCCAGCTTGATCTTCTCACCGTTTACGACTGCTTCTCCCGAGTCGAGATGAAGAACGATCTTGTTTTCGCCGCGCACTACTTCGACTGTGCGGGTTTCCGGGCTCCAGTTCACTTCTGCCTTCAGAGAAGCGCTAATCGCGCGTACCGGCACCAGTGCACGTCCTTTTTCAAGGAAAGGAGCTGTATCCATTACGACCTCTTTGCCGTTGATGAACGTCTTCAGTCCCGCTTCACCTGATTTTTGGTACAGCTCGCCCAATTTTTGATAGACTTCCTTGTCACCGGGCTTGTAGAAACGGTCGAGCAGCTCCTTCTGGACCTCAAGCGCCTGCTTCAGCTCAGACTGTGCTTCCAGCTGCTTGGTCAGCTCCTCGTATTTCGCTCGCAGCTCTTCGGTCACTTCCTGGCTTTTTTTCAGTTGAACCCGCAGCTCGATCAGCTCTTTTTTTGTTTTTACCGCTTGCTGGATCGCTTCTTTTTTGCCAGCTTGGCTGCTCGGAAGCCCTGTGGCCGGATCGATCGCACCGGCTGCCTTTTCCGCTGCTTTCTTGGCAGCTTCTACCGCCTTTTCTTCGGCTTTTTTTGCTGCTTCTGCGGCCTTTTCCTCAGCCTTTTTCACAGCCTCTGCTGCTTTTTCCTGTGCTTTTTTTGCATCCTCAGCAGCTTTTTCCTGTGCCTTCTTGGCATCTTCAGCAGCCTTTTCGGCAGCTTTTTCAAGCTCCTTCTTGGCTTTCTCCAGTTCCTTATTCGCTTTTTCTTCTGCCTTTTGTTTATCTTCTTCGGCCTTCTGTTTTTCCTTCTCGGCCTTTTCCTGTGCTTTTTCCTTTTCCTTCTCTGCTTTTTCTTTCTCTTTTTCAGCTTTCTCTTTTTCCTCTTTTACCGGCTTATCAGCGTGAACCGCGCCGATAGGAGCTGCAACGAGCAGAGCCAGGATCAAACTTGCGGAAACCAGTTTTTTCATTGGATGTCCCCTCCGTGAAGTAATGAAAAATTGTATTATCTTTTTATATCGGCGAGAGCCGCGACAATTATTACAGATGGCGAAATATTTTGAACCGGAGATATCTATTTATGACTGCAAGCTATCATTTCCCGCTATTTTTCAGAAACCTGGCAGGCGAGCTGACCATCAGAAATCTGACCGGTTTGTCCGTTCGATTGTACCAATTGTGCGGCGTGGATGATTCCATATGGACGCTGTCGCCCGGATACAAGTCGTGTTCTTCGCTTCCCATCAGGAGCGTAAGTATGCCCTCCAACACATAAAGAAATTCTTGCCCTTTGTGTGCAAAAGGGGCCCCTTTTTCGTCATCCGGAAGCAGCGTGACCAAGATCGGCTCAAACAAAGGTGCGGGAAGATCGGCTGACAAGTCTTTGTACATAAAACGCGATTGCTCTGAGTGAAGCTCGTCCCCGCTTCCCTTGCGCAAAATGTATGATTTCGGACTCTTTTCCTGCGGGAAAAAATAGCTGGGGCTCACATCCAACGCTTCCGAGATTTTCGTGAGAGACTCCAAAGTGACTGATGACTTGGATCGCTCCACCTGGGACAGAAAGCTGATGGACAATTCTGTCTTCTCCGCCACCTGCTTGAGCGTCAGCTTTCGTTCCAGACGACGCGCTTTCATTCGTTTTCCGATGTTTTGTTCCATAGACTTCCCTCGCAAGGTTACTGAGTTATCCCTATCCTATCACACCTGACTCTTGAAAACAGTGCAAGAAAACGGGTGCCCGACAGAACGTTTTCCTTTTTCACAACTCAGAAACAAAAGTTTCTCTCGATAAAATATTTTGATTATTGAAACATATATCAACAAGTCTTATAATTCTTTTAACGCCGAATTGAAGTGACACTTCAATTTATTGCTTCTCAGTCTGTACAGCAAGAGATGGCCGCTCATTCTGACCTCATTCAGTAGTGATTACAGTACAAAGGAGGTAGCTGTCAAGATGGCACACGTTCAAACGGAGGTTTCCAAACGGTTGCAAAACAAAGCGTTAGTCGCAAGCCTGGTCGGAAGCTCCATCGAATGGTTCGATTTCTTTCTTTACGGTACGATGGCCTCGCTCGTATTCAACAAGCTGTTCTTTCCATCCACAGATCCAACCGTAGGGCTTCTGCTTTCTTACCTGTCATTCGGTCTTCCTTTCTTTATTCGTCCGCTGGGCGGAATCATCTTTAGTCATATCGGCGACAAAATCGGACGGAAGAAAACATTGGTTCTCACCTTGTCCCTAATGGGCGGAGCCACTGTCCTGATCGGCCTTCTCCCCGATTACAACGCGATCGGCGTGTGGGCTCCCATTCTGCTGGTCACGATGCGCCTGATCCAGGGCCTCGGCATCGGCGGAGAGTGGGGCGGCGCACTATTGCTCGCCGTGGAATATTCGGGAAAAGGGAGACGCGGTTTCTTTGGCAGCATCCCGCAAATGGGCGTACCGATCGGAATGCTGCTCGGAACACTGGCCGTCACGGTCATGAGCTCGCTGCCAGATGAACAATTCATGTCGTGGGGATGGCGCGTACCGTTTATCCTGAGCGCCGGACTGGTATTTCTCGGCTTGTGGATTCGCAACGGGCTGGATGAGACACCCGCTTTCCAGGCGGCGAGAGAAAGCGGCAATATCGCCAAGGTCCCGATCATCGACACATTCCGCTATCACTGGAAGTCCGTCTTGATCGCTGTCGGCGCCAAAGTCGTGGAAACAGGGCCGTTCTACATCTTCTCCACCTTTGTCATCGCCTATGCGACAGGGTATTTGGGGTATGACCGCGTGACTGCGCTAAATGCCGTGACCATTGCCACTCTGGTGACGACGATCATGATCCCCTATATGGGCAAGCTGTCCGACAAACTCGGCCGGAAGCCGTTGTACATCGGAGGAACCATTCTGATCATCCTCTACGCCTTCCCTTATTTTTACCTGCTGTCGCTAAAGTCCGGCGTAATACTGACGATTGCGACCATTATCGGACTGGGCATTCTCTGGGCGCCGGTCACGGCCGTTCTGGGGACGATGTTCTCGGAAATCTTCAGCACCAATGTTCGCTACACCGGTGTGACTGTCGGCTATCAGCTGGGAGCCGCGTTGGCCGGAGGGACGGCTCCGCTGATCGCTACCGCCTTGCTGGCCGCTTTCGATAACTCATGGGTACCGGTGGCCCTCTACATTGTATTGACAGGTGTCATCTCCCTGATCGCCATCGGAGCGACCAAGGAGACAAAGGACTTGGACCTGGATAATCCGTAGAAAAATATAGCTGAAAAGCCACTGATTCGTGAGGACCGCACCGACACTTCTGAGCCCCGCTCTGCAGCCTCCCGGAGGTCCTCCCCTATTTCGCCAGGAAAGGATGATCCACATGCTCGTTTTGACCCAGAAGGATATTCGCCAGCTCTACACGATGCAGGATTGCTTGCGGGATGTCGAACAAGTATTCCGGGACAATGCCGCCGGCCTCGTCCACACCCCGGTGCGTACTGCCATTGACCATCCAAAGTACGGGGCGACCAGCCTGTACATGCCCTCCTACCTGGAAGCGTCTGATTACGTTGCGGTAAAGGTGATCAGTATTTTTCCGGAAAACCATGCGGCCGGGATCAAGGCGCTGCAGAGCGTCATCCTGTTGACCGAAGCCAAGACCGGCCAGCATGTCGCGATGATGGATGCCAGCTATTTGACCGTTCTGCGGACAGGCGCGAGCAGCGGCGTGGCAACCAAGTATCTGGCACGCGAGCAGGCAAAAAGCTGTGCTGTTCTCGGATGTGGTGCACAAGCTGTGGGGCAGATTCAGGCGGTCATGGAGGTGCGAGCTTTGGAGGAGGTCGTGCTGTACAACCGCACGATAGCACGAGCAGAAGAAATGGAAAAAATACTCCGGACCATGTATCCGGACTGGACCGGGGAGATCCGCATCGTCGAAAATGCCGATCAAGCAGTGAAGAACGCGGACATCGTCATCTGCAGCACCAAGTCGGAGTCGCCCCTGTTCGACGGGGCCAGCCTGAAGCCAGGCGCCCACATCAATGCCATCGGCGCTTTTTTGCCGCATATGCGGGAAGTAGACCTCACCACCTTGCAAAGATGCAGCAAGATCGTCGTCGATACAATAGAAGGATCACATCATGAAGCAGGCGATTTGCTCATCCCCGTCAGCCGAGGCGAATGGAGCTTTGACCAGCTTCACGCCGAGCTGGGGGAAATCCTTTTGGGTCATAAGAAGGGGCGCGAGAATGAGGAAGAGATCACGTTGTACAAGTCGGTCGGCATCGCCTATCTGGATACGGCTGTGGCCAAGTCTGTGTACGAGCTGGCGAAGGATAAGGGAATGGGGACAGAGATTGTGTTGTAATTTTATTTTTGCTTGCAAAAAGGAAAGCGGAGTGAGCTGCTGCGTGCTCAACTCCGCTTTTACTTGTTGATTGGTAAATTTGCACTTAAAAAAACCTGTGCTATGGAGTGTTTACCGTTATAGTGCCTGAAACCTTTCCTTGTCTACCATCTATTGTAATCAGGTAGGTCCCTACCGGGCATACATTCTCACTTGAAAAACTAAATGTTCCGTTACCTGTGAAAGTTCCGCTTCCCATTCTCGTTTGATAACCGTCTGGTTCCAGCTTTGCCAAACGGTAGTATACTTTGGCTTCTCTCGCCGAAGACGACTGCTGATTTACTGTAACATTGACGTAGCCTGGAGTGTTGACATATATGTAACCAGTCTCATCATATTCACCCGCTGCTACAGCAAATCGAAAGGTTTGTGTTGCCATTGCCTGCTGTTCTGTTTCAGTACTTGAAACCCCGGAAGTCTTTGTTGGTTCATTGTTGGCTAACGCATTTGAAGGCAAAAGCAAGGCAGCGGACAAAAGAGTAAACAAAGCCCATTTTTTCATAGTCACCAACTCCCAAATTTTGTATTTTTTCATTATATTATCATTACCTTATCTTTATGTAAATATTTGTATTTTTTACATTTTGAGACTACTATTCGCTTATATTCTTGAAAGCGAATCAAGCCTTACTTACCCAGACCGGCTTTTATATCTTAGTACAGTGTATAAATACCTTACGAGTCAGGTGAGCTGCTGTTTTTTACCCAACGATTCATAATTACGATGAGAGAGCCTTGAACAGCTTCGCTCCGAGCCTGGAAGACATTCTCTCCGGCCAGAAAGGAAAACACCTCGCCGGTCCCCTAAAAGTAAGTAAAAAATTGAAAGGCCCTTCTCTTCTCCACAGCGATGCGAAGAAAAGAAGGGCCTTGCTTACATTTATCAATAATCAAAGTCTACCGGAGAACTCTCTGTGGCACTCTCCCCGACGCAAGTCTTGCAAACGAGTTTGCCTTTGAAATAGAAGGTATCATTCATCAAGGTTCCGCAGAATACACAGCCCGGAGCATATTTCCGGAGAATGATCGTGTCGTTGTCCACAAAAATTTCCAAAGAGTCCATTACTTCGATATTCAGCACCCTCCTGAGTTCAATCGGCAAAACAATTCTCCCCAGGGAATCCAGCTCACGAACCACACCTGAGACCTTCCCAACCAATGGCTTTCCGCTTTCCTGCGTGACGCTTATCTCATGTCTTGCCGCCGTTTTCACCGACTGCAGCCTGTTTCTTTGGTAGTGTGTAGCGCACAACCCTTTGGCCACCTGCTTTTTGTCACAACCAGGCTCCTGGCAAATCCGTTCTTTTACAGTCTGTCTCTCCATACCCGGCTGTGCACTCATCACTGTTTTTTGCAGCAGCCTGTTTTTTTGGTAGTGCTTCATGCAAAAGCCTTTTGCGTAATAGTTATTGGTGCAGCCCTCGATCTGGCAGCGTCGATTGTTCATGATTTCGCCCCTCGCTTATACGTAATCGCATATTGTACAAAACCTGCTATTTATAATGGAACGGTTGAGTAGAAACCTGCGTGGCGTACAGTTTTTGAATGGAACCCATCACTTTTCCCTGATGACAACGGCTCTGCAAGAAACCTTTTCTCCGAACCATTCATCGGCAATCCCTCTCAAGATATGGTAACAGTTTCAGTTTATCACAGACAGGAAAGGATACAATCTGAATTTTGTAGAGAAAGGCAATGATTTATTGTTTGGCGCTGCGGTAAAAAAGTTCAACAATAAAAGCCTCCGCGATAGCAGCGGACTTAGAGCGTTCATGACTCCGCAAATGTATAGGGAATGAAGTTCTTACTTAGCAATCCAATACTTCCATATTGTGGGGATTTCCATTGCTTAGGTAAAAGATACAGCCATATTCCTTTTTTCTACAAATGGAAAGTCAGCGGATAGCTGGAAACCACCTGGAAAATAAAGGGTGGACCTAATTTCCAGACGATTCCAAATACTAGTAAAGGTTTGTGCTATTACCAGTACAGTAGCAGCTGGAACCCTTGAAGCTCCTCAGTTCTTGGGTCTGACCATCAACGGTGACCAAGCTGTAACTGTTGACGCATTGGTTGCTGCTGGATACAAAGTTGAATTCCAAGCAACATCTGACGTGTTTAAAGGTAACGCTTATACTAGCGAGACAGGCGAATTGAAAGACGGTCTTTCTGTTGGCACAACTTTCAAATATAAAGTTGTTGTAACAAAGGACACAGCAAAATTCGAATCCGATCTTCTGACAGTTAAAGTTAGCGATGACACAGTTGTCGTAGAACCAACTGAAGCAAAACTCAAAGTTGGCAGCAAGCTTTGGGATCTGGGCTATGTAACTACTGACGATGCACCTGAAGTTGTTATCACAAAAGGTAAAAACTTCGCTGGTACTGTAATCGACAAAAATACTGGCGATGATGAAGTAAATGGAGAGAGCGTTGCTGCTGGAAGCGTAACTTATACTTCTAGCAATCCTGCAGTGGCTCTGGTAAGCAGCGAAGGTAAAATCAAAGTCCTGAAAGCTGGAACCACCACTATTACAGTGGCAATTGGAGACAAATCTACAGCTATTGAACTCGTAGTAAAAGATTCTCCTGTTGCAACGAAAGTACAAGAAACCTCCGCTAAAGTTCTCAAAGACGAAACTTCTTTGGAACTGACACTTCTGGATCAATACGATGCTAAGCTGCGTAAAGCAGCTGACATTACTGGCTGGACTGTCTCCACAGGCAGCGACAAAGCGGATGTCATTGACCTTGCAAATGCTAAGCTGGCTGTAGATAACAGCACTTTCGCACTTAAAGTTACCGACTTGGCATTTAAAGCAGGTACTGATACGCTTGTAATCAAGAACAAAGACAATGCAGTAGTTGGTACTGTTTCTGTTCAAGTAGTAGATGTTGCTGGACAAGAGCCAGACAATTACAAACTGGTTCCAGCATCTTCTACCGAAGATTTGAAACTGGATATTTACCCAACGAAAGAAACAGTGGATCTTTCCATCGAGAAATATGTTGGCGATGTTAAAGTAGGAACCGTTGTTGAGGCAGAAGAAGGTTTCACCTTTGTTTCCGATAACGAAAAAGTTGCTACTGTAAATGCCAAAGGTGAGGTAACTGCAGTCGCTGCCGGTAAAGCAGTGATCTCCTACAAACAAGGCGGTATCACGGTAGCAACCGTTGAAGTAGAAGTAACAAACTCTACTCCACAAATCACTGATATCAAACTGAAAGAAGGCAAAACTCAGGTTGAGGTTGCAGGTGGAGTAGAAACAGCTGACGCTGCTACATTTACCGATCTGATTGATGAACTGCAATTTATCGGTGCAGACGGTAAAGAAATCGCTCTGTCTGTGAATAATTCCGATGAACTGACCGGTATTGAGTTTAAAACTATCGTTGATTCTGATGACTTGGTAGCAGTTTCCGACCTTGGTACTGTAGCGAAAGCTGCAACTAAAGCTGTTACTAAAGACACCAAAGCAACATTGGTTATTACTCTCGATGCGGCTTACGGCGGCAAAGAAGTAGTGCTTCCGATTCTGGTTACTGCAGCTGTTGAAGGCGGCACAGACACTGGCGCAGGTACTGACACTGGTGCAGGCACAGACACTGGCGCAGGCACAGACACTGGCGCAGGCACAGACACTGGCGCAGGCACAGACACTGGCGCAGGCACAGACACTGGTGCAGGCACAGACACTGGTGCAGGCACAGACACTGGCGCAGGCGCGTAAATTATTAGTCAGGACGTCTGTCCATAAGAATTTTCAACTAAGAGTCTAACATCGAAAGGTGTTAGACTCTTTCTTTTTGTTTTCATTGAACAGAAATGATGACACAACTCTGGAATCATTCGTTACCGAGCTCAGACAGAAAATCACTATATGAAGAAAACCAGCAGCACAAACCATATGTTGAAAATACCCAAAGATGTAATCTTGTCTACACTGACTTCCCAATAATATTTGAACTGCAACCGTTTCCAAGTTATACGACCTATAAAACTGGTTAGAATGTTTGATATGACAATATGTCCATAAGATGAAGCATGTTTCGTTACTAAAGGTGGGCAGATAGCCATGCTACTCATAAATGCGATTCAATTGTTTATGCAATACTTGTCCTCTATAGATCGAAGCCATGAGACGATTACCGGCTACCGCAAGGACCTGATTTTTTTCACTCGCTTCCTTGAAGCCAAGTATAACGTCGAGCCCTACATTGATGAAATTACAGCAAACGATATAGAAGATTACCTCACCTACCTCAAAGAAAAACGAAATTATGCACCCGCCAGCAGGGGGCGCAACCTTCATACGCTGCGTTCTTTTTTTGCATACGCTTACAACAAAGAGCTGGTGAGCCGCAATGTAGCGCTTTCTGTGGAAAAAATTAAGGTACAGCAAAAAGAAAGAACCTATCTGACGGAAGAAGAAGTCGAGCAACTAATTAAAAAGATCGACCACCGTTTGATTCGCTTGGTGGTGATCGTCTTATACATGACGGGAATGCGAATTTCCGAATGCCTGAATCTGACGGTCGACAACGTAGACTTGAAACATCGGGTAATCCATGTCGTCGCCGGGAAAGGGAACAAGGACCGACTCATACCCATTTCCAATAGATTGCTTCCCTTACTTGAGGATTACATTCGCAACCAACGCCCTGAAACCGAATCTCCGTTGTTTTTCTGCACCAAGAAAACGGGAAAGCTGTCCCCTGTCTACGTCAATCGAATCATATCGCAGGCAGTCAATGAGCTGGGCTGGAAAAAGAAGGTGACAGCTCACATCCTGCGCCACAGCTTCGCCAGTCGGCTGGTCAAAAAGGATGTGAATCTCGTGCAAATACAAAAGCTGCTGGGACACTCGTCTTTGAATGTGACGAGTATCTATACACATACCGATTTGGAGCAACTGAGCGAGGCAATCAATACCCTGTAAACAAGATAGAGAAACGATAAAGAAATGGGCATGGAAACATGCAAGGGAGTTTAATAGAGGTGTATAAAACAATGGATGTACAAGCAGATCAAAAGCCCATCTACGATGAACGTGCAAATGCCATACTCCGCGGTCTCGTGGAGGGGAAGACTAGGGATGAACTCGCAAAAGAACTAGGCTATAAAAACTACAAAACCCTCGATATTTACATGCGGCGCAAGAATTTCAAATGGGACCGGGATAAGCAAAACTACGTGCCGGCCTACAGTCGCGTGGACAAACAGGATATGGATCTGGCACTGCTTCGTTCGTCAAAAGTAGCCACGGTCATTTCCCTGTTCCAAAAAGAAGGAGCCGACGCCAAGACGATTGCCAAACGCCTAGGCTTCGCCGATCACCGTGAACTGGCCAATTACATGAGAGCGAAGGGCTACAGATGGTCGTCCGAGCAGGGGAATTACACGAGAGTATACGGACAGCTCCAGGAGGAGGCTGAGGGCCGTCCAGAGGCCGTAGAAGAACTGCAGGATAGTCATGGAGGGGATGAGGCTGTAAACACATCTCCGGCCCCCAGATTGAGCCGTGCGGACACAGCCCAATTGGAGCGCTATTTGCCCCTTCTGGAGATGCTGGAGCGAAACAAGGACCGGCTGATCGATCTGATCGTGCCGGGGGCAGAAAGCGGAAAGGTGCCGCGCTACGCAGTTCCAGGCATTTTCGTGACCAAATCCGTACACATGACCAATACGCTCGATTCACTTGTCCGGGAATATAGCAAGGAAAAGAACATCAGCCAGAGAGACATCTTCGCTGTAGCGCTGATCGAGTTCTTTCGCAGGTATGGATATGAGCGTGAAATAGAAACTTTGCTGGGAAGGACATAGCTTGGGGCTATGTCTTTTTGCTGTCTTGACGAGGGAAAAGAAAAAGGGCCAACGCTTGTAGCGGTCGACCCACTTTTATCGATTCATGGCAGTTTTCTGGTGTTTACTCCCATTGGAAAGACGGATACTCACCCATCTGCCACACGTCCGTAAAATCCCAGTCTGTAAACGATTCCTGCTCCTTCATTTGTTCAGATGCAAGCGGCGTTCCCTTGCCCGTGTCATTTTGTCCAGTCTGATCCTGATCGTAAAAAGAGTTGGTCACTGTGCCGCCGCTGTCCAGCTTGCCGACCAAGCCGCCAACTTCTTTGGCGTTGCTGTCTATGGTTCCGGCAGCATACGTTCTGGTAACCTCTTTATGATTGATTCCCACCAACCCTCCGATGACAACATCCTCTCTATACTTTCCTGCAGTGATATCGGAGCTAGCATACGCATCCGCTATCACTCCCTGATTTTCTCCCACCAATCCGCCTACAGCCATGGACTCAGTATCAATCGTTGCTTTTGCATAAGACTGTTCGATGGTTCCTTTGCTTCCATTTAGTCCGGCAAGGCCCCCAACATTATTCGATCCGCCCGTGACGTCCGTCAGTGCATACGACTGCCAAATCTCCCCGTAGTTTTCCCCGACCAGTCCGCCAAGGTTGGAAGCGTTACTTTCTACGCTGCCCTTGGCAAAGGATTGCTCAATGGTACCGGCGTTTGCACCCACAAGTCCTCCCGTTGAAACGAAGCCGTTAGTCGTTGTGTCTGCGGATGATCGGCTCAGGGTAGCCCCTGGCTCCATTCTTCCCACAAGCCCGCCTGTATACCAAGAGAAATGGTTGTCAATTCTTCCCGAACCGGAGCTGTCCGCAATCGAGCCGCGTTCCATATACCCAACCAATGTCCCGACGTTGTGGCTATCGGCTTTGATAGTTCCGGAAACGTGAGTATTTGTTATGGTTCCTCCAAGCATTTGTCCGACCAGGATGGCAACTCCGCTCTTAGTCGTACGAATGTCCGCATCTTTGAGGGTGAGGTCGCTGATTTCCGCTTTGCCCTCAATGGTTCCGAAGAGACCGAGGTTTTTCCCTTCAAAGATATACAAACCGCGGATGGTGTGCCCGTTTCCGTGAAACGTTCCGGTAAAAGGGGTCGTTTCGGTGCCGATCGGCGTCCAACCATTGCCTGTGTTGTAAGGAGCCTTGCTCAGATCGATGTCTGCATCCAACACGAAAGCGGAGTCAAGGTATTCTCTCACATGGTTCAAGTGATCGGCGGTTTTGACGACATAGGGGTCGTGGATTGTCCCCTCGCCGCTTGCAAACTTGGGATCGCTATGCTCGCCTTATATCCCCGTCGGATTGTTCTCCCCAAGGAAATTTCGAGTCGAGCCTACACCGTGCGGGCACCTTTCAGCGCACACGGCGTGCCATCAGCAGAGAGAAAAGAGGAATCACCAAAAAGGACTGTAAATACGGTTTGTATTTACAGTCCTCACGGGTACTGCGAGAAACTACAACGCCCATTGTACGTTCTCATATCCTCTTATCCGCTGACTGGGTCCCTTCGCTCCGGCCCGTTTTCCCCTCCCCGCCTGTGTTGCCACTACGGGTACAGACGGCAAGCCATCATCACTACTACGAACCCGCCGCCATCTTATCAGCCTCGCCGGTGCTAACCCACCTCTTCTGATAAGACTTCAAACGTTCCGCCTTGTCTATCCCTTCTTTTGCTAACCGTAGGTCCCCACTATACAATCGAAGAAAAACAGGTTTAACAGCCGAATTGTTCCTGTTTCGCCTGCATCATTGCAGATGCAGCGGCTGTCGCCCAACCCCTAGCTTTTTACCTGACGACAGCTATTTTCGATTGGGTCCACATGGGTTCGTCGCCTGACCATAGCCAGCTTTTAAGGAGCCCCGCCTCGCTTTGCGCGAGTACGACTTCACCTGACTTCACGCCATTGGTTGATTAGGGCCGCTGACGTGCAGGAGGATTAGGCACGTGATGAATGGGCTGTTATCACGGATTGGATTTGCACCAATCGATTGAACAAGGCAGTTAGAGAAAATCCCCCTGGACTTGCGTAATCTGCATCGTCAAGGGGGATTTCTCCACTTCTTTCACTCAGGTGAGTTTATGAAGTGACGTTTCGTGTTATTTAAGGGGTGGTTTTTGCAGGCACTTTAACTTCAAATTCGCCTGTATCAGCTGTTTTTCCAGTTGATTTTTGAGTTACTGTTAAGACAATTTTAACCGTGGTTTCCGCATCTGGTGGAGTAATAGTTCCATCCTTTGCGATTACATCTTCATTATCCGACGACTTAATCGCTACAGAATAGCCTTCTCCAACTGTTGGCAATGTTAATTTTGTAGCATCAGCTTCCGGTGCAGGAATAGAATTAATTTTCTTCACTTCTTCTTCTAATGCTTTAGCCGCTTCTTTGTCACCAAAGCCTTTAACATTTACTTTTAAAACTTCACCAAGATCAACCTTAAACGTATCTTCTTTTACTTTAACAGAAACCGTGTTGATAACAATCGATACAACGCCGTCTTCAAGTAATGTTGCTGTAGTAGCTGTTTTGCCGTTAAGAACAGCATCGTTATCGCCAACAAACTCAAAGTCTGTTACGGTAATATCACTGCTTCCTGCCCCTGTATAGGTAACATCAAACAATTGGTTAAGCTGAACTACATCGACAAATTTTACGGTATCATTTTTACTATCAGCAACACTTACATCGAGGGTTCCCTTAGTCAAAGTAACTTTAGGCAGTTCCTTTGTATCCTTTACAGAGAACTTGCCACTGAATACTTGGTATGCGGTTTCTGCGTTTTCTCCAACTTTTACAGTAACAGTGTATTCCTTGCCTACTTCAAACAGAGCAGATTTGGAATCGATGAGCAGTTCACCATTTTCAGATGTTACATTTACCGGATTTCCTGCTGAATCTTTAACACTGTAGTGTACATTTGTATTTAGCTGTTGAGCTTTTCCACCGTTCGCATCTACTGCGTAGACTTTAAGTGTAAATTCCGATTTAGAAGTTTTGCCATCACCGCTCTTATCCAGGACTGATTCAAAGCCGTCTACTGAAAAATCAGCAACTGCTCCAGCTTTTTCAACCTTTACAAGCAGTTCCGTCTTGATTTGATCATTTATAGCGAATTCAACGACAGCTACACCTTCTGTATTAGGTACAGGTTTTACGCTATACGTACCCTTAGGTGTAGTCTCGCTTACCTCAACGATATCTTTACCGGATTTAACAGTAACTTTCACGTCTCCGGTATAAGTGAAATCATCGCCATACTGATCTTTGAATGCAAGCGTTACGTTCTTAGTTGTTACCAAAGACGAAGACAAAGTGATTTCATTGTCTTTCAGGTCCTTAAACTCAATTTTGTTTACGTCAGCTTTAGCAACAACACTGATTTCAACTGTTTTTGTAAAATAAGCTTTTCCGTCTTTAAGAACCGAGATTTTAACCGGTACTGTACCGTTTTTAATTGGCTTTACGCTACCGGAGACTTGGTCAACCAATGCGATTGTTTTGTCTAAAGATTCGTAACGAACATTACCATCAAATGCGCTCTTTTCACCGAATTGGTCTTTAAACTGGACGAAGAATTTTTGGTCGGAACCGGTTTTAGCCACTGTGTTTTGCTTATAATCTGTCTTATCAAACCCAGGGTCTTGGTTCGGTGCAGCTAAAGTCCAGTTAACCAGTTCAGTCGCTTTTGATGCTTCTGCTTTAACCGTAATTTTTTCACTCTTCACTTCAGTACCATTTTCTTGGTACTTCACATATACCAATGCAATAGCTCCATCTGCCAGCGCTGGAGTTTTTCCATCAGCAATTGTGACGTTAGATTCATAAGTCACTTTATCTTTGTAGTCTGCTGTTACATCCAAACCTGCTTCATCAAGAATCTTGAATTTAATTGCTGTTGCCTTACCAGCAGGTACGATTTGTGTTGTTTCCGCTTCGATTTTTGCTACTTTGCCAACCGCAAAGTCAAAATCTTTTGAAGAGGATGTGCTTCCAGACTTAACAGTTGCTGTGTAAGTACCTTTAGTCAATGATTCATAGAATTCAACGACCGCAGATTTTTTATCTTCAGACACAGTTACGGATTTAACATATTGTTTATCTCCAGTAGTCTTGTTTACTACTGTTACATCTTCTTTGTTCAATGCTGCAACTGCATTAACAAATGTTACTTTGATACTTTTAGTGGAAATAGCACTTACGCTTTCAACAGTGATATCACCAGGAACAGGCCAGTCATTCTCATCAGCTGGGTTCCACTTCTCACCCTCGGAACCAACTACAGCGTAATCGTTCTCTTCGAACAAATCACGAGTTGCTGGCTTCAGTACATCTTCCATTTTTTCAGCTTCAGCAGCTACCAGGAAGTTTGCAGCTTTACCGTCTTTGTTTACGTAAACAGTGTCGGTTGCGTTGCTCAGGATTTCTTTCAAGCCAGCTTTAAAGTCAGCCAGCAATGCTGTTGGAGAATAATATTTGTCAACTTCTCCGCCAACGTAGAAACCTTGGCTAGGTTTCGCCATTGCGGAAGCTGCCATGCTAGTCAATACAGCTGTAGAAAGAACAGAAAGTACCAGCTTTTTATTCACGTACTACCCCTCCAGATATTGATAGGTTTTTTTTGTATTTGAGAAACACTCATGCTGTGTATCTGGATGAGTGTGTTTCCCCATATCTGAGTCTGTCCTGTGTTTGGCTTACATGGAATGACAGGGCAGAGGGACTTCCCCCTGCCCCAGGTCATTCATGCCAAACAGGTTAACACTTGAAGAGGATCAGTCAGTTCCCTTGGAAACTGTAGATATTCTTACTTCGTGTCGAATTTGATTGTGTGCTTCTCGGACTTTTGGCCTTCCAGAGTAGCTTCGATGGTGTATTCAGTTGCTCCTGGTTCGCCCAGAACAGTTACTTTGAAAGTACCGTCATTTGCAACAGTAGCTGTCTTTTCGAATTCACCAACAGTTACCTTGATAGTAGCGCCTTTTTCACCTTTACCGGTGATCACGTACTTACCGATAGTGTCATCGAAGATGGTGCTAACAACCGCTTCCAGGGACTCTTCATCCAGGATGTCTTTGTCGCCTGGTTCACCTGGCGTTGGCTTTTCGTAATCAGCTTGAGCGAAGAAGTTTTTCAGGATTGTTTCACGCTCTTCTTTCGTGAATTCACGTTTGAAGTCATCTTCGTTGATTACAGTCAGTACGTAGTCGTACTTGTCACCATCATCGTCAGTTTCAACCAGGATGATGTAGTCGCCTTCGTCTACGCCGTCAGCTGCTTCGAGGTCGCCAGCGTTGATGTAAGCAGTTTTGCTGTTAACAGAGAAGTATTGAGTTTGCTTCTTGCCGTCTGCATCTTTGTATTCATAAGTGATGCGGCTGGAAGTAACGTCTGTTACTTGAGCAACTGTCAGTTTATCCAGGTTTGCATCTTCCAGTTGTTTTTTCGTTGCTTTTTCGTATTTGCCATCGCCGAAGAAATCAGCAGTTTCGATATCGTCAGCACGGTCAACTACTTCAACAACATCATCAACGATTACTTCATCGTCAGAGTTGAGGCTGTAAGCGATGAAGTCGCCGCGACGAATACCAGCATCGAGAAGGTCTTCGTAATCGCCGTCGAGTTTGTACTCAACAGTGGTCAGTTTGTCATCTTTATCCTTGGTAATGAGTTCGATGATGTCATCGCCCTTGGAACCGAGGTTCAGAACTTGACCGTATTTCACATCGCTGCCCAGACCTTTACCATCGATAACGAAGATAGCGTCAACTTCTTCATCGTCGTTGATAGTGTAGTAAACTTTGAGGTCTTTCTTCTTCGCGATGTCTTTGAACTTAGCGATGCCAGGGCTCTTCAGTTCGTTTTGAGTGCCGCGGATTTCGCCAGTCATGTCGAAGATCGCCGTGTCGGAGACTACATCGTAGCCGTTAACCATTTCGTCGTCTTCGTCTGCTGCATTATCCCAAGCAGTACCTTCGAGGTACTTCATGTTTGTTTCAAGAACTTTTACTTTTTCTGCTTCGCCTTTAGCATCCATTGTTACTTCAAGCAGCAGAATTTTGTTTCCATCTTTGCTTGGTACGAAATCTTTCTTGATTTCGTCTTCTTTTTTGTTTTTCTCGTAAGATTTACCATCTTTCATGTAAATCTTGTCTGGTTTCAGAGCGAGATCGTATTTTTTGCCGTTTTGACCGATGATGCTGAATTCGTATTTACCACGGCTCAGCTCGGCTTGAGAAGTCAGGATTGCTTTGAAACGGCGATCGCTTACGTTGTCACCAGTTTCGATGTGACGGATACGGCCGGATGCATCCAGGTACAGTTTTACATTCTCGCCATCCAGGTCACGGATTTTATCCCAGTTGCCAGCTTCCAAAACAGTGATGTCTTTGTTTTGGTTGTCGGAGAAAGTAGAACCTGTACGGAAACGGTAAGTCTTGTCACCGATAGTCAGACGGTTGTCGGAATCGGAACGAACAACGACTTTGTCTACTTTACCTTCAACTACAGTGCTAGTAGCGAATACCAGCAGTTTTTCTTTCTTACCGTCAGCATAGTAAACGCTGTATACGTCCATAGGCTTCAGGTCAGACAGTTTAGCTGGCTTGTTGTCGCGGAATACGAGGAAGTCTTTTCCTTCGTCCAGATCTTCCAGCTTGCTGAAGGAGCCACCATTCAGGTTGGTGATTTTCTTCTTGTCAGCATCGATTTTCTCGATAACTTTGGAACCGTACTTCACGCCTTCTTTTGTAGCGTTGAGAGTTTGGTCGTCGATTACGTGGATGTAGCTGATTTCATCTTTCTCATCCAGTACTACTTTTGCGGAGAAAGTCCAGCCATCGTTTGCAGCGATGATGTCTTTGATACCTTTGGTAGCATCGCTGTAAGGCTTGAAGTTGTAAGTAACTTTTGTGTCTTTGTTGAAACGGTAGGTTTTGCCGTTGCCATCAAGTTCGATTTCCAGATCTTCGAGATCGCTGTCTTTCTTGATGTCATCAGTGTTACCGTTTTTGATTTCACGATCGTTGAAGTAGAAAGTGCCCAGACGATCCATGATTACTTCTTCGTCTTCGGAGCCTTCCATCCAAACGATGGTGTTTTCTTTATCGTCTTTGATCCACACTTGTACGTGTTGACCATCGAATTCGTTCGGGTTGATACCGTCAGCTACTTTGTAAGTAGAAGATCCCAGGCCAGCATTTTTACCGTTCAAGGAAACTTCGTTAGCTTTCAGAGTGCCCAGACCGATAACTGGTACGTTTGTTACGATCGGCAGATCTTGTGCACCGTTCTTCTCGTCTTTCGCCCACTCCATGTCGCGAACTTTCACTTTCATGTAGCGAGTCAGAAGAGTTTCGTTGGTGATTTGGAAGTTGAAGTTAACTCCGTAATCTTGTTGCTCCATCAGTTTTACGCGGAGAGCGTTGTCGATCATTTTGAAGATGTCGCCGCGAGTTGCTGCGTTGTTAGGAGCAGTGATGCTTTTCGCGATGTTCAGCTCGGAAGCTTTCGCGATCATGTTGTTTGGCCATACGCCTTTAACAGATGGCTCATAGCCCAGAGCGCGGATCAGCATGGTTACTGCTTCTGCATAAGTAACATCGTTTTTAGGTTTGAAGGATTTGTCCGGAAAACCTTTGATGATCTCTTGGCCGGATGCTACGTTTACGAAACCAGCAAACCAGTCAGAAGAGTTTACGTCAGTGAAAGTGGATTGGTATTGAGCAAATTTTGCACCTTGCTCCAGTCCACGGATACGAGTGATCAGGGTAGCGAACTCAGCGCGGTTGATTGTTTGATCAACTTTGAAATCGCCATCGCCATAACCTTGTACAACACCCAGTGCATTCAGTCGGTTTACAACCTTCTGAAGTTCAGCATCCATCTTAGGAGCTTCTGTTTTCGTGGTGTCTGTTTGAGTTGCTTCTTCTGCGCCCACTACCATAGGAGCAACAGTCAGTGCGAGTGCACTAGCCAGTACGCTGTTAACAACCTTTTTCATAACCTTGGGTTCTCCTCCTCTAGTACAAACAAATTGTTCTTGGGGAATATTATTTAGTAATCTATCTTTCTTTTTTGAGCCCGAATCCTGCAAGCGCGTTTCACCTCCTTTCGCAGGATTGCTCCGCTTTTTCAGTGTGAAAGTTCTAGTATATTCAGTATTGTGTAAATGCAACAATCCCTAGTGTATCACAGGTGCTAGAATTCGTGAATCTTTTTTACACAATTCCCCGTATTTCGTGTGACATCCTATTAAACGCCTCAGCTCGCAAAAAGTTGCGGTGCCTTCGAAAAAAGTTTTTAAAAATTTTTGTGGTCGCACTTTCACTTCATTATGTATATGGTGACATCCGCCACAATTCGTATTATAGAGCAGGTTGGGCGGGCTGTCACCAGTGAACCTTTTTCCATTTTTCCGGTCAACTTACAGCTCTTGGCTACTTGCTCACTCCGAGGGCATTCTCGAAGTTCACTACCGCCAGATTGTAGTTGCGGATGGCCTCCAGGTATTGATTTTCCCTGTCGGAGTACTCTTCTTCAGCCTGGATCACTTCCAGCGTCGTAGCCAGACCGTTTTCAAAGCGAAGGTTGGTCAGACGATAGCTTTCTGCTGCCGCTTCCTGCGCTTTTTTCTTAAAATCGATCGCGACCTTGGCTGCATTCAACGTGAGGTAGTTTTCGGCTACCTCCATCTTGATCTGACGGTTTTGCTCATCAATGGCCAGCTTGGCTTTTTCCACGTTGTTGCGGGCAATCCGGCCTTGATAGGTAGAGCTCAGAGACCACTCTTCAAAGAGTCTTACGTTCAGTTGAGCGAGATCCAGCTCTCCAGCTTTTTGCTGCACCTCAATACGCTGGGCGAGCGCTTTTTCCTGCGCCTGCTGCAAAGTAAGCGTAGGAGCGGCTACCTGTTTGTTCTCCGGGGCCAGCTTCCACTTCTTGTTGACATCTACGCCGATGATTTCATTGAATTTCATCCGGTTGATTTCCACGGTGTTTTCTGCAGCTGCCAGAGCCGCCTGTGCGCCGGCTACCCCCATCTCGGCCTGGAGAATATCGGTCTTGGCCTTGGTTCCTACATCAAATGCCGCTTTTGCTACTTTCAGCTGGGTCTGCGCACGGTTCAGGCTTTGCTTTTTCAGGTTCAGGTCCGCCTCTGCATGCAGCAGATTGTAGTAAGCCTGCTGGACTCCCAGCTTGACCTGACTCTCTGTCACCTTTACCGCCAAGTCATTCAGCTTTGTAGTCAGATCTGCCTGAGCCCGGGTCATTTTTTTCTGTTTCTCCGCATCCAGAGAACTGTCCATCATATCGGCTGTGATCGCGGAGGTCGTGGCATAAGACAGCGATTGGTTAATATCTGCGCTTTTCGCTTCCAGACGGGCTGTAAGGATCTTGGAGTTGTTCTGCATCGCCAGTTCGATCGCTTTGGCCAGAGTCATCTGGTCAGACGCAGTGGAATCTGCTGCAGGTGTATTATTCGTGGTGCTGGTGTTTGTAGTCGTAGTTGTGTTTGTCGTGCCAGTTGTGCTTGTAGTCGATGTATTTTTGGCGTCTGTTGCCTTTGTTTCTGTTGCCTTTGCGTCTGCCGTACCGTTCGCAGCCGCTTTGTCTTCCGTTGCGGCGGTATCCGCTTTTGTTGCGTCTGTCTTGTTCGCATCTGCCTTGCTGTTGTCCGCAGTTGCTGCAGTCGTCGCTTTGTCATTCTGCTGACTTCCTTGTGTTTGCGAAGCAGGAGCTGCTGTTCCGCTTTCAGAAGCGACTGCACCTACACCGATCGAGGTCGCCATGACGGCCGCTATGGAAAGCGTCAGCCATTTCTTCGATGAATATGGAAAGTTCATTCTTTTCCACTCCTTTTTGCCTGGATTCATAATGTTTTCACTAGCAGGAAGCTTACAGTTTGTCCCACCAACACTATATCACACCGAATAATGTTTCGTACACGAAGAATCGCCAGTTTCCAAATCTTTCACCTTATCATTGCACCTTGCCATCTATATGCACCCCTCCCCCCGTTTATCACACCTGCCATCTCGTGTTACTACGTTTAAGTCGCCGAAAAATTTCATCTATATAGCGTGTTTGCCATCCACTATTCGAAAACCTTTGGCGGACATGCTATTCTTATCCTTGAGGTGAAAGAGCATGCTACAACAGTACAAAACGATTGCGGGATACGGGGAAGACGAGATTGTCATCGAGCGCTCCCGTTTTATCGGATATGCGCAGCGCGTCACCAGCGAAGAAGAAGCTGCGGCATTTATCGCTATGATTAAAAAAAAGCATTGGGATGCGACCCATAACTGTTCGGCTTTTGTCATCGGGGAGAACGATCAGATCCAGCGCTCCAGCGACGATGGAGAGCCGAGCGGAACGGCTGGCAAGCCTATTTTGGAATGCATCAAGAAAAATGGGGTAAAGGATACCGCCGTCGTCGTGACTCGTTATTTCGGCGGGATCAAGCTGGGTGCCGGCGGTCTGGTCCGCGCCTATACGGCAGGCACGGTGATCGCGCTGAAAGCGGCCGGAATCGTCGTCCATACGCTTCATCAGAAAATCTCCGTCAGTGTCGACTACACCTGGTGGGGCAAGGTCGAAAACGAACTGCGGATCGGCCAGCAGCGAGTCGTCGGGACGGACTATACGGACAAGGTCACCGTGCATGTGTTGATTCCGGACGGTGAGCAGGACGATTTTGTA
This sequence comes from Brevibacillus sp. FSL K6-6036, assembly GCF_037964015.1. Classification (NCBI taxonomy): domain Bacteria; kingdom Bacillati; phylum Bacillota; class Bacilli; order Caryophanales; family Paenibacillaceae; genus Brevibacillus; species Brevibacillus sp. FSL K6-6036. Next base: position 4,667,542 of record NZ_CP150173.1, read on the forward strand.
GCGCACTTGACGGATGTGACGAATGGCCAGGCGCATATTGTTCTCGGCGAAAAAGAGTATGTGGAAGTCCCTGTGGAGGCTGTCGGGTCGGAAGATGTTTAAGGTGCGGTTGGATTGGTTTGTTGCGGGTCAATCAGCTTGTCCGGGTTAACCGCTTAGATGTAAACCATCTGGATAGAAAGACTACAGACAGAGCTTTGACGTCATTTCACTTGATGGGCTGGGGCTGATTACAGTTTTGCTAAACTCATTTTACCTTGTTGCCCTCCTCTTTCTTCTATTAATATAGAGAGACAAGTGCAGGAACCCATACTATCCAAACAATCGGGGGGAATGACGGTGGGCAGGTCATTGGATGAGCTGTTTGACAAGCTGGAAGCACTCGGCGAGAGGATGGAGCATGGTTTTCAAGCGATTGATAGGCGATTTGAAGAAGTAGACAAACGGTTTGAGCAGATCGATAGGCGGTTTGAAGAAGTAGACAAGCGGTTTGAGCAGATCGATAGGCGCTTTGATGACGTAGACAAGCGGTTTGAGCAGATCGATAGGCGGTTTGATGAAGTAGACAAGCGGTTTGAGCAGATCGACAGGCGGTTTGATGATGTAGACAAGCGGTTTGAGCAGATCGACAGACGGTTTGATGATGTAGACAAGCGGTTTGAGCAGATCGACAGACGGTTTGATGATGTAGACAAGCGGTTTGAGCAGATCGACAGACGATTTGATGATGTAGACAAGCGGTTTGAGCAGATGGACTTGCGGTTTGCGAATGTCGAGAAACGATTGGACCGACATGATGGCATGCTGGGAAGCCTTGAAGAGATGTATGCATCTCTGGTCCAAATGGTGGGACACAGCAACGCCCGGATGGACGAGATTCAGTCCGATCTGCTTGAGCTGAAGCGATTGTGGGAACAGACGGACAAATCGACCGCTTTTTTGGAACATAAGGTCTTTGAACATGAAAAACAGCTGTTTCTCCTGCGGGAGAGATTCGAATCATATATTCAGGAAAGACGAGATAAAGAAAGCTGAAGAGGATTTCGCCTCTTCAGCTTTTTGTGTTTGTTGCCGCTTTTATACGTTACTGCTTAGGCAGCTTCTTCAATTGCGTCATTACACGAACGGTGATAACGGCCATCTCTGCACGAGTCAGGTTGTTGGCCGGTTTAAAGCTGTATGTTGGTCTTTTGGCGGTCGGATCATCGGCCTCGCCATTCATCAGTTTTGCTTTTGCTACGGCCAGGACGGAAGCCGTGGCGTAGTGTCCGACGTCTTTTCCATCCGTAAACATTTTATTCAGAGCTTGCTTCGAAGCCTCCGGTGTACCGGTTTTCAGATTCAGCGCACGGGCAATCATCACCGCAGCTTCTTCACGGGTCAGCGGATCATCCGGTCTGAAGTATCCGGGCACCTTCCCGCGAATAATTCCTGCACGAGCTGCAGTTTCCACGTACTTATACTCGTAATCCCAGTGAACAGGTCGCGGACGGACATCGAGGAATGTCGGGTTTACCGGGTCGGTTTCATCACTGTCATAGTAAGGTCCGGCCTTGATCGGCAAATCCATCGCTTTTACGAGCATGGTCGCAAACTCTCCGCGAGTGATATCGCGATTCGCTCCAAAGGTGCTGTAGCTGTATGCCGGCATGATTCCTTTTGAGTAGAGTGTTTCCATCGCGTCACGGGCATATTCATGGAACACCACGTCGTCGAAGGACTCGCGGTTTTTCATGACCATGTAATAACCAAAGCCTCTAAACGGAACCGTAACGGTCTTCTTGCCGGTATTTACAACGCCCCCGATATTTTTCCACTCAAAGCCGTTGTGATAATAAACGGTGAGAATGTTGTTTGCCGCATTCACGATGGAAGAGTCGTATTGAATCGACAGCGTCCCTTCCCGGCTCGGGATGAGGTTGTCATCATAGCGTCCTCTGAATTCTTCCCCATCGTCCTCATCGTAGTATGGGTCGCGCCCACCTGGATTTTTCACGTCGCCAGCGTCAATGTAGTAAAGCGGGCTTGCGTAATTGAACTTCTCATCCAATTCCAGTCGGCTCTTCATCGAGCTGCCAGACAAGTTCACCTGGCCCGTGGTACGGTCGGCAATACCAAAATACAATGGTACATCGACAAAAATGTCTTCGGTTGGATTCTTGACTTCTTCTCCTGCACGGTGATTGCTTGGCGAAAGAAGTACGGTTCCTGCAGGGAACTTCAATTCCAGCCCCTTGTTAAATACCGAGAATGACACTTTCTTGCCGAGGACTTCGCGGTATTCTGCACCATCTACCGTCGAATTCGCATTAAAGATTTGAATCTGGTCGTTGTAGGTGGTATCTCCTACCTGAACCGTGAATTTGATCGTGTTCAACCCGTTTTTCAGCGGGACAGTCGCCGTAAAGACGTAATAAGTCTCCGGTATCGCTTTTGCGAAATCAGGGTCGAATCTAAAGTCGGGTTCAGTCCTGTTGCTCGTTTTCGCTTCGATTTTGCCAAACATGACCTTGTCCGCTTTTTCAGCGAAAACCTTGATCACGGCACTGTTGCTGTTTACAGTAATGTACTGGTCTGTCGACCTGGCTTTGACCGGACTCAAAACCTCCCAGTTGCTTGTTCTCTGGTTGATCTTGATGTTGTATCGTACGACTGTACCGCTTTCATCCTCTGCAACGATCGTGTATACCGTCGAGTTGTTTTTCCGCAGAGTCAGCGGCAACAACGCCAGGTACTTTTCCTGCTCTTCGAGTTTTTGATCGCCTGTTCCCTTTACCGCTTGCTGCACTTTGTCTAGCATGCGATTGTACTTGGAGGAAGATAGCGACCCTTCGAAGCTCGTGCTGGATTTGTCGTCAATGTTGTAGCTGGAATCAAAGAAGTTTTGCAAACTGCTCGGAAGCTCGCCAATCGCATCATTGTATTCCTTGCTGGCAGGGTCTGGCGTCTTCCAGCTTCCGGAATCCTTTTCAAATTCCACAATTCGCTTGCCGTTTTTCTCCACATAGAGCTTGGAGGCATCTTTTACCTTAAAGGAGAATTTGCTCAAGAAAGCAGCACCGGTTTCGTATGTTCCGCCGGTAGAACCAGTCAGCTCATTTTCCTTCCCATTGAAGATTCCCCACAGCTTTACCTCTTCGATGGAGGGAGCCTTGGCCGTAATGTACAGGATATTGTAGGTAAATACGACAGGAGTAGCTCCCGGTTTTGCCGTTGGATTCAGTGTAATTTTCAGGGTGTTTGTACCCTTTTTCAATATGGAAGAACCGTTGACCGACTTCTTCAACTCTGAACTTGAAATGCTGAACTTGCCATTCGCGGCGTCGACACTCGAAAGGGCTAGGTCCTGTTCGTTCAGCTTCACAGTGAGATTATCCAGCTTGGAAGAATCGCTCGGGTTTGCTTTCAGATCAAAGTTGTACACGCGTCCGTGCAAAGTCGGTACATCGCTGTCGCTATTGATCTGGAAGCCGTCATAAAAGCTGTTGTCTTGCGAACCGGTTTTGTAGGTAAGCTGTACGTAAGGGGCAATTTGCCACTTGATCGGATACATTACAGACGTGCCAGCTCCGCCTGTATAAACAATTTTTAGATTTCCCGTACCTGCGTCGGGATTTTTCAAGCTGATCGTTGCCACATATTTGTTTGCAACCGTGTTTCCTGATGCATCTTTAAAGGGATCTACCTTCAGGGCATAGTTGCTGCTGTCCAGTGGATTCTCGTTTAGGTAGAGTTGATACTTGCTGGAATCGCCAACAAATTCACCGGTTACGAGAAGTTCTGCAGGCACTCCCAGCAGAGTATTCGTCCTGGAAGTAGAGAGCGGCGCTCCCAAATAGCTGCCGGAGATAAACTGCGGCGCATCCTGCTCTACGGTCTTGATGGTGTACAGATACCGTTTTACCTCAAAGGAGCTCGGTGTTGTAGACGGATCTGTGTCTTCTTTGTACTTGTAAACAAGCCATACAGTGTATTTCTTTCCAGATGCCAATGCCGATTGGGGCACATTACCGCTGAGTTCGTATTGCGTAAAACCGTCATTGGACGCTTTTTTGTCTGTAATGGTAGCCGTATAGGAGGTTTCCGCCGAAGCCCCGTCTTCTTTGATGACAAAAGACATTGAATCAAATGGCTTGTTCGGATTCGCCGTATCGTATTGCAGCAAGGCGGAAGATTTCAGACTCAGGTTCGCTGAGCTTGCCGGATCGACTCTCACAATGTTGTTTCCGACCTCATCCTCTGTGTCCGGAGTCAGCCGCTCATTGTTGATGCTGAGATTATAGAGCAAATCGGCTTCACCGATCGACGTCGTGACAATCAGAAGCTTTCTCTCGATGGCGCCAACAGTTTTGTTTTGGTTCAACGCCGTGAAGCGAAGCGTGTTTTCACCAAACATGACAGGAATTTTCAGGCTGAAGAAGCCTGTGTTTTTGCTGACCGAACCGCGAACTTCCTCGCCCTTGGAGATATTCTCCACGACAACGGTATCCGCATTCAACGCCTTGCCGTTGAGATTGACAACCATCCGGTTCGAGGCAGGCAAAGAATAATAGGTGACTCCACTCGGATTGAGCTCGGTATCCTCAACAGATATTTCCTCAATGATCGGGGTGTCGTTATAGTTCACGTAAAACTGCAAATGATCCTTTTCCACACTGCCTACATTTTCGTAAAAGCTGATCTTGTTCAGACCTGGCTGCAACGAAATGTCATAGAACGTAAACTGGCTCCCCGACACGGTCGGTGTTATTTTTTCCATCCCGGGGACTTCGGTTCCATTCCCCAAAGTGATTTTGACCCGCAAATTCCGGCCGGATACGCCAGCTCCCACGGTACCACTGATGGTAATCTTTGAACTTCCATACGTATAAGCGTCCACAGGGCTTGTGCCCTTGCCGTTATACGCATCTTCCAGAATGACAGGTTTCTCAGTAGCAGCAGCAGCCATGGACGGGAGCACTCCACTGACTACAAGTAACAGTGCCAAACTTACAGCCAACCACTGCCGCATCGTAGCGAACATCTTCTGCAAAAGGTTTCACCTCTCCATATAGTCTGTATTTGGCCCTGCCAATTTTTGTGCAGGGGATGCCTTACTCGTCTTTACTGTTATCGGCAAAATCTTCTATCTGGTTAAGGATAAACTGCAAAAATGTGGAGAAAAAAAGCCCCTGCTGTCCACCAGCAGAGGCTTTGCGTACGTTATTCATTTCTAGTGACTGCGGCGCTGATCGGCGTTCTTCACCTTCAGCTTGCGATACGTATTGATCAGCGGACGGTGGCGGCGGCCGACGAGGCCGACGATCTCTGTCGCCATGTGGGTAGCGAAGAGCAGCAGCACCATCACGATGATGGTTGTCCATTTTGTCGTTTTTGTCAAAACGATCGCCATCGTCCCGAAGAAGATGCTGATCATGTAGATCGTCAGTACTGTCGCACGGTGCGACAGTCCCATGTTCAACAGACAGTGGTGCAGATGGCCTTTATCCGGGCTGGAAATCGGCTTTTTGTTGACGATCCGCCGGACGATGGCGAAAAACGTGTCCCAAAGCGGAACGCCGAGCACCACGATGGGGATGATAAAGGAGACGAACAGCGCCTCTTTGAAGCCCATGATGGAGAGCGCCGCCAGGTTGAAGCCCAAAAACAGCGAGCCGGTGTCTCCCATGAAAATACGGGCCGGATGGAAATTGAAATAGAGAAAGCCGAGTATGGCTCCCAGCAGAACGAAGCAGTAAATCGCGATCGTGTCATAGTGAGCCGCCGCGCCGCTGCCGGACATAACCAGTGCCACGATGGCCATCGTAGCTGTCGCGATCGCCGATACCCCTGCGGACAGGCCGTCCAGGCCGTCGATCAGGTTGACGGCGTTGGTGACACCGACAATCCAGAAGATCGTGATCGGTACGCCGAGCCAGAGCAGCCAGCCGCTGGAGAAATCGATGCTGCCTTCATAAGGCAGGTTGACGACGCCTATTTTGAGGCCAAACGGAATGACGACGACTGCCGCTGCAAGCAGTTGGCCCATCAGCTTCCACTTGGGAGAGAGCTGGTATTTGTCATCCAGCATTCCTGTCGCCATCACGATCGTACCGCCGATGAAGATGCCGAGCATTTCTTTCATCGTAGTAAATGGAACAAATATGAAAAATGCAACAAAATATCCGAGATAAATCGCCAGACCACCCAGTCGCGGCATGATCCGCTTGTGAACCTTGCGCTGGTCCGGCGTGTCTGTCGCTCCGATGGATTCCGCCAGTTTTTTCACGTATGGTGTGGCTATAAATGATACTATCAGCGAAGTCAGTAATCCGAGGATTAGTGTAGACATCGACTGTTCTCCTCTCTACGGGTACGTTCAGGAGCGGCTTCCCCTTTTTTCCTTCAAGACTGTCCAGACAAACAGCGGAATAGCCAACTGTCTTCTCCAGCGCGACGGCTGGGCCAACAGTCGATACAGCCACTCCAGATGCAAGCGCTGCCACAGCTTTGGCGCTCTCTTTACTTTCCCGGCAATGACGTCAAGGCTGCCTCCGACTCCCATCGCGAGCGTAGCCTGAAGCTGATCGCGGTAGGCGGCGATCCATTCGTCCTGCCTGGGCGCTCCCATCGCCACGAACAGGAGATGGGGCTGTTTTTCGGCTATGTCTTGCACGACTCTTTGTTCTTCGTCTCGTTGAAAATAACCGTCTCGATACCCGACGACGCGCGCCCCCGGAAACCGCTCGGACAGCTTTTCCGCTGCCAGCCGGTTTACCTCCGGTGACGCTCCCAAAAGATATACTTTCCACTTTTCTCTGTCTGCCGCTGCCATCAATGCTTCCAGCAGCTCCACGCCCGCAACGCGCTCGCGAATCGGCTCTCCCGTCCACTTGGCCGCATAGACAATGCCGATCCCGTCCGGAACGACATAGGCTTGGTCCAATAGTTTCAGAAAGGAGCGATTTTCCTTCGCCAGCATGACAATTTCCGGGTTGGCCGTGACGACGTGCGTCTGTTTTCCTTCCCGGATCCGGTCGACAAGATGTGCCACCGTCTCGTCAAAACCGCGTGTAGAAAACGACACACCCAATATGTTTGCGACCTGTTTGGTCAACGTTTTCACCTTCATTACGTGATAGACGCAGAGCGCCTAAGAAATGTTGCACATACATTAGCCATTCTACCCCAAATAGGCCTTACATACAAGATGGGCGATTTTCTAGTCCTTTTGTGCTGCCGACAGGGCAAAAAGAAGTCCGCCCTCGGCCACGACCTTGCCGTTTACCTTGGCTGTTCCGTGTCCCTTGCCGATCGAGCCGCGCACTCGCGTCAATTCGACCTCAAGTGTCAGGGTATCGCCCGGCTTGACCTGATCCTTGAAGCGAAATTCGTCGATTCCGGCAAAAAAGGCGATTTTGCCTCTGTTTTCCTCCATGCTCAGTACCGCGACGGCTCCTACCTGGGCCAGCGCTTCGACGATCAGCACACCTGGCATGACCGGGTAGCCCGGGAAATGACCTTGGAAAAACGGCTCGTTTACCGTAACGTTTTTTAACCCGACTGCCCGCTTCCCCGACTCCAGCTCGGTAACCTTGTCCACCAATAAAAAAGGATAGCGATGGGGGATAATCGATTGAATGTCTGTTACGTCCAAAGGCAATTGAAATTCCATAAACAACGCTCCATTTCCATTCTTTATATCACTCATGCCATGCATGAAGAACATACTCGAAACTGAGAATAAAGACACCCCCCTATCTTCCACATGGGGAGATCGGGGTTAAGATAGAGGGGCACTTCCTGCACATGCGGCGGAAGTGCTCTTTTCATCCCTGGTTTGTATTAGTACACGCGATTCATCAGACGAAACTTGACCAGGTAAATGGCGGCGGTCACAAACGAGAACAGGATAGCCGTCCATAAGATAAGCTCGCCGTACTGAAACCTGTACATGACCATCGGGAACGCGATGTAAAACAAGACCGTCGTTATTTTGCCAAACGCATTGGCTGGCACTGTCTTTTTCCCACGGAAGTGGAAAAAGGCCGATGCCACGATCATTCCGGCGTCGCGAGCAAAGAAAAACAGGGCGGCCCATACACTGATCCGCTCTGTTAAAAACAATGAAGCGATCACTGCCATCATCATCAGCTTGTCTGCAAGCGGGTCCATCATCGTCCCAAACGTCGTTACAAGCTTGTGCTTTCGCGCGATGTATCCATCTGCAATGTCAGTCACTCCCGCGAGAATCAAGATGCCGAGGGCAACCTCAATATGAAACGGGAACTCCCGAAAAAACACGTACAAATACAAAGGGATGAGAACGATGCGAAAAACGGTCAGCGCATTTGGAAGATTCACGGATATCCCTCCGGATCAAATCGTCACTCCCTTTTTACCACTGTTCCATTATACTCTTTGGACAAAGGGCACAACAAGTCCCCGGAAGAGAGCCGGGAAGGCTTGCAAGCGATCAAAAAAATACCCCACACCTCCTGCGGCTGGGGTCTGTATTTTCTAGGTGCCAGAGAACATCAGATCATACATATGCTTATACGTGTTAATATCAAACACTTCTGACGCCGGCTTGTGTCCGACCATGCTGTAACCGATGACCAGGCCGATGATCAGCGAGAAAAACAGCAGAAATGGGACGATCAGCCACTTGGCGAGCTTTATTTGCCAAGCGCTGCCGACACGCTTCCTTTCTCTCTGTTCGGCTCCCTGGCCATCACGCGGGGAACGTTTCCCCTTTCCTTGATCCATTCGCGTATCCTCCGACATGCCAAAGTGTATTAACGGGACCTGAGCGAATTGGCAATCCCCATCATCTGGTCGGTGATTCCAATCGCACGGGAATTCAATTGATAGGCCCGTTGCACATTGATCAATTGGGACATTTCTTCCTGAACATTGACATTGGATGTTTCCAGTGCGCCTTGCTTGATCCGGCCGTCGGCAAACTGCATAAAGTCAGGTGCCTTCTGGTCGTCCAGCACAGGAGCCAGAAGCTGGTTGTCTCCTACCTGCTGCAACTGGTCAGGGTTGTCCACTTTGTAAAGACGCATCTGCGCCACTTCATTTCCATCCAAAAACACGACGCCCTCTGGCGTAATGGTCAGCTCTCCGGGATTCTCAAAGCTGATGGGAAGCCCCACTTCATCCACCAGGTACTCGCCTGTAGGAGTTACCAGAGCATACCCGGGCAGCCCAGCCATTTGAGCAAATTGAAAAGCTCCGCTCCGCGTCAGACGGTATTCATCGTCCAGCTCCCCGTTTGCGTTGCGAAACGGACGAGAGACCAGGAAATAGCCGTCCCCTTCGATCATCAGATCGGTCGGTACATCCGTCTGCTTCATGTTCCCCGGGGAGACGTCCGTTTTCGTCAAACCCAGCCTTGAACCGCTGCCGATGCGCAGACCGGGCGGAGAATTGCGCTGTCTGCTGTCTACTGCGGCCTGCTCGTTCATCGAGTCTGACAAAAGCTCGGAAAACGATGCAGTCCGCCGCTTGTATCCGACTGTATCGGCGTTGGCCAGATTGTTGGCCGTGTTATCCAATGCCTGCTGGACGCCGCGCAGAGCTGCCGTGGAGATGTTTAGTGATTGCATGCGCTCTTCCTCCTATCTTACCCGTTAACCCGTCCGATTTCATTGGCTGCTTTTTCCATCGTGCCATCCACTGTCGTAATGATGCGCTGGTTCGCCTCGTATGCCCGAAGAACCGTCATCATATCCGTCATCGTCTGGGCAGGATCGACATTGGAGCGTTCCAGCCAGCCTTGCTTCACGCCGTAAAAGCCCGTATTTTCCGGGTCATCGCCCACATTTGCCGGTTGTCCCTCGCCTGTGTAGCGGTAGACGTTGGTTCCTTCCCTCACCATTTGCTGTGGATTGGTCAGCACTTTTATGCCCAGGCTTTGATCGTTCAACGGCACCTGTTCGCCAGCATCATTTCGATAAAAGAGCGCACCGTTGGCGGTAATCTCCAGCGTATGGCCCGCACTCTGATCAGGAAAGTCCGGATCGTTGACACGGATCGCCTGATTCTCATTATTCAGCACATAATAGCCGTCTGGCGTCACCAGATAGCCGTCTGCATTGACGCTCCAGTTGCCGTTGCGGGTGTATCGCAGCTGCTCAGGCTCTGCTGTATCCGTAGCGGGATCAGCCAGTCTCGCTACGCTGAAGAACAGGCGGCGCTCGTTGCCTTCTTCATCCGGCTGGATGTTGTCCATGAGCGCGACATCGTACGGATCGCGCGTCTCGGCGATATCCCCCTGGCGAAACACAGGAAGCGCCTCCGACATGTACACACCCGTATGCAGACGACCGATCGGGACTGCTTGTCCACCCATTTGCGGCATCCCCTGAATATCAGGTCCTTCCTGATCGCGGATGCGAGACAGGAGCTGCTCGGGGAAAGCGCGCATGACGCCCACGTCCTGCTTGTAGCCAGGCGTATTGATGTTAGCCAGATTGTTGGCAAGCGAATCCTGTTTTCTCTGCAAAGACAACATGCCCGATGCGGCTGTATACAAGCCTCTGATCACACGGCATTACCTCCCGAAAAACTTTTTCTTCCGATATGCCGGCACTTTGTCCAGATAGTCCAGCATCATGCCGGTTCCTTTGGCGACGCACATCATCGGATCTTCCGCTACGAGCACCGGTACTTTCAACTCGTCCGCCAGCAGCTGGTCGAATCCATGCAGAAGCGCGCCTCCTCCAGTCAGGAAAACTCCCTTATCAATAATATCGGCAGAAAGCTCCGGAGGTGTTCGTTCCAAAACAGATTTGGATGCTTGTACAATTGCGCTAACCGACTCAGCCAGGGCTTCCTGGACTTCGTGCGAGCGAATGGTAATGGTTTGAGGCAACCCGCTTACCATATCCCTGCCGCGAATATCCATTTCGTCCTGGCGTCCGCCGGAAACCGTACCGATTTGCATTTTGATATCTTCAGACGTACGTTCCCCGATCAGCAGCTTGTATTTCGTTTTTATGTATCTCATGATGGCCATGTCAAATTTGTCGCCCGCAACCTTAATGGAGGAAGATGTGACGATATCGCCCATGGACAGTACCGCTACATCCGTTGTACCTCCGCCGATATCCACTACCATGTTGCCGGATGGCTGGAAAATTTCCATGCCGGCTCCTACAGCGGCTACCTTCGGTTCTTCTTCGATAAATACCTCGCGTGCACCGCCGCTGCGCTCAGCCGCTTCACGAATGGCTTTTTGCTCTACCGATGTGATGTTCGTCGGACAGCAAATCAAGATGCGCGGACGGGCAAACATTTGCTTCCCGCCAATCTTAGCCAAAAAGTGCTTCAACATCGCTTCCGTGATATCAAAATCGGCAATAACCCCGTCACGCAACGGCCGGATCGCCACGATATTTCCTGGAGTACGTCCCACCATGCGGTGAGCCTCATTTCCTACGGCTAGCACTTTTTTCGTATGATTATCAATTGCCACGACAGAAGGTTCATCCAGGACGATGCCTTTGCCCTTTACAAAAACCAGGACATTGGCCGTACCCAGGTCGATTCCGATATCTTTGCCAAACATGAAAAGGTCCTCCCTGTACCAGTTACATATCTACCCCTTATCATAGGCTGTTAGACGTGAGAGGACAAGGAAATTCTTATGGACTTAGGAAATAATTGTTTATGAATTGCATATTTTTATACGCTTTCCTCCTGTTCTACCCGGACTTTCTTGCTCCTTCTCTTGTACTTGATCTTGGTTGCCTCTCCTCCACGCAGATGACGGATCGCCTTGTGGTACTCCAATATTTCCTTTACCTGGTTCGCCAACTCCGGATTTATCTCAGGCAGCCGCTCTGTCAGATCCTTGTGTACCGTGCTCTTGGAAACACCGAACTCTTTGGCGATCATGCGAACCGTATTTCGCGTTTCTACAATATACCGGCCGATCTTTATGGTTCGCTCCTTGATGTAATCGTGCACGCTACTCGCCTCCCTGTTTCAACATTGTCTGTTACAATATATGGGTGGGTGCGGACACATATTCTACGTTTCCAAGCCTGACAAGCCAGCACGACCACATCTTTTTTGGAGGGCGTGTACACATCGGCCTGTTTTTCATAAAAAAAAGCCTGCAGAGCGAACCTCTCTACAGGCTTGTCGGCATTTCTGAAATTCCTGGAATCGTTATTGATCCTGCATTTCCGATTGGAGCAGGTATTGCTCCGGATCGACAGACGCACCGTCAACGCGAACTTCGAAGTGAAGGTGAATACCGGCATCCTTTTCATACACGCTGCGGCCCGCTGTACCCAGCACCTGGCCTTGGGTTACTTCATCGCCAGGCTTGACATTCACTTTGTCCAGGCTTTGATACACGGTGACCATCTTGTCGGCATGCTCGATTTCCACCACGCGACCGACGAGCGGATCGTTTTCCACCTTGCTCACCTTGCCAGGCAGAGCGGCGGTTACATCAAAGCTCTTGCCGTCAGTCGACTTCAGGTCGATACCGGTGTGCGGCATAAACGTGTTGTCATACTTGACGAGAGCTTTTTGCTGTACATCCTTGGACGCTTGCTCGTCGAAGAAATTCATTCCCTTTTCGTACTGAACTCCTTTGGCTACAGGCCAAGCAAGCTGTTGAACGGTTCCAGATACCGGAACAGCGCTGTTTTCGTCAGCTTCAGACGGATCTTTGGCGCCTTCCTGCGGTGTCGTGATCGCAATGCCGCCCTCGGCTTGGCCGGGGAGATTGTCGGTCACACCGCCGCTCTGATACCACATCACAAAAGCGAGAATAATTGCTGCGGTGCCGATGTAGATCGCCGGAAACGCCCATTTTTTGCCCAAAACGTTTTTCCAGGAGCTTGCCTTTTTGAATGGAATCGGTTGATTTTGATTTTTTTGATCTTCCATTGTATTCATCACCTCATCCCTCAGTATCGCCAGATTTTCGGCGGATAAACCTGAGAGAGAGGGGAAACTTGTAAATTTGCTGAAAACAGCCTTTTTTCTCTTTTGCCTTTATCCTTTCAGGATGAGGTCGCAATTTTCCAAGGCGATTCCCTGGTAAAAGTATTTGACGATCTGCTCGGCACTCTTCCCTGCCTTCGCCATTCCGTTGGCCCCCCACTGGCTCATCCCGACACCGTGGCCGTATCCTTTGGTCGTAATATGGACTTCATTGCCTCGCAGCTCCAGCGTAAAGGCGGAAGATTGGAGTCCGAGCTTCTCGCGGAATTCCCTGCCGCTGAACTCTTTTCCGCCAATGCTGATTTTGCCCACGCGATTGCCCGTCGTCCGCTCCACGATGCGATACCAGCTGCCATTGCCGGAGGCTTCCTTTGTCAGTTTGATTCCGAGACGCTGCTCCAGGTCCGCTGCGGCGATTTTGACGGTTTTTTCAAAGCTGGGCGATTGAATGTCCCAGGGGCTTGCCACGCTTTTCAAATAGGGAACCGGCTCTTCAAAATACTCGTTGGCATTTTCCGTAAACCCATTGCTGGTGGAGAAAAAGGTCGCGTCGATCGGCTTGCCTCCGTAGGTCAGAATGACCCCGGCCGTCGCCTGCACAGCCTGGCGGATGCGCGCGTTTTTCCACTCGAATTGGTCCCCCCAGTTCTGCTTGCGCTGCGCCTCGTCGAGAAAGACCTGATGCTTCACCGTATCGGTGACCTGTGCTCCCTTGGGAACGTCATCAAATTTCTTCGCATCGAGCCTGCGGATGATGTACGTACGGGCTGCCATCGCCTGGGCCTTGAGCGCCTCCAGCTCGAACTCTGCCGGCATCTCCGCCGCCACTACGCCCTCGATGTACGTTTCCAACGGCATCGTTTCCACAGCCTGTTTGGCGGTCCGATATACCTTCACCTCGATCGCCGACTGATGAACAGCCGGGTTGTTCGGGGCAGAGACTTGCGGAAGCCCCTCGCTTCCGGGTGGAGAGGAAAAAAAGTAGACCAGCGCGGCAGGCAGCATCACGAGCAGTATCGGCAATCCGATGAACCACGCCACCAGGTAACGTTTCATGCGTCATATCCCCCCTCTTGTGCTGGACTATTTCAGTCTATGTCCAAGCCTCGGGAGGTAGAACGAGAGAATAAGAGAGATGGAAGAGTTTGCTGAAAATGAAAAAGACTTCCCCGCTTGCAGGGAAGTCTCGGTATGTGTTTACGCAAAATTGGGAGAAAACTGGACTTTGATCGGTTCGGTTTTTACCTGTTCAACCGCTTCTGTCTCGACTTCTTTCGCTGGCGAAACACGCTCTACAAGAGCGCCCAGGCCGCGAAGCTTTTCCGTGAACTGGACATAGCCCCGGTCGATGTGGTGAAGGCTGCTCACTTCTGTTTCGCCCTCGGCCACCAGGCCCGCCAATACGAGCGCAGCTCCTGCTCGCAAATCCGTCGCCGCCACTTTGCTTCCGGTCAGCTTGGCGCCGCCTTCCACGATCGCGCTGCGTCCCTCAATCTTGATATTGGCATTCATCCGGCGGAATTCTTCCACGTGCATAAAGCGATTTTCAAAAACGGTCTCGGTAACGATGCTGGTGCCTTCCGATGCCAATAGCAGCGCCATCATTTGCGACTGCATGTCCGTCGGGAAGCCGGGATACGGCAAGGTCTTGACGTCGACAGCCTTGAGACGGCCATTGCTTCTCACGCGAATGCCGTTCTCCTGCTCGTCCACTTCCACGCCCATTTCTCTCAGCTTGGCAGTAACGGACTTCAAATGATCACAGATTGCACCTTCGACAAAAACGTCCCCGCCTGTAATCGCGGCAGCTACCATGAAGGTACCCGCTTCGATCCGGTCCGGAATCACGCAGTGCGTGCAGCCTTTCAATCTCTCCACGCCTTCGATCCGAATGGAACCGGTACCTGCTCCGCGAACCTTGGCTCCCATCCCGTTGAGGAAGTTGGCCAAATCCACGATTTCCGGTTCTTCGGCTGCGTTTTCAATAACGGTGGTTCCCTCAGCCAAAGCAGCAGCCATCATAATGTTTTCGGTAGCGCCTACGCTGGCGATATCCAGGTAGATTTTCGCTCCCTGCAAACGTCCCTCGACACTGGCTTCGATAAACCCTTGTCCGATCTCAATCTTGGCTCCCATCGCTTCAAAGCCTTTGAGATGCTGATCGATCGGGCGGGTACCAATGGCGCACCCTCCCGGAAGTGCTACACGCGCCTTGCCTTCTCTGGCCAGGAGCGGTCCCATTACCAAAAAGGACGCTCGCATTTTACGAACCAGTTCGTAAGATGCTTCCACACTCGTCACACGAGAGGCGTTGATGGTCAGCACTTCTTTATCGTATGTAAGGGTGATACCCAATGTTTTCAGGAGATCGCATATGATCCTGACGTCTTCCAGAGCGGGTACGTCGTGAATGACGTTGGTTCCCTCTTCGGCCAGGATAGCTGCTGCAATAATAGGGAGTACGGCATTTTTGGCGCCGGAAACTTTCACATTCCCCGCCAAAGCCTTCCCACCGCGGACAATAATTTTATCCAATGTGTACCCCTCCGCGTGCTAATATTCCGCTGTGATAATCGGTGTACCTGCTGTAATCCACGTACCGTTCAAACTGTCCCGGTGAGTGGCGACCTGCAGATTCATCCGAGCTTGTCCGTTTAGTGATAAGAACGAATTCCACTCAGAAGTGTAACCAGATATGCTGACAACCGTCTCATCTTGTAAACGTTCCAATTCTTTTGCATGGAGGGCGTCAAATATCGACAAAATTTTCCCCTCCTGTTGATCAACACTCAGTTTAACATTGTACAATCCGCGAATACAAGTGCTAAATTGCGGAATGAAGCCGGCTTGCTTCAGGGCTTGTTCGTGCTTGTTCTGTATCAAATCAACATATGGTAGAGAATCGCGATTTCCTTTTATGGACAGTACTAGATATGTGTCGATACCATCTTTGTGAGGTACCCCGGTAACCTGATAATCGAGCTGAACCCCGTACAGATTGGCCGGGACCTGATAGGTAAACAGATGGGATGATTGCGTCCATTTTGCTTCGGATAGCGGCATGTCAAGCCGATCCGCCCATTTCGCAGCCAAATCCTTCATTTCTTCGGTGCCGGACAGTTTCCCCAAGGAAATGCGCGTACGCACCTCCACACTTGCCACCCTGGCTCCCGAGCCTTCCAATACGTCGAACAATCGGGCAACTGCCCGCGTTTCCTGCTGCTCCTGATGTAGCTGCCTTTCGTTCTGCGCTTCTGCCGGCATCCACCACGCCGTACCCAGTGCAGCCAATCCTATCAAAACAAACCAAACGTTCCGTTTCCCCATTTTTATCCCTCTCCCTTTTTACGCGCTTCTCTTTGTACTTCTCAGTTTGCACGTAAAACTGGTGGGATATACCAATCAATTCCTGTCGAATCCTGCGGTCAGGAAAAGATTTGCCCGAAGATCAAGGACCAGCCGAGATATTCCATGAGAAAGCTCGCCATCTGGTATCCGAGAAAGATGGACATGATGATTTGCAAGAGCTTTGCTTGCGGCCCTTGCGGATTTTTCAGAAAGAGGTCAAATCGAAAAGCCTGCAGGGCCCACCAGCTGACGCCGATCAGGGCGACTGAGACGATAATGCTTACAAAACCGTACATACCTTGCGACACGTTTGTTTCCTCCTTGCCTTTCCGTTCATCGATTTTTCACTGGGATCAAACCAAAGACCGCTTTATACGTGGCTGTAGCGAGAAGAAGCACGGTGCCGTTCCTAACCGAAACTGAGTAAGTCGGAACTGAGTAAACCGGAACCGAGTAACCGTACCGAGTAACCGGAACAGAGTAGCCGGAACCGAGTAGCCGTACCGAGTAGCCGTACCGAGTAGCCGTACCGAGTAGCCGGAACCGAGCAAACCAGAACCGACCGCACCACTTGCCTCTGCTCGCCACGGCAACTGATATGTAAAAAGGGGGCGGCTCGCAAGCCGTCCCCTCTATTGTACCTGATCCCTGACCGCAATTCATTGAAAGTTCGGTGGCAGCATGTCGCCAAAATTAAACCCGTGATTGAGGTGCGTTTGGACATAATCAGTCACAAGCCCCGGGAATGCGCCGAACACCACTGTGGCCAGCGCCAAAATCAGGACCAGCGCCCCAATCGTTTTCGGTACGGACAAAGGAGCCTCTGTCGCTCCCGGGCGCATGTACATCTGCCGAATGATGCCAAAGTAGTAGTAATACGACACGACACTGGTCAAGATCATAATCGCTGCAAGAACATAGCTCTGCTGCGCGATCGCCCCCATAAAGATGTAGAACTTCCCGAAGAATCCGGCGGATACCGGAATGCCGGCGAGCGACAGCAGGAAGATGCTCATCGACACTGCCATCAGCGGCGAGCGGTGATAAAGTCCTGCAAAGCCCTTCAGATCATCGGTTTGTTGATCGCGAGCAACCACCATGATGACCGCAAAGGCACCAAAGCTGGCCAGCAGGTAGGCGAACAGGAAGAATGTCACTTCGCCGAAAAACAGGATGGTCGGCGGCGCAAACGCCACCAGCATATAGCCCGCCTGCGCAATTCCGGAGTAGGCCATCATCCGTTTTACATTGGTCTGACGCAGAGCCATCGTGTTCCCGATAATCATCGAAGCCCCCGCTATGATCGCCAGGTAAAGCGCTCCCTGATCGAAAAAGAAACGCGTATCGGTCTGGATGTTGAAGAAGCCGATCAGCAGCAAGCGGAAGACGAGAGCAAAGCCGGCAGCTTTGGAGACGACCGCCAGGAAGGCCGTGACCGGAGTCGCCGCCCCTTGGTACACATCCGGTGCCCACATGTGGTTGGGTGCAGCAGAGATTTTGAAGGCAAGCCCTACAGCCAAAAAGGTGAATCCCGCATACACCATAAACTCATAGCCGGACATCGCCGCTTCGGACAGCCGTACGGAAATTTCATAAATGTTTGTCGTTCCGGTTAATCCGTATACATAGGACATCCCGAAGAGCGTCACCGCCGTGGAGATCGATCCCGAGACGATGTATTTAAACGCCGATTCATTGGACTGCAAGGAATGCTTGCGCAAGCCCACCAGAACGTACGAGGACATGGACAACAGCTCCAAACCGACGAACATGGTGATCAGATCGGCAGAAGAAGCCATCACCATTGCGCCCAGAAGACCGGTCAGCAGCAAGTAGTAATACTCGCCGCCATGCCTGATTTCGTCCTGCTTCATATAAGAGAGAGAAAGCAGCACGGTAAAGGCGACTCCTCCGAGGAACAGCAGCTTGAACGCATTTCCGTAATCATCGATGCGAATCGTATCCGCCATGTATGCGTACGGTTCATCCAGTTTCCCTATGTTTACAAAGACGAAAACGGCAGCCAGCACCACTCCCGCCAGCGTCAGCCACCCGATGACGGATTTGCCCAAACGCTTTCCGGCAAACAGATCGAGCAGCGACAGGGCGGTCGCGAATCCTAGAATGATGAATTCGGGCAGAAGGTAGCTCCAGTCATACGAGAAAATATCTTTTACGTCCATGGATTACCCTCCTATTCCCGTAACGATTGGGACGATCGTTTTCAACGTTTGCTGCAGAGGATTTGCCAAAACGGCCGGATAGACGCCGATCAGGATAATAAATCCGAGCAGGACGACCAGCGGCACAACCTCCATAGGCTGGGCATCTGCCACACCTGCAAACCGCCCCGGAGTCGGTCCAAACGTCGTTTTCAAAACAGCCCTCAGCAGATAGACGGCTGTGAGTACGATGCCAAGCGTACCGATAGCCGCCAGGATCGGCATTTGCCCAAACAAGCCGAGGAAGGCGAAAAATTCGCTAATAAAGCCGGACATCCCCGGCAGTCCCAGAGAAGCCATCGCTCCCGCCAGCATGATTCCGCTGGCGAACGGCATGGATTTCGCAAGTCCGCCCAGCTCGTCGATCATCGAGGTCTTGGTTCTCTCCCAAATCATGCCGATCAGGAAGAACAGCAGCGCGGAAATAAAGCCGTGCGAGATCACCTGGAACATCGCCCCCTGGAAGCCGATCGTATTCATCGCGGCAAATCCAAGCAGGACAATTCCCATGTGGCTGATACTGGAGTATGCCATCACCATCTTCAGATCCTTTTGGACAAAGGCCAGCACGGCACCGTATAGAATGTTAATTATTCCGAGCACAGCCATCCACGTCGCGAACTGGTAGGCTTGTTCAGGGAAAAAGCCGATACCCATGCGCAAAAGTCCGTACGCACCCATTTTCAGCAAGATGCCGGAGTGGATCATGACGATCGCCGGCGGAGCCTGCACGTGGACCTTCAGCATCCAGGTATGGAACGGAAAGACCGGCAGCTTGATCGCAAAGGCGATAAAGATCGCCAAAAACAGGCCGAAGCGGAACTCCGGCGACATGGCCGCTGATGCCGGATTGCCTGATGAGGCGAGAATCTCGGCGATTTTATCCATGTTCATCGTGTTCAGATACATAAACAGCACGATAAAGGCGATCAGCATGACTGCCGAACCGATACCGTTGTACAGCAAAAACTTGTTCGCAGCCTTTTCCCTCTCTCCGTAGCCCCAGATGCCGATCAGGAAGTACGTCGGTACCAGTGTCAGCTCGAAGAAGATGAAGAACAAAAACAGGTTTTGCGAAGCAAACACGCCAAACATTCCGATCAGCAGGAGATGGAACAGGATGAAGTACTCCTTCAGCCGCTTCTTTTGATTCCATGAGGCTACAGCGGCCAGAGTCGCTATGATCGCGGTGAGCACGATCAAAGGCATCGAAATTCCGTCCACGCCCAGCTCGTAGCCAAGGTCAAACGAGAAGATCGCGCCCGACTGCTGCAGTCCGACCGGAATCGAGATCCATTTCGCCGTCTCGGTGAATTGCAAGCCTGAAGATTCGTAGTTGAATGACGCAAACAGCATGAGTGACAAGGCCAGCGGCAAAAGTGTGCCCAGCACGCCAATTTTCTTGATCACGCCTCCTTGATGCCGGGGAACGAACGCCAGTATCAAGACAGCCAAAAGCGGTGAGAAGACGATCAATGTAAGCAGTATACTATTGGCCAATCCCAAGGACTCCACCTCCCTGCGCCGTCAAAGTGATGGCGACAATCAACAACAGCAAGCCAAACAGCACCATGGCCCCGTACGATTGCACCTGACCGTTTTGAGCACGTCCATGCAGTGCGCCGATGCCTCGGGCAATTTTCGCTATCAAAGAAACCAGGCCATCAACGATATACTTGTCGAACAGATTGAGCAGGTAGCCGAGCCAGCCGAGCGGAACAACCACTACATAATGATAGAACTCGTCTACGAAATACTTGCGATAGGACAGTTGGTACAGCCACGGCATCGCTTCCGGAATGGCATCGGAAGGAATAGCCCGCTTTCCGTACATCAGCCAGGCAAGCAGGATTCCCAGGATCGACACCCCGAGCGCCGCGATTTGCAGCCAGGCTGCCGCGTGGCCTTCTCCTGCGCCAAACACGTCCTCAATGATCGTGCCTACTTCTCCGCTCAAGAGCCAGTCGCCAAAGACCGGCGCATACGGCGTATTGATGAAGCCCGCAACAATGGCCAGAAGTGCCAGAATCAACAGCGGTCCGGTCATGACTCCCGGCGACTCATGCGCTTCATGCTTGCCCCGCGCCTCTCCGGCAAACGTCAGGAAGAACAGACGGAACATGTAGAACGCCGTAAAGAACGCAGCCAGTATCGCGATAAACAACAGATCGTAGCGATGCGCTTCGTAAACCGCGCCGAGTATCGCTTCTTTTGACCAGAATCCGGCAAACGGGAAAATTCCCGCAATCGCCAGACAACCAATCAAGAAGGTCAAGGCCGTGATCGGCATTTTCTTCCACAAGCCGCCCATTTCAAAGACATTCTGGGTATGTACGGCATGGATCACGCTGCCTGCCCCCAAAAAGAGCAGCGCTTTGAAAAAGGCATGTGTCATCAGATGGAATGTACCTGCCACGTAACCGGCTGCCCCGGCTACCCCCAGCGCCAGCATCATGTAGCCGAGCTGACTCACAGTGGAATAGGCAAGCACGCGCTTGATATCTTTTTGTGTCAAGCCGATGGATGCCGCAAAAATGGCGGTGAATCCACCGATATAGGCAACGACGTTCAACGCCGCATCCGAAGCGATAAACAGCGGGTACGTCGCTGCTACCAGATATACCCCGGCCGCTACCATTGTCGCCGCGTGGATCAACGCAGACACAGGTGTCGGACCTTCCATCGCGTCCGGAAGCCACGTGTGCAGCGGAAACTGACCCGATTTCCCGATCGCGCCGACAAAAATCAGGATAGCCGCCAACGTGATCATCCACGGCTCCAGTTTTCCGAGCGCAATGCTGTCAAAGATTTGTGACAGTTCAAAGCTGCCGGTCCACCAGAACAGCAGACAGATCCCGATGAAAAGACCCAAATCGCCGATGCGGGTGACGATGAACGCTTTTTTCGCCGCAGCTTTCGCTTCCGGCTTGAAATAGTAGTAACCGACAAGCAGGAACGAACATACTCCAACCAATTCCCAGAAAATGTATATTTGCAGAAGGTTGGGAGCAATCACCAGACCGAGCATGGAGAATGTAAAGAGCGCCAGGTACTGGTAGAACACCGGAAAACGCTCATCCCCGTGCATATAGCCTTTGGAGTAGATTTGTACGAGCAAGCTGACGAGGGTGACAATCAACAGCATCAACGCATTCAACTGGTTGATTTCAAACCCCATGGTAATGACAATATCCCCAACCTTCAGCCAATCGATCGAGAACTTGTAGTCAGTCGCTCCCTCCTGAAACCTCTGCCAGAAGGTCAGTACCGCCAATCCGAATGAAACGGCAGTAAAGAGAATTCCGACAGCAGCTGCTCCTTCTTTCAACTGACGGCCAAACGAGACGATCACGATGAAAGCAAGAAGCGGAAACAGAGGAATCAACCAAGCGTATTGCATAAGGGTATCCATCTTTGTCCTCCTTTTCGAATCCCTGTCCTAGCGTTTCATCGAATCCATCTCATCGACATTGACTGTTTCCTTGTTGCGGTACAAAGCTATCAGGATTGCCAGCGCGACCGCTACCTCAGCCGCGGCCACCGTCATGGTGAACAGACTGAAGATATGTCCCGTAACCGCCGGATACAGCCCGTATTTGGAAAAGGCAACCAGGTTGATATTGACCGCATTGAGCATCAATTCAATCGAAATCAGGACGACGACGGCATTCCTTTTGGTCAATGCACCGTACAAGCCTACGCAAAAAAGGATCAAGGCCACTAACAAATAGGAGGTAATGCTTACGCTCATTCCTTGTTCCCCTCCTTCTTCGCCATGATGATTGCGCCTACCAAAGCCACTAACAGAAGTACGGAAATCAGCTCGAACGGGATCACGTACCTTTTAAATACGTCCAAACCGATCTGCTTTACGTTGCTGACATCTGAAGCAGCCGTTTCCGGTGGTGCCGGCCATACGGAGCTCTGGATGCCCCAGAACATCAATCCGAACAATGCCGCCACAAAAATGAGGCTCAACCAGTTTTTCCACGTGTTTCCCGTGCCCTCATCAGATGCGTCGTGCTTGGTCAGCATGATCCCGAACAGCATGAGGATCGAGATCGCCCCGGAGTACACGAGAACCTGTGCCACCCCGACGAACTCCGCCCCCAGCAGGACGTACAATCCGGCGATGCTGATAAACGTAATCCCGAGCGAGATGACCATGTGCACGACGCGCGTAAAGCTGATCATGAACACGGCTCCGCCAATCGTCAGGAGGGACAGGACAAAAAAGGCAATAAACTCGCCAGTCATCGCTAGTTCTCCTCCCTGACGTTGGTATTGTTGTCGTCGAGCCAGGTCAGGTTCTTGTACAATTCATCCCGGCTATACGTTGCCAACTCGAAATTGTTCGTCATCACGATCGCTTCTGTCGGACAAACCTCTGTACACAGGTCGCACAAGATGCATATTTCAAAGTTGATATCGTAGGTGTCGATAATTTTCCCCTTTTTCTCCGGATCAGGATGGGGCTTGCCCGTCAATTGAATGCACTCTGTCGGGCAAATGCGCGCACACTGGTTGCAAACGATGCACTTCTCCGGCGAAAAGTGCTGGATGCCGCGAAAGCGGGGCGGCATGGGAAAGGGCACATCCGGATAAAAGTGAGTCACCTTTTTCGCGGTCATTCTCTTAAATGTATACCCTAGGCCTTTGGCCAGTCCTAGCATGTGTGTCACCCCTCTTGGTCAAAATAGCAGTCATACCTGGCTTTTTTAGATCATGCCGCTTTGGTAGGAGATCACTACGGCGGTGATGAGAATATTCAACAGCGCCACCGGCAAAAGCACCTTCCAGGCAAACGACATCAGCTGGTCGACGCGGGGACGCGGCATCGTCGCACGCAGCCAGAACTGCAGGAAGACGTAGAGCAACAGCTTGACGGCAAACCAGACGATACCCGGAATAAAGCTGAGCGCCGGATGAATCGGCAGCCAGCCGCCGAAGAACAAGATCGTGACCATCGCACCCATACCGAACATATAGACGTACTCAGCCAGCATGAACATGGCGAAACGGAAACCGGAATACTCTACGTGGTAGCCCCCGACCAGCTCGGATTCGGCCTCCGGCAGGTCGAAAGGCGTACGGTTCAGCTCAGCCTGGGCCGCTACGAGGAATACGGCGAAGCCGAGAAACTGCGGAATGAAGTTCCACATATCCTGCTGGGCCAGGACGATCTCCCGCAGGTTCATGCTGCCCGTCATCAGGACAACCCCGACCACCGACATAACCAGCGGCACTTCATAGCTGATCATTTGCGCCGCGGAACGAAGTCCCCCGATCAAGGAATACTTGTTGTTGGAAGCCCAGCCCGCCGTAATCACGCCTAAAACGGTAATGCCCGACAGCGCGATGTAGTACAGGATCCCGATGCCGAGATCGGCAAACTGCAGGGTCTCTGTAAACGGCAAAACCGCCAGGACGGCAAAGGCAGGCGCGTACGCCAGTATCGGAGCAAGCGCATAAAGAGCCTTGTCAGCATGCTTGGGCCGCGTATCTTCCTTGATCAGCAGCTTCGCAACGTCTGCCACCGTCTGCAAGAGTCCCAAGGGCCCTACACGGTTCGGGCCGATCCTCGCCTGCATCCACCCGATTACTTTCCGTTCAAAATAGATCGCATATGTTACAAATCCCAACAAAATCACAAGCAACACTACAGCAGCGAGGAAAAACCAAAGTGCATTTCCCAGTGAAGGCGTCTGTTGCAACAGGTCTCGCATCAACAATCTACCTCCCCAAGCACGATGTCGATGCTGCCAAGGATTGCCACCATGTCGGAAATATTCTCTCCCTCAAGCAATTTCGGCAAAATTTGCAGATTGGTAAAGGAAGGGCGGCGGAATTTCAAGCGCCACGGCTTATCCTTTCCTTGGCTGGCAATGTAGCAGCCGATCTCGCCCCTTGGCGATTCGATCCGCACATACGTTTCCCCTGCAGGCGGACGAATGACGCGAGGGACTTTGCCCATTACTTCGCCTTCGCTTGGGAATTGGTCGAGTGCCTGCTCAAGAATACGCAAAGACTGCTCGATTTCGGCAAGCCTCAGATGATAACGGCTCATGCAATCCCCATCGGTCGAGACCGGTACGTCGAAATCAAACCGGTCGTAAATGCAGTACGGCTCATCCTTGCGTAGATCCCATTTGATTCCGGTCGAGCGGAGCATAACGCCGGAAAGCGAATAGTCAAGGGCTGTCTTTTGATCAAATTTGCCGATGCCCTTCAGGCGGTTAATAAAAATTTCGTTGCCTGTAACGAGTGCATGGTAATTGTTCAGTTCCTTCTTCATGTAGGCGACGAATTCCCGCACCTTGTCGATCCACCCTGGAGGAGCGTCCCATTTTACGCCGCCGATGCGCATGTAGTTAAAGGTCATCCGGGCGCCGCACAGCTCGTTGAACAGGTCAAGGATGGTTTCCCGATCCCGAAATGCATACAAGAACGGCGACATGGCACCAAGGTCGAGAAGATAAGTACCCCACCAGACCATGTGGCTTGCCACACGATTCAGCTCCATTGCGATCAGGCGCAAATACTGGGCTCTCTCCGGTATTTCCAGTCCCATCATCGTCTCCACAGCATGACAAATGACATAGTTGTTGGTCATGGCTGCGAGATAGTCCATTCGGTCTGTATAAGGAATAATTTGCGTATACGTAAGGTTTTCGGCCAGCTTCTCCGTACCCCTGTGCAGGTAACCCATCACCGGAATCGCTTCCTTGATGGTTTCCCCATCGATCTTGACTACCAGACGAAATACTCCGTGCGTACTCGGGTGCTGCGGGCCAATGTTGAGAAGCATCTCCTCTGTCCGAATACCGGTATCAGAAGAGATGGTTGAATTCGTAGTAAGAATGCCTTGGTTCAACTTCTACACCTCCTCGTCGTACTGCACGTAGTCCTTTCGAAGCGGATAACCGACCCAGTCATCCGGGAGCAAAATTCGACGCAAATCGGTATGTCCCGGGAAATGAATTCCCAAAAGGTCATAAGTTTCCCGTTCGTTCCAATCGGCGCCCTTCCATATGTCCACTACAGAAGCAACGGTTGGCTGCTCCCGATCGGTTTTTACCTTTACGGCAACGCTTTGTCTATTTTTGTAGGAATAAAAGTGATAGTACACTTCCATCCTGTCTTCGTAGTCCACACCGTGTAGATTGGACAGGTACTCAAAGCCCAATTCTTCGTCATCCCTCAGAAATTGAGCCACCTCGTGCCAGCGCTGGTTCTTGACGACCAGTGTCGGCACTTCTTTTGCCAATTCATTAATATAGGAGGATTCCAGTACATCTGCACCAAACCTTTCGGAAATACGGGCCACGTATTTATCCAGAAAAGGCTGATTTTTCGACGGCTCTTTGGGAGCCTCGGGGGCTGTCTCTGTATCTGCATCACCAGCTTTGGCAGCCTTGGCTTTCGCTGCCGCCGCAGCCGCTGCTTTTGCCTTGGCTGCTGCTGCCTTCGCTTTGGCATCGTCTCCGCCAGCTTCGGCGGACTCACCACTCTGGCCAGCAGCTTCTCGCGCCGCTTTCGCTTTGGCCGCTGCTGCGGCTGCTGCCGCGGCCTTTGCCTTGGCTGCCGCTGCTGCTTTTGCCTTCGCATCCGCATCATCACCGCCGGCTCCGCTCTCAGCAGAACCTTCACGAGCCGCCTTTGCCTTCGCCGCTGCTGCTGCCGCTGCCGCCGCTTTGGCTGCTGCTTTTTCCTCCGGTGTCATTTCAGACACGGGCTTGCTCGGCGCTGCGGACTGGTCGAACGCTTTCGACTCGACCGCGGCTTGAGTGGGGTTATCTGGCTTAGCTCCAGCTTGGGAATCTCCAATCGGCTCCGCTCCAGCTTGGGCAGGTTCGGCTCCAGCTTGCTCGGCTGCCTGCTGTTCTTCTTTTGCTTTCCGCAAAGCTTCCGCCTTGGCTCTGGCTTCTGCTGCAGCCTTTGCTTTTTCTTCCGGCGTCGGTTTGCGTTTTTCTTCTGTCATTGATTCGTCACCTGCTTTCCAGTCTTAGCTTCGTAACGAATTTTTTCTTGAAGTTTGTTTATTCCGTAAATAAGAGCGGCGGGATTAGGTGGGCATCCAGGGATGTAGACATCTACGGGAACGATCTGATCAACACCTTTTACTACACTGTACGACTTGACGTAAGGTCCGCCGGCTGTAGCACAAGAACCCATCGCGATTACCCACTTCGGTTCTGGCATTTGATCGTAAAGTCTGCGGAGTAGGGGGGCCATTTTTTTCGTGACTGTTCCGGCAACGATCATGACATCGGATTGCCTGGGAGAGGCACGGAAAATGACGCCAAAACGGTCGAGGTCATAACGTGCGCCGCCTGTACCCATCATTTCAATGGCGCAACAGGCAAGACCAAACGTAAGCGGCCAAAGCGAATTGCTTCGTACCCACCCCTTTATCGTTTCCAGCGTCGTAAACATGACGTTGCGATTCAACTCTTCTTGCAATTCAGGCGCAATGCTCGTCAGATCTAGTTCCATTCCAGCACCTTCTTTCTCCATGCGTAAATCAGTCCAACCACCAGCAAGCAGATAAAGATCACCATCTCTACCAGGGCAAACAGTCCCAATTCCTTGTAGGCTACAGCCCATGGATAGAGAAAGAGTGTTTCCACATCAAAAATGACGAAGAGCAAGGCAAAGATATAATACTTGACGTTAAACCGTACCCAGCTGTCTCCGACTGGAATGTTACCGCTTTCATAGGTTGTCTGTTTTTCCGCTGTCGGCTTTTTCGGGCGCAGCATGGGTCCGATGATGCTGACTGTCGCCACAGGCAGCAACACCCCGAGGAACAAGAAAATCGCCACAATGACATAATTGTTGGTATAGATTTCACCCACTGACGTTCCCTCCGCTCTGTGAACATTAGAAAAAAATACCTTTATCATTATAGCAAATCGCCTACATGGTGTCTAACGAACTCATTCCATATGTACCAATAAAAGGAAAAACTTAGAGAATTTCTCCCTAAGTTTTCCATTCTGTGCATTTTTTATTTTATTGAACGTTCGGAGAAAACTGCTGGCCGAGGAAGTCTTCATAGACGCGCTCCCAGACGATTGAGAACGTCATCGGCTCATCTTCCGGGATTTCCAGCATGTTCTCGATCGCCTCTTCCATGTAAGGAGTCAGCTTGATCAATACTTCTGCCAGCATCGAATCGTTGGTATTCAGCATTTCTTTCAGTTCCGCCTTGGTAAAGGTAAAGGACTCATCGTCACGCTCATGGAGCGTCATCACCAGACGGGCAAAGAACGGATGCACCAATGCTTCAAATCTTACATATCTCAATGCATACTGTTCTGCTTCAGTCAATTCGAATGTGTCCAGAGCGTCCGGGAATGGGTTGATCGGAATATCCCACACATCTCCTTTATCGATGAGCAGTCCCCATCTTTCAAAGAGAGCAATCGCTTCCTCGCGAGATTTCGGATACTCGTAGCCGGAGCGGACGATTACTTTTTTATGTCTTTCCAGCAGGCTCTTGTAGTTTTCAAAATCCTCTTTGGAGTTGAACATGTCTTCGGTCGGTTCGGCAAACAAGCCTTCCAAACCTTCAAAGCCATCTACGATCTCACGCATCTCTGCTTTGCTTTCTCCTTTGGTGACTGCATAGCACAGCGCTTGGAACAGCACATTCATTTCATGCGGAAGCACGTTGCTCCAGCCATGGCCCGCATACGCGCCAGGAATAGCAACGCCTTCGCTGCTGCTATCACGAACGTCTCTAACTGTTTGCATATGTTACACTCTCCTTTATCCCGATAGCCAATTCGCAATCCCAGTACCTAGTATCCCGCCGTCTTTGCTGCCGAGGCCGGGCATTAGGTTTATTATACACGGAATCAATAGGCGATTACCAACTCGAAAAAAAAATTGGGGGAAACTACCCCTGTTCCCTGAAAATGCTGGGGCCGCTCACTGTCCGTTCGATATACAACAAAGCCCCCGTCGCCAGAAGCGCGGGGACTTTTGTCATCTACTTATTTGTAACCTGAAGACGAGTGATTGCGCGTTGCAGTGCACGCTCAGCCCGACGCAAATCCAGGTCCGGATGTTTTTCGTTCAAACGCTGCTCGGCACGCTCTTTTGCTGCCTTGGCGCGGCTTGGATCGATATCCTCCGGTCTTTCTGCTGTCTCGGCCAAAATCGTCACCTTGTCGCCGCGTACTTCCATGAAGCCGCCGCTGACAGCCATTACGAGCTCCTTGTCGCCTTCGGTCTTGATCCGAACAGGTGCGATTTTCAGTGGAGTCACCATGGGCATGTGATTCGGCAAAATACCGAGATCCCCTTGTACGCCACGGGCAATGACCATGCTGGCTTCACCGCTGAACAAAACCCGTTCAGGAGTTACGACTTCTACTGTCATCTTACTCACTTACTGGTCTCCCCTTTCCAGGGTGTTACGCCATGGTCTTTGCACGTTCTACAACGTCTTCGATCGTACCAGCGTACAGGAATGCACCCTCAGGCAGGTGGTCGTGCTTGCCTTCGAGGATTTCCTTGAAGCTGCGAACGGTTTCCTTCAGCGGCACGTATTGGCCCGGGTTACCGGTAAACTGTTCGGCAACGTGGAACGATTGAGACAGGAAACGTTGGATGCGGCGAGCGCGTGCTACGATTTGCTTGTCTTCATCGCTCAGCTCGTCCATACCCAGGATCGCGATAATGTCTTGCAGTTCTTTGTAGCGTTGCAGGATTTTTTGAACGCCACGAGCCACATCGTAGTGCTCTTGACCAACGATGTCAGGAGACAGAGCGCGGGATGTGGAAGCGAGCGGGTCAACCGCAGGGAAGATACCCAGCTCGGCGATGGAACGCTCCAGGTTCGTCGTAGCGTCCAAGTGAGCAAACGTCGTAGCCGGTGCCGGGTCAGTGTAGTCGTCCGCCGGTACGTAGATCGCTTGAATGGATGTAACGGAACCTTTTTTCGTAGAGGTAATGCGCTCTTGCAGCTGACCCATCTCGGTAGCCAGGGTCGGCTGGTAACCTACCGCAGACGGCATACGTCCGAGCAAAGCGGATACCTCGGAACCTGCTTGGGTAAAGCGGAAGATGTTGTCGATGAACAGAAGCACGTCGCGGCCTTCTTCATCACGGAAGTATTCCGCCATGGTCAGACCTGTCAACGCTACGCGCAGACGCGCGCCAGGCGGTTCGTTCATTTGTCCGAATACCATCGCGGTTTTCGGCAGAACGCCAGCGTCTTTCATCTCATGGTACAAGTCGTTACCTTCACGGGTACGCTCGCCAACGCCGGCGAATACGGAGATACCGCCGTGCTCTTGCGCGATGTTGTTGATCAGCTCTTGGATCGTAACGGTTTTACCTACACCGGCACCACCGAAGAGACCGATCTTACCACCCTTGATGTAAGGAGCGAGAAGGTCAATAACCTTGATACCTGTTTCCAGAATTTCAACTTCAGTCGCTTGCTCCACGAACTCGGGAGCTTTGCGGTGAATCGGGTCGCGGCGCTCTACTTGACCCAGTTCTTTCAAGTCGATCGGCTCGCCGAGTACGTTAAATACGCGGCCCAGAGTAACCTCACCGACCGGAACGGAGATAGGCGCTCCTGTGTCTACAGCTTCCATGCCGCGCACCAGACCATCTGTAGTGGACATCGCAACGGCACGAACCAGGTTGTCACCCAGGTGTGTAGCAACCTCGACAGTCAAATCGATGTCGCGCTCACCGGCGCTTTGTGCTTTATGTTGAATTTTGATCGCATTGTAAATGGCAGGCAAATGTCCGCGGTCGAACTCGATGTCAACGACCGGACCCATTACCTGAACCACGCGTCCTTTCGCCATCTTACTTCTTCCCTCCTGTGAAACTGAATTGGGAGTCAACTTTCGTCTTTACGCCTGTGCGTTGGCACCGGAGACGATCTCGGAGATCTCCTGCGTAATCGCTGCCTGACGGGCACGGTTGTAGATCAACGTGTAACGTCCAATCATGTCCGTCGCGTTATCTGTCGCATTGCCCATCGCTGTCATGCGGGAGCCTTCTTCGGAAGCCTTCGCCTCGAGCATGGCGCTGTAAACAAGCGTTTCAGCATATTTCGGTAACAGATCAGCCAGGACTTCTTCTGCATTCGGTTCGTACTCGTAATTCGTCGTACGCCCGTTGCTGCTCTCGGGAGCCTCAAGCGGCAAAACACGCTTGATCGTAGGCACCTGAGAGATCGCGCTCTGGAACTTGTTGTAGCACAAGTAGAGCTCGTCGATCTGCTCGTCCG
Organism: Brevibacillus sp. FSL K6-6036; assembly: GCF_037964015.1. Classification (NCBI taxonomy): domain Bacteria; kingdom Bacillati; phylum Bacillota; class Bacilli; order Caryophanales; family Paenibacillaceae; genus Brevibacillus; species Brevibacillus sp. FSL K6-6036. The sequence goes on from NZ_CP150173.1 coordinate 4,698,325, forward strand.
CGAACAGCTGCACGGCTGCACTGGCGATCTTCTTGATATCAGCAAAGGCAGGGTTTTCTATGCCGGTTGCCTCGTCAATGACGGGGTAATTGCGCTTCGTGAAAAAATCACGGCCTTTACGTCCGATTACGAAAATGCCGTATTCGTCCTTGGACTTGTGCTTCTCGTTAATGGTCTGGATCACGGTACGGATCATGTTACCATTGTAACCGCCTGCGAGACCGCGGTCAGAGGTGATGACAATATAGCCGGTCTTTTTCACAGGGCGGGATTGCAGCATCGGATGCTTGGAACCGGTGGTGCCACCTGCGATGCTCGCAATCACTTCCTGAATCTTGTCGGCGTACGGACGGGCCGCTTCCGCCTTCTCCTGGTTGCGGCGAAGCTTTGCAGCCGCCACCATCTTCATCGCCTTTGTGATCTGACGGGTATTTTTCACGCTTTTAATACGGCGTCGAATCTCACGTATTCCTTTAGCCAATCGTTTTCACCACCTTGGGGACACATGCCGAACTTTTCGGCCCGGCATGCATCAGTTGTCTATTGGATTAACGTTTAGCGAGTTACCGAAAAGCCTTTTTTGAACTCTTCGATCGCTGCGTTGAATTCTTTTTCATCCGGAAGCTCTTTCGTCGTACGGATGTGCTCCAACAGCTCAGGCTTGTTGGACTCAAGATACGACATCAGTTCCTTCTCGAAGCGGCCAACAGCCTCTACCGGAATATCATCGAGGTAGCCTTTGGTTGCGGTGTAGATGATCGCAACCTGCTTCTCAACCGGAATCGGCTCGAATTGGCCTTGCTTCATTACTTCCATCAAACGCTCACCGCGAATCAGACGGGCTTGCGTCGCTTTGTCAAGGTCGGAACCGAACTGGGCAAACGCAGCCAGCTCGCGGTATTGAGCCAGCTCAAGCTTGAGCGGACCGGCAACCTTTTTCATCGCCTTGATTTGCGCCGAACCACCTACGCGGGATACGGACAGACCGGTGTTTACCGCTGGGCGTTGGCCGGCGTTGAACAAGTCTGTTTCAAGGAAGATCTGACCGTCAGTGATGGAAATCACGTTGGTCGGAATATATGCGGAAATGTCGCCCGCTTGGGTTTCGATAAACGGCAGGGCAGTCAGTGAACCTGCGCCCAGTTCATCGGACAATTTCGCTGCGCGCTCCAGCAGACGGGAGTGCAGGTAGAATACGTCACCAGGATACGCTTCGCGGCCTGGAGGACGACGGAGCAGGAGGGACATTTCGCGGTATGCGGCAGCCTGTTTGGACAGGTCATCGTATACGCACAGAACGTGTCCGCCTTTGTACATGAAGTACTCACCCAGCGTAACCCCAGCATAAGGAGCCAGGAACAGCATCGGAGCCGGATCGGACGCAGTCGCGGAAACGACGATTGTGTAGTCCAGAGCGCCGTGCTTGCGCAGGGTTTCTACGATGTTTGCAACGGTCGATTGCTTCTGACCGATTGCCACGTAGATACAAATCATGCCATTGCCTTTTTGGTTGATGATCGTGTCGAGCGCCACAGATGTTTTACCTGTTTGGCGGTCACCGATGATCAGCTCGCGCTGTCCGCGGCCGATTGGAATCATCGCGTCAATCGCTTTGATACCGGTTTGCAGCGGTTCATGAACAGATTTACGCGCCATAACGCCCGGAGCCGGACTTTCGATCGGGCGGAATTCGGTCGTATGGATTGGGCCGAGGCCGTCAATCGGCTGACCGAGCGGGTTCACTACGCGGCCCACCATTGCTTCACCTACAGGCACCTCCATGATGCGGCCTGTACGTTTTACTGTATCGCCTTCTTTAATGTCACGGAACGGACCAAGAATAACGACACCCACGTTATCTTCTTCCAAGTTGAGTACCATACCCATTACGCCGTTTTGGAACTCGAGGAGCTCCCCGGCCATTGCTTTTTCCAAACCGTGAACGCGTGCGATACCGTCACCAACCTGGATGACCGTTCCTACGTCCACAACTTCAATTTCAGATGTAAAATTAGCGATCCGCTCTTTAATGAGGGAGCTAATCTCTTCTGGTCTGATTGCACTCACTTAACATTCACCCCATTCGTCCAACATCTTAATAGAGGGTGTTTAAAGCTCATATGAATGCCTGGCCTTTCGGAAGTTGACCAGGATTCCCGCTTTAAACGGCATTTATGCTTGATGCGCGAAAAGTTCCAACTTCGTCTTAATGCTTCCGTCATACAAACGGTCGCCGATCTTGATCACAATTCCACCGAGGATGGACGGATCCACAACGGTTTGCACGCGCAGCTTCTTGTTCAGTCTTTGACCGAACTTCTCGGCCAGCTCCGCTTGCTCTTCGGCGCTCAATGGCTTGGCGCTGGTGACGATGGCGTCGGCAATGCCGCGCGCTTCGTTTGCCAGCTTCACGAAAGCCTGCTGGATCTGTGCCAGCTGCGCTTCCCGTCCGCTTTCAATCAGGACGGTCAGGAAATTGTGAGTCTCTTCGCTGATGTGACTTTTGAACAGGTCATCCACCAGCGTTTTCTTCGCTCCCGCCGCGATATGCGGGTGTAGCAGGATTTTGCTCAAATCGGCGTTTTGCTCAACCGCTTGCACGACTGCGCCAAGGTCAGCTTCCACCTGATCGATTTTCCCACGCTCGCTGGCCACTTCAAAAAGGGCGCGGGCGTAGCGCTTTCCTACTGCGCTGCTCATAGGCGATCTCCCACTTGAGCGAGGAATTTGTCAACGGTTGCTTTTTGCGCTGCTTCGTCCAGTTCTTTTTCAATGATCTTGGAAGCCAAGAGAACGGACAGACCTGTCATTTGATCGCGCAGCTCCGCTTTCGCTTTTTCTACTTCGCGAGCCAGTTCCTTGCTGGCATCAGCCTTCATGCGCTCAGTTGCAGCTTGCGCATCGGCAACCAGCTTCGCGCTTTCGTCCGCAGCTTGTTTCGTAGCGCGGTCGATAATTGCTTTTGCTTCTACACGAGCCTCGTCGAGGACGCGGCGTTGTTCGGCGAGAAGAGCTTCCGCTTCTTGGCGGCTCTTTTCAGCCGAGGAAATTTGGGATTCGATATGCTGACGGCGCTTTTCCATGATTCCTACGATAGGGCCCATGGCCAGTTTTCGAACAACCAGCAGCAACACCAAGAATACGATTACTTGGGTAAGCAAGTCTCCAAGGTTAAGGGAGACGGCACCAAAGTCGAGCATTTGTTTCACTCCTTCCTTACAAACAGGAGAATGTATATCTACGGATTAAAGCCGCTTCTTTCCTAGATAACCCGGCTGCGCCAGCTAAAAAGGCGGACGGAGCCACAAGCCACCAGGGCAAAAATAAGTTCTGATGACTAAAATAGAGGCGAAGGTCAAGCCCCCGCCCATCAAACCTATGCTTTTTACAGACGACCGAAGAGGATGAAACCGATCGCAACTGCGATAATCGGAACCGCCTCGACGAGACCGAGACCCAGGAACATGAGACCCATCAGGTTGCCGCGCGCTTCAGGCTGGCGAGCTACGCCGTCAATTGTACGGGAAATAACGAGAGAGTTACCAATTGCTGCACCAAGAGCAGCCAGACCAAATATGATACCGATTGCAAGAGCCAAACCTTCCATTGTAAAAAAACCTCCTTAGTGTGTGTAAAAGATAGAAATCTACAGTGAATTAATGTTGGTCATTCACTTGTTGTGAAATGTATACCATCGCCAACGTGGTGAAGATAAAGGCTTGGACAGAGCCGACAAAGACGGAGTAGCCCAGCCACAGGAACAACGGAATGCTTCCGAAGATTCCTACGCTCAACAGGAAGGCGATCAAAACCTCACCGGCAAAGATGTTACCGAATAGACGCAGAGGAAGCGTCAACGGCTTAATAATGAACTCTTCCAGAATGTGAATCGGGTTCAGGAATGTATGCTTGAGCCATCCGCCGAAACTCTTCTTCATCCCCAGGTAGTGCGCGTAGAGCAGCACCACAAACGCCAGCGCAAAGGTTACGCTCGGGGTAGCAGTCGGCGATTTCCACCAACCGATGACTACGCCGTGGCTGTGAGGATCGGTAGCGTTCAACTCTTCATTCAGCTTTTCCAGCTTCTGCTTCTTGGCTTCATCGTCGCTCGCCAGCGTCAGCGCATCGACTACCGTCTGGCTCATTTGTTGACCCGTATTCGGATCGTTGTGATGAGACGTATTCACGTTAAACACAAGGCCCAGCTGGTTGCTGATAAAGATGTAGAGGAACAGGGTCAAGGCTAGCGTAACAAAATGCGCTGCCTTTTTCGGCTCGATATAGCTTTTGGTGATGCCTGTGACGAAATCGACAATCCACTCCATCACGTTTTGCCCGCCTCTTGGAGCAGCGGTGGTCAGGTTGCGGGTCAGACCCACACACAGAAGCAGAACCACCAGGGAGCTTACCAAAATCGCAATGATGGTCGAGACATCAAAAACCATGCCCAACCACTCAAATCGCAGAGAATAATGCATGTATTTCACCCCTTTCTTCCGCGCGAGTCTATTACCAAGTCATGTACAGAGTAAAAAAATGCTGCAAAATCTATTTTAAGGAGCGGTAAACGAAAAAGAAGCCTAACACTTGAAAGAGGAAAAGGCCGATCAGCACGCCCGACAAAACAAACAGATGGGGGAAGCGGATCGTCAGAAATACGGCGAATCCAGCCAAGAGGAGGCGTTGCAGCATGCCTGTTCCTTTTGGACGGACGCTCGGGTCGACAGCCATCTGGCCGATGCGCCAAGTCTTGCTTACGAGCACGGTGCCGCCCAGTAGGCTGCACCCCATTCCAAGCAGGAGGCTCTGCAAAAACAGCCGATATGGAGGCAAAACGGCCCAGAGTATAGCAACCAGGGCCACACAGAAAAAAGCATAGCGAAAGGTTGCTCGCATAGCCGAAGTAAACGTTTGCATGTTCTATCTCCCTACAAATACCCGCGAACTATGCGGTAGACGCTATACACGCCAATTCCCAATCCGAGAAGGAGCCCAACCATCAAGAACCAAGGTTTGGTAGACAGAAGACTGTCAACGTATCTGCCCAGATAGACGCCGCCAATGACACAAACGGCCATGTCCGCACCTATCAGGCTCACTAGCGTGACGGCTCGCCACGGATTATCGATTTTCGGCACATAACCGTCCCCTTTCATACACAAGGAGAGGGCAGGTTGTCAAGTGCCCCTATGCCCTCATTCATATTAACGAAGATTTATTCCATTTGTCAACGTGCGATAGGTTCTGTACACAAAGCGTTCACATTTGAAAATGACGCGGTTTTTTTGCAAAAACAGCCCTTTCTCTCCGGCCGTCAAAACTGGAAAAACTATCTCTTCTACTGATTGATTTTTTCAACAACCGTGGCTACTCCTTGGCCGCCGCCGATGCACAGAGTCGCTAACCCATATTTTGCCCCTGAACGCTTGTTCAATTCATGTACAAGCGTCACCAGTATTCGGGCTCCGCTCGCGCCGATTGGATGGCCGAGAGCGATCGCTCCGCCGTTCACATTCAGCTTCTCACGCGGAATCCCGAGTTCTTTTCCGACTGCCAGCGATTGCACGGCAAACGCCTCATTGGCTTCGATCAAGTCCATTTGCGCAAGCGTCAGACCCGCTTTTTCCAGTACGCGGCGCGTCGCCGGAACCGGTCCGATGCCCATGATGCTCGGGTCGACACCTGCACTAGCATTGGCGACAATCCTGGCCAGCGGTATTACACCGAGCTCGCGTGCCTTTTCTCCCGACATGATCAAGAGAGCAGCCGCTCCGTCGTTGATGCCGGAAGCATTCCCTGCTGTAACCGTACCGTCCTTTTTAAACGCGGGGCGGAGCTTTCCGAGTGCTTCCGCTGTTACACCAGCCCGCGGGAATTCGTCGACGCTGAACATGATCGGTTCGCCTTTTTTCTGCGGAATCGGCACGGGAACAATTTCATCTTGAAAACGTCCTTCGCTTAGCGCACGCTGCGCTTTTTCCTGGCTCCAGGCGGCAAACTCGTCCTGTTCTTCTCTCGTCAGCCCATACTGCGTGCACAGATTTTCCGCTGTAATCCCCATGTGATAGTCATTGAACGCACACCAGAGACCGTCGCGGATCATGCTGTCGACCACCTTTTGATCGCCCATCCGGTAGCCGCCCCGCGCCCCTTCCAGCAGATATGGCGCCTGACTCATATTTTCCATGCCCCCGGCAAGCACGACCTCGGCATCCCCGGAGAGAATCGATTGCACCGCCAAGTGGACCGCTTTCAGCCCGGATCCGCACACCTTGTTGATTGTCATGGAAGGTACCTGCTGAGGCAGCCCAGCCCGGATCGCCGCCTGTCGGGCAGGATTTTGCCCAAGACCGGCCTGAAGCACATTGCCAAGTATCACTTCATCGACAGCTTCTTTGGCGACGCCAGCGCGTTCGAGTGCCGCTTCCAGCACAACGGCTCCCAACTGTGTAGCGCTTACCCCTGCCAGCGCTCCCTGAAAATTGCCGATAGCCGTCCGAACGGCGCTTGCAATTACGATTTCTCTTTGACTCACGAAAAATCACTCCTCGCAAAACTGGATGAAAGCATCTTCATACCATTCCATTTCTGATCGAAATATTCCTGCATTTTTGAACAATCTGCCTGGAAAGCTGTCCCCGCTCAAACTCCGAAGCTGCAAGAACCCGACAAGAATCTCTTGCTTGTGCTAGAGGTCTTAATGATTTTGAGAGACAACGGTCCATATTTTCAGTTTACAAATAAATTTAAATTTTGTATATTTTATCCATGGAATCGAATACCAATTTATGGAGGTACTCTATTTATGAAAAAATACTTGAACCTCTTCCTTGGACTTGCTCTCGTATTTACGTTTTCCAGCTCCGTTTCTGCAGCAGGAAAGCAGCAATCAGCGCAGGTACATAAGCTTTCAGCAGCTCCTGCGGCAACGTATCCTTTTGAAAGCGAACCGAATAATACAAGACGCGAAGCAAACCCGATACTTGAAGATGGCATCAGAGGCACCATCAGTTCGGCCACAGATGAAGATTGGTTCTCGTTTGTCGCTCCGATCAACAACGAGGAACGGCTGCTGCTGTTGATTCCATACGGAAGCTACGACTATGATTTGTACGTTTATGAATTGGTAGGAAAAAATCTCGATCAAATCGCTTCGTCTACCCGCGCCGGAAATTCGGACGAGTCTCTCCGTTTCGATGCGGAAGAAGGAAAGACGTATTACATTCTCGTAAAATCGTACTCGGGCTATACGGATACCGATCCATATACGCTCTACTTCGACTTGAAATAAACGAGAGAGTTTTGCGAGACTTCGCGCTTGATCCGTTAGCAAAACCCGTCCTGATCCATTGCCAGGACGGGTTTTTTGTCGTCGTGATCGGCTCCCTGTGCAACATCGAATCCGAACAGGAAAATCAGCCGGATGCCGCATTTTGGTGCAGGAAACACTTGAATTCGGCTCTGTCTTGGTTTTCACTTTATCTTGGATTTCGCTCTATGTTTAAACAAACGGTGAAGGCTGTTTCTTTCCAACAACGCAAGGGCTATGCCTTTTTGGCCCGTATAAAGACAAGCTCGTACGTAACCGGTACGCCTCTTTCATCCCCGTACAAGCGTTGGTACTCTGCCATCATCGCGGTCAATAATCGCCGCTGCCCCAATCCAGCGCCGCTGCTCTTTCCTCCCGCATTTGCCCCGATCGCTTTGACAGCCTGCAAAAAGCTGCGGACGTCGGGGTAGTAGAGCGTTCGCCTGGTCCGCTCAGACTCCACGGACGCAAACCCTGCCCCCAGACAAATATCCCGCCATTGTTCCGGGGTCAGATAGGAAAGACCATGCCGCTCTGGAGGCCGATCAAGCAGGCGGTAGGCGGAGTCAAAGGAGCGATGCAGCTCCTGAAAGGTTCCCGGCCCAAACGTAGAGAAGAACAGCTGCCCGCCGGGTCTTAAAAGCTTGTATAATCCCGCTGCCGTTCGGGCTGGCTGCTGGAGCCATTGGAAACAGGCGCTGGAGGCGGCCAAATCGTATGTCTCGGATCGCTCCTCCCATACCCATCGTTCCACATCAGCCAGCTCAAACCGTATGCGCGTATCTTCCCTGAAACGCTCGCGTGCCTGCTTTACCATCCCCGGCGCGATATCAAGCGCCACATACTCGCATAGGGGAAACTGCGCTCGCAAAAGCCAGGTCAGCCCGCCGGTGCCGCTCCCGATCTCGAGCAGGCTCTGCACCTGCCGGGTCCCGGAGAAAATTGACTTGGCCAGAATGGAAGCCATCTCCTGCTGGACGACGGCGTACTGATCATAAGTGGCTGCCTTTGCGCTGAAACGTTTGCTGACAAGTTCATTTGCCATACCTGCCCACCATCCTTTTGGCTTCTTCTATGATGATTTCCGGATACAGGAGCGGGATGGCGTGGCCGCCGCCCGGAACAGACACCAGCCGGGCAGAGGAAAGAGCGGATGCGGAAAGGGCGGATGCAGATAGGCCGGATGCGAGCTCCACTCCTGCCCGGTAGGGACAGATCCCATCCTCTGTTCCGTGAATCACCGTGACGGGACAGGCAATCTCCGGCAGCAGCGGACTGCAATCCTCCTTTTGCAGGTAGGATAGACCGGCAAGCAGTGTCGGCTGCGGCCATTTGTCAGCCAGTCTGACCCCGACATCCGCAATCCTCTCCCTTTCTGCCTGCGTGAACATCGAGTAGTGAAAGTCGCCGATTACCTGTTCCCGGTTTCGGGTCAGCTTTCGACTCATGAGCCGCAGATGGGTGTCCTGCCATCCGCTGCTCCCATCGCCACGGCTGCCGACAAACCTCGCTGCGGTGCCAATCGCAATCAAACCGTCCACCGCGGATTCTTGGGCAAGGCGAAGCCCAAGCATACCGCCCATCGACCATCCGATCACGATGAGCGGCATGGAGCGCAACGGTGAAAGCTGCTCGCGGACAGCCGTGTAAAACTGCTCGGGGTGAACAATCCGCGAGTAATCCGGTCTTCTATGCTCACAATCATCCAAGGCGTCAACAATCGGCTCCCAAACCTCATCGGGCATGGCCCAGCCATTTATCCACAGCATGACGGCTTTCATCTGTACGCCTCCTGTTCCGCATAAGCCACCTCACGTATCTGTTCCAGCACTCCAGCAAGTTCGGTTTTGGCATGGGTGGCCATGAGCGAAAACCGAATCCGCGCTTCGCCCTCGGGGACAGTGGGAGGACGGATCGCAACCGCCGATATGCCCCTTTCCGCCAGAGCACGGCTGATGCGAAGCGCACGGTCGTTGCTGCCGATCAACCAGGGGACTATCGGCGAATCTCCCTCCATCACGGATAATCCCGCCTGGCGCAGCTGATCCCGAAACCACCTGCCAAGTCTCCGCAGCCTCTCTCTTCGCCAGCCTTCCTCCTGCACGATCTGCAGGGACGCCTGAACGGAAGCGACGACCATCGGCGGCAAGCCCGTCGAGTAAATCAGCGGCCTGGCCGTATTGACCAGATAGCGGATCAGCACCTCATCCGCACAAACGTACGCGCCGTAAACGCCAAACGCTTTGCTGAACGTCCCCATGATCACGTCTACCCGCCCGTGCAAGCCGTATTCATGGCAAAGACCTTCTCCGCGCTCTCCACGAACACCGCCGGAATGGGCTTCATCAACCAGCAGCAAGGCGTGATAGCGGTCCCGGAGCTCCACCAGCTCGCGCAGAGGAGCGCTGTCACCATCCATCGAAAAGACAGCGTCGGCGACGATCAGCATGCGCCTTTTGCTTCCGCTGTGCTTCTTTAGCAGGGATTCCAGATGATCCATGTCGTTGTGCCGGTACCTGTAATGGTCTGCTCTGCTGAGAATGATGCCATCCACGATGCTGGCATGGTTGAGCCGGTCGCTGAACACAGCATCGCCTCGTCCCACCAATGCTGAAATCACACCGAGATTGGCCATGTAGCCGTTGGCAAACACCAACGCGGCTTCCCGCCCCTTCCACCTCGCCAGCTCTTCCTCCAGCTCGCTGTAGCAGACGTGATTGCCGCTGACGAGACGGGAAGCAGTCGCTCCCGCTCCAAGCCGCATGGCAGCGTCGGCAGCTGCCTGAACAAGCCTCAGATCCCCTGACAGTCCCAAATAGTTGTTGGACGAAAGGTTGAACAGCTTCTCTCCCCTGATCGACAGCCACTTGTCTGCGTCGTTTTCAGCCAGGTCGAAAACAAAATCCTCGCGCTGATCAAACTCGTCACGCAGGCAAGGCATGCCGGAAGGTGCAAGCGGCGAACAATCGATCTTATCGTGTTTTTGCAGCTCTCTGTACAAGAAGCTTTCCTTTCGTTTCGTCAACTCCGCTTCCATCCACGAATATCCGCTGTCTGCCGTCAACTGGGTCACACTCCTACAGCGCACACTGCTCAATCTCAAAGCCAAGGTCCTCAATCATTTGATGATCAAGCGTTACCTCTTGCCCGGGCGTCGTCAAGTAATCCCCTACAAAAATGGAGTTGGCGGCATAAAGGGCCAGCGGCTGAAGCGTACGCAGATTTTTCTCCCTGCCTCCCGCGACGCGGATCTCCTTTGAAGGGCAAATGAAGCGGAACAGGGCCAGCACCTTCAAGGCCTTCATTGCCGGTGTCCGTCCGCGATTTTCCAACGGAGTGCCTGGGATGGCGTTGAGAAAATTAACGGGGATCGAATCTGCATCGATGCTCCTCAGGGCGACAGCCATTTCCACAATTTCTTCGTCCGTCTCTCCCATCCCGATGATCACTCCGGAACAAGGCGACAGCCCTGCCTGCTTGGCCGCCTCTACGGTTTCTACCCTCTGGTCGTAGGTGTGAGTGGACGTGATCTGACCGTAATTGGACCGGCTGGTGTTTACATTGTGGTTGTAGCGGTGGACGCCTGCCTCTTTCAGGCGGGCCGCTTGCTCCGGCTTGAGGATGCCCAGGCAGGCACATATTTTCAGCGGCATCGTCTCGCGGATCTCCCGTACTGCTTCGATCACCTGTTCCAGCTCGCGTTCCGTCGGTCCGCGGCCGGATGCCACGATGCAGTATGTGCCCGCTTGCCTGTTCTGCGCCTCACGAGCACCGGCTATCAGTGTTTCCTTGTCTAAAAAGGCGTACTTTTCAATCGGAGCATTGGACACGATGGACTGGGAGCAGTAACCGCAATCCTCCGGGCAAAGACCGCTTTTGGCATTGATGATCATGTTCAGCTTTACTTTTTTTCCATAGAAATGCTTGCGGACCTGAAAAGCCGCCTGCAGGATCGGCAGCACCTCTTCATCGTCTGCTTGCAGAACGGAAAGCGCCTCCTCTTGTGTCAACAAATCTCCCTGCAGCGCTTTTTTGGCCAGTCGGCTCCAGTGCACCGTGTTCAGACTCACGCTCATGCTCTTTCTCTCCTCTTCTTATCGTGTGGAAATGGAAAACAGCTCTCGAATCTTTTCTGTATCGGCGTAAGCTCGTATCGCTTCTGTGACGGAGGTCTGCGAGATTTCCCCCTCCATCCAGGGGATTTGTCCCAGCACTTGCACTCCGGCGTACTCTTCGATCAAAGCGGCATTGCTCTCCATGCTTTTATCGCTGTCATTCGGGCGATAACCGTTCAGGATGACGCCTGCTACCCTGAGACCATGCTGACGGGCATAGGCCACAGAAAGAATCGTATGGTTAATCGTCCCCAGACCGGCCCTTGCCACAAGCAGTACCGGCATTCCCAGATAAGCCGCAAAATCGACGATCAGCTCTGTCTTTGTCAGCGGCACGGCGAGTCCGCCCGCCCCCTCCACCAGAAGAGCCTTGTATTTCTGTTTCAGCGGTTCTCCTGCTGCTGCGACCCGGGGCAATGAAAGCGCAACTCCCTCAGCCTCCGCAGCGAGCAGAGGAGCAAGCGGAGCGGAAAAAGAAAAGGGAGCAATCTCTTCTGGTGCATCACTGACACCCGAAATGGCGCGGAGCAGATAGGAGTCCCGCATTTCCTCGGTTTCTCCTCCTGACTGAACCGGCTTGTAAACCCCTATTTCAAGTCCGTCCGCTCGCAGGACGGCTGCCAGACCGGCGGTGATTATCGTTTTTCCGACACCCGTATCCGTTCCGGAAACAAAAAGTCCTGTCCATTTCACCGGCTTATCGGCTGCGACATCGCTCATCCTTCCGTCACCTCCCGGATCGAGGCTGCCAAAATGTCGACCATCGCGGCCAGGTCATCCTCTGTGCTGACCAGCGGCGGTATGAGCACGATCACGTTCCCGAGCGGTCTTGTCAGCAGCCCTCGTTCGCGGGCCGATTTCGTCACCCGCACACCGATGCGCTCATTCCAGTGGTAGCTTTCCTTTGTGTGTTTGTCGCGTACAAGCTCGATCCCGACCATGAATCCTTTTTGCCGGACCTCGCCTACGTGCGGGAATGCCGCCAGCGGCCTTAGCATTTCCCCCAGCTTCTCCGATTTTTGGGCTACCTCATCGACAAGCCTCCGCTGTTCCATCAGTCGCAAATTGGCCAGGGCGACTGCGCAGCCGAGCGGGTTCCCCGTGTAGGAATGCCCGTGGAAAAAGGTTTTCTGTTCTTCGTAATCCGCGTAAAAGGCTTGGTACACCCGCTCTGTGGTCATTGTGGCAGCGACAGGCAAATAACCGCCGGTAATGCCCTTGGCGATCGTCATAATATCCGGTACAACCCCTTCATGCTCGCAGGCGAACATTTTCCCCGTACGGCCAAATCCGGTCGCCACCTCGTCCGCGATGAGCAGCACATCGTACTTCTTCGCCAGTTCCGCCATTTTTTGAAGGCAGCCATCCGGCATCAAAATCATCCCGCTCGCTCCCTGGACGACCGGCTCGACGATCAGCGCTGCGATCTCGTCCGCTTTTTCTTCCAGGAGCTGCTCGAGACAGGCTATTGTCGTATCTGCTGCCGATTTTTCGCCCTCGTGGCGATACGGGTACGGATACGGAATCGTGTACGGGGAAAACAACAACGGTCGGTATACCTCGTGGTACAGCGGGATTGCCCCTACGCTGACTGCACCGATGGTATCCCCGTGATAAGCGTTTTTCATGGTGATAAAGGAGCGCTTGCCGGTTTTGCCGAGATTTTGCCAGTATTGAAACGCCATCTTGATCGCGATCTCCACTGCCGTAGCGCCGCTGTCGGAGTAAAACACCTTGGTCAAACCTGGAGGCGCGATCCGAACGAGCTGCTCAGCCAGCAGGATCGACGGGATGTTCGCCATCCCCAGCAAAGTGGAATGCGCGACCTGGTTCAGTTGGTCGACAATGGCCTGATTCAACTCCGGCACATTGTGTCCGTGGACGTTGAGCCAGACGGATGAAAACCCGTCGTAGTAGGCCTTTCCCTGGACATCGATCAGTTTGATGCCTTCTCCTCTGGCAATGATCACCGGGTCATCCGCTATGTAATCTTTCATTTGGGTGAACGGATTCCAGAGGTACTCCTTGTTTTTCCGCGCGAGCTCTTCGTAGCTGTACGGTGAAATAGACATGGAACAGCCCTCCTCCAAATTTATTTGTTAACCATTTAGTAAAATTAGTTAACAAATAAAGTATACCTGCCTCCTTTGTTTTCCTCAATAGACTGTTAGGAGCAGAAACACAAAAAACCGGCCTCTTCACTTTAAGAAGAAGCCGGTTTTACAGGTGCTACGATTTGTTCAATATCCGATACAGCGCGACGACAGTAACTGCCCGGGTCGCCGGTTTATTCGGTTCAAATTTGCTGCCCAGCGGGTCTATCAGTCCCTGGCCTACCGTGTTGTTGATCGACTGGGTCGCCCAGGATGGCCACGACTTTTTGTCCGACATCGCTTTGGCAGGAGTCGCCTTTTTCTTCAGTACACGGTCCAGAATAACGGCTGCCTCTGCCCGGGTCACAGGCTGATCCGGACGGAAGGTGTTGTCCGGGTAGCCTTTTACTAGCCCTTTGGCAATCGCTACTTGGACTGCTCCCTGGGCATAGGCCGGAACTTTGTCCTTGAAGCTCAGCTTGGGCGACGCTGGCAGCTCCCAGTTAAAGGTACGGGCCAAAAGCGTGACGTACTGGGCCCTGGTGAGGGCGACCTCGGGACCAAACGTCGTTTCCGTCAGCCCCTTTACGTACCCTTTTTCAGCCATCCAGGTGATTTCCTTCTTGGCTGCGTGTTTGGAAATGTCCGTAAAGGCTGCACTGCCGCCCGCACCATCCAGATAGTACGGAATGTAGGTACCGTAGTCATTTACCTCGTAGACCCACTGTCCCTGCGCATTTCTCGTACCGAGCAGCGGGTCAAACGTCTTGTTGATTTCGTTTACGTACAGGAGACCTACTCCTTTGCCGGCGATCCAGTTCTTCGGCGTCAAGGTCAATGTCAGCGGAGATGTGGTGATTCTGTCATCCTGACCGTCTTTGTACGTCTCCGGCTTGATCGTAAAGGAGTAGTCAGCCGGGACATAGCCTGGAAGCGGCTGCGGCACGATCGAATTTACTTTGATCGAAGCCATGTCCAGGAAAGGCGCTGTACGCTCAAACGAGTAGCCCAGATCGAGCTCTGCTCCCAGCGAGAGCGTTCCCGGCACCTCTGGAACGACGTTGGTTCCTTTCGGCGCTGTCCCTGCGGAGCCTGGCATAATGAGCGAGACTTCGTCAAAGTACAGCGTGCCTTTGTCTTGCTGGTGGCCGTCTTCCGGACGATCCACAACGTAGATGCTCTTCAACTGCAGCGGATAGGCCACGTTTGCCGGGAAGTAGCCTTTTACCTGCTTCCATCCGGTCCAGTCAATCTCTTGGGCCAGATCGACGTAGACAGGCTTGCCGTGGGCGTCAATTACTTCGGCCCGCAGCCAATGCTTGCTGTTGTCGCCGTTTACCCACAGGCCCAGACCGATCGGCTTGCCCGGGATCTGCTGCGGCTGGGCGGCGATCCGGCCGTAGGCAAAGCGCAACTGGCCTTGAGGCGCTCCGGTGAAGTTGTACGCCAGCTTGGCTGACTTGTGCGTCCGGAATACAGGATCGGATACTGCCGTAAACGAACCATGCGAACTCAGCGACTCAGGGATGGATGCGTGGTGCATGCCTGCCTGATTGTCAAAGGTGATCCACGGCTGTTCCAGCTGACCTACGGTAAACGGAACATTGGTCGCTACGCCATCGTATACGACGGTCAAGGTGCCGTTGCCCGTCTCTTCGCCTGCGATCAGCTGCAGCTGGTCGTTTACAGACGCTACCTGGGAATCCACGCTGGTCTGGACGCTGAGCGGCGTCGCCTGCACCAATTGACCTTTTTTCGTCTTGATTTTCACGTCGAGTGTGAGCGTTTGGCCCGGTGCGACAGAAATCGGGTTAGGCGACACGACTATCTGCTGCACTTCGCTTCCGGAGATTACGTGAACCTCTTTTTGCTGCGCGACGCTTCCCGATCTCGCCGTAAAGGCAATCTGCCCGGATTTCATCGGCGTGAACTTGTTGCCGGTAAACGAACCGGCATCTGGTTGGTTTGCCTGCCAGGAGATCATCGAAGGATCAATGGCGTATGGCTGGTAGTGAGTATCGTACGCTTTGGTTGTAAATTCTGCCGTTTGGCCAATCAGCATCTCGGCCGGGCCATTGATGACAAAGCCCTTCAATTCTCCCGGAGGAGCTGTATTGTAGACCGCCAGTCCCGTAGGCACTCGCCGCTCGGAACCTCCTGTCGTCTTGATTGCCAGGTTGGCTTGCGTATCGCCAAGCATCCGTACAGACATCGTGGTGGAGCCTCCACCGTCGAAGTTGACGGCCCGATATGAGCCAAGCTCGGCCATGATTTTGGCCAGCTCGTCCAAATAAACGCCATTGGTGCCGTCAATTGTCACCATCAACAACGTTTTTCCATCCTGTGTGATGCCGACAGCCGTCCGCGCATTCAGAGACACGATCGATTTGTCCGCCTGAAACGACGTAAGCGCCCTGCCCTGGTCAACCAGCAGGACGTTCCCGCCAACCGCCTGCGCCCAATCGTGGCTGTTCGGAGTAGTCTGATACTCGACATGAGCCGTCGATCCGACCGGGAAGTTCTGTTTCAGGAAATTGGCTGCTGTTCCATGCCCCCACAGCACATAGCCGTTGTAAGGGATGTAGAAGCCCGGTTGATTGATGCGTACTTCCTTCGCCACGTTGTCCACAAACAAGACCTCGACGACATCCTTGTAGCCGGGAATCGTACCCAGGCTTGTCTGGCCGAACGAAGGCGTGTACATGTTCAATTGGTTCATATGGCTCTTGCGATTGTCGCTGGGATTGTACTCTTCCTTGTTCACCCCTTGCAGCGGGAACGCATTGCCGTTTGGCGCCGTTACTTTGCCGGTAAACCCAAACTTTTCGATCAGAGCCGTTTTGTCACTGGTAATCCCGAGGCTGTACCAGTAAGACACCAGCCCCATTGACGACACCAGTTCTTTGTCTTTCATGACGATTCCGAATGGTGCGCCGCGTTTGGACATGTTGAAAAAGTCTGCATTAATCGCGGCAACCGCTCCTGTTTCCCGGGCCATCTGGGTAACGGTTTGACGATCTGTCAGCTTTCCTTTCGTGCCATAGACCGGCTTTACCTCGACATAGGGGTTGGTCAAATCAACCTTGGTCACCATGACATTGATTTGTTTATCTGCAAAGGACTTCGTATATTTATGTAAGGTAGTACCTTCCCCAATGGTCGTTTGCCACATCAATTGCAGCATACTCGTCTCCGCCCGCGCCTGAGCCACATTGCTTGCCAGCGGCGCAAACGGAGCAAAAGCTCCCCAGGCCACAGCGGCAGCCGTGAGCAGCGACAAAACCTTCCGCGCTCTCATGTTGATAACTCCTCTCCCATTTCCTTCTCTGTGTCTGCTTATGTACACAACTATATAATAGACGCTGTGACAGGGGGGATAGTTTCGGTCTTCCATGCAGATTCCGCATTGGAAAAACGAACCAATGTAAACATTTTACATTGACATCGAAAAAGAGGCGCTGAAACCACGCGCCTCTTTGTTGTCCGTTCTCGTTGGGGTATGGAATTGGAATAGCGTTAGCGGCCGGGCGTAAACGGCTCGGGACGCTCCTGTCTCATGCCAAAGTGGTGAAGAATCGCCTCGACAATGCGGCGTGACGCTTCTCCGTCTCCATACGGGTTGGCTGCCTGCGCCATCTCATGGTAGGCGGCGGCATCGCGCAGCAGGTGATCAGCCATCCGGTACACCTGATCTTCGTCCGTTCCTGCCAGCTTCAGCGTTCCAGCAGCGATTCCTTCCGGCCGCTCCGTCGTGTCGCGCAGCACCAGCACTGGAACACCGAGAGATGGAGCTTCTTCCTGGACTCCCCCCGAATCCGTCAGGATCAGATGGGCACGGCGGGCGAAGTTGTGAAAATCAAAAGCATCCAGCGGCTCGATCAGATGAATGCGATCGTGACCGCCCAGCACCTCCTGCGCCACATCCTGGACAGCCGGGTTCAAGTGAACCGGATAGACGACAGCGATATCCTCATGCTCGTCGATCAGGCGTCTGACCGCACGGAAAATGCGGCGCATCGGCTCGCCCAGATTCTCGCGGCGGTGAGCGGTCATCAGCACCATCTTTTTCCCCTGCACCCGATCCAGTACCGGATGGGTGTAATCGTCCCGGACTGTCGTTTTCAGTGCGTCGATCGCCGTGTTTCCGGTAATGTAGATGGACTCCTCCGGCTTGTTTTCCCGGCGCAGGTTGTCTGCGGAGCCTTCCGTCGGCGAAAAATGGAGATCTGCCATGACGCCAGTCAGTTGGCGGTTCATCTCCTCAGGGAACGGGGAATACTTGTCCCACGTGCGAAGCCCCGCCTCCACATGTCCGATCGCCACCTGGTTGTAGAAGGCTGCCAGGCTGGCTACAAAGGTCGTGGTCGTATCGCCGTGAACGAGGACAATGTCTGGTTTTGTTTCCTTGATCACTTGGTCGAGCGCTTCAAGTGCCCGGGTCGTGATCTGCACAAGCGTCTGCCGGTCCTTCATGATGTTCAGGTCGATATCAGGCTGAATATGGAAAATCTCCAGCACCTGATCCAGCATTTGACGGTGCTGCGCTGTCACGCAAACAATCGGTTCGATGTGCTCTTCATGCTTGCTGAGCTCATGGACGAGCGGCGCCATTTTGATCGCTTCCGGCCGCGTCCCGAAGACAGTCATCACTTTTAGCTTCTTCATCGGATTCCCTCTCCTACTTTGTCCCAAACAGTCGGTCGCCGGCGTCGCCAAGACCCGGGATGATGTAGCCGTGATCGTTCAGGTACTCGTCAATAGCCGCTACGTAGATATCGACGTCAGGATGCTCGTCCTGGACCAGCTTGATGCCTTCCGGAGCTGCGATGAGGCACATCAGCTTCATGCTTTTCGCTCCGCGCTTTTTCAGGGCATCAATGGCCGCGGCAGCAGAGCCGCCGGTCGCCAGCATCGGGTCGATTACGATCAGTTCACGCTCCGCGATATCCGTCGGCAGCTTTACATAGTACTCTACGGGCTGCAGTGTGTCCGGATCGCGGTAAAGGCCCACGTGGCCTACCTTCGCAGCCGGGATCAGCTGCAGAATCCCGTCCACCATTCCCAGGCCTGCGCGGAGAATCGGGATCAGTCCCACTTTTTTACCGGCAATTACACGCGCTTTGCAGGTTGCCACCGGCGTTTCGATGGTTGTCTCCTCCAGAGGCATATCTCGGGTGATCTCGTAAGCCATCAGTGTGGCTACCTCGTCCACCAGCTCGCGGAACTCTTTGGTTCCCGTGTTTTTGTCGCGGATGAATGTTACCTTATGCTGGATCAGCGGATGATCTAACACGTATACGCGGCTCATGTATGTTCCTCCGTTTCCACTTGTCAATATATCCTTTCCATAATAGCGGAGGGAGGGGCGGACGTCAATTTGCGTAATCTTTCGTCATTAGGGGCTTTGGTTCGACACCTTTTTGGGCAAGAGCAAAAATGAAAAGATCTTTGTTCGCGGCTTTGGTGGAGGAGATGAAAGCGGAGAAAACGCTCAGGGTTCGGTGGGACACTGCCTGGGGGTATGCGCTGTCCGGCCCTGCTCCAAAAGCGGAACGCGGCCAAAAGTCGTTGATTCTGGGGGTGTCTCAGAGGTTGGCCGCTAAAAGCGTGTTCCGCTTTTGGACCATGGCCTGGGAGGTGTCCCAAAGACCCTTCGCTTTTTTCTCCGCTTTCATCTCTACATCCGTTGGGGTGGATCGGTCTTTGGGCTTTTCGTTGGCAAGATCGAAGAGGTGGAGGATAGATCGGACGGATGTACCTTGGCCGTTGCTTTTGTGTGGGCCTCGTAGCTTTTGGATGATTGGATGGTTTCTATAGACGAAAAAAGGCCCCGCTTATGCTTGCGAGGCCTTTTTACTATGTTTGCTATTTGTAATTTGCTAATGATGTCGCTTGATGTACTTGCAGGTGTACCGACCTTATCTTTCCAGCCTTTCCCGCTTATACAGTCAGGCCTTCGTACATCGGGAAGCGTTGGCAGAGGGCGGAGACGCGTTGTCTTGCTTCCTCGTGCTTGGCCGCATCTTCCGGGTTTTTCAGGGTGAGCGCAATGATGGCTGCTACTTCCTTCATCGCTGCTTCGTCAAATCCGCGGCTGGTCACTGCCGGGGTACCCATGCGGACACCGCTGGTGACAAACGGGCTTTCCGGATCGTAAGGAATCGTATTTTTGTTGGTCGTGATATTGACTTCATCGAGCAGATGCTCAGCCACTTTTCCAGTCAGGCCGAGGTTGCGCACATCTACGAGGACGAGGTGGTTGTCCGTTCCGCCAGAGACGAGCGTCAATCCCTCTGCTTGCAGGGCTTCGGCAAAGGCGCGGGCGTTGTTTACGATTTGCTGGGCGTACGCCTTGAATTCAGGCTGGAGCGCTGCGCCAAATGAAACGGCCTTGGCTGCGATGACGTGCATCAACGGCCCGCCTTGCACGCCCGGGAATACGGACTTGTCGATAGCCTTGGCAAATTCTTCCTTGCACAGAATCAGACCGCCGCGAGGACCGCGCAGGGTCTTGTGCGTGGTCGAGGTAACGAAGTGCGCATGCGGCACCGGATTCGGATGCAGTCCAGCCGCCACAAGTCCGGCGATATGGGCCATATCCACCATGAAGTACGCACCGACCTCGTCGGCGATTTCACGGAATTTGGCAAAGTCAATCGTGCGCGGATACGCGCTGGCTCCTGCCACGATCAGCTTCGGCTTGTGCTCAAGCGCTTTGGCGCGCACATCATCGTAATTGATCAGATGGGATTGCTCGTCCACTCCGTATTCGACGAAATTGTAGAGAGACCCGGAGAAGTTGACCGGGCTGCCATGCGTCAAGTGCCCGCCGTGAGACAGGTTCATCCCCAGCACGGTATCGCCCGGCTTCAATATGGTGAAGTAGACAGCCATATTGGCTTGGGCGCCGGAGTGAGGCTGTACATTGGCGTGTTCGGCACCAAACAGTTCCTTGATGCGGTCGCGCGCGATGTTTTCCACGATGTCTACATATTCACAGCCACCGTAGTAACGACGGCCTGGATAGCCTTCAGCGTACTTGTTGGTCAATACCGTTCCCATCGCTTCCATGACGGCACGGCTGACGAAGTTTTCAGATGCGATCAGCTCGATTTTGTCCCGCTGTCTGCCCAGTTCCAGACCGACCGCTTCCGCTACTTGTGGGTCCTGTTTGCGCAAAAACTCTAGCATGGTTTTTTCTCCTCCTGGATCTTTGTTTTAGTTATGAAAAGGGGTTCCCGCAAAGGGGAACAGCCATAACTGGCGAAAATGCCACAGTCACATGCAGCTTTGATTGGACGAGGTGCGCTCATAGACGGCACGGGAACCGCCGATCAGCTTCGGACGGGTGCGCGCTGCCGTTACATGCGCCTCTCCGATCTGGCGAATGGTCGGCCGGACCGGTACCGCTACATGCTTCAGATGCATTCCGATCAGGGTATCTCCGATGTCGATGCCCGCGTGAGCCTTTATGTGCTCGACAACAACGGGAGCTGCCATCTGTTCAAAGGCGCAAGCTGCCATTGAGCCGCCCGCGCTGGGAACAGGCACGACAGAGACCTCCTCAAGCCCGCATTTCTCCATCGTCTCCCGCTCGACGACGAGAGCTCTGTTCAAATGTTCGCAACATTGGAAAGCCAGCGAAAATCCCCGTTCTTGCGCCGCAGCGGAAATTCCCCGGAACAGGGCCTCCGCCACCTCCCGGCTGCCCGCTTTGCCAATGTGTTTGCCGGCCACCTCGCTGGTGCTGCAGCCGATAACAAGCAGCATGCCCGGCCGAAGCTCGGCCAAGCCCGCTACCTCGGAAACGACTTCCCTGGCTTGCTGTTCGATGCGAAGCAGGTCCACCTTACTTCACTCCCGCATGTTTGGCTTCGATCTCGGTGATCTTCTCCACGCGGCGCTCGTGGCGGCCTCCTTGGAAATCGGTCTCCAGCCAAATCTTGACGATGTCAAGGGCAAGGCCGGGGCCGATAACCCGCTCACCCATTGCCAGCACGTTGGTGTTGTTGTGCTCCCTCGTCGCTCTCGCCGAAAATGTGTCATGGACAAGTGCGCAGCGGATGCCGGGAACCTTGTTGGCTGCGATCGACATCCCGATCCCTGTCCCGCACACCAAAATGCCTCGGTCAAATTCTCCTGCCGCTACCTTTTCCGCAACAGGAAGAGCATAGTCCGGGTAGTCGACCGAGTCTTCGCAAGAGCAGCCGAAATCGGCCACTTCCACGTTCATCGTCGCCAGCAGCTTCTTGATTTCCTCTTTTAATTTATATCCACCGTGGTCGGCACCAATCGCCACTTTCATCAGTATCCCTCGCTTACGCTTTTGCTATTTTTATTATAACTCAGATAACGCCCGGTAAAAAGTGAACATTTTTACTAAAAACAAAGATAATGTTCGTCCATTAGCAAGGTTTAGGTAAAAGTCTACCAAAAACTTGCGACAATTGCTATCGGATTGGATCCGGGCATCTTTTGTCTGGTCCAGCAATCTACTGCTGCCGGGACAAGTGAGCCCAAAGCTTGTCCAACAGGACCTGGATTTCACGGGCACATTTGCGGTATTCCTCGACCGTACCGCCGAACGGATCGGCAATATCGCCCCCGTCATTGGCGCCGACGTATTCTTTCAAAGTAAACACTTTTTGCTGCGCCTCAGGAAAGTAGCTGACAATCAGCGACTTGTGACTGTGGGCCATCGTCAGAATCAGGTCAGCCCAAAGGATCAGGTCACCGTTTATCCGCGTAGCCTGATGGTTGTGATCGATTCCGCACTCCGCCAATACTTGAACAGCCTGCTGAGAAGCCGGCTGCCCTTCGTATGCAGCCACGCCCGCAGACCTCACTTCCCAATCGCTGCCTGCCGCAAGTGTCCGAAACAACGCCTCTGCCATCGGACTGCGGCATGTATTTCCCGTGCATACAAACAAAATCCGTTTCATGCTTTCAACTCCTTCCTTGTGCGCTGCCTTTCGCCTCCCGGAATGGACAAAAGGGCAAAGCCGATCCGGGCTGCCCGCTTGAGGAGAAGCTGCCGGGCCATAGTCGCTTCACAGGATAAATTTCAACCCAAAACCAAGCAGGATAAGTCCTCCTAATACTTCGCTGTATTCCCCCAGCCATCCTCCCATACTCCGCCCGATCAGCAGTCCACAATAAGACATCGTTCCTCCCATTATGCCAAACAATGTGACTGCCAGAAACCGGTTGATCTCCATCAGTCCGAACGAAAACCCTACCGTCAATGCGTCCAGGCTGACGCTGAAGGCAAACAGAAGCAGCCCGAAGCCCTTCGTCCGCAGCATGCTTTTTTCGTCACCGTTGGCAAACCCGTTCCAAATCATATGTACGCCGATGCCCATCAGGACAGTTCCCCCGACGAAAACCGCTATATCCCCGATCATATCGGATAAGTAGCCGCCCACTGCGATCCCGACCAATGGCATAGCGATGTGGAACAAGCCGATCGTAACGCTCACTTTCAGTATCTCTCTCAGCCGAATGCCAATCATGCCCACGCCTACTCCGAGTGAAAAGGCATCCATACTCAAAGCAAGAGCAATCATGAGCAGAGTCAGAAACTGACCCCAGTGAAATAAGGCAAGGTCCACGTCGCTCCCCTCCTGTCTTCACTTTTATGCGGACAAGAGGGAGTTTAGACATGCTGATAAAAGCCAAACCTTTCGTTACACAGCCAAAATGCGTCCTCCCGCAGCTTTTTCCAGCCTGTTCATGACAGCCATGCCGATGCCTGAGCGCGGAAATGTCTCGCCGACGATAAATTGCACCTGTTCGTCGTCAAACTGCCGGAGAACACCGTACAAGTGCTGGGCTACCTGTTCAAGCTCCGAGCGCGAACCGACAGAAATGACCACATCTGCTACCTGCTGCTGCCGCCAGTAGGGGAGCGATTCCATTGTTGCCATCACGCCCGTCTTGCGCCCGTGCCGTTTTGCCTCAGCGAGCATGGTGCGCATCTGCTCGTACACCCGGGACTCCTCGCCATCGACGAGCCACATCTCCCCTTCTGGAGCGTAGTGCGTGTACTTCATCCCCGGCGAGCGCGGAGCTTCTGCCGCATCCGGCAAAAAGGCCGGATCGATCGCCACCTCTCCGATGACTTCCTCCAGTTGCTCGCGCGTAATTCCGCCCGGTCTGCAAATAAGCGGAGGCTCTACCGTTACATCAAGCACGGTCGACTCTACACCCACGCCAGTCGCTCCGCCGTCTACTACGCCGACGATCCTGCCTGCAAGGTCTGCCATGACATGCTCAGCTGTCGTAGGACTGGGTCTGCCCGAGCGATTGGCACTGGGAGCCGCCACAGGGACCCCCGCCTGTTTAATCAGCGCCAATGCCACGGGATGATCCGGCATACGCACGCCCACCGTATCAAGACCCGCCGTCACCAGCGAAGCCACTCTCTCTGTTTTTGGCAGGATCAAAGTCAATGGTCCCGGCCAAAACGCCTCAATCAGGGCAGCGCCTTTCTCCGGAAGAGACGATGCAATATCGTTAACCTGCTCTTTATCTGCAATGTGAACAATCAGTGGATTATCGCTCGGTCTTCCTTTTGCCATGAATATTTTTTCCACAGCCTCGTCAGACAATGCATCGGCCCCCAAACCATATACGGTTTCCGTAGGAAAAGCCACGGTTTCTCCATCACGCAAAAATTGGGCTGCATCCACAATCTGTGTACAAGCTTGGAGATTTTCCACATTTTTATCCACAATCCATACCTTTGTTTTCCGTTTCAAAGCCATCTGTCAAATTCCTTTCCAATACGCATCTTCGTATACGATTTGTGCCTTAAGTATAGTGTTGGAAGCAAAAGTTTTCAACAGCCTGTGAATAACTTGTGAATAACTTGTGGCAGTCGGTGGAAAACAATCCTGTTACTTTTTTTTAACCTTCGCCCTTGTTTCCTTGTAGTATCATTTATCTATCAAATAACATCCATTGTTTTTCCGCGAAAGGATTGAGGAAGCATGAAAACCCCGTCCAAGTCCATTGTCACCAGCCTTGTTGGCGCAGCGTTCTTGCTCGCCGCTGTCAACGCCCCCGCTATGGCTGCCGCCACATCGGCAACAACGCCAGCCATAGCGGCGCCATCGGCTGCACCTGCACAAAAAGCTCAGGTACAGGGAGTCGTTTTCACTCCGAAAACGATTCAGGCCAAAACGGCCGAGTATGAGGCCAAGATTTCTATTCCTGTCATCAGCGGACTCAAAGACAAGGCGTTTGAGACCAAGCTCAATGCTGAACTGCAAAAACTTGCCCAGGACTCGCTCAAAGAAACGCAAGACATGGCCAAGGAAGATGCCGCCACCGCCAAAAAATACGGATACGAGCTTCGGCCCCATGCTCTGGACATCTCCTATGAAGTGCACATGAACGGCAAGCTCGTATCGTTCGCCGTTCAAACGTACCGCTACACAGGGGGCGCCCACGGGATAACAGATGTTGTCTATTACAACCTCGCCAATGTGGAAAAAGCGAAGAACCTCCAGCTTTCCGATCTTTTCCGCCCTGGATATGACTATCGCTATGTCCTGAGCCATTTGATTGCCCAACAAATCAAAGCAGACCCGGATTTGAGCGGGATCGCGGACGGATTCCCCGGCGTTTCCGAAAACCAGTCGTTTGCTTTCGAGAATGGCAAGCTTGTCATTCATTTCGGCCAATACGAAATCGGTCCCTATGCCATTGGAATGCCTGCTTTCACCATTCCTACCGGGAACGTCTTTAACCTGTATAATCCGGAGGTTGCCCAATTGTTGAAGTAAGGCTTGTTTGTATCGTGCAAACGGGATGAGTTATAAGCAAGGAAGAGCCCAGCCATTAAAAAAAGCCTGCTCCATAAGGAACAGGCAGGAGAGGGGCTTGGTTAGAAGAGGGAAGCCAGCTTGTCCCAGAGGTAAAAACGGACTTCCACTTTTGGCTGTACAGGGGCAGTCTCCTCGCTTTGGCCTGCGTCTTCCCGAGACTGCTCTTGTACAGAGACACTTCCTGAAAAGGCTTGTACAGATATGTCACCAGCATCCTGATGATCGTTGGTTTCGGCTGTGGCTCCCATCCAGCTTTCTTCCATGCGAGACAGGCGCCACTGCTGATGGGACGCGCGCTCTTCTTCCAGATCGTTCAGAGGAGCGTTTTCCCCGGTATTTTTCGATATAGGTTCCAAGTCGGCAGTCGGTGCTTTGGCATCGGCTGCTGTTTTCGTTGGGAGTGATTCACTTTCATTTTCAACTTGAGCGGACGCGATCGCGTCGCCGTTGGACATGTCGATAAAGCAGAGCGGCGGAAACAGTACGCACCACCAATTTTGTCCCTGTGCGTCGCCGATGCGGACGCGGAGCGCTTCGTAATCACCTGCGGGATAGACGTAGGAGCCGTACAGCTTCGTTGGAAACGGCACCCGTCCAAAATCAACTTCTGCTTTATACGAGAAGCCCCGTTCGTGCATGGTCTTATCGACAAGTGCCTGCAGCTCCGGCAATTTGCTGGCGACGATCACCTTCGCTTCATCGTAGGAACGGATGTCTTTTACCCAGACGTTCATTTGATCGATAATGGCATCGCGGACTTCCCGCTTCAGCCACTGGTCTTGTATGGAATCGCTGTTGGCGATAATTCGCAGTCGGATAGACTCCTGAGGGATCGGTCCATTGTCGAGCACGTTGGCGGATGTAAGCTGTCCCTCCCAGCTCATCATCAGTGTCAAAAAGCTAAACGCTACGAAAAAGAACCGTTTCATAGATACCCTTCTCCCTCTCATAACTGATTTCTCTTCTGTCTCTCTTTAGAAATCAGTATGGACAGGGAGGCTTGGGAATATACCTATCGATTTGAAAGATTCAGACGAAGATCTGCAGCTGCCTATTTTTGCATAGTTGTTCACGCCATCAACCAACCATATAATACCATATTTTGCAATTATAACAAAACAAAAAAACGGCTGCTTGAGCCGCTTTCTTTGATTTATCTTCGATTTCTTCTACCCCTCTGTTTCCTCTCTATTCCTTCCGACCCGTTCTGATCCCGATTACGACGCGGTCGATTCCAGCCAAATCAGCGACGATCTCTACCTGGTCAATCACCCCTGAAGCCTTCATCAGACTGGCGACATCACGGGCTTGATGTATTCCAACCTCAAACCCGACCAGAGCTGTCTGCTTCAAAAGGCTTGGCAGGGCATCGCAGAGACGGCGATAACAGTCCAGACCGTCGTCTCCCCCGTCAAGCGCGAGCCGAGGCTCATATGCCTTTACTTCATCATCCAGCTCATCTACATCGCGGCTTGGTATATAAGGCGGATTGGACACGAGAATGTCTACGCGCTCATGGGCCTCCAAAAGCGGCTGTACCAGGTCCCCTTGCAAAAAGCGGACCCTGGCTCCGAGCTGCTCCGCATTTTCACGGGCAATGGCCGTAGCATCGGGAGAAAGATCCACTGTGCTGACCTGCCAGTGAGGCCGTTCACAAGCAATGGTGACACAGATGGCTCCGCTGCCTGTGCCGATATCGACGACCTGCAGCGATTGATCGGCCGGCCATAGCTTCTCCGCCCGGCAAAGCAGCTGCTCCACGAGTATCTCCGTCTCGGGACGCGGAATCAAAACACCGGGACGGACGTGAAAGGGACGTCCGTAAAACTCCTGGGTTCCAAACATGTACTGAAGCGGCTCGCGGCGGCTCCGCCGTTCGCACAGGGCCTCAAGCTGGTCGCGCGCTGCCACAGGAATCGGTTCGCCCATCGAAATCAAAAATCTCGTCCGGTCCCAGCCCAGACAGTGCCGTACCAGCAGTTCCGCTTCAAACATAGGATCGGCTACTCCCTGTTTGCGCAAAAAGGAAGAAGCCCGCGAAAGGGCTTCTCGTATCGTCACGACATCGGACCAATCAAGCTGTGTGTGCATGGCTTTTCAACTGCTCCGTCTGTTCGTGCAGCATCAGGTTTTCAATCACTTCGTCGATCTCGCCCTCCAGGATCGCCTCGAGACGATGCAGAGTAAGGCCGATTCGGTGATCGGTCACGCGGCTTTGCGGAAAGTTGTACGTGCGAATCCGCTCACTCCGGTCACCCGTTCCCACAAGGCTTTTGCGTGTAGCATCCTGCTCCGCCATCTGCTGCTGCATGTGGTAATCGTACAGGCGGGCGCGCAGTACGCGCAGGGCTTTATCCTTGTTGGAATGCTGCGATTTTTCGTCCTGACAGGACACCACGATGCCTGTCGGGATATGCGTAACACGAACAGCGGACTTGGTCGTATTGACGCTCTGTCCACCCGCACCGCTGGAACAGAAAGTATCGATGCGTATATCTTTTTCGTTGATTTCCACTTCGACGTCTTCGGCTTCCGGCAGTACCAGCACCGTAGACGTAGACGTGTGAATCCGGCCGCCCGACTCGGTTGCCGGAATACGCTGCACGCGATGTGCACCGCTTTCAAATTTCAGCTTGCTATAGGCCCCACGGCCGCTGACAGAAAAGACAATTTCCTTGTAACCGCCGATGTCAGTCGGATTGGCTTCCAGAACTTCCACCTTGAAACCGTGCCGCTCTGCATAACGCGTGTACATGCGGAACAGATCGGACGCGAACAGCGCCGCTTCATCACCACCGGCAGCTCCGCGAATCTCCACGATAACGTTTTTATCGTCATTCGGATCTTTTGGCAGCAGCAGGATTTTCAACCGATCTTCCAGTTGTTCCTTGCGTTTGGCGAGTTCCGCGATTTCCATTTTCACCATTTCGCGCATCTCGTCATCCAGCTTTTCTTCCTGCATCGCCTTTGCGTCCTCATACTGAGATACTACCGATTTGTATTCACGATAAACGGTCACAGTCTCCTCCAGAGAAGACTGCTCCTTGGACAGTTCCCGCAGCCGTTTGGTGTCACTGATGACATCGGGGTCGCATAGTAGATTGGTTACCTCTTCATAACGCTCTTCAACCGCAGACAAGCGCTCGAACACTGTCATTCACCCCATTACGACAAAATTAAGTACTTGCTTTCACTAAAAATCCTATGAAGAAAGCTTCCTGTTTTGCACTGCAGTGCCATCGCCAGGAAGCGAAGCCTGCCAGTAAAAAAATATTGAAAGTAACAGAATAATTATAGGGGGAAACCCCGAAAAAGTCAAAGAAATACATGATCTGGCGGTGTTTTCCTGCTCATGAAAAACAGCCCGGACAAGCCGAGCCGTCAGATGGTTATCGGTGATACGCGTCGTTTGACGTGACGTGGAAATCATAGCGGGGTATTTTTTGCCGCAAGGCCGCGATGACTTCTTGTTCGATGGTGCGAGCCTGATTGGCCGTTACATTCGGGATCAAGTCCAACGTAACGTATGCGTTCCCGCCCACAAGGGTAACCCTTGCATCCTCCACACCGGATACCGATCTAGCCATCCTCTCCATGTTGTCCATGTCAACCTGGGTATTGCGAACGTTGGCGTGGCCGATGATCAGATTCGGGTTCTGGTTTCGTCCCATCAAGGGATCGCGATCCTCCTTTGGCGGAGCCCCTCTGTCAATGATATCTCCGCTTCGGTCACTCTTGATCGTAGCGTGCTGTTGCGGGTCGTAGCTGTTGGCGCCATAGCTTTTTTCCTGCGGCATCGTCCGGCCGCAGCCGACCGCAGCCACAAGCAACAAAGCTGCAGCACCGAATGCAGCTGCCGCGCTTTTTCCATAGGGCAGGCGTCGCATAAAAAAGCCACCTCCTGTTTGTCATAGTGTGCGCAGCAGATGAAATCTCCATGCACAGACAACAGGAAAGCGGCCATACGCCAGCCTATTCCACCGGCGGGTGGTAGTAATGACGACGGCAGACGCTGCTGTAGGTGTCGTTTCCGCCGATCTCGATCGTTTCGCCGGTATATACCGGTTTGCCGTTTTTGTATTTCAGAATGTGCGTCGCTTTTTTATTGCAGTAGACACAAACCGTTTTGATTTCCTCGATCTTGTCCGCTTCGCTCAATAATCCGGCACTGCCTGGGAATAATTCGTTTTTAAAGTTCTTCAATAAGCCGTACACGATCACCGGTATATCCAGCTCATCGACGATCCGTACCAGCTGTTGAACGTGTTCCGCATGCAAGAACTGTCCTTCGTCCACAAGAACGCAATCAGGATAAGGCTCCTCGGCAGACACAACCGCATATATATCGGTGTCATCCCCGATCGAAATGGCTTCGCGGCTAATCCCCACCCGGGAGGCTACCTTCCCGACGCCGTAGCGGTCATCGATGGCGGGTGTGAAAACCAGAACTTTTTTTCCTGACTGTTCGTAATTATGGGCCACGGTCAATAACTGAATGGATTTGGAAGCGTTCATTGCTCCATAGCGAAAATATAGTTGCGCCACGTCTATTGTCTCCCTTTGCTTTTGTTAAACGTATTTATCTCGGGCACGGTCTGGGTCTCCCACAGCCTATACATCTATTGTATGGGTTCATTCCGGCAGACGGGAAGAGCATTTTTGGTGATCGGGGTAAAAAAACAAAACCAGGCAGATTGCTCTACCTGGTCGCTCCAATCTCCGATTAGGAAAGATTGTATTTGCGTTTGAAACGGTCCACACGGCCGCCAGCATCGACGAATTTTTGTTTACCAGTGAAGAACGGGTGGCAGTTGGAGCAGATCTCCACGCGCAGCGCTTGCTTCACGGAACCGGATTCGAATTCGTTACCGCATGCACATGTTACTTTCACTACATTGTAGTTAGGATGAATTCCTGGTTTCATCTCACATACACCTCTTTTCCGCCCTGAATCGTTTGCCGAAACAGAGTTATATAGAAAATACACATAGAAAATAGTAGCATGGCCAGCATCGAAAAGCAACTGAATTTACTTCTTATCCAGCCTTTTCCTCCGCTGCAAATCCTCCGGCGGAACATGTGTAAATGAACCGATGACGACGTCAGGCAATTCCTCCTGGTAAATTTCGATTGCCTGCTTCATGCCGAACACCTCTCCCTTGGCTGGCGGGATCATTGCCAGATAGCTCTCGGGATCGATATTCAGGTTGCGAAGCTGGATCAGCTTGATGCCTGTCCGGCGGATAAACTCGATCATCGCTTCCATTTCCTCTTCGCGGTCGAACACGCCTGGGAAGCACAAGTAGTTGATGGACGTGTACACACCTTTGGAAGCGGCGTACTCCGCCGAGCGGGCCACATTTTCCAGCGTGTAGTTGCGCGGACGATAATACGCGTTGTAATGCTCGTCAATCGCGCTGATGATGCTCACCCGCATCAGGTCAAGACCGGCATCGACGATCCCCTTGATGTGATCGGTCAGGCCCGCATTCGTGTTGATGTTGATAAAGCCCATATCTGTCTGTTCCCGCACCCGGCGCATCGCCGGAACGATGATGGACGCCATCGTGGAAGGCTCCCCTTCACAGCCTTGTCCAAAGCTGATAATGCTCTCCGGTGTCTGCAAATGATGCAGCATCACCTCGACCAGCTCGTCCTCTGTCGGCTTGAAGTTCATCCGCGTCTGCGGAGACGGAAAACCGCTGTCCTCAGGCTGCTCGGAGATACAGCCATAGCAGCCGGCATTGCACGTATACGAGACAGGCAGGCTTCCTTCCCAACGATGGAAGAAGTTGTTGGAAGCTGTCAGGCATTCGTATTCCAATGCACAGTGTGACAGGTGGTGGAGAATCCGGTTTTGCGGGAACATCTCCAACGTCTTCTCTACGCGCTGACGAAGCTCGTCCATCGGGAAATGCAGCGGGTTCCACTGGTGCGGATCATCGCTCTGACGGCCTGCTACCCAGAAACGATCGTCTTTCCATACAACTGCTGTATATCCAAACAGCGGAAACTTGCTATTTTTGTCGGTCTTCACGTAACCAGGCAGCAGCAGCCGTGTAAAGCCTTGAGGGATCAAGGCTCCTACCGACGTATAGCCGTCGAGCTTTACCATCTCGCCTGTGTCCGGGTCCATCCCGACCGGAACGGTATCGGGCAGGCTGACGAGTGTAGCTCCCTCTGGCAGCGGAATCAATTCTTCTTCCAATACTTCCGTCAATATATCTCCATTGCGAGCCACCGCGAGCAGCTCGGGGTGGTCGTATACATTGCCTTTTTCATCTGCGTACACTAAAAACATGGTACAATCGCCTCGCTTTTTTCGCTCAGCCCATTGTAACGCAACGATCAGACAATGTAAATGTGAACGGTTACCTGCTGAGGTAACGAAGCGGATTCATGGGGACGTTATCCTCTCTGACCTCAAAATGGAGATGGTAACCCGTCGAATCGCCGGTACGTCCCATGTAGCCGAGCATTTCTCCCCGCTCCACGTGCTGTCCCGGCTGCACGATGATTTTGCGCATATGGGCATAATACGTCTGCAAGCCTTCCCCGTGATCCAGAATGACGATGAAGCCGTAACCGCCCCGATTTCCACCCGCTTCCACCACAACGCCTTCTTTCGCAGCGTAGATCGGGGTCTGCCCTTCGCTCTGGTTCCACATGTCCAATCCTTTGTGCATCCTTCCCCACCGCGTACCAAAGCCGCTTGTCACAGTCGCTTCCTTCACCGGCCAATCCATAGCCCGCGAACGGTTGGCTTGGCGGCTGGCCGTCGTAACCGCATTACGCTTTCGCTGCCACTCTTTGGCAGTCAGCGAATTCATGTCAGAGATGGGGATATGAATGGTTTGACCTATGTAGAGGTTGTCCTCCATCAGCCGGAGCAGCGGGTTTCGCTCCAGCAGCATTTCTTTGCTTACACTGTAGCGTCTGGCGATGCTGTCCACCGTTTCCCCTCTCCTGACGGAGTGGGTAATCTCTTCTTTATTCAAAACCAGCTTCATGCCGATTCCCATCAGATTCGGCTTTACCATCCTGTTTAACTCCAACAGTTGTTTTAACGTCAATCCGTAGCGTTCGGCTATTTCCGACATCGTGTCCCCGTATTTTACGGTGTAGGTCATCACTTCACTTCTATTCGTCGAAGTCGGTTTGTCCAGGGAAGCAAAAGGGTTAAATGCTTCAAACAGGACCTGTTCGACTACGGCCTGTTTCACTTCGTCGCGACTCCCCCACCCTGCCGGCAGCTGCTCGTAATCCACTGACATTCCTCCTTCACGCCTGCGTTTCTGGCAGATTTGCCCTCAGTATCTGCACGAGCACTCTTTTATACGATATGCCTCGTCCGCATAAAAAATGACGGCGAGTCTAAGAACCCGCCGTCACTGTGCTTTGTTTTCCACGTGTCTGTTTCGTTTCGATGCTTTGCAAAAATTCTTCGTTTGTTTTGGAGTCTGCCAGTTTCTTCAAAAAGGACTCTACGTATTCCGAGGTTTCGTTCATGCTTTTGCGAATCGCCCACAGCTTTTCCAATTCTTCCTTGGAAAGGAGCAGCTCTTCGCGCCGGGTACCGGAGCGGCGAATATCGATCGCCGGGAAAATGCGGCGTTCGGACAGCTTTCGGTCCAGATGCAATTCCATATTGCCGGTTCCTTTGAATTCCTCGTAAATGACATCGTCCATGCGCGAACCCGTCTCTACCAGTGCAGTCGCCAAAATCGTCAGGCTGCCGCCTTCCTCGATGTTGCGGGCCGAGCCGAAGAACCGCTTCGGACGGTGGAACGCGGCGGGATCAATACCTCCCGAAAGCGTACGTCCGCTGGGCGGGATAACCAGGTTGTAGGCCCGTGCCAGACGGGTAATCGAATCGAGCAGGATGACGACATCTTTCTTATGCTCGACCAGCCGCTTGGCTCTTTCCAGCACGAGCTCCGCTACCTTGATATGGTTTTCGGGAACTTCGTCAAATGTGGAAGCGATTACTTCTCCCTGTACAGAACGCTGCATGTCGGTTACTTCCTCCGGGCGTTCATCGATCAAGAGAACAAACAGGTGGATGTCCGGCCGATTAGCAGTGATGCTGTTCGCGATTTCCTTGAGAAGTATGGTTTTGCCGGCCTTGGGGGGCGCTACAATCAAACCGCGCTGGCCGAGACCAACAGGGGCGATGAGATCCATCAGGCGGGCGGAAACGCGTTCTGGCGACGTTTCCAATACGAGTTTGTTTTGAGGATATAACGGTGTCAAGGCGGGGAAATGAAGTCGTTCGGCTGCCAATTCGGGGTCTTCTCCGTTTACAGCCTCTACTTGCAATAATCCGAAATAACGTTCATTTTCCTTGGGAGGTCGCACCTTACCAGATACCAAGTCTCCCATCCTCAGATCAAATCGGCGAATCTGCGACTGGGAGATGTAAATGTCCTCCGAGCTCGGGAGGTAGTTGATAGGGCGCAGGAATCCGTAGCCTTCCGGCAGGATTTCCAGCACCCCTTCCATAAACATCAGACCGTCTCTTTCGGCTCTGGCTCGAAGGATGGCGAAGATCAGCTCCTTCTTCTTCAGCTGGGAGTAATAAGGGATTTGATACTCCTTCGCGAGCTTGTAGAGATCGGTCAACTTCTTTTCTTCTAGTTCTGAAAGTAACATAATTCCACCACTCTTTATTTACTCTTCATCTATCTTCGTCTATTTGCTGCATTACAATACCAGACGAGGCTTGCGTTCCAAGCGGTGGGTTCCTTCGATGAAACGGATTGTTCCTGTCTTGGCTCGCATCACGACGGAATGAGTCGTAGCGCGCGTGCCCTGAATCCGAACGCCTTGCAGCAATTCACCGTTGGTAACGCCTGTGGCGGCAAAGATAGCATCGTCTCCTTTGACCAGATCATCCATGTGCAGCACTTGATAAGGATTGACCAATCCCATGCGTTTGCAGCGTTCCACTTCCTCTGCATTTTGCGGCAGCAGCTTGCCCTGGATCTCACCGCCCATACACTTGAGCGCTACAGCAGCCAGAACACCCTCAGGAGCTCCTCCAGAACCGAACAGGATGTCTACACCCGTATCCTCAAAAGCCGTGTTGATCGCTGCGGCTACGTCTCCGTCGGAAATCAGCCGGATGCGAGCACCTGCTTCGCGGATTTCATGAATAATCTTCTGGTGACGGTCCCGATCCAGCACGATCGCGACCAGGTCGCTGATGTCTTTGCCTTGCGCCTGGGCTACCGCCTTCAGGTTATCCTTGATGGGCGCGTTGATGTCGATCTTGCCCACCGCTTTCGGGCCAACGGCGATTTTCTCCATGTACATGTCAGGGGCGTGCAGCAGGTTGCCTTTGTCTGCAACGGCGATAACCGAGATAGCGCCCCACGTTCCCTTGGCGACGATATTGGTGCCCTCAAGCGGGTCTACGGCTACATCGACTGCCGGGGCGACTCCCTGGCCCAGCTTTTCACCGATATACAGCATCGGGGCTTCATCCATTTCGCCCTCGCCGATGACGACTGTCCCATCCATCGGTACGTTTTCAAATTCTTTTCGCATTGCGGTCGTGGCCGCATCGTCAGCCTCATCCTTTTTGCCGAGACCCATCCAACGCGCAGAGGCAAGTGCGGCTGCCTCCGTAACACGTACCAGTTCAAGCGTTAAACTACGTTCCATTCTGGAAGACTCCTCTCCTGGCAATGAGTTACTGCTGTTGACGTTCCTTTTCTCCCAAGCTAACCCGCCGAACATTCGCTCCCAGGCTTTGCAGCTTGCTGACAAGGTTTTCATACCCGCGGTCGATATGCTCTAAACCTTCCACCTCTGTCACGCCGTTCGTAGCCAAACCGGCGATGACTAAAGCCGCGCCTGCCCGCAGGTCGGAAGCAACTACCTTGGCGCCGTTCAATTGGCTGCCTCCCTCGATAATTGCCGAACGGCCCTCGATCTTCAGGTTGGCACCCATACGGCGCAGCTCGTCTACATGGCGGAAACGGGCGCTGTAAATGTTGTCGGTCACAATGCTGGACCCCGAAGCCAGAGTGAGCAGCGTCGTGATCGGCTGCTGCAAGTCCGTCGGAAAGCCTGGGTACGGACTCGTCTTTACATCAATGGATCGGTACTGCCCATTGCCGTTCACCTGAATACAGTCGTCCATTTCCAGCACGTCCACGCCGATCTCCCGCAGTTTGGCTGTGACAGACTCGAGATGCTTGGGAATCACATTTTCAAGCGTGACGCTGCCATTGGTCGCTGCTGCCGCTATCATATACGTTCCGGCTTCGATCCGGTCGGGAATGATCGTGTGGCGACAGCCGCGCAGGCGGTCTACCCCTTGGATCCGGATGAGATCGGTCCCGGCTCCCTTGATGTTGGCCCCCATATTGTTGAGCAGGGTAGCTACATCGACGATTTCCGGCTCGCGAGCCGCATTTTCGATAATCGTGACACCCTCTGCCTTGGAGGCTGCCAACATAATGTTGATAGTCGCCCCCACACTGACCAGGTCGAGGTAAATACGGGCGCCCTTCAATCTGCCATTCGGGGCTTGAATCGTCATTACACCATTTTTGTTCGTCACTTTGGCGCCGAGTGCTTCAAACCCTTTGATGTGCAGGTCGACTGGACGCGGCCCTAAGTCGCACCCTCCCGGCAAGCCGACGCGCGCTTCCCCGAACTTGGCCAGAAGCGCCCCCCACAAATAATAAGAAGCGCGCAATTTTTTTACGCGTCCATTGGGCATCAGCATCGACTTCATCGGGCGGCCGTCCACTTCCATCCAATCATCTTCGAACAACACATCGGCTCCCATTTCTCGCAGGAGTTCGTGATAGATTTCCACATCTTGAATATGCGGCAAATTCTCAATCACAACCGGCCCGTCTGCCAGCAGCGCAGCAGGAACCAAGGCAACGGCACTGTTTTTTGCCCCGCTGATGGTAACCGAGCCCTGAAGCGGGGTTCCCCCGTTGATGATCAGCTTTTCCATGTTTTGCTCTCCTCAGGCTTAATCGGGAAATGAGCACCTTCCCCAGCGGAAAAGGTGCTCTTATATTTATACGTACAATACGATCAGTTGGGACTTACTTTTGCATTTTTGCCCAGTCGGACAAGAACTTCTCCAGACCGCTGTCAGTCAACGGATGCGCAATCAACTGATGAAAAACCTTGTGGGGAATCGTCGCAAAATGGGCTCCGCGACGAGCGGCTTCCGTCACATGGACTGGATGGCGTACCGAAGCGGCGATAATTTCTGTCTCGATACCGTGAACAGAGAAAATTTCCGCAATATCTTCGATCAGCTGCATGCCGTCATGACCGATGTCATCGAGACGTCCCAGGAACGGAGATACATACGTCGCTCCGGCACGTGCTGCGAGCAGCGCTTGATTGGCCGAAAAGACCAATGTCACATTGGTGCGAATCTTCCGCTTGGCAAAATACTTGACTGCTTTCAGGCCTTCTGCCGTCATCGGAACCTTGACGACAATGTTTTTGGACAAAGAAGCAAGCTTTTCGCCTTCTTCGATCATGCCCTTGGCATCAGTGCTGATGACCTCTGCACTGATCGGACCGTCTACGATGTCGATAATCTCTTTTAAGGTCTCGATAAAATCGCGGCCTTCCTTGGCTACCAGAGAAGGGTTGGTCGTGACCCCCGCCACTACGCCCCACTCGTGAATCTCGCGGATTTCATCGACGTTTGCCGTATCAATCAAAAAGCGCATGATGGACCTCCTTGGTTACGCACGATTGCTGCTGCCGAACAGGCGCATTTTGCCTTTGACAACTTCCTTGATCGCCTCGCGAGCCGGACCGAGATATTTGCGCGGGTCGATCTCGTTCGGCTTGGCTGCCAGCACCTTGCGTACTGTTTCCGTGCATGCGACTTGACTTTCTGTATTTACGTTGATTTTTCCGACACCGAGAGAAATCGATTTGACGATCGCTTCGTCCGGAACACCGGAACCGCCGTGAAGAACGATCGGGGAACCGATGCTGTTTGCAACCTTCTCGATAATGTCGAAACGGATTTTCGGCTCGCCTTTGTACATGCCATGCGCTGTACCGACAGCAATAGCCAGGTAGTCTACTTTGGTTTCTTCCCAGAAACGGATCGCTTCTTCAGGATTTGCAAGAGTAGCGTCTTCTTCGTCAACAGACAGATCATCTTCTACTCCGCCAATGGTACCGAGCTCGCCTTCAACAGAGACGCCAACTGCGTGGGCAGCCTCCACAACCTGTTTCGTCAGGCGAATGTTGTCCTCGAACGAATGGTGAGATCCGTCGAACATCACGGAAGAAAAGCCGGCACGGATACATTTCATGACGATGTCAAAGTTGCTGCCGTGATCGAGGTGCAGCGCAACAGGAACGCCGGAGCGCTCTGCCGCTACCTTGGCAATCGCGACCGTGTAATCCAGGCCCATGTACTTGAGTGCGCCTTCAGACACGCCGAAAATGACCGGGGATTTCTCTTCCATAGCAGCTTCCGTAATCGCTTGCGTAAACTCCAGGTTATTGAGGTTGAACTGTCCGACAGCATATTTATGCTTCTTGACGTCTTCGGTAAAAGCGGTCATAGGTACTAGTGGCATATGATAATCCTCCTTAGCAGACTCTGTAACGTGGCTTATTATACCACAGACATCTGCTTGTTAACAGGTACGCTTGTCTTGATAGATATATCCAGGATTGCTCAACAGGCCAACTGCTGATGAACAGCGAGGCGAAGCTCGTCAATATCAAACGGCTTGGTGAAGTGTGTCAACGCCCCCAGCTGTGTCGCTTCTTTAATCATGTCCAGTTCGCCGTAGGCCGTCATCATGATAACCTTGATATCCTGATTAATTTTTTTGATGTGCTTCAAAATCTCGATGCCATCCATCCCGGGGATTTTCATATCCAGAATGACCAGATCCGGAGACTCTTTTTCGACGATTTCCAGAGCCATTTTCCCATTCGCAGCCTGGAATGTTTTATAGCCTTCCTTGCCAAGAACCTCGTACAGCAGGATTCGTATGCCGTACTGATCATCGACAACCAACACTTTTTTATCCCGTTTATCCTGCATGTTTCGTCCATCCCCCTGCTTATAAGGCCGTAAACTTTATAACCTTGATTCGCCTAAATTCAGGAAAATCCTGCTCCTGTCCTTGAAATTTTCCCGCATCCCCGTCTTCGAGTATAATAATTGGCAACCATTCGTATATGTGAGGAGACCCCGCTGCCATGAACATGGTTTGGATTATTTGCCTGTTTACCTTCGTTATCCATACATCGGAGACGCTCTCCTACGCGCTGCGGTACGCTGGCATACAGACCGGGAGGCTCGCCGTAGCGCTCTCCCTGACCGGAATTATCGTCCTCGTCTCCCGCACCTCCAACATGATACAGGCTCCGTTCACCGGGGGACTGATCGACCATGCGTCTGCTGAAAATACGGATGTCCTTCCCTTTCTGCACATGATCATCGGTATGGCGTCACTGGGGACATTGGCGGCTATTCTGCTGTTTCCGACACTCGTGCAGCTGTCAAAACGGCTGATTGCCCACCTGGAGCTGACAGGCTCGCTTCCCCAGATGCTAAAGACGACTGTTTCCATCCATAGTATCCGTCAGGTCAAGCATCACATACGCTTGCCGCGCCTGCCTGACCTCGCCCGCTTTCGGATCAAGGGCATCCCGTACAGGCTGCTGCTTTTAAATTGTATGGTTACCGGAATCTACA
The DNA here is from genome assembly GCF_037964015.1 of Brevibacillus sp. FSL K6-6036. Lineage (NCBI taxonomy): Bacteria > Bacillati > Bacillota > Bacilli > Caryophanales > Paenibacillaceae > Brevibacillus > Brevibacillus sp. FSL K6-6036. The sequence continues at coordinate 4,737,393 of NZ_CP150173.1, forward strand.
CGACCGGCGTGCTAGCCACCCTTTACGCTTCGCTGCTTGTGCCCGAGTTCAAGGCGACAGTCTTGTCGGCATCCGGGACCATCAACGGCATCGCCACGATCATCCTGACCATTTTCATCGATCCGCAAGTGGGACTCTTGACAGACAAGGCGATGCAAGGGCAGAGCGAGATGACACATATCCGCGACATCTATTTGGGACTGATGATCTCGCGCTTTTTCGGCACGTTGCTGGCACAGCTTTTGCTCGTGCCCGCCGCATACTGGGTCGCCTGGATCGCTCCTCTGTTTCAGACGTAGAGGGAGGGCGAAAAGGTTCCACGCGCACTGTTTTTTTGTAAAATTAATCCAGATCCTGCACCTATCCGGGCAGACTGGTTTGGAGCATGCAAAAACGCACCAGCGGAGGCTAAATCCGCTCGTGCGTTTTTCTTTGGCTTACTATCGTTTATTGGTCAGAGATGCGTGTACAAAATCGCGGAACAACGGCTGCGGACGGTTCGGACGGGACGTGAACTCCGGATGGAATTGGGTCGCCAGGAACCATGGGTGGTCTTCCACTTCCACGATTTCTACCAGACGTCCGTCTGGAGTCGTACCGGAGAAGCGCATGCCCAGCTTAGCGAGCTGCTCGCGGTAGTCGTTGTTTACTTCATAGCGGTGGCGATGGCGCTCGTACACCATGGTGCTGTTGTAAGCACGCTCTGCCAGGCTTCCTTCGATGACTTTCGTCGGTCCGCGGCCCAGACGCATGGTACCGCCTTTGTCCTCGATATTCTTTTGCTCAGGCAGCAGGTCGATGACGGGGTATTTCGTATCGGGGTTGATCTCGGAGCTGTTGGCTCCGTCCATGCCAGCTACATGGCGGGCAAATTCGATCACCGAGATTTGCATCCCCAGACAGATTCCCAGGAATGGGACCTTGTTCTCACGAGCGTAACGGGTAGCTGTAATTTTGCCTTCGATACCGCGATCCCCGAAACCGCCCGGTACGAGAATGCCGTCTACATCGCCCAGCAATTCGTGCACGTTTTCCGGAGTAACTTCTTCTGCGCTTACCCACTTGATCTTGATCGCCGAGTCATTGGCAAAACCGGCATGATGCAGAGCCTCGGCTACAGACAGGTAAGCATCCGGCAATTCGACGTATTTGCCGACAATGGCAATACGGGTTGTCTTGGACAGGTTTTTGATCTTGGCCACGAGTGCTTTCCACTCTGTCATGTCCGCTTCCTGGCAGGTGAGTCCGAGATGACGGCAGACATAGTCGTCAAGTCCCTGCGCTTGCAGCTGGAGCGGCACGTCATACAACGTTTCCGCATCTACGCACTCGATCACAGCGTTTTTGTCGATGTCGCAGAACAGTGCCAGCTTGTCCTTCATGTCCTGGGACAGAGGCTGTTCTGTACGGGTCACGATGACGTTTGGCTGAATGCCCAGGCTGCGCAGCTCTTTCACGCTGTGCTGGGTCGGTTTTGTTTTCATTTCGCCAGCGGCTTTGATATACGGGACCAGTGTCACGTGAATGTACATCACGTTTTCGCGTCCAATATCGCTCTTGATCTGGCGGATCGCTTCAAGGAACGGGAGACTCTCGATATCGCCGACGGTTCCGCCGATTTCGGTAATCACGACGTCAGCTCCGGTCTCTTGTCCCGAACGGAAAATGCGGTCCTTGATTTCGTTGGTAATGTGCGGAATAACCTGCACGGTTCCGCCCAAATAATCGCCCCGGCGCTCCTTCGCGATTACGGTCGAGTAAATTTTTCCGGTCGTTACGTTGGAGTTGGCGCTCAGGTTGATGTCGATAAAGCGCTCGTAGTGGCCCAAGTCCAGGTCCGTCTCTGCCCCGTCATCGGTCACAAATACCTCACCGTGCTGATACGGGCTCATCGTACCCGGATCGACGTTGATGTATGGGTCACATTTTTGAATCGAAACCTTTAACCCTCTGTTTTTCAGGAGTCTGCCCAGAGAAGCCGCAGTAATCCCTTTTCCTAACGAGGATACGACCCCGCCTGTCACAAAAATGTACTTCGTCATCGTTTTACGTCCCCTCTTTCCCCTGTTTCCTGGATCAGTTGATATTGATGAATGCACGAATGAAGACGGCTCCCAAAAAAGAAAAAACAAAAGCGAGTCCTATCCCGAACGAATCGGGTAGGGGCACTTTTGTTTTGTAGTTTCCCATATAATATCCTTCTTCATGTGAAGCCCAAGGAGTATTTTATCTTGTCTTCCAAGCGTAAGTCAAGAATTATAAATCTTCATTTTCATCGTCGAATTCATCGACAGGATCTTCGTCTGCCAAATCGTCGTCTTCCTCTTCAAAAAGCTCTTCTTCCTCAAGCTCTTCATCTTCGTCGAGGTCGGGATCAAGCTCTTCTTCGAGATCGTCTCCATCTTCTTCCGTGAACTCGTCGTCTTCGAAGATCGCGATCTCGTCCTCTTCGTATTCTTCGACAAGCTCTTCCTCTGCCTCGTAATCGTCGAAGTCGTCGTCGAGGATAACCTTTTTCTTTTTGCCGCCTTCTTGAGTTTCTTCGACGGTATCCGTCGGGTACCAGCGCTTCAGTCCCCAGTTGTTGTCGCCCAGGCAGACAAAACGGCCGTCAATGTTCACTTCGGTATATACTTGAGCGATGATAGCCATTTTTTCTTCTTCGTTCATTCCGCGCAGCTCGGCCAATTGATCCATCAAATCGCGAAAATTGTGGGTTTGATTGGTTTCACGCAAAATTTCGTATGCGATATCGACCAAAGCCATTTCGTTTAGTTTTTCACGTTCCAGATGTGCAAGTATTTGACTCACCCAAGGCACGTCCTTTCATTTAGAAAACTTGGGCCACTGTCAAGCTTTCGTGAAGCCGACCGAGCCTTCATGATAACCGATGCTAACTGATAACCCACGGCCACAGTTAACCAACAATAAATTGGCTATGATACAGTATTCCTTATTTTAGACGAAAATGCAAGGGATTCAAACGCCGGTTTTGGGCAAATCTCCCGTTACGCTTCAAATCGTTGGGAAATGCCGGCAAAACCTGTTGGGGAATCCCGGAATAACCAGACGGAAAAGACGGGAAGCGGCTGCCGCCTCGGGAGGGACAACCGCTTCCGCTATGTGCGAGATCCTTTGTTTTTACATGTTGCGGCGGTACTGCCCGCCCACTTCGTACAAAGCGGCGCTGATCTGTCCGAGCGACGCCACCTTCACGGTCTCCATCAGCTCGGCGAAAATATTACCACCGTTCATCGCCACTTCCTGCAATTTTTTCAAGGCGGCGGGAGCGGCGTCGCGGTTGCGCTCCTGGAAGGCCCGCAGGTTTTGAATCTGCTGCTCCTTCTCTTCTTCCGTCGCACGGGCCAGCTCAATCTCGTAGTCTTCCTCGGAGGCATTCGGATTGAGGAAGGTATTGACCCCGATAATCGGCAGCTCCCCGCTGTGCTTTTTCATCTCGTAGTACATCGACTCATCCTGGATCTTGCCGCGCTGATATTGCGTTTCCATCGCGCCGAGCACGCCCCCGCGCGAATTCAGCCGCTCAAACTCCTGCAGCACTGCTTCTTCGACCAGGTCGGTCAGCTCTTCGATGATGAACGAGCCTTGCAGCGGATTCTCGTTTTTCGCCAGCCCCATTTCCTTGTTGATGATCATCTGGATCGCCATCGCGCGGCGGACGGAATTTTCCGTCGGCGTCGTGATCGCTTCGTCGTAGGCGTTTGTATGCAAGGAATTGCAGTTGTCGTAAATGGCAATCAAAGCCTGCAGGGTCGTGCGAATGTCGTTGAAGTCCATCTCCTGGGCGTGCAGGGAGCGGCCCGATGTCTGAATGTGGTACTTCAGCTTTTGGCTGCGCTCGTTGCCGCCGTAGCGGTTTTTCATCACCGTCGCCCAGATGCGGCGGGCAACCCGTCCGATCACCGTATATTCGGGATCGAGACCGTTCGAGAAGAAAAACGACAGGTTCGGCGCAAAATCGTCAATGTGCATGCCGCGGCTGAGGTAGTACTCCACATAGGTAAAGCCGTTCGCCAGGGTAAAGGCAAGCTGTGTGATCGGGTTGGCACCCGCTTCCGCGATATGGTAGCCGGAAATGGAGACCGAGTAGTAATTGCGCACCTTGTGGTCGATAAAGTACTGCTGGATATCGCCCATCATCCGCAGGGCGAACTCCGTGGAAAAGATGCACGTGTTCTGCCCTTGATCCTCTTTCAAAATGTCCGCCTGGACCGTCCCGCGCACAGTAGAGAGGGTGTATGCCTTGATCTGTTCATACTCCTCCGGCGTGGGCTGCCGCCCCTCGCGCTGGGCAAACTTCTCCACCTGCTGGTCGATCGCCGTGTTCATGAATTTGGCCAAAATCATCGGAGCCGGTCCGTTGATCGTCATCGACACAGACGTCGTCGGAGCACACAAGTCAAAGCCGGCATACAGCTTCTTCATGTCGTCCAGCGTACAGACGCTGACGCCGCTTGTGCCGATTTTCCCGTAAATGTCCGGCCGGTAATCGGGGTCTTCCCCGTACAGCGTCACCGAATCAAATGCCGTGCTGAGCCGTTTGGCCTCGTCGTTTTGCGAAAGGAAGTGGAAGCGGCGATTGGTCCGCTCCGGTGTTCCCTCGCCGGCAAACTGGCGCTTGGGATCCTCTCCTTCCCGTTTGAACGGAAACACGCCTGCCGTATACGGATACTCGCCGGGAACATTTTCCTTGAGCGACCATTTCAAAATTTCGCCCCAATCCTGAAAATCCGGCAGGCTCACTTTGGGTATGCGGGTGCCTGACAGCGATTCCGTAAACAGCTTGGTCACGATCTCCTTGTCACGCACTTTGGTGACGAACTGATCCTGTTTGTACATTTCCTTCAGCTTCGGCCATTTGTCGAGAATTTGCTTGCATTCGGGATGAAGCTTGCTTTCAAAATGGGCGATCTGTCTGTCCAGAACCTCAGACACCTGCCGCGCATCCTCGTCTCCCGAGGCGAGCAGCGTCTCCTTGGCCCCGTGGAGCTGATACAGCTTGCGGGCGATGGCCGACTGCTCCTCGGTGAACTTCCGATGGCCGCGCACCGTGTTGGCAATTTCCTGCAAGTAGTTGTTCCGATCAGCTGGAATCAGCGACGGCTTGTGGGTTTTGACCGGAGTCGGATCGAGCTCGGACACCTGCCAATCTGCGCCCGTCTTTTCCACGATCTTGTGCATCAGGGCCGCAAACAGCACATTGGTTCCCGGATCGTTGAACTGGCTGGCGATGGTCCCGTACACCGGGATTTTTTCATCCGGCAGTTCAAATAGCTGGTGGTTGCGGCGATATTGCTTCCGCACCTCCCGCAACGCATCCTCCGAGCCTTTCCGCTCAAATTTGTTGATCGCGATCAGATCGGCAAAGTCGAGCATGTCGATTTTCTCCAGCTGAGACGGCGCGCCAAACTCGCTGGTCATGACGTACATGGAGACATCGCACACGTCGGTTACCTGTGCATCCCCTTGGCCGATCCCGCTCGTTTCCACGATGACGAGATCGAACCCTGCGCTGCGGACTACACGGATTGCGTCCTTTACTGCAGCAGAGAGCTCGGAGCCGGATTGCCTGGTCGCCAGGCTGCGCATGTAGACGCGCGGCGTGTTGTTGGCGTTCATGCGGATGCGGTCGCCGAGCAAGGCACCCCCTGTCTTTTGCTTGGAGGGGTCGACAGAGAGGATCGCTACCGTTTTGTCTGCGTACGTCCGCAGAAAACGGCGAACCAGCTCATCGGTCAGAGAGCTTTTGCCGGCGCCGCCCGTACCGGTTATCCCAAGGACCGGCACTACTCGCTCCGGCTCGGCGAGACGCTCCTCGACAGGCGCGAACAGCTCTGGGTCTTGCACAGCGTACTCCGCCAGCGAGATAAGGCGGGCGACAGCCTGATGATTTTGCCGCTGAAGCTCTTCCACTTCATTGGTAAGCTGTTTGACCGTCGGGAAATCGCATTCGCGGATCATCATATTGATCATTCCCTGAAGACCGAGTCTCCGCCCGTCGTCCGGAGAAAAAATCTTGCACACGCCGTACTCTTCCAGCTCCCGTATCTCGCGAGGGACGATAACGCCGCCCCCGCCGCCAAAGAGCCGGATGTGCCCGGCGCCGCGTTCTTTTAAAGAATCGACGATATATTTAAAAAATTCAACGTGGCCGCCTTGATAGGAGCTGATGGCAATTCCCTGCACATCCTCCTGGATCGCGGCGGTCACAATGTCATTCACGGATCGGTTATGCCCGAGGTGGATTACTTCCACCCCGGACGACTGCAAAATACGGCGCATGATATTGATCGATGCGTCGTGACCGTCATACAGGCTGGCTGCGGTGACAAAACGAACCTTGTTTTGCGGGCGATACACTTCCGTTTCCATCGATTTCACTCTCCCCGAAAAATCAAGTGACGCGCTCACCGAGCAGCTGCATAAGACTACTCGGAAACGCTGATCTCGCGCAGAAGCAATGCCGTCTGTTTGTCTGTGTACTCCTCCAGCGTATAGTGGCGCTTTAGCGCCCAGCGGCGGAATACCCACATCTCCCCGAGCACCATGATGTTGTCTGCCATCAGTTTGACGTGCTTTTCATCGATGCCGATGGAGCCGTCTGCAATGCCTTTGCGCAATATCTCTTCAAAAATTTGCGTGATTTCTTCCTCGCGCCTCAGCACATAGCGAAGCGTTTCTTTCGGCAATGACTTGGATTCTTGATAGATCAGCAGGACGCGGTCGCTCATCTGATCCATTACGCGGAAAAAGCTGCGCAAGGCAAGCTTCAGGTTTTTCAGGCCCGTTCCGTTAAAGGTGATGGCTTCACGCAAGCGGCTCTCCACTTCACCGTGAATCGCGTCACATACCAGATACAGGACGTCTTCCTTTGATTCGATATATTCATACAGGGTGCCGATGCTAAATCCTGACGCCCGGGCAATTTCACGCGTCGTTGTTTTGTGGAACCCCTTGTTGATAAACAGATCGACGGCAGCCTCGATAATCTGTTCGCGCCGTTTCTCGATCAGCTTGGGGTCCTTCACTAGCGACGGTATGTTTTTCTTCTTCTCCACGACATATCCACCTTTCCAACCGACTGAGCGTTTGGTCAGACAACATTTGGAAAAAGAAAGACCAAACGCGCTCTCTCTATGTTGATATCCACGTTATTATACGCCTGGAGAGCGCGGAAAGCCAATCTTTCTTTTTCCTGTCCGCAAGGTCCTTGTCTTTTCAGGATTTTTGCCCCCACCATTGCAGGATGATGCGTTCGGCGGCGCTGTAAGGGTCCTCCGCGCGGGAAGCCACCCGCTCCAGCGCTTCTGCGTGCCGACCGCTCTGAATTCCGGCTTGCAGCCGTTGAAAGAGACGGTCCCGGACGATATCCAATACTTCTTCTTGAAGATGGCGGGAACGGCGGGCATCCGCCTCGCCGGACTCGTGCAGAAACTGCTGGTGGCGGTCTATTTGCTGCCACAAATCAGCCATCCCCTGCCCGCTGGTGGAAACCGTTTTGACGATCGGCGGACGCCAAGGGGCGTCGTGCTTGGCAAGGTCGAGCATCTGCTCCACTTCGATCTGCAGCTTTTCCGTCCCCGGCAAATCTGCCTTGTTGATAACAAACAAGTCTGCGATCTCCATGATGCCTGCTTTGAACGCCTGCACCGAGTCTCCTCCGCCGGGATTGAGCACCACCGCTGTCGTATCGGCGATGCTCATCACGTCCAGCTCGGATTGGCCTACGCCGACCGTTTCGATCAGGACCACATCACAGCCGTAGGCGTCCAGTACCCGGACAGCGTCCCGCGTATTGGCGGAAAGGCCGCCGAGACTGCCGCGTGTTCCCATGCTGCGGATGAACACCCCTTTGTCCAACGCGTGATTTTGCATCCGCACACGGTCGCCGAGCAGCGCCCCGCCGGTGAACGGACTGGTCGGATCGACCGCGACCACCCCGATCTTCATCTCCAGCGAACGCAAATAGCCGATCAGACAGTCAACCAGAGAGCTTTTGCCGGCCCCAGGCGAACCCGTAATGCCGATCAGCCTGGCCCTGCCGGTATGAGGAAAAAGCTCCTTTAAAATCTGGTTGCGCTCCGGATAGTCGTTTTCGATACAGGTAATGGCCCGGGCCGCCCCGCGCACATCTCCTGCGAGAATGCGTCTAGTGATTTCGTGCATGAAACGCCCTCATCTCACCCTATACTGTTCGCTCTACTCCTTCAGCAGATAGTTGCTGATCACGACGCGCTGAATTTCGTTGGTTCCCTCGTAGATTTGCGTGATTTTCGCATCGCGCATGAAGCGTTCCACCGGGTACTCGCGAGTGTAGCCGTAGCCGCCGAATACTTGAACAGCCTCGGTTGTCACTTCCATCGCGATATCGCCGGCGAATACCTTGGACATGGCCGATGCTTTTCCGTAAGGCAGACCTTGATCCTCCAGCCAGGCAGCCTGATAAGTCAGGAGGCGGGCCGCTTCGATCTTGGTCGCCATATCCGCCAGCTTGAACTGTATCGCCTGCAGCGCCGCGATCGGCTTGCCGAACTGGTTGCGCTCCTTGGCGTAGTCGCGGGCGTGGTCAAAGGCACCCTGCGCGATTCCAAGCGCCTGGGCAGCGATGCCATTGCGTCCCCCGTCCAGCGTCATCATCGCGATCTTGAAGCCTTGCCCCTCTTCACCCAGCCTGTTTTCCAGCGGTACACGCACATCTTCGAAATTGACCGCAAGCGTCGGCGAGGAACGAATTCCCAGCTTTTTCTCCTTCTTGCCCATCGTGAAGCCTTCCATACCTTTTTCGACGATAAAAGCGGTAATCCCTTTATGCTTGAGCTCCGGCTGGGTGACGGCAAAGACGATGTAGATTTCCGCTTCCCCGGCATTGGTGATAAAAATTTTGCTGCCGTTCAGCACGTAGTGATCGCCGTCGCGAACGGCAGTAGTCTTCATCCCTGCCGAGTCAGAGCCGGACCCAGGCTCAGTCAGACAGTACGCCCCCATCTTTTTGCCTTCGGCGAGCGGGCGCAAAAATCGCTGCTTTTGCTCCTCTGTGCCGAATTTATAGATGGGCCAGCTTGCCAGCGAGACATGTGCCGACAGCGTAACGCCGATAGAAGCGTCTACCCGAGACAGCTCTTCTACCGCAATCACATAGCTAAGGTAATCGGCACCTGCGCCGCCGTACTGCTCCGGCCACGGAATGCCTGTCAGTCCCAGCTCGGCCATTTGCTCGAATATCGCTCTGTCAAACCGCTCTTCCTCATCCCGCTCTGCTGCAGTGGGAGCTACCTGGGTCTCGGCAAAATCGCGGATCATCTTGCGCAGCATCTCTTGTTCTTCGGTCAATTGAAAATTCATCGCTTCCACTCCCTGCGTCTCATTGTCCTAATCGCACAGCAAATGCTTGCCGATCACGATGCGCTGAATCTCGTTGGTTCCCTCGTAAATTTGCGTTACCTTGGCGTCCCGGAACAGCCTTTCAACCGGGTACTCGCGCGTGTAGCCGTACCCGCCGAAAACCTGCACAGCCTCGGTCGCCAGCTTCACGGCAGTATCGGAGGCGAATTTTTTTGCCATCGACGCCTCCATGCCGCACGGAAGTCCTTTGCTTCGCAGATCGGCTGCCCGATAAACAAGCAGTCTCGCCGCTTCCGCCATCGTCGCCATATCGGCCAGCTTGAAGGCGATCGCCTGCTGTTCGATGATCGGCCGTCCGAACTGCTTCCGTTCCTTGGCGTACTGCGTTGCGTACGCAAAGGCGGCCTCCGCGATCCCCAAAGCTTGGGCGGCAATCCCGATCCGGCCGACATCCAGATTCGCCATCGCGATGGTGAAGCCGTCTCCTTCTTCGCCCAGCAAATTTTCTGCAGGCACCCGGGCGTTGTCAAAAATCAGCTCCGTTGTGCTGGAGCCGTGCAGCCCCATTTTCTTTTCTTTTTTCCCTACTGAAAAACCGGGTGTGTCCTTGTCGACGATAAAGGCGGAGATTCCTCGCGTCCCCATCGACGGGTCTGTAACGGCAAAGGCGATGTAGACATCGGCTTCCCCGCCGTTGGTGATAAACACCTTGTTTCCATTCAAAACGAATGCGTCTCCATCCCGGACAGCCGAGGTGCGAATGCGCCCGGCGTCCGACCCGGCATTCGGCTCAGTCAGGGCAAAAGCCCCGAGCATTTTGCCCGCTGCCAGTTGCGGCACGTATTTGCGTTTTTGTTCGTCGGTGCCAAAGTACAAGATCGGGTTGGTACAAACCGACGTATGCACGGACAGGATCACCCCGACTGTCGCGCTCACTTTGGAAATCTCATGAATCGCCAGAATATACGACTGAAAATCAGCACCTGCACCGCCCCATTCTTCCGGAATGGGAATGCCCATCAAGCCGATCTCCCCCATCTTTTTCACGATCTCGCGGGGGAACTGTTCTGTCTCTTCCATGACCGGGATGAACGGAGCGATTTCCTTCTGGGCAAAATCACGGACCATGCGACGCATCATGTCCTGCTCTTCATTGAGTCGAAAATCCATGTCAGTCCTACCTTTCCCTATATGAATCCTCTCAGTTGTACACGTAAAACCCCCGACCGGATTTTTTGCCCAGCCAGCCTGCTTTTACGTACTTGCGTAGCAGCGGGCAGGGGCGGTATTTCGAGTCGCCGAAGCCTTCGTACAGCACCTCCATGATGTAGAGGCAGGTGTCCAGCCCGATAAAATCAGCGAGGGTAAGCGGCCCCATCGGGTGGTTCATGCCCAGCTTCATCACTTCATCGACAGCCTCCGGCGTAGCCACACCCTCGTATACGCAATAGATCGCTTCATTGATCATCGGCATCAGTACGCGGTTGGAAACGAAGCCGGGAAAGTCGTTGACGCTGACAGGCACCTTGCCCATCTGTTTGGACAAATCCTCGGTAAGCTGGTACACCTCGTCCGCTGTCTGAAGTCCGCGAATAATCTCCACCAGCTTCATGACCGGTACCGGATTCATAAAGTGCATGCCAATCACTTTCTCGGGACGGCTGGTCACGGCCGCAATTTCTGTGATCGGCAGCGAGGAGGTGTTGGAGGCGAGAACTGCATGTGCCGGGCATACCGCATCCAGCTTTTTGAAGATTTCCGCCTTCACAGCCATGTTTTCGGTTACCGCTTCTACCACGAAATCGGCCTTCTCGCCATCGGCCAGATCGGTAGAAAGGGTGATGCGGCTGAGAATGTCCGCTTTTTCTTGCTCGCTCATCCGTCCCTTTTCCACATTGCGGGACAGGTTTTTATGGATCGTCCCAAGGCCGCGGTCCACAAACTCCTGTTTTACGTCGCTCAGGATCACTTGAAAGCCGGCCTGCGCCGATACTTGCGCAATCCCGCTGCCCATCTGCCCTGCTCCCACGACCATGATCGTTTGTACGTTCATATCCGCTCCTCCGTTTCGGCTATTCTACTTTGATCAAAATGGCGTCACCCTGGGCTGCCCCGCTGCAGATCGCTGCGACGCCAAGTCCGCCGCCCCGCCGCTTCAGCTCGTGAGCCAGATGGAGAACAATCCTCGCGCCGCTGGCTCCGATCGGATGGCCAAGCGCGATGGCTCCCCCGTTCACGTTTACCCTTTCTTCATCCCAGCCGACGATTTTTCCGCTGGTCAACGTGACAGCGGCAAAAGCTTCATTTACTTCAAACAATTCAATCTCTTCCAGGCGGGTGCCCGTCTTCTCCAGCAGCTTCTGGATTGCCAGCCCCGGCGTGGTGGCAATGTAGGGGGCTTCTGCTCCTACCTGCGCGTGTCCCAGAATCGTGGCAAGCGGCTTGACCCCCGCTTCCGCGGCTCTCTCCTCTGACATCAGCACCATCGCTGCCGCGCCGTCGTTGATTCCTGGCGCATTGCCCGCAGTGATGGTTCCGTCCTTTTTGTAAACAGGAGGCAGCTTCGCAAGGCCTTCCAAAGTCGTGTCGGGCCTCGGTGCCTCGTCACGGGTGACCAGGAGCGGCTCTCCCCTTCGCTGGGGAACAGCTACCGGCACGATTTCTTCGTCAAACAAGCCGGCCTTCATCGCCTGCACAGCACGCTGCTGGCTTCGATATGCCCAGCGATCCTGCTCCTCGCGCGTAATGCCGTACTCTTCGGCAACATTGCTGCCGTGTATCGCCATCGGGACCTGATCGAACGGACAGGTAAGGCCGTCGTGCATCATCAGATCCTGCAGCGCGGCGTCGCCCATCCGCAGTCCGTATCTCGCTCCAGCCAGCGCGTAAGGGGCGTTGCTCATGCTTTCCATGCCGCCCGCCACGATAATCTGTCCGTCGCCTGCGCGGATAATCTGGTCGCCCATCGTAACGGCCCGCATGCCGGATGCGCACACCTTGTTGATCGTCTGGCTGGCTACGCTCCACGGTACACCCGCTTTGCGCGCCGCCTGCCGGGAAGGGATTTGCCCTGCGCCAGCCTGCACGACCATGCCCATGATCACTTCATCGACCTGCTCTGCGGATACGCCTGATCGCTGCAGCGCTTCCCTGATCACGATCGCACCCAGATCTACTGCCGATACATCCTTCAATGAACCGCCAAGCTTTCCAAACGGAGTACGGGCTCCACCTGCAATCACCGTTTTCATCATCCGGTTCCTCCCTGTATGGTGACATCCAGAAAACCAAACTGAACGAGCGGTCGCTCATTTTTCTTCTCTCTTCATTTTGCCCCCTTCTTTCCGAATAGTCAATGAATATACAGCAGAAAACCTCGATTTTCGTCGAGTCCAATTTGCGCCAAGCCGGAACGGACTGGAAAAGGCTGGCCAACGCTCAAAAAACAGGCCTGACCGTAAAGCTGGGCAGGCCTGTTGTCTGTATGGTCTGTATGGTCTGTCTAGTCGGTATGTTGCTATGTCGGCTTATTGCTAAATTGCTATGTCGCTTTTGTCAGTTTTGTCTATATAGCTGTTACTGAATCGGCATCCAGCTTACCTTCCAGACGCCTTCTTGATTTTTGACCAAGCGGAAAGGGAGTGCTTCCCTGCCGTCTGAAAACTGCATGTAGACGATCGCTTCTGCCAGATACTTGGACTTTTGTCCGGAAGGGCTTTCCGGTTTTTGCTCCTTTGTCTCGAAGCCGATCACATGCGCTCTCAGATCTGCCAGCCGTTTTTGCGTGTTCTCCGCTCCTGCCGGGTCGTTTTTGACATCCTCCAGAAACGCCTCCAAAGAAGGCTTTGCGGAGTCGTCGCCGCCATCAGCGTAGAACGCGTATTGTGTGAGGAGGTCCCCTTCTTCTTCCGCATGGAGGTACAGCTTGAGGATGTCTGCCGGCTTCAGCCCGTACAAGACCCCATCCTTCTTTGTCTCCACAAACCCGAAATACGCGTTTTTTAATGAATCGCCAAGGTCAAGGACAGAGGGGGATGGACGCTCATTCAAAATCTCCATGCCGACGGTTCCGTTTGGCCGCATCATGTAAAAATAAATGTCGTTTTTCTCTCCCTGTACGTACTGAATCGAGTACATATACAGTTTTTTCTCTTTCCACCCGATGAAAAGATTGAGTCCGACCTTTCTGGCTTTTAGTCCTGTTTCATCGACTACGTATTCCGGCTCTTCGGGAACATATCCCTCCTGCTTGAAGAAGCTGATGTTCCAAAATTCATCAGCGCCATTTTCCAAATCCCCATTGTCATCAACGACATTGTAGGGCGCCTGGATTCGCTTTTTTACCTCTTCCTGCGTCAGTCCAATGCGCAAAGCCTCTTTGATCTCCTGCACCTTGTTTTGAATCTCCTCGTCGCTGGGGCCGCTTAGCTGGTCAGTGCCCGGCGGCTGTCCAATTCCCGGTGAAGTACCCGGTGCAGGTGGTGTTGGCGCCGTTCCTGCGGGGAGAGAAGGTGGATCGGCAGGAACCGGATCCACTGGACCAGGCCCAGTCGTCACATGCCCGCCGGGAGCCGGGTTGGATGGTCCAAAGAGTGGGCCAGAAAATAGCAGGAGCGATGCTGCTGCCACTGCCGCAGCCCCAACCTTATACAGGGAGCGATGCCCGAACTTTCGCTCGGCCGTTTTCTGTCCGCCCCGCGCCTTGCCCAAAATACGCTCCTCCAGCTCGGCGGTGTCGTCCATTTCTCGCAGAATCGCCTGGTCAGCCGTCTGTTTAAATTCCCGCAGACGTTTTTCTAGATCCATTCCAGTCCCTCCTTTTCCAACTGTTCTCTCAGCTTTTGGCGCGCCCGATGCAAACGGGTATGGATCGCTCCCGCAGAAATATCCAGGATGTCGGCCATTTCCTCAATCGACAGCTCTTCATAGTAGTGGAGCACAATGATTTGCCGATGGGTGGGCGGCAGGCTCATCACCAGTCTGGCAAAGCGAATGCGGCTGTCGCTTTGCAGCACGGCGGACTCCGTATCCCCGACCACCTCTACATCCACCTCTGCGCGGAAAAACAGATGGCGAAAAGACCAGGAGCGCAAATATTTTTTCGATTCATTGACAGCAATTTTGTATACCCACGTCTGCATCGAGCTTTCCTCGCGAAAGGAAGAGAGATTCTTGTACGCTTTGAGAAAGACCTCCTGGGTAATGTCTTCCGCCAGATTTCGGTCTTTGACGATTAAGTAAACCAGCCGCAATATCTTTTTTACATAGCCGCGAACCAAACTTTCAAAGACAGCTTCCTTTGTTTTTTCCAACCGAATGTTGGCCTGTTCCAGCTTTCTCACTCCCCTCTCCTTTATTGATCCGGCTGGCGATGATTTCTTACATCGAACATACAGGTTTTTGAAAAAAAATCTCCTTGGCCCCCGTTTGAAGGGACAAGGAGATTGCAGGCCTCGCCGATCCGCTAGATGGCATCCGCGAGAATTTCCGCGATGTCGCGTGTCTTTACTTGCTCTTCCAGCTCTTTCATTTTTACGCCGTCGTTCATCATCGTCAGGCAGTACGGACAAGCGCTGGCGATGGCTGTCGGTTTGACCTCGAGGGCCTGCTCGGTGCGGGCGACGTTTACCCGCGTTCCTTCGTGCTCCTCCATCCACATCAGGCCTCCGCCTGCTCCGCAGCACATGCTGTCGCAGCCGCTTCGCTTCATCTCTGCGATTTCGACGCCCGGGATGGCCTCCAGTATTTGGCGGGGCCTGTCGTAAATCTCGTTGTAGCGGCCCAGATAGCAGGAGTCGTGGTAGGTGATCCGCTCTTTCACTTCTTTTGTCGGCTTGAGGCGGCCTTCGCGCACCCATTCGGCGAGAAGCTCGGAATG
Organism: Brevibacillus sp. FSL K6-6036; assembly: GCF_037964015.1. Classification (NCBI taxonomy): domain Bacteria; kingdom Bacillati; phylum Bacillota; class Bacilli; order Caryophanales; family Paenibacillaceae; genus Brevibacillus; species Brevibacillus sp. FSL K6-6036. The sequence continues at coordinate 4,752,634 of NZ_CP150173.1, forward strand.
GTGGTACACCTCGGCCTCCAGGCCAAATTCCGGGTATTCGTTTTTAAACGTATTGAACGCATGCGGGTCGCAGGTGACGATCTTTTTCACGCCGTACGCCTGGAACAGCGCGATGTTTTCCTGCGCCAGCTGCTGGAACAAAAATTCGTTTCCGATGCGGCGGGCCGTATCGCCGGAGTTTTTCTCCTCATTGCCGAGAATGGCAAATTTGACGCCTGCCTCATGCATCAGCTTGACGAACGCCTGGGAAATCTTTTGGCTGCGAATGTCAAAGGAGCCCATCGAGCCTACCCAGAACAGGTATTCAAATTCTTCCGTGTTTTGTACGGTAGGAACTTCATATTGCCCGTTCAAGCCTTCGATCCATTTCATCCGGTCCTTGCGGTTGATCCCCCATGGGTTGCCCTGCCGCTCGATGTTGTTCAAGGCGCGCTGGGCTTCCTGCGGCATGCTGCCCTCGGTCATGACCAGATAGCGCCGCATATCGATGATTTTATCTACGTGCTCGTTCATCACCGGGCACTGGTCCTCGCAGTTGCGGCAGGTGGTACAAGCCCACAGCTCCTGCTCGGTAATGACGTCGCCGATCAGGTTTTTGTCGTAGATCGAAGCTGCTGCCCCCTCCGAGGCTGCTGCCGCTTCGCCAGCCTGAAACGCCAGCTGGTTTGCTGTCGCATTGGCGAACGCGAAGCTCGGCATCCACGGTGTGCGGGAGGTTACAACTGCTCCTTTTTCCGTCAGGTGGTCGCGCATCTTGGTGATCAGATCCATCGGGGAGAGCATTTTACCCGTGCCGGAAGCGGGACACATATTGGTGCAGCGGCCGCACTCCACACAAGCGTACAAATCGATCAGCTGCGTCTGGGTAAAGTCTTCGATTTTGCCTACCCCGAATACTTCTTGCGTTTCGTCCTCAAAATCGATGCTCGACAGCTTGCCTGCCGGCCCCAGCTTTTTAAACCAGACGTTGACCGGAGCAAAAATCAAGTGGGCGTGCTTGGATTGCGGCACGTAAACGGCAAAGGCAAGCAGGATCAGCAGGTGCAGCCACCAGAATACGTAAAACAGTGCGGCAGCCGCTGTCTCCGAGATTCCCGCGAATATTGCCGCGATGGCGGACGAGATCGGAGCAAAGCCGGATGCTTCGTGACCGAGCCAAAGCTGCTCAAAGGCCAGCGACAGCAAAACGGTAGCCATCAAGGTAGAGATGAACAAAAGCACCAGGCCGGACTTGAAGCCGCGTTTCAAGCGCTTCAGTTTTTCGACGTAGCGGCGGTAGAAGGCGTAGCCGACTGCTGCCAGAATCAAAAACGCCGTGATCTCCTGCATCAGGCTGAAGTACTTGTGAGCGCTGCCAAACGGCAGCTCGAAGCCTTTGACCAGCCCCTTGACGATCAGCTCGATCGCCCCGAACTGCAGGATAATAAAGCCGTAAAACATGACGACATGCATTACGCCGCTCTTCTTGTCCTTGAGCAGCTTTTTGTGAAAGACGACGTTTTCCAGCATCAGGTTGATGCGTGCGCCAAAGTCGTCCTTTACATCCGGCTTTTTCCCCAGTTTGATGAAGAGATACCGGCTGTACACCACATGGCATGCGAGGTACAAACCGTATGCGAGCACCAGAAAAAACGCGATGAGATTGATTAGAGCCAGCACGGTTCTCAGCTCCCCCTTTTTCGTGTTCGACTGTTGTTTTCTATCTTATCAGAACTGACAGAAAAAATGAATGACCATTCACTCATTATTTTTTCTTTCCTGAAGCTTGTCCAGACTGAGCGTTCGTTCAGGATAGCGTATGCACTGATCTTAACACATATGCTGCTCTCTCGTCATCTCCCTTTCTCCGGACGAACCGTTCCAGATGATGGTCGTGGCAAAGAAAAATCGCCTTGGAGCAAGCGAGCTGGACGGCTTCGCTTTTCCAAGGCGGTCTTTTGTACAAGAGCGGGTCGGGATGCTTTTTTCCGCTCGGAGCTATGTTTCATCAGTGTCCTGCTTCCGTTTGCCGATACTGGTTTTATGATCGGAGCCTGTTTTAATCCTCCGACGCTTGCCTCTCAGCCCACGGGCTACTGCAATCTCTCGTAGTTTGTTTCTCTGTCACGGCCCGCTTGCAAACTCCCGACGTTTGTTTGGCCGTAGCGGCCCGCTTCAGTCCCCAGACGCCTGTTTCTCCGTCGTGGCCTGCTTTTTCTCGCGCTGCTCCTGCCGCACATCGGCCAACGACTTGACCTTGGTCGCCTTGATCCGCTTGTTGCGGGCGAGACCTGTCGGCTCCAGATTGTCGGCTTCGTCTTTCATCAGCGCTGCAATACCGACCGCTTTTCCTTTGGCCGCCTTGCAGTATTCGCAGTTCTCCTCGTCGTGGGCGTGATACTTCTTCGGCTCCGGATAGGACGTGATCACACCCTCAAAGTTGCGCAGCACGACTTTGTCGGCCGACTGTGAAACGATGTAGTTCGGCATGACCGGAATTTTGCCGCCGCCGTGCGGAGCGTCCACGACAAAGGTCGGGACGGCATAACCGGATGTATGGCCGCGCAGATGCTCGATGATTTCGATCCCTTTGCTGACCGGCGCGCGGAAGTGGCCGATCCCCTCGGAGAGGTCGCACTGATAGATGTAGTACGGACGGACACGAATTTTCACCAGATCGTGCACGAGTTTTTTCATCGTGTTCGGACAGTCGTTGATTCCGGCCAGGATAACCGCCTGGTTGCCCAGCGGCACGCCTGCGTTCGCCAGCATTTCACAGGCCTGCTTGGCTTCCGGAGTAATCTCCTTGGGATGGTTGAAGTGCGTATTCAGCCAAACCGGATGGTATTTTTTCAGGATGTTGCACAGGTTTTCCGTGATGCGCTGCGGGAAAACGACCGGAGCCCGCGTACCGATGCGGATGATTTCCACATGCGGGATTGCCCGCAAATTGCTGATGATGTATTCCAGAATGCGGTCATTGATCAGAAGGCCGTCTCCGCCGGAGAGCAGCACGTCCCGCACTTCTGGCGTATTGCGGATATAGTCGATACAGGCGTCGAGCTGCTTCTTGGGAACACCCATGCCGATCTGGCCGGAGAACCGGCGGCGTGTACAGTAGCGGCAGTACATGGAGCACTGGTTGGTTACGAGAAACAGCACCCGATCAGGGTAGCGGTGAGTCAGCCCCGGCACCGGCGAGTCGGTATCCTCGTGGAGCGGGTCTTCCATATCGTATTTCGTCCGGACCATCTCGGAGGACAGCGGAACGGACTGCATCCGTACCGGGTCCTTCGGATCGTCTGGGTCCATCAGCATGGCGTAATAAGGGGTGATGTTGAGCGGAATGGTCTGGTTGGAGATGCGAACCCCTTCTTCTTCCTCCGGTGTCAGGTTGATCACTTGCTTCAATTCGTCCACGGTGCGAATGGTGTGGGTCAACTGCCACATCCAGTCGTTCCATTGTTCTTCCGTAACATCCTTCCACAATTCAATCTGGCGCCAGTCGCGCTTGGTGGCTACCGTCATGTCTGTCATCCCCTCTCATCGCGTGTCGATAACACGTGTTTCGCTCGACAAGTACGAGATGCAACACTCGTGCCAACCAAATCAAAAGATTCGGAAAATATGAAATACGCCTTAGTTATTGAACCAGCGATCCCTTACAAAACCGGGCTTTGCTGGCAATGCAATGAGTCTTTTCTTTTTGTTCTCCCAAGAGCCTGGACGGGTCTGCCCTCGTCTTTTCAGTCAATCTTGATGATCTCAACTGCCGAAAATTCGGCACTGGGACGATTGCTATCGATTCGCCCCGGATCGTTGCGACAGTTTGTACTGCAGCGTTTGGCGCGGAATCCCGAGCAATTTTGCTGCCCTCAGAATGTTCCCCTCCGTCTCTCGCATCGCCTGCTCGATCATCTGCTCTTCCACATCGCGGAGCACCTCCGGCAGGGAAAGCTGGCCGGTTTTCGGGACTAAACCCATACCCCGGGAGCTTTTTTCTGCGGGGAATAGAGCGATCCCGGACATCCTGTCGAGCAGATGGAGCGGCAAGTGCTCCGCTTCGATCAGATCGCCCTCCACCATGTTCATCGCCGCTTCGATCACATGCTCCAGCTCGCGTACATTCCCGGGCCAGTCATATCTGGAAAACAGCGCGGATACTTCATCGCTTATCCCCTGCACCCGCATCTGGAATTTCTGATTGTACTTTTCGAGAAAATGACGTACCAGAAGGAAAACGTCCTCTCTGCGGTCACGGAGCGGCGGCAGCTCAAATGAAACGACATTGATCCGGTAGTACAGGTCTGTCCGCATCGCTCCCTTGCTGACCAGCGCCAGTGGCGGCTCATTGACGGCGGCAATTACCCTCACATCCACCCGGGTCGAATGGCTGCTGCCGATCCTGCGTATTTCCCCGTCCTGCAGTACGCGCAACAGCTTCGCCTGCAAATCGAGCGGCATGCTGTTCAGCTCATCGAGAAACAAAGTTCCTCCATCTGCCAGCTCGAACAATCCGGGCCTGTCATCTGCTCCGGTAAAGCTGCCTTTCACAGTCCCAAAAAGAAGACTCTCCAGCAGGGTAGCCGGGAGCGCCGCACAGTTTTGGGCAATAAACGGCTGACTGCTTCGCGCAGATGCCTGATGAATCGACTGGACAAACAGTTCCTTGCCTGTCCCTGTCTCGCCATAGATCAACACAGGAGACGAGGTTCTCGCTGCCCGCCTTGCCCGATCGATCAACTGCATCATCCGATCATTGGCGGTCAAAATATCGGCAAAGTGAAAGGAGAGTCCGTCTCCGACGGCTTTCTGCCCCCGCTTTGCCTTTTTCGGCTTGCTGATTTTTGCCTGGAGGTCCAGCAGCTTTTCCGAAAGCTCCTTGAGCTTCCCGATATCCTTGGCTACCTCCACCGCACCCACGAGCCGTTTGCCGACCCGGACCGGGAGCGTCGTATTGATCGTCTCCACTCTCACGCCCCGCCAGTTGGTGTACGCCTGAGGCTTGTTGAAAATCGGCTCGCCGTTTGCAATCACTGTCAGCAGTGTGCTGGAGTGCCGATCAAGCGACGGGAAAACCTCAAGCAGCGGCTTGCCCAATACCTCTTCTGGTGTAAGCCCGTCCAGCTTTGCGGCGACGTGGTTGTAAAAAATCGAGATGCCATTGGCATCGACGACGTGAATTCCTTCATCAATAGCTCCCAAAATGGCCTGCAGCATTTCCACCGTTTCCGACATTGGCATCCGCCCGCATACCTCCTTTTACACAAGCTGCCAAAAAATCATCACTATGCCGAATATTCAGCACTTTATCGTTGGCGTTCAATCTGAGCCGCGACGACAATCGTATAGAGAACATGCCCGACGATCCAGATGAGAAACGCGACAAATGACATCGGTGTGCCGCTAAGCAGACTGAAGGGCAGGTAGGCCACCGTAAAAGCTAGTGCCCAATACAGCAGAAATCGAACTGTTGCACGACGATCGCGGGGGTAGAAATACGCCATGAAAAACACGACGACCACGCTGATCAGCAGGTGAATCAATAATTCGATGACGGATGGAAGCCCGGCCATTCCCGGCACATAGCTGACATCGATCAAGACGGCAAACGTGGATGTTCCAAACAGCCCATCGCACAAAGCCAGAAATGCTGCAAGAATCAGACCGGCGATCAAGCCGTTGACCAAGACAAAGGTCATTTTCTGTTCCCTCCTCTGCCGCAAGTACCCCTATTGTACAGGAAGAAAGACCGCTCATGAAAGGGCGGTCTTCGTCATCAGCACGTGTCCGTCCGGTTTCTTGTTCATTGCCAGCTTATCTGCAGGGAAATTTCGTGGTCTCCCGCATATTGCTCGTTCAACCAGAGCTGGTAAGAGATTTGGATCACGGACGGTCGTTCATTTTCATCATTTCTTTTCATCTTGTACACATTGATTTCCATAGAGAAAATCCCGTGGGGACTGTGGTACGTCGTGCGGTCCGTTTCTCCCTTTTGAAACCGTTGCTTCGTCTGTATTGCCCCCTGCCGCAGGAGGGAGATGCTCTGCTGCGAAAATTTCCAGACGGTGTTGACCTCTCCGGCGCCCTCCATCTGTTCTTTATAGGTAAGATACCAGTCGCTTCCTTTTTGCGTGCAGCGACCAAGGTATTGATGGGTATCTTCTTGCCATTCATCGTACATTTTATGCCTGGATGTCAATTCAACATTTACTTCTTGCATGTTCAGACGGTCCTCGCTTTCCGGACAGCTATTTCCTCGTCCATTCTACGCCCCGCGCTCTTTTGTTGCAACCATCGATTCCTCCTGCGGCAGTCTGAGCAGGTAGGGCATGGATACGCCAACTCCAACTGCTGCCAGCAGCAATAGCCCAGCCAGGACGAGATAGCCGACGCCCGCTCCCGTACTGTCGACCATAAAGGTGAACAGCCCGATCAGGAGCAGACGCATCGCCATCCCGGCAGAGTTGAAAAAGCTCATCACTCTGCCCATCACCTGTTTCGGCACTACGTTCATATAAAGCGTCTGGCGGACCAGCCGCACCGAAGCATTGCACCAGCCGAAAAATACGGAAGCAGCTACAAACCCCCACCCCTGCGCGATTGCTACCATCGCTATCGTCGCTATCGCAAACAGCAGCGTGTTGCCCACCATGGCAGACAGCTGACCCGTTTTTTTGACGATGACGGAGACGAGGAAGCCTGCTCCTACAGCGCCTATCGCATACGTGACTTCACCCATCGAGAAAATATCCACTTCCGCCCTCAAGGACTGATTGACGTAGACAGGAGCCAGCAGGTTGCTGGCCATGACCGCTATGAACGGCATCATGGCAGAGAGTCCGAAGATGAGAAAGCCGCGCTTGGAGCGGATGTACTCCCAGCTTTGATACAGCTGGCCGGTCCAGGAGACGCTGCTGTTCTTTTTCGCCTCTGCTTCCAGAGTAAAAGTATAGGACATCGTCGACATCAGCAGGTAGGCGATCAAATATGTAAGTGCATTGATTAAAAGGACGATGTGAAGGCCGAACAGGTTTAGCAAAAACCCCGCAAAGGCACCAGCCAGTACGGTCGCAGTCTGTCCTTCCACCTCCAGCAGGCTGTTGATGTCGTTGTAGTGCCTGGGGGAAAAGCTTTCCTGCACCAATGCGGCCTGTGCGGGATAGTGAATTTGATACATCAGGGTGGTCACCAGATAGACGGTGATCAGCATCCATTCCGCATAGGAACCGTAAAATCCCCAGATGGCGAGAATTCCCAGGACGGTAAAGCCGATGGCATGCTCTGCCAGCATCATCCTCTTTCGGGACAACCGGTCGATCAACGTGCCGATATACGGTCCGATAAAGAACATCAGCACAGCGGAAGTGAACATGGTCGTTCCTAAAAGCTCGGCTGAGCCGGTGGACTCGACCAGGTACCAGGCGATACCGATCATGGTCATTCCTTGGCCGAATCCGGAAAACAGATTGGAGAAAAACAGCTTTTTGAATTCGCGGTTGCTGAATACCTCTTTCATGGCTGACAGCCCCTTTTTTCTTCGATCCTCTTTTTATCATAATAGCTAGAATATTCTATTTTGTAAATAAAAATGTTTATTATGTGAGCTGGTCTTGCTGAAAAGCTTCTTTATTCCGGCTTTGGGGGAGGAGATGAAAGAGGAGAAAAACGCTACAGGTTCGGTGGGACACCTGCTGGGGGTTTGACTGGCCGACTCCATTCCAAAAGTGGAACCGCGTCCAAAAGCAGCTCTTTCAGGGAGCGTCTCAGAGTTGGACGCTAAAGGCGTGTTCCACTTTTGGAATGAAGTCTTGGATGGTGTCCCAAAGACCTTCGCGTTTTTCTCCTCTTTCATCTCTACAGCTGCCTTCGTTTATACGGACTATTTTTCGCAAACTCAAAGAAGAAAGGCTCTGAGCGCTTTTACGTTTTTATAATCAAATTGATAATTGAAAACGCCTCCGGCAAAAAACCGAAGGCGTCTCTGGATAACATCATGGATGGACCACATCCATATGTTGTAGCTTTGTTGTGATTCGCAGCAAAACTTTATTTTACGAAGCCCAAAATCAATTCGCGCAGGATTTTGGACGCGACGATTTGGGTCATTTCGCTGTGGTCGTAGACCGGTGCTACTTCGACCAGGTCGCAGCCGATGACGTTGGCTCCGTTTTTGGACATAAAGTGGATGGTGTCGAGCAGCTCGCGGGACGTAATGCCGCCCGCTTCTGTCGTTCCCGTTCCTGGCGCATGGGCAGGGTCCAGCACGTCGATGTCGATGGTCAGGTAGATCGGGCGGTTGCCGATGGTCGGCAGCACTTGCTTCACCGGTTCCAGGACATCGTATTTGTACAGGTGCATGTTTTCCTTGGCCCATTCGAATTCTTCCTTCATGCCGCTGCGGATGCCGAAGGAGTAGACGTTTTTCCCGCCGATGAGATCGCACGCCTTTTTGATCGGCGTAGAGTGGGAATACGGATAGCCCTCGTAGTGATCACGCAGGTCGGTATGGGCATCGAAGTGGAAAATGACCAGATCGGACTTGTACTTTTCGTAAACGGCTTGAAACACTGGCCAGGAGACCAGATGCTCGCCGCCGAGCCCGATCGGCATTTTGCCGTCTGCCAGCACTCTGCGGACAAACTCGCGAATCGCGTCGAGGCTTCCCTCGACATTGCCGAATGGCAGCGGAATATCGCCCGCATCAAAGTATTTTACGTCTTCCAGCAGCCTGTCCAGGTACGGGCTGTACTCTTCAAGGCCGATGGAGACCTCGCGAATGCGGCCTGGGCCAAAACGGGAGCCCGGACGGAAGCTCACTGTCCAGTCCATCGGCATGCCGTAGATGACTGCCTGGCTTTCCTCGTAGTTGGCGTGGCTGCGGATAAACACGTTGCCCGAGTATGCTTCGTCAAAACGCATGAATTCAGCCCTCCGTCCTTAGTCGCGAGTCAGCTCAGCCACGAAGTTAGGCAGCTTGAAAACAGCGTGGTGAATCTCCGCATTGTAGTATTTGGTGCCCAGATCCTTGATCTTGCTTGCGTCCACTTCCAGAGGATCATGCTGTTTGGAGCCGATCGTAAAGCTCCACAGACCGGATGGATAGGTCGGGATGCTGCACGTATACAGACGGGTCACAGGGAAAATGGAGCTGATATCTTTAAATACGCGCTTGATCAGGTCACGGTTGAACCATGGGGATTCTGTCTGAGCCACCATGATGCCGTCCGGTTTCAACGCGTCGTAAATGCCTTGATAAAAGCCTTTTTCAAACAAGCCTACTGCAGGGCCAACCGGTTCGGTCGAGTCGACCATGATGACGTCATATTCACCCTTGTGGTCGTGGATGTGCTTGATGCCGTCAATCACTTGCACGTCGACGCGCGGATTTCCGCTCAGTTCGCTTGCGATCTGCGGGAAGTACTTTTTGCTTGATTCAATAACACCGCCGTCGATTTCAGCCAACACGGCTTTTTCCACGGAAGGATGCTTGACGATTTCACGGATAGCTCCGCCGTCTCCTCCGCCTACGACCAGAACCTTCTTCGGGTTCGGGTGAGTATTGAGGGCCACGTGAGAGATCATCTCATGATAGACGAACTCATCCACGTCAGTAGTCATGACCATGCCGTCGAGCACCAGCATACGTCCGAATTGCTTGGTGTTAATAATGTCCAGCTGTTGAAAATCCGTTTTTTCGCTGTATAAGGTCTCGGTAATTTTTGTTGTAATACCGTGATTTTCCGTTTGTTTTTCGGTGTACCACAGTTCCATGTTCATGATTATGTACCCTCCTTTTAATAACCGCATTGGTTGAAAAAAGCGACCAAATCCGGGCCAGAGGCCGTTCTTGCCGTAATGGTCTACGACAGAAGCGAATGTTTCATAATTCGTATCTGCCAAGAAAATTATAGTAGCTGGCCCCCAAAATGCAAGATTTTTTTCAAAAACAATCATCCCCGGCAGGAAGCCAAGTTTATCCAGGTCCGTTTTTTCCCATACTAGATAGGAAAAACGATTCGTTTGTTTAGTATGCCCCGAAGAGCAAAATATTTTGGGAGGAAAGGACGAGATGTCATGGAAGTGATGCGGGAAGCTCCGCTGATCCGATACCTTCGCTTGGCAAAGAAATTCGTAAAATTTCTCATACTCAGCCTATTGTGCTGTTCGTTTGCTGCCCTGATGCTCATTCTGTACCTCCGCTCGCAGCCGCTGCCCGAGGTGTTCATCAATCAGACCACCACGATTTATGCGGAAAACGGCGAAGTCCTCGATACGCTGCATCGCGGGCAGAACCGGATCGTCGTACCGCTCAAGGAGATGGCGCCCTCGCTCGTCCAAGCGACAGTAGCCATCGAGGACCGCTCTTTTCACGATCATTACGGAATCGACTGGAAACGTTTGGCGCGCGCTGCCTATGTGGATGTCATCCATATGGAAAAGGTGCAGGGAGCCAGCACCATTACCCAGCAGCTGGCGCGAAATCTGTACCTGACGCTGGACAAGACCTGGGAGCGAAAAATCAAGGAAGCGCTCCTCGCCATCCAGCTTGAGCTCAATTACAGCAAGGACGAGATTCTGGAAATGTACATGAACCAGATTTACTACGGCCATTCGGCTTACGGCGCCCAGGCGGCAGCCCAGACGTATTTTGGCAAAAACGCCAAGGACCTGACATTGGCCGAAAGCTCCATGCTGGCCGGAATTCCGAAAGGTCCATCCTACTACTCCCCTTATGTAGATTTTGAAAAGGCCAAATCCCGCCAAAAGTTGATTCTGCAAGCGATGCAGCGCTCTGGATACATTACGGCGGAGCAGGCAGAGAAAGCCTTTGCCGAACCGATCAAGCTGAAGGACCGGGCTCAGGAAAAAGCGGTTGAACAAGCCCCCTATTTTCTTGACTACCTGGCAAGTCTGGTCAAAAACAGATACGGGATTGATGAGGAAACCTTTATTCACGGAGGCTTGAAGATTTACACGACACTTGATCCGGCGATGCAAAAGAAAGCCGAGGAAATCATCGCCGCCACCTTGCCCAAGGACAACCCGGACTTGCAGGTCGCCCTGGTAGCCATGGACCCCAAAACCGGACACGTCAAAGCGATGGTCGGCGGGAGAGATTATCAAAAAAGCCAGTACAACCGGGTTCTTGGAAAACGTCAGCCAGGCTCTTCCTTCAAACCGATTCTGTATCTGGCTGCCCTGCAAAACGGGTATACGCCGCTGACGATGATGAAAAGCGAGCCGACCGTCTTTACGTACGACAAGGTCAAGCAGTATATCCCGCGCAACTTCGGAGAGCGCTACGCTCACGACTTTATCAGCATGAGGGAAGCGATCAAAACCTCTGACAATATTTACGCTGTCAAGACGATCGACCATTTGACGCCGCAAAAGGTGGTCGAGCAAGCGAAAAGCCTCGGAATATCCAGTCCGCTTCAAGCGGTTCCTTCCCTGGCACTGGGCACGTCACTGGTTTCGCCTTTTGAGCTGAATGCAGCATACGCTGCGTTTGCCAACAAGGGCGAGTATGTAAAGCCGATCGCGATCACGCGCATTGAGGACAGCCAAGGGAACATTCTCGTGGAAGAAAAAACGGAAAGAACCCGGGTCGCTGATCCTGTCGCATCCGCGCTGCTCACCAACATGATGCAAAGCGTTTTTGAACGGGGCGGCACCGGTTACCGCGTCGCCAACATACTCAACCGCCCGGTGGCGGGCAAGACCGGCTCGACCGATTATGACGCGTGGTTGAGCGGCTTTACCCCTCAGCTCGTCAGCACGGTCTGGGTAGGCTATGACCAAAATCGCAAGGTAGATGACGTAAAGGAAGGCTATCTTTCCAAAAAGATCTGGGCCGAATTCATGGAAAAAGCACTGCAGGATCAACCGCCTGCCTTGTTTGAAATGCCCGCTGGGGTCGTTTCGGTCTATATTGATTCCAAATCGGGGAAACTGGCCACGGAACACTGTCCCGACCCACAGCTTTATTACTTTGCCAAAGGGACGGAGCCGCAGGAGTTCTGTACAGATCACCTTCCGCCAAACGAATCCCCGACTCCGCTCTCGCCTCCCGATTCGCCTTCCTTCTGGCAGCGAATGGGCAGTTGGTGGAGCCCGTCACAGTGATAGGGGAAGCTGCCGGTTTTTCAAAAAAAAAGGGCCACACCTCATGCAGAACATCTGCAAGGGTTTGGCCCTTTTTGCTACTGTAACGTTGGCCGGGCAGCTTCGCCCTCTCCGGCCGTCTGTTCGCCGCCACCGACCACGCCATTTCCGTCCGTAAACAGGTGGTCGTTGTAAATGGTGATCATTCCGGCTTTTTCTAATTGATCCAGCACCTCAAACAGACTCTCCCGTTTACCGGCTGGCAATCGACCGATAAAGGTATTGATCTGCTGCGGAGAAACATGCGAGCGAAAATGGACGCCGCCATGTCGTACAAAGTGATCGTGTTCACCTTGTGTTCGGGTATGATCGGTCAACCGAAACGCCCCCTTGCTTCGACAATTTGGCCGTGCACAGTTAGTTTGTTTCGTATCCCTCGGGCGGATGCCCTGAAAATATTGTGTGAGCGCCTTCAAAAAAAGACAAACAGGGAAAGAGTGACGGCTCTCTCCCTGTTTGCTAACCTAGTGTAAATGTATACAGCTATGGAATTAAGTTTACCTGACTTCAATATTACTAACAATTGATTTCCTCATTTGTTCACATACCGTTCAAGATTTCCAACTCAGGCCAATCCTTCCTTTAACTCTGCGGAAGAATTGTTCCACATTTCTTCATTGTGCTCGATCAGCATCTTTTTCAATGCTGCTTTTTCTTTTTCGTTCAATTCAGAGACCATGATCCGCCGCTTCATGGAGTAGTCCATCCGATTGACGTGGTCCGCCAAAATCTTGTAGCCACGGCGCGCTTCCCGATCAATTTCCATATAGCATGCCGTTACGCCTGCATAATACGGACCTGCTTCATTGCGGTCTACCGTTACCCATACGACCCAGTAAGGCTTTCCGTTCGGAACCTCTTCCTTGTTCGTCGTCCATTTGATGCCTTTTTCAACGGAGCTTTTGGCATGAAGCGCTCCCATATCAATATAGGCTTCGTCCCCGTCGATAATCACAGACGATACGGCAGACAAGTCAAGGACGCCCTGACCATAACCGCCATGCACGTCAGTTTTGCCGCTGACGATCGTAAATCCGCCCTTTTTGCTATCAAAAATATCCATGCGTAACACCTCTTTGCTCACAGACTCTTGAGGATATTCTACCCCGAAACCACGCTGCACGCAATTTGTCCGCTTGCCCTGCTTTGACGGGCAGCACATTGCCAAAGATCATTTGCGTTCATACATCGGGCTCAGGAGGGGCACATTATGCTTATGCAACTGCATTGAAGGAGAATTACGCGATGACCGAAATGAACAATACGCAATCCCATGATCATCCAAGAGAACGCGACATCGAATTGAATAGACAGCGCCAGCTGCAGGAGCCTTATCCTGCCGCAGCCAGAGCGGTAGACCAAATCGTTGCGGAAAAACGCGCTGAGTCCCCACCTGGGGCTGGGCTCTCGGATGCTCCGGAAGAATTGGCGGGAATGGGCGACGGACTGGAAACGGATATTCCCTCCAACTACCAGGCCAGCTTTGGCCGATTGCCGAAGAGTCAATCCAGTTTCTCTGTAAAAAGAGACCCCGGGAGATTGTAGATTCAGCTTTGGAAAAGTCTCAAAATGAAACAGTCAGAAAGCGGAAGAGTACGAAAGCAGATTCGTACGAAAGTGGAACAGTACGAAAGTGGAACAGTACGAAAGTGGAACAGTACGAAAGCAAATCAGTACACGAAATCAATTCAGTACGAAAACAGTGGGCCGCCGTTTTACAGTAGGCGGCCATGCTACTTTTTAACAGGATCAATTGATCCCTTCCTGGATAATTCCTTTTACCCGCCTGTTTCTTTTTGGTTTTGGAAGGCTTTGACTGCTTTCTGGATTAGCCAAATAAGCAGTTGTACATTCCACGCGGTGTTGATGGCCAGAACAAGACTAAATTCCCAATCCAAAACAATCCACCCTTCCTTTGGACGGGCAAGCTCGTAGAACAAGAATGAAAGAGGCAAAGCTACGAAAATATTGATTAACGCTCTTGTTTTGAAAATGATCGTCGAAAAACCGCATATGGTTAATACTAATAACGGAATTCCGGTTGACCAGCCATAAATGATCGGACCTAAGACAAGGATAAAAAAGTAATCCAAATTTGCCCTCTCCTCCATTTTTAACGATTACTTTTATGTTTCACGCTTTAAAGCGTCTTCCTCATTTTTATCATCTTCTTCGTATTCCGCTTCCTCATTCACTTCTTCATCGTCAGAATTTTCATTCCTCTTTGATGAGTATGTGTCTATTAAAAAGGGAGAGACTTCCATGCCATTGCGCAATTGCAAACGGTCTTCGAACACCAACGGTTCCAAATCCAACACATGGATGACAACGATATTTCCGTGATACTCTACCTGAAGATTCTCCCAGTGTTCCTTTTTATCTGCTAAGATCGTCATTGTTTGTCCCGACTTTGTAAATGTAATCTCAGGAAACTCGCCATCCTCCCGTGAGATAATATAGTACAGATAATCCGGCTTCTGCGGTTTCTTTCTAAGGCCTGCCTGTATTTTTTCTACGCCTTTCAACAACTGGACAACTTGTTCAATTACCAGCGGGTCCTTGGGCAAAGCTGCATGGGCTGCCACTGCGTAAAACTTTTTAGCAATATCGCTTTGACCGTATTCGGCGCTTATATAGGGCACTGTTCCATCTCCTTCTCCACTATCATAAAAGGGCTTTAGAATATTTCTGCTTGTATTGTATTCGTAGCCAAGCAAAGTTTTTTGTCCGGTTCCAATAATGGAGTATTGCTGGACCCTCAATGTCCTCTTGTCCCATTTATTGTGTAGTGCCTCGGCCTGACGAACCAATGGGGTATAAGCAATCTTGACACGGCTGTCAGTCACCATGTCTTCATAGGTAAAGCTGTAAATCGGGTCTCTTTTTAAAACGATCGCCTTGTCAAAGTAAGTCGGTGATGGCAGCAGCTCGTAGACAGCGGGGGCATATTCTGCAATCACCCTCCCTGTTTCTTCGTGTAAAAAAGGCACTCCGAAGTTATACCCGAATTGGATGGCCTGATAAGCTCGAGGTGAGCCTAAAAAGGGGGTGCCCATATAAATGATTCGTTTTACCTTCGGCTGATAGGAAGCGTTTGATAGCAAGGTTTCTCTTGCCAACAGACCACCCATGCTATGGGCAACCAATTGAACCTGGCTTGCGCCTGACGCCTTTAGGGCCTCATCGATTTTTTCCTTCAGATATTTGGCATTGTCCTTGTTGCTGTAACGCCAATCATAGGGCATCGCAAACATGGTAATGTTTTTTCTGTATCCTTCTGATTCCAGACGTTTAACCATGCTGGCGTACTGCTCCGTCTCTTCCTTCACTTTATCAACTGGAAAGTAAGACAAATATTCAATCGCACGAAATCCCCCGTCTTCTTTCTCCGGGTAAACGGTAAATCCTTTGTTGAGGGACTCTACCTCGACACTGTTTTTCGCCACTGGCTTCAAGGGAAGATACATGCGATGGCGTGGATCGCGAATTCCAAAAACGATGTTATCCAGTGAAAGCCATGCTTCTAAGGTCAGCCTTTTTTCCTTTGCTTCCAGCCTTGATCCGCCAATCCCCGGAATCAAAATGACGGGGATCGTATTGCTGGTCACCTTCAAATGGTAGGAGTGATTCTTGAAGCCGGAGGTGCGGCTGGCAGCAACTTTCAGGTAGTATGTGCCGGGGTCTGCGTTAAACAAAATCTCCTCGTCCTTATTCTTCGGCCTGTCCGAAAACGCGATCTGCTTGTTGTCGCTGTCGAACAGGTACAGGTCCAAATCCATGCCCTCGGGAATATCCCAAAGCTTCGCTTCAATTGTTGAAGCCAGGTCTAAAGTAAGCTTGTAATAGTCAACATCACTTCGGTCATGGAGATTTGCAATGATTTCGCCATTATCAAGGGGATGTGCGTCTTTTATCGTGTTATTCGGCTCATACTCGTCCGGCTTGCCTTCCTCGCCAGTGTAAAAATCGCCCCGCAACAAGTAATAGCTCGAACGGTCAAACGTTCCATTATTCCCCATTATTTGAACATAGTACAATCGGTTTTTCTCAACTGCAATCTCCTCGACCTTTTGATCGGCCTGCCCTGGTTTGGTGGATCTCCCAATTTCCCTTTTCTCATCATCGAATACAAACAAGTGATAGTTCGCATTGGATGGCACCTGAGTCAATGAAAATGTTAGCGTCCCGTCTTTGGCAGGCTTGATCTTCCACGTATCAATATCGTCGCCAGTCGAAATTCTCCCGTGGGCATTTTTCCCCGCAAACATCCAGTCCGCTTTGGCAAACGTATCGTTCCGTTCCACCTCAAAGGTAGCTGGCACCCTGCGCAACGCGGATTCACTCGGTTTTTTCTTTCCTGCAAATCGGCGTTGGAAATCTTCATCCGCCTCCTCCAACTCTGCCTGTTCCAGCAGCTCCTCTCCGTCCGCATTTTCCCCGTCTAGGTTCGGCGGCGCTTCAGGCATATCAGCGGTCTCATCTACATCTGTCTCGTCTCTTACATCTGTCTCATTGCTTACATCCGTATCTCCCGGTACATCAGGTATTTGGGGCACCTCAGAGCCATCCTGATCCGGGTCCGATTCAACGCCATCCCCTGCTGTCTCCTGCGGCGGATGGTCCGCCTCGGCCTCTGCGACAGTCCCAGTGTCTTCATTCCAGCCAACGGGTTGACCCATCCTTTCTTTGGCTATACCGGCTGGAACAATACTGGAAAGCAAAAAGACCACCATGACCAATATGCTCGCGATCCTGATTCGCTTATTCACATAAACCCCCCCTAGCTTGTTCTTCTTCCACCGTAGGAAAAGACAGATAGGGGGTGCAAATATATTTGCCTATCGAGTTGTGTGATTGCGGATTCCCTGACGCTCCCAAGCATTTGCTGTCACGGCAAATGGCACACGATAATCGGTCAGTTCATGACCTTGGCCATTCTGTTTGTTCGGAAACGCGAATCCCTTTACGACACCAAAGCGGAACTGCACTGAGAAATGAACAGCGTAAGTGGAATCCTTTTTAAACCCTTTTTGCTTGTCTCCCATCAAGGGAGTATCGACCCCCATTTCCCGCACTCCCAATTTGGGAACGGCATAAGACGGCCCCTGCCACCAAATCGGTGTTGTCTTTTTCAGCGAAAGGGTCGATTGGAGCGTCGTGTTCCGGAGCCCCGTTTCGGAGATCCAGGATTGCGCCGCTGCAATGTCGGGATAGAGTGCGCTGACTGGGTGGCGATGGCGAGGTTCCAGCACGACATGGGTCAAAATTCGTTCGCCAGCGTAAAAGTCATCCGGCTTATTCACCGGATAGCGGTCCCGCGCGGTGTACTCCTGCCACTCGCTTGTATGGCGGAGTACCCCTTTGGCATTTGGCTCAAATACCCCAAATTGACGCTCACTGCCTTTTACCGTTATGGTGTAGCGCCCCGACATGCTTTGATGCACGGTATTGGACTGGCAGGTCTCCTCTCCTTCTTCTCCGTCCTCCCCTGCGCTTTTGGCACAACGGTCGTACGAGAGGGCAAATTGCACATTGTAGTCCATCGTGATGACAAATCCGTTGATTTCGGCTTTGTATTTCATCGGGTTCAGAACCTGTCTCCAAGTCGTTTCTGTCGGCACAGTCGTACCGGTGTACAAGTAATCGCCGCCCATTGAGGAGCTGCTCACCTTCCATTCCTGAGGCGTCCCTGGACCCGATACTTTCAGATCGAGCTGCGCCGGGCTATACACCGCCAGGCTCTTTGCATCAGCAATGTACCCAGGGCTGACTGTTACACTTGCATTCTTGATTCCTTCCCCGCTGGCTGATTGCAGCAGCTGCGACTTGTATGTCTCGATATTCTGATTGATTTCCCGTTTTACTTGATCAAAGCCTTGATTAATCCTGGTTTGGTCAATGACGACGCGAATCTTCGCCGGCTCTCTCTCCCAGACCCCATCCACATTGACCTGCAGTCTCTGCAGTTGGCGGCCATCACTGTCATAGATGTCGAGTCCAATTTCACCGCCATCGAAGTCTCCTCCTCCAACCGGCGGATTCGGTATCTCCGGTTCTTTCGGCCCGTTGCCCCCGCCTTCATCACCTGTTACCTTTACGGGCCAAACTGCGCGGTTATCCGGCCAAATGGTCTCGTTATCAGGTTTGTCTTTATCCGGGTTGATATGGGCGATAAAATCCTCCGATTTTTGCGGATATTTGGTTGGAACGGTAATCTTCCGCACCTCTCCGGGTTTAAACTTGGCCACGTCCAGCATTGTTGCTTTGTCTGAGCTTTCCCAGCGGACGGCCAGCTTGGTATCGTGTTCCTGCTTGCCGTCATTCTTCACATCAAAGGTTATCGTCGCATCTGATCCGGCTGCTTGCGGATCAGCAGGGGTTATCTTGAAGCTGCTTTTTACGATGAGCAGGTTTTCTCCCTCGGGTTTTGGCGGCCCTTCCCCGATCTGTACAAAGAAAAAGCCATCACAATCCGCTGCTGTGCGATCCTCTGCATAAAATTCAACCTTGTACAATCCGGAAAGAGGAAAATAACCATCTGTGGCCGGGTCCATCGGAAAGATGATTTTTTGCTGGTATCTTGCATTCGTTGAATCAGAAAGCCATTTCCCATCGCGTTTTCGCTCCCAGGAACGTTTGTCTGGATCGAAATAATAGGTAACAAAGTCTATCTTTTCATCAGCAAAGAGTGTAAAGGAATGCCAGGGATCGGTCCATTGCTCCGGACTCATTTCCAGCGTCTCGCCGCGTTTAACCGGCTTGCTCCAAACAACGTCATCATCGCCGTATTTGCCGCCCGCTATCTTTGCTGTAAGAATGTAGCATCTTCTATCAGACAGAATCGGGAAGGTCATTTCTACGACACAATCTCTGTCACTTATGAAGACTAGTGTTACATCATCCCCGGCGTCAATCGTTTTCGGTAAGATCAACCGGAACCTTTCATTTGCTGCAAGCTTGCCAGACAGCGGTTTGTTCCTGTCCCCCTCTTTTATAAACCAAGAACCAGCGACATCGGCAGAAATATCCGTATGGGTATCGTACCCGTCCCCTGTAGCGGTCAGATTGGAGAAATAGAGATACTTCAAACCATTGTAGAGATTCTCTCCTGCCGGTGGATAATAGCTCGGAGGCTCACCATAAGCTTTAAATCCTATGCGTTTTTGTTCGTCGATCGTACAACTTGTATCCTTTACTTTGATTGTAATCGTCCACTCACATTCTGGGCGCTTTTCAAAGTCTGTTCGCTTTAGTTCCAAGGACAGCTTGTACGTTTTCCCGCGTTCCAGGGGAATGTCATAGCTTCTATCCGGACCTCGGTAAGGCAAGGAAACATGATCGGAGACATACGGACGCACGCGGCCATTGTCTCCCTCATCCAACGGGATTACCCTTTCTCGGCCATCAGGCATCGTAACATTCCACGTAGTATGAAACGGTTGCGTTTCACCGCCGCTATCTTTGTATGAAGCTACAAATTTCAGACTTTCTCCGGGCATAACTTCAATGACTCCACCCCTTGGAATGGCGTCTCCATTCACTTTGACGATGGGACAGCTATCGTACTTGTCGTTTGGAGAACCAGCATAAAACTGCTTGTCCCAGCATAGCGTACCGTCGTCGCTTACGTATTTCACTGTAAAGGAGCCTGATGAGGGAACGTACATGATCCCCACCTTCCTGTTGTTCCCGGAGCCTATTTGCATCGGGGTGCCGTTGTAGGAAAAGGTGCCGGGCTTTGATGCGGTGAAGACGACCCTTGCATCTCTTTCAATGCGTTCCGTATCTCCTCCGCTCGGTACACCCTGCCGTTCCGTATCGTTTTTCTCTCCTTCGATTCGTATTTCCATGGTCGTTTTTTTGCAACCGGTTGGTGGTGGATCGGGGTCTTTGCCCCCGCCATTGTCCTCACCGGGAGGCGGTGGTACCTCGCCAACAACAAAAGGTGCTGCATAAGCAACACCTTGTCCGTCTACCGCGGGAGCATTTTTTGTATTTCTTGCATGGGTATCTGTGAATAGGATTCGTGCTTCATAATGTCCAGCTTTAGTGGGTACCCATGTTTTCTGTGGAAAGTTTACAGATTGGCCGCTGCCGTTTCCTTCCCCACTAATCGGATACTCTGTAATCGCCTCAGAGAATGCCTTTTCGGTCTGCCCTGTATCCAGATTGTAGATGTAATAGTTTAAGACTTTTAATCCGCGATTGTAGATACTGTAGTCTTTTCCTTGGGCAGTTATCGTAACAGTTTGTCCGACTTCATATTTTGTCTTGTCGGTTTTGATACTTCCATCGGGGCGCTGGGTTGTGGTGAAGCTGGTTACCCCGACATAAGAACCTTGTTCTCCAGACCGTGCCGTTCGAAAGGTATAAGGATTCCCCTTGCCTCCAGACATTTCTGCAACCTTCGCCAACAGGTACCCTGTGTATATCTGAGCTCTAGGTCCTCCTTGACTGATCTCTCCCCCATAAAGTCCGTTTGCACTAGTCATGAAAGACGGGTTTCCGTTAAATAAGCGAGCCCAATCTTGCGCCTCACTGAAATCAACAATGGGATACCCATTTTCGGTATTAGTTGATGCCCTTGAGTAGTTGGCGACCTTACCGGTACCATTTGTTGCTCCAGAATATTGTACATCAGCTATAGTCAAATACATATGCTCATCAATACCCAACCCGTTTACAAAACTACGATCGCTTCCTTGAACCTCCTTGTTAGAATCTAACCAACCGGGAATTCTCCCCCATGTATTAGGAGAGTTAGTAGAGGCAGCCGAAGGTAATGGTTGAAATAAAATGGATTGAATTAAAATAGTTAGAGATAGAACGTAAACTAAAAACCTAGCGTAAGTTTTAGTTCTCATTTAACAATCACCTTGAATTTTCTCTCTGCAATGAAGGAAACTTGAGATATTGATATAAAGCCAGGACCTTAGCTTCCTTGTTCCTCGTAACTCCGAACTCTGCGTAATCAACCTGACTTATATTAAACGAAAAATTTCCTGAATAAACAGAGGATGCTTCGCCATTCTTAAACCTAACAAGTAAGCGAATGTCAAAACCCTTCAAGGCTGGGACACTTCCATGAAGGTATCCCCCAGATATTTTCAAAGAATTATGAAACTGTGTAGCAATTTTTTCACCTACTTGGATGCCTAAATAATCGTGATGTAGAGTATAGAGGGCAAGTGCCTGCTCCCCACGACTTAAATCCCCAAATGAATCATACCGTGTTGTTGAGAGACCATTTGGAAACTTCCCGTTCCGTTCGAGAATCCAACCCGAATTTACAGCATAAGTAATGTAGTATTGTGGAACTTTTTTATATTGAGAGCGAAGGCTCTTCCATGTATTAGTCATAAGTTGACTGGCTTCTTCACGGGTCAAAACCTTACTCGGACTAACAACTATCCCGTCTAAAATACCGTCTTTTTGAGCTCTTTCATAGAAGATCCTTGCCCAATGATTTTCAGGTAATTCTTGTACAGGCTCACCCGAAGTCAACCCTTTAACATTTACCAGACCTGCAACCAAATCCGCCTGAGTAATCGGTTTGTCAGGCTGAAAACTCCCATCCGGAAAAAGCCACATCAATTTATTTTTCACAACATAATCAATCGCATCGCGATGTGGATGATTCTGATAATCACTTAGCTTGGCCGGTACTTGGGCTGCATTGGTTACCGGCACAAGAGCGGATAATCCTGCACCAATTGTCAGGACCAAAACAATTACGCTTGAAAAAAGTTTATAGAATCGCTTCAAGACACATCCTCCTTTTTCGCCATCTTCCCACACCTTTCTACCTTCCAATTATGGTATAAGTTACCTGTATAAGCAATCAAGAAGAATATGCGTCCATCTGCTTCTGAATAAACCGGTCAAGCACTTCCCCGGAAACATCCCCCTCCAGCTTATCCACTACCTTCCCATCCTTCACAATAAACACCGTAGGCGTAACCTCCGCACCCAGCTTTTCCGCCTCATCCAGCTCTTTTGGATTATGGATGTCGAGCCTTTCTACCCGCCAGCCAGAAGAAATATCCTGCACAGCTTCATCGAATTTAGGGGCGAATGTGGTGCAATATCCGCAACTGTCGCTGTACACGTACACGACCCTCCCTTGCTCCGCTCCCATCGTGACAGACATGAGAGCTGCGGCGAACATGCACCCGAGCACAAAGGTTATCCCCCAAATCCAGCGCCAGTTCTTTCCTCGCTGCTTGTATCCTGTCTTCATGAGGGTTCCCTCCCGAACAAGCTTTATAGTGTGTGTTGCTAACACTGTAATGGCGATATGCGTTTGTCAAAGAACGGTGAGTCCATTATGCCGTTTTCTCCTGGGACAAAAAAAAGCCGGTCATCTGACCGGCTGGTTGGCGAAAGGTACCGCAGCAGGCGCTAAAAACCCCGCTGCGCAAAACGTATTCATCATGGAAACAAGAAAGATGATTGCATTTTTTCCAACACAAAAAAACTATATCAACGGGGTATGACCAGCTTTCGTCAGCTCGCGGAGCTCTTCGATAAAAGCCAACCCCTTTTGAATCTCCTCTTCGGTATAGCGCTGTTTGCTCTTAAAGGTAAAAATCTTCGCTTTCATTTCTTCATAGGGAAGATGATTGAAGTAAAGGATGGTCGAGACCAGCTCAAGAAAACGGGAGTTCTCCTCGTTCATCCGCCGGATTGCTTGCTCGCCCAGTCCGAAATCGACTTCGTGAAAACGCAAAAAATCACGCCCGGTGTCATTCAGCGTATACCGGTACATGTGAATGGCCCCCTTGGTCTCCACCTGCTCGTCCAGAAGTCCCATGTTGCACAGCTCGTCCACGCGCAAGGTCAGCTCCTCCGAGTAAGGACCGTACATATGAAACTCGAACCGCTCATCGAAGTCCATATCCAGATGTTTCGCTATGTACACCATCTTTTGCAGCTTTTTGCGACCGCTCACTTCGCCCACGGTCTCGATTAAACGTATGATTTTGGCGTGACGCCTAAGCATCCTCCATCACTCCCAGACGATCTCGTATCTTTCCGGAGAGCTCCTCCGGCAATGCCATAACCTTGTCCATAGGAAAATACAGCTTGTAGTCAAACCGGCGTTTGCCGCTGATCGCCTGCACGATCTCCGACTTCTCCGACAGCTCGGTCAGCTCGCCTGAAGGCATTACCAGCATGATCGGAATCCGCTCTTCATCTTCGCCAGCACGGTAAAAATCATACGGAAGATCGGAGGTCGTGTCCACTTCCAAATAATAGGCCGGATCAATATCCGCAGACTGGAACAGCTCTTTCAAGTCTGCCAGCAAGCGGAAATCTCTTGGGTTATATTCGACGTATTTAAAGAGATTCCTGTCGAGAAAACGGGCGCATAAATCTTTCAGAACGGCATCATTTTCATTGCGCCAGAGCTGCATGTAAAAGAGAATGACCGACTCATCGAGGGACAAATAATCGGCAAGCTCTACTTGTTCGTTTAGAAACGGCAGCAGGAGAGTCGGCTCCTGACGGAAGGGAAAGCCTTGCAGAAAGAGCTCTTTCGCACGCTGAAAAATTTTGCGCAGAACCACTTCCGCACTGCGCGTCACCGGATGAAAATAAACCTGCCAGTACATCTGATAGCGGGACATGATGTAGTCTTCGACGGCGTGCATGCCGCTGTACTTAAAGACAATTCCGTCTTCGCCCGGACGCATGACGCGAAGAATCCGCTCGATCTCGAAATTGCCGTAATTCACGCCCGTGTAATACGCGTCGCGCAGCAAATAATCCATCCGGTCAGCGTCGATCTGGCTGGAAATCAGACTGACGATCAGCTTGTTGTCGTAAGTCTTGGCGATAACCTCAGCCACCCGTTTCGGAAAATCTTCACCCATGCGCTTCAGTATCCGGTTGATCTGGGTATCACCCTGCAGGATCGCCCTTGTCCAATCCTCATGATGATAGCGGAATACTTTTTCAAACGAATGGGAAAACGGCCCGTGCCCCACGTCGTGAAGCAGAGCAGCACAGAGACAAAGCAGCTTTTCTTCATAGGAAAGATGAATTCTCCCCTCGAACGTCTCCAGGATGCGGCGCATGATCTCATAGACGCCAAGCGAATGATTGAAGCGGCTGTGCTCACCGCCATGAAAGGTAAAAAAGCTTGTACCAAGCTGCCGGATGCGACGCAGACGCTGGAATTCCGCCGAATTGATCAAATCCCAGATCAGCTTGTCCCGTACATGTACATAGCTGTGCACCGGGTCTTTAAACACTTTTTCTTCGTCTAAAAGCTGGGGCTGTTTCAATCTGGTCACTCTCCCTTCCGGCTCGAAAAAATTCCTGGTTAAGTGGGCCGCGTTCAAAAAGTCCGGGAAAACCAGGCCGTTTCAGTTCAAGGCACGGCAGACCCCAGCAGCGGAGCACAGGTGCGGCTGTGTATGCTGAGCCTGTATGTGCGGAGCGCAGGTGAAGCTGTATATGCAGATGCTATGTATACGCGGATGGGTGGACAACAGCTTTTTCGGACGTGCGCCTCTCCCACATACGTCGCGGCATTACATGACAGTAGTCGGACCACATCATAAATTCGCAGCTTGCTTTTCCCGGACTTTTTGAACATCCTCTATCGGGATTATATCATATGCCTTGGGATGAAAATAACAGGCTTTGCCATTGCTATTTTCCCTTCGACATCCAGCGAGCTATGTACTTGTGTGCCTTCATTCGGGGAGGCTCGTGTTTGAAAGAGAAACGGACTTCTGTCCCTTAGGAGCAGAAGCCCGCCGCAAAGTGATAAAAGCATCTTTGCTGTATTCGGTACTTGTTTGTTTTCGGTACTAGTGTATTCGGTGCCTGTTTGTATTCGATGCTTTTACGTATCGAAACTTCGTTACCCTTCCAGCTCCGCCTCCGGCCCGTACAGATCAGGCCGCTTGGCTGCCAGTCTGGCTTTCCGCCTGGCCTTCCGCTCCGCGAGCACTGTGTAGAAAGACGGAACGACGATCAGCGTCAGCAGCGTGGAAAAGATCAATCCGAAGATGATGGTGACCGCCAGCGGACGGAACAGTACGTCCCCAAACAGCGCGAGCGGCGTCAGGCCCGCCACAGCCGTAAGCGAGGTCAGCAAAATCGGACGCAGACGCGCCTCTCCGGCCTGGATCACGGCCTGCTTCAGCTCCGCTCCGGCATGCCGCGCTTCTTCGATAAACTCGATCAGCACAATGCCGTTTCGCACCACGATCCCCGATAGCGAGATCGCCCCCATCATCGTCATGAAGCCGAGCGGCGTCTGCGTGACGAACAGCCCGATCAAGCTTCCGGCAAAGGCCAGGTACACCGTACTGAGAACCAGCACGGGAATGCTGAGCGAATAAAACTGCATTGCAATCAAAATCAGGATGAGGAAAAGGACGATGACCGACAGTTTCCCCATGTCGATAAAGATATCCGTCTGCTCCGAAGTCTCGCCGCCGATTTCCCAGCGATACCCCTCAGGGAATGAAATGGATTCGAGCAGCGGCTTGATTTCAGCCATGACCTCTGTCGCCGTACGGCCTCGCAGGTCGCTCGTAATCGTCACGGCACGCGAGAGATTCCGGTGCGGGATTTTTTGCGTGCTGAAAGTGGGCTTGACCTCTGCTAGCTGGGACAGCGGAATTTGCTCGCCTGCCGCATTGGTTACGGTCAGTCGCTGGAATAGGACGGTCGGATCGGCCGCTCCCTTTTGCATAAACAGCTTGATGTCAAGCAAATCCGTCCCCGTATCGAACTGGCTGACGGTGATGCCTTCGCTGGCGAGGCGGAGCGTCTGCGACAGATCGTTGTAATTGACCAGCTTTTCCTTCATCAGCTCCCGGTTCACCACAAACTCCAGGGTGTACCGCTCTATTCCGAAATCGTCCTGAATGTCGTACGTGCCTTCCAGCTTGGCGATCCGGTCCTTGATATCCCCTGCTAACGAACGTAGCGTAGGAATGTCTTCCCCATATACCCGGATCACAACAGGCTTGCCGACCGGGGGACCTGCTTCCAGTTGCTTCGGCAAAATGCTCGCTTCCGGATAGAGCTTTTTAAACTCCTCGCGCCAAGGCTCCAGCATATCCTCAATCTTTACCTTTGACTTGTCAAAGCGGACGACCAGTTGCCCAAGCGTGATGCCCTCGCCGATTTCGGTATCGCCGCTGAACATTTTGGGGGCGCTGCCGCCCGCGTAAGCGGCGACCGACTCGATCCCCGGCTGCTTTTGGATCCAGTCCGACACTCCCCGTACGACCCGGTCCGTCTCCTCCACACTGGTCCCGACCGGCAGACGGACGTTGACGAGAAATTGCGGCCGCTCGTCGTTGGGGAAAAGCTGGATCGGTGTCAGCGGGATCAATCCGTAGGCGCTGGTGCCGATCAAAACGCCGACCATGCCCGCGAGCACGGGCCGTTTTAAAATCCGCGGCATCAGCTTGCCCGCGTACCAGTTCGTCAATTGGAAAATTTGCTTGCCGAGCAGCCCCGGCGGCTTCCGGTACCCTTCGACTCCGCCTCTGCGGCGATGTTCGTACCACTGCCGGAATATCGGGATAATCGTCAGCGACATGAGCATCGAAGCGAGCATCGTCAAGGAAATAATCACAGGCACGGGCCGGATAAACTGTCCGACGTTTCCGCTCATGAACATCAGCGGACCGAAGGAAGCGATTGTCGCAAGCGTTGCCGTGACGATGGAGATGGACACCTCTTTTGCGCCTTTGACTGCTGCCGGGAGCGGTTTTTCGCCCAGCGTGGACAGCCTCCGCTCGATGTTGTCATTGACGACCACGGCATCATCCACGAGAATCCCCAGCACGATGATCAGCGAGACAATCGAAATCATATTCAGCGTGATGCCCATGGAAGGCAGGAACAACAACCCCGATGCAAGCGAGATCGGGATCGCCAGCGCTACCACAAAAGAAGTGATCAGGTTCAATCCCAGTGTACATACCAACAGTACAGCCAAAACGGCGATCAGCATCTCGCGTGAAAGATCCCCGAACAGCTCATCGACGCGTTCCTTTTGCGAGTAAATGGAATGCTTCTGCGCCCATGCGGGAAGCGACTTCTCCAGCGTTTTCACCATCTCGTCGACGCGCTTTTGCAGGGACGGTACGTCGCTGCCTGTCTCGGCGTTGATGCTGATCGATACAGACGGCTTGCCATTGAAGTAGGAATACGACTCGATCTGCTCTGTGGTGAGCATGGCGCTACCGACATCCTTCAGATAGATCGGGAAGCCCTGCTGTGTCCGGGAGACGATGACGTCGTTTAAAGCCTCCACATCCTGGCTTTCCGCCAGCTTGAGCTGGTACGTGCGGCTATCGGCCGTCAAGTCTCCAAGCGGAATCCGTTCGTTTTCCTTTTTGACCGCCATCAGCACCTGGCCCCAGGTCAGCCCGTACTGGCTCAGCCTTTGCGTATCCACCTGAATCTGGATCTCCTCGTCCGGCAAGCCTTTGATGGTCACGTCTGCCACATTGGGAATCGTGCGGAGCTGTTCTTTCCACGACTTCAGGGTGGACCTGAGGCTGTACAGCTCTTCGCGGGTGTCAGCGGTGATCGCGAGCGTCTGGACGAAGGTGCGGTTCAGGTCGTCATTGATGATCGGCTGCTTGGCATCCTCCGGCAAATCAGCCTCGGCATCCTTTACCTTTTTGCGCAGTTCATCCCACTTTTGTTTGGGATCGACATCTCCGTCTGTCTCCACGATAATGCTCGACACGCCCAGACCGGAGACAGACGAGACGTATTTCAGGCCTTGAAGCTCGTTGATTTTTTTCTCCAGCTTCTTGGTGACCGTCTGCTCTACTTTCTCTGGCGAAGCACCCGGATAAATCGTGGTGACAGTGGCAAGATTGACAATGATGTCGGGCTGCTCCTGCTTGGGGAGCTGGAAAAAGCTGAGAGAACCGATCAGGACGACCATTGTAAAGAACAAGAGCGTGATTTTTCGTTTGCGGACGATGTATTCAATCACTGTGGTTGTCCTCCTGCCGCCTCGATCGGATCGCCGTCAAACAACTGGTCTACTCCTTTGACGACAAGTCGGTCCCCTTCCTTCAACCCGCTGGTGATCTCCAGTCTGTTGCTGTTGATCTCGCCGATCGTCACCGGGGTTTTCACCGCTTTTCCGGCGCTTTCGACAAAGACGTGGGCCTCGCCCTGCCCTCGGCTGATCACCGCTTCGACCGGCACGTACAGCCCTGCTTTTCCTTGCACCGTTTTGGTCGCCTTCACGACCTGACCGGCGAACCAGTCGTGCTTCTCGTTTTTCACTTGTACCTCGACACCGATGGTCCCCGTGCTTTGGTTGGCGGCCGGGTGAATTTTCACCACCTTGCCCTCCCGCTTTTGCCCGTAAAGCTCAAGCGTAATGGCCTCACCTTCCGTCCAGGCAAAAATCTCCCGGTCTGGAACCGGCAGCACGACCTTCAATGTATCGATCTGTCCGATCCGGTAAACGGGGCTTCCCACACCGACCAGGGAGCCCGCCGATCCGAGCTTGGCGATAATCGTGCCATCGATCGGAGCGCGCAGCTGGGTTTTGGCCAGCGTACTGGCAGCCAGCTCTTTGCCGATCACGGCCTGATGGTAGCTCGCCTGGCTCAGTGTCTTGTCCTCGGCGCGAGCGCCCTGCGTAACCAGCGACAAGGCTTGCTGGGCGTTTTGCAAATCCGTCAGGGCAACATTTACGCGATTTTGCGCAGTCTCGTACTCGCTCTGGGAGATGGCCTTTTCCCGGTACAGCGCCTCAATCCGTTTGAAGTCGTCCTCCGCCTGTTGATGGGCGATCGTCGCCTTTTCCACAACCAGGCGCGCCTGCTCGATCTCCTGCTCGCGTGCTCCCTTTGTTACCTTTTCCAGCGTGGCTCCTGTTTGCTGAACGGTGGCACTGGCGGAAGCGACCTGAAGCGAATAATCGCTGCCGTCCAGACGAGCCAGGATGTCACCCCTTTTGACAGTGTCACCTTCGTTTTTGGCAAGCTCGGTGATCCGTCCAGCTACCTCGAACGAGACGAGCGCTTCCTCCAGCGGCTGCAATGTGCCGGAAAGCTCGGTTACCTTCACCGCCTGCTCCTGTTTCACCACGGCAAGCTCTACTTGCTTTACTTCGGACACAGCTTCCGCAGCAGGCTCCTGACTGCTGCAAGCCGTCGTCGCCAATAGCCCGGCGATTGCGAGAAAAGACAGCCATTGTTTTCTCATGTGACCCTCCACTCCATTCCCCTATATGTCCGCTCATCTACGTGCTTTCATCATATACAACTGAAAACTGGCAAAATTTCATCGGCTGCCGATGCCGCGCAGCAGAATGTCTGCACTGCTTTCCGTCATTGTCGGTATATCGATCAAGCTGTCGCAGTCTACCTTCACCCAATGCCTTGCCAAAAAAGAGTGGAAGAATGCCGAGACAAACATGTGGGCTGCGGTCGCAAAGTCTCCTTTGGGAAGAAGTCCGGCCTCATGCATCTCCTGCAGCTTTTCGCTCAGCATCTCATCGGCGATCTGCGGCATGCGGCTGAGCAGGTTGAAAACCTCTGGGTGATTCTGCGATTCGATCAGACAGATGATCAGAACTTCCTTTCGCTCCACAAGCGCGTTGTAATAGGCTTCGCCGTAGTGCATGAGCATCGCTTTGACGTCGTGGCCGCAGGCGTGAATCGCTTTTTCCAGCGCAGGGCGAATCTCGGTCATCTCCTCCAAAAGCTCGATGAGAATCCGCTCCTTGTTTTTGAAATGGCGGAAAATCGTCACTTCATTCACGCCGGCCAGCTCGGAGATTTTGCGAGTGGTTGCGCCCTTGTAGCCTTTCTGGGACATGAGCTGGCGGGCAGCAGCCAAAATCCGTTCCCTCGTTTCCTGTTCATCTCCTTTCCCGCTCTGGATTTTTTCGTGATCCGGCTTATCCATTTTGTTACCTCCGTATCATGCAAGCACTTGCTTTCACATGGCAATAATTAGCAAACCCATTATAACGGAGCTTTGCATGCATGTAAATACTTGCATGCGTTCCAAATGGGTTTTTGGACCCGGGCTTTTTTAGCGGAGCTGTAAGCCATACGTGAAACGTATAAATGGTCTTACCCCTGTCAAGTAGACAGACTTTAATAAGCCCTTTCATTTCAATGTTAGTTAAGCTGCTTGAGCTCGGTATTGTACCGGGCTCAGGTTGTTTAAGCGGGTCTGAAAACGTTTGTGATTGTAAAAACGAATGTAGTTATGAATGGCGTTCTGTACTTCTTCATCCGTTTTGAAGTTGTGTAAATACAGACACTCTGATTTCAGATGGCTGAAAAAGCTCTCGATACAAGCGTTGTCCAAACAATTTCCTTTTCTGGACATACTCGCCGTGATGTTATATTGTTGGAGTAGTTGGTTATATTGTCGGGATGTGTATTGGAATCCTTGGTCGCTATGCAACAGGACTCCGTTCACATCTCCTTTTTTTATGGCAGCCTTGACCGTATCGATCACCAGCCGCAGATCGTTTCTTTTGCTCAACTTGTAGGCAACAACTTCGTTGTTGAACAGATCGTAAATAACAGATAAATATAGTCGACGTCCGCTGAAAATTACGTAAGTAATATCGGTTACCCATTTTTCGTTCGGACGTGAAGCAGTAAATTCACGGTTCAGTTTATTTTCGGAAATCACGACCTTCTCTTTGTGGCCGAAATGTTTTCGCTTCTTCCGAATACAAGCCTGGATGCCTAGTTCTCTCATGAGCCGATACACCCGCTTATGATTCACGTGAATCCCATACTTTTGACGAAGCCACACCTTCACTCGCGGATAACCGTATATTTTGTTTACCTCTTGATGACACTCCAAAATCTTTGTCTTCAAATCCTCATCCTCCACCAACTTGCTAGACAGACTCTGTTGTCGGGCTACCCACTTGTAATAACCACTTCGCGAAACACCTGCGAGAGAGCACAACATAAGAATCGGATATCTTTCAGACAGTTCCTTTATAATGGCGTAGGCTTTGGCTTGTTCTCTTTGATTCTTCACCGCCTTTCGAGTCCGAGCCACTTTTTTAGATACTCATTTTCTGCTCGTAACCGAACATTTTCCTCTTCCAAACTCATGGGGTGTTTCCGCGGCCTTCCTTTCCGAAATCCTCTGGACTTGCCTCGTTTTTCTTCAAGCCCCTCCAGCCCTTCATTCTCAAAGTGTCTGACCCATCTCATCACGATTTTATGACTCGGTATACCAAGCTCTCTTGCGATTGTGGTGCTTCCAACTCCCTCTTCGAAATAGAGCCGAACAGCTTTTTCTTTGATTTCTTTGGAATAAGTCGTACGTATTTTCCCCATAGAAAAATCCCCTCCAAGTAAACAGTAAGGGACTTGCTTTTTCCTGTCTACTTAAAGGGGATAATATCATAAATGCAGGGTCTCTTTCATTTCCTGTCAACATCAATGAAAAAAGCTGCTGACCGTATGGGTCAACAGCTCCAAAAACTAGCGATTTGCCAGATTGTACTCCCTTTTTATCAATTCGTTCATGTCATCTGGTAGCGGCGCCTCGCAAACGATCTCCTGCCCGGTAATCGGATGCGGAAAGGAAAGCTTGCTGGCATGGAGGGCCTGACGCCTGAGCAAGTCCCTTCTGCCGCCATACATGCCGTCTCCTGCAAGCGGATGCCCGATGTGGCGAAAATGAACGCGGATTTGATGCGTTCGCCCGGTCTCCAGCCATACCCGGACAAGACTGGTATCCGCAGAAAAGGCCTCCAGCTCGTAATGGGTGACAGCCTCCTCCCCCCGTTCCGTTACCTTGCGGCGGGTAGGATGGCGGGGGTCTCGCCCGATAGGAGCGCTAATTGTACCGTTCGCCTCCTCCAGACGCCCGCAGACGACAGCGAGGTATTCCCGATGCAAGCTCCCGTCGCGCAGCAATCGATCAGCGAGCTGATGCCCGTAGCTGGTCTTTCCCACCAAAATAGCTCCCGAGGTCTCCTTGTCAAGCCTATGTACCGGATGGACGCGGTCCGGCTCGCCCTTTTCCCGCAAATACTCGGCAAGGGCATGAACCAGTGTGCCTTGTTGATCTTGCTTGACGGGATGGACCATCATGCCCGCCGGCTTGTTTGCGACCAGCAGATGCTCATCCTCGTACAAAATCTCTACAGGTAAAGCCGCTTCAACGCTCTTCCCCTGCTTTCGCTGGGCTGCTTGCTGCGGTGAAGCATCCTGCCCGGGCTGATCTTGAACCCTGACCGCTACCTTGTCCCCTGCTTTTACCACCCTTTTTAGAAAAGGGGGCTTCCGGTTCAGGAGCACTCCCTTGCTCCTCGTAAGCCGTTGCAGCATTCTCCCCGAGACATGGAGTTTTTCCCGGACGATGCTCTCGACAGTAAGCCCTGCGTCCGCCTCTGCCACCTCATATTCCAGCCAGCCTTTTTTGCTCAAGCCCATCTCCTGCTTTCGTTCTCATTTCCTCCTATTGTATCGGAAGATGATGAGCAAGCGCCAGTTGACCGCTTTGTTCAAAAGCGGAGTACAACATCGCTTATGCACCGGTCAAAGTCGATGGCCGCTTTTGCCTGCCCCATTTCCAGGCATTGCGTGACATATCCTTCTTCTGCGTGGTACTCCCGACCAATGAGGTTTCCGTCAAAAAACATATGCAAACGATGTTTCCAAAGCAAGCGGGTCATGGTAAACACCTCTTTTTTAAACTTATTTGTATATTAAGTATATTTTAGAGGTGTTATTTTGTAAACATTTTTGTTTGTAAAGTTACAAAAAGACTTTGCCGGGTCGTGACAGCCATTGGCCACTGCTTGAACCTGTAGAATGGATGCCCCATATGCAAAAAACAGAAAACCCCTTGCTTTCACAAGAGGTTTTAACCAAGCTTCTCGCCGAACAGCCACTTGGATGGCAGCATCCGGGAGGTTCCGTATTTGGCTTTGAAATTCATCAGAGAAATGGCCATGCGTTCATTTCTGCACCTGCCCGCTTACCCTTTCAAATTCTCCGGGTTTAATCCTTGCAGTTCAGGCAGTACAAACAATCCGTCTTTGCGAATCAGCACGTCATCAAACCAGATTTCACCGCCGCCGTACTCAGGGCGCTGAATGTTGACCATATCCCAATGCACCTGGCTGCGGTTGCCGTTGTCCGCGTTTTCATAGGCGCGGCCGGGAGTAAAGTGAAAGCTGCCAGCGATCTTTTCGTCAAACAAAATATCGTTCATCGGGTGGAGGATATACGGATTTACCCCGATGGCAAACTCGCCGATATAACGCGCTCCCTCGTCACTGTCCAGGATTTCACCCAGCCGCTTGGTGTTATTGGCGGTTGCCTCTATGATTTTCCCGTTTTCAAAGGTCAGCTTGACGTTTTCAAAGCGGGTGCCCATATACGATGTCGCTGCGTTAAAGGAAATCGTTCCATTGACCGAATCACGCACAGGCGCCGTATATATCTCCCCGTCCGGGATATTGAACTCCCCTGCACAGATGATGCTTGGAATTCCCTTGATGGAAAACGTCAAATCTGTCCCCGGTCCGGTCAATCTCACCTTGTCTGTTCTCTCCATCCGCTCTTTGAGCGGCAGGAAAGCTTCGTGCATCTTTTGATAATTCACCGAACAGACGTCAAAGTAAAAGTCCTCAAATGCTTCCGTCGACATATTGGCGCTTTGGGCCATGGACGGGGTCGGGTAGTTGAGCAGTGTCCAGCGCACGTTGGAAACGATGTAATCATTGAGCGGCTGCACCACTTTATGATGGGCGCGGCGGCGATCTACGGGAACATCAGCGGACTCGCTGTCATTCGTCGGACCGTTGATCACAATGTAGGCCTGGATGTCTTTGAATTTGGGCTCATTCCATTTGAGCATGTACGACGCTCGTTCCTCATCCGTCCCCATCATCAGCTCCCGCTCGATAGACGGATCGATGATCTGGACAAACGGATACGCTCCCTTGGCATACGCCTGTTTAACCAATTCCTTTGCCAGCGGGTGCCCTTCTCCTCGAATTTCTATCAACAAGCATTCCTTCTCCTGCAAACGAACAGAGTGATTCAGCAGGTTTTCCGCCAGCTTGACTATGCGTGGGTCCAGCATCCCATCTCCTCCTGCACCATAGTTTGATAAAAATAACTTTACCGAACTGGCAGATATTTTTCAATTAGTGCCTGGATGCTTTTTCCTGCTGCTTCCAGATCGGCGGCATCTACGCATTCGTGTATTTCTGTTACGTAATCCCTTTGCTTGTTTTGGTACCTAGGATCGTAGTAATGGACCAGCAGCGACGCGATCGCCTGGCGATAATCACCAGCTTGCAGAGCCTCCGTCAACAGCTTTGCCTGCGCGGTAGGAATGCGGCGGGCGATTTTTAGATAGGCGTCTTTTATTTTTTCCGCAAAATCCGGTCTCCAGGAAAAGGGAGTCACGTATTCATCATAAAGACGCTGAACCCGCACCTCCAGAGGAGCCGTCAACAAAATGTGGACAGCTTGCTCCTTGGCTTGGAGCAAAAACGGCGGGAGCAGCGCATTGCCGATCCGCCGGCTTTCCGCTTCCATGACAAAGTACGGCGCATCCTTCAGCCTTCGCAGCGTTTCAAACAAACGCGCGTCAAACATCTTCTGATTCGCCGGCTTTCCTTTGCCGATGTGCCCAAATACCGATCCGCGATGGCCTGCCATTCGCTCCAGGTCGAGGACAGGCAAGCCGGATGCCTCCAAATGGCGCAGCAGCTCTGTTTTCCCGACTCCTGTCATGCCGTGCAAAAGGAAGACCGGCCGATTCAGCTCATACGGCTCTATGGTGCCAACCACATGCTTGCGGTACGCACGATAGCCTCCGATCAGTCGGCGGACCGGGACACCGGCAAACGTGGAGAAGGTCGCCATCGCCCTGCTGCGCATCCCGCCCCGCCAGCAAAAAATCACCGGCGGTTCCCCCGTCTCCTCTCCCCTTTGCCGGATGGCTTCCATCAGCGTCTCCATTTTGGGAGAGACAATTTGCATGCCGAGCCACTGAGCCGCTGCTTGTCCCTCACGCTTATAGGCAGTTCCGACCTGTGCGCGTTCACTATCACTAAACAATGGAATATTGACCGCTCCCGGGATCGTGTCGCGGGCAAATTCCCCGGGGGAACGGGCATCGATCAGATTGGCGTATCCCCGATGCAGCATCTCTTCTACGGTTATATCTTGCAATGTCATGTCACCCTTGCTTCTGGTATCCTGAATGTATCAGCTTGTTTGTTTTTTCTATCTTATCATTATTCCTCGCTGGTCAGGAGGTCATAACATGTCTGGAACCATCAAGCTTACTGCTCTTACCCAAAAGGGAGGCTGCGGCTGCAAGATCAGCCCTGACGCCCTTTCGTCTGTACTCAAAAATCTGCCCAAGCCTGCAGAGCGCGATCCGCGTCTCTTGGTCGGCGTGGAGACTTCGGACGATGCCGGCGTCTACCAACTGACTGACGATTTGGCTATCGTACAGACGCTCGATTTTTTCACCCCGATCGTGGATGATCCGTACTGGTTCGGCCAGATCGCTGCTGCCAATGCGATCAGCGATGTTTTTGCCATGGGCGGAAAACCGTTGACGGTCATGAACATCGTCGGCTTTCCCATTCACAAGCTGGACCCTTCGATTCTGACGGACATCCTGCGCGGCGCCGCTGAAAAGGTCGCAGAGGCGGGTGCCGTGCTCGTCGGCGGCCACTCCATCGACGATCAGGAGCCAAAATTCGGTCTTGCGGTTACCGGTATCATCCACCCTTCCCGCGTGCTGACCAACGCCGGGGCCAAGCCGGGTGACGTGCTGATCCTGACCAAGCCGATCGGTGTGGGTATCCAAACGACCGCGATCAAGCGCGAAGCTCTTTCTCCGGAGAAGACAGAGCTGGTCATGGAAATCATGGCTACGCTGAACAAGCGGGCCGCTGAATGCATGCACGATTTTCCCGTGCACGCCTGCACGGATGTGACCGGCTTTGGCCTCATGGGGCATGCGCTGGAAATGGCGGAAGGCAGCAAGGTCGGCATCCGCATCCGCCAGTCACAAGTGCCCGTCTTGCCTGGTACCCGCGAGCTGGCTGAACAGGGCATCGTCCCGGGCGGCAGCAAATCCAATTTCCGCTGGGTATCGGACCGCGTCCGTTTCCCGGAAGCATTGGACGAAACAGACCGGCTGATCCTCTGCGACGCCGTCACCTCCGGGGGATTGCTGATCAGCCTGCCTGCTGCTGATGGCGAGCGGCTGCTGCAAACCCTGCATGCAAATGGAGTAGAGTGGGCCCGGATCATCGCGGACGTCGTAGAGGACCATCCAGGTATGATCGAGGTTCACCCGTAGAACAAAAAAATTTTCTTGCATTTTTTCCCGACAGTGGAGTATTCTAGTCAACAAGAGTCAATCTGGCAAAAAATTTTTGAAAGACGGGAGTGTTGGTTCATGTTGCTTTCTGTAGTTTCTACGATTTAGATTGGGGACCTTGTCCAGGGGTCCTCACCCCTGACAAAACCCTATCTGAATGCAAGAAGCTGCAGGATGCCTGAACCCGCTTCCGTCTTTTCTGATCTGGGACATTCGGTGTAGAATCGAGACCGTTCTTTTGTCGATTCTGCGTACGGGATACGTACCTTGTTTTCGCGTACCCCAAGACCCCGTCCCAGTATCCCGACCCAGACGCAAAAAGCGCAAGCGGAAGAGGTTTTCACACTCCTCCGTTTGCGCTTTTTTTCATAATCCAAGCCGAACCAGGAGAGAATCAGCCCCTCACAAAGGCGGGGCACCTGCAGATGCGAAACGAGCTTCTTTGAGAGATTGGAGGAAATTTTCATGTATTGGCGTTCTTGGGACCTCAACCTGAAGGTCCGCCTGTTCGGCGAGTTGATTACGCATACGTTTTTCTGGATGTACTTTCCCTTCATGGCCCTATATTTCAGCGATGTTTTCGGCAAGGATGTAGCCGGACTGCTGCTGATGGTTCCTCCGCTGCTCGGCATCGTCGCCAATCTGGCCGGCGGGTATCTGGCAGACCGGATCGGCCGTAGAAAGACCATGCTGATCGCCATTTTTTCATCATCCGTCATGTTTGCACTGTTTGCATTTTCGTCTTCGCCGTGGATGACTTACGTGGCTTTTATCGGCATTGGGATGGCCGGCTCGATGTATTGGCCCGCCAGCTCTGCCATGGTGGCCGATCTGACAACGGAAGACGAGCGCCGCGTTGTCTTCGCCACCTTTTACACAGCGATGAACATCGGGGTTGTCGCCGGTCCCGTGCTCGGTTCCATCTTCTTTGTCCACTACCGCTTTGAACTGCTGCTCGCCTGTACCATCGTGGAATTTGTCTACGGGGTCTTGCTCTTCTTTTTGATCCGGGAGACGCTTC
Source organism: Brevibacillus sp. FSL K6-6036 (assembly GCF_037964015.1). Classification (NCBI taxonomy): domain Bacteria; kingdom Bacillati; phylum Bacillota; class Bacilli; order Caryophanales; family Paenibacillaceae; genus Brevibacillus; species Brevibacillus sp. FSL K6-6036. Next base: position 4,790,165 of record NZ_CP150173.1, read on the forward strand.
CTTCTCTCATCGGCAAGGCAGAGGCCGCGCCGGCCAAGCGTTTTTCGCTGAAAGAACAGTTCCGGAGCTATGCGGTCATTTTTACAGACAAACCGTTTGCCATCTACATTCTGGCTGGCATTCTGGTAGCCATCGCCTTCATGCAGCTGGACCTGTACATGGCACTGTACGTAAAAGAGCACGTGCCCAGTCAGCCGCTGGTCTGGTGGGGAGATTGGTCCTTTTCTATCGGGGGGACATCCGCATTTGGCTGGCTGATGGGATTGAACGGTCTTTTGGTCGTGCTGTTTACCCTGCCTGTCACCCGCTGGTTTCAGCACTGGAGCGATCGGAACAGCCTGATCCTCTCCTCCGTCCTGTACGGCTTCGGCTTGTTTTTGATGGCATTTACGGGCAATATCTGGCTGTTGTTCGGCTGTATGTTCGTACTGACTCTGGGCGAATTGATCCGCACGCCGGTCGTGCAGAGCTTTATCAGCAAATATGCGCCTGAGGACGCCCGAGGTCAGTACATGGGAGCGTCGTCGCTGCAATTTTCCATCGGCCGGTTTATTGCGCCGCTCGCCATCGGTCTGTCCGAGTGGCTGTCGCCGCTCGGCGTCTTCTCGATTATCTTGGGTATTTCGCTGTTGAGTGCTTTGCTGTATGTGTATATGTTCCGGTTAATACCGGAGGGTGGTGGTATTGAAAGAACATCGGGGTATGGAGGGTAAAAGACGAGCAAAGCAAAGTAGGAATATAATAAGAGATGCCAGGCGTGTCCTGTAAGATGAGGCTACTAGATTAAAACAAGAGGGTTTGTCTTCCGAGGGAGTTAGTCCCTCTTGTTTCTACTTAACTATCTTACCTTGTAAATGGTGTCCTTTCTACTTGTCCGAGACAAAGTTAACGACTTGTAATAAACAAATCAAGTAACAAAATGCTAATTGAAAATTATACAATAAATGGTTTATATTGTTGTTTATTACCAATATTATACAATTATAAAATATTTTTTGGAAAGGGTGTTTAGTTCTCTCTTGATGAATATAGTGAATCTGAAAATAAATATAATTTAAGTGATGTTACTGAAGAATATGTTAATTCTCATCCCCGTGAGTACAAAGAAAGAATTCGCAATCTAGACAAAGCAGTATGGAAAAAGGAATTAGTTGCTTTAGCAAAACAAGCAGATAGAATGGAAGAGGCCCAGAAAATAATTGATAGGGATAGAAAAAAAAGGAAAACTTAAAGATCAATATGAAATAAAATTTGCTGATGGTACCATTTTTAGAGCTAGTTTTAACACATCTGAAACAGACCCTCAAAGATATAAAGAACTAACAAAAGATCTAGCAGCAGCTCAATTACTACCTCACATTGCTGGTCCGTGGAATTATTCGACATATATTGACACACATACAACTCCTGATAAGTCGGGAAACTATGTCACAGGTCCATCGTGGGAGTTTCAACAAGGTATTAGTTACTCTAGAGTAGCGATAGTCCATCACTTTTATTTAAACAATAACAATACCCCCGGAAATATATTAGATGATGCTGTAAGCACGAATACATCAGCAACTAGTGGTGCCGCAGCAGGTTACGGAGTTGTAGAAATTACAGAAGAGTCTGTAAAAAACCCTTTTACTTATGCCAAAGGGATCTCAAGTTACATTCAATCCTACCAACCAGCGACAGCAAGAGTATCTAAGGCATTTTCTGCTAGTTTTCTGGGATTATCCATTAACGCTGGAGCCTCGGCAAGCTGGAAGCAATACGCAATTAGTGAGGTTGAAGGACCCGGTATTATTTACATGTTTGCCGCTATGTATAAATAAAAGTGGGGGAAACCCCACTTTTATTTAAGGAGGAAACCAATTTAATGAAAACTAAATTATTTTATACTGTACTGTTATTTCTGCTTTTATTAGGATGTCAACCTAAAGAAATAAACACCAGTCCAGAAACGATTAGTTTTACAGATGAAGACCAAGCGCTAATTTCATTTGTTCATCAAAAGACAGACGAAAAAATAGGTTCGAAAGTTGAAGATTTCAAAGTTGTGAAGGTTTCATATATCGAACAATCTGGATTTGGACAATTTATTTTTAATAAGAATGAGGAACGATTTGAAGGTTCATTCTATGCTGAACATAACAAAAACAACTGGGAGATTGTTCATCTGGAAATAGCAAAGATGGATGTTAACTCGCCGTTTACAAAACTGCAAGTAGTAGGAGGCTTGCCAAATAAAGACACTAATTTCCAAATCATTTGCGGAGTAATTAATGACAGCAGGATCAAATCGGTTCAAATTACATACCCAAATAATGAATCTTCCATAATAATGATCGATAATTATAAATACTACTTTGATGTTAGACTCGGTGTTAAAACGTTTTCCACAATCGTAGCGTACGACGAAAACTACAATGAAATCAGCTCTTATTAAAACTTGCTAAAAGGTCTGCTTCCCTTCGGAGGCAGACCTTTTTCAGCGTTCACAAATCTACTTGTTCACCGGAATTTCTTCCGGCAGATAATACTCATCCTGCTCAAACTTTCCTCGCATCCACTTATACGTGTCATCATAGATAGCGCGGATCACAGGATCATCGCTGTTCGCGGCGATCAGCAGCGTTTTCGAACCAAAATAATAGGCGTGAATATTATTTTTGTCCATTCCGGCTTTGCGCGCCGCGATCAACTGGTTGTAGTACAGCTGGTAGAACTTCGGATCGCGGTACATCCGGTCGTCTCCTTCGATCTCGACGTCCATGCTGTACTTTTGCATCACTTCCACCGTTCCCTGGATACGCTCCAGCGGAACCGGCTTGTCGGTGTAGTAGGTCGGCTGCAGGAACGCATTGTCAAAATACAGAGACTTCCACTCGCTGAGCCCTGGCGCTCCGAAATAGGGAATCCAGTAGTAGCGCAGCGAGTCGTTGTGGACCATGCTGCCCATGTGGCGGATCAGGTCTCGTTCCTTTGGAGCTGCGTCTTCCACCAGCTCGTGGAACCAGTAGATGCCATCCAGGCGCAGATACTGGAAGCCAGCCTGATCCCAGCGTTTTTTCAGTTCGCCATAATACCATTCCAATGCCTGCTTGCGGTTTTGATACGCTTGCTCCTCGCCCACCTGCTTGGCATTAAAGGAAAGCGACCCTTTTTTCGGATCGATCACGCCGAAGTCCGTTTGCGCCGAATTGGGGTACGGCAGCGCCAATACGACATTTTCTATCGTTGGCGATGCATACAGCGTTCCCCGCAGTCGGTTGAACTCCCGCATCGCGCTGTTCAGCGCGTCGAGCTGCTGGTTGGAGCGGAACAAATCGTCCAAATACTGATTCCACCTGTCCTTGGTGGCCGGCATGGTCTGGTACGGCAGGAAGAGGATCGTGTCAAACATCTGATCCCGCATGAAGCCGTCTGTGGTCCGGTAGCCGACCATCGGGAGGAATTCTTCCTTCGTCCAGGTTCCCCGTTCGCCATGTTCACCGGTATAGGCGAGAAGCATGTTCTCGACTCGGCGCGGCAACGGTTTTACCGCCTGGGGATCGGTCTGGTTGGCAAATGGCAGCAGCACCGGCGGCGCTGCGCTTCCCTTGCCATCCCTGCCCCATACTTCGAGCTGTCTGGCGAAGGCAAACACCTTTACCGGGAAGGATACCCGTACATAGCGGGTCTCCACCTGCGGCAGCGTAACGGCCAGCGTCCGCTCAACTACAGCATCCTCCGCCTGAGATACATCGTGCTTTGCTTTTCCGGCAAAATACCATGCTTTCCCGTCTGGCGACACTTCCACGTCCATCCACTCCGGAATGGTAATCCCTGAGGTTCTCTGATGCTTGAGCGTGAGTGTTACTCTCTCCAGCTGTTTGGCTTCCGGCAGTACGACCGTCACTTTTCGGCCAAATTGGCGATTGTAGCCCGTCCATGTCTCGGAAGGCGTGACCAAGCCGCCGACTGGGCCGGGATATTGTTTTTCGACTTCCTGGAAGAATGCATCTGCCATTCCAAACGTTTTTACGGATGTGAAGCTCCCCGGGGCGAGATTGACCAGCTCGTCCTCCTCGGAAGGCTGATCGACATCGCTGTCGGTGTTTTCGCTATCATTATCGTTGTTTTCGGCATTTTTGCTTTCGGTATCTTTATTTCCAGTATCCATGCTGTCGGTTTCTTTGCTGCCTGTTTCTTTGCTTCCAGTATCCTCGCTTCCGGCAGCTTTGCTGTCGCTACCCTTGCTGCTGGCTTCCTGGCCGCTGCCCGGCTGCGAACCAACCGCTTCATTTTTTTTGCCGTTCTCCGCCTTTTGGGACTGGCTGTCTCCCGCAAGCTCGGATGCTGCCGTGTCGGTTGTACTAGCTTGTTCTTTCTTTTCCGAATCAGGCGTTCCCGTTTTCTCGGATGCCTGTCCATTTTTGGATTCCGCCTGCTTTTCATCCGCATCCGCTTTTTTCGCGGCGTTGCCAGATTCCTTGGCGTCAGCGGCTTGCTTTCCTTCCGCCGTTCCCTTTGCATCCTGTCCTTTTGCCTCGTCTTTCTTCGGCTCGACAGGCGCATTCGTTATTTCCACGGGAATCGTCACTTGTTTGAAACCGACGTTTACCGTCAGTGTGCCTTTCCCGGCAGAGGGACCGGCGACGAAGGTGCCGTCCGGCAAGATCGTACCGAGCTCCGGGTGGTCAAACGCGAAGACCGGGGTAAACGGCAGGGCTCCTCCGCTCGGGCGTGTGACCTCTACGCGCTCGCTGGTGCCAGCCATCACCGTCAGCTTTGTCTTGCTGACGGCAAAATCGACTTTCTCCGCCAGCTGATAACGGGCATTCCAGACGCGCTCCGCGATGACAGCAGCGTCTCCTCTCGTCACCTGTCCCTGTGGACGGAATGCGCCATTGGCTCCCTTCATCCAGCCTTGGGCGGTGACGGATGCTACCGCTTCCCTGGCATAGTCGGCGATTTCATCCTCGTCGTCGTACGCTTCCTTCCCCAGTATTTGCTTCGGACCACTGCCCGCCTTCCAAAGCCTGTCTAAAATGACGGCCATCTCCTGCCGGGTCAGGGGATCTGCAGCCCCCAGCGTGCCATCGCTGCGTCCGTTCAGCACGCCAAGTTCCGTCAGGCCGTAAATGTACGGCGCATAAGGACTGTTCATCGACACATCCTCGTATTTCTCTTCTCTCGGCAGCTTGGGTTGTACCCCCATCACCTTTGCCAGCAAAACGAACACGTCTTGTCTGGAAATAGCCTCCTGCGGCAGGAACAGATTGTCCTTTTTCCCGCTGATCAGTTGAAGCGACGCCAAATGATTGACCGACTCGCGGGCATAGCTGTTCGTCAGATCGCTAAAGACAATCGCCTGTTCATCAGGCAAGCGCTCCGCCTCTGTCTTTTTGTCCGGCTCAGGGGCGGTGCCGGTCGGAACAGTCGGTCCCGTGGCGGCGGCTGCCGAGGTGGCCATCAATGAAAATGCCAGGAAAGCAGCCATTACCCTCCCTGCAGATCGTCTTACACCCATGTTTTCTCCTCCATTGCGCTTCTTTCTGCTTTGTGTTTGATTTGCTTACGTTACCCCACAAGAGACGTCCCGGTTCCTTTGAACAAACGAATCAATCCGCCGGGGTTTCTGATTTGTTCGGACGGGGCGGCCGCGGTCCAAAGAACTGGTAGTAGTCGACCTTGATATTTCCGTTGTACAGCTTCCGCTTCTTGCTCGCCTTGCGTCCAAAATGCTCCTCAAACTGCTCGTCCGAGGTCAGCATGTAGATGGACCATGTATCCAAGGTCCGCAGAGCCTCCGCCATCTCCCGATACAGGCGGGCGGCTTGCTTCCAGTCTCCGAGCCGTTCGCCGTACGGCGGGTTGCAGATCAGGTAGCCGTACTTTCGCTTGGTGCGGACATTGCGGACGTCCATCTGTTGAAAATGGATGTGCTCATCTACGGCTGCTTCGGCTGCATTCCGTCTCGCGACCCGCAAAATATCCTCGTCAATATCGGTTCCGATAATCTCCAGCGGCTGGTCGTATCTGGCCAGATCATGCGTCTCGGCCCGCGCTTCCCGCCATGCCGTCTTCGGTATCGTCGGCCAGCTTTCCGAAACGAATTCCCGGTTCATACCCGGCGCGATGTTTTGCCCGATCAAAGCCGCTTCGATCGGAATTGTCCCCGAGCCGCACATCGGGTCCATCAACGTCCGGTCCGGCTTCCAGCGTGACAGCAGAATCATCGCCGCCGCCATCGTCTCCTTCAAGGGAGCTGCGCCGATCAGGCTCCGGTAGCCGCGCTTGTGGAGCCCCGGCCCCGTCGTGTCAATCGTCAAGGTCGCGATGTCCTTCAAAAGTGCTACCTCGATTTTGTACAACGGCCCCTTTTCTTCAAACCAATCCTGCTTGTACGTCTTTTTCAGACTTTCCACGACTGCCTTTTTGACGATCGCCTGGCAGTCCGGTACGCTGAACAGCGTTGATTTTACCGATTTTCCTTCGACGGGGAATGTCGCATCTGCCGGTATCCAATCCGACCACGGAAGCGCTTTTGTCTGCTCAAACAGCTCGTCAAACGTCGTCGCCCGAAACTCCCCTATCTTTAGACGCACGCGATCCGCCGTTCGTAACCATAAATTTGTCCGGGGAATCGCGGAAATATCTGCCGTAAACTCAACTTTTCCATTTTCTACTCTGACATCCTGATAGCCCAGTGCCCTAACTTCATCGGCTACCACTGACTCCAGGCCAAATGTCGCCGTTGCGATCAATTCCACTTTTTGCATTCCATAATCTCCTGTCCGTGCGTAAATGGGAGGGTCTTTCCCCCTATACTATATTACCCGATTCTGCTGGTGTATTGGTAATCTTCTACAGGGGCAAACCAAAAAGTCCCGTCCAAACGGAAACGGGACTATGATCGTACGGTATGAAACGGCTCGCATTTGTCTGTTTCTTGGCAATTGGCGGCCTGCGGAGGAACCAATTGATCAGCCTTACAATGCCCGGGCCAGCAAATCCATGATGTGGACCGCTTCCATCTGCCCCTCCAGCCCTGCGCGCATGATGCCTTTTTTCATTTGCAGGAGACAGCCGGGATTGGATGTGACGATTACGCGGGCCTTTGTTTCCTTTACATGCTCCATCTTGCCGTCGAGAATTTGCATCGACATGTCGAAGTTGGTGATGTTGTAAATTCCCGCGGAGCCGCAGCAGCTGTCCGCACCGGTCATTTCAATCAGCTCGACGCCGGGGATGCTCCTCAGTAGCTGGCGCGGCTGGTTGCGAACGCCCTGTCCGTGAGCCAGGTGACAGGAATCCTGATAGGTGACACGGACGTTGAGCGGCTTGGAAAAGGTCAGCGGCGGCAGCTCGGCCAAAAGCTCGTTTGCGTCTCTCACCTTGGAGACAAACGCCATGGCCCGCTCCTTCCACTCGGGATCGTCGTGGAACCAGTGGTGGTACTCCTTCAACGCCGCGCCGCAGCCGCCTGCGTTGTTGACGACGAAGTCCACTCCGGCCCGCTCGAACGCTTCCATGTTGCGCTTGGCAAGCTCGACTGCCCCTTCCTTTTCTCCCGCATGAGCGTGCAGCGCCCCGCAGCATACCTGGTTTTCCACGAAAACGACCTCACAGCCCGCTTTTGTCAAAAGCCTTGCCGTCGCCTGATTCGTCTCGAAAAACATCACGTCCATGATGCAGCCCGTAAACATCCCGATCTTCAGGGCGGCCTTTCCTTCCGCTTTCATTACTTTTTCCCGCTGCTTGCGCTCCCTCGGGGAAGCGATTTTGTCGACCGCTTGCTGCATCTCTGCAAGCTCCCGCGGCAGAATGTTGATCAGCCCGGTCTTGTTGGCCATTGTTTGGAGTCCTGCGCTTTGAGCTGCCCATAGAGCCGTACCCAAGGCTTGCATCCGCTCCGGATAAGGAAATACCTTGTCGAACACGAGCTGGCGAAGAAAAGGCGGTGTGGCTTCGCTTTTTTTGTTGTCCTCGACTACTTCCCGCGCCGTTTCCACGAGACTGCCGTAAGGGACCCCCGCCGGACAAGCCGTCTCGCACGCACGGCAGCCAAGACAGGCGTACATGTTTTTCTCGAATTCCGGGTCTACGGAAAGCTGGCTGGTGGCAACGCCTTTCATGAGAGCGATGCGCCCGCGGGGGCTGTGCGATTCAAGGCCCGTTTCCCGGTAGGTCGGACAGGCCGGCAAGCAAAAACCGCAGTGCATGCAGTTCATGATCTCGTCCATGTTGAATTTCGACAGCAGCTCCTGACTGGTCGTCTTGCTCATCGTTTCACCACCACTCTGCGCCGGCCGCTGCTTGCGAACATTTTGCCGGGATTCATGATGTTGTTCGGGTCAAAAGCGGCTTTGATCCGCTTCATCAGCTCGATGCCGCCCGCACCTACTTTCAGGTCGAGGTAGTTCCTCTTGGCCATCCCTACGCCGTGCTCCCCGGTTATTGTTCCGCCCAGGCGAATCGCGGCGTGAAAAATTTCTTCAAACGCCTGCTCTACCCGGTGGATCTCTTCCTTGTCCCGCTCATCGGTCATGCAGGTGGGGTGTAAATTCCCGTCCCCCGCGTGACCGAACGTACAGATCTGCACCTGGTACTTTTCGGCGATTCGCTCCACTTCTTCGACCATCTCGGCCAAACGGGAGCGGGGCACCGTCGCGTCTTCGAGAATCGTGGTAGGACGCAGCCGGGAAAGCGCCGCCAAAGCTGAACGTCGGGCCGCCAGAAGCTTGGCTCCCTCCTCGGCTGTTTGCGCCAATTTGACTTCGGCCGCCCCCTGCTGCCTGGCGATCTCCGCGATCCGTTCCATATCCCGGACGACCAGCTCCTCCGGCCCGTCCTGCTCGATCAAGAGCATCGACTTCATCTCCAAAGGCAGGCCCAGCTTGGCAAAGTCATCGACGACCTTCATCGTGGACTGATCCAAAAACTCGATCGTCGCCGGAATAATCTTGGAGGCAATCACTGTTTCCACTGTCTTGGCTGCGTCGACGAGGTTGGTATAGTAGGCGACCAGCGTCCGCTTCGTCTCCGGCAGGGGAAGCAGCTTTACCGTAATCTCGGTAATGACGCCGAGTGTACCTTCGGAGCCGACCATCAGTCTCGTCATATCATAGCCGGCCACGTCCTTCATGTTTTTTCCGCCGCAGCGAAGCACTTCTCCGGACGGCAGGACGTATTCTAGCCCCAGTATGTAGTCCTTGGTGACCCCGTATTTCAGTCCTCTCATCCCGCCTGCGCACTGGGCCATGTTTCCGCCGACAGTGGATATCCGCATACTCCCCGGATCGGGCGGATAAAACAGGCCCTCCGCTTCGACTGCCTGATGCAGGTCGGCAGTCACGACACCGGGTCCCAGCGTTGCCGTCAGGTTTTGCTTGTCGATTTCGTAAATGCGGTTGAACCGGTTCATATTCATGACGATGCCGCCCTCGACAGGGATTGTCCCCCCTGCAAGGTTCGTCCCCGAGCCGCGTGGTATGATCGGTATGCCGTGAACGTTTGCCAGCCTAAGCACAGCCGACACCTCTTCTACGCTGCCCGGCATCACCACCGCATCCGGCATGGCTTGGTGGATGGGCGTCGCGTCATAGGAATACGTGTACAGTTCATTCGGCGTGTCGAGCAAATATTTTTCTCCTACAATCGCTGACAGCTTTTTGCGAATTTCTGTATCCAGCATGTCTAATCCCCCGTTTTAGTGATCAGGTCATCTGATGACTTTTGTCAAATAGTAACGCTTGGCAAGTAGAAACACCAAGTCTCCAGCCGTTGTCCATCAGGCAGCGAACGCCGATACTGCCTGGCTTGCTTCTGAAAAACCCTTGCTACATACCAGTTTATCATATATACCTAAATATTGAATCTATTTTAAAGAATCACAAAGTCAATTTTTGATACTTTGCTCTCGTCTTCACTCATCTGATGACTATACGACTGAATATTCCCAAAATATAGTTTCGAGACAGCTTCCAGCATCCAGCCATGCTCTCCTCGAAAAAAGATGTGACGGAAGCAAACCAACTATACGCGGCTGTGATCTTTTTCCGCATCGACACTGTTTTACTAGACAAACCTGAGGCAGATGCTTCGGGGGTTCCCGTATAGTAAAATGATTTCAGCACAAGGTAAAGGGTGGAAGCACATTGCCAATTCAGCAAATATCCAACAAAAAGATATATGAAGCCGTCACCGACGAGCTAATGCAAATGATAATGGAGGGGCAGGTAAAGCCCGGGGATAAACTGGATTCCGTGCAGGCTTTGGCGGAAAAATTCCAGGTCGGACGATCTGCGGTCAGAGAAGCATTGAGCGCCCTGCAGGCGATGGGCCTGGTGGATATAAAGCAAGGCGAGGGCACCTTTATCCGCAAGTTTGAAACGTCCAGCCTGACCGCTCCCCTCTCTACCATCCTGATGGGTTCCGAAGACATTCTGGAGCTATTGGAAGTCCGCAAAATCCTGGAGGTCGGGAGTGCCGGTCTGGCTGCGCGAAAATGGGAAGAAGACGACCTGGCTGCGCTCAAACAGGCATTGGATGACATGAGGGCAGGCACCGATTCGGAAGAGGCGAGCGAACAGGCCGACATCGACTTTCACCAGGCGATCGCGCAGGCCAGTCACAACCGGCTGTTGATCGACATGATGAAGACGATCTCCGGAGCCATGACGAAGAGCATGCGGAACACCCGCAAAATGTGGCTGTTTGGCGAGAGGGCGAGCACGGAAAGACTGTACGAGGAACACGTCTTGATCTACAGGGCAATCCGCGAACGCGACGCCTTGATGGCGCAGCAGAGAATGCTCCACCATTTGCTGAAAGTCGAGGATGTGCTGCTAAACCGCCTGGAGCTTGGCAACGACGAGTAGCACGCACGCTCTGAGGCAGGACGCAGAAGACAGACGCTTTGAAACAGAACGGGGAAAACAGACTGGAGGGATATACGAAAATGCCGGAGCTGCCGGAAATGGAGACCTATCGCAGACTGCTGCAGGAGCGTTTAACCGGACAGGCGATTACAGATGTCAGCGTGCAGCGGGAAAAAACGATCAATATACCCGCAGCGGCCTTTGAAGAGCATGTGAAAGGCACTGCTTTTTCCACGGTCGAACGCAGAGGAAAGCACATCTTGTTCCGGCTGCAATCGGGCCGTGTTTTGTTGCTGCATCTCATGCTCGGCGGTTTTCTGTACTGGGGGACCGCGGAGGAGAAGCTCGACCGGACTGCCCAGGTGACGATCTCAGTGGGACGGCACGTTCTCTACTTTCACGGGCTGCGCCTCGGGTACTTGCATCTGCTGACGCAGGAAGAAGCGGAAAACCGGTTGGCGAAGCTCGGTCCCGAGCCGCTCGACCCCCTGTTTACCGCAGAGCAGTTTACCCGCTTGATACAGAAAAAGCGCGGCGTTCTGAAAGCCGCGCTGGTCGATCAGCATGTGCTTGCCGGCATTGGCAACTGTTATGCCGACGAGCTTTGTCATCACGCAGGGATCTTGCCGCTCCGCCGCATCCCTTCCCTCCAGCCGGAAGAGGAAAAACGGCTGTTTCACTCGCTGCAGGCTGTCCTCCACGATGCCTTGGAGCACGGCGGCTACATGGAAACGCCGTTTTTCCGCGGAGACGGTCTGACGGGCGGCTACAATGAACACTGCCGCGTCTATGATCGCGGAGGCGAGCCGTGCCCCCGTTGCGCTCATCCGATTACACAGGACGTATGGTCATCCCGCAAAGTGTTCTACTGCACAGGCTGTCAGCAATGAAAAAGCCAGTCAGCCTTTTCTCTCCATCTGACGGGTCATGAATACCTGCTCATTGCCTGATGGGGCAAATCCCGCTTCCTCCAGTACCCGAAGAACCGTTTCCTGTGAGGCCGGGAAATTAAAGGTTCCCCTACGGCACGTATAGTCAAGCGGCCCGTAGGCATGGGCGAGCGCAAAACGAACGATGTCCTCCGCATCCGCTCGGTCAGGGTGATATGCACACTGACGCAAGGTGATCGCAGCCAGCTTTCCTTCCTCGTCGAAGGTCCGTTTGTACAAGGCGTAGCCAAGCGTCTCGCCCAGGGCATCCTCCACAAATACAGCCTCACCGTCGCGGAGGCTTTGCCACTGATTCTGCCAGGGAATGCTCGCCGGGTAAAAGGAAAGCGAAGCGGACTCCTGCGGAATTCCCCTGCGAATCCGGTACGGAAGCGAGGCCGGATCGCCAAACGGATGGTCGCTGGCAAACGCTTCATTATGCTGCCAGAACAAGAGCTTGTCAACCACTTCATAGCCGAGCTGCCGGTACAGCGAGATCGCCTTGTCGTTTTGACTGACTGCCTCCAAAGTGGCCACCTCCACCTCCGCTTCCCGGTACAGGGCAAGTGTGGCTTCCATCAAGCTTTTGCCCAAGCCCTGACGCCGGTACTCTGTCGCTACTCCGGTGCCGCCGTTCCAGGCCACCTTTTTTCCGCCAATCGTTCTCACACCGCTCGCCACAACCCCCACCGGCGCTCCGTCTGCAAAGGCAACGACGGAAAGGGAAGCAGCATACCCTTCGGTTCCCAGCCTTTGAATCATGTTTTCCACCGTCATATTGACAGGGAAAAAGTACCCCTCAAATCCTCTGTTCCAGGCCTCGGTAATTTCAGACAACGTACACTCCGGAAAACGCTTGATGGAAATCGTGGACACGGGTAATCACTCTCCGTCTTTTTTATAAAAAGCTCGACTTCACCCATCCTTCGGCGAGATTTGCATGGATGCAGGAAGCAAGGAGTGGAATGGTCTTGGTTCGATAAAAAATTTTTAATCAATAAATTCGCAAGATTCAATCGTTTTGTTTTGGTTTCGATCATCCTGGCCATATCGCTTCACTCGAAAAGAAAACCTCTTGTTTACGTGGCTGAAGAAGGAAGAAAGCTGTGTCAGCCTACTCTTCCTTCTTGCTGTTCAGCTTCTCATCGATCTCGGAAAGTTCGTCCAGCACTTCCGTCCCGAACCAATCCGTCAGCTTGCCGCGGGCCTTTCCTTTGACATCGTCGTCAATATAGACAGCGACCATGAGCAAGGCTCCGATCAGCGTTGTCAGGTCATCTCCATATCCCACGACCGGCGTAATATCCGGCACCACATCCAACGGAGTGATGAAGTAGCCCAACGCCCCTAATATGACCGTTTTCGCCCACGCAGGCGTTTTGGGATTTTGCAGGGCGTAATAGAGCAGCAGCGCTACGTAAACTACTTTTCCTCCCGCTTTTTTGGCGAACTTCTTCACTTTGTCCCAAAAGGATTCTTCCGTGTACACCTTCGTATAATTATCGGACATGCTCTCGCCTCCAATAGTCATCTATCTTGGATAGTAAAAGTATCGTAGTACGTTTCCGGCATAGAAAGCAAGCGGGAGGTAGTACCTGTATTGCTTGAGTGCTTGCAGTGTTTGCAGTGTTTGCATTGCCTGCATTGCCTGTATTGCCTGTATTGCTTACAGTAACTGCAATGTCTGCCCCTCCTGTCTCTTAACCGCACCTGCATGGTAAGATAAAGAAAGATGCTGTCAGGCTTGGCCGCTCAACAAATCAGCCTTTTCCTTTGACAGCCGCGAATCCACGTAAATGAGGGAACATCATGGAGAAATCGTCCAAAATCATACTGTTTGCAGGAGGAAATCTGGGCAGTTGGGCTTTGGAAGAAATAGACGAGGATGCCTTTTTGGTCGGAGTCGACCGAGGAGCGTTATTTTTGATACAAAACGAGAGACGTCCCCATCTGTCCATCGGGGACTTCGACTCGGTCACACCCGATGAGCGGGAGATCATCTGCCAAAACAGCGAGGAAATGCGTTCCTGCGACCCGGTCATGAAGGACTTGACTGATACGGAGATGGGCCTTCTCTGGGCGCTGGAGCAGCAGCCGGCTGAGATCGTTCTCGTCGGAGCGTTGGGCTCCCGGTTCGACCATACGCTTGCCAATGTTCACTTGCTGTCAAAAGGGCTGAAGGCTGGCGTGCCCTGCCGGATCGTGGACGAAAAAAACGAGATCATGCTCGTCACCGACCGAATCACCCTGCGGAAAAGCCGGTATTCCCACGTCTCCCTGCTGCCGCTCACAGAGACGGTCAGCGGAATCACCCTATCCGGCTTTCAGTACCCGCTGGACAAGGCGACTCTGCGGATGGGCGACACGCTGGGCATAAGCAACGTACTGGTTTCGGAAACCGGAACGGTTTCGATCGAGGCCGGTTGCCTGATTGTGATTCAGAGCATGGATTAGACAGTGAATCTCTCTGGCTGCGGGGAGAAGCTTTTTTCTACTTTCAAAAAGCGGCTGCGGTGGAGAGAAGCCTGTTTCCACTCTCCGCTCCGGTCTTCGTCCCGCAAAGAAGCTGGGACTGTCCGCTCCGCAATGCTCCCGAGGGAATCGCAAAACGACGCGCAGCTGCGAAGTGTATTCATAGGTTGCGATTCTGCTTCCTCGGGATCATTGCGGAGCTGGGCCGGACTTCGCTAGTCGCTCCGACTGGAAACAGGCTTCTCTGGCGAGCGGGATTTGCTTCTCCCAGCTTTAAAGAGCATGTGGGATCGTTCAAAGGTGTCTAAGGTTCACCTGTCAGTAGGTTGGCTTCTAATTGACTACGGATTTCGAGCAAAAAGTCATGACCACAACTCTGGCTAAAAACCTCCGCAAGCATTTATCAGCAACTGACTTCATGTTGTTTAAGGCCCACGACAAGCCTGATCTCAGCAATCTGACGGATGTTCATTTATACGAGCTTCCTTGCAAACCAGCCTCTCTAAAAACAGTTCGGGCGTATGTCCGAACGGTTTTTTACGAGAAAACCAACAGATGTAGAGATGAAAAAGGAGAAAACCGCGAAGGTCTTTGGGACACCTCCCAGGCGGAATGGAAAAAGCAAAACACGCTTTTAGCGTCCAACTCTGAAACGCTCCATCGAGCAGTCTGCTTTTGGACGCGGTTTTGCTTTTGGAATGGAGCCGGCCAGTCCAGCCCCTTCGCAGTGTCCCACCGAACCTTGAGCTGTTTTCTCCTTTTTCATCTCCTCCACTAGAGCCGGTCCAACCACAAAAAAGAAAAGCGACTGCGTTTGAAGAGAAGCCTGTTACCGCTCCCCGCTCCGGCCTACGTCCTCCAGAGGAACGGTGCCTACCTGCACACTCACATCATTCATGGCTCGCTCATTTTCTAAAGCTTACGACCGAGCCGCAGTCGCCTCTTCCAGCTCCGCCTGCAACGGAAGCTGCCAATCGATCTCCTTCATCCCCTGCGAACGCAAAAACTGGTTGGTCCGCGAAAAGGGCCTGCTGCCAAAGAAGCCGCGATTGGCCGAAAACGGGCTCGGATGCGGAGACGAAATGATGAAATGCTTGTTCGTATCAATAAATGACGCCTTTTCCTGCGCATGCCGTCCCCACAGAATAAACACCAGCGGCGTTTCCCGGTCGTTCAAGGCGGCGATCACCCGGTCCGTAAAGATTTCCCAGCCTTTGCCTTTATGAGAGTTGGGGTTTCCCCCTCGCACCGTCAACACCGTGTTGAGCAGCAGCACGCCCTGCTTGGCCCAATTGACCAAATACCCGTGCTGCGGGATCGTACAGCCCAAGTCGCTTTGAAGCTCCTTGTAAATATTTTGCAAGGACGGCGGCGTCGCTACCCCCGGCTTGACAGAAAAACTGAGTCCATGTGCCTGACCAGGACCGTGATACGGGTCCTGGCCGAGGATGACGACCTTGGCTTCCCGATATGGTGTGAGGTGAAGCGCATTGAATATATCGTACATGTCAGGATAGATTGCCTGGCTCTGGTATTCTGTTTTCAAAAATTCACGAAGCTGGATGTAGTATGGCTTTTCAAACTCGTCCGCCAATATCTCAGCCCAATCGTTCCGCAAAATAGACATGCTAGACACCTGCCTTTTCTCAGTAAAGCTTTCCCTCTATCATACCTTCTTCTCATTTGCTAGAAAAGAGACCGGGAAATCATCCCGCCATCAGACGGGCCTTCTTTCCTTGCCTGCCCGGGAAAACCATCCCCCTGCTAGGACCAACGCAGAGGGAACAGAATGCCTTTTTCCCGGTTTCTGGGCGTTCGCTCCTATGACCCTTGCTTGATAGCTTGGTCCTATGTTTTTTGTCATAATATCCCTTGGAATTCATTCATAGAAATAGAGATGGGAAAGAGGGTTTTTTATGAAGTGGGATGTGAAGTCATTTGTTGGGGGAATTGTCGTGGGATCAGCACTGTTCTCCGGACTGGCCTTGGCGGCACCAGCGTACCCGGATTCAAGCGAGATCAACAAGACACCGTTCACCTATTATTTTGACGGAGTGCCAAAATCACCAGCGATGGACGTACAAGGAATATTGTACAAAAATTCAGTCTATGTACCCATCCGTTTTGTCGCGGAAAATCTCGGCAAGTCAGTCATTTACGACGGAAAAACCAAATCGATCTATCTCGGCAAGCTTCCTGCCGGGAAAATGTATTCCAAAATGGAAGCCGTCGAGCTGGTCAAAAAGAAATTCGCGGGCAGCCTGACACCGCAGCATATCGTCGAATACGATCATGACGACGAAAAAGGGCACTACGTCATCCAGATATACCAGACCGTAGTGAACAACTTCCAATCCGGCGACAGCTACACGAGCACGTATGGATGGTTTGTCGTCAATCCGAATACGGGTGAAATTCGTTCATTGCTTCAATAGCGACAGCATTCATTTTTACGTTTGGCCAAAGTCGCCTTCTGTCCGTTTATTTGGCGCTTGGCAGGCAAACCATGCAATGTCGCAGGAGTTTGTACCGGTCTTTTATTGACATAATCGACCATTCATGCAGAAAGCAGCGGCCCCAAAAGGGACGCTGCTTTTTTGCGACCCCAAGGCTGCTTTTCCCGGGGCTGGCGCTCGTAGAATAGGCCAAGACTGAGGTGACTGACAAGCATACACTCCGCCGAACCACAGTCAAATCAGCCTGTGCTTCTCCAGCTTTCGGTAAAGCGTGGACAGGCTGATTTGCAGCTCCTCCGCAATCCTCGTCTTGTCGCCCCCCCATTTGGGCGAGCGAAAATACTGCTGCAAAATATCTCGCTCATACATGGCTACCATATCCTCCAGGCTTCCGCTGGCCGCCTCGCCTCCCGTCTGTTCAGATACTGCCGGCAGCTCAAGCTGCGCCAGGTATTCCGGCAAGTCGCCAGCTCCGATCACCGTATCCTCGGCCATATTGACCATGTATTCGATCGCGTTCTCCAGTTGTCTGATGTTTCCCGGCCAATCATAGCCTTTCAACCGTTCCATCACGTCCAGATCGACCTCTATTCGACCTTTTTGCAGGAGGGCTCCATACTTGTTCAAAAAATGGTGAATGTAGAGCGGAATGTCCGCCCGCCGCTCCCGAAGAGGCTGCAGCCGAAGCGGAATGACGTTTAGCCGGTAGTACAAATCCTCCCGAAACGCACCTTCCCTCACCATGCTTTCCAAATCCCGATGTGTCGCCGCGATGACCCGCACGTCCACAGCGACAGGCTTGACGCTGCCTACGCGGTCCACCGTCCGCTCTTGCAGCACGCGAAGCAGCTTGGGCTGGAGCGAAAGCGGAATATCTCCGACCTCGTCAAGAAAAATCGTGCCCTTGTGCGCCAGCTCGAATTTCCCCGGCTTTCCCTCTCGTCTCGAACCGGTAAAAGCTCCTCCCTCGTAGCCAAACAGCTCGCTCTCCAGGAGGGTTTCCGGAATCGCCGCGCAGTTTACAGCTATAAATGGATGCGCAGCGCGGTTGCCTTCGCTGTGAATCGCACGCGCCAACAGCTCCTTGCCCGTCCCGCTTTCACCGCGAATCAGCACTGTAGAGAGGCTGTCTTTCACCTTTTTCGCTTTGCGGATGACCTCCTGCAAGCCGGTTTCCGCTCCGATCAGCTGGGCGAAATAGACGGCCTGGGCAGGGTCATAGGGCAATTCCTCCTGGATATTGCAGCCTTGTCTGCGCTCTTCCTCCAGCTCCAGCAGCTTGTGCACGATCAGAGCACTGGTATGGTGCAAAAACGTCATCAGCTTTTCCGAATGCTGCAGCATCTTCTCTTTTTGCTCGGGCAAAAAACCGATGAGGCCGATCACACCAACGGTCTTTTCCCGTTTGTGAACCGGAAACCCGATCGTCGCGAGCTCCCTGCACTGCAGCAGAAACTTGCAGTTCATGCACTGGGATTCGTTCTTCTTCATGTCGTAAATGATACCCGGCTGCCCGGTCTGCAAAATCATCCGAAAAAACGAACCTTCCGGGGCTGGCAAACCGATCAGGTCCCGGTAATCTCCGGTTCCGCTGACCCGGATGCCCTGTTCATCCAGAATAGTGACATCAAGCCCCAGCACCTCCGCAATATTATCCGCGTACCCCTGAATAAATGTGCGGATGCGAGAAAATTCCGTCATGCCCCGACCTCCCTGCCATTTCCCGGTCAAACGTTACACGCCGGCAGACACGTGATTCGCAAGCGGCCGAAGCGCCTGCTCCAGATCTTCGATAATGTCCGACACATCCTCCAGGCCCGTAGACAGCCGGATCAACCCTTCCGTAATATGAAAGGCTTCCCTCTCCTCTGGCGGTATGGAAAAATGCGTCATGGACGCTGGATGCTGAACCAGTGTTTCCGGATCTCCCAAGCTAAACGATATCATAGCCAGGCGCAGTCCGTTAATGAAAGATTTTGCTGCTTCGTATCCGCCCCTTACTTCAAACGAAACAATTCCGCCCATCCCGCTCATCTGCCTTTTCGCCAGCTCGTGCTGCGGATGCGAGGCAAGACCCGGATAATACACCCGTTCGATCGCCGGATGCGCCTCCAGATACCGGGCAATCGCCTCCGCGCTCTGGCAGTGCTGGCGAATCCGCAAGCCCAGCGTCTTGAGCCCGCGCAAAATCAAAAAGGCATCCCAGGCGTTCAAATTTTGGCCCAGATCACCCATGATATTTTTCCGAATAAACCGGATCACATCCTGTTTGCCAACGATGAAGCCAGCGATCACATCGCCATGGCCGTTTAGATACTTGGTCGCGCTGTGTACGACCACATCGGCCCCCAGTTCCAGAGGCTTTTGCAGGTACGGCGTCATGAACGTATTGTCGACAATGACCGTAAGTCCGTGCTCGTGGGCCAGTCGGGAAAGCTCCCGGAGATCCAGGACTGTCAGACATGGATTGGAAGGCGTCTCCAGATAAAGCACCCGCGTGTTCGGCTTGATCGCCTGTTTCACAGCAGCGAGCTTGGTACAATCGACAAAATCGACCTCAATCCCGTAGCGTGGAGCAAGCGAAGTCAAAAATTTATGGCTGCCGCCGTACACATCCTTGGTACATACGACGTGGTCACCCTGCTTCAAAAAAGCGAGCAAAGCCCCGGAGATCGCCGCCATGCCGCTGCTGACGCCCAAAGCCGCCTCGCCATTCTCCAACGCGGCGATCTTCATCTCCAAAGAAGCAATCGTAGGGTTGCCGTAGCGTCCATAGTACGTTCCCTCCCTCTCCCCGGATACAACCGCAGCCGCGGCATCCGCATCGGAAAACGCATAAGCCACCGCCGGTACAACTGCCGGAGCTACCGCCCCCGTCTTATCGCAAGGCTGATGCCCGGCATGAATCAACGCTGTATCCATCTTCCATTTTTTTGCGTCCATGATGCTTCTTCCTCTCACTGTTCGTTTGCCTTTTACTTTTGCAAGGATTGTGCCAATTCTGCAATTAACTTAAATACCGAAACTAAGCGTTCCAAAACCGCCTTATTTTCCTTACCAACACGGTGTTTTTCCCTATTGGAGAAAAAGGCCGGAAACCGACCCGCAAATTTCCCCAACAAATCTACACCCGTTTTTTCGCATTTTCGCTAAACGTTTTAGCAAAACTGACAATCAGTGTGGAGAATGGACTTTGAAAGTGAAGAATGAAGGCTCGGGTGTCTGACTGACTACTGCGTACTCGAGCGTTTGAGTGGGCGCTGCGACCAACTGATAAAACCTAAAAGCTGTAGAGATGAAAACGGAGAAAAACGCGAAGGTCTTTGGGACACCCACCCAGGCTCCATTCCAAAAGCGAAACACGCTTTCAGCGTCCAACCTCTGAGATACCCCCTGAAACCGCTGCTTTTGGACGCGGTTTCGCTTTTGGAATGGAGCCGGACAGTCAATCCCGAGCAAGTGTCCCACCGAACCTGTAGCGTTTTTCTCCGTTTTCATCTCCTTCACGAAAGTCAGGCCCAGGTACGCTAGAGTCCGCCCCAGATGCGTATCATCAAGAAAAAAGAAGGAAGCGCCCAAGACGCCCCCTTCTTCAAACAGCCAGGTCCCTCCATCGAAAGACCAAACCACCTACACAAGCAGCCCTCCGTTGCCTTTCGCGTACTTCGCAATCCCCTCTGCCGCCCGGTAAGCAAGCGCCCCCACAGTATCTGTCGGGTTGTAACCACTGTTGTGGGGGAAAGCCGACGCACCGACCACAAACAAATTTTCCACATCCCACATCTGCAAGTAGTTATTCACGGCAGAAGTGTCAGGCGAGGCACCCATGATAACTCCACCCGTATTGTGAGTGGACTGATACGGGGTAATGTCGTATGGGCCAAGCTCGCGCCTCACATCGATATGGGTCGCTCCCATTTCCTTTAAAATTTGTCCACACTTGTCCGCCGTGAAGGCAGCCAATTGACGGTCCTGCTCTTCAAAGTCAAAGGTAATGCGCATCAACGGATCGCCAAAGACGTCCCGATATGTCGGGTCAAGATCGAGGAAGTGGTGCCTGAAGGGCATGGACGCCCCCTGGGCTCCGACTCCGAGGGCCCTGTTGAAATACTTGAGCGAAGCTGCCTTATATTCCTTGCCCCAGTTCGGCGTACCTGAAGGAACCGGGTTGTTGGCGATCGGACGCTGTCCGGTCTGCGAAAGGCTGATGCTCGCTCCGTGCAGGAACTTCAGATCGGAGTGATCAAAGTTGTCCCCGTTGTAATCGTCCAGCGTCATGCCGAGAGAGCCTGCTCCTGCGTACAGGTTAAACTCCTTCTCTTCAAAGAAGCCTGTCGCTCCCCCGCGGATTACCTGATACGCATAGTTCTTCCCGATTACTCCTCTTCCGGTAGCCGGATCGTACGGACGGCCCAGCTTGGACAAGAGCAAAAGACGGGCGTTGTTGAACACGTAGCTGGTCAACACGACAATGTCCGCCGGCTGTTCGAATTCCTCTCCGGTCGTCACGTCTGTGTAGAGAACACCTGTCGCCTTGTTGCCGGTATGTAAAATTCTCCGTACATGGGAATGCGTCCGGATCTCAAACTTGCCCGTCTTTTTCGCCACAGGAATCACGGTTACGACCGGGTCGGCTTTGGCTCCGTACTCACAGCCAAACCGCTCGCAATATCCGCAATATTGGCAGGCGGCCCGCGATACTCCATCCGGGTTCGTATACTGCTGCGACAAGTTGGCCGAAGGCATCATGTAGGGGTGAAGCTTCAGCTTTTTAGCCGCTTCGGCAAACATTTTCATGGCCGGTGTCTGCTTCATCGGCGGTGTGGGGTATGGACTTGATCGTTTTCCGGCCAGCGGATTTTCCTCACCGGAGATCCCGCAGAGTTTTTCAAAACGGTCGTAGTACGGCTCCAACTGATCATAGGTGATGCCCCAATCCTGGATGGTCATGCCTTCGGGAATTTTCTTCTCGCCGTACCGCTCAATCGTCTTGCTGCGAATCTCGAAATCATACGGCAAAAAGCGGAAGGTCTGTCCATTCCAGTGGACACCGGCACCGCCCAATCCCGTCCCCAGCAAGAAGGAACCGTAGCTCCGCATCGGCAGCGCTCTGATCCTCGTATTGCTTCGGAAAGTAATCGTTTCCTTGGATAAATCCTGCATCAGCTCGTAGCGGAGAGCGTAGCGCAGCTCGTCGTGGACCATGAAATAGTCCTCCGTTTTTCGCTCTTTCCCTCGCTCCAAACCTACTACAGTCATGCCTTGCTTCGTCAATTCCGAGGCGATGATTCCTCCGCCCCAACCAACTCCGACAATCACGACATCTACCTTGGGCAGTCTTCTGGGCATGTCCGATCCCCCTCTTATCCGTGCTGATGGTCACGCAAGCTTTTTGGTTCCATTTTGACAAATTGGTCTTGCTCGATTACCTGGGTATAAGCCATCTGGTTCCCCGGGTAATTTTTCAGCCTCCAGCCGTCCATGTTTTTGTTGCCGCCGTAAAGCGGATCAGCGTAGACGCCCTCCATCGTGCTGGCACGCAGCATCTTGAAGAAGCCGCTGGCAGAGATGGTGGTCAACTTCACTTCGTCCGCTTCAAAGGCTTTTAATACAGCATCTTGCTGATCTGCCTCCAATTCGTAGAAACGCTTCCCGTATTTCGTTGTACTGTAGTTGTTCATTTCCTGAATCCCGATATCAAAAATTTCCCGCCTTCTGAGCCGGCCTTGATATCCTTGGGTAGCTTCACCGGGATAAAAAGGGCCTTGCATATAATCGCGGGCATTGAATCCCCAATCCCCTGCCAGTTGGTGGTCGATAAAATAAGCTGCACCAAGGGTTCTGGCTCCGGGGCCGTTCTCATCCTCAGGGAAAATCCTCTCTGTCGCCGCATCAACCACCCGGAATTGCTCCGGTGAAAAATACATCAGAGCCTGATTGAAGTCGGCCGGTGCAGGAGCTGCCGCAGGTGGGGGCGGGGCCTGTGTCCTGAGCAAGCTGCCCGCAACGCCGCCTACTACCAGACCGCCCAGAACCAAACCGGAGTTTTTCAAGAATTTCCTTCTTGAAACGGCTTGCTCTTGTCCTTCGTTTGTCTGTGCCAAAGCTACCACCTCCTGAATGTATATCTTTTATGTGTGCAATTCTTCGGCAAAATAACCATTTTCTCCAAAAAAATTTCCAACTGCGGACATCAATAAATAGGCAATAATCGGCAAATCATATCGGGTAGCTGGCAAACACTAATCTGGAGGGATTTTGGATGCGGATACGAAAAATGATCAGCGGGATCGGTGTCATTTGCCTTTTGACTGCGTGTACAAACCAGGCGACACCGAATCAAGGAGGGCAAAACCAAGGAGCAGCGAACCAGGGAGCGCAAACCCAGTCCATGCATCAGCAGGCTGCTCCCGGACACGACCACACGACTGTCATTCCCAGTGTTGACCGCGACAAGAAGCTGACCACCAATCAGTACGGAGCAACAAACAGCGGCATGGGGACAGCCACCTACAGCATGATGGGCAGCTCCGGCTTAAACGACGGCGGACCTTCGTCGAATCTGGAGGCTCGTCTGGCCGCTGCGGGAGTCAACGGAGTCAATGTTCTGGTCGTTCATGACTGCGTCTTCCTCGCTCCGGCAGACGGAAAAACCCTTTCCACCAACTCTATGGACGAGACACAAAACCACCTGCTAAGCCCCTATGAAGGAAGCTCCTACCGCGGACCTTCGCGGCCGACGGACAAAATCGGTACGATGGGCGCAAGCGCTCAAGCACAAACGCTGTCCAAAGCCAAGGATCAAATCGAACGCATTTACGGCGGGGGCGTAGAGATCCGGACTGTCACCAACCCGCAAGCGATAGCCGCCATGGATCGGATCAAGCAAGCGACAAGGCCGGGAAAAGAAAGCGCCAATATCGGGGATGACCTGGCTCTCCTGTTCCGCTCCGGTTCCAAACAGCCGTAAGGGCGGCTTGTGAAAGAAGCTCGGCTTCGTCAAGCTATCGGGGACGGCATCGCGCCCCAAGAACTCCAGCTTCGCTATGTGCTCCGGCGCGATCAGCCTTTATTGCTATGCGTTCCGGTCGTACACATGCAAAAGGGACAGGCTGATCTGGCAACCCAGTCAGCCTGTCCCTTTTCTAGTGGACAAACGATATGATTCTCTCCACCGTCTCTCGCGGGTGGGTAAGCATGAGCAAATGCTGTGCATGGGGAATTTTTTCGCATACAGCACGCGGAACCTTTTGTCTGTATTCGGCTGCTGCCCTCTGAAAAAAACGCTGCTGCTCCCCGTCGGACAGCGTCATCTCGTCTGCGAGCAGCAGCAATACCGGGCATTTCAGCGAGGCAAACAAGGCTTCCTTGTCAAATGCGGCATATGCCCGAAAGTAGCCGTCAAACGCTTCCCGCGGCAGCCTGTAGCCATAAGCGCCGTCTTCCTTTTGCTCCAGCTCGCTCTCCGGCAAGGACGACGGAATGCCGCCCTTTCCATAACGGGCGATATAGGACTCCCTCGCTGCAGCTATCGAAGGAAAGCGGGTTTCTGCCAGTCTGTCTACTGTGGACGCTCTGTCAAAGCCGGGCATCTCTCGCAGGCTATAGAAGCCGCCGTCCAGCAAAATCAAGTGTGTGACTCGTTCCGGGAAGGCTGCCGCAAACATTTGTGCCGGGACCGCCGAGAAAGAGGCGGCAACGATGGCCGCTTGTTCCACTTCCTCCGTATCCAGCAGGGTACGGATATCCTCAGCCAGCTGTTCAAATGTATAGGGCCCCTCTTTGACCGACTCTCCGTGTCCGCGCAGATCAACCGCAATCACCCGGCAACGCTTCGCCAGCTCCGGAAGGATGTGGTCAAATAATCGACTGGTGTTGCGAATCGCATGAAGCAGCAGAAGAGCAGGAGCCTCTGGTCTCCCTGCGACCGTATACGCCAGAACAAGTCCGTTTTTCACCAGCTGCTTTCTTTGTTGTCCGGCCATGATTCCCCTACCTTCCGTAATGTTTCAAACCCGGCACTTCCGCATTTTGTGCAAATCAAATCCTCCCGGGTATCAACACGCCCAAATGTTCAGGATGAATGCGGGCGAAGTAAAGCAATACGGCAACGACAACAAAACCGCAAGCCAGTACGACGAGCTCTTTGGATTTCCATTTGGGCATTCGGTAAAAGCGATGCTGGCGATTTCTCATCCGGAACCCTTTCGCGTCCAGCGCATTGGCGATCAACTGCACGCGCTTGAGCGAGCTGAAAATGAGCGGAACCAGAACGAAGCCATACTTTCGCATCCTCTCCGGAATGCTTCCTTCACTGAGCTGCAGGCCCCGCACCATCTGGGCTTCCCGGATCGTGACAAGGTCATGCTTGACGAGAGGGATAAAACGAAAAATCAGCGAGAGCAAATAACTGACGGAAAATGGAACACCGATCCCCTTCAGTCCCATCGCCATTTCCCGGGGACTGGTTGAAAACAGGTAATACATCGACAGCAGAGCCACGTTTGCCAGCCTTAGTCCCATGCCTAATGCCCACAGGACACCTACGTCCGTCACTTGGATCGGATAATTGACCAAAGGGATCCTGCTGCTCCAATACGGATGGCCGATGCTGGTAAACGGCAGCCACGTGATCGCCGCAAACACGGCCCCGATTCCCCCGATCAACAGGTAGCCCTTCAACATCGATCGGCTCCACCCCAGCTTGGCGATCAACAAGGCATTGATCAACAAAACGACTGCGAGAAATCGCGGGTCTTGAAACAGAAACGGCAACGTCCCCAGCAAGATAAACGACAGCAGTACAAAACTAGGATGAGCGTGTTTCATGCAGCATTCTCTCCTCTGTCACCCGCACCTTAGCCTGCTCCAGTGTGAGCGGTACAGGCTCGCTCCAGCCTGCGGCAACGCCGAAACGATAAACTGCAGGGGCCTCCACCTGGGCTTTCATCAGCACTTCCTGTCGGGCAAAAACCTCTTGTGGCGTCCCGTCGCACAGCAGCCTCCCCTGATGCATGACCAGCACGCGCAAGGCGTATTCTGCCACCAGCTTCATGTCATGGGTCACGACGATGATCGTATGGCCGGCCTGGTGCAGCTTTCGCAACAGCGCCATGATATCCCGCACGCCGCGGTAGTCCAGCCCTGTCGTCGGCTCATCCAGCACGATCGCCTCCGGCTTCATCGCCAAAATAGAGGCCACCGCAATCTTTTGCCGGGTCCCTTTGCTCGAAAAATACGGCTCGGCTGAGCGCATCTGCTCAAGTCCCACAGCAGCCAGAGCTTCTGTGACGCGCTGTTCTATCTCAGTCTGCGGCAGCCCCAGGTTTTTCGGCCCGAAAGCGACTTCTTCGAAAATGGTTGATTGAAAAATCTGATGATCAGGATTTTGGTAGCAGTACGTCACGGTGCGAGACAGCTCAGCAACCGATTGTTCACGCGTATCTCTTCCTTTTACTGTGACTGTCCCGCTCGTCGGTTTGTACAGACCGTTGCAATGCTTGGCCAGCGTCGTTTTCCCGGAGCCATTTCCGCCGATAATGGCGATGAGTTCGCCTCGATCCACGTTCAGGGAAACATCCTTGAGCACCTGCTTGTCAGCTTCATAGCCAAATGAGACGTTCTCAAAACGGATCAAGCTGCTCATGTCTCATCCCTCCTGCCGCTTATGCGAGCTTCGCGGTACCACTCGGCCAACTCATCCACATGGAGCGGCACCCCGTATTTGTTCGCGGTGATGACGCCTGTCCGGCACATCTGCAAATACAACTGTATGACATCGGGGACGAGAATTCCGTGCTTCTCAAGCTCCTCCACCTTGCCAAAAAACGGACGTACGGGCAAATCGAGTTCAATCCGCCCGTCCGCCAAGAGCAAAATGCGATCGCAAAATTGAGCCAATTCCTCTGTCGCGTGGGAAGAGACGACTATCGTGATTTCCTGCTCCCGCTTTAGCTGTGAAAGCAGTTGAAACACTTCCCTAGCTCCTTTTGGGTCCAGCTCGGAGGTAGGCTCATCCAAAAGCAAGATTCGGGGTTGATGGGCCAATGCCGAAGCGATGGCCACCCGTTGCTTCTCTCCTCCGGATAATTCAAAGGGAGAGCGGAGAGCAAAGCCTTCCAGACCGACCAGCTTGAGGACTTCACCAATCCGCTGCTCGATTTCCTCATCCGCTTGCCCGCTGTTTTCCAAACTAAAGGCGATCTCTTCCTCTACCGTAAGGCCGATAAACTGTGTCTCCGGGTCTTGAAAGACGATGCCCAACTCCCCGGTGACCCGGCGTTCGCCGGAAAACTGCCCGGAATAATTGCGCGGTACCAGCCCGGCCAAAGCCAAAAGAAGCGTTGTTTTGCCCGCGGCAGAGGGGCCGACGATTCCCACCACTTCGCCCGGATAGAGGGAAAGATTGATGTCGGATAGCGCATGCTTGGCGCTATCCTCGTACTGCCAACGAACGTTCTCCAAACGGAGCAGCGGCTGACCGGTCACGGACGAAGCCCGCCTTCTTCAATGGAAAGCAGTCCATTGCCGTGTGCTCGTCCCCGGTACAAGCCTGCCCGCTTCACAAACGGATACAGCAGCTTTAGCAGAACTGGCCCCAGTATTGCCGTCGATACTGCCTGATTCAAAAAGACGGTCGGAATAAACAAGGTTGCGATGGCCATCGGCGTAAAGCCAAGCGCCACATTGATCAAAATCGAGCAGGCCACCACTGCAGAGGCAATCAATACAACAAATATGTAATATTGCAAGATGCTGCGCCCTGTTTTCAAGGCCGGATGACTCACAGCCAAATATCCGATCAATCCTCCTAAAAAGTTGCCGATGAAGCCGACGATGACTGCATGCGGCGGTGTGCCTCCCGTCAGCAGATCGCTGGCCACGTTTCCAAATGCTAGACCCAGGCAGCCGGGAATGCCAAACAAAATGCCGAAAACAGGCTGCAGCGCATTCGCCGGTCGAAGCGGTACGGATGGAGCTAATTTGATGTTAGCGAGCATAATCAAGGCGACCGCGTACAAGGCCGCCGTGACGACGATCAGGACAAAGTCGACAGTCGTCCACTTTCGCCGAAAGAGAGACGTTCCCATCTCTAGTAACCTCCTTTATCTATGAAAACGGTTTACATGATCATGATGCTAGTTTACCCCTCCGCGCTGACTCTCGCAATGGCTTGAACAGGTTTATAGATGGACTTGGGTACAGCAAATCTTCTTTAATCTGCTAGGGCCATTTTGATAAGAACGTCAGATGGATACCGAGGGTAGCGATAGTAGTTTTTTAGAATGAGCGTTGCTCGGGCTTTGGGAGGAGGAGATGAAACAGGAGAAAAACGCTCCAGGTTCGGTGGGACACTTGCCGTGGGTAATCCTGGCCGGCTTCGTTCCAAAAGTGGAACCGCGTCCAAAAGCAGCCCGTTCGCAGAAGCCTCTCAGAGGTTGGACGCTAAAAGCGTGTTCCACTTTTGGAACGAAGCCTGGGTATGTGTCCCAAAGACCTTCGCGTTTTTCTCCTGTTTCATCTCTACAGCTTTTGTTTTCTCCCCGAGATACCCGAAAGAACCCGCGACGACAGAGAAGCATATTTCCAGGCGGAGCGACTAGCGGAGTCCAGCCCAGCGGAACAACGAAATCGCGGGAATCAGGAGCGTAACTCTGATTGGGCTTCGGAACGGCTGCTGCTTTTACGCTCCCCCGCGAATCGTTGTAGAGCGGACAGTCTCGGCTCCCTTGCGGACGCAGACCGGAGCGCATCCTGGAAATATGCTTCTCTCACTGCAGCCACGTTCCTAATCCTATGTAGCCAATAAAAAAAGCTGTTGAACGCCTCAATGAGACTTCAACAGCTTTCTGCTTTGCATTCTCTGTTATCCCTGCTGCTTCGGCAGTTCAAACGAGCTCTTCAAGGAAACAATCCGGTTGAACACCAGCTTGTCTTCTGTCGTATATTTCGGGTCGACATTAAAGTATCCGTGACGGAAGAATTGGTATTTGTCGTGGGGCTTGGTCTCTTTCATGTTAGGCTCCACGTATCCGTTCACGATCTCCAAAGAGTTTGGATTGATATTGTCAAGGAACGTGGTTCCTTCCTCCTGATCATCCAAAATCAGCGGTTCATACAGGCGGAACTCCGCAGGGAGCGCATGCTTGGCGTCTACCCAGTGGATCGTTCCTTTTACTTTGCGACCGGTAAAGCCGCTGCCGCTCTTCGTTTCAGGGTCATACGTACAGTGGATTTCGACGACATTGCCTTGCTCATCCTTGATCACGTCCGTGCACTTGATGAAGTACGCGTGCTTGAGCCGTACTTCATTTCCCGGGAACAGGCGGAAATACTTGCTCGGCGGGTTCTCCATGAAGTCGTCCTGCTCAATGTAGATTTCGCGGGAGAATGGAATTTGTCTGGTTCCCATTTCCGGATTTTCCGGGTTGATCTCCGCATCCAGCAGCTCGACCTGGTCTTCCGGATAATTGGTGATGACCACTTTCAGCGGGCGCAGTACAGCCATCGTCCGCGGCGCTTTCAGCTTCAGGTCCTCGCGGATGAAGTGCTCCAGCATTTTTTCATCCACGGTGCTGTTGCTTCTGGCCACACCGATTTCCCGGGCAAATGTACGGATGGACTCAGGAGTAAAGCCGCGGCGGCGAAGTCCCGAAATGGTAGGCATGCGCGGATCATCCCATCCGTCTACTACCTGTTCGTCGACCAACTGTTTCAGCTTCCGTTTGCTCATTACCGTATTGGTCAGGTTCAACCGGGCAAATTCGTATTGTCTCGGCACGTTTTCCATTTCACATTCGCGGACAACCCAGTCGTACAGCGGGCGATGATCCTCGAACTCAAGCGAACAGAGAGAGTGGGTTACGCCCTCGATAGCGTCCTCCAGCGGGTGTGCATAATCATACATCGGGTAGATGCACCATTTGTCTCCCGTGTTGTGGTGGGTAGCATGCGAAATCCGGTACAAAATCGGGTCACGCAGGTTGATATTGGGGGAGCTCATGTCGATTTTGGCGCGCAACACCTTTTCGCCGTCCTTAAACTCGCCGTTGCGCATCCGCTGGAACAAATCCAGGTTTTCTTCCACCGACCGGTCGCGGTAAGGGCTGTTTGTACCCGGCTCCGTCAAGGTCCCTCTGGTTTGGCGGATTTCTTCCGGGGACAGATCACATACGTAAGCCAGTCCTTTTTTTATCAACAGAACGGCGCGATTGTACATTTCCTCAAAATAATCCGATGCAAAGAACAGTCCGTCCCACTCAAAGCCAAGCCATTGTACGTCTTCCTTGATCGCTTCTACGTACTCCGTGTCTTCTTTCACCGGGTTGGTGTCGTCAAAACGAAGATTGGCTCTGCCATTGAATTCCTTTGCCAGTTCAAAATTAAGGCAAATCGCTTTGGCATGTCCGATGTGCAAATACCCGTTTGGCTCCGGAGGAAAGCGGGTAACGATTTCCCCGACTCGGCCCTCTCGCAGGTCTTCCAGGACAATGTTGCGGATAAAGTTGGATGATGATGCCGATTTATTTTCCACAGAAATTCAACCTTTCCCTTCACCTTTACATTCCATAATACTGATTCCCCGGCGATAGTTCAACAAATTCGCCTGGCTTCTGATGTTGGGCCGATGCATCATCGTTATCAGTCACCCCTTGGCCAACCGGCTTGTAGCAAGAATCACCTTCTCTGGACCAGGCGCTTTTACAAACCGCCCTTCAGAGGGTTTTTACTATCATAAGCAGGAGAGCCCCCGTGGGTGTTCACACGATGTATATAAATTGAAGTTGTTTCCAAAAGATTCCCATTTTATCCTACAGGCAGAAACATATTTTATGATTGGGGTGATCTGTTGTGAGTGTGCTTGAAAAAATCAATACACAATCCTCCTTTTTTACATTGGCAGAAATTGTGGAAGGTGTTTTTGCCGCCGTTATCAAAGCAGGCACAGGAGCCATGGGCAATGCCGCCATCGTCGATCTGGGCGATCGGACGGTCGTTTTTGACACCATGTACACGCCCAAGGCAGGGCTTGCACTGCGAGAAGCAGCCGAGCAATTGCTTGGACGCCCTGTATCGTTGGTTATCAATTCCCATTTCCACTTTGACCATGTGGGCGGCAACCAAGTCTTTTCCGATGCCATTATCCTCTCCACAGAAACCACCAAAAATCTCATGCTCGAGCGTTGTACAAGCCTCGTCCAATTCGCAAAGCAGCACCCCGAATACCCTGACAAGGTTCGCCAATCTTTGGAAGCCGAATCAGATCCGGAAAAGCAAAAGGAGCTTCGCACCGACCTCGGAGACATTCTCGCCCTTGACGCTGCACTGCCTACGTTCTCCGCGACCCCTGCCTCCCTGACATTTTCTGATTCTGTCACGCTCCACGGCTCGAAGCGAACTGCCGTACTGACCGCCAAAGGAAACGGACACAGCACATGCGACTCTGTCCTGTACCTGCCCGAAGACCGCGTTCTTCTGGCCGGCGACCTGCTTTTTGTGCAAAATCATCCCAGTATGCAGACAGGAAATCTTTCCCACTGGGTCTCCGTTTTGAAGGCTTGGAAAGACCTGCCCATTTCGGCAGCAGTCGGCGGCCACGGCCCGGTCGGAGACCATCAAACTGTGGATAGCTGTCTTCACTATTTGGAAGCTTTGTGGGACCAAGCCAAGCATCTGGCCGAGAACGGCTCCACACCCGAAGCCATCGAAGCAATCCCCATACCCGAACCATATGCCTCCTGGAGCTATCCCAGCCTCTTTGCTCGCAACCTTCAACAGCTTAGCCAGCAGATCTTAGCCGTTTCGGAGTAAGAAAGAGAAACGGAAGACGGATATGCATCTGTTTGAAAAAAATAAATAAATTTTTCACTAAAGTACTAGTCCAATATTACCGAATATAGGTAATGGATAGATATTTTTTGCATCTATGGAATCAGATTCAATCTTACGAATCTTTTCCCATATGTACAATTTTTCATATGTACTAAGTTTCACAAATTGCGTTCACTATCTTATTTCACATTGATATCGATAATGGCAAACCCGGGGAAATCCGGCGACGCAAAGCTACAGGGGCTACCTCCAGCAAATGGACAAGCCAGCCAGCTGCCGAAGTATTGATGTAGGACCAAAGACCAATGATCCTATGTCATTGGTCTTTTTGTGTTGTTATGCAAAGGAGGTGATGCCAATCGATTTTGACCCGAACCGTTCAACCTTTCATGCTTCGACCGTACACAACAAGGAGGATGGAAAGTGAAAAAGTCAATCTGGAAGAAACTCTCTGTTTTAGCGCTGACCGCGACGATCGGTCTGTCCAGCTTCACAACTGCCGCAGTGGAGGCGGCAAATCGCCCCACAACAATGTCGCCAAACGGCATGGTTACGGCTCCTCACTACCTGGCTACAGCCGCAGCTCTCAAAACACTCGAGGAGGGCGGAAACGCAGTCGATGCCGCGATTGCCGCCGCGTCTACGCTCGCCGTTGTTTACCCGCACTACACGTCGATTGGCGGCGACAACTTCTGGCTGATCTACAATGCAAAGACGAAAGAAGTAAGAGCGCTGAACGGAAGCGGTCGAGCTGGTGAAAAGGCAACGATCGAATATTACAAAAAGAAAGGCTACGAAAAAATTCCTTCCCGCGGGTACGAGTCCGCCAACACGGTCCCTGGTGTCGTTTCCGGTTGGTGGGAAGCGTACAACTACGCACACAAGGAATTGGCTGGAGATAGCAAGCTGAAATGGGACAGACTGTTGGAGCCGGCGATTGGATATGCGGAAAAAGGCTATCCGGTCTCTCCCAACCAAGTGTACTGGACCAAATACGCGATCGATCCGACAGACAACGATCTGAAAAATCTGCAGCGCTTTGAAGGGTTCCGCAAGACCTACCTGAAAGCGAACGGCGAGCCGTACCAGGCCGGCGAAATCCTCAAGCAGGAGGATCTGGCGAAAACGTTGAAAGTGATCGCCAAAAAAGGCGCAGACGGTTTTTACAAAGGCGAGATCGCCGAAAAAATCGTAAAAGACATGCAGGCAAACGGCGGTTTGCTGACTCTGAAAGACTTTGAAAAGCACACGTCCACCTGGGCTGATCCGATCACCGTCGACTATCGCGGATACCAAGCCTACAACGTACCGCCCAACTCTCAAGGCATGGCCTCATTGTCGATTCTGAACATATTGAACAACATTGACCTGAAGAGCATGGGCGAAGGCACGCCGGATTACTACCACGCTATCGTGGAAGCGACGAAGCAAGCGTTTGCCGACCGCGACAAATGGCTGACAGACCCTGAGTTTGTTGACATTCCGGTAGACGAGCTGCTGTCCAAGCAGCACGGCAAAGACCTTGCTGCCCGGATTGACATGAAGCAGGCTGCCAAAACCGTAGAACCGCTCGATCCCAAGGGCGACACTACCTGGCTCGGTGTAGTCGACAAGTACGGCAATGCCGTTTCCATGATCCAGAGCCACTACTTCGATTGGGGCTCGGGCGTCGTCGCGAAGGACACTGGTGTTCTCTTGCAAAACCGTGGAAGCTACTTCTCTCTGGACCCGAATCATATCAACCACCTGGAGCCAGGCAAGCGCACCTTCCACACGATCAACCCGGCTATGCTCTTGAAAGACAACAAGCCTTACCTGCTGTACGGTACACAGGGCGGTGAGGGGCAGCCGCAGACACAAGCCGCTCTCGTCACGCGCATTATCGACTTCGGATTCACGGTTCAAGACGCGATTGAAGCACCGAGATGGCTGCATGGCCGCAACTGGGGCTCCTCCTCCAACAATCTGAAGGTAGAGAGCCGCATTCCGCAGGAAGTCCTCGACGAGCTGGTAAAACGCGGTCATCCGGTTGAGAAGCTGGAAGCCGCTTATACCGATGCGATGGGTCAATCCGGTGCCATTCTGATCGATCCGAAAAGCAACATCAAGTTTGGCGGTGCAGACCCGCGCGGCGAAGGGGCTGCCATGGGCTATTGATTTATAATACGTGCAGACTGCTGGGATTATCTCAGCAGTCTGCATTTCCAGCTTTATACTCTGTCCCTTCCGGATTCCCAGCATGAATTATGAAAGGATGCTGCAACGATGCGTCTGTTCAGCAAGCTTCGGAATAAAATCATTATCTGGTTTTTGCTTGTGGCCGTACTCCCCTTGATCGCCTGCTCTTATCTGGTACTGACCGAAAGCACCAGAATTTTGATCGACAAGCAAAAGGATTCCTTTGTTCATTTGACGGAGTCGACTGCAAACGCCATGGACCAATGGCTGGACAGGAGACTGTCGGAAGTAATGATTCTGGCACGATCCTCGGACATCCAATCCTTTGACAATGAAGCAAAGAACAAGTTCATTCGCAAATTTACGAACGAAATCAAAATCTTTGACGGAAATACATTTATTTCCCCGGACGGGAAGGTAACAGCGGACACGTTTGAAGGCAGCGTAGGGATCAACCTGGCGGAGCGTCCGTTCTTCAAACTCGGCATGGAGGGAAAAACCAGCTACTCTGACATGCTGATCGCAAAAACGACCGGAAATCGGTCGATTGTAGTCGCTTCTCCCGTTGTGAGCAATGCCGGAGAAAAACTCGGCGTACTGACCGGGCTTGTAAACGTGGATTCGTTCACCTCGACCTTTTTGGACAATGTACAACTGGGTGAAGGCGGTTACCCGATTTTGGTCGATAACCAAGGACTGATCCAGGTACACCCCAACCCCGACCTGATCGGCAAAACCATTGAGGAAGCAGCTCTCCCTGAAGGCTTGAGCAGCATTCTCAAAAATAACGCACCCGAATCGGGCTCCTTTACGTATCTGGACGGCGGTACCGAATACGTCGTTACGTACGCTTCTATCCCCAAGACTCATTACAGCCTGTTTTTCCACATCCCGATCGAGTCCATCACCTCTGAGGTAACAGCGCTGACACTGAATGTGATGTTGATTGTAGGTATCGTAGCAGCCATCGTCATTGCAGCCGCCTACTTTGTGTCTCGTCAAATCAGCCGTCCCATCGTTGAGGTTGCCGCCGTGGCCAGCCGAATTTCCGATGGCGATCTGGCGGTAGATCCGCTGGCCATCAGAAGCCGGGATGAAGTAGGGCAGCTCTCCGAGTCAGTCAACCATATGGTAGGCAATCTGAGGTCAATCATCGAACAGGTAAACACAGCAGCCGAAGAGCTCGCTTCCTCTGCAGAGGAGCTGTCGGCCAATGCCGAGGAGACCAGCAAGGCAACGGAACAGATCGCCTCTTCGATTCAGGAGGTGGCATACGGAGCGGAACAGCAGGTACAAAGCGTGGCGGAAAGTGTAGGAGCCATCAATGAAGTCTCAACGGGCATTCAGCAGATAGCCGTTAACGCACAAAATGCAGCTGACTCTGCCGTGACTGCTTCGGAAATTGCTGTCGGCGGCAACAAGGCGATCGACACGGTCATGAGCCAGATGCAGTTGATTCACAGCACAGTAAACGAGATCGCCGGCATCGTCAAACGCCTCGGAGACAGCTCACAGGAAATCGGACAGATCGTCCAGGTGATTACCGACATCGCCCAACAGACAAACCTGTTGTCACTCAATGCTGCAATCGAGGCAGCAAGAGCAGGAGAGCAGGGAAGAGGCTTTGCCGTGGTCGCTGACGAGGTGCGGAAGCTGGCCGAGGAATCGGCGAAATCAGCCCAGCAGATTGAACAACTGATCACAACGATTCAGACCGAATCCCATACCGCCGTGCTTTCCATGGAAAAAGGAACGAAGGAAGTGGCACTCGGTATTGAAGTGGTTAACGAGGCTGGCAGCTCATTCGTTCAGATCAGCGAATCCGTCGCTCAGGTCGCCAGCAAGATTCAGGAAGTGCAGGCCTATTCCCAGCAAATGACGGCAAGCACGGAACAAGCCGTCTATTTGATCGAGCAAATATCCAAGGTGGCAGAAAACTCGGCAGACGGTACACAAAACGTTTCCGCCGCAACCGAAGAACAACTGGCTGCTGTCGAGCAGGTCTCTTCTTCTGCCGAATCACTCGCGAGGGTTGCCGAGAAGCTGCAGGACCAAGTCCGGAAGTTTACCCTGTATCGGTAACGCGGAACATCCGATTGTCCGGCATGCACGCTGTTCGTTTGTCTTTGGCAAATCCCTTGCCCGCAAAAAAAGAGCACGGTATCGATAGACATAAACCGATACCGTGCTGACTTGAATGGTTTCCAAGCTGTCTTTTTGTCCGTTACCACTTGTACTTTTTCGCCATGCCGATGACAGCGCGATCGAGGATCGCAGCCAAGGCTCTCCAGATCATCTGTCGCCGGTAAGGAAGATGCTTTATATACACTGCCGTATACTCCGCAGTACCCTCTGCCCCGCGATCCGCTTTGAACGCCCCGACTCCGGCGCTTTGATGAAGCAAGAGGCCCTTTTGTTCCGCCTCCGACACCAAAAGGCTGGAGAGCATCCGGTACAGCCCCAGTTTTTTGGGAAGAGCGGTATCGTACCCGAACAGGGGAGTGGTCATCATGCCGTTTCGCTGAAAATAACCGAGAATCCCGTCCAATCTGCCTTCCTTTTCCAGACCAATCAAGGTCAGTATCTGCCTGTGCAGCGCCAGTCGGACAAAGGCCGGCGTCAATTGCGGATTCAGTTGGGAGTATTTGTCCAGGTAAAGCGCTTGGTAAAGTGCGGCGATCCTCTCTGCATGCTCCTCCCCAAGCTCCTCGTGCCGAAGGATGCGATAACCGCTTTTCTTCAGCATATCCCGGTCCCGCTTTAACGTATTGCGAACGCGCCAGCCCTTTTCATTAGCCTGTTTGGGGTCAAACAGGTACACATACCGACTCGGCACCATCACATATCCGCTCCGCTCCAGGCCGGTCCATGCCTCCGGACAGACGATTGGACTTACGGATCGAAAAGCCACGGCGTGGTCCGGAAACCTCCTGGTCAGGAAGCTGGTGATTTCCCGGACCTGTTCAGCCGTCAACGGGTGATACAGATTGGTGGACAGAAGCCAATTGTTCACGAACACAATCCGATTCACACGGCTAAGCTTCATCAGGGCACCTGCCCCGGACAACAACGGCCCGCCGAGAGAAGCTATCATGGAAGACGTGACCAGCTTCATTTCCTCGCGGGCATAGCTGATGTAGTGTGTATAGGGCGAGCATACGTATGAGTTGTCGTACTCCTCGTCATTGACAGTTACAGGCAGTACGAGATCATCGATGACAAGCGCCCCCATCCGCGTGCGGACATTAGACATGTACGCCGGGACAGAATCGAGAATCAGCGGCTCCAGATAGGCGCGGGCATACTCTCCGTCCTTCATCCTCTCCCAGGCAAGCTCTGCCAAATCCGTTTTCTCATACAGGCGGACGCGTTCAGCGTTCATCAGGTTGGAACATCCTTTCCACGCGCCGGAGCTTCCTTCCCCGCTCCGGTGGTTGATAAGGAGAAAAAACGATTTCGGGCCCTGCGTACCCCTGCCTCTCTATTTCCCGCTGCAGCTTCCGACGGACGTCCTCTTCCACATCCTCCCGCCGATATCCCGACGAAATGACAAGCGAGACTTCTACGTGCTCGGGACTTTTTTGACGGACGATGTACTCCTCAATTCCCTGTGACGCAGTCATCACTGCCCGGCGGACAAAATCAGGGAAAAAGGGGCGGAGCCCCTCGCCTCTTTCAGCAGAACCATCAGCGCCTTTGGCAGATGGAAAATAGAAAATGTCATCTGCCCGTCCCTCGATCTGTTCGAGAGCCAAAAACACGGAGCCGCAGGGACAAGGGTCCTTCCGTTCCGTCAAGATGTCGTTCAAACGGTATCGGATCATCGGCTGCGTGTACCGGGAAAAGTCGGTAATAATCGGATGGAACCGGGTTTTTTCCTCGTCCAGATACTCCTTTTCCATTACCAGGATGTCCTCGTTTACATGCAGAGTGCCATGCGAGCAGGTCGCCGCCAGGAAGCCTTCCGTACATTGGTAGATCTGGTGGACGGGCCCGCCGAATGCCTCGCGGATCACCTCTTCATCGATCGGGTCCAGCACCTCCGCTACGGAGATAACCTTGCCTGGCCGGATATCAAGGGAGCCTTCCTGCTTGGCGACGGCCAGCAACCGAAGCATGGAGGGAGGCGCTACCAGTATCGTCGGCTGGTATTGCTGCAGATGGGCAATATGCGCTTCCAGCGAAAGAAGCAGGTCGAAAAAGGCGAATTGCAGCCGTTTCCGTTTTACCGATGTATACAAATTGCTGTTGGCCCGCAGAAAAAAGGCGACCCGCTGCTTCTCCCAGAGCGGCCCCGGCAATGCCTTCGCCAGTATGGCACCGGCCCATCTGACCCGCTCATCCGGCCCGACCAGGAAAATACCGCGGCTGCCGCTGGTTCCTGACGATAGCCCAACCGTAACCTCTCCGATTTTCGGGGTAAAATCCCGTGTCTCCTCGGCCTCCTCCGCAATCCGAAGCGCTTCGTCACGCTTGATTCCAGCCGTGTTCAGAAGATCAAAATGCTCCATCATCTCCCGCTTTTCAATCGGAGAGATCGTTTTCCAACCGTGCAAAGGATCGCTCCCGATTCGCTCGCGGTAAAAAGGCGAACGGGGCAAAACGTAGCGGAGCAGCTTCTGGACCTGCTTCTCCTGCCAGCAGGCAAGCTCCTGGCGGGTGTGAAACCGCTTGGCCAGCCGCCTGGTCTGGATGTACTGCCAGAGGGTACCGATCAGCTCCATGCAAATTCCCCCTTGCTCAGCTCATGTACTTCTGGACAATGCGTAGGCAGGATGTACAGCTCCGGCCAGCTCCGGTGAAGCTCATGGAGGCGCCTCAGATTCCGCAAATAGGAAGCAGCGTCCGCCTTGATCAGGTGTGCAACAGGATGTGGTGGCCGATGCTTCCGGTACGCCTCGCTGGACCAGGCCGCATCCGCGCAAAGAAAGATGTCGCGGTCCTGCGTGTCGCGCAGGAAAAGGCCGAACTGTCCTTTGGCGTGTCCGCTCAAATCGATTGCCAGCAGGCTTTTGTCTGCAAACGGATCGTACGCTTCCTCAAACGGATGGTACTCCCCGGACAAGCGTATCTTTGGACCATCGTCAATGAAAATGGCACGCTCCTCAAAGTCTTCCGGCATCAGCTCCGGCAAAAATCCCCTTCTGACGGCGGCGATTCCTTTAAGTCCCTTGACCTCCTCATAAGCCGAACGGAAACAGTACAGCCGGGCCCCCGGAAAATCGTGCAAGCCGGCAATATGATCCGCATGGAAATGCGAAATGAAGATGCCAGTGACCTGTTCCGGTCCAATCCCTTTGCTTGCCAGCTGTTCCTTCACACACTGGCTCCGCTCAGTAAAGACCGGAGTCGCTTTGGCGTAAAGAGAATAGGGAAAACGTGCGGCTGCTGTAAAAAAATGAGGGGCGTACCCGGTGTCAAACAACAGCAAGCCGTGGTCCGGATGATGCATGCACCCTGCCACAGCGTGAAACCGGATCGATTGGAATCGCCCTCCGCCAAGCGAGATGGCCTCCAACTGCCGGCAAAAGCCCGTATCAAGCAGGGTCAGTGTTACGTTCATGCTCTTGTCGCCACCAATTCGCAAAGATTTCGATTCCTTCTTGCAAGCCGACCCGCGGCTCGTACCCCAGCTCTTCCCGGGCTCGGGTAATATCCAGCGTCTGACTTTTCGCCAAGACACCCACCGTGTAACGAGTCAGCATCGGCTCTCTGTAGGCGAGCAGCGTGCGGGACAGCAGCTCCAGTACGGACGCAATGCCGTACGCTTGCCTATAGGAGACCTCCTTGCTATTAAGCGGCATGTCCAGCTTGGCAAAGACCGACTTCAGGACATCGATGAGCATGACCGGCTCTCCATTCGTGATGTTGTACACCTTTCCCAGCGTTTTTTCGGAAGAATCCATGCACAAAAGAAGCGCATCCACCACGTTGTCCACATACGTCAGGTCGATGACGGCCCGGCCTCCCTCAATAATGGGCACAAACCGATTTTTGTTGGCCCGGATCAGTCTGGGCAGGATTGCATTGTCCCCGGGTCCAAACAATGCCCTCGGGCGGATCGTAATCGTCGCCAGGCCATTTTCAAAGGCGTTGTCGACTTCCCGCTCGGCGAGGAACTTCGTCTCGGCATACTCATTGGCAAAGCGCTGCGGCAGCGGATCCGATTCCTTAATGCCCAGCCTGTCTTCAAAAGCGAAATACAAGCTCGGAGTCGAAACGTGTATCAATCGCTCTACATTGTGCTGCCGGCAGCCTTCGATCACATGGCGTGTGCCTTCCACATTGGCGGCGTACATATCGCGGTACCTTCCCCACGGTGAAGAAAACGCCGCCGCATGGATCACAATCTGCTTCCCGTAGCAGACGTCCCGAACGGCCTTTTGATCCGTGATGTCGGTGCAGACAAAGCGGATTCCTTCCTTTTGCAATGCCTCGCCCACCCGTTTGTTCCGGCCCAGCACCGTTACCTCTGCGCCCTGCTCATGAAGCCTTCGCGCCAGCTTCTGTCCCAAAAAACCGGTGCCGCCCGTCACCAGTACACGTCTGTTTTTCATTCGTCACCATTCCATTCAATATCGCTTGTGGAGCACTCGATCATGCTCATCCCGGTCTTTCTTTTCATATCTGCCAATATCCACAGCAAACGCAGCTGCTCAAAGGCGGGGAGGGGGTCGCTCCAGCGAAACACAACATCCCGCGACTTCAGGAACTCCCCCAGCCAGCGCCTTCCTTCTCTCCAACTGCGAAGGGAAGGCAGTCCGTAGAAGAGCATAGCCATCGACAACGCTGCCGATGCATTCGCGGAAGGCACAACTACAGGCTGTTTCTCCGCTTGCACCGGGAGAGTCGCTCGTTCCGGCTTTTCCAAAGCCTCGTTATTGTCGTTTCCGTCATGTTCCCCGCCAGCTCCGCGACCACCAAAAAACGCCTCTGCCGCCTCCCTTTTTCCCCTGAAGAGGTGGATACCGCTGGTCAGGCGCGGGTTGCATTCGATTGGGTACAGCTCCCCTGTGCGTGTCTCGATAAAATCAAAGGCGATCTGCCCGGTAAAACGGCGGAGCCCGACCATCTTTTCGACAAACGTTCGCACTCCGGGATGGTCCGCAAAGCTGAAAGAAATAGACGCCCCCTGCCCGGCCGTGAACGTCGTGGCATAATCGGCGTACAAGGCAAGGCGGCCTTCCCTGGCTACCGCATAGCTGCACAGCTGCCTGCCCGCGATGAACTCCTGCGCGAGCCATGTTTCTCCCTCTCTTATAGCAGGGAGTTCGCTCGCTGTATACCAATCCTTTCTTGGCGAAGAGCGGCGCAAGATATGGACACGGGAAGAAAACCGGGAAAAAGCAGGCTTCAACACGACGCTTTTTCCCGGTTCGACATCTTGGAGAGCTTCCAGCAGCCCGGCAGCCGATATAACCGATCTCGTCTGCGGGACGGAAAAACCGGCTTGCTCCGCCAGCCTGACAAACGCTGCTTTATCATGCCAGATGCGCAGTTCTTCAAGGCTTTCCACAAACGGTTCCACATAATGACGGAGACGCTCTCTGCCCTTTGCGACGAAAAAAACTTCCTCGCATGTCGGGACGAGCAGGTCTGCTTTTTCCCTTTCTGCAATGCGGCAAAGCTCTTCGATATATTCTTTTTCCTGCTGTCGGGGAGGGGGCACGAGGTAAGAACGGGCAACCGCTCGGGATACCCGGCACAGGTGAGCGGGCAAGCTCTCCGCCACCACAACGCAGTGTCCCGCCTCGTCAAACAGCCGAGCCAGCTCCAGGGTAGCCGGTGCTCTTCCCCCTGTCAGCAGGATCGTCTTCCTCTCAGTATTCAAGCAAAACCCCTCCCAGGGACAGCCCTGCTGATGTTCCTAGCAGAAGCAGCAAGTCCCCGCGGGCCACTTTTTTCTCCTGGATCGCTTCGTGCAATGCCATAGGAATAGAGGCAGCGATCACATTTCCGTGATTTTCAATAATATTGATCATCTGGCCCGGCGCAAGCCCCAGCTTTTGTGCCATGATGCGCATCGCCATACCGCTGGCCTGATGAGGGACGACCGCCTTGATTTCGGAAAGGGAGATAGTCGTGTTGGACAACAACCTCTCGATAAAGCCCTCAAGAAGCTGGGAGGTCATCCGAAACAGCTTGCGTCCATCCATGTCAAACATAAAGTCGCTCTCATTTCCATTTCCGTACTCGCTGGGATGAATCAAGGTCCCGCCGCCGCGAATCTCGGAGTAATGCGCTCCTTTGCTGTACGTCTCCATCCGGGAGCAGAGAATCCGGGAAGAAGAACCGTCCGGCGCAAGTCCGATGACAGCCGCCGCTGCCCCGTCTCCAAACAGGATACTGCTCTCCTTTTGCTCCCAGTTCAACCCTACTGAAGAAATTTCAGTAGAGACTATCAAAACCCGCTTATACACGCCAGCAGCCATCGCAGCCGACATCACATCCAGCGCTGTGACAAAGCTGAGGCATGTGGAATTGATATCAAAGCAAGGGACGCCGGAGTCCGACTCCCCCAGTTCTTCCTGAAGAAGCGCTGCCGTGCAAGGAATCTCCTGCTGAGCCGTCCCGCTGGCGCAAACCAGACAATCGATGTCAGCAAACGTAAGGCCTGCATTCTGAAGCGCTTGGGTAGCTGCGGCGGCTCCCATTTGCGTGGCTGTTTCATCTGTTACAAAATGCCGAACCCGCACCCCCGATTTCTTTTCCACCCATCCAGCCGGCAATCCCAGCTTTTGGTCCAGTTGCTCCGCCGTCACTTGTCGCTTGGGCAAATATTTGCCTGTCCCCAGTATTCTAACCGGTCTCTCCATCATTCGTTTGTCTCCCCTTGATGCTGCCTCTTTTTGCATTCGCATCATCATTTTACCAGATGATTGCAAACCCTCCGAACAAAATTACACCGCCAAACGGCAAAGAAAGGGATGATGCGGCCTCGCTTTGCCTCTTGGAGCTTCCAGATGTATCCTTCTATGTATTTACGTTTCCGGGCAGCTTTTGTTTCATTCCCCCCAGACATACAGACGATTGCCCCAAACATGAAAACCGGAAGGGGCTCTCCCTTCCGGTCCATCCATATAGCCGCAGCCTTTTATAAGGTTCTTCT
Source organism: Brevibacillus sp. FSL K6-6036 (assembly GCF_037964015.1). Taxonomy (NCBI): domain Bacteria; kingdom Bacillati; phylum Bacillota; class Bacilli; order Caryophanales; family Paenibacillaceae; genus Brevibacillus; species Brevibacillus sp. FSL K6-6036. The sequence goes on from NZ_CP150173.1 coordinate 4,832,994, forward strand.
GAACTTTTTGCCTGTCCTTAGCAAACAGCCAACATTCGATCCGGGTGGTTGGTACAAATCTGCACACGTGGATAGTTCTTTACAATATGGCGAATTGTTTGGGGATCATCGACTGTCCAGGCGATTACCTCATAGCCCTGCTCAATCGCAGCCGCAGCGAGCTCTGGCGTCAGGTACGGATAGGCCATCGACAAAATATGGACTCCTGCTTCGCGAAGCTGCTCCAGCATCAGTACGGGATTTCCGAGGACGATCAGGCCGGTCTTCACTTCGGCATCGAGCTGGCGGACATGGCGGATCTCTTCATGGTCAAACGACGTCACGTACACGTCCCGCTTCATGTCATGCTTCTCCAGCAAAGCCAGTACACTTTCCGCCAAACCGGGGTACATGCCGGGCGCTGTCTTCAATTCAATATTCAGCGTGCATCGCCCCTTTACTGCTTGCAAAACCTCATCCAGCGACGGGATTCTCTCACCCGCGAACCGCGCGTCAAACCATCTGCCCGCATCGAGTGTCCGCAACTCCTCAAAGGTGTGGTCCCGAACGAGTCCGCTTCCGTTTGTCGTGCGCTCCAGCGTAAAGTCGTGGCAAAGTACAGGTACGCCATCCTTGGACAGTTGCACGTCAATCTCCATCGCCTTGATTGCCGGTTCTGCCAGCGCCAGGCGGATCGCTGTCATCGTGTTTTCCGGCGCTTTTCCGGACCAGCCGCGGTGTGCCATACAGACGTTCATCATGTTCCCTCCGTTTTTCCCGGTCGCTGCTTGCTCTCAGCCCAGGCCAAATTCCTTTTTCACGAAAATGCTGCGGTTACTTTTTCAACAGCTTCTGCCCTTTTTCCATCGCTTTGCCGATCGCCTCGTCCACGGACGCCTGCCCCAATACCGCACGCTGGATTTCGGTCATGATCACTTCCTGCAGCTCCTTGTAGCCTGGCACCATCGGGCGCGGCTTTGCGTACTCCAACTGCTTCACTGCCACCTGGAAGTTCGGCTCCTTCTCGTACGCTTTTTTCATTTCTTCCGACTCGACTGCTTCTTTTGTCACTGGCATGTACCCGGTTTCCAGCGACCACGGAATCGTTTGCTTCGTATCGGTCATCCACTCGATGAACTCCCAAGCGGCCTTTTTCTCCTCTTCGGAGGACTTCGCCAGCATCACCAGATTGGCTCCGCCCGTAGGAGCGCCGTAGCTCTTGTTGGCCGGCAGGAACGCGGCGCCCAGGTCGAATTTGGCTGCTTCCTTCAGTCCGCGCAAATCCCCGGTAGAGGTAAAGATCATGCCCACCTGCTGGTTGAGGAAGTCTTGCTTGGCTACATCCCATGCATTGTATTTTTCACCCGGAGGCGCCTTCATCACGCCTTCTTTCAACATGCTCGTCCAGAATTCGAGTGGTGCCACTCCGGCTTCTTCATTGATCAGCAGGCTTTTGCCGTCTTCACTCAAGATGTTGCCTCCGCTCTGGAACACCAGCGCTTCGTAGAACCAGATGTCGATCGGGGTGGAGAAGCCGTATGTTTTGGTCTTGTCACCCTCTTTTTTGGTCAGAGCCTTGGAGAATTCACGCAGCTCCTCCCAGCTTTTCGGACCGTTCGGATCGAGTCCGGCCGCCTTCAGCATGTCGCGGTTGAGGTACAACAGCGGAGTGGAGCGGTTGAATGGGATCGCGTACAGCTTGTCTTTCCAGTACGAGTTGCCCATCAGTCCGGGAATGTACTTCTCTTCGGCTCCGTTCGTGTAAGGCGTCAATTCCTGCAGCACTTTCGCGTCCGCAAACGCCCCGATGGAGCCTACCTCGACCATCGTCACGTCAGGCTGGTTTCCGGCAGACACAGAGGCCAGCACCTTGGCGTGGTTCTCATAGTAGCTGCCCTGGTAGGACGGCTTCACCACAATGTGCTTGTGGGATTCGTTGAATTGTTTTACCATGCTTTCGATCATTTCCCCGTTGCGGCCGCCGAGCGCGTACCAGAAGTCGATCTCGATTGGCTTGCCCGCATCTGCCGTCTGCTGCTGCGCTCCGGATGCCGCACCGCTCGTCCCGCTTGTCTGCTCTGTGGCCGCCTGCTGATTGCCGCCGCCACAGCCTGCCAGGATAGCCGTTATGCTCATTGCGCATGCCAGTAAAGATACACGAACTTTTTTCACCACAATTGCCTCCTTTAAAGTAAGGGGTTTTCCCCCTGTTTCCCGGATAGGTAGGGTTCCATGAAATGCTGTCCTGCCCTTTTGCCGAAATGGGCAAAGCTTCTGTCAAAGCAGGTTTTTTCTGGTCAAGGTTCCTTGTTCCCTTTTCATTGTCCCTTGTTACTTGGACTGATAGACAAACGCGCTGATGATGTGCCGCTGGGCGAAGAAGAAGATCGCCAGAATCGGGAGGACGAGAATCATATTTCCGGCCATAATCACATTCCACAGCTTGCCGCCCTCCGCCGCCTTCAGCATGGAGATCCCGATGGGAAGCGTCCGGACTTCATTGCTGTTGGTCATGATCAGCGGCCAGAAATAGTCGTTCCAGTGGTAAATGAAGCTGAACAGGCCAAAGGTAACGAGTACCGGCTTTGCCATCGGCACCATGATCGTCCACATGATTTTCCACTCGGATGCGTTGTCGAGCCGCGCCGCTTCGATCACTTCATCCGGCACCTGCATGAAGGACTGGCGCAGCAGGAAGATGCCGAAAGCGCTCGCCCCGTAGGGAAGGATCAACGCCCACAAAGTGTTCACCAATCCCCAGTGGCTCATCTCCACATAGACCGGCAGGAAAATGACCTGCGCCGGAATCATCAGCGCGATCAGCGTCAGCCCGAACAAGGCTTCTCTCCCGCGAAAGCGATAACGGGCAAACGCGTATGCGGCCGGTACCCCTGTCAAAAGCTGCAGCACCAGAATCCCGGCTGCCACGAGAAAGCTGTTCCAGACGTAGGTCAGGAATGGCCCGGAGCTCCAGGCAATTTCAAAGTTTTGAAACTGCCACGATTCCGGCCACCAGGTCGGCGGAAATTGGTATACCTCCGGCATCGTCTTGAAAGCCGTCAAGAACATCCAGAGAAACGGAAACACGAAGATCAGGCCCACAGCCGCAAGCAGCAGCCACTCCACCGTTTTCCACGCCGTCAAACCGGCTTGTCGCATGTTGTCTCCTCCTCTCTTCCACTATCTTCTCTGCTTTTCTTCGTTCATCACTTGCATTTTTTAGCGGTAGTGAACACGCTTTTCCATCACCCGGAAGTGCAGCAGCGTCAGCAGTCCAACGATACCAAGCAGGATGACAGAGGCTGCCGAGGCGATGCCGCCGTTGTAAAAGTCCATGCCTTGCTCGTAGATGTAGAAGACGAGCATATTGGTGCTGTTGACCGGTCCGCCCTGCGTCATGATGTAGATCGTATCAAACACCTGGAACGAGGAGATCGTATTGATCACCAGCAAAAAGAACAGCGTGGGCGAAAGCATCGGGATCGTGATGCGGGTCAGTGTCCGCCACCACGGCGAACGATCCAGGGAAGCCGCCTCGTATATGTCCCGGGGAATGCTTTGCAGCCCGGCGATAAAGACGAGCGTATTGTAGCCGACTCCTTTCCAGACGCTGACGATGATCAGTGAAAGCAAGGCGCTTTTTGTATCAGACAGCCAGGTGTAGCCGGGCAAGCCGATAAATTCCAGCAGCGCATTGAGCAGGCCGTATTGCGGGTCCATCAGCCACATCCAGAGCATCGCCACCGACACCAGCGAGATGATATGCGGGCTGAAGACCGCCGCTTGCACGAGCCCAAAAATCTTGGCTTTGCGGTTTAGCCAGAGCGCCAGGAAAAAGGCGATCCCGATTCCCAGTGCAACGGTACTAAGTGTATAGATGAGAGTCGTCCCCAGCACCTGGCGAAAATCCGCGTCCTCGAAAAGCGCAGTAAAGTTGGCCAGTCCCACCCACTCGATCTCGTCCAAATTCAGCAGAGACCAGTCGTGAAACGAGAGGTAGATCACATAGGCGATCGGAAAGAAGAAAAAGACGCCGAAGAAGGCCAATGCCGGTGTGACATACAAATAGGGACGGATCGTCTCAAACAGATTCAGCCTGACTTTTGTCGCCTCCGTTCTCCCAAGAGCATGACCGGAAGCCGTCATTTCGTGTGCGGCCGCTGCCTTTCGCATCAGACCACCCCACCTGCCAGGATTTGCTGCCTGACACCGTTTTCTGCCCGTGCTATCCGCTTCCCGGTCGCGCGGTCAAACACGTAGATGCTCGAAAGCGGCACCGTTACGTGTACGGCCGATCCTGCATCCAGAAGAGATTCGGTGTCCGTCTTGACCACGACCCGTCCTTTGTCCGTCTCGACGTGATACAGCGTATCCGATCCGAGAATCTCCCTGGAGACGATATGTCCGTGCATATCCATTGCGTCAGCGTGACCGACAGAGGAGACTCCTGCGTGGCGGAGCAGCGCTTTTTCCGGGCGGAACCCCCAGACCTGGTCCTCGCGCTCTGCCGCCGGGACGATGTTCATAGCAGGAGAGCCGATAAACTGGGCAACGAACAGATTGTCCGGCTCCTGATACAAATCCATCGGCGCCGCCACCTGCATGATCTGCCCTTCGTTCATCACGACGATCTGGTCGCCCATCGTCATCGCTTCCACCTGATCGTGCGTTACGTAAATGAAGGTGCTGCCAAGCTGCTTGTGAAGGCTTGTCAGCTCTACCCGCATCTGGTTGCGCAGCTTGGCGTCGAGATTGGACAGCGGTTCGTCCATCAGGAAGACCTGCGGTTTTTTGACCATGGCCCTGGCCAGTGCGACCCGCTGACGCTGGCCGCCGGAGAGCTGCGAAGGCTTCCGCTTCAAATAAGGAGCCAGTCCCACGACCTCGGCGATTTCCTCTACCAGCACCTGGCATTCCTTCTTGGAATAGCCGCGGTTTCGCAGACCATACGAGATGTTGTCATAGACGCTCATCGTCGGATAGAGTGCGTAGTTTTGGAACACCATGGCGACGTCCCGTTTTCCCGGCGGCAGATCGTTGACCGGCTGTTCCCCGATCAAAATCTCTCCGCCCGTCGCCTGCTCCAAGCCGGCGATCATCCGCAGCGTCGTCGACTTTCCGCACCCTGACGGCCCGACCAGTACGGTAAAGGAGCCATCCGGGATCACCAGATCAAGGCCCTTGACCACTTGCTGGCCGTTGAACTCCTTCGTCACCTGTTTCAACACCACTTTTGCCACCTGTCATTCCCCTCCCTGTGCCTTCACAGCCAGCATTTCCTCGGCAAAGCTGCGAAAATCCGCATATCGAAAGTCCGGAGAAACGTAGTTCCATTCCTCCGCACCGTACCATTCCAGCACCACTGATTTGACGCCCGCCCCTACAGCAGCCAGGACATCATACCGGCTGTCGCCAATCATCAGCGCCTGCTCCGGCTCCATTCCCAGCAAGGACAGCGCTTTTTCAATCGGCTCGGCGGACGGCTTGCCACGCGAAACATCGTCCACGCTGACAACAGCCTCGAACAGCTCGGATAAGCCCGCCAGCTCCAGCCCGGCAACCGCAAACTCGCGCTGTTTATTCGTCACGACAGCGAGACGGAAGCCCGCTTGTTTCAACCGTTCCAAATCTTCGCGAACATGGGGAAACAGTCGGACATGCTCTGCATGGTGAGCGCGGACATACGAGAAGTAGCTGTCCATCACTGCTTTGCGGTCGTACTCCTCCCCAACTGCGGCGGCCAGAAAATCATCAAAGGACTCTCCGAACCGCCCCACCAGATCTCTCCTCGTAAAAACGCCCGGGGCAAAGCGTTCCGCCGTGTGCGCGACCGCGTCAATGACCGCTTCTCTGCTGTCCAGCAAGGTACCGTCCAGATCAAACAACAGGCATGGATACATCGGCAAGACACTCCTTCCATAGTGAATAGCTGCCCACAGAAACGGCTGCGGCCCCGTATTGCAAGGCTGTCTCCATTTGTTCACGTTTGCGGATCAGCCCGCCCGCGATGATCGGCGTGCCCTTCAGCTCCTGCGCGTACTCCGCGATGAATTCCGGCAATAGCGCCGGCATGAGCTCTACGGCATCGGGCTGCGTTTCCTTAACTGATAAAAGGCCGGACTTGAGCGCGTCGCTGTCTACCAGGAAGAGCCGCTGGATGGTCAAAAGCTTCTCTTTTTTCGCCAGCTTGATCAGCGTATTGCGCGTGGTCACGATCCCGTCCGGCTTGACGTAATGAGCGACAAACGCGACTCCTTCCCGGTCGTAGCTGATTCCCCCGATCCGCTCCAGATGGAGAAAGACCGGAACATCGTGACTTTTGAAAAAGTCGACATAGCGCTTGATGACACCGATGTTTCCCGTAGACAGGACCACCGCGCCTACCTTGGCTTCAGCCGCTTTTTCCAGATATTTGGGTTCTTTGACTGACGCGATCATTTTCTGCCGGGTCAGCCGCTCGAAAAATTCCGCCTGGTTCATCTCGGTTCTCCTCCTTTTGCAAAACAAAAAACCCCGCGACAAGACAATTGCCAAAGACTTTATGTGAAAGTGCTTGGTAATGAATGTCGGGGGTTTCTCCAGGGCTCCAACCGAACGATCTATTCACTTGTTAGTTAGAATGATACCGGGGTTTCGTTAAGAGAACGTGAATGCAGGGTTAATGTTGTGAAAGGAGTCTGTTAAGAAAAGTGGTAGGTCTGGCTTTGGGGGAGGAGATGAAACAGAAGAAAAAAGCTCCAGGCTCGGTGGGACACTGCGTGGGGGATTCACTGTCCGGCTCCATTTCAAAAGCGGGACCGCGTCCAAAAGCAGACTATACAAGGGGGGATCTCAGAGGTTGGACGCTAAATGCGTGTCCCGCTTTTGAAATGGAGCCTGGGATGTGTCCCAAAGGCCTTCGCTTTTTTCTTCTGTTTCATCTCTCAAGCTTTTGTTTTTTACGTTCTTTTTTGAGTGAATCTGAGAATAGATTCTCAGATTTTCCCCTAAGACCAATAAAAAACATATAAATGAAGCCCTCCTGCTAGAACAAACGATGGTACTACGCTATTTACACTCCAGGTGACTTCCAACAACGGCCGTTGATCCTTCAAGCTGTCAATAAAAAAGTGCATCCACATCGGATGCACGGGTGTTAAGGGTGGTCGGCTTATTAATCGTAGCCGTACTGTCCTTCCACAAAAAGAAGTAGATCACCCCTGAGTTTGGCAACCTGGTGATCTACTTCCCGCAGGTTTGAGCCGCTCCTGAAAAGAGGACGACTAATGTACTGCCGTCGGTATTGCAGCACCGACGGTCTTTTATTTCATTACCTAACTGCCTACTCGACCGCCACAATCGCATCCAGCGCGATCCGGGCCTCGGCTTCGATGGCTTTCCGGGTAAAGTCTGTGTGCGGGTCGTACGTCTCCAGCAGGTCGGCGTCAGCGTACCCGTCGATCGCCAGGATCGAGCCGGCCTTCATGCCGCGCAGCGAAGAGATGACAAACAGCGCGGTGTTCTCCATTTCGACGGCTAGCACGCCCGCCTTTTGATAGAGCTTGTGCGGGAAATCCACCACGCCGCTGTAAAACACATCAAGCGTCAGCGTGATGCCTTCGGCGACATGAAGACCGGTATTTTGCTTTTCTGCGGCTGTGACCAGGGCGTCTACCACACGACGATTGGCTACCGCAGGAAAGCCGGGAGGAACGAGCTGACTGGTCAGTCCGTCCTGGCGTACGGCTGCCGAGCTGATCACCAGACTGCCCGGCTCGACCTCCTTTTGATAAGAGCCGGCGGTGCCGACGCGGATGATCGTTTTCACCCCGCCCTTGGCCAGCTCCTCAAAGCAGACCGCCGCTCCCGGCGAGCCTACGCCGTGGCTGACGACCGCTACTTCTGTTCCGTTCCACTTCCCTTTGTAGCTGTGGTACTCGCGGTTTTCCGCGATCAGAGTGCTCTCTTCCAGCAGCTCGGCGATGCGGGCAGCCCGCTTCGGGTCTCCGCACACAATCGCTCGCTTTGGCAGTTGCTCCGGATCAATTTTCAGATTGGGCAGCATCTCAATCAAACTCCTTTTTCTCCCACTCGTCTTCCGGGATCGGCAGCGCTTCGCCGGAGAACCGCTCTTCGCGGAACGGGTCTCCGTTCAGATGAAAGCCGTTCTGCTCCCAAAAGCCGGGCTTGTTTTCGTTGGTAAATTCGATTCCCCGCAGCCATTTCACGCTTTTCCAAAAATAGAGGTGAGGCACGATCATGCGCAGCGGCCATCCGTGCTTGTCCGTCAGCGGCTCCCCGTCGAAGGAATGGGCCAGCAGAACGTCATCCCGGTCCAGATCGGACAGAGCCAAATTGGCCGTATACCCGTGGTCGCCGTGCAGCATGACGTAATCGCTCTTCGGCACGATGCCCGCTGCTTTTAGAAAGTCGCGGAACCGGACTCCTTCAAAGCGGTTGTCAAACCGGGACCACCGGGTCACGCAATGAATGTCGCACGTCAGTACACTCTGCGGCATGGCCCGGATTTCCTCGTAGCCAAGCGTCACTTCCCGCTCCACTTCTCCAAACACCCGAAGCGTCCATGTTTGCAAATCGTAGACCGGGACCTCTCCCTCGTGCAGGATCGGAAATCTCTCCGTCAGCACCTGGCCCGGCGGCAGCCTTTTTGCCAGAGCAGGGTCTACAGCCGGCACCTTCATCCGTTTGATACGATCAGCCTTGTTCATCCGAGCCTCTCCCCTTTATGTCGTAAATGAAAATGTTCATACTCCGCTTTATTATCAGCTATCGCGTGCTTTGCTGGCTGGAGCCGGCTGACGAAGCGCCCTTGTCCTTTAAAAAGAACATCGCCGCGATCGTCAGCACATACGGCAGCATGGCGGTAAACTGCGTCGGCAGCGAAAAGCCTTGCAGACGAATGCTCAGCGCGTCCATCAAGCCAAACAGGAAGCTGGACGCGAGGATGCCGAGCGGATGGGCTTGCCCCAGCATCATCGCCACCAGTGCGATAAAGCCGCGTCCGGCTGTCATGCCTTCCGTAAACATCGTCACCTGGCCGAGCGATAGCTGGGCTCCGGCCATCCCGCACAGCACGCCGCACATGACGATCGCCAGCACCTGCAGGCGAGTCGCTTTCAACCCAAGGCTGCGGGCCGCAGTCGCGTTCATGCCGACAGCCAGCACGCGAAAGCCGGTAACGGTCCTGGTAAAGAAAAAATGCAGCAGAACTGCGGCCAAAAAGGCGAAGTACACGAGCGGCGAATGCCCGGAAATGATGTCTCCCAGCACTGGAATGTCTTTGATTAGCGGGATTTGCCACTGCGGCAGTCCGGCCATGTCCTTGTCGTAAAACGCGCCCTTTACGTCAAAAACGGCACGCAGGGCAAACGTGGTCAGCCCCAGCCCGAGAAAGTTGATCGCGACGCCGACGACGATCTCATTGGCCCGTAGACCGATCGTCATGTAGGCAAACAGCAGCGAGAACAGAACGGTTACGAGAGCTGCAAACAGCAGCGCCAGCAGCAGGCTCCCGGTAAAGTGATTGCCGACGATGGCGGAAAAGGCGCCAACCAGGATCAACCCCTCCAGACCGACGTTGAAAATGCCGACGCGCGAACAGAGCGCACCGCCCAGGGCTGCGAGCAAAATAGGCGTCACCATGCGGATGGTGGAACTGACGAGGGACCAATCAAACAGCTCCATGAGATTCCCTCCTCTTGTTGTTGCGATTTTTCCACCAGTCGTAACTGAATTTAGCTGATATAAACAAAATTAAAACAGCTTGAATCACACTGGCCAGTTCAAGCGGCACATCCGTATTCCGCTCCACTCCCATGGCACCTGTCTGCAGAGCCGCGAGCAGCAAGGAAGTAAACACAACGCCAATCGGGTGAGAGTTGGCCAGCAGGGTCGCCATCAGCCCGGTCCAGGCGAAGTTCGGAAGCGTCAGGGCGCCTTCCACATACCGATAATGCGAGCCCAATACCTCGACAGTCCCGGCCAATCCGGCCAGTCCGCCGCTGAAAAACATGCCGGTCAGCATCACCCGAACTCTGTTCACTCCGCCATAGCGGGAAAAGAACGGGTTTTGCCCGAGCATTTTCACTTCGTACCCGAACGGAGTATAGCGAATGACGAAAAAGATCAGAAGAGCAGCAGCCAAGGCAAACAAAAAGCCTGCATGGACGCTCATCCCGGCGAACAGCTTTGGCAGCCAGACGCTTTTTTCCAGCATCGGGGTCTGGGCCATGGCAGCGGACCCGGTTTTGTCCTGGAACGGCTCGCTGACGAGATACCCTGCGAACAAAACGGCGACATAATTGAGCAGCAGCGAGGAAATCAGCAATTGAATCCGAAAGCGCACCTCCAAATACCCGGCAAAAAGCGACCACAACCCTCCGGCAAGCACGCCCGTTACCAGAGCGGCCACCATTTTGACGAAGCCGGGCGCGGGCAGATAAAGGGCCACCAACGTCGCACTGATCGCTCCCGTTACCATCTGTCCCTCGGCCCCCAGATTGAATACCCCGGCGCGAAAAGCGAGCGACAGCCCCAGTCCGATCAGCATGATCGGCGTGGCCCGGGCCAGCGTGGAGGTCAGGAAGTAGAAGCTGCCAAAGGCTCCCTTCCACATCTCTTGATACGTACCGATAATCGATTCGCCCACGGCGGCAATGACCAGCGCACCTGTCAACAGGCCGATGATCACTGCCAGCAGCGGCTGAACCAATGACTTACATAGCTGCTTGACTGCTGCCATACACGCTTCCTCCCGCCATCAATACGCTGATTTTCTCCTCTGTCGCTTCCGAGCGTGTCAGCTCCCCGGCGATCCTCCCTTTGTACATCACCAAAATCCGGTCGGACAGCGCCAGTATTTCTGTCAATTCAGACGAGACGAGCAAAATGCCGTCTCCATTGTTCCGCTTTTCCAGCAGAGCCTGATGGATGTATTCCATCGCGCCGATGTCAACGCCGCGAGTAGGCTCGGCCGCGATCAACAGTGGTGTATTCTGTCCCAGCTCGCGGGCGACAATCAGCTTTTGCAAATTGCCCCCGGAGAGGTTGCCTGCCTGCTCTTTCAAATGAAGAGAGCCTGTCTTGATCGCAAACCGCTCGACCCACTCTTCCACGACACGGCGGAATTTGCTGCGCAAAACGACACCGCGGCGCATGTACTCCGGCTTGCGCTGATAGCCCATCAGCGCGTTTTCCTCGACGCTTTCCCGCTTTGCTGTCCCCCACAGGTAGCGGTCTTCGGGAATGTGGGCCAATCCTGCCTCGCGAATCGCTGCCACCGACTGGCCAGTCACATCCTTTTCTCCGAGATAGACTTTCCCTTCCGAAACAGCCCGCAGGCCGGTCAATGCCTCCAAAAGCTCGGATTGCCCGTTGCCGGAAACCCCGGCGATCCCGACGATCTCCCCGTGGTGTACGGAAAACGTCACGTCGTCTACGAGCGTTTGTTTTTCCCGGACGCTCAGGCCCTGCACCCGCAAAAGCGGCTTTCCTTCCAGGCGGACCCGGTCACTGAGCTGCTGAAGCTCGCGGCCTACCATCATACGGGCGAGGTCGTCCGCATTGGTTTCGCTTCGGGAAACGGTTCCGGTCACGCGCCCCCCGCGCAGGACAGTGACCCGGTCTGCCACCTCCATGACCTCCTGGAGCTTGTGGGTAATCAAAATGACGCTTTTGCCGCTTTCGGCCAAATGGCGGATCGTCTGCAGCAGCTCCTTTACCTCCAGCGGCGTGAGCACCGCAGTCGGCTCGTCCAGCACGATAATATCTGCACCCTGGTAGAGCACCTTCAGGATTTCTACCCGCTGCTGCTCCCCTACGGAGCAGCTGGATACCTTGGCGTTCTCGTTGATCGGTATCCGGTATCGCTCACTGAGCGAGCGGACTGCACTCGCCGCTTCTTTTCGCTGAAACAGCCCTTTGCGCTGCGGTTCGTAGCCGATCACGATATTTTCCGCAACGGTAAAGTCGGGAAACAGCATGAAGTGCTGGTGAACCATGCCAATCCCGTGGCGGATCGCATCCTCCGGGCCGCGAAAGACGACGGGCTTGCCATTTACTGCGATCTCTCCGGCAGTGGGCTGCTCCATACCGTACAGCATGCGCATCAGCGTGGTTTTGCCCGCTCCGTTCTCGCCGACGATCGCATGGACCTCCCCCTCTTTCAACGTAAACGAAACGTTGTCATTGGCGGTAAAATCGCCGTAGCGCTTGGTCATGCCTCGCATTTCCAGTCGGTTCGCCACCTTTTTCCCCTCCCTCTTTTGTCTTCCCGGTAGAGCAGGAAACCGACTACGCTCATGTAGCCGGTTTCCGAATCAGCGCTCTTGCTATTGTTTCAGCGGGTCTGTCACGGTTCTCGTCCCCGCGACGATCTCATCCTTGATCGCCTTTACCTTGCTGACGACTTCTTCTCCAATGAACGGGTTCAACGGAGTCGGGCTGTCATGCGTAACATAGGTCACGCCGACGCCGTTCTCCTTCAGTCCGTAGGCGACGACACCCGGCTTCAAGCTGCCGTCCACAAATGCCTTCACCGTTTCATACACAGCGGAGTCCGTTCCTTTCAACTGGGACAGGACGATATGCTCAGGGTCGATGCTGGTCCGGTCAACGTCTTGTCCGGAGGTGTAGAAGCCTTTTTCCTTGGCTGCTTCAAACACGCCAAGATCTCCTACAGCCGCTGCGCCGTAAATAAAGTCCGCTCCTTTGGAAGCCTGCAGCAGCGCCAGCTCCTTCGCTTTTGCCGGGTCGCTGAAGCTGCCGACGTAGTTGATCTGCACTTCCGCGTTCGGGTTGGTCGCCTTGAGCCCTTCCTGAAACCCGACTGTCCATTTTTTCAGGATCGGAATGTCCATTGCTGCGACGATCCCTACCTTGTTGCTTTTGGTTGCCAAACCGGCAGCCGCTCCGACCAGGTATGCAGCCTCTTGCTCGCGGAACATGACACTGCGGACGTTGGGCAAATCAACTTGCGTATCGATGATGGCGAAGGTGCGGTCAGGATTTTCTGTCGCTACCTTTTTCAGCGCATCCTCGGCTTCAAAGGAAGACGTGATGATCAAATCGTATTGCTCGGCCACTGCCACGCGGATATTTTCCTCGATAGCCCCGTGGTCTGTGGATTCAATCGTCTTGACATCCACCCCGAATTCTTGGGCGGCTTTCTTCGCTCCATCGTCCATCTGCTGGAAGAACGGGTTAACCCCGATTTTCTCGGGCAGCACCAGCGCGATCCGCTTTTTCGCTGTTTCTTGTCCGCCTGTCTGGGCTTGTCCCTTGTCTTCGGGGGCGCTGCTGTTTGTCGAGCATCCGGCTGCCAGTACAGCAAACGTTGTTAATGCCAAAAGCAATTTTTTCATGGTGTCCTCTCCTATCACTAGTCCGCACAACAATATTCGTTTTTATTATATACACACGAAAGAAGTGCGTTTTTTTATGAGCATAAAATAATTAAAACACGAATAATATTATATTATTTAAAATTAATATTCGTCAATAACCTCCTTTGTACAAAGAAAAAACTCTTCCCGGAGGAAGAGTTTGCGGTATATCGCCAACCTCTTCCTCATCTCTCAAAATCCAAATGGATTTTGTAGGAATTGGCACCTTTCTGTGCACGTGTGCACAGTGGTTGCCGGGCTTCATCGGGCCAGTCCCTCCGCCGCTCTTGATAAGGTAAGGTGAAACTATTTAATTGATATTGAATTCATTCTAGCAGATCAATTGAAAAATGCAATTCTTTTTTCTGCAATTTCAAACATTACGATTATCGCTGAAATGATTGCTGCAGCTTTGTCGACAAGGCGTTCAGCTCGCCGAGCTCCTCGGTAATCTCCCGCACCTTTTGATGCTGGTTCTCCGCCGTCGCAAACAATTCCTCCAGGTTGGCAACAGACTCCTCGGTGACCGCTGTAATCGTAGACATCTCGGCCGCCACTTCCCCGGAGCGCATTTTCACGCGATCCATGCTCGTCCGCACATGCTCTACGGCCTCGAGGAACGCTTCCATGCCTGCACGAACCGTCTCGATAGACGCCACTGTCTCTACCGCCAGCTCCTGCCCCTTTGCTACCGACACTTCGCCCGTGCTCATATGCTTCACCGCATTTTCACTTTCTTGATGCAGCGACTGCAAAATTCCGGCGATCTCCTGCGTAGCCGTCGCGCTTTGCTCAGCCAGCTTGCGCACCTCGTCCGCCACGACGGCGAAGCCCCGGCCGTGCTCACCCGCACGAGCCGATTCGATCGCGGCATTGAGCGCGAGCAGGTTCGTCTGTGTCGCGATCTGGTTGATCGTCTGGACGATTTCCTCGACCTTGTTGGCTTGCTTGTTCAGCTCGCGGATCGTCGAAGACGCCACATTGACCGCCTGAACGATTTGCTCCATTTGCTCGGAAAGCTCGCTCATCATGCTGATGCTTCCTGCCAAGCGGCGGCTGTTCTGATCCGCTTCCGCCTTCATGACGGCCGCTTGCTCGTTGACAGTCACAATTTCCTGGTCGATCGATTGCACTTCTTCCTCGATTTTGACAGTGGAATTGGCTTGGGATTCCATTCCGGTCGCCACTTCCTTGAAGGCGACCATCATCTCGTCCGTGTTGCGCCTTGTCGTCTCGGCATGCTCATGGACATGCACGGATGTGCGCTCCACCTGCTCTGTTACCATCTTGATATTCCGCAGCAGCTCTTCCAGGCGCTGCTCTTTGTCTTCGGCTTCCCGTCTCGCGCTGTCCGCTTTTGCAAGCGACGCTTGTCCAGCCAGACAGAGATAGGTGAGCCCCGCGATCATCAGCACGAAAGCGACAATGCGAAGCAGCAAATTGACTTCCGAAAAATGGCCGTCAAACAACTGGTAAGAACCGGTGTAAAATCCGATTAATGTCGCCGCAACCTGCATCGCCCCCGCCGATACAATCAGCTTCCAGTCCAGATAGGCTGCCAAAAAGCCCAGGACGATGAACGCGAGAAACGAGATTTCCTGAAACGGTGTATAGTGGTCAAATGCAATCGAGTAATAGAGAAGACCAATTCCGACCAGATACCGGATCAAGTAGCTGTCCTTGCGAATGAAGTACAACGGAGAAACGATCAGTGTTGCCAGCAAGCCTGCGGAGGTGACCTTCCAGAAGTTCACATCCATCTGATACGCGATCCAGCCTGCAACCCAGAGATGATTCCATAAAATAAAGATCATAAAGCCTTCTTTGTTCGTCAAGGTGTTGCGGACCAACTGAAACATATGTACCCCCTCTTGCCTGTCGTACTTGCGAAATGCTCTTGATGCCATTATAGACTGAGAAAAGTCCCAGCGACTACGAATAATGTAAGAATGTGTGAAAAAAGTTCCATCATTCGACTGGTTCTGAAGATGCACAACTGGTCGTTTTCGGCCTCGCATGCTGGCCAAACAATCTGCTGTCGAATTTCGTACCCATGCCCGCCACTCCCCTATATGCAATGCAAAAGCAGGTGCCCCGCTGTCTGCTTGAGACTTTGGAGCACCTGCTTTTTCCGATTTATAGACTATGCTACTGCAACGATTTTTTGATGATATTACGGGCGATCCATACGCCTGCAGCCCCGGCCTGTGCCAGTCCGCGCGTAATGCCCGCACCGTCGCCGCCGCAGTACAGCCCTTTGATTTCCGTCTCGAACTCCTCGGTCAGCTTTGGACGGGCAGAGTAAAATTTGGCCTCTACGCCATAGAACAGTGTGTGCTCGGAAGCGATTCCCGGTGTCACCTTGTCCAGCGCCTCGACCATTTCGATCAAGCTTTTCATCGTATTGTACGGCAGAACCAGGCCCAAATCGCCGGGAACGGCTTCCTTGAGCGTCGGCTCCAAAAACCCTTCGCGGATGCGGGACTCGGTAGAGCGGCGTCCGCGCAAAATGTCTCCGTATTTCTGGACGATGACGCCGCCATTGGAAAGATCGTTGGCGCGTTTGCAAATTTCGCGAGCGTATTCGTTCGGCTTGTCAAACGGCTCGGTAAATTTGTGCGAAACGAGCAGAGCAAAGTTTGTATTCTGGGAGCCCAGCGCAGGGTCCTTGTAAGAGTGGCCGTTTGCCGCCATGACGCCGCTGTGGTTTTCCACGACGACGTGACCGGACGGGTTGCTGCAGAAGGTGCGCACCCTCGTCCCGACCGATGTGTTGAAGATGAATTTTCCTTCGTACAGATGCTCATTGATCTCGCGCATCACCACGTCGGACGTCTCGACCCGCACGCCTACGTCTACCTGGTTGTTGTACATTTTCAGACGGCGCTTTTTCAAAATCCCCGTCAGCCAGGCGGAACCGTCACGGCCGGGCCCGATCATCACGTTGTCGCTCAAATATTCCTCGCCGTTTTTCAGCACCACGCCTCGAACGCGGTGACCGTCCGCTTCCTTGACCGTCAGGATATCTTCGACCTCGGTCTTGAACATCATGTCGATGCGCGTTTTCAAGTATTCATAAATCGACTTGAGAATCTCCAGGTTTTGCTCCGTGCCCAGGTGGCGCACCTCAGCTCTCAGGAGCTTCAGCCCTGCTGCATATCCGCGCTGCTCGATGCTTTTGATCGTTTCGGTCGTCGGATCGGTAATTGCTGTCGTCGCACCGTGCTCCAGGTTGATGGAGTCGACGTATTTAATCAGATCCAGCACCTGGGATGGAGCCAAATAATCGGTCATCCAGCCGCCGAATTCGGTGGTAATGTTGAATTTCCCGTCGCTGTACGCGCCGGCTCCGCCAAATCCGGCTGTGATCGAACAGGCCGGCAGACAGCCTGCGAAATCCTTCTTTCCTGCCGGGGGCGGGCAAAGCTTGATTTTCTCCTCCAAAATCGGGCAGCGGCGCGAGTAAATGTCATGGCCTTTATCAATCAACAGGACTTTTGCCTTCGGCGCTTTCAGTGTCAATTCATAGGCAGCGAAGATTCCTGCCGGTCCGGCACCTACCACAATCACGTCATATTTGTTGTTCATATTACTCATGTTCATATCCTCCTCGCAATAAAAAAACCCAACAAGCGAACGGGTATAGCGATACACCCATTCGTAGTTAGGAATTTACGGTTCCTTGTAGAGACCCTCAAACCTTATTTCTGAGGATATACGAATCTATCGGATTTTTCGTTTTTGAAACTCGCAACAATTTGCATGATAACGCAGATAATGAATTATGTCAATCAATTGGATAATTTTTATTCGTCTTTTTATTGGTTTTGGCATAAAACCATCGAAAGATCAGTCGTCTGACAACCTAAATACGAACATTAAAACCGAACATTCGTGATTTAACTGTGGGATTTTCGTACATCAGCAGCTTATTTCCTTCACCGGACAGCGTGCCAAGAATTCTCCAAAATAGGACCGGCTGCTCCGGACGCCTCGTACACGATCAACAGTCCTCGTGAAAGCCCTGCATGTTCTGGTATGTTAAATATCTTTTTTGTCCTTTTGATTTGCCTGAAGCAATTCAATAATCTGTTTGTTTTGTTTTACGAGTTCTTTTGAGTTCATTGCGATAGAGAGTAAACAAGCAAAACTCAGCATACTGAGGATAAATATACCTAAAATCACATGATCACCTTCCCTTTTTTCCCACAATTATACAAGACCACGCATCATTCATTACAATTTCTCTGATTTCGACGAGACAAAGTGAGGAGGGTTTCAGGGTTTTACATAATTTGAACAATACATACTTAACTCATTGACTCAAGAAGGCAGACAGACCCCCATTTTGCAGGTTTTCCATATCTGTCGTATTCACCCTAAGGAAAAAAATCATATCCTATCTGGAACGTTCGGACACACTAGCCGACCTGTTCAGACACATATGCTTGAAAGTGCTAAGCGAAAAGGAGTTGAGAAGTTGACACATTCAGCAAACAGGACCTTCAACAGCTCTACCAAAATTGATGTCCTGATCCCGGCTATCGAGAAAGACCTTGGCACTCTTCCCTATGTCATTGACAGTATCCGTACACAAGTAAAGCATCCGATCGGCAAGATCATGGTTGTATCGCCACCAAGCAAGCGAATCCAAGCCCTTTGCCGGCGTAAAAACTGCACCTTCATCAATGAAAAACGCGTCCTTCCGATTACAAAAAAAGACATTCGCTACCAAACCAAACGCACCAATCGCTCAGGCTGGCTGCTTCAACAATTGTTGAAGCTGGCGGGAGGAAACCTGACCAAGCGAAAGTATTATCTTGTGATCGACGCCGACACCATTCTCATCCGCCCTCATGTCTTTCTCGTCAACGGGAAAACCGTTTTTTACTGCCGTAACTGGAGTCGTCCCGAGTATTTTCGCACCTATAAGAAATTGCTGGGGACCAAGCCAACCGCCTCGCGCTCTTTCGTTGCCCACTATATGCTGTTCGACAAATCGAAGCTCTCCCGACTGAAGTGGAAAATTGAGGCCAGGCATAAGACTAGGTGGTACTGGGCGATTATCAAGAAGACCAACAAACAGAGTTATGCCGGCTTCTCCGAGTTCGAAACCTACGGTAACTTCGTGAAAGCTCACTACCCCGGTCATCTGGTTGCAAGAAGTGCCCTTAACAAAAGCTGCTCCTCAACACCAGCATCACTTACTCGTGAGCAACTCTTCAGAATGGCCCAGAAATACAGGTCTATCTCCTTTCATAAACGCCGCTGGTATATCCGGAAGACCGGCTTGAGAAAATGAAGAGCCCGGTTTTTTATCAACAAAAAAAGAGCGGTCCCCTGTTTAAGGACCACTCTTCCATATCCGTTGCCAACGTTATGATACTGCTTTTTTCTCGCTCGCTTCCTCTGACCAGCACTCGACCTTCGGGAGGCCTGGGATGGAGCTTGCGTGAAATACCGGATTCTTGCCGGCTTTCTTTTGCTTTGTATAATCCTTCAGAGCGGCAAATGCGACTTTCCCCAGCACGGCGATTGCAAACAGGTTGAGGAGCGCCATCAAAGCCATGAAGAGATCGGCGAGATCCCAGACAATGCTGATTTTGGCTACCGATCCGAACATGACCATGCCCACTACCAGCAGGCGGTAAATCGTCAGCCACTTCTTGTCCGACTTGATAAACTCGATGTTGGTTTCCCCGTAGTAGTAGTTGCCTACCACCGAGCTGAAGGCAAACAAGAGGACGATCAAAGCGACAAACGAGCTTGCCCAGCCGCCTACATGCGAGCTGAGCGCGGCCTGGGTGAGGGCGATTCCGTCCAGTCCTTCTGTCGTATACATGCCGGAAAGCAGCACGATAAATGCAGTAGCACTGCAGACAAGCAGGGTATCGACGAAGACACCAAGCGCCTGAATGAGCCCTTGCTTCACAGGGTGCGTCACATCAGCTGTAGCTGCAGCGTTGGCTGCGCTCCCCATACCCGCTTCGTTGGAAAACAGTCCTCGCTTGATGCCCTGCATGATCGCAGCGCCAAGACCGCCGCCGACCACCTGCTCCATGCCGAACGCCGACTTGACGATCAGGGCCAGCACGCCCGGAAGCTGTCCGATGTTGGTCACGACGACGAAGAGCGCAACGAGTACGTAGGCCCCAGCCATGAACGGCACGAGGAATTCAGCTACCTTCGCAATCCGTTTGACACCACCAAAAATGATAATACCAGTTACAACCGAAAGAATTACTCCCATCAGAGTACGGTTGACGCCATAGGCAGTCTGAAACGCCTGGGTGATCGTATTCGCCTGTACGGCGTTGAACACAAACCCGAAACAGAGCGTAATCAGGATGGCGAACAGCACACCCATCCAACGCTTTTTCAGCCCTTGCTCCATGTAGTAGGCAGGGCCGCCGCGAAAGCCGCTCGCATCCTTCACCTTATAGATCTGCGCCAGTGTGCTTTCCACGAACGCAGAAGCGGAACCGATCAGGGCGATCAGCCACATCCAGAAGACAGCCCCGGGTCCTCCCACAGAGATCGCCATGGCTACACCGGCCAAATTCCCTGTTCCGACCCGTGACGCGGTACTGATGCAAAAAGCCTGGAAGGAGGAAATGCTCTCTTTCTTCTTTCCTGCCCCTTTTGCTCCTTCGCCCAGGAGGCGGAACATTTCTCCTGCCATTCGAAATTGCACGAATTTTGTTTGAAAAGTAAAATAAATACCTAAAATAATGAGCACTGCAATGAGGATTTTCGACCACAGGAAATCATTGAAAATCCCAACAAGATTCTCTAAAAACGCCATCAATGCACGAGCACCCCCAGTTGTCTATATATCAACAAATTATACGTCAGTTAGTTTATCACAAAACGTTCAAAAAGAAGTGTGCCAAATTTTCTATTTTGTGCTTCCCTGGCAAAACACAAATATTTCATGAATAAACGGAATATTTGTACTATTATGAGTGTTAGCAGTGCATTGCGGGAAGGTGGCTGTTCCGTGCGCGATTACCGCTACTATCAAACGATATTTGCTGGAATCCCCAAGCCTTTTGCCTTTGTCGATCTGGATCTACTCGGGATCAATGCCCAGCAGATCCGCCTCCGCAGCCAGGGAAAAATGATTCGCATTGCCAGTAAATCGATTCGCAGCGTCGAGCTTTTGAAGCATTTGCTGGAGATGGATGACTGCTTTCGGGGAATCATGTGTTATTCGGCCCCGGAAGCTCTTCATCTGGCTAACCACGGTCTGGATGACCTGTTGCTGGGATACCCGATATGGGAGCCGGTTTGGCTGGAGAAGCTGGCTATAGCCGTCAGGGACGGACACGCCATCACATTCATGGTCGACTCGGTCGAGCATGCAGAACACCTGGAAAAGTTCGCTCGTCAGTTCAAGGTAAGACTGCCTGTATGTCTGGATGCCGACATGTCCACCGACTTTTTCGGACTCCACTTCGGTGTCTGGCGTTCTTCTGTGCGGTCCATCGAACAAGCCCTCTATGTCCTGCGCCGCATTGTCGCGTCCGATCACCTGGAGGCAGCAGGCTTGATGGGGTACGAAGCGCAGATAGCCGGGGTAGGCGACCGCGCGCCAGGAAGCATTTTCAAAAATATCGCCGTCCGTATGCTCAAGCATGTGTCTCGACGTGAAATTCGCGACCGCCGCGCCTTGCTCCTGGAAACCGTCCGACAGATGGGAATTTCCCTCCGCTTTTTTAACGGCGGCGGCACCGGAAGCCTTCATTGGACGGGAAAAGAAGACGCAATTACTGAAGTGACAGCCGGTTCCGGATTCTTTGCTCCCGGCCTTTTTGACCACTATATCGATTTTCGCTGCCAGCCGGCGGCCGGTTATGCAGTCGAGATCGTTCGCAAGCCTGCTGCTGGTATTTTTACCTGCGCTGGAGGTGGCTTCATCGCTTCGGGCTCAGCCGGGAGAGACAAACTCCCCAAGCCTTACCTGCCGAAAGGTGCTTCTCTGCTTCCAAACGAAGGGGCTGGCGAGGTACAGACACCGGTTCGCTACCGCGGAGGGGAGACTTTGCAGCTCGGCGATCCGATCTTTTTCCGCCACGCCAAAGCGGGCGAGCTGTGCGAACACTTCACCCGGCTCTACTGTGTGTCAGATGGACGTATCGTCAAAGAAGTGACGACTTACAGGGGGGATGGCTTATGCCAATCGTGAGCAAGTCCGGAAAGCTGTGGAGAAACTGGGCCGGCAATGTGCAGAGCCGGCCTGACCAGATCGTTTTTCCGGGAAGCATTGCCGATGTCGTCGCCATCGTGAAGCAATGTGCCGGGCAGGGGCTGCGCATCCGTGTAGTCGGTTCCGGCCACTCGTTTACAGGTCTGGTCCAGACCGATGAATGCCTGTTGTCTCTTGACCGTCTGCAAGGTCTGGCAAGCGTAGATGCCGAAAAAGGAGTCGCCGAGGTATGGGCAGGGACCAAGCTGAAAGCGCTCGGCGAACTGCTTCACTCCCACGGCCTCTCTCAAGAAAATCTGGGGGATATCAATGCCCAATCCATCGCTGGAGCAGTCAGTACAGGAACACACGGCACGGGCATCCGGTTTGGCAGCCTGTCCACGCAGGTTGTCGGCCTGACCATCGTAACTGCAGCAGGTGAGGTGGTGGATTGCTCGGCTGAGAGCCATCCTTCCTTGTTTCCCGCCCTGCAGGTATCGCTCGGTCTGCTCGGAGTGATCGTCAAGGTACGCCTTCGCGTCATCCCGAAGCTGCAGCTCCGATACGAGAGCATGCGGCTTCCCGTGGAAACATGTCTGGACCAACTGGACAAATGGACCGCAGAAAACCGTCATTTTGAATTTTTCCTGTTCCCCTACTCACAGCTCGTCCAGGCCAAACGCATGAATGAAACGGCTGACCCCCCTAGTCCATATCTGCGCTGGAATCATTTCAAACAACTCATTTTGGAAAACGGCTTTTTCTGGCTCCTCTCCGAGAGCTGCCGCCTATTCCCGCCCCTGTGCCCGTCCGCAAGTCAGCTATCCGCCAAAGCTGTGCCTTCCGTCTCGGGAACGGGTTTGAGCCACCGTCTCTTTGCCACCCCTCGTCTGGTGCGCTTCCACGAGATGGAGTACAGTGTACCCGCCGACCGGATGAAGGAAGTAATTGAGGAGATCCAGACAGCGATCGAGCGGCACCGTTTCGCCGTCCATTTTCCCATCGAGTGCCGTTATGTAAAAAAGGACGACATCTGGCTCAGTCCCGCCTACGAACGAGATTCAGCCTACATTGCCGTCCACATGTACAAAGGCATGCCTTACCAAGCCTACTTTTCTTGCGTCGAAGAAATTTTTTGGAAATACGGAGGCCGTCCTCACTGGGGAAAAATGCACAGGATGGACACCGCAGGATTGCACAAGGCTTTCCCTCGCTTGAAGGACTTTCTGGCTGTCAGAGAAGAGTGGGATCCGCAGGCCCGATTTGCCAATGACTATCTGTCGCATCTCCTGGGCATAGCATCCGGCTATCCGTGACCGTCTATTACGCATGTTTCGGCCTATTGCTTTATTGCTTCTTTGTCCGCCATTGGGGCAAGGCCCCCGGTTCCATCAGTGACCTTTACTCCATTTGTACTTCTTCTGTTCATCCCGGACAGCTCTTTCTTTATAATGGGAGCAGACAAATCAAAGCGAGGAGGCTTCCCTTTCATGGAATTCACGGCCAAGGAACACGGTTTTGTAGCACATCTGTCTTATGGAGATCTTCACGTTTCCGGTGACGAACAGTACGGGTTTCGCCCGTTTCAATTGCTCGTTTCCTCCATTGCGGTCTGCAGCGCGGGCGTATTGCGGAAGGTGCTGGAAAAAATGAGGATGCCCTGCAGCGACATGAAAGTGACTGCGGACGTGGAGCGCAACGAGGACAAGGCAAACCGGGTGGAAAAAATCCATCTTCATTATGTCATCACGGGGGAGCAGCTTCAGGCGGACAAGGTGAAGAAAGCGATTGATCTGGCTAGGAAAAACTGCCCGATGGCGCAATCGGTCGAAGGAAGCATTTTGATTACGGAGACGTTTGAACTGGTTTCCTGAAATAAAAGATTAAAAGCTCTATAAGGGGTAGGACGGGCTTTGGGGGAGGATATGAAACAGAAGAAAAAGGCTCAAGGCTCGGTGGGACACTGCTTGGGGGATTGACTGGCCGGCTTCATTTCAAAAGCGGGACCGCGTCCAAAAGCAGATGGTTCGAGGGTGCGTTTTCAGAGGTTGGACGCTGAAAGCGTGTCCCGCTTTTGAAATGAAGCCTGGGAGGTGTCCCAAAGGCCTTCGCATTTTTCTTCTGTTTCATCTCTACAGCTTTGTCCTTTACTGTCTTTTGGCAGGTCAATCAGAGAAGAAGGCTTAAAAGAGTTCCTTCTTTGTTTCGTCCCCTTTCTTAGTTTCTTTGTTGTTCTTTGTTCGTTGTTCTCTGTACTCCTATCTTCACCCCTCGTTTTTCAAAACTTGTATCAAATTGAATTTCTGCTAATCAAATTTTCCTCGGCTACAAAATTAGGGTGCCCGCGTTTTTGGGGGCACCCTTTCACATATTTGCCTTTCTTTAAAGGCAAAGCGTTTTTTTATGATCTGCTCTCAGCTGTGACACCTTGCTTGGCCCAGCTTTTTTTGTCCGGGATGACTTGGTTTAGGATCAAGGTTGCCAATGCGCCTACGGTAATGTTGGAGGACAGGATGTAATTGACGAAGTCAGGGGCGCCCTGGAGTGCGTCCTTTGGCAGCACTGTGACAGCGATGGTCAGCAAAATGGGCAGGCCGATGACCATCATGTTGCGCTCGTCGATGGTGATATGCTGAATGACTTTTAATCCGTTGGTCACAATCGCTACGCAGACGATGCCGAAAATGCCGTTGATTACGGGCTCGGGGATGCAGGTAATCGCTGCGGACAGCTTTGGCACCAGGCCCAGCGCGATGAGGATGATGCCTCCGGCCATGATTGCCATTCGGCTGGCTACTCCGGTTACCGCGAGCAGCCCGGCATTGGAGGAATACCCGGTCATCGGCGTTCCGCCAAACAACGCGCCTACAAAGCAGCCGAGACCTTCGCCCAAAGAAGCGCGGTTCAGCCTCTCTTCCGTCAGCTCCTTGCCCGTGACAGAGGAAACGACAAACCATGTACCCGTCGTTTCGATCATGATGATCAAATAAACGAACACCATGGTGAGAATCGCGCTGATGTCGAACACGGGGGCACCGTACGGGAAAAACTTGGGCAAAGAAAGCCAGGCGGCGCTTTTGACCGAGCTGAAGTCAACTCCTCCAAAGAACGCTGCCGTCACCGTTCCGACGAAGATCGCGATCAACACGGATACGAGGCGGAAAAACGTTCCTGCTTTCCCTGCCTTTTGTCCCAGCAGCATACAAGCGACCAATACTGCCGCCGAAACGGCTGCAATCAGGCTGTTTGTCCCGATGCTTCCCGGCGAATTGTAAATATTGGCCATCGCCGTAGGCATCAGTGCAATCCCGACGATGACAATGACCGTCCCGCCTACCAACGGGGGAATGAACCTGCGTACGGCTTTCGCAAACCACTTCAGCGGATAGCCGACAAAAGCCATCAGCAATGCGCCGGGGATGATGCTTCCGATCATCGCTGCCATACCCAGTTTGCTGCCGATCGCTGCCAAAGCGCCAATCGGAACGTAAGAGGGGCCCTGCACAACCGGCAGTCGAATTCCGAAGCCAGTCTGGATCAATGTGCCGATACCGGTAGCCAAAAAGCACATTTGAATAAAGAAGGACGTACTGGAAGTATCCAATGTCAAAAGTCCTGCAATGATAATCGGGGCAATGTACAAGTCCATGGCCAATACATGCTGCAAACCGAGCAAAAAAGCCTTTCCCACACTAATCTTGTCATCGACGCCCACGACAAGGCGAACGTCATCCCGCTGTTGTTCCACCCTTATGCCTCCCTATGTTTTCTCAGTTATTAACGAATGTTATACGCCAGATTATAGGATAATCGAATTGTTTTGTACACAAAAATCGAATGACTTTCTCCTAACTAAAAATATTGTTCGTGTTTTTGTTGACTCTCTTTATCTACAGGGGCTAAAATATGAAGAAAATGTCCGCAAATAAACGTTGCACGGAAGTTGAGAAGGAAGGGTGTCCCTGACAATGGTTCAAGATACTGTACTGAAAAATGACTGGATCGTCGCTTGCCGCTCCACCGATTTGCAGGATCAGCCGAAGCAGATCGTGATCATGGGCGAGCGAATCGTCCTATTTCGAAACGATGAAGGTGTTCATGCCTTCAAGGATTTGTGCATCCACCGCGGTGCGGCCCTTTCCCTCGGCTGTGTCCGGGACGGCAAGCTCGTCTGTCCTTATCACGGCTGGGAGTACGAGTCCACAGGGGCCTGCGTCAAGATTCCTCAGCTTCCCGAGGATCAAGCCATCCCCGGAAAAGCGCGTGCCCTGTCCTACGGCTGTACGGAGCGCTACGGCTTTATTTGGGTCAACCTGGGGAACAATCAGCCCGAGATGTTCCCGCTCCCGGAGTTTGGCGAGCCCGGTTTTCGCAACGTCATCTGGGGCCCCCAGAGCGTCCATGCAAAACCGCCGCGCGTCGTAGAGAATTTCCTCGATGTCGGGCATTTGGCTGTCGTTCATGAAGGCTACCTGGGCGTGGCCGAGCACAGGGAGATCGGCGATTACCGCGTTCACCGGACGGAAACATCCATCTACTCGGACGAGATCGCTGTCTTTCAGCCTGACCCGGACGGGAGCGGACAAGCCAAGCACGTCTACTACACATATGAAATTCTTCGTCCGCTGTCTGTAAAGTTTACGAAACGCGACCGGGAAACGGGTCATCTGATGTCCATTCTCCTGACAGTCGCACCAACGGAGGAAGGGAAAACAGTCGCCTACGGTGTCCTTTCTTTTAACTACGAGACTGGTACCACCGACGAGGAAATCGTCGAATTCCAAAACATGATTTTTGCCCAGGACAAGCCGATTGTGGAAAATCAAAAGCCGGAGGATTTGCCGCTCGATTTGCAGATGGAGCTGTCCCTGAAATGCGACCGGGTCAGTATCGCGTATCGGCAGTATTTGCAGGAGTTGGGCGTGACATTGGGGACTGCGTAGAAGCATACGCTCGAGATAGCTATAGAGGTTTGTGAGGTCGGCTAGATGGGGATCTGGCCGATCTTTTGTTTGCTGAAGTTCGGGCTTTAATGGCGGAGATGAAAAAAGGGGACTCTTCACGAAGTCCCATTTTATTTTGCAAAAAGTCATAATAAAAGCGTATCCCCATGGCCTTTAGTTCGTTTTATCAGTTGGCTTTTTTGCAACTGCACTTTCCTCTGTAACCTTGACGAATACACCCTCGCTTTTTTCAAATGCAATATGATCACTCGGATCAACGTTCTTGATCGTGAAAAGCTTAGTCCCTTTCTCCAGGTAATTAGAGGCAATAGTTGCTTGCGATGTTTGTTCGTCCCCTTCAAAATCGTATTTCTCTTCTACTGTTCCAATTTGTTCTCCGATATTTTCTTTCTCTACAAGTTCGACTTTGTTTTCATCGCTCTCAATTACATAAACACGGTTTTCAACTTTCACATAAGGGTACGGCCAGCTTGCGATTTCATTTGTTGTTTTTTGTGTATCTGTGGATAGGGAGTTGTTAGCACATGATGAAAGCAGTAAAACGGAAAGGATCAACTTGACTGTGAGCAGAATTCTTCTCATTCTGAGCCCTCCTTACTTCGTACGCTAAATGACTCAAACCATTGAAAATCATAGGTTCGGCGATCGCTAAGACATGACCACATACACGTTTGATGACCGCTAATGTAGCTGAGATGGGCTGAAAATCATCTCCTCTAATGCTAAGCGTACGTTTTTGTCAAAATGTTGGCGGTACCACTTACCTGTAAAAAAGTAGAATGCGGGTGATTTTATGATATCACCCACACCGCAATTGGTAAATATTTACTATTTAGTCCTCCAGGCTCGGTGGGACACTGCTTGGGGGCTTTACTGTCCAGCTGCCATTCCAAAAGCGGGACCCCGTCTAAAAATCGATGACTCGTGGAAAGCATCTCAGAGGTTGGACGCTAAAAGCGTGTCCCGCTTTTACCATTCCGCCTGGGAGGTGTCCAAAAGGCCTTCGCATTTTACTTCTGTTTCATCTCTACAGCTTTTGTGTTTGTCGAACTTTCTTAAGGTTTTTTAAAGAAGAAAGGTTGTTGCTGCCGAAAATCTTCCGTACAGAAGCGCTAACCCTCATTCGCAAAAAAGGATCGAGCAGCATTGCAACGCTGTTCGATCCTTTTTCCTCTCCACTACTGTTATCGTAATTTGACATACTGAAAATCGCTTCGATAGCCGCTTATACCAAAAGCTTGCCGTCCTTCATGATCAACTCATCGTCAGCGTACACATCCGGCGCTTTGACGACCAAATCGATATGAACCCCCGCTGCAATGGTTCCGCCGAAGGTGTTGTTGCTGCCAAAGGCGACGTGGATCGTGCCGTACACTTTTTCGTCCTCCAGCACCACGCCAGTGATCCGCGCTTTGTCATTCGTGCCGATCCCGAATTCGCCCAGCAAGCGACCGTCTCCGTCGCCAAGCGTTTTCAACAGCCGGTCAGCCTCGGCCCCCTCTGCCTCGACAATGCGCCCGTCTTTTACAGTCAGGAGCAGCGGACTGTCGATCTTGCCGATTCCGGCGATCGAGCCGTCTACGACGATCTGGCCCTCGGCTGTTCCTTCCACTGGGGCGATATATGCTTCGCCGGATGGCAGGTTGCCCGATTCACCCGGATTGACGTAAACGCCTGTGCTCGGTACGCCGTTGCGTCCGTTGATCGAGAAGGTCAACGCTTTTCCTTCCTTTTCGATGCGGATCGTGTTTGCCCTGGTCAACAGCTCGGTCACCTTTTCAGTCAATGCTTTTACCTGGGAGTAGTCGGCAGTGATCGCTCCCTCCAGGAACATGTCCTCGGTGATGGCAGGCATGGTGGCAAGCCGTGTGCCGTTTGCGGCTGCTTCCTTGCGGGCTTTGGTATGGGTCAGCGAATGCTGGGTCACGCAGACGACCACATCGGAGCGTTTCATCGCTTCGCTGATGGCTGCCGGCGGCTCCTGTCCGGATTTTTCGCGTTGATTCATGACGACGAACATCGCTTCGGCGCCGAGCTGACGGCCTGCTTCCCACAGCGCTTCGCCCAGCTCCCGCTTGGCGTCGTCGGCTACCACCAAAAAGGACTCCCCGGCTTTCAGTGCCATGCAATTGGTCAAAATTCCTTTACTGATTTCGATCAGCTTCATCTTTGTTCAACCCTTCCTAAATCATTTCAGACACCAGTTTCGCCATCATCGCATTGGACAGGATGACCGGCAATCCAGTCAAGTCGGAGACCAGCTCGCGGGCTTCCTCTGTGTATCCCATACAGTCCAGCAGTACGATGTCCGCTTTTTCCTTTAATTCCGCGCAAGCCTCCCGGAAGCTTTCCACATCATTTTTATACGGCGATGCCGCGGCAAAGACGGGGAACAATCCGTGCGGATGATATTTGTCCTTCAGTGCTTCCTTTTGCTCCACGAGCGGTACGAGCACCCCGAGACGGCTTCCCTTGACCATCGCGGCCACCGTCGGAGGAATGACGTGATCCGGTTCGATCAGGAACGCTTTTTTGGCGGACAACCCCGGGAAAACACCTGTACACAGGAGTAGGATCGTCTGGATGCCGCTATTCTCCATATCCTCGATCTTCCGCTGCAGGATCGGCTGGATTTTCTCACGCGACATGACCGCCGCATCTCCGTTAACCATCCGGGACGTCAGCACGTATTCGCCCGGTCCGGGAGACAGGCGTTCTTCCACTTCTTGCTTCGTCATTCCGTCCAATACTCCTGCCTGGACGAGCTCGGCTCTTCCTGCGAGATACTTCTCTACGATTGGCGCGACATCCGGCCGTGGCGCTTGCCCGATCGTAATCATCCCAATGCGTTTCACGGTCATCCTCTCCTTCTTTTCGCGTGTGAAAAAAAGCAAGGGGAAAGCTCCCCTCGCCTTGCTTATTTGCCCAATGTTTGCAGCACTTTCATGGAGCCGTACAGCGATGTGATTCGGGCAAATTCATCGGTGTCGTAAAAACGGCAAGTACCATTGGTGTATTCTTTTGCCACCTCGACAGCGTATTTCACTGCGAGTGCGATGTCCACCTCGTGGCTGGCGCCGGTTCCGCAGCCTGGGACAGCGGACTGAGCCGTCACCGCCACCCCGACTACAGGGGCATCGGTCGCTACGCATGGCTGCAGGATGCTGTTGATATGGTAGAGATCGTTTCCGTATGGAGTAATGTCTTGCATCGTGATCGGGAAGGTAACCGGAAGCTGACCAGTCGTCATTTCCATAATCCGCAGCAGGTCGTCGCTGATGCGCAGGATGTAGCCTTCTTTTACGGTTGCCGAGATCGCAATCCCTCTGTGATTGATCACTTTGTTTCCTTTGGTCGTGTCAATGGACAGGATCGCTTCCATCTCAGGTGTAACCTCATACTTGTTCATGGTCAAAATGTCGACTGGCGAATCCATGAAATCGACCGGCTCATGCGGACGGGTAGGTGCATTTGGGCAAATATGAGTGGTGATCACCACGTCGCCTTTCAGCACATCACCTTGTTTTTGCATTTCCGCCAGCTTTAGCGCACTCGCTACGGCTGCAATGGCACCATCGGCATCGGATACGAGACCGATACGGCTCGGGCGCGCGCCGATACCGCCAAGTCGTCCGATGATTCCAAAGGTTGGCGCCATCCCGCCCTTGGATTTCCCTTCCTTGCCGGGAATGACGATCTTCACGAAGTCTGTGCTGCCCTTTTGCCCGGTAACGGTCTCAACGGTTACTTGCACATCGGAATAATTGGCAAACAGGTTTTTGATCGTTTCTCCACTTACATAGGCACTGTCCATAGCTTCAAATACAGTAATGGTTTGTTTCAACGACATGAAAGATCCCTCCGTCTTGGTTGTTGGTGAGCGTTTTGTTTACAGGTAGGACACGATTTCTTTGCCGATCACGCCTTCAATCGGCTTGAGCAGCCCCTCATTGCGCATTGTAGTGCTCAGGATCAGCTTTTCGGCAGGCACGTGAATCACCGCTACATGCTGCCCTTTTTCCATCGCCGCCGTGACAATCGGGCGTGCAGTCCGGGCATCCAAGGTCATGATCAGGTCGGGGAACGTCGCCAGGCGCTTGCCGTCTTGCTCCAGCGTCATGTACTCATTCCAGAACGTCATCTCCGTACTGCCAACGGTGACCCGGCCAACGTCAAAGCCGCCTGTTGTCTCCAGCGAGAACTCGCTCACTTCCCCTTCGATGACGACACGGCCGCCAAGTGCGGCGCATACCGCTTCAATCGCCGCTTCTCCTTTGCTCCCGAGAAGCGCCTCGCCTACCTTGATCGCCTGGGAGATGCCGCCGGGCGCGCCGTTTGCTCTGGCATACGCAACGGTTACCGGATTCCGGGCAACAGCCACCAGGCCGCCTGCTTCCACGGACACCTTTCTGATCATGGACGCCGCTTTTTCAATAGAAGAAGAAATGCTCATTTCCACATAACGGTCTCCCTTCCCGCCAGCAGCAGCCTGATGGGAAACGTAATCCGGCAGCTCATGCAGATTCAGCGACCCCATCGTTCCTGTCGGATGCGCCCGGCCGTTGCAAGGCAAATCGACGATCGGAAGACCGGTGACTGCCGCCTGGAACCAGCCGTTCACGCTTGTCCCTGCTCCGTTTTCGTTCGTATGAATCCCTCTGAGCGGTGTTTTTACCTTCTCCGACAAAAGCTCCAGTGCCCGAACATAGTGGATCGGCTTGAGGAATTTATCCTTTGCTGCCGGAGCTCCGACCAGCGAAACGGTGACGAGCAAATCGTCGTCCGCCATTTCGTCGTCGGAAACCAGCACCGGTTGGCCTACCTCCAGAGCAAGCCGCCCGATTTGCAGCCCCTCCTCGATCCAGCCTCCACCACCTCCGCCGAGTACGGCTCCACCGTACACGGCTGCTTCCATCATGCGTTCGTTGAGCAGGATCTTCGTCATTGTACACCCTCCTATTTTTGACTGAATTTGAAAATGGAGCTAAAGAAGCTGTAGATCGCGTCACCGGCGATAAAGCCGGCTGCGAGAATGCTCATCGAGCTTTCTGCCTCTTTGCCTTTCAGCTTGAGCACGATGACACGGATCAGAATCCCGACCAGAACCGCCCAACCGGCACCCGGATTCAGGATAAGCAAACCTGTTGCAAACAAGACGCCAAGCTGACGGCTCGGACCGCCTATAAACTGCAGGATGGCGCCCGGAATAGCCCAGAGAAGCAGTTGTTTCGCGACTTCAGCGGACGCTCCCGCTTCGATCGTCTTCACATAGACGGCGTCCACTGGCGGGACAAGCCCACTGGCAAAGAAGCCTTTATAGGTGAACATGACCGTGATCAAAGCAACGCCGAATGCAATCATGCCCGTGATGTACTGCTGCTTGCGGCCGTGAAGTTCAAATTCCTTGTCCTGTCCGTTGCCGCGAAGAATATAGCCTGTCTTGAGGTCGTACCCCATATCGGCAAAGGCAGGACCGGTCGCTGCACTAAAGCCGACCAGCAGGGCAAGCGCTACCGGCGGAAACCCTGCCAGCAGCCCGATGATCAAGGTGATCAACGCCACCGCAAACGCCGGGAACCAACCGGAGTGCATCGCGGCAATCCCTACAATCAGCTCGTGCAAATAAGCGGCAAAAGCGGCGAAGATCAGAAAGCCGATAAACATGCCTGTCGACATTTCTGTCATCAGTCCACCCAAAATCGCGAGGACCAGAGAAATGATCAAATAGGCCACAAATCCGATTCCGAGTACACGTGTCGTCTGCTTGTCGCTGCGCGTGTACGTTTCCGCAGCTGCTTCACTGCCATTTCCACTATCTGTCTTCTTGCGCTTCAAAATAATCATCGTGACCTGGATCAGCGCCACAACACCGGCACCGATCATGAAGCCGTGCGGGATGAACATCTGGTTTACATCCATTCCAAACATTGGTATCGAATACTGGCGAAGCAAGAGCCCGATCCCGAACATGGACAGCGCCCAAATGTTTCCGATGAAAGCAACACCAAACGCCGACATCGAAATGCCGAGCCAGGAGCCGAGCAAACCGCCCGCCGCACCGACACCGAGCAGAGCGGCACGTTTGCCCCCTTTGTCCCCGGAGATAATGGCTTCCGCAGTAGCTACACCTGCCGGCCATGTACCGGACGCAGGGAAGACGCGAGAGTCAAACAATTTATAAAGAAGAGCAGCATCGACAAACATCGCCAGA
Source organism: Brevibacillus sp. FSL K6-6036 (assembly GCF_037964015.1). Taxonomy (NCBI): domain Bacteria; kingdom Bacillati; phylum Bacillota; class Bacilli; order Caryophanales; family Paenibacillaceae; genus Brevibacillus; species Brevibacillus sp. FSL K6-6036. Next base: position 4,865,718 of record NZ_CP150173.1, read on the forward strand.
GCCGCACCGATCAGCATCGGCATGATCAATTCTGGTTTTCCCATCACAAACGGAATGCCGATCGGAATCAGCAAGCTGTTGGCCGCCCCGAATGTCGCGGAAGAAATCGAGGTTTGCACCAGATTTTGGCGATGGACCGACTTGTACTTGGAAAAGATGGTGATCGGCAGACGCGCGATCAGCATGGCGATAAGCGCACCGATAATGGCCGTATTTGGAGTAATTCCGAGCGAGGCCACCAGCTGCATCCCGATGACCGCCCCGATAACAGCGGTAACAATATTCAGAATCAACGCAAAAGGTTCAAAAATGGAAGGGTGTTTTTCCTTTTCACTCTTTCCGTTGTTTATGTTGTTCATGCAAGTCCCCTCCTTTGTGCTAGAAAATGCGTTGCAGTATGGCCTGTACTTCTTGCTGTGCAGTCCGCAGCTCCCTCAAGGCTTCCGGTACTTTTTGCTCCGGCATGCGATAGTCCGGCCCGGCAATGGTCAGCGATGCCACGACCTGCCTGTCCCCGGAAAACAGCGGCACCGCGATGCCAAACACCGTATCGGTGTATTCACCTACGGAGTAAGCCCATCCGTCTTCTCTGATCCGTGCCAGGTCCTGCAACAGCTTCTCCTTGTCATGAATCGTATGTTCTGTTCTTGGCCGCAGCCCCTTTTCGATGATGGCTGATTGGGTGCTGGCCGGCAAGTAAGCCATAATCACTTTGTTGGAGGCCCCAGCGTACAAAAGCGTCCTGCTGCCGATAGACATCGCGTACTTCACTTGCTGCCTGCTTTCGGCGATCTCCAGACAAATGCCCTCCAAGCCATCCAGCCAAGTCAAGAAAACGGATTCATTTGTTGCTTCGGCAACCCGTTTCATGACCGGGTAAATCAGCTCGGTTATGTCCAGATTGTCCTTGACAGTGGATGCGTACTCCAAAAAGCTAAACCCCAGTTCGTACTTCTTTGTTTTAGGTTCCTGTTTGACAAATCCGTATCGTTCAAACGTAGCCAGCATCCGATACACAACAGTGTGGCTAATATTCATTTCCTTGGCCAGTTCACGAACTCCCCATTGCGGTTTTTCCCGGGTAAAGTGTTTGAGCAAATCCAGAGCGTTATCCAGTGTTTTTAGCATGCTTGGCCACCTATCGTCTCAAGGTTTTCATAAAATGGAATGCAACCGTTTGCGGTCAGCACTTTGTTTTCCCAAGAGGAGAAAACGGTGACGACCTTTTTGTTTCTAATAGCGAACCACTGGTTCTCTCATAGTCCGAAAAAAACGCAGGGAGCAAGATTGCTGACGTTCCGATCACTGAAGATTTTCCACCCCCGTTGTCAAACAATTTTTTATTATTGCGTTAATTGCAACTATAACAAAAATGGGTCTTTTCCCCCTATGGGAAACGACCCAAAAGAATGCGTTTATTTTTTGGCAGCCTCACAAATCCTCAGGATTCGCTGGCAAATCTCTCATTTTCCAAACCCTCATTACCAGATCGAGACGGAACCGCGTTTCCGCATCGTGCAAATCCACCCCCAAAATTTCCTGTATTCTCTCTAATCGATACAAGACAGAATTCCGGTGGATAAACATCTCTTCTCCTACCTTTTTCGTTTGTCCGCCTGTTCGCAAAAAGGAATCGAGCGTAGACAGCAGCTCGGTCCCGTATTCGGCGTCGTATTTGGCAAGCGGCTCGATAAACATGCCCGACAGAGCAGTCAGCGACGGATGGCCCGCTGCATCTTTGAGCAGGTCCTCGACCAAAATGTCCTCGAAGTGGATCACCGATTGTCCCGGACGGACAAGGCGGCCGATTCGCATGGCCCGTTTTGCTTCGCGGTAGCTGTAGCGAAGATCCTTCATGTGCTCGCGGATACAGCCGATGCCGCAAATCCAGCCGCCTCGCTCCTCCTTCCCGGCTCCCCAGCCGGCCAATTCCTGGAGATAGTGTACCGCTTCCTCTCGCTGTTTGGAAATCTCCTGCTTGTCGGTATAACAAATCACTGCGATTTGATCATTGATCAGGACGCCTTTTCTGGCATGTTGGTCGCCTTGATTCATTTCCTGCAAAAGCCGGAGCAAAGCTTCTTCCTTCCTGGGGTTCGCTTTCCCTGTTTCACTCGGCTTGAGAACCATCACGTACAGATGACCGCTATGCGATATTCCTACCTGCTTGGCCCGGTGGCGCAGCAATTCTTCCTCACCGGCTGTACCTGACAACAGCTCTATCAGAAACGACTCCTGTTCCCGCTCCCGCTGAATCTGCAGAGACTGCCGGATCGTAAATTCGATCGCCAGAACGGTAACGGCCTGATCCAGACACTGCTGCCCAAAGCGATCGTCTTCCTCGATTTTTTTTGTAATCGCCAGGTAGCCGACGACTCTGTTGCTGACCAGGATGCTCCGCTTTTCCGCGATAAGCTCTTTCGTAAAATGGACGGTGCTGCTTTCAACCTCTCCCTGCTGGTTCAGCACAGCTACGTCGCAATGAAGCAATTGCCCGACCATCACCACCAGCTCGGGCGTCCGCCTGTTCAGCACCAACTGCGTGAACTGCTGATTGACCTCCTGCATTCCTCTCATGACGACGACTTGGCGGTTTAAAATATTCTCCATGACCGAGTGCGTCAGGTCTATATAAGGAGTTTCCGCCGGGACATCAATCAAAGGGATGCGATACAAATCACTTTTTCGCAATGCTTCTTCCGGAATTTCCTGCAAAAACCGTTTGGTCTTGATCGCGACAGCCGCGCCTCCCACCCGGTGCATCTCTTCCAGCAGACGGCTCAGCCGGTACGGTTCGTTCCGCAGGGCATAACCGGTTGAAATAATCAGCTCGTTTGGCCGCAGCCAGCCGGTCAGATCGGGAATTTCCATGCTGTCCACATAATAGATTTCATTTTTCAGGCCTTCTATGCCCGCCATGATTTTTGCCCCTTGAAAAGCAGGCAGCTGCATCAACTGTTCTACGGTAAACGGATCTTTTGCCACACGCTTTTGCTCCCTTTTTACGCTCTTGCTATCATGATACCCTTTTTGGAGCACGATGAAAAAAGTCAAATGAGAATAAAGAATGCCATTGAAATCAAACGAATAATTATGTATTCTTTATAAAAGTCAATATTTTCAGACGATGATAGTCGTTTACCTGTGGAAGAATCCGTCCACGGGTAGGCGGCTTATTTTTTTGAGGAGGTGGAGAGACAAGGGAAACTGCCGTATTGCATTTCGTGACATTTGAGAACGTGAGCAGAGAGAGGATGAGGACGAATGTCGATCAAACACACAAAAAGCATGAAATGGGGCTTCTTTGCACTGTTTCTCTGTTTGGCCCTGGTGAGCGTACAAGCCCCGGCGTGGGCCGCAGAACCGCTCCAACAGCTGCAGGTGCTCGACAAGGGGAAATGGGCGCCGGGAACGTACCAGGCTGTGCAAGATTTAATTGATAAGCACGGGGTGAAAAGCCCTTCCTATAATCCGGCAAAAAAGCCTTACGCCGTGTTTGACTGGGACAACACCAGCATCATGCACGATACCGAAGAGGCTTTGTTTGTCTATCAAATCAATCATCTCGCATTTAAAATGACCCCGGAGGAGTTTGCCGGCGTCATCCGTACCGGTGTACCCGCAGGTCCTTTCTCCGACGATTACAAAAACGACGACGGCCAGCCGGTTACACTCGATGACATCGCCGCCGATCTGGCAGCGGACTATACCTTCCTCTACAATCAGTATAAAGGCATGAAGGGAACCAAATCCCTCGATGAGGTCAAAGCGACCGAGCAGTTTGCCGATTTTCGCGCCAAGCTCTATTTCCTCTATGAAGCGATCAATGGCACGCACGGCAGCAGTATCGGCTATCCGTGGGTTCTCTACCTGTTTGCCAACATGACAATCGACGAAGTGCATGCATTGGCCGAAGCGTCGAACGATGCCAGCCTTGGGATGGCGATCGAGAAAGTTTCGTGGACAAGTCCGAAAGCGCTTTCAGGAAAAGCGGGAGTGATCACGGTGTCGCATACGACCGGACTGCGTTTGACTTCTGAGGTCGCCAATTTGATGAACACCTTCCGCTCCAACGGAATCGATGTGTACGTCGTCTCCGCTTCTCTGGAAGAGGTCGTGCGGGTATTTGCCACCCTGCCCAAATACGGATACAACCTGCCTGCCGAAAACGTCATTGGCATGCGTCTGCAGGTAGAGAACGGGAAGATCAAGCCCGTGTACGAGAAAAACTATCCTTTCACCGTTCATCATGGGAAAACAGAAGTGATCGAATCGGTGCTGGTCAAAAAATACGGTCATGGTCCGATCTTTATCGCGGGTGACAGCATCGGGGACTATGAAATGATGACGGAGCTTGACAGCGTGAAGCTGGTGCTGGTCGTGAACCGGGTCAAGGGGGGAACGATCGGACAAGCTGCCGCCAAGGCTGCGTCGCAAATGGGCAAGAACAATCCGGCATTTGTTCTGCAGGGGCGGGATGAAAATACAGGCATGTGGATTCCTTCGGAGTCTACGGTCAAGCTGGGGAAAAAGGAAGCGCAACTGCTGGCGGATTAAGGCATTTCTGGAATGCGGGGCTATGCATGCATGCTATTGGCTGCATGCATGGTTCCCGCTTTTTTGTTTGTCTCGTTCGGAAGAACGTTATTTTGTTTGTTTCGGTTGGACGGGCTTTGGTGGAGGAGATGAAAAAGGAGAAAACGGCTGCAGGTTCGGTGGGACACTGCTTTTCAAAGCCCGTCGAAGCCGTTCTGCTCGCCAGAGAAGCCTGTTTCCATTCGGAGCGACTAGCGGAGTCCGGCCCAGCGGAGCGATGATCCCGAGGAAACAGAATCGCAACCTATGATTACGCTTCGGAGCTGCGCGCCGTTTTGCGATTCCCTCGGGATCATTGCGGAGCGGACAGTCCACTCTCCCTTGCAGGACGCAGACCGGAGCGCAGAATGGAAACAGGCTTCTCTCCACTGCAGCCGCTTTACGGGCAGACCGACTAACCATGCAGTCGCTTTAGAATCTCCAAGTCCAAGCCCTTCGCTTTAATTCAGCGCAGCCATCACATTGCGGACGGAAGCAACCGACTTGTCCAGTGCCGCTTTTTCATCGGCTGTCAGGTCAAGCTCGATGACTTTTTCAATGCCGTTGCCGCCGAGCAGGGTAGGCACGCCGAGATACAGGTCATGGTAGCCGTATTCGCCCTCTAGATATGCAATCGACGGGAGAATGCGCTTCTTGTCTTTCAAAATCGCCTCCGCCATTTGGACGATAGATGCAGCCGGAGCGTAGTAGGCCGAACCGTTGCCGAGCAGAGCGACGATCTCGCCGCCGCCTTTGCGGGTTCTTTCCACGATAGCTTCCAGACGGTCGGCCGGGATCAGCTTGTCGAGTGGAATGCCGCCAGCGTAGGAATAACGGAGCAGCGGAACCATATCGTCTCCGTGTCCGCCAAGCACGAATCCGCTGACGTCTTCTACGGACACGTTCAGCTCCATCGCCACGAAGGTGCGGAAGCGGGCGGTATCAAGGACGCCAGACTGGCCGATAACGCGGTTTTTCGGGAAACCGGATGTTTTGTAGAAGGTATAGGTCATCGCATCTACCGGGTTGGACAAAATGATCACGGTCGAATGCGGCGCGTGCTGCTTTACTTGTTCCGCTACAGAGCGCATGATGGCCGCATTGGTGTTGACCAGATCGTCACGGGACATGCCCGGTTTGCGGGCGATACCCGCTGTGACGATGACCAGATCCGCTCCGGCGATATCCTTGTAGTCGGAGGTTCCGGTAATCGCGGCATCAAAGCCTAGCACAGGGGAAGATTCCATCATATCCAGCGCTTTTCCCTTTGTCGGGTTTTCCAACTGAGGGATGTCGACCAATACGATATCACCGAGTTCCTTTTGCGCCAAAATAAACGCGGTCGTGGCCCCGGTAAAACCGCTGCCGATCACAGCGATTTTTTTCCTTTTGAATGTCATGTTGAATCCTCCTCCAATCCTGTTCATAGTTTAGAGTTGATCGTTAACGCCTTATAGTTTGTAGTTTGTTCGTTTATAGTTCACTGTTCTTTGTTCTTTGTTCTTTGCTCGCTGTTCATCGTCCTTCGACTACAAGACCAGCTTCACGCCGCTCGCCTTCTGCTCCAGCATCTTGCTCAAAATCGTTCCGATATGAGCCCCCGCCTCTACAGGAGACGTACCCTGACGATGAATGTTGGAGATCACGGTGCGCTCGGACTCGACCATCCCTTTGCGCGGGCGATAGCACATGTAGGCGCTCATGGAGTTGGCCGTGACCAGTCCCGGACGTTCCCCGATCAGCATCACCAATACCTCTGGCTGCAAAATCTCCCCGATGTGGTCCATGCTGGCCACACGTCCCCCCTTTACAAAGAAAGGGGTTCCCCAGCTAAGGCCGTAGCTTTGCAGGGAATCGTAGAGGGACGGCAGCACATCTCGCAGGTTGGCGTCGACAGCGCTGGCGCTCAGGCCGTCAGAGACGACGATTTGCACCTGCGGCTTCTTCTGGCAGCGCTCCTCCAGCAGCCGTACGCCTTCGTCATTGATGATCCGCCCCATGTCGGGACGCTTCAAGTAGTTTTCCGTATTGTCGTATTTCGTCTCCACCGTAAACAAGGAAAACTCCTTGAGTGTCTCCTCGCTTACCTCTCCGTATACGGCATCCACCGCAGCGGCATGGTCGCGGCGCAGCTGGAGCATCGTCTTGGTCAACGGCCTGACGCCTGCTCTCCATACCCCGATCCGGGCCGGTGTGCTGGCCAGAAGCTCCTGCATGCCTTCCCTGTATTTCGGATTGGGCACATGAGAGACTCGTTCTGGCTCTGCTGACGCTTGGGGAGCAGCGCTTTCGCCGGAATTCGCTTGGGAAAAGCCTGTGGAAATTGCTGCTGAAGCGGACGCAGATCCCCCTGTTGCTGCTGGCTGATCTGCCGTTTGCAAGCTGCCTGCTTCCTGAGCCGCCGTTTGCTCTCCTGCCGCCGCAATCCCTGCATGACTTGCCCCCGAAGCTTGCGACTTCGCGCTGCCCGATCCCATCTCGCCCAGCTTCTTTTCCAATTGCTCAAGAACCTTGTCGACTAAAAAGTCTAGCTGTCGTTCCATCCGTCCTCACCTCCATTCCTTACATAAAAATCGTCGGATCGCCCGCAATCGGGGTCAGCTTGCCATTTTCCATGATGCCCATTTTTTCCAGCCACTTTTCAAATTCCGGGGCTGGCCGCAGACCGAGCACCTCGCGGAAAGCCGCGATATCGTGAAAGCTGGTCGACTGGTAGTTGAGCATGACGTCGTCGGCCATGGCCACGCCGATCACGAAGTTGACGCCGGCTGCCGCGAGCAGAATGCCGAGATTGTCCATGTCGTTCTGGTCTACCTTCATATGGTTCGTATAGCAGACGTCGCAGCCCATCGGCAAGCCGTGCAGTTTGCCCATGTAGTGGTCTTCCAGACCGGCGCGGATCACCTGCTTGCTGTCGTAGAGGTATTCCGGTCCGATGAAGCCAACGACCGTATTTACGATAAACGGATTGTACTTCCGGGCCAAACCGTAGCAGCGGGCCTCCATCGTCACCTGGTCGATGTCAAAATGCGCCTCCGAGGAGAGCTCCGAGCCCTGCCCGGTCTCGAAATACCAGAAGTTTGGACCTGTAGACGTGCCTTCTTTTCGCATCAGATCATCTGCTTCATCGAGCAAAGCGACGTCGATCCCGAAAGCCCGGTTGCCCTTTTCCGATCCGGCCAGGCTCTGGAACATCAGGTCGGCCGGAGCCCCCTGGCGGATCGCCCGCATTTGCGTCGTGACGTGAGCCAATACGCAGTTTTGTGTCGGGATGCTCCATTTGGTCATGACATCCTTGGTCATCTCCAGGATGTCCTTCACGCTGTCGGACGTATCGATAACCGGATTGATGCCGATCACTGCATCGCCGATCCCGTAGCTGAGACCCTCATACAAAGCGGCCTTGATTCCCTGCACGTTGTCGGAGGGATGGTTCGGCTGGACCCGGGCAGCAAGTACGCCTGGTTGACCAATGGCGATATTGCAGTGCGTGATATTTTTGATCTTGGCCGCAGCCGTGATCAGGTCCAGATTGGACATCAGCTTGGCGGTCGCGGCGATCATTTCGCTCGTCAGTCCGCGGCTGATCCGCTTGATTTCGCTGTCCCCCGTCTGATGGCTCAGGATATATTCGCGCAGTTCGGCAACGCTCCAGTTTTTAATTTCACTATAAATTTTTTCATTGATGCCTTCCTCAATCACCCGGGATACTTCGTCTTCCTCGGGCGGCAGCATCGGATTGTTGCGTATATCGGCCAACGTGAGATCAGCCAGCACCTGCTTGGCCGCCACCCGCTCCCGGGAGTCCTGGGCGGCGATTCCCGCCAGCTGGTCGCCCGATTTTTCCTCGTTTGCTTTTGCGAAAATCTCTTTTAAATTGCGAAACTGGTAGGTTTGCCCCAGAACAGTCGTCTTCGTATTCATTGTTACACCCCTTTTTGCGGCGCTTCATCAAATGCCAGCGTTTTGACGATGACCGGGATGATGCTTCCCGAGATCGGCTCTCCCAAGTCGATGTAATCCCCGTACTCGACCCGCACCTGATCGATGCAGATGATTTCCGGCTGGCCCTTGCACCTGAGCGCCAGCGCCTGGCCCAAGGCCTTGGCCATATCCGTCTCGCACACCACGATCATGGTCCGGCTCTCCGCGAATTTCTGCCTGTATTGCTGGGAAAGCTCTTCTGCGATCGTCTGCAGCAGGGAGTACGAGCAATACGTGATGCCGGAAATGGCAAGAGCAAACGGGCTTCCCGTCGTCTTTTCAAACAGGCGCAGAGCCAGGTCGTACACATCCGAAACTTCCCGGCGAAGCTGCTGCGGGTCGCCCAGATGCCCCTCGGTCAATTCCAGCTTGACGATCGGCACATTCCGGATCGGCAGCAGCTCCGCCTTGATATGCACCGTCGAACCGCTGATCTCCGTGCTTTGCATGCCTGCCCCGATGACCGTAGCCCGAACTGTTTGTTCCGGGTCGATCCACTGCATCGGATACGTCCCCGCTTCCCTCTCCTGCCGCAAGGCCCAGGCAAGCATCGGGCCGAAATCGCCGTATCGGCTGACATCGGAAATCGTCTCCGGTGTGGGGGCCGACATCAGCTGTCCGACTCCGCCAGAGATCGAGAGCTCGTCGACTGACACGTTTTCCTTCAAAGGCTGGCCCAGCACAAGCAGACCGGAAACTTGTCGTTCCCGCCCGCTCAAATAGTCGAGCATGCCTCTGGCCATCTGTATGGAAAAGTCCTTGATCCGCTCGTACGTCAGCACTTCTCCGACGGTAATTGACAGGCCCTTGGCATTCAGCCACGCCTGGATGTTTGGAGAGACGTATTGCACCTCTCCTTGCGGGCCGAGACGCAGCAAGCGTCCGCCTACGTGAAACGTCACCGTCGCGATCGCCTTCCCCCGGTGAAAGCAAGCGGCATTCGCCGTGCCTCCCCCGATGTCGACGTTGACAATCGTTCCCTGGATGGCGACCGAACGCCTTTCCGCGCCCGAGCCTTTCCCCGCGAGCACGCCTTCCAGATCGGCCCCTGCCGTCGCCACCACGAAATCACCCGATCTTTCCGCGAGCAAGTGCAAGATATGCTGCGCGTTTTTCTTGCTGGCCGTTTCTCCGGTGATGATGACGGCACCCGACTTGATGTCGCCGAGGCTGATTTGTGCCTGCTCGTATTCCTTTTGCAAAATCGCTCCAATCGCGTCCGCGTCGATCTCGTCAAAGCCGTGCAGGGGAGTCGTGTGAACCTTGCTCGCATACAGCAACTGGCGTTCCACGATTTGATAACGCGGAAGGGAGAATGTACTCGACATCCTCCCGAGCCGCAGCCGGCTGACGATCATCTTCGTCGTGCTCGTCCCCACATCTATACCCACGCTTTGGATCCATTGTTCATCCATCATGAACCTCCTTGAAGCAGTGGCATTCCAAACAAAAACAAAAAGGCGCCTGAAAACCGCCGGATCGAATATGGAACCGGCCGATTGTCAAAGCGCCATTGCTTTTCTATTCATTTGCGGATATTTCTGGTGCAGAAGTTCGGAGATCGTACCGTCTCCATCCATCCCTGTTTCTTCTACACGGAAGCAGAATACACCTGTTCTCCTGCGAGAATTTCTTCCGCCAGCTTCACCAGGGGCATGCGCCGTTGCATGCTGACTTTCTGCATCCATTTGTAGGCGACATCCTCTTCCAAGGCGTGTTGGGTCATGATCAGCCCTTTTGCCTTCTCGATCTTCTTGCGGTCCTCCATCTTTTGCTGAATATCCTTGATGTCCTTTTTCAGAGAGACTACCTTTTCTTTCTGGCTCAAAGCGATCTCGACGGCAGGGATCAGGTCATCCTCTGACACCGGCTTTACCAAATAGGCGGTTACTCCAGCCTTGCGGGCATCCTGCACCAGCTCCCTCTGGCTGTACGCAGTAAGAAGAAGAATGGAACAATCAGAAAAGGAACGAATGATGTTGCTAGCCTTGATGCCGTTCATGACCGGCATTTTCACGTCCATAATGATCAAATCCGGCTTGTGGCGGTGAGCCTGGGCTACGGCCTCTTCGCCGTTTTTCGCTTCGGCCACCACGAGGTACCCTTCCGCCTCCAGCATCTCGCGCAAGTCCATGCGGATAATCGGTTCGTCATCAACCACCATAATTTTCGGCTGTGTCATCCTGTTCATCTCCCTTATGCAGCGGATAGAGGATCGTTACCTCTGTTCCATTGCCCGTGTTCCTGAAATGAATCGTTCCCTCCAGGTCTTCCTTGACCAGAGTGTCCACGATCTTCAACCCCAGATGCCCTTTTTTCAACAGTTGTTCTGTATCGCCCATGCCGACACCGTCATCGGTTACGGACAGGCTGACAAAATCGTCCTTGGGAACAAGCGAGACAGTGATGGTTCCTTCCTGCCGATCCCGAAAGCCGTGGATCATGCAGTTCTGTATCAGCTCCGTCACGATCAGGGCGAAGGAGGTCGCCTTGCTGGACGGCAAACATACGGATTCACCCGTAATCGTTACTTGTATACTCTGCTCTGAACGCCTCATGGAAGAGACGATTATTTTCGATATTTTGGTCAAAATGTCTTTGAAATCGATTTGCTCCAGCCCATCCTGGGCCAGATATTCATGAATGATGGCAATGCTGTTGATCCGGTTGATGCTCTCCCGGTATACTTTTTCAATTTCTTGCGATTGCGAGCGGCGCATTTGCAGCCGCAGCAGACTGGATATCGTCTGCAGGTTGTTTTTCACCCGATGGTGAATTTCTTTGATCACAGCCGATTTGATCATCAACTGCTTTTCTTTTTCGCGGATGTCGGATATGTCTCGCAGGAGTACAATCCCTCCCCTGTCGTCTGGCTTGCGGGCAACCGAAACCGCTTTCAGCAACAGAAAGGTTTTTCCTCGCGACAGCTCTTTCTGGATAAAGCCGCCGCTCCTGACGAAGCTTTCCGGAGAAAGCAGCCAGGAAAAGATGCGCTCGACGCTCTCCCCTTTTTCCGGCTGGGGATACCCGATGGAAGCCAGCAGCTCATGCGCCCGCCGGTTGGCGTAGGAAATATTTCCCTGGTAATCAAACAGGATCATCCCCTCGTGCAAAAGCGAGGAGATCGGCATCTCCGGTTCAGCAAACTGCATCAGCGTTTCGCTGAGATGCTCCGTAGTCTCTCTCAAAAGCTCGACGCTCCGCTCCTGCTCCACTTGCTCAGAGATATCCTGTTCGGTAATGAGCGTCCCGATCGTCTCTCCCTGGGCATTGCAGATCGGGGTGACGCTCTGTCTCATCACGACCTGCTCCTGGGAAACTCCTCGCGAGCCGATGACCGGTTTGCCAGTAGTCAGGCAGTACATCACAGCCGGCTCATTGATTGCGGTGGCCAATTGTCCGACGACCGATCCTTTGTACAGCGATTTGGCCGTACGGGGAGATGCTTCGGCCACTACCAGCGCGGAACTTCGATCTGCCGTCAAACAGTCGATAAACATGTCCGCTTGGTACAAGTCCGAGAAAATTTGCAGCTTGTCAGCCAAATCCTCCAAAACCCGAATATCCTCTTCGCGCAGCGTTGTTTGTGATTGGCAAAGCTCTCGTAAGGTTTGCATCTGATCCCTCTTTACCGTCCGATAATACCCATAATTCGATGAAATCAATTAAATTTTCTCACATAACAACTCGGACGAAAAGGAAAACTAGCGAGTTTCCAAGCTTTTCAAATGCTCCATCAGCTCGGGAATGCCTTCCTTCGTATAGGCGGAAGTGGGAAAAATGACGGCATTTCCGATGGATTGACGGAGAAACGCTTCCGCCCGGGCCACGTTGGCAGCGGGATGGTCGATTTTCGTGATGACACCGATGCACGGCTGAGGAAAACCGGATGAAAAACCCGGCGGAAAGTAGTTTCGCTCACGCGTCGCGTCCTGTACCATCAGGATTGCTCCCGCTTCCAGAGACGTCGCCATCAGCGTCCGGTAGTACATCGGATTTTCGCTGTACTCACCAGGCGTGTCGATCAGCCAGTCGCGAAACTCCAATGCTTGCGTTTTCCTGGCAGGCTGCTCGTCGTTGAACAGCGCTTTGACCAGAGAAGACTTGCCCGCCTCGATCGCACCGATGATCATGACCCGCTTTTTCATGACTTCGTCACCAGCGCAGGGGTAAAGCGCAGTTTTTCGCTCAGTACGCGATTGACGGCGTCTACCGCCATTTCCACCGCAGAGACGTCGCCGACGACGATCAGCGAGCCGGTAAAGCGGTCGAGAAAGCCGAGCTCCACATTGGCTGCCTTGGTGGCGATGTCGGCCGCGATGATCGCGGTCTCCGTCGGAGTGAGGGTCAAAATGCCGATGGCACCCGCTTCGTTGATACCGAGCTTGGTGTACAGCATTTTGTCTGGATTGGCGATCACGTGGGCCAGCGTTACCTGTTTCCCCGGCACAAATTCCTGTATGACGCGCGAACGTTCCTGTTCCATACCCTATCCCTCCCCTTCGGTCGCTCCCGGCACCTCAAACGAATCGACGATGCCCACGATAGCGGCATCGATCGGTACGCTGTTGGAGCCAAACAGGATGCGGGCAGGCGTGCCTCTGGAGACAATCACCTGCTCGCCGATTCCTGCTCCGATCCGGTCTGCGGCAATCACGGTTTGGCCGTTTTCCCGCCCGTTCCAATCAACAGGCTGAACGACCATCAGCTTCAGATTTTCCATCCCGCTTTCTTTTTGGGTGGCCCATACGCTGCCGATCACTTTTCCCAAAAACATGCGATCACCCTTTTCCCAGATAGGAGACTGTTACCCCGCGTTCTCTTAGACTGTCGTAAGCCAGGGGAGAAACAATCGATCCCTGCTTGACGTACAGCGTGGTATTGCGGAGCTGCGGCTGCGAGCGAATCCAGTCAGCCGTCAGCAAGCGTCCCGAAAATACCGCTTCGGTCTCGTCCAACGCTGTCAGTACTGGCTGCCCCGGGGCCGCTTCCTCTTTTTTCTTTCCTGCGTTCAGCTTGGCGATGACTTTGTCGGCCAGCCGCTTTTGTTCGGCAAACTCCACACCGAGCTCCTTCATCTCCTGCACGTGGCGGTGAAACAGCTTTTCGTACGCAGGCGGCAATGTGAGCGTAGCCAGCGTACGGCGGTCCGCCCGCTTGATACCGGGAACATCGGAGCCGACCAGCACGAACTTGCCCGTCACCAGCGCCGAGAAAACCAGCTCGGCCTTGATCGTTCCCTTCAGACCGTTCGCCACGCGGGCGGCGTTGTCCAAATCAATTTCCGGAATGACAATCCCCGCGTATTCCTTGGGGACTTCAAGCGGGATCGGCGCGTATTCATCCGCCGTCAAAATCTTTCCGGCTCCGCCGCACTCGATCTTGTGCATGCCCAGCCAGCTTGACGTCTCGCCGTCCAGGAAGAGAATATCGTGGCAAATGCCGTGATTTTTCAACTGAATAAAATGATCCGCAAACGCTTCGTGCGCCTGGCTGTCGCAAAAGACGTACAGGACGCGCGGAGCTGGCGGCTTCTTCTCTTGGTTCATCGATTGCAGGATTTCCTTGGTGATGGATGCCACCATTTCCCTGATATCCATGGTGTATTACCTCCCTTGACGGGTGTAGAGCTGGCCGTTCTTGCCGATGACCTTGACCCGGTCGCCCGTTTTCAGGTTGGCTGCGTTGCCTTCGTCCAGATCGACGTGAAAATCAAGCGCAAAGCGCGGATTCACGCGAACCACCACATCCGGATAGATGATGGGACGCTCGCCGGTCGTCTCCAGAATCAGCGTGTCGCCATCCTGTACCTGATACTCCTGCGCCTCGGCTTCGGACATGTGCACATGCCGCTTGGCTACGATCACGCCTTTTTCCAGAATCCGCGAGCCCTTGGCCGTCACCAGCACCAGGCCGGGTGTCCCTTCGATGTCGCCTGACATCCTTACAGGTGCGTGAACGCCCAATTGAAAACCATCCGTGCGGGAGATTTCCACCTGGGTCGCGCCACGGGCCGGTCCCAGGATGCGGACGCCGTGAATGGAGCCTTTGGGGCCGACGATCGTGACCGTTTCCTGGCAGGCAAACTGGCCGGGCTGCGACAGCTCGCGAAGAGGGGTCAGCTGATAACCGGGACCAAAGAGTGCCTCCACATCTTCCGGCGACAAATGCACGTGCCGGTTGGATACACCGACCGGGATATATCGTTCCGGCTGACTTTGGACGGCAGGCTGCAGATGTTCTTCAGACGATTTCACTTCAATCCCTCTTCCCTTTAAAAAATCGGCCGCTGCCGGGGTTAATTTGTCCCCTTTCTCCAGGAGAAAGGGGTTGGGAATACCGCTTTTATGCATAGCTCGCAAGGATGTTTCTGTAATGACCGCCATACGGCATTACCCTTCGAGCTTCGGCAGAATCAGTTCAATGTCGCCGTGCGGACGCGGGATGACGTGAACGGATACGAGTTCGCCTACTTTTTCTGCTGCTGCTGCGCCTGCGTCAGTGGATGCCTTTACTGCGCCTACATCGCCGCGGACCATAACGGTTACCAGACCGCCGCCGACATGCACCTTGCCGATGAGCTTCACGTTCGCTGCTTTTACCATTGCGTCTGCAGCTTCCACTGCACCTACCAGACCTTTTGTTTCCACCATGCCCAATGCTGCCATTTCTCCTGCCATTTTCTATTCCTCCTTGGATATTGTCTTTGGATTTATATGGATATTAATTTTGTTAACTTCGCTTATGCCTTTGCGGTCATTTCCGCCAGCACCGACTTGATGATGTCTTTGATCTCATCCCGGCTGAGGCCGACGTTGAGAGACGATACCGCCTCAAGAGCCGCTGCTTCCGTCGCGGCAGTTGCCGCTACTGGCTGGGACGGGGGCATCTCGCGGATGCCAAAGGCGACGCGCTTGACGTTGAGCAAATGCTGCGGCCCGATGTTGTCGGACGTGATGTTGTTCCCAAACGAACCGCATCCGAGCGTCAGCGACGGCTGGATTCCGGTCGTCGCGCCGATGCCGCCAAAGGTGGTGCCGGTATTGACCGCGATCCGCGATGCCGGCTGGGCGAGGCCAAATGCCGTGATGACGGCTTCATCTTGGGCGTGAATCCCCAGCGTATGGCCGAGTCCGCCCAAATCCAGCAGCTCCCGGCAGCGCTTCGCCCCTTCTTTCCAGTCCTGGACCGTATAAAATCCGAGGATCGGAGAGAGCTTTTCCACCGACAGCGGGAACGCCTTGCCCACCTGTGTTTCTTCTCCGATCAGCACGCGGGTGCCCGTCGGAATGGAGATTCCCGCCAGCTCTGCGATGGCTTGCGGGGAGCGGCCCACGACCTTGGCGTTGAGCGAGCCGTTGATCATAATGACAGCGGCCACTCTTTCTTTTTCCTGTTCATTGAGGAAATAGGCGCCTTCCCGCTGCAGTGCGGCAATGACCTGCCGCTTGATCGACTCGTCTACGACCAGTGCCTGCTCGGAGGCGCAGATCGTGCCGTAGTCAAACGTTTTGCTTTGTACGATATGCTTCGCTGCTGCAGCCACGTCTGCCGTGT
This sequence comes from Brevibacillus sp. FSL K6-6036, assembly GCF_037964015.1. Lineage (NCBI taxonomy): Bacteria > Bacillati > Bacillota > Bacilli > Caryophanales > Paenibacillaceae > Brevibacillus > Brevibacillus sp. FSL K6-6036. The sequence continues at coordinate 4,881,834 of NZ_CP150173.1, forward strand.
GGTGAATGTAGACCGGCACGTTTCCCGGTCCGACGCCAAAGGCGGGCTTGCCCGAGCTGTAAGCCGCTTTTACCATCGCCGTTCCGCCTGTAGCCAGAATGACGTCAGTCAGCTTGTGCTTGATCAATTCATTCGTCGCCTGCAGAGTCGGTTTGGTAATGCAGTGGATCAGCCCTTCTGGGGCCCCTGCGCGTACAGCTGCCTCGGCCATCAGCCTTGCCGCTTCCAGCGTGCATTTTGCCGCAGACGGATGCGGGCTGAAGATGATCGCATTGCGCGCTTTGAGCGCGATCATCGACTTGAAGATCACCGTCGAGGTCGGGTTTGTGGAAGGAACGATTCCCGCTACAATCCCTACGGGCTGCGCTACCTCCCAGACCTTGTTCTCCTCGTCCTTGCGAATGATCCCTACCGTTTTGCGGTCCTTGATCGCTTCGTAGACGCGCTGTGCGGCAAACAGGTTTTTCATCCGTTTGTCCGGCACATTCCCAAAGCCGGTCTCCTCCACAGCCATCGCAGCCAATCGCTCAGCAGCTTCCTCGCCTGCCTTGGACATCGCCGCAACGATGGCATCCACCTGTTCCTGGCTGAAGCTCTCCAGCTTGGCCTGCGCTTCTTTGGCTTTGGCGAGGAAAGTCCTTACTTCCTGCACCGAGTACAAATCAGCATCCAGCATCATTTGTCTTCACCTCCATCTTTCCGCTTGGCTTCCAGATGGCGAATCAGGTCTTCTTTTTTCGCCGTGTTGATCTCTTGCTGGGAAAGCGGGAATTCCGCATACGAGCGGGCCAGCTTTCTCAGATCGTTGATCGACATGGCGTCAAGCTCTGCAGCTTCGGTATTGTCGACCGCCGCCTTTTCTGCAGCCGATTGCTCCTGGGCAGCAGCCTGCGGAGCGGATTCCTTTTGACTAAACATCTTTTTGATCATCTGGGGCACAGACTCGTCCGGGCGCGGTATGACGTGGGAATGCAGCAGGCGTCCAACCCGCTTTGCTGCGTCCGAACCCGCGTCGACTGCGGCCTGCACCGACGAGACATCGCCGATGACGTAGACGGTGACGATTCCGGCATCTGCTCCTTCATAAGTTACTACCTGGACATCTGCCGCTTTGGCCGCGGCATCTGCGGCAGCGACTAGTGCCGGAAAGCCCAGCGTCTCGATCATGCCGAGCGCATATGCATGAGCACGCATTTACGTTTCCTCCCGCTTATCGTTTTACTGGCGTTGCAGCGACACTTCGCACCGCTTCGGCAAATGCCTCTGCCGCAGCGCTGCACGCCGACTGGCTGCCGGTCAGGAGCGCTCCCCCGAAGTTGGTTTCTGTAGGCGGGCCAAAGAATTGCTTGAGCTCCACATCCGCCGCCTTGAGTGCGGCGTCGATGCCGTACATGGCTTCGAGGGGAGGGGCGATCAGATAGGCCAGCGGTTCGCCCTCGGGAATACCCGCCACCTGGGACAGATAGCTTCCTGTCCGCGATACGACGTGAGCGTAGTATGCGTGCGTTCCTTCCTCATTGAGCGAATAAAAGCAAGCCCCGTTCGCCATGAAAGCAATCGCCGCATCGAGGCCGCTTTCCACTTCGGAGGGAGTAGCGCCTCCGATCACTCCGATAAACTCACCCGACAACGGACCCGAGGCGTGGGCCGAACCCGCGTAAAACGAACGGGCATAGACCACTTCCACTGCCGCTTTCTTTGTCGCTTCATCAATGGCTGTGTAGCCTACATCATCGATCGTTGAGGTAAGCAGCCCCAAGCTTCGGATGTGGGGAGCCACATTCAGCTTCTCGGCCAGCCGGGGATCCACATTGGGGATCATCCGTACGGCCAGTGGCGTTGCTCTGATCGGTTTTTCCAATGCCAGTCACGCTCCTTTCCGGTAAAGGCACCAACCCTTTGCCAAAAAACGCAAAAAAGGTGCCGAAACACATGGGTGTAACCCTCGTGTTCTTGGCACCTTTGCCTTTGATTGTTCACTTGTCATAAAAAAGAAAGAAGTGGGGAAATTCTGTTTACTCCCCGTGTTTTCACTTTATTATAGCCCACCCGAAAATGCAAGCGTTTTCTTCCGTTTTTCCTGTGATTTCCGTACGTAACGGCTTTACAGACCGTTTGCCTTTTCAGAGAGCAGCGGTCTTTTTTTGCCCCAAAATAACGCCTTACTCAAACCGCAGGAGAAGGAACACTGATCACTTCCGCTCCAGAGAATCGGGGAGCACATCATTTTTCCGCAGCAAATCGAGAAAAATATCGAGTGCTTTCGTCCGAAACGGATTCGCTTGCGTCACCAGGGAAAATTTCCGCATGATCGGCGTTTCAGATAGCTTTACGGTGCTCAGCGACCCCAAGGTAAGCTCTTTGCGAATCGCCCAGGAGGAAAGCAAGCTGACGCCCATTCCCGCCTCTACCGATTCCTTGATGATCTGCGTGCTGCCAAATTCCATCAGGTTTGCCGGAGACAGACCGAGTCTGGCAAACATTTTTTCGGCGGCTTCCCTCGTCCCTGAGCCCTCTTCCCGCACGATCCACGTTTCTTCCTCCAGCTCCTCTACCGTCACCTTTACTTTTTTGGCCAGCCTGTGGCTGGACGAGACGATGATCTGCATTTCGTCGTCGGCAAACGGCTCAATGCTCAGCTTTTCATGCCGGCACTCTCCTTCCACGATGCCCGCATCGAGCTGTCGTCCGGCGATGAGCTCGACAATCTCTTTTGTATTGTGGATCGTGATCGTCGGCTTGATTTTGGGGTACCGGTCGCGCAGGCGGGCAACCACGTGGGGAAGCACATACTCGCCAAACGTATAGCTCGCACCGATGATCAAATTGCCGCTTGGCGTATTCATCAGATCGTCCACCAGATCGCGCATGCGCGTGTGAAGTCCGAGAATCTCCTTGGCATGGTGATACACGATCTCTCCCGCTTTGTTCAGGCGTACATATTTGTTGCTTCGCTCCAGCAAGCGAGTGCCGAATTCGCGTTCCAGCGCTTGAATATGCTGGCTGACTGCAGGCTGTGTCATGTGAAGCTGCTCGGCCGCGCGGGAAAAGCTTTCTTTTTCCGCCACTGTTACAAAAACAAGCAACTGCTGATCCATTCTGCCCCCCACCCGTTTTCGTGTGTCTTGGCCCCATTATACTATTTTGCTTATCATCATTATCATAATGATTTATTTTTCTTATTCACCGGTTTGCCGTATGCTGGAGTTGGTTGTAAAACAGTTCGGAGGAAGCCTCTCTTTTGGAGAGTGCGGCACGAGGGTCATTGTCTTTTCCTTCTGCAAAAAAGTAACGGAGATGATGCAATGTCTACTCAATTGAAAAACAGCATGCCCACGGATGACGAAGCCGCTTTGGCAAAAGGCAGGCCCGGCGCGGCAAAAAAAGCGCCGGCAGCCTGGCTGTGGCTGGCGGGGGTGGGGTTTACCTTTATCGTGGCCCTGCTCGGATACGGCCTTGCACAGGTTCCCGGCTTTGACCGCGTGGGCCAACTGGCATGTGCGATCCTGATTGCGGTGGCTTACCGCCAAATCTGGGGATACCCCGAAGCGATCCGGCCCGGTATTCAATTTTCCGCCAAACGGCTGCTGCGTCTCGCCATCATTTTGTACGGCCTGAAGCTGAATATCGATGTCGTTATGTCGGATGGCTTGGGGTTGCTCGTATACGATGCGGGCGTTATCGCATTTTCCATCTTCCTCACCCTGCTGATCGCCAAATGGCTGAAAGCGGACACCTCGTTGTCGCTCATGCTCGGAGTGGGTACCGGTGTGTGCGGAGCGGCAGCCATTGCAGCGGTGTCCCCCATCATCAAGGCTAAGGACGAGGATACGGCGATCGGTGTAGGAATTATCGCACTCGTCGGTACCATTTTCGCTATCACCTACACCATCCTGAGGCCGATTCTGCCTTTGTCGCCAATCGAATACGGCACCTGGTCAGGGGTCAGCCTGCATGAAATCGCACACGTCGCACTCGCAGCGGCTCCAGCCGGACAGGACGGTCTGGCGATCGGGCTTTTGGCGAAGTTGGGCCGCGTTCTCCTGCTTGTTCCGCTCTGTTTCATCCTCATGTACTGGATGAAGCGGACAGGCAAAGCAGATGGAAACGCCAAGATCGAGTTTCCCTGGTTCCTGATTGGCTTTATCGCCATGAGTATCTTTGGCAGCTATGTACTGGGCAAGCAGATTCCCGTTTCCGACGGTTTCAGCAGCGGAATCGCCAGCCTCACTACTTTTGTTTTGACGATGGCCATGGTCGGCCTCGGCCTCAATGTCAACCTGCGCGATCTGCGGACCAAAGCATCCCGCCCGCTCATCGCCATGGCGATTACGTCCGTTTTGCTTTCCGTGTTGACGTTTGTACTCGTGTAGATGTGGATGTCGCCTAAAGGAGCATGGTGACTTGATGGCAATCAGCGGGCACGTCCTGGCGCAGCTTTAGAGCAAAAACGGAAAAGACGGCTTGCTGCGAACCCCTCGCCTAAGCCGTCTTTTTCGATCACACGTCTTCTCTTTCGACCTTGCGCACTTTCCCTGTCACCGCATCGATTTCCACTTCATACGGCTGATTTTGCTCGTTGATCACGATGACCTCATAGACGGGCACGCCATCTTCCGTTTCCAGCTCTACATGGACGACTCGTCCCTTTACCTGCTGCAATGCGATTGTCTTGGCCTGCTCTACGGTGATAAGCTGCCGCGCCGGAGACAGGTTGGCAGGCTGGTCCACACGACCGGAGTCATTCGCCGCGAAAGCTGGTTGGCCTGCCAAAGCAATCATGCAGCACAACCCCAACACGCCCAACATCCTTCTGGTCGTCGTCTTCTTCATGTTTCCTACCCCCTTTCCACGGCTTGTTACGCACATAGTTTGTCTCCGGCCCGCGCCTTTATTCCTCCAAATCCCTTTTCTTGCTTATCGTCCCAAATCACCGCATCCAGTCTATCCGCTGCACCTCCCCCGTCTCCAGCGACCGCTGGATCGCCGTCATGACCCGGAGAACCTGAACACTCTCCTCGGGAGTGACAACCTGGGGTCTTTCCCCGGTTTTGACACAGTCCACGAAGTACTGCAGCTGATTGACAAAGGGGTCACCCGGCTCGATTGCAACAGGCTGTCTGCTCCCCTCGCCATACCAGAAAAAATGGCTCTGTTTTTTCCCGGAAGCTCTGTCAGACGTATAGGAAAAGTCGAGCGTTCCCACTGGTCCATTCACCCTCATCGCGACGGAAAACGGGAAGTCCTTCCCCATCAGGTGCGAGCCTTCGACGACTGCCTTGCTTCCGCTTGCAAACACGAGATTGGTCACCACGTGATTCCAGGCTCCATTTTCGCTTTGCTTGCCGACAGCGTATACCGAAGCGACCGGCCCCAGCAGGTGGATCAAAAAGTCGATATCGTGCAGATGCAGGTCAAATAAAGCCCCGCCGCTCTTCGCCGGGTCCTGAAACCACGAACTCCAGTCAGGCGGCTGCGAAAGCCGCTGGGCATAGATCATCTCTGGCCGACCGAGCCGCCCCGTATCGATCCACTGCTTGATCGCGACGTACTCCGGCCAAAAGCGCAATACCTGCGCGACCATAAAGAGTACATTTGCCTGCCGGACCTCCTCCAGCATCCGTTCAGCCGCAGCGGGCGTGAGAGCGATCGGCTTTTCACACAGGACATGCTTGCCGGCCCGGGCAGCCTGTACGACATGCTGTTCATGCAAATCCGTAGGCAGGCAAATGTCGATGATGTCGATCTCCTCCTGCTCCAGCATAGCCTCCAGAGCAGGATAATAACGGCAGGCGTATTCTTCAGCCATCTGCTCCCCTCTTTCCCGATTGCGCCCCGCGATTGCCACCACCCGGGCGCTCCTGACTTGCCGGTAGGCGTTCAAATGCGTCTGGCCGATATTTCCGGCTCCGACCAGTCCTATCTTTACGATTCTGTCTTCCTTGTCCGAAATCTGTTCGGATTCAGAGGCTTCCATATGCAATCCCCTCCTTCTTTTGGCATTCTGCTTGTCCCCCGCATTCGTGATATGATAAAGAGGGCCTTATCCGTATATTGGAAAAAAGCACGGCCTTTGAGGTGAAACCAAATGCTTACATTGGAGAGAGTCACAGGGGGCTACTCGACGGGAAAGCCCGCCATTCACGATATTTCCTTTTCCGTCCAATCCGGTGAAATCGTCGGACTGATCGGCTTGAACGGAGCAGGGAAAAGCACCATTTTGAAGCACGTCCTCGGGTTTTTGCAGCCGTCTTCCGGGACGATCGCCTTCTCCACAGATCAGCCGCTGCTCGCCTATGTACCGGAAATGCCGGAATTGTACGAAGAGCTGACTCTGTGGGAGCATCTGCAGTTCATGGCTAAAGCGTACGGGCTAGAGGAACAGCAGTTTCAGGAACGGGCCAAACGGCTGCTGGAGCTATTCAGACTGGACAAAAGGGCGCATCATTTTCCCGGCTCCTTTTCCAAAGGCATGCGGCAAAAGGTGATGATCCTCTGCGCCTTTCTCGTAAAGCCGGATGTCCTTGTCGTGGATGAGCCGTTCGTCGGCCTGGACCCGCTTGCAACCGAGACACTGCTGAACCAGCTTACAGAAATCAAGCAGGAAGGGACGGCGATCTTGCTGTCGACACATGTGCTGAGCCTTGCGGAGACGTATGTGGACCGCTTCGTCATCGTCCACGGCGGGAATATGTCGCTTCACGGCACGCTTGAGCAGATGCGCCAGCAGGCGGGGCTGCCGGATGCTACGCTTGAACAGTTGTTTTTGGCTGCGGTGCGGGGGTGATGTGCCATGGCGTTTGATCCACTCTACGCGACAAGGCTGCAGGCCGCCTGGCAAACAGGGCAGAGGTACGCCAAGAGAGCAGTAGCCGGAAGCAACTCGCTCGGCCTGGTGGTGCTTTATTTTCTGGCCGCTTTCCTGTACATGAGGGTTGCCGAGTCCCTGACCGGCACCTTCTGGACCCAGTTGGCCGCCTGCCTGTTGACCGCTGTGTTTGTGGCTCCGGCCTCCGTTCGCACTTTTTTGCGAAAAGCCGATCTGGCCATGCTGGCGCCTTCTCCTTACCCTATGAAACACTATTTGCGGTCCGCGTTTGTCTACAGTCTGCTGGTGCAAGCTGCCGGCATGCTGCTTTTGGCCGTGATCGTCTATCCGGTGTATAAAAGGACAGCCTTGTCTCCGGGCTCATGGGCGCTGCTCGCCGGCAGCCTCATCCTGCTGAAAATGTGGTGCAGCGACCTGTACTGGCGGCACGTGCGACTGGAGCGCGATTCTTTTCTGCTCCTTGTCGCCAGATGGGGGATTGCCGCCCTGTTTCTGTACGGCTTCTGGACAAGCAATAGGGTGTACGCGGCCGCTGCGCTTGTGCTCATGGTGATCCTGACCGCCATGGCGATGAGCAAGGCCGCTCGATACCACCTGCCGTGGCTTTTCCTGATCGAAAAGGAAAACAAGCGTATCGACCTGTACTACACCATCCTGAATATGTTTATCGATGTCCCCCACAAGCGGAAAAAGGTGCGCCCCAGAACGTGGGCCATCCGCCTTTTTGATCGGTTGACCGGAGACAAGGGCGATGCGTATCTCTATGTGCTCGTCCGCCACGTCATTCGGACCGGAGAGACATTTGCGATTTATCTGCGTTTGGCATTCTTGACGCTCGCCCTGATCGCATGGGCAAAAGCGCCTCTTTTGCTGTACGCGCTTTGCCTGCTTGGCCTCGCTGCTGCCGGAAAACAGGTAACACAGCATATCCGCACCATCGTGCATCCTCCGTCCATCCGGCTTTTGCCGATCGCATCGGAAGAGCGGAAGCGGGCAGCTTTCCGGCTTTGCCTGGCCATGCTCGGGCTGATGACCGCCGGAATGACCGTCGTTATTTTGAGCAAGACGGCGCCGCTTTTGGACAAGCTCGCGCTGATTGCGATCTGCTGGATATGGACGTATTTGCTGACGGCGTATTTTTTCCGTCGCAAGAAAACGGCGGCTAACTATCAAATCCCTCTAAAACGCTGAAGAACTGCTTGAGAAAGTCACAGAACAATTTCTCCGTGGGCGGCAGCTCCCGGTCAGCCGGGATAATGACGCCCACGGTGCGGGTAACGGTCGGCTCCGTCACCGGGATCATGACGGTGCTGCGGGGCCGATTGTCTGTCAGCGTGATTTCAGGCAGCAGCGTGACCCCCAGTCCGGCCGCCACCAGCCCTTTGATCGCGTCAATGTCCTCCCCTTCAAACGAGATGGTCGGCCGAAAGCCGAGCTGACCGCACGCCTGTACGACCAGCTCTCGCAAAATGAACCCCTCCGGGAACAAGACGAACCCTTCCTCGCGAAGCTGACTGAGCTGCAGCCTAGCCTCCCCTGCCAATCGATGGTGGGAAGGAAGCAGCGCCACGATCTTCTCCAAAAACAGCGTATGGCCAATCACCTGCTTTTCATCCTTGGGAACCGGTCCAAGGAGAGCCAGATCGATTTCTCCCTTGATCACCGCATCGATCAATTGCCGGTACGATCCCTGGCGCAGGTGAAACTGCACATGCGGATGCTGTTCGCGAAAAGCGGAAATGACGGTGGGCAATGTGTAGGCCGCCAAGCTGCTGGGAAATCCGATGCGGATCGTCCCGCGCTCCGGGTCCAAAAATTCCTCGATCTCCCGTTTGGCTTTGTCAATCACCTTCATCGCCTGCTCCATATGCTCCAGAAACACTTTTCCGATCGGGGTCAGCCGTACGTTGCGTCCATCGCGGATAAACAGATTGACGCCCAATTCTGCCTCCAGATTGACGATCTGCCTGCTGACCGCCGATTGCGCGATATGGAGGGCATGGGAGGCTTCCGTCACATGCTCCCGTTTGGCTACCTCGATAAAGTACTGAATCTGCCTCAGCTCCACAGTTCTCCCCCCTCTATTTATATTCATCTCATTTCGGCATTAATCTCATCTATATTCTATATTGTTTCGATTAATCCTTACAGATAAAATACTTTTGTATTCCGTTCAACAATTTTTGGAATTTTTTCGACTACTATTACTGCTCTATTTAAAATTGTTTAAAAATAAAGAAAAAAGAGGGAGAGAACTATGGCGATTTTCCAGGAGGTTCAACAATCGGTGGGAGAAGTCCTCAATCCGTATGAAATTGTGCAGACCCAGATTGAAACTGCAGCATCCCTGCTCGGGTTGGAGCGCGGCGTGGTAGAAATACTGAAAAAACCGAAGCGGGTGTTGTACGTTTCTTTCCCGGTCAAGCTTGACGACGGCAGTATCCGCGTGTTCGAAGGCTTTCGCTCCCAACACAACGATGCGATCGGACCGACAAAAGGGGGCATCCGCTTTCACCCGGATGTGACCTTGGATGAGGTAAAGGCGCTGTCGATGTGGATGACGTTCAAATGCGGCGTCGTCAGCCTGCCGTACGGCGGCGGCAAAGGCGGGGTTATTTGCGATCCCCACGAGTTCAGCAAAGCGGAAATCGAACGAATCAGCCGTGGCTTTATGGAAGCGATCGCGGACATCGTCGGTCCGGAAAAAGACATTCCAGCCCCGGACGTTTACACGAACCCGCAAATTATGGGTTGGATGATGGACACGTACAGCCGCATCAAAGGTTCTTACAGCCCCGGCGTCATTACCGGGAAGCCCCTGATCATCGGCGGTTCGAAAGGACGCAGCGAGGCGACCGCACGCGGTTGTGTGTACACCATCGAAGAAGCGATGAAGGATATGGGCAAATCGCTGCAAGGAGCGACTGTCGCCATCCAGGGCTTTGGCAATGCAGGGCGCATCGCAGCTGACCTGCTGTCCGGGCTCGGCTGCAAGATCGTGGCTGTCAGCGACTCCAAAGGCGCTCTCTACGACCCGGCCGGGCTGGATTTGTCCCAAGTGGAAAAATTGAAGGATTCGTCCACCATTTTGGATTACGACGCCCGTTTCCACCTCCAGCAGCCAGGGGAGCTGTTAGAGCTCGATGTAGACATTTTGGTCCCCGCTGCACTGGAAAACGTGATCACATTGAAAAATGCCCATAAAGTAAAAGCCCGCATCATCGCCGAAGCGGCCAACGGCCCGACTACGCCCGAAGCAGACAAAGTGCTGCACCAAAACGGCGTCTTGGTCATCCCCGACATTCTCGCCAATGCAGGCGGCGTGACCGTCTCGTACTTTGAGTGGGTGCAAAACCTGATGAATTACTATTGGAGCGAAGCCGAAGTAAACCAGAAGCTGCGCGACGTCATGACCCAGTCTTACTGGGCCGTTCGTTCAATCGCGCAGGAGTACAAAACGGATTTCCGCACAGCCGCTTACATGATCTCTCTCAAACGCATCGCAGAAGCGATGAGAGCAAGAGGCTGGGTGTAGAGCTCCTGCACATCCCGGATAAAATAATCAAAGCCGCCCGGCATCAGCGCTTGGCGGCTCTTTTTGTGGCCTAGATCCGGCGCAGAGGTTGCTCTGGCGCTGCTCTAGTCTCTATTGCGGTCACGGTCGCGATCCCGATCCCAGTCTCTTCTGTTTCTGTTGTGTTGGGCCGGTCTTCCTTTTCCATGCCCCGCTCGCGAGAAGCCGCCTCCGCCTCCACCGCTCCGCTTGGCTCCGGTACGCGGGCCTCTGCCTCTGGACTGATCCATCGTTTTTCTCTTGCCTACTCGCAGAGGAGCTTCCTCTGTCAAACGGACAGGAGTGGTGTCCGGTTCCTTGGTAAGCAGCTTCAACGCAGCTGCGACCAGCGTTACGGAATCGACCTCATCCAACAGCTGCTCAGCCAACGACTTGTACATGCTCAGCTCATCGCTGCCTGTCGTCTCCATCAGTTTGTCCACTGTCAGACGCTGTTGTCCCTCGATCGCTTCTGCAAGCGTCGGAACAGGCTTTCTTTCCATCTTGCGGTTGGTAGCCTTCTCGATATAACGCAGGTGGTCGGTTTCTCTCGGAGTGACCAGCGTAATCGCCAAGCCTGTTTTACCCGCACGCCCGGTTCTGCCGATGCGGTGGACATAGCTCTCTGAATCCTGCGGAATGTCAAAGTTGTACACGTGAGTAACACCGCTGATATCCAATCCGCGAGCGGCCACATCAGTAGCGACCAGCACTTCGATCGTGCCTTCCTTGAATTTGCGCAGCACGCTGTCGCGTTTTGCCTGATTCAAGTCTCCGTGGATACCTTCCGCACCGTATCCGCGCTTGTTCAGAGCCTCTGCCAGCTCGTCTACGCGGCGTTTGGTCCGTCCGAAGATAATCGCCAGCTCAGGTGAATGGATGTCCAGGAGACGGCACAGAACATCAAATTTCTGCTTCTCCGGCACTTCCATATACTGCTGCTGGATATTGGGAACGGTCAGTTCCTTCGCCTTGATCGAGATGGTAACAGGGTTTTTCATGAAATTGCGGGCAATTTCCTGGATCGGGCGCGGCATCGTCGCCGAGAACAGCAAGGTTTGCCGCTCTTCCGGCATCTCTTGCAGAATCGCCTTGATGTCGTCGACAAAGCCCATGTTGAGCATTTCATCCGCTTCATCCAGTACGACCATTTCCACACCGTGCAGACGAATCGTCTTGCGGTTCATATGGTCCATGAACCGGCCCGGAGTCGCAACGATAATTTCAGGGCGCTTTTTCAATGCCCTGATCTGGCGCTGGATATCCTGTCCGCCGTAGATCGGCAGAGCAGTCACTTTTTTGTGCTGGGCAATCTTGTTCAGTTCTTCGGCTACCTGAACAGCCAGTTCCCGGGTGGGAGTGAGGACAACCGCCTGGATCTGTTCCTTTTCGCTATCCACTCTTTCCACGAGCGGGATGCCGAAAGCAGCGGTTTTCCCTGTGCCGGTTTGTGCCTGCCCGATTAAATCCTGTCCCTGCAGGACGGTGGGGATCGTCTCCTCCTGAATCGGTGTCGCCTCTTCAAACCCCATGTCACTAAGGGCGCGGGCTACCAGATGATGGAGCCCAAAATCATAAAATGTTGCCAATGCGCGTCAATCTCCTTTGCTTAAATCTAAATGTCCTACCACTTAAAATGACCGAAAAAGAGGGCTGTATTCCTGTTGATGGAATAAGCCCTCTTTTCGCGTCTATATCAGAAGGATTTACAGTTTGTTTACGTTTGCAGCTTGTGGACCGCGATTGCCTTCCACGATGTCAAATTCAACATTTTGTCCTTCTTCCAGGCTTTTGAAACCATTTCCTTGGATCGCGGAGAAGTGAACGAATACGTCGTCACCATCTTCACGCTCAATGAAACCAAAGCCCTTTTCAGCATTAAACCATTTTACTTTTCCGATCACGATTGTGGCCTCCTCATGTAAACAATTGATAAAAAGCAAGAAAACCTCAAAACCGTTTCCGCTTGAAACCTCATGAGAGGCCGCAAAATCGTTCCCGGGTATTCATGTCTTTTTAACATAGATAATATCATACCATCATTTTCGTCAATTAGCAAACATCGCTGCGTGCCTACACGCAGCGATATTTCCACTATAGCAATATTTGGCTATTGGAGCCACTTTTTGTACAGCTCATCAAATTTGCCTTGCAGCTTCATTTCATCCATCCATACATCCAGATAGCTGGCAAAGATAAAATCTCCGCGGTGGATCATGTACGCTTTTTCGCTTTTGGTGAAAGGATTGGAAGTCAAAGCCGCATACAAGCGCGGGTCTGCCTTTTGGTAAACCATGGCTTCCAGCGTGTCCGTAATCATCACATCATAAGTGCCGTTGGCTACGAGGCCCGGAATGTCGAGGTTGTTTTCCACTACTGTCACCTTCGCGTTTGTCAGGTGCTCGCGAACAAATTTTTCGTTGGTTCCGCCTGGATTCACGCCAATGCGGACAGTCGGCTTGTTGATGTCTTCAACGGTTTTGTACTTGTCTTTATCCTCTTTGCGGATCAGCGGAGCCTTTCCGAATTGGATGTAGCCTTCGCTCATGTGGGCCTTTTTCTGTCTTTCGGTATTGCGGGTAACGCCGCCAACAGCGATATCGAATTTGTCAGCCAAAAGGTCATCCATCAATGTCGGCCAGGAGGTTTGGACGAAGCGGGCTTCTACGCCCAGACTTTTCGCAAACTCTTTCATGGCGTCGATATCGTAACCTTCAAACTCGCCAGTCTTCGGATTCAAATATGTGAAAGGTTTGTAGTCACCCGGTGTGCCGATGAGGATGTACCCCCGCTTAATGATCGCATCGAGGCGGGACTCAAACTTTTTATTTTCCTGTTTCAGATCGGTATTTTTCGCGTATACAGCATTTTGATTGGCCGCCGCGACAGAGCTCATCGCCGAAGCATTGCCGACTGTGCCTGTCGCAAGCAAAGCAGCGGCTACAGTACTTGCCATCATGAGTTTTTTCCAGTTTTTCATCTTCTTCTCCTCCAGATCCAATGCTTTTGTCTTTGTTTCTGCCTCAACACTTTCCAGATGTTTCCTGCTATCTCCCAGAGGCATCCCCCCTTTCGCAGGAGGCTTTTCCTACTGATATCCAAAATGGCCACAGCGTATGGCTACAGCGTAAATTTCCCAAGCCTCTTCTGCATTTCATCCACCACATCTTGCAGCTTGCCGACGGATTCGGCAATATCTTCAATCGTACGCAGTTGTTGATGTGTCGCTTCCGCCACATTTTTTGCATCCTCGGATGCATGGTTGGCGATGGCGTGCATTTCTGCCACCGATGCGCTTACCTCTTCCGAACCGGCCGACATTTCTTCCGAAGCGGCGGAGACTTCGAGGATGTGGTCTGCTACATTGCGCGATGCGCTCATGATGCGATCAAAAATGGCTCGCACTTCCTCGATCAGCTCAACACCGTCTTTCACGTTTTTATTCCCGGCATCCATCGCCTCGACTGCTTCCGCGGTATCCTGCTGGATTTCCTGGATCAGCTGAGCGATTTTCGCCGCCGATTCTTCAGACTGATGCGCCAGACTCTTCACTTCACCCGCTACAACCGCGAAGCCGCGGCCATGCTCGCCTGCCCGTGCCGCTTCAATCGATGCGTTCAAGGCGAGGAGATTGATCTGTGAGGTCAGCCCGCTGATCGTGTCAAGAATGCTTTCGATTTCCTGGGACCGCGCATGCAGTTTTTCGATGGCTGTCGACACCTTGGCAGTGCCCTCTCCGATACTCGTCATTTGCTGCACGGCGTGATCTACCACCGTAGCGCCCTGCTCAGCCTGTTTGGCCGCCTCCTGCGCAGATTCCGATACCCGCGAGGATGTCTCCGCAATCTTCACGATGCCGACGGCCATATCATTCATCGAAAGCGCGACTTCCTGCGCACTGCCAGCCTGCGCTGCGGCGCCGTCAGCAATTTGTTGAACAGAGCTGCTGATCCGGTTTACTGCCTGGGTCGCTTGATCTATCCCGGCAGATACTTCCTTGGTAAAGGAGAGCACCTCATCCGAAGACAGGGAGACACCCTGGATCAAGTCCTTCAAATGATTCACCGTTTGGTTGAAATCGCGGGACAACACGGCGATCTCGTCTTTTCCTTGCACGGTCACGCTATTGGTCAAGTCGCCCTTCGCCACCACCTGCACCACCTGGTTCAGACGCTGAATAGGCCGGACCATGCTGACTGCCACGGCATAAACGACGGCGATAGCGAGAACGATAGCGACACCGGAGATGATCAACAGCTTCACCATCAATTCAGCGATAGGGGCATGCAGCTCTTCAGATGGAGCGGCAATAAATACCCCCCAGTGTTGGTCAGTAGACGCGTAGGATGCGAACATTTCCTTGCCATCCGCCTCGTACTGAACCGTTCCCTCTCCGCCGCTTTGGATCGCTTGGAAAGCCTCCTGCAGCTGCGGAATATCGGTAGTAGCCAGAGACTCCTTCAGGATCAACTCTTCATTTGGATTCCAGACATAGGTTCCTTTTTGACTGACGAGGAAAGCGTAGCCTGTCTGCCCAAAGGTTTCCTCGGAAACGGTTGTCTGAATTTCGTTGATCGGGATGGTAGACCCCATGTACCCGTACTGCTTGTTGTTTTTCATCAGCGGTACGATGATCGTCACGATATTGTTGCCGGTACGCTTGGAGACGACCGGCTCCGAGATGATCACTTTCCCTTCGCCTTTTCCCGCAGCCTGAAAGTGCTCCCTGTCGGAAACCTGTGTCACTTCGCCTTTGAAGTTGATGACACGGTTTCCGGTCAGGTCGTAGGAAAAGAAGAAGGTTTCAAACTCCGGGTGTTGCTTCTGGGCGTCCTGAATCAGCTTCAGGTCCTTTGCCTGATCGTTGTCTTCCGAGATCATTTTGGAAATCGTTTCGAGAATGATAATTTTGCTGTTAAAAAACGTTTCAATCTGTTCAGACAGATTTTTTGCGCTCAGCTCGGCTTCCTTGTCAAGGCTCGTTTCCAGAATACTCGAGGAGCTCCAGTAACTCGCAACAGATACAGAAATCAAACTGATAATTAGCAGGATGCTCATCACCACAATCAGTTTTTGCTTGAGACTGTTTCCCATGGATATGATCCCTCCCTATCCCCCTACACGCGACGACCTGCCTTCTTTTTTGGGCACAAAAAAAAGAAGACTGCCATTCCGACAGCTTCTTTGCTTCGGTCTGGCAACCCGGCTGTCGTAGCCGCATTTTTATGCAGCCTTAGACCCGTGGCTTTGCGTCCCCGCCTTTCAGTGGGTTTGCCTTTTTCAGAATTTTTAATTAGGTTAAAAATACTATAGCAAAATTATAATAACATACTCATAACCTATTGAGCGTAGTAAATGAGGACTATTTTGCGAACAAAAAAATATCATACAATCTGTGACAAATCATCATTTACTATCAATACCGGTTGAATAAGCCGGAAAATAATCATAGACTTATATATAGACGGAAAATAAAAAGGAGATGACTTTTCCTATAATGAAAAAATTACTGATGTTGGTCATTGCGTTTGTCCTTGTACTGGCTCCAACTGGCTTTGTAACCGATCACGCCGATGCCAAAGGCTACAAATCCGGCAAAAAGTCTATCGCTCCTACAAAAACGACGCCGAACAAAGCGGATTCCAATGTAAATGCGACGACGAACAACAACACCACGAATTCCACAACACCGGTAAAAAATACATCTACTGCTGCACCGAGCAAAGGCGGTTTCATGAAAGGCCTGCTCGTCGGCGGTCTGGCAGGATTGCTGTTTGGCAGCCTGTTCAGCGATTTGGGCGTACTCGGCTCCATCCTCGGATTCATGATCAACATCCTCGCGGTCATCGTGTTGATCGCTGTGATCCGGAAGGTTTACTTGCTCTTTAAAAACCAGCGTAAAAAGCAGGAATGGGATACATGGAAACGATAAAAATTCTTGAGCAGGACATTATAAACGCCATTTGCATGCATGTGGCGAGCAAAAAGCAGATTCAGCCGCAAGAGGTTGCCGTCGAGCTGATGTGGGACGAGGACTACGGTTTTTCCGCTGAAGTGTACGCCAACGACCGCAAGCAGATCTTTATCAAAATCAACATTATTGAAGCGATCCGTTATTGGCTGCAGACGTACATGCACCGCGATCCTTATTCGGCCAGACTGGAACTCGTTCTAGACGAAGAAGAAGGCATTATCGCCTATGCGAGCTACGGCTGATAAAAACGCAGCACAATTCTGCACGATCATTGTTTGCCATAAAAAAGCATCATCGGAAAATTGCTGAGCTTTGATCCGAATGCTGAGCTTTGACCCGCAAGCCGGACACTTTACCAGGTGCCCTGTCTTGCGGGTCATTGTTTTCTTTTTCGCCTATCATTTCTTTTCGTAAGAATTTTGTAAGGATTTTCAAAGCCCTTTTGTAAAAAGTACCCGGTATGATAGAAATATCTCCTCGGTTCGGGAAATGAACAGACACAAGAAAGATTCGTAAGGTGGGAAGCTGGCGTGTCCAAGTATAATGTGCTTGTCGTGGACGATGAAGCAGAAATCCGCGACGCGATCGAAATTTATCTCAAGAACGAAAACATCAAGGTATTCAAAGCGGAGAACGGACTTCAAGCTTTGGAAGTGTTAAACAGCGAGGATTTGCACCTCATTATCATGGATATTATGATGCCGCAGATGGACGGGATCAAAGCGACCTTTGCCATCCGGGAAAGCCGAAACATTCCGATCATCATGCTGTCGGCAAAATCGGAGGATACGGACAAAATCCTCGGGCTTAACGTCGGAGCGGACGACTATGTAACGAAGCCGTTTAACCCGATGGAGCTGGTAGCGCGGGTCAAATCGCAGCTGCGGCGCTATACCCATCTGGGGACGTATGTTGCGGGCGAAGACGAAATTCACGTCAGGGGGCTAGTCCTCAACACGACCTCCAAGACGGTTTTTGTCGATGACGAGGAGGTTCGCCTGACCCCTACGGAGTACAAAATCCTCGAGCTGCTGATGAAAAACAAGGGCCGTGTCTTCTCCATTGAAGAAATATACGAGCTGGTCTGGAAGGAACCGTACATGAACGCCGAAAATACGGTGGCTGTACATGTGAGAAGAATCAGGGAAAAGATCGAGATCAACCCGAAGGAACCGAAATATTTAAAGGTGGTATGGGGAATTGGATACAAAATCGAAAAATAAGCTGGGGCTGATTCTGGTTTCCCTGCTGTTCCTGTGTATGACCTCTCTTTCTTTCCTGGCGTCGGCGGACATCGCTTTGCGGACCGATTACCTTCAACAGGACCGCTACTACAAGACAAATGGCTTCCAGGAGGAGCTCAGCCAGTTTATCGACATGGTCAAAAGGCTTCATTTCAACTACCGGGGGTATCCCGACAAAACAGATATGGAGAAGCTCGGAGAAGATCAATACGAGCAGCTCAAGAGCGATTTCGCGAGCAGCTCTGCGGGGCAAATGGAAGAAATCAACCAGCATTACGCTTCACTGATCGCGGAAGCCGAGGCTTCCGGAAAAGCGGCGAATGTCCCCAAGCTGGAACAGGCAAGAGACCAGGAACTGCAAAAGATACGCCAGTCTCAGGAAGAATCGTTCCGGCAAGCGGTGAAGCAAGCCGTTGCCGCAAAGGACCAGGAATACAGGGATCTGGAGGATAGCATCGCTTTGCGGAGCGGGTCATTCCGCTACTACATCGTGAACAAGAACAGGGACGAGGTGTACACCAATGTACCGACCCCTCCTTCGGTGGAAGAACTGAAATCCAACTCTGTCTATTCCATCCGCTTTCCTAACAGCGACAACGAAACGGATAACAGCTTCCGTTGGATCAATCACTTTTTTCAAACCAATCACTGGGAAGGGATCATCTACGTCCCGAAAAATGTGGAAGGATACAGCCTGATCCACTCCAACGCGCAGTATTATGCGGCGATCCGCGAAAGGCTGTTCAAGGAATGCGCCCTGCTCGTCATCACCGCTGTAGCTGCGGTCGGACTGTTCCTGTATTTGCGCAAGCGCGCAGCCGAGCTCTCCTTTGTCGAAGGCTCGCTCTTCTTGCTGCGGCGCATTCCCGTTGACCTGCGAATCTTCGTGCTGTTCTTTGCCGTCTTCTGCGCGGTTGTGCTGGCCATCTCCGTCTCGTTTTTTTCGCTGCCTCTTCGTCCCGAGCAGCTCATTATCCTCGGGCTGGAATCGTTCGCCGCAGCCTACGTTACGCTCTGCTTGATAGAGGCCGCTCGGATGCTACGGGACCGAGAGCTGTGGCAGCGGCAATGGCAGAAAAGCTGGTTTGTCAAATACCGTGAACTGCTCACGGATGTATTGGCCAATCGAAACATCTTGGTCAAGCTCATCCTGATGGTTGGCCTGTCGCTTGCCTTTCCCGTGAGCGCATTGGTCGCTCTCATTTCCCTTGATCGTCGCGAAGAGCTCTTCCTGTTGGTTTCAGGAGCTTACTGCCTGTTTTACCTCACTATCGTGCTTCCGTACATTCTCAGGAGAATCAGCCTGATGAACAAAATCTTCCGCGGTGCCGAAGAGATGGCAGCCGGAAATCTGGACCACCAGATCATCGCGACAGGCAAAGGAAAAGGAAACCTGTCCCGCCTGGCCGACAACCTGAACAATATCAAGCAAGGCTTCAAGGAATCCGTCGAAGGCCAGATAAAAAGCGAACGGCTCAAGTCGGAGCTGATCACCAACGTCTCCCACGACTTGAAAACGCCGCTCACCTCTATCGTCAACTATGTCAATCTCTTAAAAGGGGAAAATCTGAAGCCTGAAGAGGTCGCAAGCTATATCGAGGTGCTGGACAGAAAGACCCAGCGGCTGAAGGTGCTGATCGACGATCTGTTCGAGGCATCCAAGATGGCCAGCGGAGCGGTAGAGCTGCAGGTGGAGAACGTCAACGTGGCTTCGCTTTTGAATCAGGCCCTGGCGGAGTTCAGTGACAAGATCGAGGAGTCCTCGCTCACCTTCCGCGTGCAGGTCGAGCAGCAGCAGATGTTTGCCAAGCTGGATGGCAACAAAACGTGGAGAGTACTGGAAAACCTGATCGTCAATGCGCTGAAGTATTCCATGCCGAATACGCGCGTGTACGTCTCCCTGTCCGAGCAAAACGCAGAAGTCATCCTCACCATGAAAAACGTCTCCGCCTACGAGATCGACTTCGATGCCGAAGAACTGTTCGAGAGGTTCAAACGGGGTGACAAATCACGGCATACCGAAGGCTCCGGCCTCGGTCTGGCGATTGCCAAAAGCATCGTAGAGCTCCAGAGAGGACGTCTCGAGATTGAGATCGACGGAGACTACTTCAAGGTCACGGTCGCGTTTCCGAAGTAACCCGGGTAGGTCGTGTTCCGTGTTCCTTAGCTTCCTCACCTCTGCAGCTTCCAGGTCTATAAATACAAAAAAGTACAGCCCTGCACCCGAATGAATCGGGAACAGGGCTGTCTTTCTTTTAGATACCTTGCTTGCATCTTTGTTTGCTTACTTACTCACTTACTTGCTCACTCTTACTTGCTTACCCGCTAACTTATTTGCTTATCCGCTTCCCTACTTGCTCGCTTACCTAGCCTTTTCTCACCGGATTTGTCCTTACTTCTTCAAATCCTCAATCGAGTCGATGTCCATATAAGCAGGAACGACGAGTCCAACCTTGGTTCCTTCCAGATTCGCGCCCAGGTCTTCGACGTCTTTACCCAGCTTTTCATAGTAATCGGCGTGAGTGGTCGGCAGCCATGCCGCTACCATTCCGTCCACATCGCCATTGGCTACGCCAGCCCACATCGGACCTGCTTCCACCTGGCTCAGCTCGACCTGGTACTTCAGCTTTTGTTCCAGAACGGTCTTGACGACATTCGTGCTGGCAATTTCCGAATCCCACGCTACATACGCCAGGGAAATCTTCTTGCCGTCCGCAGGCTGAATGCCCTCAACCCACTTGTTTACCTTTTCTTCGTTGTTTTTCACCCATTCGGCTGCTGCTTCCTCGGGCTTTTTCCCGTCTGCAATGTCCAGCATCACTTTTTCCATGTCCTCGGTCGTCCAATGGAAATTGTCGAGGAAAGCATACGCGCTTGGCTGATCCTCCTTCAACCCTTTACGCACAACCGTATGGATCTCTTCACCTGCTCCGAACACGCCTTTCGGGTCCTTCAAGTATTTCAGCTCATACTTGGAGAACTTCCAGTGCGGTGTCCAGCCTGTGATGATGATTGGCTTTTTGTCCTTGTACGCCTGTGTCAAAGCGGCGGTCATCGCGGCACCGGAGCCCTCGACCAGCTCCCAATCCTTCAGGTCGTATTCCTCGATGGCTTTTTCTGCCGCTTTCATAATGCCAGCACCCGGATCGATCCCGATGATTTTGTAGTCGACCTGGGCTCCGACACCGCCGGAACCGCCGGTTGAACCTTCTGCGGACTGGCCGCCCTGGCTATCTTTTGGCAGCTCCGCGGATGGCGCTCCCGAGCAGCCTGCCATCAGCAAGCTAATTCCCAATACGGCTGCGATTCCTGTGCTCCATCTCTTTTTCATGAAGACCCCTCCTAGGCGTTTTTCTTTTTCCCCATGCTTTGGGTGATCCTATCCAATAAAATGGCCATGATGACGATTGCCAGACCGGCTTCGAAGCCTGCACCGATCTTGATCTGGGTAACGGCGCGGTACACGTCCGCCCCGAGTCCTTTGGCACCAATCATCGACGCGATCACGACCATGGACAGCGCGAGCATGATGCTTTGGTTGATACCTGCCATAACGGTTGGTCTGGCAAGCGGCATCTGTACTTTCACCAGCTTTTGCCACGCCGTGGAGCCGAATGCATCCGAAGCCTCGATCAGCTCGGCTGGCACTTGTCTGATCCCCAGATTGGTCAGCCGGATCGTCGGCGGCATCGCAAAAATAACGGAGGCGATGACCCCGGGCACTTTGCCCAGACCAAAGAAGAAGATCGCCGGAATCAGGTAGACAAACGCCGGCATCGTTTGCATGAAATCCAGAACAGGCGTCACAACATTGCGGACGCTATCCGTTCGCGCACACCAAATCCCGACAGGAATACCGATAATGACAGAGATAAGACCAGCAGTCATAACCAATGCCAGGGTATCCATGGCGTGCTCCCAATACCCCAGATTTTCGATCAGAAGAAGTCCGATAAACGAGAACAGGGCGATTGGCCATTTTCCTGCACGATAAGCGAGCAGCACCAGGACGATGATCAAAAGCCACGACGGCAACCCCGAAAACAACAGGGCAAACAAATCGACAAGACCGCCGATCACTGTCGTAATCATGTCAAAGACGATGCCCAGATGATCATCCAAAAAATCAACCACATTTTCTATCCAACGGTCTACCGGCAACTTAGGAAAAAGCTCTCCCATCCTACTTCACCTGCCTTTCTTCCGCGAAAGCATGCTCCTCATCCGTTTTCACGTCCGCGGCAGCCTGCTTGTTTTCGCTTTTGTTCACACCGATATTCACACGCGTATTCGCGCTTGCATTCAAGCTTGCAGGATTCATCGCATTCGTCCCTGCATTCTCACCGCTATTCGCACCTTCCATCGCAGCGGCAGTCTGATCGGCATGGGGAGTGCTGCCCACTTCCGGATTTACCTTCCCTGCCAGACCTCCCAACACGCTGCCCTTCACGACAACACCGAGCAGGCGGTTTTGTTCCCCGACTACTGCTACCGGAATGTCTGAAAAAGCGACCAGGTCAAACAGCTCGTGAAGCAATGTCTTTGGCGAGACCGTCGGAATCTCTTTTCGCATCACAGACTCCAACGTCAAGGACTCCTGCTTGGCCGTATTCACCGCATCGGCCGTCACTACGCCAAGCAGCGTTTTTTTGCGGTCCACCACATACAGGCTGGAGACGCCGCTGTCTCTCATAAGCTGCAGGGCGACCCGCGGCCCCTTGTCTAGCGTAATCGTTTGGGCCCGCTTCATCACGTGCTCGGCAGAAAGAACCTTGGAGCGGTCCACGTCTTCCACGAATTTCTCCACGTACTCATTGGCCGGATTGGTCAGAATTTCTTCCGGCGTTCCGATCTGAACGATCGCCCCGTCCTTCATCAGCGCGATCCGGTCCCCGATCTTCAGCGCCTCATCCAGATCGTGCGTAATAAAGATAATCGTCTTTTGCATCGTCGCCTGCAATTCCAGAAGCTCATCCTGCATGTCTTTGCGAATGAGCGGATCAAGCGCACTGAA
This sequence comes from Brevibacillus sp. FSL K6-6036, assembly GCF_037964015.1. Lineage (NCBI taxonomy): Bacteria > Bacillati > Bacillota > Bacilli > Caryophanales > Paenibacillaceae > Brevibacillus > Brevibacillus sp. FSL K6-6036. The sequence continues at coordinate 4,904,448 of NZ_CP150173.1, forward strand.
CGCTTCGTCCATCAACAGCACATCCGGATCGTTTGCCAGCGCTCTGGCGAGTCCCACCCGCTGCTGCATCCCGCCGCTCAACTGATCCGGGTAGCTGTCTTCCCAGCCGGCCAGCCCGACAAGCGACAGAGCTTCACGCGCTTTCGGCTCGCGCTCAGATTTTGGAATATTCTGTATTTCCAAACCGAACTCTACGTTCTCCAATACGGTCCGGTGGGGGAAAAGGGCAAACTTTTGAAAGACCATACCCAGTTTTTTTCTTCTGACCTCTTGCAGCTGCTGTTCGTTCATCTGCACGATATCCGCATGGTCAATCAGAACTTTTCCCTCTGTAGGCTCAATCAGCCGGTTCAACAGCCGCACCAGCGTCGACTTCCCGCTCCCGGACAATCCCATAATGACAAAGATTTCGCCCGCCTCTACTTCAAAGCTGGCCTGGTTGACCCCGACGGTCAGACCGGTTTCCTTCAAAATCTCCTGCTTGGTTTTACCCTGCTTTACAAGAGGAAGGGCGCGCTGCGGCTGACGCCCGAATACTTTCGTCAACTGCTCTACCTTGATTTTTGGCATAACGTCACCTCCGAATAAATTGTTCGCACGAATCTGACCCTCTTATTGTATCGGTCGGCCCTTTGTTTCCACAAATTTGGTAAGGGGCCATATTCGAGCGTAATCTTTGTTCAGAAAAAACTTTACGTACTTTTTGTTCCGTATTCTCAGTATATCTAGCATATACGGTAAGATTCGTTTATTTACTTTCGTAAACTTCATTAGTACAATCGTTAACAGGTAAATTGACCAGAGGAGCTGCTCTTTTCAAAATGGAAGACAAACATGAAGAAAAATTGAATAAGGCCCAGGAACGGGTCATCGAGACACTAGCCAAGAACATGGAGCTGTATGGGATTACGATGTCTACTGGTCTGTTGTATGGCACAATGCTGTTTCAGGATAAAGCCATGACCTTGGACGAGATGGGCGAAGCGCTCGGCATGAGCAAAACGAGCATGAGCACAGGTGTCCGCACCTTGATGGATTTGCAGATGGTGGACAAAATCTGGAAAAAAGGCACACGGAAGGATCACTACGAGGTCAATCTGGATTGGCACCAGACCTTTATTGATTTCTTCTCCTTGAAATGGAGAGCTGCTTCCGAGCAAAATGTGCATGCGATGAAAAAGTCCCGGCTGGAGCTCCAATCCCTGCTCCAGAACGAAGAGCTTTCCGAAGATTTAAAGGCGCGCGTGGAGAGAAGCATCACCCGCATAGACAACGCACTGGCTTACTACGACTGGCTTTCCCGGTTCATCGACACGATGGAGTCGCATGAGATTTTTGAGCTTGTTCCGAAAGATCCGGTAAAAAAATAGAGAAGCACGAAGCAAAGGAAAAGGCTCCTTTCTCTACTTATCATGTAGAAAAAGGGGCCTGTTTTTATTTGTCCATCAGAAAGCTTGAAGCGTTTTGCCGGCGCTTTTCCTTTTCTCTGTCAGCCATGCTTGTTTCCGCTTGATTTTGGACGGGGCGAAGCAAAAGTTTCCGCAAAAGAGAACCTTGCCAATAAGGCGCCTGCCGCTCCGGTACGGTATAATGGAATCTATACAAATGACAGGAGAAAAGCCGCCATGATGGTTCTCATCTTATTGGCCATATGGGCCTTCGGGGCCTTTGTCTTGTACACGGATCCGAAAAACACGTCTACACGCTGGGCCAGCGCCACCGCATTCGTCGGAGGATGCGGGTTCTTGTCCGCCGTATTCGACGAGACGCTCCTGCCGCTCGTAAAGGACTCGTTTCCGCTTTCCGCTGCCCTGTCCGCCGCGCTGCTCATGGCCAGCAGGGTCTCGTCCTTTATCTGTCAGGTGGGCTTGCCTTACGCGTTTCTCATGTTCGCCGTACACTCCGGAGATTTTCTGCGGCAAAAGACCAAGACCATTCTCCAGTATGCGGCTCTGCTCCCGCCCCTGATCATGCTGCTCATCACACCGATCTACCCGGTGCTGCAGTTTGACTACTGGCTGATGGTGGCATGGGTGATTCCGTATTTTATCGCCGCCAGTCTGATCCTCATCTTGCTGTACAAAAAGGAAAAAGACCCGCTCGTGAAACAGAGCAGGCTGTTTACCAATATTCTCGTCATTTTCCCGGTGCTTCTGGTGTTTATTACCATTTACGTGATGCGGACGCAAAACCACTATGAAGCCTGGAGGTACAACAGTCTGATCGTCGGAATTCAGTTTCTTCTGATTTTGGTGATCAGTGTCAAGTACGGCTTTCTCGGAGTCAAATGGCGCGTGGAAAAACGTCGTCTGGACAGCACACTCCGGGCGATGACGTCAGGGGCGCAAATCATTAACCACACCATCAAAAACGAAGTGGGAAAAATCTCGCTCTACACGGAACGGATGCAGGATTATGCGGAGAAAACCAACCAGCCTGCCCTGCAGGAAGATATACAAGTGATCAAGCAGTCCACTTCTCACCTGCTCGATATGGTCAATCGCATCCAAGGGCAGCTTCGGGACATTGCCCTGCGCGAGGAAACGATTCAGCCCGCCGCCTTGATCGAGCACGTCCTGCAAAATTTGCGCCCCCTCGCGGAACAACAGCAGGTGGATATCCGGACAGAGCTGGACGACCAGTGGCTGCTTCGCTGCGATCCTGTGCAGGTACGCGAGATTTTGATCAACCTGACCATGAACGCCCTGGAGGCGATGAAGCAGGGCGGCACGCTAACGCTGCACCTGTTTTTATCCAAGAAACACCTCGTCATCGCCGTAGCCGACACCGGCGTAGGGATCGCCAAGGAAAACCTTCCGCATGTACTCGATCCCTTCTTCTCGACCAAGAAGACGGGGACAAACTTCGGGCTCGGGCTTTCCTACTGCTACAACGTGATGCAAAAACACCAGGGCACCCTGGAAATTTACAGCGTCAAGGACGAGGGAACAAATGTCTTCTTGTACTTCCCGCACCAGCGGGTGGAGTCAGTCGAATAAAGAAAGCACCTGTGAAAAGGAGGGAGACCCATGGAACAAATCCGCGTCTATATCGTGGAGGACGACCCTGTGTGGCGAAAGGGATTGATTGATTTCATCAGCAAGGAGGCCGATCTCTCCATCGTCGGCGAGGCCGCCGCCAAGAACGATGCGCTCGCCTGGTTTCAGGACGGCGAAGCCGACGTCGTGCTGATGGACATCAACCTGACCGAGAACAATCTCGACGGGATCGAAACCGCGCTGGCGCTGACGGAGATGGGCCGCGAGCTGGCCATCATCATGCTCACCTCGCTGACGGCAGAGGAGGTCATCGTCGAATCCTTCTCCGCCGCGGCGGTCGTCAATTACATCAGCAAGTCCAATTTCAAGGAAATACCCGATGCGATCCGCGCCGCCTATCAGCGCCAGTCCGCCATCCATCCCACCGCCGCCGCCGCGCTTCGAAACGAATTCATGCGGCTGAAAAGCGGCGAGGACCAGAAGCTGCTGTCCCCGGCGGAAAAGGACATCCTGCAGCTCATCCACCAGGGCCAGACGCAATCCCAGATTGAGCAGACCCTGCACATCACCAAGCGCACGATCAAAAACCACATCAACCGCATCCTGAAAAAAATGGGCGTCAAAACGAGCAAGGAAGCGGCGGCCAAGGCCAAACAAAAAAAGCTGTTTTGAGCGGCTTTCCAGCTCCTCACAGCCTTATCCGGTAGTCTTATGACCAGGTACCAATGAAAGTTGGTACTTTTTTTACTTCTGGCGCCGCGTAGAATGAGAACTAACAAGACCGGTCCTTATCACAAGAAAAGGTGTGGTTCAGATGGTTCTCATTTATACCTTTATCAAATGGCTTCTGATGCTCTGGTTTCGCCCGCGTGTCCATGGCCTTGGCAAGCTGGATCTCTCCCAGCCGGGCATCATCATTCCCAATCACGTCTCTTTGTTGGATGCGGTGCTCCTGTCCTTCTGCCTTCCATCCAACACGACCTTTGTAGCCAATACAGAGATCGCAAAAAAGTTTTCACTTTTCCTGCGTTTCCGAAAACATATCACCGTTGACCCGATGAATCCTTATTCCATTCGCCATATGATCCGCGTCGTCAAAAACGGCGATTCGCTGGTAATCTTCCCGGAAGGCCGCATCACGACAACCGGCGGCCTGATGAAGATCTACAGCGGCGTAGGCTATCTGGCGATGCGAACCGGCGCTACCGTTTACCCGGTCATCATCCAGGGCCTCGAGCGCTCCGTATTCTCGTATCTGAAAGGCAAGCTGCGCATCGTCTGGTTCCCGAAGGTAGACATCACGGTCGGCACTCCATTTACGATGCATAAAAAGGAAAACGTCTCGATGCGGGAGCAAAAGGCAGCCGGAAGCGACCTGATCCTGCGCACGATGCAGCGCGAGCTGTTCCAGGCTCGGATGAAACAGAATGTAAACATGTTCAACGAAGCACTGGAGGCTTCCAGGATTCACGGCAAAAAGCTCGTCATCGCCAAAGACATGACATCATCCATCAACTACCGGACGCTTTTCATCGGCAGCTATCTGCTCGGCGACAAAATGCAGAACCTGTTGAAAGGCGAGCGGACGGTAGGTGTGCTCCTGCCGACATCCGTCGGGCATCTGGTTACACTGTTTGCCCTGTTCCGGATCGGCGTGACCCCGGCGATCCTGAATTTCTCGCTCGGCATCCGCTCGCTTCTGGATTGCTGCGAAACGGCCGGGATCAAAACAGTATTGACCTCCCGCGTGTTTATTGAAAAAGGAAAGCTGCAGCATCTGATTGACGGACTGGAAGGGCGCGTACACATCGTTTACCTGGAGGATGTCAAGGCGTCCGCTACGACAGGCAACAAGCTTTCCGCCCTGGTCTCCTACCTGACCGGCAAGCGGTCAAAGGCTGAGACAAACGAGCTGATCCTGTTTACCTCCGGCAGCGAAAGCAAGCCGAAGGGCGTCGTCCTGACGCATACCAACCTGTACGCCAACATCATGCAGGTAAAAAGCGTGATCGATCTGACGAACCAGGACAAGATTTTAAACGCGCTGCCGATGTTCCACAGCTTTGGCCTGACGGCGGGTTCGATGCTGCCAGTCATCGCGGGCATTCCGGCCTATCTGTATCCGAGTCCGCTTCATTACAAGGTCATCTCTGAGCTGTGCTACGACCAGAACATCACGCTCATGTTCGGGACATCGACATTCCTCGCCGGCTACGGCAAATATGCTCATCCGTACAACTTCTACTCGCTCCGCTATATTTTCGCCGGAGCGGAAAAGCTGAAGCCTGATGTACGGCAGATGTGGATGGACAAATTCGGGGTACGCATTTTCGAAGGCTACGGTGCGACAGAGACATCCCCGATCCTCTCGCTGAACACGCCGCTGGCCAACAAGCCGGGTACGGTCGGGCGTCTCTTGCCCGGCATGGAATACCAGCTAGAGCAGGTAGAAGGCATCACCCAAGGCGGCGAGCTGCTCGTCAAAGGCCCGAACGTCATGAAGGGCTACCTGATTCACGGCAAAGGGTTTATTCCCTGCGAGGAATGGTACCACACAGGCGACCTCGTGGAAGCCGATGCCGACGGATATTTGACCATTCAGTCGCGTCTGAAGCGCTTCGCCAAAATCGGCGGAGAGATGGTTTCGCTCAATCTCGTGGAGGAGCTGGCTGCCCAGTGCTTTGGCCATTCCGATTTTGCCACCGTCACGATCAGCGACGCTCGCAAAGGAGAGCGCATTCTCCTCTACACGACAGATGAAACGGCAAAGCTGGATCGGCTGCGGGCTTACCTGGCGGAGAAGCAATTCTCTCCCCTGCTGCTCCCGTCCTCCATCCGCTGGACCAAAGCGCTGCCCTTGCTTGGCAGCGGAAAAACGGACTACGTCACGCTGAAACAAATGGCTGAAAAAGGAGAACCCGCATGATGAAAAATCGAATGCGACCGCTGCAGGCCCTCTACTTTACCCAGTTCCTGTCTGCCTTTGCCGACAACATGATCCTGTTTGTCATCGCCAATTTGCTGCAGGACAACGGCTTTTCACCCGTGATGCTGGCGCTTGTTTCGATGGCCTTCTTTCTTCCTTATATCGCTTTGGCCCCGCTCGTGGGGCCTTTCGCCGACAAGCATCCGAAGTCGCTCGTGCTGGTGGTTGGCAATCTGATCAAGGTGCTGGGTGTCCTGATTCTTCTGGTTATTGACCAAAGCAGTATCCTGATGCTGATGCTCGCTTACTTTACCGTCGGGGTGGGGGCGGTCGTCTACTCTCCCGCCAAGTACGGCATCCTGCCGGAGCTGACGCAAAATGAAGACCAGCTCTTCCATGCCAACGCCCGCATCGAAGCGTATACGATCATCGCCATTTTGACCGGGATCGGGGGCGGCGGCGCGATTGCCGCCATGACCCCCACCCTCGTATCGTCCGCCATTTGTCTGGTTCTGTACGGCTTGTCCGTGTTGATGACGTTCAACATCCCGAGGATCAACGGAAACGCAATGATTCGCTACGGCACGGAAACCCGTTTGTTCTTTGCACACTTCCGGCAGCTGCTCAGAAAGCCGGAGACCGGATTCGCCATTATCGGAACAGGCGCCTTTTGGATGAGCTCCTCGGTCCTTCGCGTAGCGGTTATCGCCTGGATTCCGATCGCGCTCGGGATCGATCCGAAAAGCTCTGCGGTCTCGCTGATTTTGGCAACGACATCCATCGGGATTATCGCCGGTGCGTTTCTCGCTCCCAAGCTGATTCCGCTGCAGCGGTTTTACCGCTCGATCATGTACGGCTTTCTGATGTTTGTGCTGATCCTGCTGTTCCCGCTGTTCCATATCACGGCGGTTGCCATCCTGTTTTTGCTCCTGGTTGGCTTTATGGGCGGCGTGTTTATCGTCCCGATGAACACCGTCCTGCAGGAGGAAGGAAAGAAGATGGTCGGTACGGGAAAAACGATTGCCATTCAGAACTTTGTCGAGAACGCGCTCATGCTGGTTGGATCGGGTATCTACTACGTCATCATCTATCTCGGCACAACCGTCAGCGGCGCGATCATTGCCCAGGGTCTTGTTCTGCTGGTGTTCCTGCTGTATCTGGCCGGGCAGACCAAACGGCTGGCGGCAACGCGGATGTAGGGCCGCCAGCGTGCATCCCTGTTTTACAAAAAAAGAAAGCCGTGACTGTTCTGGTCACGGCTTTTGGCTTGCTGTTTATTTGGTTTTGCGATGACGTAGTGCTGCTTCCATTCGAGCTTGCACGTCAAAATGGGCAGCTTTGGTTTGTGTACGGTATGTTTGCTGGTGCGTCTTTTTGCGTATAATTTGCTGTACCGGCGGTTCGTGACGGATTGTTCGTACGTTTGTTTACCGCTATCCGGAGCCTGTAGGCAGTGCCTAAGGGGGCGACGGCGAGGACTGCCCATCGCCTGTTTTTGGCGTCGGGCTTGTATTTGGACCGTTTTCCCCGGTGCCGGAGCTTCCGGCATTTGACTCATCCTTGGTAGTACCGGCACTTCCGGTTTTGCCAGTATCCCCGGGACTGTTCGTATTTTCGGTATTACCGGTATTTCCCGTGTTTTCAGCGTTTCCGCTATTTCCAGCATTTCCGGTACTTCCAGAATTTCCGGTGGTACTTCCACCATTTCCGGCATCCCCGGTATTTCCAGCATTCCCGGCATCTCCCGCTGGGGTACCATTTCCAGCAGGCAGCATCGGTCCGTAGATCCGAACAGGCGGATTGCTTGCCTCACCGCTGCCCGGCACGGACACGCCTGTACCGGGGTTGCCGGTCCCGCCTCCAGATGCAGGGTGGCCTGCTTCTCCGGTGGCTGGCGTCGTTTGTTTTGACGTATAGAGCATAACACCGCCGACAGAGCCTCCGGCTACAAGCAGGGCCGTGCCGATGACCATGACGCCTGTATGCCGCCGGAAGAGGCGCACCAATCCATTCGAGCTCTCGTTTCGCACCTCGTCCAGCACCCTCCGAAAGTCGGCGTTTCGAACGGCGTACCATTTCTTCCGCCAAGCCTTGTCGCGCAGCCTTTGTCCCTTGTCTTCGAGGAAATACCGCTTTAGCGCCGCTCGGTAACCGGGCGCGAGGGCTTTCCCGTGGAAGAAGCTGCGTTCCGTAATCGTCCACTGGACAAACGGATACACGCTTTCTTCCCCGCCCTTTTCATGGACAAAGGAAAGCATTCTGTCATACGGCGTATCGTGGATCGGCTGGGAGTCTGCCTGATAAAACGCAAGCCATACCATCGGAAAGCTCCGTTGGTCCAGCTTTTCCCCCAGGAGCCTTCTCAAGAGGCGCTGCTGTTTGTCGATCTCGTCCGGGTCAAAGGAGCGGAAAAACTCCTCGGGGGGCGGAATCACCTCGGCCTGCTCCAGCGCAGCCAGATTCATCAGCAGATCGTACGTTTCCCTGCTTTCCAGATCGAGCTCTCTGGCAAACGTTTGCGGCTTATCCTCCAACAGTTCGACGATCCCCTCAAAGTCTTCGCGGGACAGCGTCTCCAGGTTGACGTATTTCAACAGGCAGCGGTCGATCTCGTCCAGCGTTTCCCGGGCGTAGTCGCTGCTCTCCCGCGACTTCCGGAAAAATCGGTGGATCTGGGATGCTGCATCAGTTTTTTGCCCGCTTCCGCGAAACTGCGCGAGCAGCTTGTTGCGCGTCGCCTCCTTGAAGAACGGGTTTCGCAATGCCTCCGGCGCATGTTCAGCCCAGAAGCCGATTTCCTTCAATACGTCCTCGATGCGGAGCGCAGCCTCCAGCCGTTTGGCCAGATACTCCTCAAACAGCGGCTTCACGAATTGCTCATGCCGCAACGCCGTACTCATGACCAGCGAAAACATCTCCGGTTCGGCGGCCAGATGCTTGTACACCTCGCCTAAGTACTTCCCGGGCTGCATCAGCCTGCCTTTCAGCAGCACGTCCATGAGGTACAATACCATCTCTTTTTGCTTGCTGCGGGGCTCGACGACGCGGCCGGATTGGATGATCAGCCGCACGAGCTCGCCAGCAGGCAGCACGCGGGCCGCGACAGCCGCTTTTTCTTCGCGAAACAGGCCGACGAGCAGCTCTTGCAGCCGCTTTTTGTTTTTCAGTTGGCCATTCTCCACATAATTCAGGATGACCTGCCATACAGCTGCGCGGTTCTTTTCGTATACGGCCATTCTGCCCTTTTCGATCAGAAACAGCGGGCACAGCTCGTAATACGCAGCCAGCCGCAAGCCAGCTCCGCTCTCGTCGCCGGCCAGCACCTCTTCCGCGAACTGATAAAAATCCGCCAGCACATGCGGCTCATTCAGATACGTCCAGGCAAAATCGAGATATTCGTGTTCGCCCTCCTGCAAATCGGCATTCCAGATGCGCTTGTTTGGCAGATCGAACAAAAATTCCTTGTCGATGTGGCCGGCTCCGGGACGGATGCTGCCTTTTTGCACAAACATGACGTTGATGTGCTTCTTGCTTTGCGGTTCGTTGCTGTAGGTCAGAAAGCCGATGTGCCTGCGCATCTCGTAAGGCAGGCAGCCGTAGAGGATTTCCATCAGCTCCCTCGCGGATGCGGCTGCTGTTCCAACCTCGCCGTCCAGGCTGACAAACACCTTTTTCTTCGCCGAGAGCGACATCATGACGGCGTACAGCAATTGCTTGAAGGTCCGTTCATCTACGCCGAGCCGGGCCAGTGCCCGTTTCCTGTCTCCCGGATCGCCCTCCCGGTACGGGATGTCCTCAAGCGATGGCAAGTCCTTCCCCGCTGTCTCGTCATGCTTGCGGTCAAAGCCTTCGATTCCGAAGATTTTGCGGGGGCGCAGGCAAAATTCGTCCCGGCGAAGGGCCGGGATCACGTAGTTGTGGGAAAAAAACGTATTGCGCTGTCCGGTAAAATCGGCGCCGGCATACACGCTTTGACCGATCACCAGCTCCCCCGTCTCGGCCCGGAAGCAGATCAGCGCATCTGGGTACTCCCGCGGGTCCGCTTCTCTCTCCTGGAGCTCCCGCGGGGCGTCGTATACGCAGAACGGGTGGAGCGCCTTCTTGATAAACGAATTGTCCAGCCTCGGGGATTTGGCGACGGTATCGTACCCCTCGTTGGAGCGGAAAATGCCTTGGCGCCCGCGCGTGTAGTATTGCTGCTCGATCAAATGCCGCGTCACAATCACTCTCTCCCCTCGATGTAGTCCAGTTGGTGCAGGAGCCAGATAAACGGCTCATCTACCCGGACAGGCGTGACGACTCCGCTCACCTTCTGATTGACCGGATTGCTTCCCAATGCGGATACGGCAAAAAAGGCGGTATTGGTGAAGTAGACATCCAGCGCGTCCTTGAACGGCCGATCCACTTTTTCGATGAACCGGCGAATCTCCCCGTTGATATTTTCAAACTCGGTCAGATTCAAATGCTTCTCATGAACATAGTTGCGGAACACATTGCTGTTGGATTTGATGTACTCCCCGTCCTCTTCCTTCAGGAGGTGCAGCATGTCGCTTTTGGTCAGCACGACTGCCGTCGGGATGTGCGTCTTGCTTTCCTGCTCGTACCCGATGAAGTTTTCAAACATGGTGATGACAACCTCGCGCGGCTCGTCGTACTTGGCGGTAAACTCTCCGGGCTCATCCCCTGCATTCAACTGGATTTTGTCGCGAATCTTCCGGATCTGCAGCGGGTCTACGAGGAACAGGATGCCCGAGGAATTTTTCACGTGGGCCGCATAAATCTCCAGATACTCCCGGTCGACCATGCCCTCGCCTGCGACGTCAAAAAAGACGAGAATCAGCGGTGCGCGCTCATTGTCCTTGAAGATGAACTGGAATATAAACGGCTCCTGCCGCTTCTCTTTTTGCGTTGAGTCAAGAAGCTGCCCGCGTTCGAACAACGGTGCCTCGTAGTTTTCCCGGAACTTCCGGCTGATTTGGGCATTCAGCGGCATGCAGGCGGCGTTAAAGTGATTGGCCGTCGTGTTTTGCAAGGTATGGATCAATGACGTCATGTAGACGGATTTGCCCACCTGGGAGGCACCCACGATGGAGATGATGTTGCTGGGGGCTTTGCCGGCCGTGATCGGCAGCTCGTTGTGGCATTTGGGGCAAAGCCTCCGCTTGGTGACGACACCGTACTTGTCCGTCAGGCCGACCAGCACGTTGTCGACGACGATCCGGTTTTCCTCGGGAATTGTTACGGGATCGATCACAGCCTCGATCTCCTCGATGTCATCGAGACCGAACTTGTTTCGGTACTGGTTGAGGATCACGTCCTCCTGCAGGGCGTAGTCCTCGTCGTCCTCGCGGTGGTGAGCCGCGCGAAAGACCACCTCTTCCGGAGAATACTTGGAAAAGCAGTACGGGCAGACGATATCGTAAAACGGAAGCCTTTCCTTCTGGGGCGGCTTTTTGTCAAACATGTTTTTGAGAAACGTAAGCATCTCCGTTCCCTCCTATTCGGGAATCAGTTCGTAGAGTTCCCCGTATTTTTTTCCGTCGGTAAAAAACAGCCGGATGTAGTCGTTTTTTCCGATTTCGATCTCCGGCATCAGGTTCTCTCCGGGCTCCAGGTCGGAAATGAACGCGTACTGCGTCCCGTCTTCCTTGTTTGCCGGGTAGGAGCCTTCTTTTTTGACGTAGCAAAGCACGTCCCTGGAGATCGGCAGCTCGGAAAAAATCCGGATCTGAATCGATTGATACGGGCGAAACCAGCTCTTCCTGCGCTTTACGGAATAATAGATTTTCGCCTTTCCCGTGCTGACGCGGCCGATATGATCCTCCCCTGCGGGAATGAGCATGACCGGCTTGCCATCTCTCAGCTCGCAGGGGAAAATCCGATAGGCGTAGCGTCCGATTCCTTCGACTGGCTCCCGGTAGCCCCTGTTTGCCTTGTATTCCTCCCGGGTGTACAGCTTTACATCCCGTTGCGTGAGCAAAAAGGGATCGAACGGTTCATCCAGCCGCGATTTATGCACGTAGACACAGGGAACCGACTCTGGCCAATGCCAGTTGATGACGCATTCGCTCCCCTGCACCTGGCAGGAGACGGACTTGATCAGCCGGTTATCCGTTTCTTCCATTTGTATCATCAGGCATCATGCTCCCACTCTACTAGTCAAACCGCTTCAGGCCTGGCGTTTTCGCATCGAGGCTGCTATTTGGCGAATACCTCCGCCTCGAAAAGCTTCCCGCGTCAGAAAGCTGGCCGCTTACGGGCGCCGGAATGTTTATGGTGAACAGCGTCAATACGAGCGCCAGCAAAATATCTGCAACCAACCGCAGCACCGGACCAGGCAGGCCGGTGGAGGCAAAGCCCATTTCCAGCACCAGACCGGCCAAAAGTCCGGCGACCGCGCCGCCGATGGAAAAGCTTTTGGCGATGTGCTTGTTATCGAATATGAGTCCAAGTGCGAGCCCGAGCAGCGCGCCAGTCGCGGTCAACAGCAGAACCCGTTCTACCGCGTACAGGAGACGGCCGCTGTCGCTTCCGTTCCGCTCACCCATCAGGTTGCGGTCCTGCCTGTTCAGCTCGTAAATCTGGCCGAAAGCCGAAGTCAGCTGCTCGGCGTTTTGCACATCGGTATACGTACCGCCGGTCTCTGTCGCAATCTGTTTCAAAAGCCCGGTTCCGTCAGCGCTGACCGCACTCATCCCTACCGTATGGATGGGAATGTGCTGGTCGCGGAACGGAGGAAGCGTTTTGTCCGTATCTACTCTGCTAAACCCGTCCGACATCAGTACAACGGTGCTGTTGCCCGCTCCCGAAGCAGGGTCCCGGATCAAATTCAGCGCCGTTTCCAGAGCCGCGTCAATGTTGGTGCCGCCGCCTGGTCCATCGTGATTTTCAAGCTTGTCGATCACGCCTTGCCTAACCTTGCTGTCTCCGAGCGAAACCATCGGCTGCAGGACGCTGGCCTCGTCGTTAAAGCCGATGATGGCGACCTGCATATCGTTGTCCATCCGGTTTACGACATCGGCTGCCGCCTTGAAAAGCTGGCCGTCGGGGTCGGTCTCCCGCATGCTTCCCGAGGTGTCCAGCACCATGACGATGCTGTCCGCGCCGCTGGAGCGCTGGATGTTGGAGCCGTACAGCAGTTGGAACAGCAGACCGGCCACGCCCAGCATGATAAATGTTGCCGGTACGAGCATTTTCCAGGAAAAACCGGCATAGCGCTGCCTCCAGCCCGTACCGTTCACTCTGGGTGAAATCATTTCAGCAATCAGACAAAACAGTCCGACGAAGAAGGCGAACTGTCCGATATACAGGCCCATCAGCAGCCATTGCGGCATCTCGCCGGACAGCTGGTGCAGAATGATTTCCCCCACACCAAACCCGATGAGACCGCCAATCGTACTGAGCAAGACCATCAGCATGCTGATTCTTTTTTGACTCATATGGATACCCCCTTTTCCCGGCGGTGAAAAACAAAGCCGTTCGCCACATAGGAGTCGTAATATTTCTTGTTGTTGCGGTAGTACATCAGGTCACCCAGTCCGAAGCCGCCCATCAGGTGCAGCTTTTCGATGCCGCTTGTGCCCGCTTCGTGTATACACCCCTGCTTGCAGGTCCGCAGTCCCTGACCCTTCTGCATCACGTATTGGATAAAGTCGCTGTCGATGTCCGCGAAAAAGTACTTTTCTTCGTAGCGGTGCTTTTGCGAAAAGTGGAAGACCTCTACATGCACCGATGCTCTCTCCTCCAGCGCGCGGTCGAGATCCTCGAACAGCTCTTCCTTGGTCAGAACGTCTCTGTTCTCGTAGGCAACCGCCACATTGGCCCGGGCCAACAGCTCGTCTTCGAACGCCAGGGCAAACAGCGGGCTGCTTAAAATCTCCTGGCGGCACAGCGCGGAGAGCCGTTCGATCAGAGCCGACGATTCCGTTTGTCCGCCGTTTAAGATGCTCGCCTTTTGTCCAAGATAGCGATCCTCCCAGTAAAACAAGGGCCCTTTCTTTGCTTCGAGAGAGCGGATCGCCTCCCGGACAAGTGTGCCGTAATACTGGTCGATGTTTTTCCCGAGGTAGTCGGTCGCTTCCTTGACGCTTTTTTGCGCGAGCTCGCGGAGCTGCTTCTGCAGTCTTTCGAGCTGTCCCCATTCCTCCGCAAGCTGGCGGTGCAGCTCTTCTGCCTGCTGCTCGCAGTCCCGCAGCAGCCGAAGCTCCATTTCCAGTCCGAGCATTTCGTACCGTTTTCCGTAGACGAGCGGCAGCAGGTGGCGGATGAAATTTCTGACCCGGTCTTTTTCCCTTGTGAAAAACCCGCCCTTTTTAAAATCCTGCTCCTCGACTCGCTGCCGGTACAAATCCTCCCATTCGGCTCTCGTTTCTTCCAGCAGGCGGGCCGTCTCCCTGATTCTTGCCAAAAGCTCGCCGCGAATGGTGGGGAGCATCTCGTTTCCCGAAGTGAGCTGACAGGCCGCATACGGGCCGCAGCGCGGATCTTCCGCGACGTTTTCCCAAAACAGTCTGGCGAATTTCTCCTTGATTTGCAGGCTCTCCAGCTGTTTGCGGGCACGCTGCTCAAAATGCGTCTCGAAAAACGCTTGGCTGCTCCCTTGAAACAAGGCATGCTCCGCTTCTCTGAGCGTCATGCTCCTAAGCTCGGCGTAGCTGACTCCCGTCGCCATCAGGCCCGTCATTTCGTCAAGCTTGCCGCCGTCCGGCAAAATCGACTGAACGCTGCGAAGGATGTGGCGGGGTGCCAGCTCCAGCCGTTCCATCAGCCCGGCCGGATCGGGCAGGGGAGACGTCTTCATTCTTTCCAGAAGGTCGTCGTACACGTGCGACAGCACCGTCAAGGCGATCGCATCCTTTGGCTGCTTGACCTTGGAAAAACCGGCCGTGGCAAAGGCTGTCTGCACGTTGTCCACGGTGATGCTGCGGGTAAACTGGTGCTTGTTGTAGCTCTCGTTGCCTTCGCCCAGCTCCGGCTCTGCGGGTTTGTTGTTCAAAAGCACGAGACGGCTGATGATTTCGTAGTTGTCCTTTTGGCCGTTCTCGGCAAACAGGCCCCGCTCATTTTTGTCGCTGAGCAAATAAATCAGCGAAAACAGCGGGCTTCCAGCGTGAGCCACCTCAAGGGTCACGTGATCCTCCGTCACCTGCAGCGATTCTTTGAACCGGTAATCGCTCCGCTGATAATTCGTCAGCTCCTCCAGAAAGCTGACCGAAAGCGATGCGGAAAATCCGAAATCGTCGCCGCTGCTCTTCTCCTGGATCAAGGCGTAGAGATCGATAGAGACGTATTTGAACACCTCGGACAAATAGCTTTTCATCAGCAGGACAAGCTCCGGCACCAGCACGTTGGCCGGGTCATCGGCCCGCGTCACGACCGCAATGTTTACGTGCTGGACGGATGGGCAATGCCCTCCCGCCTCGGCGAGATGAATGCTGACTTTCTTCATGACCTTGTTGATCTCGACGCGCAGCGGCTCCTGCTGGTAAAACTGGCTGTATATGTCGCTTCGCAAGGTTTGCCTGCCTGCGAGCGGCTCGGGCAGCCGGCAACCGTACACACGGGGTTCGGACAGCGTTTTGCCTGAGCTCGCGTGTAAATAGAGCGCCCCTGCGTGGTTTTTCCACTGCCGTTCATTCAAGGAATAAACAGCCTGGAGCGCTTCCAGGCTGTTATCCCCGATGAAGAGGAACAGCACGGGGTTTTGTATGCTTCGCTGTCCGTTTCCGCTATCCAGTTGTGTGTCGAGGTCCGAGGCGTACTGCGTTGCGAGCTGTTCGATCAAATCCCTCATGCTTCCTCCTCATGTCCGGCTATTGCAGTGTTTTGCGCATGTCGTTTACTTTTGCCCACACTTTTTTGTAAAAATCGTAGAGCTCCTCGCCATTGACGTACTCATCCCGGTCGTATTCCAGATCGTTCTTCACTTCCTGGAAGGTGGCGGCGATCTCATCCAGCTTGCCGATCAGGGCCTGCGTATCCTCGGAGAGCGTCATGGCGTCGCTTCGCTTGCTCGCCTTCCGCTGCAGGCTGGTCAGGCGTTTCGGCTCCAGACTGCGGAGCTGCTCGTAGATCGCGTACTCCACGTGCTTGTTCACCTTCATCAGATTGACGAAAGGCTCCCACGCCTCTTCTTCCTCGTCCTTGTCGTAGACGTACAAGGCTCCCTTTTTGCAGATCGTGCTGGTGTACATCGCTTCGATGAACAGGTTGAGCAGCTCTTCTTCGCCCTGCATCGCGCTGACGATGCTCTCCAGCTCGCCGATTTTCCCCTCGATCTCTTCGTATTTGCGGACTTCCTCCTGCATCAGGCGGATCAATTCCGGGTAGCGGATGAAGTTTTCCTTCGCCATCTCTTCATTGGTGCTGCCGAAGATGTCTTTGGTGTACTCTTTCTCCAGTCCGTCCTTCATAAAGCCTTTCAGCTCGGCCAGGCAGCGCTTGATCTCGCCCGGGCTTGCCTTTTTGGCTTCCCCGTCCATTCCGCAGCCGGCGAGGAATGCTTTCAGCTCAAACGGCTTCGTGATGACGCACTCGTATCGGCTGCTTGTTTGGCTGCCCGTTCCCTTTTCGCGGATGCAGCCGTAGCGCACTGCATGGTCGAACAACTGCCGCACTCGCGCGTTGTACTCCCGCACGCGATTGTTGACGTAGACGTCTCCCCAGGATTTTTCCGGAATCGGGGACGGGAGGTAGGTCCAGTTGTTTTTCTCCGTCTGCACGAGGTGGCGGCCGATGCCCTCTTTTTCCAGAATGGTGCGCTCGTAGCTTTCCTCGTACACCTTCAGCGGCGTGTAGACAAACAGCGGAATCCCGTTCTTCGTGTTGAGCCAGAAAATCCGGTTTTTGACCTCGCTTTCCTTTACCGTAAAGCGGGAGCCGCTGATCGAGGTGTTCTGGTAGTTCTTGATCCCCTTCAGGATGCCCGGAGCCTTCACCGGCACCGACACGAAGCCCCAGGACGGGAAGTGCAGGTTGCCCAGATTGTTGCTCAGGTGGAACACCGGGATCGCCTCTTCATCCAGCTTGCCGGCAATCTTGCGCTCGACGATGCGGTCCAGCGTCTCGTCCTGGCCGTACTTGATCACGAGGAAGTCTTCCATCGACTTGGTGATCAGGTCGCCGAACTTCTCCGACAAAAACTCGCTGATCGCGCTGACGATGTCCAGCTCCTGCTCCTTCACCCACTGATCGGAGCGCTTCAAAAGCTCGCTGGTGAAGTCGCGGATCAAATCCTCCGCCTCTTTCTCCTCCATGATCTTGTTGATCACCTTGGCGATGTCGGGAACGCCGACGACATTCCAGTAGTACGTTTTGTTGCCGGTGCGGTCGACCTCTTCGCTGCCGTTGATCAGGATGTCGCCGTTCTTCTCGAAAATTTGGTTCAGCGTGTTGAGAATTTCCGTAAACACGTTGTAAATCCGGTTGTTCTCGTCGTTGAGCAGGCGGTACAGCTCTTCGTAGAACTCGATCATTTGCTCCAGCTTTTCCTGGTCGGCCAGAAGCTGGTATTCATTGATCTTGGCTTCGATGTAGGCGTTCTTTTTCTTTTCCTTGGAGATAAAGGCGCTGCGGGCGTCGCCCAGCTTTTCGTTGGCGTTCTCTCGGGCGCCCTCGATCTCGCGCGGATAGCTTTCCAGATTTGCCTTCAGTGTCTCAATGTAAGACTGGATCATTTTCAAAAGGCAGTAGCCTTTGTCCGAATGGATCAGCCGGGATGCGTAAAACGGTCCCTGCTGCGGGTGCAGGAAGACGCGGGTGATCATTTCGCCGAAGGTGGCGGTCAGCTCTCCTGGAAGCTGCTTCTTGCTCTTGATGTACTCCTCGCGCGCTTTGGCCAGATAGCCCTGCTCCAGCTCGTGGTCGATGCTGACGACCTGCTGGCTGATCACGTTGCTATAGTTCAGCCGTTCGCTGTTTTCATAGCCGGGCAGCGGATCGGGCACGCGCTCCTCGAACTTGCGGGAAATGGAGTCGACGTCAATGCCCAGCTTGCGCGCAAACTTCTCGGCGTCCTCCTGAGTCGGAGCGACGGTAAACATGTTCTCCATTTTCTTGAACAGGCGGTACGCCAGATAGGTCGTCATCTCTTCGATCGGCAGCACAGCCGATGATGCGCCGATGACGTTGTACTGGTAGTTGGCCGCGTATGCTTTTGGCATCTGGTTGATATTGGTGCGAATGTTGCTGATATAGTCGTGAATGGCGAATTCCTCGCCAGACCGTTTTTCCTCGCTGGCCATGAAGTTGGTGATGTTCTCCGCCGTCACGTTCATGCAGTAGTCGTAGGCGTTTTCCAGCGCCTTGCCTTCCAGGTTGGTGGCGGAAATCAGATGGCACAGGTTAAACGGCGGCATTGGCGACTGGACGGTCAGCACATTGCCGTACTGCTGGCGGAAGCGCTCATTCCGCTCGTCCGCGTTCATCCAGTAATCCAGCTCTTTCAAGGCGGCGTAGCCGTTCTTCATGATGTAGTCGCGGGTGTGCGAGCTGAGGCTCTTGTTGGACAGGTTGACGTCCGGCGTGAACAGATAGCCGAGCGTGTTGACCTTGTCGACGCCCGCGCTGCCGAAGTCTCGCTCCATAATTCCGCGAACGATATAGGCGATGTCGAGGAAGCAGCCGCTGCCTGTTCCGCCGGAAATACCGGTCAAAAGAAAAACCATCAGCTTTTTGTTGGTGCCTTCGGACAGCATTTTGATCTTTTTCTCGATCGTCTGCACGACCTGCGTGATCTTGGTAAACAGAAGCAGGCGGCCAGCCTGACGGACCCCGGACGCGCCGCTGATCCCGTCGGTGATCGTCAGCTCGGGCGAGAGCCAGTCTGTGATGTACGGCTCCAGAATGCTCCTGTTTTGCAGGACGCCGCCGATCTCCGGATTGGACAGCAGGACGAATTCCGTGACCGGATCGAGGCCGATGCCCTTGTACTTCTTGTTGCGGTCGTGCTCGTTTGTCTCAAACGCGATGAACTCGATATTGTCCGGCTTTTCCTTCCGCTTCTTGGAGAGCGGGTCTACCGGCAGCTTGAAGCGGCGGTTTACCTGGTATTTCAGGCGGAGCAGCGCGTCGATCCCCGTCCCGCCGATCCCGATGACGAGCATCGGGTTGTCGATGGTATCGACACGAATCTTGTCGCTGACAATTCCTCCGCCAAGCGATACGTCCAACTGTTGGATATGTTCTCTCACTACTGCTTTCATCTTCGATCACTCCTACACGATGTAATCTACATAAACGGACTTGTTCACGCTTGTCAGTGATATTTTGATGCGGTCGTTCTTTTTCAGCTCTTTGCCCTTGCTGGCATCGAGGACGCGTCCTGCCTTCTCGATCCGGCAGCCGGAGCGGTTCTCAATCAGCAGCGTATCGTTTTTGCCCGGCAGGAAAACCACCTTCTCGGTCTCCTGGAACTCCGGTGCGAGCTGCAAGAGCTGGTGGAGCTTGACCTTTCCTTTAAATGCACTCAGTTTTTTGTACTGCGGGCTCGACTTCTCGCCCGTATCCTCATCGACAATCTCAATGGCGACCTGGCCCGTAAAGCCTTTGTTCGCCTTTTTCCAGGCAGACAGCAGATAGATCGCTCCGGCAGCCACGAGTATCAATCCGACAGCCCCCACGATCACCGCCGTCCACGGAAATGGGCTTGACTCCTCTGTATGTGAAGACGCTGGCGGCTGCGGACTCGTTGCTTTTCCTCCACCCTGCGACGCATCTACGGTAACCGGCTTCGTTTCCCGGTAAAAGCTGGTCTCCTCCGCCCTTACCTTGATCTCGTACCGGCTTGCGGCCGGGATGGTGTAGCTGCCTTCAAACCCGCTGCCGGTGTTCGTCAGATCGATCTCGCTGGTCTGCTTGCTGCTCATATCCTGGACGATCAGCTTGGCCTTCATTTTTTTGTAAAGCTCAGGGCTGACCGGCTGGCCGTTGGTCGACAGCGCCGCCTTGATCGGAATCACATCGCCCGCCTTGTACGTCTTGGACGGGAGCGGCTCCATCTCCAGCCCCACGTCGTAGTTGAAGATCAGATTGACGTTGATTTTGTCCCGGTCGGCACCCTTTACTTGCAGCTTCCATTCCCCTTGGGCAGGCTGCACGAGCTTGAGCAGCGAATACGTGCGGGAGCGGGAGAGCAGGATGTCATTGGACGGAATCGTCAATTCTTTTCCTGTGGGGTCGAATAGCTTCAGCTCGACCGCTTTCCCGGACGTGATCGAGATGTTTGCCTCCAGCACGCTTCCATTCGGAATGGAAATAGGTACCTCCTGGAACTGTCCGTTGGAGGTGAAGTTTTGGACCGGAACGACTTTTACCTTCGCGTGTTTGGCAAAAATTTCGCTTAGTATTTGCGGCAGACTGTCTGCTGTGCTCGTTTCAAAAAACGCGCCGCCTGTCTCCGCGGAAATTTGCTGCAGCGGAGCACGGTTCAGCTTGCCGTCCGCATTCAGCCCGATCGTATAGATGGGATAGCCTTTGTCCTTTGCGGTCTTGACCGCCGCCGCCAGCTCCTGGTCGGATTTCTGCTGGGTACGGCTGCTGGCCGTATTCAAATAGTTGTTGCCGTCGGCCAGCAGCACGATGATCGGAGAGTGGGCCTGGTCGTGCCCGTCCTCCAAAATTTTTACCGCTTCGCCCACTCCGACCGCGATATCGGTGTACGCCCCTTTTTGCAAGCTGTCGATGAATGACTTGATGTCCTTTTTGTCCTGCTCGGAATTGACGTTGACCAGCGCTTTTTCCCGCTCGATCTTGTCCGTGTAGGCGACGACCCCGATCTTGTTCCCCTGGGCCGAGGTCATGTCCACGAACATTTTCATCGCTTCCAGGCTGACGCCGTTTTTGTCGCTTTCCGACATGGAGTTGCTGACGTCCACCACCAGCACGGCGTCCATTTTGTCCGTACCCGCTTGCGCGAATCCCGTGGTTCCTCCCGAGGTCACCAGTCCCAGCAGAAGCCACAGACACAGGATGTATCGAAAGAGTGCTGTCATACGTATCATCTGTTAGAACCTCCGCTTATGTAGATTTTTGTCGAATTCATAGACCGAACGAATTTGGAAGTATTGCAAATGAAGCAATATTATGACAAGATTACCACTATATTCTACACTAACTTGGATGAAAAAGAATCCTTCGGCCTATATAACGTTATACGGGCTACTTCATTTTTTGTTACATAACTCGACAAACCAAGTTGGGAGAATGATAGAATGCTTACCTATTATATCCTTGCCGTGATCCTGCTGGTTTTGGCAGCGCGATACGTCGTGCTCCTTTTGCACAAACGAAAAAACCTGTCTGAAGCGGAAGTCGACCAACATCTGCTTACCTTGTTGAATGACGAGAGGGAATCCTATGAAAAAAAAGCTGGGCGTCCAGTTCAGGAAAAGCCGGAAAACCACACACGCCTTTGAGCGCTTGAAGTACTGCAAGCACTGCGAATCGTACACCGTGCTGGAGCATGAGGAGTGCGATGTCTGCGGCAGGAAAAACAGCTTCCTTTCCCTGCGTCAGCTCTCGCACATCCTCAGCCGCCGCCATTTTCAGAAGCAGCTGTTGATCCTGGGCCTCCTGATCTGTCTGGCCATTCTGAGTGCAGACACGCTTTGGCAGCTCGCAGCCGCAGCCGTTGGCGGAGTCGTATCCCTGCTGTTGTATGCGCTTCTTCAGAAAAAATATTCCATTTACGAAAAAACAAACCATTTTATGAGGTTGATCAGCAAGGAACACGACAAAATCAAGAGCGGTCTGACCCGGAATCTGGTCGAAGTGAACGAGGACGTCGAAGCGGAGCGTTTCAAGGACGCCTACGAAAAGATCAGGGAGGTCGGCTGTCTGTTTCACTCCGATGCCGTCAAGGTGTGCAAAATCATGCTCCTCAATCGCTTCGTCCTGCGCAAGGACATGGAGCTGGAGCTGGAGACGCTGATTCCGTCTACGTATGACAGAGATTTCATCGAGTATCTCGGCGAGGTCCTCAAGGTGCAGCCGTGGCTGTTGAAGAAGTCCGTCATCGACTACGTCATCCGCTACAAGGGGAACATCTTCCTTGAAGAAAACGGCACGCGTGTGATCGGACAGGTGGCGGGCGCCGCGCTGCGGATGAAATCCTATGTCGTCATGTACCAGGATTTCATTTCCGAGTCGCTGGAGTACATCCCTCGGGAGCGCCTGCTGCGTCTGGCCAAGCTGCTCAAAGCGAATCCGGACGAGAATTGGGGCAGTCTGCGCGAAGCCGCCTCCAGCCTGATCGAAACGCGCTATTCATTTGATCCCGACTTTAAAGGTGTGCTGTGAAGGAGTTTGGTGGCATGTTTGTCTCTTCCTATCGAAAGTCGCTCTGGGTCCGCAATGCCCTCTTGGTTCTTTTCATCATCGCCGCGGTCGGGGTCGTCTGGAAAATCGGGTTCAGCCTGTACAAAGTCAGCCTGTATGAAAAGGCGCGGGGCTACTACGAGGAAAACAATCTGCTCCTCGCGGAAGAGACGTTCTCCAAAGCCAATGGCATCACCTCCATCCGGTACGGAGATGAAGCTTGGAGCCGGTCGTTGTCGGGACTGACCACGATCAGGCTGGAGCTGGAATCGCTTGCCCGTCAGGCAGATGCTGCCATAAAGGAACGGGATGACGCGCGGATGCTTGCGATATACGACGGTTACCATGGCATGAAAAGCAAATATGTGAAGCAGCAGGAGCCTCAGACTGTCTCCTTTTTCAAGGCAATATCCAACCGTCTTTCGCTGGAATCGAATATAAACAGCTACTTTTTGCAAGCCATGGAGCTGGCAAAGGGCGCACTGGAGAACAATCTAGCGCAGAAGCGTTACCGCAACGAGGAGTTTATCGCCTCGCTCGCCGCCATCCCCGACGAATACTACGGCGGTACGGACAAAAAAAAGCGGGAGTTGACCCGCTTGTTCCGCTCCTATGATGAAGCGAAGTTTGCTCATTTGACCGCTGCCGGCAGCTTTCCCGAAGTGACGGCAAGCGCGGCGAACAGCTTGCGTGCCTACAAGCAGGCAAGCATCCAGGCAGATTGGCTGGTCGCACTTCTGGAACGGTACGCAAAGGAGGAAATACGCTCGGCCATCCGTCAGGACGATTTGCTTGCCTTCATTGCGCTGGCCAAGGCATATCGAGAGATCCGGGACGTACTTCCTTCCCGCTCCGAAGCCCTCGACCAGATCGACCGTTACATCAGCAGCAAGCTTCGTCAGGCGGAGCGCTATGTCGACGCTCGACAATACGAGAAAGCGATCGAGCTGTATCGGGAGCTGAATGCGCTCGAAGACACCTCCACTCTGATCGCTGAGGCGGAAAGCCGCTGGGTGGACAATGAGCCCGTACGGCTCTTGAGGGAAAAATACCCGGACAAGGCCTATCGGTTCGTCATGTCTGGAGAAAGCCTCTGGGGTTCGCAGGTTTACGCAGTCGGACTCACTGAAGACGACGATCCGCAGCTTTACCTCGCGGCCAAAATGCCGGATGGGAATGTGCTGTATCTGGAGAAATCGGTTGGCTCGGGCGTTGCGCCATCCAAGCTGAGCCTGTCCGAAGCGCTTGGCGAAAAGGAAGCTCCGCTTATCTTTTTGGAGGCCCAAGGGAAGGAGCGCACCTACCTTTACACAGGGTTCGCCCCAGACTTGTTCAGCTCGCGACTTGCCAAAGTCTTTGAAATCGAAGGAGAAGGCTTTGCCGCAGAAAGCCCGGAGCTGATCATCGTTGACAACCCGACAGGCGAAGGGGAAGGCCAGATTGCCTTTTTCAAGCTGGAAGAAAAGGGCCTCGTGTACGAAGGCAAGAAGGATGATTACCTGTCGGAGACGGCGGAAGGCGAGGACAATGCATCGGGGGAAACCGGAGACGATGCTCAGGATGAGTCGCGGCAAGATACACCTCAAGATTCCCGGCACGACCCGCAAAATCAGGGCCGGGGAGACAGAACGCCGACGCCCGGCAAAACATCAGACGGCTCTCCGGCCGCCGAAGAAGCCCCGCCCGATATCGCAAATGCCGGAAATGCGATCAAGATGTACGCAGGTCCTGGCGAACAGTATGAGCAGGTCGGCCAGATTCCCGCGAACGGGTCGGTCACGATTCTCACGGAAGCGGATGGCTGGTACCAGGTGTCGTTTGAAGGGAAAAAAGGGTGGATCAACACGGTTCCGTAGGGACGCCTTCTTGCTTGGCATGGAAGAACGCAGAGATTATTCTGCGTTCTTTTTTTGCTCGGTCGCTTGGCTCCGGCCCTATCGGCATATTTCCCCTTATCGCTTGATCTGTCCCTCCATCCTTTAATTTATAATGGTACCGGCTTCCCTGTTCTTTACAAAGTTTGCGTGCTCTTGCTCTGTCAAATATGGCTTAACTCGCTCTGCGATTAGTACTGGACACCCGGGGTTTTGGAAAAGCCGGAATGCCTGGAGGCGGCACGGTTTGCTCCGGCTCACTGCGCTAAAAAACAAAAAACTACCGTTTGCACGGCAGTTTTTTATCCTGTAATTGAAAGATCAGTATGAAACGATGTTTAACACTGTTTCTTACTGAAGTTTCATAGTCAAAATATCCTTATAGCCGTCAATCCCGCCTGTTGCGAATAAATTATTGCGAACCTACTCCCGCCTTTGCTTGCGCATAATCCTGCAGACAATCCAAAAAAGCTTGGCCGTACTTCTCAAACTTGGCCGCCCCAACCCCTTTCACGGTCAGCATCGTCTCTCTATCAGTCGGACAAAGCTGGCTCAGCTCCTTTAAGGTGCTGTCGTGGAAAATGACATACGGCGGCACGCCTTCCTTCTGCGAGATTTCTTTGCGAAGCTGTCGCAGGCGCTCGAACAGCTCGTCGTCCTCCTCACGCTTGACCGGACGGATGAGCACCTTTTGCCACACCTGCTCTTCCCCTCTGAGCACAGGCAGTGCCCTGTCGCCCAGGGCGAGGGTCGGGTACTTGCTTTCCGTCACGCGCAGGTAGCCCTCGGCGATAAACAGCTCGATCAGGTCGACGATCTGCTTTTCCGTGTAATCGCTCATCAGGCCGTAGGTCGGCAGCTTTTCAAAGCCGAATTGCAGCACCTTTTTGTTGCGGGAGCCCTTCAGTACCTGGGCGACGAGTGAAGCCCCGAAACGCTCGCGCATCCGCTTGACGCAGGAAAAGACCTTCTGGGCCTCCAGCGTGACGTCGGCCAGCTCAGCGTCATTGGTGCAGTTGCCGCATTTGCCGCACTCCGGCGCCGAGTGGTCGCCGAAGTACCTTACGATGTACTGCTGCAGGCAGCGCGGCGTCCGGCAGTAATCGATCATGGCGTACAGCTTTTTGTATTCGTGCTCTTTTCTCTCTTCCCCGAGCGGATTCTGCTCGATGAAGAACATCTGCGTCTGGATATCCTGCGAATGAAAGAGCAGGATGCATTCGCTCGGCTCTCCGTCCCGTCCGGCGCGGCCCGCCTCCTGGTAGTAGGCCTCCAGGTTTTTCGGCATGCTGTAGTGAATGACGTACCGGACATTGGACTTGTCGATGCCCATGCCAAATGCGTTGGTGGCGATCATGACCTTGGCGTCGTCGAAGAGAAACGCGTCCTGATTGCGGGCCCTTTCCGCCTCGGACAGACCGGCGTGGTACCTGGTGACGGAAAAGCCCCGCCCATCGAGGAATTCATACAGCGCATCGACGTCTTTGCGCGTAGATGCGTAGACGATCCCGGATTGCTGCCGGTTTGCCTCCAGGTAATCGAGGATAAACCGGCGCCTGTCTTCCCCCTTTCGCACGGAAAGGTGGAGGTTGTCCCGGCCAAACCCGCTGATGTAGACGCGCTCATCCTGCAGCGTGAGCAGTCTTTTGATGTCCTCGGTGACCTCGGGCGTAGCCGTAGCCGTCAGGGCAGCGACTACAGGCCGGACGGGCAGCGCTTGGATGAAGCGGGAAATCGCGAGATAGCTCGGGCGAAAATCATGCCCCCATTGGGAGACGCAATGCGCCTCATCGACCGCTACCATGGAGATGGGCAGCTCGCTTGCAAGGGATAAAAAGCTCTCCGTTTCCAAACGCTCCGGGGCTACGTACAGCAGCCTGTACGTCCCTTCCCGGGCTTTTCTCATCCTGTCCCGCACCTCTGAGGAATCCAGCGTGCTGTTGATCTCCGCAGCCGCGATCCCCATGCTGACCAGCGCGTCCACCTGGTCCTTCATCAAAGAAATCAACGGGGAAATGACAATCGTGACTCCGTCAAACAAGAGGGCCGGCACCTGATAACAGATCGACTTTCCGCCCCCGGTCGGCATGATGCCCAAAGTGTCGTGGCCGGAAAGAAGACTCGCGACAATCGTTTTTTGTCCTTCGCGAAAGGCAGTGTATCCAAAATAGTTTTGCAAGACTTCTTCAGCTTGGTGCAACAAAGAGAATTCACCTTCTCTTCTGAGTTTTTATCCTGTTATTTCTATTAGTGTATAGAAAGTGTTTGAGACAAAACAAGAGAAGGTCGGAACTTCCAGAAAAAAAAGCACCGCATTGGGTGCTTAAAAATGTTCTGCTCGCTCCATCTCGTTGGAGGAGCCGCGCCGTTTTTAAAAGTCCACTTTTTTCTCTACTTCGTGCTTTCCACTTTACTCCCTGCTTTCCACTTCTACCGACACAATATGGTCGACTTCTTTCAGGGAGCGGTAAATATCTGTCGTGTACGTATCATCCTCGGCAGAAATCACCATTTCGAGCTTTTGGTGGCCCTGCTCCACATCCTTGACCTTTACCCGCTTCACACTCATGTTCATACGCTTGATTTGTTTGAAAATCGTATCGAGGTCTCCTTCCCCCTCAACGATGATCTTGACGGCCAGATCCCTTTGCCGCAACGTGCTCGGGCCTACCCATTTCAAGATGAGCGGAAACAGATTAATCGCCAAAATGATCAGGATCGTGGCCGAAACGGCTTCAAAGTAAAAGCCCGAGCCAACTGCGATCCCAAGGGCAGAGGCTGCCCATACCATGGACGCTGTCGTGAGGCCGGAGATCACATCGTTGCTTCTCCGCAGAATCACCCCCGCGCCCAAGAAACCGACCCCGCTGACGATTTGTGCAGCCAAGCGCATCGGGTCCATATTGGTGTGTCCGGGCAAGGAGAATCGGTGAACGGATTCGATCGACACAATCGTGATCAGACAACTGGCTACCGAGATAACCATGCTGGTTTTTACCCCCAGAGGCTTGTGCTTGAGCTGTCTGTCCACACCGATCAGCAGGCCTAAAAACATGGCGATGCCCAGTTTCACCAAAAAATCATAAGCCATCATCATTCTCCTCCTCTCTATGTCAATGTAAGGTTTTCTAACATGAAAAGCCTTGTAGAAAGTATAAACGTTTTTTCGTAAAAATTGGAGAAAAATTTCGGGACATCTTCCTTCCCTATTGTAAACGCGCCCCGGTTTCTTCATACAAAAAGCGGAACGCCTTGTAGAAGGCATCCCGCCGAAGCGAAAATCGGTATGAAGCTCGCTAGGTTCCTCTGATTTTCTGCTTCTGCAATGACAGGAGACGGCCAAACAGGAAGATCGCTCCCGCCGCCAGGCCTGTAATGAGTCCGATCCAGTATCCGAAGGCTCCCAGCGACGTCAGCTGGGCCAGCGCAAACCCGAGCGGCAGACCAATTACCCAATACGATACAAGGGCCACGATAAACGTCACCGTCACATCCTTGTACCCCCTGAGCACTCCCTGAATCGGTGCGGCTACCGCATCGGACAGCAAGAAGAGGATGGAATACATCAGGAAATGCTGGGCCAGCTCCAGAACGCTCGGGTCATTGGTGTAGAACCCTGCCACTTGTTCACTGAAGAAATAGAGGCCTACAGCGAACAGCGAGGCCATTCCCACGGCTGTAGTGATGCCCATGTAGCTGTACTGACGCGCATCCCGAAACCGCTCTGCCCCCACTTCAAAACCGACCACAATCGTCAGTGCCATGGAGATGCTGAGCGGCACCATATAAATGAAGGAGGCAAAGTTCATCGCTGCCTGGTGGGCGGCAATGGTGATCGTGCTGTATTCGCTCATCAAAAGCGTAACGGCGGCGAAAATGCTGACCTCGAAGAAGATAGAAAACCCGATCGGAACGCCGAGCTTGAGAAGCTCCTTCCAGGCAGCCATCGAGACGCGGTAAAACTTGCTGAACATGCCGTATTCCACAAACGGTTCTACCCGGTGCACCACGTACAGACTGATCAAGACGATGATCCAGTAAGTAATGGCCGAGGCCAATCCGGCACCGATACCGCCCAGCCGCGGAAAACCGAAGTAACCGAAAATCATGACGTAGTTGAGCGCGACGTTGATCGGCAGCGACATCAGTGTAATGACCATGGTCACTCTGGTCATGCCCAGTGCATCTATATAGCATCTGAGAACGGTATAGACAAACAAAGGAATAATGCCAAACGAGATTGTCACAAGATAGTAGTAGGCAATATGGCGAACTTCCGTCTCCAGACTCATCCCGTCCAGTATGGGACCGAGCAGCAGCGCGCCGAGTATGACGACCCCAATCGCGATGACAACAGACAAATACAGCGCCTGCATGACGGTAAACGGCACTTGATCCTTTCGCATCGCTCCCGCCATCTGCGCCACCATCGGCGTGACGGCCAGCAAAATTCCTGTCAGACCGGCCTGTACAGGCGTCCACAGGCTGGAGCCGATCGCAACCCCCGCGAGGTCAACCGGGCTTGCCTTTCCGGACATGACCGTATCAAAAAACGTCATGCTGAACAAAGCCAGCTGCGTAACCAGAATCGGCAGCAGCACTACGAAAAGCTGACGGAGTTTTTCCTGAAACGTATTCGTTTGTTGCATGGTTGTCTAACATCCTTGTAGTACAGATTTTTAAAACGTACTGACTGTTATTATAGAGACAGCTGTAAGGAATAGTAAAGAAAAGAAGTGCACGCCAGCTCCCGGCTGATAAAAAAGGTGCACCGCTTGGGGGCACCTTTTATCATACATTTATTTTCTATAAAGCAAATTTTTGCATTGTCCTTTTCAGCTCATCGGCCAACTGATGCAAGGACGCCGTGGAAGCGGCAATCTCCTCATTTGTCGCCAATTGCTCCTGAGAGGAGCTGGCTACGCTTTGGGCTTGAGACGACGCTTCGACTGCCAGATTCAGCACTTCTTTTACGGCCTCGTCCACTTGCTCCGAGCTGGCGGAAAGCTGCTCCGCAGAGCTGGATACCTCGTGGATTTCTTCGTACACCTTTTGAATGGAGCGTTGGATGCGCTCAAAGGACTCTCCCGCGACATTGGCGACAAGTGTACCGTCTTCTACGACCCGGGCTACCTTTTGCATCTGCTGGACGGCTTGTTCCGTGCTGGCCTGAATGTTGCTGATCAGCATGGCGATCTGTTCCGCCGACTGCTTGGAGTCCTCGGCCAGCTTGCGTACCTCATCGGCTACAACCGCAAATCCTTTTCCATGCTCGCCTGCGCGGGCCGCCTCAATCGCTGCGTTCAGCGCCAACAGATTGGTCTGCGTCGAGATCGCCGTGATCACCTCGACGATTTGCCCGACTTCCTTGGACTGCTCACCCAGTTCTTTGACGATTTCTGCCGTCTGAGCCACACTCGAATCGATCAGCTTCATCTGGTTGACTACGTTCTCGACGGAGCTGCTGCCTTCGACGGCCTGCTCCGAAGCTTCTTGGGACGAGACCGATACGAAGTTGGACGACTCGGCAATCCGTCTGATCCCCTCCGCCATTTCGGAGATCGATTGGCTGCTCGTCTGCGCCCCGATCGCTTGACGCTCGGCACCGGTCGCCATCTCCTGCATGGCGCTCGCTACCTGGTTGGCCACTTGAGCGGTTTGCTCCGAGCTCATCAGCAAGTCATTGGAGGAGGAAGCGATTTTATCGCTGGAGTCACTGACAACGCTGATGACTTCCCGCAGGCTTTTCGCCATCTTCCCTACGGACTGGCTCAGTTGAGCAACCTCGTCTTTTCCGCTAATAGACAAATCCGGTACGCGAAGGTTGCCGGATGCGATGAGATCGGCTGTCTCCGTTACGACCGATAGAGGTTTTACCTTCCGATACAAATAGAGAATCGTTCCTATCGAGTTGAGTGCCATAATGACCACCAGGGCAATCGTTACCCACATGAACAAATACATTTGATTGGTCATGCTGTCCGCCAGATCCGTGGCCCATGCATCCAGCTCCTGCTGGAATTCCTCCAGCTTCTCGATGACCATTTGCTTCTTTTGTTTGTATTCTTCACCGAACGAAACCTTGAGTGCCAGCTCATACTCTCCGGCTTCTGTCAGCTGGAATATCCTTTTTTCAAGCCCGACCAAAACATCGGAGCTTTGCTTGGCTTGTTCTACCTTGTCCACCAGGTATTCCGGAACGTGCATTTCCGTCATTCGTTCGAGGACTCTTTCCCGAGTCTTGGCCTCGTTAACCTCCCGCCAGTAGTTATCATAATTTTCTTTATCGCGGGATTGGACGTAGTTCCTGAGTTCATTGGTCAAGTATTCGCTGGAGTCGAGCAATTCGTCACCGAGCTGCTTTGCTTCCATTTGCATTTCGACTGCCCGATCCTGTTTTTGAATCGATTCGGCCAGCATATACAGGCTGCCTATGGTCAGAACAGAAAACAACAGGAAAAAAACAATGGCCACCTTTATGGCTTTGGCTATCTTCACAGCGGTTTCACTCTCTCTTTCTGTAGTTGGTTCCGTATAGCTGCACTCCTATCTTTTGCTTCCACCTCTTCTTTCCCACTGATGGTTTACCCGTTTACTTACTCCTATTGGAAGGTAGAGCGAAAACATGACTTTCCCCTCAGCGAAACGATCGTCTTACTCCTGTTAAAAAATAGACCCAATTTATGAGTACGTAGACTTATCGCCTGATGGCAAGCCCTTCAATAATTCCAGAGCTTTTACCCTATTGAAATTTTTTCCATGTAAGTAAAAAGGCTTGCTTCACCAATATATACCAAAGTATCGCTTGCTGCCTAACACTTTTTTTGCAGCTTAAATTTTTACCTTTTTATGGGTAGTGTGTTAATATAAAGGATATTAGAAAATTGAGATTTTCCATACCGGAGCGAGGGGACCTAGTATCTGTCCATTGGGGAGTAGGGGGTATTTTCTCATGAGGCTGCAAGAGACATTGAAACGGTCGTTGCGGTCAGAAATCGAAAAAAACTTAAAGGAAAATGGCTATACACTAAGTAAATTCAGTGAATTGACCGGTATTAACCCTGGAAGTTTGAGCGAAATTTTAAACGGCAATCCGCCGCGTGCTTTAACGATATGCCATCTCGACAAGATGGCTGAGGCTTTTGGTTACCCTCCTGGATGGTTGTACGAATTGTATCCAGAAGAATGTTTGGGCGAAGGGAAAATTTCACGGCCGCGCTTGATTCCGTATCTGGTTCGTTGTGCGGAGATCGGCAGACAAGATTGTATCGATGCTGCCGTTTCCCGGCTGCTGGATAACCCTAAGAACATTTCGATTCTATTTACCGTAGCAGAGCAGCTATTTGAGAGTGGAAAACGGAGAGAATCCGTTCCTTTTTACGAGTTCGTCATCGATAACGAGAAGGACAGCTACTCAAATCAGTTTGTCATCAGCCAATATCGACTGTTCCGAGCGGTGGAAGGAAC
Organism: Brevibacillus sp. FSL K6-6036; assembly: GCF_037964015.1. Lineage (NCBI taxonomy): Bacteria > Bacillati > Bacillota > Bacilli > Caryophanales > Paenibacillaceae > Brevibacillus > Brevibacillus sp. FSL K6-6036. The sequence goes on from NZ_CP150173.1 coordinate 4,936,028, forward strand.
GAACTCTGAGGAAGATTTTAAAGCTGTCATTCGTTTTGAGCCTTATCGCAAGCGGTTAGCTGAAGATTACCAGTTGGATGCTCTCCTGCATTTAGCAAATGTATGTTACACCCTACGAAGGTGGAAAGATGTTGAGAAGTACGCTGACGAACTAAGGGAGCTGGCAATGATCGTCTATGAGGACGAGCTTCGCCGACGAAAAAACAACAGGCCCAGCGAATTGCCAAAAACGGAACGCCCTTTGATTGTTTACTATGGACAAGGTTTTCTGTTAAAAGCGGTAGCATTAAAAAATATGGGAAGGTACGAGGAATCGAAGCATTATACGAACGGCTATGCCGATTTGAGCTGGTTCGAGCTTCTTGATGAAGAAGCTGAAGCAGAGGTTGAAAAACTGCGATTATGGGCATTGGCTAATTCGTACACCTTGTCCATGAGTACAGGAAGTATAGAAGTGCTGCCCGATTATTTGGATTTCCTGTCTGAACATCCAAGTGAGGTGCTTCCTGGCCTGGTAACGATCATGAAATCTGCGAATGAGTTCGGCTTTCCCGTTGAATCTGTGTTGGAGCGGTTTTCAGAAGACATAAAACGTTTTGAAGAGTACCAAGATGCTGTTGATAAAATTCTCCATCTTCACTTTCTGTACCAATTAGTGGTATACTTGTTTAAAAAAGGCGATTACTCCACAGGCCTGGACGAAACCTTACGTTGCCTTGTTTTGTCCGATGCATCCAAAGACTTCGACTATTTCAAACGATGCATTGGGTTGTTTTGGACACATCTTCAGCACGCATCGGACAAGCAAAAGAAAACATTTCAAACCCTTGTAGACGAAAGGAGCAGGAAGGTATGAAGAGCTTTATTTTGTCGGTATGTTTGGTATTGGGGTTAGGGATCGGCATCAATGGAGTATCTGGAGAAGTCACCATAAAAAAACCTCCAACAGTAATCCAATACGATCATGGGGTAGGAAAATAAAAGCATCCAAATCGGATGCTTTTTTCTTTTATACAATTTTTGTCAGTCCCTCATTTTTCGCATAACAGATTATATTTAAAATAATTGTTCTTACAAAAAAAGGGGGTATTGGTATAGCTGTAGCTGCAAGCAAGAGAGCGTACACAAGCAGTACATTTGAACCCCATTCAGATAAGTATATATTCAGGGTGATCGAGCCAAAAGAGAAGGGGTTCCAGGAAGAAGATAAAGAGTTAATAGAGGTCACAGAAATGCTGCGAAGGCAATTGGTCGAACTGGCTTGCGAAAAGGGATTTTCACATAGGGAAGTAATAGAGCTGAGCCAGCGCCTGGACAAGTATATTGTCCAGTTGCAAAGCAGAATGAATGTGAAGAAATCGATAAACTGAGATCGAGCAGCAGTATACACCTTCCTGTCGGAACCGGGCGCAATCTGAGCGCTGCCGGTTCTTTTTTTGTCCAAATCAAGGAACTGGAACGAGCTGGCCAGTTGTTTTATATAAAGAAGGAAAGCTGGTCATGAAAAAACGGCCCTGTCTTCTATACAGCGGCCGTTTTTTGTTATACCGTTTATATTCGTTCTCGTTCCGTATTGACAATCTTACTGGACCAGCAGCGGAACAACCTTGCCCTGGTTTACATCGATCAATCCGAGGTCCGTAAGCTTGAGGGCCGGACTGACCGGCAAGGAATGCGTGCTGATGGACATGATCGGGTTGTAGTGTCGATAGCCGAGCGACAGCATCGCTTTGCGCAGCTCCTCCACTTCTTTGGCCGTCTTCTCCAGCGGTTCCTCGGTCAAAATCCCGCCTACAGGCAAATGCAGATTGGCCAGCACCTCTCCGTTGTCGACCACACAGAAGCCGCCCTGGTTGCGGATGACTTGATTGGCTGCCATCACCATGTCTTGCGGATTGTGCCCAACTACGAGCAAATTGTGATTGTCGTGGGAGTAGGTAGTGGCCACAGCTCCCCGCTTGATGGTGTCGCCGCCGATCAGGCCGTAGCCCCGGTTGCCGTTCCTGCCGTAGCGCTCGAATACGGCGATCAGACCGTAGCCGCTCTCCTGCCAGCAGAGCTCTCCCCCGCGGATGTCGACCGGGGCGTGATGCTCCTCGGTGAAGGTGGAGCCGTCTTTTACCAGCATGACCCGGGCGGTGTATCGTCCATCGGCCGCATCCGCATCCATGCGCACCTTGAAGTCTTCCTCGGTGAGTGGCGAAAGCTGCACACTTTGATAAAAATGGGCCGGGAACTGATTGGGCACTACCTGCTGGCGATATGCTTCATTTTTGTCGTATACCTTTTTCCCATTCTTGTAGACCTCATCAATCGCCAGCTCGCGCAGATCGGACAGCAGCATGAAATCGGCTACCTTGTTTGGCGCAATGGCTCCGCGGTCGAGCAGCTTCATCCTTCTCGCCGGGGTAAACGTGGCGGCATAGATCGCCTTCTCCGGCTCCATCCCCATCTGGATCGCCTTTTTGACGATGTGGTTAAGATGTCCGCGATGGTAGAGCGAATCAGTCATCACATCGTCCGTGACGAAGCAAAACAGCTCGGATACGTCGTTTGTGACGAGGTAGCTCATTACTTCCTCCGTCATCGACTTTTCCTGAATCTCGATGAACATGCCCGCTGCCATTCTGGCCTCCATCCCCTCCAATGTCTGGTGGGTGTGATCGGAATCCACACCGGCGAAAATGACGCGGTGCAGGTCGAGATCGAGCAGCTTCGGACAGTGGCCTTCGATGACGAGATCCGGGTAATGGCTGCGGATATGCTCCAGGATGCGATTGGTCTTGCAATCCGGATCGGTGATCACGTCGACGTAGTTCATGATTTCGCCGAGGCAAATAATCCGCTCGGAACGAAGCAGCTCGTCGATGTCCTCGATCTCCACAGCCCCTCCGGTCGTCTCCATCGATGTCGCCGGCACCGAGCTGGGAATCGCGTAAAACATATCGACGATACAGTTCTGACTTGCCCGGATCATCTCCCGGATGCCAGAGATGCCAAACACATTGGCCATCTCATGCGGCTCGGGAACGATCGTCGTCACTCCGTTTTGAATCAGCCCAAACGAAAAGGTCTCCGGCGTCACCATCGTGCTCTCAATATGCAGATGGATATCGACCAAGCCGGGAATCATGTAGCGCCCTTTTGCGTCGATCACTTCCCTGGCTTCAAAGCTTTCCGCGCCGCGCTGCCCGATATAGAGAAACCGTCCGTCCAGAACGGCGACATTGCCTTTCGTGAACCGTTTGAAATAACTGTTGTATACGTTTGCCTGCAAGATGAGCAGATCAACCTGCATGGATACCCCTCCTGTCTGCTGACGATTAGTCGACCAAAACCAGCTTTTCTTTGGGAAACATCAGATAGACCGGCTGGCCTGCTTTATAAGGGGAATCCATTTCCTGATTGACCGTAAAATCGCCCAGGTCGGTCTCCACGACATACTGATAGCTTCTGCCCAAAAACGTGCTTACTTTCACCTTGCCCTTCAACACATTTCGTACCGAATCGGCCGGTTCTTCCGCGCTGACCACCAGGTCGTCCGGACGGATCGCCCCTTTTTTCCCGGAATGGTTGGCTGTACCCGGATTTTTGGCAGCCCGGAACGTATGGCTGCCTGCAGTCAAATGGATCTCCCCGTCCTGCTCCGTTCTTTCGCCAAAGTCGATGAAGTTGTTGAAGCCGATGAACCGGGCGACGAACTCCGTCCGCGGATACTTGAAAATAGTCGCCGGATCGTCAAGCTGTTCGATAATCCCCTTGTTCATGATCGCCACCTGGTCGGAGATGGAGAAGCACTCCTCCTGGTCATGGGACACATAAACCGTTGTAATGCCCAGCTCCTGCTGGATGCGGCGGATTTCCACCCGCATGTTTACCCGCAGATTGGCGTCCAGATTGCTCAGCGGCTCGTCAAACAGGAGCAGATCGGGCTGTATGACCAGTGCGCGGGCAATCGCCACACGCTGCCTTTGCCCCCCGGAAAGCTCCTTGGGGAAGCGCTTTTCAAAACCGTTCAGGCTGACAACATCGAGAATGTGGCGGACGCGCTGGTCGATTTCGGCTTGATTGACCTTTCGCAGCCGAAGTCCAAACGCGACATTGTCAAACACGGACAGGTGCGGAAACAGCGCGTAGCTCTGGAAGACAAAGCCGAAGTTGCGCTTGTTTACCGGCACACGGGTATAATCCTTGCCGTCGAACAGGAATCGTCCCGCTTTGGCCTCCAGGAACCCGGCGATCAGCCGCAGTGTCGTCGTTTTCCCGCAGCCGCTCGGACCAAGGAGTGAAATGAGCTGGCCCTTTTCGATATTCAAACTGAAATTGTCCAGGATGTTCTGATTTTCATAGGCGACCGATACGTTTTCCAGCGTGAGCAATGCCATGAATTGATGCCTCCATTATCGTTTGGTAAAGTAGGACAAACCCATGAGACGTTCAATGATGAACATGAAGATAGCCGTAATGATCATGAGCAATACCGAGATGGCGGCGATCGTCGGATCGAAGTAGTTCTCCACGTACGTCAGCATCTGGATCGGCAGTGTGCTGACCCCTGGCCCCGTCATGAACACGGAAATGTCGACATTGTTGAACGATTCGAGAAAAGCGATCAGGACCGCCGCGATAATCCCCGACCGAATGTTGGGGAGTACGACTTTGAAGAAGGTTTCCAGCCGTCCGGCCCCCAGACTGAGCGAGGCCTCTTCGATGGCAAAATCAAAGTTGGACAGGCTGGATGCGATAACCCGGATGATAAACGGGAGCATCAATACGGTGTGCCCGACCAAAAGGCCCGCGTAAATCGGCAGTTGGTACGTGATGATGACGTATTTGAGCATGGCAAATCCCATGACGATTCCCGGAATCAGAACGGGAGAGATGAAGACGCCGTTTAGAAGCGACTTCCCCTTGAACTGAAAGCGGCTCAGCGCATAAGCGGCCGGGATGCCCAAAGCCAGAGCCAGCAAATTTCCCGCCAGCGACACAATCATGGAGGTTTTGAATGTCTCCATGAACATTTCTACCTCAAAAATGTTTTCATACCATCTCAGCGAGAAGCCCTGAGGCGGAAATTTCAACACCGTGCCGGGCTCGAATGAGGTAACCGAAATAATCAGCAACGGCCCGAGCAAAAAGAGAAAGATTAAAAACGTAAACAGGGCGAGCCCTCGATTTTTCTCCCGCATGCCTCTTACCCCTTCGGATTTAGTTTCGTAGCCAGTTTGTTCATCAGCCCGATCACGATAAAGGTGATTGCAATCATGATCGTGGCGATCACGGAGGCCATATGCCAGTCATTCAAGGTAATCGCGTTTTGATAAAGGAACGTCGAGATCACCCGCTGCTTCCCTCCGAGAAGCGCCGGTGTCGTGTAGGCGGTCAGGCTGCCCACAAAGACCAGAATGCTGCCGATGATCAAGCCCGGCACACTCAAAGGAACGATCACCTGGCGAAACGCCGTAAACTTGGATGCACCCAGGCTTTCTGCCGCTTTCAGCAGGTCTGGATCGATATTTTCCATGACCCCTACCAGTGTGATGATGATCAGCGGGAGAAACAGGTGAATCAGGCCGATCATCATGGCGCTCGGCGTATAGAGGATTTCCAGCGGCTTTTCGATCAGCCCCAGCGAAAGCAGCGAGCTGTTCAACAGCCCCTTTTTCCCAAGGATGATCATCCAACTGAACGAACGGACGACAGAGCTGGTCAGCAGCGGGAAGATCGCCAGCGCGAGCAGAACTCCCTTTTTCCGCGGTCCGAGCTTGGAGATATAGTAGGCTGCCGGGAAGCCCAGCAGAATGCATGCAATCGTCGTTACCACGCTTACCTGCAAGGTTGTCCACAAGATCTTCAGGAAGTACGGGTCGGCGAGAAAGTGCAGATAGCCCTCAAGCGTAAAGCTTCCTTCCTGGAAAAACGTAGACAGTATCGTCATTGCAATGGGAATGACCATAAACAGCGTTAAAAACAGCAGTCCAGGCAGCAGCAACAAATACAAACCCAGTTTTTTCATCACATGTACTCCTGTTCCTGATTTCGCTACGACTGCAGCGTGCGGATAAATAGGTCGAGAAACGCTTTGGAATCTACCTCAAGGCAAACGTCCATGTTCGGCGCTTTGGACAAGCGGTTTTGGAAATCGCATACTGTCTGGCCGTCGCACAGCTCGCTCCGGGTCTCCACGTCCACAAAAAGCTTCCGGGTCCCTACCAGGTCTTTTTGCAGCGCGACCCCGACTGCGAGCGGGTCGTGCAGGGCACATGCACGTACGCCATTCCTCTCAAAGTAGCGCTGCATGTAATCAGCCGTGCTTGTCTTCACGTATTGGCCGACAGGAGTGTCTCCAAGCTGGCGGATATGCTCCTCCGTCAACAACGCTTTGCGCGTCACGTCCAGACCGACGAGTGTGAGCCTTTGGAATCCGGCGTGAAAGACGATCTTGGCCGCTTCGGGGTCGACGTAGATGTTGTACTCCGCCGTCGGGGTAACGTTTCCGAAATCCTTGACCACGCCGCCCATCACAATCACTTCTTTTACATGGCGGACGATCTCCGGACATTTCCGCACCGCCAATGCGAGATTGGTCAGCGGCGCCGTCATGATCAAGGTGATTTCTCCGTCATGGCGCAGCACGTTCTCGATCAGGAAGTCAGGGGCAAAGCCGACTGCTGCTTGTGTCTTCACGGAAACGTCCTGCAGCGCTCCGCCAAGCCCGTCCTCTCCATGGACCCGGTGTTCAAAAAAGGTCGGTCTGAGTACAGGACGGTCTGCTCCACGGATCACCGGAATTTCCTTCTCCACGCCCAAAAACTCCAGTACCTTCAAGGTGTTCTCCGTCGCTTTTGCCAGCGACACATTTCCGTTCACCGTCGTGATCCCGAGAATATCGAAGCGTTTGCTTTTGATTGCCAGCATGATGCCCAGGGCATCGTCAATTCCGGTATCGACATCGAGGATGACTTTTTCTTTCACGGCAGGGTCCTCCTTTGGCATGAACAATTGCCAGCGTTTACTTGTCCTTTTGACAGAAAAACAAGGGCATATGTGTGTGATATACCCTTGTTTTCGTCTTAGCGATCTATTGGGCGATTTCCCGGTTCCAGCGGTCAATCCATGCTTTGGATTGCTCGTTTACGGCCTTCATGTCCAGCTTGCGCAGCTTGCCGATGACCTCTGCACCGTAGGTGACGCCTTTTGCTTCCTCGTCGGAAAGCTGTACGTTCGTATTTACAGGAGAATCGACTTTGGCTTTCGCCGATTTTTCCTGGACTTCCTTGCTCAGCTGCCAGTTGATGAACGCTTCGGCCAGCTCTTTGTTCTTGCTTCCCTTGACGACGTTCACGGTGTTCATGACCGCGTAGCCGCCTTCCTCAGGGGATACGAATTTTGCTTCCGGTACGGCAGCCTGGATGTCCTTGAAGTACATTTCCATGATCGGACCGATTGCGATTTCGCCTTGGCTAAACATGTTCACATATTCGGAAGTTTTGTCGTAGTATTTTACGACGCCCGGGTTCACTTCTTTTACCTTGGCAAACGCCTTGTCTTCATCGAATGCTTCGCTGCCCGCTACAATTGAAGCAGCGTCCAGCAGCATTGGACCGGTGGTCGACGTGATGTTCGGCAGTGTCAGTTTGCCGGCCATCTCCGGATTCCACAGGTCTTTCCAGGATTTCACCTCGGTCTTGATGACGGTCGGATTATAGGCAATGCCAAATTGGCCGATGGTATAGGCTGGGCCGTAGTCCTCGCCCAGCGGCGCTTTGGCGATGTCGTAGATTTGGTCAATGTTCGGGATCTTGCTGCGGTCGATTTTTTCAAACAGACCGGCATCGATGCCCTGCTGAGCATAGTAGTCGGAGAGGTAGATGACGTCTACTTGCGAGCTGCCCTGGCGGATTTTATTGAGTCGTTCCGCATTGTTTCCGATTTCCACGACGATTTTTACGTTGTGTTCTTTTTCAAACGGCTCGTACACTTCTTTGCGGAAAAAGTCCTCGGAGAAGCCCCACGTAGAGATAACCAGCTTTTTCGGTTCGCCTTTGTTTGAACCGCCTGCTGCTCCGTTTTCCGCTTGTCCGTTTCCTCCGCCGCATCCGGCCAAAGCCGCGGACAACAGGGAAATGGTCAGAAAGCCACCAAACAGTTTCGTTTTCTTCATCGCTATATTCCTCCACCCATTGCGTTATTCACTAAAATCGAACATTAATATAATAACATCAAAATACGTTCGTTTTTTTAATTGTTTTTTAGTAAAAAAAAACAAAATAATGCTTATCATTGTCCTGTTTGCTAATCTTCAGTTGTGTTTGGGTTCGCTCGGCTGCGTTTTTCTACGTTTTGTTTTGCTTCATTTCGCTTGTTTATCTTGCGCTGCAGTCTCACCGCCTTGCCATTTGTATTTTTTTGCCAAATAGAAAAAGAAAAGTACCCTTGGTAGAAAACTTGCTTTCTAACAAGAGCACTTTTCTTTGTAAACAAAGAACAGTGACGCCCGTTTCAGCCACGCTCCGGTCATCTCTTAAGATAGATCAAAAGGGATAATCCGTTCACTGGCGGTTTCACGTATTCGATTATGGCGACTCCAACAAAATCACATTGGTGATCGCCCACAACGTCGGTGCATCATAATCCCGCAAGACTGCCTCAATGCGCAGACCCATCTCTTCCTCCAGCCGCTCGCGGAGTCTCTTTTTGTACAAAAGCGACATCCGGAAATCGACTTCCAGCTTGAGCGTTGGGGCTTCACCTTCCAACGCTGCTGAACGAGGCGACCTGCGATGCTTGGCTTGAAAGGTAATGATCTGCTTGTCAATCTCCACTCGCAAGAGCGTTGTGCCAAATCCGAATAATTCCTTGGAGATCTCGTTGTAGATATGGCTCAGCTTTTTTTTACTCTCATTCGAGTCCAGTAGGCTCATGATATCACCTGCTAGAGCGATGTTCAGGTATATTCATTGTCCTCATTATACATATGATCTTGTCTTCGGGCAAGTAAACATTCGTATTTTCGCACAAATAATAGACGATGCGAAGCTTTATCATTCGGAATGGGCTTTATCCTGGCTTTATCCTGGTGTGTACCTGCTTTATGAGGATAGCCGTTGCTGTCGTGAAAACCTGTATAAGCAACGGGACTGCAGGGAAAGAAGCATGTTCCCAGACTCACTTCGGCTCCGCCCTGCGAGGAAGCTAAACTGTCCGCTTCGCAAGCAATCGCGGGAAAGCGCAAAACGACGCGCAGCTTCGAAGCTTATTCATAGGTTGCGCTTTGTTTCCCCGCGATTGCTTGCGAAGCTGGGCAGGGCTCCACAGGCGTTCGTCTGGGAACATGCTTCTTTGACGAGCAGGGGGTTTGCTTCGGGTTTTTGCTGGGGGAGTCTTAAGGGAGGTAACGGATTTTGTAGGAAACTCAGGATGAAAGGGAGTCTGAAGTGTTCAAGGATGACGGCTTATCCGATGGTTGAGATATGATCTGATGGCGAAGAAGGTGGACGCTTGCATAATAAGAATAAGGTTGCAATTCTGATTCAGACTCGGATTTCATTTCTTATTCCTCTGTCCTTTATCCTTCCCTCTTTGATTTACCCGGAAAAAATGTCTGAACGAACCCCAAAGCTGTAGAGATGAAAAAGCAGAAAAACGCGAAGGTCTTTGGGACACCTCCCAGGCAGAGCGAAGAGTGCGGAACACGCTTTTAGCGTCCAACTCTGAGAAGCTCCCTGAGTCGCTGCTTTTGGACGCGGTTCCGCTTTTGGAGTGGAGCCGGACAGTGAATCTTTCAAGCAGTGTCCCACCGAACCTTGAGCGTTTTTCTGCTTTTTCATCTCCTCCACCAAAGCCCGATCAGCGGCCTTTCGGGCTGTACCCATTGGAAAGAAAAAGAGCCCCAGTTGCCAGACGCCGACCAACCGATTACAGTGAAGGAAAATCACCTGCGGAGGGAAGCTGAACACGATGAACAAGACGGACCGCCTGCTCGCCATCGTACTCGAATTGCAGCGTAAAGGAACATTGCGTGCCGAAGATCTGGCAGCCATTTTCGAAACAAGCGTAAGAACCATCTACCGCGATGTCCAGGCGCTGTCAGAGGCTGGCGTTCCGATTGTCGGCGCTCCCGGGCAGGGATATTCCTTGATGGAGGGCTACTTTTTGCCGCCGCTTCATTTTTCGGCGGACGAAGCGGTAACCCTGCTGCTCGGACTCGACTTCGTCGAACAGCAGCTCGATCCGCTCTATCTCGCCAAAGCGAAAGCCTCGCGCAAAAAAATCGAAGCGATCCTGCCCCAAGCTGTACAGCGGGAAGTGGAGAAGACGCGATCCGGCATGAAACTGCTCACCGCCCAATCGGCAGCAGATGCCGATTCCCGGACGATGCTGCAATTGCTCCGTCAAGCAATACAAGAGGAAAGGAAAGTGCGGTTTCTCTATACGAAAAAGCTACCTGAAGCAGATGGAAATCGCCAAAACCTCCGTACCGTCGCTCCTTATGGCTTGGTATTCGTAAACGGCTCATGGGGACTGCTCGGGTACTGTGAGCTGCGGGCGGACATCCGCCGTTTTCTCGTAAAGCGAATGCGTGATCTTACCCTGTTGGATGAAAAAGCGGTGCGGCCTCCCGATTTCAATCTGCAGGACTATACCCCGGCAGATGACCGAACTATGACAATCACTGTCCGCATTGCACATGACATTTCCGACAAGGCAAGGGAATCGCGTTTCTATTATATAGACGCTATTCAAGACCATCCGGACGGCCTGCTCGTCACGCTCCGGGTCCGGCAGCCCGAGGAAGTGCTGCCATGGGTGCTCGGCTGGGGAAGCAAAGCGGTGGTCGTCGAGCCGGAATCGTTTCGGCTGCAAGTGCGTAAAGAAATCGAAAACATGCTGAAACACTACTGACATACTGCTGTCAGGAGCGCTCTCGTATAGTAAGGAGAGTAGATCGAGAAAACGAGAGGAGCTGTCTGATATGCTTATGAATACGAAAGAGACGTTGAAAAAAATGGAGGAAATCACGGAGCTGTACGTGAGGGAACTGGACCGCTATGATATGGAGCAGCTCACCCGCAAACCAAGTGAAGACGAATGGTCGCTCGGACAAATGTATATGCATTTGATCCGCGCCGCCCTGTTCATGCAGCTTCGCCACGTGGATACCTTCAAAGCGCAGAGCGAGCAGATTGAAGCCGCAAACGGCGAAGCTGGCAGCGAGTCCTTGTCAGGCGGAGATACGCCAGGAGAAAAAACGGAAGCAGGGCAAGCGGTATTTGCCCAAGGCAGCCTCCCTCCTGTGCGCATTCGTGTCCCGGCCTCCCCGGAATATACGCCTCCGCAGCCGGAGAGCAAGGAGCAGCTTGCAGAAGGATTGCGCCAGGTTTTAAGCAAGATGCGCGAGCTGGAGCCGGTGTTGGCTGACATTTCTCCCGTCTTTACGGCTCCCCATCCAGCCTTTGGCCACTTGAATGCGACGGAGTGGTTCGCCATCGTAGAGATGCACTACCGCCACCACCTGCGGCAAAAAGAACGTCTGGATGCTCTGCTGATGCAGGTATGACCGACTGCTGCGAGAGACCGGCCGGAAGAAACTGAGGCACACGGTCCGAAGGCATGGGACCAACTCCAAGTGCCCAATAAGCAAAAAAGGCTCTTTCCTCGACACACGTTTCGCCGGGAAAGAGCCTTCCGCTTTTTTAAGACGTTCACTTGCTTCGAGTATGATACAGCACCCATGCGGCAGGACTCGGGCTATTGCCGCCCCTCCTCGCTACAGCACCATCTCCAGCCATTCCTTTTTGGTGACCGGCCCGAAATAATACGCGAGATCCAACGTATCCAGCACCTGCTCCAGTGCTTCCCGGTCATACCTTACACCCACCAGCTTGTCCGTAAACTCCGAAGTTTCGCCCAAGCCAAAGAAGTCTCCATAGACGGAGGCAGATTTGATCAATCCCTTTTCCACGTACAGACGGACATCGAAGGTCCCTGAGCCAAGCCGCTTCACCCGCTTGACGTTGAAAGCCGGCGACTTGCCGTAGTTCCAGTCCCAGTTCCGGTAGCGCTCCGCCGAGATCTGGTCGATGCGTTTCCAGTCTGCTTCAGTCAGTACATACTGCTGCACTTGTGATCCGGCAAAAATCGAGTTGAGAATGTGCTGCCGAAATTGTTCGATGCTCATCGGCTCACGCAAAAACTCGGAAATGTTGGCCACGCGGCTGCGAACCGATTTTACCCCTTTGGATTTGAACTTTTCCGGGTTCACATTCAAGGCTGAGGCTACATTTTCCATCTGGGAGTCAAACAGCAGGGTCCCGTGCGTAAACATGCGCCCTTTGGTGGAAAACTGGGCGTTGCCGGAAATTTTCCGCTCCCCTACCTGAATGTCGTTGCGTCCCGTCAGTTCAGCTTCGACGCCCAGCTCGTTCAGCGCTTTTACGACCGGCTCCGTGAACTTGCGGTAGTTGTGAAAGGAGTTCCCGTCGTCATTGGTGATAAAGCTGAAATTGAGATTGCCCAGATCGTGGTAGACAGCCCCTCCACCGGACAGGCGGCGGACGACGTGAATGCCGTTCTTGGCTACATAGTCGGCATTGATCTCTTCGGCCGTATTCTGGTTCTTGCCGATGATAATAGACGGTTCATTTATGTAGAAAAGCAGGTAGTCGTGATCGGCGGGGAGATATTTCAATGCGTATTCTTCGATGGCCAGATTGATCCTGGGGTCGGTTATGTTTTGATTGTCGATGAAAAGCATCAGGCTTGTCCTCCTGTCACTCTTTTGTCTTTTGCTTTTATTTCTGCCTCTGTCGAAGGCCGGGAAAACGGATGCACTCTCTTGTACTATAACCGATCCGGCCCTTTTTTCCTATGAGTCTGCTCTCTGTATGGCACACTCTCTGTCACTTCCAGGCAAAAAAAAAGAGAAGCGTCCGGCCTCTCTTTAAAACGAACGCCCCTCCGCGTCCGTTTGTCATTGTTTTTCAGAGGACACGATCGTCTTCACTCTGCCGACCTGCCCATCCTGCAAGCGAACCTTTATCCCGTGCGGGTGAGCCGGAGAATTGGTCAGAAGATCTTTGACGATCCCCCGCGTCGTCTTTCCGGTGCGTTGATCCTGTTTGAGAACGATCTCGACCTCAAGTCCCGGATATATGTTTTTTCGCTGCTGCCCCGCCAGGCTGGTTGGCAGCGGTTGATTCGCTTTGTCTGCCATTGTTCGCAAAACCTCCAGTTGTCTGTATCCTTCCTTGTCTTACAGCCTTCTTTTGAACCTGCTCTGTCGACAAGCTCAACCCAACATCCTCACTTCGTGCAAACCGCCACTCCGATAAAATAACGAACGCCGTTTCTCGGCTTCTCAAAGGTAACACCCCGCTGATAGTAGATGTCTACATCTGAGAAACGGACAAACAGCTCCTGGAACTCTTCCGGCGTCAGCTGATGGACATGAAAAGGCTCGCTGGTCGGCATGCCTCTCCCCCGTCCGAACGGACTGGACAAAACAAGCGTCCCGCCCGGCTTCAGCAGACGATAAAGCTGGTCCATGAACCGAACGTCATCCGCTACATGCTCAATCGTTTCGAAACTGAGGATCGTATCAAACATCCCGAGCTTTTCCGGCAGGTGCGGGTCAAGCGCATCGCCCTGCTGATAGACAACCTTTTGGTGATTGTACTCCCGATTGGCATACTCGACCGTTTCCGGATCAATATCCACCCCGACAATCTCGGTGACTTCGCGCTTTCGGTCCTTGGCCACCATATGACAGCCATATCCAGTGCCGCATGCCAAATCCAACACCCTTCCGCGGATGTACGGAGTGGCGAAATAATAGCGGGCGATGTGCTCCAGCAGCATGCCATTTGTCGGCTTTAGCAGCTTGGGGATAATCCTTTCTCCTGTCCATGAAAGCATACCCGTCACCCCTTCCTGCATGATTTTCTCCCATCTTACCGCATTCACAGGCAAATTCATAGAAACGGCTCGGAAAGCACCCAAAGTCATTATTGACATAAAATATTTTCATGTGGTAAGATTATTTATTTTCACCGAATATCAAATTTGTGTTATACTAGATGTATTACAAGATCGGGGGTGGGGTTATGTTTCACATTGGCGACAAGATTTTTTATCCGATCCACGGAGCCGGAGTGATCGAAGCCATTGTTGAGAAAGAATTTCTCGGCGAAAAACAGCCATACTTTGTTTTGGACATGTTGCTTCGAGAACTGCAAATCATGGTCCCGCTGCACAAGATGGACGATCTGAACATTCGCCCGATTGTAGAAGAGCATACACTGGAAGCTGCTTTTGTCGCCCTGAACGAGGGAGAGCCTGACTTGAGCGTCACCGCTGCCCAGAGACACCGCATCAATATGGAGAAGATCAAACGCGGGGATATTTACGAGGAGGCCGAAGTCATCCGCGATCTGACCTGGATCTCGAGAACAAAGGTGCTCGGCACAGGAGACAAGCTTATGCTCGATCAGGCACAGCAATTATTCATCAGCGAAGTAGAACTCGTCAAAGGGATTGCAACAGAAGAAGCATCCGCCCTATTGATGCAGGCCATTCATCGGTAATTTATCACTGGCTATAGCAATACCCTCCACTACCTCAACGAACCTGTGAGGCAGTTTTTTTATGCGATACGCAAACAGGGGCTCCCCTCGTCTTTTCAGACATGAGGGAAAGCCCCTTTTTTCTATGTTTTTTGATAGACCATGCAGTATTGTTCCAGATCGCTGTTTGGCCATTTGATGATGTCCACGATCGCGAACTGGTTTTGTAAAAATTTTGGGTCAGGAGAGATTATTTCACGAGCTTTTCCGCGATGGCGAGCAAGTCTTCCTTAGCAATGTCCGGGGAAGAAGTCGATACAAAGACCATCAATTTTTTATCTTCCTTGTAAAATTGAATGGACTTGTCAACCCTTACTACACTTCCGTTTTCTCCCTTGAGATTAGTCAGTTGGTAAAGGGCCTCCTGGCCGCCTACTTTTACATTTTCCACAGTATCGTCCGGGCCTGCTTCCGCGGCAGAATACTTGACTTTTTCAAAGTTCTCGATTCTTACCGTAACGTCACCTTTGCTATTGGAATAGGTACCTGCTATCAGCTGGAATGTCGGTTCCACCTTCAGTTCTTTTACGATGACATCCTTCTTTGTTTCCTCTGCCTCTTTATAAAAGTCTTCCTTGTTGTAGTCACGAATGACTTCGTGTTGAACCGAACCATCTTTAAACGTGAAACCGCCTGCCAATTCGGCCGGGAAAGTAAACTTGTCTCCCGCCTCCTTCTGTATTACTGCCCGGTCAGTCGAGGTAATCGGGATCTGGAAGAAGCTCACGATCTTATTCGGATTGTCCGGGACGATATAGACCGCAGCAGCATTGCCCGGTTTGACAGATTCACGGACTTCATTGAACAATTGGCTGTAGGTTTTATGCTGACCCTCTCCCGGTTCTGCTGTCGTGTGGGTGATCTGCGATACGACTTCGCCTTTTTCATTTTTCAACTCGTACACTTTTACCGCCCCATACGCTGTTGTCACACTGAATACCATACACGCCGCAATGATCAATCCCATTCTTTTTTTCACTCGAAATTCCTCCTTTTTATTTTGCCGCTCGCGCAAACGATCCAGCACCTGATCCTTGACATCAATCTGGGGAACTGGTGTATCCGTTATCAGCTGTTTGACTTCATCGAATGAGTCTGAACGCTTCACTCATTTCCCCACCTTTCTGCGAAATTAGTTGGTTTTTGCACTTTTTCATTGCCCGCTCGTATCGTTTTCTCAAGGTTGCCGGCTTTTCTTGGAAAAGAACAGATAACTCCTCATAGCCTTTTTCTTCGATTACCCGTAAAAGGATCAAATTTCGTTCCTCCGGGGATAGAGTCGATAACGCCCGATGGAGGGGAGCGCTCAACTGGCCCTGTTCCACCCGGGCTGCTCCTTCCTCTCGGTCATCCGCCGGCACCCGATTGTTCAAAAAGGGAACCAGGCGGTAAATCCGCTTTCGCTTGATCAAGTTAAGACAGTGATGATAGGCAATCTTGTAAACCCATGCGGAAAAGGAAACCACTTCCGTGTACTTTTCCAGGTTTTCATAGGCTTTAATGAAAACCTCCTGAACCGCGTCCTCCGCCTCCTGCCGATGCCCGAGCATGTGGTAGCAGTAGGTGAAAATAGGCTGCTGCAATTGCTCAATGACCATTCCGAACCCTTCAAGCGAACCGGAGGCCTTGATCTCCACGACAAGCCGCTCGATTTGCTCTTTATCCAAGAGCTTTTCACCCCCTTTTGCCCTTCTATAACAATCAACGATCGCACTTTGTGACCGTATCCGAAAAATTTTTTTCGTTTGCAAAAACTGTCTACTGGCAATTGACCATAAAAGTGCGTCTATGCTAACGTAAGGTAGTGATAATGATTATCATTATTGAAATTTGGAGGTTTCCAGCTTGGAATATACCCCTGACCATACACAATCTGTCCAAAACATTTTAAACGACCTGTGGCTGAAGCTGCAGAGCGCCGAACTGATTCGCGTCGGCAAGATGGAACAACAGCTCATCGAGTCCCATATTCTCTTCGTCTCCAAAGCCGGAGAGGGGCGTTTGATGATCGATTTTCACGATTACCGATTGCGTCCGGATGCGATTCATTTCGCTTATCCCGGTCAAACCATCGGGGTGTTTGCCGAGTCTGAAAAGGAAGTCGAGCTATATGCGGTCAGATTCGCGGTTTTGGAAGACACAAAGACCGCTAGTGTCTTCCCCTTGGCGGGCGAGGTGCCGGTTTACCCCGAGCCCAAGGCTTTGCTGCTGTGCGATCTGGTTACCGCTTGTTTTCGCAGCGACCAACCGTTGGAACATTTTCGCGGGCAATCGGCGTTTTTGGAGCTGATGTATGTGCTGCTGAAAAAGATCCGGCTTCTCCCCGAGCGGGACCCGCGAACAACGCTGGACAGCATCAAGACGTATATCGAAGCTCACTACCAGCAGAATCTGACGATTGAACAGTTGGCCCGCATGGCCGACATCAGTCCGAAGTACTTTGTCGACCTGTTTAAAAAGACGTACGGAAAAAGCTGCATCGACTACCTGACAGAGGTGAGGATCAACAACGCCAAACGGCTCATGCTGCAATCCGATATTCGCCTTCGCGATCTTGCCCACCAGGTAGGCTATAGCGACGAGTTCTACTTTAGCCGAAAGTTCAAGAAAGTGGTAGGAGTTTCCCCCAGCATTTACATAAAAAACCGCCGCCGGAAAATCGTTGCCTATACTCCGTCCATTCTCGGACATTTGCTCGCGCTGCAGATCACGCCCTACGCCGCACCCCTCCACCCGAAATGGACGCATTACTACCATCGGCGGTATCGGGCGGATATTCCGCTGCACCTGAGCGCCTATCGGTTCAACCGGGACTGGGAATCCAATGTGGAAATGCTCGCCCATGCCAAGCCGGATATCATCGTTTGCGACAAGGACAGCCTGCACACCAGGGAGCGGGAAGAGCTGGAGCAAATCGCGCAGATCCTCTACATACCCGGAGCGGGGATGCACTGGCGGGATCAACTGAAGCTGACGGCCCAGTTGTTGGGGGCGGAGCATGAAGCCGACTGCTGGCTGCGCAGCTACGACCAAAAGACAAAGTCCGCCAGGGAGCGGCTACATCGGGAACTGAAGGATGACAAAGTGCTCGCCATGAGTATCTACAAAAAAAGCTTCTACGTATCTCCGGCTCGCGGGATGATGGATGTCCTCCGCCGCGATTTGATGCTGAACGTCATTCCCGGCCCGCCTCCTGACGAACACCGGCAAGCCATTTCCGTGGAGCAATTGGCCGATCTGGACCCCGATCATATTTTGGTCAACGTTTGCCAGGAGCCGGAATCGCTTGGGGAATGGCACCATTTGCAATCGTCCGCAGTTTGGCGGGATTTGAAGGCCGTCCGCAAGAACCGGGTGCATCTCATCTCCTCCGACCCGTGGCGAGAATACTCCGCCTATGCCTGCGACCGAATGGTGGACGACCTTTTGATGCGGCTGCATGGAGATCGTCCAAATGATTTCCGGATATAGTCCATGTTCCGTTCGCGGGAGCTGGTTTATACTCATTGTTGAGAATGATTATCAAACGCATTTCCTGGAGAGGAGAAAAGCAACGATGCTCAAAAAATATTGTGCGGTACTGTTCGTTTCCCTGATGGCAGCGGCGCTTGCGGCATGCGGAGCCGACAAGGCGGCGACAACGGCAAACGGTTCATCGACAAGCCCTGCCGTGGCCCAGGAAGCTGGCGGCAAGCCTGCTGCCAATCCGGCAAACGCTACCGCCGAATCAAGGACAATCCAATATCTCGGGAAAGACTACACGGTTCCGGCTGTCGCCGACCGGATTGTGATCACCGGATCGGTCGAGTCAATGGAGGATGCTCTCGTGCTTGGCGTGAAGCCGGTTGGGGCGATGACGACCGGAGGCAAGTTCGCTCCGATGTTCGCCGAGATTACCGAAGGAACCGTAGGGATCGGGGAGAAAACACAGCCGGATATCGAGGCGATCTTGAAGCTGAAGCCGGATGTGATTCTAGCCAGCACCAAATTCCCGGCAGAAACCATCGAGAAATTGAACAAAGTCGCTACTACCATTCCGGTCTCCCATATATCGACAGACTGGGAAGCCAATCTGAACCTCTTGGCAGAGCTTGCCGGAAAGCAAGACAAGGCCAAGCAGGTGCTGCAAACCTACAAGGAACAAGTGCAGGAGCTCAAGGAAAAAATCGGGCCGATCTTTAAAGACAAAAAGGTTTTGGCCATTCGCGTCCGGGCAGGCAGCACGTTTATTTATCCGGAATCCGTATTCTTCAACCCGTCCCTTTACGCCGACCTCGGTGCGGAAGCTCCTGCGGAGGTCAAGCAGGCGAAGGCGCAGCATCTCATTTCCCTTGAAAAGCTTTCCGAGATGAATCCGGATTATCTGTTCGTCCAATTTGCCGAGAGCGAAAACAAAGACACCCCCCGGGTTTTCGAGGAGTTGCAAAACAACCCGATCTGGAAGAGCATCAACGCCGTTAAAAACGGCAATCTCTTCGTGAATATCGTAGACCCGGTTGCCCAGGGCGGCACAGCCTACAGCAAAGTGGCCTTCCTCAAGGCGGTAAAAGACAGTGGCATCCAGCAGACAAAGTGAGCAGAATACGATGCGTTCAAACAAGCTTGCATCTGCCCTGATCCTGGGGAGCTCGCCGGTTCTCATCGTCCTTGCGATCCTGCTGTCAGTCCTTTATGGGGCCAAGGAGATTGATGTGGATACGATTCGCGATGCGCTGTTCCATTTTGATCCGGGCAATGTCAATCACCAGATTATCATGCACTCCAGATTTCCGAGAGCAATCGGGGCCCTGTTGATCGGGGCCTTCCTGGCTATTTCAGGGGCGATCATGCAGGGGATTACACGAAATTATCTGGCGTCGCCTTCCATTATGGGGGTGACCGACGGTTCGGCTTTTGCCATCACGATCTGCATGGTGTTTATGCCCAACTCGTCCTCGATGGAGATGATTCTCTTTTCCTTTATAGGATCGGCCCTCAGCATCTTTCTTGTTTACACACTGTCCACCCTGCTGCCGGGGGGGCTCTCCCCGGTGCGCATGGCGATTCTGGGGACGATTATCGGCACGTTTTTGAGCAGCGTGGCTACCGCTGTGGCGACCTACTTTCAGGTGTCGCAAAGCATCAGCTTCTGGTACAACGCCCGGCTTCACCAGTTGGACCCGACGCTGGTCAAGCTGGCAGTCCCGTTTGCGGTGGTCGGCATACTGGCAGCGATCTGGCTCTCCAAGTCCATCTCGGTCCTGTCTCTCGGAGAGGAGATCGCCGTCAACCTCGGGCAAAAAACGACCGCTATCAAGTTTATGGCTACCGGAAGCGTGGTCATCCTGACCGGCATATCCGTAGCGCTGGCAGGAAAAATCGGCTTTGTGGGACTCATCGTTCCCCATATCGCCCGCTTTTTGGCCGGTGCCGACTACAGATGGATCATCCCGTGCTCCGGGGTGCTTGGCGGCATCTTTCTGGCGCTATGCGATGTGCTCAGCCGGTTTGTCAACTATCCGTACGAGATGCCGATTGGCGTGGTCACTTCCTTGCTTGGCGTCCCTTTCTTTCTCTATCTGATCCGGACAAGAGGGGGCGAAAAGCGTGCATAATGCTTCCAAAGGCCGTTACGCTGCCGTATTGGCCGCCGGGATCGGCGTGATTCTGGCCGCTGCTTATATCAGCCTGACGAACGGCTCTTTCGATATGACTGTGATGGATATTGTTCGGACGCTTTTGCGTATCGACCCGCAGCCGGAACATGATTTGGTCATCCTTGAGTTTCGTCTGCCGCGCATCGTCATCGCCGTGCTGGTCGGAATCGGGCTTGGCATTGCCGGAGCGGTCATTCAGGGAATTACGCGAAACGGCCTGGCAGATCCCGGCATTTTGGGAATCAATGCGGGGGCAAGCGCGGCCATGGTGATCTTTCTGTTTTTTTATCAGGGACAGGTAAAGGGAACCGGGTGGACGGCGATTTTGACCATGCCGCTTTTCGGGTTGGCTGGCGGTCTTCTAGCGGCCCTCCTGATCTACCTTTTTGCCTGGAAAGACGGGCGGCTGGAGCCGCAGCGCCTGCTTTTGACCGGGATTGCGATCGGTTCCGGGCTCGGTGCGCTCACCCTTTTTCTGACCTTGAAGATGAACGCGAGCGATTTTGAGATGGCAGTCGTCTGGAATTCGGGCAGCATTTACAACGCCAACTGGAAATATATCGCCTCCATCCTCCCGTGGCTTGTCTGTCTGATTCCCGTCATTGTCAGCAAGTCGGCCATCCTCGATGTGTTCAAATTGGACGAAGACATCGTCATCGGCATCGGTGTTTCGTCGGAAAAAGAAAAGGCAATGCTCATCCTGTGCAGCATCGGCATCGTGAGCGCCTGTGTTTCGGTGTCGGGTGGCATCGGTTTTATCGGACTGATGGCTCCCCACATCGCGAAGCGACTGGTCGGCCATTTCCACCGGTACATGATTCCTGTTTGCGGACTGGTCGGAGCGGCGCTGGTGCTGGTCTCCGACACGATTGGCAAGCTCCTCTTTGCCCCGGCCGAATTGCCGGTCGGAATCGTCATTGCGATCATCGGTGTTCCCTATTTCATCTTTTTGCTTTCCAGAAAAAAAAGCCGTTGAGTCCGAAAAAAATACTGCGAGAGGAAGTAGATACAGTGGAGAGCCAGCAAAAGGAGCTTGAAGAAGTGAACGTGTGGGAAGGCGGAGGCGGGGTCTTTCTTCCCCAAACCGAACAGTACGCCATGCGCTCCAGCGTCAGCAGCCGGGAGTATCGCATTCTCATTTACAGGCCAAGCGAGGCTCCGCCACCCTCGGGGTATCCGGTGATCTATTTGCTCGACGCCAACGCCTTGTTCGCCACGATGGCGGAGGCCGTACGCATTCAGTCCCGCCGCTCCGAGAAGACGGGCGTTTTTCCGGCGGTTATTGTCGGGATCGGCTATCCAGAGGAAGCGCCGTTTCCGCCCGCCCGCTTTTATGATTTTACGATGCCAAGCCCCCTTGCCGAGCTCCCTCCTCGGCCTGATGGGACCGCGTGGCCGGAGCACGGCGGCGCCGAAGCCTTTTTGACATTCATCGAGGAGGAGCTCAAGCCGAGGATTGAAAGCTGCTGCCCTGTCGATAAAAGCAGACAGGCCATCTTTGGGCACTCTCTTGGCGGTCTTTTTGTCCTGCAAGTCCTGTTCACCCGTCCGCACGCCTTCCAGACTTATATCGCCGGCAGTCCGTCCATCCATTGGAACAAGGTCTTTCTGCTGAAAGCCGAGGAGCAGTTCTCTTCCCTGGTAAAGCAGCAGACGGTCGGCGACATCGGCATCATGATCGCGGTAGGGGAGCTGGAGAAGGGCCACCAGAGCCGCATGAACGAGAATGCAAAGGAGCTTGCAGAGCGTCTTTCCGCCCTGGCAAGCTACGGGGTTCGCACCGAGTACAAGGAGTATGAGGGAGAAGGCCATGTTTCGGTGCTGCCGGGCTTGATCAGCCGCGCCGTGCGGTTTGTATCCCGCCCTTTATAAATGGGGCCGCTTCATAAAAGGGAGCCACTTTTCTTTATAAGCATAACGCCGAAGCCAACTTACCTGGACAACACCGCTACAGCCAGTCCAGCTTCTGCTATACAGGTACAACCATTTGCAGCGGAAAAGGAAAAAGCTGACGTATGCAAACTAGCTTGCAAACGTCAGCTTTTGTTTTCCTCTCAAGCAGCATGGAGGCGGGGACTCACTTTCCTGACAGCCTGACTTACGCTTTTGCTTTGAGTCCGGCCCCTTCGCCAAAGCCGCATCCCTCACATTACTTCCACGGAATCAGCTTTCGCTCCAGCCACTGCAGCGTGCGGTTGAAAATTAGACCGAGCAGGGACAGGAACAGCACGCCCACCATCAGCTTGGTCGTAATCATCAGGTTTCCGTAATGCAGTACCATCGAACCAATCCCTTGCTGGGCCGCGATCATTTCCGCAGACACCAACAGGAGCAGCGAGGTTCCGGCCGCCAGCTTCAGACCGGCAAAGATCATCGGCAGCGCCCCTGGCAGGATCACATTTCGGATGACATTGAGATGGTTGGAGCCAAAGGTGACAGCAGCCTTGATCAAAATGGGATCGACCGTTTTCACGCCCGAATACGTATTGATCACGACCGGGAAGAACACCCCGAGCGCGATGATTGCGACCTTGGGCATCTCGCCAATCCCGAACCAGAGTATGATCAGCGGCAGCAGGGCAATTTTCGGAATCGGATAAATCGAATAAACGATAGGAGTCAAAATGGCATCGGCCCACCGGGAGAACCCGAGGATCAGGCCAATCGCGATTCCACAGATCGCTCCGATGGCGTATCCCGCTCCGATCCGGTACATACTGGCCAGCAGATTCTCGATCAGCTCGCCGTTCACGAGCATGTCCCATGCTGCTGTCAAAATAGCGGAGGGAGCAGGCAAAAAGAGCGGGGGTACGATGTTCATCCGGCAGACGATTTCCCACAGTACCACCAGTCCGGCAATCCCCAGTGCGGCGGCATAGCCCGGAATTTTTTGCTCCAGAAAGGCGACGCGGTTGGTAATGACTTGTCTTTGCTCGTTCATCCTGCTCACCCCTCCTTCAGCGCTTCCTGGGCATCGTGTTTGATTAGCTGCCAGATTTGGTCGGCGTATTGCTCGAACTGGCTGCGGTACTCCTCTTTGTCCCTTCCTATTTTCGGAAGGTCAATGCGGATAATCTCCTTGATCTGGCCCGGATGTCTGGACAGGACAATCACCCGGTCAGCCAGGTAGACGGCCTCTTGAATGTTGTGCGTTACATACAGCGTGCTCAGTCTGGTCCGGTCCCAGATCGTCAGCAGCTCCTCCTGCATGAGTGTGCGGGTCTGGGCATCCAGCGCGGAGAAAGGCTCGTCCATCAACAGCAGATCCGGCTCGACCGCCAGCGCTCTGGCGATCCCGGCCCGCTGCCTCATCCCGCCTGAGAGCTGTTTCGGGTACGCCCCTTCAAAGCCCTGCAAGCCGACCATGTCGATGTAGTGCTTGCCCTTTTCCTGCTGCTCCTGTTTGCTGGCGCCGCTCTCTTCCAGTCCGTAGATGACATTTTCATAGACCGTCCGCCACGGAAACAGGGCAATTTCCTGAAAGACAATGCCCAGTTTGGGCTTTTTCCCCTGGGTTCCTTCAAAATAGACCGTCCCGCTGCTGGGCGACATCAAGCCTCCGACGATGTTGAGCAGCGTGGACTTGCCGCAGCCGCTCGGTCCGACCAGCACGACGAACTCCTGCTCTTCAATGGAAAAATTGATGTTCGTAAGCGCGGTCACTTCTCGTTTTTTTGAATCAAGAAACGTCTTGCCGACATCTTCGATGACAATTCTCATGCGATCACTTCCCTAACTTTTGCAAAGCATCTTCCAACAGCTGCGTATTCACGATTTCGCTCGTATCGATCGCTTTGTCGATCAGCTTTTCCTTGGCATACCACTCTACCTGGGTCTTGATGTCGGACTCCAGCAGCTTGCCGTCGCGGTCAATGTAAGGCAATCCTTTTTTGATCATGTCCGGCTCTTGATCGGTGTACTTGGCGATGATTTGGACGACTTCATCGTAATGCTCGCCAGGAACGATCTGTCCGTCTTTCTTTGTGAGAACGGCATCGTAGTAGTAACGGGTCGCTTTTGCGTATGCCTTCAGGAAGCGTTCGGCCACATCCTTGTTCTCAGCCAGCTTCGGAGAGAAGAAGATGCCCGAAGTCTGGTACTCGATCTCGTCGCCTACCTGGGCGATTACCTTGCCGTAGCCCTCGTCTACAACGGTCGAGATATTCGGCTCGTTCAAAAGAACAGCATCCACTTGTTTGCTCTTGAGGGCTTCCATCAATCCTTTGATGCTGTTGAGCGGGACGAGCTCCACGTCGCCAAGCCCGAGGCCGTGCTTTTCGAGCATTCTGCCGGCCATGTAATGATAGGTCGATCCGGTCTGTGTGATGCCGATTTTCTTGCCCTTTAATTCTTCGATGCTTTTAAGTGGTGAATCGCCAGGTACTAATAAAGCAGAGGAGGAGTAGCCCTGCTGTTCCCTTCCTTTATCGGCCACAATTACCAGTTTTTGTCCGCCAGACACCATATTGTACAGGCTCGCCGTAATCCCGGTCGCTCCGACATCCACGCTTCCCGCAGCTGTCGCTACCGCGATCGGCTGAGCAGCTTCAAACCACTTTGCCTGCGCATCAATGTTTTCTTCTTTGAAAAAGCCTTTCTCAATCCCGATAAACAACGGTGCAGAGCTTGTCAGCTTGAGCATCCCGATTTGGACAGTAGCGGCTTCCGCCTTCTGCTGCCCGTTTGATCCTCCGGCTGCGCTTTCCCCTTCCTGCTTTCCACAGCCAGCGAGAGCCAGGGATAGAGTCAATAGAGTGCTTGCAACTAGCATTGCTGATTTCTTCACGTAACGCCCCTCCATGTCGTGATCTTTTGATCGTCGTAAAATTACCATTATATTTCGACAAAGTAACACAAAAAGTGACATAGATCAATGCTTCCAGCTCAATAAATGCTCATCGCCGTCCTGTAAAAGCTTGGTCATGTAGACAATTTGACCTGTATGATACGAATAATGGGCAGTCGTATGGTACAGGATTTCCAGCAAATGACGGGTGTACGAGGCGATTCCCGCGTCCGGCGGATAGACAATCGTCACTTCTCTTTCCATATCTTCTGGCGAGAGCGATTCCAGTATCGCCCGCGTCTGCTGGCGCACGCCTGTCAGCTGCGCCAAAAGCTCGTCCGGACTGACGCCGCCTTCCGCGAGAAATTCTGCCGATCTTTCCCGGATGAACGGCTTTTGGCCGATCCCGCTGACGATGTTTTGATATTCGTTTCCGGCCAGATGCAAGCAGAGATTGCCGACGCTGTTGGTGCTCCCGCGCACTTTTTTCCACACCCGCTCCTCCGGCAATCGGTCCAATGCTTTTTTGATCCGTTCCAGCTCCGTGTCCAGGAGCTTTAGCGTTTGGCTGTAAAACCGGTGCATGTTGGCTTCTCCCCTCTTCCCTATGTATTTTGATTCATACTCCATAGGATACCACAGGTCTTCCGGGAACTGGCGCAATGTCGGCATCAAGCGCCTGACGCCCCCTTTTGCCTTTATGAAAATGGGCTTCGCGAAACTTTGTTGGCCAAAGAAAAAACGGCCGGAAGCCAGCCGTTTTTTCTCCTTGCGGTGCTGTATGGCAGTAGTCGGACCACATTGTCTACCATTGCGACGACCCGGAGGATCTCCCGCTGTTCGACGACCCTCCGCCCCAGCTTGAGCTGCCTGACGAATGGCCGCCTCCGCCCCAGCTCGAGCTTCCCGAAGAGCGTCCTCCTCCCGAGCCGCCGCCAAAACCTCCTCCGAAGCCGCCTCCAAATCCGCCAGAATTGTTTCGTCGGCGCTCCTCATCCAAAGCTCGCCGGTACTCCCGATCCATTTCGCTGAGGATCGTTTCTCCTCGGGAGATTTCCTGCATGGCCTCGGCAAAGGACCCCTCCCTGATCGCCAGCTCCACCTGTTCTTTTAAGCGATCGTACTGGGAGGAATAGCGGGAAAGGCGGATTCTTCTGCCGTATCGATTGCGTCTGCTCGAATAGGCGTCCTCGAACCTCCGGAAAGCGCGCACCGTCTCTTCCTTTTTCTGCTTGACCAGCTCCACCCGGTGAGCAAGCTGATCGACAAGCATTTCAAATGAAGTCAGCGCCTCCTCGATCTGATAGACGTCGAGCAATTGACCGTTCATCAGGCTCTCCAGCCCGTTGATCTCCTTGTCTATCTCGGCGATCATCCTGGCAATCTCGGGAATTCTGACATAAAGCTGCTCAAAAGCAGACGCTGATTGATAGAAACGGCTTTGGAACTGCTGAAAACGGTCGCCTGCCGTCTGTACCCGCTCCTCCAGAGCCATGCGATAGCCAAGGCTCTGCTCCCGGACATTTTTTATCTGTGAAAGCAGGTGCTCTGACAGCTCGCTCCGTTCGTGGGCCAGCCTGTATTTTTGCACGCGCTCGTCAAGCGCCGACTTTATTTCGATCAAAAGCCGTTCAAGCTCTTCCTTGTCCCCCATGATTTGTCCGTAACGCTCTTCCTGCTCACGGAGATGAACTTCGGCAAAGCGTTCGCGCAGTCTCGCAAACTCCTGATTGTACGCGGAATCGAATTCCCTCAGTTCAGCCAGAAGCTGTTCCGTGTTGCGTACTGTCGCTCTTGCGCTATCTCGGTGCCGAATCATTTCCGCTACGACGTCGCTCGCCTGTTGCAAACCATTCTCCATGCCATCGATACATGCCTTTGCTTCGTTGCTGTCACCTGCTTCGATCAGCGCTCCGAGGCGCGGCACTTCCGCTTCCGCCGCTTTCAAAATGGCAAAAGGGTCGGCATCGACAAGCAGCAGCTGTTCACGTCCCACCACTTGGCGAAGCTCCTCCTCTCTCAGCTTGATCCGGGGAGGAAACTCCTTGTGCTTTTCGATCTGGGCTCTGATCTCATCGACAGCAGCCCGCAAGCCGTCAAACATCTGATGTACCTCTTTGGCAGGTCCTTCGGCTTGCAAGTAATCAAATTCATCCATGCTGTCCGCTTTGTTCAAAATGGCTCCAGCCTGTTCCAGCTGCTTCCTCATGACGGTCAAGGAGAAGGACGTTTCCCTGGCGAGCGCCTCGATGATTGCCGACGTCTCTTTTGCTCTTTCTTTAGCCTCTTCGACGAGACGCCTTACCTCG
Source organism: Brevibacillus sp. FSL K6-6036 (assembly GCF_037964015.1). Lineage (NCBI taxonomy): Bacteria > Bacillati > Bacillota > Bacilli > Caryophanales > Paenibacillaceae > Brevibacillus > Brevibacillus sp. FSL K6-6036. The sequence continues at coordinate 4,963,383 of NZ_CP150173.1, forward strand.
ACGGACAGCCTTTCAATTTCTTTCAATCTTGCTTGATTTTGTTCAATTTTGTTACAATACGCCTCCACTGCATCCAGAAGGCCCTGTATGGCTTGTTCCGTTTTGGCCCCGGAGAAAAAGGAAACCTTTTGTCCCGCCAGCTGCTCCTGCAGCTGCTGCGACTCTTTGTGCAGCTGAAGGGCGGCTTGTTCAAGCTGTGCAACCTGCTTTTTCGTTTCCCCCTCGATGAGGCCGACCTCCAGCTCGCGGAACAGCCCGGAGACGATCATCTGGTCGACGGCAGGCGTCGCTTCCGCATGGCTCTTTACAGCCCGGTCCAGCATTTTCTTTAGACGGGAGCGATAGACAAGCTGTCTGATCGTGAAAAACAGAGCCGCTCCGATGCATAGAAAGAGCAGAACCCAGACGATGGAGTTCTGGGAATGAGCCGATGTCGCCGATTTGGCCTGTGCAGGAGCCGAACCGGATGGAGCGGATGATGGCGGCGGAGTCGCAGCGTGCTTCGATGTTGCCGCATTGCCGGAGGGTGCCTTTGAAGCGCCTGAGGCCGCGGGCGATGCTGACGGTGCCGTCGTCGCATTTGCCGGAGACGATGCCGGGGTCGTCGCAGTGACTCCCGCATTCCCCGCAGACGCCGACTCGGAAATCTCATTGACGTAGTCGCTGACCGCAATCACTCCTGCAGCGACATTTCCCTCTCGCGCCAGCGGTACGAATTGCAGGTCGAGAATCCCCTTTACATCCCCCGCATCGCTTTGGGCGACTTGACTTGCCAGCTCCTTGTTTTCGAATACGAGATGCACGTGATTCGGATTCACCGTCACGACCAGCATCAGTTGATTTTTTCCGAGCTTCCAGCCGTCGTAGGCCTCGTTGGCCAAGCGCTCCCCTTCCGCCTCATCCAGCCCGCTGGCGGTAAGGAGCAGCAGCTCGTACTTTTTGTCCTTCGTACTCTCTTTGATCTGCTCGGCTTCATCGGATGAAAACAACCCGACGGGGTCGGTCACGACTCCATTCCGCTCCGGGAGAGCGGCCGCGGAGGCGATGGAGCCCGAGACAAGCCACAGGATCGCCAACATAAACAAACTGATTCTCTTCATTCTTTAATCCTTTCCTGATATGTCGTTCATTTCCAAATTATACAGTAACGAGAGCTGTCGCGCTTGCCCGGCTTGCTTTTCCATTTTTCTCCTCCGCAATCGAAAGGCCAATTGTGGAAGTGGCTCTAGACTCGCTCGTCGGCTGCAAGCAATACTGTGGGTATTGACGAGAGGAAGATCATGAAGGAGGCGATACCCATGTGTTCAGAAAAAAAGCTGGCGGTTATTACCGGTGCGGCTCAGGGACTTGGCTACGCGATTGCAGAGGACCTCGCTGCTTCTGGTCACCGCGTTGTTTTGCTGGACCGCAATCCGGATAAACTGCTTGCCGCCGTCGAAACGCTCCGCTCCAAAGGTCATACAGCAGATGGGAAACAAATCGATCTGGCGGAAACAGATGCGATCCAAGGCCTGCTCTCCCAGATCGTTCAGGAGCACGGGGCCTTCCACGTTTTGGTCAACAACGCTGGCGTCAATATCGTCAAGCCGATGGATCAGGTCACAAGCTCCGACTGGGACCTGGTGATGAATATCAACCTGAAGGCTGTCTTTTTCATGATACAAGCCGCCGCTCCATTCCTGCATGACGGCGGCTCCATCGTCAATATCGCCTCGGTTGCGGCAAACAGCCCGCGCCCGCTCTCCGCAGCCTACGCGGCTTCAAAAGCGGGGGTTTTGAGCGTGACAAAAACTGCATCGATTGTCCTTGCCCCAAGACGCATTCGCGTAAACGCCGTTTGTCCCGGTGCCATGGAAACAGAGCTGTTGGCGAAAATGGCTGACGACATGAGCGCTCTCTTTGGCCAAAGCAGCGAAAGGTCCCTGCAAAATTACATCGGTAACATCCCGCTCGGGCGAATCAGCTCCGCGCATGATGTAGCAAAAACCGTTTCATTCCTGGCATCCGACGCCGCTGCCTATATAACAGGCCAATCCGTAAACGTCTGCGGCGGGTGGACAGTTACATAGCCGGGAGGACCGCCTATGCTTCGCTTTTTCCAAGCCGCCGTCACCAAATTGTTGCCCTTGTGGATCGTCTGTTGTGCGCTTCTCGCCTACCACTTTCCCGGCCACTTTCTGTTCTTGAAAAATTGGACCGCCCCTGCGCTCGCTTTTATTTTGTTTAACATGGGACTTACCTTGTCGCAGGAGAGCTTGAGACGGGTCATTCGGCAGCCAAAGAACGCCTTGCTTGGCGTAGCCGGCAAATGGACGATCTCGCTGGGCATTTCCATCGGGCTCGCGTTTCTGTTCTTCCGGGATCAGCCTGATCTCTTGGCGGGGACAATCCTCGCAGGGGCGGTGCCCAGCGGGACATCAGCCAATCTGTACACCTTTATGGCAGGAGGAACGCTCGCTTTGAGCATCATGATGTCCGCTGTGGATACGCTGGTGGGCCCCGTTTTGACCCCGCTGATCATGAAAGCGACGGTCGGCAGCGTTGTCCCCGTAGCTTTTCTGCCGCTGTTTTTGCAAATGGTGTACGTCGTCCTCCTGCCGATTTTGGCGGGCCTGGCGATCCAGTGGAAATGGGAGTCGCGGCTGGCCCCTGTCAAGAAAGTCATTCCCCTGCTCTCTGCTGCCGCCCTCATCGTTGTTGATCTCGCTGTCGTTTCTGGTGCGCAGACTATGCTTCAGGAGAATCTGGTCCTGCTCCCCTGGCTGTTTCTCTGCGTATTTCTGCAAATAACCGTTCCCATGGTGCTCGGGTACTGCTTTGGCGCCGGTTTCCGGATGCCGGAAGCGGATCGACGGTCCGTCGTCTATGAATTCGGGATTTGCAATACGGCCCTGGCTGCGCTTCTTGCCATGGAGCACATCAGCCCGATCGCTGCGGTCCCTGCTGTAGCGAATATGATCACCAATACGTCCCTCGGCGCTTTCATCGCCGTTTTGTGGGAACCGGCCCGCACCCGCTGGCAGCGATACAGATCGAGCTCAAGCTCTGCGGCACAACATCAGTCAACGCAGTAAGGCCCCTTTTGTCTGCGAGACAAGGGAGCCTTTTTTTGTCTGTTTAGGTTTCTGCAAACCAGCCTTTTCCCTGGCGTGTACGGCAGTGCCTCTTGGCAGGCATGCAAGCCGCAGCCTCCCTGGACTAGGGGAGGTGAATTGCTTGCCCCATGATGCTCATCGCGGCTTCCTGGATGCCTTCCGCGACCGTAGGATGGGGATGGATCGTTTTGACCAGCTCGTCGAGCGTAGCCTCGAGCGTCAGACCGAGCGACGCTTCCGCAATCATTTCGGTCGCGTGCGGAGCCAGCAGATGAATGCCGAGAAGCCGCCCGTACTTTCTGTCCGCTACCACCTTTAAAAACCCGTCCGTCTCTCCCCCAACCAGGGCTTTGCCGCTTGCCATCAGCGGAAAGACCCCTTCCTGAACGTCGAATCCCCTGTTTCTCGCCTCTTCTGCCGTTAGGCCTGCCATAGCCGCTTCCGGATGAGAGTAGACGCAGTGAGGGACGAGGTCGAAGTTGACTGGCTGTGTGGGGAAGCCCAGGGCATGTTCAGCCGCTACCCTGCCTTCTGCCATCGCGACATGCGCCAGCATGATCGGACTTGCGCAATCCCCGATGGCGTAGATGCCCGGCTGATTCGTCTGTTGATACGCATCTGCCTTTATTTTGCCGTTCACTACCCGAATCCCCGCCTTATCCAGCCCGAGCGGTTCCAGAACGGCTGCTCTGCCCACCGCCGCCAGCACCAGGTCGGCCTGTACCGATTTGCCTTCCGACAATTGCAGCTCCAGCCCTTCCGTTTCCTTCTTGATGATTTTTACGACCTTTTGGCCAAGGCAAAAGGCAATGCCTTGTCTTTCCAGCAGCTCTTTCAACTGCCGGGACAGTTGCGGGTCCATATTCGGCAGGATGCGCTCTGCCGCTTCGATGACATGCACATCCACGCCCAGCTCGGAAAAAGCGGTCGCAAATTCCACGCCGATGACCCCGCCTCCGATGATGGCAAGGCGTTTGGGCAGCTCGGCAACGGAGAGCAGCTCATCGCTTGTGACTACTCCCGGCAGGTCAATGCCTTCAATCGGCGGAACGACCGGACGGCTGCCTGTCGCCAGGATAATGGCATCCGCCTCCAGCAACAACTGCTCTTCTCCCGCAACAGTCACCCTTTTCTCTCCGGCAAGCGAAGCTGTCCCTTTTACGACCCTGATCTGCCCCTTCCGAAGCAACCCTTCTACGCCTTTTCGAAGCTGCATGACCGCTTTTTCTTTCCGCTCCAGAATGGACGGCCATGGAACTTCACCAGCTTTGTTCTCCGGGAACCACTGACTGCTTTTCGCCCATATGTGGGAGGACTCCAGCAGGCTTTTTGTCGGGATGCAGCCGACATTCAGGCAGGTGCCGCCGAGCTGTCCTTTTTCAATCAGGGTGACGTCCGCCCCCAGCTGGCCCGCACGCAAAGCTGCCGTATATCCTCCCGGCCCTCCACCGATGACGATCAGCCTTTTTTTCATCCTACCGCCTCCCCTTTACAAGCAGCCGCAGCGGCTGCTGGATGTAGTCATGCACCGTCTGGAGGAACCCGGCTGCCTCCGCCCCGTCGAGTGCCCGATGGTCAAAAGAGAGGGACAGCGTCAGCATGGAACGTCGAGCGAGGTCATCACCGATCCATACGGGCTTTTCGACGATCCTGCCGATCCCCAATATCCCGGTTTCTGGCGGATTGATGATCGGCGTAAAACCGTCGACACCCATCATGCCGAGATTGCTGATCGTAAACGTGCCCCCGCGCATTTCATCGACCGTCAGGCGCTGCTCGCGGGCGCGCGTCGTCAGATTATGCAAGGCTTCCGCTATCTCGCCCAAATCTTGTTTGCACGCGTGAGGAATGACCGGAACGAGCAGCCCGTCTTCGACAGAGACGGCCACGCCGAGATGGACGTCCGGGTGGATAGTGATCGCCTGATTTTGGCACCAGGCGTTCAGACTGGGGTGCTTTTGCAGAGCCATGGCAACGATTTTGACCAGAAAATGGGTAACGGTCAGCTTGGTCCCCGTACTCGCCAAATCTGCGGAAAGAATGGCATGTGCGGCCAGCAGCGGAGTTACATCGACTTCCCTGGTGAGTGTAACGTGGGGGATCTGCTGCCAGCTTCGGGTCATCCGCTCCGCGATCACCTTGCGTGCGCCTGTCATCGGGCGGGTTGCGGCTGCCGACTCCGCTTCCCGTGGCGGATGCGTCCACTGACCTCCCGCTTGCTTCAGTTGTTCGGCAATCACGTCAGGCAGCATGATCCGCCCCCGCTGGTCGATCCTCTCCCAGGCCACACCTTGCTCCTCCGCATATTTTTTGGCTGCTGGCGAGATAGCCGGCTGCTTTGCCCCAGTATCCCCGACATCGCGGGAGACAACGATGCTTCTCGGGCCGGATGCACTGACTTGGCCTATATCGATTCCCTTCTCCCTGGCGAGCTTGCGAGCGAGCGGAGTCGCGAGGCGAAACCCCTCTGAAAGGGTGTGATCGCCTGATTCGAGACTCGAAGCATCGTTCGAATCACGGCTAACAGCATCGTTGGATTTGTGATGTGAACCCTCGCCTGCCCCCTGCTGACCGTCTGCTCCCAGCAACCCGCTAATATCCTCGGACTCTTCCGCCACGATCGCAAGCGCTGCCCCGACCTGTGCCGCTGCGCCTGCGGGCGTAAAAATATGGCGCAAAACCCCGGTCCCTGGTGCCGTCACTTCATTGGTGATCTTGTCTGTCTCCACCTCGAACAGCACTTCGCCGCTCTCGACACGCTCGCCTACAGCTTTGCACCAGACGGAAACGGTCCCCTCTGTCATCGTCAAACCGAACTTGGGCATGGTGATTACGAATGCCATGTTATTTCCCCCTTCCTTCAATTTGTTTACCAGCGTGCCCGCAGAACAGCTTCTACGATTGATTCCACTTGTGGAATCACCCGCTTTTCCAGAGGCGGGCTGAAAGGAATCGGGGTAAAGGCGGCACCTACGCGGATGATGGGGGCGTCCAGGTACTCGAGGATGTTTTCGCTGACCGAGGCGGCAATTTCTCCCCCGACACCGCCTGTTTTGACCGCCTCATGAGCTACGACCAGACGATGTGTCTTTTTGACAGACTCGTAGATCGTCTCCATGTCCATTGGAACAATCGTCCGCAAATCGATCACCTCCGCCTCGAGTCCGTGCAGGCTGCCAAGCTGATCGGCGGCCTCCAGACATTTCCCCAGCATGGCCGAGTACGACACGATGGTCACGTCCTTCCCTTCGCGCACGACCGCCGCTTTGCCGATCGGGGTGAGGTAGTCGCCGTCCGGAACAGGTCCTTTTTTGCTGAACAAGTCTTTGTGTTCAAAATAGATCACCGGGTTTTGGTCGCGAATCGCCGCTTTCAGAAGCCCCTTGGCATCCGCGGGATTGGACGGAATGACGACCTTGAGGCCCGGAATATGCAAAAACCATGCTTCCAGCGATTGCGAGTGCTGCGCCGCCGCTGAGCGTGTCACGCCGTCAGGTGCCCGCAGCACGAGCGGCAGGGTCGCCTGGCCCCCGAACATGTAGCGTATTTTGGCCATCTGGTTGAGCACCTCGTCCATCGTCACCCCGATAAAATCGGCAAAGTGCATATCGACGACCGGCACAGCTCCCGCAAGAGCGGCGCCAATTCCCGCTCCCACCAGCGCAGTTTCCGAAATCGGCGTATCGCGTACACGCTCCAGGCCGAATTCCTTTGGCAAGCCCTTGAACTGTCCAAAAATGCCGCCCTGGCTTGCGATGTCTTCTCCCATGATGAAAACTCGCTCGTCCCGGCGCATTTCTTCCTGCATCGCTTCCAATGTTGCCTGAGAAAAGGATATGTTACGCATGGCTGGTCTCCTCCTCTACGTACAGATCATCAAATGCTTCCTCCGGATCAGGATAAGGGCTCTCCTCCGCAAAGCGGATCGCCTCTTCGATTTCTTCCGCGACCCGCTGCTCGATTGCTTGGAGCTGCTCTTCGGTCAGAAGCTTTTCCGGGAGAACCCGCTCGAGGAATTTCTTGATCGGGTCGTTGCTCTCCATCTGGCTCATCACTTCTTCCCGCGTCCGGTACTGCTCCGGATCGCCTACGAAATGGCCTTTGATCCGGTACGTTTTGCACTCGACAAGTGTAGGGCCCTCGCCTCGCCTGGCTCGTTCTACGGCTTCTACTGCGGCTTCATACACGGCAAAAACATCATTGCCATCCACCATCGCGCTTGGCATGGCATAGGACGACGCTCTTACGGAAATATCCGTGACGGCCGTCGCTTCGTGAATCGGCGTCGTCGATGCCCACTGGTTGTTTTCGCAGACAAATACGACGGGCAGCTTCCAGACGGCTGCCATATTCAGCCCCTCGTGAAAGGTACCCCGGTTGCTCGCCCCATCGCCGAAAAAGCAGACGGCTACCTCTGAGCCTTTGCGCAATTGGACTGCCAGCGCGGCTCCGACGGCCAAATTAAACCCGCCGCCCACGACGCCGTTTGCCCCGAGCATGCCAATGCCAAAGTCAGCAATATGCATCGATCCGCCCTTTCCCTTGCAGTAGCCTGTCTTGCGCCCGTACAATTCGGCCATGCACCGTTTTGCTTCGGCGCCTTTTGCCAAGGTGTGGCCGTGCCCCCGATGTGTGCTGGTAATGTAATCGGTGCGGTTCAAGGCGGAGCAAACGCCGACTCCGGTCGCTTCCTCGCCAATGTACAAGTGAACAAAACCCGGAATGTCCCCGGCTAAAAACTTCTCGTTGATCGCCTCTTCAAAGCGTCTGATCAAGAGCATGTGGTAATACCAATCCTGCAAGAGGTCCGTCGATATCGCTTTATTACCCACCAAAAAACACCCCTTCTGGTAAGATGTGAGAATTCCCACCATCAGCATAAGGGGTGTGCAAACGTTTTCATATAACCATTCTCGTGATTGGTCTTACTGATATTCGGAAATGGCCTCACGAATCATTTCGAATCCGGTTTTCAACAAGTCCAGCGAGGGCTGTGTATAGGCCAGGCGGAGATAATTTTCTCCCAAGCCCACGCCGCTCATCCAGTTCCCCGGCACAAACGATACGCCTTTGCGCAGGGCTGTCTGCAGCAGTCTCTCCGCCCGGACCTGGCTGGGGATCCTGCACCACAAAAAGACACCGCCCTCCGGCATGCTGCAGCGGATTTCAGGCATGTCCTTTACGATTTCCCTGATGAGGGACAGACGCGCGCTGTAGGCCTGACGGAGCCTGGCTGCGTGGACCGACAGGCGTCCTTCCGTCAAATAGGCATGCACGGCAATCTGCGTCAGGTTGTTGCTGTGCAGATCGATCCGCTGCTTGATCGTGGATAAATTGGAGATGATTCCTTCCGGGGCTACCAGGAGAGCTACCCGCAGGCTCGGAAACAAATACTTCGAGAACGACTGGAGGTGGATGACATAATTGTCCTGATCCAGCGCTTTGAGCGGCGGCACCGGTTTTTTGCCGAAATAAATCAAGCTGAACGGATCGTCCTCGACGATGGGAACCCTGTATTTTTTCGCGAGGACGAGCAGGTCCTTTCTCCGTTTCAGGGACATGGTCACGCCAGTCGGATTGTGAAACGTCGGGTTTACGTAAATAAACTTCACCGGAAACTGCATCAGGAGATTCTCCAGATTGTCGATGCGAATCCCTTCCTGATCCAGGGTGATGCGCAATATTTTGGCGCCGGTCGCCGTAAACGCGTCAGAGGCGGCGAGAAATCCGGGGTCCTCCATGATGACGTAATCGCCCGGAGCCAGGAACAGCCTGCTGATGAGATCCAGTCCTTGCATCGCTCCGGAGACGATCATGATCTCTTTCGGGTCGACGTGAATGCCGCTCTCCTCCAGCCATTTGCAAGCGTCTATCCGCAGAGGCTCATAGCCCTGCGTCGGTGCGGGCAACTGGAGCAGGATCGGGTTTTTCCGCAAATGCTCGGCAAAGTATTGGCTCAGCTCGATTCCCGGGTGAACCTCGGGGGCCGTGCCGACACCCGCGAAATTGATCAGGCGCGGGTCTCGGCCAAAACGCATGATCTCTTCCATCGCATGATTGACATTCCCCGTCTGATAGGCGAAGTCGGCATGCCAGGTGACAACCTGCTCTGTCCGCTCCATCTGCGGTCCGCGCATGATATATGTGCCGCTCCCCTGCTGGCTGCGGACGATCCCTCTTGCTTTCATGTCTTCATTGGCAAGCGTGATCGTCATCCTGCTCACCTTCAACAGCTCAGCCATCCGCCGCTCGGAAGGCAGCCGCGTCCCGGGCTTCAACTTCCCTTCGTGCACCATTTGTTCTATCTGCCGCGAGATTTGCTTGTACAAGGGCTCTTTTTCCACCGCATCCAGAACAATTTGATCCCAATGGGTCGCTGACAAAAGAGATCACTCCTTATTTCATGTTCAACAGTTCAGGAAGCCACAGTGTAATAGACGGAATGTAAGTGATCACGAGCAACGCGAGTATGGATGCGACAATAAACGGAATAACCCCTTTCGATATCTCCTTCAACGAAATTTTCGCCAGTCCGCAAGCAACGTAAAGATCGAGGCCAACGGGCGGTGTGACCAGACCAATGGCGAGGTTCATCGTCATCATGACGCCAAAATGGACAGGGTCAATGTCCATCATGGTGAGAATCGGCAAAAAGATCGGCAAGAAAATATAAAATGCGGATATGGCATCCACAAACATCCCCGCGATCAGCAGGACCAGGTTGATCATCAGCAGCATCGTAATCGTGTTGGGGGCGATGCTCATCAAGGAATTGGCCAAATCCTCCGCAATCCCCTCAACCGTGATCAGCCAGGCAAAGGTGGAGGCCGAGGCGACGATAAGCATGATCATCGCTGTCGTTTTCGCAGATTCCACCAAGAGGCTTGGCAAATGTTTGATTTTGATTTCCTTGTAGATAAAAATTCCGACAAACAAACCGTAGAATACTGCCACAACGGCAGACTCTGTCGGCGTGAAAATCCCCGTGTAGATTCCCCCCAGGATGATCACAGGGGCCATCAAGCCCCACGAGGCATCCTTCAGAGCAGCCACAATGTCCCTGGCGCTCGCTTTCGGAAGCGTAGGGATCTTTTCTTTCCTGGCGATCATGTATCCCGTCAGCGCCAGTATGGCACCCATCAAGAGGCCGGGGACAATCCCCGCCATAAAGATTTTACCAATGGAAACCTCCGCGATTACACCGTAGATGATATAGGCGATGCTGGGCGGAATGATGATGCCGATGCCGCCTGCCGTCGCGAGAAGCCCTGCCGACATATCCTTGCGATAGCCTTGCTTGACCATGGCCGGTATGATAATCGCGCCCACGGCGGCCATCGTAGCGGGACCGGAACCGGAAATCGCCGCGAAGAAGCACGCTGCCACGACTGACACGATGGCAAGCCCGCCCGTGAAATGGCCGGTAAGCGTCTGAGCTAGCTGGATCAGCCTTTTGGAGATGCCCGCCCTCTCCATGATCAGCCCGGCGAGGAAAAAGAACGGAATCGCGAGCAGCGTAAATTTGGTCAACGATGAATACAAGGTCGGCGGCAGCGACTGGATGGGCAGATCAAACAGCAGCAGCGTGATCGCGGTAGAGAGGCCGAGGGCTACGGCGATAGGCATGTTTAAAAACAGCAGCAGAAAGAAGGACCCGAATAGACAAATCGCTGTTGCGCTCATTGGTTTGCCTCCTCTCTTTTATGCCTTCGTATCTCCAGGACGTACCCTTCCCAGAAACGAAACATGCACAGCAGCGCACCGAGCGGCACCGACAGACCCATCAGCCACTCCGGCAGGCCCATGGCCGGCGTCTTCTGGTTGTACTGATACTGCTGCATGACCATTTCCCAACCGTACCAAAGCAGAATGACGAAAAACACCGTCGTCAAACAGCCGACAATCACGGTACAAACGATCCGGAAGCGGGCGGGAAGCTGATCGGTCAAAAGCGCAAAGCCGAGGTGCCCGTTTTCCCTGGCAAGCAAGGCCGCTCCGATAAAAATGATGAAAGCGAAGATGTTGGTGGTCAGTTCTTCCGTCATGGAAAGCGAGCTGTTGAAAAAATATCTCGATAATACGTTGACCATTGTCAAAACGCAGATGATGCCCATTAAGACTGCCAGAATCCACTCTTCCAGCCGAACCCAGAATTTCATGACGATCCCCCCGTAAAAAGCAATTGCCCTGCGATTGGGATGAAAAAGGGGGCTTTATCGCCCCTTTTTCCACCTGTCGTGTTTACTTGCGGAATGCATCCAAAAGATCCTTGCCGATGATGCCCTCATATTTGTCGATAACCGGTTGGACTTTTTCCTGGAATGCCTTGATCTGCTCAGGTGTCAGCTCGACGACTTCCATCCCTTTTTCCTTGAGCTGCGCCAGCACTTCTTCGTTCTCTTTGCGATTCAGCTCGATCTGGTATTTGGCGGCTTCTTGGGCCGTTTCTCTCAGCAGCTTTTGCGTGTCCGCGTCCAGACTGTCATACAGCTTTTTATTGACGCCAAAAACGATCGGATCGTACATGTAGTTCCATACAGTCAAGTACTTTTGCACCTCGTACAGTTTGGAGTTGAGAATGATCGGAAGCGGATTTTCCTGTCCGTCGATCACACCTTGCTGCAAGGAGGTAAACACCTCCGAGAAGTTCATAACCGTCGGATCACCGCCAAACTCCTTATACGTAGCCACCATCGCTTCCATGGAAGGCGTTCTGATCTTCAGTCCGTTCAAGTCTTCCGGGGTGAGAATCGGCCTCTTGCTGTTTGTAATTTGACGGTAGCCGCTTTCCCCGAATGCGAGAGGCTCGATCCCTTTGCTGCGAACGAGCTCCATCAATTTTTGCCCGGCTTCTCCGTTCATCGCTTTGTCAGCCTGTTCGTAGCTTGGTATGAGCCAGGGAAGAGAAGGCGCGGCAAACTTCGGGTCGAGTACGTTGTAGATAATCGTAGAGTGGAGAGAAATGTCCGTCGACCCGTTTTGGACTGCCTCCAGACCTTTTGGCTGGTTGCCGTTGGAGAGAGATTCATTTGCATACATTTTCATTTTGATCCGGCCATTTGACTTTTGCTCGACGTCCTCCATCCACTTCTTCACCGCAACTCCCCAGGTGTCTTTCTCCGAGACCGTAATGCTCACTTTGAGCTTTAATTCCTGCGACGCGCCTGCCCCCTGAACTTGAGAGCTTCCGTTCGATTGCTGGGAACCGCAGGCTGCCAGCGCTGCCGCCATCAATACAGAGAGTCCAAAACTTACGAGCCTTTTCATATGTCCTCCCCCGCGTTGTATACGCTTTCAATTTTTAATTTTTAGAATAGTGACAATTGTGTTAAGGGTATATATCCAATAATCAAATTGGCCTTATATTTTGGGTGTTATTTGCAAACATCCCTTTATTTGGATAGCGATTTTCCTTGCAATTCCTTGATTCCATATATCCACTTTCAAGATTTGCCCCTTGCCTTTATCTCCTTTTTTGTGAACTGGATTCGGAACGAAACAGCAAAAATCGATCAATTATGTTACTATTTGTTGGTAATTGTCGTCTTACCTTTGGTAACATGCTACATAGTAAATAGATTGGAGAGTCATATGGGATTGCCGAATTCTGTGAAAGTAAAAGCGCAAACAGCACCTGTCCAAAATGTTTTGGTTTTGTTGATTCGTCAGCTGCGGCCTCAGCAATGGACAAAAAACCTGCTTGTTTTTGCTGCCCTTTTGTTTTCTTTCCGCCGAGTGGATATGGATGTTGGCGGCAAAGCTATTCTCGCCTTTTTCCTTTTTTGCTTCGTATCCGGCTGTGTCTATATATTGAATGATTTTGTAGACATCAAAAACGACCGGAACCATCCCGAAAAGCGGTTCCGGCCCATGGCTTCGGGGGCATTAAACCCGTTTTTGGCACTGACTTTCGGTGCTTTGCTGCTGATTGTTTCCCTTTCTGTCGCCTTCTCTGTCAATACGCTCCTCGGTTTTGTGCTGCTGGTTTACTTTTTGCTGAACTGCGCGTATTCACTCAAGCTGAAGCATGTAGTCATTCTCGATGTGATGATTATCTCTGCCGGTTTTGTCCTCCGTGCGATCGGAGGCGGCCTCGCGATCGGAACCCCGCTGACCCCGTGGTTTTTGCTTTGCACCATGCTGCTGGCTCTCTTCTTGGCCATCAGCAAGCGGCGGCACGAGCTTCAACTGCTGCAAGCGGAAAAAGGTTCCCACCGGAAAGTACTGGAGTTCTACTCGACAGAATTGTTGAATCAATTCAATACGATCGTGACAACGGCAACGATCATCAGCTACTCGTTGTTCACCTTCACATCCGGGCGGACGATCCAGTTGATGTGGACGATTCCGTTCGTGATTTTTGGCATTTTCCGCTACCTCTATTTGATTGCGATGAGCGGCAAGGGAGGCAGTCCGGAAAAAGTGCTGCTGGAGGACAAGCCGATCCTGATCACGGTGCTCTTGTATGTGGTTACGGTGGCCGGCATCCTGTATTTTTTTGAATAACAGCACAGATAGGTGGATGAAGGGTATGCAGGCGCACGTCCTGATTTTTGTTTCGATCCTGCTCAGCGCATGCGGGCAGGTCGCCATGAAGCTGGGAGCCTCGTCTCTGGCGGGAAAGAGCGATCTGTTTTTGCTGAAAATCTTGCAGTACATCACCAACGTACCGATCGTCGTCGGACTTTCCCTGTACGGAATCTCCGCATTTGTCTGGATAGCGGCCATCGAAAGGGTACAGCTCTCCTACGCCTACCCTATGGCCGCCTTGGGCTATGTCCTCGTAGCGATCCTGTCGGTTTTTCTGTTTCAGGAGCCGATGTCTGCCACGCGGATGGCGGGCCTTGCGATCATCATCATCGGCGTCATTGTGCTGGCACAGTCCTGACACATCCCGCAGCTTGGCAGTTTATCTTATCGGAGGAATTCACATGTTGTACGCGTTGGCACCGTTTATCGGATGGCTCGTCTCGGGAACGGTCAAATTTTTTATCAACTACCTTCGCTTTGGGAAGGAAGCCCGGTCAAAAATAGGAAACGGCGGATTCCCCAGCACCCATACGACTGTGATGGTCACCAGCATTGCCCTGATCGGCCTGCGCGAAGGCTTTGACCATCCTGTATTCGGGCTGGGAGTTGCGGTTACGTTTATCGTCATCATTGACGCGATGGGATTGCGCAGGGCCGTCGGCAAGCATGCGGAAGCGCTGAACCGGATGGCGACAGCGCCGTACCAGTCGGTCTCTGCAGAGTCGAGTGTCACAGCGGATTCGCCTGCTTCCGTCGCAAAGCCGCTGCGCGAAAGCATGGGGCATACCAAAGGTGAGATTGTAGGAGGGATTGTTCTCGGCGTGCTGCTTGCGAAGCTTTTGCACGTGCTTTCACAAGCAAGCCCGAGTCTATTTGGCTAGGAATGGGAGAGAAAGAGAAAGTATGAACGAATCAACAAATATGAACAAGCTGGGGAACTATTCCTTTATTCTGGGGATTGCGTTGATCCTCTTTTTAGCCTTTATGCTGTTTTTCACTTCGGTCCTGTTGTTATGCGGAATACCGATTACCGGCATCAGCCTCTGGCTGTCCCTGGCTCTCGGCCTTCTTAGCATGTGGGGCATGACGCGCTCATTCTTTCCTGCCCGCACAGTGGCCGCGTTTCTCTCCACTCTCGCGGGGCTTGCGCTCGTTTTGGGAATCAGCTTGTATGTGAGCGCCCACACCTACGACCTGTCATGGGATGGGCAAACGTATCACCAGGAAGCGATTATCCTTCTGAAGGATGGATGGAATCCGGTCTATGAACAGCTGGAGGCGCCCACAGATGCAGAGCTTGCGAAGCTGCAGGGACGCGAGCTGCTGACGGTGTTCGAGCTGTGGATCAACCACTACAGCAAAGGCCCTTGGCTCCTCGATTCTCTGCTTTACAAAGTGACCGATCAGATTGAAGTGAGCAAGATCTTCAACTTCATCCTGCTGTTTGCGTCTTTTTTTCTGTCTGCAGCCGCCATGCTGACAGCTTTTCCAGCGAAGCCGAAAAGAGCGGTTATTCTCTCGCTCCTGTTGGCCTGCAATCCTGTGGTGGTAACGCAGCTGATCACCTTTTACATTGACGGACAGCTGGCATCGCTCATTTTGTGCATCTGTGCGCTCGGCTATCTTTTGTACAAACGGTATCACCCGTGGACGCTTGCCGGGCTTTGCTCGGCGCTCATTCTGCTCGGCGAGGTGAAATTTACCGCCCTTGTTTACGCCGTCCTGCTCGGCTGCGGGCTGCTGCTGCTCTTTTTCCTCTACGACAGCGAGGGGCGGTGGAAAAGCCTGCTTGCCGCATTCACGGCCAGCTTGCTCATCTGTGTGGCGCTCGTCGGCTACAATCCATACGTAACGAATACGCTGACGAAGGGCCATCCGTTTTACCCGCTGGCTGGCGAAAATGCGGTCGACATCATGAAAACCAACAGCCCGCATGATTTTCTGGACAAAAACCGGTTTGAAAAGTTCTTTGTTTCTCTGTTTGCGACGACCGCCAACGTCGGAAACGACGGAGAAAGCCAGCTCAAATGGCCGTTTTCGGTCACGCCGTACGAGATAACGGCGTTCATCTCTCCCGATGTGCGGGTAGCCGGATTCGGTCCCATGTTCGGGGGAGCCGTGCTGCTCGGCTGCCTGGTCATTTTTGGCCTGCTGCTGCAAAAGAGACGGGCGCATCGGCCAGTTTTCCTCGTCATGGCTATCCTGCTGTTTACGGTTTTGATCAATCCGGAGTCGTGGTGGGCCCGGTATGTCCCCCAGCTTTGGATCATTCCCGTCCTGATTGCCGTGATGGGACTGGAAAGCGGAAAAGCGTGGATTCAAAATGGAAGCAGGCTTTTGCTCTGCGCTCTTATAGCAAACGCGTTTTTGGTCGGCTTCGGTCATTTTATCGGACAGAGCTATTCGCATCTGCTGCTCAAACAGCAGCTGCAGGCGATGAAGCAGAGCACTCAGCCAGTGCTGGTCGATTTCCGGCACTTCAATGCCAACCGCGTCCGGCTGCAGGAGGAGGGAATCCCGTTTGTTGAGACCAAAATCGACGAAAAGCAGGCGAAAGGTTTGTCTTCTTCCCGGACGCTGTACATTATTCCGTAAGTAATAAGGGAATCTCGAAACAAAAGCGCCTTCCTGTCATCAGGAGGCGCTTCGTTTGTTTAATTGGCTGCGATTTTCTATATTGTCGAGGTTTCTACCGGATCTTTGCTGTTAGGAAAGCCCGTTGTTCTTCCCCTGTCTGCTAGGCAGGGTCTCTCTGTGCAAGCTGCTCCAACTGCCCTTTCACATTTTGATCGCTGCGCCCGCCGTGGTAGCAAATGACCGACTCGATCTCATAATCGAGAAGCTTTGCAAGTGAGCGCCGGGCTTCTTCCATGTCCAGGGTTGTCCGGGCTACAGGACCTTGCAAAGTGCCGTTCACACAGATCAAGGCATCGCCTGCAACCAGCGTCTTGCTTTGGACGAGATAAAGGCTGATGTGCCCATCGGTATGCCCCGGTGTGTGAATGACGCGAATCCCGCCGCCATAGGGCAATTCGTCGCCGTCATCAAGAGTATGGTCCACCTTGGCCTTCGGCGGATTGCCAAAAAAGTCTATCGCCTTCTGGCGTTCTTCTTCCGGGAGCATCTCCAGCAAAGGAGCCATTGCTTCGGGACTCGTTTTTATGAGAGGCAGCGTCCCCTCGATGTAAGGCTGATCGAGCTTGTGTGCATACACTTTTGCTTGCTCCGCCTCAGCGATGATCTCGGGTACGCTGCCGATGTGGTCGAAATCCTGATGCGTCAGAATTACTGCTTTCAATATGGCAGGAGAAACACCCGCCTCCAGCATGGCTGTGCGGATTCGCTCCCATGATCCGGGCATACCGGTATCGATCAGGACAGCTGCCTCGTCATCCCAGATCAGGGTCGGGTGCAATGCGGTACTGCCACCGACAGAATTCTCATGCAAATGAAGCATGTTTACACCAGTCTGTTTGCTCAAAAAAGATTCCCCCAATGTAAAAGTGGATGCAGGAGATTGTCAAAGTATGGATTCTCCTATAAGCTACACAATATTATGTATCACACTTTCAAAGCTGAGGTCAATTCCATAAATTATAATGATAACACAAATATTTATTTTTGTCAACAGATATTTTTCCGGTAATCATGCCAACATTCTCCGTTCATTCATCCACTTGAGATCCGTCAAGATTTGCATATTCGTTAGTCCTTTTGCAATCAATTCCACAGCTCCGACCTGCTGAGCGATACCGCATCCGCTCCGTGGGCAAGCGCTTCCTGCACCTGCTTCCGGGTCCAGATCAACCCGCCCAAAATAATCGGCTGGGAGAGCTGTTCTTTGATATACGGAATGATCGAAGGCGCGATGCCCGGCATGATTTCGATGGCATCGGGCTGGTTTTCCTGCACATTTCTGATCGTATTCTGCAAAGAGCTGGAGTCGATCAAGAAGACGCGCTGAATCGTCAAAAGCCCCTCCTTTTTCGCCACGCGGATCATCGGTCCTTTGGTTGTGACAATGCCTGCCGGGCGGATGTGCCGGGATAAAAAACGGCAGGATTCCTTGTCATTGGAAAGACCGTTCATCAGATCCGTGTGAACGAAAATCGGCTTGCCCGCTTGCGTGAAAGTCTCCGTCTCCTCCATCAGCCGGGTCAGCTTTGCGTACATCAGCAAAATGGCGCTGACCGGAGATGCCATCGCCGCTGCAAGCTGGTCCTGCTCCGTGGCGGCAATGACCGGATTTGCCTTCAGTAACGTCCTTATGTCCATCGGTATCCCCTCGCCTTCTGACATTGTTCCCTCGCAACCTCCCTCATCGCTGCTGGCTCAACCGCGAGATACTCAGCTCGGCATCCGCGACGCATGTCGTCTCAATGACCCAGCTGCCGGCAAACCCCTTTTCCTTGAGTAGAGACAATATCGCGGCAAAAGGAACCGTTCCTTCGCCTACAGCCAGATGATCGTCCTTGATCCCCCGGTTGTCGCTCAGGTGAAGGGCCTGCATATACGGAAAGACCTCCCGGAGACCATCCAGAGCGTAGCCTTTGCGGATCAGATGAGCGTGACCGATGTCGTAGACAATGCCCACCGATGGCGAAGCCACTTGTTTGCAGATGGCGATCAGATCGGAGACAGTCCAGCCGAGCACCTTGGGGTAGGGAGGCACGTTTTCCAGAAGAAGCCGTGTACGCGAATCCCCGATATGTGGCAGAAGCGGTTCGATAAACTGCGCGACCCGCTCCACTCCCCGCTCGCGCTCCGCCCCATCCAGGCGATCCTCTACCTCTCCGGCGTGCATCACCACATGCGTGCAATCCAAAAATGCAGCCACCTCCAGACAGCGCTTCATCGCATCTGACGTCTGCTCCCTCAGCCCGCCTGCTGCCGCCGGGTTGCATCCGTCGATAGGCGCGTGGATCGACCAGACGATCCCCTTTTCGCTGCCCAGCGCCCGCAGATCGTTCAGCTCGCCAGCCGACCACTCGAGAAGCTCCCTGTGTCCTGCTTCGCACATGATTTCGATCAACGTCCAGCCGCCGTCGGCAAGCCGCTGGATCGCTTCCCTGAGCGGCTGGTCAAACAGCGCGTACGTTGAGATGGCATAAGAAGCTTTTGCACTCATCGCTTTCCCCCCTCGTCATTTCACACCGGAATGGATGAAGCTGTTGATAAACTGCCGCTGAAACAGCAAAAAGGCAAGCAGCAGCGGGAAAATGACCATCACTGTGGCGGCGCTCACCTCGGCCCACTGCGCCCCTGTCTCGAACGACTGGGCAAAAATGGCGAGTCCGACGGTCAACGGACGGTTTTCCACCGAATTGGTGACGATGAGCGGCCACATGAAATTGTTCCAGTGGTAGCTGACCGACACCAGTCCAAACGCGATGTAGGTCGGCCGGGCCAGCGGAACGTACACCCGCCACAAAATCTGCCACCACGAGCAGCCCTCCATACGTGCGGCTTCCTCAAGCTCATGCGGGATCGTCTTGAATGTCTGCCGTAAGAGAAAAACGCCGAACGCCGAGGCGAAATACGGCATCATGATGCCCAGCTTCGTATCCAGCAAGGACAGGTCCCGCAGCACGTTGTAATTGGGAAAGATGAGGATGTCTGCCGGCACCATCAGTTGCACCAAAAACAGGATGAACAGCGCGTCCCGCCCCCAAAACCGGAGCTTCGCAAAGGCGTAGGCAGCCAGCGTGGCGGTCACGATTTGCACGGCGAGCACGCCCGTTACGATCAGAAATGTGTTGAGATAATACTGGGCAAAGGGAGCCGCATTCCATACCTTGATCACGTTATCCAGCGTGAAATCGGGACTGAGCGTCCAGGAGATCGCCAGCTCTCGCGGCCGGAATGCCGTCCAGAAGGCCCACACAAGCGGAAACAGCCAGAGGGCGGCCAGCCCGTACATCGCCACCCCCGTTATTTTGCGAAACATCTGACTCCCCCTCAGTTGTAATGAATCTTTTTATCCAGACCAAAAAATTGAATCGCGGCAACGAGCAGCAGGATGACCACCATGACGACTGTCAAAGCGGAAGCCATGCCCTGATCCCAGAAGGAAAACGCCGTCTCGTAAATGTAGTAAAGCAACAGGTTGCTGGCGTTGTCCGGACCGCCCTTGGTCATGATGACAAGATGGTCGACCAGCTTGAACGAGTTGGTAAACGCAATGATCAAGACGAACATCGTGGTGGGCATCAACAGCGGAAACGTCACTCGCCTGAACACCGTCCACGGCTTGGCTCCGTCCATCGAGGCGGATTCGTACAGTTCCTTGGAAATATTTTGCAAGCCGGCCAGATAAAAAATCATGAAGTAGCCCGCTTCCTTCCAGATCACCATGAAGATCATCGCAAACATGACGTTCGTCCGATCTCCCAGCCAGTTCATCCCGCCGTGGCCGAACCATTCCATGACATGGCTCAAAGCCCCGTACTCCGGCGTGTAAATGAACAGCCATATATTCGCGACGGCAATCATCGGGACGACCGTCGGATAAAAGTAGGCAGTGCGGACAAACCCTTTGCCGCGCAGCGCCTTGTTTGCAAACAAAGCCATCGCAAGTCCCAGGGCGATACTCGTCGGCACCGTCCCCAGAGCAAACCACAAGTTGTTGGTCAGCACCTTCCAGAACACGTCATCTTCCAGCATGATTCTGTAGTTGTCTCCCCCGTTAAAAAACGGCTCCGGGGAACCCAGATCCGCTTGGTAAAAGCTCAGGATAACCGTTTGAAGAACGGGATAAAAGGTAAACAGAACAAGGAAGATGAGGGAGGGAAGGAGCAGAAGCCAGGCGTAGATGTTGATCCTCCATTTTGCGCGATGTTCCAACCCCATTGTCGCTCCCCCAATTCATCTGCTGCTTTTATTTGTTGAACGGCGCGAGGATTTTGTCCGCTTCCTCCTGCGCTTTTTTCAATGCCGCGGCAGGCTCCGCCTGACCGGTAATCACGGCTTGCAGACTGTCGTTCAGCGCTTTGGTCACCTTCCCGTTGTTATGTGTAGACAGCTCGGCGTGTCCGTATGCCAGCTGGTCGCGGGCGACTGCCGCCACCGGGAATGTTTTGACGTACTCTTTCATGCTCTCGGTTTCGTAGGCCGATTTGCGCGTGGCTACGTACCCTGTATCGATGCTCCATTGCGCGGCCCTCTCCGGCTCAGTCATGAAACGGATGAACTTCCACGCCGCTTCCTGCTTCTTCTCGTCGATGCCTTTGAACATATAGAAGTTTCCTCCGCCTGTCGGGCTGCCAAAGGTCTTTTTCGCGGGCAAAAACGCTACCCCAAAGTCAAACTTCGCGTTGTTTTTCACGTTCGTCAGGTTTCCGGTCGTATGGTACATCATCGCCGTCTTGCCCTCGAGAAAATCGGACGGCACCGTCGCCCACTCAATCACGCCCTCCGGCATGACCTGATGCTTTTTCGCCAAATCGACCCACAGTTGCAGCGCTTCGACGTTTTCCGGCGTATCGAAGAAGACCTTTTTCCCGTCTTCGGTCATCAGGTTTTTGCCGTTTTGCAGAGCAAAGGACTGGAACATCCAATACGGAAACCCGGATGTCGGGATTTCGACACCCCAGCGCCCGTCTTTTTTCAGCTTTGTCGCATACTCCACCAGCTCATCCCAGTTTTGCGGCGGCTTTTCCGGGTCAAGGCCGACTTCTTTGAACGCTTCCTTGTTGTAGTAGAGCACGATGGTGCTGCGCTGGAACGGGATGCTGTACGTCTTGCCGTCTACTTGCGAGTTGGCCATGAAGCCCGGATAAAAGTCGTTTACGTACTCGCTGCCGCCATCCTTGGCGATAAAATCGTCCAACGGAAGGATCGCGTCCATGTCCAGCATCGTGTACAGCTCCGTCGAGAGCATGACCGCAACGTCAGGCGGCGTCTTCCCTTGGACGGCGGCCTGGATTTTCGTCGTCGTATCCTGGTAGCTTCCGGTGTAGACCGGTTTCACGGCAATATCGGGATTCGCCTTGTTGAATTCCTCCGCCATGCCGTCGACGATCTTCGTCAGCGGACCGCCGACCGCTACCGGATAGAAGAAGGTAAGCTCTGTTTTTTCCCCGCTTGCCTTGCCCGCTCCCGATCCGGCCGCGGCTTCCGATCCTGCTCCTGCTCCAGCCTGACTGCCCGTCGCCGGGGCATTCCCGCTCGAGCAGCCCGTGATCAATGCCATGCTCATCAGTACGGAAAACAACCCTTTCACAACTGTACGCATCGGTTACTCTCTCCCTTTTCGCGTCTTTTAGATGGCGTTTATTTGCAAAACGTTTTGGTGGATGGTCTTTGACTCCGAAGCAGTCAGATTTTTGCCCGACTGCGGGTCAAACAGGCAAATTTGGCCCGGGTAGAACCCGACTCGGACCATTTCTCCCCTCCGGCAAGGCCATTGCCCGTTCCATTTGGCCTTCCAGCGGGCGCTTGCCAAAGCGAACTCGACGATCGTCTCCGAGCCGAGAATCTCGACAGCCTCCACCCTGACGGGCAAAATGATGGCTCCGGCACTCGCATCCGAGCCTGCCGCCAGGCTTGCAACCGGATTTGCAGCCAGGCTTGCCAACTGGCTTATGCCCTGGACCGCCCGCTCCGCTTTGCCCTGACCGGCTCTCTCGCTCGCCGCATGGTCCGGGATGCCGACGGTCGGTTCCGCTGCGTAGGGCTGTAGCGCCTCAGGACGGATGCCCAAGACCACCGGAGCGCCCTCCCTGATCCCCTCGCGATAGCCAATCGGGAGAAATGCTTTTTCATTGCCTGTCCCGATCACCACGCCCTGGCAAGAACCGTCGCTCGCCCACGTTCCGCTAACTGTGTTCATCGGAGGGGAGCCGGTGAATTCGGCGACGAATAAATTGGCCGGCTGGTTGTACACGTCCAAAGGCCGGCCGATTTGCTGGACTTGCCCGTCGCGGAGCACCATCATCCGGTCCCCCATCGTCATTGCCTCCACCTGGTCGTGCGTAACGTAGATCATCGTGATCCCCAGCTCCTGCTGCAACTGGCGAATTTCCGTGCGCATGTGGCCCCGCAGCTTGGCATCGAGATTGGACAGCGGCTCGTCCATCAGGCAAATCGGATGCTGGCTGACGATCGCCCTCCCGAGCGCTACACGCTGGCGCTGCCCGCCGGACAGCTCGCGCGGCTTTCGCTGCAGCAACTGAGAGATCCCCAGCATTTCTGCTGCATGCGCAAGCCTTTTGGCCTGCTCCTGCTTGTCCACCTTGCGCACCTTCAGGCCGAACAAAATATTTTCTTTCACCGTCAAATGCGGGTACAAGGCGTAGTTTTGAAACACCATCGAGATGCTCCGGCCGCTCGGCGGAACGTGATTCATCTGCTTTCCCCCGATCAGCAGCTCCCCGGAGCTGATATCCTCCAATCCGGCAATCATGCGCAGTGTGGTCGACTTGCCGCATCCCGAGGGACCCACCAGGACGAAAAACTCGCCCGGCTCAATCAGGGCGCTCACCTCGTGGACAACCGTTTGCCGGTCAAACGTTTTGCAAATGCGCCGCAATTCTACTTCGGCCATGTCTCTCCCCCCTTATCTCTGCTCTTGTGCTCCATCGTTCTCTGCATGCCCCTCCCATCATAGCAATCGCTTGCGAAGGAATAATTTGGTTTGTGTAAAGGTCCTGTTAAGCCGTCATGAAACGGCTCCCGTTCCGGTTCCCGCAATCGAAAACAACTGCCCAATCGTCGGCAGGATGTAGTCCGGAACAATTTCTGAGGATTCAGCAGCGCATCTGTCCGTTACCCCCGTCAAGACGAGGGCCGTTTTCATGCCGCTTTTTCGTCCGAGGAGGATGTCCGTTTCCAGCCGGTCCCCTACCATCAGGCACCGTTCCGCTGACAGCCCTGCTTTCGCCAGCACCTTCTCGGCGTAAAAGGCGGAAGGCTTGCCGATCATCGCCCAGGCGCTCTTGCCGCTGGCGGTCTCAATTGCTTTTGCCAGCGCTCCTGTATCGGGAATGGAGCCGCCGGGAACGGGACAGACCGGGTCGGGATTGGTGACGATCAGCCGGGCGCCGCTGCTGACGGCTTCCATCGCGGCCTGCAGCTTCGCATATGTAAACGCGCGGTCCATGCCGACCAGTACATGCGTCGCCTCCGCTGGATTTTGCACCTGCTCAATTTGAAAGCCATCCACTTCCTCTTTCAGCGCAGACTCTCCGATGATCAGCACGCGCGGCCGGGCTTCCTGTTCTCTCAAGTACAGGCCTGCGGCATAGGCGGCCGTCATGATTTCCTCCAGCTCCGCGTCTACGCCCAGCTTGTGCAGGCGCACCTGACAGCCCTCCCGCGTCTGGACGGAGGTGTTGGTCAGAAACATCACTTTTTTGCCGCTTACGCGCAGCCCCGCGAGTGTCTCTGCCGCTCCGGGAAGCAGCCGGTCTCCGAGAAAGACCGTCCCATCCAGGTCAAAGAAATACGCATCAAACAACGTTGTGTCCAGCAAAGCCTCCCGCCTGCTCCTTTCCGTGACAGCATCGGCTGTACGCAAAATGCCCCCATGCAGCAATAGCACAGATAAACATCCCTGCAAAAGCCAGGTCTGTCTTTTCTCCACGCTATTCCTGTATGGGGGCTTTCTCCTCGTCTCAACCCGCGTACAGTCGGTATCAAATGATTGGTTGCAAGATGATCGTACCAACCGATTGTTAAGCTGGTGTTGAAGAATCGTCTCAGTTTTGTTAAGCCGCGTCAAAAAACAGAAAAAGTGGCCTCACAAATACATAAGGCCACTCCATTATCACCGATAGCAAACGATTACTGATCGCGATCGTTGCGAATGAATCATTAATTGTCCAGCTTCAGCTTGGCAAGCGCGTCTTTGAGTGCCGTATTCATCATGCCGTCGGCTTCCTTTTCCTGCTCCTTCAAAAACTTCGCTACCTCCCGCTTGGACACCTTGGTGTTCTTTTCCTTGCTCCGCCGCTCGTTAAAGGTCGACAGCTTCTCCCGGTGGCCGCAGACGCAGACGAACGTCTGGCCTTCTCCCTCGCCCCGCAGCTCCAGCCTTTTGTGGCATTGCGGGCATCTCGCATTCGTCACCTTGGCGATTGTTTTCCGGTGGCCGCATTCCCGGTCCTGACAGACGAGCATCTTGCCTTTTTTCCCGTTTACCTCCAGCATGAACTTTCCGCACTCCGGACATTTGCTGCGGGTCAGGTTGTCGTGGCGGAATTTCTTCTCGCTGTTTTTGATTTCCTGAACGACGGTTTTGGCATAGCTTTTCATCTCGCCGATAAACGCTTGCTTGTTCAGCTTGCCTTTGGCGATCGACCCCAGCTTCAGCTCCCACTGGGCTGTCAGCGTCGGCGATTGCAGATCTTCCGGGACGAGCTCCAACAGCTGTTTTCCTTTAGACGTAATGTGGATGTGCTTGCCCCTTTTCTCGATCAGGAAGCTGTTGAACAGCTTTTCGATAATGTCGGCGCGCGTCGCGACCGTTCCGAGCCCGCCCGTCTCGCCGATGGTCTGGATCAGCTCTTTCTTTTCGTGCGCCATATATTTTGCCGGATTTTCCATCGCGGACAAGAGGCTCGCTTCGGTAAACGGCTCCGGCGGCTTCGTCTCCCCGGTTGTCTGCGTCGCTGAACTGATGCGCAGCCGGTCTCCCTTGGAGATGCTTGGCAGCAGTTGATCGGCTACACCTTCTTTTGACTCCTCTTCCTCGTAATCGTGATCGTACACTTCTTTCCAGCCGGAAGCCGTGACCCTTTTTCCTTTGGCTGTAAACAAATGAACGCCGATTTTCGCCTGGATCGTCGTCTGCTCGTATTCAAACGGCGGGAACAACACCGCCAGAAAGCGTTTTACCACCAGGTCAAAAATCTTTCGCTCCCTGTCGCTCAAGTCTCCCAAAAAGACCTTCTGCTCGGTCGGAATAATCGCATGGTGGTCGGATACCTTGCTGTCATCGACAAAGGACTTGTTTGCCCTGATTCCGGACCGCAGCACCTTCGCAGCCAGCAGGGCATACGGCTTGATTTGTACCGCTTTGATCCGGTCCGCCAGCGTCTCAACGATGTCAGAGGACAGGTAACGGGAATCGGTTCGCGGATAGGTCAGCACCTTGTGGTTTTCATACAGGCTCTGCATGATGGAAAGCGTCTCTTTGGCCGAATAGCCGAACAGCTTGTTGGCATCCCGCTGCAATTCGGTCAAGTCGTAGAGCTGCGGAGCATAGCTCTTTTTCAGCGTTTTCGCGACTTCGACGATTTCGGCCTCCTTCCCCTTGATGTCCTTCAGGATCTGATCGCTGGCATCCTTGGAAAAGGTTCTCGTTTCCTTTGTTTTCGGGTCCTGCCAAATCAGCCGCAGGTTGTTTTCAGCGACAGCGGCAATGCCGTAATAAGGCTTTGGCACAAACCGGCGAATTTCTTCCTCTCTTTTGGCAATGATGGCGAGCGTGGGCGTCTGTACCCGTCCGCAGGAAAGCTGGGCATTGTGCTTGCAGGTCAAAGCCCGCGTCGCGTTGATGCCTACTACCCAGTCCGCTTCCGCGCGGGCAGCCGCAGAGGCGTATAGATGCTCGAATTCCTTGCCGTCTTTTAACCGTTGGAAGCCCTCTTTGATCGCTTTATCGGTCACGGACGAAATCCAGAGGCGTTTGAGCGGCTTGTTTGTCCGGACCATTTCGATGATCCACCTGGCCACCAGCTCTCCCTCGCGGCCCGCGTCTGTGGCGATGACGATGTCTTTTACGTCTTTGCGGAGCATTTGCTGTTTCACCGCATGAAATTGCTTGCTGCTCTCCCTGATCACCACCAGCCGGAAGGAAGGCGGCAGGATCGGCAAGTCCTCGATCTTCCACGAACTGAACTGCTCGCCGTACGCTTCCGGATCAGCTAGGGTAACAAGATGGCCCAAGGCCCACGTTACGATATACTTGTCTCCCTCGAAAAAGCCGTTTCCTTTTTTATGGCAATGCAGCACTCTTGCTATATCCCGACCAACGGAAGGCTTTTCAGCCAGTACCAACGTTTTGCTCATTGATGACATCCTTTCTTGAGAAGTGAAGAGGGACCGGTGTTTGTTTGCCGTGATGTTCTTTCCTCTTCAGAGAATCCTTCCCCCATCATAATCAATTCTCTGTCTCTTGAACAATGTTTGTGAGGGATCCATGTCCATTTTGCGCCCGCCAATGCTCGAAAGGCATTTTATTCCCCCCCTGAATAAAAGGGATTGTATCGCCTAAATAGAATTATTGAAACTATGACGAAAAGAAAACTTTTCCTAATTGCTATTATCTTTATACTGACTTTGACAAGTATCCGGATTTTATGGATGTACCTGAACTTCCCTCCGGATCAGCCACGCGCTGTCCAGGGCGTACTGGACTTGCGTGATTGGGACTTTGCGTCTGAGCGTCCGATTTCTTTGAAGGGCGAGTGGGAGTTTTATCCCAGTCAGTTTCTCGCAAGGCACTCAGGCACGGATACAGGTTTGCAAGGGCAAACGGAGACATCCAAGAAAATCGTTCAAGTACCCGGCCACTGGAAATCTTATCTTACTTCCGAAAAGAACTCATCATTCGGGTACGGTACATATCGCTTGCGCGTACTGGTGAATCCTGACCGCCATCAACCGTACGAAATACGTGTCCACCGCATCGTCTCCGCCTCTGAACTGTACGTAAACGGCCGTCTGATGGGGCAAGCCGGCTATCCGGATGTAAACGCTGAACAAACCAAAGCGATCAGTGTCCCTTATTCTGCTGTTTTTACGGCGGACAGCGGGGAGTTAGACATCGTCATTCACGCCGCCAATTACTACAACGGCGTTTCCGCGGGAATGGTGGACCCCGTCAAGTTCGGGTCCCAGCAAGCGGTGAATCGGGCCGTGGAATTTTCCGTCGGAACCCAAGTCGTTGTCATCCTGATTTTGAGCCTGCACATTATTTATGCCTTGATCTTCTTTTTTCTCGGGGTACGGCAAAAGTCGCTCATCTATTTTGCTTTGTTGATGATGTCGGCCATTTTCACGATTGTGCTGGATGATGATCGGCTCCTCCTGCAATGGATGCCGCTCGAATACGAATGGCACCGGAAGCTGGTCTCCATTTCCTTTCTGGGGGCTTCCGTGTTTCTCTTTCAATATGTCAGGCACCTCTTTCCGGATTTTGTGGTCTTTCGAGCTTCCCGTTGGTACCTCGTCGCTGCTTGCATCAGTTTGATCCTGAATTTGTCGACGTCTGCCCTGTACCCTGCCATCAATCTCTTTAAGGTGCTTGTCGTCCTCTTTCCTTTTTTGATCATCCCCGGGCTCTTTTTCCAAAAGACCTTGAAGGATGACCCGGATGTCGTTTTCTTGTGTCTCGGCGCCATCAGCATCATGCTCAACATGCTATGGGGGATTATCAAAGGCAACAGCTCGATGGAGATGGGTTATTACCCGCTTGATATGATCGCAACGGTCATCGCTCTCGCCTCCTACTGGTTCCGGCGCTATTTCAGGGCTTCCACCCAGACGGCCTTGCTTGCCGAGAAGCTGAAAAAGACAGACAAGCTGAAGGACGACTTCCTGGTGAACACCTCGCATGAACTGCGAAATCCGCTGCACGGCATTTTGTCGATTGCACAGTCGGTACTTGATAGCGGAAGCATTTCTGACAACAACAGCAGGGAAAACATGAAGCTGCTCATTTCCGTCGGCAGACGAATGTCCCTGATGCTCAATGACCTGATTGATTTGAATCGTCTCAAGGAGGGGCGGATTCAGCTTCAGGTAGCAAACGTGCAAGTGCAAACCGTTGCCTCGGGCGTGCTGGATATGATTCGTTTTCTTACGGAAGGAAAACCTGTGCGGCTCGTCAATCAGATCCCCGACAACCTGCCCGGCGTCATGGCCGACGAACACCGCCTGATCCAGATTTTGTTCAATCTGCTTCACAATGCGGTGAAATATACGCCCGAAGGAGACATCGTCGTCAAAGCACAGGCAAAAGCGGGGAAAGTCTTTATCATGGTCTCCGATACCGGAGTCGGGATGGACAAAGAGACACAGCTAAGGATTTTCCAGCCTTACGAACAGGGAAGCGCCGGGATGGAAGGCGGCGGGTTCGGATTGGGCCTGAGCATATGCAAGCAATTGGTTGAGCTGCATGGCGGCACCATTGAGGTAAGCTCGACGCCTGGAAAGGGCACTACTTTTACCTTCAGCCTGCCGCTTACTGATCCATCTCGTCTTCCATCTGGCAATGTTTCCGTTCTGGCCTCATCCGATTCGGTTACCCGTCTGGAAACTGCCGTATCCGTTTCCGAGCTGCCCGCGGTCGCGGCGAAGCCAAAAGCGGACGTCCCGGCAACGGAAGGAGCACGCATCCTGGCCGTCGACGATGATCCGGTAAACGTCAACGTACTCGTAAACATTTTGTCGTTGGATCACTACGAAATCGTCACCGCTTCGAGCGGAAAGGAAGCGCTGGCCATTTTGAGCGAAAACGAGTGGGACCTGGTTATTACGGACGTGATGATGCCGCAGATGTCGGGGTATGAGTTGACGGCGGCAATTCGTGAGCGGTTTTCCATTTCTGAGCTGCCCATCCTGCTTTTGACCGCACGCAATCGCCCCGAGGATATAGAAGCGGGCTTCCACTCCGGCGCCAACGATTATGTCACAAAACCGGTCGATGCGATGGAATTGAGATCCCGGGTACGGGCCTTGACCGAGCTGAAAAACTCCGTCGGCGAACGACTGCGTCTGGAAGCTGCATGGCTCCAGGCACAGATTCAACCTCACTTTTTATTTAATACCTTGAACACCATTGCCGCACTCAGCGATATCGATTCAGCCCGAATGACAGCCCTGCTTGAGGAGCTTGGTAAATATTTGCGGGCCAGCTTTGATTTCAACAATTCCAAGAAGCTGGTGCCGATTGAGCATGAGCTTGCCTTTGTCCGCTCGTACCTGTTCATCGAAAAGCAGCGGCATGACGACAGGCTGGACGTCGTCTGGGAAGTGGACGACCACATCGAGGTGCAAATTCCGCCTCTTTCCATCCAGCCTCTCGTCGAAAATGCGATCAGACATGGCCTCATGAAACGGGCAAGAGGAGGAAAAATCCACATACGTGTGACCAATTGCAAGGAGTATGTGGAAATTTCTGTAGTCGATGACGGCGTAGGCATGGATGACTACACGCTGAAAAACGTCCTCGAGGGTACCTTGGAGAAACCCCGGGGCATTGGACTCATCAATACGAACCGGCGATTGAAACAGATCTACGGGAAAGGTCTGCATATCGAGAGCATTCCTGGTCAGGGCACCGCCATTACTTTTTCCGTTAAAAAGTAGGAATCTGTCCTCCCCCTGATAATGAGAAAAAGGCTAGCCAGCGGCATTCTGTGCCGCGGCTAGCCTTGCTTCATTTGTTGCCTGTCGCATTCGGAGATGCAACTGCACCGTTTAGATTTTTTGTCGCAACCGGTACAAGACCCCTGCTATCAGGAAGAAGGCAACTCCTATAAACGGCAAGTACGACATCGACTCGCCTGTTTGGGGAAGAGTCTTGCCCGGTGTTCCGTCCTCGGATGCAGGAGGAGCTTGGTTGTCTGGCTCCAGGGACCCTGCCCCTGCCGGGATATCGTCAGGGTCAATGGTTTCCAGATTTTCGGTTGGCGGAGTGTTTGGTGTTGCAGCGCCAGGTTGGCCCGTGCCCGGAGTCGGAGTGACGTTTCCTCCACCGGGATTGCCCGTACCCGGTTGTACCGGAGTGCCAGGGTTGCTCGGATTGCCTGGATTACTTGGATTGCCCGGACTGCCTGGATTATCAGGGGTTCCTGGGTTATCCGGGGTATCCGGTTTATCTGGCTTATCTGGCTTATCTGGCTTATCTGGCTTATCTGGTTTATCCGGCCTATCCGGTTTCTCAGGTTTCTCCGGTTTCTCCGGTTTTTCCGGCTTCTCCGGTTTGTCTGGTTTAGACACCAGACCTGCATCGATGCTCAGATTTTCCTCTTCCTGCTCCAGCTTGATCCGCTTGGTCCAGCCGTCCTTGTCAGGATCTGAGTCAATATTTTCGTCAGAACCGACTAGCCTTTCGGTAAAGGAGTATCCTTCCGGCAAGATAAAACGGACCTGGTAGGTACCCGCATCCAGACGGGCAAACTCGTAATACCCCTTTTTGTCGTTGACGGTTGCTGTCACCGTATGATCAAGCTGTTTTCCGTTGTCATCATACAGCTCGACCTTGACGCCGTTTATACCGGGCTCATCCTCATCCTGAAGGCCGTTTTTATTTTTGTCGATCCAGACCGTATCGCCCAGTTTCGCTTTTCCGCTGTTGCCAGTGGACGCGTAGACTCCGGCATCAATGGTCAGATTCGTCTCTCCGGCTCCGAGGATGATCGGCTTGGTCCAGCCTTCTTCGTTTGCGTTTGAATCTTTGCTCCAGTCTTCGCCCTCCTCCGTCAAGGTAAACTCGTACCCGTCAGGAAGAAGGAAGCGAATCAGATAGGTACCGCCCGTCAACTGGTTAAACTCATAGTAGCCGGCTTTCCCGTTGACTGTCGCCGTTTCCGTGGTCGCGATCAGTGACGCCGTTTCGTCAAAGAGCTGGACGTTTACACCGTCAAGACCGCTTTCGGCTTCGTCCTGAAGACCGTTTTTGTTCTCGTCGATCCATACTGTATCACCCAGCTTTGCCTTCAGTACAGGACCTACCGGAGCCGAATAGACTCCCGCATCAATCGTCAGGTTGGTCTCGCCCGGCTGAAGAGTAATCTCATCGGTCCAGCCCGTCGATTTTGCGTTGGAATCGGCAGCCCTGTCGGAGCCCGCGCCGGTTGTCGTGAACACATACGCTGAAAGCGGAACAAACCGGACTTTGTACGTGCCCGCATCCAGTGAATCGAACAGATAGTAGCCCTTTTTGCCGTCCTTGGTTTGTGTCTTCGTCGTCGCTACCCGTTCGTTTTTACTGTTGTAGAGCTCGACGGTCATACCGTCCAGGCCCGCTTCACCAGCATCCTGAAGGCCGTTTCGGTTGCTGTCGACCCATACATAGTCACCCAAAGCGGCTGGCGGCAGTTTAACCAATCCGGCGTCAATCGTCAGGTTCAGCTCGCCTTGGCCCAGCTTGATCACTTTTGACCAGCCTTCTCTGTCCACGTCGGAATCTTTTCCACGGTCGGAGCCCTGCTCCTGCTTGCCAAAGCCATAGGCGATGGACGGAGCGATTACCTTTACCTTGTAGTCGCCTGGCGGCAGCTGATCAAACAGGTAATACCCTGGCTTGCCGTCCTTGGTTCTTGTTGTCGTCTTGATTGGCGGACTGTTTTCACCGCTATACAGCTCGACAACAACTCCATCGACTCCGGACTCGTCGTCATCCTGTATTCCGTTGTCGTTGGCATCGAGCCAGACGTAGTCGCCGATCGCGCCTTTGTTTGGAATATAGCCGGCGTCAATGGTGTGGTTCTTCTCGTTCTCCGACAGCGTAATCAGGTCGGTTCTGCCGGTAGCGGGATCGGCATCCGAATCCTTTGCCGCATCCTGGCCCGCCTTTTTCACTGTCAGCTTCTCATGATGGAGGGAGCTTCCAAAACGGACCATGTATGAGCCCGGCTCCAGGTTGGGGAACAGGTAATAACCCGGATTTCCATTGAAATCGTCGCCCGTCACCGTCTTCTCCAGCGTTGTTCCTTGCGCGTTCAACAGTTCCACGACAATTCCGTTGATTCCCTCTTCGCCGTCGTCCTGAATGCCGTTCTCATTTTTGTCAGACCATACATAGTCACCGATTTCCGCTTTGTTGCTCTCGTAAATGGTCATTCCGACCTTGGGAGGCTCGGCAGGCAGAAGCGGTTCTCCAGCTTTTGTCTCCGCCATGTATCCAAAGGAGTTCCAGGCTACTTCCCCGTTCGTAGGTGCACCGACCGGCGCCCTCATCGGCCACTGGATTTCCAGTTCATCCTCAGGCTCAAGATAAATACCCGGGTCAAGGACGAATTTCAGCGCTGTCACCTTTGTAATGTCAGAAGGCGGACTTGCTTCCCAATGACCGTTATCAACGCCCGTTACCGGGTGCATCGTGATATTGGGCGTAGTGGAATAGTACACCGTTATGTGTTCGGAAACGCTGACTTCCCCCATCAGAATAGGGCCCCACTGGCTTTTCCGCTTGCCGTTTGTGGAGACGACTCCCGTGTCGCCAATTCTCGGCAATGTGTTGATCATGACGAGATTTTGCAGTGTTTGATTTCCAACATTGGAAATCTTCAACCGGTAGTCGGCGGTGCCGCCCGGCGTTGTCCTTCCTTTGTCCGGATAGCGGGACCAGTCTCCATCCAGCTCGCCTCGTATCCACATGATCGATTGAACGGTAGCACTGACCACGACCGCGACTTTCGCAGACCGCTCGATAACATACATACCGTCTGTCGGCTTGCAGTCCGGACATTTTTTGTACGTAAAGGAGACATCGTTGAGATAATCGTCATCCGAGGTAAGCTGCAGCTTGTTTTCAATCTCGCCCGGCTTTGCACCCGCCTTGACATGGGTACGCAGGACGATCTCAACCGTTTCCCCAGGCTTCAAGCTGCTGTTCTCCCAATGCCATACGAGCTGCTTCGTGCCGTCACCTTGAGTATCCTCATGAAACGATGGTTCCGGGAGGCCCGCAGGAGCTTTGGTCATTTTCCATTCGTCAAATACAAGATCGGCTGGCAAGATATCTGTCAACTTTGGGTTAGTCAGGTTTGCGCTGCCGTATTTGGTGTTTTGCATCGTCAGGGTGAATGCAACTTCCTCTGTAGGCTGCAAAGAGGTTCGGTTCGCCTTCTTTTCCAGGTTCACCAACGGCCGGGGCTTGACGACGTCAATAGTGGCCGAACTTGTTTCCTCTCTTGGCTTGCCTTCGAATTCATACTGCAACAGAGCCGTATTGGTAATTTTTTTGGCCTCATCATCAGCTAGCGGAAGGTTCTCTGGTACGCGGTAGGTCAGGACGAATGCTTTTCCCTGAACAAAATTGATGGGGAGGTTTTCGAAACGATATTGAATTCCCATGATGACCTTGCCCGGCACCACGTCGCTCACTACCAGCTTCTGCGACTTGGAAGCCGAAATGTCCTGCTTCAAAGGCACCCAGTCAGCGTCTGTTGGGTTTTCTGTCTCCGTGTAGTAGATGTCATACTTTTCAATGCCGGAGAAGGTGGCGGTTTCCAGTTCTTCAAGAACAAACTCGATATCGATATCCTCGGTTCCAGGTATCGAAGATCCGGCCTTTGTCGGGGTCATATCGGTGATGAGCGCTTTTGGTATGGTCTTGTTTGACCTGTTTTCAAAGCCTTCGATTGTAAAAGAAACGGTTTGGTTTGGGGATACTTC
This sequence comes from Brevibacillus sp. FSL K6-6036, assembly GCF_037964015.1. Lineage (NCBI taxonomy): Bacteria > Bacillati > Bacillota > Bacilli > Caryophanales > Paenibacillaceae > Brevibacillus > Brevibacillus sp. FSL K6-6036. The sequence continues at coordinate 4,997,357 of NZ_CP150173.1, forward strand.
CTTGTTGTACCAAAAAGGCTGCTTGCGAATGGAAGCTCCGAAGTCGTCCGGATTTGTGTGGAATTTGTGCTCGACGAAGGCATCGAGGGTGACTTCTTCCTGCTCCAACGGGGTAAACTTTGCAGTTACTGTGTTTTTCACCGTGTCTTTGTCAAGGTCTTCCGGGTATTTCACCTTCACTTTGAAGATCTTCTTCCCTCTGGTGTCATCCTCCAGTTTCCAGCTTATGGTGTGCGTTTCCGGATCGTACTCCCCTTTCGGAGAGGAGGCCGAGGGATCAGAGTCGTCATACACCGCCTCCGGCGGCAGTGTATCTACGATCGTAATGTTCTTGATATCGAGTCTGCCGGTAGAAGTCGAACCTTTTTCAGTGAAATCGATTTGATACTCGACTTCCGAGCCTTTCAGCGGATCAGGCAGGGGCCTTATCTTCTTTTTGGTCAGCTCCCACTCTGCTTTGGCTTCGGCAGTAACCACAGCTTCGTTGGAAGGCAATTCTTTCGGTTCCGCATCAACCGTCGTTTCAAACGTGCATTGCGCTGTTGTAGACGTCCCGTCCGGCGTTTTGTAGTTGGGATATCTGGCCTGGACCTTCAGCGAGCCAGTGGAACCAGCCGGGAGCGGGTCATCGAGAAAGGTAAAGGTTACTGTGTTTTTGTCTTTGTCAAAGCTGCCCTCCGAAATTTCGCTATCGACCAGATCGACAAACTCGACGCCATCTGGCAGCGGAAATACGATTTTCGGAGATTCAAACTCAAGCTTTGACGTACTGGACACGCTGTATCTGATCGTATACTCAAACGTTTCTCCCGACTTCACATGATCCTTGCTGGCCTTAAGATCGAGTACAATCAGTTCGTCAAGTTCCTCCGGGGTTGGTGTGACTGGTGGTGTAACTGGTGGCGGTGTCGGTGTAACTGGCGGTGTTCCCGGAAGAGGTTCCCCTGTTGGCGGGGTACCGGGCGTTTCTCCGTTCGTCGGCGGAGTCTCTGGTGTCTCTCCGTTCGCTGGCGGAGTCTCTGGTGTCTCTCCGTTCGCTGGCGGAGTCTCTGGTGTCTCTCCGTTCGCTGGCGGAGTCTCTGGCGTTTCTCCGTTCGCTGGCGGAGTCTCTGGTGTCTCTCCGTTCGCTGGCGGGATTTTAGGGCTATCCTCATCCGCTGTCACGACTACCGGGTCACCTGTCTCCGCCTGCAATACTCGCACCGTTTCTGCATGGACAACCGCATGTGGCAGGGTCATTTGCACAAGAAGCAAAAAAGCCAACAGAATCAGGTGCAGCTTGTTTCCAATCTTCATGTACTGCTATTTCCCTCCATTCCTCAAAGTTCCTTTGACAATCAAACGATGAGTCGGATTGCGTGGAGGATCACAAGTGATCAAGGTGATTTCCGATTTTCCCCGGCTATTGTCAAGCACCTGGATATCCTCCGGTTTTACGAGAAAAGTGTCGGTGACATAATACTCGAAGTTGCCATTGCCAGATTCGATACGGATAATATCGCCCTCTGCAAGCTCATTCAGCCGACTGAACTGCTTCCCGTACGTCCAGCTCCTGTGACCGGCAAGCACATAGTTGTTCGCTTCTCCCGGTTTCCGGTCCGGTTCCACTACGCCGATGCCAATCCGAAGCTGCTCTTCTTCGGAACCCGGCAGGATCGGCTCTTCCAAACCAATTTTGTCAATGCTGATCATGCCAAGCACCCCGTCATCACCCGGTTTCTCAACCGAGACAGGAGCTTGGGAAATGGGGGGAGGCGATCCGGTCTGGGTCGCGAGCTGGTTCTTATACTGCTTCCATTCGTTCAATAGCCGCGTTTGTTGCTTCTCCTGCATCCACCTGTCCACGTAAGGGTAGAGAACCAAAACAATGCCTGCACACAGCAGCAGCCAAATCAAGACAGTCACAACGGCTTTCCTTGCAACCGGCAATCCAATAACACTGCCCTCCTTTCCTCTCCTGCTACCTTGAGATTCTTTGCCGCGACATTCGAATTTGCGATCAGCATTTTGGACAGTCGAATTTCGCGTAGATTTGAGTATAAAAAAACGTTCTGAACAATTTCTGAACCTATTTCTACCAAAAATGGATATAATTCCAATATAAAAGAATCCCTCAAATTGCTAGAGGGATTCTCTCCTATTCTTCCTGAAGCTCTATCTGAATTTACAATCCCATCACATTTCGGACGGACCACTCCATTCGTTCTCTCTGCACCGGCTTTGCGATGAAATCCCGGGCTCCCGCCTGGATGGCTTCCAAGACTATATCGCGTTGCATTAATGCTGAACAAATGATGATCTTGGCATTTCGGTCGATCTCCATGATTTTTTTAACCGCACTCAGCCCATCCATCTCAGGCATGGAGATGTCCATCACCACCAGCGACGGCCGATACATGCGGTACTTTTGCACAGCTTCTTGACCTGTCGCCGCTTCCGCCACTACATCAAAGCCCAACGACTCAAATATATTCCACATCATAAACCTCATTAACACTATATCATCGACAATCATGATACTTTTCATTCCATACCTGGTTCTCCTATACGTATTTGCGCGCCTCTTCTATTTTCAAAACAAAAAAGCCCGCTCCTTTTGTAGTCCATTCTGGATACTACAGAACCGGCCTAAACAAATTCTGAACAAGTCCGGCTAGGGCAAAAAAAAACTGAGAAAGGCACACTCCCCTTCCCAGCTTGCTTTCGCCGATGCATTTACTTTCGATTTTTCCATTGCTGATACCATTCTTTTATATGCGGGGGCGCTTCCGCTTCAAATTCTTCCCGGAGCATCTCCCTCATACTGTTATACTGTCCTGCCACCGCTTCACGGTCTCCCAGCACATCGTAGAGCTTCATCAATGAAAAGTACAGCTCCTCCACATGGGGATAGAACCGCTGAATCCGGAGATAGAGGACGATTGCTTTGGAATATTCGCCATTCGCGACGAGAAAGTTTCCGACCTGGCTGGCGAGATTATACCAATCCATTCGGAGCCGTTGGCGTTCACTTTCTGCCCACAAGTAGTCGTATTCTGCAAAGTAGTCTCCTCTGTATAGCTCAAGCAGCCGCGTATAATCGCCAACGCTCTCTTCTGTGAGCGGAGGCAGGCTGCGAAGGCCATTTTCCCATTCATCCACGTCGAGACTGACGTTGTTCATCTCTAACAAATAACCATCGTCACAGTTTATAATCTTGACGCCAATCCTGAGCTGATCCAACGTCTTCCGTATTTGATATACCGTTGTGTACAGCTGGGCATACCCCTTCTTCCAATCCACCTCTTCCCAGAACAAATCCAGCAGCAGGTCTTTGCGGACTGGCTGGCCCCGGCGATGGAGAAAGTAGGAAAACAGTTCCTGAGCCTTGTTCGTCCGCCAGCGGATGGTTTCTGGACCACGACTTTCCGACAGTTCTACCTGAAGAGACTGAAAACAACGGATACACTGTGTAGAGCCAGTTGCCGGGCTATTGTCATCCCTGGACTCCTTCTCCTTTTGTATCCTCATCAACGTTTTTTGCAATCGCTCTTTCTGGACTGGCTTCAATAGATAATCGAGCGCATTCAATTCAAATGCTTTGACGGCATAATCGCCAAAAGCAGTTACAAAAACAATGTCGGTCTCAGGCGAGCGCAGAAGAATTTGCTCCGCCGTCTCGATACCGTTCATCTCCGGCATCTCTACATCCAGAAACACAAGGTCTGGCCTTTTTTTTTGAATCACTTCAAGAGCCTCCCGAGGGTCTTGGAACTTGCCTACAAGCTGCAGGCCTTCTATATTTTGCAGCAATTTTTCCAAGTACCGGAGCGCCATCCGTTCATCATCGATCAGCAACACTCTCACGTTCCCCACTCCCCCTCCTACTCTAATTCTTCTCCTCTCATTTAGGAAAGCGCAGTTCTATGGTAGTCCCCTATGTGGATCGCTTTGATTGGACATTCCCCGTCCGTAGAGCTGCTTCATTCGACGCTCTATATTCCTCAGGTCAACACTTGGTTGCCCTCTGTCTGAAGATCTTGGTCTGCCTTCCAGGCGGAAGAAGAAAGTCCTTAGCGGCATGGTTATTCATACAAAAAGATGGAGCCGAGTCCAACCCTTGGCTCGATCCCGATTTTCTTTCTATAACAAGCAAGCTTTCTATGTCTTGTTGTATTCTCTCTCTTTTCAGCAATTCCCTTTATTATAAAGCACTCTCGCCGATCGTCGCGTCATCTGCTGCAGAACCGTTGTTTAGAATTTGTACAGACCCGCTCGTTAGAATGGGGCGTTGTCTCTTATAGCAGCCCAAATTTACCAACCCATACAGACAATAACTCTCTCGAAAGGAGTACAAATATGGGAAAGCATCGCATTTTTGCGGGATGCAAAATGTTTGCCGGCATACTCGCTCTGCTAGCGGCACTGACAGTGATGTCGGGTTGCCAGCCAACTTCAAGCGATACCGTCGAAAGTGGTCCCGAGACCGGCTCGCTCGATCAGAAAATTGTTCCCTATCATGGTGAAAAGAGCAGAGCCGTTTCGTATGTGTATACAGCGAGAAAGGAGCTGGCCCTGACCTTTAACGGGATGGGCGACTCCCAAACGATGCGCCGCCTGCTGGATGAATTGGACAAGTTCCAAATCAAGGCCACGTTTTTTCTGCCTGGCATGAGGGTGGCCGAGGAGCCGGACATCGCCAGAGACATTTTGGCCCGGGGCCATGAGATCGAGAATAACACATTGAACCGATTGGATTTGACCAAGCTCAGCTACGAACAAATCTACAAGGAAATTCACCTGGCCAATGAAGTTATTCAGAAAGAAACAGGCGTAAAGCCTCGCTACGTAAGGACAAAATCGGGCGATTACAATGACGATGTTCGGCTGGCGGCTGCCCACCTGGGCATGGATGCCGTCATCCAATACAACATCAACCCGAAGGATTGGGACATGAAGGATGCCCAGGCGATTGGCCACTATGTGGAACGGTACATTTCCCGGGGCGGCATTATTTCATTAAATACAGACAAAAATCCGGAAGTGATTGCCGCCATTGCTCTCATCGCCAAAGCAGCGAAGGAAATCGACTACAAGCTGATTACCCTTGACGAACTGATGAAAAATGGCGGAGAGAGGAAGCCGCTGGAGCAAATACCCGGTTATGACAAAGCCCAAATCAACCTGAATGCGAAAAATCCGGCATACAAGCTCGTTTACAACGTCGACACAAACAAAAAGCAGGTGGCTCTGACCTTCGATGATTGGGGAAGCGACAAGACTGTCTCCAAAATATTGGACATTTTGAAGGAGCACCAGGTTCCCGCAACATTTTTCCTGCGGGCCAACGGCGTCAAGAACAATCCGAACCTGGCCAGAGCGATCCTGGAAGACGGACACGATGTGGCTAATCACACGTACAGCCATCCCGTCATTACCGATATCCCTCCGGAGAAGCTGCAGCAGGAGGTCGTGGAAGCCCATAAAGCCATTACGGAAGCGATTCAGCAGCAGCCTACCATGCTGTTTCGCCCCCCGACAGGAGAAATCAACGACCAGGCAGGCAAGGCGGTGGCCTCGGCCGGTTATCCCATCATCGCCATGTACGACGTCACAACGCTGGACTGGGATGCAAACAACAGCGCGCAGGATATCGTGAACGGCATTATGAGCAAGACAAAACCCGGAAGCGTCATCCTGCTGCACATGCTGGACGACATCCATACGATTGAGGCGCTGCCGACCGCGATCGAAGGCCTGAAGAAAAAAGGCTATACCTTTGTCAAAATGGCGGACATGATCGGCATGAATTCAAAATAATGGAGATGGACGAAATGGAAGAAGCATTCAGAGTTTATGAGGAAATCGCCGACCGGCAAGGAAAACTCGCTGTCGTCGGCCTCGGCTACGTCGGCTTGCCGATCGCGGTCGCCTTTTCCAAACGGGCAGACGTCATCGGATTCGATGTTAACACGCAAAAAATTGAAAGCTATCGCCGGGGCATTGATGTAACCGGAGATATCGGAGATGCGGCCCTGCGCAGCTGCAGCGTCGATTTCACATCCGACCCGGACAAGCTGGACGGGGTACGCTTCTTCATCGTGGCGGTCCCTACTCCGATCAAGAGCGGCAATGTCCCGGATCTCGCCTATGTCAAAAGCGCCAGCCGCCTGATCGCGAAGAAGCTCTCGCGAGGCGCCATTGTCGTATTCGAATCGACAGTTTATCCGGGGGTGACGGAGGACGTGTGCATTCCGATCCTGGAAGCCGAATCGGGATTGCGCTGCGGAACAGACTTCAAGGTCGGGTATTCCCCGGAGCGGATCAACCCGGGAGACAAGGTCCACCGGCTCGAAAACATCGTCAAGATCGTCTCCGGAATCGATGAAGAAACTGCCGAAACGGTCGCCAAGGTCTACGAGCTGATTATCGAAGCAGGGGTGTACAAAGCCGAAAGCATCAAGGTTGCCGAGGCCGCAAAAGTAATCGAGAACGCCCAAAGGGATGTGAACATTGCGTTCATGAACGAACTGTCCATGCTGTTCAACCAAATGGGCATCGATACGAAAGCCGTACTGCAGGCTGCCGCTACCAAATGGAACTTTTTGAAGTTTACCCCCGGACTGGTGGGCGGACACTGCATCGGCATCGATCCGTACTATTTAACCTACAAGGCCGAGGACACCGGGTATCATTCGAAAATCATTCTGGCGGCGCGGCACATTAACGATGGAATGGGGACATACGTGGCCCAGCAGATCATCAAAATACTGGTTCGGATGAAGCTGGATATCAAAAATGCAAGAATCGGGCTGCTCGGCTTGACCTACAAGGAAGATTGCCCGGATATCCGCAACACCAAGGTCACCGATATGATCGAAGAGCTGAGCGAGTACGGCATCACGCCGCTCGTCGTTGATCCGTGGGCGAACCCCGAGCAGGTTTACGAGGAATACGGAATTGAGCTGTCCAGCATGTCTGCTCTCACAGACTTGAATATGATCATCGTCGCGGTACCGCATAGCGACTTCATAAATATGAACAGCAGTGATTTTGCAAACCTTTTTGCTCCTGATCAAGGACCGAAGATCATGGTCGACATAAAAGGCATATACAATCGATCAGACTTTGAAAACAGCGGGTTTTATTACTGGAGCTTGTAAACAAAGGATTGGAGACGGCAACAGTGATGATAAGAAAGAAAAAAGAAATCGTTGAAAAACTTTCTGTTCCGAAAGCAGACCGGCGGACGCTCAACAATGTCCCGGACCCGGATCAAATCCGCGTCACTGCCGATCGCAGGGGGCTCTCGGATTCGCCTGGCGAAAACAGGGACCAGGATTATTTGGACAAGCTGCGGGTGCTGGGCTTGCGCTATTTGGCCGATTTTGACGTGTTGATCCAGGCTCGGAGCGAAGCCGGGAAAACAATCGTCAAAGCCCGGGCTGTCGACATCTCCGCTACAGGCTTGCTGGTGAAGCTGGATGCTGGCGCCGGCAACAGCGTAAAGGTCGGCGATACGGTCAGAATGCGTTTTGAAATACCGGCGGGCACGATGCCGGAGGGCTTTGAGTCGACAGTCAAGATCGATGCCGTAGCAGTCAGGTCAGAGACCGAACAGCAGGAAGACCGCGAAAAGCGGATGGTGGCCTTTCAATTTGCCAAGCCCCTGACAGAGTACTTCCAGAAAAAAAGGTGGGGGTATTCCGTTTACATGGGCAGCAGCATGCTGTTTGTCACAGTGGCCTTCATCATGCTCATGCGCATGGAAAGCTTTATTTACTTCAAATACAACATGTTCTTGTATTTGTACAGCCTTGCTGCGGCCGTATTTTTGCTGACCCGCTATCTATTCGGCGCGCTCTACCGGGATGTGCCCATCAATCCCGACTATACGCCAGGCGTATCCATTATCATCCCCTGCTTCAACGAGGAAGAGTGGATCCGCCGGACGATTATCAGCTGTATGAACCAGGATTACCCGATCGACAAGCTCGAGGTCATCGTCGTCGACGACCGCTCAACAGACAGATCCGTCGAGGAAATCCAAAAGGCAATTGATATGATTCACAGCATGGCCGAACGTTTTGGGACCCGCGAGCGGCTGAAAATGGTTGTTTTGCCCGAAAACCGCGGCAAACGGGAGGCCTTGGTAAAAGGCGTGGAGATGGCCAAGCACGATTTGGTCGTTTTCGTAGATTCCGACAGCTTCCTTGAGCCTACGGCGATCAAGCATCTTGTACAACCCTTCCAGGACCCGCAAATGGGCGGTGTCGCCGGCCGCACAGATGTCGAAAACAAATTCACCAACTCCATCACCAAACTCCAAAGTGTCCGATACTACATTGCTTTTCGTGTCATCAAAGCAGCCGAGTCCTGGTTTGACAGTGTCACTTGCCTGTCAGGCCCGCTGTCCTGCTACCGAAAGGATTTGGTGCTCCAGCATGCCGAAGCGTGGCTGAATCAGAAGTTCCTCGGCCAGCCGGCTACGTTCGGCGATGACCGAAGCATGACGAACTTCATCTTGAAAACCCATCGGACAGGCTATCAGGACGCAGCCATCTGCTCGACGATCGTGCCCTCGAAAATGAACGTCTTTCTGAAGCAGCAGATGCGTTGGAAGCGATCTTGGCTGCGCGAGTCGCTTCGGGCGGCCACGTTCATTTGGCGAAAGGAACCGTTTATGGCGCTGTTCTTTTACATCGGCCTGATCGTTCCGATCGCCGCTCCGATTGTCGTGCTGTACAACCTGGTATATGTCCCTCTCGTCTATCAGATCTTCCCGGGAACATTTTTGATGGGGCTGCTGCTGATGGCGATGCTCATGAGTCTTGCCCATCTGATGTTCCGCAAGAGCAAGCTGTGGGTGTTCGGATTTGTCTTTTGCCTGTATTACGAATTTGTGCTGCTCTGGCAAATGCCTGTCGCCTGGGTAACCTTCTGGAAATCGACTTGGGGCACGCGGGAAACGCCACAGGACGTCGAAGCGAGACTGAAAAAAGAAATGCGTAAGAAGAATAAAAAGAGAATCTGGTTGCCATTTTGATGCAATCGCCACATGATTCTTAGAGTGAGGCTAGCTGAAATGACGCAAGGAAAACAGAACGTAGTCCTTGATTATCGCAAGAAAAATCGCGCGAAAAGGATGAAAACGATCGTGCAGCTCATCCTGCTGCTGGCGGTAGCCATTTTACTTTACCAGACAGTGTTTGACGTCCGAAAATACGCCGAACCGGACAAGACGGCATGGAGCAATCATGACGGTTTTATCGCCCTGTCTTACTTTGGCGTCGGCCGGTCGGGCACGCCCAAACTGGTCGCCAAAAAGCAATTGGACGAGCACCTGAAGGCACTCTACGATCAGGGATATGTCACCATCTCGCAGCAGGATATTCTCGACTTCTATGAAAAAGGGAAGCCGTTGCCGGAGAAAGCGCTGTTCCTCTCTTTTGAGGATGGACGGAACGATTCCAGCCTGTTTGCCCAGCCGCTCCTCGAAAAGTACAATTACAAGGCAACCTTTCTTTCTTACGCAAACAAGATGGGCAACAGCGATCATAAATTTCTCCAGCCCAAAGACATGCTGAAGATGATGAAAACCGGCTATTGGGAGCTGGGCACGAACGGCTACCGGCTGACCTACATCAACATTTTTGACAAACAGGGCCGGTTCATCGGAATGAAAGACGAGACCGAACTTGTAAGCAAGGAACATGTCGAGTATTACAATCACTACTTGATGGACTTCATCCGGGACGAAAACATGATCCCGGTGGAAAACCGCACCGTTATGGAGGAGCGGATCAATCACGACTACAAGGCAATGAAAGACATTTATACGGGCAGTCTCGGTTTTGTCCCGCAGGTCTACATGATCATGCATGCGAATGTTCTGTACGAGGGAATGAATCCGCTCGTGTCCAATGCGAACTCGGAAAACATCAAGCAGCTTTTCAAGATGCATTTCAATCGTGAAGGAAATGCATTCAACGATAGTGAACGAAGCTTGTACGACCTGACGAGGGTCCAGCCCGCACCATATTGGTACACGAATCATTTGTTAATGAAAATTCAGAAGGACACCGGACAGAAAATGAAATTTGTCTCAGGTGACGAACAGCATGCGGACCAGTGGCGTCGAATCAGCGGCGCGGCTGAGTTTATCGACAACCGGATTGCCCTTACCTCACCGCCTGCCGGAGCTGGCATGCTCTACCTGCATGACAGCAACGGCCTCAAGAATGTCGGGCTGACCGCCAAGATCGCGGGGAATGTGGTCGGAAAGCAGATGTTCTACGTTCGCTATGACCGCGAGAAGGATTCGTTTATCCGCGTCACATTTGAAAATAACGAAGTACGTGTCGAGCAGAAAAAACCGGGCCAAGCCGCCCAGCAGGTTTTCACCCAGCCATTGAGCGAAATCCAATGGAAACCGGAAGACCTGTCCTTTGACAAAGCTACCGTCTACTCCAAAGAGCAAACGGCCGCCGGCGCACCATCCGACGAAGGAAAATACCCTGTCAACATCAAACATACCAGGGACGTTGAGATTGTAGTGCAAGAAAACAAATGGAAGCTCGCCATCGACGGGCAAACGCTGCTGGACAATCAGGAGGTGGACAGCGCCATCGGAAACGGCGGTGTGGCGCTCGCTTCGGAATACAGCAAGCAAAATAAAAAGGACGACATCTACGACGGCGTGTTCGACGACGTGCAGATCGTTTCCCTCGAGAAAGAAAACAGCTCTCCGGCTGTTTTGTTCAGCAACAAGCATACCGGTTTCCAAGGAGTCGTTCACCATGTTGAAAAAGCGATTAACGCATCTATCGATTGGGCTATTGATACTTTCTGATCTCGCAGAGGCGGGGACGAGCGCCGAGGGGGAGCACAAGTGAATTTGACAAGCAAGCATGCAATCGCCATCGCTGTATTCATGATTGCCCTCTTGGCCGTCCTCATCTTTGTGATGAAAAGTACCGGTTCAAAGAAGCCCGACCCAAACCAGCCTCATGTGGAGCTATCGGCTTGGCTCGCCGACTGGCAGTGGGGGGACGGCCTGGACGAATTCAGACAAATTACAGAGGGCCTCACCAGCTTGCAGGCCTTCGCCGTGTACTTTGACGACAAGGACAACCTTCACCTCACCGAGGAGCTTCGCGAAGCCTTGCCGCAAATCGTAGAGGCGTCCAAGCAAAGCAGCCTGGTGTATGTGGACCTGACCATCGTAAACGATGTAATTTTAGGGGATGGCACATCAGTTCAAAAAGACCCTGCGCTTGTGACCAGGCTGATGGCCACAGAGCAGAGCCGCAAAAAGCATATCGACAACATCCTGGCTGCCGTCACCAAGTACGATGTTCGCGGAGTGGAGATCGATTACGAAAATATCCGCAGCGAGGATTGGGACCATGTGCTCGCGTTTTATAGAGAGCTTTATGAAAGACTCCGCCCTTTGGAAAAATCGCTGCGAATCGTGCTGGAGCCACGGGCCCCTATCGATAAGCTCAAGCTGCCGGAAGGCCCCGTCTACGTCATGATGGCATACAACCTTTTCGGCAATCACAGCGGACCCGGACCGAAAGCCGATCACGCCTTTATCGCCGATCTGGCCCGCAGGATGGACAAGCTGCCCGGCGAACCCTTCATCGCGTTTGCTGCCGGAGGATTTGACTGGGCGGAATCGGGCAAGGTCGCTTCGGTAACAGAAGAACAGGCAGCAGAGCTGTCGCAGCTAAGCCAAGAGGCTCCCAGGCGCGACGCCGGCAGCGGAAGTCTCTACTTCCACTACACCGATGATAACAACGTAAAGCACACGGTCTGGTATGCCGACCATGTCACCCTGGCCCAGTGGATCGACGATGCGCGTCAGGCCGGATATGAGAAGATCGCCCTGTGGAAGCTCGGAGGCCTGGGGCAGGAAACGCTGAAGGAATTGAATCGCTATTAGGTATCAACCATTGCAAATCAGACTCTCCCATTGACCACAAAAAACCAGACGGCCTGCTGTTCGGGCCGTCTGGTTTTTTCATAGGGCAGAAATCGTTGCTTCTGTCGTTCTATCTGGCCATCCAGCCGCCATCGACAACGAGCACATGACCGTTGACATAGTCGGATGCTTTCGAAGCCAGGAACAAAGCCGCTCCGACCATATCGTCAGGCCTTCCCCATCGTCCTGCCGGAATCCGCTCCAAAATGGACTGCTGGCGTTTGTTGTCATTTCGAATGGCTTCGGTGTTATTCGTCTCGATATAGCCCGGGGCAATCGCGTTCACCTGTACGCCATACCCTGCCCATTCATTGGCAAGGGATTTGGTCAAACCGGCTACCGCGTGCTTGCTCGCCGTATACGCCGGAACAAATACGCCGCCCTGAAAGGAAAGCAGAGAAGCGATATTGATGATCTTGCCCGATCCCCGCTCGACCATCCCTCTGCCGATTTCCTGCGAGAGGATAAACACAGCGTTCAGATTCACATCGATGACACGCATCCATTCCTGTTCGTCGTAATCGACTGCCGGTTCACGGTAAATAATACCCGCGTTGTTGACCAGGATGTCGATACTGTGCTTTTCGAGCACCGGCTTGATTTTTTCCCGAATCTGCGGCACTTCGCCCAAATCAACCAACACCGTTTCGCAGCTGCCGCCCGCCTCGTCGATCTTGGCTTTTGTTTCATCGAGATTGTCGCGATGGCCCAGCAGCAGCACATGCGCCCCCGCAGATGCCAGTCCTACCGAGATGGCTTGGCCGATCCCCGTCCGCGCCCCCGTCACCAGGGCTGTCTTTCCTTTTAACGAAAACAGATTCTGAATCATGTCCATACCGCTTCTCCCCTTCTATGACTCGATTTCCTCAGTGGCTCGCCGCAATACTGCTCAAGCCCTCCAGCAGCATATAAACCCCGGTGAACAGCAAGATGACATATGTAAAAATACGAAAGAGCTGCTGGTTAATCCTCTTGAACAAGATCTGGCCGAGAAATAGTCCCAGAAAAACGAGCGGCAGCGCATAACCGCTGGAAATCCAGATCGTGTCTGTCGTTCCGGCAAAGAGGATTTGGACGAGCAGGCTCATCGAATAGATGAACAAATAGAAGGCTAACGTCGTGCCCCTCAGTTTTTCTTTTTGCGTGTCTGTCCCGGAAAAGTATAAAAGCAGCGGCGGTCCAGGCATGCCTATGCTAGTGGTGAGTATCCCCGACAATCCTCCAACGGCGTAATCCCTCGCCTTGGTCTGGTCCATGCGAAGTTTTAGAATCAACAAGACGGTTAAAAGCAGGATGATGATGCCAATGCCAAGCTTCAGCATGCTGATGTCTGCCGTTAAAAAGACGGTGATCCCTATCGGCAGTCCGACCGCACTGCCGACCACAAATCTTTTTAGGATTCCTTTATCAATGTCCTTTTTTATCTTCGTGATAAGCGCGACGGAGATAACAAGCGACAAGAGCAGATTGATTTGAACCGCTTCTTTTGGCTCAAACAGAAGGAGCAGAAACGGTGTCGCCATAAGCGAAAAGCCAAAGCCTGTGCTCGTTTGCAGGACAGAGGCTACCAACATGATCGCAATAAACAGCAGTACCGTACCCGTGACAGTCTCACCTCCCCGCTACATTCCCTGATTGGTCAAGCGAATCACGTCCATGACAGCGACCTTCCGCTTGGTCGCCTCGTGGTACAGCCACTGGTCCCGGACATGGTCTACAAACAGGATTCCATCCAAGTGGTCCACTTCATGCTGGATACAGCGGGCAAGATACCCTTCGGCCTCAAGCGTGAATTCCTCTCCCTGCCTGTTCAGGCTCTTTACTGTTACGTGATTGGCCCTTTTCACATATCCCCAATAGCCGGGGAAGGATAAACAGGCTTCCGGTCCGAGCTGTTCTCCGCTCATGGAGACGATCTCGGGATTGATCAGTTCAATCAATCCATCGCCGCAGTCCATGACGACCACTCTTCGCAATATCCCGATCTGCGGCGCAGCCAGACCGGCTCGGCCGTCAGTGGCGTACAACGTTTCCACCATATCATCCAAAAGCTTGATCGTAGCGGGAGTAACGGAATCGACCGGCTTAGCCTTTTTCCGCAAAATCGGTTCTCCGAACGGCAAAATCTGTTTGCTGGCCATCGTTATGCGCCTTCTTTCTGTTTGGGTGGTGTATGTACCCATAAATCGCTTGGTGTGCATTCCAAAGCTGTGCACAATGCGTCAAGCGTGTCCGCTTTCATCTGTTTGGGTTGACCGGTCAGCAAGGCGCTGATGGAGGCAGCCGACAGACTGTACCCCGCTTTTTCTTTCAAAAGCCTCGCCAAAGCTGCGCCTGTCCAGATTCCTCTCTCCGCCATTACTTTGCGTAGCATCCATACAAGCATCTTGATCGCTCCTTATTGGAATATCCGTTATGAACCGGCAGTTAATAAATTAAGGTATTACCTAAATAATTAAGGTGTAACCTACTATATCACAAAGCAATGCTGAATCAAACCCTTTCGCTTTTTCACATAAAAAAACACGTCTCCATTCGGCAAGGAGACGTGTCAATCTGTACATGGCTGTTAAATCAAGCCGTCTTACAGGAACACAAAGTAAATCACAGCCGCGAGCACCAAGCGGTAAATCGCAAACGGAACCAGCTTGACGCGGTTGATCAGCTTCAGGAAGAAGCGGATCGAAATAAGCGCAAAGACAAACGCGCTGATAAACCCGACGATGAAAAAAGGAACGGCATCGAAGGTGATGTATTCCCATCTTTTCAAAAGCGACAGGAAGCTTGCTCCCGCCATGATCGGCACTGCCATGATAAACGTAAAATCGGCAGCCGCCCGGTGGCTCATCCCGAGAAGGACACCGCCAGAGATCGTGGACCCGGAGCGAGAAAAGCCCGGCCACAGCGACAAGCATTGTATCAGTCCGACCATCAGCGCCTGTTTATAGGTGATTTGGTCGACTGTCACTACTTTCGGTCGGCCCGGACGGAACCAGTCCGCCGCAATCATCAGCAGCGCACCGATGACGAGGCCGATGACGACCGTCTTTGTCGAGAACAGGTATTCATCGATGTAATCGTCAAAGAGAACGCCAAAAATCCCGGCTGGAATGAGACCGATCAGCACGGTCAAAAGATTCAGGCGCGGTCCGGAGGTGGACTGGCCCGGCATCTTTTTGAGCCCGAGCAGGTTCATGAAGCGGTCCCACATCAGAACGACGACTGCGAGGATCGACCCCAATTGGATCACGATTTTAAACGTATTGGCGACTTCCGGGGAATACAGTTCTTTGGTCTGGAACAAGAAATCGTCGACGATAATCATGTGGCCGGTAGAAGAGACCGGCGCAAACTCGGTAAGTCCCTCAACCAGTCCGAGGATCAGGGCGACAAACGCTTCCCATAAGCTCAATGGATTCACACTCCTACTAGATGAAAACTATTAGACCCTACTGCTCTGTATCTGGGGACATAATCGTTGCCTCGATGAATAACTCCTTTATTAAGGTACACGATTGCGGCTGTGAATCCAAGGATTATAGGAGAAAAGATAGCAAATTCCTATCAAAACGAATTGCAAAAAAGAAGCTGTACTTGTGCGGTACAGCTTCTTTCTGGTTTGCTTGTGTACAAGAAAATAGCGAGGCTGCGATGGAAAAGGTTATGTCCTTTTGTTGGAATCCTGCTTCTCCAGCAAAATTTTCTGCAGCTGCTCAATCTCCTTTTCGGATAGATGGGCATCTTCCAGAAAGTTGCTCACCATGAGATGAGCTGCTCCGCCGAACACTCTTTTGAGAAAAGACTGGCTTTCGGCTCGGATACATTCTTTTTCCGATACCAAAGGGTAGTATTTGTAGCTTCTTCCTTCTTTCTCGAACCCGATGGCTTTTTTCTTCAATAGTCGATTTATAAATGTGCGGACTGTCTGATCGCTCCACTCGATCTCTTTCGGCAGCTGCAGAGTAATTTGGTCGGCCGTTATCGGGTTGTCCTTCCAGATTATCTTCATGATTTCCCACTCGGATTCCGATATTTTCGGCGTATTGGCCATATGGTCACCCTGCTTCCCTTTATAATTCCCATTTACACTCGTAAACAAAAGAAATTGTGAGTCATAATCGTACAGGCGTAAACGCAAGCTGTCAATGTTATTTGAAATTGACCAAATCGATGGGCTTTTCATTCATCAGGAATTGCAAAATCCTGTTCCGCTCGGGACTGTCATCGGCTGGGCCGTCATTCCAAAAGGTGACCTTCAAGCATACATCGTCTTCTTTCCAGAAGTAGACGACCAGCTCCGCCTCCCTCGCGCTGCTCAATGGTCCGTCTGTTTTATGGCTGACCGTCTTGAGCAGCTCTTTTCCCGCTATGCTGACCGGCTGCAGCTTCACTTCATTTTTTTCGCCGTCGATCCGCTCAAAAGCGACGGTACCGTTCTTCTTCATCGTTTCGTACATGCTGTTGTTTTTGATTTGCTGAAGCTTTACCCTTTTGACTCCCGCCTTGGTCTCATCCTTCGGTTTATAGAAAATGGTGAGATCCCTGTTCTTTTTGTCTGCCTCATTTTCTGGAAAACTGAAGTTCATCTTGTCGCCAATCCAGGCACGGTCGGCTTGAATCGCTCCCGGGAGCTCAAAGGGAAACTTGGGCACAAAGCCAATCGCTTCAGGCAGCCGCTTTACATCTCCTGTGTCGTAAATGCCTTCGTTCAACTGTTCTTCGCTGATAAATCGCTTGTACAGCTCCTCATCAGGATATTTCATCGAGCCGATGATGCTGATAATCTCGTCATCCTTGAACTTGAAGTTTGATCCGGAATTTGTGATCTCATACTGGACGCCTTGGTCCTGCCAAAAATAATGCCGCTGAAAGTCCTTTTCGTCCCCGTGCTGTATGGTGAATTTTACGATTTTCTGCCCGTTAACGTTGAAGGTCTCTTTCTTCTTCTCCAATTTTTCTTCGGTCTTTTTATCGCCATCCATAATCGTTATCGTTGTAAAGTCGTTTTGATCGAAATCGTCGGTCACGGCTTCCAGATCAGCCTCGGCAGGCTGTGCCTTTAACCGAAAGCTGCCGTGGTTGATGCCCTCGACAGTTTTGGCAAAGCGCAATGACGCCAAGCTTGTGCCTGCTTTTTCCTTCGGGGCAAAGTGGATGACTGTAAAACGGTACCCGTCAGGCAAGGCTGCCGGAACCTTAAATTTGAAGCCGGAAATCTTGACGACCTTTTCCAGACTGGCATAAGGCCGCTGAAAATCATAATCGAACAGAATTCGTTCCTTCTCAACCGACTCCGTGCTTGCGGACTGGCTCCCGGGAGTTTGAGGAGCGCTGGCGGGCACCGGGCCAGTCGAAGGCACCGGACTGCTGGCGTTGGTCAATGTGGCTGCCCCCAGCATCCCTACGCATAAAACGGCAGCGACAGACAGTTTATACGATCCCTTTTTAAACGACTTGATCATGTGAATCCTCCTCTTCATTTCCATTTGTTGATTGGGTCCGAAAAAATACAGCAGCTCAGACTGGCGGCCAGCGGGCGAAAAGCGCTTCAGGCATTCGATGATCGTCATCCCATATGGCACCGCCTCCGCTTCGCCGAGCACCTCCAGAACACAGGCGTCGCAGGCTAGCTCCCTGTCTGCTTTCATCCGCTTCATGCCAATCCACACCAGCGGATTCATCCAATGGATCGCCAGCGCCAAGCTCCCTATCGCATTCCACATGATGTCTTTTCTCTTGTGATGGGCCAGCTCGTGCAAAAGGATGTGGGCAAGCTGGGAAGCGCTCAGCTCCCTGGCCATTTCCTGAGGCAAATAGATCCACGGGCGGAAAAGTCCGGAGAGGTACGGGCTTTTCCCCTGTCGTCCGGTATAGACAGGAACAGGTTCCCTGATCCCCAGGCGCAGTCGGCAATCCTCTATGATTGACACGATTTGGGGATCTGTCAGCAGCTCCAGCCGTCTGCGCTGGCGACCCATTTTCACTGAAAATGCGGCCACATACAGAATCAGGGCCGCCGCTCCGGCCAGCCACGCGACAGCGGCGAGTCGCAAAGCGAGTGAATAGGATAAGCCCGCTTGTTCCGTCCCTTCATCTGCTTGACGGGCAGGGACGTTCGCTGGCTGCTGCGAGCCTTCCATAAGCGGCGGATGCATCTGAGTCTTTGGAAATGCAGCATAGTGGAGATTTTCAACCATCTCCGAAGGCAGCCGGTTCTCAGCCAGCGGTTCCAACACGACGGTCTGTTTGCTTGCCTTGCCCAGCTGCAAGAGGTGGAAAATGCTCACCGGACTGTCCGGAAAAACAGGGACTAGCAGCCTTAACAGCACCAGCAGCCACAAAGCATGCACAAGACGGGGACTCAGCCTGCGGCGCAGCAGTCTTTGCACAGCCAGCACCAGCAGCAGGACGACGCTCGCCGCTGCGGTAGCATCCAGGAACCAAAGAAAAGCGCGAATCAAAATATCCATGTTTTCCCCTCTCCGGCAATTTGGGTTTACCATTTACATTTGTAAAAGAAACTGACTGCCTTTGATATTACATTTGTAAATACAAACTGTCAATAGCTGGTTTCTGTGGAATTTTATTTTTTGCCCGTGGACGTTCTCAGAAAAAATAAAAGCCAGCATGCTCCGGTCGAACCCCGAAACACACTGGCTCCATTATTAATGCCCACTCTACTTGTCCAGATGCTTGATCACTTCATCCAGCATCAGGTTTCGCGACAAAATCCCCATCCCGCTCAGCCACGGGTCAGTCGATACCTCATACACATTCCCGGCCTGAACTGCCTTTAATGTCGCCCAAAGGGGATTTCCCTTCAGTTTGGTTGTCATGATGTTTTCCTGGTCGCGGCTGAACCAGAAAATGACGTCTCCGTCCATATCGGCGATTTGCTCCTCGGTTGCTTTCTTGGCAAAGTCTTTCTCCGACTGGGCCTTCGGGCGAGGAAATCCAAGCTCCTCGATAAATTTCCCGCTGTACGATTCCGACAGGTAAATGCGAACGTGGTCCGCATTCATCCGCAACACGGAAACTTCTGTTTTCCCGATCTTATCGCCCATCTTTGCTTGAAAGTCAGCCACCCGCTTTTCATAATCGGCTATCAGCTTTTCCGCTTCCTGTGCTTTCCCCACAGCCTCGGCATGCAGCTTCAGGTTTCCCTTCCAATCCAGCCCCATCGTCTCAACAAAAACAGTGGGGGCCATTTGCATCAGCTTGGAATGAATCGCTTCGTGCTGGTCTTTGGTTCCCAGAATCAAATCCGGCTTTAATGCCGCGATGGCCTCCAGATTCGGCTGGTCGATCGTTCCCACCTTTTCGATTCCGCTCGTTTTGTCGCCCAGATACGAGAAAAACGGTTTGTCGAGAGACACTGTGGCAGCGCCAACAGGTGTTACGCCGAGTGCCAGAAGATTATCCAGAGCGCCATTGTCCAGAACGACGATGCGCTTGGGTTCGGCCGGCACCTTTACTTCTCCCATCGCGTCCTTTACGGCATGCGCTTGCGTACCTTCCTGGCTTGGCGCATTCTCCTGGGGCGAGGTACTGGAGTTCGCAGCGTTGGACGCCGGTGCTCCCTGAGCGGATGGCGCAGCCGAATTGCCGCATCCAACCAGGAAAAGAGAGAGCGACAGTATCAGTAGAAAAAAGAAAAGGGCATGTCTTGACATGGAATACATTGACAGATTCCCCCTTGCTTTGTATATTTTTCATGAGAATGATAACTATTCTCACAATTACGAATCATATACTTGATAAATAAGGTTGTCAAGGATATTTGTGTAAATCACATCCGGATTGCGAGTGAACGTTGTGGGCAAATCGCGGAAACATCTCCGGCTGCTTGCCGGGCTGATCATGGGACTTGTTGCAGTCCTTCTCTTCATCGGGATCAGCATTTCATTTGGGATTGTGGACATCAGTATGCTGACGGTTGTCGAAGCATTCCTGGAATTTGACGGGTCCAGGGAACATCTGATCATTTCTACCACCCGTCTTCCCCGGGCGTTGATTGCCGCGGCGGTAGGAGCGTGCCTCGCCGTAGCGGGGGCTATGACACAGGCTCTGACCCGAAACCCATTGGCTGCTCCCGATCTGCTGGGCATCAATCACGGAGCCGCGCTGTTGGTTGTCCTGTCCCTGTTTCTCGTCGGCGGGCATAATCTCACCCTTTATGCATGGGCAGCCTTTCTCGGGGCGGGGGCGGTGTCCATCCTCGTCTTTCTGCTCGGTTCTGCCGGGCGCGGCGGCATGACTCCTCTGAAGCTGACGCTGGCCGGCGTCTCTGTCACGACCCTCTTGTCCGCGTCCACCCAATCGATCCTGATCTTTCACGAGCGCTCCCTTGACGAAATGCGCTTTTGGCTGGCAGGGTCGGTCGTAGGGCGGGATCTTGCGCTTCTCGTTCAGGTGCTTCCCTTTATGACAGCCGGGCTGTTGCTTGCCTTTTTCCTGAGCAGGGAAGTCGATACGCTGCAGCTCGGAGACGATGTAGCCAAAAGCCTGGGACAGCCAACGAAAATGGTGCGAACGCTCGCCTTCATTTCTGTGGTGCTGCTCTCTGGCAGCAGCGTGGCGGTGGCCGGTCCCATCGGATTTGTCGGGCTCGCTGTTCCGCATCTGGTCAGGTCCATCGTCGGCAAAGACCACCGCTGGATTTTTTCCTACTCGGCGGTAGCGGGAGCTGCGTTGCTGCTGCTTGCTGACGTGGCGGCGCGCTTCATTTTGGACAACCAGGAGCTGCCTGTCGGCGTGATGACAGCTATCATCGGGGCTCCATTCTTTATCTACCTGGCGCGGAGGAGGGTGCACAAGCTATGAGAGGGGAAATGATGAATAGGCGCCCGACAACGCTTTTTGCCCTGCTCATCCTGCTTGCCATCGCTTTTTTTATGGCCAATATAGGGGCGGGCGAATACGAGCTGTCTTTGTGGGAAGTGGTTCAGACGCTGTTCGGACTGGGGAGCGGGGAACATTCGTTTATCGTCAATACGCTGCGTCTTCCGCGTGCTTTGATTGCTTTTCTGGTAGGGGCGGGACTGGCTGTTTCGGGAGCGATTTTGCAAGGGATTACCTCCAATCCTCTCGCTTCTCCCGGCGTCATCGGACTGAATGCAGGGGCATCTCTCGCCGCTGTTCTCGTCATTGTCGCTCTGCCGGCGGTTCCGCTCGGCTTTTTGCCGCCTGCCGCCTTTGCAGGAGCGCTGCTCGCGGCGATTCTCACCTACTGGCTCGGCTGGAAGGAGGGGAGCTCGATGTACCGGATCATTTTGGTCGGAGTGGGCGTCTCCGCAATCGCGCAAGCCTTTATTACGATCATCATGATGTCGGGAAAGATCATGCTCGTGACGCAGGCCCTGATCTGGATGACGGGAAGCGTCTACGGCAGAGGCTGGGAGCACTTCTATGCCCTCCTTCCCTGGATGATCCTGTTTCTCCCGCTGGCGTTTCTGCTTTCCCGCCAACTGAACCTGCTGCAGCTCGGCGACGACGTCTCCAAAGGGCTCGGCAGCAAAATCGAGTGGGTGCGGGGCGGGCTGATTCTGGTCAGCGTCGCTTTGGCAGCAGCTTCCGTGGCGACCGCCGGAACCGTGTATTTTGTCGGCTTGATGGCTCCCCATATCGCCAGACGGTTGTTCGGTCCCTCCCATACGACGCTGCTTCCGGCCTCTGCACTGACCGGCGGGCTCCTTGTTCTTGCTTCCGATTTTGTAGGCCGGACGATCGCTGCTCCGGTAGAGCTTCCCTGCGGATTGATTACAGCGATGATCGGGGCCCCATATTTTATTTATCTGCTTCTGACGGAAAATAAAAAATCAGGAAAAATGTAAGGAAAAGACATTATTGACAATGATTATCAATATCATCTAAAATGGGGTTGCCCACGGGAGAATTGGACGGGAAAGGAGGTGATTTTCTGATCGGTGAGGGTGAAGTGAAACTGTTTTCGCAAAAACACGAAAAGCCGTCAACCAGACAGACTTTGGCCGGTACAGCCTGGTCACGGCGTTCGTTTTCGCACCCCGTTTTTTGCTGGGCAAAGTAGGGCGCCTTTTCTGAATGTAGCAAAATCAAGCATGGATGTAAACGCAAAGGGATCTTCCTATCAGGCAAATCCTCATTTTTTTGAACGAAAATGATAATGATTATCATTTTTATTTGAGGGAGGGCAACCGTATGCCTTTTGCAGGAACACGACCCACTATCGCATCCTCCATCGTCGATTGCGTCGGACACACTCCTCTCGTTCAGCTCAAACGGCTTTTTGCGCGTCCAGGGCTGAGCGTGCTGGCGAAGCTTGAGTTTATGAACCCGGGCGGCAGCATGAAGGACCGTCCCGCCCGCTACATCGTCGAACAGGGGCTGCGGGATGGGACGATTCGTCCCGGCACCCACATCATCGAGAGCACATCCGGCAACCTCGGCGTCGCGCTTGCAATGGTTGCCAGAGTCTACGGCTTATCGTTTACATGCGTCGTCGATCCGAAAATTACGAAGGCAAATCTCCAAATCCTGCACCAGCTCGGCGCAAATATTGACATGGTGGATCAGCCTGACGACCAGGGCGGATATTTGCAGACCCGTATCCGCAGAGTAAAGGAGCTGTTGACCATACTCCCCGACAGCTTCTGGATCAACCAGTACGCCAACGAGCTGAACTGGAAGGCCCATTATCACGGGACCGGCAGCGAGATCGTGGAACAACTGGACGGGCCGGTAGATTGCCTGTTTGCCGCCGTGAGCACGACAGGCAGCATCATGGGCAACGCCCGTCGCCTGCGGGAAGCTTTTCCGAGCATCAAAATCGTGGCAGTGGATGCAGTCGGCTCGGTCATCTTCGGTTCACCCTCCGCTCCCCGGGAACTGCCGGGCATCGGCTCCAGCCGCGTCCCCGAGCTGTTGAACCCGGACGAAATTGACGAGGTCGTGCACGTGAGCGATCGCGAATCCGTGCAGGGCTGCAGGGACCTGCTGTTCCACGAGGGGATTTTCGCCGGAGGTTCTTCCGGTTCGGTCATCGCCGCTGTTCGGAAGCTGCTTCCCTCCTTTCCTCCCTCCTATCGCATCGCCGTCATCCTGCCGGACAGAGGGGACCGTTACCTCGACACGGTTTACGATGACGATTGGGCATCCGGTTTGCCTTCGCTTTAAACACTACGCAAAACGAAAGAGGTGTGTCCCGTGATCCACGCAACCAATCAGCAAAACGCGCTCACGAACCATGCTGCTTCCCATGCTCCCTCCCTGCTTTATCTCAACAGGGAGGCCATCGCTTCACTGGGCGGGAACACGTCCGCCCTCTATGTCGAAGCCATCGCCGAGGTGCTCGCCAAGCACGCCCGCGGCCAATACGTCCAGCCGTTGAAGCCGTACCTGCGGACAGACGAAAAAGACGGCCATATCGCCGACCGGATTATTGCCATGCCTGCGCATGTCGGCGGGGAGGATTCCGTCTCCGGCATCAAATGGATCGGCAGCAAGCATGACAATCCGGAAAAAAGAGGGCTGGAGAGAGCGAGCGGTCTGATTATTTTGAACGATCCTGTCTCACGCTATCCGATCGCGGTGATGGAGGCGGGCATGATCAGCAGCATGAGAACGGCGGCGGTCACGGTCGTGGCTGCCCGCCACTTGGCCAAGCAAGGGTTTGCCACCGTATCGTGCATCGGCTGCGGACTCATCGCCAGACGGCAGCTCCAATCCCTGCTGGAACAATTCCCCCAGATTCAATCCGTCCATTTGTTCGACCTGCACGAAAAGGCGGCCCGGCAGCTCGCCCAGGATATGGCTGAAGCCTTCCCGGCTGTCGCTTTTGCCGTGGACCGATCAGCCGAGCAAGCGATTCGCCAGGGAGAAGTCGTCGTGACGTGCACCGTCGCGGACCAGCCCTACATTCCGTTTGAATGGCTGCAAAAAGGGGCCTTTGTCAGCAATGTCTCGATTATGGACTTGCATAAAGAAGTGTTTATCCGCGCCGACAAGGTGGTTGTCGACGACTGGGAGCAGTGCAACCGGGAGAAAAAAGTGATCAACCAGCTCGTGTTGGAAGGAAAATTCTCGCGCGAGCGGCTGCATGCGGAGCTGGGCGAAATCGTCATCGGCGAAAAATGCGGCCGGGAGACAGACGAAGAAATCATTATCCTCAACCCGATGGGCATGGCTGTCGAGGACATCGCCTGCGCCCAAAAAATGTATCAGAGGGCAGTAGAGCTCGGGGTCGGCCTTCCGCTTTCCTTGTATTGACGCTTTGCTTTCCGAGCAACCTTTTCGGAATTTTTGAAAACGAAAGGCAGGGGATCCGGCAATGAAACATGCAGAGGGGACCGTTCACCAAAAGCGTCCGCTGGAGGCGCACAAGCCACTGGAGGCGCGGCTGGCCGAACATGCGGCAATCGAGCGGATTTTGAACGCCTATCTTCGCGAAAACGGCATTTTTGACCCGAGAGTCCAGCCTGATCAAAAACAGCTATCCATTCCGCTCACGGACGGGGCGATGTTTCGCCTTGACTTGCCCAACACCGGCGTTTCACTCGCGGGGGAGATGAGCTTTTGGTCCAGAGGGGGGCAACACGCGTATGGCACCTCTTTCTATCAAACAACGGGGTCTTCCTATCAAAAGGTGGAAGGCTGGCAGCTGATTCATTTTATCCTCGATGAGCTTTCCTGCCTGGAAAAGAACGAAGACATTCGCCTCCAAAAGAAAGGCGAACTGCTTCTGAACATCCAAAACAGCGTGCAAAAAACAGAAAGCTACCTTCGGCATTTCCTGCTCCAGCAAAAGACTCGGCATCCGTCCCACGGCTTTCTTCCGTCGGAACAATCGCTCTTTCGCGGCCATCCGTTTCACCCGACCCCGAAGAGCTCGGAAGGATTCGCCAAAGGGGAGCTGCACAGGTTCGCACCGGAGCTGGGGGCGTCATTTCAGCTGCACTATTTGGCTGTTTCCCCTGAGCTGATCGTGGAGGAGTGGATTCAAGCCCCTGAAGGGGACAGCCAGGAAGCTTGCATCCCGCAAGGTGTTCGGAAAGCGGCGGCATCAAAAGCGGAGAGGGGAAGAGAACATTACAAGCTGCTTCCTTGCCACCCGTGGCAGGCACACTACCTGTCCTCGCGCGAGCCATTCCGGAGCCTTTTTCTTGCGGGAAAAATCACCGATCTGGGGCCGCTGGGAGAGCGCACATATCCCACTTCGTCGGTGAGGACCGTCTGGGAGCCTGGACACTGCTGCCAATACAAGCTGCCGCTCCATGTGCGCATCACGAACTTTGTCAGAGTAAACACGCAGGAGCAAATCAAGCGGACGATGGATGCGGCGAAAATCGTCCGGCACGAACAGGAAGCCTTTTATACCGAGCGCTTGCAGGTATTGATGGAATACGGGTATCGGAGCATCTCCCTGCCGGATGTTCCCCCTCAGGAAAACGACCTGTTCATGCAGGAATGCGCCGTTGTCTTTCGGGAAAATCCGCCCGAGCTGATGGGCAAGGAAAGTCCTGCCTTCGTCGTCGGCTCCTTGATGGAAACGCCGCCCGGCGAGACCGAACCCGCTTTATTCCGTGCCATGCGGGACCACGAAGAGAGCCGTTTGCCCGATCTGGGCGATTGGTTCCGGCAGTACCTTGCGATCAGCATGCTGCCAATCCTCTCGCTTTTTGCGGAAATGGGAGTGAGTCTGGAAGCACACGCCCAAAATTCGCTGGTCAAGCTGGAGAACGGCTGGCCCGTCAAGCTGTACGTGCGCGATCTGGAGGGCATCAGCGTAGACCGGCAAGTCGCCATTGGCAAGGGCTGGGTCGGAGGACTGGTAGATGCGGACAGCCCGGTTCTCTATACGCGGGAGCAGGCGTGGCTCCGTTTGCAATACTACTTTTTTGTCAACCACCTCGGCTATGTCGTCCGTACCCTTGCCAAATACGGCGGGCAGGACGAGTCCACGTTCTGGAGCATAGTCAGAAATACCCTGCTGGAGCAGCGCCAGCGCCTCTTGTCCAAGCGAATGGCAGACTGCATCGATGCTTTGCTGCATGACCAAACCTTGCCGGCAAAAGCCAATCTGGTCAGCATCTTTCAGCGGAGAGGCGAATCGCCGCTCTATGTCGACATTCCCAATCCGATACGCTGCTGAAGAGCGACAAACCGTACACCAATTGCCTTTACCACGAAGGGGTGAAACCATGGAGAACGTTATGAGCAAATCTTTTGATCCCGCTCTCCCGATGCAGGATTGGGAGGCCGCCTTGCGCAGTCCCGAATACGCCAAGGTACGCAGACGGATTTTCCGGCAGATCGTGGAATCCCTGATCTACGAAGAGCTGGTCGAGGAAAAATCGCTGGCGCTTCCTGACGGCGAGAGGGGATTCGTGCTGGAGGGCCGCACCCGGACAGGAAAACCGGTGCAATATCTTTGCCGCGGCCAAAGGAAGCTGAGCTACGCGAGGGTCCGTTTGACGGCCGCACCCATCATGAGAAGGGTAGACGGCAACGAGACGGAAGCCGTTTGCCTGGCAACCTTTCTCGAAGAAATCGGCCCGACCGCCAAAGAGGAGCCGAAGCAGTTGGAAGGCTTTCTCAAGGAAATCCGCCAAACGCTGCTTCATGACACGCACGCCAAGTTTCTGCAGACGAAGCGTCCGCCCGCTTCCCCGGCCCACAGCTATGCCGAGCTGGAAGGAGACATTCTGGACGGCCATCCGTACCACCCTTGCTACAAGTCAAGGATCGGCTTCAGCCCGGCGGACAATGCGGCCTATGGCCCCGACTTCAAGCCGTTGTTCAAGCTCTTCTGGGTAGCCGTGCACAAGCAGCGCGCCGTCGTCTCCTCCTCGGCGGGACTGGATGTTGAGGAATTTCTGAGAAGCGAGCTGGGAGAAGCTTTGTACCGCACGTTCTCCGAGCAAATCCGAAGCCGGGGATACGATCCAAAGGAGTACGCGCTCGTGCCTGTTCACCCGTGGCAGTGGGAGAGGAAAGTTGCGGACGCCTTTTTCGAGCAGATCGGCAGCGGACAGCTTCTTCTTTTGGGGGAGGGTACCGATGCTTACAGCCCCCAGCAGTCCATCCGCACACTGACCAACCGGACGTCTCCCGGGAAGGCGTACGTCAAGGTTTCGCTGGGCATCCAGAATACGTCGGCAAGCCGCATTCTCGGCCATCATCATGTGGAAAACGCCGCGATTGTCTCCGATTGGCTGGAGTCGATCCGCAAAAGCGATCCTTACTTGCGGGACGAACTCCGTGTGGTCTTGCTGCAGGAGGTGCTGGGCGTCCACTTTTCCGATCCGGATCTGCCCGAAGCCGTTCAAAGGGAGATGTACGGTTCATTGGGCGCGATTTGGCGGGAAAATGTGTCCCTTTATCTGGACTCGGACGAAAGCGCCGTTCCCTTTACGGCGCTGTGCCACATCGGTGC
Organism: Brevibacillus sp. FSL K6-6036; assembly: GCF_037964015.1. Taxonomy (NCBI): domain Bacteria; kingdom Bacillati; phylum Bacillota; class Bacilli; order Caryophanales; family Paenibacillaceae; genus Brevibacillus; species Brevibacillus sp. FSL K6-6036. Next base: position 5,024,734 of record NZ_CP150173.1, read on the forward strand.
GGACGGCATTCCTTTCATTGATGCATGGGTCCAGACATACGGCTTGCCTGCATGGCTGAAGCGCGTGCTGGAAGCCTCCATTCTCCCGCTCGTGCATTTCATGTATGCCCACGGCATCGCCCTGGAATCGCATGCCCAAAACATGGTGCTGCTCCACCGCAACGGAATGCCCACGCGGGTCGCTCTGCGCGATTTTCCCGGAGGCATCCGCTACTACACAGGGGAATTGGCCGATAAAGCGTCCCAGCCCCATCTGAAGGCTCCGCCTGCCTTCCATTCCAATGTGATTTCGTCCATGGCCACCGAGCAGGCTTCCGAGGTCACCGACTTTTTGCACGATGCGTTTTTCCATATCAACCTGTCGGAGTTTGCCATGTTCCTGGAGGACCAGTATGGTTTTTCCGAGCACACCTTTTGGGCGATGGCTGCCGAGATTATTCTTGCTTACCAAAAGCAATTCCCTCAGCTTCGCGAACTGTTCGCCAAGCTCGATCTGTTCCAGGAGAACGTGCTGGTCGGGCAATTGACGATCCGCCGTTTATGCGGAGAAACCCTGTACCGGGAGCATGCGGTTTCCAATCCGCTGCACAGCGCCTTGAAGGAGCTGATGGTATGAATCTGCCGTATCCACCAGGTCCCCTGAACCAGTTAAATCAACTGGCTCGGATCATCGAGGAAAAAAAGCGCACCCAAGACCAGCCGATATGTGCCTATTTGTACGATCTGGAGGGACTTTCCCGGCATGTCGAGGAAGTGACACGCGCACTTCCTCCTTCCTGCCGGCTGTTTTACGCGATGAAGGCCAACTCCGACCCGGAGATTCTGAAAACGCTCAGCGGGCGTGTGCACGGCTTTGAGGTGGCTTCCCTCGGCGAAGTGATGAAGGCGCGGGCCGCAAGTGAACGGATCCCTGTCATCTTCGGCGGGCCAGGGAAGACGGATGAGGAAATCAGGGGAGCGATTGAGCAGCGGGTCACGCTCTTGCATGTGGAGAGCATGCACGAGCTGAAAAGAGTCGAACACATTGCCGCAGCCATGAACAGGACCGTCTCCATCCTCCTCCGCATCAATCTGAGCGGACCCTTCCCGCAAGCGACTCTCGCCATGGCAGGGACGCCGACGCAGTTTGGCATCGACGAATCGCTCGTCGGAGAAGCGATCCAACTGGCGTTGTCCTGCCCGCACATTTCGCTGGAGGGCTTCCATCTGCACTCGCTGTCCAACCAGCTCGACTGGCGCAGCCATCTGGCGCTGCTCGCCTATTATTTTGACAAGGTGGATGGCTGGTCCGGGCAATACGATATCAACATCTCTACGATCAACGTCGGGGGCGGGATCGGGATCAATTACGCTGACATCGGCAGCCAGTTTGGATGGAGCGAGTTTGCCGACGGCCTTTCCCGTCTCATCAGCGAGCGGAACAAAGAGGGGACCTCGATTCTGTTTGAATGCGGGAGGTTTTTGACAGCAGCCTGCGGCTACTATGCCGCGGAAGTGATCGACATCAAGAAAAACCACGGCAAGCATTTTGTCATCGTCAGGGGAGGGACGCACCATTTCCGTCTGCCGGTGTCCTGGCAGCACAACCATCCATTCGCCGTCGTGCCGCTGGACATCTGGAACTATCCGTTCGAGCGGAAGGAAATCAAGGACAGCGATGTGACCATCGTCGGCCAGCTTTGCACGCCGAAAGACGCATTTGCCAGGGATGTGCCCATCGACCGCATCCGTATCGGTGACGTGGTTCTCTTTTTGTACGCCGGGGCGTACGGGTGGGCGATTTCACACCACGATTTCCTCAGCCACCCTCATCCCGAGCATATGTATTTGACAAACACATCTGTTCTCACATAGCCATCCCGAGTGGCAAGGTAAAAAGGAGGCACTCATGTCAGAGGTTTTGCTGTCACTGCAATTGATCGAGCTGGACAAAATGTCGCTACACGAAGAGCATGAACCGTCGAGGCTTGAACGTGTCAGCCAGTCGATGCGGGAGGATGGGTTTTTGCGCCATCCGATCCTGGCGACGGAAATGAGAGACGGCCGCTATCTGGTGCTGGATGGAGCCCACCGCATCGGCGCTCTTCGGCTGCTGGGGTATTGCAAGGTGCCTGTACAGGTAGCGAGGCAGGACGATTTCTCCATCGAGGCGTGGCATCATCTCGTTCCTGCAGACGCGGGGGTACAGCAGCTTTTTGAGGACCCTTCCCTCCACTGGACGGCGGGGAGCGGAGCTGCTGCACAGCGACAAGGCTGGCTGGAGATCGTGGATGAGCACGGCAATGTGCGGGCCCTGGATTGCGGAGTTTGCCACGACTTTCTGGAGGCTTGGCACAAGGTCGTTTCCGCATACAACGCCCGCGGAGCGGTCAAACGGGTCCCTGCCAGAACCTGCCTTCTGCCGGACAGCGGGATGCTATTGATCAGATTCAAGCCGCTCTCGTACGCGGAGCTGGAACGCGTGATGGAAGCAGGGCGGGTGCTCCCGGCAGGGGTCACCCGCTTCCAGATCAACGGTCGCTTGCTGAACCTGAAAATCCCTCTTCACCTGCTGCACAGAGATTCCGACGTTTCGGAGTGGGAGAGGCTGCGGCATGTTTGGCGTCGCTCTCTGCGTTTATATACTGAACAAGTTTATTTATGTGAAATATAAATAACATGCCGCTACAGCCACAGACGACAAAATAGAAACGGATCATCAGGCGCTTGACGTCCTTGATGATCCGCTTTTTTCTGTCTGTCCCGAACAGTTGGTGCTTGTACCGGGCAGCGCTTTTCCGGGTAGTTTATGCTAGTACCGGCCGAACAGTTCATGCTTGCATGTATCACATGCTTGTACCTATAAGTTGATGCCGCACCTTTCGGCCAAATATTCCACCAGGTGGACGGCCCGCATCCGGTCGTTCAAGTTTTCCCGCTCGATGCCGAGCTTCATTTGCAAAAGGCAGCCCGGGTTTGTCGTGACAATCGTGGTGGTCTGCGTATCTTTGACGTGCTTCATTTTGTAGTCGAGGATTTCCATCGAGGCATCGTACTGCACGATGTTGTAGATCCCCGCCGAACCGCAGCACATATTGGCCTCTTTCATCTCGACCAGCTCCACGTTTGGCAGGCCTTTGATCAGCCCCAGCGGGTCTTCGGTCACTTTTTGGACGTTTGTCATATGACAAGAACGCTGGTACGTGACTCTCTCTGCCGGTCTCTCCTGTCCCTTGATCCCGCCGCACAGGGCGAGCACCTGGGAAATGTCTTTCGTTTTCCCGGCAAATTGGCGGGCCCGCTCAGCCCATTCCGGTTCGCCCGCGAGCAGGTGGTCGTATTCCACCATCATCGCGCCGCAGCCGCCGGCGTTGTTCACGATGAAATCGACTTCCGCCTGTTCAAAAGCGACAATATTTTGCTTCGCCAGCTTTCTGCTTTCGTCCAATTCCCCCGTGTGGGCATGCAGCGCGCCGCAGCACGTCTGCTTCTCGACTACGATCACATCGCAGCCGACCTCGGCCAGAAGCTGGACGGACAGATGATTGATCCTTCTGAACATGGCGTCCATGACGCAGCCGACAAAGAAGGCGACCGTGTATTTCTTTTCACCCTTGGCTCTCGTTACCGCAGGCAAGCTGGAGCGCTCGCCCGGCGATACCGGAGCCGGCATGATTTTTTCAAATTCACCCAGATGAGCAGGCAGCTTCTCCATCAGCCCGCTTTTTCTCGCGAGCTTTTGGACACCTGTTTTTTCATACAGCCACATGGCGTTGCCGATCAGCTTCATCGCCCTGCGGCTGGGGAAAACCTTTTTGAACAGCGTGTTTCTGAGCGCTTTTACCGGTACGGAAAACTTCTTGCGCCGCGTCACGGCTGCACGAGCCGATTCCAGGATCGCGCCGTATTCCACACCTGTCGGACAGACCGTTTCGCAGGCCCGGCAGCCGAGGCACAGATCCAGCGGCTCCTCCAGTACCGAAAGATCCTTGATTTTCCCCTCGCCGGCCATCTTGACCAGGTTGATCCGGCCGCGCGGGGAATGCGTTTCCTTGCCCATTGTCAAATAAGTCGGACAGGCGGGCAGACAGTAGCCGCACTGCACGCATTTGCTGGTTTTGTCGTAATTCAGTTCCGCACGCAATGCTGCAAGATTCTCACTCATTCGCTCAACACCAACTTTTGTCCGGGCTCCGGAAAAATCTTGCCGGGATTCATAATGTTATGAGGATCCCAGGCTTGCTTGATGCGCTTCATCATATCCAGGCCCGCGGCTCCCAATTCCATTTCCATAAACGGCGCCTTCATCGTTCCGATGCCATGCTCTCCGGACAGCGTGCCCCCTAGCTGCACAGCGGCTTCGAAAATTTCCGCAACGGCCTTTTCCACGCGGGCCATTTCTTCCTTGTCCGCTTTGTCCGCGATGATGTTCGGGTGGAGATTTCCGTCGCCCACGTGGCCGAATACAACGAGATGGATATTGTACTTCTCCTTGATCTCCTGCAGGCGTCGGCACATCTCGGGAATTTTGCTGCGCGGCACAGTGGCATCCTCGGAAATCTTCGTCGGCTTCACCCTGACGATGGCCGGAGAAACCAGCTTTCTCGCCTTCCAGACATCTTCCTTTTCCGCCTTTGTTTGCGGCACGCGCACTTCCCTCGCGCCAATTTGCTTGCATACCTGCGAGACCTGCTCGGCTTCATCTCGTACCGCCATCGGGTGGCCGTCCAGCTCGATCAGGATCAGTGCCTCTGCATCTGTCGGCAATCCTGACGGCTGATAGTTTTCCACTGCCACCATGGAGGCCTGATCCATCAGCTCCATTTTGGACGGCAGGATGCCTGAGGTGAGGATCTGGGAAATTGCTCTCCCCGCGTCAACGAGGCTGTCAAAGACCGCCATCACTGTTTCCGAAGCGGGAGGCTTCGGGATCAGCCGCAGGATTGCTTTTGTAATAATGCCAAGCGTGCCTTCCGAGCCGACGATCAGCTTGGTCAGGTCGTAACCGGTCACGTTTTTGACCGTTCTCCCGCCCGTGCGGATGATCTCGCCCTCCGGGGTGATGACTTCCAGGCCGATGACGTAATCTTTTGTCACGCCGTACTTCAAGCCGCGCGGTCCGCCTGAGTTCTCCGCCAGATTTCCGCCGATGGTAGACACATGGGAGCTGCTCGGGTCAGGCGGATACATGAGTCCCTTTGCCTCCGCCGCTTTGTGTATGTCGGCAGTCAGTACACCCGGAGAGACGACCGCGACCAAATCTTCTTCGTCGATTTCGAGCAAATCGTTCATGACCGATAAATCGATGACCATGCCTCCCTTGACCGGGAGAGGACCACCGCTCAAACTGGTCGATTGGCCGCGCGGATAAACAGGGATTTTCTCGCGGTTGGCGAATTTCACCAGCTCGGCTACTTCCTCGACGCTCTTCGTCTGAATGACTGCATCGGGAAGAAAGGTTCCAAAAGAGGCGTCAAAGGAGTAGCTGAACCGGTCGCTTTCATCGGTAAGCACTCTGCCTGTTTTGACAATGTCAACAATCTGTTTGATTTGCATGTCCGTCATCGTCTCATTTTTCTCCTCTTGTTGTTGGACTAAGAGAACAGGTCCAGCTTTTTCTCCGCATTTTTGAGGTGAATGGCGCATTGGATTTTCGCCAGTTCCGGTTCCTCCATCTCAATGGCCGACAGGATGTTCAGGTGCTCCTGATAGACCGCTTTGCGCTTCTGTTTCAAGCCCAGGTTGGACTGAAGAGTGATCTGCAGGGCACGCTCGTAGAGAGAAGACAGGTTTTCCATCGCCTGGATCATGACCGGGTTATGCGTGGCCAAAAACATCGACCGGTGGAACTCCATATCCGCTTCCATGCCAATCTTGCTGTCGTCGGCCAATTCTGCCTCCAGCCACTGGAGCGCCTCTCTCATTCGTTCCAGTTGTTCAGGCGTTCGCCTCAGGGCAGCCAGATAGGCGGCCTCAGGCTCAAGAATCTTCCTCATCTCAAAAAGGTGTCTGATCAGCTCGGCATCGTCATTTTCAATCTGGATGTTGCTGAATATGCTGGAACCGTTTCGCTCTTCGACAAAGCTCCCGCCCCCCTGGCGAGAGTTGATGACACCGGCTGCCCGCAATACGCTGAGCGCTTCCCGGATCGGGATTCGGCTTACGCCAAACTGGGCAGCCAGCTCCATTTCCGTCGGCAATTTCGAACCTGGGGGATATTTGCCCGCCTCGATCAACTTTAACAACTCACGTGAAATGATTTGCGACAGTTTTTCTTTGGACATCGTACATCTCCGATTCTCATTTTGATTTATTTGTAATACAAATTGTAAATTATTCAGATGGCAAAGTCAATTCCGGTCGACTCTTTACCATTGTTTTGCAGACAAACTGAGCAAAAGAAGGACAGGAAAAGGAGAGCACTTGTTCACTCTCGCAATAATTGTAATACAAATAACAAGGAAAAAGAAAAGTTCATGATGGACTCCTCATCCACAATGAACTTTTCTTGTCGACAATCGATTGTCTATGTGCAACTGTATGCTAATTTAATTGCTTGCCCATCGTTTCCGGCAAGAACAGCAGTACGAGGATTGCCGCCAGCGCAAACGAGATGGCCAGGAACCCGAATGCCGCACCGAGCCCCATGCCGGTTGCCATAAATCCGACTACAGTCGGTGCAGTTGCAGCGATTCCGCGTCCAAAGTTGTAACAGAACCCTTGTCCGGTCGCGCGAATCTCAGTCGGGAACAGCTCGGCCAGAACCGCTCCAAAGCCGCTGAAGTAGCCCGATCCAAAGAAGGCGACAAACGGACCGAGGATCAGCAGTCTGGTCGCGTCGCTGGACATGCCGTAAAACGGAACAAGCAGCGCCGCCAGCGCGAAGAACAGGATAAAGGTCTTTTTCCGTCCGATCTTGTCCGCCAAAAAGCCGAAGGAGACGTAACCCAACCAGGCACCTGCCTGCATGATGACAATCCAGGTCGTCGATTTCATAATATCCAGACCGGCCCCGCCTTGATCGACTGGAGTGCCGAGGTAGGACGGAATCCAGGTGAACAGGCCCCAGTAGCCAAATTGCGCGCAAACACTCAATGCCGCACCGAGTATGGTCCAACGGAGTACCTTCCCGGAAAACAGCTCAACCAGCTTAGGCTTGCTTTTCTTTTTCTGCGTGGTGGCCTCCTGCTTCATTTTTTCCCAGATCTCAGGCTCTTTTGTGCCTTTGCGGATCCAAATGGCGACCAAAGCCGGAACAATTCCGAAGAAAAACACTCCGCGCCAGCCCCACAGCGGAATGACCAGACCGGCCACAATCGCAGCCAGCGCGTAACCAATTGCCCAAGCACTTTGTACGAGACCCATCGCTTTTCCGCGATGCTTTGCGTCCCAGGTTTCCGTAATCAGGGCTGCGCCCGCAACCCACTCTCCACCCATTCCGAGCCCGAGCAGCAAACGGAATACGGCCAATTGTGTAACCGTTTGCGAGAATCCACAGAGGAATGTAAACAATGAGTACACGATAATACTGATCATCAATGATTTCGTGCGGCCATACCGGTCAGCAACCATCCCGAACAATAGTCCGCCGAAGGCAGAACTGAGCAGGGTAAGCGTTGCCAAAAATCCGCCGGCCGTCTTGTCCATCTGCAACTCCTGCATCACTTGCACCAGAACCATGGAGTACAGCATTACATCCATCGCATCCAGAGCCCATCCGGACCCGGCAGCGATTAACGCCCGCCATTGGTTTTGCGTAACCTCTTTATACCATGGCTTGTTTGACAACTGTGCTTGCGCCATACTTTTTCAACCCCTTTTTCTCTAGTCTTTACGTAAGCCCGATTAATTCCGCCGGGTTGAAACAAGCCATTTGCTCAACCTCTTTCTCTGTCATGCCCTGCTCCAATAAGATTTGAATAAACTGGTTGTACCCTTCCGTCGGCACCGGATGGTTGGCCTGTCCGAAATCGGTTTGCAAAATGCACTTTTCAATGCCGATCTGGCGGATGCCCCGCACCAGCTCGTCCGGCTCGATCGACTTCCACAGCGGCATCAGCGTCAGCATCGACTTCTCGACGTACGCGCCCATTTTGACGAGTTCGATTTGCAGCGAAAGGTCCATTTTGTTGATTTTCAAATCAGGATGGGCGACAAGCACCTTTTCCACCCCGCGCTTCGTCGCGACTTCCACGAGCTTCCGGGTTTCCAGCGGAGAGAGATGACCCGTTGCCAATACGGCTCCGGTGCCCTTGATCAAATCGATGATGTCATAGACGACGGGCAGCAGCTCGCCGTCCTCCGAAAGGATCGTGATCCCTTTCTGGGGCAGGAGGCGAATGGTCGATTTTTGTTCCTTGTAGTCGCTCTTTCCGCCGTAATGATCCAGATGATGCTTGGCTGAGCCGGTAGGCATCCAGATCAGCTTTGCCCCCTGCTGAATCGCCATGTCTACGGCGTAAGGATTGAGACCGCCGACGTACTCATTGAGCACCAGCGAGCCGTAGACCTCGATTCCTTCCACCACTTTGCTGACCAGCTTCGCTCTGGAAACGGTCGATTCTTCGTGCGCCTTGAGGACGATAGCCCGCATCCCCGCTTGCTTGGCTTGCTCCGCCAGCTCCAGATCATTTACCGAACGGGGAAAAATGCTGGGACTGGAGTGGACGTGTATATCAATGGCACCTTTTAGATCGTTCATTTCAACCACCTTCTGTCATTTCAGATTTTGAGCGAGAATGTCTCGTCCTTCCAAGGTACGATAATTTGTACAGCGCTTTCATGCAACGGGTTGACGACGATTCCCTGGCCGGTTCTCTCGATCTCCAGCAATCGATCATGGCCGGGGACGACAACATCTGCCCACTGGGCGATCGCCCGGATACTCTCTTTGCTTTTGGCGTCATCCCATGTCATCACTGCGTCGCCACTGGTCAGCTCCAGGATGTTTTTCACCGCGTCTGACACCAACGCCCACTTTCTCCCCTGGTATTCAGTCAGAATGGAATACAAGCCCGGCGTATGCCCCGGTGTAAGCAGCCACGGAAGTCCTTCGACGACGCCGGACTCTCCGGACAGTAGCGACAGCTTCCCGGAATCGCGCAAAGCCGGAAACATCTCGCGAGGGACGGCGAGGTCCTTTGTCCCGTTCTCTTCTATATGTTTGACTTCCTCTTCGTGCAGGTAAAACGTAGCGTTCGGAAACAGCGGATAGTTGACAGCGTGATCAAAATGAAAGTGACTTAACAGGACCGTACCGACATCTTCGGGGCCAACCCCCAGCTCCTTCAGTTTGGCCAGCAGCGAATATCGCTCATGAAAACCCACGGTGTCATACAAAATCGGCGCTTTTCCTTCTCGGCGAATCAACACGCAACTGCTCCATCCAAGAAAACCACGGCTTGATCTTCCCGGAAAGCCTTGATACAAGACGGTAATTTCCATGTTGGTTTCCTGCCTTTTCTGCGTCGCATTTTGTTTGCTGTATACGCCCTGCTCACGGGTTTGGATTCAAAGGGAGTCTCTTGTCCGCATGCTCAACCCGATTGCGCAAGCATTTGTTTCTCAACATTCTGTTTTTGCCAGAATGACCGATAAGTTGTTATAACAACTTGTACTACAAAAATACAAGCTTTTTTCATCACTCCCTTTTGTACAAAACCCGATTTGATACGTTATATATGGTGATATAAAGAATACAACACGATTATAAGTTTGTCTATATTCCAAATAATTTATTTCTTTTGAACTCATTTAGGTTGATTTGTATTACATGTGTATTATAATTGTAATACAACTTCTCATTCATGCTTGTACATTGCAGAGATATTCAGGAATGCTTAGCGGAGAAAGGTGATATCATGTATGACTATGTCATTATCGGGGGCGGTATCGTAGGTCTCTCTACCGGTTATGCGCTTGTCGAAAAGTACCCACAAGCCAAAATTGCCGTCGTCGAAAAGGAACGCACCCTTGCTTTTCACCAAACCGGCCATAATAGCGGAGTAATCCATTCCGGCATTTATTACAAGCCGGGCAGCCTGAAAGCAAAGCTTTCCAGGGAAGGCGGCGACTTGCTGCGCGCATTTTGCAACCAGCACGAAATTCCTTACGATATGTGCGGAAAAGTGATTGTGGCAACCGACCAGCATGAGCTGCCCCTGCTTGAGAATCTATATAAACGCGGTCTTGAAAACCAGCTCGACGTATCCATCATTGATGCGGATCAGCTTGCAGAGATCGAGCCCCATGCATATGGCCTCAAAGCCATCCGGGTCAAGGAAGCCGGAATCGTCAATTACAAGCGCGTCGCCGAGTCACTTGCCAAGGTCATCCAGGAAAAAGGCGGCGATATTCTTCTGGGGACAAAAGTCGAAAATATAAAGGAAAGCAGCTCCGGAGTCGAGATCGAATGCACCAACAAGACGATCCAAGCCCGCTATCTGATCAATTGCGCCGGCCTCCATTGCGACCGCATCGCAGCGCTTCAAGGATTGAAAACCGATATGAAAATCGTCCCTTTCCGCGGCGAATACTACGAATTGAAACCGGAAAAGCACTATCTAGTGAAAAATTTGATCTATCCGGTTCCGAATCCGAACTTTCCCTTCCTCGGCGTCCACTTCACCCGGATGATGGATGGCCACGTGCACGCCGGGCCGAATGCGGTGCTGAGCTTTAAACGGGAAGGCTACCGCAAGACAGACTTTGATCTCAAGGATATAACCGAAGTCCTGACCTATCCCGCCTTTTGGAAAATTGCCTACAAGAACCTGGGCGAGGGCTGGAAGGAAATGGTCCGCTCATTCAGCAAAAAGGTGTTCGTCCAGAGCCTTCAGCGCTTGATACCGGAAGTTCGCGCCGAGGATCTGGTCGAGTCCCAGAATGGCGTCAGGGCCCAAGCGCTTACAAAGGACGGGAAATTGGTCGATGACTTCCTGATCGTCACCAATCAGCGCTCCACCCATATTTTGAATGCGCCCTCACCTGCGGCGACAGCCTCGATTGCGATTGGGCGCAACATCGGGGAGAGAATTCCGGAGCCGGCACAGATTTAACCGCATGCCTCTGACCGGGCTTTCAGATCACAGAAAGCGAGTCCAGTCACCATACAGAAAAATCCCGTCTCACTTTGCTGATGAGACGGGATTTCTTTTTGGCAGGCCTATGCGAACATCGATCCTGGCTGATTGCCAGCTTGTCCACTATTGATAGCTGGGCAAACGGTTGGGGACAAAAAACGTTTTTTCCACCTCACTGGCAGACAATGGGCTGCTGAAATAATACCCTTGAATTTCGTGGCAGTCATTTTCCGTGAGAATGTCGAGCTGATCCTTGGTTTCGATTCCTTCCGCGATCACATCCAGCTTCAGATGCTGTGCCATGGAAATGATCGTCGCGACGATTGCTTTGTCGTTGTGGTTTTCGGATATATCGGTGATGAAGGAACGGTCGATTTTCAATTTGTGGATCGGGAACTTTTTCAAATAGCTAAGCGAGCTGTAGCCCGTTCCAAAGTCGTCGAGACTGATCCTCGTCCCGATCTTGTTCAGCTCCTCCAGAATGCTGATCGATACGGCCGGGTCCATCATCATGCTCTCGGTAATTTCCAGCTCCAGGTATTGGGGCTCCAGCTTTGTTTCCTCGAGGATTTTGACGATGTACTCGACCAGGTTCGGCTGATGGAATTGATGAGAGGAGAGATTGACGGAGACAGGTATCAAAGGACCGCCTTCATCATGCCATTTTTTCATTTGCCGGCATGCTTCGCTCAGAACCCATGTACCGATTTCGTAAATCAAGCCGGTCTCCTCTGCGATTGGAATAAATACGCCGGGAGACAGCATCCCTCTGGTGGGATGATTCCATCTGACCAGCGCCTCCACTCCGATCATTCGGTTGCTTTGGGCATGGAATTGCGGCTGGTAGTACACGACCAGCTCGTTGCGTTCAATCGCTTTTCGAAGATCGCTCTCCAGGCCGATATTCTCCAGCAGTTGAACGTCGAGATCCGGCGAGTAAAATTGGTGTCCGTTCTTACCCTGCTTTTTCACCTTGTACATCGCCGTATCCGCTTTTTTCAGAAGCTCGACGGCATCCCTGCCATGAACCGGAAACAGTGCGGTTCCGATGCTTGCAGATATGTAGAAGTCGTTGTCTTTCAAATGGAAAGGCTTCTTCAGCGCTTCGATGATCCGTTCCGCCAGCTCTGCCGCTTCCTCGCCTTCCGGGCCGGTATTGCAGAGGATGGTAAACTCATCTCCCCCCATGCGCGCAATTGTTGTCTCGAACCCCTCGGCGCTCTTGACGATTCTGTCGCTTACGCCCTGCAAAAAGATATCGCCATACGTATGTCCAAGTGAATCGTTGATCATTTTAAAACGGTCAATATCCAGAACCATCACGGCAAAGGTGGATGAGTCCCGATTGCTTTGCTCAATGGACTGATCCAAGCGCTCATTGAGCTTCCTCCGATTGGGCAAGCCCGTCAATTCATCGTGATAAGCCAAATGTTTGATTTTCTTTTTGGCTTTGCTTTCTTCCGTTATATCCTTTATGAAAATATGATTTCCGACTATTTTGCCATCTATCTCCACAGGGATATTCATTACGCTCAGCTCGACCAAATTACCGTTCGGTTGAACAAAAGAGGTCTCAAAGTCTTTGGGCAGCAGCCTGGATGATTGCTCATCCACTGCGTCTGTTTTCGTCTTATCTTTGGCGCTCATGTCCAACCCGATCGCAGAAAAGTGCTTGTTGAGGTAATCTTCTGCCTGAATGCCGATCATTTTGGGGACAGCAGGGTTCATATTAATGATGGTCCCGGCCTTATCCAGAGAAATAATGCCGTATTCGTTATTTTTATATAGCGAGCGATACCAGCTTTCATTTTCCTGGATGACCAGGTCCTTTTGCGACAGCCGTTTGTTGATGAATACGCCTGCCAGTGTAATGCCCAATAGCAGGAAGGTAGCAAGGACAATGATGTAGGCAAGCGTTTCCGTTTCGATTTGCACCTCGACACCATACTGGTGCTCGCTCGCATGGAAATGGGCCGCAACCATGCCCGTATAGTGCATCCCCGCAATCGCCGCCCCCATAATGAGCGAGCTGCCGAGCTTGTACAAGTAGGCAAATCGGGATTGGTCCTTGCGGAAATAAAACAGGAGCCACAAGGCCGCAAACGAGGCCGTAGCGGCAATGACAACAGAAAGGATAACGAGCCCCTTGTCATAGGTAATGCCGATCATCATCGCTGCCATCCCGGTGTAGTGCATCCCGGATATGCCGCCGGCCATCAATACGCCGGCGATGGCAAGCTCCTTGACCTCCAGCTTGTTTCTCGATACGGTCAAAAGGGCAATGCCTGAGACAAAAATGGCGAAGAGAACAGATAGGATGACAAGCGAAAGGTCGTAGAGCACTTTGACGGGCAGGGCAAGGGCTAGCATCCCGACAAAATGCATGGACCAGATGCCCAGCCCCATCGACATGGCGCCAAAAACCAGCCAAAGCAATCTATGCTTCCCGCGGCTTACATTCACCCTTCCGGCCAGATCAAGCGCGGAATACGAGGCTGTGACCGCAATTAAATAGGAGAGGATAACCAAAAACGTGTCGTACGTCCCATGTATCTGATGATCCATAACTTCTCACCTGCTTTCTTTGTTCAGCTGACCATCAGGCAGAAAACCACTCTCGAGTATACGGATCGGACTCACACAATTAGACGCTTGCCGCCGCCCTTTGTAACATACCTGCGGAGGCAACCACTTGGTCGGTTGCCATTCCAATCTCTTCAGCCATTTGAAATGGCTAGCAGACCTTTTCTTTCCTCCAAAGACATGTATAAGGCTTGAAAATGGACAGGTTCCCATTTATTTTACCAACTCCTTTTCCCGTTCAAAACGCTTTTCTGAAAAAGACGTTTTTTTCACTGATGACTGGTTGCGGACTTATCATACAACACCGTTCTGAAACTTTTATGAAAGTCACAGCAGAATGAAAAAGACCCCGACTGCTTTACAGACGAGGTTCGTGTATGTTCCCATCTTTTTCGCTGCTTTCGGACGTTTCCTCTCCCGGCAAACGTACCGGCGCTGCATGGCGCTTCTGAGCCCCCGGAACGGTTTCCCGCCAGACCTGTTCCCATGGAAAAGCCCGATCAGCCATGCTCGCGCGGGTGTTTGTTTTTGCCCCTCCACTCCTCGAAAAGATTCTGGGTAAACCGGATCCATTCCCGTGCGGCAAACGAAAGGTACCGATCCTTGCGCCAAATGATGACCAGGTGCCAGGGGATCACGGGCTGATCGAGAGGCAAAACCCGAATCCGCTCCTCATCAAGCTCGCGACAGATCGGTTCGGGGAGCAAAGCAATGCCGAAATTGGCCGCCACCATCTCGCTGATAAAATCCCACTGGGAGCTTTCATAGATGACCTTCGGTTGAAATCCCGCTTGTACGCACTCTGCCGTAATCCGGTCATGGAGGGCAAAATCCTCGCGAAAGAAAACGAAATCCTCTTCAGCCAGTTCGGATAACGACACCGCTTTTCTGTCGGCCAACCGATGAGAGGGATGGACGAGCAGCATCAGCTTCTCCTTTACAAGCGAAAAGGAATGAAACAGCTCCTCATTTGTCGGCGACAGCACGACCCCTATATCCAACACGCCGGTTTCCACATCCGCTTCCACTTTCTTTGCCCCGTCTTCCACGAGCTGAATCGTGATAGCGGGATAGTGCTCCCGGAACTTCCCCAGCACATTGGGGAAAAAGCTCGACCCGATCATCGGCGGCAATCCGATGCGAATGTGCCCCTTTTTCAGGTTCATCAAGTCCCCGAGTTCGGCTGACAGGTTTTGGAAGGAATGCACAATATCCTGCGCCTGAACGAACAGGATTTCCCCGGCATCCGTCAATTCCAACTGCTTGCCCAGGCGGTGAAACAGCACAACCCCCAGATCCTCCTCCAGGTTTTTGACCATTTTGCTGATGGTCGGCTGTGTGATATACAGTGCCCGCGCTGCTTTCGTAAAGCTCTTGTATTGAGCCACCTTTAAAAAATATTGCAAATGGCGAATATCCATGTACGGTCTCCTCATTATGCATAGATAAAATGAATGACAGTCATTCTATCTATTCATTTTACCTATGCAAACAGATCATGTAAACTTTTCACAGAAAGGAGGGAGCGATGTGGCAACCCTGCTGAAAAGCGCGGGACAAGTGATTCTGCTTTGCGCATTTTCCCTGCTCCTGCACAAGCTGGTCGATTTCTTTCAACTGAAAATTCCGGCCAGCATTTTGGGCATTTTGATTGTCTTCATCCTTCTGCAAGCAAAATGGATTCGCCTGGACTGGATCGAAGCAGGCGCCCAATGGCTGCTGGCGGAGCTTTTGCTCTTCTTCATTCCCTCCGCTGTGGGCATCATGAAATACAAAAGCGTCTTGCTCAGTGACGGCGTCTACGTCACGTTGGTGATTGTCGTCAGCACCGTCATCGTCATGGCCAGCGCAGGACTGGTCGCGAAAAAAATTGGCGAGAAAAAGGAGAGGACTCCGCTGCCATGATTGCTTTTCTGAGTCTCATCCTCACCATCATCCTGTACTGGGGCGCAAAGCGGTGCTACCGCCTCAAGCCAAAGGTTTACCTGTCTCCACTGCTGACGGCACCGCTATTGATCGTCGCGTTACTAGTATGGACAGATACACCCTATGACTCTTATCAGGCGGGGGCGAAATGGCTGAGCGACATGCTTGAGCCGGCTACGATCGCTTTTGCCGTCCCGCTGTACAAATATTTTCACATTCTGAAAAAACATGCGGCCGAGATCATCGTCAGCGTGCTGTCCGGTTCGGTTGCAGCGATTGTTTCTTCGCTGTTCATCGCCCGGCTGCTCCATCTCAACATGCAAATTGTCGACAGTCTCATTCCGCGCTCCGTCACCACCCCCATCGCGATGGGCGTATCGGCGAGCATCGGCGGAGTTCCGGCGATCACTGCGGTATTTGTGATCATGACGGGCCTTCTCGGGTCTGTTATCGGACCGATGGTCATCCGCTGGCTGCGGATCGAAAACGACATTGCCCGCGGCGTGCTTCTCGGCACAGCGGCCCATGGAGCCGGTACGTCCAAGGCGTTCGAGTTTAGCCCGATCACTGGCACGATTTCCAGCTTGTCGATGATTTTAGCAGCGCTGATGACGCTGGGCGTGGCCCCGTGGCTCGTGCCCGTTTTGGCCGGCGTATTTTGAACGACAAAAGCCGCTTCGATGTCGAAGCGGCTTTCTTGTTTTTCGTGCAGACCTTTAGATCTTCTTCACAAATTCCGATTTCAACTGCATCGCTCCAAAACCGAATCAAAAAAACCCCATCCTCGTAGGTGTACGAAGAGCTGCATTTCGGGCAATTCGGCAATGTCGACATGTTTTCCATTCTCCCTTGGTTTATAGCCCCCATTGTAACAAAAACGGCTTCAGGAATATAGCGCCAATCCCGTTTAACAAACCAAGAGGCAAAGCACGGTAGTCATGTGCCTGCTCCTTTCCTCAAGCCCCCTGGTAAGCATTTGGAAAAAGGGAAACATGTGAAGTAAAGCGAATCTATTGGCACATGATGCAAATTCTCAAAAAACCCATATTCAAATACGTTTTGACAACTCTCTTTTTTATCTCTGTCCTCCTAAGCCTGCGGTCGCTCTGGTCCGAAGTGTTTCGTACCGCAGAGCATCCCGATGCAGTACAAGGCGTGCTTGACATGCGCGGCTGGCCTTTCGAGGAATCTCCCACCATCGCGCTGAATGGGGAATGGGAGTTTTACCCCGGGGAACTTGTCTCGCATGAAGATATAGCACGGATGTCAACGAAGCGACCGCATTTTATCCAGGTTCCCGGAGATTGGCGAAGCGCTTTCCCGGCAGGTTCGGAATCGTCGTTTGGTTACGGGACGTACCGGCTCCGCATCCTGATCGATAAGCCTTTGGATCAGCCTTATGCCTTTTGGTTTCGCGATCTCGAGGCCTCATCCGCCGTTGAAATCAACGGTAAGATAGGAGCTGCCATAGGCCAGCCTGCGGAGAAGGCGGAGGGGTATTGGCCAAGGAATGTCTCCTATACAGCTTCCTACACGTCAGAAGGAGAAAAAGAAATCGAGCTGCTTATTCGTGTGGCTAATTTTGACAACCCAATTGAAGGAGGTATCGCCAAATCCATCCGCTTTGGATCACAGGCGGCACTGGATACCGAACGCTGGTATTCCATCGGCTTTCAGCTTGTTACGTTCATCGTCTTGATTCTGCATAGCATGTACGCCTGCATCCTGTTCCTGTTCAATCCAAGACGGCAAAAGGCGTTCCTGGTTTTCTTCTTTCTGCTGGTAGCATCCTCTATTTCGGTTGTTTCGGATCACGACCAGTTGCTGACGCTGTGGCTGCCGCTGGATTATGCCGGGGTGCTGAAAGCCAGACTTCTTTCCTATATGTGGATGTCCTTTTTCATCCTGCTGCTGGCCAGAATATTTTCCGGTCACGCAGGTTTCGCCAAACTGTTTCGGACGTATACCGCTATTCTCGTCCTGTATTCAACTGTTGTGCTGGCTGGGTCTCCAGCGCTCATTTACTATACGTTCGAAGCCAAAGTGTTCACCGTTCTTTATTTGTTTCCATTGATCTGGTTTATCTTTATCATCGCGAAAATGATCATCCAAAACCAGCAGGATGCTATTTTTCTGCAACTCACCGCCACCAGCATCATATCGAGCGCTGTGTGGGGTGCGTTTAATTTTTATATGGAAATAACCAGCGTCTACTATCCCATCGATGTGTTCGCAGCCATTGTCGGATTCTCCGCTTACTGGTTTAAAAAGTACTTTCGCAACTCCGAGGAAAACATCAAGCTGAACGAACAGCTGACCAGAGCGGACAAAATGAAGGACCAGTTTTTGGCCAACACATCGCATGAGCTGAGGACACCGCTGCACGGAATCATGAATATCGCACGGAACATCGCAACCAAGCAGAAGCACGCGATGGACAACGAAGCCCTGGAGGATTTGGAGCTGCTGATCACAGTCAGCCGTCGAATGTCCCATCTGCTGGACGATCTGCTCGACATCGTACGGATTAAGGAAAACCGCATCTTGCTGCAAAAGGAGCCGTTGCCTGTTCAATCTGTTGTCTCCGGCGTGTTCGGGATGCTGAGATTTATGGCGGAAGGCAAGCCCGTTCAGCTAAAAATGGACATTGACGAGTCGATGCCCCCCGTTTTGGCGGATGAAAAGCGACTCGTTCAGATCTTGTTCAATTTGCTGCATAACGCGCTCAAATTTACCGAAGAAGGGACCATTTCCGTTTCAGCCAAGGTTCTGAATGGGCGTGCCGTTATTCACGTGTCCGACACGGGTGCGGGTATGGACGAAGAAACGCAGGCACGGGTTTTTCTGCCTTACGAGCAGGGAGCCCGCGGAAAAGGCGATAGCCGCGGAATCGGGCTCGGCCTCAGCATTTGCAAACAGCTGGTGGAGCTCCACGAGGGTGAATTCACGGTTCGCTCGGAGATCGGCAAAGGCTCCGTGTTCAGCTTCTCGCTCCCTTTGGCCGACTCGCAAAGTTTGCCCGCTGTGAAAAGCTCTCCTCCTCCCCGGACAGAAGCTTTTGAGGAAACTGCAGTCTCCCGTTTTTCTACGGAAGCTGCGCCCAACGAACGAACCTCCGAGCCGCTTGCCTTGCCGTCTTTCGGGGAGGAAAAAGCAAACATACTCATTGTCGATGACGATCCCGTCAATTTGAAGGTGCTCGCTGGCATCCTCTCTGCAGAGGCGTACCACGTCAGGTCGGCTACTTCGGCTCGCGAAGCGCTGGAAATCCTGTCTACGCAGCAGTGGGATTTGCTGGTCACGGATGTCATGATGCCGCAAATGTCCGGCTATGAATTGACACAAAAGGTACGGGAGCGCTTCACTGCCGCCGAGCTCCCCGTTTTGCTGCTGACGGCCCGCAGCGAGCCGGAAGACATCTATACCGGATTTATGTCTGGGGCCAATGATTACGTCACCAAGCCGGTCGACGCTCTGGAGCTCAAATACCGGATCTGGTCTCTTATCGCATTAAAGCAGTCCGTCAATGAACGGCTGCGGATGGAGGCTGCCTATTTGCAGGCCCAGATCCACCCGCATTTCCTGTTCAATACGCTGAATTCGATCATGGCGCTGAGCGACCTGGATATAGAGCGGATGCGCAAACTCGGAGAGGCCTTTACGTCCTACTTGCGGATCAGCTTTGACTTCCTCAGCACAGGAAAGCTAGTGGCGCTTTCTCATGAACTGGAGCTGGTGCATGCCTATCTCTACATCGAGAAAGAGCGGTTTGAAGAAAGGCTGTCCGTCCAGTGGGAAGTTGATCCCCACCTGGATTTGCTTCTTCCTCCCCTTTCGATTCAGCCACTGGTCGAAAATGCGGTCAGACATGGTGTCCTGAGACGGGCCAAGGGCGGGAACGTACTGATCCGGATTGTTCGCCAAACAGATTCTACGCTCATTGAGGTAAGAGATGACGGCGTCGGGATGGAGCAAGAAAAAATCCGCCACATTTTGGACCCGGTCCAAAATTCCAAAGGCGGCATCGGACTCTCCAACACGAATCGCCGGTTAACCCAATTGTATGGACAAGGACTCTCTATTCAAAGCAAGGCAGGCGAAGGCACCTCTGTGTCTTTCGTCATTCCGGATCGCAATCGCCAATGAAGGTGATTCGGAATGAGAAAAGAATGAGAAAAGAGATTCCTCTCAGCCATGGGGGTTGTAGGGAGAAAAACCCCCATGGTTTTCCAATGCAGAGACGAGGCGAAAACACGCAACACCTCATTGACAACGTTTACAACGAATAATAAAATACACGTAATGACAAGTTAACTATGATGGAGATTCGGAGACTCATACTTTTTGGCACTTTCAGTTATGAAAGGGCTTTTAAAGTATGAGTTTTTTGCTGTGCATGGTTTATCTTTGTTAAATTTTTTTAGAGGAGGAGAAAAAATGCTATCACTATTTCGGCCTGCGCCACCTATCGAAAGACTGCCTGACGAGAAAATTGATTCTGAGTATAAAAAGTACAGGCTGAAAGTTTTTCTGGGAATCTTCATCGGTTATGCAGCGTATTATCTTCTTCGCAAAAACTTCTCGCTTGCCATGCCGTATCTGACCGAGGAAGGGTTTTCAAAATCCGAGCTTGGCTTCGCCCTGTCAGCCATTTCGATCGCCTACGGGATCAGCAAATTTGTCATGGCTATCATATCGGACCGAAGCAACCCGCGAATGTTCCTGCCAGCCGGTTTGATTCTTTCTGCCATCATCAGTTTACTGATGGGATTCGTCCCTTTCTTCACTTCTTCTGTGACGATCATGTTTGTCATGCTGTTCCTGAACGGTTGGTTCCAGGGTATGGGATGGCCTCCATCCGGGCGTGTCCTTGTCCACTGGTTCAGCATTAGCGAACGCGGAAACAAGACCGCCATCTGGAACGTAGCCCACAACGTCGGCGGAGGGTTGATGGCGCCGATTGCTGTTGCGGGTGTGGCCCTGTTCGCCGGGCTTTCGGGAGGCTCCTCCTCCGGGTATGAAGGCGTGTTTATCCTGCCTGCTCTCGTAGCAGTTGTCATGGCTTTTGTCACGTATGCGCTGGTGCGCGATACTCCGCAGTCGGTAGGTCTGCCGCCGATCGAAGAATATCGCAATGACTATCCGACCAAAGAAAAGAAAACGTTTGAAACGGAATTGTCTACAAAGGAAATCCTGTTCAAATATGTACTGAATAATAAATGGGTCTGGGCAATCGCGATTGCCAACATTTTTGTCTACTTCGTACGTTACGGCGTTCTGGACTGGGCACCGACCTACTTGAGCGAGGAAAAAGGTTTTGACATGAGCAAGTCCAGCGTCGCCTACTTCCTGTACGAGTGGGCAGGCATCCCGGGAACGCTCTTGTGCGGCTGGATCTCCGACAAGCTGTTTAAAGGACGCCGGGGACCTGCAGGGTTTGTCTTCATGCTGGGCGTATTGATCGCTGTTCTTGTTTACTGGTTCAACCCGCCTGGACATTCCGTAATCGATATGATCTGCTTGATTGCAATCGGTTTCCTGATTTACGGTCCAGTCATGTTGATCGGTTTGCAAGCGCTTGATTTTGTTCCGAAAAAAGCTGCCGGAACCGCTGCCGGCCTTACGGGTCTGTTTGGTTACCTGGGCGGTACGGTTACAGCCAACGCCTTGATGGGTGTCATCGTTGACGCGTCCGGCTGGGATGCAGGGTTTATTTTGCTCACGGTTTCGTGCGCTTTGGCAGCTCTCGTATTTGCGCTTACATGGAATGTACGCGGACAAGAGGTTGTAAAAAATCAGTAAAAAACAAGCAATAACCAATAAATAAAAGGCTTCACTCCTTGAAGCAAGACGTCTTTTCAAAGCTCAAAGCCAGCATAGTCAAGGGCGCAGGGACAAATGAGCGCCCTTGACGCGATGGCAAAGAGAAACAGACGCTTCTCAGGGATGAAGCCTTTTTTATGTGCGGACGTACAGCCAGGCTGCGTATGTTTTCGTTTTACGATCTCATCATTTGTCTCACCAATTCACGATTGCGCTGTTTAAACACCTCATTGTGGGAGGAGACCATTGCGCTTTTGCCGGCATCCGGCTGGATAAATTGCTTTGCTTTGTTTACAGCGTTCGCAGCATCCTGGAAAGCCCCCGCGATCAAGTGCAGCTTCCCGTCGTAGTGCAAAATATCTCCGGCAGCGTAAAGTCCGGCTACCGAGGATTCGGAGTTGGCATTGCCGGAGACATAGAAGTCATCGACCAAGTCGATGTTTAGCGTGCTGTTTTTCAATAGGCCCGAATCTCGTTCATAGCCGTGATTGATAATGACTTCATCGACGGGCAAATACGAAACCTCTCCCGTTTCATGGTTCGTCAGCTCAACACTCTCGATTTCTTCGTGATTCGCCGATGCGACCAGCTTCGTAATCGACGTATGAAAAAAGCAGACAGCAGAGCTGTTCAAAAGCTGCGTGACCTGCGCTTCATGGCCCTTTAGCGCGTCCTTTCGGTACGTCAGGTACACTTTTTTCGCGATCGGCTCCAATTCGTTGGCCCAATCGATCGCAGAATTCCCTCCGCCGGAAATGATGACGGTCTTATCCCGGAAATACTTCAAAGACTTTACCGTGTAGTGCAAGTTGGCTACCTCAAATCTCTCGGCACCTTCGATCTCCAGCTTTTGCGGAGTCAATATCCCGCTTCCGACAGCGACGATCACTGTTTTTGAGTAGTGCTTTCGGCCAGAGGCCGCATGCAGGACAAAAATCCCTTCCTCGTCTCGGGTGATTGACTCTATTTTCTCGTTCAACACAACCTCCGGATGAAACGTCAATCCTTGCTTGACCAACTGCTCGATCAATTTCTCTCCGGTTATCGGAGTCAGCCCTCCCACGTCCCAAATCATTTTTTCCGGATAGACGTGAATTTTGCCGCCCAAATGCGGCTGGTATTCGATCAGCTTTGTTTTCATCTCCCGCAGCCCGCTGTAAAAAGTGGAGTAAAGCCCTGCCGGTCCCCCGCCAATCACTGTCACATCGAATAGTTCCTGACGCTCCATGTCCGATTCACTCCTTGACCAATAACATGCAATTGATTATCATTATCAACGAAGTATACACGCATTTCTTTGTTTTTACAATCCAGTGCAGCTATTGACAACAAAAAAGGCGGATACTATATTATTTTTGGAAGCGATACTGATAATCATTATCACCTATTTCCATATTCCTGTAAACGGGGTGTGACACATGGTTCGGCTGTATACGGATAATGTAAGCATTGGCTACGGAGAGCGCTTGATTGTGAAAAACCTCAGCGTTCAGATTCCCGACAAAAAAATCACCACCATCATCGGTTCAAACGGCTGTGGAAAATCTACGCTGCTAAAAGCAATCACGCGCATTATTTCACATCAGTCCGGCGCAGTCATTCTGGACGGAGAAAGCATCGCCAAAGAAAACACCAAGCTGTTGGCGAAAAAAATGGCCATTCTTCCGCAAACGCCGGAGAGCGCCAGCGGACTTACGGTCGGCGAACTGGTCTCCTATGGCCGCTTTCCCTATCAAAAAGGCTTTGGGCGCTTGAGCAAAAGAGATTATGAAGTTATTGACTGGGCACTCGAGGTGACTGGAACAAAAGAGTTCAAGTTCCGTCCTGTCGACGCCTTGTCAGGCGGCCAGCGCCAAAGGGTGTGGATCGCCATGGCCCTCGCACAGGAAACGGAAATTATTTTTCTCGATGAGCCGACAACCTATCTGGATATGGCCCACCAGCTAGAGGTTCTGGAGCTGCTGCAGAGACTGAATGCGGAACAGGAGCGCACGATTGTGATGGTACTGCATGATTTGAACCAGGCCGCCCGCTTTGCCGACTTCATCATCGCCTTGAAGGACGGGGAAGTCGTGAAGGCGGGAGATTGCGAAGAAGTGATGACACCCGAGGTCCTTAAAAAAGTGTTTCGCATCGATGCGGAAATCGGGCGCGACCCGCGTACGAACAAACCGGTTTGCGTCACCTACAACCTGATCAAAGGAGATTAACGCGATGAAAAAGTTTTTGTTCCCCTTCTTTCTGCTGCTCTCCCTCATCGTCAGTGCCTGCAGCGGGCAGCCGACTGAGCAAAAGGGAGCCGCATCCCCCGCGGAAACCGCTTCGGAAACGATTACCTACCAGTCGGAAAACGGGCCTGTTCAGGTGCCTGCCCACCCCCAGCGGGTGATTGTGCTGTCCAACTTCACCGGACACGTGCTGTCTCTTGGGGTGAACGTCGTAGGCACCGATTCATGGTCGTTAAAAAACCCTCGTTTTGCGGAAAAACTGAAAGACGCTCAAGAAGTGTCCGATGAGACGCTGGAAAAAATTATTGAGCTGCAGCCCGATCTGATCATTGGCCTGTCAAACGTCAATAACGTGGACAAACTGAACAAAATCGCGCCTACGGTTATCTACACGTACGGAAAGGTGGATTACCTGACGCAGTTCCTGGAGATCGGCAAGCTGTTGAACAAGGAAAAAGAGGCGCAAGCGTGGATCGATGACTTCAAGCAGCGGACCCAAAAGGTCGGAGCCGAGATCAGAGCGAAAATCGGTGAGGACAAAACCGTTTCCGTGCTTGAAAAATTCGACAAGCAGCTATATGTATACGGCAACAACTGGGGCCGCGGCACAGAGATTCTTTATCAGGAAATGAAGCTGAACATGCCCGAAAAGATCAAGGAAACAGCTCTCAAAAGCGGCTACTATGCGGTTTCATTGGAAGTTCTCCCCGAGTTCGTCGGCGATTACCTGATTCTCAGCAAGAACAAGGATACAGATAATTCATTCCAGGAGACCGAAACGTATAAAAACATTCCGGCGGTTAAAAACAATCGCGTTTTTGAAGCGCCTATGATGGAGTTTTATTTTAACGATCCTCTAACACTGGAGTATCAACTGGAGTTCTTTACAAAAAGCTTTCTTGGCCGCTGATTGATCCTGCTTATCGTGCTGAAGGTTCCTATCAAGGGGGTTTTCCCTGATCGCCTGTCTCCTGTCAGGCCCCCTTTAATCCAAACAAAGAAAAGATGGTAGACAGATGACGAAAGAAAACCAACGCTCGATCCCATTTGGATACAAATTGATCGCGGGCTTGCTTTCATTTGCCGCCATGTTTGTGATCGCCATGGTATTCGGGGCCGCTGACACGACTATCGGCGACGTATGGCTGGCCATTGCTTCCGATGCGACTGGCGATACGCTCTCGATGATTCGGGAAATTCGTCTTCCGCGCGAGATTGGCGCCATTTTCGTCGGCTCTGCACTGGCGGTGGCCGGTGCCATCATGCAAGGGATGACGAAAAACCCGCTCGCTGACCCGGGTCTGCTCGGTTTGACGGCTGGCGCCAACGCGGCTCTGGCCGTCGCGATTGCCCTGCTCCCGTCCGCCAATTCCTTTCATCTGATGATCGCCTGCTTTATTGGCGCAGCGATCGGAGCGATACTGGTTTTCGGGATGGGTGCGATGAAAAAAGGCGGCTTTTCTCCACTGCGCATCGTCCTGGCCGGTGCTGCCGTGTCCGCGTTCCTGTACGCAGTCGCGGAAGGTGTCGGCATTTACTTTAAAATTTCCAAAGACGTTTCCATGTGGACCGCTGGCGGATTGATCGGCACGTCGTGGAGCCAGCTCGAAATCATTGTTCCGTTTATTGTACTCGGCATTCTTCTTGCGGTTTTCCTTTCCCGGCAGCTGACGATTCTCAGCCTGAGCGAAGAAGTGGCCGTCGGATTGGGTCAAAAGACGATGCAGATCAAGACGGTTCTGTTTGTTGTCATCATTCTGCTTACAGGCGCATCTGTGGCCCTGGTCGGAAACATGACCTTCATCGGACTGATGGTTCCCCATATCGTCCGGGCCATTGTAGGAACGGATTACCGCTTTATCATTCCGATGTCGGCGATAGCCGGGGGCTCATTCATGCTGTTTGCCGATATGCTCGGACGGACCATGAACGCCCCGTATGAAACGCCAGTGGCGGCTATCGTTGCGATGATGGGGCTTCCGTTTTTCCTGTTCGTCGTGCGCAAGGGAGGGAAAGCATTCTCATGATTCATCCCGCTTTGCTCCGAAAACAGCGCGTCGTGCTGGCTGTTCTGCTCGCTCTGATTACCGCGACCTTTGCCATCGCCATGGGTATCGGGTACTCCTCCCTGTCTTATGACCGGCTGATCCCGACGCTTCTCGGCCAAGGCACGTTCAAAGAGGAATTCGTGTTGTTTTCCATCCGTTTGCCGCGCATGATCGTCACCCTGCTTGCGGGGATGGCGCTCGCGTTGTCGGGCTCCATTTTGCAGGGCATCGCCCGAAATGACCTGGCTGATCCCGGAGTCATCGGCATCAACTCGGGAGCAGGCGTCGCCCTGGCCGTTTTCTTTTTGTTTTTCCCGGTGAAGGCCGGCGCTTTTGTCTATTTGCTTCCGCTGGTCGCGTTTGCCGGGGCTATCGTCACGGCCTGCCTGATCTACCTGTTTTCCTACAGCAAAAAATCCGGTCTGCAGTCCGTGCGGCTCGTGCTGACCGGGGTTGGCTTTTCGATGGCATTGTCAGGCGTCATGATCGTGCTCATCTCATCTGCCGAACGCGAGAAGGTGGATTTTATCGCCAAATGGCTGGCGGGGAATATTTGGGGCTCGGACTGGCCTTTCATTTGGGCCATTCTCCCGTGGCTGGTGATCCTGGTTCCGTTTGCGTTCTACAAAAGCCAGCGATTGAATCTCCTTTCGTTAAACGAGCCTGTGGTGATCGGCGTCGGGCTGGAGATTGAAAAAGAACGTCTCGTGTTGCTGGTGACGGCTGTCGCGCTGGCTGCTGCGGCTGTTTCAATTACGGGAGGGATCGCGTTTATCGGACTGATGGCCCCCCACATCGCGAAGGCTCTCGTCGGCCCGAGACACCAGCTGTCGCTCCCCATCGCGATTCTGATCGGCGGATGGCTGCTGTTATTCGCAGATACCATCGGGCACAATCTCGTGGACCCCGAAGGCATTCCGGCAGGGATCATGGTTGCTCTGATCGGAGCGCCGTACTTTATTTACCTGTTGCTGAGAAAATGACGCAAAACCGTTCAGTCAACCGTTTTGTTGCCACCAAAGGCTCATCCCCCTTACCTGAAAAATGGCGGATGAGCCTTTTCCTGCCCAACCTGTACCCCGTTCGTTTTCCTTGCCCAGGCAAGCAAACAGCCCGCACATACTCCCCTACTCCCGCCACGCGCTTTACAAGGAACCAACAGCCTCTTCAACAGGTGTTTCTCCCGACAGAAGTTCAAAGGTTTTACGGTATGTGTTTTCCGCATTGATGACTGCAACTATTGCTTGGGCCACATCAGCACGGGGGATGCCGACCGTTCGATCTCCCGTTATCCGCTCGGCCGCTTGGATTTTCCCCGTTCCCGGAACGTCCAGCAGCCTGCCAGGCCGGATGATTGTATAGCTGAGCCTGGTTGATGCCAGCTTTTCATCGGCGTCTCCTTTTGCCTGATAGTAATGTCTCATCGATTCCGGCCCCTTTTCGGGCGTATCGGCGTTCATCGAGCTTACCATGATGAATCGGTCAATGCCTTTCCGCTCCGCCGCTTCAATCATTTTGATTGCTCCCAGGCGATCGACGAGCTCCGTTTTATCGCTGCCCGTATGCCCTCCCGAACCGGCTGTAAAGACAATAGCATCGACATTTTCCAGTGCATGGCTGAAATCTTCTTCTAGATCGGCGACGACCACTTCGCCACCCAACGCTTCCATTTCTTCTGTTTGATTTTTATCGCGAATCATCGCTACGGGATGGAAGCCTTTTTGGCCAAGCAAAGACACGACCTGCTTTCCTATTTTTCCGTGCGAACCTACCACTAACACATTCATATTGGATTCCCCCTTTGGGCGTATGCGGATTACTTTTGGCTATACCGATTATTGCCTGATCTGCCAAAGAAAATGTGCATTTTTATCAGGCAGCTTTATCTTCCACTCTCCACCGGGAAGCTGCCTTTCTACAAGGACAAGCGATAGCGTTACTTCTTTTGCCTCTTTGGGCACTTCTTTGACGATCAGGGTCGTCACCGTATGACTTCCCTTCTGATCCGAATAGCTTCTTGTTTTCTCTACATCAAACTCCGCTTTATACACGTTTCCCTCTTTATCCGTGACCAGCCATTCTGGAGGATCGTTGCCAATAGATTTCTGGATAGAATCAACCGTAATCCTGTAGGTAGAGAAGGCAGACTCCGTTGCTTTTTCTTCCCGAACGTCTAGTACCTCGTAGTGATTCCCTTCGTATTCCCCTCCCCGTAAGCCTTCGCCATGAAGAGGAACAACCAGCGAGAAATCTGCCCTTTCGGTAATGAAGACGTCTTCCAAATGGAAAAACACGTCTTCTGCCGGTTCTTCAAACGGTGCGAAGTAATAGGTCATTTTGTTGCTGCCCGCTTGCTGCTCGTTTGAGCCGGGAAGTGTATAAATCAACCCCGACTCGAATTGATAATTGCTGTTTTGGCGGGAATCTGCGAGTATGTTGCCTTCTTTATCACGGATCGTAAATTCCGGGTGATGGGATGAGAGCAGTCGAGTGGCCACCTCTTCCCTTGCGCCCTTTGCTTTCAACTCTTCCACTTGCCGCACTATTTTCTCCCTTGCTTCCAAGGTCCACTCCGTCTCTACTTCCAATGCGGTCGCACTTGGCGCATATGTGATTTGTCCCAACTTGACGGTCATTCCCTTTGGGCTTGTGTACTGCTCTTCAACCTTCAGCTTTTTGGTTGCAGCAATACCTTTGCGCAAATCAACAGGAATCTCCATATTCAGATGGGTCTTATGCAGCTCCTTGGAACCGATGCCCTTAATCTCCAGATGGACTGTGACCTGCTCAGGGGGATTTTCGAGAGGAAACACCAGGTCTGCATACTTATCTGTCCTACGAAACAGCGGGCTTCGCCGGATTACCTTGTCATTTGCGTCCACAACATATACGTTGTTTGCTCCATAGGCAGGAAAAAACTGGTCCGGGAGTATCCGTCCTTGCGCATCCTCCAGGACATACGACAGCACAATCCTGGTGGGATCGGCTATGACTTCCTTTACCCGCAGCGTTATTCCGTTGTCCGACACCGCTTGATTCAGCTCGGTGGAGAAGCCTTGTTTTGCCGCTTGTCTCAAGCCTGCCTCGCCTGTGATCGTCTGGAAAAAGGAAGACAGAAAAGCAGCAAACGCAGGAGAAACCTGGGTACCGATCGCCATAACCAGCACAGCCGCCGCGACAACAGATGAGACTAGCAGTCCTCTCCTTTTGGCTGGCCCCCCGCCCTTCTTCAGCACTGGATCAGATTTTTCTACTTCTATTCCTTCGTCTTGGATTTGCTGCATCACCTCGTTTGCAAAATCGTCAGGGAGCATCTCCATCATCCATCCGTCCCGGATCAATTCAACCTCTTCATTCACCCTCGCATAGACAGCCTGGCATTTCCTGCAATGGCGCAAGTGAGCCTGCACCCGAAGAGCATCGGCAGCGTTTGTTTCCCGGTCTGCATAGGTGGGCAAAAGCGCTTGGCATTCCTGACATTTCATACGGACCACCCCTTTGGCGAGCAGCGCATGGTATTCGCTCGTAATTTTTGTTTGGCGCGATACAGCTTTACCTGGATTGTACTGACGGGGATGCCAAGGATGTCGCTGATTTCCTGGTAAGAAAGGTCATTGCTATAGCGGAGAAGCAAGACAAGCCGATAGCTCTCTGGCAACGCGTCTAGCATTTCCCGCATTTCGGAAGCAAACTCCTTTTGAATATAGGCGCTTTCCGGCGTTTGTTCATTCGCCATCGAAAGCTGATCGATCTCATGAAAATCTACAGTCTGAAGCCTTTGACTTTTCTGCATATCAATGCAATGGTTGATCGCGATCCGACAGAGCCACGGGTAAAACTTTCTGTTCAGATCATAGCTGGCGAGCTTTTGAAACGCTTTTATAAAGCATTCCTGCGTCAGGTCTTTTGCCTCTTCTCTTGAGTGAACCATGCGGTACAGGACGTTGTATATTCTGTCTTTATATTTGGTAATGAGATGCGCATACGCCTGTTTGTTGCCGTCCAACACCTGAAGGACCCAGTTCCGGTCTTCATCCATCGATGTTCCTCCTTTTCACGCTCCCTACCCAACCAATACTGAAAAACCAAACAAAAACTTACACCTTTTTTCCACAAAACCGTCGAATGAGCCAATCAATCATTTTTACTGTAAGATTCACAAGCGCAATTCAGTAATGAGGAGTGTATGCCAAATCATGTAAAAAACAGGAGGAATTCTGAAATGGAAAAGAAAACGAATCTCAAAAAACAAATTTCTGCGTATGCACTTGGAGCGATGTTGATCGTGTCGATTTCTCCGGCAAGTGCGGCGAGTGATGCAAAATCACCGCTCCCGCCATCTTCAGCACCATCCCTAAACCAAACGCAGTTGCCGAAACAACCTGCCTCTTCCAAAGCGGAAGACAAGGCTACCGTCATTTCCAGGCAAGCCGGATTCGAGCTGCACTTTCCCAGCTACATTCCGGGAGACAGGACATCCGTTACTCTGCGTTTCTCGGAGAAAACCAAACATGTCGCAGGTTCTTTTTTCAGTCAAACAGAATTGCCGTTCTACCTGGAAATGTGGAAAGGCGATATCGCCGCAGAAAGCAAAGGCTTGACCAGGATTGCAACCAAGAAGGGGCCAGCCTACCAGGGAGTGCAAAAGGAAGCGCACGGCGATGTACATGTGTTGATCTGGGAAGAGGAAAACGGCATTCTTTATCGTTTGACCAGCAGGCTTTCGCCCGAGGAATTGGTCAAAATTGCCGAGTCTGTGGAAAAAGGCAACAAAGTAAACGTCATTGAGGATTCGGACGAGGAGCAAGTACTGGTACATGAGCTTGATACCGCCAAAGCCTCGGAATTGTTTGGCGCGGCTGTCAAATTGCCGGCCTATCTACCCGGCAACGTGAAAAAAGAGAACGTCAAAATTAGCGCCAACATCTACAAAGGCAGCTCGACCATCACGATTTACGACGGGGCAGCAGGGATCACAGGAAGCTACTTCTCTCTGGTGCACGAAAAGAGAGCTCTCTCGAAAGAGGATACCGCAGACATGAAGCCTGTTCAACTTGGCCAAGGAACTGCCTTCGTCGGAACGGCACCCCTGACAAGCTTTATGCATCCTGAATTAAAACAGCTCCCGGTATTGGTATGGGAAAAAGACGGCGTTGTGTATAGCCTGAAAGCGAACGCCCCCATTGATGAGCTAAAGAAGATGGCCGAGTCGCTGTAAACTTGCCTCCTGGTCTTGTGCGTAATCAATGTCCCCGGAGAACGGGCGCGATAAGTGTTTTCTTTACATGAACTTGCCAAATGTGATAACAAATACGAAAAGCCAGGCTCCCTCACCGGAGGAACCTGGCTTTTGGCGTAAAAACTGCCTTCACTGCGTTCTTTTTATAATGATGCGCGTGCAGGAGACGCTCACCGCTCAGCAACGTATCAGACACTCTGGAACGTATCAACATTCCGAAACGTATCGGACACTCAGGAGCTGCGCAACGTCCGCTTCAAGAATTCTCTCGTCCGCTCTTGAGTCGGATGGTTGAAAATTTGCTCGGGACTTCCTTCCTCTGCGATGACTCCCTTGTCCATAAAGACCACGCGATCGGAGACTTCCTTTGCGAACTCCATTTCATGCGTGACGATCAACATCGTCAGACCGGATTCGGCAAGCTGCTTCATCACCTTCAGCACCTCGCCCACCATTTCCGGGTCAAGCGCCGATGTCGGTTCATCGAACAGCATCACATCCGGCTCCATGGAAAGAGCCCGCGCAATGGCCACGCGCTGCTTTTGCCCGCCCGACAATTGATTCGGCCTGGCGTTCACATACTTGTCCATCCCGACAATTTTGAGATACTTCATCGCGACTTTTTCAGCTTCATCCTTGGATCGCTTTAACACCTTTACTTGCCCGACCACGCAATTGCTCAGCACATTGTGATTATTGAACAGGTTAAACTGCTGGAATACCATGCCCAGCTTTCGGCGGTAGGTGAAAATGTCGTGCTTCTCGTCTAAAATGTTTTCACCCTTATACATAATTTCCCCGCCGCTCGGCTTTTCCAATAGATTGATGCATCGAAGCAGCGTTGATTTGCCCGATCCGGAGGAACCGATAATCGTAACGACTTCTCCTTTTTTGACCGAAAAATCGATGTCCTTTAATACCTCGTGACTGCCAAAGTATTTGTTGACGTGTTTAATTTCTATGATGGCCTCCATATGCTCGCCTCCTTCCTCGATTATTTCTTGCCTTCTGCCTGCACGGGATTCGCCATTACGGCGTAATTGTCCGGGCCTTCCAGCTTTCTTTCGAAATAGCGCAAAATTTTCGTGACGATCAGGGTCATGATGAAATACATCACACACGCAACAAAAAAGGACTCGAAATATCTGAAGTTATTCCCGGCAATCGATTTGGTCGTGAAATACAATTCGGTGACCGAAATGACATTGAGTACGGAAGTATCCTTGATATTGATGACAAACTGGTTCCCCGTTGCCGGCAGGATATTGCGAATCACTTGCGGCAGCACGACATTCATCATCGTTTGCACGTGATTCATCCCAATCGCATGGGCTGCTTCAAACTGTCCCTTGTCAATCGAAATAATCCCGCCGCGAACAATCTCGGCCATGTACGCTCCCGTATTAATCGACACGACGAAAACGGCGGCCAGAATCCGGTCCATATCAACCCCGAACGCCAAGGCGGAACCGTAGTAGATGACCATCGCCTGCACAATCATCGGTGTTCCCCGGAAAAATTCGATATACGTAGCTAGAATGGCATTGACTGCTTTCAAAATCGCCCTTTTGGCTCCCCGCTCCGGAACGGGGATCGTCCGGATAAGCCCGATCAATAGGCCAATGATGGCTCCCAAAATCGTTCCGAGCAAAGCGATGAATAGGGTCATTCCCGCTCCGCGAAGGAACATGGGCCAGTTTTCGGAAATGATTTTTACAATCCACTCGAAGCTCATCGTTCTCCTCCGTTCATGCAGGGAAGCTCCCCTGCCCTATGCGCATAAAACCGACTGCATGGAGATGCAGCCGGTTCGCAAGCGATTATTGTGCTGCTGGTTGATTTTTGATGGCTGTATCCATGATCCTGGTACGCTCTTCCTCCGAAATGCCGGATAAAATCTCATTGATTTTTTTCGTCCATTCACTGTCTTTTTTCACGCCGACAGCGATGGCCGTATCATCTTCCGAGGTCGTAAATCCATCCGTAAACTCGACCATGGCAAAGTTCGGGTTGGCCGTGGAGGCACTGACGGCTTCCGGACGCTCAGAGACGTAACCGTCGATCATTCCGGATTCAAGCGCTACGCGCATCGCCGGGAAGTTGTCCATCGCAGGCTCTTGAACGACGCCCTCGATTTGATTGATCACGGAATAGTGGAATGTATTCAATTGGGCAGTCACTTTTGCCCCTTTGAAATCCTGGATGGAAGTAGCGTTCTCGTATTTTCCGCCTTTTTTCACGACCATGACCAAATTGGATTTATAGTAGTTGTCCGAGAAATCGATCGTTTGTTTGCGCTCTGCAGTTGGAGACATCCCTGCAATGATCGCATCGATTTTGCCGGAGGTTAATGCAGGAACAAGGCCATCCCACTCCGTTTTCACGATGACCAATTTTTTGCCCAGGCCATCCGCAATCTTTTTCGCAATTTCTACATCGTATCCGCCTGCGTACTCCGCATTGCCGTCGATTTTCACAGCACCGTTGGAATCGTCCATTTGGGTCCAGTTGAACGGAGCGTATCCCGCTTCCATCCCTACCTTGAATGTTCCCTCATCGGTTGAGGCAGATTGCGAGCTGCCTCCGCCTGCCCCACATCCTGCGAGCAAAAGTACAGCGGATAGAAACATAGCTATGAATGATGACTGTTTTTTCATGGTTCATTTTCTCCTTTGGCTTCTGGTTTTTTGGCTGAAAAAATGCAAAAAGCGACCTGAGATAGACTCAGGTCGCACTACAAACATAGTTGCCCAAATACCTCTCTTTTCCCAGATGAGATAGCACAACTCAATAAATCGGGTCATTTATTGAGACAGTCCTGCAGCTCTTAACTGCAGACCCAGCAATGCAATACCGAGAAATATTGCAAGCTTCGGCGACATTTCCTTCTCCCTGGCATCAACGCTTTCTCGAACTCCGCCAAGGACTGTTAAATATCGCAACCTCTACCTCACTGTTTTAAGTGAGGTCCATATTCAATTATGTTTTTGAGTTTACAATGTTATGTTAATTCTGTCAACCTGGGTCTTTTCTCCAAATGATGCTGGCAGACTATTTTTTGCGTTCCTGTATGCGCAAAAAGACTTATTCCTCTCATCAATGTATGGGGGCGAGGCTCTCCATGAATGTTTTCCGCTCTTCTTCGTTGCTGTTTGACTGCAGATGATAATAGCGAAGCTCGTTGTATTTCGTCTGACTGTCCAAGTCTTGTTTCGGCAGAAATACTGCTTCCCACACACCTTGTTTGTTTAACGAATTATCCATATCGACCACATAATTGCCGACTATCTCAAACCGATCATCGGATTTCTGACTGTTGCCTTTATTTGCGTACCACTCGATCATCGGATGGTAGTCGTATGTTGATTTCTTCATTTGCAGAAGTTCAATGTACGTATCGCTGTTTACGTACGAGATTAAGAGAGACCCTTCATTTAGATCCAAGAGCGTTTTTTGTTCAGTATAACCATCCGGCAGAGACTCCGGTAAGAATACTTGAAAGCTCAGTTTTTTTATTTTATCAATGCTTACAGTAGAGCTCGCACAAGCAGCCAGCAGGAAACAGACGACGAACGGTACCAATCTCCTTATAAACATAGCATCACCCGTATTTTATCATTTGTTACTTACCATAGCGGGGACTCCCATCCTCTTCCTGTCCCTTGGAAAACAGCCTTGAGCCAATTCCACCAGCTGAGGCCGACCAGCAAACGGCTTGATTTGATTGCTTGTTACAAACTTTATGACACGAGTCATAAACATCTCTTTACAGGTGTGAATGTTCCCTCGCTCTTTTCATGGCTACACTAAGACTACATGAAATTCATACGCAAAAGGGTGAGGGATATGGAACAACGCAAAGAAAGAATCCGTCTTCTTGATATTCTGCGAGGCTTTGCAATCCTCGGGACGTTAGGGACAAACATATGGATTTTCGCCCATTTGGGGGATCTTACCTACCTTACGACATATGATTATTCTGGGTGGTGGGCAAAAGACGATCTCATCAGGATGATCGTGTTATTTCTCGTCAACGGGAAGCTGCTGGGATTGTTGACAATCATGTTTGGAGTTGGACTTGAGCTAAAATATCAGCAAGCCATTCGCAAAGGGAACGCTTGGCCTGGAATCTATATTTGGGTATCCTCGCTTTTATTCCTGGAAGGCTTGCTGCATTTTACCCTGGTCATGGAGTATGACATCTTAATGAGCTATGGCATAACTGCAATGATCGTCGCCTACATCGTCAAAGGCGGCGACCGCTTGATATCCATAACGATGAAAGTGCTTGGAAGCCTGCATGCAACTGCCATCCTGGGGATCCTGGTGATTAGTCTGATTGATGCCAATATGACACTGCGCGGTTCTGACGAAGTCATCGCTCTTTATAGAGACGGCTCTTGGCTGCAGCAAGTCCATTATCGCCTGTCTCATTTCGTCCCGCTTAGATTGGAAGCGATCTTCACGATTCCCATGAATGTCTTTTTATTTTTGCTTGGTGTTCGCTTCATGCGTGCGGGGGTCTTTTCTCAAGATGAGAACGGCAAAAAACAGCGCGACAAGCTTTTCAAACTGGGAATGTTTATCGGCTTGCCTTTAAACCTGTTGATTTTTATCCCTGGAGGCGTTTTTGATCTCCCTGTTCGCTATTTATTCGCGCCCCTTCTTTCCGTAGGGTATTTGGCGATTATTGGAAGAATGATACAATATACGAAGTTGAATTGGCTTTGGGGCCTTCTTGAAAATGCCGGAAAAATGTCTTTAAGCTGCTATGTCATGCAAAATATCATTTGTTCCATTCTTTTCTACGGTTGGGGTTTTGCTCTTGGCGGAAAGCTGGATTCCGTGACAATTATCGTAGTTTGGATCGGAATATCCGTATTCCAAATACTGTTTGCAACGGCATGGCTTCAAGGTTTCAGGTTTGGACCTATGGAAACGCTCCGTAGACGTGCAATAGGGATTTTCGATACGAGATAACCGCTCTGGAGGCTATCAATGATAAGGAAGCTCTACCCGAGAGAACAAATCAAAAACTATCTGCTCTTAGATGTCATATCGGTTGTGTTTTTGTTTTATTATGTTCTACGTTCGAATTCAACGCTTGGTCTCTCGGGAAGCTTCATTCTTCTGCTGGCATTCCTCGTTTCATTTTACATGGGGCTTTGGTATCGGAATCTATACCTTTTGGCGGCCGTTCTCACCGGCTTTGTTACGCTTGCTCTGCTCGGTATGTATGTCGGTCCGAATCTCCTGTTTTATGGGTTCATCTTTGCTGATCTTCTGGGAAGATCAAAGTCCAAATGGCATATTGGTGTAGGGATTGCAGCCATCGCCCTCATGTTTATGGCTGTTTTCTGGAAGAGAACGGGCAACCTTCTCGATGAGAATTCGATCCTTCTCCCGTTTATGATTATTCAAATGTTTTTTCCGATTGTGATTTATATCAAAGAAAAAGCGAAGACCCTGCAAGGTGAGTTGGATGCCGCAAATAAACAGCTCGGAAAATTTATCCAACAGGAGGAAAGGCAGCGTATCGCGAGAGATCTGCATGATACACTGGGGCAAACCCTGACCATGATCAAATTGAAAAGCGAGCTGGCTACAAAATGGATAGACAAAGATCCCTCGCAGGCCAAGGAAGAGCTGAAGGATATCCTGGCCACATCGAGAATCGCTTTGAAACAAGTCAGAGAACTGGTCTCTGATATGAAATTCACCTCTCTGGCAAATGAAATAGAGCATTCCCGAGAGCTGCTGCACACAGCGGGTATCGAATTTGAAGTCGTGGAAAAGGGGAAGCCTCCGCTGTTATCCAGTGTGGAGGAGACGATGGTCGCTCTCTCTATCCGCGAAGCCATGACGAATATCGTCAAGCACAGCCGGGCCAAGCGGTGTACGCTACAATTGGAAACCATGGACAATCATTATTGGGTAACGATTACCGATGACGGAGTCGGGCTTGTAAACCAAAAAAGCGGAAATGGAATTCAGTCGATGAACGAGCGGATGCAAGCTCTTCACGGAACCTTCATCGTAACTGATTCGCCTACGGGCGGAACCGTTGTTTCCATGAAGCTTCCGCTCCGTCGGCAAGGAAAGGAGGACCCTGCGCTATGATTCGCGTCGTCATTGCAGAAGATCAACAAATGCTTCGCGGCGCCTTCGCCTCTTTGTTAAAATTTGAAACCGATATTGAGGTGCTGGCAGAAGCTTCGGATGGGAAGCAAGCCTGGGAGGCAATACAAAAGCACCAGCCTGACGTGTGCGTGCTTGACATCGAAATGCCTCTTATCAGCGGTCTTGAGTTGGCCGAGCTGATAAGAAGAGCCAACCTGCCCTGTAAAATCATGATTGTCACGACCTTTGCCCGTCCCGGCTATTTAAAGAAAGCGATCGATGCCCAGGTGGATGGCTACTTGCTAAAAGATGAACCGATTGATTTTCTGATTGAATCCATCCGCAAAGTGATGAAGGGAGAACGCGTGGTCAGCACGGATTTGGCGGCAACACTCTTTATGAAAGAGGAAAATCCGTTAAGCGAACGGGAAATCGAAATGCTGCGCCTGACCAAAATAGGAATGACGACAGATGACATCAGCAAGGCCCTGTACTTAACAAAAGGAACCGTGCGAAACTATTTATCTTCCGCGATACAAAAGCTGGAAGCCGAATCGAGACAGCAGGCCGTGCAAATTGCCGATGAGAAAGGGTGGCTTTAAATCCCTATACCGAGAACTTAAGCGCCTTGTTGATCAGAAACAAGTACTCCCGCAGTTCTTTTTCCATGCTGAAATGGGACAAATATCTCTGTAAATGGTTCGCAACGATACCTCAAAATGCTCTGCAAGCTCTTTGCCTGTAACCGTCCCTTTTTTGGAGATGATCAGGACCATGGAAAGTAATCGATCTACCCGCATTGTTATGTATCACGTTGGTTGCCAACGCTTCCTCCCTTGTTTTTGTGCGGCCTGCGCGCTTGTTTGGAAAGCTTTTGAGAATACTTTTTCGCCAAAAGCACCGCTTCTGCCTTCGATTGAGAAAATAAAATCGGGACATCGCTTACCAATGTCCCGATTATCGTGATTATTCTATTTTTGCCCGATACTCTATCAGTTCGTGTGTTCATCATCCGTGTCCGCAGCCAATGGAGCGGCCTTGCTGACGCCAAAAGCGTAATAGCTGATCACGACAATACCCAGGAAAACAATACCCGCAATCAGGGAGACCCGTGTTTCATCGTTAATCCACATGCCGATCAGTACCATGATCAAAAATGCGATCGTCGCGTAGTTTGTCACCGGAGCAAACGGCATTTTGAATGGATGGTTGGCCATTTCCGCTCCTTTTGCTTTTCTGAAACGGATTTGACTGATCAGGATGACAAACCATGGAACCATACCGGGAAGCACGCTTGCGCTGTACACATACACAAACAGATTTTCCGGCGCAATGTAGCTCAGAACAACGCCTACGAACAAGCCGACCAGAACGCCGATCGTTCCGAGCAAAGGCACGCCGTTGCCGGACAGCTTCGTAAATATTTTGGGAGCCTGTCCGTTTACACCGAGCGTATACAGCATGCGTCCCGCACTGTAAATGCCGCTGTTGCAGCCAGACATCGCAGCCGTAATGACGACGAAGTTAATAAGCCCCGCCGCAGCCGTAATCCCCACTTTCGCAAAGGTTGCCACGAACGGACTGCCGATCGCGTCCAATTGATCCCACGGGTAAACGGTTACAATAACAAAGATCGCGCCAATATAGAAGATCAAAATGCGCCAAATGATAGTTTGAATCGCGCTCGTCAACGTTTTGCGCGGGTCCTTGGCTTCCCCTGCTGTAATCCCGATGAGCTCGACACCCTGATAGGCCCCGATCACCAACGAGAGCGCAAAGAAAAAGCCTGTCCAACCGCCAGTAAAGAAGCCACCGTGCTCCCACAGGTTCGATAATCCGATCGCGTCTCCTCCGTTGCCGATACCAAAGAAAATCAAGCCAAACCCGGCAACGATCATCAAGACGATGGTGACGATTTTGATCATCGCAAACCAAAACTCGAATTCGCCAAATGATTTCACCGAGAACAAGTTCGCTGCACCGAGAATCACCATCGCGATCAAACCCGGTATCCAGGCGGGCAAATCCGGGAACCAGTACTTCATATACGTCCCGACCGCGATAATCTCCGACATCCCGACAATGACCCACTGGAACCAGTTGCTCCAAGCCGTCAAATATCCGGCCAAGGGATGGATGTACTTGTGGCCAAAGGTCGCAAACGAACCTGTGCTTGGCTCCAGATACAGCATTTCTCCCATCGCACGCATGATGAAAAAGATGAAAATCCCAACAATTGCATACGCAAGCATAACGGACGGACCAGTCCATTTGATCGTGCTTGCCGACCCCATAAACAAACCGACACCAATTGTCCCGCCCAAAGCGATCATCTGGATGTGACGCGCTTGCAGGCCCCTGTTCAATTCTTTGTTTGCCACTCCGGTTCTCTTCCTTTCTGCTGCCTCTGGCTGAATTCTCGGGAAAGCTCTCGATACCCTGGGTCCGATCCGCAGTGAAGAGGCGGGTATCCGTGTTTGTACATATAGTTTGTACGTAATAGAAAGAAACCGTTCTACTCCATGATTGCGCATTTTTTACTCAGCATTCCCAATAGTAAGAAAACTGGAACATCTATTCCCCTTGGGTTCGTTGCTGAATTACTTTTATTGTAATATGTTTTTTTGGTGAACACAATTATATTCGGTGGAAAAACATTTGGTAAATCAATGTGTCTCGTGTAAATATAAAGTAAAAAATATGTTATTGATCAATCGTTTTTTGATTGAAGCTAACAAAAGTCAGCCTAGTCATACGCTTACGTTTATCCTTTAAGACTGTACAGCCCCATGAAAAAAAGAGCAGCACAATGCTGCTCCTCTCAACCCGAGATAGGCATAAAACTCTCACTCAAACAAGAAACCCAGCCATAATCTGCTCAATATCAAACGGAGTTACTCCGTTTTCCACGGAAAAAATCGAATCTGCCAGCTCCGGAGTATTCACTTGCTCCCCTCTTGCCTGGGCATGGAGCGTAAATAAATCGTACAGGTCTGGCTTCCGCAATGCAGTCATGGCTTTCCCCATCAAGACCATCCCTTTTTGGTTCCCCTCTACGTTGTTGTAGTAGCCGGGATTTCTCGTCAGCGCCAAGTCGGCCCAGATGATTGTGCGTTCCACCAGATCGAAAATGACGGGGATCGCAATCTGCGTATCGGCTGCGACATCGATTTTATTTTCCACCGTCGCTGGCTCGAAGATCTCGCCAGACCCCGGTTTCTTTCTCATCATCCAGCCCACGAAACACTCCGGCAAGTCGCAATAAGGCTGATCGGTAAAAGAATGAAGCGCAGCCACAATATAACGACCGCCATAATCGACAATGGACGGAATATGCAGATCAATGAACTCGCACGCTCCCTGGGGAGCTGCCACGATATCACCGCTGTGCACGGCCCGATACTTGGAGGATCGGAGATTGGTATAGGAAATATGCTCGACATACTCCCAGTTTCGATCATACATGACAGCGGACAAATCAATATCTACACGATCCGTAGGCTTGCCGTCAACCA
This sequence comes from Brevibacillus sp. FSL K6-6036, assembly GCF_037964015.1. NCBI lineage: Bacteria > Bacillati > Bacillota > Bacilli > Caryophanales > Paenibacillaceae > Brevibacillus > Brevibacillus sp. FSL K6-6036. Next base: position 5,065,276 of record NZ_CP150173.1, read on the forward strand.
TGCCCTCCTTCCACCAGTTGAAGAAACGAATCGTATCCCCCTCTGGCATCGGCAAACGGCTTCCCCGGACAATCGTACGCAAGGCTTTGCTTGCCGATCTTTGGGAGAACGGGACATGGTACCGCTTCAAGCGTTCATCGATATACGTCTTCCCGAGCGGAGCCAGCGCCGAAAACCGCTGGATGAGCACCTGATCGCACAACTGCACGATGTCTTGGCATACCGCTGCATCTATCTCGGGGAGAGCATTGGGGATCGCAAACGCTTTGGCCACAATTCCTTTTGGGAAAAAGATTCGCAGATCGTGAGGCTCATGGCGATGTGCAAAATGAGACTTCACTTGCAAGAGCACAGGCGTCGATACTTGGCTCGCGACCTCGCCGAATGCCAGCACTACATACTGCGTCTCATCGGTTGATCTTAGCAACTGATCCAATCTTCTTGCAAACTCGCCCGGACGCTGCATCAATAGATCGATCAGTGACCACACATCACGAGATTGGAAGGCCAGTTCAACGCTTGCGTTGAAGGTCGCAAATGACTTGTTATTGCGCAAAATATCGAAGGCTTCCTGACATCGCGGAAACTGATGCTTGTATTCCGATGGATGCAGGATTTCGCCCAATCGAATCCAGCGCTGTTTATATCTCAGCATATCCTCTGTTATCGGGTGGCATTGTTCCAGCAAGCCAAGCAGCAGCCGTCTCTCTGAGCGCTTGAATTTGCGGAAACGCGCAGCCTCGGCTAGACTGAGATCGCCTTGTGACCAGGCTACAGCCAGACGAAGGACATCTGTTGCGGTCTTTATGTAACGCCCGATAAGCTTTATATCTGCCTTGTCATGCTTTAATAGGGAACCGACCACGAATCCGACATTCTCCTTGAACGGAATCTCCGAAGGGAGAATCTCATCCAAGTCAGCCGAATCCGCCCACCCGATCGCCGCATCGATGTCTTCTCTGTCTGTCTCGGAGATCGACACCTTGGCTTGAATCAGCCGGCGGATCATGGCATGAAACTCCGCTTTGGTTCCAAGATCGATCACTTTCAGGTTTCCTTTATCCAATAAAGGCTGTATGTGCACCGTCTCGTACTCAGGCAAATCCAGAGTCAGATAGTGATAGATGGCATTCAGGTAAAGCTCGGCATCGTGATACTCCATCACTTGCATCGGGAAGCCCGGGTACATCGGCTTGTACTCCACGTGAGCGCCAACCAGCAGCTTTAGATCGGCTACCAATTGATGATAGAACGCTTCGAACTGCTCTTTGGACAAGCTACGAACGGTGTACATGAATTGAGGCGAGAACGTAAACCCGAGATGTTCGATATTTTTCATGGCCGTAGCCAAATAAGCTTCCGAAAGTCGGGGAGACCCTTGCACCGCGTTTTCCGTGTTCACAATCAGTTTGTTTGCTCGCCGCAAATAGATGGTATTGATCATCGCAAAGACTCCAGGCAATTTTATATCCGTACTCCGTGTTAGAGAATGAAGGATAAGGTGGATATGAAAGCCCGGATGCCTCCTCTCCTGATGATCCTTCAGGAAAGCTGCGACCCTACTTTTCCAATTTTGTCATAGAAGGAAGGATCGCAATAGCCTGAAGGCCAAAGGCCGAGGTCAAAGCGCGAAGCCCGGTGACATCGAACCCTTGATGGATTCATCATCGCAGACTTCTGGAGGTGCGAACAGGGTGAATGTATTACGACACCTCCATTATCCCAACTACTTGTTATTCATCCTGCTGTGGACACGAAAAGTTACCGTTGCCCCTGTACCTACCGCACTTTTAAACAGAAGCCCCGTCCCGGAGTGACCGTTTTCATCGCCGATCTGTATATATCAATCCAACCCCTGACCTGCCATCTGCTTTTCTGTCCAATATTCGTTGCAAGAAAACGTCGTCCATTCCGACTCCATCGTCTTCAACCGACTGCTGCGTTTCATGGACAGAAATCGGAATCATAATCTTTCTCCCGCGAGCGCGCTTCATAGCCATGCCTCGTAACGGCCAGTTGAAAAGGCCATCCTTGCGGGACGGCCTTTTCATCACGGGATATACATTACCCCTCGTATGCTTGCTCTAATGATCTCATATCGATTTTCGCTTTCGTTTGAAGTAATGCCTTCATCACTCCTTCTGATCTTTCCGGATCGGGGCTGCATATCATTTCGGTTAAATTGCTTAGGACAATTTGCCACGATACTCCGAACTTGTGTTTCAACCACCCGCACACCTGTGCCTTCTCGTCTCCACCCTCGGAGAGCTTGTCCCAGAAGTAATCCAATTCTTCTTGATGATCACAATGGACAATAAAAGATATAGCCTCTGTGAATTTGAATTGCGGACCGCCAAGCAGCGTCAAGAATTTGACTCTCGTGCTTGTTCTTCGTCAAGCTGAAGAAAAGAGTGGGACGTCAGCTTGTTCATGAAATCCCTGATGAACTCCAGTTGTTCCCTTGTATACCCGGCCATAAAGTGGGCCGCAGCGGCCTGGATGCGTTCTTCCAGCCGCTCATGTAGCTTATAGATCGTCTCTCCCTGCGGTGTAAGCGTAAAATACAGTTCCTTTTTATTGCCCGGAATAGTCTCGAACGCGATCAAGCCGAGCACCTTAAGACGTTTCGTTAGTTTAGAAATGGTTCCCTTAGGAATGCCGAATTGGCTAGACAGCGTGCTTCCATTCGTCCGGCCGAGCTTGCCGATTCCATCCAACACATGAAGCATCATAAATGTCATCTCGCTCAATATGGCCTGCACTTGCTCATCCGAGGTTTGCGCCAACATCCAAGCCTTTTCCTCATCGTCCTCTTCCTGTATTTTTTTTGCAAATCGTGTAAATACCTCAAACACTTCCCGGAGCAACCGTTCATCGTGAGGCTGATTCATGTTCCCTTTGTTCCTTTCCTTTTCACCGTAGCATTGTCCTCAGTATAACAAATTAAATCAAGATTCGTAAATAATGTTTCCTGGAAACAATATTGACACCCGAAATCCCTTCTGTTATATTGTTTCCAGGAAACAAAAGTGAATAAGGAGTGCCTTGCCATGAATAAAACCTTTAATGAAGTGCTGGCAGCTATTATGAGTCATCGCTCGATCCGCAAATTCAAAAACGAAAAGCTGACACCATCCCAGATCGAAACTATCGTTCGGGCCGCCCAGATGGCCTCGTCATCCAGATTCATGCAAGCCTACTCGATTATCGGGCTTACCGATCCCGCCCTGAAGCGGGAGTTAAGCGAAATCACAAAGACGCCGTATATTGAGGAGAACGGACACCTGTTCATTTTCTGCGCGGATTTAAAACGACTCACGGTTATGGGTACCGAGCAAGAGAAGCAGGATATGCGAATGATGCTGGAAAGCTCTGTTTTTTATCAAATCGCTGTCACCGACACAGCGCTCGCCGCTCAGAACGCCGTACTGGCTGCAGAATCTTTAGGGCTTGGCGCCGTTATTATAGGATCAGTCTCCAAAGATATTCGGCGGCTTGACCAGATGCTTGCACTGCCGGAATATGTCGTCCCGCTCTTCGGCATCGCTGTCGGCGTACCCGACCAGCAGCCTGAGATTAAGCCCCGCCTTCCGCTAGAAGCCGTTTACTTCGAAAATAGGTACCCATCCGAAAGCGATTTGAAGGAACGAATCGAAGCGTACGATCATGACATGAGACACTACTACCAAACCCGTAGCGAGAATAACCGCGACGCCGGCTGGTCGCGAAGTCACATCGACCTGCTCAAATTGCAATTGCCGCTCAGCGGCATGACGGAGTATTTGCATGGCAAGGGTTTAAATGTAACCTGAAGAGATATAGCATGGGTACTGTGGATATAGCATGGGTATTGTGGGGGGAATATTTTGCCCTACTGATGGTACGGCTCTCCGTGCTGCCTGTAACGGCAAGTTTTCTCCGTTATGACCTTGACTTTCTTTGACTAATTCCTGCTGCACTTTCCAAGACCAGCAAGGCTTTTCAACCGCCCTTGACCTGCACTGTGTCGCCCTTTCGATGCGCTGCAGCCATAACAAAAAAACTTCCCTGTCGGAAGGTCGCCTTGTGTTATGATCGAGATATCGGACCGATTCGGTCATTCGGGTTCCGCCTATACCTTGATTCGGGAGGCCGGAAGATGAACGTCATGCTGTGGATATTCGGTTCGCTCGCCGCAGTCGCAATTCTATTCGTGGCGGCGGCGGGAACTTACGCGGTGCTCAAGGGAAGAAGCAACGAATTCGACACCAGGCGGGACGAGAACGGCAACGTGATCCTGCTCGATACGCCCAGGATGCGCATCTTTGCCGCCTCCTCGTACGACCAGACGATCGAGATGGAGAAGCGGGGACACGTGAACTCCGACGGCATGAGCTGGAACGACCGCTGGCTGGGTACGATTCGCTCGATCCGGAAAAATACCGAGAACCCGGAGTGGTACGTCCAATATATCATCGAGCAGCGGCGCAAGGCAGGGCTCCCCGAGCTCGAAGGGGTCGACGAAGCCTGGCCGTGAGGCGGTTTGCGGGCTATGCCCGGACCCACGTTCCTTTCCTACTGCGAAGCGTCGGATGGTAAACTGCCGATAAGTGACGTAGCGTAATCAAGCTTGAGTTTGACCCGACTGTCCAAAAGCATTTTTTGAACTGGCCCTTCCGCCAAGACAGCGGAGGGGGACTTTCGCTTTCCGCAAGCGAAAGTCCCCCTCCAGGTACCGCATCGTTCGGTGGACCCCAAAACGCTTGCAGAAACCCGTTTGCGCCGACTTTTCAGCCGTGCGTGGCCCTTCCCAAACCCATGCCCGGCAATGCGCTTTTCCAAGACCGCTGCGAGATTTTCCGAAAAAACTTGCCGTCACTTATGATACGGTTCCCCCCGCCCAATCCGAAACGCCCGATAAACGAGCTGGTGCGGTGGTACAATATCCAAAAATTACCCGAACAGTGATAATCCATGGGACTCCCCCGGATGGGAGACAAGCACAACATCATATTCTTGGATCTGGAATTCATCAATTATCAATGTTCCTCCAGTTAACTCAACTGGAACCACTTGGATTCAGGCGTATGTAAAAGCGGATATCTATTACGACGGCTCTTTTCAAAAGACTATAAATACAAGAACTGAACCAACAGGATTTTAAAAAGTGAGGGTAGAATCTCCTCACTTTCTTATTTAGTTTTTCCTAGAACCAGTTCTTCATGGAAACTTCCCCAATAAATATTTACCGTAATTTCTTCGTCTGGGACTTGAGTGAGATCACCCCCTGATCCACCACTTATAAACGTAATTGATTGATCTTTTCTAAGTCTAGCTCCGGCTACCTCTCCGCCACCAAAGGTAGTTTTAAAAGAAAAATTTATGGGAGTATCGGGTGCATTAGCATCTTTAAATGTCAAAGTCAGTTCTTGATCAAGTTGTTGTCGGTCTCCTGTAATCTTAAGATTCCCTTTCCAGTGGTCACTTTCCCCATTGAAAGTCAAGCTACTATTTTGAGTGGCATAAACCCAAATAGTCATAAAGACCACCGCTAACCCAAAAATGAGTAATACTGATTTCTTGGTCACTTTAATCCCCTCCCCCTTACCTTAGTTTTATTAGTAAGTATCACAATTTTATTCAGCTTTTTACTTTCGTGATTTTTCACCAATTATCTGTTTTTGATATTTTTTCCGTAATATCACAAAACGTGCAAATCCATCTACAATCCCTTTACCCCTGCCTTAGCCTTCCTCTGTAGTAATGTTTGACCGTTTATGTCTATCTGATTGAATAGCGTAAATGTAACCGTCCAAACGCTGACTCAGCTCTACCACAACTTCATCCGTAAAGCTTCCCTTCTCCTGCACCAGTCGAACAAGTTCGCGCCGTAAATCTTCTATCGTCTGGTACAAGTCTCTTTCCTCTACGAAACACAAAGGGTTGCAATGTATAGAAACGATATATGTTGTCGCTCGTGGTGAAGGCGTTCCTTTTGCTTGGCAGCATAGAGGAACGTCCTTTTTACGTTCAACAGCTCCCATGTTGTCAACCTCCTTCGAGTCGCCAGAATATGTTGTACACCAAGCAATCCGGTTATCTGGATCATCTCCAACTGTAGTTTACAAGAAGGGGCAAGAAAACCTTGGAAAAAAATGCCTTTGACCCACCCGTTTCTCTTTGAAAATAAAAAGGAACGCCCTTGAAAAGAGCGTTCCTTTGAACCGAGTTTTGATCATATAGATCATAAAGTAGGAATCATGACTGGTTTATTATCCCTGTGGATTGTCAGTGTATACAACAACAGGTTTGTCTTTTCCGACATTCTTTCCGGCATCAATAGAACCGATAAAAAAGGCGCAGGCAATTACCAATGTGACCGAGGAAAAAATATGGAAGAATTTCTTCATTTTACATCCCTTCCTTTTTCTTCAATTTATATTTACTATATTATATACCTCATTAAGCCTTTTCAGAAGTCCCAAATGTTCTTTACCGAACTCACAGTGATGCTTATTGATTTCTACCGCGCAAGACAAGATTTTGTCGCGATCATTTATTTTCCCAAAGTACATAATACTTTGCAAATAGGCCTCCATCCCCTCATCAAACAAACCACGCGAGACCAGAAAGGAACCCTTATAGCGAAAAAATTTGCCTAGCTCTGAAAATGTGTATGTATTCTGAAAATCAAACGCAAAATGTTTCTCCTCGGTGTCGATGATCTGTTGAATCGAGTCTGTATCGTTTATGCCTAGCAATGCCTCTAGCAGCTGATTCACCCGATGGATCCGATTGTTCTTGGTTGCCTCTGTTACACACTCGCGCAATAACGGTATAGCCTCGTTGTAGTACCCTTTTTTTGATAAAATGATAGCCCGGAGGTATTTGGAACGTACCTTGATAAATTCATAGCCCAAGCTCTCATACTGTTGAATATGCTCTTCCATCTCATCATATCGGCCTAAATGAAAGTAAGAGTTGCATATAGCCAGAGCGACCCGCTCTTTCACCTCATTGTTTGTTGGGTCCTCGGCATGTCCCGTTTTTCCGTACGCAATACATTCCTCGTATTTTTCCATATCGTGGGCATCATACGCCATCAGATAGTAGAGCGTGATCTTCTCTTCCTGGCTTAAAAAGTCTGTGTAGTATAGAACCTCTTTTCCAAGACGATAAGCTTCCTCCAGTTGACTGACCTCTGTCCGATCAATGCGGTATTTTTGATATAAAGCCTTCGCTGTATAAGGTTGAATACCGCGCAGCCTGCAATACTGTACGATATTGTTGAAAAGCAGGCATTTCACATCTGTATCCTCAACTGAAAGTGCAGTATGGTACAACTCTTCGACGATCTCCTCGCTTTTCGCTTGGGGGCATTCCAGCAAACGAACGGTTGCTTTCTCGATGAGGTTTGCGTTTACTAAATGAATCGCTTCCGACAATAATTCACGCAAAACGGACAACCGATTCTCCGTCATGATGCAAGTTTCGATTACTTCTTCGCGTGGAGCGTTTAGCGCTTTGAATATAGGTATAATTGTTTTTAACTCGGGTCTCTTTGTGTCGCCGTTTTCAATCTTTCTGATGATGCTTTTTTCAATGCCTGTTAGCTTTGACAACTCCCCCCAAGATAAGCCGCCCCTGTATTTCTTTATGAGGTCGCCTATCGTTGTATATGTTCCAATCGTTGAACTCAAAATAAATCGCCCCCGGAAAGACTATCCTATATTTTACAGATATTACAACAACAAACTGGGTAATTCAAGTTTTCTTTGATCGATAAAAGTTTCTTTTGGTGTTTCGACGGGTTATTTGTATGTAGTTACTTTTAAATTGTATTGTTACTCATTTGCGTACCAGATTGATTTTTATTATATGGTACGCTTTTGCGTATAGTCAATCATTTTTTCCAAATTGTGGGGACAAACATGGGGAAGAAAGTAATTGTGAAAATTCCAGAGCTACTAAGGAAAAAAGGCATCTCGCTACGGGAGTTATCTCGTTTAACAGATATTCGCCACGCAGCACTAAGTGAACTCGCTAATCAAAAGCGACAGAATATTAACTTTCAGCATATTGAACGGATCGCTGATACCTTTAAAATTGATGATATTCGTGAAATCATTGATCTTGTCGATACGAAGGAAGAAAAAAGTTAAACGCATTTTATAAAGGTGTTATTTCTTAATTGGTTACAAATGAAAGTGCACCCCATAGAATAAACATTGGATGAAACCGCCGGTATATCCAATGTCTATTCTATGGGGTGTATTTATTAAGGCGAAAAAGGCACACATTTTGAAATTATCTATGTGAATTAAAAGTAGAAGCCAAACGACGCATATTGAAGAAAGATGGACGTATCGTCAAATCATGGAGCATCCGGGATTGCAGATCGACATCAACCTAAAGTTGGATGAAAAAATACAAACAGTTTGACGAGTTTGGGCTGATAGATCAACGAGTTAGACGAGAGGACTATGTTGACCAAGTTTGATATATTCAAAGTTCAAATGGGAGAATGCCATCCCCTGTCCCTCCGTTTATTTCTTAAAAAGGTGATGCAAAGTGTCTTTGAAATTTTCCACCAAACAATAAAAGTCTGGGAATGTTAGGGGCTATCTCGGATATTTCGCTGTCGTCTACAGTATCATAATGCTAACAAATAAGGTGATCGATTCAGAAAACGGTTCCATTGGCTTTTTTTACGGTTCCGGCCATCATAGTCGCAATTATAGTCTCATTGACAAGAATTCCGTTTTTGATGGTATTTCGGTAATTTTGTCATCTCCATTATTCATTTATCCACGTTTATCCAATCCCTTGGATTTCATTGGTTTATTTCCTTTGCTTCTACTCGCTTCTGTTACCCTGATTGTGCGTAATCGAGGGAAGGAAGGCAAATGAATGAGAACTTCCGCAAACAGAAACGATCGCTTTCGAGCTTTCAAGTCAGATGGAGCGAACGTTGCTTCCATGTTTGGATAAAAACTTAACTTTTTTGTTTGACTCGAATATGTTGTTCAATTGGATAATATTTATTCCGAATTGAAAGATCAGTTCCTCTCTAATATCCCATATATTCTCCCTTTTGCACTTTTTGTAAGTTTGTTTTATCTCATATTAATCTAATACAATCTCCTGGTTACTCTTACTTGTGATAAGGTTTACCAAATTTTGAAAAACGGAAACGGCGACAATGTTCATTAAGATATCTTTATGACTTATACTTGGGTGTGGCACGACTTGGTGAATGGTTTAGATTAAATGATATCGTCGTGCCAAGAAAGGGGTCTGTCAAGATTTTTGTGTAAACTCAATCAACCAATATATGAAAAGGTTTCATCCCCCTAATTGGGCCATTTTTCGAAACCAATAGAGTCAAGGGCGAAAGGCGAAGCGAACCCTTGACGCGTTGGTGGAGAAAAAGATAATCCCTTCGGGGATGAAGCCTTTCATTTGTTAACGGATGTACGGCTGTACCCGATCTTCAAAGAAAACGGATAGCTGTAAGAGAATCTGGCCCCAGTTCTGAACTCGTCCCGTCCACTTTCGTAGAACATCCATGGTTACGAGATATAACATCTTCAAAAGGGCATCATCTGTGGGAAACATGGCTTTTCCTTTTGTCACCTTTCGAAGCTGTCGATGATAACTCTCGATCACGTTAGTTGTATAAATCAGCTTTCGAATCTCTGGAGGATATTTAAAGAAAGTGGCAATCTCGTCCCAGTTATTCCGCCAGGAACGAACCATCAAGGGATATCTACTGCCCCAGGTTTGTTCAAACTGATCGAGTTCTTCCAACGCGGCTTGCTCCGTTGGAGCCTTATAGATAGGTTTTAGCTCGGACGTGATCTTTTTGAGATCCTTATAGGAAACATACTTGATGGAATTTCGGATTTGATGGATAACACATTTCTGAATCTCCGTCTTCGGATAACATGCAGAGATGGCTTCTGTAAAGCCACGAAGATTATCGACGCTTGTAATGAGAATATCCTGGACTCCACGATTTTTCAGTTCGTTGAGGACATGCAGCCAGAATTTTGCCGATTCATTCTCCCCAATCCAGATCCCAAGCACATCTTTATGACCGTCAAGGTCAATACCAATGACCATATAGGCGGCTTTATTGACGATAGCTCCGTCCTGTTTTACCTTAAAGTGAATGGCGTCAAGGAAAACAACAGCATAAACCGCTTGCAAGGGGCGATTTTGCCACTCTTTGATCATCGGTACAATCTTATTGGTTACATTCGATATGAGCGTTGGTGAGACTTCGATGCCATAGAGCTGCTGCAGATGGTCTTGGATATCGCGTGTGGATACGCCTTTGGCATAGAGGGCAAGAATTTGATCTTCGATCCCTGTCACGTTGGACTGATGTTTCTTTACAATGTTTGGCTCAAAATCACCCTCTCGATCCCGAGGGACTTGGATGTCAACATCCCCGTACTCAGAACGGACGGTTTTCTTGCTATACCCATTGCGGCTGTTGGTTGTCCGCTTGTTTTTCATGTCATGCTTGGCGTATCCAAGAGAGGACTCGATTTCAGCTTCCAGCATTTCTTGGATTGTGTCTGCGAATAGATCCTTTAACGCTGACTGTACGTCGTCCACTGACTTCATGTTTTTCTCTTTGATCCACTGCTTGATCTGCTCTTTTGACATCATAAAAATCTCCCAACCTTTCTACTCCTAATTGTAGTTTAGAGGTTGAGAGTTTACACAAAATATTTTACAGACTCCAAGAAAGTGACTGGTGTTTATAAAAATATAACTATTACTTAATATAATTTTATTGTTCATAGCTTTCTTTAATAAATGTGTGTCGATCTTCTAAATTCACCACAACTGAGTTATTACACTAAACTTTCCAAAGACAACTTTCATTGATTTAAACACTCTTATCATAATAATGATTAAAATAATAATTTGGTTACAACCATAAAAAAACAGGGCAGTTGGTTTCAATCAAACCATATTTACTCTTAACCCGACACTTACTCTTAAAGCCACAATAAGTTTAGTTTCAATAATTTTAATATTTGCTTACAGTATTGATGCAAAAAATTATAGTGTTCTAAAATTTCATTTAAAACCTCTTCATTAGCCAGACTCCTGTAAAATATTTGGCAGGGATTTTATATCCGTTAAAATGAAAGGATTCATCCTCCAAAAAAATTCTCTTTCTCTCCATCGATAGGGTCGAGGGTTCCCTTCGCCTACGCCTTGACTCAATTTGCGGAGAGAAAGAAGTTTCTATCAGGGGATGAAACCTCTCATATACTGGTTAATTGAGTTTACACAAAGTTATAAACAGAACCGACCAAGTCGGTAAAATGTGACACTTCGTCTTCAAGTATACTTTATCACCAGAATAAATTTTAATTGTACCTCTATGATTTAATGCATTCTCGAATGTAGCCCTTCATTGATTTCCATGTATCTAAAATCAAATCAACATCGACTGGCGTTGTATTATGAATATATAAGTTTAACTTTTCGAGAAGATTCCTCTTCTTTATCAAGTCTCTCCATAAGCCGACATTTGATCTAAATTCTTTTGAAGAGTCTGGTGGATTATTACTCCATTTGTTCAGTACATTTCCAATTGAATTCGGAAGAGCTGATTCTAGATACTCAGATCCTATACTTCTTGAAGCATACTGTGTAGCAGATTCAATTAGTGTTCTGTATAGACATACCGTTGCATATGGGTAATATAACACATTTAGTTTACTTAACTCATAAATAGTTTGATATATTTTATTACCTAAATCATCTGTGTTTTTCAACTTATCAATTAAGAGACCCTCTGCTGCTGTGAAGGTTAAATTGTACCTTTTTCTATGAGTTGGTTTAAATCCAACTTCTGGCTCATAATTTTCTTCTTGTTCTTCCTCCCCCTCATCGTTGACAAGTTCCTCTTCTTTTTTCTGACTATCCGGTTCTCCCTGATAAGTATCGTTTTCTTTTATAACACTATCAGTATCCTTTTTTCCTTCATCCAGTGCTCCCTCGCCAGAAAATTTAGGATACTCTTTGTTTCCACTAGTATTATTTTGTGAAGGGTTATTGGCAGTTTCCCCCATATGAATAGTTGCTTCTTGTTGTAAATGTTCCCCTTTGCTTGTTTCGGGAACACTTTTAATGTCTCCATCAACAAATCTGCCTTTAGCTGGTTTTTGATATTTTGCTATGTCTATATTAAAAATCATGAACATTACTACACCTTTTAAAAGATACATTAACTTCACAAATACTGCATCTTGAATAAAATCTGCTCTTTCATTGGATATCTTGAGTTGCTCTTTGGATTCATCAAAGTATGGCAAGTTTACAAACCCAAAAGCATTGTGTGGTCTAAGTCGAGTATTTTTTTTCCTTTGAGAGAAATCAGCTAAACCTAGCCAATCATTTTCTTCAGATAAATAATTATATAAAGCAAAATCATTGGCATAGATATTTACACCTGCTCCAAAGTCTTTAAGCTTACCTGCTGTTTTTCTTTCGTAAACTAATAAACGTCCCTCAAAAGTGGGTACCCCTTCAATACTCTCCAACTCTTTAAAACTAATATTGTCATTTGTACGAGTTTTTATTGTTTCTTTTATGTTAAAATATTTATTCAAGATTAGTTCAATGTCCGCTGTATCAAAAGAATTAATAAATATTTTAGAACTGTTAATTTGGAATCTTTCTGAAAAACACTGAAATGATAATGTTTCCGTACTACTATCATAATTAAAAATGACGTCGTATAACATATCTTTTAGTTCAGTTGTAAACAATAAAGAATTAGGTTCACTTCCATCTATTGAAAGAGTGATTTCAGGAAAAGGAAGACTTGCATGTTTATATAAATAAGTAGATATATGGCGAAGCTTCTTTACTTCAGATTCCGATGTTAATAAAGTCATCACTTCAGGAAATATATTGTTTAAAGTAATTATCGTTCCCCGGACCATTTGGGAATCAACAATTTGCTCATAAGAATAGCTACCATCATCTTTTGACCAATTAATCAAATATTCGCCATCGGTATCACTCTTTGTTTGAATTGTTAAATGATTACATAAAGAAAACACTGAAAGAAGACCTAATCCTTTGCTACCAGTATAAAAAGACCCCTTAGCATTAGTTAAATTTCCATTACTCTTCTTTTTAGAAAAACCTGGTTGCGAAAGTTGCCGAATGTCTTCCAAAGAGAACCCAAGTCCATCATCAACAACTGTTATTGACTGTAACTCTCTACTATATGCGATTCTGATTTTATCTGCTGAAGCATCAATTGCGTTCTTTATCAATTCTGATATTACAACTAAAGGACTTCCAACTGTCCCCAGAATACTTGCAATAGACGAAGAATCGATATGCAAAGTTTCCTTCATACGATAACTACTCCCTCTATAATTTTTTATATATTTTTATATATTCTTTGCTCATTGATTTTACTGAGCCAAGGTTAGGGATATTTGATACTTTTTTCGGCATTCTTTTCCCTTGGATATTTCTAGTTAACATGGCTTCAACTACTAAACCATACCTTACTGCTAGCCTATCATTTAGAATATCAAACGGAAACTCTTTGTTATCTACTCTACGGTTTCCTAATGTTAATACTAATCTTTTTCCGGACTTCAAAACTCTAGCCATTTCGGCAAAGGCCTTGCAATAATCATTAATAAAAAACTTAACCTTCTTTACCTTTTGGTCACTAATACCAGTGATTAAATCCTCGTATTCAACATCTACCTCAAACTGACTTAAGTTATAACGTCCACCCAAACTCTCTCTATCAATTGCAGTAAAGTTCTCAAGCACAGTTAAATCAAATTCATCAAGGTCGTCAAGATCTATCCATAAAAGGGGTAATATGGAATACTGCCCATACGTTACGGTAGTATGATTATCGCCATATGGTGGCGAAGTACATATTAAATCAATGCTATTATTACTAAAGCTTTTGAGGATATCAGTTGAATTCCCTGTATATAGATTTATCTTATTATCATTAGCCTCTTTTACATAATCGGTATATGATGAAGATACCTTGTTTATAAAATATTGGATGCAGTTATTCTCCATTGCGTTTATTTTTTCTTGTTCTTTCACATGTAACTTAAATGTAGTAGAACGAGTATTACTGTATTTTCTAATGGTATCTGCGAAACAAACCCAAAAAAAGCGTCTTATTTGTATATTTTTCTCACATTTTATTGCTCTCCTTATAATACTTAGATCAACTATTATGTCCTCTCGAAACCATTTATTTATATTCTTAAACTCAAAAGAATTAGTATTTCCTATAAATAAAGTAATATATGTTTTCAGTTTAGCAATGCTCTCTCGGATATTTACTAAAGGGATTCCTTCTAATCTTACACGTGTTATAAGAATAGCAAGAGGATTAATATCTATACCATAAGCTTTTAAATTAAGCTTGTTTCCTGCTGCTAGAACAGTACCCGAACCTACAAATGGATCAAGAATATTTGTGACATGCGGATCAAATTCTAAAATATCCAAAAGCAATTGTTCTTGCATTGGTGCAACCATCATGGCTGGGTATTTTATAAGCGCTTTTTTTTCTCTGTATTCCGTAAAATCCCAATAATCGTTTTCATAACTACTTAGTTTCTCTACTAAAGTTTTCACTATTATTGCACTCCCATCGATTGTTAAAACAATGAATTTTATTGAGAGCCTCCGTATGAAAAAAACACGACAAATTAATCTAATTTTGACCATGCTCGAAGTACTACTTACACAAGAATAAACATCTTTTCAACATTTTTTGAGTAGAAGCGACAAATATGGGTCTTTTTATCTATATTCTTCAGTCTGCGGTGGCTTTCCTTCAGGTGATTAGATATATTTCAGGCTAAGCACTCCCTGACCGAATCACTGACCATCACTTATGATAAGGCTCAGCGCGCTGTCTGTAACGGTAAGTTGAAAGGGCACCTGCATAGGTGCCCTTTGAATTTATTTAAACCTTGAGAAAACCGATGCAACATCTGCACCTTGAACTTTCTTGCACTGTGCCCCGTCTCTTACATACATCTCATCTTTATACCAACTAGGTTCATCCCCACATAAAACTTCAATCATGATTACCATGCTGCCTCTGTAATTGATTGGACTTAACCGCGAAGTAATGTTAGCCTTAAGGCTATCGGGCAAATCTGAGTTTGTCAATTTTGTAGTAATAAACGAAAAGTACTGGTCCAGACTTACACCTTTTAATTTTGCCTCCCTTTCTAATCCAACAACCCCAAAATCACCAACTCGTGGTGCTACAACATTATCAATTTGCTCAATTCTTAGAGTGTGTGCTTCTCTGTCTGACACCCCGATAAAAATCCAACCCCTCCTGCCTTTCCCTAGATTGGCCATTGCACAAATGTTATGAAGGATTTTTTCAAAGCTATCTTCATCAAACCTTCGACTTTTGTTATCTAAAGTATAAAACCCTTGTTTAAAGTCATAATGAGGTGGTTCTACTTTGGATAAACGAAGAAAATTCTCAAAATCAATAGCTAAAACACCAGCACTCCGACTTGAATGTATTGCATCTTTAAAATACGGCTGAATTAATCCAACAGTTAGATTTATATTTGCAATTCTGTTAGATGTTACAATGCTTTTCGCAGATGCTAGTCTTGAGGCCAAATTACTTAGAGATACAAAAATTTGATCAATATTAAATGGTTCTTTTTGATCAACAATAATCAACTGGTACGTTGCCATAAACAATGAATAATAAGGTTCTTTTACTGCATTGCTTCCGGCAGAAGGATTAAGTATATTTTTTAAATAATTTTTCTCTAATGATTTTGAAATAACCATTCCTTGGATAGTGTCAAAGACAAGTTTGATATCATTTCGCAAATTTTCTTTACCATATGTGGCGATGGCGGTTTCAATCTCAAGTTTTTTCCTATCATTTAGGTAATAATCGTCAAAATTATCCTTGCTTGCTTGAAACGGTTCCTTTAGTGCTATGGATAATATTATATCGGCTATCAATTGCTCATCTTCACTATCTCGTAACTGGGAGACCCTAAGAATACCTTGATTACACCAAAAAGTGTCTTCTGCAGCTACCCCGTACCCTAACGCTATGTTTTTAGAATCAATACTAATCTCCGGCATCTCAGTCAATGGCAATATTTCCCTTGAGACATCTCCACGAATCTCAGAACTTAATTCTCTAACTAATTCTGAAAAAACGGTTGTAGTTCCAGCTTGTCTGACTTCTTGTGGCGATAAATGCTTGCCATTAGAGTTTATCCGTCCAAATACCTCTATTACTTCTCTTTCAGTTCCTTGGAATGTAGAGATTGGTAATTGATATTCAAGAAATGCAGCACATTGTTTTTGATTAAGACGCTTAATTTCATCACCGTGAACAGGGGTAAACACTCCTTCTTTAGCGAGAGTATTTGCCGTCGGATGTTGAGATACGTCAAAAAAAGACCCATTAACCGAAAACTGATTTTCAATAAAACTAAATAATGCATTTAGTCTCTGCATACCGTCAATAATCTCATATGTAGTCTCACCAATTTGATTTATACCTTTTTCGGCGAGAAGAATAAGAGGAATTGGATATTGTGATAGAACACTATCTATCAATGATTCTTTCTCTTCCTTAGTCCAAACTAATTTTCTTTGATATTTCCTATTTACGAGAAGGCTTTTATTTCTATAAAGTTGGTATAAGTTCATAACACTCATACCTCTTGGAGTTATATTCAAGTTAATCACTCCACAAATTTTTATATCATTATACCGTATTTGCCCGTTAATCGAAAAACTTTCCATCACTTATGATAAGGCTCCCCCCGCCCAATCCGAAACGCCCGATAAACCTGCTCCACCAACACCAGCCTCACCAACTGATGCGGAAACGTCATCTTGGAAAACGACAACTGCACATCCGCCCGCTTCAGCACCTCAGCCGACAGCCCCAGCGACCCTCCGATGACAAACGCCACCTGGCTGCGCCCGTGCAAAGCCAGCTTGTCCAGCTCGCTGGACAGCTTCTCCGACGACCACATCTGCCCGTCGATGGCGAGCGCGATCACGTAATGATCCGGCTTGATCTGGGCCAGGATGCGCTCGCCCTCCTTGCGCTTGACCTGCTCCATTTCGCTTGCACTCAGCTCTTCCGGTGCTTTCTCGTCGCTGACCTCCACGATCTGCAGCTTGCAATACGCCGACAGGCGCTTGGTGTACTCCGCGATCCCTTCCCGCAAGTATTTCTCCTTCAGCTTGCCTACCGTTACGATCGTAATCTGCACGCCCTTACATTCCCTTCTCGCGCAACAACGCAATCTCAGCCGGAGCTCCGCACTCGCGGCAGCGCTTGTCCAGCTTGTCGTCTTCAATAGAAGCGGCGCGGTACGTATCCGGCGCAGCCTCGAACTCATCCACATACTCGTCTATCTGCGTATCCGCATGCTCCATGCAGGCAAAGCGCACCGGATGCTCCGGGTGCAGCGCTACGTCCTTGCCCTCGATGCGAATCGTTTTTTCTTTCTTGTCCATTCGTAAATCGTCCTTTCCGTTCCTGTTTGTCGTCCTTATTCTACCCCAGAATGCCCCATTTTCAAATGGTGCGGGTCTGCGGCCTCACATGTCTTTCCGCATTGGAAAAAAGAGCGTTCCCCGGCATATGCTACCCGAGAATCTCATCCCCATAAAAACACGTCTCGGAATGCTCTCCCACCCCTCCAGCAAATACTAGTGGGGACAACATCACGAGGAGGTCTGTAAAATGAACAAGCAGCGCGCCAAGGAAATCGCGGCTTCCCCCGTCATGGCGAATGTTACCTTGAATAAAGTGCCGGTCTATATCCAGCACGTCGATGACGATACCGAGATGGCCAGAGTCTATCCGCTGGACGAGCCAGAGCGCGAACAAAGCGTGCCCGTAGACAGCCTGGTAGAGCATCACTAAAAAACATCCCGTTCCACTGCAAAATAGTGGGTCGGGATGTTTTTTACGTTGTTATTCTTTTTGTCCATTACCGCTGTTTCAGCAAGTGGGACAGCGGTATGCGATTGTACGTGTGCAGGTAGCCGTTGACATCCACAACGATCTGAAAACGTTCGCCATTGTAATCAAATTCGGCAGTGCCCGTTTGTCTTTCCACGGTCTTATTGTAGGTTCTCATGCTTATTTCCACTGTTCCGGTCTTCTGATACTGCTTCACATGTTCATCGCCGAGCAGCTTCTGGATGAAATCGGCTGCTTTTTGTCTGTAAAAAGCCTCCGTTTGCGTGCTTTTTTTCGGCTCTTCCCTGAAAGTGGGAGAACCAAAGGAGCCATAATCCAGCAGCTCTCCGGTCGTACTGTCAAACTGCATCGAGGCAAACATTTTCCCCTTGTCGTCAAAATTTCCGGTTTCATGGAGCACGATCCCCCATACTCCGCGAATTTGCCCGTTGTCTGTCATTGGGCTTTTGGAATACCCCGTCATTTTCAGGCCTTTCAGCAACGGTTCGGTCTCCAATAATTTTTGATAGTTTTGCTGAACATGCTTGGGCAATGGTTCCTCTGCTTTGTCAGGAGCAGGCGTTGCGGAGCCACCTGCACCGCTTTGCGTGGACGGGGATACTTTTGGAGACAGCCCTGCGCCATCTCCTGGCTTCTGCTGTTTTGCCACCGGAATGTCCAGCTGGCCTGTTGTCTTTGGATCTGTCACATCATTGCCAAATGCCACCTTCGCATGCAAGGTAAACTTGTCTGGCAACGGCTCCGTGATTTCGATATTCCTGATCCCTTTAAACTGGTTTCCGTTTACCCGCTCCACTTCTTGACTGCCTTTGTAAGGAACGGGCTTGTCGGAATTGTCCACGGTAAATTGCCAAAGCTTGATTGTTTGGGCCATTTTGAGAGCTTCTGCTTCATTCTGGGTTTTGGGCATCTGGATGGCATAACCGATATCCATACGCGAGCCGTCATAGAAGACTTCGTTCACCGTCACTGTCATTCCGTTCACCGTCACACTTGGACTGGCCTGTGCGGCTTTTGTCTGTGCGCCGGTTGCGGTTTTCACAGGCGCCGCTTGCACGGTTGATGTCTCCCCCGGAAGCGCTGCCGTTATGCCCGCGACTGTGACCACGCCGGCCAAAACTAGACCGCCGATTGTTTGCGGTGTCCGTTTGTTTCCCATCATGATCTCTCCTCTTTTCATTTATTTGTTTTGACTGTCCGTTTTGAGCGGAATGACTACGGCCTTATTCGTTTCCTCGACGCCGTTCATGCTCGGGATGAGCTTCACGGACTCCGGTCTTTCCCGGAGTGGAATGACAAACCTTCTCCAGATTCCCTTTTCGTCCCAAGTGAGGGTTTCTTCCGCCTCTTCGATGGCTTCTCCCTTGTCGTTCAGCAGCCTGTACGCAGGGTCATACGGTTTATCGTCCGGCGGAATCTCTTTCAGCAAAATGGTCGTCGACGCCGGAGTAAGCGTTACGGATTCCACTTCAAACACATAGCCGCTTTGCATGGTCTGGGAAATGTCCGGGGACAGCTTTGCGCCGTCTCCCGGCTTCATCTGTTTTACCACCGGAATGTCCAGCTGCCCCGTTGTCTTCGGATCTGACAAGTCGTCACCAACCGATACCTTTGCATGAAAAGTAAACTTGTCAGGCAACGGCACTGTCACTTCCATATGCTTCATCCCTGCAAACAGGTTTTTGTCCACCCGCTCCACATCTTGACTGCCTTTGTAAGGAACAGGCTTGTCGGAATCGTCCACGGTAAATTCCCATATCTTGATATTGCGGGCGATTTCAAGGGCTTTTGTTTCGCTTGCGGCTTCGGGTATCTGGATGGCATACCCGATATCGATACGCGAGCCGTCATAGAAGACTTCGTTCACTGTCACGGTAATTCCGTTCACCGTCACGCTTTGACTGGCCGGTGTGACAAGCCCCTTTTCCCTGGCGATATGCAAGGTTTCATCCTTGAACAGGGAAAACACGGATCGGATTAGCGGAATGCTTTTCAGCTTTTCGGCCATCGTCGGCGATGAGAAACCGGCAGCAATCAAGATGACAAAGAAAAAGCATGCAGCGGTTGCTGCAAACATCCATTTTCTCGCGACCCTTCGCTGGCGAACGGGAGCTTTCGTGGTCCCTGCCGTTTCAAACAATGTTTGTCTAATTCTCTCTCGCGTGCCTGAACCGGGGGAAAGCGCCCCTCTCTCTCGTTCAAGCCCCTGTACGACCTCGATGAAGCCGGGAAATTCTCGTTCAAGATCATCGCTTTGCAAATCCGTCCGGGGTTTCATCATCTGCTTGGCAAGCTGCTCCGTCTGCTCAAACGAAGCTGTTTTTCTCCTGTCGCCGTTCATTCATATCCCCCCATCCGCGTAATTTGCCTTTCAGCTTTTCCAGAGCCCGGTAGAGCCGGTTTTTCACTGCGCTTTCGCCCATCTCCAGAATTTGTGCAACCTCGACGAGCGTACAGTCCGCGAAAAATCTCAGCATGATGATCTCCCGCTCAGTCTCGGGCAACTGCTGCAAAGCGGATAACAGATCAAGCTGAATCGCTGTCCGCTCGGCGTGCCCCTCCGTTAGCTCGGTCTGTATAATATCCAGCTCCGTCTCCTTCGGCCGCCGTCGAACCCTCCGGTTTTCGTCCAGCAGCACACGCTTTGCAATCTGAAACAGCCAGGTGGAAAAAAGCGATTCTTCCCGGTAGCTCGACAGTCCATTCAGGGCTTTCATAAAAGTGAGCTGTGTCAAATCTTCTGCATGCGACCTCCCCACCTTGAATGCAAAATAGCGGTAAATTCGCTCAAAATAAAAATCGTACAGCGGAGCAAAATCCTCGCGCTTCCGTTTGGCTCGCGAAACCCAGTAGGCCGGATCAAAAGGCGTCGATTCTTCCACTTCCCTCCCTCACTCCCTTCACATGAATTAGACGCCATCCTTTCGGGGATCGACACATCATTTTTTGAAAATCGAAAAGAATGCTGAAAACAAAAAAAGCGGCCGATGAAACGGTCGCTTTTTCCTGTCAATTCCTGTTGTGTACTTTGCTGCCTGCTACTGTTCGCCCGCTCTGCCTATCTTCTCTGTCTACCTGCTACTGCTCGCAGGCTCTGCTTATTTTCTCTGCCTACCAGCTGCTGCTCGCCTGCTCTCTATGGCATGCGGTCAGCTCCGTTTATCTGCTATCTGACATTACAGTCCCTCATACCGGCTCACCAACACACCGGCTGCCCCGACATGCAGTCCGATCCACCACAGCCAGCCGCTTTGCTTTCCCCCTTCAACGCCCCATCCATTTGTGCCCTACAAAATCGGCGACAACAGCCTCGTCAGCGACTCCTGCAACCGCGCCTTCAGCGGCCTGCTCTCATACTCCTCCCGTGTCACCTCATGACACTCAGCCAAATCCTCAAGGAAAATCTGCTCCAGCCGCTCCGCCGTAGCCGAGTCAAACAAAAAGGCGTTCGTCTCAAAGTTGATCTTGAAACTCCGTATATCCAGATTGGCCGTGCCCACGGAAGCGATCTGCCCGTCCACGACCATCGTTTTGGCGTGCAGGAATCCTTTCTCGTAGCGGAAGCAGCGCACGCCGCTCTTCAACAGCTCGCCCAGATACGACTGGGACGCCCAGTAGACGAGCTTGTGATCGGCCCGGCCGGGTATCATGACCCGGACATCGACGCCGGACATGGCGGCCATTTTCAGTGCCGTCAGCAGGCTGTCGTCGGGGATTAGATAAGGCGACTGCAAATAAATGCGCTCTTTTGCCTTGTAAATCATTTTCAAATAGCCGTGCTTGATCTGCTGCTTCTCGGAGTTGGGGCCGCTGGAAACGATCTGGATGCCGACGTTTCCGGTCCTCTGACTCGGCGGGAAATAGCGCGGCTCGTCCTCCATCCTCCGCTGTACCTGGGCCGACAGATTCCAGTCCAGGTAAAAGCGCGCCTGCAGCAGATGGACGGCGCTGCCGGTAATCCGCAGATGGGTGTCCCGCCAGTACCCTAGCTTCCGATCCATCCCCAAATACTCGTTTCCGATGTTAAAGCCGCCGATATAGCCGACCTCGCCGTCGATGATCACCAGCTTGCGGTGATTGCGGAAGTTGACCCACATGTTTACATATGGAATCGGCGATGAGAAAAACGCGGCCACTTCTCCCCCCGCTTCCACCAGCGGGCGGAAAAAGCGCGGCGTCAGCTCGGACGAACCGATCGCGTCGTACAGCAGCCTCACCTTTACGCCCGCCGCCGCCCGCTCGGTCAAAGCGCGGATCAGCCTCTCTCCCAGCTCGTCTTTGCGGATGATGTAATAGAGCAGGTGGACATGGTCTTCTGCCTTGGCAATATCGGCAAACAGCGCTTCAAATTTTGCCTGCCCCTCGGTATATATGTCAATGTGATTATCCTGCGTATACAGCGCGGCATCACTGACGAGATTCATGTGGATCATATCGCGGTGGTCGACGATGGCTGGATCGTTGAAGCGGATGGTCCCGCTTTCCATCTTCCTGATTTGCTCCTCCAGCACCACCTGATAACGGGAAAATTCCCCTTCCCTCAGCTTGTAGAGCTTGCGGCGCGACAGCCTTTGGCCAAACACCAGGTAGATGACAAAGCCAATCCCCGGCAAAAACAGCAAGACCATGAGCCACGCCCAGGTAGAAGCGATGTTTCGCCTCTCCATGAATATTAAAACCGCTGCCAACAGCAAATTGACTATCGACAGGCCGGTATAGATTTGTTGAAACAGCTCCATTTCGCTGAACCACCCCTGCCCCTGAGCGTTGATCTCTCCTGTATGTTGACGTCCCGTCACAGAGTTTCTCCTTATCCCGTTTGATCTCATTGTACACGATGCCGCAGCACTTACCTAATCCTTTGTAAAAGTAAAAATCGGCGACATCTCATCCAGGCATGTTTCAATCCCGTTATCCAGTGGGTACTTACTATGTATGACACCGCAGATGGAGAGGGGAACAACGATGACCATACGGAAAAAGGTTTTAGTCGGTTTTATCGTGTTATTATGTTTATTGCTGCTCGCTTCCACAATATCGTTATTTCTGATGGGAAAAATCGGAAATAAGGCAGAAGAGATAAATACAAACTGGATGCCAAGCGTTTTGGTGCTCGGCGATCTGGATGAAGACATCACCAACCTGCCGATGATTATCTCACAGATCGGCCTTGAAACCGATCTCGATAAAATCAATGCCCTTGAAGTACAGGTAAACAATGCTCTGAAGGACATCGAGCAAAAACGGGCGGAATACGAAAAGCTCATTTCTTCCGATGAAGAAAAAGAAATCTACAGCAGTTTTTCAACCCACTGGGAAGCCTATGCCCAGCAAATTCCGGCCGTACTGCAAGTAGCCAGAAACACGGATACAGCAAAAACCGTAGCGGCCATTAACCGCACGCAAGCTCAATGGACTGATGCGAAAAAGGTTATCTCATCGCTCGTCGAATTAAACGGAAATGGTGCCAATGCAGCGACATCGAATGCTGTCTCGCTCAATAACACCGGATTTATTACGGTGATCGCGATCAGCGTGATTGCAATCGTCATCGGCATTCTCCTGATCCTCATCATTATGCGTGACATTCAAAAGGTCACGCAGCAGATCCAGCAATCCTCCGAGAGCGTTGCCAGCTCCTCGGAAGAAATCTCGGCGAGCGTCGAAGAAATCGCTTCCGGCAGCCAATTCCAGGCCAGCACCGTAACGAATGTCTCGGAAATGATCGAGCAGATGAATCAGGCAATTACCCAGGTTGCCGTTAACATCGAGCAAACCAATGAGTTCGTCAACAAAACGGTCGATGTCGCGCACAGCGGCGGACAGATGATGGCAAACTCTATCGAGGGCATGAAAGACATCACGCTCAAGGTAGACGAGCTGCTGGCGAACTCCCAAAAGATCGACAGCATCATCAGCTCGATCCAGGATATCGCCAACCAAACCAACCTGCTGGCCCTTAACGCTTCGATCGAGGCGGCACGGGCCGGCGAGCACGGCCGCGGCTTTGCCGTCGTAGCCAGTGAAGTAGGCAAACTGGCTAAGCAAAGCAGTATCGCCACGAAAGAAATCATCGAACTGATCGGCCAAATGCAGACGAGCACACAAAAAACAGTCGATACGGTCAACAACGGCAGCGCCCTCGTATCGCAAGCGTATCAATCCTTTGATGAAATCGTCAGCTACGTAAGAGAGACGTCGACCCGGATTGCGGAAATAGCCGCGAGCTGCGAGGAGCAAAGCGCCCAGACCTCGGAAGTTCTCAAGGCCGCGCAAAACATCGCGGCCGTGACCGAGGAAACGTCAGCAAGCACCGAAGAAACCTCCAATGCCGTCGTTGATCTGGCTAGAATGGCGGAAAACCTCAATCAGCTTGTTGTCAAAATTTAAAGCCGAAACAAAAAACGGAGGTCCCGCAAAGGGTGCCTCCGTCTTTCATTTGCTTTTGCTCTTGCCAGTATGGATAACCGGTGTTCCCGCTTTAATTGCTGGAAGGTTGATTTTCCAGTGTCACCGTCGTGGTTTTCATAAATCCATCGCGGTAGAAGGTAACTTCCATTTTTTCTCCCGGCTTTTTGTTCAGCGTCAAGTATTTGCGCAATTGCGCGCCGTTGTCGATGTCTTTGCCATCCAGCTTGACGATGACGTCGTATTGCCTCAGATCAGCCTTGCCCGCTGGCGAAAATCTGCCCGGCTGTTTGCTGATCACGACGCCCGCTTTCACATCGTTTGGCAGGTTCAGCGTCTCTTTCCAGTGGTAGCGCGGCACACTGGTCAAATTGTACGGCTCGATGCCCAGATAAGCCCGTTTCAGCTCTCCATACTGCATCAGGTCGCCGACGATTTTTTTCACGTCGTTGATCGGAATGGCAAAGCCGAGCCCTTCCACACCTGTCTTGGAGATTTTCATCGTATTGATGCCGATTACCTGTCCCTTGATATTGACCAGAGCGCCCCCGCTATTCCCCGGGTTGATCGCCGCATCCGTTTGCAGCACGTCCAGCTCCCAGTCATCCTGGCCGTCTTCGTTGATATCCACCGGCATCGAACGATTCAGCGAGCTGATGATCCCTTGCGTTACCGTACGGGAAAATTCCAGTCCGAGCGGGTTGCCGATGGCGATCGCCGGCTCTCCTACCTTCAGCGTACCGGAGTCGCCCAGCTCGGCTACCTTTTTCACCTTGCTGCCGTCGATTTCCAGAACGGCCAGATCGGTAAACGGATCGGCTCCCAGTACTTTGGCGTCGACAGTGTCGCCGTTTGGCAGTGCTACCTGGATCTTGCTTCCTCCGGAAATAACGTGATTATTGGTAATAATGTGCGCTTTGCCGTTTTTGTTTTCAAAGATGACGCCAGAACCCTCGCCGCGCTGAACCTGTTCTTCATTAAACCAGTTCACGACCCGGCGCGTATTGATGATCCCCACGACCGCATCTTCCGTTTTTTCCACCGCATCCACCGTAGCCGAAGTAACCTCGACCGATACAGGCTGGGCGAACAGATTGGCGGCCGGATTGCTCATAGCGTTGGCCGTACCTGGCTCTACCATGGAAATGTATCCTGATTTGGAGAGAGACGGCAGCATCAAGAGAACTACCATCCCTCCAATCACCGCGGAAGTAATGGAGGTCATCACCAAGCGCCCGATTCCATTCGAACGCTTTTTCCGTTCCACTTGTGCCATGTCATCGTAAAAACCCATGGTTCACGCTCTCCTTTCTCTATTACCTAGCTTTGCAGATTTTGCTATCGCGTATACCATTTCACACCTTCAGTATACGACCTGTTTTCGGCAAAATGGCGTGAGAATTATGGAAAGGTTGTGGAACTGGCGGCAGGAAATCCATACGGGTGCCGTCTATAAAAACTCCAGCTTGGTCGGGCGGTCCGGGTACGTTTCCCGCAGATGGACGTCATCTCCGACCTTGAGACCGCTCTCCTCCAAAATCCCTTTTACGGTCAGACGCGCCAGATCGATCATGTTATTCTCTTTGCTCAGATGCGCGAGGTATACCCTCTCTGCCCGTCCGCCTAAAACGTCAATCATCGCTTCGCCAGCCGCTTCGTTCGACAGATGGCCGACGTCGCTCAAAATACGCCGCTTGATGCTCCACGGATACTGCGACATGCGAAGCAATTCGACATCGTGATTGGATTCAAACACATAGGCATCCGCACCGCGAATCGTCTCCTTGATCCGGTCGCTGACGTAGCCGAGGTCGGTCGCCACACTCAGCTTCTTGTTATTGTGGTAAAAGCAAAAGCCCATCGGCTCGACGGCGTCGTGAGAAATGCCAAAAGACTCGATTCCCAAATCCTCCAGCTCTTTTTTCTCGCCTACCTCAAACAGCCGCTTCTGGTCCTCCCGAATCGTACCGATCTGGCCATCCAATTCAGACCACGTTTTTTGATTGGCATAAATTGGGAGATTGTACCTGCGGGCCATGACGCCAATTCCTTTAATATGGTCGACGTGCTCGTGCGTTACCAAAATGGCGCTCAGCTCTGTCGGGTCCACGCCGATCTCGCGCAGAGCCGCCTCTGCCTGTTTGCCGGTAATCCCCACATCGATCAACACCGAGATGCGATCCGTTGCCACGTAGATCGCATTGCCGGTACTCCCGCTCGCCAATACACTAAATCTCACTACAAATCCCTCTTCTCTCGCTTGCACGCACACAAGGGAGCCGCAGTGGAGCAGTTTTGTCCCTTCCATCTCCCCACACCGCGGCCGTGTACCTGCTTCCCTTGCAAAATGTTGTCTATATCGAACATGCTGTCTATAGCTGTGAAACTGCTGCCCTTTTAACGATGGCTTTTCGGTCTGTCTTCCAACACCTGCTTGTCCGCTACTTTCGCCATCCCTATTTCCCCGGGAAATAATTCGTGACCAAAGGGCGTTCCTGGGCTCCTGTAAATCCGTTGACAAAATGCTGCTTCCCATCGTGAATGATCCGCCATACCGGAGCCAGCCCCTGAATTTCCGCGTCATAGGAACCGTAGTAGCCCAGCGTTACATTTTCGATACGCTCGCCCTGATGGATCACCTGTTTTTCCACCAGCGAACGGATCGCTTTATATGCAGAAATGATCGGGCGGCTCGTACCCTGGCTGCGTATATTCAGATAGGTTTGCCGATACCCGAGAATCGAGCCATCGGCCAAGTAGACTTCGAGCGGCGCGATGAATATCGGCACCTTATCGTACACCTGCCAATACAAAAGTCTTCCCTGATTCGATTGGTACAGGTCAGCCGTGTACTGATCGGAATACATCATGCGCGGTCCGATTTGGCGCAACAGCTCGTTGGGGGTGATCTGGCCATTTATGGCGATCGGCGGCTTCAGTCTGGCCGCCAGGGCCATTTTTTCCAGGGTAGCGTCAATGCCTGCCATCCCCTGCAGCTCCAACGCTCCGATCCCTACATACTCTGCATTGAGATAGGTCATGTCCGGCGTGTCCGATGGCACCTCTGCGTCAAGTGTGACGTTGTGCTGTCTGAGATAGTCATCCATTTCCCACTTTTCGCTCTGGGACGCCTCGGGATTTTGCCAGTAGCCGCCCCTCGTCGCGTATACCTGATAGCCGAGAAACACGTCCAGCAGGAGAAAGGCCCAGATCAAGATCGTTTTCGTTTTACTCCAATCCATGCTCCGGCCCTCCTCCCTGATTCAATTGGGCAGGAATGTACAGGTTGGGATAATTGTTCACTTCCACTACCCAGATCGGGATCAGCTCCACATAATCCTCGTGTGTAACCGTCTGATACGACAGATATGCGTTTCTGATCTGCTCTGTATTCGCCAATCCCTTTTCGCGGATGTATTGAAACAATTCCGGTCCCGACATCGCCGTCCACCCTTTGTTCTGGATGTAGCGGTCCAGATCGATCAGTGAGCGGTCCATCGTCACTACCTGGCCCGCCTCCATCGTCACCCGGATGGTGTCGATCGGATAGCCTTCCTTGCTGTAGAGCGGATACGCTCCGACGTACTGGCGGAAGGTAACAACATCTTTGTCGTTATAGCTTTTTCTGATTGTCTCGAAATGAAAATCATCCGTCCATCCCAAATGTTTGTTAATAAATGAAATGGCTGCCTTTACCTTCTCCTCATCCGTCAGCTCCGGTGCGACTGACAGGATGGCCGGGTCCGTAAACGTAATGGCCTGCTGATCCGAACGCAACTGGATGGAGCGGCTGCCATCGGTGTAGATGATCGTCTTGTCCCGCTCCACGATTTGGCGGACCAGTGTCCGATCGAGAAAATACGCATCCAGTAGCTGATCGTTGTCGATCGTCCGGAATGTAAAGCGAAAGGCCTGCATTTTCACCGGGTTTTTCGGCAAATAGTAAATCGTCCCTGCCGCCCTCCCCTGCTCTATGATCGGGGGGACAGGATTCGGTTTGACGACCTTCATGATTTGTTCCGGCATCAGGTTGCCCGTCGGCAGATAAGACTGCCGCAAATCCTTTGGACTGATCGAGGTACGGCTGCGAAGCACCATTTCCTCGCCGGAGAGGATAAACAAGGCATAGACCACGTCTTCCTCTTCCTCGTAATAAAGCACCAGGCGGTCGATTCCCTTTCCTTTGTCGCTGACCTCATCGCGAAATGTCACAAGCCGTCCAACGACAGAAAGAGGGACGCTGTTGCGAAAGCGTATTTCAATTCCTTGCTTCTCCCGGGAGATTTTCTCCCACTTCTCAATCGGCAAGGAAAATGGCGCGAAATCGAGGAAGATCCATTTCTTCATCTCTTCTTTGACGATGCGATACTGGCCGTCTGTCGCTGTCGCCTTTGTATGCCGGTCCTCCCCGTAGTGAAAGATGACCGATTCCGGTGCGATCAAGTCCTCCAGTTGCCTTTCCTGTACCGGCTTTGATTCCTTGTACTGAGCAGGCTCGATCAGTTGAAATTGGGGCTGGTTTGTCCACAAAAGCGCGGTCAACAGAAAGCTGGACAGAACCAGCAAGGTGAGCAGCAAGGTTTTGGCCGGCTCCTTCCACCGTATCATCCCGCCGTCCCTCCTTTTGCAAATGGCACCCAAAAGGTGACCGTCGTGCCCACATTCAATTCGCTGGAGATCTCGATTTCCGCGCCGTGAGCCTGTACCAATTCCCGGGCGATGGCGAGGCCGAGACCGGTTCCGCCTTGCCCGCGCGAACGAGCCTTGTCCACCCGGTAAAAGCGTTCAAAGATGCGCTTTAAATCCCGGCTGGGAATCCCGATCCCGGTATCGGAAATGGAGATGTGGAGACGCTTTTGGTGCCGGTTGACCTGTGCCATGAGGACGACCGTGCCTCCCTCGGGCGTATACTTGACTGCATTGGACAGCAGATTGTCCAGCACCTGGTTGATCGCATCCTTGTCCACGTATATAGGAGGCAGATTTTCCGGCACCTCCAGCTTTAGCTGGACGCCCTGCTGTTCCCCGAACATGGAAAAGCGGTCTGCCGCATAACGAAGCAGCTGATCGGCGTCTACCTCTTTGTAGTGGAGGTGAATGCCCTGCGAGTCAAAACGGGACAACTGAAGCAGGTCGTTTACGAGACGGATCATCCGCTCTGTCTCTGACATGGTCACCTTTAAAAAGCGGTTGGACAGCTCCGGTTCCTCTACTGCGCCGTCCAACAGCGCTTCCACATAGCTTTTGATCGTCGTCAACGGCGTCCGCAGCTCATGCGATACGTTGGCGACGAACTCCTTGCGCTGCTGGTCGAGCCGCTGCTGCTCCGTCACGTCCTGCAGCACCGTAATAATGCCGCCCCGCTTCCCGCTGTCATGCTGAAGCGGTGTAAATGTCACACGAAGGATCAGGACTTCGCGGTTCGGCAGCAGCATTTCAATGATCAACGGCTCCACCTGCGAATACAGCGGCATTTCTTCCTCCGGCGGCAGCTTCAAGAGATCGTACAGCGTCAATCCTTTGGCCATGCAGTCGTCCATGGTGACCTGCAGCATCTCTTCCGCCGACCGGTTCATCAAAATGATCTGACCGTTGCGGTTGGAGGCGACTACCCCATCAGACATGTTGCGCAGGATACCGGCCAGCTTCTCCCGCTCTTCCTCCTGCTGCATGATCGCCTCTTGCAGCCTGAAAGTCATATGGTTGAAGGCCATCCCGAGCTGCCCAATTTCATCATCACTATACACACGTACATTTCTATTAAAATCTCCATCGGCAACCGCCCGGGCCTGACGAGTCATTTCCTTCACCGGCGTCGTAATCGTCCGGGCCAGCACGACACCCAAGGCTGCGGTGAAAAGCAGTGCGATCATCGTCCCGGAAGCGAGAATCCCGTTCATCTTGCGGATCGTCGTATAGGTCGCCTCCATGGAAGCAGCCATGTATACTGCCCCGTAGACGATGTTGTCTCCTTTCACCGGCAGCACGAGCACCTTGACCCGATCGCCTGTCCGCGGATCGATCCGGGTCGACTCGCTGCGTGTCCCCAAAAGCGCAATCGTTACCTCTGGCTGAGTGTTTCGCTGCCCGATCGTACGCTTGTCTTCCGTCGTGCTGATAACCGTCCCGTTCGAGTCGATGACGCGGACATTGGCCCCGTTCAGCTTCACCAGATGGGTGATCAGATTGTCGATTCCCTGCCGGACCTCATCCTGGCTTTGCTCCTTGCCTTCGTTTGGCCGCAGGTATCCTTGGGAAAGCGTCGCCAAAAGGCTCGCCTGCGCATTCAACGTCTCCGAGAAGTTATTGATGTAGTAGCTTTCCACTTCCCGGGCAAAGTACGCCCCGATAAACTGCATCGCCATCAGGATCAGGAGCATGTAAATGACGACCATTTTCCACTGGACCGTCTTGAACAGGCGAAACAGACGAAAAAGGCGAAACGGACTCATCCGGGAGTTCCTCCCGCTCCCGGATTACGCATGGTATAGCCAAGTCCGCGCCTCGTGATGATATACTTCGGCTGGCTCGGATCGTCTTCGATTTTTTCACGCAACCGGCGGATCGTCACATCGACTGTCCGCACATCCCCGAAGTAATCAAATCCCCAGACGGATTGGAGCAGATGCTCCCTCGTCATGACCTGTCCCTGGTGGCGAGCCAGATAGACAAGCAGCTCAAATTCCCGATGGGTCAGCTCAAGCTGCTCCCCGATCTTCTCGACGGTATAGGAATTCAGATCGATCTCCAGTTCATGAATCCGCAGCAGATGATTGTCCTGCTCTTCGCTCTTGGGCTGCTGGCGGCGGAGCTGCGCTTTGACTCTGGCCACCAGCTCCCGTGCGCTGAATGGCTTGGTCACGTAATCATCCGCACCCAGCTCCAGGCCGAGCACCTTGTCCACCTCGGAATCCTTGGCCGTCAGCATGATGATCGGCACATCGCAGCTTTTCCGAACGGAGCGGCAGACATCCATGCCATCCCGGCCCGGAAGCATCACATCCAATAAAATAAGGTCCGGTTTTTCATTCTGCACGAGAAGAAGAGCTTCCTCTCCGTCATAGGCGCAGACTACCTGGTACCCTTCCTTTTCAAAGGTAAACTTCAAGATATCGGCAATTGGTTTTTCATCGTCCACAACCAGGAGTTTTGCCATAGCGCTCTCCCCCTTCTGTACGTAATGGATTCCACGAAACGTCCGTGTTTTCCTCCACATCTGATGCTTGGTAATGTTTCCTGCCATCTGTCACATGCTCTTATTGTATCAGACAGCCGCCTTGGACGCTTCCCTCGATCCAATAGGAAAAGGGCCCCCTCATTTGAGAGAACCCTTTATTGTAAGAATCAAAGAAAATCATTATTTTGATTTTCCTATACTTTCCTGCTTATTTTAGGAAACGAACCGGGTTTTGCAGTCGTCCATTTTGTATAACCTCAAAATGCAGGTGGACACCGGTAGAGTCTCCGGTAGAACCCATGACCCCAATTGCTTTTCCTTGGGAGACGACATCTCCTACTTTGACGCTGATGGAGCGAAGATGCCCATAACGGGTCTTCATGCCGTTTCCATGGTCGATCAAAATGGAATTTCCGTAATCGCCATCCCATCCAGCTTGTACGACGCGGCCGTTGTCGGCAGCACGAACAGATCCGGAACCGGCAATGTCGATTCCTTTGTGCAAACGGCCCCAGCGCATGCCAAAACCGCTGCTGATAGAGCCTCTGGCCGGCCACGAAAGACGGCCTGTCCCGCGAGACGGAATGACTTTGGTTCCGCGCTCGACGATTTTGACCAGCGGCTGGTCAATGACTTGCTGATCCAGGATGCTTTTGTCGACAACTTGTCCATTTTCTTTCACAACGAGATAACGGACGGTTTTGCTGCCCTCTTTTCCTTCCTGGACAACCTTTGTTTCGCCTTTTGGCAGCTTGTCGTTATTCCTTACCTGCGTGGCAAACGGAATGGTTTCTTTTTGACTGACCTCTTCCTTCACCTGTACAGTCACCAACGGGCGAAGCGCCGTTACATTAATCTTTTGTCCCAATTGCAGCAATGTATTTTCCGTTATGCCAGGGTTATTGGCATAAATATCTTTCGACGTAATGCCGTACTTTTTGGCGATGCAGCCTACGCAGTCGCCCTCGACTACGGTATGGGTTACTTGCTTGAACGTACCCTTGGCTAAGAGTTCCTCCAGCTTGTCCACCGGAAGAACCTGAGCAGCGGTTACCGAATCGCTTTCCAGCTTCACGTCTTCCTTGATCGACACTTGCACCGCAGGAGGAGCTTTCGGCTGGTCTATGGATGCGGCTGCTACCGCCTGTTTCTTCACGTTGTTCGCGGGTATTCCGGAGAACTTCTCCTTCACAGATTCCAACGCTTTCTCGGCTGCCTCTGCATTCTCGGCATAACCGACCACTTTTCCGTCAACGACCAATTTGACAGCCTCTACCTTGATGTCGGCAATATCCGACAGAGCTTTGATGGCTGCCTCGTTATCGTAGTGTCCCTTATACAGTTTTTCTTCAGTAAATGTGATATAGTCGGACAACGTCAGGTTCAAGCCGTGCTTTGCCTTTTCCTCGTCCAGCTTGGCCTTTGTCCACGAATGGACAACCTCCGGATTGTTGACGACACCAATCTCCTGTCCATTCACTGCTACATGATAAATCGAAATAATGTTGCTCTTGTAATAGAAGTAGGCGGATGCCCCGATTGCTGTTGTGAGTACGAGTCCTGCTGTGATCGTTGCCGTTTGCTTTTTGTGAGTGCGGACAAACGTGCTTGCTCTCTCGACCGCCCGCTGTGTAGCTCGGCTGCTATTCTCGACGATGTGCTTCGTCTTGTTTTGCAGCTTGGCCATCCATTCGGCCCATTGCATACCTTGTCCCTCCTGAAAACAGATACATCTCCTTCATGAACGTAACTATTTTGAATTTTTTTGCGATATGTACTAGGTCTAATAACCCGGATATTCAGTTTCAATTATCTGCCAAATTGCCTAAAGAAACCAACTATGTCGACTTTACCACAAAAATAACGACAACATCAAGTGTAAAATGCTGTCGAATGGATTTTTGGTTTCTTGCTCATAATAGGTACACCATATTTGACGGTTATTAACAAAAGGGTACGAGAGGAGCGGCAGGCAGTGAAGGAACGCAACATTTTGGCTGGTTTTAAAACGATTGAAGCGGCAGAGAAAGCGGCACAATCCCTTCGTCAGGCAGGCTTTGAAACCATTCAGATCGCCCATATTGGACAATACCCGGGCGACGGACTGGAAGAGATCACAAATCCGATTACAAGCGATTTCCCCAGCCTGGCCACACTGACCCAGGCCGGTGACTTTCCGAATGGCCGGGATGCCAGCGTCCTGGCAGCCGCAGGTCCGGATGCCAGCGGGATGGCTGATCGCGGAGTAGAAAACATCGGAAACATTCTACTGACAGCAGTCGTACCGGAAGAACGAGGCGATGAAGCCGTACAGATCATCGAATCGTTCGGAGGCACCATCTAAACGATTGCTTCCTGCAGGCAGCAGCAAAGGAAACCAAACACAACAACAGAGCCACCTCCCCTCTTTCGGGACAGGTGGCTATATGCCGTTACACATCTACACCTCTACCATCGACGTGATGTCTTTGACCGCCAAACGGCGAATCGTCGTTTTTTGGTCGTCCCGCTGTTTGTACGTGGTAATAAAACAAAGATAGCCGTTGTTAAAATGAGTCATGGTTCCTTTGATGACGACGCCGTTAAACATCTTAACCTGAACATTCTTGCCCAGAAGCTTCATCGCCTTCTGATCAAATCCCATCATCGTGACCACCTCATTTTTCCTTGATATGCCTTACCATATGCCCAGAAGTCTGCATTTCGTGTCTGTCCTTGAAAAAAAAGAAGAAGCCCTGTCGTCCATTTTTGCTTCCTGATCGTTTTCGACCACTGCCATGCAGCGCCGCAACGTGCGCCGGGAGAGGTGCATCCTTCCTACTTTCAATAAAAAAGCTGCCGAACCAGGTTCGACAGCTTTTTCGCATAGAGCCAATTGTTTATCCGTAGATACCGCGAACAACCACGGTTTGTTCGCGATCCGGTCCAACCGAGAAGATGGAGAGCGGAATGCCGGTCAGTTGCGTGATGCGCTCGATGTAGTGACGTGCGTTTTCAGGCAGCTCGTGAAGGCTGCGAACGCCAGTGATGTCTTCCTTCCAGCCTGGGAGCTCCTCGTATACCGGCTCGCACTTGGCGAGCTGGTTCAGATTCGCAGGGAAGGACTCGATCACTTCGCCGTTGTATTTGTAGGCTGTGCAAATGCGCAGCGTGTCAATGCCGCTCAGCGTGTCCAGCTTGGTGATCGCCAGTCCCGTAATGCCGCTCACACGGCGTGCATGGCGGACAACTACGCTGTCAAACCAGCCGACACGGCGCGGACGGCCTGTCGTCGTACCGTACTCAAATCCTACTTCGCGGATATGATCGCCTGTCGCATCAGTCAATTCGGTCAGGAACGGACCATCCCCTACGCGAGTGGTGTACGATTTTGCCACACCGATAACCTGGTTGATCTTGGTCGGTCCTACACCGGAACCGATAGTGACCCCACCGGCAATCGGGTTGGAAGAAGTCACGAACGGATACGTACCTTGATCGATGTCCAGCAGAACGCCTTGGGCGCCTTCAAACAGCACGCGGCTGCCCTGATCGATGGCATCGTTCAAGACGACAGACGTATCGGTGACATAAGGGCGAATGATCTCGGCATAGCCCAGGTATTCTTCCAGCACTTCGTTCAGTTCAAAGCCGCTGGTATTGTACATTTTCTCCAGCAGAAGATTTTTCTCAGCGAGGTTGCGCTCAAGCTTGCGGGCGAACTCTTCTTTGTCCATCAGATCGGCAATGCGAATACCGATACGGGCAGCTTTGTCCATATAAGCCGGTCCGATCCCTTTGCGGGTCGTACCGATCTTGTTTGCGCCGCGGCTGTCTTCTTCCACAGCATCCAGCTTGATGTGGTAAGGCAGAATCACATGCGCGCGATCGCTGATTTTCAAGTTGTGCGTCTTGAAACCAAAGCTGTGAATGTAATCCAGCTCCGCTACCAGCGCTTTCGGATCGATAACCATGCCGTTGCCGATGACGCAAGTTTTATCTGTATAAAAAATTCCGGATGGAATCAAGTGCAGCTTGTATTTGTTGCCACCAAAAATAATCGTGTGTCCAGCATTGTTGCCACCCTGATATCTGGCCACCACTTCGGCGCTTTCCGCCAGATAATCGGTAATTTTCCCTTTACCTTCATCGCCCCATTGGGTTCCGACGACAACTACAGTTGACATCGAAAAACACCTCCTGATTTCATCATTGCCTTACTGGGCCTGAAACAATCTAAGTGTACTAAACGATTTTGTTGCTGTCAATGAAAATACGAACGTTAACAATTTAGAAAGTTTATACGTTCGGTATTTTCATAATAGAAAAAAAGCCGGAGTATGTTCCGGCTTTTCCGTAAAAACAGGCGATTTTTACCTAGGTAGAACTTATTTTTATTATTACTATTTACCCCGCTGCATCGCGATAGCGATTGTCCAGGCTGACAAACTTGTTGTATTCCTTCAAAAATGCCAGCTCCACCGTCCCGGTCGGGCCGTTACGCTGCTTGGCAATGATGATTTCGATGACGTTTTTGTTCTCTGTTTCTTTGTCGTAGTAGTCATCGCGATAAAGGAACGCAACAATATCGGCGTCCTGCTCGATCGAACCGGATTCACGGATGTCCGACATCATCGGCCGCTTGTCCTGACGCTGCTCCACCGAACGGCTTAGCTGGGACAAGGCGATTACAGGCACGTTCAATTCCCTGGCGATCCCCTTCAAGGTCCGGGAAATTTCCGATACCTCCTGTTGGCGGTTGTCGCCTTTTCCCCGTCCGTGAATCAACTGCAGGTAGTCGATCAGGATCATGCCCAAACCGCGCTCCGCTTGCAGACGGCGGCATTTCGCCCTGATGTCCTGTACCGTCACACCCGGCGTATCGTCGATGTAGATCGGCGCTTTCGCCAATGTCCCGATGGCCATCGTCAGCTTTTGCCAGTCATCCTCTTCCAGCCAACCCGAACGCATGCGGGAGGCATCCAAATTGCCCTCCGCACAAATCATCCGCTGTACCAACTGAGAAGCGGCCATCTCCAGCGAGAAGATGGCCACTGTCTCGCCGGCGCGAGCAGCTACGTTCTGGGCTACATTCAAGGCAAAGGCCGTTTTCCCTACAGACGGACGGGCTGCCAGGATAATCAGGTCGCTTCGTTGGAAGCCGGCTGTCATCTTGTCCAAATCCGGGTATCCCGAAGGAATCCCCGTCACATCCCCGCGCCGCTGACTGAGAAACTCAATCCGTTCATACGTCTCCAGCAGTACGTCGCGGATCGGCGTAAAGCCGCCGCTGTTCCGGTTCTGGGCAATTTCGAGGATGTATTTCTCTGCATCCGCGATGATCTCCCCGACCTCGTCTTCACGGGAGTACCCTTCATTGGCAATTTTCGTCGCCGTCAGGATCAACCGCCGCAAGAGCGACTTTTCCTCGACGATCTTCGCGTAATACTCAATGTTGGCCGCAGTCGGAACCGAGCTGGCAATCTCCGTGAGATAGGGAACGCCGCCCACCTCATCCAGCAGCTTGTGGTCCTGCAGCTCTGCCGTCACCGTTACGAGGTCGACCGGCTCCCCCTTGTCGTAGAGGTCCTGCATCGTTTTAAAGATGCGCTGATGGGCGGTTTTATAAAAATCTTCAGGTCGAAGAATTTCAATTGCCGTGATGAGAGCTTCCTTCGATAAGAACACGGCCCCCAGAACTGACTGTTCCGCTTCGTTGTTTTGCGGCGGCACACGGTCCAAAAACAGGTCGCTCACGTCACACCCCTCGCTTATCCCGTATTAGCATGAATTACTGCTTCATTATTCTTCCACTACATGAACCTTGAGCGTTGCCGTCACTTCATTATGCAGCTTCACTTTCACCTGGGTAACGCCCAGTGCGCGGATCGCTTCCATTTCCAGCTTGCGTTTGTCCAGTTTGATTTGGAACTGGTCTTCCAAAGCCTGCGCGACCTGCTTGCTGGAAATAGCCCCGAACAAGCGGCCGCCTTCCCCTGCTTTTCCCGATACCTTTACGGTGATCTCGTTCATCTTTTCAGCTAGCTGCTGAGCTTCAATCTTTTCCTGCTCTTTACGCTTGGCTTCGCTGCGCTGCTGCGCGTCCAGCGTCTTCATATTGGCTTCGGTGGCTTCCTTGACCAATCCCCGCGGCAGCAGGAAGTTGCGTACGTAGCCTTCCGACAAATCCTTGACTTCGCCTTTTTTCCCTTGACCCTTTACGTCTTTCAGAAAAATAACTTTCATCTGTGCTTCCTCCTCCTCTAGACGGCTGTTCTAGACGACTGCATCGATAGCTT
Organism: Brevibacillus sp. FSL K6-6036; assembly: GCF_037964015.1. Classification (NCBI taxonomy): domain Bacteria; kingdom Bacillati; phylum Bacillota; class Bacilli; order Caryophanales; family Paenibacillaceae; genus Brevibacillus; species Brevibacillus sp. FSL K6-6036. Next base: position 5,103,155 of record NZ_CP150173.1, read on the forward strand.
CCTTCAGACGTCTGACGGCCTCTTTTAAGGAAATTCCTTCGATCTGGTTGGCTGCTGCGGTCAAATGGCCGCCTCCGCCCATGTGTTCCATGATCGACTGGACATTGATGTCGCCCAGTGAGCGGGCACTGATCAGCACCGTATCGTCAGCTCTTCTGGCAACGACAAAGGACGCCTGAATGCCCGAGAGCGTCAACAGCTGCTCGGCTGCCTGGGCCACCTGTACCTGCGTGTACTCCTCACTGGGGTCGCCCACGGCAATCGCCATGTTATCCCGATAGGTCTCGGTATTCATGATCACCCGAGCACGTTTTACATATTGCGTCAAATCCTCTTTCAGCAAGCGCTGGACAGCCGCAGTATCCGCGCCATTCCGGCGAAGAAACGAAGCTGCCTCAAAGGTTCGCGAGCCTGTGCGGAAAGCAAAGCTTTTCGTATCGACCACAATCCCCGCCAACAAGGCCGTAGCGATCAGATTGTCGATGTTCAGACGGTCGCTTTGATATTGCAGAAGCTCTGTAACCAGCTCGCTTGTAGAAGAAGCATACGGCTCCAGATACAAAAGCACCGGCTCGATAAATTCTTCCGAGCGCCTGTGGTGGTCAATCACCACAATCCGGCTTGTTTCGCTGAGCAGGCGCGGCTCGATTACCAGCGACGGGCGATGCGTGTCGACGATTACCAAGAGCGTCCGCCCGGTAATCAGACGTATCGCTTGCTCCGGTGTTATGAAAGCCTCGGCCAGTTCCTCATGCGCGTAAATTTCCTTCATCAGACGCTCCACAGACGAATTGCCTTCATCCATCACGATATATGCGTCTTTTTTATGAAGCTGTACGGCTTTCAGTACGCCCAGGGAGGCGCCGATCGAATCCATGTCAGGCTGCTTGTGTCCCATGACGATGACGTGCTCCGCTTCGTGAATCAGATCGCGCAGCGCATGGGCGATCACGCGGGCACGTACACGAGTCCGCTTTTCCACGGCATTGGACTTGCCGCCGAAAAACGTCAGCTTGTTTCCGATCTTGACCGCTGCCTGGTCTCCGCCGCGGCCCAAAGCAATGTCCAAACTCGATTGGGCCATTTGTCCCAGCTCGATATAGGAATTGGCTGCAGCTCCGGCTCCGATGCTAAGCGTGATCGGTATCTTGTTGTCTGCAGTCATCTCCCTGACCACATCCAGAATGTCAAAGCGGCTTTCTTCCAGTTTGTCCAGCGTCTCCCGCTCCATCAACGCCAGGAATTTATCTGCGGAAATGCGGCGCAGATAGATGCCGTGCCTGTTTGCCCATTCGGTAATGACCCCTGCCACACTCGTAGAAAGCAGTGTCCGGCTTTGATCGTCCATCACTTGTCCGACCTCGTCCAGGTTGTCGAGGTGGATGATGGCAAGCACAGCCTTTTCACGGTGGTAGCGAAGCGTCAATTCTTTGAAATTCGTGATGTCCGTAAAGTAAAGCAGACGCTCCTCTGCTCGGACAAGCACTTCATAGGTCCGCTCGTTGTAAACAAACTCCAGCCGTTTCTGGTCCGGTTTCAGAACGAGCTGCGGGAATACATCAGGCAGTGTTTTCCCGATCAACATTTCATCACCGGACATATTGGTCATAAAGGGATTTACCCATTCGATGGTCTTTTCTTCGTTGAACAACAAAATCCCGATCGGCATTTCCTGGATGACGCCTTCGCCCGCCTTCTTCACCCGGTGGGTAACCGTAGCCAAGTACAGACGAAGATCCCGCTGGAAGCCTTTTTCGGCCTGCAGCGCGTAAACCACGAGCCCGATCAGGCAGATGATCCCGATCGCCCCGTACATCCAGTGATGAAGCGTCAAAATTCCCAACAGCAACAAGCTAAAGCTTAGAGCCAAGACCATGTGTAGCCCGTACCAACGCTTTAACAGGAATTTGGGCATTTCCTCAGCCCCTCTTCACTCTTGTTTCCAGTCTCTTTCGCAAGCCTAAACCCAAATCAAAGATGCCTAATAAACTAAGTATAGTGGTTAGCGGGGGAAAAATAAATAGAGAGACAATAAGCACGGGGGCCAATCCCTTCCTGTTGTACAAATGAATGGCAAACAGACAGAAAGCAAGGCCCTGCAACGTCAGGATCACATCCAGGATCACCTTTACGTTGAGTACGGCGCTTGTCCAAAATGTTCCCTGCAATTCTTCTCCCATCAAAAGAATACTTACCATGGAAATAAAATAGTAGTAGAGGATCGAACGCGGAAAAGACCACTCTCTGGCAGGAGGCAAGGCCGGAACCGACAATCTCATCCGTTTGCCCACCAGTCGGGCTATCCAGTGCGTAATCCCGCTTTGTATAAAACTCATCATGACTAAAAAGGCCGGCATGACCATTTTAATGAGCTGCATTCCCTGTTCAAATTGCTCTTTGGGCACGAAATCAGGCCTTAGCTTCGTTGCCTCCTGAATCATTTCATTCAAGCCCATCCCGATGACGTACGTGGAGAGAGCGAGCATCGCCACATACCCGAGGAAAACGACTGCAGCTCCCGCGACAATCGCGGACATAGCTGTCCCTCTTTTGGCGTACATGTGACCCATTACTGTTCCCCAGAGCGCGATCATCAAAGCCATCATAGCCGAGAATATCCCGGTTAGCACTCCAGCTAAAAACGTGAACACGGCGACAATCCATATGGAGGATGAAATCGGCCGCCGCATCCCGAGGATGACAAACGGCAACGGCAAAAGCAGGCTGGTGACCATCCCTGCAATTGTGTATGTACTGATAAACAGCAGCACTAGTGCAATTCCCAGCAAAAGGGCGTTTTCCGCCAATTGTTTTGTTTTTGAAGGCATGGCGACACCTCATCGTGTATCTTCAAAGTAAAAGCAATACGACCAATAAAAAATATGGAAAAAAGAGGGCCACGCGATTGTGTCCCCCTTTTTTTGCTTGTAACAATTATTCAGTGGTGTACGGCAGCAGTGCTACTTGACGAGCGCGTTTGATCGCTACTGTCAAAGCACGTTGATACTTCGCAGAAGTACCAGTTACACGACGAGGCAGGATTTTGCCGCGCTCGCTGATAAATTTCTTCAGCAGATCGGTATCTTTGTAATCGATATGCTTGATTTTATTAACCTTAAAGAAACATACCTTGCGGCGTTTATTTGGACGTCCTTTACGTGCCATGAAAGTCCCTCCTTTTATCAGGAAATGTGAACGTTATACGATCGAGTGTCCTTCAATCAAAACGGTAGTTCTGCACTCTGACACTTGTGCCAAAATACCGTTTCCCTTGATTTAACTGCATTTTTCTCTATATTTTTCGATTGGCACATTTTTTTGTGCCACCTGTTAAAGTCGCTTGTAATAATATAACTCAATCCAAAGCGAAAATCAAATTCTTTTTCCGCGATTCGATTTTAAGGTGTCTCCTATGCCTAAAATTTTGTGTCCCTTCATTTAATAATCCCTCAAAGTTGATTAACACAATTGGGACTCATATAAAATGAGTGGTTTCATAATCAGGAAAAACAAACATCAATGAATAAACTTTAAACTGTAAGGGAACCTTTATGGTTGCCTAAGGTCAGTTGCCGATTTCTTAGCAACACCATTGTGCTTAGTACCCTAAGCAACTGGTGTACCATTTTTAACCGGTTGATCCGGTTTTAATAATACAACATCGCCCTCCTCCGGAACACTGCCAATTACCAAAACCTCAGATTCAAAACCAGCAATGCGCCTTACAGGAAAATTTACGATTGCGACCACTTGATTACCAATAAGTTTATTTGGTTCGTATCTTCTTGTTATTTGGGCAGAAGAGCGTTTAATACCTAATTCACCAAAATCAATTTCTAATTTTATTGCTGGTTTTCGTGCTTCTGGAAAAGCTTCTGCCTTAATAACAGTACCTACTCGAATATCTAACTTTAAAAAATCCTCAACAGTTGCCACAACGACACAGCCACCTTTCTGCATTACTAAATTTTCCACTCCAATAATTGCATGGTATCTCAGCCACTAATATTCTTCAAGTATCCTGCATGGCACTACGATTCTTCCCCTAATTGATCACCACTTCAATTTTCTTGATTTTTTGTTAGCCACACTTCCCCATAGATCCTTTCCGCTTCTTCACTGCTTAGTTCGTTAAGTAGCTCTTCAAATGTCAGGACGAGATATGCAGCATCCATTGCGTCCGGGAATTGAACTTTGTTGACTGCCGCGATTAAATAACCAATTGCTTGGGTATGAGTTATTTTCATCTAATCATCCTTCCCCCGGGTAGCATCAATCGATTATTATATTTACTCCTTTTCCTTGGTAACTGCGGCCATGTCTCATCATTCTGATGATCACTAATGCATGCTTAATACCTTTGATTTTCCCTTTCAAGAATTCATTTTGCAGATCACCTTGTAGTTCGACTTTGAGTTCTTCCGAGTACCTCTCGAAATAGCTAATTAAAGAGTCAATTTCGGAAATACTGTGCTCTAGATTTTCGAAGAACAGATTGCAATTAGAAATTGCCGCTTTCTGAATGATTGAATCATCGCTTTTTAAGAAGTATTGAATTGATTCGATGTAGTTTCTAAATGTGCCCTCGGTCGGAAGTTTTTCTATGTGATTGTCAAATAAAGAAATCAAAAACTGCACTTTTTCTGTATCATTCAATAATGTCATGTTTTCACCCCTTTTTGCATTGGATTTCCTATAGATATAGAAATGGACTGTCCTCACCCAGGAAACAGTCCGGTCATTTCATCTGAAGTTAATTGATTAGTACCTCATCGATATTACGAAGTGGACGTATAATCATGTCTAGACACCATTTTCCCTGCTGATCCTCGGTCTTGAACGCCAGTCCCAAAGCCACGTAGAGATCAATAACATCAAGTATCGATTTTGGATACAGAAATCCATTGGCCTGTAATTTTCGCTTGATTTCAGCCTCCCTCTCATATAAAGACTGGACTTCATCATCCTCATGATTCCTTCTATCTACTCCATTATCATCTAGGTTAATAAACGTATTCTCCTTTACCCTTCTTTCCATTAAAGCGACTGTTTCTTCCCAGTTAAAACCGCTTGCTATAGCCACACTAAAGTAGGGCAATAACGTAATATTCGGCATAGGAAGCCATCTCCCCCAGCCTCCCTCATAAAACCGGTTAGGAATCACACATTGCCCTTTTGGGATAAGCCCTAATTGCGAGAGCCCCCTTACAGTAACCCTGCCATTCATTATAAAATTCAAAGCATCATTCTGAAAAGAATACATGTTCTGCACCCGTCTGGACAATATAAGGGAGAATATCAATTGGCTTCTCGCCGGAAATTATAAATTCAGAAGAACAACCGTTATTATTCTCAACTCTATTGAAGCTTATCCCCACAACCCAGAATTCTTCTACCAAGTCAGGGGCTGACGAAGACTTTTCATACCCCTCACGTAAAAAACCTACTAATTCATCGAACTCTTCCTTAGTTGATTCAATTAGTTTAACTGTACCATTGCAACTTTTTATTTTCATGATGTAGTGTTCTTCTGCCCGCTGAAGGATCAAGAATTGAGCGTCTTTATGAAATATAATTTTCCGAAATCGAACTGTAAATTGTTCAGACGATTGATTCGTGAGAATCAGTGACTCCACTGATCTGACTTTTGGAATCATTTTGTTCACCCCTGGTTATATTAACAAAATAATATCACTTATAAGTGATTATAACAATATATATCACTTATATTGTTATGTATTTTTTCGATTGAAACACTTACCCTTAGGATAAGCAGGGAGGTTGTAAATCGATGTCTGATTTAAAAAAACTGATCGGTGAAAAAATTCGTAGCATACGTAATAAAAAAAATCTGACCTTACTTCAATTAAGCCAAATAACAGGGCAACAAACCTCATATCTAACCGAAGTTGAACTTGGAAAAAGAAATCTATCCATTGATTCATTGGAAAAAATCATGGACGCTCTAAACATAAAGCCAGGAGATCTTTTTGATTTTCGAGAAATCGATCCAGATTCCCAGGAGTTTGAGACCAGAACTATCCTTGAGGTCCACTACCAATTTCTATTAGGTAAGAAAAGCGAAGACGTAAAGATGATCCATAAGATAACAACGGAGATTTTCAAATCAATAGATGCCGCCGCTAAGTCTGAATAGCCATTCTTTATCCCCATTAACACAAAAAGAGCGATTCCTCTTCACCTGGGAAGTAGGAATTCGCTGCTTTTAGATCAATATAGAATATTGCAGTGCTTTTTGATTCTTTTTGATCGTCCTTATACTCGCCACCGGTTATCAACGCCCTAATAATTGATTTAGGTCTTCGCGGGTAACACCAAGGGCTCTGTTTATCCATGAAATGGTTCCATATTTAGATTCATGATCAAGATTACATTCGAAACCGAACTTTCGATAGAAGTGCTCTAATCTATCAATGTGATCCCAATCCACAGCGGAAATCCAGCCAGTTATAAAACGGATACTCATTTGATCAACGAGCTTCATAATACCTTCCATTAAAATAGAACCATAACCCCGATTTACCCGATCACCTTCAATTTTAATGTCAGCAATCTTCATATGCTTACTTTCAGTAAAAACATGTAGATGAACGTTTGAATCAGGGACTCTTACCCCAGATTTGGATATTACCTTCACACGCAAATGAACATTCTGATCGTCCATACCATCATTGTAAAATAGTTGATAAATCATAACTCTCTCATCAAACCGGTTCTGAGCTAGATGAACTATCTTATGTCCATCCTTTTCAATAGCAGTAGTATGCCACTGAACTTCGTATTCGACATCGCCCTTTTTCTTCAAAGGGATAGGTTTATACTTCCTCTTGAAATCAGTAAACAGGTCGTCAGAACCAAATAATCCCTTTAACAGCTTTGACAATTCCTTCGTGTCATTCTCACTAAGTAAATCATTCTGCTTGGCCACTGATTGAATCCCCTCCAAACAAAAACTTTCTCACCGAATATCCAGAGAAGTTGCAGTTTTAGACTGGATTTGAAGCTCATACCACCGCTTTGGTGCTCATCGTACAGATTCAGTGCCTTCTTATTTGTTATGATGTTCTTCAAACAACCTCATAAATTCATCAGCAAATTTTCTTACGAAATCTCTATCCAGTGCAGTGGCCCAAGTTTCATTATTATTTATCGCATTATTGCTCCAATTATAGGTACCGTGCATGACATATTCAAAATCAATAATGCAAAATTTATCATGAACTCGATTGGATAAATTCTTACCCCAAAGTTTTACTTTCATTACTTCAAAATTCCGTTCTAAATCGGGAAGTAAATATTTATTTGAGTCTTCAGCTGATGTGATAATACGGATGTTAACCCCTGCTTGTTTTCTTAACAGCAATTCTTTGAAAATGTCTCTATCCGTAAACCAAGCAACCGCTATCCATATAGTATATTTCGCACCTCGGATACCTTGAATGATTACTTCTTTTATTTCGTCAAAAACCACATCATGTTCTTTGTGTAAATCTTCTTCAAGATCTACAGGTTTTGGCTTTATTTGGACTCCTGCATACTCATAGTCGATCATAGTATCCGTCGGCTTCATATATACTTCAGATGCAACTCTTTCGAGATCATCTTCTAGGAATCTCGCCGTTTCCAACATTGGAATGGGTACTCTTAAACAGACATATTCACGAAAATGATCATGTTTACGACCATAAGTACCAGTTCTTTCGTAAGTAAGCATAGAATACCTTAATATGCCAAGTAACTCACTTTTATTTTTATACTTTTTGTCATACTTTATTGTTTCTATCATTGTTTTCAAAAATTGTTCTTCTTTCATTCATGTTCCCCCTCAATCGACGATACCCATAATATACCATAAATTATTGACTATCCCGACTTAGTTTCAGCCTATCTTACCATTTTCTAAAGTATGCAGGACTTGTTGAAGTTCAATTTTCATTTCCCCGAGCTTGTTACAGACAGCGGCGACTACATCATTTTCTGTAAGCATTCACTCACCCAAGACAATTTCTTTGTTGTTACAAATTCGTTACATAAGTCGGATTGACCTTTTTTTCACTGAAAAATCGAAGGGACAGCAGTCAAACCGCTGTCCCGAGAAGCACGCGTTTTAGTTACTACATTTCCCAAAGCAAACTTGCCGGTTATACAGCATTACCTTGCAGAACAACTTCATTGTTTTTATAAATTTCTAACGCTAGTTCGAATTTGTTTGTTTTCTTATTTTGGTCATATATTACTAAGGGTAGATCTGCCTTTGGCATCCATACTCGCCCTAACTCAACTGCAGTTGAAACTGCCATTGCAGGAAAGATATTCAATCGATTATCTTGTCCATGAACCGACTTAATTCCGTCCATTAATTTCCGTATTGTTTGTCTAAATGCCGAAAGATGACTTTTGCTTTTCATAAAATCATTATTTGGGTTTTTAATTGTGAGTGTCCAGACTGACACATTCTCACCAAGTACTTCTGTTATTCTATTATTTTCTATCGTTGCGCTAAGGGATATATTTAATGCGACAGTTCGGTGTATCTTCTCAGGGGATTGAATATGGAATTCAATATCGTCAGACTCATTATCCCATCCCCATTTTTGGACGGGCTCTCTTTGCAGTTGATAAACATCAACAGGAAAAATATCAGAAAGCATAGTCCCTAAGGAAATCAACAATGGCTGCGGTGCAAGTGCGAATAACGAAATGTGCCTTCTTGCACCCGAAGTTAATAGTGGCATAAGCTTTGATTGAACTTGCCTCTTGAGATTTTCATTTTCGATCTTCCAATAATCCTCTTCATGATCGTTATACAAACTATTTTTCCAACCCAATTCAATCGCTCGGCTGTCAGCCGGATACCTCTCTGGTAATAACGCAACCACAGCACGTTCATAAGATATTGGATAACTATGGTCGCCGATGTTAGACCCGTACAATACAATTTGACTTTGTCTATCTTCCTGTATTTGAGTCACCAGTTCTATTCTTTGTTCGTGCTCTTGCTTCATAGCTTGTAGTAACTCAACTGGGTGTCCTGCCACATCATTAACATCAATTAAACGATGATGTGTATCGCAAAGTAACATTAAATTCGAAATATCTTTTGCTAATTTGGGGGAGAGTACCTTGTCTCCTCTCGGACCCCCGGGACTATCGGCAACGATATGGGCTATGTATGAGCGATTCATTAATGACTTTGTATTGGGATCAATATGTAAAATCTCGTTACACCCTCTATATTGACAGCGACCTGCTGCCTTACCCCAGAGCATACAACGTATATGCGTTGGTACAACTGTTTCAGACAATCTTACACCTTCCTCCTATTTTTCTTAATAAACTCAACGCAATCGATAAATTCGATACCGAATTCTCTTTGCGTCTGGTATTTTTGAAGCTCTAGAAGCATTGGTCCATGACATTTCCTTAAGATATTTCCGCTATTACAAGGGCATAACAAATGGCCGCGATATTTTTGGGAAGCCAAAATGTAGAGAAAATCTATGCAACACTCTTCTGAATCAACTCGGAACAATTCTTTGTAAAAGTTCAAAATCCCCTTAGCTCCATGGTCTAGTTCTCCATAAGGTAGTTCTTCGTTAGTTGCAGCATAAGAAAATGAATAGAGATAAGGAATTAACAGTGTTTTGACAAATCCCAATAACGTCGAATCTTTAGAAAAAGTCATTTTAACTGCTAGCGGCGCTCCCAGACATAAAGTACCATCTGGAAACGTATGAAACGTGTATGGTACCCTCCCCTCCAATTCTCTTGCATTTGGAGGGGCATTTGGATAATTCGTCGGTAGCTCGATCTCGATCATATATGCTTCGTCAACCAATTCACGATCTTGATATTGAGCACGAAATTGAATCTTTCCTCGAACATAAAACCTGTCGTTCTCAAATGCTAAAGTTACATTCGGAAACTCACCCTGTAATTCTTTGAAATGATCCCAAACAATTTCCCCGTTCATTGTTACCGGCCCCAAGGTTTATTCGGATTTGAAATTTGAATAATTGGCGTTGAAATCACTGCTGCACTCGTCGGTAAACCAAGAGCCTTTGCCGTAGTTATTGAGACTTGTCCAAAAGTTGATTCGAATGATTTAACGATTTTCCCTATATCATTTGAGCCAATTATTTCGATAACGTCTTCTTTAATCCATTTGGTCCATTGGAAAAAAGCTCTTGCCTTCTGATTGTTATTCTCATGCCATCTATCCGCGAAATTCTCCTCCGGATTTACTGGGTTTTCAATTACCCATGTTCCATCAGCATTCCTTGTAATTAGCGATTGTTCCTGAAGAACTTTATTATTGCTAAACTCCGGCTTCAGTAGATCCGATAGAACATCAAGCCGATTCACAATATTGCGAAGTGTTAAGAACACATTCGGTTCTCCATTGTACAGTTTGGCTGCCAAAGTCGTTATAATCATCGAAATCGGTTTGTCATCTGCCATTGGGTGGTTTGTGAAGCGAACATCCCGATGTCGCTTCAGGATCTGGATTGCTCGTTGTAAAGGTGTCTTGATTAATGCCTCCGGCACCTCATCGATACTTGCATAAATGTCTCTGTTGTTCTCGAAAAGACTACGTTGTTGAGTGGCTTTGACTAAATTAAATACGGGTTGGTTAATGTTTTCAAACCAATCAGCATAGCCACTCGGATTACTAGAATACCACTCATAAGTTTTGTCCTTATTTTTGTGAGTAATCGCAATAGCCTTTTCGGCGATCCTGGAATCAACCAGGTTGTTTCTTACTTTTACATCTTCTGGTGTTGCCGGTAACACGTCAATATGGAATCCAATTCCGTCTTGCTCAGCGTAATTTATTGTCCAACAACGCCGTCCTTCTTCATCAAGCATTTTTTTATAAGTTTCATTTTCAGCTATGCGGTTACCAACTGCCTCTTTTAATGTTTTTGGAGTAGTCTTGTTTTTTAAGATCTGAAATTCACTAACCAAATCGATGTCATAATCGGCATCTTGCCCATTTCGAATAGGTCTAACAACTGTCCCAAGACGAAATGAACCCTGTGGGTAGAAATGTATTTCTTCTACACCTTCAAATTGGCCTTCTGCTATCCAATTGCTAACAGCAGTGTATCTGTCAACAGCTTGTTTATACTTTGTTGGTGATATATCTAGTCGTGAAGCAATACCTTCCAACAATACGGAAACCTTTGACTCAAGTTCAATTGTCATAAAATATTCATCCTTCTTTCATTTTTTTTGAAATTTAGAAGGATATCCGTCATTCATGACGTAATACATAAATATAGTCTGACTATACATATGTTGAGTGTAAAGTACATGATCAATTTACACTCGATACCTTCTTCATCACCAGTTTTGAGAATGCCACTTCTCAGACGAAACGCAGTACTGGAAAACAAGCGAGGTGTGCCACCACTTACGCTTGTTTTTTGTTATGCTTACCTTTAATAGTCATCACCTCTTAACTATTTATTCTAGCAATAAGAAAATAATGGTGTTCTAGCAATTTCTATTATACAGTAGCGCCAAACTCCTATACAAGCATAATTGCGATCATTTGTTCCCGTTGGACTTAGGGTGACTTTTGGGTGACCCTAAGGTGAACTGTGGTTTACTTCAAAGTAACCTTAAGGTGACCTTTTAAATGAAGAACAACCTTTACCGCCATTCCTTCATGAATATCCGGTTTTTAATTCCTTTCGGGACTGTAAAATATTTTGTGTAAACTCTCAAACCTAAATCTATTACAATGGAGATTAACGAAAGGTTGAGGGAGAACACATCATGAAATTACTACCAAAAGATCAACTGCGCCAATTCATCAAAGACAATAACTTGAAAACCGTCGAAGACGTACAGAAAACGTTGAAGGAACTCTTTGCGGAGACACTTCAGGAAATGTTGGAAGCCGAACTGGAAACGGAACTCGGCTACGCCAAGCATGATATAAAGAATAAGGAGACTCGCAATAGCCGCAACGGACATAGCAAGAAAACAGTAACGTCGGAGTATGGTGAGGTCGAAATTGAAGTCCCACGTGATCGACTCGGCGAATTTGAACCGATGGTTGTCAAGAAGCATCAGACACAGGTCACCGGCATCGAGGATCAGATCATATCCATGTACTCCAAAGGAATGAGCACAAGAGATATCCAGGATCATCTAAACCAGTTGTACGGCATCGACGTCTCCCCAACACTCATTTCCAATGTAACGGCTAAAATTATGCCGCTTATCAAAGAATGGCAGAATCGCCCTTTACAAAATGTCTATTCCGTCGTCTTCATGGACGCCATTCACTTCAAAGTGAAGCAGGACGGGCAAATTATCAACAAAGCCGCTTACATGGTCGTAGGCATTGATTTAGAGGGTTACAAGGATGTACTAGGCATTTGGATTGGCGAGAACGAGTCCGCGAAGTTCTGGCTGAGTGTTCTAACCGATCTGAGGAATCGCGGCGTCCAAGACATTCTCATCATCTGCGTCGATAATCTGAAAGGATTTAGCGATGCCATTGCCGCATGCTACCCGCAGACAGAGATTCAGAAGTGTATCATCCATCAAATCCGCAATTCAATCAAATACGTATCCTACAAAGATTTGAAGAAGGTTACTGCCGCGCTACGCCCGATTTATACCGCTCCAACGGAGGAAGCTGCTTTGCAGGAATTGGAACAATTTGAGGCGGTTTGGGGCAAGCAATATCCACTGATCATACGTTCATGGCGAAACAATTGGGATGAACTCGCAACGTTTTTTAAATACTCGCCAGAACTGCGTAAATTAATCTACACGACGAATATGATTGAAAGCTACCACCGCCAGCTTCGTAAAGTCACAAAAGGAAAAAGTATTTTTCCGAACGATGAATCGCTGCTCAAGATGCTGTATCTTGCGACAATGGACGTTCTTCGCAAGTGGACAGGTCGTGTTCAAAACTGGGGACAAATCTTGCTGCAACTCACGGTGCACTTCCCTGACCGCGTACATGTCCGCTAAAGGACTTTACATGGAGAGGCGGGCATGATAGGCTGGTTAGCCACGCGATACCGACTTTCCAGTATCGCCCAATCGCGAAAAGTCATGCCCGCTGGAGGCTCCATGTCAAGTCCGGCACCAAACTTTGGCATAACCGAGTTTACACAAAATTCTTGACAGACTCTTCCTTTCCTTTCTGGTGCTCGCGTTTCCCAAGAATCTCATCTTCTCTAGCAATTATCGGATCATACCAATCGGCTTTCTTCTTTGCCCAATCGATCCATTGTATATCTTCCTCTGCCAAGTTACGGGACAATTCCAAAGCTGAAACATATTCTCTTATCTTGCACGCCATCGCGTAATCCTGAGCCATATTTGTCAATGCAACCGTGCGCTCAACTTCAATCATATGGCGTTTTCGGCGTTCTTCTCTCAATCTCTCTTCTTCTTCACGTCTACGACGCTCTTCTTCGCGTGCTTCTCGCTCTTTTCGTATTATTTCAGATGCTTCGTACATCTCGATCAGAAGATATCCTAATTGGTTTTCCAGAATAGAAGATTTGGTATCACAAAAACCTTTTATTTCGATTCTGATTTATGTTGATGCACAGTTGGCCGTTAAAGACATAATCATATTTGCGTAAATTCGGTTTCGAAGCCCAAGAGTACCGTTTCTTATCTTCCTCATATTTACGGAGCTGATTTTCCTCTGACTTCGTAATAACATGATCGACTTTGTCCTGCATTTCATATATTTCTAGAGATACCGACTCATTCCGAACAATAAAAGTGAGAGAATCCGTCACTGAGCCTCCCAACCGTTCTATAGCATGAATAAGTGCCCCAAGGATTCGGTAAACACGCGGAAGCGTCTCTTTCGAAATCACGCCTGCTAAAAATGGAGGACGGAACCTATACGAACTGTAGTTTTGAGGGCTTCTTTGAGCGCCCAATTCTTTTTTATCGTTCTTGTTCCATTCAATGACAACATTTTTATGTGCAGCAATCTTAGGATGTAGCCTGGCCTTTTCATGCGGTATCTGTATCCGATTCGCTATATCAAGAACCTTGTTCCTTTCAGCCTCGACGAGGAATGCCAATTTATCTAAAAAACTATTGTGAGCGGCTTTAGAATTGGATTGATTGTCGATATATTTTGCGTTTTTACTAGATTTGGATAGTGACAATGCGTCAGTATCTAATCCTGCTTCTAAGACATCATCAGGACTGGTATTAGCATTGTTTACCACTTTTTCATCCTGCTGCGTGACCTCAATTTTTGCTTCTGGAATGGTTGACATACCGTTTTCAATTTTCTGTACTCTTATCCGCGGCGTTTTCGCACGAGGAATAGCAACTTCATTTATTGTTGAGTCTGGAAGAGGTGGCTTCGATACCGGCTTTCCGAAATTTAACTTCGTCCAATACCCCGAAGGAGGTATGGGTACGTTAGCTTCTTTACAAAGATTATATATAAGGCTGTACGATATGCTATATTTCCTAGCAACACCGGCAAGCGACAACTCCCACACCTCGTTATAGATCTGCTTGCGAGACAGCACCAGAGATTGCTCCTCGGTCATCCTTAAAACCCCCGATTCTTGGAAAAATAAAAGGAGCAGAGTTTTATAACTGCCCCTTTGCCGACCATTATTGCCCTCGTAGAAAACCTAAAGGTAAGAACCCCCAGGTATTTCCCTCTATGCCTCTATTGGCCAATCTTTATATTTTTCTTTTGCCTGATCAATGATCGCATTCGTTAGGAACCGCAATTGCTCGCCTTTTATCTTCTCTCGAATAAGCACCATTTTCACGGCATTGCTGACCTTTGCCAAGACGTCAGCACGATGCGGATTCGTCCAGTCGATTTGGAATTCCTTTTTCATTGCTGCGACCACTTTACGAATCAAACCTGAAATAAACTCATTGGAGAAGGCATCATTACCCATATTCTCAATAATGTAATAAAAGGCCATTTCCTCATCAGACAGCCCCAGCGCCTCTTTCTTTTTGCGCTCTTCGTCCATTTTCTTCTTTGCCTCGACCATCATTTGGGCCACTGCGGTTGCCGTAATAACTCGATTATGGTAATCGTTTATCGTCTTCTCCAGCAGTTTGCTTAATTCTTTGCCGAGCGCATTTTTTTGCTTTACCAAGTAAAAGATTTCTTCCTCTAGTAACTTCTGAAGCAATTTCAGACGCAGATCGACGTGCGGTTTTTGCTCGAAATCGGCAAGGAATGCTTCGTCTAGGATCGAGATGTCCGGCTTCTCCAATCCAGCTTTCTCGAACAAATCAACGGCCTCTTTACGAGCGCCTATGCTACGGTCGATCAATTTCTTCAGTTCTTCCTCGATGTTCTTAGGCTTGTCATCCGGGTCGCCAGCGATTTTAAACTTCTTGATCTGAATTGCAGCAATCTCATAGAGCAGCACCTCATTCGCGTGGGGGATTACAGCTGGCAAGTGCTTCACAAGTTGATATGCTTTATCCAATTTGGCCTGCGCATTCAGGTAAGTGTCCTCGTCTGACCCCATCAAAAAGCCTACGAAGTCCGCAATCCAATCCTCACGCTCAACCTTCGGTTTTGCCCGCCAATCGGTAATGTCGATGCCTGACGGGATGAAGGCACGAACCGCTTCAAGCGCTTCAAAGAAAATTGGTACTGCCTCTTCCTCGATATCCCCGGCTGGCTTTCCTTTACCGCCACCTTGCGTATAGCGATGTGTCGCCTCTTTCAGTGCTTCAGCGATACCGATGTAATCGACAACAACGCCGCCTGTTTTGCCGGGGTAGACGCGGTTGACGCGTGCAATAGCCTGGATTAGGCCGTGACCCTTAATTGGTTTATCGACGTACAGATAGGTTAGCGGCGGGATGTCGGTACCCGTGAGCCACATATCCCGTACGATTACGAACTTGAGAGGGTCATTCGGATCTCGTAGCTTTGCTTTTACGCTCTCCTGCTCTTCCTTGGATTTGATATGGGCGAACTCACTACCTGGCTGCTTTTGGCGCCAACTTGGCGGGTCTTTGTCGATGTCACCGGTCATGACAATTTCAATCGGCGGACAGCCGTCTATTTTACGCATTTTCTCGTAGAGCCGAACGCATATTTCCCGGCTCATGCAAACGATCATGCCCTTTGCCTCAGGGGAAGCCGCCTTTTGGAAGTGCTCTACAATATCCTTGGCGAGCGTCTCCAATCTCTCGGACGTACCGACAACCTTTTCTAGCGCCGCCCATTTAGCGCGCTGTTCATCCCATTTTCCATCCCCAACCTGGCTGACAATTTGCTTAAATTCCTCGTCAAGACCTGCGTTCTCGAGATCAAGCGGTATGAGACGGGATTCATAGTAGATCCTAAGCGTTGCACCGTCTAGCGTGGCCTGCTGCATGTCGTAGATGTGAATGACGTTCCCGAACAATTCAAACGTATTACGGTCCGCAAATGTTATCGGCGTACCAGTAAATCCGACGTGTGAAGCATTCGGCAAGGCACGACGAAGATTGCCGGCAAAGCCGTCAAAACTGTACTGGGTACGATGCGCTTCGTCGGAAATGACGATAATATTCCGACGCTCTGAGCATACTGGGAACTCACCTTCTCCATCTTTCAAACGGAATTTCTCGATCGTCGAAAATATAATTTGGCCGGCTTCGTTGCGCAAAAGTTCTCGCAATTCATTGGCATTCTCTGCATGATGAACGTTACCGACCAGTGACGTCCCTTGAACGAATGTCTCGTGCAACTGACCGTCGAGATCCGAGCGATCCACTTGGATGACGATTGTCGGGTTATCCATCTCTGGATGCCGCGACAGAATTCCAGAGAAAAACAACATAGAAAGCGATTTCCCCGAGCCAGTGGCATGCCATAGGACCCCAATCTTCCGGTCTCCTTCCGGTCGAGTTGCGCGAACAGCGTGTTCGACAGCAAACCGAACGCCGAAATATTGGTGATATTTAGCGCCAATCTTGATTGCTTCCTTGTTACCATCTTTCATAAACACGATGAAGTTGCGGATATAATCGAGCAGTCGTTCCTTTGGGAACATACCCTGGATGAGCGTCCGCATCGAGTTCGTGATGTTGTTGTCGACTTCCTTACCGTCGGTGGATTTCCAAGCTGCATAAAACTCATACGGTGCCCCGGGAATGCCATGGAGCGTCAGGATGCCGTCGGAGATGACCGCAAATGCGTTGTAATTAAATAGTTGTGCGATGTCATAGGTGTAGTTCGTGATTTGATTGTAGGCATATTCGATCGTTGCCTGCTCGCTATACGGACTTTTCAGTTCGAACACCACCAGCGGCAGCCCATTCACGTATATGATAAGGTCTGGCCGCCGCGCCATCTTCCCTTCGATCGAAAGTTGGTTTACGACGAGAAAATTATTCGTAAGCGGCTCGTCCCAGTTCACCGGGTATACATGGTGAAACACATGCTCGCCTTTCTCCTCGTAGGAAAAGTCAATGCCCTTCACTAGCATCTCGTGAAACCTCTGGTTGCGCTGAAGCAATGTCACCCCGTCAGGATCAGCAAAACGCGAAACTAACGCAGGGATATGCTGCGCCGGGATCCCGGGGTAAGTTTTCTTGAGAAATGCTTCAAGGCGGTCCCGAAGCACAACCTCATTAAGCGACATACGACTGAACAGGTTCATCGCATGGGTATATTCGTAGCCAATGGCCTGTAGACGGCCGATCGTCGCTTCTTCAAAATCCGTTTCGTACAGTCCGTTAGCCACCGGCTAACACCTCCTCGACTTGTTCTTCGGCTGTTTTCACCTCGATTTCTCCGGAGAGAAGACGGGGGAGTAGATAATCTCGTGTTTTTTGAAGTTCTTTATTTTCTATCATGTTCTCTTGCATGTGAAGAATTAACGGACCAACTTTTTCATCGAAAGAAGCCAGTACATCTTCAGTCGGAACACAAACCATCGCTCTCGCAAAAACATCTGGGCGAACAGCTGGATATGCACTTCCCTCCGCGTTGCTTACCAGATAGTCAACAAATTCATCTGTCGTAACGTGACAATACAGGAATGATGAAGGTACTGTCTTTGGAGTTATTACAGCGAATCCCGTAGAAACGACTGTATTCTCTGCCGGTCTATGAATATATAAGTAAGACTTTCTGTTTGGCCTTACGGTTGACCAAATAATGTCCCCAGAGAAAACCAACCTCTTCGCCCTTGAAGGTGCTTCATCAAGCATATAAGTAGTCGTACCTTCAAGTACACCTGTTGCAACTGAAGAAATATCGATGTATTCGATCTGATCGAAGGGATAATTTTTGCCAACGCTTTGTTCATTTATGGCGACTAGCTCGTCCAGACGTTTGAAACTCCAGCCTTCTGGAATGGTCCCTTCCCCCGACTCAATAAATTGTCTATCTTGGAACGGACCAAAATCCACAAACCAATGCTTATATAAAGCCATTGCCATCTGTTCAAGCGTTTCGTTCGTTCGGCGGTTAAGTTCAATTTTATCATCAAGGGAACCAAGTATTTCAACAATTCTGTTTTGCTGTTCAATCGGAGGCAAATTCCATGTCCAACCATGTATCTGCTCCTTAGAAACGTTTGGGAACGTTGACCCTGTTGCGGATTGCAATATTGTGCCAAGGGAGTTGTAAATCAGATACTCAATGAAGCGAGTATGATTATAGCTGAACTTACTCCGAAAACTTGCTAAACCTCGCCCGATTGCAGTTTTTTGATTTGCGTAGTTCATCCGACCAACAGTTGAACCTCTCACGCAAAACAGCAAATCCCCAGGTTCTGCGACTTTCTTCGGATTCGTTGTAAATTGGACAGGCTTCGGATATTTATTACCAAATTCTGTAGGGCCATTAAGTAAAGGAATCCCAAGACCTAATTCGTTACAATCCTGACCGGGAGGACTTTGGCCCATTATTACATCAGCTAGATCCAAAATATTGAATCGGGTTAACGACATTCTACAGCAACCCCTCTAAATTCCTGATAATTCGTTCTTGCAACTTATTCGATTCAGCGAATTGCTCCTGCAAACGCCCCATCAGTTCCGTCATTTTTTCCTCAAATGGCGAATCATCGGTTTCTGTCTCTCCTGTCCCCACATAAATCCCTGGCGTCAACCTGTAGTCGTTACGCTGAATCTCTTCTACGGTCGCCGCCTTACAAAAGCCGTCAATACCATCAAATTTACCTTCCACTCTACGGAATGTATGGTAAGTCGCCGCAATCTCCGCAACATCCTCCTCCGTTAACGCCTTCTGCTTCCGACTTACCATTACACCTTTCTTCCGAGCATCAATGAACAACACCTCGTTCTTTCGCTCCCGGTAACCTTTCTCTCCATTACGATTTTTGCTCAAGAAAAATAAACAACAAGGAATACCCGTCGTAAAGAATAACTTCTCCGGTAACTGTACGATGCAATCGATATATCCCTCATCCACCAACTTTTGACGGACATCTTTTTCACCAGAGTTATTTGTCGTCATTGCTCCGTTCGCCATGACGAAACCAGCCGTCCCTCCATCTTTCAGGTGATAAAGGAAGTGCTGCATCCACATGTAGTTCGCGTTGCCGTCCGTTACGGCCTTGTCATAGTCCGTAATGAGCCTCGGATCGTTCTTTAGGATCTTCTCGGCCCCCCACAATTTTTGATTGAAAGGCGGATTTGCTATCACAAAATCGAATTGCTGATCCTTATACTGATCGTTGAGGAGCGAATCTCCGAGCCGGATATCGGCGTTAATACCGTGCATTAGTACGTTCATTTTCCCTAATCGCACGGTAAGATCCACACTTTCCTGACCATAAAACGAGAGTGCGTATTTGTTTTTGGCATAACGTTGGGATTGGACAAACATGCCACCTGATCCACAGGCAGGGTCCAAAATGGTGCCCGATTCTGGCTCTAGCATTGTAACTAACAGTTCAACAATGGAACTCGGCGTAAAGAACTGGCCACCGCGGCTGCCTTCGCTCGAAGCAAAATTCCCGATAAAATATTCGAATACGCGTCCCAATACATCCACAGCATCGTCACTGGACGAACTGAATGAATCGCGCGAAAAAATTTCAATAAGCGAAGCAAGGTTTTCAACTGGAAGGTTCGTGCTCCGATAGATACGCGGCAGTACGCCAACCAAATCCTCGTTCTCTGTTTCAATCAGTTTCATGGCGTTATCAAGAATCTCTTTGATGTTGGGCTGCTTGGCGTTTTTCACTATGTAAGACCAATGCGCTTCCTCAGGCAACACGTAAACGCGCTCAGCAATATATTGGTCGCGGTCTTCCAGAATTTCACGAACGATTTCCGCATCACTGAAATACATTGGGCTGTTGGGGTCACTCAATTGCTTCTCCAATTCCTTGCGACGTTTGTCGTAGCGCAAAGAAAGGTAGCGCAAGAAAATGAGCGGTAGAACAATATGCTTATAATCAGCTGGAGCGACCGTTGCACGCATCCGGTTCGCGGCTTCAAAAAGATCCTTTTCAAAGTTTATATCTGCTTTTGCTGATGCCATATCAATTATCCTTTCCTATGTGCAGTAATGCCTTTATTTTAATAACGTTTCACTGACAACACGATGTCATAGAACAGATGTTTGAGCATATAGTCCTATATTAATAATTCTACGAAATACGACATCAATCCTGCTACTTGGAGGAACCATAGAAGGAAACTTGTTGTCGCTTTTATCGGTCGACCAGCTTGTGCGCCCTACATTAAAGAGCTGGCAGTCTTGCTGTGTCTGCAGATAATTAGTTGAAGTGTGGGATTAAGAAAATGAAGTGTAGGGCCGTATACGGCCAGAGCAAGTAATGCGAAATATCATATGGTGCAGGGGGTGACTTCACCAGATTCAAGCAGATAAAGAGGAATTAAAGGGTATGTAAATTATTTTGTGTAAATGAATTTGAACCAAAAAGCCAAAGTAACTCGGGAAGGCTTTACATGGAGGGGCGGGCATGATAGGCTAAATTGCCTTGGCGATACGAGTTTACGAGTTATCGCCCGATCGCAAGGAATCATGCCCGTAGAGGCTCCAAGTCAAGCCTGGCTCGCATGGTAGGCGTTATGCAGATAGTTCCACCTGCAGCCGGTCTCCGAAATGGATGGCAAGCTGCGATATACATTCTTTCCAACTTCGAAGCGGCATAGTCCATTTTTTGGATGCGTCTATCGTGGCAAGATAGATAATCTTCCGCAAGGCATCATCCGATGGATAAGCCGTTTTTGTTTTCGTTACTTTTCGAAGTTGGCGGTGATACCCCTCGATGATATTGGTCGTATAGATCATTCTGCGTATTTCCGCCGGATAGCTGAAGTATACAATGAACCCATAGGGTGAGACACAGGGAGGCGATAAATAAGTTATACTGAAGCCATGGAGAAACGAAACCGATATACCGCAGAGTTTAAGACGAAGGTCGTCCTGGAAGTGCTGAGAGAAGAGCAGACGGTGAATGAGATCGCAGGGAAGTACGAACTCAGCCCAGTCATGTTGAGCCGGTGGAAGGCAGAGTTTCTGGAGCGAGCCTCCATGGTGTTCGGCCGGGAAACAAAGGAAGCCGAGAAGATCAAAAGGAACTATGAGGACAAGCAAGAGCAACTGGAGAAACTGGTCGGCCAACTGACGCTAGAAGTCAATTGGCTCAAAAAAAAATCTGGTCTCTAAGACATCGACAAGAGATCGGCAAGCCATGGTGGAACGGGATAACCGGGAGATCATCATCAAGCGCCAAGCAGAGTTGCTGGGGATCCATCGTACGAACGTGTATCGGCGGCGGGATGTGCGGCAGGAAGCGCCGGAGAACGTACAACTGATGCATGAGATCGACAAGTTGTACACGAAGCATCCGTATTTCGGCTATCGGCGGATGACAAGCAAATTGCGGGAACAGGGATGGGCCGTGAACCGCAAACGCATCCAGCGGCTGATGCGCCTGATGGGAATTGAAGTGATCTATCCGGGACCGAACTTAAGCAAACGATATCATGCCCAGTATATTCGGCCCTACCTTCTGCGCGGCTTGGCCATTGATCGTCCGAACCAGGTCTGGGGAATTGATATTACGTATTTGCGGATGGGCAAAGGCTTTATGTATCTCTTTGTGATTATCGACTGGTACAGCCGCAAAATCATCGATTACGAGCTCTCCAGCACATTGGAGAAGGCTTTCGTCCTGACGTGCCTGAAACGGGCGCTGGGGCGCTGTCAGCCCGAGATCATAAACAGCGATCAGGGCAGTCATTTTACGAATCCGAATTACTTGGATTTATTGGTGAAGCACCAGGTAAAAGTGTCTATGGATGGTAAGGGCCGAGCGCGAGACAACAGCCGTACGGAACGCTTCTTTCGTTCGCTCAAATACGAGGAGATCTATTTGAACGAGTACGAAGACCCTCGGGCGCTTCGTAAAGCCATTACGGCCTATCTACGCTTTTACCATACCCAGCGTCCGCACCAGTCGTTGGGTTACTCGTTTCGTGCTTTTTAACGACTTGAGGCTCAAACTCACTGTTTCGATCACGCGGAACGTTCAGTTCGGTGTTACCAAATTTTCTTGCTGTAACCATTGCGGCTATTTCCCGTGTTGTCACCGTCAGAACTATGCTTGCTGTAACCTAAGTGTTCATCCATCTCCGCTTCAAACAGTTGCTGAATCGTATCCTTAAACAGATTCTTCAGCATCTCGTGAACATCTTCGACCGTTCGGCAATCTTTCGCCAATTCCTTGATCGTCTTGTCTTTCATGTCTTGCATAAATGATCATCTCCTTAATGGGAAGTTTAACCATTTACACAAAACTTTTTACGTCCTCGAATTAAACCTGCTGTAAGACGATTCCAACAGACTAATCGAAACCGTCTGTGGGCAATATGAAATTGATGTTCTGCCCCAAGCGCATCTACGATGCTAATTGGTTGGTATCTCATAATGCTTTGGATGCTCCAACATTACAAAGTAGTCTACCGAGTAAACTTTACACAAACTCCGGTTTACCGAAGTTTACCCTGTTATTTAATGGTCTACTTGGGTCTACTCAAATATCTGTAATATTCGTATCACATGCCTATGCATCAGCCTAAGTGTATCCCCGATTAACAAAACAATGTAATCTGTTTATTATAGTGCTCGGTATCTGAAATATGGAAGGTTCATACTCGAATTCAGACTCAATATCGTATATCCCTAAAATAACAGTTATTAAATCAGGCTCTCCTTCGTCAAAAACATCTTTCAAGACGTATGATCTGTATTGAAAACCATTGAATTCATCATTAAAGCATTCAAATTCCGTCAAATCTGCAAGACCGCCCTTAATGTTATCTTCAATATATCGGTGTAATTTTAGCCACTTAATCTTCACGAATACACCAACCTAAATTCAATTGAGATCGTTATCATCGTTTAAATGTTTTTCTAGCTTAGATCCAAATCGATATATTCCATAAATCAAAACTCCAATCAACCCACTTTCCAACGCCCATACATATTCGCTAACGAGAAACAGTCCTGTCCCAAACCCTAAAAATAAAACACTTACTATTTTGAGCAAGGCTCCTTCATTTTGGTTTAGCCATCTTATCAAATCAGACACCTCCCCTTCGTTTTTCTTAATTACGTGGCCGCATTATTTTATTTTCCTCACCTTATTATTTTGATTTTGCCGCAATTGCTCCCTCAACCGTTCATTATCCTCTTGAAGCCTTTGGATCGTTCCTTTCATTTCATCTTTTTCAATAACCAGTTTTCTATTGTTTTCCAAAATCTTTGCATTAATAATTTTCTGCTCCTTT
The DNA here is from genome assembly GCF_037964015.1 of Brevibacillus sp. FSL K6-6036. NCBI lineage: Bacteria > Bacillati > Bacillota > Bacilli > Caryophanales > Paenibacillaceae > Brevibacillus > Brevibacillus sp. FSL K6-6036. Next base: position 5,126,960 of record NZ_CP150173.1, read on the forward strand.
AGCTCGTTCTTCACTTTTTCATATCTAAATTGGAGTAATTTGCTGCCGTATAATTTAGTTATTGGTTCGGTACCAGCCGCTGCTTCCTTAGACGCTTGTTCCAATTCCTCCTGAATCAATATTGCCTGGTCGCAACGTTCTTTTAGTTCAGGCCTATTATAGATCGTTCTTCTTGGCACTCCTGACTTTTCGGCTATATTCGAGATTGTCAGTTTCTTCTTCCCTCGACGGAGGTTCGCTATCGCTTTTTCGATTTTTTCTAGATTTTCACTTAGCTTCGCTTGGGTCATACTATCCTAACCCCCAATTCATCCTGTGAAACATATTCAGAATTATCGTTATTCCCTTGATAGTTCATTTGTAATTCTAAATCTCGTATAATTCCAAGCAAATAATTCTCAATTGTTTTTAATTTCGCCTCATAAGGGCCATTACTAGATGCCGTAGATAATTCATTCTGTACCTTCTCCAGTCGTCCCTTATGAACTTCTAGGAATTCAGGAGTTGTTAAAAAGTTTTGGCAACCAAGGCATACACCGTCGCCTGCACAAGCTTCGTTTCGCATTGGGTGGTGCAGACATAATCCGTGAGAAAGCACTTGGATTTTCATTGCTCTGCGTATTTTATTCACTTGATCTATAGTTTTCCCTTTGAATGGATTGTGTTGTTTTAGTTTCTCTTTTATTTCTAACGCTTTAACCCCTGTAATAACAGCATTCTCATGGAGAACGGAAGAAAACTTACTCTCAACATCTTTTTTAAATAAATGAGTATAATGAGTTGTTCCCCGAATTGATTTATGATTCATGAGTTGGCTAATTACCTCTATCGATGCTCCACCCTTTAATGCGTAGCTTGCAAATGCATGACGGAATGTATGGCTAGTGAAGTCAATTAATTCATCGTTCTTATCTCGGATATTATGTTGTTTAATCCATGGGCGCAAGTAATTCTTATTCCAATTTGCATGCGATGCCAATCCAACAGGGTATCCCTTTTTGTTTCTATTTCTGGACAGGAACAAATATGGAAGCCCAGATTCCTTTTGTAATGGCGCTGCAAATTCTTTGATTTTATCCATCGCATACACCACTAATTGATTCGCTGGTTTATAAACCTCTACTGGTTCGGGGCTCAACTTTCCAGTTGAATATATCAGCATCGTGTCCCCACCTATTTCCTTAATTGAGGCGCTATAAATAGTGATGAGCTCACTAATACGCAGCCCCAATTGAGTTGAAAGAACAACACTCGAAGCCGTAAGTATATTTTCACTCTTATCCAGATCCTCCATAGCAACTTTTACAATCCGGTCAATCAGATCCTCATCTTCAATTTTTTCTTTCACAATTTCTTCTGCTTTCTTGCTATCCCTTTTGATACTTTTGTTAAAGGTAATCATTTCATCATACAAATTTTGAACATATCGAACATCCTCAGGGACTCCCCAACCCTTTACATTACCCTTCAGTAATATCTCTTTAATCGCAAATGCACACTTTTTTATTGCAACACCACCTAAGGGCTTCCCCGTTGTTTCGCTTTTTGCATCCAGCAAATACGTAAAGTATGATTTCAACAAGTCATAGGTTATTTCGGAAAAACCCTCAATTTCAGGCGCAGCTTCCTCAATAAATTTTACAAACCGTACTACACCATCTAAACTTCGTTTCGCTGTAAGAAATTTACCTGTTAATAGTTCATGAACCATAAACCATTTCACCACATGCAACATTCTAGGCTTGTTTTCAACAAAGTTGAATTTTAACTTTAACCTTGAACCAGACATATGCCCAATTCTCACGTACCCGTTAAAATCCCAAACATTATCTGAAAAATAGTTATTCCCACAACGAAAATTTTGTTCCTTATTACTGCCATCGAAATCTATAAGCTTAAGATCCTTTGCTTTATCCATTTCCATGCTCACAACGCCTCCAGCCGCTCTATAATCGTTTCTAAGGCGTACTCGATGGTTTCTAGATGATTTACTGACCCAATAAACTCTGAGGCCATATACGCCTCTTTATCGGCCCTAAGTCGTTCTAAATGTTGCTTGTGAATCGAGAGATGTTGAGGTGTTGTAATAAATTTAGGGCATATTATGCATAAATTGAATTTTGCACATACCCTTCCTTCGTTATTTATCGGTTTTCTGCACACGCCGTCGGGAAGAGCTGATGCCTTTAACGTTTTAGTATCATATCTTCCGTTACCTAAGCTTTCTTTATTGATCTCTTTTGTAATTACACCGACGAACCCAAGCTTCTTATATTCCTTTTGAATTTTTGGATTCTGAACCTTCGCATATCCCGCGGTGCTGTGTAGGGAGTCATGCCCAAGATAATCTTGTATTTCGAATATTGTCATTCCTCTATTGAGCATGTCCGTTCCTAACGTATGTCGAAATGCGTGAAAAGTTAATGGGTATAGTTCGCCGTCGGTATCTCTAATATCATGTTTTTTAACAAAGGTAGAAAGCCATCTTCTAAATTGATATTGATTTAACCTATCAAAGCGCTTACTATTTGGCATCCAACGGGTTGAAATCAATTTAGTTCCTAAGCTTACTCGTGCTTTTATTGAGATTGCTGTTAATGTTTCTACCGCTCTTTTTACTCGAATTGAAACAGGAATATAGCGCTCAGAATTATTCTTTTTAGATTTAACGTAAAGAACTGGTTTTCCTGTAAAGTCTTCTGTAATGCAACCTTCCTCTAAATCCAATGCTTCAGATAAACGTACACCTGTATCAATACCTATCTCAATTAAACACCTTAAGAGGGTATTTTTTTCTTTAGGGAGTGCTTTCTCAATTTGCCGCATTACGGTATCTGGTATATACCTAGTTTTTAATACATCCTCCGTTTTTAATGCTTTATACTCCTCGCCATCGAAAACCTGTTTTGTTGGAAACCCATCATATTCAAAAAATTGCCCGTATTCGACAAACCACTTTAACGCGGCCATTATTACGTTCCTTGTTGCGTTGGACATCTTTTGGTTTTGAAGATAAAAAACGAACATCTGTGTATGTTGGTGTGTCAATTCCTCAAATGTTTTTAGATTCAAATCCATCTCTTTATAGAAATTAAAGAAGTGTTTTAATGAATAATTATATCTATTTAAAGTTTCAAAAGATGGCTTTCCTAGCGTAAAACTATCAATAGTAATTTCTTTTAACGTCCTTTTAAACCAGCGATTTGGCAAGTAAGTGAAATCAAATGTCATTGTGTCTCCAAGTGAAGATTTTTTTGATAATACCCATTTATCAGTTTTTGGGTTTATCGATTTAACACTTGCGGCATTCATTGTAACAAAGCACTCCTTCTTTGTTTTTGGAATTTCTCATACGCTATTCCTTGTGTTTCCAAATCAGGATGCATGTATTTCGCTGTTGAATTTATCGAGCTATGCCCAAGACGATGCTGAATATACACATTGTCAAACCCTGCTTCCTTCAATTCAGTGCCATGCGTGTGCCGTAACCAATGAGGAGTACACTCAATCTCCACTAATCGTGATAAGTCATTGAAAAATGTATTCACAGGACCTCTAGTCATATATTTACCTTCATTCGGTCGGCGATGATTCACTAATATTGTCTGAAATTGACCAGAATCGGGTCTTATATTACATACATACTCGTCAATGCTATATATTAAATCGGCACTGACCGGTATTTGGCGTTCTAATGTTTTTAATTTGTGATCCTTGTGGTAAAGCGGGCTATGTGTTCTAAACCACAGAAGTCCATAATTTTTCCCGGCTTTGGGGTATTCATAATCATTCAGCCGTAATCCTAGACACTCCCCGATTCTACATCCGGTCTCATACAGAATTCGAAATATAAGCTTATTCCTGAAAACAAGATCAGCTTCACTTTGCACTTGTTCAATTCCCTCATACAACGCCTCAATGTGGGATCGTGCTAATCGCCTTGTATTCTTTAACTTTGGCTCCTTCACCCTGAAAAAGGAGAAGTCAAGGGATTTCCTGCTTACGGGATGATTTAAATAATGATTATGTTTTATATTATCTTTGATTATTAATGGATTTGATTCAATCCATCCCCCTAATCCCTCATAGTAACGATAAAACGATGCGATAGTGGCTAAATATCTGTTTTTTGTTCTCGCCGACTTTGGCTTCCTCTTTCCAACGTTATTTTCAAGGTAATCCAGCCAAGAAAGCATGTCCCTTTTCCTTACTTCATAAAACTTCATCTCTCTGAATTCCAACCAGCTAAAAAACTCCTTGAGGTCATTGCAATATGTTTCAAGTGTTCCGGCAGACATACCTTTCTTTTCAAGCCAATTTAAGAACAAGACCACTTCTTCAATAATGTTGTAGTTTTCATCAACTATAACGAAATTCTCTACCCCATTATCACTCTGAGTCTTCTCAACTTTTAAAGGCACTTTGTTATCACCTCTATTGATAAGTACATCAACTTTCCAGTTTTCGTTTCAATTCCCCCATTTTTTCTTAAAATTTTTTTGGCACAGTCACACCTCACTTCCAATAATTTATTATGATCTATGCAGTTCGTGTCATTAACTGGTAAACGGTGGTTTTTGCTGCACAAATGTCACTAATTTCTCGAAATTAGGACGAAAAACCACTTGACATTTTGGAAACACCCCCATAATCGCGAAGGATACCTCTATTTGCAGGGTATATCTTCTAGATTATAGGTGGTTTGCCAATGTCAGCGTTACAAAAACCGAGATTTACTGAGCTCAATCATAGTGAATGCGCGGGAGCCCCCGTCCTAAAAAGTTTGTGGGATCGTTTTGACTTCTCTCTGCTGCTCTCCCAATCCGGCATGATGAAGCGTAGTGGAACACCGTCTTGGCTCCTTTGCTTCCTTTATGTCGTCGGTCTCGTTTCCAATTGTTCATCCGTTGTTCAAATGGCACAGTTAGCCGACAAGGATGCCTTGCTGAAAGTCATGTTCCAGCCCTGGAAGCTCACTCAGTATACGTTGAGCCGCTTCTTCACGACTAGCTTTGCCTGGATGACCTTTGGAAAAAAGCGTGTCGAGCGATTGCAGCAAGATACCCTGACCCGACTCTCCGATGGGGATGTGGTCAATCTCGATGATACGCATAGTGCGCATCCCTACGCCAAACAACTTCCGTTTCTCAGCTGGCTCTACGACCATTCCACAAAAACATATGCATGGGCGATGAATCTTGTGGTCCTGCAAGCTGTCCTAAAAAGCGGATTAGAATATCCGTTGTTTTACCGCGTGTGGCATAAGCCGGAAACGAAGGGTGAGGGTCTTACGAAGCTGGATCTGGCCAGACAGATGCTTTTGATGCTGCGTGAATCCGTCACATGCCGACTGTGGGTGGCGATGGACCGGTGGTATCTGTGCAAGAAATTTTTCGTATTCCTAGAAGAAAACAACTTTGATTGGGTAACCAAGGCCAAGCGCAACACCGCTTTATTCCGTAAAGTCATTGAACCCGGTACCCGTCGAGAACGCTTCGTGCCGCTGACTCCGGTCATGCTCATCCGCGAAGTGTTCAAGGATTTGACTCGTCAAGCGACATCCGGATTGAGTTCCATTTCCATTCCGGGTATTTACATGAAGCGCCCTTACACCACTATAAATCGAAAAGGAAAGCAAGTGACCAAACAACGATTTGTACCGATCGCCGCTGTTGTCGCCATGCGATTAAAGGAAGATGAACAACCCGATTCGAATCCCGTCCAGACAGAAGAGGAAGAGTCCCCTGCCACTTACAGAGGCGCGTACTTGCTCATCAGTAACCGCTTTGATGCGCCGGAGCAAGCATTGCAGACCTACGTAAAACGCTGGCGGATCGAAGTGTTCTTTCGTGCAGCCAAGCAGGAACTGGCTTTTGAAAAGTGCCATGCCCAATCCGAAGCGCATCACCATGCTCATTTCGAGCTATTGTTCGCCGCTGAGACATTATTAGCCGTTGCGCTTTTCGAACTGAACAAAGAAAAAACGAGTGATGAAGGCTACACCCACGGCGAAATGGTTCGTGGCCTCTTCCACACTCGTTGTCAGGTTCGCGTGAAAAACCACAAGGGCATTCAGCGAATCTCTATTGATTGTGACATACAAGTGCGGCAATTTGCAAGACTAATTGAATTGTTTTGGCCAGAGCATTATTTAATGCTTCTTTGGGTTACACCCAGACCAGAACTTTACCAGGTCTTACCACGAACTGCATAGGTCATGTAATTTATTTTTCCTCTGTAAATGACTGGCACAAAATTATATCCTAGAAAAATAAAAAGAACCCTTGATTTCTCAAGGGTTTAAGCGACTTTAACAGTATTCAAAAAACAATTTGGTCATGTCACCTGTCAGAACGGCAAGTCATCATCCGAGATGTTGATCGGCTTGCCTGTATTCGCAAAGGGATCCCCAAACGCATCCATCTCATCTCTCTGACCGCCCGACGGCTTCATGCCGCCAAAGCCTGGATCGTAACCGCCGCCTTCTCCGCCTTTTCCGCCCAAGAACTGGACGTTTTCAGCGACGACTTCCGTTACGTAAACCTTTTTTCCTTCTTTATTATCATAAGAGCGCGTTTGAATACGGCCCTCCACAGCCGCTTGTCTGCCTTTGCGCAGATAGGTAGCGCACAAGTCAGCCAGCTTCTGCCATGCGACGATGTTAATAAAGTCGGCTTCGCGTTCGCCTGCCTGGTTGGTACGCGGACGGTTGATCGCCAGGGTAAAGGTAGTAACGGCCACGCCGTTTGGCGTATAGCGCAGCTCCGGATCTTTTGTCAGGTTGCCGATGAGAATGACTTTATTCATCTTGGGTCCCCCTCTGCCCGAGACGACAATTACTTCTCTTCACGTACGAACAAGAAGCGGATAATGTCGTCGTTGATTTTCATGAGACGATCTGCTTCCGCAACAGCGTCAGCATTCGCTTTGAAGTTCATCAAAACGTAGTAACCTTCACGGAACTTTTGAATCTCATACGCAAGACGACGCTTGCCCATTTCTTGAAGCTTGGTTACTTCTCCGCCAAAGCTGGTTACAACTTCGCTGTAACGTGCAACGTTAGCTTTGATTTTCTCCTCTTCAAGGTCTGGACGCAATACGTACATCACTTCGTATTGACGCATACCTTTTCACCTCCTTATGGACTTAGCGGCCCGCAAGCGGGCAAGGAGCGAGTGCTGCGAAACGCATGAAACATGCACTCCATAAATACTCGCATTATCGTATTATAGCAAAATGCCTAGTTCGAAGCAAGGTTGAGTTCTATACGTTGAACCGGAAATGCATGACATCTCCGTCTTTGACGAGGTATTCCTTGCCCTCCAGACGGTATTTTCCTTTTTCCCTCGCTGCTGCTACAGATCCGGCCTCAACCAGGTCGTCGTAAGCGATCACCTCGGCACGGATAAAGCCGCGCTCAAAGTCGGTGTGGATAACGCCTGCAGCCTGGGGAGCCTTCGTTCCCTGACGGATGGTCCACGCACGCACCTCTTGCACGCCAGCCGTAAAGTAAGTGATCAGGCCAAGCAGTTCATACGCAGCCCGGATGAGGCGGTCGAGACCGGATTCCTGCAGTCCCAGCTCTTCCAAAAACATCTGCTTGTCCTCGCCCTCCAGCTCGGCGATCTCGGCTTCGACCTTGGCGCTGATGACGACTACCTGTGCGCCTTCTTCCGCAGCGTGCTTGCGGACAGCCTGTACATGAGGATTGTTGTCGGCATCGTGAATCCCGTCCTCGGCCACGTTGCAAACGTAAAGTACCGGCTTGATTGTGAGCAGGTGAAGCTCGCGGATCAGCTTGAATTCGTCATCACTGATCTCGACGCTGCGCGCGGACTGTCCCGCTTCAAACGCAGCCTTCAGCCGCTCCAGCACGTCAAGCTCCAGCTTGGCTTCCTTGTCTCCCGCTTTTACCTTGCGGCCAATCCGGTCGATCCGGCGCTCTACCGAGTCCAGGTCGGCAAAGATCAGCTCCAGATTAATCGTTTCAATATCGCTTAACGGATCTACCCGTCCCGCTACGTGTGTGATGTTTTCATCCTCAAAGCAGCGAACGACGTGAGCAATTGCGTCCACTTCCCGGATGTGTCCGAGAAACTGGTTGCCCAAGCCCTCTCCTTTGCTGGCTCCTTTTACGAGACCGGCAATATCCACGAACTCAAACGCCGTCGGAACCACTTTATTCGGAACGACGATCTCCGTCAGTTTGTTCAGGCGCGGGTCCGGCACCTCGACAATCCCCACGTTGGGATCGATGGTACAGAACGGATAGTTGGCCGATTCTGCGCCCGCCTGCGTAATCGCGTTAAACAGAGTCGACTTGCCTACGTTGGGAAGTCCTACAATGCCACAAGATGCACCCATCTATATACAACTCCTTGTACCTTTTTTCATTCACATCCTTTCTAGTATAAAAACTTGCGACGCGGATTACAATCGAATCCATGTGGAAACTCGTTCTTCTTTCCTCTTTCTTCTATTATTTATATCTTTTCGAAAGACAGAGCTCTTGTCAAAAATTTCTCGGCTCCGCCAAAATTCGTGCTCCCGCTTGATTTTTCCGGCAATGAAAGGCATGTACGCAAACGAGTTGCACCTTCTCCTTATTTACGAGAGGGCATTGGCGGTTTATTTGTGATATTATGGGAATTGCTTGTCATCCCTCTTTTTGAAAGGACTGAATTATGCCCAGGTAGAGACTGCAGTTTTTCAATTTAGTTGCATCAATAGATGGGAGGACACGCAATGAATATGAATAAGGTAACAACCGACCGCCTGGAATTGAAGCCAATGGAGCTGACGGATGCTCCCGCGCTGTTTTCGTTTTGGTCTGATCCTGCTGTGACAAAGCACATGAACATTGAAGCTTTTACAGATGTGGCGCAAGCGGAACAGATGATTTCGCTTCTGCAAGAACTCAGTCAGGAAGGAAAAGCGTGCAGGTGGACGATTACGCTGCGGCAGCCATTTGAAATTATCGGCTCTTGCGGATTCAATTACCTGGATCACGAAAATAAACGGGCGGAAATCGGCTATGACCTCGGACGTTTCTTTTGGGGCAGCGGCTATGCCTCGGAGGCCATCCGCGCTATGCTCGGCTTTGGGTTTGAACAGTTGGGTTTGAACCGGATCGAGGCCAAGGTCGAACCGGAGAACGTCTCTTCGATCAAGCTGTTGAAGCGGCTGCAGTTTACGGAAGAAGGACGACTGCGGGAATACGAAATGTCGAAAGGAAAACTCGTTGATGTCATCATGTTCTCCCTGCTGAGGAGCGAATGGCACGGGTGAATACAAAAAAGCAGGAGAGATTACTCTCCTGCTTTCCTGCTTTTGCCCGCTCTCTACTTCTCATTCACCAGTTTTTCCAGCTCGTTCAATGTCTCTTCAAAGATTTGCATAGCCTGTTCGATCGGCTGAGAGGTAGACATATCTACGCCCGCTGCTTTCAACACTTCGATCGGCGGCGCGGAGTTGCCTGCTTCGAGGAAGTTTTTCTGAATGCGCTCTACGGCTGTTTCTCCCTCGTCCATCACTTGCTTGGCCAGCGCCTGTGATGCGGCAAAGCTGGTCGCGTATTGATAGACGTAGTATTTGTAATTGAAGAAATGAGAAACGCGTGCCCACTCCATCGAGATTTCTTCGTCAGAAACCATATCCTTGCCATAGTACTTTTTGTTGATGTCCAGGTAGATCTTCTTGATCGCTTCCGCGTTGAGGGACTCTCCCGCCTGCTCCTTCTCGTGGATCGCCCGCTCGAATTCGGCAAACTGCGTTTGTCGGAACAGGGTCGAACGGAAGTTTTCCAGATAGTGATTCAAGAGATACATTTTTTCTTCCTTCGTTTTGGCCTGAGCGTACATGCTCTTGAACAAAAGCGTCTCATTCATCGTGGAAGCGACTTCCGCGGTAAATGTCGGATAGTTGGACGTAATATACGGTTGGTTTTTGTTCGTGTAATAAGACTGCATGGCATGCCCCATCTCATGAGCGATGGTGTAAACATCGTCGAGCGTGCCCTGGTAGTTCAACAGCACGTAAGGATGAGTATCGTACGTTCCCCACTGATACGCGCCGTTCCGCTTGTCATCTGTGGAATAGACATCCACCCAGCCGCTCTCCAATCCCTCGGCCAGCACTTTGACGTATTCGTCCCCCATTGCTTTGAGGCCATCCACGACCATTTTCTTGCCTTCCTCATACGGGATGTACTTGTCGTCGGACGGTACGATCGGCACATAGATGTCGTACATGTGCAATTCGGGAACGCCAAGCATTTTCTTTTTCAAGGAAATATAGCGGTGCAGAAGCGGCAAATTGTCATTGACAGTCTCGATCAGTTCATCGTACACCTTGGTCGGGATATTGTTCGGATTCAGGCTCGCCTCCAGAGCCGAGTCGTAATTGCGGACATCCGCGTAAAAATTGTCCGCCTTTACCTTGGCTGCCAGCGTCTGAGCGAACGAGTCCTGAAAATCGATCAAGGACTTGTAGTAAGCCTGATACGCATCCCTGCGCACCCGCTGGTCCTTGCTTTCCAGATACGAAACGAAATTGGCTCTCGTCAGCTGCACTTCTTTTCCGTTTTCATCCTTGATTTTCGGAAAACGGACGTCCTTGGAAAGCATGCCGTAAATGTTGGTCGGCGAGCTGCCCAGTGGCGACGATTTGGCCAGCAGCTCTTCGATTTCTTTTGACAAGGAGTGCGGCTTTGTACGAATCATATCCTCCAACATCATTTTGTAAGCAGCAAGATCCTTTGCCTCAAGCAGGTTCTTCATTTTGCCGTCCGGTATCGCGACAATTTCCGGCTGCATCCAGGCTGTCTTTTCCGAGACCAGAGTGTACATTTTTTCTGCGCGGTCAGCCAGCTTTTGCAGATCGGCATTCGCGGAGTTTACATCCAGCGCCATATTGGCGTATACATAGGCCTTCTCAGTGACACGCATGAGATCGCTGTAGTCGTCGAGCGCCTTTTTCAAAGAATCGGCAGACTGGCCCAGCTTGCCTTGATGCTTGGTAAAGGCATTTGCGAGGTCTTCCGCTTTCTTCACATCATTTTCCCAATCCTTCACATTCGCATAAATGTGGTCGAGCTTCCACTTGTAGGCGTCCGGTATTTCGGAGCGGTCTTTGTAGACGGGTGCTTTCTCTGCTGCCGCAACCACTTGTGTACTGTAAGGGATAAACGGTGTGCTGACGGTTGACAGCGCAATTGCCATCGCTGTCAGTGTGATAAATGCTTGCTTTTTCAACAAAATCGCCCCTTTACTCTCTTTTCTACCGTTTGCTATATAGTCTAATTATATCCATCTCCAAAAATCCCTTCTTATTAATAAAAATTTTTTAAATATTACGGAAAAGGGGTTGATTTATCCAAAGAATTTTCTGTTTTGTGAATAATTTTGTGGATAACTTTTCATCGAACAAACTATTATCCACAGTTGATTGTTGGATTAGCCCAATTCAGCATCAAGTTGTCCACATTTTCTGTGGATAGCATGTGCATAACTTATTTTTACCCAGACCCGTGACAAACGCCCATACCGCTTTTGCCTCTGCGACATAGCATAGGTATTGAATCCATGGTAGGAGGTGTCAGCTAGTGGGTCTCTTCAACGGCAACTTCGACGATTTCGCGCTCGTGCTGGTTCTCTTTATCCTGCTTGTTATCGTTGGTTGTGATTGCGACTAACCATCCCTCTGCCATCCAGCCAGTCGAAGGGGTGTAAGGTTACCTTTCATCACCGACTAGATGAAAAAGGATGCACGCCCAGTATAGTGGCTGCATCCTCTTTTCGTCTCGCTATTCGGTTCTCTTTACTCTTCCGGGGTCCCTTCGGCGTGGATCAGCACTTTTTTCATCTTGCGCTCAAATTCCAGCCGCGGAATCATTACACTGTGCTCACATCCTGTACATTTGATCCGGACGTCCATCCCCATCCGGATTACCTTCCAGGCGTTCGTGCCACAGGGATGGGCCTTTTTCATCTGGACCACATCCCCCAATGTAAATTGCTTTCTCTGCATGTTGGTGCCCCCTTGTTTCTCTATATCTGCCGCTCCAGCTGCCTCGCCGCCCGCTTGTTCTTTCCTTGTTTTTTACGACTGCGACTGCTTTTGTTGCCCCTGTTCAAATCCTCTCCCCGGCATGGTCACCACACGCGGATAAGGAATCTCTATTCCCTGCTTGCTCAGGTCCTGTCTAATCATCGCTCGCAGCTTCCGGTTTACGCCGTGATGCGTATTTGGTTTGCATTCGGCGGTAATCCGCATCGTAACCTCGGACGGACCCAATGCGTGAACGCCCAAAAACTGTGGTTCGGCCACGATGTCTTCCAATTCCTCCTGTGCCTTTTTCAATGTCCCCTTGATGATTTCTTCCACCCGATTCAGGTCTTCCTCATAAGCGACAGACACATCGACCACAGACAACGTGTTCTGCAGGGAAAAGTTTGTGACCTGATTGATGGTACCGTTGGGGAAAATATGCACCTCGCCTGTCCAGCTTCGAATCCGCGTAATGCGCAATCCGATCTCCTGAACGGTTCCCGTCATATTGTTAATAGTCACCACGTCACCGACCGCAAACTGGTCTTCAAAAATAATGAAAAATCCGGTAATGACATCCCTCACCAGGCTCTGTGCACCAAAGCCTACCGCCAGCCCCAGCACGCCCGCGCTGACCAATACTGGCCTCAGATCCACTCCTAGCTGCTGAAGGACAAGCAGTATCGCCAAAAAGTAAATCCCGTAGCGTACAACATTGTTTACCAGTACACGCAAAGTATCCACACGGCGCTGCTCCATCTGGAGCTTGCTTCCCTGCCGGTGCTGAAACACTTTGTTGACCGCCGCATTGACGATCGACACAACAATCCTTGATACAACCACAATCAGCAATATTTTCAACAAGATCAGCCCGATCCGAACCCACATCTCCGGGTCCGTCACATAGGCCACGGTTTTCTCATATACCGATTCCAACCAGCTTCCCTGTTTTGCGATTTCTTCGTTCATCTATCCTGCTCCTTCCTGTTTCCGCATTCGTCAATTTCATGGTAGCAGTCGGAAAACAAGCGAAAGTAGCCGCGTATCTCAACATGCTGCTCAGAAATAATTTCCCGGGCCTGTTGGTAATTGTCCACGGGAAATTCGATGGAAAGGGCACAACCGGCCGTGATCTCTTTCGGGGTCGGACGGGTATCAATGTCGATATCGGCATACTCCAGCAGCATTTCCGCCCGCAAAGCCTGCTGAGTCGAATCAAATGCGATCAAGACCGTATCCTGCTCCACGCCTTTCCCTCCCTCTTTTTGCTTGGCCGACAGGAAAACACGATGTGATATCGGCAATAGGGTACCGCTGCGAGACTTTGATCGCAAAGTGAGCAAGCGAGACTTCTGTCCTCGGTTACCAAGCCCGCGCCAAAAAAGCTCTGTGGAGCCCGCATGTGCTACTCCTTATTTTACTTGTTCAGCCCTGTTCGCGCCAGTTCTCTTCCCCTCTGCATCATCCGTTCTGTTTCCATTGTTCATGCTAATGAGAGTCGCGATAGTTGGCAAACTGTTCGAAACCTGCCCAACGTTGGCATTTGCGGGTATAAAAAAGCTCTCTCGGTACTATACTGTGAATACTCTTTTGATTTCGGCCGTGGCCAGGATTGGGGGTAGTCATGAATCTCTCTGATAACTGCAAGGAACAATTGCTTCCGCCGCTGAAAGTGGATTATCGCAATGAGACTGCTGTCGACCAACTGGCTCAACATCTTGTCCAGCGATTTCATTCGCATACGTACAGCGATGAGATTGTCATTGTTTGTATAGGTACCGACCGTTCGACCGGAGACGCGCTCGGCCCCCTCGTGGGCAGCAAGCTGTTGTCATACAAGCCCCTTCCGTTGCATGTCTACGGTACCCTGGAGGATCCCGTGCATGCCATGAATCTGAGCGAGAAGCTGGAGGCAATCCGCCAGGAGCATCCGCACTCCTTGATCATTGCCATCGATGCCTGTCTCGGGCAATTCAGCAATGTCGGAAATATCAACGTGATCGATGGCCCGCTCAAGCCCGGTGCCGGTGTCAAAAAAGAGCTTCCTGCCGTCGGGACCTTTCACATCACAGGAATCGTCAATGTCGGCGGGTTTATGGAATACTTTGTCCTGCAAAATACCCGGTTGTACGTGGTCATGCGGATGGCTGAAATCATTGCGGACGGTCTGTTTAAAGCTTCCTTGCTTCACTCGTCGGGCGACTCCCAGCGGGTGAGCGCTTTTCCTGAGTAAGGCACAGAACGACAGCTCCGCCACGTCTTTTAACGGTGCTTGCAAAATTATGATCAAACCGAAATGAAATCATGGCGATCAAAGAAGACTTGCCTCCCGTACCGCGGGATTTCCAAGTCTTTCTTCTTTTTGCGCTTATAAAATTGAACGGGTGACTTGGAGCTCTATCCACATATCAACTGGCTTCTTGGCTCTACTTCTACCGTAATCGGCGTTGATGCCGATACTTCTCCGTCTACGTGCACCTTCAATTCTCTATCCGCCTCTATCACAATCTGTTTTCCCCGGAAAAACCGAACGCCAGGGTGGCGTACATGGGAACCGTTAAAAATCATCGGAAAGGCCCTAATCAGTGACCATTTTGATACATTGCTCACTACACATACTTCTGCCATCCCGTCATCAGGCACAGCTTTCGGGCAAATCAGCATCCCCCCGCCGTAATTCGGAATGTTTGCCACTGCCACCAGCCAGACCTTCTCCAATCTTGTCTCTTTTCCGTCAACCGTCAGCTTTACCCGACTCGTCCGATAAGACAAAAATACCCGAATTACAGAAATGATGTAGGACATCCTTCCAAGCCGCCAACGATTCAACCAGTTTTTATAAGCAGCTTCATTGGTTACCCGGGCTACCTCTCCGTCGAAACCGGCTCCTACCGCGTTTACGGCGATTTCTCCGTTTACCCGGAACAGGTCAATCGCTTTGCCCTCCATGCCGGACAAGATATGTTCAAGTGCGGCAACCGGGTCACCCGGCAACGAATGTCCGCGGGCAAAATCGTTTCCCGAGCCAGCCGGAATATGACCAAATATGCAAGGAATGTTGGCTTTTTTCATCCCGCTGATGACTTCGTTTACTGTGCCGTCCCCCCGACCGCAATAATTTTGCTTACTTCCTCTTTTTGCAGCAGCTCGACAGCCAACTTTTTGGCTTCCCCCTGCTTTGTTGTCATTTTTACTCGAAAAATGGCTCTGCGCCTCTCCAGTTCCTTCTCAAGGCGCTTCCACACCAGCAGCCCTCTTCCATTTCCCGACACTGGATTTACGATAAATCCGAGCATCTGCACTCTCCCCGCGATCTGTGCTGTTTTTTCTGTATTATTACATGCTGCTTTTTCTTTGCCTAGCAAAATCCTTCTAATAAAAACGGACTCCTTTTTCAGGGAATCCGTCTGCTTTTGGCTTCACGCCTTTTCTTTTAAGGAATTTCTTTCTCTCTGCCCCTCACCCAAACCACACTGCCAACCAACGTACGATGGGCACTCCTATTGCTGCAATAACCAAAGCCGGCAGCATATTGGCTACATTGATTTTTTTCAGCTCCAAAATATTGATGCCGATCGCGATGATCATCAAGCCCCCAACGGCTGTCACTTCAACCAGCATGGCATCGAGTGTTTCCTGACTGACAAAGTTATAAATCTGTGTGGATAAAAGCGCAATCGCGCCCTGGTACAAGAAAACGGGCACTGCAGAGAACAAAACGCCAATTCCAAGCGTCGATGAAAAAATAATCGCAGAGAAGCCGTCCAGCATTGCCTTTGTGTACAATATTTCGTGGTTGTTTCTGAGTCCGCTGTCCATCGCCCCAAGCACCGCCATGGCGCCAATGCAATAAACCAGTGTCGTAGTGACAAAGCCAGTCGCAATGCTTCCCTGGCTCCTTCCCCCCATTTTGCTCTCCAGCCACTGTCCCAGCTTGTTTAAGCCTGACTCAATGCCAATGAGTTCTCCCAGGATCGAACCGATCACGATACTCAGGATAACGAGCAAGAAATTTTGTGTTTCCAGACTCATTTTGATTCCCAGCAAGACAATCGCAAGCCCAATTCCTTGCATAACGGTTTTCCGAATTGATTCTGGTATGCCTGACAGCAAGCGTCCCAACAACGCTCCTGCGATAATGGCAATCGCATTAACCAGAGTCCCCAACAAAATCACTTACTCCACTCCCCTGCGAATCATGAAGACTGAAAGGCGGATGCGATTTCCCGTACCGCGTTCAACAGTGCTTCCACGTCCTGTTCAGTGTTAAATACGCCAAAGCTGGCCCGCACTGCTCCACGTTGCTCTGTTCCGGCTGTCCGATGTCCCAGAGGTGTGCAATGATATCCTGCACGAGTCGCAATTCCGTACTGCTGATCGAGGATAAACGATGCTTCTGACGCATCGACACCCTCGATGTTAAACGAAATCACACCGACTCTTTCGACCTCTTCTCCCGGTCCGTAAACTTCTACGCCTTTTATTTGGCGCAAGCCTTTGATTGTTTGTTTTGTCAGCTTCCATTCATGGGCATGGATGTTCTCTACCCCTTTTTCCAGGACAAACGATACACCTGCTTGCAATCCGGCCAGTCCCACTGTATTCGCTGTACCGCTCTCATAGCGATCCGGTCTGGTCGTCGGTTGATCGATGGCCTCTGACTGACTCCCGGTGCCGCCGTGAATCAACGGTTCCAAATCGACAGAAGGATGGACGTACAGTCCGCCAGTTCCCTGCGGCCCATACAGTCCTTTGTGCCCGGGGAAAGCAAGCATGTCAATCTTCATCTCTCCTACATGAATGGGCAAAACGCCTGCCGTCTGCGAAGCATCCACGAGAAACAAAGCCTGATGCCGTTTTGCCAGTTCTCCCAGCTCTGCAATCGGAAGAATAACTCCGGTCAGATTCGATGCGTGACTGACTGCCAACAGTCTCGTATTCGGCTTCATCGCCCGTTCAAAGTCTTCTGTGTAATACAGTTGATCTTCACGCGGTTCTACAAACGTAATCTCGACCTTTTTTGTACGTGCCATATATTCCAATGGACGCCGCACCGAGTTATGCTCGATTGAAGAGGAAACGACATGGTCTCCCTCTTTCAGCAGCCCTTTGATCGCCTGATTTAGGGCTTGGGTTGCGTTCATATAAAAAAAGAGGTCATTCGGGTTTTGAATCCCAAACAACCGTGAAAGCTCGACCCGCGTTCGGAACACAGCCTTGCTCGCTTTCATTGCCAACGCATGACCGCCCCGTCCCGGATTGGCTGCAAAATGCTCGATTACCTCTGCCATGTTTTCCTTTACTGCCGGCGGTTTAGGCCACGTTGATGCAGCATTGTCCAAGTAAATCACTCGCATGGCTTCCTCCTTGTGATCTTACTCCTGCTCCAATATTTCCAGGATCCTCTGCAAATCTTCTTGGGAGTAAAAGTCGATTTCGATTTTTCCTCTTTTGGTCCCTTTTTTGATTTTTACCGAGGTACCCAGTCTGCTTCTTAATCTTTCTTCCAATTGAATGAGCTGGGGCTCCTTTTTCAGCGGCTTCTTTTTCGATGTTTCACGTGAAACATTTGCCTGTTTCACCAGCTCTTCCAGTTGCCGTACGCTGAGCCCCTTCTTTACTGCCTCTTTGGCGAGTTGAAGCTGAAGCTCTTCCTTTTCTACCCCAAGCAAAGCACGCGCGTGTCCCATGCTTAAGTCTGATGCCGAGACCATCTTCCTGATTTGCTCGGGCAGCTGCAGCAAACGAAGCATATTGGCGACATGCGGTCTGCTTTTGCCGATTTTTTTGGCCAGCTGCTCCTGCGTATAAGAGTGATGGCTGATCAATTTCTCATAGGCTTCCGCTTCTTCCAGCGGATTCAGATTTTCACGCTGCAGGTTTTCAATCAGCGCAATTTCCATCAACTGCTGGTCAGAGTAATCCTTTACAACAGCCGCAACCTTCTTCAGCCCTAGTGATTTGGCTGCACGAAGCCGTCTTTCCCCTGCAACCAATTCATATCCTTTTATGCTCTTTCTGACGATTAGCGGCTGAATGATGCCATGCTCCTTGATCGATTGAGCCAATTCCTCGATCGCCGACGATTCGAACTCCTTTCGAGGCTGATACGGATTGGGCCGAATATCTGCGACAAGAATTTCCAAAACATGCTCTTCTTCTTCAATCATGTTGGACGTAATCAGTGCATTCAGACCTTTTCCAAGCCCTCTGCTCATACACCTACCACTTCCTTCGCCAAGTCAGTATATACCTCCGCCCCTCTGGAACGCGGATCGTACGTAATAATGGCCTGTCCATGCGAAGGAGCTTCACTTAACCGTACATTGCGAGGGATGATTGTCTTGTATACCTTGTCTTGAAAGTACTTTTTCACTTCCTCGATGACCTGCAATCCGAGATTGGTCCGTGCGTCCAGCATGGTCAAAACGACACCTTCAATAGCCAACTGAGAATTCAGATGTTTTTGAACCAGACGAATCGTATTGAGCAGTTGGCTCAAGCCCTCCAACGCATAGTATTCACATTGAATCGGGATCAGTACCGAGTCGGATGCGGTTAGAGAGTTTACCGTTAAAATCCCCAATGAAGGCGGACAATCAATAATAATATAGTCGTATTTATCTTTTACAACTTCCAGTGCTTTTTTCAAGCGAACCT
The DNA here is from genome assembly GCF_037964015.1 of Brevibacillus sp. FSL K6-6036. Classification (NCBI taxonomy): domain Bacteria; kingdom Bacillati; phylum Bacillota; class Bacilli; order Caryophanales; family Paenibacillaceae; genus Brevibacillus; species Brevibacillus sp. FSL K6-6036. The sequence goes on from NZ_CP150173.1 coordinate 5,145,668, forward strand.
CACGCGAGATGGTTGGGACTAACTCGATTTCCGCACCGGCCAATTGAATGGTAGCAGGAATGATCTTGAGACCATCGATTTCAGTAGGCAAAGTAGCATCCACAGGACTGATGTCGTTAATCAGCACGTCGTAGATGCAATAACGCACGTCTGCTTTGTTCACGCCAACTCCGCTTGTAGCATTTCCCTGGGGGTCTATATCCACCAGCAGTACCTTTTTCCCCAGGGAGGCCAAACATGCGCTCAGATTGACAGATGTGGTTGTCTTTCCTACGCCACCTTTCTGGTTTGCTACCGCAATGATTTTACCCAACTTCTCCACCTCATTTTTACACCAATCTACTAAACATGTTACCAGATTTATTGTTGACATACCCTGTTTTTTGGAAGAGAAATATTTCCCAAAGTGCTTCTATCGTCATCCAATCGGGACTCAGGCTGGCTGCAGGTTGCCAAAAAACACTGCATCTGCGGTAGACGATGCTTGAAACGTATCGTTTGTACAAACGTTTTTTCATGTGAGTCAGCCTGTTGATTAAAGCGGAAAAAAGGCACCTCTCCCAGCGCCTCTTTTCTCTATCCATCCCACTTACTTCTCTTGAATTGAGCATTTTTCCTCATGACAGCAAACCTCTTGGACAAATGTCCCGCCAGATAGAAACACTCCCTGCGAGCTTCGGCTGACGCTTGAAGAAGGCTTCCGCGAAAGCTCGGCCAAAAAGAAAGGCGGCCTGCTGTGCCACCATCTTCTCCTTTTTTACAGCCCCTGCTCCCCACTATAGCTCCTTTTTTTGGTCCTGCTTCCTATCAATCATTTTCCAGCTTGCTGCTATGCCAATGGTTGATTGTCTTGTCATTCCGGATCAAAACAATCGTTACTTGCCGTCCCTGCGTTTGGGAATGCGGATCGTAAATTGGTAAAACTCCTCGTGGTCTTCCTCGTCTGTTTCTACAGGAAGACCCGTTTGCATGACCATATCGATCGACTGTCTCACCGTATTGATTGCAATCCGCGTATCTCTGGAAAAAGCTTTCCACTTTGGTTTCGGTTCTTTTTCCGGCTTCGGGTTTTCCGATGCTTCCAACAGCTGCTTCACTCTCGTCTCAGTCTGCTTAACGTTCCAATCCCGCTCCAGAATCTCTTGCAGAACTTTCAACTGAAGCTCGCTGTCCTTCAATGGGATTAACGCGCGAGCATGCCTCTCCGTCACATGTCGAGCCAACAGCGCATCCTGAATTTCCTGAGGGAGGTTAAGCAAACGAAGCTTGTTGGCAATCGTGGATTGCCCTTTTCCCAAACGCTGTGCCAGGCTTTCCTGGGTCAGATCATGCAAATCGATCAACTTCTGGTAAGCTACCGCTTCTTCAATCGCCGTTAATCCTTCCCGCTGCAGGTTCTCGATCAGCGCGATCGAAGCTGTTTGCGTATCGTTAAACTCTTTAACAATCGCAGGTATTCGTTCCAATCCCAGCTTCTTTGTCGCACGCCAGCGACGTTCACCGGCTATCAACTCGTATCGGTTATCTCTCATCCGTACAACGATAGGTTGAATTAAGCCGTGCGTCCGAATCGTCTGGCAAAGCTCATCAAGCTTTTCATCGTCAAACACCGTACGAGGCTGATACGGATTGGGAACAATCTCATCTACCGGTATTTGCCTGATCTCCTCATTTTCTGTCTTGTCCGTCAACCCGAAGATACGAGAAAACGAATCCTTTACTGCCATGGTAAAATCCCCCACTTCCAACCGTTCCATCAGCCGTTGCGTTCATTAGCTTTCTATGGCAAAAATCGCGACAACTTTTCTGTTTATATTCGTAATGAAATACTTCTGCATCAAAGGGCCAATTCCTGCTGTGAAAAGCGTGTTTCACGTGAAACATGTGCTACTTTCACCCTAGTGCCACAATTGCGGGGATGGTTGGATTTGGAAGTCAGTTGAAAGTAACGTCACCAGTACGGAGATCCTTTTTAGGCGATCATTTTTTACCGAGAAGTTGCTGATAGGGAGTTTTGGAATGGCCACTGGTTTGGGAGAAAATATATGACACAGTCAATTATAGAAGTAGGAATCTGCCCTGTTACTGCTATAGTTGGGTATAGCTTAGCTATGGCTACTGTCTATGAGTTACTGTCTTTGTCTTTGTCTTTGTCTTTGTCTTTGTCTTTGTCTTTGTCTTTGTCTTTGTCTTTGTCTTTGCCTCTGCCTCTGTGTCTGCTTCTATTTCTGTGACTGTCTCTTATTCTTACAATTCTCCGCCCCTACCTCTTTCACTTTCACTGTCTTTATTACTATCAATGTCTCTGTCTTCTGTCTTCTGTCTTCTGTCCCCTGCCTTCCGTCTCTCAGCCAAGCCTTGGCTATAGACTTGTCGCAAAGTCGCATACGATACAATAGAAAGAGACTAATGATAGATGTATCATAGGAAAATCTCCATCCACCAAAAAAGGTAGTCTCCCCAAGACCTGTCGGTTATTCCATCATTCTGGATAGAGACGGAACGGCACTTGGAAATTCACCGCCATTAACAAAATCATCTGTCATCCTCCCGAAATCGGCCTTTTAAAAAGAAATGGGCCATGATGATAACACCATAGCCCCTTCAACGTACATTTGTACGGAAACACCTTTCTCCCTTTGTGGCTTATCTCTTGCATTCCCATATCGGTATCCCCGAATCAGCAGCCTCCTAGCCTTTTTTACATGCTCCAATTTCTCCAGCTAAATCGAAAATAGCACAAGAGAATGAGTTCCTATGTTTCACGTGAAACAAATCGCATATCAACTATCCTCATCCGGATGCCTGGCTCGATCCTCTCCTTTATGCCTTCGTTCATCTTCCGAAAAAACATCATCATCAGCGTCATGCGCATCATTTGAAAAAAGAAACAGATGCGGGAACAGACGATGAAAGTCCAGTGTGAGGTAAGCAAAAAAAGCAGCGACGATAGCCGTAATGTACATTCCAGCGCTGAACAGCAAGCCAATCGCAGAAGCGACCCACATGCCGGCGGCCGTTGTCAGCCCTTTTACATTTCCATTTAGCTTGATAATGGCCCCCGCTCCCAGAAAGCCCATTCCAGTGACCACTTGGGCTGCTACACGTCCCGGATCGTTATTTACTCCGCTTGACGAAAATCCGTAGATGGATGCCAAACCGAACAGGCAGGAGCCGAAACAGACCAGACTATACGTCCGAAAGCCAGCCCCGCGTTGCCTGTTGACCCCTTTCATAAAACGCTCCCGCTCCAATCCCATTACAGCACCGGCAATAAAAGCCAGAAACAGTCGCAATAGTATGGTCGGCAATTCCGGTGGAAAAAATGTCGTCAAGGCAGTATTCATTCCTATTCCCCCTCTCCAACATTCCTTCATTCCTGTATGCTCCATTACGAATCCTGCCTTAGTTACATGTATGCAGACAAGACTCCATTTATCAGTTCTCCGAATAAAACAAGCGTTTGCCCACAGCTTTCCTTCCGGTTTACAAAGGGGACGTTTTGCTCGATTTGCCTGCGGCTTACTTCCATTTTGCCAACGGACAGCCGTTTGATTTACCTGAGCTTACCTCCCAGTTTGCAAAGCGACAGCTTATTCGATTTGCTTGCAGTATTTCCTCCATTTTGTTAAAGGATCACTTGTTCAACTTAAAAAATTGGGCATACGGCCTTTTGAACGATGCCTTTCGCCTGAAGAACCACGCGTTCCGGTGCTCTGAGGCGGTTCAGCCCACATTCATTCTGCAGTTGGCTGCATCAGACATTTGCCCAAAAGGCCACTATTTCCGTACAAAAGACCAGCATTTCCATACAAAAAAGAGCTGCGGCAAAAATGCCACAGCCCTTGAACGTACATATATAACGGGATCAGCCCTTACAAGATGGCGTATCCCTGTCACCAATCAAATCAGAGGTTTTTTTGCCGGGGTCCCGGCTTTGCGCGGATATCCCTTTGGCGTATTCTCTACCTTTTCCATGATGACAATGTTCCTCTCTCCCGCATCCTCCATAAGCTGGAATGTCTCTACCTGCTTGGTCTTGCCTCCGAGCGTTTTGATCGCTTTTTTGGCTTCATTTAGCTCTGGGGAAATGTCCGCTCCTTTCAAAGCGATGAAGTGCCCTCCGACACGGGCAAAAGGAAGGCAGTATTCGGACAATACGTTTAACCTGGCGACCGCACGGGCAACGACCAAGTCGAACGCCTGCCGGTACTGGGGCTCCTGTCCCCGATCCTCGGCCCTTCCGTGTACGGGGTAGAGGTTTTCCAATCCCAGTTCGTCCGCTACATGCTGCAAAAAGTTCATCCGCTTGTTCAGGGAGTCAATGATGGTCATATGCAGGTGGGGAAAGACAATCTTCAGCGGAATGCTGGGAAAGCCCGCTCCTCCCCCGATATCTGCCACCTTTTCTACCTGATCAAAGGGAAAGTAGAAAGCCGGTGTGATCGAATCGTAAAAATGCTTGTTGTACACCTGTTCTTCTTCGGTGATCGCCGTCAGGTTCATCTTCTCATTCCATTCCACCAACAAACGGTAGTATCCATCAAATTGCTCCCGTTGGCGTTCAGAAAGCTCGATTCCCCTGGCAGACAAAGCTTCGGCAAATTGCTCCTTGTTCATACGCTATACTCCCTTACCCACTGGCTTACTCGCAGGTTTATACGGCTAAGCACGTTTTGACTGGTTCAGACTGGTTCAGACTGGTTCAGACTGGTTCAAGCTGTTCCAAGTTGGTCCAGCCTGGTTCAAACTGAACAAAACGGATCCAATCTGATCCAAGCTGGTCCAAATTGACCAAATGAGGCCCAATCTGGCCAAATCAGACCCAGCCTGCGGCTTACTCCGCTGCCGTCCCTGCACGATTGTATTGCTCCAGATAGACCATCAGAACGGAAATGTCTGCCGGGTTTACGCCCGAGATACGAGAAGCCTGGCCGATGTTGAGCGGTCGGATTTTGCTCAGGTTTTCGCGAGATTCCTTGGACATGCCGGAAATCTGGTGATAGTCGAGCGATTCCGGTATGCGCCGCTCCTCCATCTTCTTCATCCGCTCGACTTGCTGCAATGACTTGCGGATATAGCCGTCGTACTTGATCTGGATTTCAACTTGTTCTGTCACATCCTCCGGCAGAGGCTCCGGCGACGGCGCCATTTGGGCGATATGCTGATACGTGATCTCTGGACGACGCAAAAGCTGCGCCAGCTCGATTACCTCTGTCAGTTCCGGAGAACCTGCCTGACGCAGGACTTCCTGCACTTCCGCCATGTCTGGGCGAACACGGGTATTGGTGATCCGCTCCTTCTCCTTTTCGATCAGCTCGCGTTTTGCACAGAACTTCTGGTACCGCTCTTCGCTGATCAAGCCGATCTCATGGCCAATATCGGTCAGACGCAAATCTGCGTTGTCGTGACGCAACAGCAGACGGTATTCCGCCCGGGAAGTGAGCAGACGATAAGGCTCACTGGTGCCTTTTGTGACCAGATCGTCAATCAGAACGCCGATATACGCTTGCTCGCGGCCGAGGATGACAGGAGTCTTGCCCTGGATCTTGCGGGCAGCGTTGATCCCCGCCATCAAGCCTTGTGCGGCAGCCTCTTCATACCCCGAGGTGCCGTTGATCTGGCCTGCTGTAAACAATCCTTCAATTTTCTTTGTCTCTAAAGTCGGCCAAAGCTGTGTCGGAATGATCGCATCGTACTCGATGGCATATCCCGGACGCATCATGCGGACGTTCTCCATCCCAGACAAAGAGCGCAGCATTTGAACCTGCACTTCCTCCGGCAAGCTGGTAGACAAGCCCTGAACGTACATCTCTTCCGTATTGCGGCCTTCCGGTTCCAGGAAGATCTGATGGCGCGGCTTGTCGTTGAAGCGAACGATCTTGTCTTCAATGGACGGACAGTAACGCGGCCCTGTCCCTTCAATCGTGCCGGAATACATCGGCGCGCGGTGCAGGTTGTCGTTAATCAGATGGTGCGTTTCTTCGTTCGTATACGTCAGCCAGCAAGGGAGCTGGTCCATGATGAACTCGGTTGTTTCATAGGAAAACGCACGCGGAACATCGTCCCCGGGCTGAATTTCCATTTTGGAAAAGTCAACGCTGCTCTTGTGGACGCGGGGCGGCGTTCCCGTCTTGAATCGCACCATGTCAAAGCCGAGCTCTTTCAAGTGGTAAGCGAGCCGGACAGAGGGGCGCATGTTATTCGGGCCGCTTTCGTACTGCAAATCACCCAAAATGATTTTTCCGCGCAAATAAGTCCCGGTCGTCAGAACGACAGCCTTTGCCTTGTAACGAGCCCCAGTCTGGGTAATAACTCCTTCGCAGACGCCGTTATTAATGATCAGCTCTTCTACCATCGCTTGGCGAAGAATCAGATTTGGCGTGTTTTCAATCGTCTTTTTCATCTCGTGCTGGTAGGCAATTTTGTCCGCTTGCGCTCGCAGAGCATGTACAGCCGGTCCTTTACCGGTATTGAGCAAACGCATTTGAATATGCGTTTTGTCTGTATTTTTCCCCATCTCACCGCCCAGGGCGTCGATCTCCCGGACTACATGTCCTTTCGCCGGACCGCCGACGGACGGGTTGCAGGGCATATACGCAACGGAATCGAGATTAATGGTCAACAGCAGCGTGCTGCACCCCATTCGCGCAGTTGCCAGAGCCGCCTCGCTTCCGGCATGCCCTGCTCCAATGACGATGACGTCATACGATTCCGCTTCATAGGTTGGGATCATGAATTCTCCTCCTCTTGGGTGAGTCAATTCTCTAAAGCTGTTTACTTGCCAAGACAAAATTGAGAGAAAATCTGGTCAATCAAATCCTCTCCTACGCTCTCTCCGATCACTTCACCGAGCAATTCCCAGGCTTTCTTGATATCGATCTGGACCATATCGACAGGCATTCTGTCTTCAATCCCGTTTACCGCATCATCAATGGCCTGCTCCGCTTGCCGCAGCAGCTGGATATGTCTCGCATTGCTCACATAGGTCAGATCATCCTGCTGAACGCGACCGGAGAAAAACAGATCGGCGATCGCCTTCTCCAACAGGTCAATGCCGGTTTCCTCCTTGGCAGACGTCATGATTAACGGCTGGTTGGGGAAATGACGCTTAACCTCCTCCAGATCGATGCGCTGTGGCAAATCGAATTTATTGATGATCAGGATCACTTCAAAGCCTTTGGCGGCTTCAAAAATCCGATAGTCATCCTCTGTCAATTGTTCATTATAATTGAGTACAAGCAGGACGAGGTCGGCTTTTTGCAAAAGCTGACGAGATTTTTCCACGCCGATTTTCTCGACGATGTCCTCTGTTTCCCTGATCCCGGCAGTATCGATCAAGCGAAGCGGCACGCCACGGACATTTACGAATTCCTCGATGACATCCCTCGTAGTTCCCGCCACGTCTGTGACAATCGCTTTTTCCTCTTGAACGAGGCTGTTCAACAGCGATGATTTCCCTACGTTAGGACGCCCAATAATCGCTGTGGAGAGCCCTTCCCGCAAAATTTTCCCCTGTCTTGCCGTCTGCAGCAAGCGGCCGATCTCCGCTTTTACCTCCAGGCACTTGTCTCGAAGCAGCTTCTGGGTAACATCCTCTACATCATGCTCCGGATAGTCCAGCGTAACTTCAATATGGGCCATTGCTTCGATCAGATTTTGTCGCAGGCTCCGAATCAGTCTGGACAGCTTACCTTCCACCTGGTTCAACGCTACCTTCATCGCCCTGTCCGTCTTTGCCCGGATCAAATCGATGACCGCCTCCGCCTGAGACAGATCGACGCGTCCGTTCAAAAACGCACGCTTCGTAAACTCGCCCGGCTCGGCCAGCCTTGCACCGTTTTCCAGAATCAGCTCGAGCACCCGCTCTACAGAAACAATTCCACCATGACAGTTGACCTCTACCACATCTTCTCGTGTAAACGTACGCGGCGCCCGCATGACCGACACCAGCACCTCTTCCACCAAATCCCCTGTCTGTGGATTTCGCAAATGTCCGTAGTTTATCGTATGGCTATCCACAGTGGACAGCGTTTTTTTCCCTCGATAAATTTTATCCACAACTTCAATCGCCTCCGGTCCACTGACCCGGATAATCGCGACCCCACCTTCTCCCATCGGAGTCGCAACTGCTGCGATCGTATCAAAATTCATGTTGTTCACCTCTAGCTTTCCAAACAAACGAGTCAGCCACTAACTTATTAGCATAACAGAACACCTAGAAAAATTCCAAGAAAAGAAACAATCCTGATGCACTTTTCCCGGAATTTATCCACAAGCTCGACTGATTGCCCTGTTTTTAGCGTTATCCACAGTATGTTCGATTTGATTTGACTCCAACCCATTATACTTTGGTTATCCACATTTACTAGCTCTTCAATGATTCGATTCTTTTATCATTGTTGTTCGTTGCCTCGACCCGGCGGGTTGACCTCTACCAGTTGATAAGAAAAAGGAAGCACGATAAGCGTGCTCCCTTCCTGACTATAGTCCCCTGAATAGAGACAGATATAGATCCATGTCTTTTGTGCGTTGACGCCTATTCCCATTGCCTTTTACTCGGTAGACTGTCCATTCCATTCCGCCGGTCTCTGGCGTTTTATGAGCAAATGGGCAAAAAAAGAAGCCTACGACGAGGCTTCTTTCGGTGCGATGACAATATAGCGGTTGGGCTCTTCACCCTCGCTGTACGTTACCACATCCGTACGCTTTTGCAAAAACGAATGGATGACTTTTCGTTCGGCTGCAGACATTGGCTCCAGACGGACGCTTCGTTTCATCGCCAGCGCCTTTCTGCTTACGCGCTCGGCAAGCTGCTCCAGTGTTTCTTTGCGGCGCTGCCTGTAGTTTTCGGCATCGAGTACGATTCGTACATGCTTGTCCGCATGGCGGTTTGCTACGACGTTTACGAGATACTGCAGCGAATCCAGCGTCTGTCCCCTGCGGCCAATGATAATTCCCAGGTTGGCACCTTGAATGTCAAACAGCATGCCTTCTTCTCCACGGCGCATTTCTACTCTGGCGTCCACGTTCATGTTGGCAAGTACGTCCTGAAGGAAAGCAAGCCCTTGATCAACCGGATCGAATTGAACTTCTACTTCCACTTTGGCATCGCGGGAACCGATCAGACCGAACAAACCGCGGCTCGGTTCTTCCAGGATGCGAACGCTAACTTTTTCACGAGGCACACTCAGCTCTTCCAAGGCCTTTTGCACAGCATCGTCAATCGTTTTAGCCGTAGCTACCACCTTTTTCACTTGGAGGTTCCCTCCTTCGGACGGGGCGCTTTATTGGTATCGCGATACAAGAAATATGTTTGCACAATGGTAAACAGGTTGCCGTATACCCAGTAGAGAGACAGAGCGGACGGCAAGGTGACGGCGATCGCCAGAATCATCAGCGGCATGATTACCAGCATCATTTGCATTTGCGGGTTGCCTTGAGTGACCGAACCCATCATTTTGGACTGCAAATACGTGGTAATCCCGGCGATGATCGGCAAGATGTAATACGGGTCCTTCTCGCCCAAGGACATCCACAGGAACGTATGTGTCTTGATATCTTCTGTCCGGATAATCGCGTGATAGAACGCAATGAGGATCGGCATTTGCACGAGCAGCGGCAAACAACCGGCCAATGGATTCACTTGATTTTTCTGGAACAAAAGCATCGTTTCCTGTTGGGCCTTTTGCGGATCGTTCTTGTGTTTTTCGCGGATTTTCTGCAGCTCAGGCTGCAGCTCCTGCATCTTCTTGGAACTTTTGATCTGTTTCACCATCAGCGGAAGCACGATCAGCCGGATGATGATGGTCGCTACCAAAATTCCCAAGCCGTAGCTGCCTCCGAGCAGCATGGCACTCTCTTGGATCAGCCAGGACAGCGGGTAGACAAAATACTTGTCCCAAATTCCTTCTGCGTCCGGCCCAATAGGTGCTGCCGCTTGAGGATTACAGCCCGACAGGATCAAAACCAGCAGGGCCAGCATGGATATGCTGAGGATGCGTCTGCTCAAGGGATGGTCCTCCTTTTCCCTGTAACGGTTATCGGTTATATTTCATCAAAACTGCTAATGATTGCGGCGTTCGGGTACAGGATCGAATCCACCCGGATGAAAGGGATGGCACTTCAGTATGCGGCGAATGGCCAGCCAGCTTCCTTTCCATGCCCCAAAACGGCGAATAGCCTCTATCGCATAATGGGAACACGTAGGAGCGAAACGGCAGGATGGCGGCTTATACGGCGAGATGAACAACTGGTATCCTCGTATCAGCCATATGAATACGCGCCCCATGACCGCCTCACCCTCTTTTGTGGTTTTGTACCGGTACCTGCCTGATTACCTTGGCCCGCTTCATGACATGGACCAAAGATTGCTCGATGGCATCCAATGACATCGCTTCCACACCAGGACGGGCGATAATGATCAAGTCAAGTCCGGATGGGATCTTGCTTTCCAAACGGGAGAGCGCCTCGCGAATCAACCGTTTGACCCGATTGCGGATAACCGCGTTACCTATTTTTTTACTGACAGAAATCCCGGCGCGAAAAGCGGCTTGTCCCTCCTGTTTGGCAGAATAGAGAACAAACTGCTTGTTGGCTGCTGAGTTTCCTTTTTGAAACACTTCCTGAAATTGCTCATTCTTTCTGAGCCGATGGGAACGATGCAAGGTAAACAACCCCTAACATCATAATTATAGTAGAAAACGTATGCAGCATCTACCAGTATATCCTTGTTTCGACCACTTTTTTCCCAAAAACGGCATCTATTCTTCAATTCCTTCTTTGGAAAACAGCTTCGACAACCTGATCGGACAACCTGCCGACGTGCCGGATCATGTCTGCATTTGCTTCGGAAAACCCGATTTTCCCCAGCTTTTCTTGCAAAGGCAGCGGCAGTGCGGCGACATGCTCATCAAGGCTCTCCTCTTCGGAACAGGACAGATACAGCCAGGCTGCTTCGGTCAGCAAAAGCCAGCGGGCCGATTCTTCGTCTCGTTGCCGGACAAGGCGCTCGAGTTTTCGCTCCATCAGCAGATCCTGCAGCTCGGAGCAAGCAAATTCGTCCCCTCCTGCCTCCCTGAAGTAGCGACGATAAGCCGCGACGGAATGAAAGCGCTCCCACAGATCATGATCATCTCGGTACATGGCCGGAAACAGTGAAACGAATTCACCGTAGGCCGCCAGCTCCCTCATCGCCGGGACGAGCTTCCCCGTTGCAAGCGTACGCTTCTCGAACCAGGCGTACATGATGACTGCATCCAGCCATGCCGAAACACCGGCCAGCCATGCTGTCTTGGCAAGTCCGCCAAGCAGCGCTTCCTCCGCCCATCGCTTCCTCTCGTCCACGACCGTGCGGGCTTGAACCAGCATTTTGCTTTTTCCTTCCTCCGACTCCAAGAAACGAATCGCTTCTTCTTTCCACGCCCGGTAGCAGCCATCTGGATCATAAACGCAACGGGCTTCGTACACGTACCGGTACGCCCCTGCATACGCACAGATCATTCCCGGAAACGGGTTTTGCTTCAGATATACATCAGCCAATGTAAGAAAAAAGTCGGTGAAATCCCCTTGGCGCTCCATGCTAGCCTCCTCATCAAACCCTCTTTTTCTGCGAAACAATCCGGGCATCGATCTATAAAACGATTCCAACGCCTGAAAGTTTCACAAATCTGAATGATAAAGAAGCACATGTCTCTCCCCCCAGGGAGCCTGCGCACAAGGAGATTTTCCCGACCGATATGCAGCAAAAAAGGCCACTGAAGTTGTGGCCTATGCGGAAAGTACCTTTCTACCTTTACGACGGCGGGCAGCCAAGACTTTACGGCCGTTTTTCGTGCTCATACGCTTGCGGAACCCGTGGTCCTTTTTACGTTTGCGATTATTTGGGTTAAACGATGGTTTCATTTCTATACACCTCCGTCCTCAAAAACCATTACCTACGCATTATAAGGAGATTCGCCTAAAAAGTCAAGAAAGGCTGGAAATCAGGGATCTCGGTAAATATCCCCAAAGAGATATTTCCCAAGACTGTGGATATCCTATTATCCACATTTCCATCTTTCGACAAGATTATCTACAGCTTGTACACAAAATATTGGGGTGTGAATATGTGTAGTATACAATCAGTTGTGTTTGTGGATAAGTATGAAAAAACCATTGCTGTCATGCCTTTTATCTGTTATTATGTTTTTGTTTTGGAACGTGAATAACTTCAGCCGAACATTTTACTTTTCCACAGCGTGTGGATAAGTTTGTGGACAGATTTCCTCATCTGTGAATCATTTTATTCACAAAGGTGCGGATAACGTCTACTTTTTTTCGCTTATCCGAGCGGAATCCCTTTTTTTCGACTTTTTTTATCCACAGTCGATTCTTTCATTAACAGCTGATTTCATACACGTTTTCTTTTGATCGTTGGCTCTTATTATCATTTCTCTATATGTTCCCGAAAGGAGGGATTCTGG